>NZ_JANKHG010000009.1 GCF_024623725.1 Limnobacter parvus | reverse complement strand
TTATATTTGGCGAGACTGAGAAAAAGAAAGCAAATATGGGAACTCGGTCGAGAGAGGAGAGAAGAGAGAACCAAAAACCTATACTCGATGGCGTGCGAAACTTTGCCATAATCTACCGTCTTTTCTTAAGACTCTCGTACAGCCCCAGGGATCGAATGCCCACTCCGTCTCTTCGCGCAAGCGACTGAGAACAACGAGGACCGTCGCATCGATGGGTCGTCGTTGCGTTTTACACGCTCTGTGCTTTTTTACAAGCCCCGAAAGTATCCAGCCGTAGATCCGGGAACGCACACGCGAGATTTCTTCGAACGCTCTGACGACTTAGGGAGGTATGATCCCCAGCGTCGCGCGGAGATCTGAGAGTACACGTACTCGTATCGGGACGAATTTTCCCCGTCGTCGTGTATCTCTTTGCCCGCGCGCCTGGCCCCAANGGAAATCTTACATATTATATATATATGTAACGCGTGTGCGAACTAGCGTGTGTCTAAGATCGGCTATACACGGGTGCCGCTGTACTACAAGCTCGAGGTGTTTTGCGCAGCGTTTCTGTACCCGAGAAAGATGCGCATGCGAGTCCGTTACGAAGTTGTTCGTACGGTCGGTTCGTTCGGAGAGATCGCAGACGAGGAAGAAGACGATCCTCTTTGGCGAGGCTCGAGAGAAAAACTTTGAGAGAGACGAGGTATACACGCGCGTTACGACTATGTCGTGCGCGCGTGTGATTTTTTTTTTTATGGCAATTCGGCGCTTCGAGAATAGAGAAAAGAGAGTGTTGGTCATCCCATGTCTCTTCGTCGTCTATCGCTGGACCGCGCATCCTAACGTCGCGCCGGTCGTCCAGTCCCCGAACACACACACACACCCGACGGTACGTCTCGCTCGCTTTTTCACTTGCGTGAGTTCCCTGCACGCGGGAACCGCTGGAATCGTCGAGAGAAGAGAAACGGCCGTAGGAGACGAAAGAGAGAGGACGGACGTTAAAAACCGGTCGATCGTTGAAAGGATGTCTTGCGA
>NZ_JANKHG010000008.1 GCF_024623725.1 Limnobacter parvus | reverse complement strand
CGAGTACAGAACTGTTGAAAATTTATAAAAGATTACCCTGAACGGTGGATCACTTGGCTCGTGGGTCGATGAAGAACGCAGCTAATTGCGCGTCAACGTGTGAACTGCAGGACACATGAACATCGACATTTCGAACGCACATTGCGGTCCACGGATACAATTCCTGGACCACGCCTGGCTGAGGGTTGCTCACGTAAACCTAAGACTGCTTGCGTTGCGTATCGTTACTCTCCGTATCTGTCTCTCTCTGTCCCTTCNTTCTTGCCTTAACAACCCGCCGTCGTTCTTCTTTCTAAGAGAACGTTTCAGAGTCGGACGAAGGTACAAGAACGAGGATACGAATAAGAGCGGTCGGAGAGAACATACGCGACGTACGAGCGATTGTTGGACGCTCGTCGGCGTTCGTCGCGGTCGTGCAGAGACCGTGCAAGTCGTACGCATGCTCGATATATAATCTATCGTGTTCACGGGAGACTACGAAACTCTACCTCTGTCTCTCTCTGTCCCTTCTTGCCTTGACAACCCGCCGTCGTTCTTCTT
>NZ_JANKHG010000007.1 GCF_024623725.1 Limnobacter parvus | reverse complement strand
GTATCCCTTAAAAAATGCCCGATGAATCGGATGATATAGGAAAAAATCGCGGCGCGCCCGGAACGAACGAGATCGCGATCTCTCGAAAGAACTAACAAACCTACATGACGTACCCCCGTGCACCGGATAACCCTAAGGTTCAGCGGAAAGCCCAAGCATTGACCTTCGCTCGATTCCTGTCACGTCGTCTGGATCTTATCACGGTCGATGGCACCCACCGACGATACTAGCGATCCAGCAAATATGACTGCGAGATAATACACTCCAACTGAACATGTGGAACCCGGGGAGGGACCGCTGAACAGGATTACGAAGGCAAGAGGCCTCAACTGAACAGTGGGGTCCACTCGCGAGGAGGGACCGCTGAACAGGATTACGAAGGCATTGTCCTCAACTGAACAGTGGGGTCCACTCCCGCGGGCCCGAACAGAATTACGGAGGACGTTAAATGCATTCCTCTGCCCGAGTACCGAAGTACCAATCGGACAGTATTGCGGTTCGCAGGTATGACCAGTGCGATGACAACTCCCGCGATTCGAGGCAAACGACGAGCAGTCGTCGAGTAGTCATCAAGACAGAGGTGTGCTTGGGGCGACTTACGAATCCAAAGAGTTGCCCAGTGCACGTTGACTCGCACGTACCCGGAATACGCGCGAGCGAGTACGTCACGCTACGGTTTGAAAGAACTGAGCGACCGTGAACCGATAAATCGCGGGAACAATTTTTCCAATGTGGTAAGCGAGGGCATCACGAGAGACGAGATTTTT
>NZ_JANKHG010000006.1 GCF_024623725.1 Limnobacter parvus | reverse complement strand
CGTCACGATCTCGTATTTCGTATTTGCATCGTGGAAACCGTACAAACGAATATAAAAACGTCCATGCAAACTAATAAGAAAATCTCTAAAGTGCCTCGTGTCGGAGAGCTCGTGCTCGCCTATTCTCTTCTATGTTTCGTGGTCTGTGTTGCGTTTGTTCTCCTCCTAGCAACGGGACATATCGAAGACTCCTCTTTGGGATCGAACGAAGCGTCTAGNCGAAGACTCCTCTTTGGGATCGAACGAAGCGTCTAGAACGAGTCGACGAGAGCGAAAGAACTTGTAGCGAGTCGCGCAGAGCGAAAGGATACCGATATACATCTTCGAAGGTTCTCTTCGAAGATCCATGGATACCTTCTGCGTCGACTTCTCTCGTCTCTTTCATCGAAACTCTCGTCGTTCTCGAAACGTGCTTCCTACCCATAGGGCGTGTGCTCTTCGTGTGTCGTATCGTTCGAAATAACGTATCCACGTGTAACATACTCGTGGACCGGGTAACCTAGAACGAAGACGCATTGCGTG
>NZ_JANKHG010000005.1 GCF_024623725.1 Limnobacter parvus | reverse complement strand
GCACCAACTTGCAAGCCGCACGAGGCCGAATCATGGATGCGGACTTCGCCAAGGAAACAGCGAACCTGACCCGTTCACAGATTCTGCAACAGGCAGGCACGGCAATGCTGGCCCAGGCCAACCAGCTGCCCAACAACGTATTGAGCCTGTTGCAGTAATGAATTAAAAATTAGCCAAACCACTTACTACTTCAAAAGATTATTCCTCCTAAGGAGGGATAATCTTTTTCCTTTTTTACTTAATCAAAATTAATTTTAATTAAATCAATAAATTAGCTTAAGTTTATTTGCAAACCTCCGTTAAACGAAATGTCAGTAAAAGAAACTGCACAAGGGTTACATAACCCAAAGCGATAAAACCCTTCACACAGGTTTTATCAATTCAACCGCTAGGAGGTCCTAAATGTTAGGAATCAATACANTGTCTTCTGGCTTGCGTGTCAACAGCGCCAAAGACGATGCCGCTGGTTTGGCCATTGCAGAACGCATGCAAGCCCAGATCAAAGGCTTCGATGTTGCATCCCGCAACGCCAACGATGGCATTTCACTGTTGCAAGTGGCTGATGGCGCCTTGGGCAAAATCAGTGACAACCTGCAGCGTATGCGTGAACTGGGTGTTCAAGCCAAAAACGGCACATTGAACGCAACCGACCGCACCAACCTGAACCGCGAATATGTTGAACTGGCCAACGAAGTAGGCCGTGTTGCCACAGGCACCACATTCAACGACAACGCCGTGTTCCTGGCTGCCAACAAATCGGTTTCACTGCAAATCGGTTCAGGCAACGACGCTGCCGATACATTGGCCGTGAACCTGACTGACACAGGTGCTGCCGGCGGTAACGACCTGCAAACCACCCTGGGTGGCGCAACTCAAGCCGCAATCGTGACTGCCTTTGGCGGAGTGGACTCCGTGGCCAACGCCACACAGGCCATCACTGACATTGACACAGCGATTGACGACATCACCAACCTGCGCGCTACGACTGGTGCTGGCTTGAGTCGCCTTGAGCAAGTTGTTTCCTCACTACAAACCACCAGCAGCAACTTGAACTCGGCCCGTGGCCGAATCATGGACGCTGACTTCGCCAAGGAAACTGCGAACCTGACCCGTTCACAGATTCTTCAGCAGGCTGGTACTGCCATGTTGGCCCAGGCCAACCAGCTGCCCAACAACGTGTTGAGCTTGCTGCGTTAATTCAGGCATCTACCTGAAAACAGACCAGAACCCGCCACAAGTGGGTTCGAATCAAACAAAAAGCCCGGTGAATCAAGCTCACCGGGCTTTTTAACATTAAAGAAAACCCCTAAACCTGCCGTTAATCAAGTCATGGGGGCTTGTCTTGCCCGCTTAGAATTTGGAAGGTGGCGAAAATGAACATTTCAAACATGGCAGATTATGCGAGCGCCCTGCAAAAACCGCAGGAAACAACCAACATCAAAGCGCCTTCGGGCAACGCAGCCAAACCGCTAATGGGCGAGCAGGCTGAGCTTAGTGTGGGCGAAGTGCTGGAAGTGGTTCAAAAAGCAAACGCGGCGCTTAGCGGCAACCAATCCAATTTAAAGTTTGTAGTCGACAACGACAATGGCAAACCAATTATTCAGATTGTTGACCGGGAAACTCAGGAAATTCTTAAGCAGATTCCTTCGGTAGAAATGCTGAAAATCGCAAAAGCCATCGAAAAAATGCAAGGCGTTCTAATGTCTCGCGAAGCCTAGAACGCAACAAGGGGAATAAGTCATGGTAGGTATCTCATCCGCAGGCATTGGTTCAGGTCTGGACATCGAAGGCATCATTGGTTCATTGATGGCTGCCGAGCGATTGCCACTGAACAAAGTGAGCCAAGAGCGCACTGCGATCAACACCAAGATTTCCATTTACGGGATTATCAAGAATTCTTTTGCCGATTTAAAAACAGCCGCTGACAAGTTGACCAATCTCAGCAATTTGAATCCGCTGAAAGCCACATCCAGCGACGACAAAATGGTGTCGGCCACGGCAAGCGCTGCCAACGCAAAGGGCTCTTACAGCATTGAAGTCAGCCAATTGGCCAAGGCCCAAAGCGTGGCGGCTGCGGGTGTGGCGACCTCCGACAGTGTTGTAGGCACAGGCAGCCTGACCATTACTTTGGGCAGCTACGATTCCAACACCAACACATTCACCGACAATGCCGACAAAACACCGGTCATGATCAATATCGGTGCGGGTCAACAAACCCTTGACGGCATACGGCAAGCCATCAACGACGCCGATGCGGGTGTTACCGCATCCATCGTCAACGATGGTGCAGGTTCGCGACTGGTGTTGACCAGCAAGGAAACGGGTGCAGTGAACGGCTTCAAGCTTGAAGTGGCCGATGCCGATGGCAACAACACCGACACAGGCGGACTTTCCCGTTTGGCCTATGACCCCACTGCCGCAGCAGGTGCAGGCAAAAATGCCGACACCCTGCA
This sequence comes from Limnobacter parvus, assembly GCF_024623725.1. Taxonomy (GTDB): domain Bacteria; phylum Pseudomonadota; class Gammaproteobacteria; order Burkholderiales; family Burkholderiaceae_B; genus Limnobacter; species Limnobacter parvus. Next base: position 66,083 of record NZ_JANKHG010000005.1, on the reverse strand, counting down.
AGCCGCACTGAATGCCAATTTTACGATCAACAACTTGCCCGTCAGCAAAGCCAGCAACACTGTAACGGATGCAGTCGCAGGCCTGACACTGAACCTGAAAGCGGTTACGACAGCACCAATCAATATCGATGTTGGGCTAGACGACACTGCGCTAAAAACCACCCTGGATGGTTTCGTGTCGGCATACAACAAGATTCGCGGTAACCTGAAAGACCAGCAACAGAAAGATGCCACATTGTCCAGGGAAACCACACCGTCCACCCTGGAACGCGGACTGCGCAATATTCTTCGCGAGCAAGTGGCCCAGTATGGCGTTGGGCTAAGCGACATTGGCTTGAGCTTTGACCAAGATGGCGTACTCTCGCTGAACAAATCAAAACTTGACACAGCCGTGGCAGCGGACCCGTCCATTCTGGAAAAAGTGTTTTCCAACACGGCCACCACCACCGATGCCCGGGTACGGTACATTGGCGCCAACAGCATGACCCAGGAAGGTACTTACGCCATCAATATAAGCACAGCCTACGACGGCAGCAACACAGTGGCTGGTACTTTGAATGGACTGGCGGGCACGGGTGTGGGCAACACACTAACAGGCGCTACGGGCGATCCCAGCGAAGGCCTTCAGTTCTCGGTGGCACAGGGCGCAATTGGCGGCATGGGTACAATTACTTTTAGCAAAGGTCTTGCAGAACGCCTAAGCGACTGGATCGGTACGCTTTCCGATGAAGGGGGCACCTTGGTGGCCCGGACAGACGGACTGAACAGCCGCAAACTGCGCCTGGATGATCAAGAAGGCCGACTCAACCTTCGTTTGGAACAAATTGAAAAACGTTACCGCGCACAGTTCAGTGCACTTGATTCCATGCTGGCCAGCATGCAACAAACCAGCTCATACCTAAGCCAGCAACTTGCCGCGCTTGCCCAACAACGGTAAGCCCGGAACTGTGCCGTAAAACCCCTGTTTTTGTTCGTATCGAACAGGGGATAAGCAGCCTACTATTTGTTTTAGACAAACCAACAAGTGAACGCATCCATGATGTACGGCGCAAAAGCTTATGCACAAGTGGGCCTGGAAACAGGCATAAACAGCGCGTCCCCCCACGGCCTGATTGTGATGCTGTACGAAGGCGCGATTGAAGCCATTCGCAAAGCCAAGATCTACATGGAAATGCAAAATATTGAAATGAAGGCCAAGTCAGTGGACAAAGCGCTGCGCATCATCAAAGATGGCCTGACGGCTTCGCTGGATGTCAATGCCGGTGGCGCACTTGCCGAGCAACTGCTTTCGCTGTACGACTACATCGGCAAGGAATTGATTCTTGCCAATGCCCAGAACAACCCTGAACGCATGGACACCTGCATCTCACTGCTGGAAGACCTGCGTGGCGCTTGGCTTGAAATTGGCCAAACCGCAAGCAAACCATAACAACATTTAAAGGACTGCTTTCGACCATGATTTTTGCGACAGAACACAACGGTGCAATCATGAAACTGTACGCGGCCATTGCGAATCAAAGCCAATTGATGCTGGATTCCGCCAAGGCTGGCAACTGGGACGATTTGTGTGCTGCGGAGGAACAATGTTCCAAACTTATTCATGAACTACAAGCTGTGAAAGAGGCACAACAAATCGAACTGAATGAAAAAGAACGTAGCCAGCACATTGGTTATCTCAAGAAAATCCTGGCCGATGACGCTGCAATTCGCGACATCACTGAACCTCGCCTTAAGCAGTTGGAAGAATTTCTTCGCGCAGCCAATAACTCGCAGAAACTCAGCAACTCTTATGGATCCAACTGAGCCATTGCGCTAACGGCAACGGGTGTGAGACATGTCATTAAGCCCGGTTAAATCGGCTCCACCCAACGTCAACACCGTACTTCAATCGAACCCGGGTGACCGGGTTGCATCTGGCAAGGGTGAAATAGCACCCGTGGTTGCCATTTTGTCGCGTCAGTTGCCCCTGCCACAGGCCCAACAGCTTGCCGGCCAGACCGTGATGGTCCGTGTCAACAAGAGCGGCCCTGGTGGTGAAGCAGAACTGGAATTCGCAGGTCAAAATATTCAAGTGAAACTGCCACCGGGCCGTTCACTGACTGCGGGCGAAATGGTCACCGTCAGCTTTGCCTTGGCCAGCAAAGGCGATGACCTGTCCGCAGGTGGCGCCAGCGGCAATAAAAAGATTGCAGATGCTCGCAACCTTATTACGACCCTGCCTGTCACTGGCGATGAAGGCGAAGCACAGGAATCGCCGAGTTTTGTAGACCGGCTTTCCGGTTCAGCCAGATTGATTGGTTTGCTGGAAAGGCTGGGAAAAGGCAGCCCCACCCAGGTGTCGACCACGGTCATGACCAGCCTGAAGCAACTCAGCACCCAGATTCAGGCGCAAACCAACTCCACGATGAACGCTTTGCTCGAAAACAGTGCTGCGAACAATTCGGAACTTGCCGCCGCCAAAACCGACCCACGTGCAGCCCTGCAAGCCAGCCAGCAGATTAAGAATACAAGTATGCTGAACAACAACCTGGCAGGTGTGCTGGCCAAACAGGTCAGCGCTGCAGTTGAAAACAGTGGTTTGTTCTATGAATCGCATTTGCAGCAATGGGCCAACGGACAACGCAGCACTGACCAAATTGCACGCGAACCCCAGGCGAGGTTTGGACAAGACCAGGTGATTAGCGAAAAAGGATTGGCTCCCAGTGCCCTGGATCAATCCGTGAAAATGGTGACTGCACAACTGGCGACCCTGGACAATAATCGAATTTCACTGGCACTAAGCGGTTTGCTGGGACAACCCATTCAAATCGACATCGAACCTGACCAAGACGACCCTTCCGATCAACCTGAAGAGGCTGGTGAAGAGCCCGCGCGTCCTTGGGTGGCCAGGCTGAAACTGGACATGGCTCATTTGGGTGAACTCCACGTTCGTGTTCGCATGGTAGGTTCGCAATGCGATGTTCAAATATCCGGACCTGCGCAAAGCAAAAAAGCGATTGACCCCCATTGGCAGGAGTTTCAACAAGCGATGGACAATCAAGGACTCAAGCTGGTTCACGGGCAGTTCATGGTGGAATCGGGGGTGAAAATTGGCGAATAACTTAAGCCCCCAACAAGCAGTTGCACTGGCCTACCTGGAACATTCAGGCGCACCCAAAGTAGTGGCCAAAGGCAAAGGGTTGATTGCTGAGCAGATCATTCAAAAAGCCAAGGAGTCTGGTGTATTCGTTCATGAAAGCCGTGAACTCGTCTCACTGCTGATGAATATTGATCTGGACCAACAAATTCCACCCGGTCTTTATCAAGCCATTGCAGAATTGCTGGCTTGGGTGTATCAAATAGAAAACAAAGAATTCAATACAGAGGGATAGCCATGAGTCAAAATACAAGTATCGCGCCGGAACGCGATCAAAAGCTGCTGCAAGAATTCAGTCTGAGTGCCGTGCCCACCGTTCGTAAATTGCTTAACAGCATCGATGAAGACGAGCATGAAATTTATGTTTACTTACAGGCGGATCACACTCAATTCGTAACGGAAGTGTTGAACATTGACTGGAGTGCAGGCTTGATCTGGCTTGGTACTCCCTATGAAAAAGCGCTCAGTGCAAATTGCGGCGCCAACACTGCCTATGTGATGGTCAGTTTCCCTGACGGCGTAAAAGTACAGTTCGCTGGCATTGGCATTTTACAAAGCGAATACCAAAACGCTGGCGCGCTTCGAATTGCGATTCCGAAGTCAATTGTTCGCTTGCAGCGCCGAAATTATTTTCGGGTTATGGCCGACGATGAACTGAACTCACAAGTGAAGCTGGAAGTTCCTTCCACACAGGGAACAGCCAGCTTGATCGACATCAGCCTGGCGGGTTGCGGATTCACAATTCCCGGGAAACCGAGTTGCCACAAATCCGGCGATGTGCTTAAGGATGTTCGACTCACCCTGCCCGATGGCGAGGGCAGCATGCTGGTGGAACTGACAGTTCGCAACGTCAAAGGACTCAGCGACGATGCAGACCAAGTTCAGCTGGGCTGTGAAATGAAGACAATGGACCGGGGTGCCGAACGTCGTCTGCAGCGCTTTTTGTTGGCGACAGAACGCAGACAACGCTCTAGTCTTCATTCCATCGACTGAGCGCGGTTTTTGAAACCTTAACGCCGTTTGCTTCCACCCAGCAAAGAACCCAAAACGCCACGTATCAGTTCACGCCCCACTTGGGAACCAATCGTGCGGGCAGCGCTTTTTGCCATGGTTTCAGCCACGCTTTGTCGGTTACGGCCGCTGCCGCTTTTCGTACCAAACAACATATCGCCCAGTCCGCCCAAAGTACTTTTTTCTTCAGGGGATTGGGTGCCTTTGGCTGCTGGAGTTTCGGCTGCACCCTGCGCAGCCATGGCCTGCTCGGTTCTGGCCTTCAAAATTTCAAAAGCCGATTCACGGTCTACTGCTTTCTCGTACACACCCGCCACCAGTGAATTCGCAATCAGTGCCTGGCACTGCTCTGGGCTGGCAGGGCCAAACTTGCTCGCGGGCGGGTACACCCAAGCGCGGCATGTGGGGCCTGGTGTGCCTTTGGCATCCAGAAAACTGACCAGTGCCTCGCCCACACCCAGCTCGGTAATTGCAGCTTCAATGTCAAGGCCTTCATTGGGTCGCATGGTTTCAGCAGCCACCTTCACTGCTTTTTGATCGCGCGGCGTGAACGCACGCAAGGCGTGCTGAACCCGATTGCCCAGCTGACCCAATACGGAATCCGGCACGTCCAAGGGGTTCTGGGTCACGAAGTACACACCCACGCCTTTGGAGCGAATCAAGCGAACCACCAGTTCTACTTTTTCAATCAGGGGCTTGGGTGCATCGGTAAACAACAAATGGGCCTCGTCAAAGAAAAACACCATTTTCGGTTTATCAACATCGCCCACTTCAGGCAGGTTTTCAAATAATTCTGACAATAGCCACAGCAAAAAAGTGGCGTACAGCTTTGGCGAATTCATCAGCTGGTTGGCGGCCAGAATATTGACAATGCCCCGGCCGTTTGTGTCCGTCTGCATCAGATCGTCGATGTTCAGCATCGGTTCACCAAAAAATGCTTCGGCTCCCTGCCCTTCCAGCGCCAACAAGCCCCGCTGAATAGCCCCCACTGAAGCCGACGACACATTGCCGTATTCAGTGGTGAACTGCTTCGCGTTCTCGCCCACGTGCTGCAACATGGCACGCAGGTCTTTCAGATCAAGCAGCAACATGCCGTTGTCATCGGCAATTTTGAACACCAGGTTCAGCACGCCTTCCTGCGTGTCATTCAACCCCAGCAGGCGGCCCAGCAACAGCGGTCCCATGTCGGAAATGGTGGCGCGCACCGGGTGGCCCTGCTTGCCAAACACGTCCCACAACGTGACCGGGCTACCCCCAAACTCAGGCATGGGAATGCCTGTCATTTTCATGCGTTCTTCAAACTTCAGGGAGGTTTTGCCTGCTTGGGAAATGCCGGTCAGGTCGCCCTTCACATCGGCCATGAACACCGGCGTGCCGATTCTTGAAAACGCCTCGGCCAATACCTGCAAGGTCACCGTTTTACCTGTGCCGGTTGCCCCGGTAATCAAGCCATGGCGGTTGGCCAAATGCGGCAACATGTTCAGGGTTTGCGCGCTAGGTGAATGGGCAAGTGCGATGGGCAAGGGTTCTAGCATGGTATTGCTCCGGATTGTGTGCGTTTATTTTGCCATTGAGTGTGCCATTGAATGCGCTATGGCGTGAACCAATTTGCCAATTAGTACCACTTAAATTGGATAAGCCATTTCTTTTCCAAATGCTGCAATAAATTACCAAAACGACTTCTGAAAGTGAAACACCATGAACCCAGTCAACACGAGCGACACAGCACACAGACCCGCCAGTCGACAAGTTGCCACAAACAACACTCAACAAGGCGTAAAGCGGGCCATTAACAAAATTGTAGAAGAGTTTCCACTGTTCCAACCCACTGGCCCAACGGCGCACATCGACAACTTGGTGCTAAGTTACTTGGGTTTGCCCGAAAGCGTGGCCCACCTGGCCCTCACCAACAAATTAATTCGCCGAAGCATATTTGAAAAATTGAAGTCATTTCAATGCAATGAGAGCATTCTAGGCAATGCGAAACGCGTTGCACAACTCAGCGCACAACTACCCAAAGTTGAAACCCTGGTCATAAAATCGCGGCCGCAGCCTCACATCCGTGAGATAAACGCGAAAAACCTTTCCCTTAAGGGTTGGGCTGGGCTGAAGGAATTCGATATATCTGCACTTGCCGTGCCATCGAAGGCTTTTGTTATTCAATCAAACAATACCCACGTTGCACAGATATTCTCGAACCTGAAGCTGCAACTGGGCATTCAAACGTTTCGATTTAATGCCGCCTACGCCCTGGCAAGCGACTACCTGAACTTGCATAAAAATTTGGAAGTTTTACATGCAAACAATCCTGACCTTTCACTAATCGGTATTGAGGGATTTCCACTGAGGCACAGCTACAGGCCGATTAGAAACATTGAACAGTTGGCACAGCTTGGTGTTGATCTGGAGCTCTCAGTTATTTTGATGATGAACGATCGGGAAACTTATCAGTCGCTACATGAGGCAGAAAACCATTTCGCGTCTAGAACACTGACAGCCTTATTGAACATGCCCAATTTGACAGCACTCACCATTCATTCCATCGACAGGGATTCCTTCGATGCTGATGGCGTTGTGCAGCAGTGGCTTACAGAGCCACCTGCAAAATCAAAACTCGCTAGCTTGAAAGTGTCAGGATTGGATGCGCATTACGAAAACAGATTTGAGGACTTGAAAACTCATCTTCCCAAGCTGAAAACAATCGACTTCACACCATTGCCTGCATTCCCAGCTTTACTTTGAGGAAATAGCGGCTTGGCGGCCGCTTCTTCAAAGAAGTAAGCTGCGAGTAATTGATGTGGTAACTCCTACAAGTTTACCGCCACACCAATTGCAGTAGCTGGGTACCTGAATTAAACACTGGCAACCTGTTTTGATTTGAACAACTCCATTTTCTCGGCCAAGGCAAGCAAATCCAGATTGGTCTTGCGCAGTTTCGGAAACATGTCTTTTTCCTCTTCTTCAATATGATGCTCTACTTGTTCTGCAAGCACTTGAACCTTTGCATCGTACAAATCGTCGCTTGGGTCCATCTCCTGAATCTGCGTAATTAAATCTTTTGCACTGGCATGCTCAACCACTGCTTCATCAAGAAGATCATCGTCATTCAATGGTTTACGAATTGCGGGGTAGAAGATCTTTTCTTCAATTTCGGTGTGAATGGTGAGCTCATGACAAATTTGATCTGCAATTTTTTTCTTTCTGGCTTTGGAACGGTCAGTCAAACCCTCAAATTCCTCAAACAGCGCTTTCACTTTGTTGTGATCTGCTATCAGAAAGGCAATGGCATCTTTGTGTTGAGTAGTCATGGCAATTCTCCTTGGTTGAAGAATTATCGTCGTTTATTCACGCACCCATGTATGTCGGAATTGTCCTTCCTTGATGTAAGAAAACTCCGTTTACCACCGCTACCGCCGTCATCACACTGGACTCATGCCTACACTGGCATATTCATAATGTCGTTGTAGGCCTGCAAAATTTTATTGCGCGCCTGTACCACCGCCGTGAACTGCAATGAAGATGTGTTCATGGCGATCACGGTTTCTTCAATCGACGCAGTGGGGTCGTCCATTTGCAGGCGTTTGCCCATTTCTGCAGATTTGTCGGCGGCCATGCTGGCGCTTTCCAACGCTTTCGAAATGGCGTCGGCAAAAGAAGCCTGGTCAAGAGGCTGTGGTTTGCCAGCCAAAGGCGAGCCCTTCAAGGCATCGGTCACGGCACTGCTCAACAGGCCACTGAGGCCACTCACGGCCCCCATCTTGTCAATCATGAAGCACTCCATACGGAATTTTTAGTTCTACCCTGTCTTTTTACAGGCAAGGCAGGCAAAGCCTTCGTGCAATAAGGGGGTAAAAAGCCCCCTATTTTTTGAAACATGCTCTCAAGTTTTCGAAATAGATGCCGTTAAGGGCCCCTTTTTACCGGTTTGCTTGCGTAGCCGCCCAAGCACAATGCATGGGTAGAACAATTTAACCCACACGCAGGTAATACATGGCAGAAGTTCTAAGCAGCCCCGAAGTGATCGGCCCGGTCGGCAACAACCCGATCACCAATATGCAGCGGCGTTTTGCAAAACTACCCCAGAAAAACAAGATGGGTATTCTGGTGGGCGTACCGATTCTGATCGCTGTGCTGGCCTCTTTACTGATGTGGGCCAACCAGACCAGCTACCGGGTACTGTTCAGCGGTTTGAACGATCAAGACGGCGGCGCGATTGTGGAAGCGCTAACTCAAATGAAGGTGCCCTATCAGTTCAACACCGCAGGCACGTCCATTCTGGTCCCATCAGACAAGGTGTATGACACCCGCCTAACCTTGGCCAGCCAAGGCCTGCCCAAAGGCAGCGTGAGTGGCTTTGAAGCCATGGACAACCAGAAGCTGGGCATTACCCAGTTTCAGGAACAAGTGAACTACCAGCGCGCCCTTGAGGGCGAACTCGTTCGTTCCATTCAGTCGATTTCTTCAGTGCAAAGCGCACGCGTGCACCTGGCCATCCCCAAGCCCTCTATTTTCATTCGCGAAAAGCAAACACCCAGCGCATCCATTGTGTTGAACCTGTTTGGTAGCCGCACGCTTTCGGAACCGCAAATCAATGGCATCGTGCATTTGGTGGCATCAAGCCTGCCTGGCATGAACCCGGAAGACGTCAGCATCGTCGACCAGTCTGGCCGCTTGCTGACCGGCAAAACCCAATTGGAAAGCGGTCTGAATCCTACCCAATTGGCTTACACCAACCAGATTGAACAAAGCCTGACGAGCCGTATTGTCGACATTCTCACTCCCGTATTCGGCAGCGAAAACGTACGCGCCACAGTCACCGCCAACATGGATTACTCCACTTCCGAGCGGACCGACGAAATTTACAAGCCCAACGGTGACACCACCCAGGCCACCATTCGCAGCCAGCAAATCAGCGAGTCGAATGACGGCAGCAGCAACAACCCGCAGGGCGTGCCCGGTGTGATGGCCAATCAGCCCCCAGGCGAGGCTGCAGCCAATATTGGTCAAAACCCCCAGCAGGCTTTGGCCAATGGTGCAAACGGCGGCAACAATGCACCGGTGCAGACCAATAACAGCATGCGCAAAGACTCCACCGTGAATTACGAAGTGGACAAATCAGTGCAGTACACCAAATCGCAAGTGGGCAAAATCGAGCGCTTGTCTGCCGCGGTGGTGGTGAACTTCAAAACCATCACTGACCCCAAAGGCGAAACGCGCCAGGTGCCATTAACTCCCGAGGAAATTACCCAGCTTGACAGCCTTGTGAAGCAGGCAATTGGATTTGACGAACAACGCGGCGACGCCGTGAATGTGCTGAATCAGGCCTTCACAAAAGTAGAAGAAGACACCATCCCGATGTGGGCTCAGCAAGAAACCATGGACCTAGCCAAATCACTGGGCATGCCAATAGGTATCGCGCTGATTGCAGCCATTCTGGTGTTTGGTGTGTTCCGCCCCTTGATGAAACCCGCTGAACTTGAACTGTATGACGATGGCCCTGAACTGTTGCCGGGCCAACGCACCCCCTTGCTGGCCAACCAGGTGGGTGGCGACAACGACATGGAATTGCTGGAACAGCTTCAACGCGAAGGCACCTTGCCCGGCATGAACCGCCAGGAAAAGCTTGAAAAGCTTCGCCTGCTGGCCAAAGAGCATCCGCAAATTGTCGCCAACATCGTGAAAAACTGGGTCAACGGCGAAACACAAAACGCTTAAAGCAAACGCCTTAAGTACTACAAGGAAGAAACACCATGGCAGAAAGCGAACTGGGAATTCAGAAAGGCGCAATCTTGATGCTGAGCTTGGGCGAAGAAGAAGCCGCTGAAGTATTCAAGTACCTGGGGCCCAAAGAAGTCCAGAAACTTGGCCAGCAAATGTCGAAAACCAAAGACGTGCCAATTGACCGTATTGAAGAGATTGCCGGTGAAGTGGTCAACATGGCGCAAAGCCAAAGCGCCTTGGGACTTGATTCTGATGCCTACATTCGCAGCGTACTGACCCGCGCCCTGGGTGAAGACAAAGCGGGGTTTCTGCTTGACCGTATTCTGCAGGGCAGCGACACGTCCGGCATTGAAGGCCTGAAGTGGATGGACCCGGGCACAGTGGCAGAGTTGATCAAAAACGAACACCCGCAAATTATCGCCACCATTCTGGTGCACCTGGAACGCGACTTTGCAGCGGCCATTTTAAATTTGTTTGTGGACCGCCTTCGCAGCGATGTGGTGTTGCGCATTGCTACCATTGATGGCATACAGCCCAATGCCCTGATTGAACTGAACGACGTTTTGTCCAAAGTTCTGGCCGGTGGCGACAAGCTGAAGAAAACCACCTTGGGTGGCGTACGTGCTGCAGCTGAAATCCTGAACTTTGTGGGCACCACTTCCGAGAAAACTGTGCTGGATACCATTCGTGAATACGACAACGAACTGAGTCAGCGCATTCAGGATGAAATGTTCACATTCGACAACCTGCTCGACATTGACGACCGCGGCATGCAAAGTATTCTGCGCGACGTTCAAAGCGACTTGCTGGTAATCGCGTTGAAAGGTGCAGACGAAGCCATTCGTGAAAAAGTGTTCAAGAATATGTCTAGCCGTGCTGCGGAAGCGCTACGCGACGACCTGGAAAGCCGTGGCCCAGTAAGGCTATCGGAAGTGGAAGCGGCACAAAAAGATGTACTGAAAGTGGCCAGAAAGTTGGCTGATGCAGGCGAGCTGGTACTGGGTGGTGGAGGCGACGATGCGTTCGTCTAGCCGAATTATTCGCGGCCTGGATGCCGCTGAATTGCCCAACTGGTCTGTCGAACTGATTGGCTCACGTTATGAAAACCCGGTTGACCGAATGATGTCGGAACTGGACCGTCAACGCACGGAGCAAGCCACCCCACCCCCGCCCCTCACAGCCGAGGAATTGCGCTTGAAGGAATGGGAAGAGGCACTGGCCCGTCGCGAAAAACAGCTGGAAGAACTGGAACGCGATACCTTGAAACTGGCCGAAGAACGCGGTCAGCAATCCGGTTATGAAGCCGGCTGGAATGCGGCACACAACGAACGCGTGGTGTTGGTACAGGCTGCAAAAACAATGGAAGACGAGTTTGAGCGGTTTAAAGGCGAGCTGTCAGAAAAGCTGCTTGACTTGGCCGTGTTGGTCAGTAAAAAAGTGATTTCCGACACACTGGCCATGCACCCAGAGCAAGCGGCTGAACTGCTGAACCAGGTGCTTGAAACCATGCAACTGCATGGCAAGGCAGTGGCTTTGCGTGCGCACCCCAATACCATCCGTGTGTTGGAAGCCCAATTCGGCGACCAGCAAATGCTTGGCAATTTGCGCATGATCGAAGACCCAAAACAACTGCAAGGCGGCTTTTTGCTGCAGCACCCAGAAGGCGAAGTGGACGCCACATTGCAAACCCGCTGGCTGCGCGCCATTGAGGCCTTGGGTAGAAACACACCCATTAACCCCGACGATTTGAACGAAGATTCCGACAAGGACGCAGACTAAATGGCAGACCTGCTGGACTGGCTTGATGAATGCAAGTTTCTGGTTGAACACAGCCAACCCCAGGTTGCCACCGGAAAGTTAACCCGCGTTGCTGGTTTGGTGATGGAAGCTGTGGGCTTGAAGTTGCCTGTTGGCAGCGTGTGCACTGTGGTGCAAAAAGGCGCGCCCCCGCTTGAAGCGGAAGTGGTCGGCTTTAACGGCGACAAACTGTTTTTGATGCCCGCCACCGATGTACACGGCATGACCCCCGGCGCAAAAGTGATTGCGCAGGAACCACCCCCCATCGCTCCCAAACTGGGCGTTAAAGCCCACCCCTGGCGCAGGCCAGAAGACAAAACCAAACACCTGCCCGTGGGCGACAGCCTGTTGGGCCGGGTTGTTGACAGCAATGGCCGCCCGCTGGATACACTGGGCGAATTGAAATTCGAAAAACGCTGCCCCTTGGCCGCCCGCCCAATCAACCCGCTGGAACGCGAACCCATAACCGAACCCATGGATGTGGGTGTTCGTGCCATTAACGCCCTGCTTACCGTAGGGCGTGGCCAGCGAATTGGCTTGATGGCGGGTTCAGGCGTAGGCAAATCGGTGTTGCTGGGCATGATGGCCCGTTACACCAAAGCCGACCGTGTTGTGGTGGGCCTGATCGGTGAGCGTGGCCGCGAAGTGAAAGAATTCATTGAACAAATTCTGGGTGAAGAGGGCTTAAAACGCAGTGTGGTGATTGCGGCCCCGGCGGACGTCAGCCCACTGCTTCGAATGCAAGGTGCCGCATACACCCAAGTGGTGGCTGAACATTTCCGGGATCAGGGTCACAATGTGCTGATGATTATGGACTCGCTAACCCGCTACGCCATGGCACAGCGAGAAATCGCCTTGGCCATTGGCGAACCACCTGCCACCAAAGGCTACCCACCCAGTGTATTTGCGAAGCTGCCCACGCTGGTCGAACGCGCGGGCAATGGCCGCAAAGGCGGCGGATCGATCACCGCGTTTTATACCGTGCTAACAGAGGGCGACGACCAGCAAGACCCGATCGCGGACTCAGCCCGTGCAATTCTGGACGGGCACATTGTACTTTCGCGCCAACTGGCCGAAAGTGGCCACTACCCCGCCATTGACATTGAACAATCAATTTCACGCGCCATGCACAATATTGTGCCAGCAGGCCACCTGAATGCCGCGAGGGGCCTGAAAGCCGCGTTTTCCAGGGTGCAGCGCAACCGCGATCTGATTACCGTAGGCGCTTATGCCCCCGGGGCAGACCCGCAATTGGACCATTCTTTGGCCCTTTATCCAAAGATTGAAAACCTGCTGCAACAGTCAATGTTAGAGAGTGCAAGTTTCGATGAAGCCTTGGCAGGTCTTCAATCGCTGTTTCCCAATGAATTCAAGAACGACAAACATTAAAACGCTTGGGTCTTTATGAGCAATGTGCTGCAAATTCTGATTGAACAGGCCAGCGAAAAGGCCGACAACCTGGCCCGAAGCATGGCTGCTACCCAGCAAAAGTTGGTGCAGGGTCAAGACAAGCTGAACATGCTGCAAACCTACCGCGATGAATGCGAAGGCGGCATGCACAACAAAGCCTCGGTTGGCATGACAGGCCAACAATTGCGAAACCAGTTGGCCTTCGTCGGCAAAATCGGCGAGGCAGTGGCTCAGCAGACCCGTGAAATCGATTTTCTGAACACCACCCTGGCCCACCAACGCACGCAATGGCAAACAGCATTGGCCGAACAACGCAAATTCGAAGCACTGGTTGAACGCGAAAAGTTGAAGCAGGCCAAGCTGGAGAACAAACGTGATCAAAAAATGAACGATGAGTATGCTGCACGCATTTATCGGGTTCAAACCGCTGGAGAGCACTCTTGAGCACAAGCACACAAGCCATGAACAACATCAACAAAGTTCAAACCCAAAGTACGGGTGGCAAGCCCAAGCAGGCCAACGAGCAGGTTGAACTAAACTTCAACGACCTGTTCAGTTCCGCCATGGGGAAGATGACTCCAAATTCCCAATTGAACAGCATTGAATCGCAGCTGCGAGAATCGCTATTTAAACAGGACAAGCCCAAAAAGAGCAGCGACAGCAATGTGAATACCGAGGCAGCACAGGCCGCCATGTGGGCGCAGCGCAACTGGATGCAACCTGCCAGTGCAACGCCGATGCAAGCGGATGTTTCGCAGGCGCCAGTTGCCAGTAGCAACAAAGCGAATTCTGCTGAAAAGGCTCCAGAGCCAACCAGTCAGGCAGCCCGACCCAATGACAACTCAACGACTGAACAAACCGCTGTGGAAGGTAAACCTTCGGCTGAACAGGTGAAAACTGCCAACACTGAAAATACAGGTTCAGAAGGCGCCAGCTTAACAACCGCAGCCGCTACGTCCGCCACATCAGCAACTACAAGCCCTGCCGCCACCTTGGCTGCAGGCAACGCGGCCGCAGTAGTTGAAACGCAAGGCGATGCCCTCAAAACAGTTGCAGTAGACTCAAGCACCAAACTGGTCAACACGGAACAAACCGTTCAAACAACGGTAAACACCAGCCCGGCTCAAGACAAAACATCAACAGGCAATACGAAGTTGGATGCCCTGTTGAGCAGCGGCAACGTGAGTACGAAAGCCGAAGTGCAGGCACAAACAGGAACTTCCGCCAATAATGTGGGCAATACCAATCCGGTGGCGGCCCAGCTTGCGCCGCAAATTGCCCAACAGGCACAAAACCTGGGTGGCAAGCTGGAGGCTGAAGAACTGAAAGTGGGTCAAAAAATTCTGGCCAACGGCAGTTTGCAAACTGCCGGCACTACAAATGGCATCGCTGCGGGCACCAATGGGCTGGCTGGCACAACGGGCACCGCCCCCCAAGCCTTGATCAAAACCCCGGTAAATCAACCAGGCTTCGCCAAAGAACTAGGCCAGACCGTGAACTGGGCAATCGGCAAAAACATGTCGACCGTGGACATTCGCGTGAACCCGGAAACATTCGGGCCGATGAACATGCGCCTGGTTCAAAAAGGCCAGCAGGTTCAATTGGTGATTCGCACACAAGACGAAGCCTCGGCAAACCTGCTGACCCAAGCCTTGGGTGGACTGAAAGAAGTGCTGGCACAAAATGGCTTGCAACTGAACCAAGTTCAAATTCAACATGGCAACTCGCCCGGCAGCAATGCCAATGGTCAGAACAGCAACGCACAATCACAGTTTGATCAGGGCAATGGACAAAACCGGGGTGGCCAACAATCCGCCAACGGGGGTTCAAGCGAGCAAGAATCGATTGCAGCAAATACCGCAACAGGCAGCGCTCGCAAGGCAGACGGCAAACTGGACCTGTTCGCCTGACCAAACAAGCTTTACGAATGAATAGAGTCAAAACAACACGGCTTTTCGGGGGTTTGCTCAGAAACCTTTCAGACACAATAGAGTTTGAAAGTGACACACAACAGCATTTGAACTTACGGAGTCAAGTATGGCCAGAGTTGCCCCGGCACCCGCTGCAGCAGTACCAGAAGCTGCGCCCGCAAAGGGATCCAAGAAGAAACTGATCTTGATTCTTGCAATCGTTTTAGCGGTTCTTGGCGCAGGCGGCGCTGCTGCTTTCTTCATGTTGGCCGGTCAGTCTGGTGACGGTGCCGCAGAGGAAAAAGTCGAAGAACCTTTGGGGCCACCCACATTTGTTGTGATGGATCAGTTCGTGGTGAATCTGGCCGAACCCGACAGCACACGCTACCTGCAAATCGGAGTTACCTACGAGGTCAGTGGTGCCACACAGGCTGATGAAATCAAAAACTTCACACCCGTAATCCGCAGCCGCATTTTGTTGGTGTTGTCTGGAAAAAATGTGGGTGACCTGACATCGATTGAAGGCAAGCAACGCCTGATGGATGAGCTGGTGGATTTGGCCCGAGTCACCATCAAAGGTGACCCCAAAGATCCAACACGCGGTATTCGCGACGTACATTTCTCCAGTTTTGTGATTCAGTAACAGGACGCCCAGCACCATGCCCGGAGAATTCCTTTCACAAGACGAAGTCGATGCCCTGCTTCGGGGTGTCAACGGCGAAGAAGAAACGAAAGACGCGTCTGAGACCCATGAAGGCGTCCGCCCCTACAACTTGGCCACGCAAGAACGTATTGTTCGCGGCCGCATGCCGACGCTGGAAATCATCAACGAGCGTTTCGCACGTTTGATCCGAATCGGCCTGTTCAACTTCATGCGCCGCAGTCCGGAAATTTCGGTTGGGCCAGTGAAGGTTTTGAAGTACAACGAATTCATTCGAAACCTGGTGGTACCCACCAACCTGAACATCATGGCCATGCGTCCATTGCGCGGAAACGCCCTGTTCATTTTCGACCCAAGCCTTGTGTTCGCAGTAATCGACAACCTCTTTGGTGGCGACGGTCGCTTCCACACCCGTGTAGAAGGTCGAGATTTCACGCAAACCGAACAACGCATTATTGCGCGCATGCTGGAAGTGATTCGTGAAGAATTCATCAAGGCCTGGGCACCCGTGTTTCCTTTGAAGCCAGACTACCTGCGCTCTGAAATGCACACCCAATTTGCCAACATTGCAACGCCTTCAGAAATTGTGGTCACCACCTCATTTTCAATCGAGTTGGGTGCCGGCGGCGGTTCGTTGCACATTTGCATTCCCTACTCCACCATGGAGCCCATTCGCGACTTGCTGTATTCAAGCATGCAGGGTGATCAGGCAGAGCCCGACAAACGTTGGGTCACCATGTTGAAAAAGCAGGTACAAATGGCTGAAGTGGATCTGGTTGCAAGCTTGGCCAGCGCACCGCTGACAGTGGCAGACATCATGGAACTGCGAATTGGCGATGTAATCCCAATTGAAATCGACAAGGTGATCGAAGCCCGCGTCGACAATGTACCGGTATTCAATTGCAGCTACGGAACCAGTGGCGGGCAATACGCCCTGAAAGTGGAAGAAGTGTTGGCGGTTCAAAACGAATCCCACGCAGACGCCCTGAATCTGGAGGCTTTGCTGAGCAAAGATGCCAAACAAACCGAAAAAACACACGAATAGCGATCAAGATAAGGAATAGACCATGTCTGAACAGCACGAAGAAACCGTTACCGACGCAGCCGACGATTGGGCAGCCGCACTGGCTGAACAGGCCAGCACAAGCGCCACGTCCACCAGCGACACTGACAACCTGTTCGCCAAGGCCAGTGACGCGAAACCCGCATCTGGCTTGTTTCAGCCCTTCGCCGGAAGTGTGGCATCGGGCACTCAGAACGACATTGACATGATTCTCGACATCCCGGTTCAGTTGACTGTTGAGCTGGGTCGGACGAAGATACCCATTAAACACATTCTGCAGCTTGCTCAAGGCTCCGTGATTGAACTGGATGGCTTGGCTGGCGAACCCATGGATGTGTTGGTGAACGGCTACCTCATTGCGCAGGGTGAAGTGGTGGTAGTCAACGACAAATTTGGTATTCGCTTGACCGACATCATTACGCCCTCAGAGCGTTTGAGAAAGCTCAACCGTTAAAACCACTTCGCAGTACCAAGGCATGCACACACAAAAAAAATACAGAAGTACGGTGGGAAAACTGATCACAAGGCGCAACCCTTTCGCAAAGGGCATGCGCCTTTTGTTCTTGGCTGGGGGCGCATTGCTGGGCAACAGCATGGCCTGGGCCCAAGAAGCTGCAAACCAGGGCGCCACTGAAGCCAACGCGATGGTCATGCCTGCGGCTGAGTCACCAGTGACAGGTCACCTGCTTCAAACCACATTGGGCTTGTTGTTCGTCATCGGCCTGTTGTTCGCACTGGTGTGGCTGCTTAAACGCATGGGGTTCACCAATCAACAAAAGCGCGGTGGATTTTACAAGGTGTTGGCCACCTCGGCCTTGGGACCACGGGAAAAAATTGTTCTGGTTGAAGTGGGCGACACCTGGCTGATGTTGGGCATGACCAGCAACAGCATCACCACCTTGCACAGCATGCCTGCTGGCAGCATTGAGCTTGAGCAAATGCAAAACCCGGCGGCCAATTTTGCAAAAATGCTGGAACGCATGAAAAACCCAAAGGTGAAGCCATGAGCATGCTCAACGCGCGCTGGGGCACATCACTCGCATGGCTTGGCATTCTGGCTGCTGGCCTTGCACTGCTCGCACCTGAAGCGCAGGCTCAGCAAGTGCTGCCCGGCGTCACGGCGAGCCCCGGTGCAAACGGCACCACCAACTACAGCGTGCCCATTCAAACGCTGCTGTTCTTTACCTTTCTTAGCTTTTTGCCTGCCCTGTTGCTCATGATGACTGGCTTTACCCGCATCGTGATTGTAATGTCACTGTTGCGCATGGCGTTGGGCACTCAGAACTCGCCACCCAATCAGGTCATCATTGGCCTAAGCATGTTCCTTACTTTTTTTGTCATGGCCCCGGTATTTGATCGGGTGTATGAAAACGCCTACCTGCCGTTTTCCAACAATGAAATTCAATTTCAGGAAATGACCGAACGCGCAAGCATTCCCATGAAAGACTTTATGTTGAAGCAAACGCGCGAACCCGACTTGGCACTCTTCATGCGACTGGGCAAAGTTGAGAATGTAGAGAATCCAGAAGATGTGCCCTTAAGAATTTTGATTCCGGCATTTGTCACCAGCGAACTTAAAACTGCGTTTCAAATTGGCTTCATGATTTTTCTGCCTTTTTTGGTCATTGATTTGATTGTGGCCAGCGTGCTGATGTCGATGGGCATGATGATGCTGTCCCCCATGTTGATTTCATTGCCATTCAAGCTCATGCTGTTTGTATTGGTCGACGGTTGGACGCTGCTGGTCGGCTCGCTGGTGGCCAGCTTTGAAACCTGAACGGAATTGGGCATTTACTCATGAATAGCCAAACTGTACTAAATTTGGGGCAAAACGCACTGGAAGTGATGTTGATCGTTTCCGGCCCATTGTTGGTCGTCGCCCTTGTGGTCGGTTTGTTGGTCAGCATTTTGCAGGCAGCAACCCAAATTAATGAGATGACCTTGTCGTTCATCCCGAAAATTTTAGGTATTTTTGCAACGTTGCTGCTGCTGGGGCCATGGATGTTGTCCACTTTGGTCGACTACACGCAACGCCTCATCATGAACATCCCCAACGTGATCGGTTAAACCGGGCAGTATGGTTCCCATCAACGGCGAACAACTGGAGATCTGGATTGCCACATTTCTGTGGCCCTTCATTCGCATCCTTGCGATGTTGGCTACCGCTCCGGTGTTCGACAATCGGACTGTACAACGACGAACACGTGTTGCCCTGGCTGCTCTCATCGCGGTCATGATGATGCCACTGCTGCCCGCCCCCCCCGTATTAACGTCTGCGCAGGCAATTCCCGTGCTACTACAGCAAATACTGGTGGGCGTGGCCATGGGATTTTCGATGCGTTTGGTGTTTGCCGCGTTCGAGATGGCCGGTGATTTATTGGGTCTACAAATGGGGCTTGCGTTCGCCCAATTCATCGACCCTTCCCGGGGTTCCCAAACACCGTTGATCGGTAGTTTTCTCGGTGTACTGGCCAGCTTGGTCTTTCTGGTTATCGACGGCCACTTGCTGGTGATCGCGGCAGTGGTTCAAAGCTTTGAGCTTATACCGATCAGCGCAAACTTAACGGTGGTCAACTCTCAGAACATTGCACAGGCCGGCAGCATCATGTTTATGCTTGCACTACAGATTTCTCTACCGGTGCTGGCTGCTGTATTGATCAGCAACATTGTGCTCGGTATTTTGGCACGTGCAGCGCCCCAACTGAACGTGATGTCGATTGGTTTTTCCATCACGATTGGCGTGGGTTTGTGGGTTCTTTGGGTCAGCTTGCCTTACTTCATTGCTGGCATTGATGGCGCGATTGGGCGACTGCTTAGCGTGTCGGTGTTGGTTACGAATTAAATTCGCTCTATAGTTTCAATGCCCAATCAGCGCGGAAGAAGCGAAGCACCACGGGTGATCAGCAGATTATTCCAGAAAAAAATCCGTATTGGCCTTGTTGTTATAGCCAGGGACTTCATCTGGTGGCTGTGTAGTCTTGGAAAGAAAATGCCGAATCACATCCATGAGTTGATCCACTTCAAATGGCTTGACCAGATATTCGCTGGCGCCCAAAGTGAATGCCTGGTGAAGGTCGCTGGCATCACTGCGTGCGCTTAAAAGTACAAACGGAATTGACTCAAGCTCTGCATGGTCCCGCACCGCCGCCAGCAACTCAAATCCGTCCATCTTGGGCATCATCAAATCGCTCACAATCAACTTGGGCAGGGCCGCGCCGGTCGCCAAGCGGCTTTGCAAAATGGTCCATGCCACATCGCCATCGTGCGCTTCGATCACATCCAGACCACTTAATTGCAGTATCTGTGACAGATTGCTCAGAATTGTCAAATCATCTTCTACGATCATCACACGTGGCATGCATCCTCCTTCATGGACGGCAACTCAACACACAACCAATGGCGAACGCCACGATTTTTGATCATAATGCGGCCGTTAATCAAGCGAATCACACGCTTGGTCAGCAATAAGGTAAATGGCAAACACTCTCCCTTGAAAGGAACCACTGTTTCCTTGTCGTGAGTCGGCTCCAACTGTCCGCCTTTAATCATCCATGCTGGCCATGCTTTCAATTCGATGCACAGGTTAAGCGTATGATCATTGTTCATCTTGATGGTCAGTTTGCCCGCGTCAGATTCTTTGCTTTCCGCGAAAGCCAACATTTGCCTCATGACTTGTGTGAACACATACTCGTCAGAATAAAAATCCATCTTCTCAAGGCTTGGATCCAGATGATACTTAAACCAATGTTGACCGTGACGACGGCGCTGTTCAAGAGAAGAAAATTGGTTGAACACTTTGCTGACATTCAACAAAGTGACGTTCAGGTGCTTTCTGGCGAAATTCGAACCCATAAACATCAAGGTTTCGTCGACCAACGCCCGAAGTGACCTCAATGCCCCACCGATCTGATCAATGTAATGCAAGGCTGTTTCCGTATTGACTTGTTCCTTCTGCAAGGTACTTTCAAGCAGCGCTTTGGCTGAACCGATCACCGTCATGGGTGTGCGAATTTCATGCGAAAGGTACGATACAAACTGGGATTTTCTCGACGACAACAAAGACTCTTCATTCAATTCTTCCCGGATCGACAATTCAAGATCCATTTCTTCGGTGCGGTCATAAATAATCCCTACCGCCTTGCTGGGAAGACCATATGCATTCTTGACGGCCACCAGATTAATTTCGAGCTTTAGCGTGGATCCATACGATGTTGCATAACGAATCTGCACGGCTGCACTGCTCACCTCTCCGGTTAAACAGGCGTGCAGGGCAGCATCAAGACTTTTGATGTCTTCAGACAAAACACCAGCTCGCCAGATGTTTGCAGGCAAAGCGGGCTGTAAAACATCATCGAGCCCGAACAGCCTTCTCCATGTCGAACTGAAAGCCATTGTTTCATGCTCAATGTCCCATTCAAACACGCCGTCTTCAAGGGTCGCTACCGCAGCCACCAGGCTGTCTACAGACATTTCATGGTCGTGCTGAACAAGTTCGATTGACCGCTCGAGCTGCTCAATGCGGGTTCTCTCGAGTTCAAGTTCTTCCGATGCATTGGCGACCTGAGCCAATGCATCTTGTTTCAACACACGCAGTTTTTGGTTGTCTGCGCGCAGAACTTGTACTGACTTGTCAAACAGCACATAGACATAACACATCAACACAGAAATCATGAACAGGGCGGAGAAACTGATGAAAAGTTCATAACCCACCCGATCAGTCCACAAGCCGAACCAAGATACCGCTCCATCGCCCTCGACCACGGTAATGAATCCTATCAAGCTGTAAGCGATCAGCTGATTCAACCCGGCAATGCCAAAGATGTGCACCATCCGTTTACGGATGCACTTGAACTTTCCCAGTGCAGTGTCGTGAACAAATTGACTCATGCACCCCAAAACAAGAACCAGAACCAAAACCAATGTGCCAAGACCATTCCAGCTTATTTGCAAGATGGAACGGTCATTTGGCAAAAGAATGAATGCTGCCTGTATGGACAATTGCAGCACCACACCTGAAAAAACATAAAAAGCCCGGAAAAGCAGCGGGCGATGTTTGAGCGCTTGCAGAATGTAATCTGCGGCAAGTAGTAAGAGGATGCCCACTGGAAATAGAGCAAGTGTGCCGACAAGACTGAATCGAGATTCACGCGACGCGGGGAGATTCAAGTCGGCTAGAGTGGCTGCAAAAAACATGGCCAATGCGAACAGGGTAAGTGGAGCTCCCCGGCGAATCAAAGCGGGACTGTTGGCAATCACTGTGGGATTCTTGATTCGAACTTCCACGCCCACTGTCATGGCCAACAGCGATGCGAAAAAGCCAAAAGCTAGGCCAGACAGATTTGACTCTGAAAGTACCATTGCAGCGAATGCAAAATCCTCCACTAACCAATTCATTAAACCTGTCGCCCTGGAATTAGTATTTACAGCTAAATGCTGATATTTTTATATGCGCCTAGACTTGAATACTCAACTCGAGCCCAGCTACCAATTTAACAAGTTGGGGTATCACCCCCATCCCCCCAATCGGGTTAACAGGGTGAAATAATGTCCAGTACTTATACGTAGTCAATTCACTGGCCTTTGTTTTGTGCTGACAAATACGCCCAGCACCAGACCAATCAAAATTCCAAATGCCCCTTCGTAGAAGGTAGCTGGAAAGCCATAAAACTTCCAAACTATTGTTGCGGTCACCCCTGCAATCGACATGCTTAGCATTGCCAAGGAAGACAAACTTGCTCCTAGCACTTGCCAGATCAGAATGGGCACGAATGCAGCACCCAATGTGCCCCAAGCCCATACCACCAGTGAAAATACGCTTTGCTCGCTGAACAGGCCAATGCCCAGTGCGAACAAGGTAGTGGCCGCCGTGGCCGCCTTCAGGAAAAATCGGTTTTCAGATTGTTTTCGAGGGAGATCTTGGGTAATGGCCGATGAACACGACAACACCAGTGAATCTGCGGTCGACATGGTTGCAGCAAAAATGCCTGCCAACATCAAACCGGCCAGCCAGGGTGGCAAGAGGTCTCGCGCCATATTGGGCAAGGCCAGTTCAGGATCAAAGCCAGCACTTTCACCAAAATACAGGCGGCTAAGCAATCCCACCGCTGTGGCAAAACAGTAGAACAGCAGGTAGTAGCTGTAGTACCACAGGCGCACCCTGTTCATTTGTTTGGTGTCTTGCAGGGCCAGAAAGCGGCTCACGATGTGCGGTTGCCCCAGTGCAGCAGCACCAGCAAACATCCATCCAACTACAAAAGCCACCGGCCCTGCAAAGCCTGAAATATCCAGGCCAGTTGGCATTGGGCTCATGAAGCCATTGATTGCATTTGCTCGTTCGAACACGGCATTCAGCCCGCCCAAATGACCCACTGCCGCCACCAACAGCACCACCATCGACACCACCATCAACAGCGACTGGGCAGCGTCGGTCCAGATGGAAGCGCGCATGCCACCCGCAATGCTGTAGGCAATCACCACCACGGCAACCATGCTCATGCCAATGGACATGGGAATGTCGAGCATGCCTTCGAGCGCCTTGCCTCCCGCAGAAATTTGTGCAGCTGCATAGGTGGCCAGAAATACCACGCTGACCAAGGCAGCCAGCACTTGCCAACTGCGGCTGTTGGTGCCACCCCAACGCGCAAGCAGGCTGATAATGCCGTTGGCATGAACGCGATCAGCTTCGTCGCGCATGCGTTCATGGGCAATTTTGGAGGCAATCAAATCGCCCGCGATCCAGCCCACCATCAACCAGATTGATTGAATGCCCACGGCGTAGGTGTAACCAATCAATCCAATGAACATGTAACCGGAATTGTTTGTGGCTACAGCCGACAGCCCCACCAACCAAGGAGGAATGCTGCGGCTTGCCACAAAGTAATCAGACGCGCTTGCTTTGGCTTGCCTAGCGGAACTGAGCCCGATCAGCAACACCACCGCAAGGCAGATAAAAAAACTGGCGCCCAAATTAAGCGGGAACCTGCGCCATCAAGGGTTCAACCTTGCGTGAAGCCAGAAACTCGGGCCGAGGTTCGCTGGCGGCATATGGCGTATTCAGCGCATTGCTGACTGCGTTGTACACATAGAACAAATTGGCCCGCAAGTGCTCGCTGGTGTTTTTACCCGCACCGTGCATCACATTGCAATCGAATAGCACCACCGAACCTGCAGGTGCAACCACTTCTTGCACGCCACCGCTTTCTTCAAGTAAATCAAGGAACAAAGCAGGCGGCTTGCCAACTGCCTGCTTCTTAAAAGCCTCGCGGTAACAGGAATCAGGAGTTTCGCCAGGGCAGGCCACAAATGTTCGATGGCTTTTGGGCATGAATTTCAGCGAACCATCGGCTGAAATTTCATCGGTCAGCAACACTGTGGCGCTGATGGCTCGCATACCTGGCATGCCGTCCTCGGCGTGCCAGGTTTCAAAATCGCTGTGCCACTCAAAGCCACTGCCGTAGTGCGGGCTTTTGAAATTCAAACGCGACTGGTGAATGTAAACCTGGTCATTCAACAAGGTTTGAATCACTTCAAGCATGCGGGGGTTGCTGGCCGTGTCTTTCAACAAACCTTCCATGCCATGTACACCAAACAAGGTGCGAAGCTGCTCACCATCGGCTTCCTTGATCAACTGACCAGGATGGGTTTCTGCGCAATTTTTGCTTGCACGCTCAGCAGCGGCGCGCAACTCATCCAGTTCATGTGCAGAAAACACATCGGTCAACACCAGGTAACCATCGCGCTCAAACTGGTCCATTTGTTCTTTGCTCAAGGGTGAGTCTTCAGTCCACTCGCTGTACACCACGGGCTCGGCGCGTCGAATCAACGCACCTTCCGATTTGTCGCGTGTAGGGTATGGGTCTCTTACGGCTGAAACAATCATTGTTTTGCCTCCTGAATAATTTGCTTAGTCGGCCAGCGCAGGGTATGCGCCGGTCTCGTCGTGCACTTCCGCGCCAGTGACGGGCGGATTGAACACGCAGGCCATAATCATGGGCTCATCGAACGCACGCAGAATATGCGGATCGTGCAAGTTCAAGGCATACATGGTGCCCGCTTCAATGGGGTACACCTTGCCGTCGATCTTGCTTTCAATCTCGCCCTTGCCGCTGACGCAGTACACGCTTTCCAAGTGGTTCTTGTAGTGCATGTGCAATTCAGCTTTGGCGTGAATGGTGGTGATGTGAAAGGAAAAGCCCATTTTGTCGTCGCGCAACAGCATGCGAACACTGTCCCAACCTTTGGAATGAATGTGCTTTTCCGTGCCCTGCACATCGCTCAGTTTACGAACAATCATGCTTTCACCTTTTTGTTGTTGGCTTCCTTCTCAACCTTGGCACTGATGGTGGCCACCGCTTTTTCAAGAATTGTCAGGCCTTTTTTCAGGTCTTCCATTTCAATGTTCAACGCAGCAAATACCTTTACCACCTGGCCATCGTTGCCACAGGTTTCAATAATCATGTTGTGCTTGAAACACTCGGCCACCACCTCGTCAGCCAAAGCACCGTTTTGCAACTCGATGCCTTGCATCATGCCGCGGCCTTTGACCTGAACGGTGATGTTCTCATTGGCCTTCAAAATGCGATTCAGGCTTTGATTGATCACGTCTGCACGTTGGGCAATTCCACGCTCGAACGCCGGGTTGGCCCAGTACTTTTCAAGCGATGCTGCGGCAGTAATAAAGGCATGGTTGTTGCCACGGAAGGTGCCGTTGTGCTCGCCTGGCTTCCAGAAATCTAGGTCGGGGCGAATCAAGGTAACGGCCATGGGCAAACCCATGCCCGAGAGCGACTTGGACAGGCAAATCAAATCGGGCTCAATACCAGCTTCTTCGAAACTGAAGAAGGAACCTGCGCGGCCTACACCCGCCTGGATTTCATCCAGAATCAACATGGCACCTGCTTTGCGGGTTACCTTGGCCAGGTTCTTCAGCCACTTCATGGAGGCGGGGTTCAAACCACCCTCGCCCTGCACGCCTTCCACAATCACGGCTGCAGGTGAGTCTTGACCACTTGATTTGTCAGTCAGCATTTTTTCCAGGTATTCAGTGGTGTCTACACCCTCACCCATGTAACCGTCGTAGGGATAACGATCAACACCACACAGCGTTGAAGCCGATGGAGTTCGGTGATGTGTGTTGGCCGTACATGCCAGCGCCCCCTGGGTTACACCATGAAAGCCGTTCGTAAACGCAATAATCTGCTTGCGCCCGGTAATTTTACGGGCCAGCTTGATGGCCGCTTCAACCGAGTTTGTGCCTGTTGGGCCTGTAAATTGAATGCGGTACTGCATGCCGCGTGGCTTCAGAATATGGCGATTGAAGGCATCAATAAATTTGGCCTTTGCGGCGCTGTGCATGTCCAGGCTGTGGCCAATGCCGTCGTCTGCAATGTAATCAAGCAATGCCGATTTCATCTCTGGATCGTTGTGCCCGTAGTTCAACGAGCCTGCCCCAGACAGGAAATCGAGATAATCCTGACCATTCATGTCGGTCATGTAGCTGCCCTTGGCACGCACAAACAGAGTGGGAAAGCTGCGGCAATAGCTGCGTGCTTCCGATTCATTTTTCTGGAAAGTGCGGATTTTGCTCAGGGTTTGAAAGTCGATTGACTTGCTTGAGTCACTCATTGTTGTACTCCTTGAGTTTGTAGGAATGTCGCCAGAGGCGATGTTGGCAAGGCGATTTCCACCAGTACTTCGGTGTTGTGTCGACCGCCAAAATGAGACTGTTCTTCGAACCAGTCTCGTGAAGTCAAATCGCTGCCCCAATCACGGGCCAACGACTTGAAAAGACCCCAAGACGCCGCATTGTCGGGCGTAATGGATGTGTGTATTTTTTGAATTCCGTTTTGTTGTGCAAGCACCCAGTTAATGAGTTTCTTGCCCAAACCAAGACCCCGGGCTTTTTCACCCACAGCCACTTGCCAAACAAAAAATGTGTCGGCGTGTTTGGGTGGAATGTAACCAGAAACCCAGGCCACAACTTCACCGTGCAGGGTTGCAACCACGCATGTGGGCGCAAAATGGCTACATTGAAGCAAGTACAAATAATGGGAGTTCAGGTCGAGGGGCTTGCAAGCGTCCACGAGATCAAACACGGCAGTACCGTCTTCGAGCACGGGATGTCGCAAAACGACATCAATTTCAGACATTCGGATGAGATGGCGCTGTTATTGGCAGAACCATTTATTATTAATAAAATAAACTACTTCTCATCCTTTCGTAAAATCTCCTTGTCTAATTTTATCTTTTAAAAACAACCAAACAAAGAATTTTTATGAAAGAACCCGACAATAATAGTTTACTTTATGAACTAATGCAAATTTAGACTATTTACCCCACCACCAGCACTCCCACGCTACATTTGGGGAGATTGCTCTAAGCGCAGATTTTTACGACTTCTACAGCCTGTTAATCACTACAATTCACAATATTGAATCAGTTTATAAATTGGCCAGCATGGACAGCACCCTACAAAATTCCCTTGTTTCGCTACGACGAATTATTCGTGCCACAGAATCTGGTGCCCGGGAGCTGGCCAAAAAAGCCGATATGGCGACCTCGGAATTACTCACCTTGCAGGCAGTTGCAGACAATCCGGGAATTTCGCCTGGTGAACTGGCCAAATCAATGAGCCTTTCCCCTGTAACTTCCACGGTTATCTTGCAGAAGCTGGAAAGCCGCGGCTTGATTGAAAAAATTCGCAGCACCGTCGACAAGCGCAGGCTTGAGGTGGTGCTGACAGACAAAGGCAAACATGAGGTGAATGACGCACCATCGAGCCTGCAAACCAGGTTCTCGGATCGGTTCAATCAATTGCAAAGCTGGGAACAACATCTGATTGCCTCGGTGTTGGGTCGCGTCACCATGCTGCTGGGTGCCGAGTCGCTGGACGCTGCCCCTATTTTGGACGTGGGCGAACTGGACAAACCAGTCAAATAAGAATTGACATATTGTTATTTTTTTTCAATAATTGCAGCCAATTTACAACATTTACTACTTTCTAGGTTTGACTGCATCCCATGTTTGATTTAAGCGCTTTTTTTAGACGGAACAGCAAGGTTTTGTGGCTAGTCATTGCTGCATTCATGGCAATTTTCGTTTCAATACAGCTCAGCAAAAGCCTTGCATCCGTTGATTCGAATTACGGTGAAATCGCGGAATGCAGTTACATCCATCAGGCAGCAGATTTACAAACCCCCCTTAGCAAGCAGGAACCCGTGGGTAAATACTGCGCCAAACGCAGCTAAATCTGCTCGACCAATACCCTGTTCTTGCCCGAATTTTTTGCCCGGTACATAAGTTCGTCAGCTTTCGAAAGCAATTGCTCCAGGCTGACTACCTCAGAATGTTTGACCAGCAGCACCCCGACACTGGCCGACACGGGTAAATTCGGACAGGTGTAGTGAATGGCCTCCGCAATCGCTGAACGAATCCGCTCACCCAGACTTTCAGCGAACTCTTCCCTCACCTGTCCAAAACTCAACACCACAAACTCGTCACCTGACATTCGATAAACTTTGTCTTCAGCCCGTAACCTGATAGAAAGCTTGGCACAAACACGCTTCAACAATTTGTCGCCTGTCGCATGTCCCATTGTGTCGTTGACCATCTTGAAATTGTCCAGATCCAGAAAAGACATCACAAACGGCTCCTTGGTATTCAAGACACGCCACAGGGCTGCCTCTAACGCTTTTCGATTCAAACTTTTGGTCAGGGGGTCGGTCAAGTTCTCTTGACGCAAAGATCTTGAACTGGCCTGAATTTTGACGCTGACCCCATAAAACTGGATGGGCAACACCAACAATAGAAACAAGTTGGCGTAAACCAAGGTGGTTTGGGTTTGCCAAAAAGGGTTGGAAACCGCCAGTAACAGCACAATCAACATACCCAAACCAATGTGGCAAGCCAGCATGCAAGGGCCATAGCGTATGCCGCGAACCAGTGCCACCACGGCCAACAGTGGAGACGCCAAGGCCAAATATTCGCCGGCAATTGCCAACCCAAGGCCAATGAAAGGCATGTCCATCAAGAAACTTGGCAATTCGATTTTTATCCAGTGAGGCGACTGATCCGAAATAAGCCAGGACTGGAGCATGGCAAACAAAAAATAAACACCCAGCGCGATCATTAGGTACATCAAACTGGTGTTGCCAGTGATTGCATTGGCTGGGGAGAAAAAGAAAACCGTGAGAAATGAAAGACCAGTAAACGCCATGCGCTGACGCGCGCGTGAGGCGCTGTCGGACATATCCAGTGCAATCTTTAAGGTTCGAATCATGGTTATCGCTACAAGGTGGGCCAGCATGGATCAGATTTGCCACGAACCAAGGATGACAAATATCCCCCAGTGGGTGTGAGTGTGCCATCTAGGTGGCAATCTTGTGTGCTGGGGTTCCAGCCTGATCATTGTGGGGGATGGGCGATTCTTCAGGTTCAACTCAAAAATAAAAAGGGCCCGCACCGTGCGAGCCCTTTTAACAACGACTTCATGCGAATTAAGCCACCGCAGCAGCCGCTTCTTCCAGGTCAGTAGGAATGTCGAAATCAAGCAGGCGTTCAACATTCAACACCAACACGAATTCTTCATCCACCTTGCCAATGCCGCGCAAAAAGTCGGTTCGAACTCCAGCACCAAACTGCGGTGGTGGTGCGATGAATTCGGCGCCAATGTCGACCACTGCATTCACCGCGTCGACCATGAAGCCGACCACCTGCGTTTCTTCACCCATTTGTGATTCAAGAATCACAATGCAGGTGCGGCGATTAATAATGGTTTTGCCCTGCCCAAACCGGGCACTCAAATCCACCACAGGCACCACTGAACCACGCAGGTTAATTACGCCGCTAATGCACTGCTGCATCATGGGCACCACTGTAATTCGACCAAACTCGATGATCTCTTTGATTCGGAGAATTTCCACCGCCAGCTTTTGATCATGCACCTGAAAAGTCAGGTACTGATGGCTGGCGCTGTCACTCTCCATGGCCTTGGCCAATTGCTCATTGACATTGCTCATGGTGAGTGCCCCTTTTAGAATTCATCAAAGCTGTCGAAACCGTCGACACTGCCCTTGCTGCTGGTTTTCATTGCAGCTGGCTTGCGTTCGGTGTGGCTTGCGCCCCGTGAATTTGTCGTCCGACCTGAACCCGTGTCGAAGAAACTCATGGCGCTGTTCAGCATGCTGGCCTGCCCGCTCATTTCCTCTGCCGTGGCAGCCAACTCTTCAGACGCTGCCGCATTCTGTTGGGTTTGCTGGTTCAGGTTCATCATGGCCTGGTTAATTTGCGCCACACCGTTGGTTTGCTCGTTCGATGCAGCCGTAATTTCTTGAACCAGATCAGACGTGCGGTTAATCGCTGGGACCATTTCCTGCAACAGGCTTCCTGCACGTTCTGCCTGCTTCACACTGCTGCTGGCCAAATCACCAATTTCCTGTGCGGCCACCTGGCTGCGTTCTGCCAGTTTGCGTACTTCGGCTGCCACTACAGCAAAGCCTTTGCCGTGTTCACCAGCGCGTGCTGCCTCAATTGCAGCGTTCAAGGCCAACAGGTTGGTTTGGTAAGCAATGTCGTCGACGATGCCAATTTTGTCGGCAATCGCTTTCATGGCATTCACAGTTTCACTCACTGCGCGGCCACCCTCTTTCGCTTCTTCAGCTGCTTTGGTGGCAATTTGATCAGTCACACGGCTGTTTTCGCTGTTCTGCTTGATCGAACCTGCCATTTCTTCAATGCTGGCTGACACTTCTTCAACACCGGCAGCCTGGCTGCTTGCACCTTGAGAAAGGCTTTGCGAAGTTTTCGAAATTTCGCGGGCAGCGTTGGTCAGCGAACTGGCGTTGCCGCGCACTTCCTGAATTACATCGCTTAGGCGATCAATCGTGGTGTTCACATCGTCTTTTACTTCACCAAACAAGCCCTTGTAGTCGGCTGTGATTTTCTGAGTCATGTTGCCACTGGCCAGCAGCTTCAGCACGCGGCCCACGTCTTCCAAACCAACCGATGTGGTGGTCAACAAACCATTTACGTTTTGTGCCAGGATTTTCAGGAAACCGTCTTTGTCATCTTCACGAATACGATCGCTGAAATCGCCATCTGAAGCTCGACCTACAATTCCGGAAATTTCATTTTCAATAGCAACTTCGGCTGTGCGGTCACTCCACTCCACCACCGTACCCAAGCGCTCGCCTTCCTCGTTGATCACAGGCGATGCAATCAGGCGGAAACTCAGATCGCCCACTTTAATTCCCGTTCTCAAAGGCGAATTCAACGCAGACAACATGCCGCGCTGGTGCGCAGGGTTTTTGTGGAAAACATCAATATTTGCACCAATTAATTTACGCACGTTGAAGTTGGGCAGACTCTTGCGAATCATGTCCTCGTTGCGCGTCATCATGGTGTTCAGCGAGTTGTTCAAATAAGTGATGTGATTCTGGTTGTCTGCAATCATCACGTTGGTGGTCACAGAATCGAGCGCAATGCGAATTGCCAGGTTTTCAAGTGCTGTCTTGCGCTCTTTCTCTGCGCGCTCTTCTTCGCGCTTGGCCATGGCCACTTCGCCTGTGCGGTCTTTCCATTCAACCACAGTACCCACGCGGATGCCTGACGCATCAAACACCGGTGTCACCAACAGGTTGAAATGGCGCTCGCCAATCGTCAGGTTGGTACTGTATGAATCGCGCAGACGGGCCAACATGCCACGCTGGTGACTCGGCACTTTGTGGAAGCTGTCAATATTCGCACCCAAAATTTTTCGGGCATCAAATTGCGGCAAATCTTTCTTGATGTCGGTTTCTGCTTCAACCAGCATTTTCGACAGCGAGTTGTTCACGTACACAATGTTGTAATCCGCGTCAGCAATCATCACGTTTGTGGCCACGCTTTCCAGTGCTTGAACCTGACGTTGCGCAAACATGGTCTCTGCTTCCAATTTCTTCATGGCGTCGCGAATCACCGTGGGCAACTCATCCGCTGTACCTTTCAATGTTTCTTTTTTCCACAACTGGTGAATGCTGCGCACTGCAGTCTCTTCAATCTTGCGTGAACGCTCATTCACATTGGCGATCATCTCGTTGATCTTGGTGACCACTGACAACACATCACCACTCAGGTCTTTTGTAGGCAACGCCTGCAAAGGCTTTTCCAGGTTGGTTTTCAAGCTGGAAATTTCCACTTCCAGGCTGTCTGCAACTGTGGCCAACTGACCGCTCTTTAAAAAATCAAATGCACCCATTTCGTTTTCCTTTGTAAAATTACGCGTTGGCCTGCTCAAGGCTTTGGCTTGGAACTGCCGGTTGTTCAATGGCATGCCGGCTGTATTCCAGCTCCGCCGTTTTGGTTGTAATACTGCTGACTTCAGTGATTAATTTTGGTACGTCGATAATCAAGGCCACATCGCCGTTGCCCATGATGGTGGCCCCGCTGATTGCTCTGTTTTGTTCAAACAAATTGCCCAGTGGCTTGATCACTGTTTGTGATTCGCCGTGTAATTGATCGGCCACAATGCCGGCTTTAACACCGCCAAAACTGACCACAATAATGTTTTCGCGCTTGGGGCGTTTTGCCCCTGGGTGAAATACTTTGCGCAACCGCACGCAGGGCAAAAACTCGCCGCGCAGGTCGTAATGAATGTCCATTCGATCGTCAGAACCCAAGGCGTCAGCCTGCAATTCCAGGCATTCCCGCACATAAGAAAGCGGAATAACATACACCGAGCCGCCCACACCGATCATGAAACCATCAATAATGGCGAGGGTCAGCGGCAGTCGAATTTCGAATGTGCAACCTTGCCCTGGGCGTGAACGCACCTGAACTGAACCACGCAAGGCTTCTATGTTTCGCTTCACCACATCCATACCAACACCGCGACCGGAAATGTCGGTCACTTTGTCTGCGGTCGAAAAGCCAGGCGCAAAAATCAGCATGTTGACTTCAGCATCAGTCAGCATTTGTTCGGCCGTGATGATGCCTTTTTCGATCGCCTTCTTTAAAATTTTGTCACGGGCCAGGCCGCGGCCATCGTCGTTCACTTCGATCACAATGTGCCCACTGTCGTGGTAAGCATTCAATTGCAGCTTGCCTGTACCTGACTTGCCCGCGGCAATTCGCTCTTCCGGTGTTTCCAGACCATGATCAAGCGCGTTGCGAACCAGGTGCATTAGCGGGTCGCCAATTTTTTCAACCACTGACTTGTCCAGTTCAGTGTCTTCACCGGAAATTTCAAGTTGAATTTGTTTGCCCAATCCCATTGCGGTGTCGCGCACCACACGCTGAAAGCGCTGAAAGGTTTCACCAATTTGAACCATGCGCAAACCCAAGGCACCATCTCGAATTTCTTCAATCAAACCGGCGACTGCACTGGTTGATTCCAGCATGGCTGTGTGGTTCAAATGTTTGGCTTGTTCAACAGTGCCTGCGTTGGCAATGACAAGCTCGCCCACCAAGTTGATGAGTGCGTCCAGTTTGTCAGAAGGCACCCGAATGAAGGAACTGACCGGTGTGGCCTTGCCTGCAGCTTTTGCTTTTGCTGCTGCAACAACCATGCCGCCGGTTGCCTCATGCACCTCGGGTACAAACACCTCGACTGGGCGTGGGAAGCCTGCTTCCTTCAAAAGTTCGGTGGCGCGCGCAATGCCCTCGGGCAATGCTGCAACCAATCCATCCCATTGCTCGGGCGTGCAGTCGTGGGGAAGAATTCGCACCTTGCTTTCTTCGGTCAAAAACTCAAATGCGTCTTCAATACCCGCCTGGCCTTTGTCGGTTAAGAAGCGAAGCTCAAAACCCAGGTAGCAGGCTTCTGAATCCAGCTCTGCAAAACTGGGCAATGCATCCAGCACCGGAATAACCGCCTGCAATTCACCGTAACTGTCCATGTAAGAAAATATCGGCGCTGGGTCGAATCCGTCGCACAACGTGCTACGGCCCAGGCGCACAGACACATGCCAGGTTTGTAAGGCACTGTTTACTGCAGTTGCATCTACAGGCGCTGCGGCTTGCGGCGCATCTTCTTGCAGCAGATAGGCTTTCAAACGGGCAGTAAGGCCCGCTTGCCCAGTGGCCATTTCGGGGCTGACGTGCTCCGCGCTACCACCCGCTTCAATGCAGTCGACCAGTTCAGAAATATGATCGCGACATTCCAGCACCAGCGTGCTCATGTTGGCGTCGAATGCAATTTCAGAATTGCGCACACGGTCCAGCACGGTTTCAAGGTTGTGCACAAAGTGGGTAATGACCATCAAGCCAAACACACCCGCGCTGCCCTTGATGGTGTGCGCGGCACGGAAAGCGGCATTCAATACTTCGTGATCGTTCGGGTTTTGCTCCAGCTGCAGCACATAGCTTTCCACTTCGGCCAGCAGTTGCCGGGCCTCAGTGAAAAATATGCCGCGCGAAGCGTCCAGGTCCAGTTCAAAGGCCATGCCTTAATTCTCCAAAAAACCAGCGTTGATCCAGGACTGCACGCCCAAACGCGCAGCCTTCATGGCCACCACTTCAGAAGGTTTGGTCCAATGCACACGAAGGTTTACCGCGGGGTCGTTTTGAATGGTCACCAGCAACTGCATGCCGGCTGTGTCCACTTCCTGGCAATTGCTCAAATCCAGCACCACGGAAATTCCGGCGCTCAGCGATTGTCGAATCACTTCCACCAAAGCTGCACAATCTGCAATGGTTAAAGTTTCCAAAGCCACTTGGGTGTGTTTGCTGGAAGCGATGCTGTTTTCCATTTCGCTTTCCAGGTCTTCCTGCAGTATCAATTCGCTGTGCATGTGCTTTCTCCGATGTGGCCTTTGATGTGGCTTAAGCCACCAATTTATTCACTGCTGCAATCATTTGCTCAGGCTTGAATGGCTTGACCATCCAGGCTTTCAGGCCAGCCGCCTGCCCTTCACTTTTCAATTTGTCGTCCGATTCAGTGGTCAGCATGATGATGGGTACGAACTTGTAAGCTGCCATCTTTTTCACTTCGCGCACGAAGGTCAGCCCGTCCATATTCGGCATGTTCAAGTCGCTGACAATCAGGTTGATTTTTCGACCATCGAGTTTGGTCAACGCGTCTTTGCCATCACAACCCTCGACCACATCAAAGCCCTGACTTTTCAAAGTCATCGACACCACTTGGCGCAAGGAAGTTGAATCGTCCACAATCAATACGGTTTTGCTCATACAAATTCTCTCGTGTTCAAATATTAGAAAAAAGTCAATTCATCGGTTGCACTGGCTGCTTTCGCTGCTGCCGCACCTTTACTTGGGCTTGCATGGTTCACCCGCTCTTCGGCCATGGTGTATTTGCTTTCCAGTTCATGCATTAGCGCCGCCACATTCAAATCTTGAAGGCCAAGGCTTAACTGACCTTTCATCTGGTTCAAGCTGTCCTGCACATGACCAAGAATTTGCGAGACCCGATCCTGAAACTGGAAATGAACAACAGCATTGTTCAAGCTCGACGACACCTGATTGGTGTTTGCAATGATTTGTTCGCTGGCTTGATGAAGGGGCACGGTAACCTGCTCGAACTGCTCAACCACACCGCTCAATGTGTCACTGGCTTGGCTCAGCACTTTCTCGTCGCTGCTTTCCATACGCGCAGCCCCATCGCCAGCACGTTTTGCGGCCGTGGCAATCAGTTGTACGCGTTCACGAATTTTTACGCCGGTTTCTGCAGACAGCATCGAGAGCTTTCGCACTTCATCCGCTACGATTGAAAAGCCCCGGCCTTCTTCACCTGCACGCGCTGCTTCAATGGCTGCATTCAATGCAAGAAGGTTTGTACGCGCGGCCAGGTTTTCTACCGAGGCTGCCATTTTTGCCAATTCTTCGGTGGAGGAGATAAAGCCCTTCACCTCTTGCATGATGGTGGCCTTTTCAGAAAAGGAATGTCGAATGTTGCTCAACATGCCATTCAGGCTTTCCGCAACATGTTCGGCCAAACCGCTGCCAGCCGATGCGTTGCCCAACACGTTGGCAGCATTGGATGCAACAGTGACAGTGTCATTCAATTTGCTGTGAATTTCAGAAAAGGCTTCTGCCAAATTCACGATGCCCATTTCCATTTGGGAATTGGCCGTACCCAACTGATTATTCAGTGTAGGCACCCATGTACTCGCCAATTGCTCAAGTTGTGCTTCTTCACTGTGATTTGAAGTCAATTCTGCAACTTCGGTTTCCAGGGCTTCAATACGCTTTTGAAAGGCATCAATCTTGTGTTGCTTGAATTGATTCAATGCAACACAACCCAACCCCATAACAAGCAAACCCGAGGCCAGCGTCCATACACTGCTGCTCAACCATGTTGCGCCCAACAGCAGTGCAACTGCACAGACACCCAAAGCAATCGGCCACACCAGGGCCACATTCAACATGTTTTTATTGTGTTTGTTCATGTACAGAAATTCCTATCAACTGTTTGACCGGGCACACTGCGTCTTCTTTTTCAACGGAGGAATGTTCCAGCGCTTCAAACCAACCATGGGCCAATGCACTGCAAACAATCAAATAGGCCGATGCAGCCCAACGATGGAGAACTCGAAGAATTTCAATCATGATGCTGCGCATAAAGTCCTCCAGTGGACTATTTTGTTAAACGCAGTGAACTTGTATATTTCACGCTTGAATAAATTCTGCGGGAATACCCCTGCCCTTAATGGGGAGAAAAGAAATGGAAAAGGGGGCCAATATTGGGTTAATGCCTCCGGGGGAATGCAAAAAAAGGTGAAATGTGTGAAGAAATGTAAAAAACCCGCTTCAGGAGCGGGTTTCAAGGCATTTTTGTTAAAGAATTATTTCGAGGTTTCAGGTTTTAAAGTCATGCCCAGCGGCCCTTTAATCGTGCCGTCGTCATTCAAATCGTAGATCGTGGTTTCACCATCATCGGTAATTTTTACTTTTTTGTCTTCCACCTCATAGGCAGCTTCACGGGTTATACCCATGGTGGAAACATACACGGTGCCATTGCCTTGAAATTCATACTTCTGCAAACCCAGATCATCTTTGTAAACACCATCCAGGTTTTGTCCGCAAGCAACCAGTAACCCCGTCAAACCCAACACCACACAAGTTCGAAAAATATTCATGCTTGTCTATTCCCCTTTCGAATATCAAACCGACCAAAAATCTTGCAGGGCCTTGGCCGTGCGGATCGGAATTTCAACCATAGGCAGGTGCCCTACAGCATCAAAAAGTAACACATCGGCATGTGGAATAATGGCTTGATAAGTGTATGCGCCCGTGTAATGCACAAGCCGGTCTTCTTTGCCCCACATGATTAGTGTCGGCGCCTTGGTGGCCGACATACCGGGACCATTCGGGTTGGGTGCATTTACAAACATTTGATGAAACAAGTGGCGGTTAACATGGCGTCGGTTAATCAAGTCTTGGGCCATCACAGGCGCAAGCGCAAGCGCAATGGCGCGGTTGTGAA
Organism: Limnobacter parvus; assembly: GCF_024623725.1. Classification (GTDB taxonomy): domain Bacteria; phylum Pseudomonadota; class Gammaproteobacteria; order Burkholderiales; family Burkholderiaceae_B; genus Limnobacter; species Limnobacter parvus. The sequence continues at coordinate 28,958 of NZ_JANKHG010000005.1, read as the reverse complement.
TCGCCAAGCTCATCAGGGTGTGGGCACCCGCAAGGCTTTCCACAATCATCGGGTTGCGACCTTCTTTCAAACCCGCCTCGAATACAGTGTGGTCAGTGCCTTTGCCTCCAGCCGGATTCATCAGGCACAAGGTTTGAATCAAATCATCATGCCGACCAGCCAGCAGGGCCGATACAAGCCCGCCCACTGAATTGCCAACCACATGGGCTTTGCCAGGCACGTGGGTTTGCATCCATGCAGCCACACGGGCCACCTGATCGTCCAGCCCATAAGGCACGTTTGCGTTGAACTGGCTTTCACCCCAACCTGGCAGATCCAGCACAAAAAGACGGTGTTGTTTTAACAGAAAAGGCACCAGCGAAAGCCAGTTTTCCTTGTTGGATGCAAAACCGTGCAGCAACACCACCGGTGTTCCTTCGGGGTTGCCACCCTCCAGCCAAACCAGTTCATGGTCCAGCACGTTGGCGTGGTGGCGCCTCAATCCAGACAGACCAGCATGCAATTTGTTGATCAAGGAGACTGCACTGCGATTTTTCCACTGGCGAATTTTCAAACCATGTGGTGGCCGCGCCAAACTAAGGTATTTCGGTGCCACATCATCCAGAAATGCAAGCTCGAGATGGTGCATTCCAGCGAATTGTTCGCCAGTGCTTACATTGCCCATGAATAAAACCTCCGGTGGAAGACGGGTGCCTCAATGGCACACTATTCTTATCAAACGTTTGTTTGTTTTTTAGACTGTAACATCGGCTGATGTAAAGGTAAGGACATGGTGCATCCCTGTCAACGATAAAAATAGAGGGGTTTTTACTAATTCTTTGGCAAAGGCGTGTTCAATCCTCGTAGGGCTGAATGCCGGTGGCCGTTAACAGGTAAGCAGCATCGCCCAACTCTTCGCTGCTGAACTTGGTGGCAGTCAGTTCACCCCACACCCAATACGCCTGCATTGCGCCCACTGCTGGCTGGGGTTCGCTTAACTTCACATGGATGATTTGGTTAGCGGGTGGCGGTGGGGTGTGTATGCAGGCACCAAAGTATGGCACCAACAGCAATTCGTCCACGCCCTTTTCGCTTTGCTCAATCGGAATGGCAAAGCCAGGGATACGAACTTTCTTGCCTGTGTATTCGGGATTCACGGGGGCGTCGTTCCAGGCTTTTCGCATTGTGTCCAGCGCCTCTTGTGCACGGGGATCATTGTCTTGAAGCTCAGCAATATTCAAACCTCTAAAGGCGGCCATGGGGTCCCAATCAGCTGGCATCAAGTTGTCCCACTGAAGTTCAGGAAAGGCGGGGTCAAATTCAAGGGCCTTTTTCGACTCGCTACTGGATGAACCACCCGACAAACGGTCGCCGACGGCATATTCACCATTGGCCGAAACATCTGTTGACAGTTGTGCCAGTGTTTGTTCAAGTTGCGTTGCGCCCTTGGCTTGCTCTGCAGGGCTGTCAAGAAACCACGCAGCCAAACCGTAGCCCAATGCAGTCATCACCACAACGGCCACGGTTAATCCAATCAACTTGCTAATCTTCATTGCACTGCTTCCGTTGTTACAGGGTTATTTAGTTCAGTTTTGGGTTCAAACCATCTTGTAGTTGGTTGCGGTAGGCCTGCATGGCTGGGATTACACCCAACACGCTGCCAAACGCAGCAAATGCCAACACCGCCAACAAGCCTGTGTTCAATTCATACATGGACACCAATTGCAATCCAAATTGTGACTGAACCCAGGGTGTCAGCAATCCACTGACCAAGCCTAACACCACCAGCCCCAGGGCAACACCCACCCACATCACCAAGGCACTTTCAAGACAAAGCAAACCAAACACGGTTCTTGGGCCAGCCCCGGTTGAGCGCAACACCGCCAGTTCACGGCGTCGCTGCGCCAAAGTAACCAGCATGACACTGGTCAAGCCCAGTGCACTCACCACCGCCACCAATGCGGCCACAAACAGGAGCACCCGCTCAACCAGACCCACGGTTTGCCACAGTGTACTTAATGCCACACCGGGTAAAATCGCACTGAGCGCGGCATTGGGACGATTTTCCAGTTCACGCTGAAGTCGAAACACGCCAGCCCGGTTGTTCAAGCCAACCAGCACCGCAGTCACCGACTTGGGCTTCAAGTTGAATTTGGTGACCAATTCAGCTGGAATGTCTGCCCCTGGCACGGGTACTCCTGCGGCCCAATCCACGTGTATGGCCTCCATGCCTGCAAGGCTAATGTGCACACTCTGATCCACCGGGGTGCCCGTGGGCTTCAGTACCCCCACCACGGTAAACGGCTTGTCGGCGTGGCTGGGCTCGTTTTGCTGAATTTGCATGCCATGGCTCAAAGCAATTTTATCGCCCACAGAATGCGCCAATTGCTTGGCGACTTCGGAACCCAATACGGCTTCAAACAGCACGCTGGCTGGTTTGCCGACCGAGTAATCTTCGAATACCCGACCTTGCCCAAGTTGCAGATTTTGCCTTGCGCCATACAAAAACTGATCGAAATAGGCCGCTTTGGTGCCCACCACAGCGAAGCCTCGATAAGAATCGCCCAAGGCAATCGGGAGGGCTGATTTCACGCGCGGGTCTTGCTCCAGGCGCTCGAACTCGGCGTACGGCACATTCCGCGTGGCCTGACCAATTCTGAATACGCTGTACAACAACAATGACACCGGGCTGGTTTGTGCGCCGACGATCAAGTCAGTACCCGCCACAGCATTAGAAAAACTGGCCTTGGCACTTTGTCGCGCCAAATCAATGCCCATGAGCAGGCATGTGGACGTAATTACACTAAGCAACAAAAGCAACAAGCTGCCTTTGCGGCTCCATGCACTTTTACTGGCCAGCAATACCAGGGTTTTAATCATGCTTGCCACTGTGCCATGTGTTCGCGCCGCGCACACTGTTCCGCCAAGCGGGGGTCGTGGCTTACCAACAGCACTGCAGTGTTTTGTTGAGCGGCTTGGTCCAGCAACAACTTCAAAAATTGCTGCTGATGACCTGCATCCAGGGCAGAAGTGGGCTCATCTGCAATAATCAAATCAGGCTTTCCAATCAGCGCTCGGGCGGCCGCCACGCGCTGCTGCTGCCCGACCGACAAAGTAGACACCGGCTGCTTCAGATAGCTACCCATGCCCAGCGACTCAAGCAATTGAATGGCCACCTGTTCTACAGTGTTTGCAGACAAAAGGGCATGGCTTTTTCGGCGTTTTGAAAATTTGCAGGGCAAGGTTACATTTTCCAGCACGCTTAAATAGCTCAGCAAATTAAATTGTTGAAACAAAAAACCGACGTGGTCAACCCGCAGGGCATCGCACTGGCTGGCGGAAAGTTCGCTCAGGTTTTTCCCCATCAAACTGACATGCCCCTTCTGTGGCAACAACACACCAGCCATCAGGTTTAGCAGTGTGCTTTTGCCGCTACCGCTGTCGCCTTCCAGAAACACCGTGTCGCCCACGTCAACATGGAATTGAGGAACACGCAATTCAAAGCCGGTTTTTGCGTACTTGAATGCAAGGTTCTCGCACTGAAGCACAGCTTTTGTCATTGAATCACCAGGATATTCTGCTTCGGTGTCAGGCTGGCACCAATCTGACCGCTGGGAAAAAGGGCCTGCACTTCAATTTTTTCAAAAGCAGGAAACTGCCTGAACAAACGCACCTCAATTTGTTTCAATGCGGCTGGCTTCTCACACTCAAATTCATACGCCACTCGAAGGTCGGAATGCCCGCTTTCACTGTCATGGTGCTGGTGGTCGTCTTGCGGACCATGTGAATGCGGATTAAGCACTTCCGAATAAATTTTGTGCGCGGTGCGTTTACACTGCGCAGCGTTTGAAAATAAAAACAAACCATTTGCTTTCAGCAAGGAAGTTACCCGTCTTGCCTTTACACGCTCGGCATCTGTTTTGGGCATGTGCTCAAATCCCAACACATTGTAAAGCGGCGTATTCAGGCTGATAAAAAGACCTTTACCGTCCTGCACCACCTCAAGTTCGCCTGCGCCATGGACATGGGCTGCATCGCTGTGACGACCCTTGGATTCAGAGTGTTCGTGCGCATGACCATCATTACCGTGGGCTGATGCGGAAACACTGAAAGTTGCAATCGTCGCAATTGCTACCAATTTGGTCACCCAAGATCGAACTGTGAAATTTGTCATGAACATCCCTTGCTTGTTACTTAACAACCTGCCTTGTAGACCCTTCCAGTAGAGCGGTGGTTCCCGCCCGGCGGACTAAAACTACACAGGCCCAAATTCGCGCCAAAAACCTTTGTAAATGGCCTGCTCGGCATCGCCCCGCTGCTCAAGCGGACAGGCCAGGCGAACAATCATTTTGTGCGCCAGTTCGTTGTATGCCTGCCAGAACACCTCAGGCTTCGCGCCGGGAAGGTCCACAAATTCTGATACTTCGATTTTGTCGAAATATTGGTCTGCCTCTTCAAGCCAGCTGGACGAGACCGCGTTGGCCACTTGCAAGGCCACCTGTTCTGCGCGTGCCGAGTCCGCTTTGAATGGCAAAATAATTTCAATGGTGTACAGGCTGAATTTGCCCAACATCGACAAGTGTTTGATTGTTTGGGTTAGTACAAATGCATTGGGCACGGCAAGACGCCTACCGGTGTATTTGCCCGACATGCCAATTTCAAACAGCTTGGTGCTTAACAGGTCAATGTCGATTACTCGGCCATTCTGTGTGCCGATTTCGACATAATCACCGATACGGAAAGGCTTGGACAATGAAATGTTTACATAGCCCAACAGGCTTAGCACCACTTCTTTCCCGGTAATAATCAGCGCGCCTGCAATGGCCACCACGCTGAGAAACGCCCCGGTAATTTGGGACGCCCACACAGAAATCAACAAGAAAAACACAGCCATGCGAACCAGATTCTTTAAAAAAACCAGTTGCGAGCGTGCTTTTTCCGGGTGGTAAGGATGAAGTTTGCGAAGCGACCAGGACAAAGCCCGGTTTACGAAGAAGCCGCTGGCCATCAGCCCGAAGGTGATGGCCAGCTTGATCAGAAACAGCGTTGTCGGGTCTTTGAGTAATTCCATGCCCGTTATGGTAACAGGGGAAGGCCTCCAATCAATGGCAAACCGCCACCCGAAGTATTGCCTTCTTGACAGGCATCGGCGTTTTCATAGGTGGAGTCGATCACTTGGTTGATCCACTGGTTCATTAGCGCAACACCTTCTTCATGCACCACGCTGCGCGCCAGGGGGGGCATTTTGGCCGCCAGTTCAACTGCTTCTGGTCCCATGCGGTACGGAACGATGGAGTCACTGGCCAATCCGGGGTGGATGTCGTAGGTGCGGGTACCCCGCCCCTCGGAACCACTGGCAGTGGGCTTTTTACAAATGCCGTGGGTGCCGTCCACTGGCCTGAACACATCCACATAGAAGCCAGTGTTCGATGCCTGCCCATTCACGTTGTGGCAGTGAGCACAGTTCACTTCCAAATAGGCTCTTGCGCGGGCCTCAATGTCACCCTTGGAATTGGCTGGCATTCCTGAATCACCCGGGTTGTTGAACTTTGGAATGTGACTCACATTGGTGGCCACTTGGCGCTGATCCAGATTAAAGTTGGTGGGGCAGCCGTTCATCAAGCCTGTTTCACACATGAACTTCAATTGGTTTTTGCCATTGACCGGGTGTTGCGACTGCCCTGTGAACATGGGCGATTCGTTGATGTACGCGCGGTTCAGGTTGCGTGGCTTGGGACCAATTGGTGCAGAACCCGGATCAACATCGTTGTTGCTGTGGCAAATGGCGCATTGGCTGGCATTGGGGAACATGTACGCATTGGTACTTCCAGTTTGGCGCTTGCCGGAATCCACATCAACATAATCCCACCGGGCTGCTGCACTGCCACCAAACTGGGTCAACACCGCCTTGCGCTGGCCATTGCCTGCATCTTGCCAAATGTACTCAAGTGCTTCCCAATAGTTTTGGCCGTCGGTGCGCTGGCGCTTGATCAGCAACCGGGTTTCATAAGGCGTTTCACGGGCGGCTGGCTGGTCAACAAACGAGAAGGTTTTGGCGATGATGGTGCCCACCGGAAATTCAATCGTGGAATTCACGCGGCTTTCTTCATCTTCCAGGAAACGTGCCTGTTTGCCTTCAGGAATAAACATCACCCTGTGCTTGATTGAATAGTCACTGAACAATTTGCTGTTCAACACATATGGCATGCCCTGCCCGTTTGGCCTGCTGGCCGGGTTTTGAGCATTCTCAAACAAATTGTACTGGGCCAAATCGGGGCAATTCACTTGTGCAGCCGCCTCATTCACCACACCGGCTTTCAAAGGCACTTCGCACAAGGCTTTGACTGCTTCGGCGGTGGGTTCCGGTGCAAACTGTCCGCTGGGCTCGAAGGGTTCAAGCTCGAAATCGGGCAAGCGTGGCAATTCAGCTCCAAAACGCGCCATGCAATCGTGTTGGCTTAAGTCAAACTCACTGGGCAACAAGGGGATGCCAGTGGCAATCGATTGAATGTATTCAAGCGACAAATTGGCTGTCGGGTCGCTGGTGTTCAAGTTGATGACTGCATCCAGCCCGCGTGTGCCGTGGAAGTTCGCAAACGGCAAGCTGTCAGAACCGAAGTTGTTGTTGGGGTTGATGCAACTGAACCACCACGCCGGCACCTTGCGCTGACCGTTTGATTCGAACTTGTATTTGTTGTAACGGCAGCTGGGGTTGGGGTTCTGGTTTCCCTGAACAGGCTTGCCGTCTTCATCCACCGCCACCGGGTTGCCATTGCGGTCTTTGGGCAAGTCGCAGCTGCTATTCAATGTATCGGTGTACCCATCCCACACAATGTGGGCGCCACGGTAACCCTGGCCACCCAGTGCATTTTTCAAGCCCACCACCAACGGAAATGCACTGCTGATTTGCGCGCCTTGCGTGGCGATGATGCTGGCAAAATCAGGCTGGGGCAGGTCATTGCCGTTGTCGATGAACGTGTTGTTGAAAATGTTCACTGCTTCGGAATACACGTCCATTCGACGGTCACCGTTTTCACCCAGCAAATCATAGCTGGTCAAAATAATACCGGCGGTTCCGTTTCCTTCAAACACGTTGTCGTAAATGTCGATTTTGTCGTAAGCCAGCGTAATCAAACCCGAACCACGTGGCACGTTGGCCACGATTGAACCGGGCACCGCGAAGTTGTAGGTGTTGTTGTTTCTGGCCACGTTTTTGAATACTCGAGAACGCGACCCGTACTGCGTCAGGTTGTCCAGGTCATAAACCAGAAAACCACCGGAATTGCACTCGGCCAGGTTTTCGGAATACTCACCATCCACCACGTTTTCAATCTCGAACCCGAACACGTTGTAAGCTGCGCGGCTCTTGCGAATTTTTGCGATATTGGTCTGGCCCACGTAAATGCCGGCATCAGATGCACCAATACTCTCAGTTTCTTCCACAAGAATGTTGCGACTTTCAACCGGGTAAATGCCGTAGCGTCCAGAAGCTGTACTCACCGTGTAGTCGGGTGAAGTGTTGTCGGTTTCAAGCGGATTTGGATTGGCAGGATTGTGTCGCGCAGGGTCGGTACACGCCACATTGATTTCGTCGCGAAAGTTGGCCGCAGTGATGGGGCGCTCTTCTGGCAGTTTTCGGCCGCTGCTCCAAATGGCGCGAACTTTCTTCAAAGTACCGTGATTCACGCCCTTCAACTTAAAGGCGTCACCAGGTGAATCGCCAATCGTCAGGTTTCGCACTGTAATGCCACGCACATTCGAGGCCAGAAAACCTTCCTGCGAGGTGCTGTCTCGAAATGACAGGAAAGTTTCATCCATTCCACAGCCTTCAATAATCACGTCTTCCGTGGTTGTAATTTGAATGCCTGTTTTCAGATCGAAGAAACCGCACTCAAAGCGAAGAATGTCTTTGGGCTTAAGCTGCACCATGGCCTTGACCATTTCCTCGGTGGCATTGGGCCCAGGCTGAATCAGGAAAACTCGTCCATTGGATTCCGCCGGGTTGATGACACTGCCACCGCCTGTACCTGCGACGGGATCATCGCCAGAAGACAAACAGGCGCCAAGCACCAGGGTGGACAAAGAAAGAAGTACCGCGCGCAGTGCATTTATGGAGTAGGTCACGCCAACCTCGGTTTTGTTATATGCATATGAGAAAAAACTGCTTGCCAGCGCTTAGTACCACGTTAAAATCGAAACGGATTTGGGTTTGTGTCAGCTAATTGACACTGCCTGCGCATTGCTTCATATTCGGCAGGCTAAAGCGATACACGCAATTACTCATACAAGAACGGGAGAGACATCAATGATCAATTTCAAACACAGCGCCCACCGCGTGTTGCTTGGTGCAGCATTGGCCCTCGGCGGGTCGCTAATCAGCGCAACTGCCGTCGCCAGTGAACTGACACCCGAGAAAAGACTGCAAGCAGCCAGTTTGGCTGCCACCTGTGCAAATTGCCATGGCACCAACGGACAGGGCGTGCAGGGAAGCGCAGTGACTGGCTTGGCCAACTTGAGTGTGGAATACATCAAAACCAATATGATTTGGTTCAAAACCGGGCAACGCCCCGCCACTGTGATGCATCAGCTCGCCAAGGGTTACACCGACGAACAGATCGACATCATCGCCAACTACCTCGGCCAAAAAGACTAAGGAGCGCACCATGCAAAGAAGACAATTTTTACAGACCAGCGCCTTGGCAACTGCCTTGCTGGGTGGCATGCCCCTTTCTGCAACCGCAAAAAGCGCGAAAGGAAAAGTACTTGTTGTTGGCGGCGGTTATGGCGGTGCCACTGCAGCGAAATACCTTCGGCTCCTTTCCGGTAACCAGCTGGATGTCACCTTGGTTGAACCCAATTCCACCTTTGTTTCATGTCCCATGAGCAACCTGGTGGTGGGCGGCCTGCGTCAAATCAATCAAATCAGCACACCCTACACTGGCCTTTCCCGCAACCATGGCGTGAAAATGGTGAAAGATTACGTCACGGCCATTGATGTTGAAAAACGCTCGGTGACGCTGAAAAGTGGCAAAACCCTGGCCTACGACAAACTGGTGCTTTCACCCGGAATTGACCTGCAACTGGACAAAATCGAGGGTTTGGCTGCGGCCAATGCCAGCGGCCAAATTCTGCACGCCTGGAAGGCTGGTACCGAAACCGTGGGTTTGCGCAAGCAACTTGAGGCCATGCCCGACGGCGGCACCTATGTGTTGAATGTGCCCCTGGCCCCATACCGCTGCCCACCCGGCCCTTACGAGCGCGCCAGCATGGTGGCCAACTACTTCAAACAATACAAACCAAAGTCCAAAGTATTGCTGCTGGATGCAAACGCGGATGTCACGTCAAAAGGCAAGCTGTTCAAAGACGTGTGGGCCAGCGAGTACAAAAATATTCTTGAATACCGCCCCAACATGAAGGTAACCGGGGTGGATGGTGCAACCAAAACGGTTCGCTTTGAATTTGAAGACCCAATCAAGGGCGATGTGTTGAACATTCTGCCGGATCAGCGTGCGGGTAAGTTGGCAGTCGATTCCGGCATTGCCAATTTGAACAACCGCTGGGCAGAAGTGAATTACATGACATTCGAATCCACCGTTGCCCCGAACGTACATGTGATTGGCGATGCGGTGCAAGGTGCGCCCTTGATGCCGAAAAGCGGGCACATGGCCAACAGCCAGGCCAAGGTTGTGGCTGCCGCAATTGTCGCGCAGCTTAGTGGATGGGAACCCAACACCAAGCCCTTGACCAATAACACCTGCTACAGCTACGTGACCACCAAAAATGTGATTCATGTGGCCAGCGTGCATGTGTACGATGCTGAAAAGAAAACCTTTCTGACTGTACCGGGCTCGGGTGGTGTTTCCGCTGAACCCAATGAACTTGAGGGCACTTACGCCTGGAACTGGGCCCAAAATATCTGGGCTGATACATTGGCGTAATTCAATGCCACGCTGCAATCAGCGTTCAATAAACTGACCCGTAATTTTGATACTGACAATCAAAATTGCGGGTTTTTCTTTGTAAAAGCTCAACAGAGAACGTTTTTAACCGTTAATTAAATTGTAGTAATTGCGCATACAGGCGTAATTTAGAAACAACGAGCCAGAAACCTGTTATCAATCAAACCTGTCATAGGGAAAAACATGGCTGCTCAACCACTTGTATCAAGCCACCCAAAACTGGGCATGGCCGAAGTTGCCAGACTTGCAGCCCGCGAAGGTTACCTGTTTGGCTTGAGTTTCGTGTTTCGTCAACGCGTGGCGCAATCCGTGCCTGAATTCAGCCCGAACTTCAACAACCGCCAGTTACCAATCGTATTCATGGTCCCGGGTTACATGGAAAAGCCCGGATGCTTCGCCACCCTTTACGAGGAACTGCTGTGGAGTGGTGTGCGCGTTGCCTTGTACCAGCCACGCTATGTGCTCGCCTCGGTCTACGACATGGCCGACGATTTCGGTCAGTACATGGATGAAGTGCTTGCACAAAGCGAATGCGAAGGGGCCAACACCTACCTGGTGGGCCATTCGATGGGCGGTTTGATTGTGCGCAAAGCCATGGCTCACCGCTGGAATACAAACACACAAGTTCAACATTTGTTCACGCTGGCATCACCGAACAACGGAACCAGGATGGCACATTTTGGCGTGGGAGAATGTGCAGTCGACATGCTGCCCAATAGTGATTTTTTGAATACGCTCAATGTTGAAGACGATGCGCACCGCTGCAAAATGAGTAGTGTGATTGCCATTCCCGACGCGCTCATCCTGCACCACAGGTATGCCCACCTTGAAGGGGCATCCAACCATGTGGTCGACAAAACAGGCCACATGGCCCTGCTGGACGAGCCCCGCTTAATTGAATTATTAAAGCGCCGAATGCAGGGCAACAATCCCCATCAACTACTAGGTGCATAATTTTTAGTCGTGTTTACCTGCGCTTGCTGACCGATTTGAAATAAAGCTCGGATTGAAGTTCACGGACGTGCACACTGATTTGAGTCAATGGACCGTCTTCTTCACGGCAGCATCTTTCCAAAGCCTTGAGTACTACCTGCCCCAAATGCTCTTTCACCGAGAACTCTCGCCCACTTAGCAATTCAACTGTGGCGGCCACGAAAGCATGGTCGCCAGTTTCTTCCGCAGCAACACCAATACGGAAGGAATTCAAACGGTGAATTCGGGTTTTTATGTCTGCGTCCATAAAAATGCCCAAGCCAAGCAAGGCTTTGTTTACTTGAAGCAAAACCCAGGACTCATCAAGGTTGCGCAAGTTTCCACTGTACTCAAGCGTAATGTGTGGCATCTTTTTTGGCCCCGTATATGTGACAAAACGGTGAAAGTTCAAAGTTTTGTCTAGTAGAAATCACCTACAAATCCACTTGCCCATGAGCTGCAGCGGACGCACAATGCTGACATTGAGCGCTGTGACAGTGCTCAACCTCATGTCTCCTCTTCTCCGCAAGCGAGAAAGGTTAAGCCGGCTTCTCACGAAGTCGGCTTTTTTTTATTCGTTTTTGATGTGTGCTTCAATCAGGCTGGCCAAGGCATCGGGTTGGTCGTGATGAACCATGTGCCCCGCGTTGTCCACGATTACTGATTTCCACTTCGGCACACAATTGAAACGTGTGCGAAACGCATCAAAATCCACGGGCTCGCCAGCGCGGCTTAACCACAAACCCGCCTCGGTTTGTTTGGCTTCAACATGTAGCACAGGTGCGCTTATATTGCTCCAACACGCCTGTGCTTCAGCCAAACGATAGCCAATCGGGTTCATGATTTTATGGGCTGCGTCACCCAACAAACTATAGCCCGTGTTTTCAGCTTTGCTCCAGAACTGCGCAAGGTACATGGCCTTCTCATCAGTTAGCCTGTGGTTGGTTTTTTGTAAACGCTTGGCCACCGCTTCCAAGCTGCCGTAGGTGCGAAGTTCTTTGGGTTCTTTCAACGCATCAAGCCAATTGCCATAACGGCTTGGCGCTTTTTCGGCTGGGGAATCGAGCATGCCAAATCCTTCCAGATTCACCACAGTACGAATACGCTGCGGGCGCACACCTGCATACATCATGGCGATGTTGCCGCCCATGCTGTGGCCCACCAAATTCACAGGCTGCGTGGGCGAAAGATGATCGAGCAAAGCGTCCAAATCTGCCAGGTAATCGGGAAACCAATACGAACGAATTCCTGGAGCCCCTTGCGCAACAGGCCAGTCACTGCGACCAAACCCACGCCAGTCGGGGGCGACAACCCGATATTCCTTTTTCAGCGAATCAACCACAAACTGATAACTCGCACCCACGTCCATCCAGCCGTGCACCATCACCAACAAGGGCGCATCTTCGGGCCCCCAGCAATGCAGATGGGTTCGCAAACCACGCAAATCCATAAACTTCGACTCATGCTGTGTTACTGCCTTATAAATATTCACCGCGTGCTCGCTTTGCTGGCTGATGCTTTGTGGGCCAAGGCTTCTTGCAAGGCTTTGGATATATCGCCGGGCATGGGCACCACTTTGCTAATGTTGTAGTTGAAAAACACAAAACCCGACTTGGCCAAGGCAATCAAACGATTGTCAGTGGGTCGGGTAATTTTGAAAACAATGTCACAACCATATTTGTTGAAATCCATTACGCCCACATCGAACTGAAGCTGATCGCGTGCATGGGCCTCGCTTTTGTACATGGTGGCTAGGTCGGTCACGATGATCCCGGTTTTGTCATCCGACAATTCGGGCACACCCATTTGAAAAAGAAAGCGCGCACGGGCTTCCGAAATCATGGAGATCATGGAATCGTTGGCCAGGTGATTGCCTGCATTGATGTCGGTGATTCGTACCGTCAACGTGGTCGTGTAAATAAAACAGTGGTCTGGAAATTCAAGTTGCAGGCGAGCCATGAATCACTTTTTTTTGTAGACATTTCATGCAGTGTATGCGATCTGCCCCTGCGCTGAATTTGACCTTGCGCTCTAAACGGAAAAGAAAACCTGTCGAATTGAAAATTTCAAACTATCATTCATCAAAACTTAACAAAAACAGGAGACAAGCATGCCCAAACTGGATGCAGCATTGATAGAGGCATTGGGAGAGCCCATGCCCGAACTGGAAAAGCTGAGCGCCGCAAACCAGAAGAAACTGGCCGCCGACCTGGCTTCCGCACACCATGCGCATGATGCTTTTTTGAAGAAAAGCATGGACAACGCGCTGGAACACATTCCCCGCTTGTTAAGGGGCACCGTCAAAAAAATTCTGGGGCTGTGAATCATGGATAGAAACACTGAACTTCGCCGTCTGGCCCAAGCCCTGCACAAATCAGCCGATGATTTGGCATATTTGGACAAACTCGACGCCGTGGCCTTGCAAAAGCTGCGCACCAATTTTCAAAACAGCCTGCTGAACAAGTTTGGCCCGGTGTTTGAACGTATTGCGGGTGCAGGCAAACTGGCACCCGATTCAATCAGTGCCACGCTTTGCACCAAAGTATTTGGCCCGGCGATTACAGCCAATATGTCGTACTTCACCCCGATGAGCAAAGCAGTTAGCTTGTGCAAACTGTTCGATGCTGATTTTATGGCTGAAGTGGCTCGCGAACAGATTCCGGAACGCGCCGTGGACATGCTGGCAGAGTTGCCGGTTGAGCAATTGAAAAAGGTAACTGTCAAATTGGTTGAACAAGGCGACTTCCACGTGTTGGGCGGCTTTACCGACTACATCCCAGAAAAGAAGGCCATTGAGATCATGGAAGTGATCAAAGACCCAGCGGCGAACCTGCACATTTCCTTCTATGCTCAACGCAAAGACCGCATCGCAAAGCTGGCGAACATGCTGAGCGATGACAAGTTGATTGAGTTGATCGCAGCGGCTTTTGCAGATTCGGGCTTGTTGGTTGAGGTGGGATTGATAACCGCCGAGATGGATGCCAAGGCGCAGGAACGCATGGCCAAGCTGACTGACAAAGTAAACAAGACCTATCGGAACTTGGCGAAGGTCAAGGCCGAAGAGCTGGGTTATGCAGATCGACTGAAAGCTTACTTTGCAGTATGAACTGAACTTGGCTTGATGCTTAGAACCGAACTCGAAGTGTCGCCGCTGACCGAAAACTTGCAAGTTCAGTTCTGAATCACTGGCTGGGTCGAAGCTTCCACTCACTCCTGCTGTTTGCAGGTACGAGATCAATCACCAGTCTGGTCCAAGCCCAATCGGCAGCGAGACTCCAATCGCTTCGCCTTCAAGAAGACCTGCCCGTTTGAATTCACACGCCACGGTCGACACCGAGACTCGGCCATGTTTTTTGCCGATCTCGGTGAGTCAGTGTGAATTTCAAAAAGGGAAGTACAGGTTTTCAGGCTAAGGGTTGGGACTCGCGCCGATTGGGCACAAACTCGCATAACGAACATCCTGTTCACAAAATTTAAAACGCCATAAACCATCAATAAACAATAACTTGCAATTCTTAGAATGAATATTCAAGTATTTTGACACTCTGTCAATTGACATTAAGTGCACAACTGTACACAATACAAACCATGCAAACACAACAAAGTTTGCTGGGTTAAAGCGAAAGCCCCGATTTCGCAACAAATGGAAAGGGATATCAACATGAAAAACTTTATCGACTCAGTAGTTCGCACACCTGGCGTTTTGTTCATGGCCATGCTGACCACCGGTTTCACGATCAACGCTGGCGTACAGTACATCAACGCCACTGGTTTCGAAGGCCCTAATTTGTTGGCTGCCGCTTGCTTGGTAGTGGGTCAGGTTGCCTTGGTAGTGGTTCATCAAATGCGCCGTTTTGGTCAAGACAACAAACTGACCTTGCAATAATGCGGTCGGTGAATACGCGGTAGGGAATCGCTTCTGCTCTCAGCAAGCACCCTGCCGCTTTCGCCGGAAAATATCGCAATCTTACCTTCGAAGCACTTCCCCTCCTCCTCTGTCACAATCCAGTCTTAAATCTGTCAAACGCAGGCAACACTGCCGCAACACACTGCACGCATTGATCACTCATCGAAGCAAATCACATGCGAGTTTCTATCGTTGGTAGTGGATATGTAGGCTTGGTTACAGCCGCCTGCTTGGCCGAAGTCGGTAACAAGGTATTGTGTTGCGACATCGACTCAGCCAAAGTTGCTCAGCTAAAAAACGGTATAAGCCCGATTTACGAACCGGGCCTTGACGAACTGCTGGAACGCAACCAACGCGAGCAACGCCTGGATTTCACAACCAACATCGAAGAAGCTGTAAATCACGCTGAGCTGATTTTTATTTGTGTGGGCACACCGCCAAAGGAAGACGGCAGCGCGGACCTTCAACATGTATTAAAGGTAGCCCAGCAAATCGCCGTGCACATGAACGGCTTCAAAGTGATCATTAATAAATCAACAGTGCCCGTGGGAACAGGCGAGCGTGTGGCCGATGAAGTACGCCGCACCTTGATTCAACGCAATACGCTGCACGCATTCACCGTGGTATCAAACCCCGAATTTCTGAAAGAAGGTGCGGCGATTGACGACTTTCTTCGCCCAGATCGCATTGTGCTTGGTACTGACGAAACGCCGGCTGGTCAGCGTGCCTTGCGCATGATGAAAGCCCTGTACGCCCCCTTCCAGCGCCACCATGAAAGGCTGATGTGCATGGACGTACGTTCTGCCGAGTTGACCAAATACGCAGCCAATGCGATGTTGGCCACTCGAATCAGTTTCATGAATGAACTGGCCAACCTGGCCGAGAAAATCGGTGCCGACATTGAGCAGGTGCGCGCTGGGATTGGTTCAGACCCACGCATCGGTTTTTCCTTTTTGTATGCGGGTTGTGGCTACGGTGGTTCGTGCTTTCCCAAAGACGTCCGAGCCCTGATTCAAACCGGCGAAGAAGCTGGCGAAAACCTGTCGATACTGCGTGCAGTAAACAGCAGCAACCAACGCCAAAAACGAGTGCTGGTCGATAAAATTATTCAGCGTTTTGGCGAAGACCTGAGCAACATGACTTTTGCCATGTGGGGTCTGGCCTTCAAACCTGAAACCGACGACATGCGCGAAGCCAGCAGCCGCACCATCGCCGCCGAACTGGTGCTACGAGGTGCCAGAGTTCAAGCTTTCGACCCTGTGGCCAATGAAACAGCGCGCAAGGCTTTGGACGAAGACCTTGCCACATTCCGCCAAGATGGTCCTCTGTTGGGTCACTTCGAAGTAACCAATACCCAAGAAGAAACTTTGTTCAATGCCGACGCTTTGATTGTGTGCACTGAATGGCGCATGTTCAAAAGCCCGGATTTCCTGATGCTTAGCCGAACCTTGCGTCAAAAAGCAGTATTCGATGGCCGAAACCTGTACGACCCCGCACTGCTGGCCGATTACGGCCTGATTTACGAAGGTGTTGGGCGCAGGGCCGAGCCTGCGGATCAGGGAATGCCCGTGGAACAAATTCGCTTGGCGTCTTAAAATTTGATGCCATTGCCTTTATCATTGCGCAAGAGACAGAACACACAATCATCCACCCAGGACGAGCGCAATGATCAAGGTAGCCATCAGCGGCACGGGGCTTTTCGTACCCAGCCAAACCATCACCAACGACGAATTGGTGGAATCGTTCAACGCCTATGTGGCGAAGTACAATCAAACGCACGCTGCAGAAATCGCCAGTGGCGAGTTGCAGCCATTGCAGGCATCCAATTCTGCATTCATTGAAAGTGCGTCAGGCATCAAGCAGCGCTACGTGATGGAGAAGGAAGGCATTCTGAATCCTGATCGCCTTCACCCCTACTTCAAAGAACGCCCGAATTCTGAACTGTCGATGATGGCTGAAATTGCCGTCGACGCGGGTCG
Organism: Limnobacter parvus; assembly: GCF_024623725.1. Taxonomy (GTDB): domain Bacteria; phylum Pseudomonadota; class Gammaproteobacteria; order Burkholderiales; family Burkholderiaceae_B; genus Limnobacter; species Limnobacter parvus. Next base: position 12,162 of record NZ_JANKHG010000005.1, on the reverse strand, counting down.
CAAAGCCATGGACCAAGCGGGCCTGGCCGCCGACGAAATTGACGCGGTGATTTGTTCAGCATCCAATATGCAGCGCGCTTACCCAGCCATGGCCATTGAAATTCAGGAAGCGCTTGGCATTCAAGGCTTCGGTTACGACATGAACGTGGCTTGTTCATCTGCCACCTTTGGCATTGAACAGGCTGTGAACGCAGTGCGCAGCGGTACCGCCCGCGCGGTGTTGATGGTGAACCCGGAAATTACTTCAGGCCACCAGGCCTGGCTGGACCGCGATTGCCACTTTATTTTTGGCGATGTGTGCACAGCGGTGATTGTGCAGCGACTGGAAGATGCCAAGCCAGGAAGTTGGGAGGTATTGGGCACCAAACTGGCCACCAAGTATTCCAACAACATTCGCAATAATTTTGGTTTCTTGAACCGTTCAGAAGATGCCGACCGGGAGGGCCGCGACAAGCTGTTCATGCAGGAAGGCCGCAAGGTGTTCAAAGAAGTTTGCCCCATGGCTGCCGAGCACATGAGCACGCACCTGGAAAGCCTAGGATTGAACTCAGCCACAAACGTGCGCCGCTACTGGTTGCACCAGGCCAACTTGGCCATGAACCAATTAATTGCCAAGAAATTGCTGGGCAGCAGCGAATTTACCGCCGACAAAGCACCAGTGATTTTGGATGAGTTTGCCAACACGGCTTCAGCAGGTTCGGTGATTGCATTCCACCGCCACAAAGATGATTTGACGGCTGGCGATGTGGGAGTGATCTGCTCGTTCGGCGCGGGCTATTCGATTGGCAGCGTTGTGGTGCAGAAAACCTGACTCTGCCGTTTGCCGTAATTCAATGGTCTGGCTGGCTGCTTGCTCAGGTCCATACCCTCTCGCGCCAGAAAACCTGTATTCCCCTTGTTGATATTCACCCTGACTCACCTCGCTCGGCAAAAGGGCGGGCCGAGTCTCGGTGTCGGGCCATGGCCGACCGTGGCGGGTGACTACAAACGGGCAGGTTTTCTTGACCGGCGCTGCGAGGGCATTGCAACCTGAGCAAACAGACAACGGCGCTGGCGACTTGAAAGGCAGCTGCCTTGGTTCAAGAGATGCTTGGGTTGCTGCACCGTATGACCGGCTTTGCAAGGCTTCCCGGCTGCTTCGACGCGCGGGGCGACCCTTGGGTCGATGCGAAGACGCTTTAGCGTTTCGCATGCCCCAAGCCAGAAGCATCAAGCCGGAATCAGAAGCCTTGCTTAGGTCAAATGATGCAGCAAACCTAGCATCTCCAAGAACCAGTGCAACTCAAGCGCCGTAAGTCTTGTCCAGATAACGCAGAATGTCATTGGACTCGTACATCGCCACCCCAGTATTCGGATCGATCAAGTATGGCACCTGCACCTTGCCAGTGTTCTCTGCAAGCCAAGCCCGATTGCGCGTGGTGCCTTGAGGTGCTTTGAACAATTTGTCGCGAAACACGGGCGGCCCCATGTCGGTCATTGCGCCCTTGGGCGTGTTTTTTAACAAGTACGGAATTTCCAGTTCGCACAAGCGAGCGCGCACAGGCTTGGAATAGGGACTGGACTCAAAACTGTAAAGCACCAAAGGCTCAGCAGGTGCTTTCGATGGTCGGGCTTTCATGCCCTGAAAACCACCAATCCGGTATTGAAACGTACTGGCCAAAGCAGATGTACCCACCGCAACCTTTCGGCCAAAGCCTTGCTGGCTTTTCAATTTGCTTTCATAAGTTTTGGCCAGGTAATCAATGATGTTGGCCGACTCATTCATCACCACACCCGTGTTGTCATCAACCAGCATTGGAAACTTGGTGCCGGGCAACAGGGCACGGGCTTCTTCGCGGAAACGTTTGCCCCCCGCCGGGCAAGGCAAAATCATCACATCCAGGTCCATTTCACTCAACGCTTCACGCACCAGGCGGCAAAACGGGCTGATTTCAATGTCGTACAACTTCAGAGTTTTTTCAGGGGTTTTGCGGGCACGGGCAGTAATGCCAGTGCCACGCCAGCCGCGGGCAGTTCCGGCCAGCAAATTGAAAATTGCGTCGATGTTGGTGTTCATGATGTTCCTCTGTCTCAAAATTTGTGGTTATTTTGTGCGTGAACCTGTGCGCAGTGTAGACGAAACCCCCTAGCCCGCCGCATTGCTTGTTACTATTTTTTGAAACACACCTGCACCGGAGAACAAACTTGAAAAAACTGCTGTTGATCAACGGCCCCAACCTGAACCTGTTGGGAACGCGCGAACCCGGTATTTATGGCCACATGACCCTGGTCGACATCGAAAAAGCGCTGAAAAACATCGCTTTCACCGATGGCTTTGAGCTTATGACCTTTCAAAGCAACCACGAAGGCGCACTCATAGACCGTGTGCACAAAGCGAAAACGGAAGATGTGGCAGGCATTGTCATCAACCCCGCAGGCTACACACACACCAGCATTGCCCTGCGTGATGCATTGGCAGGCGTGGCAATCCCCTTCATTGAGGTGCACCTGTCCAATATTTACAAGCGCGAGGATTTTCGCCACAACAGTTATTTTTCAGACTTGGCTGAAGGCGTTATTTGTGGTCTAGGTTGGCAGGGCTACGTGTACGCCCTGCGCCACTTCGCAGCCAAATAAAAATGGGCAAGTGTTGATTTTGGGTTCAATTTTGTAAAGATCAGTTAAAGGCTGAACAAAAGCCCACAGAGTGTGGTCTGATGGGCACTCAACAAGAAAAACGACACCATGAAGCACCGCCCGAAAACACCTTGCCCAACCGCCATGAAACATACAGCGGCAATGCCACACAAATTGCCTGCGTTCGTGGCACCAGTCTTGTTGGTGTTTTTTCTGTCGGCATGCGCCAGCATTGAATCGAGTAAACCTGAAATAGACTCCCGCTTTGAAAATGCCACTTTCAAGCCTTTGGTCGATGCGAACGCAGTGCAGGCCCCAAGCGATTGGTGGACTGGTTTTTCCAGTCAACAATTGAACACCTTGATGCAACAGGCGCAGGCTGAAAATTTAAGCCTTGAAGCCACAGCAGCCCGCCTTCGCGCAGCCCAGGCAAGCCTGGACGCTGCGCAAGCCAGCTTTTTTCCGTCGCTTACATTGAATGCAGGTCGACAGGAAAATACCGTCAAAGGCACTAGCATTCAAGGTCAGGCCACCAACAACCGCGGGCTGTTTACTTCAGCATCACTTAGCGCCAGTTACGAAATCGATTTGTGGTCACGGGTGCGCAACACTGCGCAAGCCGCTGAACTGCAATTACAGGCCACACGCTATGAACTGGATGCCGCACGAATCACCATTGCAGGCCAGTTGGCCACCACATGGGCACAGTGGGTTGCAGCCGATCAAACCGTGCGCCTCTTCGAGCAAGAACTTGACGGCTTTCAAACCAATTTGAATCTGATTGAACTGCGATTCCGTCAAGGCATTGCAGTGGCCTCCGACGTGCTTCAGCAAAGGCAATTGGTGGAATCGGCCCAAGGCAATTTGGCACTGGCCATTTCCAACCGTGACGTGTTAGCAAACAGCTTGGCATTGTTGGTCGGTCAGCCCCCCAACGCACTCAGCTTGACGCAAGAGAATCTGCCTAACCTGCCCCCGCTACCAGCCACCGGCTTTCCGGCTGAACTGCTGAACCGTCGACCCGATGTGCAACAGGCTTGGTCATTGGTTTTATCCACTGATCGCAGCGTTGCAGCGGCCATTGCCAATCGTTTTCCGCAGCTTAGCCTGCGGGCCAGCTTCAGCGATCAAACCCGTGATTCCGATTTGCTGTTCGACAACTGGGTGCGCAACCTAAGCATTAACCTGGTCGCGCCCTTGTTCGATGGTGGCGCACGTTCGGCCGAAGTAGACCGCCAGCGCGCATTGCTAGACCAAGCGGTTGCGCAGTATCAAGATGCGGCCATCAACTCACTGGCTGATGTTGACAACGCTTTGATTCAGGAAACACGCCAACGTGAAGCTGTAGAAAGTTTTCAGCGTCAACTTGAACTTGCCGAGCTCAGCTTGAAACGCCTGTTCGCGGGCTACCGCAACGGGTCGGTCGATTACATTGAAATTTTGAATGCCCAGCAAAGCACCAGCCAGTTGCGCCGCAATTTGGTAAACGCACAACAACAATTGGTTGGTTTCCGCATTGCCCTTTACCGTGCCTTGTCGGGAAGCATTCCGCAAACCAAAGCAGCAGAACAGTTATGAGCCAACAATCTTTTTTCAAACGCAAATGGGTGCAAATTGGCCTGGCCGTGGGTGTTATTACTCTGGGTGTAATCGGTTCTGAAGTGTTGGTGGCCACTGCACCAACCGCCAGCCGCAAACCACCCGAAAAAGTGGCAAGGCTTGTAACCACCGAACCAGTTCAGGCCGGCAATCACAACGTTAGCTTGCTTGGTTATGGCGTGGTACAGGCCGAACAGCAAATTACCTTGCAAGCCCGCGTCAGCGGTGCGGTGAAACGGATTGGTGACAAATTTGTGCCGGGTGCCACTTTCAAAAAAGGCGATGTGCTGATTGAACTGGACAACACCGATTACCGAATTGAACTGCAAACTGCACAAGCCAATTTGGCACAAGCACAGTCAACCTTCACTTCCGAGCAAGGTAACCAGGTAGTCGCCCAGTCTGATTTTGATTTACTGGGCATGAATGTTGACGAACGAGAACGCGCGTTGATTCTGCGCAAACCCCAATTGGAAGCTGCGCGTGCCACTGTTCAGTCGGCCCAGGCGGGTGTTGAACGGGCCAAAGTCAACCTTGAACGCACTATTCTGCGAGCCCCGTTCGATGGCGTCGTGGTGAGTCGCGAAGCCAGTGTGGGCGCTCAAGTCAGCGCCACCACAGCGCTGGGTGTGTTGGCCAGTAGCAAAGCCTTCTGGATCAGTGTGGCAGTTCCACAGGCCGATCTTAAATGGATCCGTTTCCCCACCGGAAATCAACCTGGTTCCACCGTGTGCGTCAGTGATGCAAGCAGCGCTGAACAGAATTGCCACCCCGGACGTGTGCTCAGTTTGCAAACCAGCGTTCAGGACAGTGGCCGACAGGCCCAAGTATTGGTTGAGGTACCGCGCAATTTTGGACCGCAACACCAGCCCCTTTTGCTGGCGCAGTATGTGAAAGTCCGCTTTGACGGTATTGAATTGCAAAACGTTTTCAAACTGGCTCCTTCTTCAGTTCACGACAGCAATGTGTGGGTTAATGACAATGGTGAACTCGATATTCGCCCGGTAAACATCGCTTACCGAGCTGCAGATTATGTGCTGATCGACCGGGGCTTGAGTAACGGCGAAAACATTGTGACGTCGAACTTGGGCTCGCCAGTAAATCGCATGGCCATTCGCACGAACGAGCCAAGCCAAACGCCTTCTCCAGCAACCGAAGCGGCCAAGCCATGAACGCCGCAGCAAGACGTCGCATAGACCGTTCAGGCCCACTGGCGTGGATGACCAAAAATTCAGTGGCTGCCAACATCCTGATGTGGGTGTGCCTGATTGGTGGTGTGTTCGGCTTCATGAACATGACCAAGGAAGTGTTCCCAGAATTCGAACTGGATTTGGTGACAATTTCAGTGGCCTACCCGGGCGCAAGCCCTGAAGACGTAGAGCAAGGCATTGTTCTGGCAGTCGAAGAAGCGATTTCGAGCGTGGAAGGCATTGTCGAAGTGAATTCCACAGCGAATGAAGGCTCCGCCAGCGTTGTGGTGGAAATTGACGAATCTGAGGATGCACAAGCGGTCTACGATCGGATCAAACAGGAAGTAGACCGCATCACCACCTTCCCAGGCGACGCTGAAGTGCCCAACGTTGCGCTGACGGCAAGGAAGCGCAGCGTGGTTACTTTGGTGGTCCACGGTGAGACCGACGAATTGTCGCTGCGTAATTTGGCCGAAGAAGTACGCGATGGTTTGCTGCAAAACCCGGACATTACCCAAGTTGACCTGAATGAAACACGCGAACAGGAAATTCACATCGAGGTACCCGAAGCCCGGCTGAACGCATACGGCTTAACCCTGCAGGGCATTGCCGACAACATCCGCGCCAACGTAATTGAGGTGTCTGGCGGTAGCATTTCAACCGAGAGTGGCGAGATTCTATTGCGCGTTTCAGAGCGACGGGATTTCGCAGAACAATTTGCAGAGTTGCCAATCTTGTCGCCAATCGGTGGCACGCCACTGAAGCTAAGTGACATCGCCACGGTACGCGATGGCTTTCAGGATGTGGACCGATACGCCACGTTCAATGGCAAGCCCTCCATTGAAATTTCAGTGTCTCGCACAGGCGATCAAACCCCGATCGGTATTTCTGAAGCCACAAAGGAGGCACTGGAACGCATCCGCCCGCTGATGCCTGAAGGTGTTGAGATATCCGTTGTGACAGACAGTTCCGACACCTACAAACAGCGCCAGGAGTTACTGGCCAAAAACGCGGTCATGGGCTTGATCCTTGTGATGCTGTTGCTCACCCTGTTTTTAGACTGGAAGTTGGCCTTCTGGATCAGCATGGGTATCCCGATTTCTTTCTTGGGTGCCATGTTGTTGCTGCCATTGTTCGGGGTTAGCTTCAACATGATCTCGATGTTCGCCTTCATCATCGCATTGGGTATTGTGGTGGATGATGCGATTGTGGCCGGCGAAAACATCTACGAGTACCGGCAACAGGGCTTAAGCATGCTGGATGCATCGATTTGCGGCGCGCGCGATGTGGCAATGCCAGTCACTTTTAGCATATTGACCAATATAGCGGCGTTTGCACCACTGCTGTTCATTCCAGGCTTTCTGGGAAAAATCTGGGGGGTGATCCCGGTTGTGGTCTGCACAGTTTTTATCGTTTCATTGATGGAGGCGATCTTTATTTTGCCCGCACATTTGGCTCACACCAAAGAAGGCAAAGGCAAGTTTCACAACTGGCAACAAAAATTCTCCAAAAAGTTCAGTCACTTCATTGAACGCAGGTACACGCCCATCGTTCAAAAATGTGTTGAATACCGCTACCTGTCGATGGGATTCGGTATTGCGCTGATGGTGCTGGTAATTAGTTGGCCGGTCAGCGGCCGCATGGGGTTCGAACTGTTTCCTCAAGTGGAGTCTGACCAGTCGGAAGTGCGGGCTCAACTGCCCTTGGGAAGCACCAACGAGCAGGTGAATTTTGTGCGCGACCGGCTAGTGGACAGTGCTCTGAAAACTGTCGAGAACACCGGTGGCGAGGCACAAAGTACAGGCATTTATGCCAGTGTGAATGAAAACAACATCACGGTCAGGACGTACCTGACTCCGCCTGATGTTCGACCAGTCAATACGGCAGAATTCACAGATCAATGGCGCACCTTGGTGGGCAGCATTCCGGGTGTAGAAACAATTCGCTTTGCAGCAGACTCTGGTGGACCTGGCAGCGGCCCGGCATTCACCATTCAGCTCAGTCATCGCAACGTGGACACACTTCGTGAGGCCAGTGAGGCACTTGCTCGCGAATTGGCGAATTACCCCATGGTGTCGGAAATTGACGACGGCTTCCAGAATGGCAAGGAACAGTTCAGCTTCACCTTGAAAGAAGAGGCACGACGCCTTGGCCTGACATCGAACGACATCGGACGTCAGGTACGGGCGGCCTTTTTCGGCTCAGAAGCCTTGCGCCAGCAGCGTGGCCGCAATGAAATCAAGGTGCTGGTCATGCGTCCGGAAACCGAACGTTCTGCCCAAACCGATGTGCGTGATTTATTGATCCGGACTCCGCAGGGCGCATTGGCCCCCCTGCATTCACTGGTGGAATTCGACGACACACGCGCAGTTGCAAACATTACACGTCGCGATGGCCGACGATCCATCACAGTCACAGCCAACGTGAACCCGCGCAACCAGGCTCAACAGGTTCAGAACGCTGCGGTGCAGGAATTGATGCCCAAACTGATGGTTGATTATCCCGGCCTAAGCTACAGTTTTGCAGGCCGTCAGCAAGACTTCTCCGAAGCATTGAGTGGTCTGGGCAAGGGTTTCATGGTTGCGTTGCTGCTGATCTATGTGTTGTTGGCCATTCCATTTAAAAGTTACTTGCAACCTTTTATTGTGATGCTGGCGATTCCCTTCGGTATTTTTGGTGCCATCCTGGGGCACTTGATGATGGGGTACAGCATCAGCATTGTTTCGATGATGGGTATACTTGCGCTGGCCGGTGTAGTGGTCAACGATTCCCTGGTCATGGTCGACCATGCAAACCAAAAAGTACGTGACGGCATGACACCCTACGACGCCATTTGTACATCGGGGGTGCGGCGTTTTCGCCCAATCATGTTGACCACCATCTCCACATTTGGTGGTTTGGCACCCATGATTTTCGAAACTTCGAGGCAGGCGAAGTTCATGATCCCGATGGCCATTTCCTTGGGCTACGGTATTTTGTTTGCCACAGCCATTACACTGTTGCTGGTGCCTTGCCTGTATTTAATGGTCGACGACTTGCGCAGATTGTTTGGTACAAGCCCTGGTGTTGAGCCCGATGAAATCGACCTTACCAAACTGGAAGAAACCCGCGCGACATGAACGTTGGCCTGGAACCCATTGAGTTTTTAACCACCAAGGAAGTGGCTGAACTACTTCGTATCAAGGAGCGCAAGCTTTACGACCTGGTCAGCGCGCAGGAAATACCCTGTGTGAAAGCCACGGGCAAACTGCTGTTTCCGAAAGCGGAATTGATGCACTGGATACGGACCGGCGAAATAATCGCGGCCAATGTGCCCCCAGCAACCAGACCAAATGTTATTTCGGGCAGCCATGACCCCTTGCTGGAATGGACCATACGCGAATCAGGTTGTGGCTTGGCCATGCAGTTCGACGGCAGCTTGAGCGGGCTTGATGTATTTGAAAAACAAGGGGCTGCAGCCACTGGCCTGCATGTGCTCAACCCCAACACCCAAGCCTGGAATACCCACGTGATTCAAACCCGCTTTGCAAAAAGCAATGTGGTTTTAGTGAATTGGGCCACTCGCCAACAAGGCTTGATTGTGGGCAAGGGGAATCCAAAAAATGTGCGCGGTGTATCTGATCTCGCCAAGCTAAAAGTTGCAACACGCCAAGCGGGTGCAGGCGGCATGATTTTGTTTGAGCATTTGTTGCAGGAACAGAATCTGGATTTGAAGCAACTACATATTTCTGAAACTTGTAGAACGGAAAACGACACCATTGCCGCTGTGGCCAGTGGCCATGCAGACGCCGCACCCGGCTTGCAAGCCCTTGCCATGCAATTTGGCTTGGGGTTCGTTCCCACGCGCACTGAGCAGTTCGATTTGATGGTGTGCAGAAAAGTGTGGTTCGATACGCCATTTCAAACGCTGATCAAATTCACCGACACGGCAGCTTTTAAATCAAAGGCCATGCAATTTGAAGGTTATGACACCACATCGCTGGGCAAGGTAATTTGGAACGCCTAGAAAGGATTCATGTGCCTTATTGGGGTGAATTTGGAAAGAACAGTGGGTCACCATTCTTTTTGAAAGCGGCAATTGTGGTTTGTCCTTTCGATGACAAAATCCAGCTTTCAAATGATCGGGCCAAATCCGCTTTCACATTGGGGCATTTTGCTGGGTTCACCACAATTACACCGTATTGATTGAACAACTCGGGATCACCTTCCACCATAATTTTGAAGTTGCCTTTGTTGCCAAATGCTACCCAACTTGCACGGTCGGCCAACACATAGGCACCCATTCCAACACCCAGGTTCAAGGTGGCACCCATGCCTGAACCTGTTTCCCGATACCACTTTCCGCTGGCGGTTTTCACATCCACCTTGGCTGCGTTCCACAACTCCCGTTCTTTCTTGTACGTACCGCTGTCGTCTCCACGTGATGCAAACAAGGCCTGCTTTTCAGCAATCGTTTTAAAGGCCTTCACCGCATCCTTGACCCCTGCCACACTGGCTGGGTCCCTTCCAGGGCCCACCACCACAAAATCGTTGTACATCACATCCGTACGCTTTACACCATAACCTTCCGCCACGAATTGTTGTTCAGCCGCAAGGGCATGTACCAACAACGCGTCGCCATCGCAGTTTCGCGCATTCTTTAATGCCTGGCCTGTGCCCACCGCCACCACGCGCACATCAATGCCCGTTTCGGCTTTAAACACGGGCAACAAGTGATCGAACAAGCCAGAATTTTGAGTCGATGTTGTGGATTGAAGAATAATAAATTTGTCAGCAGCCTGCGCATTTGCCACAACAGCGACAGTGAACAAACACGCAATCAGCTTTACCTGAAATTTCATTTTGATCGCCTTACCGCAAACTTAATCAATCAACAATTCACCATTCAGATAAGCCTTGGCTTGCCTGCTGGCCGGGTTTTTCAAAAAGGCACCTGCAGCTTGTGCTTGCTCTACCTTGCCTTGATGCACAAAAATAATTTCATCGGCCAAGCGCGCCGCTTGCCCTTGGTCGTGGGTCACAAGAATCACCTTCACACCACATTGGCTTGCGCGCAGCACAATGTTTTCAATCAATGCAGTGGCCTGCGGGTCCAGGCTGGCGCTTGGCTCATCAAGTACCAGCAGGCCTGGTTTGCCCGCCAGCGCGCGCAACAAAGTAAGCCGCTGCTGCTCGCCACCGGAAAGCTTTCGCGCGGGCGATTTTGCAAGGTGCAACATGCCACCCAATTCCAACAGTGCATTCGCATGTTCGTCGCGCTGCAACCGGTCTACCCCAGCGATAGCCAATGCATGCAGCAGGTTGCCCAATACACTTCGCCGCAACAGCACCGGGCGTTGAAACACAAAACCAATTTGCCCGGCGGGCAGTGGTGCTCCTTCGCCGTAAACAATGCGACCTTTGTCTGGCTGAACCAGACCAGCCAGCATGCGCAAAATCAAGCTTTTTCCGGCGCCGTTGGGGCCCATGATGGTGGTGATTCCCGACCCGCCAATATCCAGATTCAAATCCGCGTAAATCACACGCTTGGTGAAACCCAGGTGAACACCCTGAAAACGAATCGGCAAATACTTTTCGAAGGGTGCGTGGGGTGCAAGCAAAGCCATGTCGTTGTTCAACTTACGCATAGGCCCGCCGCTGCGCGCTGCTTTTCAACAAGAAAAGTGCTGCATTGATGATGATAGACAACACAATCAAAATGATGCCCAGTCCAAGGGCAAGCGCTAGTTCACCTTTGGAAGTCTCTAGCGCAATGGTAGTGGTCATGACCCGGGTTACATTGGCAATGTTGCCGCCCACAATAATGACGGCCCCCACTTCAGCCAGCGCACGCCCCAGACCAGCCAATGCACTGGTCAAGAGCGAATAACGTGCATCTACAATCAAGGTGACCACTGTCTGCAACCGGCTGGCATTCATGGCACGCAGCATTTCGTCGTATTCGCTATAGAGGTCTTCAATCACTTGCCGGGCCAGCGCGGCGACGATTGGAGTGACTAGCACCACCTGTGCAATCACCATGGCTGTGGGGGTGTACAGCAACTGCAAAAATCCCAAAGGGCCTGCAGCCGACAAAAACAGGTAAATCACCAAACCCACCACAACAGGCGGCAAACCCATCAGAGAATTCAGGAACACGACCAGAATCATTCGGCCTGGAAAACGACCAATGGCCAAGGCCGCGCCAATCGGAAAACCCAACAGGCAGGCAATTGCAACGGCAGTGAACGTAACCTGAAGCGACAAAGCGATGATGTCGATTAAAGTCGGGTCGGCTCGCCCAATCAGGGTGAAGGCTTGAACAAATGCTTGAGAGAAGTCTTGCATACCATGCATTTTTTACGGAATAAATGCAGTTTAATCGCAAATGATGCAGGCAGTCATTGGTAGTTACCATGGCTTATCGCACTGGCACAAACAACATTTGGTGGGAGGTATTCAGGAAGATTCAGAAAAAAGGCAGAGGACGAATGGTCCGAATTCGGGTATGTCCCCTGCCGAAACCAGCTGACCCAATGCTAGTCAGATCAGCCAGTGCTTGGTCAATACGGTGTTACTGCAACAGGCTCAATACGTTGTTGGGCAGCTGGTTGGCCTGGGCCAGCATTGCAGTGCCTGCCTGTTGCAGAATCTGTGAACGGGTCAGGTTCGCTGTTTCCTTGGCGAAGTCCGCGTCCATGATTCGGCCTCGTGCGGCTTGCAAGTTGGTGCTGGAGGTGTCGGCAAAGGCAGCCACCTGTTCCAGCCGGCTTTGGCC
>NZ_JANKHG010000004.1 GCF_024623725.1 Limnobacter parvus | reverse complement strand
GCACCAACTTGCAAGCCGCACGAGGCCGAATCATGGATGCGGACTTCGCCAAGGAAACAGCGAACCTGACCCGTTCACAGATTTTGCAACAGGCAGGCACTGCAATGCTGGCCCAGGCCAACCAGCTGCCCAACAACGTATTGAGCCTGTTGCAGTAAAGAAAGAAAGAAAGAATGAATTAGCACTGATGTAGTGATGTAGTAATTGCAATGACCAAGCAGCAGCCTGCTGATCTGATTTTTGATGGCTGGCTGTTTTAAAAGGGGGTGGGGATTCCACTCACCCCTAATTTTTTTCTTGCGCACGTGCGCTTCAAAATAGATTATCTATTTCTCATACAACTGGGAAATAGATAATCTATTTTTTCATATTAATTCAATTTAAAAATTAAAAATTTTTTCAAAAAGGTCTAAATATTAAAAATCAAAAGACGTTAAACAATCATCGGTGAACGATTTACCGAGACGAAGCAGAAGTTAATAACTTCTGATTAATTTGTCTTAATCTTTTCGGAGTAATAATCATGCTAGGAATTAATACCNACTTCCATCGCTCGCCTGTCTTCTGGCTTGCGTGTCAACAGCGCCAAAGACGATGCCGCTGGTTTGGCCATTGCAGAACGCATGCAAGCCCAGATCAAAGGCTTCGATGTTGCATCCCGCAACGCCAACGACGGTATTTCACTGTTGCAAGTGGCTGATGGCGCCTTGGGCAAAATCACCGACAACCTGCAGCGTATGCGTGAACTGGGTGTTCAAGCCAAAAACGGCACATTGAACGCAACCGACCGCACCAACCTGAACCGCGAATATGTTGAACTGGCCAACGAAGTGGGCCGTGTTGCCACAGGCACCACATTCAACGACAACGCCGTGTTCCTGGCTGCCAACAAATCGGTTTCATTGCAAATCGGTTCGGGCAACGACGCTTCCGATACATTGGCCGTAAACTTGACTGACACAGGTGCTGCCGGCGGTAACGACCTGCAAACCACCCTGGGTGGCGCAACCCAAGCCCTAATCGTGACTGCCTTTGGCGGTGTGGACACCGTGGCCAATGCCACAACAGCCATCACTGACATTGACACAGCGATTGACGACATCACCAACCTGCGCGCTACCGTAGGTGCTGGCTTGAGTCGCCTTGAGCAAGTGGTAGGCTCACTGCAAACCACCAGCAGCAACCTGAGCTCAGCCCGCGGCCGAATTATGGACGCTGACTTCGCCAAGGAAACTGCGAACCTGACCCGTTCACAGATTCTTCAGCAGGCTGGTACTGCCATGTTGGCCCAGGCCAACCAGCTGCCCAACAACGTGTTGAGCTTACTGCGTTAATGTAAGGTTTACTCCGAGCGACCCCTGGTTTGAAAGTGCAAATGCAACACGCACCGGAAAATCGGGGGAAGTTTCGAGAAGCCGCGAATTACGGCACCAGAATTCAAAACTTTAGGGTTGATGAAAATTCTCTTGAGAAAGCGAATTTTTTCTTATTTTTTTCTAAAGTTCCTGATTTTTCAAGCGTTAATGAATCATAAGGCAGCGCACAAGATGACGCAGCCAACTTGAAATCAACAAATTGCTTGGAGAATTAAAATGCTAGGAATCAACACCA
>NZ_JANKHG010000003.1 GCF_024623725.1 Limnobacter parvus | reverse complement strand
AAGGGATTGGTTTTGGGTTGGTCCATTTTTTTTCTAGCGAGCGGAGCGAGCGAGCAACGCGTAAGAGCGTATCGTTGCATCGCATGGGCGTTGGAATATCCGCCTCTGTTCGAACGTTCGAGTAGAAATAACTCGCTGAAAAGCGTTATAATGTTTCGAAATTTTGTGTGAAATCGCTATGTTTCGACGTAATCTGGTCGAAAGTAACGATGTCAATTTATTTGTTCGGAAAATTTCGTCCGTCGCACCAAAATGACCGGGAGGTTGGAACTTGGAATTTTGTCGCCCCGCTACGAAGAGGCCGGAAGTTCCCATCGAAGTAGCCCGCTAAAAATCGTTACAAGGTAGGAATATCTTTGCATAACTCGACGTATCTCGATAAAATACGTCGGGAATAATGGTTTATGTCGGTCGCGTACGAGTAAAAAGCAATACGCCGCTGCGCGTGCACGTCAAATTCAGCGGGTAAACGGCGGGAGTAACTATGACTCTCCTAAGGTACGCTGAGGGGCGCGGCGCGCCGTGCGCGCGCGCGCCCGCGCTTTTCGAACGTTTTTCGCGTTCTTTCGCGTTCATTTGCGTTCATTCGCGTTCATTCG
>NZ_JANKHG010000027.1 GCF_024623725.1 Limnobacter parvus | reverse complement strand
AAAATCGAGACATAATTCTGACACCAAGGGGTGGGTCAAAATTCAATGCAAATCCCGGGTCAAATTTGGGTGCAAATCAACATCGTGGAGGCCTTGAATGCGGATGCTGTTCGCTCAGGTTCCAGCTTGATGCACATGCTGGAACAAATTCAGCAGAAACGTCAGGCCATTCAGTTACAGATTGAAACAGCGCAAGCGCAACTGAAGCTGTTGAATCAATTTGAGGACGAACTGCGCAGGTCGCCAGAATCAATAAAATGCGAATTTCCAGTTGACCCTTCCCCTAGGGGTAGGCTTTAAACTGCCTTTTTCAACAAAAAGGAAGCGTGTGATGCGCAAACGCATTTTGATCGTTCTCGGTCATTCTTCTGAAGACAGTTTGTGCTGCTCAATTGCAAACACTTACCTGAAGGGCGCGCAGGCAGCGGGGCATGACGTTCGCTTGCTTAGCCTTGGCAAATTAAAATTCGATCCGATTCTTCAGAATGGTTACAACGCCATCCAAGCGCTTGAACCCGATCTTGTCGCAGCTCAGGAATCAATGGTCTGGGCCGAGCACATGGTCTTTGTTTATCCAATCTGGTGGGGGTCCATTCCCGCCATTCTGAAAGGTTTTTTTGACCGTGTTCTTTTACCTGGGTTTGCCTTCAAGTTTCAAAAGGGTGCATTGATGGCAGATGGCTTATTGGCCCAACGAACCGCTCATCTGATTGCCACCATGGACACCCCTCCTTGGTACTATCGATGGGTGTATCGCATGCCCGGGCACAATCAAATGAAGCGAACCATTCTGGAATTTTGCGGCATTAAGCCAGTCGCTGTGACCAGCTTTGGGCCAGTAAAAAGCTCGAAGCCAGCGACGCGAGAAAAGTGGCTGGCGCGTGCCTACGAATTTGGATTCAAGGCTTGACGGATCATGGTTTATGTTCGGAACTGAACTGCTCTACCCTTTCCCAAAGTTGCAAGTAGGCCTCAGCTGACCTGAACAACATAGCCACTGCAGGCTTGCCACCAGGCTGCATCATCATGTCGGCGATGTAGTCCGGGTACAAGCCATAATGTGCCACACCGTCCTTATTCAGGTCGTACACGCGTTCACCTGTGGTCTGGCGTTCGAATACCACATCGCCCATAGGCGATTTGAAGGGGTACACCAGTGGATTATCGACGGCATCCGGGCGCGGTTCCGCCTGTTGGTGAATGCCATTGATGTCGGAACCAAAGCCGCTGACTGGCATCGCTTGCGGTGGGTACAGGGCAGCCAGATTCTGCATATACGCCACCGCTGCGGGAGAAGGTTCGTCAGGCAGATTTGAAATCAGCCCCCCCAGGTCTACAATCCGCTGGCTGTCCCTTGCTGCGCCGATGGTGCCAGAGTGCCCTGAAACCACTGGCAAGCCCCGCTCTTTCATCATTGCCAGCACTCGCTTACGCGCCAGGGCCCCCATGTGGTCGGTTTCAACAATCACGCCTTTCTTGGCGAGAGCGTCAATCAAAAACTCACCCAGCGGGGTAAGGCCCCGCGCATTGCGTTGGCACTCTCGACCGGGTACATCCTCGGGGGTTGGCGGGATGTTCATCAGCTGCAACAGTGCCAGTTCAAACAAACCGTAATCTTTGCTGTCCACTGCTGACGGCTCGGCATTGTCAATATTTTCGCAAGTGGTGCTTGCGAAGGGGTGCCCGGTTTCCCAAATATTTCCCGCATTGAACACCTGCATCAGTGCCGCATCCTTTGTGAAACGACTGATTTCAGTACCACCAAATGCGTTGTCGAAGATGTGCAAGGGAAACACGCTGCGTATTCCCAAGGCATAGAACTCATCAAGGCGATCAAGCACCTGTTGCTCAGTGCATTCTGGCATTCCCATAAATTCGCCACAGTTGAAAAGTTTTTCATTTTCAATCCCCATGACCACCGCCAGCTTGCCGTCGGCAATCACCTCGCGCGCAGTGGCACTGTTGTACACAATCCGGAACCAGCCTTTTCCAGGCCCACCTTCTTGTGCGTCGATGTACTCCTCAAGGTCAAGCAGCAATTGCCTTTGCAGCTTCACGCTTTCCATTTCATCGCAGTCATGTTCTTTCAATGGCCACACCTGACAAATGACTTCATTGGCCACGAAATGATTCACCATGATGCGCTGTCCGCCCATCCATGCTCGTTTCATCCACATGTAATAGGTTTGATGATGGGTTTGCGATCGAGGGTTGGGCCAGTAGGAAAAGGTGGGCCACCCATCGGTGTCATGCTGATTCACCGGGCTACCCGTGGCCAATAAGTTGTCCAGCACACCCAGCGTACCTTGTGGGCCATGGTCTGCTGCGCAAGAATTCAAGGCTTTGGTGATTCCGAAAGGGTGAAACGGTCGGCCATGCGCCACCTTGCCACCCAGTGCCTCGCTTCCACCAATATGAATGTGGGTATCCACCCATCCAACTACTTTCCCGTCCGACGTCGTGCCCGTAAACGGTGTTCCTGTGGCATTCAACTCTGCCTCCGGAAAAACCGCGCAGCCAGTGGCCGGCCGCAACACAAAATGAGTTGATATATCCTCTGCGTCGGTCAAGCTCAACTGCTCACCTTCAGCAGCAAGGTATTGCTTTGTTGCCAGCTGGCGAAAACGAAAGCTGTTTAAAGCGCCAGTGGGCTGAAGTTCCCAAATCGTCAAAAAACCTGGCTCACCCTGTGCGGTGGGTCCACTCGCTGCCGTTGTGGGTTCACCTTGTTGCTCGATTGCGGCTCCCAAATCCTCGCCTGCCTTTCGAATCGCATCGCTAACGGGCTTCGCAGGTTCAAGTACCTCTGTTATATCGCCCAGGCCAGACAGAAAATTCGATCCCTCCCTCAAAAATTGGAGTAAGGCCATTTGATTCAATGGATTGGAATTCTCGAGCCCAACAAAATTTGAATCTGGATCAAATATCAGATACTGGCCCAGTCGACTGGGTTTGAAATAGAAAGGCGTGGGTTGATCGGAAAGACTGTAAGCAGCGCCCGTTTTGCTTAAAAACCGCCCATCGGCGCTGGACATGGAATAACACTGATTGGCAACATTAAATTGATTCAGAGTGGTATCAGCCTGCCCTGGCTGAACGCGAGAATCGGTTGTAGCTACGGGGTCTTCACTACCCAGGCATGCTGCGAGAAACAAAGCTGAGATCGACAACACACAGCGGTGGGCAAGACGATTCATCTCTGTCTCCAATATTCTGATTTTATTCGAAAATTTTAGAGCAGAAACAATCAAGCAGATGTCGACTAGCCGACACAAGGGGTCGATGCTGACACGAAGAATGTCACTTTGATACATCAATTCTTCAGAACTGTGGCGGAAAGTATCCATGCCCGGGAAATTCTTATTTGCGTTTGCGGATACAAACATTTCTGCAATAGCGCACATTACAATTTCAAAGAAGATTAAAAATAACGTCATCGATGAGTTTTGAAATTGACACAACAATAATAATCATGAGGAGAATGCATTGAAACAGTCTGCACACGAGCCCTCGAGTTCGAAGTTCACGCTAGGCATCAGTAACTTTGGTAAAGGCCTGGTCGACTTTCGATTTCAACAGTATTTGTCCATGCAACTACTTCCAGTGTTCTACGCGCTTTTGCTGCTGGGAATTCTTGGATTTTTTCTTGCATTGATTATTGCGGCATTTTGGTATTCGCACATGGTGGGAATACTGGCGCTCGCTGTAACGCCTTTTGCCTTATTGATTGCCTTTGCCGTTACCCGTGCGGCACTGGAATTTTTAGTAATGGCTTACCGAATCATGGAGACGGTGCAGCGTATGGATCGAATTCCGCAACAGGTGGATAACCTGAATTCAAAGGTGGACGGGATCAGCGACAAGGTTCATGAGTTCGAAACTCAAATCAACCAAATTAGTGGTCAGGTAAACGACGTTACCCATGTGATCAGCTTTTTGAAACCAATTTCAGACATTGGTGCCTTTCCTAAAAAATGGTTTCGCAAATAGTCGAGGGCATTTGCACAATTAGGTGACAGCCAGTACACCAGGAATCCTGGCGTATTGGCTCACCTTTTTACGAGTTAAATTTCACTTCAACTTCTGCAACAAAGCCACCATTTGCTCATTGGCACCCACCATCGATACCACTTTCGTTTTGATTTTGTCTTTCAGCTGTACTTTGGCACTGTCTTTCATCTGTTCAAGTTCAT
Organism: Limnobacter parvus; assembly: GCF_024623725.1. Lineage (GTDB taxonomy): Bacteria > Pseudomonadota > Gammaproteobacteria > Burkholderiales > Burkholderiaceae_B > Limnobacter > Limnobacter parvus. The sequence goes on along the minus strand of NZ_JANKHG010000027.1, from coordinate 267,407 downwards.
ACAGGTAGCCAAATGGTGCTTCTACAGAAAACTCTGGGAACCCGTGCGTTTTATGAGTTTTGTTGTAATCCGCTTTCATGCAGTTCTTGATCGTAAGCTTGCTTGAAGTCACATTCACCACATCCAGGTAAAACCAGCCATCAACTTCTTTCCCGTCAATGATGTGAAGTGACACACCATCGCATTTGCCTGCTTTGTCGTTTCTCTGATCACGAAGTTTCTTCAACAAATTCAAAGGCTGTTTGCCATCGTCGCTCCACTTCATCCAGCTGTTGTACTGGAGTTGGTGGTCAGGATGCAAACCAGTTTTCAAGGTATTCGCAACGTCTGGATAATACACAAGGTCAAAACCGCCAGCGAATGTACGATGACGATCCTTGAAATCGTGGCCTTGGCTTTTTTCTCGTTTGGCCAAAGTGACACCGTTCGCTTTGATGGCCTGGTACTTGTCATAGCGATGCTTAAGCTCTGCTGCCGCTTTCACCAATTTGCAAAACTTGTCGCGGGTGCTGTTGAACTTGGCTTGATCCAGCTTCACGCCTTTGGCAACCAATTGGTCGTAGGTGGTGTGTGAAACGCACTGATCCTTGGCGTAACCAATTAGCTGAGACGCACTTGCATCGCTGTACGTCATTTTGCTCCATGTGGCGTCCATGCCATCAGCGACAGAAACAAGCCCCGGTGAAGCAGCGGTGTAAGTTTGGCCCAGACCCAAGGTGGTGTAACTGCTTAACAAACTGTCGATTTCGTTGACCATGGCAGGGGAAAGGTAGTTGTCTACCTGGGCCTGCAAATTCACAAGGTCAGCCGAAGGGGCTGCCGTTTGCGCGAAACCTGTGAGAGGAAGAAAAGCCAGAAAACCAACTGCAGCAAGTGATTTGGTCTTGGTAAGTAAACGCATTGAAAGTCCTCGAGAATTTGGTTTAGATATTTAGCTGATTAAGCATCAGCTTCGGCTGGACTAAGCATTTGCAACGCTTACCAAGCTAACGGCATCAATGACCTAGAACTTGAGGGAAAAAACATGAATAAAAAAGGCCACCACAGCAAACCGAGGCGGCCCGTTTTTTCAGGTAAGCAATACCTGCTTAAAGAATGTCGATGATCGCATCCACAACCAAGCGGGTACCCAAATCAATCAGCAGTACATCCGTGCCTGTTTGCACGTAACCATAGTTATTGGGGGGTGAAGGCAAACGAAGGCGTAAGTCATTCGGTATGTCGTAATATCGAACATCGCTGGGCAATGGGCTGCCACGTTGCCATTTTTTGGCTTGGCCCGGGGGTTGGCAACCATTATTTTTCTTGGCCAAGCCTGGGGGGCACTTGCCCTTGGCGGCCTGTGTGCCGTAATAGTCGCGAATTAAGCGCGAGTCGTCGCTGCGGAACGAAAAATTAACCTGCTCGTTTTTGTCCGACTTGTCTTTGCGCTTTTCTTGCTGCTCGCTCTTGTTTTTGCCATTGTTACCGCTATTACCGTTGCCCTTTTCAGGCTTGTCAGCATAGGCGCTGGTGCTGACAATCAGCAGGGCGGTAATGGCCACCGCAAGGGGGCGTGAAATCGATCGAAGTGTCATGGTTGTAATCCTTGTTATAAGTATTTGCTATCTCCACTTCAGCATACGCCCACAGCTTGAAATACCCTAGAAGCCTATAATATGTTTAAGTAGTACTTGTATCGAACCCGCCATGAACAACCAGCAAACCCTGCTCCACGCCCTTGAAAACAGCCGAGACCGCGTACTATCCTTACTGAATAGCCTGGACCCTGAACAGCTAAGCGTGCCCTACTCTGAAGGCATCAACCCGCCAGTCTGGGAAGTGGGCCATGCCACGTTCTTCTTTGAACGGTTCATTTTGCAGTACCTTGATTCTGCCCCCTCTTACAACCCTGCCCTTGACGACATCTGGGACTCTTTTGAGCTGGCCCATGAAGACCGCTGGCAAACTGAATTGTTTCCAGACAAGGTAGAAACTCTTCATTACTTTCACCACACATTTGATCGGGTCAAGCAGCGTATTCAGGAAAAACCACTGAGCGATGCCGACCTGTACATGTACAAGTACGCCATTTTCCACTTGAACATGCACATTGAGTCGATGGTGTGGTGCAGGCAAACCCTTGGGTATGCGCCACCGCCGGGTGCGCACGCGCCATGTGCCTCCGCAGGCTTGCCCAACGCAGCCCAAGGCGATGTTGAAATTCCTGCTGGGCGCTACCGAATCGGCATGCCTGAAGAATCGCCGAGCTACGCAACAGACGATTTTTGTTTCGACAATGAAAAGCCTGGATTTATAAAAGATGTCAAAGCATTCAACATTTCGCCAACCTTGGTCAGCAATGCCGAGTACCTGGCATTTGTGGAAGCAGGCGCCTATGAACTGGATTCCTGCTGGAGCATGGCTGGCCTGAAGTGGCGGAAGCAAACCAACGCGCGCCACCCGTTGTACTGGAAAAAAGAAAATGGCCAATGGCTGGAACGGCATTACGACAAGTGGCTGCGGATTGAACCCAGTTTGCCTGTGAAGCACGTAAGCTACTGGGAAGCGCAAGCCTATTGCAATTTCACTGGGCGCAGGCTGCCCAAAGAATTTGAATGGGAAGTGGCGGCCTTGAATAACATTGAAGGCCGCCCTTTCAACAAATTCCCTTGGGGAAACACCATGGACCCTACACGCGTGGACATGGATTGCACCCACTTGGCCAGGCTACCCGTGAATGCACTGCCTGAAGGCGACAGTCCGTTTGGTTGCCGACAAATGATAGGCACGGTGTGGGAATGGACAGAAAGCCTGTTTTTCCCCTACAGCGGCTTTACGATGGATGTTTACCCCTTCATGTCGACCCTGCAGTTTGGTGACCACAAGGTGGTGCGTGGCGGTTCATGCGCCACTTCATCAATACTGATTCGCGGCACCTACCGCCAAGCTTACCTGCCCGACCGAAACGATGTATTTGTGGGTTTCAGAACCTGTGCGAGATAAACCAACGATGAACAACCCCTACGAAACCGACGAACTGCTGAACCAATACATGGCCTTCCACTTCGGAGGCAGCTACTTTGGTGTGCCCAACTACCCAGCCCATTGCGCGGAACTTTGCATTGACTTCATGGGTAAACGCCGTCGCCGCAAAGCGCTTGATTTGGGCTGTGCAGTGGGGCGCAGCACCTTCGATTTGGCCAAGGGTTTTGATGCAGTGGTGGGTATTGATTTGTCATCTCGATTCATTGATGCGGCCAACCGCTTGAAAGCCGGTGAAACCTTGCCCTACTTTTTACACGATGAAGGTGAATTGGGCAGAACAGTTGAGGTGTCACTGAGCAGCCTGGAATTTGAAGGCGTGAAAAGCAAGGTGCAGTTTGAAGTGGGTGACGCCTGCAATTTGGGCAGTGCGCACGTGGGTTACGATTTAATCTTTGCGGGCAATTTGATTGACCGTGTGAATAACCCCGCCGCCTTCCTCAGCGACCTACAACACCGCGTGGTGCCCGGTGGCTTGTTGGTCATCAGCTCACCCTATACCTTACTTGAAGAGTACACCCCCAAAGCGAATTGGATTGGTGGGCACATGGAAAACGGCGAATCGCGCACCGTATTGCAGGGCATGCAAACTGTGCTTGCCCCGCATTTCAAGATGGTAAAAACACCCATGGATGTGCCTTTTGTAATCCGCGAAACATCACGGAAATTTCAACACAGCATTGCTGAAATGTCTGTGTGGGAACGTTCGGCTACGCTCGAAGGGTAACAGGAACACCGTTCACCGCTGCATTGCCGCTGGGAACATCCAACCACTGCTCATCGGTTAAATCGTTGCAGCTTACGCCCGCATGCACCGCAGCAATACGCTGGCGGGTGCCCGATTTGTCGTGCCCCCAGCCATGCGGAATGCTGACTACACCGGGCATTACATCGCTTGAAATCTCCACAGGCAATGTAATTTCCCCCACCCTGCTGGCCACTAGCACCTGCTGCCCTTCCTCAAGGTTTAGCCTTTTTGCATCCGCTGGGTTCACCATGGCGGTGCAACGGTTTTTACCTTTCACCAACCGTTCGGAATTGTGCATCCAGGAATTGTTGCTGCGAATGTGGCGGCGACCAATCAAAATCATTTCCTCGCCAGCGGTTTGCTGTGGGTTTAATAAATTTTCTATATACGTTGCGCAAGCCTGCAACACTTCGGCTGGTGCAGCCTGAATGGTTTTGTTGGGGGTTTGCAAACGGTCTGGAAAGCTGGGGCGCAAAGGGCCAAGGTCAATTCCTTCCGGGTGCTGCTTTAATTTTTCCAAACTCAACTTGTGTTCACTGGCCATGCCATACGGACCCATTTGCAGCCCCATGTCCAGAATCATTTGCGGGGGCATGGAAGGCCGCGCAGGCTTGCCCTGCTTGGCGGAATAGCAGGCAGCCAGCTTGTCCATCAACTCCCAGTCATCAAAAGTTTCAGCAGGCTTGGGCAAAGTGGCTTCGCTGTACTTGGCCTGGTTGCGCACACCGAAAATATTGAAAATCAAATCGTAATGATCATGTTCAAGCGGCCCAGTGGTGGGCAAAATAACGTGGGCGTGGCGGTTGGTTTCATTGATGTACAAATCCACTGACACCATGAATTCCAGGCCCGCAATGGCTTTGTCGAGCTGCTGCCCATTGGGGGTCGACAGCACGGGGTTGCCCGCAATTGAAACCAGTGCCTTAATTTGCCCTTCCCCTTCGGTCAGCATTTCTTCGGCCATTATCGCGCTGGGAAATTCACCCAGCGCTTCAGGCTTGTTGCTGACCCGGCTGTGCCAGCGGCCATAACTGCCGGGCTTGCTGTTGGGGGCTGCAATTAGATCGAGTGCCGGGTTGGCCACCAAGCTGCCGCCCACGCGGTCGGTGTTGCCGGTGATCAAATTCAACAACTGGATGCCCCATTGCGCCAAAGTGCCATGGCGCTGAGTACAGGCCCCCATGCGACCATAGGCAACAGCATTTCCGGCATTGGCGAAATCGCGGGCGATTTGGCGAATGGTGCCCGCATCAATTCCGCACTCTGCCTGTGCCACTTCCGGTGTCACTTTTGATATTGCACCCAGGGCTGTGTACAGCCCTTCAGTGAATGGGGACAAACGATCAAGACGAGTCAGGCCCTCTTCCACTATTGTGTTGATCAGGGCAAACACAAAAGCCGCATCGCTGGCTGGTTTTATAAAGTGGTGTGCGTCGGCAATTTGCGCGGTTTCGGTTTTACGGGGATCAATCAACACCAACTTGCCGCCACGGGCTTGCAGTGCCTTGATGCGCTTGGCCACATCGGGCACGGTCATCAAGCTGCCGTTGGAAGCAATTGGGTTGGCACCCAGCATCAGAAAATATTGGGTGTGATCAATGTCGGGAATGGTAATCAGCAACTGATGCCCGAACATCCAGTAACCCAGCAACTGCATGGGCAGTTGATCGACCGATGTGGCCGAAAACCGGTTGCGGGTTTTTAACAAACCCAGAAAGTTGGCGCTGTGGGTCATCAAGCCCCAATTGTGTACATTCGGATTGCCCTGGTAAACGCCCACCGCATTGGCACCATGCTTTTGCTGCACCTGAAACAAGCCTTCACAAGCCAGCTCAATGGCGTCTTCCCAAGTGGTTTCAACCCACTGCCCGTTTACTTTTTTAACGGGCTTGGTCAAGCGGTCTGGGTCTTCTTGAATGTCTTTTAGTGCAACTGCCTTGGGGCAAATGTGGCCACGGCTGAACGGGTCTTGCTCATCGCCTTTGATTGAAACGATTTGATTGTTTTCAACTTCAATTTTCAAGCCACAAATGGCTTCACACAAATGACATGCGCGGCGATGGGTTTGCAATTTTGTCTCCTGACAGGTCCTCGGCTGGAACCCTGTTCTTGAATGGCTGGGCTTTGTCAGCTTAAAGCCAACATTAACACCCATACTAATGGTGAAGGTGTAATACCATCAAGTCACAAACAGGAGAGAACATGATCAATGCATACGCAGCCTTCGAGGCGAAAGGCGAACTGAAACCCTACCAATACGAAGCCGGTGAACTGGGCGCATTCGATGTTGAAATTGATGTGGACCACTGCGGCATTTGCCACAGCGATGTCAGCATGCTGGACAACGAGTGGGGCCGCGCCAAGTACCCCATGGTGGCCGGGCACGAAGTAATTGGCCGTGTCTGCAAGCTGGGTAGCCATGTCAGCCACCTGGCCATTGGCGATGTGGTGGGGTTGGGCTGGCATTCGGGTTATTGCGAGAGCTGCAAAATGTGCATGGGTGGCGACCACAACTTGTGCAGCACAGCCAAGGGCACCATTGTTGGCCGCCATGGTGGCTTTGCCGACAAAGTGCGCGCGCAGGCCATTAGTGCCGTGAAAATTCCGGCCGGTGTGAACCCGGCCACTGCAGGCCCCCTACTGTGCGGCGGTATTACGGTGTACAACCCGCTGGTTCAATACAATGTTTCACCGCAAAGCAAAGTGGCGGTGATTGGTGTGGGCGGCTTGGGCCACATGGCTGTGATGTTTTTGAAAGCCTGGGGTTGCGAGGTAACGGCATTCAGCAGCAATGCGTCGAAAACCGATGAATTGCTGGGCATGGGCGCACACCATGTGCTGAACAGCAAAGACCCGGAGGCGCTGAAGAAAGCCGCAGGATCATTTGATTTGATATTGTCAACCGTGAATGTGAAGCTGGACTGGAATGCTTACATCGGCACGCTGGCACCCAAAGGGCGACTGCATTTTCTGGGTGCGGTGCTTGAACCACTAGACATTGGTGTGTTTGGCTTAATGGGCCAGCAGCGTTCTATTTCCTCTTCACCAGTGGGCAGCCCACGCGTAATTGCCGACATGCTTGAATTCGCAGCACTTCACAAAATCGAGCCCATTGTTGAGAAATACAGTTTCGAGAACATCAATGACGCACTAGAAAAGGTGCGCAGTGGCAGCCCCAGATTCCGGGTTGTGCTTTCCCGTTAAGGAAAGAAGCACGGTGCGCATTACTTCAACGCCGTGCTTTCAACAGCAATTTTCATCTTCAGGTCGTGCTCTGGCAGGCGTTGAATAGCTTCAGGCCAATGATGGGGGTCCAAGTCGCGTCGCTTGCTTTCATTGGCACCCAGAATGGCCAAAGCCTCCAGCGCGCGCCGCATTCGGTGCGGGCCATGCAACACCTTGTCCTGAAGAACCGGGTCGCCATTCAAATACCGGCTACCTGAAATTGATTCTGGAAAGTCGTGCTGACTTGGCTCACTCGACTGGCTTGCCAATTTGAACCAATACGCCTGAGCATTGTAGCTTTGGGCGAACAACTCCGTCCCTGCCAAAGACGACCCAAAGTTGGGCATTGAAGCCTCTTTTCGCAAAGCGCTTTCTGACCACCTTGCCATGCCCTCCAAAAACCATGAGCGCTTGAATGGCGTATAGCCATACTGAACCAGATGAAACCATTCGTGGGCCGGTGTCAAATTTCTGGGACCCAATTTGCTGGACAAATTGATGAGCAAAACACATTCGCCGTGGCTGTTTTGGCGAACTTCATCAAATGCCAGACCATTGCCCGACATGCTGAGAAAACGAACCTGAACCGCACGGGCTTGCTGGGATTGATAACGCGGCTGAGAAAGCGGATCGACAAAACCGAAATGTGCCATCAAGCGCTTCATGGTCTGTAATTGCGTGGCAACGTCCTCAAGCAAATCGGGAATTTGATTGTTGTTAGAATCGTCTTGATTGAGTAAGGCATGCTTGCCTTCGGTATCAAATTGCAAGAGAAAACCATCTACCCGATATTCATGGGCAAGTTCAATGGGCAGGTTTGGGCAAGCCTGCACCGGCGTCAAAGCCAAGGCGCTGAGCGGCAAGCAGGAAAAAGCCAAGCAGATAAGTCGGGTGAATATTGCGCTACAAGGAATGATTTTCAATGCGTGCATTTATGTGCCGTGTAAGTGTTGCCAGCCTCGCACAATTTCATGCAGGGCGTTTAAGCCATCAGTCAATGCAGCGGGGCCTGGCTGCAAAATCAAAGGCGATTTGACTTCAAAAATTTGTGCGTTTTTCACTGCATTCACCTTCGACCATCCTTGGCGAGAAGCCACAGCTTCCGGGCGAAATTTCTTGCCACACCATGAACCAACAATGATGTCGGGGTTGCGTCGAACAATCTCATCGCGATCCGCGATAATCCGGTTTTTACCCAGGCTTTCCAGTGCAAGTTCGGGAAAGCAATCGTCCCCACCAGCCACTCCCACCAATTCAGACACCCATTGAATAGCACTGATTGGCGGCTCATCCCATTCCTCAAAATACACACGCGGGCGAACCGGCCAAGCTGCAGTAATTCCTCGTATTTCTTCCAAGTGCGCACGCATTTGAGCAATCAGCGAAAGGCCTTTTTCTGGCGCGCCCACCATGGCGGACACTTGGTACATCATGCTGAAAATTTCCGCGATGGATCGTTGATTGAACACGGTAACCTGCACACCGTGACGTATCAGGGCACTGGCGATGTCGGCCTGCAAATCCGAAAAACCGAACACACAGTCGGGTTCAAGTGCCAGAATTTGATCAATTTTTGCCGTCAAAAAAGCACTGACCTTGGGTTTCTCAAGGCGCGCTTTTTTAGGCCGAACGGTGTAGCCAGAAATTCCTACAATGCGATGGTCTTCGCCCAACAGATAGAGCCACTCAGTGGTTTCCTCGGTAAGGCAAACAATGCGCTGGGGGCCGAAATTCTGACTCAATTAAACCTCAATGCCCATACGCCGCGCGCGCCGCTGCCAACGCTTGCGCGCCAACTCGCGCATGTCCGTTACCTTGTCACCTTCATCGACAATTTCCTCGCCCAACAATGTTTCCACCAAGTCTTCCAGACTGATCAAACCTTTGGATTCCCCATATTCGTTGATCACCATGGCAATGTGCTGGTGTTGATCAAGAAAAATATCAAGCACCTTGGAAAGCGGTGCATTTTCAGAAACGGCCATCAATTCCCGCTTGAATTCATGAATCGGGGTGTCGCCCTGTTTATCCGCTTGTGCATTCAACAAAGCTTCCCGCAGTACAAAACCGACCAAGTGATCAGGTTCGTCTTCATAGATAGGAATTCTTGAAAAAGGCGTGTGGGTTTTGGCCTTTAGCGCTTCATCCACGGTCAGGTCTTTGTTCAAGGTGAACATCACAATGCGGGGCGTCATGACGTCGCTGACATCAATGCTGCGGAGTTCTAGCAAATTCCGGATAATTTCCGATTCACGATCGCTTAGCACACCCTGCTCTTCGCCCATGTTGGCCATTGCGGCAAACTCATCGCGGTTTACATCATTGTGTTTCTTGTCGCCGGCCATTAGACGGGTCAGTTTTTCTGAGATAAATATCAGGGGGTACATGGTTTTGACCATGATATTGACGTAAGCAATTGTGAAACCAGCAAGTTTCTTCCAATGCGTTGCCCCCAGAGTTTTGGGCACAATTTCGGACAGGAATAAAATCAGCAGCGTCATGACAGCAGAAAACACGCCAAACCACACCTCGCCAAAAACAGCTGTCGCTTTCGAACCCGCCCCAATGGCGCCCAAAGTGTGTGCAATCGTGTTCACAGTGAGAATGGCGGCGAGTGACCTGTCCAGATTGACTTCTCGAAGATTCTTCAGCTTTTCGGCCTTGATTGGGTTTGATTCTTTAAGGCTGGCAATGTAGGAAGGTGTCATGCTCAGCAAAGCTGCTTCACACAGGGAACAAAGAAAAGAAAAACCGAGGGCACCGACAACAAAAATAATCAGCAGGAGGGCGTCTAGGCCCAACGTGGAGGGGTCCATGTAAAAGTCCGGAAGTTAAAACAGTGTGCTTTTTAAATGCATTTGTAGATTAGCACAGGCCAATTTACAGCCACGCTGCCGAGCCACCAAAATTAAAACAGCCCGTCTCCAGGCAACTTTTTGCGTTACACTGCGAGCCCTTTCCTTACTCGACGGACCAAGCCATGTGGTTTAAAAACCTGTTCATCTTTCGCCTCACCAAATGGGAAGAAACACCCGAGTCGCTGGAAGACAAACTGGCCAAACAAGCCCTTCAAGCCTGCGGCGGCATGGACCTGCAAACACGCGGTTGGGTTTCCCCCAAAGCCGAGGGCGAGCCCTTTGTGCACAAAAGCGGCCAGCAACTGCTGATTTCGCTGGGGCTGGAAAAGAAACTGCTGCCTTCTACAGTAATTAATCAGTTCACCAAGGCACGCGCCCTGGAAATTGAGGAACGCGAGGGCTACAAGCCCGGCCGCAAGCAGATGAAGGAAATCAAAGAAGGTGTGACCGATAAATTGTTGCCACGTGCCTTCGCCATCCGCAGCCGAATCAACGCGTGGATAGACACCGACGGCAAATGGCTGGTAATTGATGCTGCCAGCCCCGCGAAAGCGGATGAATTGATCGGCATGCTGATGAAAAGCGTAGAGGGCGTGGCCATGGCCTTGGTGAAGACCAAAACCTCACCCACCGTGGCCATGACCAGCTGGCTGGCGGAAAACGACAACCCGCCCCCGTTCACTGTTGATCAGGATTGCGAATTAAAAAGCCGTGGCGAGCAGGCGGCCACAGTGCGCTATGTGAAGCATTCACTGGAATCGGATGAAATTGCCCGGCACATTAAGGGCGGCAAAGATGTAACCCGGCTGGCCATGACCTGGGCCGACAAGGTTTCTTTTGTGTTGCATGAGAATCTTCAGGTAAAGCGGGTTGCCCCCCTGGATGTGATTAAGGAACAAGCAGCCCTGAGTGCCGACGACGACGCCTTTGATTCCGACTTTGCCCTAATGACAGGCGAGTTACGAAAAATGTTGCCCAGCTTGATTGATGTGTTGGGCGGCGAACTGACCGGTTCCGCATCCTGAAAAACGGTAGTAATCTGCCATTTTTCGTTGCGGCATAGCCTCAACAATTGAGAACAATTATTAAATATTTAAATTGGGGTTCAATCAGGGGTCAAGGTTCAGTATGATTCATCATCCTTTGAACCTTCTGGTAAAAACCAAATTTCAATGACCACTCGAGTTGACCCCAATAGCCCGATTCACTGGCCGGGCACCATCACCCTGTTTGGAACCACCATAGCTGCACTTATTCTTGTACCCACCTATGCGTGGTACAACGACTACAGCACCGCCGCATGGGTTTCTTTTGTGGTGTTGGCAATTCTGAATGGCATTGCGATTACGGCCGGTTACCACCGCCTGTGGGCCCACCGCACCTACGAAGCACATTGGTCGGTGCGATTCGTGCTGATGTTTTTCGGCACCATGGCTGTACAAAACAGCGTGTTGATTTGGGCTTCAGGCCACCGCACCCACCACCGCCATGTAGACGACGTTGAACACGACCCGTATTCCGCAAAACGCGGCTTCTGGTTTTCGCACATGGGCTGGATGCTGCGCAAATATGAATCTGGCAAAGAAGACCTGAGCAATGCCCCCGACCTGCTGAAAGACCCCATGGTGATGTTTCAGCACAAGCACTACACCGTATTGGCTTTGGGCATTAACTTCCTGTTTCCGGCCCTGATTGGTTTCTTGGTGGGCGACTTGTGGGGTGTCATGTTGCTGGGCGGCCTGCTTCGCCTGGTGTGGTGCCACCAAACCACGTTTTTCATCAATTCACTGGCGCACATTTGGGGCCGACGCCCCTACACCGATGAAAACACGGCCCGTGACAACGATATTTTGGCGATTTTCACCTACGGTGAGGGGTACCACAACTACCACCACCTGTTCCAGTACGACTATCGCAACGGCATTAAGTGGTTTCACATCGACCCCACCAAGTGGCTGATTGCTGGTTTGTCATATGTGGGCTTGACCAAGAATTTGAAACGTTGCGACACATTTGCCATTGAAAAAGCGCGCATTGCCATGCAGTTCAAGCGTGCAGAAGAAAAGCTGAATGCCCACCCCACGGCCATGCAAGCCCAAATGGACGCAATGAAAGCCCGCCTGGCGCAGGAATATGAGCATTACAGCAAGGCCTTGCAGGAATGGGCCAAGCTGAAGGAAGCCTGGTACCAGGACACCAAAAACGCATTGAAGAACGGCGACACCCTTGCGGCTTACAAAGCCAAGTTCAAGGCGATGGAAGTTGAAATGCGCCTGCAACGCAAACGCCTGCAGGCCCTGGTTAGCCAGGTGCAGAAAACCGGGGCAATGGCTTAATGTACTTTTTGAGTTAAACCCACCGGGCCAAAGTAACAGCAACTTTTGACCCGGTTGCAATGGCACCCACCCAAAGCCTGGCGACAAAACCGCCGGGCTTTGTTGTTTTTGCAGCGGCTTCGTCGCGGTGGTTGCATTCATCCAGCTGGAATTCGATCAATTGCGCTTTCAATTCCGGGTGCGTACCCAAGTCATTCAGCTTTTCAATTTGTTCCTGGTAGTGCAGGTTCACGAAGGTTTCAACCGCCGCAATGGTACGAAAAACAGCCTGCTTGCCCAGCAAAGCTGGCAACAAGCCGGTTAAAAAACCAGCAATTCGCCAGGGCACCAGCAGCCAGCTTCTGCGAAACACAGGCAGTAAATCATTCATGGCATCTAAGTGGCGCTGCTCAGTAAGCAAGTGTTCGGTGGCGAAAGCACGAACTTCCGGATCACGCGACACAGCCAACACACCTTTGTAGATCCACACCGCCCCTGTTTCACCTGCGTGGTCGGTGCGAATGTCGGCCACCAAGGTGGGCGGCAGGTGGCTTGTGTCAAACTTCAAAACAAAGCGTTGAATGATTGGGCGCAGCGGCAAAAAGCCGTTGTACGCCTTTTCCATCACCCACAGCACACCAGGTAGTTTCGCCAGCCCGGCCAGCACGCGCCAACCAGGCAGCTGCGCCCACACGTGAACAAATGCCGCAGCACCGCTCAGCATTTCGCCTTGTGCGGTGCGCGTGTGAAAACGTGCCATGAGTTGTTCTTTGCTTTGGCCCGCGGGAAGCGGTGTGGCGGGGTTGGACACGTCGACCCAATAAATGGGCTGGTCGGGCTTAATGTTCTGATACACCGCAATTTCCCGACGGCACATGGGGCATGAACCGTCGAAATACACTTCAACGCATTGGGACTGATTTGAAACCTGTTGGTCTTTTACTGCCATGACCGTACTGCCTTGATTGAAACTGCTTTGGGAAAAACTCTTAACCTAGTTTAACCGTGTACTTCACGCCGTCAAACTCGATGACATCGCCGCCCACAATTTTCTTGCGCTTCTGGGTTTCAATTTGCCCGTTGACCAGTACATGGCCATCGGCAATCGCGTTTTTTGCTTCGCCGCCGCTGGACAACCAACCCTGAAACTTCAGGATTTTGTAAAGCTCGACGGGTTCTTTGTTAATAATGACTTCGTTCATGACGGAATGTTCCCTGCAATCAATGCCCGAAGTGTATCAGCCTTCGAGTATCCACCTTGCCGCTTTCTCGGCGATCATCAGCGTGGGGCTGTTGGTGTTGCCGCTCGTGATGGTGGGCATTACGCTGGCATCAGCAATTCGCAGGTGCTTCACACCAATCACGCGCAATCGTGAATCTACAACGGCGGCCGGGTCGTTGGCTGCACCCATTTTCGCTGTGCCCACCGGGTGGAAAATGGTGGTGGCAATGTCGCCAGCCAGTCGTACCAGTTCCTCGTCGGTTTGAAATTCAATACCCGGCTTGAACTCTTCGGGCTGGTACTTTGCCAGTGCGGGTTGCTGGGCAATGTTGCGGGTAACACGCAAAGAATCGGCCGCCACTTTTTGATCTTCAGTGGTGCTTAGGTAGTTGGGGGCAATTGCGGGGGCTTCTTCAAACCTGCCACTTTTAATGTGCACCGAACCCCTGCTGCTGGGGTTCAAGTTGCACACGCTGGCGGTGAAAGCATTGAAGTTATGCAAAGGCTGGCCAAACGCGGGCAAGCTGAGTGGCTGCACATGGTATTGAATATTCGGGTATGGGCGGTCGGCACTGCTTTTGGTGAACGCACCCAGTTGCGATGGGGCCATGCTCATGGGGCCGCTGCGCTTGAACACATATTCCAAGCCAATTTGTGCCTTGCCCCACAGGCTGTTGGCCAAGGTGTTCAAGGTTTTAACGCCCTGCACTTTGAACACAGCGCGAATTTGAAGGTGGTCTTGCAAATTGGCGCCCACGCCGGGCTTGTCCAGTTTTACATCAATGCCGTGTTGCTGAAGCAGGCTGCCCTGCCCTATGCCTGACAACTCAAGAATTTGTGGCGTGCCAATTGCGCCTGCACACAGCACGGTTTCGCGAACGGCTTTTACAAAAATTTCAACACCGCCCTGCACCACCAATGCACCGTTGCACACCAGCTCGCCGCTGGCGTTGCGTTCAATCAGCAGGTTTTTTACTTGTGCCTGTGTCCACACCGTTAAGTTGGGGCGATTCAGCACAGGGCGCAGAAAGGCCTTGGCCGTATTCCAGCGCCAGCCGCTACGCTGGTTCACTTCAAAGTAGCCCACACCGAAGTTGTTGCCTCGGTTGAAGTCTTCATTTGCGGGTATGCCGGCCTGTTGTGCCGCGTGCGAAAACGCTTCAAGAATTTCCCAGCGCAGGCGCTGTTTTTCCACGCGCCATTCACCCCTACCACTGTGGAACTGAGCCAACTCGTTGTCAGCCAACTCGGCGTGGGGGTTGTCATAACGCCAGTTGCTTTCATGGGCCAAAAAGTCGCGAAGGCAATTGTTCCAGTTCCAGGAATCGTCACCGGTTTGCGCAGCCCAACTTTCGTAATCGCGTGCCTGCCCACGCATGTAGATCATGCCGTTGATGCTTGAACATCCACCCAAGGTTTTACCGCGCGGGTACAGCAGTGAACGCCCGTTAAGGCCTGCGTCGGGTTCAGTGCGGAAGCGCCAGTCGGTGCGCGGGTTGTCGATGCAGTACAAGTACCCCACAGGAATGTGGATCCAGTGGTAGTTGTCTTTGCCGCCTGCCTCTAGCAGCAACACTGAATTGTTGGGGTTGGCACTCAGCCTGTTGGCCATCAGGGCCCCGGCGGTGCCCGCCCCCACCACGATGTAATCGAAAGTCCGCATGTTTTTCCCGAATTGATACACAGATAGTACCCAGCATCGAAATTGGATTGGGCGCCCTGCTGCTGCAATCGAATTGGGGTTTTCCAGAGTTTTGCAAAAAAGTTAAAGATGTCTTGCTCATTACGCGGTGCTTATGACCATTCCAAACATGCCAGAATGCCATCCAATTCCTTTACAATCGAATGTTTCGCACCAATTACAAAGCCTGAGGTTTCAAAAATGACAGAACGTACCACCGTGCATGGCTTGAAAGTAGCTACGCCCCTTTACAACTTTATCAACAACGATGTACTGCCCGGTACCGGCATTGATCAAGCGGGTTTCTGGAAAGGCTTCGACGAAATCGTCAACACATTGGCCCCCAAGAATGCCGCGTTGCTGGCTGAACGCGACCGCATTCAACTAGAAATGGACGCGTGGCACAAAGCCAACCCAGGCCCCATCGCCGACATGGCGGCCTACCAGGAATTCTTGAAGAAGATTGGCTATTTGGTTGAGCAGCCCGCCAAGGTGCAGGCCACCACCGCCAATGTAGACGGCGAATTGGCCACACAAGCTGGCCCTCAGTTGGTGGTGCCAATCCTGAACGCACGCTATGCCTTGAACGCCGCCAATGCGCGTTGGGGCAGCCTGTACGACGCACTGTACGGCACCGATGTAATTTCAGAAGACGGCGGCGCAGAACGCGCAGGTGGTTACAACCCAGTGCGCGGCGCCAAAGTAATTGAGTACGCACGCAACTTTTTGGACCAGTCTTTCCCACTGGAAGGTGCTTCACACAAAGACGCGACCGGCTACACAGTGGTTGGCGGCAAACTGCAAGTGGCATTGAAAAACGGCAACACGGCTGGCTTGAAAAATACTGCCCAGTTGGTTGGCTTTCAAGGCGATGCAACTGCCCCCACTTCTGTGCTGCTGGTGAACAACGGCATTCACGCCGACATCATTATTAACCGCGCAACACCCATTGGTTCGACTGACGCAGCCGGTGTGGCCGATGTGGTTTTGGAAGCCGCGCTTTCAACCATTCTTGACCTGGAAGATTCTGTTGCAGCCGTAGACGCTGAAGACAAAATTGTGGCCTACAAAAACTGGCTGGGAATTCTGAAAGGCACACTGACAGAAAGCGTGAGCAAAGGTGGAAAAACTTTCACCCGTGGCCTGAACCCAGACCGCGTTTACACCGGCGTTAATGGCGAAACAGTAACCATGCATGGCCGCAGCATGTTGTTCCTGCGCAACGTGGGCCACTTGATGACCAACCCCGCCATTGTGTGGGGCGGCGACAAAGAAATTCCTGAAGGCATTCTGGATGCAATCGTAACCACAACCATTGCGCTACACGACCTGAAAGGCAATGGCGTGAACGGCATTCGCAACAGCCGCAAAGGTTCTGTGTACATTGTAAAGCCGAAAATGCATGGCCCTGTTGAGGTGGGCTTTGCTGCTGAATTGTTCACCCATGTAGAAAAGCTGCTGGGCCTGCCCGACAGCACCGTGAAGCTGGGCATTATGGACGAAGAGCGCCGCACATCCGTTAACCTGAAGGCCTGTATTGCTGCTGCTGCAAGCCGCGTGGCATTCATCAACACCGGCTTCTTGGACCGCACTGGCGATGAAATGCACACCGCCATGCACGCTGGCGCAATGATTCGCAAAGCCGAGATGAAGAGCAGCGCCTGGATTCAAGCCTACGAGCGCAACAACGTGCTGGTTGGGCTAAGCTGTGGCCTGAAAGGCCGTGCGCAAATTGGCAAAGGCATGTGGGCCATGCCCGACCTGATGAAAGCCATGCTGGAACAGAAAATTGGCCACCCCAAGGCCGGTGCAAACACCGCTTGGGTACCCAGCCCAACAGCCGCAACACTGCACGCCATGCACTACCACCAGGTTAGCGTGGCAGCGGTTCAAGCTGATCTGGAAAAGATTGACGCTGAAGCCGAACGCGCTGGAATTCTGGCCAACTTGTTGCAAGTGCCAGTGGCAACCAACACCAACTGGAGCGAGGCTGAAAAGCAGCAAGAGCTGGACAACAACGCCCAAGGTATTTTGGGTTATGTGGTTCGCTGGGTTGACCAGGGTGTGGGTTGCTCGAAGGTGCCCGACATCAACAACGTGGGCCTGATGGAAGACCGCGCTACGCTGCGCATTTCCAGCCAGCACATTGCCAACTGGATTCACCACGGCATCGTGAGTGAAGCCCAAGTGATGGAAACCATGAAGCGCATGGCTGCAGTGGTTGACCAGCAAAACGCTGGCGACCCTGTGTACAAGCCTATGGCTGGCAACTTTGAAACATCTGCCGCATTCAAGGCTGCATGCGACCTGGTGTTCAAAGGCATGGAACAACCAGCTGGTTACACTGAGCCACTGCTGCATGCATGGCGCTTGAAGGTAAAAGCGGCTTAAGTTGTTTTAGCTGTTGGAAGTAAAAAAGCCAGGTGCTGAAAAGTACCTGGCTTTTTTATTTGTGGGCTTATCGCAAGCAACTACGACAGCGCCAAGCTAAGTCAGCAGCTAAGTCAACTTACACGGACGAAGCCTGACAAGCTGCCAGCTTCGGCAGCAGGCGATCATACTCAAGCCTAACGGTCTCATAGCATTCGCATGCGCGTGCTTCCAACTTCTTGCGGTTCAGCACCGTAACGTGGCCGCGCGTGTACTCGATAATGCCCTCTTTTTTCAAGGCGAGTGCCGTTGTAGTAATGCTCTCGCGGCGAGTACCCAACAGGCTGGCAAGCAACTCGTGAGTCACCACAAGATCGTTGCTGTGTAGCCGGTCAATGCTCATCAACAACCAGCGGCAAAATTGCTTGTCCAACGAATGGTGACGGTTGCACACCGCTGTTTGCGATGTTTGGCAGATCAGTGCCTGGGTGTAGAGCAGCGACACGTGTTGCAACTTGCCACCCAACGCAAATTCACGCTTCATGTGCTGGCGATCCAGCCGATAGGCGTGGCCCGCGCTTTGCACCTTCGTATCACTGGGCATGCTTTCACCACCCATAAAGATAGAGATGCCCACCATGCCTTCATTGCCAACCAGAGCTATTTCACTGGAAGAACCGTCTTCCAGGGCATAGATCAGGGAAACGATGCCGTCGGTTGGAAAGTGCAGAAATTTCACATGATCACCCGACTCTGACATGGTCCACCCCAGCGGCAGGGGCACCAGTTTCAGGTTTGGCAACAATCGTTGATAGTCCGCCTCTGGCAGAGAAGCCAGTATGCAGTTTTGCTTGGGGCTTGGTGCCTGAGTTTGTGCGGCTTTTGTCATAAGTGGCTACTGTGCGCTCAATGTGGGGATAACCTTCCACACTAACTTTTCATGCACTGCCTGTATGTGCGAAACCGCACTTAAGGTCTGTTTCAAGACGGTTTGCCTGGGGCCTTCAGTACGTGGGTGGAAAGCTATTTTGTCAGCAGAGCCTCTTCGATTCCTTGTTGGATAATTTTTAAGCTGACCCGATCAATTTTCTTGGGTAATTGTGGGTTTGCTCGCGTCGCGAATCGATTGTATTGGCGAAACGTGAGAACCAACTCGGCTTGATCCGGGGTCGCCTCTTTGCTTTTGGAAATAACCCAATCCGCTTTCACAAACTCACCTTTCGCCTGCAGCGCGTGAACTTGAACTTCTGGCATTTCATCAAGTGTTGCAACGGTAATTAGGTGCTGATTTTTGCAAATAGTACCTGTTTCCAGGTCACAAGTTTCATCACGAGCTGGAGTTGCGAAAAGCCTCAACATCAGGCCCTTCTGGTGCCCGGGGTTGTATTGATTCAAGTCGATTAGTTGCCCGTAAGCGAGATTGTTCTTGAGTACCTGATCGTCGAACTCTTGTGCCCAGCTTAAGTTTGCAAGCATGGCGAGAGAGGTGATTACCATTGCTTTTTGAGTCCAATTCATTGCTCAGTTCGCATGCCGTAGATATATGAAATATCGACAGCCTTGCCTAAGCCTTGCGTGTGCGGACTGGATAAGTTGGGGATAACGGCCATGCAGTGCCTTTTAAACGAATTTAAAGAGGCACCTTAATGACAAGGAATGGAAGGTTACAAATTGAGGATGGGTGGTCGCTTGGTGTGATTACACCGATGGACTGTTGACTTAATTTTTCACTTCACTTTGCGATGCAAATGTAGAGAGGTACAAGTGCTCTACTTGCTCTCTGGCCCAAGGCGTTTTTCGAAGAAACTTCAGGCTGGATTTCACAGACGGATCGCTCTTGAAACAATTGATATTAATCCGCTTGGCAAGTTCATCCCAGCCATAGTGTTCAACAAGCTTCACGACGACGGTCTCAAGCGTGACGCCATGCAGGGGGTTCTTGGATTGCTCGGTATTCATGTTTGAGGGGGATCCTTGGGGTTACGCATTACTCATAGTGGCTCCAGAGTCGAAGAACTTTTACCACCTTTTCATCCTCAAGCACTTGGTACACCAAGCGGTGCTGAATATTTATTCGGCGAGAGTAATTCCATGTCATCAGTCCAGCTCCTCATCACACTGATCAACTGCGGTCGCCATTCCCTCATGAATAGACTCGCTCATGCAGGGTACAGAGAGCAGATAAAGTGTTTCGTGAATAGCAGCCCAGTCTTCTTCAGCCACTAGTACAGCTTTATTTCGCTTGCCCATGATAAGAATCGGCTGATGGGATTCCGCAGTTTCATCAATCAACCGATAAAGATTGCTCCGAGCCTCGGTAGCAGTAATTCCGAGCATGATGCGCCTCTTTGTACGGTTAACTTGGCTGCTATTGTATGCAATTCAATACGCACGTCAAAACGAACGCTATTTTCGAAAAGAATTCAGGCGGGTAATTCATAGGAAACTTTCGTGCCCGCAATACTAATCAGCCCTTGCTTTTGTAGCTCATCCATCAAAGATTGAAGTTCTTCCTCTGAAGCTAGTGAGGGTTTTGACAGCGCGAGGCTTCGATGCCCCTCTATGCTTCAGATCACCGACGCTTTGAAACGATGTGGAAGTATGCGTCTGGGTCGTTGCTTGCCAAGATGCCAATGTAGCACGCGATGTGAAAGTCAAGCGCGTTCGAGCCATTGCCAGAAATCTTGATGTACTCGGCCCGCTCTCCCATTTGCTGAAGAACAGACGCCACCTCAAAGGTGACCTTCGCTTGATTTGCTCCGACAAAATGAGACCTCTAGCGCTCTGCTAATGTGCACTGGTTACGGCTTCACTTTTCGGCAGATTGTTAGCAGCCTACAGTTCACCATATTTCGCCTTAAAACTGAGTCTTGATCGAACACTCGTTTTCAGATTGTACTTTTATCGGCACAGACATCAGCAAGCCTCGCAAGTTACGTAACTCCAGCCGAGCACAGTTACCTGCCAACTGTTGCGCCCGCTCCGTGCGCTCATCTGCGCCAAACAAATAGCGATGCGTGCGCATAGGGGCCAGGTCATTAGCTGGGTGAATGGTATGGCGATGCGCAATATCGATGGCATGCGCAAGCATCGCTGCCGCAGTTGATTTCAACTGATTTGCTTCGTCAGCAGACCAATGGGAGCGGGGGTCTATTTCGCCCAATGGAGACGAGACCACGCGAACCAAGGTTTCCAAACTGGCTGCACCAGGCGCAACAAATTGAATTGCAACATCAAGTATCACAACGGATTCGTCAGGGGCCAAGGTGAACGTGGGTGAAGTTTGAACGACCGAACCTGCAACTGGTGCGGTGTGTCCATCCCAAACCCTTATTTGTAGTGATGACGGTACTGCGGCAACGGCCACATCCCAAAGGTTCGCCGCAGACCAAGCAGCCAACTCAGTCGCATACGGATCGAGAACACGATCAGCCGCCTGTTGGGCTTTTTGATATTCGCTAGATTGCATGTTATTGGCAATGGCCGCATGCGCCACGATTGCAGCCAATAAGCCGGCTGCGCCTGGAACTGGGTAGAGGCCGACTTGGGGACCCATACCGACTGCCCCACCCTCAGTAGGCAACATGCCACGCCACTTAACTCCCGGCTCTATTGGCATGCGCCACCACAAGGGTGCTTCAAGTGGCGCAGTCGCAAATGCCGCTGTACTCGGCATGGTCAATGTCAATGCCGTCGCAAAGACGGCTACGCGCCACGACATCATCGAACGAATGGTTTCTTAATGACGTCCATGCCACTTTCCAGGACCTGATAATAAGCATTGGTAAGTCCTGGAAATTTTGGGGGCTCGTCCCAATCCCCGTCGGCGGTGCGAGAAATAGTCACAGGCTGATACCATTCCAGCGAATGCGTCGTCAAATCGACCAATGAAGCGCTGCCAACAACGACTGCCTTAGGAGGATCGGTAGGAACGTAGGCCGAATACGAGCGCCATACACCCAGTGCCGTGAAATGGATCACCACTAACCGGTCAATGTTGTACTTGGCCTTTAGGGATGTAAAGTTCTTGCGCGACTTATTCACTGCTTCGCTGGCATTCAAATCGGGCAAGGCATCGATTTTCAGTGGTTCATCAATGAGGACAGCATCGAGGCCACGCTTCTTTAGCAGAACAACCAAATCATGCGGCAAAGGTTTGAGTTCGGCTGTACTAAAGGTTTTCACCTCTTTACTTAAAGAAGAATGCATTCCATTTGCTACACCGAGGCAAAGAAGGCAATTGGCACCAGGGAATGCAGTGTCTGGTTTGGGCAATTCGACCATCACTACACCTACCCTGCCTTCCTTGGCTTTGCTGGATAAAAAGTAGTTGTCAGCCAAATCGATGCGTTGCTGGATGGGCGTAGCACATCCGCCCAAAAATAAAGCTGCGGCAACCAACACAAACATACTTCTAAAATTTAACGACATACTTTTTCCTAATGATATGAATTTTTCAACAAAAAACACCCGTCTTTTTGGCTGATCTCCACACTGCACCAGCGGATGCGCTGCGGGATTACAAAAGACAATTTACAGACAATTGTTTGTAACGAAATACATCATGTGCGTTCCATTCGGCCGATTCAATAAACGCTTTTCAGTGGGTCGTAAGAACTGGCTATTTGCTGGGTGCTTACGGTTGTCTGTTCGGGGAATATAGAATCACACCCGGCCTGAATCAGCACAGCAGCGCCGGTGTCATAGCCTGAGTTCGCTAACGCACAGACCCCTAGTCACTTTGTTTCTATCTTTTCCCTTCTGCTGGTGGACTTATTGGCCCCAGCGATCAAGCCGGAACTCGACTCCAGCCGTGCCTTTGGACTCTGCTGTGGATTGATGTTCCTTCACAACCTAACAAGCAAGGAACAAGCATGGAAACCAACTACGTCACACGCGACAACTACGGCATGTATGCCGACACTGCCCACACTACCGACGGTCCAGGCCCATCTTTGATGGGCGCTGACACACTTTTGGGCAACGATGTTTACAACCATGACGGCGAGGATCTGGGCGACATTAAGGAATTCATGATCGACATGGCTTCGGGCAAGGTCGCGTACGCGGTCTTGTCATATGGTGGCCTGATGGGCATGGGTGACAAGCTATTCGCCGTGCCCTGGGCAGCACTGAAACTAGACACGGAGAACAAGCGCTTCACGCTCAATGCCCGGAAGGATGCCCTAAAGGACGCACCGGGGTTCGACAAGGACAATTGGCCCTTGATGTCAGACCAGACATGGGCCACTGGCGTGCATAAGTTCTATGGAACGCAATACAAGGCCGACTGAGCCTTGGCATCACACTACGCCTGCGCAGGTCTTTCAGCTTCGCAGGCGTGGTGAACCATGATTCAAATGGTGTCTCTTTTGGATAAACCGACACCCCACAATCACGCAAGAGCTTCCGGACATACTCCGTGTCCGACCAAAGCGAGGTGTCAAAGGCATGAATACCCAGAGCGCTGGCTCTCTTTTTGGCCTCGGCATAGCGGAGACCAGCGAGCGCAGCAGCTGCGGCAATGCCGCAACCAGTTGCTTCTTCTTGGATGACGACATTCATATCTTTACAAATTCACGTTTGAGGTCAGCGGTGGTCAGGCACAGGATACGCGCAGCGCGAGCACAATCCTGGACATCCTCACCCACCCCACAAGACGACTATCGCATTGTGCCTGCTGGAGGCTCCCGCAAAAAAGAGCCGCATGGGTTCGAATAGCCAGATGTCGGCCTCGTTTCCTCTCTGCCGAAGCAAACACTCGAAGAACGTGCGCCCCCTGCTGTCAATGTCCGCCGCGATTAATTTCACAAGATCCGATCCAAGAAACACTGCATCTGGATCATCAAACTCATTTCGCTGGGCGCGAAGATCGCCTTCAAACATTCGCGCCAGAGGTCCAGAGAGACCTCCAAGTGCCAACTCCCAGCCGGGGAACGATTGCTCGCCCCTGCACGATGGACAGTCCTCGAGATTGAGCCCACCCAAAGCTTTGTACCACTCGCTTTTGGTAGTGCAGCCGACAAGGTGCTCACGCGCACTAACCTTTATTTCGTAAAAGTATCCAAAACTCATTTGGGGGTGCTCTAACGCCTTAGTTAAGCCGCGCCTAAAGCGCCTGCTTGAATGAACTGGCAGAGCGCAAATCCGTGATCAAATTGTCGAACGAATCTGCACCCTTGAGATTGAAAACAACATGTGTGTCTTGGAACTCACTACCAATCCGAAACAGCAGATACTGACACGATTTGAACAGGCCCCGTATATCCTCAAAGCTCATCCCGGCAATCTTGTGAGATTCAATTTTTGTTCGCTTGAGTGTCTGATGGCCAACAACCTCGTTGCGAATAACGCTAACGTGCTTCCATGTTTTTTTTATTTCGACATAAGCAAGGCCTGAAAGCCTTGTCTACCCTAGTTGTTCGCCACAGAATACTATGCGCCACCCCGTATTTGAGGGGCGTCATGACCACTTGCTCGATGGCTTTATGCGGTGCGAATTTGGTGATGTCAAGTTGAAAAGGTTTCGCGTGGGCACTCGCCAATGTCATCCAGTATCAGCAAACCCCAACATTTTTACGCGCATAAAAATGCGAAAAGCCGGACCACCCCGCTACGAATGGTCCGGCTTCAAGAACTCCAAATTATTGCTTTTACGCAGCCACTGGTGCCTTCACCACTGCTTTGCTCATGCGTGCACGCACGGCTTTTTTCACTTCGGGGTTGGGGTTGCGCATGGCTTGGTTCACCTTCTCCACAAACGCGTCGATGTCGTTCATGAAGTGGCTGTTGTCGTGGTCCCAGGGGTGGAAGTCGGCGCGGAAGTAGTCGAAAAAATCGCTCATCGCGTTGCGGAAAATGCCTTCCTTGCCCAGCAACAATTTGGCAACGGCCTTGTAACCTTTCAGGTGCTTGCCCTTGGTGTTGGGGTCGGCAAATACCAGGCGTGCATGGAAGTACATAATGACGGGCCAGAAAATAACGGTGGCCAACACCATGCCGAAGCGGCGAATGAAGCGGTTGTACACGTTGTCGGGAACCACGGTATTCCATACATCGTAAGCCACGGCTTTGTGTTCGGTTTCTTCATAGGCGTGCCACTGCCACATTTGCTTGAAGCCTTCGTCTGACTTTTCACCAGTTACTTTTGGATCTTTTAACACGGCGTCGGCCATGATGGCGGTGTAATGTTCCAGCGCAATGGTGCCAGCCAGCGACAACTTTTTGCCCAGCCCTTTTTGCAAACCACCCAGCAAGCTCCACAGCATTTTGTCCAGCTTCAGGGCGGGTACACCACTGCGGTCCATCATCTCGTTGTATTCCTCGTGCTCGCGGCTGTGCAGCGCTTCCTGGCCGATGAATGCGGTGATGGCCTTTTTCAAGTCAGGGTCGTTTACCTGGTCTTTGTAAGCACGCACAGAGTCCATGAACAAACGCTCGCCGGCGGGAAACAGCACAGACAAGGCGTTGAAGAAGTGGGTGACGTGCTCACCGGCTTCGTGCCAGTTGTTGATGCGAGACTCATCAAGATTGATTTTTACGTCGCGGCGCACTGGAATGACTTTCATGGTGTACTCCTTTGGTTACGGCTGTTTTTGTAATTCAACACAAACATTGACACTGACGACTGTAACAATCATTTACGGCATTAACAACTGTAAACGTTAGAAAAACACTCTAAATTTCAAACGATCGTTTGTTTTTTGAAACAGGGCAAACCCTTGATTCAATTGCACTAATTCTTTTGCAGCGCAATATAATTTGTATAGGTATTTTCGGAAGTGTTTGTTTCTACGAGCAATATTGCCTTGCTCTACTGCGGTAAAATAAGGGTATTGACCAGTTCATTTCGAGGTACCCATGAACGCAACCGCAAGTGTAAAAGACCCCCGCTCGGTAGAACATGTAATTACTGGCCAAGCCACATCAGATGGCGCTGGAGTGAAGCTGACCCGCGTGATTACCCAAAACCTGCAGCGCAGGCTTGATCCGTTTTTGATGCTGGACAATTTTGGCAGCGACAACCCTGACGACTACATTGCGGGCTTCCCAAACCACCCGCACCGCGGGTTTGAAACCATTACCTACATGATTGCCGGGCGCATGCTTCACGAAGACAGCAAGGGAAACAAAGGCTTGCTAGAAAACGGCGGCGTGCAATGGATGACTGCAGGGCGCGGTGTATTTCATTCCGAAATTCCGCAACAGGAAGAAGGCGTGATGGAAGGCTTTCAGCTGTGGTTGAACCTGCCCGCAAAAGACAAAATGTGCACGCCCTGGTATCGCGATTTCAAGAACACCGACCTGCCCCAGTTCACCACGCCAGAAGGTGTGGCGGTCACCGTGATTGCGGGCAGCAGCCACGGCGTAGAAGGTGCGGTAAGCCGTGAAGGCACCGAACCGCTGTACCTTGATTTGCATTTGCCTGCCAGCACGCAATTCGAACAAACTTTGCCTGCAACTCACAATGCCGTGGTGTTTGTTTACCGTGGCGAAGTGAAGGTGGGCGGCCAAATGGTGGGCGACAAGCGCATGGCGATTTTGAACAATGTTGGCGATGGCGTAGTGATTGAAGCAAGTGCCGATGCCAAGGCTTTGCTGATTGCAGGCAAACCGTTGAATGAACCAATTGCGCAGTACGGCCCGTTTGTGATGAACACCGAACAGGAAATTCGACAGGCCTTGCAAGATTTCAGGGAAGGCACGCTGGCGTAAAAAAAGCCCGGAGAGATCCGGGCTTTTTTTTGGACACTTCATTGATTCTTACTGCTCAATCACCACAGGTTTTTTCAGGGCAACCCAGCCTTCTGCCTTTGGCAAGTAATTGGCCTCAATCACATTGCGCTTGATCTTCATGGTGGGGGTCAGGAAGCCGTTTTCCATGCTCCACAAGTCTTTCACCACCACAATGCAGCTCAGCTTTTCATGGGCCTCAAGCTGACCATTCACATGGTTCAGTAGTTCGGTCATTTCACTTTCAACCCGTGCCGCTCCATTGGGGTTTTGCTCCACTTGTTTGTGTTCTTCAAGCGGCAACATGACCAAAGCAAATGGCTGTGAAAATGAAGGCCCAGTTACACACACCGCTTCAATCAACTCATGGCCATTCAAGCGGTTCTCAATCGGCACAGGTGCAATGTATTTGCCCTTGCTGGTTTTAAACAACTCTTTCACGCGGCCTGTAATTTTCAATCGACCTTGTTCGTCGATCACGCCCATGTCGCCTGTTTTCAGAAATCCGTCTTCGGTATAAGACTGCGCGGTGAGTTCCGGGTTTTTGTAATAGCCCATCATGTTGCATGGGCTTTTCACCAGCACTTCGCCCACATCAGAAATTTTGCATTCCACGCCTGGGTAGGTGTTGCCCACGTAACCCACGCGCACTTTGCCGGGCAAGCTGCAATGCGAATAGGCGAAGTTTTCGCTCATGGCATAACCTTCCAGCAAATCAAGGCCCAGGTTGCGATACCACGACATCAAGGCGGGCGCTAACGGAGCGGAACCGCTGAGGGCCATTCGCACTTCCGACAAGCCCAGTTTCTTCAGCAAGAACTTTTTGAATAAACCGGAAAGAATTGGAATGCGGAAAATAACATGCTGCACACCCAACGGAATTTTTCCGCAAATGCCGTTGTAAAACTTGGTCCACAAACGCGGCACCGAGAAAAACAGGGTTGGGCGTGCGCGTTGCAAATCTTGAATAAAGCTGTCGAGCCCGAACGAGAAGTACACATGAAAGCCATAGAACAGCGAGCCAGTTTCCAGAATGGCACGTTCAGCCGCATGGGCCAATGGCAGGTAGGAAATCATTCGGTCGGTGTTGCTGAAGCTCATGACTTTCGATGTACCGCGCAGCGCGCTGATCATGGCATTGAAAGAAATCATCACACCCTTGGGTTTGCCGGTACTGCCCGAGGTGTAAAGCATGGTGGCCATTTCATCTTTGCTGCGCTTCACGGGGTTCTGAGTGGGTGCGGTGGCAGCCACAATGTCGTCCCATTTTTTGGCATGGGCCAGTTGCGGCGCCAAGGGCAAGGTGATGGTGGGCATGTCGGTGGGAATGCCCTTTTCGACCACGCGCCACAATTCATCCATCTTGCCGATGAAGATCATTTTCGAGTCGCTGTTTTCCAGCACATATTCAGCAGTTTCAGCATTCAGCGTGGGGTACAGGGGAATGGACACATGCCCTGCCCGCCAAATGGCCAAGTCGGCTATGATCCAGTGGGCGCTGTTTTTACCCAGAATGCCGATGTGGGTTTTCTCGGGCAGATTCAGTGATTGCAAATACGCAGCCATGCGATTTACTTGGTCAGCCACCTGGGCCCAGGTGTAATCCACGGTTTTCTCGGCCGAGAAAGGCTGAGTGAAGTAAACCTTGTTGGGTTGGTTGGCCGCCCAATGGTCCAGGCAATCCAGCAGGGTTTCGAATTTCTCGTAATGCGCTGCGCTCATGTGTTTGTCTCCATGTTTTTTATAAGTATTGCCGCTCCCAAACCTCCACCGGCACAACTAGATACTACCGCGTATCGCTTGTTTTCCACTTGCAACCTGCGGGCTGCGGTGGTGAGCAAGCGAATGCCCGTGGCTGCAAATGGATTGCCCAAGGAAAGTGAGCCGCCCCAAGTGTTCAACTTGTCGATTGGCAGTTCGCCCGGCACCTGGCCCTTGTAATACTCGTCTGCAAACTCGCTGCGCTGCATGCAAGCGATGTTCACGAGAATTTGAGCGGCGAAGGCTTCGTGAAGTTCCCACACATCAATGTCGGCCATGCTGAGCTTGTTTCTTGCGAGCAACTTGGGAATGGACACTGCCGGCCCCAGCAACATTTCTTCTTCCAGGCTTTTCACCGCGGCCAATTCATAATCCACCACCTCGGCCAGGGGCTGTAGACCCATGTTGTTTGCAGCTTCCAGGCTGGTGACCAACAAGGCGGCAGAGCCGTCCGTGAAGCGGGAAGAACCGGCTGCGGTGATTACGCCGTCTTTTCGGAAAATGGTTCGCATGGTGGACAGCTTTTGAATATTACTGTCTTTGCGAGGCGTGTTATCCGATGTAATGGGATGTTCAAAGCCGGGCACCTGAACCGGAATAATGGTGCCCTCAAAATAACCTTGGTTCAGTGCCTCAATGGCCAACTGGTGGCTGCGCGCCGTGAATGCATCGCAATCTTCGCGGCTTACCTTGAACTTTTGCACCATTTGTTCGGCGCACACACCCATGGTTTTGCGGGTGGTGAAGTCGGTGCCGGTGGGCATCTCGGGTTTCAAATCAGCTGGGCGAAGGCTGGCCAAATTCTTCAATATGTTTTTTGCGGAAGAATCTTGCCGCACCTTCATGGCTGCACGCCGAATTTTTTGCGAGTAGCGAATTGGAATGTCGGAGAAACTTTCCACACCCGCCGCTATGCCCACATCAATTCGACCCAGAGCAATCATGTCGCACAAATTGGCGAAACCCACGCTGGCCGACAAGCCGGCCATCGAGGTGGTGTATGCAGGAATTGTGGCTGGCAAGCCAGCGCTCAACATGCTTTCACGGGCCACATTCGAGGTTTCAATTTCATGAAGCACCGTGCCCATGGTCACCATGTTCACGCGGTTTGCATCAATGCCTGTTTTGCTCACCAAACCTGCAATGGCTTTTCCACCCAGTTCATAGGTCATGAGCTGGGAATACGCACCACCCGAATCGAGAAAGGGGGTGCGCACACCATCGACAATCACTGCTTTTCGAATCGACTTCATTTGAAGCGCCCCACCATGTGCAGGGTGCCATCTGCGGCAGCCAAACGCAGCTGTGTGTAACCTTCAGAATCCTTTTGAGTACTGGTTTGCACCTGTATGCCTGCGTTGGGCAAAGGCAGTGGTTTGATCCAGCGCACATCCAGATCGGCCACTGAATGCCCTGCGTTGTGCAGCACTTCCCAAGTGCGGGCCAGTTGCCCGAAGCCATGCAAAATACAACTTCTAAAGCGCGTGCGTTTGCCCACAGCCTTGATGGTGTGTATGGGGTTGAAGTCGCCGGTCAGCATGGCGAATGCAAGGCCGTCGTCTTCCTCGGCATTCCAGTGGCCTGCGGTGTTGAATTCAAATTCATCGCGCTTGGCGGGTTTGCTTTTGCCCGCCGGTTTACTGCGGGGCACAGTGGAATAACTGTCGATGACCATGGCCAATTCACCCTTGGGGTTGCTGGCCTGCACGCGCGTGTGAATACGCACTTTGTCGCCATCGTCAGTAACATCCATCAAGCTGCCGCGCAACGAAATGGCCTCACTGCGCTTCAGAGGCGAGTGAATTTGCATGCGCAAACCCTGATTCAACAGCGACAACAAATTGTAGGGTGCAAGGCTGCCCAGCTTGGCCAACATGGGCATGGCCCAATGGCTACAAAAGTGCGCTGGCATTTCTGTGCTGTAGCGATTGGCTGGCGCACCTGTCCAGGCCACGTATTGATCCAGCAATTCATTGTTGAGTGCAGGCACGTGCATGCTGTGGTGCACAGGAAGTTGCGGCAAAGTGCCAGGCCGGGTGATGGGGGTTGCATTGCGAA
The DNA here is from genome assembly GCF_024623725.1 of Limnobacter parvus. Lineage (GTDB taxonomy): Bacteria > Pseudomonadota > Gammaproteobacteria > Burkholderiales > Burkholderiaceae_B > Limnobacter > Limnobacter parvus. Next base: position 237,412 of record NZ_JANKHG010000027.1, on the reverse strand, counting down.
TGGCTGCCCAGCCCATGGACCGAATGTTGGGCCAGTGCAAAGCCAAATACTTCAGGGGGTAATCTGCCAACATGGTGTTTATTCCTTTTTTACAAGCCCAACTGCTTGCCGATAATTTCGTTCATGATTTCATAAGTGCCACCGCCAATCGATGCAATACGATTGTCGCGGTACAAACGTTCCACCAAACTTTCACGCATATAGCCCATGCCACCAAAAATTTGTACGGCCTCATAGGTAATAAAGTCCGATGTTTTGGTGGCAAAGTTTTTGGCCATCGACACTTCTTTCAAAGCGGGTTTGCCTGCCTGCATGCGGGCTGCAACCCGGTAAGTGAATTCGCGGCTGGCTTCCAGCTGTGTGGCCATGTCAGCCAGCTTGTGGCGAATCACCTGGTGTTTGCTCAAGGGCTTGCCAAAGGTGCTGCGGTTTTTGGCGTAGGCCAGCGCTTCGTTCAAAGCCAGTTCCGACAAAGTATTTGAGTAGCATGCCAGGCCCAAGCGCTCGGCCTCGAAATTGGTCATGATCATCATGAAGCCACCGTTTTCAATGCCAATCAAATTTGATTTCGGCACCACCACATTGTCGAAGAATAGTTCAGCTGTGTCGCTGCACCACCATCCCATTTTTTTCAAAGGCTGGCCTGTGGTGAAACCGGGCATGCCCTTTTCCATCAACAGCATGCTGATACCACCATAACCATCGCCGCCTGTGCGCACAGCCACTGTGTAATAGTCAGCACGTATGCCCGAGGTAATGTAGGTTTTGGAACCCGACACTTTGTAGTGGTCGCCACAATCCACCGCACGGGTTTTCAGGTTGGCCACGTCTGAACCACCACCCGGTTCGGTCACTGCCAATGCGATAATTTTGTCGCCACTCAACACCTCGGGAACAATGCGCGCTTTCATTTCAGCACTGGCCCATTTGGCAATGGGCGGCAAGGCAATACCGTGCGACATGAGGCTCGAGAAAAAACCACCGGAGCCAGCACGCAACAATTCTTCAGTGGCCACCAGGCTCATGAAATAATCGCCTTCGGAATTGCCACCTAGTTCTTCCGGATAACCGATGGCAAGAATGCCCGCCTCGCCAGCCAAATTGTAAATTTCGCGCGGGAAAGTACCGGCCTCCTCCCATTCATTGATGTTGGGTTGAATATGTCGCTCGACGAAGCGACGAATATTGCGACGTGCTTCCTCGTGGGTTTGATTGAAGTAAGTGGTGAACATGCGAGAACCTTAAAGAGGTGATGACAACTGGCGAATGCGGGTTTGAAAGTAAGGTGGGCGGCGAACTTCGCCATGCCCAAGCCATGCCGCTGCCGCAGCAAATGCGGCACGCCCTTCTGGCATGGATGGAGAAAACAAAATGAAATCGTGAAACACACCCGACCACACATCAACATGACACACGGTGCCCAGTTGCTGCGCCTGCTTCACCAGCCTTAAGCTGTCCACCATGAACACTTCATTGGCGGAACACTGCACATACACGGGCGGCAAGCGCGACAGGTCGCCCAACAAAGGCGAGATAAGCGGGTTTTCTGGATTGTGCACACTGGCATAGGGGGTGGCGAACATGCGCTTGAGCCAGTCACGGGCCTGCGCTTCGTTGTGACCCAGGAATGCATCCACCACCTCGGGGCGCAAATCACTTTCACCCAGGGAAGGATCGAGCCAGGGCGAGCTGAGGTACACACGTGTGGGCAATCGAAGCTCACTTGAGTTCATGGCATGGCACAAGGCCAGGCTTAAATTACCGCCCGCTGAATCGCCGGCCAGCAGCAATTCATCCTGACCGTGTTCATGCAGCAAGGCTTTCCACACAGCAACCACATCGTTCAAGCCAGCGGGGAAAGGGGCTTTGCCCATGAGGGTGTAATCGGGCACCCAGGCGCGGGCAATGCCCGATTTTTTACACAAGCGCGCAACGAAGGCACGGTAATTCGCTGCGCTGCCAAACGCAAAGCCACCACCATGCAAGAACAACAAAGTTTGACGGCTGTTGGCATGCGCACTGTGGTTCTCGATTATTTCTACCGGCACGCCGTTCACGGTGCGGTGCTGCACGCTACAACCCGCAGGCATTCGGGAAAGCTTTTGCAGCAGGTTCGTGACGCGCTCGCCAACCCGCCACACCTTTTCAGGATTTCGGGCAGCCAGCAAACGCCCTTGGCACAGGCGAAGAAACAGGGTGACGGATTTGGACATTGAGCTCATGCAACCATCTTGTTGCACACAGGCAGTTCAGCCTAGGGCAAAGCCGGACACAATGGGGGTAAATAGCGACAGCGTGTCTTAATTTACCCTGCTTTGTTCAACAAAGGCCTGAGGCGACATGCCAAACCAGCGTTTGAAGGCACGCCTGAAATTGGACACTTCCTGGTAACCCAAGCTGAGTGCCACCGATTCCACGGTGTTGTTACTGACAAGCAAGCTGAGTTTGGCCTGCCGGGCCAGTTCGGAATCACGCAGTGTTTGGTAACTGGTGTGTTCATCGCGCAGGTAACGCATCAAGGTGCGCGATGACAAATGAAAGTGGCTGGCCACCTGCTCGCAGGTCCATATTTGCCCGGGGTTGCTGCGCAGCAGCTCGGTGACCCTGGCTGCCCAGTTGCTGGGGCGGCGTTGTTCCAGCAGCAATTGCTCACAACGCGCCAAGGCCATGGCATGGGTTTCAGGGTCGGCCATTGGGTTAGCCATCAAAGCCAAACCATGGGGAATCACGATTTTTGTTTTGGCTTTGCCAAACAGGCATGGCGCATGCAGAAACTGCGGATACTGATCGGCATAAGGCGGGGCAGAATACGCCAACTCAATTCGCAAAGCGGGTTTGGAATTGCCAATGATCATGCCCAGGTGGTTGACCATGGTGGCCAACACTGCTTCGCAGAAAAAGCGCCCTACTTCATCCAGCGCAATGCCCATGTTGATGATCACGGCAAAGTGATCGCTGGCAATGTGACCTTCCATGCGGGCAAAGCCGCCGCGAATGTCGTGAAATTTTTCAGTCGCTTTCCAGGCATGGCCCAAGGTGGGCGATGAAGCAATCAAGGTGCCCAATGGCCCATGCGCGGCCAGATGCAGGTTCGCACCCCAGCGCAAACCCAGGGCCGGGTTGCCGCTGAGCTGCAAGGCATTGCGCACAATAATGGCTTGCGCTTCAGCGTCAATGTACTTGTTCAACTCGAACAGATCGGCAGGGGCAAGACGCGTACCCTTCAACAACAGAAGCTGGCCTTTGTGGTCCAGCCCCTGCTCACGCGCCAGGGTGCGTGTGTAGGCTGTTGGAAAAACAACCTTGTTGTTGGCTTGCTGAGCAATCACACTGTTGCGGCCAGTCGGGCACCTTGGTTGATTGCTTCCTTGGCATCCAGCTCGGCAGCTTTGAACGCACCACCGATAATGTGCACAGGCTTGCCCAAAGCGCGAACTGATTCTTCCAGTTCCCGGTTGGAGTGCTGGCCTGCACACACGATTACATTGTCGACTTCCAGCAAGTGCTCGGCGCCATCGGGCGTGCGAATGCGCAAGCCTGCGTCTTCAACACCCATGTATTCCACACCCGACAACAAACGCACACCCTTGGCTTCCAGCGCGGCGCGGTGGATCCAACCCGTAGTTTTACCGGGGCCTGCAATTTTCTTGGGCTTGCGTTGAAGAATGGTGATTTGGCGACTTGCTTTTTCAGGGTTGGCTTTCACGCCTGCAATGCCACCACGCGCATTCTGCGCGCGATCAATGCCCCAGAATTCGCAGAAGTCTTCAATGCTGGTGGAGGGGGATTTTTCACTACCGTGATGCGTTAAGAACTCAGCCGTATCCACACCAATACCGCCACCGCCCACAATTGCCACACGCTGGCCCACAGGCTTGCCATGCTTGAGCACATCGAGATAACCCATCACCTTGGGGTGATCAACACCAGGCAGGCTGGGTACGTTGGGAATAATGCCAGTGGCCAGCACCACTTCATCAAAATCTTTCAGATCATCAGCGTTCACGCGTTTACCCAATTGCAAATTCACGCCTTCCTTGTTCAGCATGGTGCTGAAGTACCGAATGGTTTCGTGGAATTCTTCCTTACCGGGCACTTGCTTGGCAATGTTGAACTGCCCGCCGATTTCCTTCGCTTCATCAAACAAGGTCACAGCGTGCCCACGCTGCGCAGCTGTCAGCGAGAAGGACATACCGGCAGGGCCTGCACCCACCACCGCCACTTTTTTATTCGCGGTTGTTTTGACAAAAACCAGTTCTGTTTCATGGCAAGCCTGCGGGTTCACCAAACAACTGCAACGCTTGCCGCCAAAGGTGTGGTCCAGGCAAGCCTGGTTGCAACCAATGCAGGTATTGATTTCATTCACGCGCCCTTCTTTGGTTTTCAGCACCCAATCCGGATCAGCCAAAAACGGGCGTGCCATGGCGATCATGTCTGCATCGCCGTTTTCAATCACACGTTCGGCGTCATCAGGCATGTTCAAGCGGTTCGATGCTGCAACAGGAATCGACACCACTTCCTTGATTTTGCGTGTGGCCCAAGTGAATGCGCCGCGCGGCACTTGCGTGGCAATGGTTGGAATTTTTGCTTCGTGCCAGCCAATGCCTGTGTTCAGAATGGTGACGCCTGCCTTCTCCAGTTCGCGAGCCAGCAACAATGTTTCTTCCAGGCTTTGACCATCGGGCACCAAATCAAGCATGGACATGCGGTACACCACGATGAATTCCGCGCCCACTTTGGCGCGAATGCGGCGCACCACTTCCAGCGGGAAGCGCATGCGTTTCTCGAAGGTGCCGCCCCATTCATCGGTGCGCTCATTGCCACGCTCGGTCAAAAACTGGTTCAGCAAATAACCCTCGGAACCCATCACTTCCACGCCGTCATAACCTGCCATTTTTGCGTAGCCCGCCGCGTTGGCGAAGCCATCAATTTCCTGTTCAATTTCAGCAGGGGTTAATTCACGTGGTGTGAAAGGAAAAATTGGCGATTGCTTGGCAGAGGCAGAAACCATGTTCACGTTGTAGGCCTGACGGCCTGCATGCAGCAATTGAATGGCAATTTTGCCGCCAGCGGCATGCACAGCGTCGGTCACCGTGCGGTGCCGAATAGCGTCTTGCTCGCTGGTCATTCGGCCTGCGCCGGGCCAAAGCACAGCGGTTTCAGAAGTGGCAAAACCACCGGTAATCATCAAGCCCACATCGCCTTGCGCGCGGCGCGCAAAAAATGCAGCCAGCTTCGCTGGATCTTCTTCTTCAAGCCCGGTGTGCATGGAACCCATAATGACACGGTTCTTTAAGGTGGTGAAACCCAGATCCAATGGCTCAAGAAGTTTGCTGTGAAGTGCTGCTGGCATTGTGGTTCCTCGTGCTTGTCGATGTTTACTGGTCGCCTTCCGCCAATTCAATTTGGCGGCCTTCAAAAGATTACATTGATTTAACTAAAAATGAGATGGTACGAAATGTTTTAGTGAACATTCATCAGTGTTTGTTGCTGTGTGTTTGCCGAAAGTCGCTTGGCGTTTGGCCACACCAACGCTTGAAAGTGCGGCTAAAATTCGATGCGTCTTCAAAACCCAAATTGTAGGCAATGTCTTCAACCGTGTTGTTGGTGTGCGCAAGCAGCCAACATGCTCGCTCGTGTCGAACCTCATCCAGCAACTGCTGAAAGCTGGTGCCTTCGGCCTGCAAGTGGCGCATGAAGGTGCGCTCGGTCAGGTTTTCTTGTGCGGCCATGGTTTGCAAGGTGGGCATGTGCCCCTCAGTTTGTTGCAACTGCACGCGCACACGCTGCGCCAGTGTGCCGCCGGCTTGCAAACGCTGCAACTGCAAATCGCAGTCGCGAAGCAAATGCTGCAAAGCCTCATCGTCGGCGGCCAGGCTTGGGCTGTTCACCAAGGAAGGGTGTAACACCACCCGCAACTGGGCACAGGCAAATACGTTTCCGTGCGCCATGCGCTGATATTCATCTGCCCATAGGGGGGCATCGAAAGGCCATTCGATGCGCAGCAAAGGTGGCAATTCCTGCCCGGTCATCGCGGTGAGCAACTGCACCAAACCACCCAACAATTGGCAATGCAGGTATTCGCGCACAGGGCCCAAATCAACCCACTCCTCAAGCACGGCTGCAAAGTCGGGTTCATGTTCAAACTTTAGATTGGCCAGGTTCTGCCGCAAACCTGCATACCGTTGCAACAACAACATGGCACTGGGCAAATTTTTGCTGGCAATCATGGCTGCACCCAAGGTGCCATGCGCAGATGCAGGCGTGCGCAAGCCCACCTCAAGGCCAAGCCAGGGGCAATCGCTGAGCGCCAGCCCACGCTCGATCAATTGGCGCATTTGATCAAAACTCATGAACTGGTTGTGTTCATGCAAATGCTGCCAATCCAGGGGCAAACCTTTCAGAATTGCTGCGGGTGCAAACCCACGGCGCTGCAGTTCTGCACACAGCAAACGCGCGTACACCGGGTGCAGGGCAGGCTTTAACGCTGCGACTGATTCGTGAAAGGACTTGGGCAAGTTTTTGTCTCGATGATTTCTGTTTTTTATGTTTTGTCACTTTTTGACGATCTTATGCCACCCTGTGCGGTGTTGTCCATCGCATCGCAAGCCTAAGATGAAACCATCCTGAACAACACGGTGCGAATAAATGACTTCAAATACAATGCCCGCAACCCAATACAAAGACCCCAAGAAATTTCTTTGGCTGTTGTCCGTAATTGCGCCTTTCGCAGCCCCGCTGGGCCCGATCATGTATCTCTACACGGGTCACACCCAATGGCTGTGGATCTTCCTGGCTTTCTTTTACCTCGGCTTGCCGGTGCTTGATTTCGTGTTTGGTGAAGACAAACAGAACCCGCCCGAACAGGCCGTGCCCGAACTGGAAAACACCACCTACTACCGTGTAATCACCTACTTGTTGGTGCCAATCATCACTTTCGGGTTTCTGTTCAATGTGGTCTTCTTGGCCACGCACGAACTTCATTTGATTCATTGGCTGGCTGTGGCGATTACTACCGGTGCCATGCTGGGTTTTGGCTTGAACCTTGGCCATGAAATGGGCCACAAGAAACGCAAACTTGACAAAGCCCTTGCGCTGATCACCTTGTCGTTGGGTGGCTACGGTCATTTCTCGATTGAACACAACCGTGGGCACCACCGCGATGTGGCCACACCGGAAGACCCGGCCACTTCCCGCATGGGCGAACACATTTACGAGTTCATGTTGCGTGAAATTCCCGGTGCCTTCAAACGCGCCTGGAGGCTGGAAGGTGAGCGCCTTGAGCGGGCTGGAAAAAGCCGCTGGAATGTGGGCAATGAAATGCTGCAGGGCGGTGCAATGACTTTGGTTTTGTACACCGCATTGATTGTGATGTTCGGCTGGCCCATGGTGCCGGTGTTGGCCGTGGTGGCCTTCTGGGGTGCATTCCAGTTGACCAGTGCAAACTACATTGAGCACTATGGTCTGATGCGCCAAAAATTGCCCAACGGCGAGTACGAGCGTTGCGCGCCACACCATTCCTGGAACAGCAATCACTTGGTTTCCAACCTCGTGGTGTTTCAGTTGCAGCGTCATTCGGATCACCATGCAAACCCGGCGCGCAGTTACCAATCGCTGCGCGATTTTCCGGAATTACCCAGCCTGCCATCCGGATACTTCGGAATGTTTCTGGTCGCTTACGTTCCACCACTTTGGTTTGCTGTAATGAACCCACGGTTGCTGGAAGTGGCTGGAAAGAATGCACAGAAGATCAACATCCATCCACGCAAGCGCGCACGCGTCATTCAACGTTACTCGTTGGCAGCATAAGAACTGATTTCTGCGGGAATACGCAGATCAACATTAGCCAGCCTGATTGATCTGCTTGCCCACAGCGCCCTTTTGAAGGGCGCTTTTTAATTGGGCAGGAATAATTTGCTTGGTAAATTCTTTGACATCGACCAACACGTAAGTGGCTTGTGATGTAGCCACCAAAACATTGGTGCTTGCGTTCACAAATTCAAAATTCAAAGTGAAACTGGTGTTGCCGAAATGGCTTGGGTAGACGCTGGTTTTCAACACTTCATCAAATCGCGCTGGGCTTTTCCACTCGGTCAGCAATCGCACCACCTGGGTTTCAAACCCCATGTGCAACAGTTCGTTGTAGCCGCCAATTGCTGCGCGCATGTATTCCGTGAGCGCCAAATCCACGTAATCGCCGTAACGCGCGTTGAACACGACGCCTTGCGCGTCGCATTCCCCGTATCGAACCCGAAATAAAAACTGGAACGGTTCAGCCATCACTTAAACCGGCTGCGGGACCAGTGCCTGGTGCAACTGTTCCTGCCTCACCTTGGCGTTTTGCTCCGCCTGTTCAAGCGCTTTCACGCGCGACACGCCACGGATCATGTCCACTGCTTTTTCGGCCATCATCATGACAGGCCCGTTGGTGTTGCCACCGATCAAACTTGGCATGGCAGACGCATCCACAATTCGCAATCCTTCAAGGCCGTGCACGCGCAACTGCGGGTCCACCACAGCCATGGGGTCACTGCCCATTTTGCAGGTGCCAGTGGGGTGGTAGACGGTGTCCACACGATTGCGCAGTACCTCGCGAATTTCGTCATCGGTGTGTACATGCTCAGTGAATTTGTCTTTCAAAATCCACTTGGCCAGTGCCGGTGCATGCATGATCTTTCTCGTCAGCTTGAATCCCTCGACCAACTCTTCCATGTCGCGCGGGTCTTTCAAAAATCCAATGTCGATCACCGGTGGTGTGTCCATGGTGTTGCCCTGCAAGGTCAGGCTGCCCCGGCTGTGCGGCCGCAACAGGCAAACATGGCATGAGAAACCGTGGCCAAGGTGCATCTTGCGGGCGTGGTCGTCAACCATAGCAACCACAAAGTGCAACTGCACATTCGGGTCTTTCATGTCGGGCTTGGTTTTCAGGAATGCGCCACCTTCAGCAAAGTTGCTGGTGAGTGCACCTCGGCGATTTCGGCGATAGCGGAAAATTTCACGCAGCAGCCTGAAACTGCCGCGAAGTGACAAGCCGAGGGTGTCCAGACTCTTCGTGGAATAGCCAAAAATGAAGTCGGGGTGATCCTGCAAATTCTTGCCAACGCCTGGCAGGTGATGAACCACCTCAATGTCGTGGCGAGCCAACTCGCTGGAATCACCAACGCCGGAAACCATCAACAACTGCGGCGTTTGAATGGCACCTGCTGTCAGGATAATTTCCTTGCGTGCTTTCAAAACCGCAAGTTGGCCGTTGATTGAAACCTCTACCCCCACCGCGCGCTTGCCTTCAAACAACACACGCTGAACCATGGCTTTGGTGTGTACAGTCAAATTTTTACGGTGCAAGTGCGGGAATAAGTAGGCGCGGGCTGCGCTCCAGCGTTCACCATTTTTTTGAGTCACTTGATAAATGCCAACGCCTTCCTGGTCTGCGCCATTGAAGTCGTTGTTGATCTTGAACCCTGCCTGTTTGCCAGCCTCCAGATAAATTTGCTGGAAGGGATTGTCGGAACGCAAATCGGCCACATTCAAAGGGCCGCTGTTGCCATGGTAGGCATCACGAATTCGTTCATTGCATTCGCTCAATTTGAAATACGGCAGCACTTCTTTGTAAGACCAACCACTGCAGCCTTCTTCGTTGGCCCAACGGTCGTAATCCGATGCAGTGCCACGCACATACACCATGGCGTTGATGGCCGAAGACCCACCCAGGCACTTGCCACGCGGCTGATACCCTTTGCGACCATTCAGCCCAGCTTGTGGTGTGGTTTCGAATGCCCAATTGTTGATTTTGGTGGGCAGCATGACCACCGCGCCACTGGGAATATTGATGGTGTTTCCCGTGCCATCGCCACCCGCTTCAAGCAAACACACATCCAGGGTTGAATCTTCGCTAAGCCGACCGGCCATTGCACAACCGCCTGTACCGCCACCCACCACAATGTAGTCGTGTTCTGTCTTCATGTGCTCCTCCTGGATTTCAAACTCGCTTGTGTCAAGTCTAGTTGTTGTGTTTATTCATTAATCATAGAGGAAGCCGGGCGAAATGAAACGCCGATACCGGGTCAAAAAATTGATAATTCCGGTCAAGCGATGCGGCTTAGCTTTTCAGAAACGGCGCCAGAAACCGCTGTATGGTCGATGCCCGAATGCCCAGCCAATTGATTAATGTCGGCAAGTGCTTGCTCCACCTCACGCATCACACGTTGGGTAAGCTCTTCCACCGTGGGCACGTCTTGCACCAGGCCTTGGACCTGACCGATCAGCTGCACACCTTGGGCGTGGTTGCCATCGATGGTTGCTTTTTTGATTTGCAAAACCGCTGCGCCATAGAAAGTCACGGTCAGGGTTTGTTCCAAGCCCATCTTGAATACGTCTTTGACAATACCCAGCAGGGGCTTGTTCATTTCACGGGCTGCAAGGTAAGCACGCCACATGGCGCGAATCGGGTTGAACTTCTTTGCCATAATTCTTTTTGAATTTGGTGTGGTCATGACACGGCAAGGAATGCTGTCGAAGTTCTTGCTGTAAATGGTTTCTTCCACTTCCTTTTTAACAATCAGTTCTTTTGTGTTTGCGTGAACAGGGCTTTCCTTTGACGCTGCCCAGCGCGTGCCCATGGCCACGCCGTCCGCACCCAAAGCCAAGGCAGCCACCACGCCACCGCCCGTGCCAAAACCGCCCGCTGCAATAATTGGCAGCTTTGTAACTTGCCGAATTGCGGGCACCAACACCAATGAAGTGACTGAGCCACCATGCGCCGCAGCTTCATGCCCGGTGACCAGCAAGGCATCAACGCCTGCCTGTTCAGCTTTTAGAGCATGCTTTGCATTTACAACCGTTGCAATCACCTTGCCGCCGTATTCATGCACGCGTTTGCACACATCGGCACCGCTGCCCAGGCTGAAATTGATCACGGGCACTTTTTCATTCAAGGCCACTTCAAGGTTTTCGCGCGCCCCTGGCATAATCAGCGCGCACCCAATGCCAAATGGTTTGCTGGTCAGGCTTCTTACCTTGCGAATTTCAGCAAGTGTTTGTTCCGGGTTCAAATGCCCAATTGCCAGTATGCCAAGGCCACCCGCATTGGCCGTGGCTGCAACAAGCTTGGCGTCGGCCACGTAGGTCATGCCCGGGCAAACCAAGGGGTATTGAATGTTGAACATCTCGGTGATGCGGGTTTTCATGACAAGTCCGTGAATCGATTATGCCGGCTGCGGCGACCCACTAAATATTACACGAGCATTATTAATCTGATAAGCAATGTAAGTAATTAGCAAAAGGCCACCTCATTTTTCAACGAAGTGGCCTTTCACATTCAAGAAATGTATTACCCAAGCGTATTTGTCAGATCACCCAACAGTGGCAAACCGCCCAGCAATCCGCCACCACTGCTTCCGGTAGTACTTATCGACGAAAGCAACCCGCCATCAAGCAAATCACTGAGCAGGGGAATATCACCGGGTACACCACCAAAACCTCCGCCCAGCCCTCCGGTCAAGCCGTCCAGTGCTTCTCCCAAAAATGGAATATTTGCCAAAGCAGAATCTACGTCTCCTCCCAAAGAGCCCGCCAGATCTCCAATCAAGTTGGTCAACGGCGCGGCAGGTGTATTGCCACCCACCGAAGAAACTGCATCGCCCACGCCACCCAACAATCCACCCACAGTGTTTAAGAGCGTGCTGCCCCCCTCGCCAATCAAAGCCAGTGGCGTGGATGACAAGCTGGCCTCAAGTCCGCCTCCAAGCCCAGTCAAAATTCCGCCCAGTCCGCCTTCGTTGTTTCCTGTTGCAACTGAATCGACCACGCCCCCCAACGCACTGGCAATATCGCCAAGCACGGGAATAGGTTCAAGCAATTGACCTACGCTGTCAGTCACATTTACAAGAGTACCCACTACGCCGCCCACACCACCGTCGGTGTTCGGGCCGCTGGTGCCCAGCAAATCCCCTATCAGATTCGATACTGGAGCAAGGGGAGTTCCCTCACCTAAACCGCTCACCTGATCCGCTGCCATTCCCAATAAATCCGTCAGTGCGCCCAGGCCCATGTCCAACACATCCGCCACAGGGGCCAAGGGCGTACCGTCCAGGCCGTTGGTCAAGCCATCCGTGACCCCGCTTAAAATCCCGTTCAAGCCACCGTTGTTGTTGCCGACCAAAGTGGACTCCAGCACTCCGCCAACGGCACCCACCACATCACCCACAACTGGCACCGGTTCAGTAAGCTCGGTCAGGTTGTTCGTCAGGTCGCTGACTGTTTCAGCCAATCCTCCCGCATTCTCAGCGGGCAAGGCGCCGGGATCCGCAGATCCCGGGGCACCTGAGTTGTTGTCATCGTCAGACCCGACAAACAAAGCCGCTGCACCCACTGCCCCTGCCACTGGAAGTGCACTTATTCCCGCCCCTGCACCCAACAGACCTGCACCGAATAGACCGCTCATTTCACCAGAGGGTTCTTCGCCATCGAGCACGGCGGCCTGATTCTCACCATCGAATTCAGAAACCAACGTCACATTGCCCAAGCCATCGCCGGCATTGGAGGCGATTACAACCTGCCCATTCATGCCAGCGTCAGGGTCAAAACCCAGCGTCGCCTCTCCGCCATTCGAAATCTCAAGGAATGCGGGAATTTGTTGATTGGTACCAGGGATGCTAACCACAGCAATTGAATTGCTGGTTGAACGCAGAACGTCCCCGGCCTGCAAGACCATGTCCTCTTGCAAGGGCACTTCAACACCATTTCTTTTCACAAAGACGTCGCCATCAATATTGGCCACGGAAGCAACAACAGGGCTGTCAAAATTCATTTTATTTTCCTTGAATCAAGCGAATTCAGCGCTCTGAGCCACCACGGGCTCAGCGAATGATGCACTGGAGTTAATAGGCGATGTGGACTGGAAGAAATCAGCAAAACAAGATGGAGAAAGGGCCGAAGTCAAAGGATCAAACTGGTTGTGCATGCCAAACAAGGACAAATCGATTTGAGCAATTTGCGAAACAATGCTTTGAAACAGATCGCCAGGGATAAATGAAGACGCAAGAGAAAGATCGATCAAGTTCGATCCTGGCAACGAGTCCATGGATTCCAAACCAACGGTAACTGGCGACTGACTTAACATTGAATTCCTTCAGCTGGGGTTGAAGACAAAATGGTTAATCATTTGTGGCTAACCATTTCTAGGTAGCAAATATACCTAATTTGTAAGGTTTTTACTTACAATGTGTCAGTTTTTTAGCAGAAAACAACAAACCAACCAATTTTGGGGGAGTAAGGGCAAGCAGAAACCAGCTGAAATTAAGGCATCATTCAACCTCCAGATTTTTTGCATCCAAAGGATTTTCAAATGACTCAATTCGACAATGTTTCTGTGGTGAAAGCGGCCAATATTTATTTCGACGGCAAGGTAAGCAGCCGCACCGTTTTATTTGCAGACGGCACCAAGAAAACCTTGGGCATCATGTTGCCCGGCGACTATGAATTCGGCACCGCTGAAAAAGAGATCATGGAAATTCTGGCTGGCGAAATGGACGTGTGCTTGCCCGGTGAAAGCTGGAAAACAATCACGGGTGGCCAGGCCTTTGAAGTGCCTGCCAACGCAAAATTCCAGTTGAAAGTGAAGACACCTGTGGATTACTGCTGCAGCTACATTGCGTAACTAAGTTAGGTCATTAAACTACGCAATCAAACCGGCGCAACAAACCTTCCAAACTCAAGACTGCCTGTGCGCAATGTAGGGGCGGTGCCGGGGAACAGCCAGTATGGCTGTGCCTCGGAGGAAGGCACCATGTTGGGAAAACGATCGTCGGCCGGGTTCGGCCCGGCCATGCTTTTTTCCTGAACCATGGAAATGTATTGATCCACCACGTATTCCTGCGTGTTGCCGTTGATGATCACTTCAGCACCGGTGCGTTTTGCAAAATCGGCCAAACCACTGATTTTTGAATGTTTGGGTTCATAGGCATCCAGACTGACTCCGTTTTCACTGGTCACCAACAAACCATTGTCAGTGTTTGCAACAATTGAATGATTGCCTTCGGTGTGGCCTTTTGTTCGCACAAGCGCCACCGCGCCGTCGCCCAACCAAACGCTGTCATCCAGCAGTTCAAGCCGCTCTGGTGCTATGCCTTGTGTACCATTTGGGCAGTACCACTGGTTTTGCCAGGGAATCAGGGATTGCGCGCTTTCCCACTCTTCCCGCATCACTAACAGCTTGGCATTTGGAAACACAGGTACTAGCCCATTCGCGCCCAGCCAGCGGCTAACGTTCTGCGTGTGAAGGTGGTCGTAAGTGATGTAATCCACGTCTTCGGGGCGTAAACCTATACTGGCCAAACACTGCAACACCGTGGATGTTTTTTTCAGCACCAAGGCTTCCATTACTCCCACCAAGGGGCCAGCTTTCCGGTCTAGCTCAGCGAAGAAAGGCGTGGCGCGCTGGTTTTCCCAGTCCGATGGACTCACCAACAAAGTTTTTACACCCTCACCGCTGGAAAATTGAATGACGAACAAACGGTTGCACAAATGTACAAACGGCATGGGCAAACCAAGTGCATTCAGGTAAGCAAACTTGCTGGGGTACGGCACGCGCACCAACTCGAATGATTTGTAAAAAAGCACTTTGGGTTTTTTAAGCATGTCATGGCGAAAGTCTTTTGCCGCTTCGCGCACATTGTCCACGCGTTGCATGGGGCGAAGTGCATCCCGAGTGCCGTCAAAATGAGCAATGCGTGTGAACATGGTTGGAGTGCCTTTAATCTGTGGTTGCGCTTTGTGAAACAAGCTCACTATAATTTGGACAAGAAATCTTGTCAAAAGTGAAAACTGAATGATCAAAACACCCACGAGGGCATACGGTGGCGTGACCGCTGACCAGCGCGCCGAAGAGCGCAAAGCGCGCTTGCTTGCTGCAGCATTGGAATTGTTCGCACGCCAGGGCTATGCACGCACCACGATTGAGGCACTGTGCACGGAAGCGAAAGTAACAGCACGACACTTCTACCAGTTGTTCGACAGTCGTGAAGCGATTTTGCGCGCGCTGTACGACAACATCATCGCAGATTTGCGTGCAGGTGTTTTGAAAGCCATGTCCGCACCCAACCTTGCCTTGGCAGAGCAAATTCCTTTGGGGGTTAGCGCCATGGTTCACCACTATCTGGAAGACAGCCGCCTGGCGCGTGTGGGTGTTCTTGAGGTGGTGGGTGTTAGCCCAGCAATGGAAACGCGCAGGCGTGAGGCCATTCACGACATGGCGGGTTTGATTGAAGCCTACCTGGGTAGCCTGGTAGCACGCGGTGATTTGCCAAAACGCAATTACCACCTGGTCAGCATTGCGCTGGTGGGTGGAATCAATGAGCTGCTGGCCGAGTGGTTGACTTTGGAAAACCCGCCCGACATTCCGGAACTCAGCGAAGAAATCATCAATATTTTGAATGCGCTGATTCGTGGAGCCGCGCAATGATGGCACGAACCAGCACAGCAGGTGTGCGCGATGCGCTGGTATTTCACGCCCTGTTTTTTGCCGTCGCCATTCCAGTGGCGTTGAACGTGGAAGGCAATGCCTTGGGCATTGCACTGATGGTGTTTGCAGTGGCTTACAACATTGCCTTGCCCTGGGTTGGCCACTGGCGTGGCCACACTGACTGGGTACAGCTATGGAAATTCCTGCTGCCCCTTTCAATTGCCCTGCCCTGCGCCGACTGGATGCTGGTTGAACGCATGGGTACGCTGACTTTCCCAGACCATGGCATACCCCGCCTTGGCGGTGCAGTTCCGCTTTACTTCATGGGCCTGTGGATCATGCTGCTGTGGCAGGTGTGCTGGTTTGCACTGGCCACCCCAAAACCCTACCCAGTGGTGGCAGCCCTTTCGCTTGGCGGGTTTCTAGTTTGGGAATGGGCTGCGCGCCCCATGAATTTGTGGCATGCCCAAAATGTTCTTCAAGTTGAAGGCTTTGCAATTTATCCTTTGATTCCTGAAATGCTGTTGGCCATCGGCGCATTGTGGCTGTGGCAAATTCTGGGCAAGAAGCACTACGCTCAACAAATTCTTGGCGCATTGGCCCTTGCGGTTTTTTACGCGGGCGCGCTTTCCCTCTCACTGCTCTGGATAGGCTAACAACTCAATGAACAATGAAATGAACACAATTGAACTGAATCAACCCTTTACCTTGCCCTGTGGCGTTGTGTTACCCAACCGCTTGTGTAAAGCCGCCATGACTGAAGGCGTGGCCAACGCCAAACTGCAAGCCACGCAGCGCCACGCCACCTTGTACAAACGCTGGGCCGAGGGTGGTGCCGGTATTTTGATTACAGGCAATGTGCTGATCGACCGAAATATTCTGGAGCGCCCGGGCAATGTATCCATTGACCCTGCACCCGAGCAAGGCGAACCACAAGGCATGGACGCCCTGCGCGCGTGGGCAAAGGCTGGCACCAGCAACGGCAACCAATTGTGGATGCAAATTTCACACGCCGGGCGGCAATCGCCACGCTACGTGACCACCCAGCCCGTGGGCCCATCCGCAGTTCAGCTTGAACTGCTGGGCAATTACGCAGCGCCACGTGCCTTGCGCGAAGACGAAATTCTGGACCTGATTCAACGCTTTGCACGCGTGGCCCGCATTGCCAAAGATGCTGGTTTTACTGGTGTACAAGTGCATGGCGCGCACGGTTATTTGTTGTCGTCGTTTCTGTCGCCAGTGACCAACCAACGCACTGACCAGTGGGGCGGCAGCCTTGAAAATCGCGCCCGTTTTTTGCTGGAGGCAGTGCGTGCCGTTCGCAAAGCTGTAGGGGCCAATTTTCCGGTTGCGGTGAAGTTGAATTCAGACGATTTCCGCAAAGGCGGATTTTCCAATGAGGAATGCCTGCAGGTAGTGAAGTGGTTGAACGATGAAAAAATCGACCTGCTTGAAATTTCAGGCGGCACCTATGAACAACCCCGCTTACTGGGCCACACTGGTGCCACAGATTCTGTGAAAGACGAACAACCCGCTGTGCGCGAAAGTACCAAGAAGCGCGAAGCGTACTTTTTGAACTATGCCAAAGCGATTCGGGAAGTGGCAACCATGCCCTTGATGGTTACAGGTGGGTTTCGCAGCCGGGAAGCCATGCAAGAAGCGTTGAATGATGGCGTGTGCGACGTGATTGGTCTGGGCCGTCCACTTTGCACTCACCCCGACACACCCAAACAATTGATGAACGGAAAAATCGATCGCGCGGCCAGCTTCGAGCACATGTTGAAACTGGCTGACAAAGGTATTTTCTCGCCGGTCAGCCCTGTACTTCCACTGAAGCTGATCAATGTATTGGGCGCACAGGCCTGGTACTACCAGCAAATTTTCCGCTTGGCCGACGGCCTTGAAGCCAAACCATCGATGAGCCTGATCGGGTCATTTTTCAAATATTTATTCAATGAATGGACAACCGCATTTAAAGTGAAACGTTCTTCACGCTAACACCGTTCAACATTCAGGAGAATTTCATGTCAAGAAGCGCGCTGTACTCGCCCCAAAAACAAAGCGGGATGGGTTTGTTGGCCTCTGTAGTATTGGCAGCAGGTGTAGTGGCGGCCGGTTTCTTGATGGCGACTGCGCTGAAAGACTTCCGAAAGTACGATCAGTTTATTGAAGTGCGTGGGCTGGCCGAAGAAATTGTGAAATCCGACAAAGCCAGCTGGAACCTGTCGTTTTCTGCTGTGGCGGAGTCGCCGCAAGCAGCAAGCCAGGCCTGGAACACGAAGCTGGAAAAACTGGAAACCCTGGTGCTGGGCATGGGATTTGAGGCGGCGGACATTCGCCGCCAGCCCATGAATGTATTTGAAAACGTGAACCCGAATGGTGGGTTTGTGGAACCGGAAAAACGCTGGCGCGCACAGGGCGGCATTGTGCTGGAAACCGCCAAAGTGGATGAAGTTGAACAAGCCACGCTGAAAACCGATGTGTTTCTGAATGAAAACATTGTGCTTGAATCAAGCTATGTGCAGTTTTACTTCACAGACTTGAACACCATCAAGCCACGCATGTTGAAAGCTGCCACCGAAAACGCGAAGGAAGCAGCGCAAACTTTCGCGACCGATTCTGGCGTTACAGTGGGTGCTTTGAAAACAGCCACTCAAGGACTGTTTTCAATTTCTGCACCGTTGAGCGAATACGGTGGCGACAACACAGTAATGAAGAAAATCCGCGTGGTCACCAAGGTTCAGTATTTGGTGGAATAGTACAGCTGTAAAAATCATGTACTATCCTTGAGATGCGTGTGCTGCGTGCGCTTGGGGCTGACCCAAATACGGAGAACGACTTTTTCGTTTTCCGTAAGGATATTAATATGAGTACCAACGCACAACATTCGCACACCAAACAGTCTGCCATTCAGCGTTTTATTAACAGTGAAGCCGCTGGCGGCATCCTGTTAATGCTGGCTGCCATGTGCGCGTTGGTCGTTGCAAACAGCCCACTGGCAAGTACTTATCAGCATTTCCTGCATTTTGAAATTGGCCCTGAACTTAGCGAGAAACTAGGCCCAATGACGACTCACCTGTGGGTCAATGATGGCCTGATGGCGATCTTTTTTCTGCTTGTGGGTCTTGAAATCAAGCGCGAGCTGGTTGACGGAAATCTTTCCTCATGGGAGCAGCGCGCGCTGCCGGCTTTGCCAGCGCTGATGGGTATGGCTTTGCCAGCTGGGATCTTCCTGTACTTCACGTCAGGCGACCCCATGCTTACAAACGGCTGGGCGATTCCTGCAGCAACCGACATCGCCTTTGCAATGGGCGCCTTGGCCCTGTTGGGACGACATGCACCGCTGTCGCTAAAATTGCTTCTTGTCTCGGTCGCAATTATTGACGACATGGGCGCGGTGGCGATCATCGCTATTTTCTACACTTCCAGCATCAACATTGGCGCGCTGGCTGCAGCGGCGGCGATCCTCGCCGGCATGTTCTTGATGAACAAGCCGCGCGTGATGAAGCTGTGGCCCTATTTGATTGGTCTTGCATTACTTTGGTATGTCACCTTGCTTTCGGGCGTGCATGCCACCATCGCGGGCGTTGTCGGTGCCTTTATGATCCCTTACATTCCAACGCCTGGCACGCCGGATGCACCTGAGTCACCGTTGCATCGACTCGAACACGCACTGGCCCCATTGGTCGGTTTCTTGATCGTACCCATATTTGGCTTCGTCAATGCCGGGGTTTCATTTGAAGGCCTGTCCCCTTCCGACATGCTGGCGCCGCTGCCCCTCGGCATTGCGGCTGGCCTTTTCCTCGGCAAGCAGCTGGGCGTATTTGGTGGCGTAGTCATTGCGGTAAAAACCGGGTTCGCTGCGAAGCCCCGCGGTACCACGTGGTTGCAAATCTACGCCGTCTCGATGCTTTGCGGAATTGGCTTCACGATGAGTTTGTTCATCAGTGGCCTGGCTTTCTCGGGAAGTGCCGAACTTGTCGAGGAAGCAAAAATCGGTATTCTTCTCGGATCCATCTTGTCTGCGATCATTGCTTGTTCAATACTTCGTTTCGCACCCAAGGCAGCCGATCAGCTTGAACAAGAGACCGCGCAGAATGAAGAACTTCTGCGCGACGGGGACGTTAAAAACATCTGAAGTGCAGACCACCGTAAAACATACCTCGATCGCTTTACGAGTTGGTTTTACGTGTTGGTCCTACACTTCATGCACAAACAACTCACGTTCGAACCGAATTTGAGGCCAGAACACGCCATCCTCTGCCCGTTCGCCAGCGCCAATCACCATGATCGGAAAGGCGTTGTCGTTCAGCTTTAGCAATTTACGCACGCGGGCTTCGTCATAGCCCTCCATCATGCAGGTATCGAACCCATGGGCACGGAAAGCCAACACCAGGTTTTCGCAGGCCAGCGCGGCGCTTTTCGCTGCCCACAATTCCACTTCACTGCGTGTGTAGGGGCCACGTGGAAGCGGCGCAATCAAGCCACCCACATTGGATGCAGCCTTCTTCACCATGGCAAAGCTGTTCAAGGGGCCGGGTGAATAGTTGTAGGGAATCAACTGGTAATAACGGCGTACCAAGGTGGGCACTTCCGGCATGGGCCAGTCTTTGATCATCTTTTTGGAAAACTCGCTAACCCGGTCGACACGCGCCACACACACAATCAATTCCTGTGCGGTTTTTGCAGCCAGTTGGCCCAAACAGGCTGTGACCAGTTTGGCTTTTTTGGCTGGGGTTTTCACCACATAGAATTCCCAGGGCTGCAAACCCGATGAACACGGCGCCAGCAAAGCCATGTCGAGACATTCATCCAACACCTCTTTCGGAATGGGCTTGTCAGTGAACTTGCGCACCGACCTTCTGCTTTCCACCACTTTCTTGAAGTTTGCTGCGCTAATTCCTTTTGGCGCAGGTTCGTAATAGCGTTGCTTACCGTCTACTTCAATGGTCTTGAATTTGCGTGCTGATGCTTTCATGTTTTGCGTGCTCCAAGCTGCTTAAAGGTCGAACCGAGTTTCAAATAAATTTTCTTGAAGCCATGTTCAAAATCATCCATCAAGGTGTACACCACAGGGATTACCAACAGGCTTAAAAAAGTAGAGGTCATCAAACCGCCAATTACCGCAATGGCCATGGGGCTTCTAAAGCTGGTGTCTGCATCGCCCGTACCAATTGCAATGGGCAACATGCCCGCTGCCATGGCAATGGTGGTCATGATGATGGGGCGTGCCCGTTTGTGGCAGGCATCAATCACTGCATCCAGCCGGGTCATGCCTTTTTCATTGCGCGCCATGATGGCGTACTCCACCAGCAAAATTGAATTCTTGGTGGCAATGCCCATCAACATAATCAAGCCAATTAATGAGGGCATGGAAAAACTTTTTCCGGCCATCAACAAACCCACAAAGGCACCACCCAGGCTAAGCGGCAGTGCCGCAAGAATGGTAACTGGCTGCAAGAAATCTTTGAACAACAACACCAGCACCACGAAAATACACAACACGCCGGTGAGCATGGCCAACCCAAAACTGGCGAACAGTTCTTCCATTACCTCGGCGTCACCAATGTTTCGCTGGGCTACACCGGGCGGAAGGTTCTTGATGCTGGGCAATTCCTGAACAGCCGCAGCCACGTCACCCAAGGGCTGACCCTGCAATTCAATTTCAAAGTTCACATTGCGGGCGCGGTCGTAACGATCAATCACCGACGGGCCAGCATTCATGCCCAATGTGGCCACCTGGTTCAGCGGCACACTGGGCACTCCGGGCTTGGTGGATGGCACAGCCAGCCGCTCAAGCACGCTTAAGTCTTTTCTGGCTTCATCATCGAGACGAACCACGATGGGCACCTGGCGTTGTGGCAAATTCAATTTTGGCAATGCCGCATCGTAATCCCCCACTGTGGCAACTCGCAGGGTTTCACCCATCGCTGCGGTGCTAACACCCAGATCAGCAGCTTTTGCAAAATCGGGTTTGATCCAGATTTCAGGGCGAACCAATGCAGCGCTCGATGCGATTGAACCCAAACCGGGAATGGTGCGCAAATCGCGTTCCACTTCGCTTGCAGCTTTTGACAAGGCATCACCATCTTCGCCGGAAAGCACCAGCACATATTTTTCACCCGATGCACCCAAACCCACTTTGTAACGCACACCCGGCAGGTTGCTGAGCGCTTCGCGCATTTGGGTTTCAGTGACCTGCTTGCGAACGCTTCGCTCGCCGCGCGGATCAAGCAACACGGTCAGCGTGGCCTTACGCACTTCGCCCTGCCCGCTCATTACAAATGGATCGGTACCGGCAGCCCCACCACCAATGGTGGTATACACACTGCGCACATATTCAACTTCACTCACGAGTTCGCGTGCGCGCTCTGCCGCCTTTCGGGTTTGCTCGAAAGTACTGCCCGGTTGTAATTCAATGTAAACCTGGGTTTGCGACAAATCATCGGGTGGAATGAAACCAGTGGGCAACAGGGGTATCAACATGATGGAACCGAT
Organism: Limnobacter parvus; assembly: GCF_024623725.1. Taxonomy (GTDB): domain Bacteria; phylum Pseudomonadota; class Gammaproteobacteria; order Burkholderiales; family Burkholderiaceae_B; genus Limnobacter; species Limnobacter parvus. Next base: position 215,454 of record NZ_JANKHG010000027.1, on the reverse strand, counting down.
GAAAAACGCACCGGCAGCAATGCAGGTGATCAACCTGTGTGCAAGCGCCCAGCGCACCCAGTCCAGGTAACGAAGCATCATTTTTCCGGGTTCGTTTTTTTCGTGTTCGTCGCCTTTGGATTTCAGCATGTAGGCAGCCATCATGGGTGTTAACATGCGCGCCACCACCAGGGATGCAAAAACAGCCAAGGCGGCTGTCCAGCCGAACTGCTTGAAAAATTTGCCCGCAATGCCGCTCATGAATGCGGTCGGCAAAAACACAGCAATCAAGGTGAAGGTGGTGGCAATTACTGCCAGGCCAATTTCATCGGCGGCTTCACGCGCAGCATCCAATGGATTTTTGCCCATGCGCAAGTGGCGAACAATGTTTTCCACTTCCACAATGGCGTCGTCCACCAAAATACCCACCACCAATGACATGGCCAACAGCGACACCACATTCAAGCTAAAGCCCAGGTAGTACATGCCGGCAAAGGCGGGAATAATCGACAGTGGCAAAGCCACTGCCGAAACAAAAGTAGCGCGCCAGTCGCGAAGGAAAAACCACACCACCACCACGGCCAGAAAAGCACCTTCATAGAGCATTTTCATGGAGCTGGCGAAGTCGTCTTCCACCGGTTCAACGAAGTTAAACGCCTCTACGATGGTCAGGTCGGGACGCTGTTGCTTTAGCGCATTCAGCGCTTCTTCAACACCAGCGCCCACCTCCACTTCACTGGCACCTTTGCTGCGGGTAATCTCGAAACCTACCACCTCTTTGCCATTCAGCAATGCCTGTGAACGCCGGTCCGCCACGGTGTCGGTAATCGTTGCAATTTCAGGCAAGCGCACATTGCGGCCGTTGCTTAAGGTAATTGAAATGTCTTTCAATTGGTTGGCGTTTTCAACCGTGGCGATGGTGCGCAGGGGCTGCTCACCCACACCCAGATCTGCCCTGCCGCCCGCTGCTTCAAGCTGGGTATTGCGCAACTGGCGAGAAACATCGAGAGCACTGACGCCCAGCGCCTGCATTTTCAGCGGGTCAAGTTCAACCACCACTTCGCGGTTCACGCCACCCACGCGGCTTACCGCGCCCACACCTTTAACATTCAGCAAAGTTTTGGTGATGGTGTCGTCGACATACCAGGACAAACCTTCTTCATCAAATGCAGTCGATGCAATGGTGTACGCCAACACGGGGGCACCACTCAATTCAAGTTTGTTGACCACCGGATCGCGAAGGTCGGTGGGCAAATCGGCACGCACGCGGGACACTGCAGAGCGCACATCGTCCACCGCTTCCTGGGTGTCTTTTTCAAGGTTGAATTCAACCGTGATGCTGACTATGCCGTCTTGAATCTTGGTGTAAATGTGTTTGAGCTGCTGCAGCGTGGCCAGTGAATTCTCGATTTTGCGCGCCACATCATTTTCAAGTTGCGAAGGCGAAGCGCCCGGCAAGCTGGCAGTGACCAATACAGTGGGCAATTCAATATCGGGGAACTGCTGAATCTTCATGCTGGAAAAGCTGAACAGCCCCGCCACAGTCAGCAGGAAAAACAGCATGACCGAGGGAATCGGATTCTTGATTGACCAGGTGGAAACGTTCACTTGACCACCTTCACCACGTCGCCGTGCGCCAGAAATGCCACGCCGCTTCTCACCACCTTGTCGCCTGGTTTCAATCCATCCAGTACTTCAATGAATTCGCCCTGTGCCTTGTTCACTTGCAGCTTGATGCGCTGCACCTGACTGTTGGTTTCGTCCAGCGTAAAGGCATAGGTAAAACCATCGCGTTCAATAATTGATGTTTGCGGTATCACGGTGGCGGTTTGTTCTCCCAGATCAAACTCACCACGCAGGTACATACCGGGCTTTAAGCCTTTGGCATAGGCACCGGGTACATCGACATACACCATGCCGTTTCGGGAGTCAGCATTGATCACCGGGCTGATGGTGCGCACCGTGCCTTTCAAGGTCTGCGCTTCATTGAACACCGCAACCGGCATTCCTACCTTGATTCGGCTTAACTCAGAATCAGTAACCTCGGCCTGCCATTCCAAACGCTGTTGGCGAACCAAGCGGAACAGCTCCTGCCCCGGGTTGGGCACCGCACCCAGTGTGGCGGTGCGTGAACTGATTACTCCGTCATCAAGCGCGGTTACCGTGGAATTTCGTAGTCGAATTTCCTGTTGGGTTTGAAGCGCCTTGGCAGAAAGCAAGCGGGCTTGAGCAGACTTCTCTGCGGCCACAATCTGGTTGCGCTCTTGTGCACTCACCGCACCCTGATCGGTGATATTACGGATCATGTCGGCGTTCAGCTTTGCCTGTTCATACAAGGCTTGCGCTTCCGCAACGCCCGCTCGGGCCTGGGCCAGATCGGCCTTGATGGTTTCCTGATCAAACACCGCCAACGTTTGGCCTTTCTTTACCGTGTCACCCACTTCCACGCGCAAGGCGTCGATACGCACACCATTCAATTGCGAACCAATAATCGCCTCTTGCCAGGCCGCCAAACTGCCGTTGACCGATATTTTCAAGGGAATGGATTTTTGCTCAACCGCAGCAAGCTCAACTGACAAACTGGCTTTGCCGGGTGCTGCGGATTCAGTGGAATCGCCCGTGGCAGTCTTTTCTGCGCCGGGAGAGCAAGCGCCAAGTAGAAAAGCGGCAGCAAGTGTTGCGCACCGATTCAAGGTCAATAACTGGAAGAATTTCATTGCTTGTTTTCCTGACTGCGTCGTTTGCTTTCACCGTCCAGCATGGCGCGGGCGTAACCTGCCAACCGTTCGGACAATGTGTCGATTGCCTTGGCACTGCCCATCAATTTTGGGCACACCACATCCACCACGTCTTGGGCCACATAGAAGTTCACGGCCATGCCCATCATCGCAAAGGCCAACCTTTGAATGTCAAGGTCGGGTTTGTTCAAGCCGAAGTAAGCGGTCAACATGTTCACCAACGCCATGTGCTGTGGTTTTATTTCCGCATCAATTTCGTGTTCCCAGGCCCCAGTGGGCTCGATCATTTCCCGGAAGTGCAACTTCATCACCAAGCGAAATGTTTCACCGTGCTTCAAAGGCTCCAGAAAATCACGGAACAACTGCTTCAAGGCTTTGTCCACATCGTTGCTGTTCAAGTCGGGTATGCCCTGCTCGAAAGGGGTGCCACACAGCGGCTCGGTGTAGGCAGCCCGATAAAGACCCGCCTTGTCACCAAAGTAGTAACGAATGGATGAGATGTTGGCACCTGCTTTTTCAGCTATTTCACGCGTGGACGCGCCTTCATAACCTTTTTCAGCAAAAGTGGATAGAGCTGCCTGCACCAGCTTTTGCCGTGCAGACTGCTGTTTGTCTTGAAGCATGAAGAATTCCGAAATTAATTCAATCGATTGATTTAAATGTATCAAACGATTGAATTGAACTCAACAATTATCGCTATCAAAAAATATTGAATTGGTATTGACGCTGAATAACATTTCCAAAGCTGTCTTCGGAACTGACCAAATATGCACCGGCCTTCCCGATTTGGTCAGGAGACAGGGACAATCGACGTTGGCCATATACACAGATTGGCTCAGGTTCAAGTCCGGTTGAAATGCAAACCGACTGTCGATTTGGGGGGGTAACCAGGGTAATAACCACCGACCTGAGCATGGGAGTGGAAGCATACTCAAACAAATTCGCCAGCGATTCATTGCTTAAAACAGGAAAGTCACTTGTATTCACAGCAGCAGACGAATCGATCCGGACTGGGCGTGAACGATTAACAAAATTCAGCTCGCCAAATCTCTGCGTCAAGTCCATGAACACTTCGCCGGCCCTGGAATTGGCGGTCAGCCCATTCACAAAATTACCAAAGCCCACGTTGGTGCAATTTGCTCCCTCGGCGGCCATGGGATCCGGTTGGACCACCAACAGATTGGTAGTTGCGGCGCATTGTCCTTCTGCAGCTTTGGATACGCTGAATAGTCCAGTGGTACCAGAGCCCGGTGCACTTTGCACCAGCTCCGCTTTAACGAGATTCGAATTGACCAATTCGGCAAACCCGACAGGTTGCATGCCGAACGGGGTCACTGGTGCCTGAATAAACGCACCGGATTGCACGGTTGACGCCGGCGCAGGAAAGCCATTTGCGCCAACGACCTGGTCAAGTCTGTCAATTCGCTTAACCTTGGCGGCAAATGGCTTGAAATAGCCTCCAGACAACTTCAGTGGATTGAGCTGTGAGTCTCTGCGCTCCACCTCCAGGTCATAAAACTCGCGACGAATCACCTGTGTAAAGTTTGAATTCCCGAAGTCTTCGGCGAATCGAGTCAGCGGGCGGGAAAAGCCAAGCCGAATCTGACAACGATCAAACAATGTTGCAGTATCCGCAAAGCATCTCAAAATTTCAAATCCAGACACCGACACAAGACTGGGATTGTTGTAGACCTGAGCGAAGCTGCTGACACGGTAACCCTGATCATCCTGAAAATCAGTGTGCATTACATTTCGAAGATTAGTCTCGGACAAATTACCAGTTCGAAACGCATTGTCAAAAGTTTGAACCAATGCGGCCAAAGCGGACGGGGAAACCGACTCAGATTCTAGCGGACGCTGAAGAACAGGGCCGTTGGCCTGAGCAGGACTTACACTGACCTGCAAAGTCGGATTGGGTTTGCTTGTCAGCACCAGAGCGGCCCCATCGAAATCGATTTGCACCAAGTCGAACACCGCATCAATTCCCGTTGAGTCGGGACGAAAAGCAGCATCAGAAAAGAAATTCACGGCAGCAGGCGACAATATATAGTTTGCAAGCGCATTTTGCAGAACACGGGAAAGACGAACGATTTCAGTTGCTGTTATCTGCCCGCTGTCCAATACTTTCGTCAACGCTGTTGTGGCTGGGGTGATGTTTGCAATGCGCTGGCCCTGAAGCACCACGGTGCGCAGTTCAACATCTGGACGCGCTGGGTTGGTCGCAGTAATCTGAAGTGGAAACGTAAACTGCGAAATATTGTTCAAAGTGAATCGACCTGAAGCGTCGCTTCGTGCAGTCACCACGACTGCACCGTTGGTGGCCGTTATTACCGAGTCCCGAACTGGTGCGCCTGTGGCCACAAAGCCTGTAATGCTATTGACCGATACTGCGCCTCCAGCGGCGCCAGCGCCGTTATCCCCACCACCACCGCCGCATGCAGTCAGGTAAAAAATGCTGATTGAAAGTATCCAAACACGGGCAAATAGGGGCTTCATAAATCAAAAATCCAGTCTGTCAAAAATACGTTGAGAATCGATGTCCAGTTTTTTATTCAACACTTGCCTGGACAAATCATTAATTTGTTTGAGTAAATCGCCTTTCCTATCCAACATCGCATGCGCCCAAGTAAATTGCTGACTACGATCCAATGACTCATTCAAACGTTCAAGACGATCGACCGTTACGCCGGAGGAAGTTCGCAGGAACAGCACAAATTCATCACCGCCGTATCGAGCAACCCACTCATTGGGTTCACAAAATTCACGCAAGCGCTGGCCCAGTGTTCGCAAGGCCTTATCGCCTGCCAAATGCCCACCCTCTGAATTCAAGGCCTTCAAGCCATTCATGTCCACAAATACAACTTGGATTTCAGTTTGGTCTGTTTTCTGTGCCGAAAGATTTGAAAAAGAAAACAGCAATCCTCTGCGACTGAGCACACCTGTTAATTCGTCCGTCAGCAACAAGCTTTCCAGACGCCCACGTTCACTGCGCAGCATGACTACCCAAATCGCAAGCACCGACAGCATTAAAAGCAAACCGCTGATCAGGAACCATTCCATTGCTGCAATTAATACATGAAAGGATTGGGTACCTGCGGCGGCGCAGCAACCCCGGTTTCTTCTTGATCCAGGTAAACGCGCAAATACATGCCCACCTTGAACTGCTGGAAATCCGATGCATTGTCCAGGCCGATCAAACCACCCAGCACGACTTTTTGAGACAGTGCATATTCCACAGTACCCGCCAGATTGTAGGCAAAGCCGTTCTCGGATCTACCGCCGTAGTTTGGCCCAAGCACGCCAGCTGACAAGCCCAGCAAACCGATTTGATCAAACGCAGACTGTGCCTGAGCTTGCAGCAATGCACTTGTCGGAAAATAGACGTTGCCATCTTCCTTGAATGTTTGAAACCCGAAGGAACCGCTTAGGCCGTAGCTGAGCTTGGATTTTTTAACCCAATACTCCATGGGCACGGTGATGCTGACATATCGTTGAGGACTGAAGTAACCGCCATGGCCAAACGTGAAGTAACTCAGGTTGTCCGAAAAACCAAAGGTGTTTAAACCCAATCCCACCGTGAGGCGTTCGTCTTCCTCATTGATGGCTTTGTAATAGGTTCCCATTCCGAATTCGGTTTTTTCGTTGTCAGCAACATTTTGTCCGTCGTATTGATAGAGACCCAAATAGCCGTACAAACCAAAACCGTCTACCTCGCGAGTCAGGCCAACACGTCCGCCAGTGGCGCTGACCGCCCCCCACTCAAGGCCTGCGCGATCATCCTTGGCACCAACATAGGACAATATGCTGTCAGTGACGGGTCGTCTGGAAGCTTGAAAGGTTGCGGTAAAATCCGGGCCAACAGGCACAGAAAAACTTAGGCCAATTGAAGCATCTGTTTTGTCGATGTTGCTGGGCCGAGTTGCAACATCAAATCTCAACACATCCGATGCGTATGCTGCGCCCAATTGAGCCCCCGCATATTCTTGAGAACCAATGCCGGATTGCCCCAAGCCCAAGTTGTTCAGACTTGCAGCAGGGCCAGCACCAAATCGACTGGTCGTCGAAAAATCATTGGAAACATCACCAGACGACAACACGACTGGAGTCACTGACACAGTCCCGGTTCCGCCCAGAATGCTTCGTTGATATTGAACAGGCACGGCAACTTCCGTTAACTGACTTAAGCCAGACTCACCTTGCTTGGAACGCACGAATATTCCTCCGGTTCCAAGTGAAGTTTTTGGCTTTACCAAAGTACGCAATTCATTCTGAAGCACAGAAATACGATCGTTCGGCCCGGATGTGACTGGTGGTGGTGGCACGTAATCACCCGGTGACGTGAACACTGGTACCGGGGAAACTGCAGGCAAACTTGGCTGCGATGACGGGCGTGGCGAAATACTTGGTACAGAAGGTGGCGTGACGGGCTGCCCGCTCAACGCTTGTGAGGGAGAACCCTGTCTGAATGGATTGCCTGGAATTCGACCTTGTCTGATCTGGTCCGAGGCAAACCCTGCGCCGCGGATTGCGGGTTTAATCTGACTTTGATCTGGATTAATGGCAGAGCTGGTGCCGGTAAGCTTGACCTCGGCTGCCAACGCAGCTTCAAAATAACTTTGTGCTCTGCCCGTGTCACCAGAAGCGCGATAAAAACGGCCGATTTCAGCCAAGGCAATTGGATCTGTAGGCCTTGCTCGCTCCAGCGAGCTAGCCAAATCACGCCCAATCCGGAATTCCTGAGCGGCAGCAGCAGCACCCAAGGCACTTCCAAGCAAATCAACATCAGATGGTTTACCGCTCAAGGCCGATTGATACAGTCGCAGGGCTTCATCGTGCTTGTTGTCAGAAGAATAGAGACGCGCCAGCGCAGCCAACAAGTCTGGATCGTTGGGACTTTGAGCCAAGGACGGCGAAATTGCGTCATAGGCACCTGCAAGATCCCCGTTGTTGCGCAACGCGTCCGATTGTTTAAGTGCAATGGCACGGGTCAACTCTGCCAGGGAACGGGATTGATCCGCGCTGAGTGCGCTGTTTTGCAATCGGCGAATCAATGACTGCAACTCTGCCGTCTGATTGTTCTTGAGCAGCACATAACCGTATTGAATGCTTTCCGCAGAACTTAGTTCGCTTAAGCTTCTCGTGCTTCGGTACTGCTGCATCAAGCGCATTGAATTTGCAGTGTCGCCCCCTTCGGCATACTCCGAAGCAAGCTGAAGCAACAGATCTGGCTGCTGAGTTGCCTCTTGTTCAAGAGAAGACAACAAACGGCGAGCATCTTCTTTGCGCCCTAGTCGGTTCAATGTGGATGCCTGGTCAAGCACTGAACGAAATTCCGTGCGTTGAGTCAGGGCTCTTTGCTCTTTGGTTAATTCATCTTTGGGAATTCGAGCCAAAACCGCGGCGGCAGCTGTGTTGTTGCCAACTTCAGAAAAATAAACCGCGGCAGCATACAAAGATTCTTCGGGTACATTGTCTGCCGTCGTCAGTGGCTCAATCAGGGCATTGGCTTCATCAACGCGACCTTGTGCGTTGTACAAACGTGCAAGTTCAACCCTGGCCCATGGATAAGACGGATTAAACGCCACTGTGTCTTCGAAGTACTGCCGCGCCGCACTTTCATTACCCTGCCGCAACTCCCGCTTAGCGCTTTCGTAAGCAATCGCGGCGCGCAGCGTGTCGAGCCCCCCCGCTCCAGCGACAGCAGATTCAGGCATGCTGTCGATCAATCGCTGAGCTTCATCCGCGCGACCTGAAGCTGACAAGGTCAAAACCAGGCCAACCCTTGCGTCGGTGTTGTTTGGATTTTTTTGCAGCAGGCCCCTGTACAGCCTTTCTGCGGTTTGAAAATCTTGTTCTTCATAGGCCAGTTTTGCCAGCCCGGTGTCTGCCTGTTCGGTACCACCTGGCAACTTTCGAATTTCGCCAAAGGTCTTCTTGGCCTCGCCAAGGCGACCTTGGTTAACCTGAGTGTTCGCCTGCACCATCAAGTTTCCTATCCGGGCTGAACTCAAAGCCTCATTCCATCGGCCACTTCGATCGCCCCTTGCAGCACGCCCCAAAAATCCCTCTGCGTCTTTAAAGCGTTCTTGCCGCAAACGAATGATGCCCAAACCACCCAAGGCATCCCGGTTGTTGGGCTCGATCGAAAGCAATTGCTGGAAGTCGCGTTCTGCGAGCGCAAGATTGTTGTTTTCAACCGCTTGAAAACCCGATGTGACCAATCGGCCAGCAATGGCTTCCCTTTCTGCGCCGACATCGCGAACCACAGGAGGCGCGATTGAATTGCGCATGTCATCCAGTTTTTTCTGGACATTGGCATCGTTCGGATTGCGTTCCAAATAGGCCGTGTAGAGGCCAGAGTCACTCGGACGACTTTCCAGCCAGATCAAGGCCTGTCGCCATGCTTGAAGTGCCTGCTGCCCCACCGATTGAGAGCCGGTCAATGCTGAAAGAATTTGAATGGACTGCCGTCGACTTGCCTCGCGATACGACAAATGTTGGGCGTAGGCCAAGGCGTAGCGGTCATCGTTGGGCGAAGCTTTGCTCAAACTTTCCAGCTCACGGCGGGCTTCGTCCCATCCAGTTCTGGTTGCCCCCAGCGTTTGGTAATACTCCAAGGCAACAAGCCCGGTCGGGCGCTGGCCTGCGAAATACTCTTTGTACAATTTGACGGCTTCATCATACTGGCGGCTTCGAGCCAAGGCTCTCGCAGACTCTAATGATGAGCCACTGTCCGCACGGCCAGCGTCAAGCGCACGCTCCAGCTGAGCAATCTGGCTTCTTGACGCTGAGCTGGTCTTTAATTGCGCCAAATAATTGCGCGCTGAATCAATTCGACCTTTGTTCAATTCAGCCAGGCCCATTCCGAGCAAGGCGTCAGCATTTTTTGGCTCCAGCCTTAAAAGCTTGCTCCAGGCGTCGGCAGATTTGTCATAATCGCCCCGCGATTGCCAAAACTTGCCTTGCTCGGTTAGTGCGTTGCTTACCGCATCTTGCGCAACCACCACACCGGGCGAAGTTGCTGCAAGGATTAAAACAGCGAGTATTTTTCTTGTCGTGTTCAACATACTTTGTTCCAGGAAACTTGCAAAGCACCGTTTTTATCAAACCGGTAGCGGCCATCCATCCAACCTTTGGCGTACAACAAAAGCACCCAATCGTAATACGCGAGTGGGGTGTAACTTTGTGACTTGATTTCACTCTGCTTCGCCCGAATCGCAGTCAACAGTCGAGTTAATTTAAGTTCTACCGCGAGGGGCTCGAGTGCATAGAAAAATCCGGGTGCGGCAGTTCCATCCCAAATACCAGTGCTGGTATCCACCCGCTCCAACGGTTCGCCCAGCCGATTTGCCAATTGCATGTAGGCAAATACGCTCTGCATTAACCGGCCACGGTTGTTGTCTTGTTTCGATGTGATGGCTACCCACAGATAGGTACGAATGGCATCGTAGCTGCCGGTTTTGCCTTTCTCCAAGTCAGGCAAAATGCCATCAGCTGTCACAGTAATCCAGTCAGGTACATACCCGTTGGGAGACGCATTCACCACCAGCTTTGCCGACAAATCTGCCTGATTGCGCCAAAACTCGTCATTGCCCAATTCCCCCAACCTGTTCATCAAGAAGGCAGGCAGATAACTTGGATTCATCCTGTAAACATCTGGCGACGGATTAAAGCCCTGCGACCCAGGCAACACCATTGGTCCATAGCCTGGTAATGCCGCGCTTTCCTGGTCCTTGATCAGTCTCATCAAAGCCAAGCCTTTCTCCTTGTATTCCGGAATGTCCCAGAGCCGAGCAGCTTCCAGCAAACTGTAGGCAATCCACAAATCAGAATCCGATGCAGAATTGGGATCGAGCATTCCGAACTGATTGCCACGTAACCTGCCCCACTTCCACGCAGGCAGACTTTGCGACAAACCGCCCAATGCCAAATTCTGTTCAGTCCACTCCAAAAGTTGCTTGAAACGCACACGGTCGTTGTTGACCAAGGCGAAGAACATTGCGTACGACTGGCCTTCGGAGGTTGTGATTTGCTCGGGTGTGTTGAAATCAACCACCCTGCCACCTTGCAAATGTTTGGACTCAAACAGCTTCAGTTCAGTCCATGGACCAATGCATTTCGCGGCATGCAAAGTCCCAGATTCGGTAAATAGAAGCATGCCCATCAGTGCAATGAAAAACCCACGCGTCATGAACGTTTTTCCAGGCGCTGAGCTGCCTTCCGCTTGAGAACCCGATTAAACACAAAAGCGAACAGGAATGCTGCACCCAAAAGGAAAAGAATGTTCAACAGGACATTGGAAGACAGGTGGTAACGAATCCAGGTAAGCAGGGGCAATGAACCCACGCTGTATGTTTTTTCGTCAAGCACTGAACCAACCGAGCCGACTTTAGAGAAGACCACACTGCCGCGAATCATCTGGACATCTTCAGGTGAAAGCATGGCATCAATAATTTGGGCCACACCTTGATCTGACCCCAACAGCGCAACAATTGATCGGTCACTGCTCAAAGGCGACTCGAAACCCATCATCAAGCCCGCCGGCTCACTTCCCCGCAAAGTCAAGCTGGTGACCGGTGCCACACTTTCATCCCGAATCGCCGGAATCCATTGATCAATGATTGATCGAAAACCACCCCCTGTTTTCACATTCCATGTTTGATCATTGAGTGTGACCGGCATGCTCTCGGCCCACTCTTGCAAAATCGGATCGGATTCAAGATTGCCAAGCAACAACAGGTCTTTGTCTTGAACTGTTTTCAAATCATTGGGACGCAGCAAAGTGAACCCATGCGCAGGCAAGCCAGTTAAATCACCAATACGACCCAACAATACAAACAGATTGGACAAAGCGGTGGAATCCACTTGGGCAGGAATTACGATTGCTGTTTCAGACAAATCTGCCATTCGCGTGAAGGGATAGCCTGCGTTGGCAAACGAGGCCAGATCGGGCATGTGCATGTATTTTGGAAAACCAGAGATATCTACATACGATTCCTGATCAACAGCCGCCTGGATATTTGAAAGGGGAACATCGGCGCATTGGTCTTTTTGAGGTTGTTCAAAGTGAAAGTACAGCTGAAGCTGACCATTCGGAGAAAATGCCTCCCGAGGGATTTTCACACTGGCTTGATTGGTCGACAGGGGCTTGCCCAACAGGTCGCGCAACCAACGTTCTGCCCGCCAAATTTCCTGCTCGGATTGCAGTGGAATTGCTCGAATAAATTTCTCGCTGAAGCTTACGTTCAAAGTGGATTTGTCGTTCTCAGAGCGCAAGGTGTAGCGATGTTTGATGTGGAGTGGAATTCCATCCGCCTGCCAAAAAAACAGGTCCGGTGGCATGGTCATCGGAACGCGAATTAAATCAGGATACTGGCCAGAAACCTGTAACGTTGACGGTGTTACCAAATCACCCAACTTAGTCGGGCGTGTGCTGCTGACCCAGCGAGGTGCGTCATACGGCACCCTGGGATTCAATTTCACTTCATCTTCTATTGTCAAAGTAGTGCCGTTTAATGACTGCGTACCCAACACCAATGCCTTCACAGCAGTCTTCAGATCCTTCTCGTCCCGACCGGAAATGACCAAGACTTTCTTGCTGCTGTTACCCGGATGAACCGCCATCGTCAAACGTGGTGCATTCATGGCGGGCACATTCAAACCGGGCACGCTTTGACCCGGAAGCATCAAGACAATTGTGTTGTAATCGATTGGCAAATTACCAATCGTAACTGGAAAGGAATACCCACGATAACTTGCCAGACCACCTAGCCAGGAAGCAACAGTACCTGCGGCCTCAATGGTCGCATTGTTGGGTGCTCCCGCGAAAACAATTGGAGTCACCATGGGCAGGCGATCGCGCTCATCAAAAAATGGTGCTGGCAATAAACTTAAATCGTCATTGAGGGGCAAGGACGACGTGGTCAGTCGCAGCATGCTGCCATTGCTGACGTTCAGCCACAAAGAACTGTGTGCGGGGTCTTCACAGCCCAAAGTGTAGTGCCCAATTAGTTCCAGACTCAGCCTGTTGAACTGGGCCAACAAACGAACGGGTATTTCCACATTCCGTTGGTTGGTCTTGCCTGCATTGTCTTTGCGCAAAGGCACCGACTCAACCACTTCGCCATTCACGATAATATTGAAATGAGACAAGTCATCGAGCATTGACGGAGAGAAGTTATACATCAGGTCCACGCTGGCACTGATGACCACCTCGTCGGCCCTTACGCTGAAGGGCACAGCTATTTGCCCGTTCACCCCACGAATATTGAGCGCCTGCTGAAAACCGAGCTGCCGAAACGTGGCCTCGTAGTCATTGGCGAAAACAGGTTGCTGGGCAGCACTGGCTAACAAAAAAAACAAGGCAAGGCGAGAGCACACCTTCGCCATTCCAGACCAGGAAAAACTTTCAAGAAATTTCAGCATTTTTTTCTTTGACTTTCAAAATAGAAGACACCCGGAACTTGATATTGGCCCACAACCACCCGGGCAGTTTCCGTAACAAGTAAATATTTCCAAACGCACCGATTTGAACGATGTTCCAGAGAGATGACAGAGAGAGCTTGCGACTCGCCACTGCCCATGAATCCACCCACACATCGGCTCGGGCGAAAGTCGCATTGACCAGGTTTTTTTCCTGTTCAATGCTGAGTTGATGAAATTGAAGACCCAAACGGTTGCCACTGACACTGGCCACACGCACCGGCAATACAAACTTGCGATTGTTTAATGGCATGACCACAAAAAGTGACTGTTCTTTTTGCAGCCGCCCTTGATGCTCCACCTCCAAGCCCAAGCCACCCATGGAGAAATCCAGAACCTTGGCGGAGTACGCCCGCTCATCGGGGGTCTGAACGCTGACATTGATGTCGAGCTGTCCGCGCGGATGTTCGCGCCTTTGAATGGATTCCCGTGCCACCAACACGCTGGCCCCAAGCAGCAACACGTTGTAACCTGTCCACGCCATGTTGATGATCGCGGTCAGAAATTCATCACCTTGCTCGTTAAACAGGCGCCAAACCCCAAAGATGAAGCCGAAAAGGTTAAGCAGCAAAATCAGGATATAAGGGCCAGAAATCTTTAAGTCGAAATATGACTTCTCGATCAAGCCACCCTTTGCGGTCACGTTGAAGCCACCTGCTTTCGGGTTAATCAGTGCATACAGCGTGGGGCGAAGGATGTACCAAGCCAGCACCGTCTCATATACCTCATTCCAGAAAGAATGCCGGTAATTGCCTTGAATATGCGAGTTGGCGGTGTTGGCCAAAATCAGGAATGGAATCGCATAGGTTGCTATTTCAATCGCAGCAGCATGTATCACATGCGCGCCGAACACCAAATATGCAATTGGCGCGGTTAAGAAAATGATTCGGGGAAGACCGTAAAAGAAATGCATCATCGCGTTGAGATAGCAAACTCTTTGTCCAAAACTCAACCCCTTGCCCAGCAAAGGATTGTCGGTCCGAAAAATTTGAGCCATACCACGTGCCCAGCGAATGCGCTGACCGACGTGTCCAGAGAGGCTTTCCGTGGCCAGGCCAGCCGCTTGAGGCACTGCAAGGTACGCCGTGTCGTAACCCTTGCGATGAAGCTTCAAGGCGGTGTGCGCGTCTTCGGTCACGGTTTCCACGGCGATTCCGCCCACTTCAAGAAGCTGTGTACGGCGAATCACTGCACATGAGCCGCAAAAAAACGATGCGTTCCAGAAATCGTTGCCGTCCTGTATCAAACCGTAAAACAGCTCGCCTTCGTTAGGCACCTTCTTAAACGTCTTAAGATTTTTTTCAAAAGGGTCTGGCGAGAAAAAATGGTGAGGTGTCTGGATCATCGCCAATTTGGGATAGCCAGAGAACCAACCCATCACCACCTGCAAAAAACTTCGAGTCGGAATGTGGTCGCAATCAAAAATGGCTACAAACTCGCCTTGGGTAACTTTAAGCGCCGCATTGATATTGCCCGCTTTCGCATGCTTGTTGTCAGGTCGGGTCAAATGAACAACGCCCACCGCTTCGCAGTACTCACGAAAGTCTTCTCGCCTTCCGTCATCCAGCACATACACTTTGATTTTTTCAGCGGGCCAATCAATGGCCATAGCCGCAAGAATGGTGGGCTTCACCACATCGAGCGGTTCGTTGTACGAAGGAATGAAAATATCGACAGTCGGCCAGTCCCTGTTGTCAGCTGACAACGGTTGTGGTCGTCGATTCAGGGGCCAGATGGTTTGGATGTAACCAAAAATCAGGATGACAAACGCATAAATTTCTGCCACCAACAAACCGAAACCAAACGCATAGTCAATCGGGTTGCCCTCGTTGAAGGTTTCAGTAATCCGCCAATACAAGTAGCGCGATGACAACACGATCGACAGGAAAATCAGGATCATGCGGGTAACCGGAGAGCTAATTCGCCGAATCATCAATGCAAATAAAACGACGATTAGTGAAAAAACCATCTGGCTGCCCAGATCCATCTCCAGGCTTGTATAAAACACGAAAACTGACGCGATCAATACCAGCGCCAAAGAAAGCAGTCTTTTGTCGTCAATCAGACTGGAGTTGTCGCTGGCCGAAACAAGGGAATCGAATGCTGCGGCTGTTCTGGCACGCAACTTCGCCAGCATTGAATGGTTCATTGATGGTCCTACTTCTCGAGCAACTGACGAGCAAGCAATTTCAGATCTGTGGAGGCCTGCGACTTGGGGTCATACTCAAACACAGTTTTACGAAAGGCCAGTGCTTCACTGACTGCCAAATCCTGATGGACCACCGTCATGAACTCGCGCGGGAAGTCGGAGCGCATCAGCAGCAACACATCTTCGGAAAGCTCCTTCAAGGGATTGATCTGGTTGACCAGCAACTTTAAATCGGGTGAAAAACGCGCGCCTTGAGAATACCGGCCAAACAAACCCAACATGCGCGGAAAGGTCGCGAAGGAAGCAGCATCCGCTAACACTACAGCAAGCACCCGGTCAGCGAAATGAACCGCCTGGCGGAAATAAAGCGAGGGGCCTGGCGGTGTATCTATAAGCACAATTGTGTCGCTCGGGATGCCAATCCGATCAATGAACTTTTCCAGAATCGAATCATTCTGAGACAACATGAACTCGAACTGAAGGCGCGCATCTTCATTCACATCACCATAGGGCACCAACCATGCACCACAAGCAGCTTCGTATTTTGGCAATGCGTGCCCTTGTTGAGTCAGGTAAGCGGCAAGCCCCCCACCTTCTGCCGCTGAAAGCCCCAGGTGAAATCGGACAGCGTTTTGAGGATCAAGATCGAGGACGAGAACATTCATGCCCTGCGCACGCAACGCAACAGCCAAGTTGGACGTCATGGTTGTTTTACCAACACCGCCCTTGATGGAAGCAATAACAAAGGTTCTCAAGTTTTTTTGCCACTGTTCAATTGCGTGCCATCAAACAGGGTTTTCGGCTTCGCCGCTGGATCTGATTCTTTGGCGGGCGTTAGTCTTTGAGACTTTCCAATTGACTTGAAGATTTCGCGAACAGACTCCTGCACAGGCGCCTTTCTGGACACGAATGCACGAACTGGAAGACGGCTTTCCTGTTCAGCACCTTGAGGACGAGCAACCTCCGACATTGGCAATGCGGGAGCCGGTTCGGCTTTGGCAGTAATGTTCTCAATACTTGTGGAAATGTTTGAAGGTTTTCTGAGCTTTTCCGCAGTGCTAACGTCGTCAAGCAGCGGCCATTTTTGTCGGACGTCATCCAGTACTTTGGATCCAAAATCCTGATAATCAGACTTTGTACCCAAGCGCTTAAATAGGTTCTCTACGTCCTTCATATTGCCCTCAACACGTTTTTGCAAACTTAAATAAAGCTGACTTCAGCCAAAAGTCCAGTGTCGTCCTCTGAAATGACACTGACTTCGGTGTCTTCATGCATACCAAGATTCGTGAACCACTGGTAATACATTCCACCCAAAAGTACACCGGCCAATTCCAATTTCTCCGGCCCCATACAGACCAGGAAGGGACACCCGAGATGACGCACATAAATCTCGTTGCCTTTCTGGATAATTTCGGAATAGCCCCAACCGTGGCGATCGAACACCAGGTTCATCTCGGCTTGTAACTCATCGAGAGATAAATCTTCAGGTAACGGATTTTGTTTGGCCAGGTTTAAGCCGGTGGTAAAAAGTAATTTCTGCACTTCGTTTTCTTCGAGCAAATCAACACTGGCGTCAACAAGACTGACAAATAGACTGGTCCAGCCTTTGGGATGCAACTGAGTAATTAATGTATTAAGTCCAGGGTTCATGGCGAATGCAATTTGCGGGAATGACCCGATTACTCAGTACACCCGGCATTGGATGCGCTGTTAAAATTTTTAATCCACAACCAGTGACTGAAAACCGAACTCACCTGAAAATCTTCCGAGTGAATGCGCATGCACTGGTAATCAACGATTGTAAATTAAAGTTACTTTGAAGTCACGGTGACAGCAGTCACCTAATTTGTGAAAACGGTCAAAAAATTTATTTAACACTCACCCTAAATACGTATTTTTACCTTTATTTTACATATTTATATGAATAAAATCAGAAAAATTTGAATTCGTAAAGGTACATTGACTAAAACAGAAAATTAAGTAATTCACTCTATAAGTCGGGTAACAGACACTTGCTTTGTGTCTCATAGTTGTATTGCCGACAGTATCGTGTAACTTTTCCGAAAACCTCAAGACGTGGATTACCGGCTCAAAGTTACTAACAGGAGACAGACATGGGAATGGCACAAAAAGGCAGTAATGCGCTTAACAAGCTAAAATCAGTCGCACAAAAGCGGGCATCAAGCTTGCCGGCTGGTAATTTGATTAATGCCGTGGTGGAACAGGTTAATCAGTTTGAAAGTGGCATTAAACAAACTGTGGATGGCATGCAGGACAAAGTCAAAGGGCTTCAGGCCAACCTGCTGAAAATGTACCAAGCCAACAAGGAATTGGAACAGGAAAACCGGGAGCTTACCAAAACAATGGTAGTACTTGAAAAAGAAAATGCCCACCTGAATATGAAGCTGGACCGCACCCAAATGGAACTTGATGTAATGAAGGCCAAGCTGGAAAATATTGGCAAGCTGGTCAGCGGTTACGAGGAATCGATTGCCGCAGTGAGCCGTAAAACCAGGGCCAGGAAATGACCCGTACACCCATTCCACGCTTTGACGACAACTATACCGAGGAAGCGGCCAAGGCGCGCCGCGACTTCCTTGTGCAACAAACAGGCACAAGCCTTGACCACACCAGCAACTATTCCCTGCCCCCGGAAAGCCTGAAAAGCAACACCGAAAATTTCATTGGCGTGGTTCAAATGCCAGTGGGTGTTGCCGGCCCGGTCTTGATCAATGGTGAACACGCGCAAGGCTGGTTTTATGTGCCCATGGCCACCACGGAAGGCACACTCGTGGCCAGTTACAGCCGCGGCATGCGCATGGTCAGTGAATCAGGTGGTGTGAAAGTAACCGTGGCCGAAGAATTCATGCAGCGTGCGCCGCTGTTTGAATTCGATGACGCCCGTGCGGCCAAGCGATTTCTACAATGGCTTGACGCGAACCTGAACACAGTCAAAACCGAAGCCGAGAAAACCACAGGCTTTGGAAAGCTTGAACACATTCAAACCTGGCAAGTGGCGCGCATGGTCTACACACGCTTTAACTACACCACAGGCGACGCAGCCGGGCAAAACATGTGCGGCAAGGCAACGCACGCCGCCTGCCAATGGATTTTGAAGAACAGCCCTGAAGCGATCAGCTATTTTGCATTAAGCGGTGCAATCGAAACCGACAAAAAACATTCCCACATGAACCTGCTTCACAGCCGGGGAAAACGGGTGATTGCAGAAGCGACCATTCAGCGCGAGGTGTTGCAACGCCTTGCGCGCACCACCCCGGAAACCATTTTCAAGCAACGCCAACGCAGTGCCATTGGCGCACAACTGGCCGGTAGCGCCTACAGCGGCCCCCACTCGGCCAACGGCATCGCAGCCTTGTTCATCGCCACCGGGCAAGATGAAGCCAATGTGGTGGAAAGCCACACCGGCATGGTCTTTATGGACATTACAAAGGAAGGAGATTTGTATTTTTCAGTCACATTGCCTTCTGTTATATGCGCTACCAAGGGCGGCGGAACTGGCCTGGCCACCCAGGCAGAATGCTTGAAGATGCTGGGCTGTGACGGCACAGGCAAAGCACGCAAACTGGCTGAAATCGTGGGCGCTACGGTGCTGGCAGGCGATTTGTCGCTGCTGTCAGCCATTCTTGCAGATGAATGGGTTTCATCGCACGACGCCTATGGAAGAAACCGCTAAAAACAAACCAGTCAACACCCAACCCATGGGGCTGTAAGTAAAACACTGACTGCTGGTGCAGTGCGGAATGACTTCAAATCTGTTTGGGTGCACACTCGTTTCACAAGACAAAAACGAGGAGACAGAATGCAGGCTCAAGCAGGACCCCCGAAGTCGAACAGCTCATTGTTTCAACGTGTCACAGGCTTGGTAACGAAAGTTTCTGACGCCTTCGCATTTCCCCTCCGTACCTCTCACTACATTGAGCTCGTCAACCCGTTGTGGAGCACCCATGCGCTACAAGCACGGGTGGAAGCCGTGTGGGATGAAACTTCTGATTCACGCACCATTACACTTCGCCCCGGCTTGAACTGGCGAAGCCACCGCCCCGGCCAGCATCTGCGAATCGGCGTGCCGATCGGCGGGCAACATTTCACACGCACCTACTCCATCAGCTCTGCCCCGGAACGCAATGATGGCTGCTTCACCATCACGGTGAAAGCGATCGACAATGGCCGCATGTCGCACCACCTGGTGCGCAAATTGAAAGTGGGCGACCACATACCGATTGGCGTGCCGCAGGGCGACTTTTATCTGCCCGACGCGCAACCCGTGTTGCCACTCTTCATTACCGCTGGCAGCGGCATTACGCCAATTATGAGCATGCTGCGCAGCCTGGTGATGCAAGAACGAATGCCAAACACCGTGCACATTCACTATGCCCCACACACCTACGATGTAATTTTTGGGCGAGAACTGAAGGAAATAGCCGATACACAAAAACTGTACAAACTGAACCTTGTGCACACCCGCGAACCAGGGCAAAAACTTGAAGAACTTACCGGCAAACGCCCTCACTTTTCCAGGGAGCAACTGGAACAGCTTTGCCCCGACTGGCAAAAACGCGATGTGTACGCCTGCGGCCCGCAAAGTATGCTCGATTCCATCGAGCAACTGTACGAGGCAGAAGGGCTTAGCCGCCAAGTGCACACGGAGCGATTCCGCGCGCAACTTGCGGGTGTACCTACCGAAGTAAAAACCGGCGTGGTGAAATTCACCACCAGCAATGTCAGCGCCAATTCTGATGGTGAAACCAATTTGTTGCGCCTGGCTGAAGACAGTGGCCTGAACCCGGAACACGGCTGCCGCATGGGTATTTGCCATGGCTGTGACGTAAAACTGGCCAGTGGATGCGTGCGCGATTTGCGCACCAATGCGCTGATTAATGAAACCGGACAAGTGATTCAAATTTGCGTGTGTGCCGCCGTGGGCGACGCAGAAATTGAAGTGTAAGCAAGAAAGAAGCAGGAGACAAACATGGGCATGCCAACACATCTGAGCGCCAGCGACATTGAAGAATTCGGTCGAGAAATGGACGCCATACGCAATGAAATCGCAGATTCACTGGGCAGTAGAGACCGCGCCTATATTTTGTCGGTCATCAAATGGCAGCGAACGCTGATGCTTAGCGGGCGAATTGTAATTTTCCTCAGTTTTTTCCTCTTGCCCATGAGCGACTGGACCTTCACGGGTTGGCCACAATTCTGGGTGGTGTTGTTGCTGGGTGCGGGCATGCTGGGTGTTGCCAAGCTCATTGAAAACATGGAATTGGGCCACAACATCATGCATGCCCAGTTCGACTGGATGCGCGACCCCAACATTCAATCCAACACCTGGGAGTGGGACAACGTGTGCCCTTCTGACCAGTGGAAACACAGCCACAACGTGGTGCACCACACCTGGACCAATGTGCACGGCAAAGACCCCGACATTGGCTACGGCGTATTGCGCGTTACCGACGAACAACGCTGGCACGCCAAGTACCTGTTCAACCCGGTGATCAACTTTGTGCTGATGATGATGTTTCAATGGGGCGTTGCCTTGCACGATCTGGAAGCTGACAAATTGCTGGCGGGCAAGAAAAGCTGGCGCGAAGTGATCCCCATGCTTAAACGAATCGGCTGGAAGGTACGCCACCAGTTGTTGAAAGACTATGTGTGCTGGCCGTTGCTGGGCGCTGCTGTCACTGTGCCGTTTACCGTGTTTTTCGGCTTCGACATTGTGAACATTGCACTGGCGGCCTTGGGCTTCACCATGGTGGCCAACCTGATCGCCAATGGCATTCGCAACATTTGGTCGAATGTGATTATTTTCTGCGGCCACTTCCCGGCAGGTGTGCACCACTTCACCAAAGAAGAAGTGGAAGGTGAAACCCGCGCGGCCTGGTATGTGCGCCAGTTGCTGGGCAGTTGCAACATCACCGGTGGCAAGCTGTTCCATATTTTGTCGGGCAACCTGAGCCACCAGATCGAACACCACCTGTTCCCGGACATTCCCGCCAACCGTTATGCGGAAATGTCACCAAGGGTACAGGCGCTGGCAGCGCGTTATGGATTGCCTTACAACAAGGGCAGCTTCACGCGCCAGTTTGGTACCACCACCTGGAACATCTGGCGTTTGTCTTTGCCCTAAAACGCTACATGGCTTGCAGGGTGCTGTACGCAAAAAACAGCACCAGGCTGGCCGCCATGGTTCCGTTGAACCACTTCAGCCGCAGCGGGCTGTTAATGAAGGCCCGCAAGCGCGCACCCAGCAACAACCACAAGCCTACACAGAACATTCCCACACTGGCCATGACCACGGCCACCAGCGACACATCCAACAAAGGCGTGTTTGAACTGGCCGGAAACAGAGCCACCGCCGCTGTGGCCATGAACCAGGCTTTTGGGTTTACCCATTGAAACATCACCGCATGGAAAAAACTCAGTGGCTTTGCACCTGGCCTCAATGCATCGGCTGAAGGTGAAAAGCTTGCAATGCGCCAAGCCAAATACACCATCATCAACAGGCTGAACACCAGCAAGGCCGTGTGAAACCAGGGCAAGCTTTCAAACACCGCATTCAAGCCCAGGCCCATGGCCAGCAGCATCAACGGGAAACCCACGATAATGCCGAAGAAATGTGGCAGGCTTTTTCGTACACCGAAGTTCATGCTGCTTGTCATGATCATCAGGTTGTTGGGACCAGGCGTGATGATGCTTAGAAATGCAAACAAGGCGACTGCTTGAAAGTGCTGCATGGCGAACTCCTTTCGTGGAGTAAAAATGGAACACTCACTTTAAGAAGTTTTGCATTTTCAGTACAGATTCAGGATAATTAAATAATATGCAGTACAGATTATTTACTATCGAATCTGTACTGCTTTTGAACACTGATTTCTGTGCGGGTACTCCCATGAAACTGGAACGTTGGCAGGTCATTGCTGCAGGCATCTGCTCCCTCATTCTGACTGTGGGCCTGGCCCGCTTTTCCTACACGCCCCTGCTGCCCATCATGCGCGAACAAGCAGGGCTAAGCGCTTTTGATGGCGGCTGGTTGGCCACGGTGAACTACATCGGCTACATCAGTGGCGCATTGCTGGCTTCAACGCTAAGCAATCTGAATTTCAAATACCTGCTTTATCGCTTCGGGCTTGTTGTCGCTGTGCTCAGCACCATTGGTATGGGCTTGACCACGGATGTGAACCTGTGGGTGTTCCTGCGTTTTATCTCGGGTGTTTCCAGCACGGCAGGCATGTTGATCGCATCGGGATTGATCATGAACTGGCTTGCTCGCCAGAACCTGAAAACAGAACTGGGCTTACACTTTGCGGGGGCCGGCATGGGGCTGGTGTTGTCTGGCCTTGCGGTGATGGCGATGGTTGATTACCTGAGCTGGGACCAACAATGGTGGGTGCTTGGCATGGTCGGTGTAATTTTCTTTGTGCCCGCCTGGCTGTGGATGCCCAAGCCCGCCAAAGCCGGTAGCGACGAGGCCAAGGTGGCCGATGTTGCACCACCGAGCACCAAGTGGATGCGGCTGATGCTGGGCGCGTACTTCTGTGCGGGCTTTGGCTATGTAATCAGTGCAACCTTCATTGTGGCCATTGCCGAAACACTGCCTGAACTTCAAGGCAAAGGCCCCTGGGTTTGGGTGGTGGTGGGTTTGGCTGCAATTCCGTCATCCTTCTTTTGGGACCGCGTGGCACGCATTACTGGCGTCTTCGAAGCGCTGGTGCTGGCCTACATCTTGCAAATCATTTCAATCGCAATGGCAGGTTTTATTGATGGCTACTGGGCCAATATGGTGAGTGCCGTGCTGTTTGGCGGCACCTTTGCAGGCATAGTGAATTTAACGCTCAGCATTGCTGGCCGGCAGTTTCCAGCCAACCCCAGCAAGGCCATGGCCCGCATGACTCTAAGCTATGGTGTGTCGCAAATAGCTGCACCGGCACTGGCTGGTCTAATTGCAGAACGCACAGGCACCTACCGGGGTTCGCTTTACCTGGCTGCCCTGTTAATGGTGGCGGGTGTGTTCATGGTGTGGGAATTGAAAAAGCAGACTGACCGCGACAATTTGGCCAAGGCGGGGGTTTAAAGCATGGACAACAACGCCAGAAAATATGAAACCCTGGCCCTGAACCTGCAGGCCTTGATCGAAAACAATCATTTTTCGGAAGGCTACAAATTACCCTCGATCCGGAAGTTGTCTGAACAATGGCACTATTCCATCGACACTGTACAAAAAGCACTGAATTTGCTGGAAGACCGGGGTTATGTGCAGCCAGTGGCGAAATCTGGCTACTACGTGCAGGCCCGAACTGCATCGATTGCGAGCACCTGCACCCAGGCACCCGACTCGATTGTGCTTGAGCCGCCGATTAATCTGGAAGTGGCAGATCAAATTTCCATCTTGCTGAAAAGCTCAACACGCGAAGGGGTTGCACCACTGGGCGTGGCTTTCCCCGCCCATGAGCTGCTGCCCATTGCCACCCTGCGCAGAAGTTACGCCACGGTAAATCGCACCCGGCCCGACTTGCTTACCATGGGTAGCCATGTGGAGCCCAATCAACCCGAGCTGGTGCAGCAACTTCAACAACGATTCGAGTTGATGGGCATGAAGTTAAAACGCGATGAATTGGTAATTACTGATGGTTGCACAGAGGCCCTTAGCCTGGCCTTGCAAACCGTGGCAAAACACAACGACATTGTGGCCGTTGAGTCGCCTGGCTATTACCTGCTGCTGCAAATGATTGAATCACTGGGCCTGCGCGCACTGGAAATACCCAGCAGCCCTGAAACCGGCATGTCGCTTGAGGCACTGGAAATTGCGGTGAGGCAAAACCGCATTGCTGCCTGCATTGTGTGTCCCACCGCCAGCAACCCGATGGGTTCAGTTATGCCCGATGCGAACCGGAAAAAACTTCTGGAGTTGGCAGAAAAGTACGACTTTCCTATTGTGGAAGACAACGTGTACGCCGACCTGTATTTCGAGCGGTTTCGACCCCGCCCTTTAAAAGCCTACAAGCAAAGTGATCGTGTGTTGATGTGTGGGTCATTCTCGAAATCACTCAGCCCGTCACTTCGAATCGGTTATGTGGCAGGCGGCAAATACGCCACACAGGTGCTGTCTAAAAAACGGATACTGAGTGGATCAACCAACCCGATTACCCAAGTGGCTGTGGCCCATTACCTAGAGAAAGGATCGTTCGAGCGACACTTGCGTACACTGAGGCAACAGTTCGAAACGCAGGTGCGTGCCATGGGGAATTTGGTGTTGAAACATTTTCCGCAGGGAACTCGCATCTCGGAACCGAAAGGAGGGTTTGTGTTGTGGATCGAACTGCCGGGCGACATCGATACTGCCGCCCTGTTCAACAAAGCGATTGCCCGCAAAGTGGCTTTTATGCCGGGCACAGTGTTCTCTGCCAGCGGCCTGTACAAAAACTGTATACGCATAAATTGTGGCCACCCGGTGACAGACGACACCGCGGTGGCCTTGGCAAAACTCGGTCAGTTATTCGTCGCCTAACCAAACCACTTTGTACAGGTCGCGTCGGCGATCCAGGAAGTTGCGCACCGAACCTTCGTTTTTCAAGTTCTGAAGCTTGTCCAGATCCACATCCACAATCAGGGTCATCTCGGTGTTGGGTGTGGTTTCGGCCATGATCGCATCGTGCGGAAACGCGAAGTCGGAAGGTGAAAATACAGCAGTCTGGCCATACTGAATGTCCACATTGTCAACCTTGGGCAAATTGCCGAAGCTGCCTGAAATGGCTACGTAGCACTCATTTTCAACGGCGCGGGCCTGAGCACACAGGCGCACACGCAAGTATCCGTTTTTCGTATCGGTCCAGTAAGGCACCAACAAAATCTGCATGTCTTTGTCAGCCAGCAAACGTGACAACTCGGGAAACTCTGAGTCGTAACAAATCAAAATTCCAATCTTGCCAAAGTCGGTGTCGAACACGCTTAGCTTGTTGCCGCCTTCCATCATCCACTCGCGCTTTTCGTGCGGTGTAGGGTGAATCTTGTATTGCGCTTCCACTGTGCCATCTCGACGGCACAAGTAAGCCACGTTGTACAACACACCGTCTTCCATCGACGGCATGGAGCCTGCCACCACGTTGATGTTGTAGCTCACAGCCATGCGGCTCATTTCATCGCGAATTTGATCGGTGTAGGTGGCCAGGTGGCGAATCGCTTCCAGCGAATTGCCGTTACCTGCCAAGCCCATCAAGGGTGCGTTGAAAAACTCGGGAAACAGGGCCACATCGCAGCGGTAATCAGAAAGCGCATTGATGAAGTACTCCGCCTGCTTCACCACGTCATCCACGTTGTGAAATTCACGCATTTGCCACTGCACACAACCAATTCGCGCAGTGGTTTTGGGTGCGCCAAACAGCATGGGCTTTTCAGGTTCAAAATACAGATTGAACCATTCAAGCAGCGTTGCATAACCTTGCGATTCCTTGTCTTCCGGCAGGTAGCCTTTCAGCACCTGCTTTACTTCAAAGTCGTTGCTCAACTGGAAGGTAAGAATCGGATCAAAAATATCTTTGCGCTTTACCGCGGCAATGTACTGCTGCGGCGACATTTCTTGCATGTGCGCTTTGTAGCCAGGAATACGGCCACCCGCCATAATGGCGCGCAGGTTCAAATTCTGGCACAGCTCCTTGCGGGCTTCGTACAAGCGGCGACCCAAGCGCATGTTGCGGTATTCAGGATCGGCAAACACATCAATGCCGTACAACACATCGCCCTTGGGGTCGTGTGTGGTGGCGTAAATGTTGCCGGTGATTTCCATGTAGGTGTGCTTGTCACCGAATTTGTCGTAATCAACCACCACCGCGAAGGCTGCTGCAATCACTTTGCCATCGTCTTCGATGCAAATTTGCCCTTCGGGAAATGTTTTAAGAATTGAACGAAATTTTGCCTCAGGCAACGCGCCACCGGCGCTGTGGTAAACCGCTTCCATAATGCGCTTGATGTCAGCGTAATCTGTCACCCGCAAATTGCGCAGCGTGAGCTTGTGTTCTGTGTGTTCATATTCGGGATTTTCGATTTCTATCGACATGCTTGTCACTCCAATTGTTTACTCTATGAACCCTCGTATTAGAACACATTCGGATAATTGATGAATTCGCGGTCAATTCTAAGCAGCAAACGTGGTTTGACCTGCTTGTTGCAGCGCGCTATAATTTAGGGCTACCTTGATCAACAAAATCAATCAGACCCTTGTAATCACCTGTCCCACCCCCTTCGTGTTGTTACAGCCCAGTGTGTCCTGCCCGCTGGCGCAAATTCCATTTAATTCGCTGCCTTAGTAATTTTTCCTCAAGCTACCCATCAGTCTTGGCGGAAAAGTGTTGGCCGCATTCATTCACAGAAACAAAAAATGATCCGAACTATTCAAACGGACTGGTTTTCGAACGTCCGAAATGACCTGTTGGCTGGCCTCGTTGTTGCGCTGGCGCTTATTCCTGAAGCAATTGCTTTTTCAATTATTGCCGGCGTTGACCCCAAAGTGGGTTTGTACGCCTCGTTTTGTATCGCAACCGTGATCGCTTTCACCGGTGGGCGGCCTGGCATGATTTCCGCAGCCACTGGCGCCATGGCCTTGGTCATGGTGATGCTGGTCAAAGACCATGGTTTGCAATACCTGCTGGTGGCTACCCTGCTGACAGGCGTGCTTCAGATTATTGCAGGTGTGTTGCAACTGGGTAAGTTGATGCGTTTTGTGTCCAGATCGGTCATCACCGGTTTTGTAAACGCCTTGGCCATTCTTATTTTCATGGCACAGTTGCCCGAACTGATCAACGTAACCTGGCATGTGTACGCCATGGTGGCTGCTGGCCTGGGCATTATTTACCTGTTGCCGTATATCACCAAAGCCATTCCTTCCCCGCTGGTCGCGATTGTTGTGCTTACTCTGTTCAGCATATTCATCGGGCTGGAAATTCGCACCGTGGGCGACATGGGCGAGTTGCCCGATTCACTGCCCGTGTTTTTGATTCCCGATGTGCCATGGACCTGGGAAACATTGCAAATTGTTTTCCCGGTCTCACTGACTTTGGCAGTGGTCGGTCTGCTTGAATCGATGATGACCGCGCAAATTGTGGACGACCTTACCGACACACCCAGCAACAAAAACCGCGAATGCATTGGCCAGGGTGTGGCCAACATTGCCTCGGGTTTCATTGGTGGCATGGCGGGCTGCGCCATGATTGGGCAGTCTGTGATCAATGTGAAGTCGGGTGGCCGCGGTCGATTGTCCACCCTGTGCGCAGGTGTTTTTCTACTAATCATGATTGTGTTTGTCGGCGACTACGTGGCCATGATTCCAATGGCCGCATTGGTTGCGGTCATGATCATGGTGTCGATCGGAACGTTTAACTGGGCTTCCATTCGCAACCTGCGTGAACATCCAAAAAGTTCCAGTGTGGTCATGCTGACCACAGTCGCGGTTACTGTGGGCACACACGATTTGGCACAAGGGGTGTTGGTGGGTGTGCTGTTGTCAGGCTTCTTCTTCGCCAACAAGGTGGGCCGAATTCTGCGTGTGCAATCCAGCACGCAAGATGAAGGCCGCAACCGCACCTATGTTATTTCTGGCCAGGTGTTTTTCGCATCGGCTGAAAACTTCATCAACTCGTTTGACTACAAAGAAGTGATTGATGAAGTCACCATCGATGTAAGCCGTGCGCACTTTTGGGACATTACAGCCGTTAGCGCGCTGGACAAAGTCATCATCAAATTCAAACGCGAAGGCACCGAAGTTGAAGTAATCGGCATGAATGAAGCAAGCCGCACCCTGGTCGACAAGTTCGCCATTCACGACAAAGACGATGCGCTTGAACGCATGGCCCAACACTAAGGAGCACGAACATGGATGAACGTAAAATAGTTGCCTGTGTGGACCGCTCGCAATATTCGATTGCAGTGGCCGACTGTGCTAGTTGGGTAGCCAGGCAAATCAAAGCACCTGTTGAATTTCTGCACGTAATTGATCGACACCTTGAACAGGCAGAAGGCGAAGACCACAGCGGTGCGATTGGTTTTGGCGCGCAAGAAAACCTGATGAACAAACTGGTGATGAGCGACAGCGAAAAAACCAAGCTGGCGAAAACCCAAGGGCGGCTGTTTTTGAATGGCCTGCGTGAACGCGCCATTGAAGACGGCGTGGCTCAGGCCGATTCACGCATTCGGCACGGCACTTTGGTGGATTGTCTGCTTGAAATGCAGAACGACACGCGGATTGCAATTATTGGCAGGCGCGGTGAAACCTCGCTTGCATCGAACCGCGACATTGGCCGCACTTTCGAGGCAGCGGTGCGAGCAATTGATGTGCCGGTGCTGGGTGTTCATGAACAGTTCAAAGTGCCTGAAAGGTTTTTGTTTGCCTTCGATGGCAGTGCTGTAAGCAAGCGCGGTGTGCAAACCGTACTGCAAAGCAAATTATTCAAAGGCTTAAAGGGCACGCTGTTAATGTGCGGGGAAAAAACTGCCGGTGGCACAAAACTGCTGGAAGAAGCCGCACAAACCTTGACTGATTCCGGCATTCCAACCGAGTTCAGCCATGTGCAAGGCGATGTGGTTACCCAAATGCTGAATGGCCTGGAAATTCACCAAGCTGACATGCTGGCAATGGGCGCGTACACGCATTCACCACTGCGAAAATTGTTCTTCGGCAGCAAGACCGAAGACATGTTGCGGGCCACCAAGGTACCTGCCTTGCTGTTGCGGTAATTGATCGGCTCAAAAAAATTGACTTGAAGCACTTGTGCTCATTTAAAAATCTAACAACCGCGAAACTTGTCCCATGTAGTTTTTTAGCCTTTGCAACAATTCAAAGCAAGATTCCCCGTACAAGGCGCGAATTCATTTCGACCGCCCCGGGTTAATCGTGGCCAATTACTTATTGAATTTTACTTTTGGAACCAACCTGAACTGATTGGGATTCTTTGTACAACGCCACTGTTGATCAACAACATCGTCAAATTGTTCGCCCACTTCCTTCTACTTCGCCTGGCGGTGAAGTTAAAAACATGTGGGCCTGAAGAGGTTTTTTACTATGCATAAATGTCGCCTGTGCGGTGCGGAAAGTAGCTCGGTCTGGTCTGTGAAAGATGCAAAGATCGCTGAAACCCTTGTCATATTCATGTGCAATACCTGTGCACTGGTACAGCAGGCTAATCTTCCCACCGACGAAGAATTGCACATTTACTACTCGCACAACTATCGGGAAGAATACAAGTCCACCCACCAGCCCAAACCGAAGTACGTACACAGGGCGGGCAAGGCGGCTTTGGACCGGTTGGCAAGAATGCGCAAAGCGGGTATTTCGCCAGGTGCTGCTTTATTGGACATCGGCGCCGGCGGTGGAGAGTTTGTGTACATGGCCCAGCAAGCCGGGTTTGAATCGCGGGGCGTTGAACCCCATCAAGGGTATTCAGAGTTTGCCCGTGACGAGTATGGGGTAAAGATCGATACCTGCCAGATTTCAGACATTGAACACAAGGGCTTCGGCGTGGTGACGATGTTCCATGTACTGGAACATTTGGCACACCCTACGCAGGTAATGATCAAGGTGCATCAAATGTTGAAGGAAGGAGGATATTTTGTCGTTGAGGTCCCCAATATCACGCAGAAAGATGCAAGCCCGCATAATATCTATTTCAAAGCACATTTGTTTTATTACAGCCGCCCAAGTTTGATTGCTGCCGCCAGCCCCTACTTTGATCAAGTCTATGTCGAAGACGAAGGGAATCTGTTCATCGTCTTCAAGCGCAAAGACCATGTGTTGCAGGGGCTGTTAACGCCCTCATTGGTCGACATTAAAGGGGTTACCAAGCGTTTAGACGAAAAAGGATGGAGAGAATACCTGTTTAAAGGGGGTGGCTTGACCAAAGTATTCACCCGAATTCCGAAGGCCTTGAATGAGCACAAAATTAAGCACATGAGATCTAAAGCGATCCTGGATCAAATTCATAAGCTGCCCAATTTCTAAACATTCATGCCGCCATGACTCGACACACTTCATCCGGTCACTCTCAAAAATCTTGAACAGGTACAGCTCTTGCATTGTTCATGGCATAACCACACCGGAAAACGCCATGAACGAACTCGACGCCGCCCTGCTCAGCTTGCTGATCAAAGATTCCCGATTGTCTTTCGCTGACATTGCGCGGCAGCTGGGCTGTTCACGCGCCCATGCCCGGGCACGAGTTCAAGCCTTGCTGGAAGAAGGTACAGTGGAACAATTCACCGCTGTGGTGAACCCCGAAAAGCTGGGCAAGGTCACCAGTACCTTTGTTGATTTGAAGGTGAAAAGCCACGTGATCGAGGCTGTGGCCACTGAATTGGCAGCTCAACCTGAAGTAGCCAGCCTGTACATCATGTCCGATTTACAAAGCCTTCACATTCACACACTGACCGACACGCAAGAAAGCTTTTTGGCCTTTGCGCAAAAATATTTGTTCGGCCAGCCCGACATTATTTCTGTGGAATGCAAGAACTTGCTAAAGCGTGTAAAACATCGCCGGGGTGGCGCGCGTTTGTAGAATGTGCAGTCCCCGTTGTGGTGCAGTGCCACATTTTGGGTCCGTAAATACATTCGATACCAAAGTGCCCCTTTTCAAATCCATCTGCTTCCGATTGATTTTTTCAATGCAGCAATTGCATTCGATTCGACAACAAAAGTAAACAAAATGTATACAAATGGCATGGGCATATGCATGTTACATGCCTCATTGTGGTGTCAAAAACTCAAACCAAGGGTAAACCCTAATTTTAATTTACTTCATATTTTTCAATAGCTTAAGTTACTTTTTAACCTGGCACGCCTTTCGCTAATACAGGGCTGTGACCGGTTGCCATTTGTGCAGCCGGCGAACCCTTTGTTTTCCAAGCAGCAGGAGCGTGTTCCATGACCTCAATTGATCGTCGCAAGTTTATTTCAGGCGCTGCCACCGCAGCAGCAGGTGGTGCAGCCTTGGCCGTACCCGGTGTTGCAAGCGCACAAAATGCCAAGGTCACCATGAAAATGACCAATGCCTACCCACCTGGCTCGCCTTTTTACGTGGCGGGCCCAGGCAGCCCCACCGACTTCTGTAAAAAAGTGGAAGCCATGTCGAATGGTCGCCTGAAAATTCAGCACTTCGCAGCCGGCGAACTGATTCCCGCGCTGGAGGGCTTTGATGCAGTGTCTGCAGGCACTGTTGAAATGAACGCCGCCAATGCCTACTTCTGGTCGGGCAAAGCACCCGCGGCTCAGTACTTCACAACCGTGCCTTTCGGCATGAATACCCAAGGCATGATGGCGTGGCTCTACCACGGCGAAGGTATGAAGTTGTGGCAAGAAGTGTATGCACCCTTCGGCTTGACTGCCATGCCCATGGGCAACACCGGCGTTCAAATGACAGGCTGGTTCCGCAAGCCTGTGGAAACCGTCAAAGACTTTGAGGGTTTGAAGATGCGCATTCCTGGCCTTGCAGGCAAGGTGTACAGCGAGTTGGGTGTGAATGTTCGCTTGCTACCCGGGGGCGAGATTTTTCCCGCACTGGAGCGTGGCGTAATCGACGCTGCCGAATTCGTGGGCCCATTCCAGGATCGCCGCTTGGGGCTACACAAAGCTGCCAAGTTTTACTACACCACTGGCTGGCACGAACCCACCAATGTCACCGAACTGTTGATCAACAAAAAAGCGTGGGACAAGCTGCCCAAAGACCTGCAAATGATGGTGCAAATGGCAGCACAAGCCAGCGTGGTGGAAAGCCTTTCCTGGTCGGAATCGGTGAATGCAGAAGCACTGGAAGACCTGGTGAAAAACCAGGGTGTGAAAGCGCAAGCGCTGCCCAAACCGATTGTGGACAAGTTGAAAGAAGCCACCATGGACACACTGGAAAGCGTGGCCGCTTCCGACCCCTTGGCCAAGAAGGTGCACACCTCGTTCATGGCATTCAAGAAGAAGCATGAATCCTGGGCAGCCCTGAGCGAAAAAACTTTCCTGAACCTTTAATAAGCGATTGTTGTCATGAAGCAAGCCATCCCCAAACTCGAGGCGTTTGTCGAGTTCATTGGGGGGCTTGCACGCCTGTGCGTGCTTGCCCTCGTCGTCCTCGTGGCCGCCAACGTTATTTTGCGTTACCTGTTTTCAATCGGGCCTGTTTCCTTGCAAGAACTGGAATGGCACCTGATCTCCCCCATCGCCCTGTTCGGCCTGGCCTACGCCATGAAACACAAAGCCGATGTACGGGTCGATTTCGTGTATGAGCGTTTTGGCCCCTTGGGCAAAGGCTGGATTGATTTGTTCAGTGCAGTGCTTACCTTTCTGGTGGCGCTGGTGATTGTGTATTTGTCGGTGCCGTATGTGATGCAGTCTTTCGACATGATGGAAGGTTCACCCGACCCCGGTGGCCTGCCCTACCGCTACCTGCTGAAAATATTCCTGCCATTAGGCTTTGGCTTGCTGATGATTCAAGGCATTGCCAACCTGTTGCAGGCTGCTGTGCAAATTAAAGAAGCGAAGGTGGCCTGATGGACAATGAGTGGATTGTGCTGGGCATGATTGCAGGCTTTTTGGGCCTGATGATCATTGGCATTCCAGTGGCCATTGCATTGGCTGTTTCCGGCTTTGTAGCAGGCTATATTGGCTTTGGCCCCATGTTGTTTAATTTGATGCCAGCGCGTTTGTATGGCGTGGTCAGCAACTACACCTTGCTTGCCATTCCATTGTTCGTGTTCATGGGCGTGATGCTTGAAAAAAGCCGCGTGGCTGAAGACATGCTCGACACCATCGGCACTGCCATGGGTGGTTTGAAAGGCGGCATGGGTTTGGCCATTGTGTTGGTGGGCGTGCTCATGGGCGCTTCTACAGGCATTGTAGGTGCCACCGTGGTTACCGTGGGTTTGCTAACGCTACCCACCTTGATGCGCCGTGGTTATGCGCCCAGCGTGGCTTGCGGCACCATTTGTGCCTCAGGCACTTTGGGGCAAATTATTCCGCCGAGTTTGGTGTTGATTTTGCTCTCCGACATCATGGGTGAATCAGTCGGCACGCTGTTCGCAGCCGCCCTCATTCCAGGCTTGGTGTTGGCCGGTATTTACTGCGCTTACCTTATTTTGCTGGGCATGTTCATGCCCAAATTGGTGCCGGCAGTGCCACTGGAAGAACGCCGAAAAATCAACAAAGCCGAGCTGCGCCGCAAGCTGATTCGCGATGTGTTGCCGCCTGTTTTATTGGTGTTTGCCGTGTTGGGCTCAATTGTGGGCGGTATTGCTGCGCCCACAGAGGCGGCATCGATGGGCGCGTTGGGCGCATTGTTGATCGCTGTGGGCTTTGGTCGCATGAACATGCAACTGTTGAAAGACACCATGCACGGCACCTTGACCATTTCAGCCATGGTGTATTTCATTTTGCTGTGCGCACAACCCTTCGCCCTGGCTTTCCGCGGCTTGGGCGGTGAAGATATGGTACACAGCCTGTTTGACATGATTCCTGGTGGTGAAGTGGGCGCCCTGCTGTTTCTGATGGCACTGCTTTTTGTGTTGGGATTCTTCCTGGAATGGATTGAGATTTCCTACATTGCATTGCCCATGTTCTTGCCAGTGTTCATCGGTTACGGCACCGACATGGTTTGGTTGGCCATTCTGATCGCAATGAATTTGCAAATGTCGTTTCTGACACCACCGTTCGGCTGGGCGTTGTTCTTCCTGAAGGGGGTAACCCCACCGGGCATTACCACGCGCGATATTTATGTGGGTGTACTGCCGTTCGTGTTGTTGCAGGCCATGGCAGTGGCAGTCATCTTCGTGTTTCCATCTGTTGCAACCTGGCTTCCCAAAGCCATTGGCTGGTAAAAAAGCAAGGAGCTTTCATGGAATTATTAAGTGGATACTCCCTGCCTTGGCTGGCAGGGCTGGTGGTGGCGCTCGCCGTCACAGGAACCATCGCAGGCCTGCTGGCAGGCCTGCTGGGTGTGGGTGGGGGCATTGTAATTGTGCCGGTGCTGTACCACCTGTTCACGCTGTTGGGCGTGGATGAAAGTGTGAAAATGCATGTGGCTGTGGGCACCTCGCTGGCCACCATCATTCCCACCTCATTCATCTCGGCGAAAAGCCACAAAGCCAAAGGCAATCTGGATGAACCACTGTTTAAAAGCCTGGTGCTGCCCCTGTTCATCGGTGTGATTATTGGCAGCTTTGCAAGCGGCTATGTATCTGGCGATGTGTTGTCAATCGTGTTTGCCAGCATTGCTTTATTGGTGGCTGGCAACATGGCATTTCGCAGCAAAGCAAAACCAGTGGCTGAAAGTTTGCCGCGCAGCCCCTTCAAACAAATCATGGGCATATTCATCGGTGGCTTTTCAACGCTGATGGGCATTGGGGGCGGTACCTTGAGTGTGCCGATTCTGAATGCGTTCAATGTGCCGATGCACAGGGCTGTGGGCACCGCCGCTGCAATCGGAATGGTCATCAGCATTCCCGGCGCAATCGGGTTTTTACTCAATGGCTGGAATGTTGAAAATACGCCACCATTAACCATTGGCTACATCAACCTGATTGGTTTTGCATTGATTGTGCCCATGACCATGTGGATGGCTCCTATTGGCGCGCGCATGGCCAATGCCACCACCGCAGCCCGCCTGAAACTGGCATTTGCATTTTTCCTGTTCATCACCGCCGTGCGTATGTTTTACGGCGTGTTGGGTTAAGCAACAAAAGGGAGTTAAAAGAACAATGATTCACACCAAACGTGCACTGGGCGGCGTATTTGTAGCCCCCCACCATTTGGCGGCACAGGCTGGCCGCGATGTATTGAAAGAGGGCGGCAACGCCGCAGAGGCGATGATCGCCGCTGCCGCTGCAATTGCAGTGGTGTACCCGCACATGAACTCGATTGGCGGCGATGGCTTCTGGCTGCTTAGCGAACCGGGCAAAGCGCCCATTGGCATTGATGCCTGCGGCAAAGCAGCTGCCAAAGCAAGCCGCGCTTTTTATACAGAACAAGGATTCGATGCCATTCCCAACCGGGGGCCCTTGGCTGCACTCACCGCGGCGGGCACTGTGGGCGGTTGGATCAAGGCGCAAGAAATGGCCAAACAATGGGGCGGAAAAATGCCCCTGAACCGTTTGTTGAGCGACGCAGTGGTGCATGCACACCATGGCGTGGCGGTTAGCAGCAGCCAGGAACGTTTAACCCGTGTGAAGTTCGATGAACTTTCCACAGCACCGGGTTTTGCTGAACATTTGTTGATGGATGGCAAAGTGCCTCTAGAAGGCAGCGTATTGAAACAAGGCGCTTTGGGCGACACACTGGCACGCATGGGCCAGGTGGGGCTGGATGATTTTTACCGAGGTGAACTGGCCCAAGCCATGGCAGAGGATTTGACCCGTGTGGGCAGCCCATTGACATTGATTGACCTGAATAATCACCACGCGCAGTTTGTAACCCCCCTGCAAACTGAGCTGAACAACAGCACGATTTACAACATGACACCGCCCACGCAAGGGATGGCCTCGCTGATGATTCTGGGCATGTTTGATACCCTCGGCGTGCAACAAGCCGATGGTTTTGAGTATTTGCACGGCATGGTAGAAAGCACCAAGCAAGCCTTTCTGGTACGCGACCGCTACTGCACCGACCCGGCCTATATGACTGTGAACCCCAACGACTTTTTAAGCCGTGAGGCGCTGGCTGAGCGTGCGAAGAAAATCGACATGCAACGTGCACTGCCCTGGCCGCAAGACCCCTGGCAAGGCGACACCATCTGGATGGGTTGTATTGACAGCGAAGGCCGCACCGCCAGCTTTATTCAAAGTGTATTCTGGGAATTTGGTTCGGGTGTGGTGTGCCCTTCCACGGGTGTGATGTGGCAAAACCGTGGCATCAGTTTTTCATTAAAAGAAGACGCCCTGCACCGCCTTGAGCCGGGTAGAAAACCTTTCCACACACTGAACCCGGCCATGGCCCGTTTCAAAGACGGCCGCAGCATGGTGTACGGCACCATGGGCGGTGAAGGCCAGCCACAAACTCAGGCGGCAGTGTTCAGCCGCTATGGCCTGTTCAACCAACCCCTGCAAGCTTCAGTAACTGCCCCGCGCTGGTTGCTGGGCCGCACCTGGGGCGAACAAAGCACCACCCTGAAGCTGGAAAGCCGATTTGATAAAACACTGGTTCAACAATTGCGCGATGCTGGGCATGTGCTGGAAGTGTTACCTGAAGCGTTCAGCGACACCATGGGCCATGCAGGCGCGGTGGTGCGCCACCCCAACGGCATGATGGAAGGCGCAGCCGACCCGCGTTCGGATGGCTCGGTGGCGTGTGTTTGATTGCGTGTGCTTGGTTATTAAATGCCTTCGCTGATGCGTTTGAAATACGAGGTGTGCGCAGCAGTGCCTTCAGGCCATTGGCTTAGAAAGTACTGCTGCCATGCAGCCTGGTCGAACTGAACGCGCACCTGCTCAACCCACACACCATTCAGTTGTGTCGATTGAAACACCAAAGAACGATTGTTCAAAGGTGTCGTGGAAATGCGGGTAATCAGCCCGTCCAAACCACCGGCTTGATCAAGCGATGTTGCACTGGGCATGCCCGCTGCACCATTGTTGCTAATCAACCCTGTTTGCCCATTGGGCAAAGGCTCATGGTGAAAAGCTGCGCTGCAAGTGTGGCTGCTGGCAAACACATTCACCTGCGCTTTTTCAAACAAAGCAACCCGCCAAGGTGCTTCTTCAGCACGCTTCAAATGTACTGGGTCGAAACGCCAACCTGCCAGTGAATCGCCGTCGCCATGCACCACCGCCACATTCAAACCACCCACGGTGTAACGCGCAAAGAAAGGCTTGTCCAACAACTGCTTCAGTAACTCCGGCTGCTGTTGCGCGGTGCGCTTTAATTCGGTGTGAATGAAATTGGACCGGTCTACTACACCCTGATCAACATTCGCAGGATAAGCACAACCGCAATCGGCCACATCCAAAGGCTCGCCCAGTTCAGCCTCCACATTACCCAATATGCAATCGTGTTGCAGCACGCGCTGGTTGATGTGCGCAAAATCTTCAGGGGATTTGTTGAACCAGTTGAAGTCGCCATTGAAACAAATGCGGACTTCCCCAGTTTCTTGAGCAGCCAAATTCTCAATGGTGTTCAGTGCAAACGCGTTGCCATACAAGCCGCCGACCACATACAGCACATCACACTGCGTTGGCAGTCGCTGTGCAATTTTTGCTGCGCCATACTGGTATCGAATTGGGCAGCTGCGCCCTGCGTTGTCATTCATCGTTCACTCGTACAAATCATCAAGTTGCGTTTGCGTTAACGCATTGCTTGCGCAATCCAGCACCACTTCGC
Source organism: Limnobacter parvus (assembly GCF_024623725.1). Lineage (GTDB taxonomy): Bacteria > Pseudomonadota > Gammaproteobacteria > Burkholderiales > Burkholderiaceae_B > Limnobacter > Limnobacter parvus. The sequence continues at coordinate 177,761 of NZ_JANKHG010000027.1, read as the reverse complement.
CTGCTTTCAAACCGATTACGCGGTGGCTCAGCAAAGGCACCAAACTCACATTGTGAACCACAGTGATCAGCGTGGAATTTTCACTGGCTTTCACCAGGAGTTCACACACTTCATCAGCCGCTGTCGGATCAAGTGCGGCAGTCGGCTCATCGGCGAGTACCAATTGGGGTTGCTGCATCAACATGCGGGCAATGGCCACTTTCTGCTTTTCGCCACCAGAAAGTTTATCGGCGCGTTTTTCAGCCAAATGCGCCATCCCCACAGCCTTCAAAGCGGCCTGTGCACGCTGTGTTTCCTCAGTGGTAAAAATTCGTGCCCAGCTTCGCAAACGCGGCATGCTGGCCAAGCCACCCACCAACACATTTTCCATGGCGCTTAAGCGGGCCACCAAATGCAGGCCCTGTAAAACCTGCCCCACTTCTGCACGAACAGGGCGCAAATCGCGTTCACGGCGCAAAGGAAAAACAGTGCGCTGGTTCACCACAATGTGCCCCGCCGTGGGTTTTACAAAACCATTCAAACACCGCAGAAGGGTTGATTTTCCTGCGCCATTGCGCCCTAGAATGGCCACCTTTTCACCACGCGCAATCTGAAGTGAATCCACTTTCAAAATGCGTCGCCCGGCAATCACCATTTCAAGGTTTTCGATTTCAATGATGTTGGTGCTCATAACAAGGCCGTCCTAATTCTGCGGCTGATTGCATCAAATGCGGTCACCATCAACACCACCACAATCAGGATGCTGGACAAGCGCCCCCACTGAAACAACGCCACTGCTTCTGAAATCAACAGGCCCAAACCACCGGCACCAATAATGCCCAAAATTGTAGAATCGCGAATATTGTATTCCCACAGGTACAAGTGGCTGCTAACCCATTGCGGCAGCACATTGGGCCACACCGACCAGAAAAAGGTTTGCGAGGGGCTGGCACCCACACCCTTCACTGCTTCAATGGACGCCATGTCGAGTGTTTCAATGGATTCTGCAAACAGCTTGCCGTAAGTGCCAAGGCTGTGAAACGCAATCGCCAGAATACCGGCAGTGGGACCCAGGCCCACAATGCCCACCAACACCAAGCCAAACACCAGCGTGTGAATGGATCGCGATGTATCCAGCACCAAACGCGATAAGGCAGTCAGCAAACGCGGGGCTTTGATGTTCTTGGCGCTGAGCACACCAAAAGGCAAGGCCAGAATGGCCCCCAACAGCGAACCCAATGTGGCAATTTTGAAGGTGGTCCAGGTGGCAAAACCCAACTGCACCAGCCATTGCTTTTCTACTTCTTGCCTGTTCTCGGTGCGCAGCACCGCGCCATCGTCGCTTGTGTATTCATAGGCAGGGTCGCCAAACCATACATCCATAAAACTGGGGCGGGCGAATTCGGTGGCGGTTTTAATAAAATTGGCAACGGGGTTGCGCCCCATTGACAAATCGCCGGCTGTGGCCAAACTGTACACGCAGGCAAACACTATCAGCGCATACAAAAAGACCAGCCCGAAAAAACCGAGCCGGCCTTTTAGGCGCAACTTAAACTGCATCCAGTTCATAAGGGCGTTCCAGCCACCTTACTTGGGCTGCAAGCGGCCAGTGGCCAGCCCTGCGTCACGAATTGGCTTGTAGTAGCTGTTGTCTTTTTTGGCAAAGCCGGTGTAGCGCGGGGGCAGCAAGTTGGGTTGATTCTTCAGTTCAGCACCAATGCCCAACAAGGCCTCTTGCAACTTGGCCACAAAGGCTTTGTCTTCGAACAATTTTGCGCTGACGGCCAATGCGTCGTTGGGCAAGGGGTCGGAAGTCCAGATAATTTTCGAGTCTTCGGCTTTGATGAGACCATCGGCAATCATCGCGTCGCGATTTCGGTTGTAATCTGCGCCAGCATCAATTGCACCCTGGGTAACCTGGGTCTGAATGGCTTGGTGGCTGGTGTTGATTACCTTGGAGAAATAAGTGTCGGGGTTAATACCCTGCTTCTGAAAATAATGGAAAGGAATCAGGTAACCCGATGTAGAACCTTTGTCGCCAAACGCAAAGGTTTTGCCTTTCAAGTCGGCCATGCTTTTGATGCCGCTTTTCGGGTTCGTCACCATGATGCCAAAATATTCTGGCTTGCCTTCGTATTCAATCGTGGCCACGGCTTGCGCTTTCGCTTCATTGTTGGCCAACACATAACCCCATGGGCCCATCAGGGCAATGTCAGTCTCACCATTGGCCAGCGATTTCGCCAAACCTTCCCAACTGCTCACGGTGCGTAGCTTCACCGGCTTGCCCAGTTTCTTCTCAAGGTACTGCGCCAAGGGTGTGTAAGTGGCGTCGTTTTTGTCTTTGTCGGGCTGATACAGGCCAACACCAAACTGAATAATCTCGCTGGCAGCCACAGGCAGGGAAACAAGTGCAAAACTAAAGGCGCCAATCAGGGCTTTGCTCAACAAACGCATGGTCAAGTTCCGTGGTGAAATTAAATGAAGGAAGGTAAAAACGTCGCAAAGCTTATTACGCTAAACAAGCCACAAAGGTTACATGAATTTAATCTCATTTCGCCTTGTTGTTGACCTTATTGCTTTCCAGCCATGCTTCATAACCCCCGTCCATGGCCTTTGCCTGTCGATAACCCTGTTTGCGCAGGCGATCCGCCACATAACTGGCGCTCACGTCATCCGGGCAGGCACACATGGTCACAATCAAATCAGTTTTTGGCCATGCACGCGCTGCGGCCAGGGCGCTTTCTGAATTGGCGGGTAACCATCCGGGCAAAGGCTCGGCATCCTGAACAACGGCAGGCCGAAGATCAAGCAGGCGCAGGTTTGAATGCCCGGCCTTCACCAATTCAAGCACTTCTTCTGCTGGAATTTTCGGCATCTTCAAGCGCGATTGAAATTCATCGCGCCGAGCCAGTTTCCACATTAGCCAAAGACTGCACACCAAGGCAGCCACTACCAACACGATGAACCAGTTGTCTTGCAGCGCTGCGAATGCCGCGTTGACCTGATCTTTAAATAACCAGCCTGCGAGCAAAGCGGCCATCGCCCACAAAAACGCACCCAGCGCAGAGGCCAGGGTGAAGCTGATCAGCGACATTTTGACGGCACCGGCAATGGGTGGTGCTACGGTTGAAAAACCTGGAATGAACTTGGCCACCACCAGTGACCACGGGCCCCACACCCGAAAACGCGACTCGGTTTGGCTGACACACGATTCCGGATTAATCGACAGCTTGCACAAAAGCGACAACACCCGGTAGCCATAAAAACGCCCGGCGATGTACCACGCCCAGTCTGCAACCAAGGAAGCGGAGGTGGCCAACAAGGCAAGCAATAAAATACCCGACCATTCGCCTGACAAACTGGCCGACAAAATCAGGGTGGGAACGGCAGGCACAGGTGCACCCAACTGCTGTAAAAGCACGTTGAAAAACACAAGCACTTCGGTGGTTTCAAACAAAGACATGGGGTTGCGCCAACACAGCCGAGCGACCAATCACTCACAGCCTGAACTTGGCTACATCATAAGCATTTTCCAACCCCAAAAGGCCGGATTAGAGGAAGTCCTCTGCGCGAGTAGGTACTTTATGTCATGAAGAGTTGTTACCCTGATCTTTCCAGTTTCACAACATGAAAGGAGTACACCACATGGCAGACATCGACCACTACAAGGCAAAACTCAACGCCCAGTTGGATGAATGGAAAGCAGATCTGGACAAACTCAAGGCCAAGGCCGATGGCAAATCAGCCGATGCCAAGAAGGAAATGAATGAATCCATCGACGCACTTGAAGCCAAGCTGGCACAAGGTCGATCGAAACTAGAAGAACTGAAAGGTGCCAGCAGCGAAGCATTTGAAAGCCTGAAGGAAGGCGCCAACAGCGCCTGGGACAACATCAAGGACGCTTTCGACAAGGCGAAATCAAAGTTCTAATCAAATAACGGGTCGTAGGCCTGTAAGTTCAGCGCTGGGGTCGTCAAAGGCCCCAGCGACACAGTTTCCTCGTAGAAAGACTGACATTCAAACAAGCCATTGCCGAATTCATCTTCGGTCAAAATATAGCCCAGCGAATTGTGGGTCAGCCCCAGCAACATCATGGGTGAATCGCTGCGTGCGCGAATTGTATCGGCCATGCCTTTTGAGCCCTCGCCAGGAATGGTCACCAATTCCAGCACCTTGCCATCACCCTGACCCAATTGAATTCGGCTAACCGGTGTTTCTGCATACAAAGCCACTTGAGGAAAGTTTTCAAAGCCGGGAATATTGGCAGCCAATTCCTCGCCCAAGGGTGTGAAGTTGTAATAACCATTGAAACTGCGCAATCCACCCGCGCCCACAAACAAAGGATTGGTGACTGGCAAAAATGCAGTGGCATGATTCACCAACATGCCACCTTCTACTTTCTTGCGCTGACCTAGGGCATTCATGGACGCTTGTGCCACAGCAACACCCATGGCATTGGCTCGCTCATAGGGGTCTTCTGCAGCAGGCGCACGGGGCGAAGAATCTGCGATGGCGCCGTTGTAGAACAACACCGTGGAATTGAAGTTCTGTTCCAGCGTGCGAAGGGCACCACCCACCCAGTCAGTGTGAACCAAGCGGTTGCTTGCCCCCAGTACTGTGGGGTGTGCCGAGTAATTCAACACCGAACCCAGTACATCACCCTCGGCGCTTCGGGCTTGCAACACAGTCAATGTGGGGTCTGGCATTCTGGAATCATCCGGATCACAGCGGCGAAAGTTGTTCAATCGTGCCTCGCCTTCCAGCACGGTTTGTGCATAGTCCACATAGGCTGGCTGAAGATTCGCCACCGCCTCGGCAGCAGCCTGTGCCGCTAGCTGGTAAAGCCCGCCCTGCAATACAGGGTCACAGGCCTGGGCGGAATCAGCTTGCTCGCAATTCAACCAGCTTGCGGGCACGCCACCCCACAAACCTTGCAGGTCGGCACCCGAATGCGAATGCGTTTGTGCAAACAACACATTGTTGGGCGGCACGTTGGCAGCTTGCGCAACCGCAGCTTTCAATTTGTTTTGAATCACATTGCCAGCGCCAATGGCATCAATGGTGACAAACACCAAGCGATTCGCCGACTCAGCTTGTTCTTCCAGCACAAACACCCGCACAAAGGTGCCATCGCCAATGCCATTGGCGGGTGGCCCGCCGATGTCGAAGTTCACAATATCTTCCGGACCATTAAACGCAAAACCACCATAACCACCCAAGTTGAATTGCTGCAGCTTGCCGACCACGGGTATGTCGCTGGTCAGTACACCCTGAATTTGTGCCGGGGTGGGGTCAATGTTGCGTTTGGCTGAAGCCGCGCGAAATTCTGAGGTGTCGAGCACACTTGGGTTGCCAGGGGGCGGATCAACAATGATTAGAGGGTCTTCCTCACTGACATCCGTGCGCGAACCATTTACCACGTCATTACCCGAACCAAGGCAGGCGGACAACAAGAGGCAGGCCAGCAAAGCATTCCATTGAACTGTTTTCATTGCGATGCTTCCTTTATTTTAATGACGGGTTAAAGCCGCGCGATGCACACGGCATCCCATTGCACACATCAATCAATGCGCCCTGCTTTTTCAAGAAGGCGGACTTCATGTCCATGTTTTTCTCTTCATTACGCGGGTGGCCATGGGGGTCAGCGCCGTAACCCGAAGTCATGGGTCGATTGTCCAGCGGTGGTGGAGCACTTCCATTGGGGTTTGCAGAACCATCGGCATTTGTCATGGGGCCGCTGTCCCACACGGTTAGTGCGTTGCCTGCATGTGGGTATTTCTTGATACATGGCAAACCAAAATACGGGTGATCATCCGGATGCCTTCGCCCAAAAGAAACGTTGGGGAATTGTTCTTGCTCGGCACGCACTGCGGGGTGCGCCTGCTTCAATACTGCGGGTCCGCGCTGTGCGGAAGGCCCACCCACCACCGCCGGGCATTGCAACGGCGCTTCAATCGTTCTTGCCATGATTTCTGCAGTGTTCATGTACACCTGGTGGTCCGCAAACGCGGGAATCAGCAACACGCGCTTGTTGGGCTGTGTACCCGGCAGTTCCCGTCCCGGCGCAAGGCTCCATGCGTAGCCGTTGTTTTCGCCACGGTCCCACAGCATTTGGATCAGCGAAAGAATGAACTGTTGATCTAGCGAAGCCGGGTAGGCCTGGTAGAAGGCTGGAGCATACGGCGCAAAATCAACGGAGCGCTGCAGCAGGGTGGAATACGCCATGCCCGGCACGCCCAGGGTTGCAGCTTGTATGTCGGGTGAAATGGCAGTGACTGGCCCACCATTGATTCCGCCTTGCGAATTGCCGTCATAAAACAGTTCGCTGCGATCGATCAGGCATTCGCCCTCTTTCTGAAAGGCTGGGTGCGTGCAGAAACCGTTCTCGGAGATCATGGCGCGGCCTAGCATGGTGAAATTCAAAAACCCTTGCTGCAAGCGGTCTGTGAGGCGATTGAAGCCGCTGAAATCGGTCAGCATCAACACAGTGCTGGCGATGTCTCCACCCACGGCATCCCACAGCGGATCGTATTTGCGGTTGTCGTTTTGGTCATCCGGCAAATTGCCGGTAGCAAGCCCCGCCCAATCCACCATGCAGAACAGGAAATTGTGGCGCTCAGCCATCACGCGCACGTTCAAGTCATAAGTATTGCCCTCATCGCGCGAGCCCAGAAGACCATGGCCATAAAGCGATGCCCGCGCGGGCTCGCCCGTGTCCAGATTCTTGCGGGCAATTGAACAAATAAAAGGTACGCTGGCGTTTGGCGTGAGTGGATTGCGCTGCGGTAGCGCAGTCGCTGAGCTGCCGGTAGGTAGCAGCGGGTAATTGTAAGTGCCACCCGACAAACAATTCGGGCTGGTGAGGAAACAGGGCACATCAATGTGACCGCGAATTCGCCGCGCAGTAATTTCACTGGCTGATCCGTTTTCCGGGTTTTCAATGACTGCATCAATGGTGAAGTTCGGCGACTGCCCCGCGGTGGCTTCGATCGATTCATCACGGGCGTGAATTAATCGCTCGGTCAGGTTGCGGCCTGAAGCCACTGTGAAATCCCAAGCCAGGTAAAGGTTTTCCCGTGCAACGCCTGCCATGTCCAACACGCTGAAGATGTTTTCCATCAGCGGCTTGCGTGCATTTTGTGCGGCATTGCCCAAAGGCAAATTATCCCGGTACGCTATGAACACCGCCGAAGGCTCAATGGTGTTGCCCTCGCTGTTCTTCAAATCGCGCAAGGCCACAATGTAACGGCGCCCCGGTTCCAGATTTTTTGCAACCCGAATAATTAATGCAGGGCCCGGGTCAGCATTGGGCAAGTTCAATTGGCCCTGGGTGAGATTCGCATCGAACTCAGCCCAAATCAGTTGCTTTTTCAAGGTCAGTGTGTCAATCAACACAATGGGTTGATGGGGTTGCAAACTGGCTTCGATATTGGTAATGGGCACTGCGCCAGTTTCCTGTAAGTCAAGCCCGGGCACGCGGGTCAATATAGGCTGCCCCGGAGAAAAGCCGTCATTTCGATTCCAGTCAGTGGGGTCAATCGGCTTGCCCAGAATATTTTTGGGCATGGCCAGCAGTTTCAAATTCACCCGCATTTTGGTGTCGGTTTGCGTGTCGGCTGTGGTGAAGTAATTGTTGGGAAACGGGAATAAACAGTATGCGGGGTCGAGCGGATCGCAGCGCTCTGCACCCGCCGGTGCAGCGCCGGTGCCAGCTGGTTCGGTTCGAACAATCGGGTCTTTCGGAAACTGGGGTGGCGGGTCACCCTCACCGTTGTCATCACCGCCATCATCGGGATCTTCCGGGTCTACAGGCGTGTCGGGGTCCTCTTCATTGGGATTGGTAACAGTGGGGCTGGCCGATTCAGGCGAACCTGAGTCGCCCATGCAGCCGCCCAATAGCAAAGCCCAGGCCAATACGATGGCCCCACCCAAGTTTGTCGTCCTCATGTCTCTCTCTTTTTGCGCGGGGTCTTGTGCTCGACCCTTAAGTTACATTACTGTAACTAGAGATTAATTTATGAAGTTGTAATACGTCTAGTGTAGTTTTTCCACTGTAAATTCAATGAGTTAAACATGCTAAAAAAAGTACAAACCCGCATGAAACCTGAGGATCGGGAACGCCAGTTGCTCGAAGTGGCGCAACGCATGTTTGTGGAAAACGGCTACCAGGGCACGGCCATGGAAAACATTGCCAAGGCAGCAGGCGTAACTCGCCCGGTGGTTTACAAACTGTTCGGCAACAAAGACGGCGTCTACCTGGCCTGCCTGAAAAAAGCACGCGAAGTACTCAACATTTACATCATCGAAAATGCACTGAAAGGTGAAGACCTACAAGGTCGATTGCGTGGCGGCATTGAGGGTTACTTTGCATTTGTTGAATGCGAACAGGCCGCTTTTCGTTTTCTTTACGACAGTGGTGCTGCGGTGGCCGGGCCCGCATCCGATGCCGCCAGCCAACTTCGTTTCGATACGGTGAATCGAATCGCACTTCTGCTTGGCGACTTGAAAGGAATTGTTTCAGAGGAAGAAATTGTGGCCACGGCCCACGCCCTTTCAGGCGCAGGCGAGCAACTTGCAAAGTGGTGGCTTACACAACCCCAAGTGCCCAAAGCCATGGTGGTGAACACCATGTTTAACCTGCTTTGGGCGGGATTGGCCAAACTTAAACATTAAAACTCCAGGCTCGTTGTCAAACTGACTGCTCGCTTGCTGCCGAAATAGATATTTCGAAACGAACCTTCGTTGAAGTAGGTTTTGTCGGCGATGTTTTGAACCAGCACACCCACAGTCGCATTCCTTCCTTGCAGTTTGGTTGTGTAGCGCAAACCCACATCCGCGACTGTCCAGGCAGGTAAAAACACCGAGTTGGTCGCATCCAAAGCGCGTTTGCCAGAGTGGCGCACGCCCAGCTGTGCGCTAAGACCTCGAATGCCAGTGGCTTGATCCAGCCACAAGGTGGCCTGCCGTTCGGCAACTCCCTGCGGTACCTTGCCATCATTGGCTGGCGTGCCGGTATTTAACGACTTTGCATCCAGAGCAACCAAACCCGCGTTAAGCCGCCCACCTTTCCAAACCTGGCCTGTGCCAGTCAGTTCCAGGCCACGGTGACGACGTGTTCCGAAATAGCCAAACACATTGCTGGATTGGTCCAGATAACTGAGTGGAACCTCGGTTTCAAACAGTGCCGCTGTGGTGATCAATTCACCATTGAACCATTCAGTTTTCACACCAATTTCAGTTTGCTCGGCAGTGACAGGCTCAAGTTGTTCATTTCGATTGTTTGCACTGCCTGGCGCAGTGCCCCCCTGCTCCAAGCCTTCAAGGTAGCTGGCGTAAATTGAAGTACTCGGCACTGGCATGTAAATCAAAGCCACGGTTGGTGTGGTCACCGTGTCTTCATACACTGTAGGACTAAAGGCTGAGAAAAACTCCACTTCTGATCTGCGCAAACCCAAAAGGGCCTGCCACTGTTCATTGAAAGTAATGAAGTCGGACACAAACACACCTTTGTCACGATTCAAAATGGCCAAACTGGGTTCGCCTGGCACACCATTTGGGTCTGCAATAATCACATGGTTGTAGAGATTCGAGGTACCCACCGTTCTAAAAACGCTGTTACCAAAAACGGCGGCCAGTTTTCTTTGTGTGTAACCTGCAGCCACTTCGTGACGTATCGAACCCCAGGTCAAATCCCCCCTCACCGCAAGTTCCATATTGCGGGAATCGCGCACCTCACCAATCGATTTGTATTCCTGAATGTCAAAATCGCCATTGGGTTGGATGTTCCCAATGTTTGCACTGAAATCATCGCGATACAGGTGCGCATCATTGATCTTGAATGATGCATTCCATTGGGCATTGATTCTGAAGTCGGCTGCAAGTGCATACTCTCGGGTGAGCGTGTCATAAGAAGCCCATGGTTGACCCAGATATCGCGAAGGGTCTACGCCTTGAGGAACCTGACCATTGGTGTCAACCTCAAGCGAGGGTTGTGTCGTTCCCTCACGTTGATCCACCTGTGCATCAAATTGTATGCTCAGTCGATCAGTAGCAAGCCAGTCCAATGCGATCGAAGCGAAACCACGATCTGTTTCGACATCGTCTACAAAGAAATTTTCCTGTCCCCCTGCAGCATTGATTCGAATGCCCAAACGACCGTCTTCGGTCAAAGGCCCACCCACATCGATACCCGGCATGAATGTGCCGAACTCGTCCATCGCAATCTCTGCCTTTCGCTGCCAGGTAGGCGTTGGGCGTTCAGTGACATAGTTAATCGCACCGCCCGGTGCAGCGAAACCTTGTAAAAATCCGCTCAATCCACGCATCACTTCAACGCGCTCGATATTCTCAAAAGGCGTTTTCGCTTGGTTCGCAAACAGCAATCCATTCTTATAATAATTGGTCCAGTTATTCAGGCTCAAACCGCGAATTGAAATGGCATCGTAGTAGCCCACTGCAGAAAATGAGCTGGTCAAGGAAGGATCGAGGCGCACCAGGCTAGCCAGGTTCTTCACACCTGCGTTTTCAAGTTACTCCCCTGAAATGACATTCACCGAGAATGGCGTTTCCAGCAATGAGCGCTCGCCCAATACGCCAATTTTTGCATTCTTCGCAGAGAATCCAGCCGCTGTTGAAGCGCCATACACGGGCTCACCCTCGGCTGTCACTGTCACCGCCTTTAGGGTTGACGCGCCAGCAGGTGAATTTTTAACCAGGGTATAGCCGACCGATGTAGGCTGCAAAACCACACCAGTTCCCGCCAATAATTGCATGGCTGCCTGCTCGAAAGTGTATTTACCTTTCAGGGTGGAGTTGCTCAAACCATTGAGCAATGCCGGGTCATATGACAACACCACACCGCGCTGCTGCGCGAGCATATTCAACGAGACCGACAAAGATCCTGCCGGTATATCAATTGAACTTTGCTGCGCATAAGCTGACGAGCTTGTGAAAAACGCGGCGCTGGCAAGGCCGGTCATGGCCAGGTGTAGGCCCAGTACGATTGGGCTTAACTTGCGGGGCAAAGCAAATGAAGAAGACATGAGAAATTTTCCAATTTATCAAATGGGTTGAAATAAAGGTTCAACTCATATGCCAATTGAAAAAAGAAAAAGTACACCAAACATTCGACATTTATTCAGCCTGATCTCGTGCCACCAATAGCACAGGACCTGAGGCAGCCAATGTATTGTGCTGAATCAACTGGACCGGCAAGGCATCTTGCAATGCCATCAAAGCAACTTCAGGTTGATTCAACGGAAATGTTCCGGAAACAAGCCAGCTTTCGACTGCCTTATCGCAATACAAAGTGGCTGTTCGGTATCGATTCATTTCAGCCGCCCATTCTTTCAAGGTCACCGAACTGGCCACATACAAACCACGTACCCAAGCCGATTTTTCGCCGGAAACGGTTTGATGCGAAATCAGTCCGTATCTGCCAAATTCCGCCTGTTCACCAGCTTTCAACAAATGAGTGTCCCCACTCGCCAAAGGAAGCCACTGCACACTGTCCTCAAACACCTCAACCAGGGTGCTTTGAGCGCCCTGTTCAACCGAGAACACAGTTCCCATCGCTTGCACAAAACCCTCGCGAGTGCGCACCATCGGCTTCAAATCATTTGTTCTCGATGTGCTTGCAGTGTTGATCATGACTCGGCCACGGCGCAAAACGATCAGCTTTTGAGTTGCTGTAAATGTCAAATCAACAGCGGTGTCGGAATCGAGAGTCAACTCGCTGCCATCGGGCAATATTTGGGTTTGGATTTCGCCTTTGGCACTAGTCCAGTCTGCGGAATAATCGCTGCGATGATAACCATAAAACAGCCCGCCGGAGCCGAACAGTACCGCGAGGGATTTCAGTACGGCACGGCGACTAAAACGCGGCATGGTAGCCAGGGCCCTGGACGACATTAACCGTTGCCTTGCATCCAGATTTGAAAAATTTAATGCGGCTTGTTCAACACCCGAGCAACGCTTTTGAGCTTGGGCAATGTACTTTTTGACCATGCTCAGCGAAACGCCCAGATCACCGGCAATCTCCTGCTGCTTTTTGCCTTCAAGTTGAGCCTGTAAAAATGCATAACGAACTTTTCTTGGCAAGTCCCGCAAGCATTGATCCAACTCAAGAAGTGTTTCAAACAACACCGCCTTTTGTTCCGGGCCAGGCGTGTTATCGCTGGGGAAAGATGAAAGCGCTGCCAGATACGCCTTCTCAAGGTCTACCCGCCGATAATGATTAACCAGCAGGCCATGAGCCACTGCGGTCAACCAGGCCCTAGGCTCACGAATGGCTGGCAATTGTTGGCGCTGCTCATACAACCTCAAGAATACCTCTTGAGCCAACTCACTGGCCGCACCATTACAAGCCAAACGACGTTGAAACCACGCCGCCAACCAATCCGCATGTTGACCGTAGCAGTGAGCAAACTCTATATCCAGAACATGTCGTTGAAGAGTGCCGCTGGCCTCGCGGTGCATGATAGGAAAACTCCGGAATTGAGATGGGCAAGTTGTGATGAAAACAAAAATACCTCATCTCTTTAATGAGAATGATTTTTGTTTATATTCGCAAAATAATGGTCGACTGTCAACTGCGCCGTTTGACTGCGTGGAGTCATTCTTTTTGTGTGCCGCGTTGCAGCATTCACCATCAATTAACTCTACCTTAGGAAGCAGAGCGCCCAAAAATAGAGTACTTATTCCAGAAAAATTAAAATACCAGACCGGACCATAGACTGCTTGATTTCTTTTTCTTTGCGGGCTAAGCACTTACATTCAAAAATTCAGGACCAAAAAATACGATAGCGAATGACAATCACTTCAATAACTCAATTAAATTTTGCAATCGCACAATTTCTTCTGTAGAATTGGCGGTGATTAATTAACTGACTGTTCATTAACTTTTTGGAGATCATCAAATGTCTTTGATCAACACAGCAATCAAGCCTTTCAAAGCAACAGCATTTTGGAATGGCAAAGAAATTCAACTGACCGAAGCCGATGTCATGGGCAAATGGTCTGTGTTCTTCTTTTACCCAGCCGACTTCACCTTCGTGTGCCCCACTGAACTGGGCGACCTGGCTGACCAGTATGAAGAACTGAAATCGATGGGCGTGGAAGTATTCTCTGTTTCAACAGACACGCACTACACCCACAAAGCCTGGGCTGATGCCACAGAAACAATTGGCAAGATCCGCTTTCCAATGATTGGTGACCCCACTGGTCAAATTACACGCAACTTTGGCGTAATGATTGAAGAAGAAGGTCTGGCACTGCGCGGTACATTCGTAATGGACCCACAGGGCGTGATCAAGGTCATGGAAGTTCACGATCTGGGTATCGGCCGTGATGCATCTGAACTGAAGCGCAAGATTCAGGCTGCCCAGTACATTGCAAAGAACCCAGGCCAGGCTTGCCCAGCCAAGTGGAAAGAAGGCGACGCAGCCTTGACTCCATCACTGGACCTGGTTGGCAAAATCTAAATTCAAATCACCTTTGAATTTGTTGTAAAAAACCGCTCCCCACAAGGGAGCGGCGAATGTTCAAAAACAATCGACGAACACCCCTCGGAGTACCCCATGCTCGATGCAAACATCAAACAACAACTGAAGACCTATCTGCAGATGCTGCGCCACCCCATTGAATTGGTGGCATCGCTGGACAATAGCGAAAAAGCACGCGACATGGAACAGCTTGTTCAGGAAATTGGTGAGTGTTCAGACCAGGTGTCTGTTCGCCTCGACGGTGAATACAATCTGCGCCCTTCATTTTCTATTGCCAAAAAAGGTGAAGAAGGTCGCGTGCGTTTTGCCGGTTTGCCCATGGGGCATGAATTCACATCGCTGTTGCTGGGCCTGTTGCATGTTGGCGGTCACCCACCCAAAGTGGAAGCTGACGTCATCGAACAGATCAAGGACCTGCAAGCGCCCGCGAATGGCGGTCATTTTGAAACAGTGATTTCGTTGAGCTGCCACAACTGCCCCGACGTGGTGCAGGCATTCAACACCATCGCGGCGTTGAACCCCGCATTTAGCCACACCATGATTGATGGTGGCATGTTCCAGCCGCTTGTGGAACAACGCAAGGTGATGGCGGTACCCACGGTGTTCCAAAGCGTTCAAGGTGGCACCAGCACGGAAAGCTTCGGTTCTGGCCGCATGACACTGGAAGAGATTGTTGCCAAGCTGGACACTGGCGCCGCCGAGAAAGACGCAGCCAAGTTAAACGCCAAAGGCGAGTTTGATGTGTTGATTATCGGTGGTGGCCCCGCTGGCGCAGCCGCTGCAATTTATGCCGCACGCAAGGGCGTGAAAACCGGCGTGGTCACCGAGAAATTTGGTGGCCAGGTATTGGACACACTTGGCATTGAAAACTTCATTTCCGTGAAAGAAACCGAAGGTCCGAAACTGGTTGCCGCGCTTGAGCAGCACGTGAAAGAATACGACATTGATGTGATGAACCTGCAACGTGCTAAAGGTTTGAAAAAACTGGATGACGGCAAGGTGGAAGTTGAACTCGAAAATGGCGCGAAGCTGAGCAGCAAAACAATTATTCTTAGCACCGGCGCACGCTGGCGCGAAATGAATGTGCCCGGCGAAGCCGAGTACCGCAACAAAGGTGTGGCTTATTGTCCGCACTGTGATGGTCCCCTGTACAAAGGCAAACGTGTTGCGGTAATTGGTGGTGGCAATAGCGGTGTTGAAGCCGCCATTGACCTGGCTGGCATTGTGAAAGAAGTCACCTTGTTTGAATTCGACACCAAGTTGAAAGCCGACGCTGTGTTGCAGAAAAAACTGTACAGCCTGCCCAATGTGAAAGTGATTTTGAATGCACTGACCACCGAGGTAAACGGCAATGGCACCAAGGTGTACGGCCTGAGCTACAAAGACCGTGCAACTGACGAAACAAAGCAGGTTGAACTGGAAGGCATTTTTGTTCAAATCGGTTTGTTGCCCAACACCGATTGGCTGAAAGGCACGCTGGAATTGAGCAAACACGGCGAAATTGTGGTGGACCACAAAGGCCACACCAGCATGGAAGGCGTATTTGCTGCAGGCGACTGCACAACAGCACCCTACAAGCAGATCATCATCGCCATGGGCGAAGGTGCAAATGCTTCATTGGCGGCATTTGATCATTTGATTCGTCAGTAAACGATGCGCTTTCGGCCAATTGGTCGAGGCAATCACCTCACTGCCACCCTCTGCGGTGGCAGTGTCATTTCCAGGCATGCCCTGGTTATGTGCGCCCCCCAACAGACGTGATTTCAGCGGCCCACTACATTGCAAGATCTTGTCAATGTTAAGGACTGCCAATGAATACCACGACCACCGCCACTACCCATCCTCAGGATTACGGCTACAACGTCAACAACAACTCGCGTTCTTTAAGCCCTAGCGCCGTTTCATGGGGTGCCATTGTGGCAGGCGCCGCTGGCGCTGCCGCGCTGTCTCTCATCTTGCTCATTCTTGGAATGGGCCTGGGTTTGTCCTCCGTGTCGCCTTGGGCGAATGAGGGAATCAGTGCTGAAAGCTTCGGGATGTCGACCATCATCTGGCTCACTGTCACACAGCTTCTTTCTTCTGCATTGGGCGGTTATCTGGCTGGCAGGTTGCGCACCAAATGGGTTGATGTTCACAACGATGAAATCTATTTCCGGGATACCGCACATGGCTTTCTTGCATGGGCAGTCGCATCCTTGGTCACGGCAGTACTTCTTACTTCGGTCATTGGATCCATTTTGAGTGGAGGAGCGTCCATGGTCAGTAATGTCAGCAACACAGCGACCATGGCAGCAATGGCGGCCAACGAATCTCAAGGAACAGGCATATCGCAGCAGGACATGGAGCAACGTGTCAGCGAAATTTACACACGGGTTCAAAACGAAATACAAGGGTCGGAAGAATCTAGAAAAGAAGCCACAGAAGCCGCCCGTGAAGCATCTGCATATGCTGCTTTGTGGATTTTTGTGGCTCTGTTAATTGGCGCATTTGCCGCAAGTTTGTCCGCCACGTTCGGTGGCAAGCAACGTGATGCAATCAACACCGATCACTCCACCTTATAAGGCCCCCATACCATGCGCTCACTAATGTTGCTGTTTTTAGGGATCCCCATACCCATCATCATTCTGCTCGCGATCTTTGTATTTTGAACCCAGGAGAAACACCATGACCGACACACGAAACACCGAAATATTCGACACCACTGAAACAGAAATGGACGCAGTGTCAATGTT
Organism: Limnobacter parvus; assembly: GCF_024623725.1. Taxonomy (GTDB): domain Bacteria; phylum Pseudomonadota; class Gammaproteobacteria; order Burkholderiales; family Burkholderiaceae_B; genus Limnobacter; species Limnobacter parvus. Next base: position 161,548 of record NZ_JANKHG010000027.1, on the reverse strand, counting down.
GAAAGCCGACCATGAAAAGGTAAATGCCTTGTTTGAGGAGTATGAAAAAGCAGAATCTGACGAAGAAAAAAAAGAACTTGTCGCTGAAATTTGTGCGGAGTTAAGTGTGCATGCCCAGCTTGAAGAGGAAATTTTTTACCCTGCATTCAAAGCAGCACATGAAGACAAAATGCTGGTTCCCGAAGCCACAGTGGAACACGCAACGATGATGAGTTTAATTGAGCAAATCGAAGGCATCGAACCCGATGGCGAGGACTACGACGCGAAGGTGAAGGTGCTGTCTGAGTATGTAAAACACCATGTGAAAGAGGAGCAAAGCGAAATGTTCACAAAAGCCAAAACCGACTCACTGGATTTGGACGAACTTGGCGCATTGATGGCAGAGCGCAAGATCGATTTACTTGCGGAACGGGATTAAAGGAGGAACTCACCATGAACAACCCTTGGTTAAAAGCAAACCCTTTTATGAGCATGTGGCTTAGTGGCTTCAATCAGATAACCGGCGCGGCACGTGCACAGGCCACTTCACAGGCCAAACGGCAAGTTACAGCTGCGATTAATAAAGCGACCACGGAAAACGTGAAAGCAATGACAAGCGCTTCGAAACCTGCCCCGGCAAAACCCAAAGCAGACACCAAAGCAGAATCGAAAACGGGATCCAAGTCAGAAGTAAAAACTGACAACAAAGCCGAGCCAAAACCCAAGCCCAAGGCAAAGCCGAAAGGCGGCAAGTAAGTTAAAAGGGCCAGCACACCTTCAGCACTTGGGGCTTTTTCGACAAGCCCCAAGCCAGAAAGGCAGCTGAGCCCGCCATCAACATGACCCAAACCAGCACAGCAATCGATGGCCTGTCTGCAAGCAGACACAGCGCCAATGAAAGCAACAGCGCGAGACTACCCAGCACCTTCAGCAGCTTGCGCGGCGGCTTGTTGTCGGCCAGTGCAATTTGCCTCGTTTGCGCCCAGTGCACATCCATCGACAAGGCCAGCCAACACATTCCCAGCAAACTTAACACCACTGCCATGGCCAAATAAAAAGTTTCAGACATGAGCAACCTCGTGATTATTATTTGCAACGTATGACGCAGCACCCTGTCTTCGGGCCATTTTCAATGCGGCCCAGCTTGCCAATGCCGCACAGGTCAACAAACTCAAATCGACACCTGCCACAGGCCAATACGGATCAAGGAACACGGTTTGAATCAAGTGATCTCCCGTGGTCACCCAGTTCAAAACCACAGCAGTCAAACACAACACCGCAATGGCCCAGCACTGTTCACGCCAAGCGGGGTTAAACGCTGCATGGCGCACCGGTGCACTGCGCACGTAGGCATGCAACATCGTCAGGGCCCATACAAGCCAGAAAGCTGCTTTCTCCCAATCACCTTTGCCAACCATGTCCGCAGGCAATAGGCGGTTCACTACCAGCATGCCAAGGGCGGCGATCACCATGCCGGTTACCGTGGTCATGCCCAATGCCTCCACCACACGGCTTGCATTGCTGCCGCTTTTGGCGTGCTGCAACTTGCGCTTTTCTACAAAGAAAACAAAACCGGTGGCTATACACACACAACCCAGAAGGCCACCCAACACATACAGCCAACGCAAAAACCAGTGTTCAAAATGCTGAAGGTGCAAGCCAGTCAGGAACTGATCGATTTCGGACACCACGGATCGCGGTGGCTCTTCATACAACACTTCGCCGCTACTTCCCTTGAAGTGAATCGCCTCACCCACCAAAGCCACCCTATCGCTACCTGCCCTGTAAATGCTTGCATAACTGTTGGCGTCGCCCACGTGGTGAACCACCAGGAAGCCGACCTCTCCGGCCATGTCGCGGGCTGCCCAGCGGCGCTTGGCTTCTTCAACCATGGAGTCAACCGACGCCAGTGGTGCAGCCACACCCGCCGCATCATGCGGCAAACCTTTGGCAGCAGACTCTCGCATTTCATGCTGCTGGTGCATTGGCTTTAAGAGAGTATCGCCTACGGGCAAGTAGATCCCCGCGAAAATCACAAGGCCAGTAAATGCGAAAAAGAAATGAAACGGTAACGCAACCACGCCAGTTAAATTGTGTAAATCAAGAGTTGCGCGTTGTGTGCGCTTCCAGGGGCGGAAAGTAAAAAACTCGCGAAAGAATTTGCGGTGCATGATCACGCCGGTAACCAAAGCAACCAGCATCACCAAACCCGCCAAACCCACCACCCAGTACCCCAGGTTTTTCCATTTTAGGTGCAGGCTGTAATGCATCGGGTAAAACCATTCACTGCCAATTTTGAGTTGATCATCGGGCAACAAGGTACCCGTACGCGGATCAATGGTCACGTTCTTGTGAATGTGGTTGTGGTCTTCCGGATTTTTGGCCAAGGGCACACCAAAACCTGCCCCCATACGCAACACGGGGTCGCGGTGTGTGGTGTAAGCCCAGTACTCATCGATTGGAAGTTCAGTGCGGGGCGTAATTTCCCCTTTTGCCGGGTCGTGAAGACGCGGCATGTTTGCAGCGTAATCCTGTTCATCAGGTTCAAGTTGCTGAAACACAGGCAGCAGAACCTTGTCGAAAGAAGGCATGGGTTGCGCATCAAAACGTGTTTCAGGAATCGCCCAACGATCAATTTCCCGATCAAACACCGACAAGGAACCAAAGAAAAAGCAGATCATCAGCACAAAGCCCAACACCAAGCCAAACCAAGTGTGCAACCACGCCATGGACAAACGGAAATTACTCAACACGACAGCGCCCCTTTAAACCAAGATACTTTGCTGAATGCCCCGGGCAGCCAGAGTCATCAACGCCCCGCCCCCCGCCAACACAGTCCACACCACCGCCACACGGCGGCAAGCAAACGCCCACAGAAATACGCCTGGAAATACAAGAAAGGCCATGATTAGCGCTGCAGTTTCTGCTTCGTGAAAATCAACACCCACTGCAACCAGGCCAGCAATTCCGACCGCAGTAAAGCCCCAGGTAAAAAGGTAACCACCCAGCACAGCCGATAGAATTCGACTGATCAAAAGATAATTCAGATGATCCAATTTGGTCATTGCAAGCTCTGCATTAAAATAAACGCTAATGATAATTATTATTACTTACTAAATCAACGAGGAATTTGATTTTTTGTCTTGATGCATTCAAAGCCCGCCTACACTTCGCCATCTGCTACAGTCAAGCTCTATTAGGAGCTGCGTTTGAATCCCATGAATTCACTGAATTTTTTTCTGGCTATTTCTCTTTCTTCACTGCTTTTTGGTAACCTGGCGCAAGCTCAAGCACCCAATCCAGCGCCCGTTCAAAATTCCGAGTCACGCACCTGTTTACAACTTGAACAGGAAGGCCAAACACGCTTTAAAAAGCTTGAAACCCGTGCAGAGGAATTGCGTGGCAGCGAAAAGTTACTGGCAGACCGACGGTTGGCCCTACAAAATGAAAAAAGAAAGTTGAGTGACGGCAAAACCGACGCTGCAGCGAAAGCCAAACACAACGAGGCGGTGAATACGTTCAATCAGCAGGCCGATCGCTTGAACACGGACAAGGCCCAATTCGAAACCGATTCAGCTGCTTTCACAACATGGATGACGTCAACCCTGCAACCCGCTTGCAAAGGCTGAGAACACTTGGGCCTGAGCATGTACACCGATTTACCACGTAAACGTTGAACAAAGTTGCTTGGGCTTAATCCACACAATTCATCGGCAGTATGACCATTCAGTTAGACGCATCCGGAACACAATCAATCCAAACCCTGTTGGCTGGCCCAATACTGCGCAGAATGCAAAGCGATCGCATTACCCTGTGGCTTGCAACGTCCAAACCGGTGCAGTGGCGCCTTGCCCTTTTCCCGAATAAACACGATTCCCAAGTTCACGAAATTCGCAGCCACTGCCGCCAGCTGAAAGTTGCGGAGCGTTTTTACATTCACTTGATCGATTTGCCGCTGGACATGGAACTGCCCCTGAACACTTGGGTGGGCTATGAACTTGGCCACCGTTCTGGCGGGGACGAGGAATGGATCAATTTGATTCACGAAGCACCTCACCTGCTCTACCCTGGCAAGACAACTCTGGGCTTCGTGATTCAAAATCAAATAAAAAGCGTGCTGCATGGCTCATGTCGCAAACCGCACTACACGAGAAAAGAAGGCACATCTGCTGGCGATGGGCTGGCCCGCGCAGATCGACACTTGCTGGAAAGTTCGGCGGACCCTACCCAATGGCCCGCGCTACTGGTCATGAGTGGTGACCAGGTTTACACAGACGACGTGGCCGGCCCCATGCTGGTGGCCATCCACCACTTGTTAAGCCAGCTGCAAGACCCCGTTGAAGAATTGCCCGGAACCAAGCTAACAAACAGCCAGGAACTTCACCAGCAACAACCCCATTACTACACACGGCACGAACTACTTCCGAAAACTGAAGCCTCGAGAGACCTGCGTACAGTGTTGTTCACGGGTGTAAAAAAACCTGTATTCACGACGGATAACGCCAGAAACCATCTAATTTCTCTGGCCGAAGTCATGGCCATGTACTTGCTGGCGTGGTCGCCCATTCCGTGGCGGTACACGGACATGGCGATGCCCTCTTCCATACCCACCGAATTCGCGGAACGCTACGATGCACAGCTTGCAGCAATTGAAGAATTTGTGGCTGAGCTGGACAGCGTTCACCGGCTGATGGCGCACCTGCCTGTTGCCATGATGTTCGATGACCACGACATCACAGACGACTGGAACCTGAGCGCAGACTGGGAAGAAACAGCGTATGGCGAGCCTTTTTCGCGGCGAATTATCGGCAATGCACTTTTGGCCTATTTGGTGTGCCAGGGTTGGGGCAACGCCCCGGAAAACTTTTCCGATGACATGATGCAACGCTGTGACGAAGCCTTGCAAATTCCAGGGCAAGAAGCACACGAAGAGCTGATTGGCGAACTGATCGCGTTCCGTGGCTGGCAATACAAATGGAACACCGAACCAGTGTTAATGGTGATCGACACACGCACCAACCGCTGGCGCGCGGAATTCAACCCGTCACATCCTTCGGGTTTGATGGACTGGGAAGCCCTGTCGGAATTGCAACAACGTTTGCTTGGCCATGACGCGGTGCTGTTGGTTTCACCAGCCCCAATGTTCGGTGTAAAACTGATCGAAGGCATTCAGAAAATATTCACCTGGTTTGGCAAACCGCTGATGGTCGATGCCGAAAACTGGATGGCCCACAGGGGTGCTGCCAGTACCTTGCTGAATTTGTTCAGGCATGGCAAAACGCCACAAAATTTTGTGATCCTTTCCGGCGATGTGCACTATTCATTTGCCTATGAAGTCGAGCTGCGTGCCAAAAAAACCAGCCCCAACATCTGGCAAATTACCAGCAGTGGATTTCGCAATGAATTTCCCCGCAGACTGCTGGATACGCTGGATCGATTAAACCGATGGCTTTACGCGCCCTGGTCGCCATTGAACTGGTTCACCAAACGCCGGAAGATGCGAATTATTCCGCGCAAGCCCGACCACGGAAGCCGTGGCGAACGGCTTGTGAACGGAAGCGGTGTAGGCCTGCTTACGCTCGATTCCAACGGCGCGCCGTTGAAAATCATGCAGTTGATGGCAGACGGCGATTGCATCTACTTCGAAAAACGCCTGGAATCAGAAGCGCATTAATTCGCCAGTTCTACCACCTGACCTTCTTTCAGCAAGGCGTTCGGGTTCACCACAATGCGGTCTTGCGTGCCCGCACCTTGCAGAACCTCGACCATGGTCGGGTAATTCTTCCCCAAAGTTACTTTTCTGAATTCCACCTGGTTCGCATCATTCAATGCAACCAAGGTGGCACCACCGTCCCGGTACACAATGGTGTTGGCCGGCACCGTCACACTGCTGCCCTTGCCATTTGACACCACCTTTAACATGGCATTCAATCCAGCAGCCAAGGCAAGTTCACGGTTGTCGAACTCGTATTCAATGCGCACAGTTCCTGATTCTGATCTCAATTCCTGAGAGGACCGTTTGTAGTTCACGGGGATGCTTTGTCCAGGTCGTTCAGCAATCGTCAAGCTTGCATCAACAGACGGATCAATCCGGAACAACTGTGGCTGGGGTACATCCACCTGCACCCGCAACACATCACTGTTGATGATTCGGTAAAGCATCATGGAATCAGTTGGACTAACCCGATCCCCACGGTCAATATTACGCTCGGTGATTACTCCGTCAAACGGGGCGGTCAACGTTAAATAGGCGACCTCGCTTTGCAGACGCAGCACCTCGGCCTTTGCAGCGGCCAAATTGGCTTTGGCCACCTCTTCCATACCGGTCAATTCATCAACCTGCTGCGCCGACACTGCGCCAGCAACACCCAAAGGCTCTACGCGTTCACGATTTCTTTTGGCCACGAGCAATTCGGCTTCACGCTGTCGTTGAGCAGCTCGCGCGGAGTTCAAAGAAGCCTCCAGTTCTGGCGCAGAAATTCGTGCCAGCACTTCACCCGCTTTTACACGGGTACCAATGTCGGCATAACGCGCCTGAACAAATCCCGAGCTGCGTGCGAACAAACTGGCTTCGCGAGAGGGTGCCAAGCGGGCTGAGAACTGAATGTCGCTGCCCATCTCGGAAGCCTTGGGCTGCACGACATTGACCACGGGGGCCGACGCCGCCTCCCCGCTTTGTGGTTTCAGGTTGGCTTTGGCGTCTTGTCCCCAATACACCAGCCCCGTGCCCACCGCGAACAACACGCCGACAGCCAATACAATTACCGTACTTTTATTCATGTTTATTCCTCCACCAGCGCTTGGCTGGGCACTGCATTTTTCATGGCAAATGCGAAAATCAAGGGCACCACGATCAAGGTGGCCACAGAACCAGTCATCAAACCGCCAATTACAGCGCGAGCCAGTGGTGCATTTTGTTCGGCACCTTGCCCCAAAGCCGTGGCCATCGGTATTAGCCCCACGATCATGGTCAAAGCGGTCATCAGGATGGGTCGAATGCGTTGGCGAACAGTTTGTGTGGCTGCATCCCAAGCGCTCAAGCCCTGCACCCAAGCGTCACGGGCAAACGATGTCAACAGCACACTGTTGGCCGTTGTAATGCCCATGGTCATGATCAATCCCATCAAAGCAGGCACGCTGATGGGCGTGCCGGTTAAGTACAATGCGGCCACTGCACCCGATAAGGCGATCGGCAAGCTGCTCAGCGCCACAAAAGGCAGTGTCCAGGACTGAAAGTTGAACACCATCACCAACACAATCAAGGCCAACGCACCCAGCAAGCCCACAGCCAGTTCTTTGAATACTGCGGTCATTGCAGCGGCCTGTCCGTTGATGTCAATTCGATTGCCGGGTTTCAATCGACCCTGCACCTGCGCTACAGCTTCTTGAGATTGTTCTGCCAACACCCGCAAATTCGCACCGGGCGCGTTGGCCAAAACACTGATAACGGGCTGTAGCGTTGAACGGACCACACTCGCGGGCACGGTTCGGGGGGTGATGCTGGCAATCGCACCCAGCTGAATGCTGTCGCCAGTTGGCGTGGTGATGGGCAAGCGCAACAGGTCGTCTGCAGAACTTATGCTTTGCAATGGTGCCTGCACCTGTACCACGTACGAAATACCAGCGCGCGGGTCGGACCAGTAACTGGGCGCCACAGTGCCCCCAGTACCCAACACAGCGAGCAGAGTTTGCAATGCATCGGCAGAAGTGATGCCCAGTGCCAAGGCGCGATCTCGATCAATCGACACCATGTATTCGGGCAAGTTACCGACCTGTCTCAGCATCAAGTCGCTGATGTCGTCTGAGCCATTCAGCTTCGCCAGTAGCTCCTGCGCGATGCCAATGTTTCCCGGTACATCCCGTCCAATGACCCGAATCTCTGCGGATGTGGGTGTTAGGCCCGACAAAGTCTGATTGGTAATGTCAGCAGGTAAAAAGAGGAACTTAAAATTGGGGAAGCGTTCGCTCAGCTCTGCTCGCAACAAGGTTTGATATTCAAATGTACTGGCCTGTTTCGGGTCAAGTTCAATCAGCATTTCGCCGTCAAAGCCGCCCACCGTCATCGTGTCCACCCACGCCATGTTCACAGGGTCGGGCTGGCCGATCAACTCCACAATTTGTTTGAGTTCGGAAGGGGGGATCAAATCACGGATGGCGGTTTGCACCTTTGCAAAATTATTGGCAGTTTCCTCTACCCGTGTTCCCGCCGGGCCACGCACATAAAGTTTAAGCAAACCGGCATCCGTACGCGGAAAATACTGTTGTGGGCTGATGGCCAGCAACACACCTGCACTGGCAACAATCAACACAACCACCAAAGCCACCACTGGCCCCTTGGCGCGCAGCGCGGGCAGGCGGTCTGCTATGCCATGGCCCAAGCGGTCAATCGACGCTTCGAGCTTGTCAAAGCCCTTGTAATGCCTGTCATTTTTGCTGAGATAAAGCGCGGCCAAAGTGGGCACCACGGTTCTTGAGAAGAAATAGGAGGCGGCCAATGCAGCAATCACCGTAATGGCCAAGGGCTGAAACACGTAGCCAGCAATGCCTTCCAGGAAAAAAATTGGTGTGAACACAATACAGGTTGATACGGTGGAAACAAATTCAGGAAATGCAACCTGCTTTGCCCCTGCCAGTGCAGCCTGCGGTGCGCTTAAGCCCAGGCTGATGTTGCGATTGATGTTCTCGATTTCAACCATGGCATTGTCGACCAAAATACCCACTGCCAAAGCCAAACCTGCAAGACTCATCAGGTTCAGGGTGTGGCCGGTTAATTTCACCACAATGACCGCAACCAACAGCGACAACGGAATTGACACCAACACAATCAGACTGGACTTGAACGATCCCAGAAAAATGAACACCACCAATCCCACCAGAAAACCCACAATCAAGATTTCTTTGGCGATTAGATCCACCGCACTTTGTACAAACACCGATTGATCGAAAATTGGGATCACTTTCGCACCGGCTGGCGCTGCGGCCTGTATTTCAGGCAGACGCTCTTTCACTTTTTTGATGATGTCAGTGGTCGAGGCGTCACCAATCTTCACCATCGACACCAACACGGCACTGCTACCGTCCACTCGGGTCAGGTTGGTTTGATTGGCCCCTCCGTCACGCACGTCAGCCACATCGCGCAGCTTCACGATACGTCCATCTTTGGCGCTGATGGGCAGGTTCTCAAACACCTCGGCGGTTTCAGGGCTGGCGTCCACGGAGATTTGCATGTCTCGCAGGCCTTCCCGCACATTGCCCGAAGGCAATGTTTGATTCTGTTGATTCACAGCTTCAGCCACGTCAGCGGCAGACAAGCCGAATGCAGGCAAGGCATCGGGTTTCAGATCAATCATGATCTGACGGGTCGCACCGCCATAAGGCAAGGTCAGGCGCATGCCGCCAATGCTTTGAATTTGGCCGCGCAGTTGAATGCGTGCATAGTCCGCAAGCTGGCTTTGACTAAGCGTGTCTGATGACACCACCATGCTTAAAATGGGCCGGCTGGACAGCGAATTGCGCACCACAATTGGCGGGCTGGTGCCGGGGGGCATGCGCCGCAAGATCGTTTGAGAAATTGCGGCAACTTGGGAAAGTGCAATGTCGATTTCAACGTTGTCTTGAAAAATTACACGCACCAAGCCAACGCCATTGAAGGTTTCTGAAGAAATTTCCTTCACGTTGTCGACGTTGTTCAACAACGCCAATTCCGAGAATGACGTAATTTTGCTGGCCATTTCACGGGCGTTCAAACCTTGATAGGTCCACACCACATTCACAACCGGCGTTTCCACTTCTGGAAGAATGTCGACCGGCAACTGCCTAAGTGACGTCAAACCGAGAATGAGCACCAATATTGCCAATGCGCCCATTGAATACGGTCTGCGCAATGCGTACTTCACCAACCACATTGTGTGTCCTTTGCCTGCTGCCTCTTTGCACAGCCCTCTTTGAGCACCATTGCCCAAAAATGTTCAAATTTTTCCGGAATATATTCCGGACACCCCTCTTCAAGCGGCTCAATTTAAGCATACTTGCGCATTCACTCACCACCTGATGAAAACCATGAGTCAAGCCAGTGCGCTGCGATTGTTGCTGCTGTCCATGATCTGGGGAGCATCTTTTGTATTCTACAAAATCGCAGCTGTAGACATGGCCCCAACCCTGATGGCCGCGTTGCGGGTGATGTTTGGTGCCCTGTTTCTGGGTGGGCTTTTCGCGCTCACACACAAAAAAACCCAGGTGGTCAAACGCTGGAAATTGATTGCAGCCATCGCAGTGTTTGCTTCAGCGCTGCCATTCACTTTGGTGGCCTATGCATCGTTGACAGTGACGGCTTCTGTGCTGGTCATCATTAATGCCACAGCGCCAATATGGGCCGCACTGGTTGCACTCATTTGGACCCGCGCAGTGCCCTCACCCATGGCTATTCTGGGGCTTTTGCTGGGTTTGGCAGGAGTCGGAATCATTGTGGGTTTGGACACAACAACATTGAATACGGAAGGCACAGGATTGGGGATTGCCGCCGCACTGGGTGCTGCAGCCTGCTATGGGATTGCCACCAACATGGCCAAGTATTTGGGAAGCGACATTGACCCGTTAACCAATGCATTCGGGTGTCTGTTGTTGGGCTCGTTCATCTTGCTGCCCTTTGTTCCGTTCAGTCTGCCAGCACAGATGCCTGCGGTGAGCAGCTGGCTGGCGATACTGGGCGTGGGCGTGTTGTGCAGTGGAGTGGCTTACCTGCTGTACTTCCGTCTGGTCATGGACATTGGACCCACGTCGGCGCTGACGGTAACCTTTCTGACACCTGTTTTCGGGGTGTTGTGGGGCAATTTATTTCTGGATGAAACCGTGGGCTGGCACACCTTGATTGGCGGCGTTGTGGTGCTGGCCGGAACAGCCTTGGCCGCAATGTATGGATTACAAAAACCGGTCCCTGTGTCTCAAATAGCAACGCCTGATTAATCTTATCGGGTCAACACTACGCTTTGGCAATCCACTGAATCCACATTCACAGTCACTGTATTTAAATCGACGCCCAACACCTGTAACAAGCTGTCAAGAATATTGCCGACCAGGCCCAAGATAGGCCGAAGCGCAGGCTCAAGTGCATTCAGTAACACGTTGACCAAGCCATTGACAATGCCACTGATCAATGGCCCCACAAATGGCAAATCCAGGTTGATATCAAGGTCTGTGTTTTGTAGCAGGCTACCCAAAGTTTCACCCAGGTTTAAATCAACTGTTTCGCTAAATGGCGCCACACCATCAAAGCTGCTTTGCACCGGGTCCGCACGCAAACTGGCTTCTGCACCCACGGTAACCCCGGCATTGACCACACCCAGGAGGGTAACGTCCAAAACCTCCGCTGGGGCACCACATTCCAGCGCTCCCACGGTGGTATTCAAATTAGCGGCTGCGCTGGAAATACAAACCTCTGCAACGGCAGGAACAACTGTCATGACCATGTTGTTGCTTGCACGTGGGTATCGGCAACTCAGTTCATTCACCTCTGCAAGACCACCCGCAACCCGCAACTGCAAACCCAAATCAAGGGCACTTAAATTGATCAAGGCGAGGTTCAAATTCAAAGGTTGACGCACACGTACATCAAGCGCGACCTGGGCAGTACGACCTGTTGCGATTGGATCTTTGTACGGTGTTTTCCGACCGACAAACACCTGGGGTGCTTCAAGAATATTCACGCCCACATCGAGATTCAAAAGACCCGACGAAATTGGTAACATGTACCCCACGCCTTCAACAGCATTCAGCAAAGTAACCTGCGCAAGCTGTCCCAAGCTGACTTCAAGCGGCGTGTTGGTGCGCCCCGACAAATCAAGTGCCAGCAAATCACCGACAGTAACGTTCACACTGTTCAAGGGACCGCTAAGCAAACTCAACAATCCCTCAACCTGCATTTTGTCAGCCTGTTCTGCATTACCAACCAACAAAGCATCTTCCAGCAAGCCAAGCGCGGACAAATTCAAAGCCAACAAATCGTTAACACTGCCAAGGCCCAATTCGGTGCTTAGAGCAAGCAGATCAACACGAATGTCGCTACCGAGCAAACTGCCCCATTGCGCCACATTCAAATTGATTGCCCCACCGCCCAGGGCAGTTAGCAGACCATTGAGCAAGGCGGATTGATTGGTGTCCAAAGCGATCAGCCCAGAAGAAACTGTTCCAACCACAGTGGGTGTCACTGTTGCTTCAGCCAATACAGAAAGATTCTGATTAGGGAAAAACAGCAAAAGCGCACTCAAGGAACGATTAATCGTGACCCTGGCTGTGATGGCATTGGCACAGTCTGCGGTGACCGCGTTGTCAATGATGCAATCAATCGTGATTACATCGTCAGCTTGTAAACCATTTTCCAGCGCAATTGCTTGTGCTTCAGAAAAATCAGGGCCGTTTGCCATTTGGCGCGCCGCAGTGAGGGCTACCAAATCAGCAACACTTTGCAGTCGGTTCTTTTCCCAAGCGGTATGCCCAACAGCCAGAACCCCGATGGCACCAAGACTCATCAAGATTACGAAAACAGTCAAAATTGAATATGCACCCCTTTGAGCTGGAAAATGGTGGTGATTAACCATCGTTGGGCTCCACGCGTGTGGTGGATTCCGCAGACAAATTGCTGGGCAGAGGAATAAAGAATGAATTGCCAACAATAGGGTTGCTGCTGTAATTGGGATAATCCAGACGCAGACGCAAGCACACCGAATCGCCGCAGGCAAATGAATTTACAGAGGGCACAACACGTTCGCGGAAAGTGCCAACGTAAGCAGGCAGCAAGTCTTGCAGAGCTTCCTGACTTAAATTTTCATAATCCGATGTGGTAAACCCGCTTCGATAGACCGTGGCCTGTCGCGCCGCTTCACCCGTGGTGTTGTTCATGATTAACAAGGCACCCAGCAACACGGAATATTCAACGATTGCAAATATGACCGCCAGAAGAACAGGAATGGTCAACACCAGTTCAATCAACAGTGCACCGCCCTGACGATTTTTGCGCATGATCTTCATCGTTGTTCCGGAATTCACCCAAAAGGTTAGTCAAATTGGGTTAGCCCAATTGTTACGTAATCACTTTGCCATCAAACAGTGGCAATGATAGCAACAAACAAGGATGATTTTACTGCTTTATTTACGTGAACAAGAAAAAATCTTTTATATTTCAACCATTTAAATATTATCGCGATACGAAATAAAAATGAGTTTTTTCTTCTGCTGTGCATCTTCCAAGGAGCCTAACTAACCATTAGTAGCTAACCGGTGTAGGAATAATTTGGAGTGAAACTCAAGGTAGCGCTGCACAAGACAAGGGCCAACACGAAGGTCGGCCCTTGGAGGGAAAATACACAGTCAACTTCTCTAGATGACTGTCAGGATGACTTGAATATTGCGGTTTTAATCGTCCCGACCACGCCCATGCTTGCCATGCCCGCGTCCATCGTGTTTCCAGTCTTTGCGATCGTAACCGCGGGAGTCATATCCACGACGGTCATCTCGGCGATATTCACGACGGTCATAGTCGCGGCGATTGTAGTCCCGGCGATCGTACACATCACGGCGATCATAACCACCCCGGTTTACATAAGTAACGCGGTCACGGTACACGTAGCGTTGATCAATGTACCGTGGGCTGAAATTGTAATAATCGCGCGACTTCACAAAGTAAACAGGGCGTGAACATGCGCCGTACCGATCACAGTAACGATCCCATTTTTTTAAATGCCCCGGGGGTACGTGCAGATACACAGGCGACAAAATGCGTGATTGGCGCTTGATGATCAGCGGCTCGGCATAAACCAAGGTTGGGTAGCGGCCGTTGTCGAGATTGACCGAACCGTAAACACCGGGCAACACCTCACCGCCCACGCCAATTGAAATGTTAATGGCTTGCGCTTGGGTTGGTGCCAAGGCCAGACCAGCCAAAACTGCGCAACTGGCCGAAAAAATTCTGAACAAACGATTTTTCATCACAAATCCTCCTTGCTGTGATGTCAACTAAAACGCAGGGGCTTTCGTTTGGTTGACTCGGAATAAGCAAGCAGTGATGCTTGTTTAACCGTATGATGAATTTCCCACACACAAGAATGATGGAGTAAAAAATGACTAAATCCATGCGCGGAACAGCACTTGCAGTTTTGTTGAGTTTTTCAAGCAGCTTTATTGTTGCACCCGCTCACGCTGCAATCGTAAGTACCGAACAAGCTGTTGCCATGCATCAGCAGGACCGTACCGAACTTAAACAATTCTTCGACCGTGAAGACATTGCGAACGCTTTGCAAGCACATGGCGTAAGCCCTGAGGTTGCCAAAGCTCGCGTTGATTCCATGACCGAAGAAGAGGCACAGAAGCTTGCAGCCCACATTGAAGATGCCCCTGCGGGCGCCGGCATTGTTGGTGTAATATTCACTGTGTTCATTATTTTGTTGGTAACCGACATTCTTGGCTTGACCAAGGTATTCCCGTTTACCCGATCAGCTCGATGAAATTAAGTTTTTCTAGTACCGCCTGGGCCCGCTTGGCGGGTTCAGCAGTACTTGTAGGGCTGTTGGCAGGCTGTTCCCTGCTGCCAACGGTCCCGCAAGACCTTCAAAGTACCGTTCAATCTCAGCCCCCCGTTGAATTAAAAAACGTACCCTTCTTCGCTCAGGAAGAGTTCTATTGTGGCCCATCCACATTGGCCATGGTCCTGAACCATGCTGGCGAAAGCACTGAACCCAACAAACTTGCCGAACTGGTTTATCTGCCCGGCCGCCAGGGTAGTTTACAGCTTGAAATGCTGGCTGCCCCACGCCGCCTTGGCTACCTGAGTTACCAGATCGAGCCAAAATTACCTGCCCTGTTTGACGCCCTGAATGCGGGGTCGCCAGTGGTTGTGCTGTTAAACCTGTCGTTGCAGATTGCCCCGCAATGGCACTATGCCGTGGTGGTGGGCTATGAACCGGCCACCAACAACATGATTCTTCGCTCTGGCCCCAAAGAACGTGAGCTGATCCCGGTTGCCACCTTCCTGAAACTTTGGGAACGATCAAAAAATTGGGGATTCACCGTGATTAAACCGGGTGCTGAACCGCCTAACTATGTGAACGCGCAGGGTTATTTGAATTCTGCTGTCGCGCTAGAACGTTCTGACATCAAAAACGCCGGACTTGCTTATCAACAAGGGGCAAAAACATGGCCAACAGAACCCTGGTTCCACTTTGGCCTGGGTAATCTGGCCTATGGTGCTGAGAAGTACGTTGAAGCTGAACAGTACTACCAAAAGGCGGTCGGTGTTTACCCAGATATGGCCGACGCCTGGAACAACCTAGCCGAGACATTGATCAAGTTGGATCGCAAGAGCGAAGCACGCGCCGCAATTAACAAAGCCATCGCGATTGGTGGCAGCCGTGTCGCGGTGTACAAAGAAACAGCCCAGAAAATTCAGGCCGACTAAATGCAGGTTGATTGGGCCCAGGCACTGGGCTTCATGGCAGCAGCACTGACCACCTTTTCGTTTGTTCCACAGGTGGTCTATTGCTGGAAAACACGCGACACCCACAGTATTTCTTTGGGCATGTACGCGTGTTTTTGTTTGGGTGTTCTGTGCTGGCTGATCTATGGATTAATGGTAAAACAGTGGCCTGTAGTGGCCGCCAATGCAGTCACCTTGGTGCTGGCCAGTTCCATCCTGTACCTTAAGTTGAACCAAAAAAAACCATGATCAAAGCGATAGTAACGGGTCACAGCAAAGGGCTCGGTTTGGGAATCGCGGGAGCTCTTCTGGCGCAAGGACACCCAGTTCTGGGTCTTTCCAGCTCGATAAACACCACACTTCAACCTCGGTTTCCAACTCTTTTGCATCAAATCGCAATTGATTTAAGTGAAAACTCAGCGCTCGAAATCCTGGAAACATCCCCGGAACTGCAACAATTCATTGAAAACGCAACACTTTTACTTTTGATTAACAATGCAGGTCGGGTCACTCCAATTGGCCCTTTGGAGACACAAAACCCCCACGATGTTTCACGCAGTGTGCAATTGAATGTAGGTACGCCGCTGGCACTGAGCGCGCTCATTTCCCAGCAGCTAAAACCTGTCCAGCAGCTGCGTATTTTGCACGTTTCCAGCGGTGCTGGGCGAAGTGCCTACTCGGGCTGGGCCGTGTACTGCGCCACCAAGGCCGCGCTCGACATGCATGCGCAGGCGGTTCAACAAGACAATCTATCGAATGTGCGCATTTGTAGCCTGGCGCCAGGTGTGATTGACACGGGCATGCAGGCGCAAATCCGCCAAGTCGACGAAGCGCACTTCCCGAACAAACAACGCTTTATTGAACTACACGAACAAGGATTGTTGACCAGTGCAGAAGAAACCGGCGCACGAATACTTGGCTATTTGCTGGGGCCAAAGTTTGGTGAAATTGCCGTGGACGATTTGCGCACTTACTAACCTAATGCAGCTTCACCAAGGGCGTGGCGCGTTTGACCAGAAATCTCGCCAAAGCCAACAGCACAGTTTTCATTCCGCCTAGCACTGCATAGTGATGCATCAAGTGCAAGCTTGCATACATGGTGCGTGCAAAAAAACCCTCAACAAACATGCTGCTGGATTTGAACAAACCACCCATCAAGCTGCCTACCGAACTTCGCGAACCCAGTGACACCAGCGATCCGTGGTCTTTGTACAAGTAGGGTTCCCTTGTGGCAGATTTGCCCTTTTCCTGACTCAATATGGCCTGGTAAATATAGTCCGCTTGCTGATGGGCAGACTGCGCACGCGGTGGCACCATGCTGCCGTCGGGTTGTTCACAGGCGGCACAATCGCCCAGGGAAAAAATATCGCTTTGCCCCTTCACTCGCAAATCGCCCTGTACTTCAAGTTGACCATTGCGGTTCACAGGCAAGCCCAGATTGGCCAGCCAGGCCGGGGCTTTGATTCCAGCAGCCCACACGCACAGGTCGGCCTTGTAACGGTTGCCATGGGCGTCTTCAACCTGCTTGGCAGAAATTTCCACCACCCTGCAGTTGTTCACCACTTTGATGTGCCGTTGTTGCAGCAAAGTCAAAGCAGCGCTTGAAACACTTTCAGGCAGCACGTGCAAAATGGTGGGTGCACCCTCCAAAAGCGTGATGGTTACATCCTTCGCTGCATCAATTCGGCTAAACCCATAACGACTGTGCACGTGGCTTGCCTCGCGCAGTTCGGCGGCCAATTCCACCCCGGTGGCACCTGCGCCAATAATTACAATGTCCAGGCTGGCATCGGGCTGGTCTTTCTTGCGCATGTCGAGCGTGGCCAAATGCTTTAACATCTTCAAGCGGAAGTTTTCAGCCTGTTGGGGCCCGTCCAGTGAAATGGTGTAATCCTGCGCACCCTTTACCCCAAAATAATTTGACTGACTGCCCACAGCGATCACCAACGTTCCAAATGAAAGTACACGTGCGGGCAGTACTTCATCGCCCGCGTCGTCAGTCACCGCAGCAACATTGACCGTTTTATTTGTTGCATCAAGGCCCATCATGGAACCCAATACGAAATTGAATCCGTTGTTGTGAGCCAGCATGGGGTAAGACAAACCTTCTTGGTGAATGTCCAGCGTGCCCGCTGCCACCTCGTGAAGCGATGGTTTCCAGATGTGGTACATCTTCGGGTCCACCAGGACCACCCTGTCAGGCCCAAGCTTGCGCCCCAGCTTGCAAGCCAGTTCCAGACCGCCGGCACCACCACCCACTATCACCACTGAAGAAAGATCCAAAACATTCACTCCATGAAAAAGATTGTTCGTTCATTAGAAACGCATGCGCGCTTGAGCGCAAATTTCAATTTTGGTAGGATAAAGAATGAACGTTCATTCAGTTTTCTTGTCCATTGACAGTTCAGGGGCCTCTCAGCATCAGTGCCCCGCAACTTTCGCATTGATTCCATATTGAGGTAGTTCCATGATTTACAAACGAAATAGTGCGCTGTGCATCAGCGCCTTGTTGACTGTCGGCAGCCTGTCCCTGGCCGGTTGCGGCAGTCAAGAAGGCGGTGCCAATGCTGCAGCCTCGCCAACCCTGCCCCAAGTGCGGGTACTTGAGGTCACTGCAAAACCAGTTTCACTTTTCACCGAACTACCCGGCAGAACCAGCCCTTATTTGATCGCTGAAGTGCGTCCGCAGGTCAATGGCATCATCAAAGCACGCCAGTTTCAGGAAGGCAGCAAGGTGAAGGCTGGAATGTCGCTCTACCAAATTGATCCATCTACCTACCAGGCCGAATATGCCAGCGCCAAAGCCATGCTGGAAAAAGCACAGGCCAGCTTGACCAGCGCAACCATTCGCAATGATCGTTTTCAGGAACTGGCCAAACAGAATGCGGTAAGCCAACAGGAACGTGATGACGCGTTCGCAACGTTGAAACTTGCGCAGGCCGACGTGGCAGCCAGCAAGGCTGCCCTGCAATCGGCCCAGATCAACCTGACTTACACTCGCGTAACGGCGCCGATCAGCGGGCAGATTGGGCGATCCAACATCACCGCAGGTGCTTTGGTGCAACAAGGCCAAACCAATCCACTGACCACCATTCATCAACTCGATCCAATTTATGTCGACCTGACCCAATCCACGACGGAATTGTTGCAACTCAAGCGTGACCTTGAAAGCGGCGTATTGAAAAGTGCAGGGAAAGACGCAGCGACAGTCACCTTGAAGCTTGAGGACGGATCCGATTATGCACAAACGGGCAAGTTGCAGTTCAGCGACGTCACTGTTGACCAAAACACGGGAACCGTAACCTTGCGCGCTGTTTTTCCCAATCCAGACCAACAGCTGCTGCCTGGCATGTATGTGCGTGCCTCACTTGAAGAAGGCGTGCGTGAAGCCAGTATTTTGGTACCGCAAAAGGCCATCATGCGTGATGCCACCGGCGAGCCTTCCGCTTTTGTGTTGACCGCTGAAAATAAAGTTGAAAAACGCAGTGTAAAAACTGCCAGGGCCATTGGTGACCAGTGGCTGATCGCTGAAGGCCTTCAAGCAGGCGACCGCCTGATTGTCGATGGCATTCAGAAAGTTCGCCCCGGTGAAGAAGCCGAAATTATTTCCGACACCGAGAACAAATAAACACCGCCTGGCAGGAGTTGTACGATGTCCCGATTTTTTATTGATCGCCCGATTTTTGCATGGGTGATCGCGATAGTGATCATGCTGGCCGGTGCGCTGGCGATTTTCAATTTGCCGATTGCGCAGTACCCGGCCATTGCGCCACCTGCAGTGACCATTCAAGCGACCTACCCCGGTGCGTCGGCGGAAACACTTCAAGACTCTGTCACACAGGTGATCGAGCAGCGAATGACCGGACTGGATGGCTTGCGCTACATGAAGTCCACGAGCGATTCCACTGGCCGGCTACGAATTGAATTGACATTCGAACCTGGCACCAACCCGGACATCGCGCAGGTTCAAGTGCAAAACAAACTGAGCCTGGCCAATGCGCTGTTGCCCAGTGCTGTCCAGCGCCAGGGCATTCAAGTCACCAAAAGCGCAACCGGTTACCTGTTGGTGATCGCCTTCACTGCGGTCGATGGTGCGTTTACATCAACGGAACTGGCCGACTTTATTACTTCGAATGTTCAAGACACCATCAGCCGAGTGAACGGCGTGGGTGAGGTGCAAGTTTTTGGTAGCCCCTACGCGATGCGCATTTGGTTAAACCCGGACAAAATGAACCAGTTCAAGGTGTCTGCAGGCGACATTCGCAATGCAGTACTTGCACAAAATGCGCAGGTTTCGGCAGGTGAACTGGGCGCAGCGCCCGCTGTGAAGGGGCAATCACTGACGGCAACCATCACAGCTCAAAGTTTGCTTGAAACGCCAGAAGATTTTGAACAGATTATTTTGCGGACATCGGAAGACGGTGCCACCGTTCGTTTAAAAGATGTGGCCCGCCTAGATTACGGCAGCGAAAATTACAATATTCTGCCGCGCTGGAATGGGCGCAATGCATCCGGCATTGGCATACGCCTCGCCTCGGGCGCCAACGCGTTGGACACCGCGGAGTCGGTGATTGAAGAGATGGAGCGTATTACACCGCTGATTCCCGAAGGAATGGAATGGGATGTGTCCTATGACACCACACCATTCGTAAAGATCTCCATTGAAGGCGTTGTGAAAACCTTGATCGAGGCCATCATTCTGGTTTTCCTGGTGATGTACCTGTTCCTTCAAAACTTCCGCGCCACCCTGATTCCAACCATCGCCGTGCCCGTGGTGCTATTGGGCACATTCGCTGTGCTTTCCGCCTTTGGTTTCTCAATCAATACACTCACGATGTTTGCCATGGTACTGGCCATCGGCTTGCTGGTGGACGACGCCATTGTGGTGGTTGAAAACGTGGAACGTGTGATGGCCGAGGAAGGCTTGCCGCCGCTTGAGGCCACACGGAAGTCGATGGACCAGATCACGGGAGCGCTGGTTGGTATTGGCCTAGTGCTGTCGGCAGTATTTGTGCCTATGGCCTTTTTTCCAGGCTCTGCGGGTGTGATCTACCAACAATTCTCAATCACAATCGTATCGGCCATGGCCTTGTCCGTCGTGGTGGCGTTGGTGCTTACGCCAGCCCTTTGCGCGACGATGCTGAAACCCATTGAGAAGGGCCACACGCACGAGAAAAAAGGCTTCTTCGGCTGGTTCAACCGCAAGTTCGATTCCAGCAACACCCGTTACCAGGGCACCGTGGGCCGAATGCTGCAAAAATCAGGCAGGTACCTGATTATTTATGGGGGTTTGCTGGCGATTACCGCCTTCATGTTCACCCGGCTGCCTACTTCGTTCTTACCGAATGAAGATCAGGGCGTGTTCTTCACGCAAGTGCAACTTCCACCGGGCGCTACACAAGAACAAACCTTGCAAGTTCTGGCCAAAATGGAAGACTATTTTCTCAACAAGGAAGAGGCAACGGTGAAGTCTTTGTTCACGGTTGCAGGCTTCAGCTTCTCGGGTACCGGACAAAATTCAGGCATTGGATTTGTTCGCCTGCGCGATTGGAGTGAACGGCCTGGCGATGAAAATTCTGCCGCCAGTGTGGTTGAACGCGCAACCAAGGAATTTGCGAGCTGGCCTGAAGCGCAGGCCTTCGCCTTCGCACCGCCGCCGATTCGCGAACTGGGCAATGCCACGGGTTTTAACCTGTTTATTCAAGACCGCACAGGTTTGGGCCGAGACGCCCTGTTGCAAGCCAGAAGCGACATGATCGCTGAAGCAGCGAAGAATCCTATTCTTTCGGGTGTACGCCCGAACGCGACGGCCGACACACCCCAATACCGACTGAACATTGACAATGCCAAAGCAGGTGCGTTGGGTGTCAGCGTGGCAGAAATCAGCGACACACTGACTTCCGCTTGGGGCGGCAGTTTCATCAATGACTTTCTGGACCGTGGTCGGGTAAAACGCGTGTATATGCAAGCCGATGCACCTTACCGCATGCTGCCAGAAGACCTGAACCGCTTTTTTGTGCGCAACAACCAGGGTGAAATGGTGCCCTTCTCCAATTTCGCAACTGCGGAATGGAGCATGGGCTCGCCCCGACTTGAACGGTACAACGGTTTGCCAGCAGTTGAAATCCAGGGCCAGGCAGCGCCAGGCATGAGTTCTGGCGATGCCATGGACGCAATGGAGGCCATAGCTGCCAACTTGCCAGATGGATTGGGTATTGAGTGGACTGGCCTGTCGTATGAAGAGCGGCAATCCGGTTCACAGGCACCCCTGCTGTATGCGCTTTCACTGCTCATCGTGTTCCTTTGCCTTGCGGCCCTGTATGAAAGCTGGACCATTCCATTTGCGGTCATGTTGATAGTTCCATTGGGTGTTGTGGGTGCGCTGCTGGCAGCCAGCAGCCGCGGCTTGGCCAACGACGTGTATTTCCAGGTGGCCTTGCTGACCACAGTGGGCTTGTCTGCAAAGAACGCCATTCTGATCGTAGAGTTTGCTAAAGATCAGTTTGACCAGGGTCGTGATTTGGTGGAAGCCACGCTGGATGCAGTGCGCATGCGCTTGCGCCCTATTCTGATGACTTCATTGGCATTTGGTTTGGGCGTAGTGCCATTGGCCATTTCGACCGGGGCAGGCTCAGGCAGCCAGAACGCGATTGGTACTGGCGTGCTGGGCGGCACCATTGCCGCCACTGCATTGGGTATTTTCTTCGTGCCTTTGTTCTTTGTGGTGGTGACCCAAATATTCACCAAGAAGCGTGCTCAAAAAAAGACCGCTCAATCGGGAGACTGACATGAACCTTGAGGCCAACCAGTTGAACAGCAAGGCCGAACTTCGCCGCCAGCAAATTCTGGATGCCGCGGCCGAATGTTTCCGAAAAAGTGGATTTCACGGCGCGAGCATGTCGGAGATTGCAAAATCTTTCGGCATGAGCGCCGGGCACATCTACAACTACTTTGAAAGCAAGGAAGCGATTATCGAGGCCATGGTGAAGCGCGACTTGGACCAGGCCTTGGAGCGGATCGCAAAAATTCAGGGTGAAAAAGACATTCTGAAAGCCATGCTGGGTACAGTTGATGAAGGTGTTCAGCGCCGCATTGACCGCAGTGAACTGGACACGGAAATTCTGGCTGAAGCGGCCAGAAACCCGAAGGTGGCTGCGACAGTGCAAAGCACGGATGCTGTAATTCGCGAAAAAGTAATTAACCTGATCAAAGGTGTACAGCCAGTGGAAGGGGCATTAAAGGGGCCACCGCCCTGCCCGCTTAACCTGGCGGCAAAGTCGACCATCCTGATGGCGCTGTTTGATGGCTTACAAATTCGCGCTATTCGCGACCCCAATATGAAAGCCGACGACATTGGGCGCGTGTTGAAAACCGTGATTACACAGATGCTTCAAAATTGATGGGATATACTCGGGCTCTTCTTCACAGCCCTGATGCACATGCCACGCATTGCCCTGCCTTTCTGCCTGCTGTTGCTGTTGCTCGCCTTGCTGGGCGTCGCTGCCATGTCACTAACTTTGGGTGCTTACCCGGTTAATCTGGAAGAAAGTCTGCCGGCGCTTTTCGGTGAGGGCGAAGCCATGACCGTTCAAGTCATTCAAGACATTCGCCTGCCCCGAATTCTGGGTGCCATTTTGGTGGGTGCGGCATTGGCTGCTGCCGGTGCTGCTTATCAGTTGTTGTTCAGAAACCCCTTGGTATCGCCCGACATTTTGGGGGTTTCAGCAGGTGCAGGCTTGGGTGCGGTGTTGGGGCTGTTCTTCAGTTTACCAATGTTGGGTGTGCAGGGCCTGGCCTTTGCGGGTGGCGTGGCTGCCGTGCTGTTGGTAATTGCCCTGGGCAAGGCCATGCAACATGCTGACCGCACCTTGGTGCTGGTGCTTACTGGGGTGGTGCTGGGTGCACTGGCTGGCGCAGTGACATCGCTACTAAAAATTCTTGCTGATCCCTATGATCAACTTCCCGCCATCACATTTTGGCTGCTGGGCAGCTTAAGCGGCGTCACCATGCTGGAAATATTCGCCATTGCGCCAGTGGTGGTGTTGGCTTGTGGTGTTTTGTACCTGCTGCGCTGGCGGCTTAACGTACTTAGCCTTCCCGAACACGAAGCGCAAGCTCTTGGTGTGCCTGTTAAACCCTTGCGAATTACCGTAATTGCACTGGCCACCGTAATGACCAGTGCTGTGGTGGCAGTTTCCGGTGTTATTGGATGGATAGGCCTGCTGATACCCCACGCAGCACGCCTCTTGGTCGGGCCAAGTCTTGCGCGCTTGTTACCCACTTCCATTTTGATGGGTGCCCTGTTTCTGCTGCTGGTCGACACAGCGTCGCGAAGCTACGGCGACATTGAAGTACCACTGGGTATTTTGACTGCCCTGGTGGGTGCACCGTTTTTTCTGGGCTTGTTGCTGAAAAAACGCGGAGTGCCGGAATGAGTTTGTACACTCAGAATTTGTCGGTTGGGCATGGGGGTTGTGCGGTTGTTGAGCACATTAACCTTGAGCTGAAGCAAGGCGAAATTCTTTGCCTGCTTGGCCCCAATGGCAGCGGCAAAAGCACCTTGATAAAAACCTTGCTCAATTTAATTGAGCCGTGTGCCGGGCAAGTTCTGTTGAACAACACCCCCTTGCAGCAACTGCCCACGCATGACCTGGCCAGGCAACTGGCCTATGTGCCACAAAGCCACGGCAGCAGTTTGGGTTTTACCGTTGGCGACACGGTGTTAATGGGCCGCACACAAAACTGGGGGCTGTTTGGTGGCCCCGGCAAAGCAGACTATTTGGCAGTAGACACCGCATTGGAACAACTGGGCATTGCAGCATTGAAGCAACGTGATTTCAGCCTGCTTTCAGGCGGGCAACAGCAACTGGTGCTGATTGCGCGCGCCCTGTGCCAGGGCGCAAACATTGTGGTGCTGGATGAACCCACCGCCAACCTGGATTTCGCCAATGCTGCAAAGGTAATGCAAACGCTGGCCTTAATGGCCGCGCAGGGCAAAAGTGTTATTTTCAGCACACACAACCCGCAAGACGCACTGGGTATTAATGCCACAGCCTGCCTGCTCAAGGGCCGTGCAGTGCTTGCGCAAGGCCCCGCGCATGACGTGATTACCTCGCAGTCATTAAGCGCCTTGTACGGCCTGCCAGTGCTTGTCAGCACCACTGAAACAGGCCACACCGCAGTGGTTTCCGGTTTCCAATAGTTATTCGGCGGCCAGCCCTTCAAGAATTGGGCAATCGGGTCGGGAATCGCCCTTGCAGCAGTTCACCAAACGTTCAAGTTCCGCCTTCATGGCATTCAACTCAAGAATTTTTGTATTCAATGCATTCAGGTGCAACTGCGCCAGTTTTTTCACCTCTCGACTGGGTCGGTCCACGTCTTGCCACAGGCCGAGTAATTCTTCGATTTGTTTGATCGAAAAACCCAAATCGCGTGAATGTCGAATGAAGCGCAGCACATGCAAATCCCGATCGGTGTAAAGCCGATAACCCGCCTCGGTTCGCGCTGCTTCTTTCAGCAAGCCCACCTGTTCGTAATGGCGAATCATCTTTGCAGAGATACCGGATTCCATAGCCGCTTCGCCGATGGTGAAGTAGTGATTGCTCATTTCATGCTCCACTTTTAGGTTTCCAGTTGCGCAACATCAATGCGTTGGTGACCACACTGACTGAACTCAGCGCCATTGCCGTACCTGCCAGCACCGGGTTCAGGTAACCCAAAGCCGCCAGCGGAATGCCCACTGCGTTGTAAATGAATGCCCAGAACAGGTTCTGTTTGATCTTGTTGTAGGTGCGGCGTGAAATGTCAATGGTTTGCGCCACCAGGCTGGGGTCAGAACGCATCAAGGTAATGTCGGCAGTGTGCATGGCCACATCGGTGCCGGTGGACATGGCAAAGCTGACGTCGGCCATGGCCAGTGCGGGCGCATCATTGATGCCGTCGCCCACCATGGCCACCACCTGTTTGCTGCCTACTTTCGAATCTCGCAAGGCCGCTACGGCTTCCGATTTATCGCCCGGCAGTTGTTCCGCCATTACCTGCTTGATGCCCAGTTCAGAGGCAACCCGTTCTGCGCTGGTTTGCGTGTCGCCGGTTAGCAGCACTGTGTTTACATTCAATGCATGCAGCGAACTAACAGCGCCATGTGCGCTGGGCTTCAATTCGTCGCCAAAGGCCAGAACACCCAACAAGCGAATGCCCATGCCGGTTTCTTCAGCCACCCAGGAACGGGTTGCTGCACTGGCATTCAAGTTACCCTGTACTTGCTGCATGCTGCTGGCCGCAATACCCATTTCTTCCATCCAGCGAATGGTGCCCACATACACACGTGAATCACCCACGTTGGCCGACAAACCCTTGCCTGCCACGTCTTGCAAATCGCTGGCTTTGGGAATCGTCAACCCGTCTTGTTCAGCACGGTTTTTCACAGCGCTGGCCAGCGGGTGCATGCTGCCAGCTTCCACTGCAGCGGCTTTGGCCAACATGTCATGGCTTTCGCCATGCACCGCCTCAAGCTGCATCAAGGTGGGTTTGCCCACAGTCAGCGTGCCGGTTTTGTCGAACACCACGGTGTTAATGCTGTGCGCCAGTTCAAGCGCCTGCGCGTCTTTAATCAGAATGCCATTGCGCGCGGCCACCCCTGTGCCCGCCATAATTGCTGTGGGTGTTGCCAGGCCCAATGCACACGGGCAGGCAATCACCAGTACGGCCACAGCATTCAGAATGGCTTGTTCCCAAGCGTTTTCAGCAGACCCAAAAAAGCCCCATGCCAATACTGTAAACAAGGCAATCACCAACACCACTGGCACAAACACCGCGCTTACCTTATCGACCAGTTTTTGAATATTGGGCTTCGCGGCTTGTGCGTCTTCCACCAGGCGAATAATTCTGGCCAGTGTGGTTTCAGTGCCAATGGCGCTGGTTTGAATCAACAGCAAACCATCAATATTCACGGCACCACCCGTCACCTTTGTGCCCGCAGCTTTCACTATGGGTTCGCTTTCGCCGGTGATCAAGGCTTCATCCACATGGCTGCTGCCTTCCAGCACCAAACCATCCACAGGTATGCGTTCACCGGGGCGAACCACCACCTCGTCACTCAACTTCACTTCTGCCATGGGAATGGTTTGTTCAACACCATTGCGGCGCACGCGTGCGGTGTCGGGGCGCAAAGCCTGCAAGGCAGCAATGGCTGCCGTGGTTTGTCGCTTGGCACGGCCTTCAAGCCATTTGCCCAACATCACCAGGGTGATAACTGCACTGGAAGCTTCGAAGTACAGGTGGCTGCTGCCTTGGTCCATCATGTACACAGACAGGCCAAACGCAGCAGTGGTACCAATGGCCACCAGCAAATCCATATTGCCGGTGCGGTTCTGAATGGCTTTCAAGCCTGCGCGGTAGAAACGCCCACCCAACCAGAACTGCACAGGAATGGCCAGAAACAACTGCACCCAACCGGGCAGCATCCAGTGTTTTCCAAATGGCATGGCCACCATGGGCAACACCAGTGGCAGGGTTAACAAAGCTGCAATTACAACCAATGCACCTTCGCCGAAACCTTCCCTGGCTGCAGTGTTTTGGGTTGTGGCTTGTGTGCCTAACTTTTCGCCGCTTTCATTCAGAATTTCAGCGTCATAACCCGCATCGACCACTGCCTTGGCCAGGTGTTCAGGGGTGGCCGGGGCTGTGAATTCAATCTGGGCTTTCTCAGTGGCCAAATTCACGGTGGCGTTTTGCACGCCGCTTACTTTCAGCAAGGCTTTTTCTACGGCCGAGGAACACGAGGCACAGCTCATTC
Organism: Limnobacter parvus; assembly: GCF_024623725.1. GTDB lineage: Bacteria > Pseudomonadota > Gammaproteobacteria > Burkholderiales > Burkholderiaceae_B > Limnobacter > Limnobacter parvus. The sequence goes on along the minus strand of NZ_JANKHG010000027.1, from coordinate 134,309 downwards.
CCCCCACGGCCAAATTCAATGTGTTGTTGCTACTCACGGCATTCTCCGTTAAACAATGCCCACAGAATGAACCTTCCCATGATGTCAAAGTCAAGCACTTGACCTTACCACGGTTGGAAGCTTCAAGCTACATTTGTGATCAACCCACCGGAGTAGAACAATGATTGAATTAACAGTTGAAAAAATGAAATGTGGCGGTTGTTCTGCCAATGTGGAGCGTGCTGTGAAAGCACAAGACCCTGCAGCGCAAGTGCAAATTGATTTGGCACAGAAACTGGTGCAGGTAGAAAGCACACTGCCCGCAGCCAGCCTGGCCAAAACAATCAGCGAGGCGGGCTACCCTGCCCAAGTAAAGGCCTAGTTTTCTAGCTAGTTACTTTCGGAATACGCCGTACCCCAATAATTGTAGGTGAATGCTTTGGGGCCAGGCACGTACATGGTTTCTATTTCATCCAAATCAAAACCGCCAGCTTTCAACAGGGCTGGAATGTTGCGGTTCAAATGGCAACCACCAGCCAGTTTTCCCCAGATCGGCTGCAAACGGTTTTGCGTATTGCGCACTGCTTCGTCGGGTGCCACACCATGCTCGCAAAACAACAGCTTGCCACCCGGCTTCAGTACCCTGCGCATTTCTTTCAAAGCCTGCACAGGTTCAGGAATGGTGCACAGGGTGTAGGTCATTACAATGGTGTCAATGCTGGCATCAGGCAGCGGAATTTTCTCGGCGGGCAGGCCCATTAACTCAACACTTAAGCCAGTTTGCTGTATACGTTTTTTGGCCAAGCGGTGCATTTGCATTGCAGGGTCCAGACCTATGATTTTTTCAACTTTTGCAGCATCGTAATGGCGCATGTTCAAACCCGTGCCAATGCCGATTTCAAGCACTTTGCCCGTGGCCTTGGGCACCACCTTCTGGCGCTGCCGGTTAATCGCTTTCATGCCGCAGGCGAAGTCAAGCAGGGTGGGCAACATATGTCGGTCGTATAATTCCCTAAACATTCCCAAATTGATTGTCCTTTTTATATTGAGGAAACGGCACAGCCATGCAAAACAATCCAGACCAATTCAGCTCCAAAATCGGCTTTGTACTGGCTGCAGCAGGTTCAGCAGTGGGCATTGGAAATTTGGTTGGCTTTCCAGTGGCTGCTGCCAAAAATGGTGGCGGCGCTTTTTTGCTACTGTACATTTTTTTTGTAGTGGCCATTTGCCTGCCGCTTATTCTTGCTGAACTAAGCTTGGGGCGTGCCACGGGCAAAGGCCCGTTGGGTGCATTTCATCAAGTGGCGAAAGGCAACAAGGCATGGGTGTTGGCAGGTGCTTTGTCACTGATTACACCGTTCATGATCGCCGTGTTTTACAGTGTGTTGACCGTGTGGCTGTTGGGTTATTTCGTATTGGTGTTGCTCGGCCAGCTTGACCAGTTGGCCACCCCAGTGTTTTTTGGCGGGTTCATTACCAGCCCTTGGATATTTGCCTACTTGGCGGCTGTAATTGCAATTGTGGTGTTTGTACTGAAAGGTGGTGTTCGGGATGGAATTGAAAAAGCGTCACGTTTGCTGATGCCCATGCTTTTTGTAATGTTGATCGGGTTGGCAGTTTTTGTGCTGACTTTGCCCAATGCCAGCGCTGGCTTGAAATTCTACTTCACCCCCCAACTGGACAGAATTACCTGGAGCGTGGTGAACGGTGCGCTGTCGCAGGCTTTCTTTTCACTGTCGCTGGGCATGGGTATCTTGATTACTTACGGTTCATATTTGCGCAAGCAAGACAACCTGGTTCAATCTGCGAAGTTACTTGCAGCAACAGACACGGGGGTGGCTTTGGTGGCGGGCTTAATGACCCTGCCCGCAATTTTTGCAATCTACCCCAACACAAACCCAAGCGAGTTGAGTGATTCTTCTGTGGGTTTGATTTTCTCATTCTTCCCCAATATTTTCATGGCCATGGCGCCCAAGTTTGGCTATTTGGTTTCAAGCTGCATCGCAGCTGTGTTTTTCCTGCTTGCATTTGTTGCAGCCATTACATCCCTGGTGTCCATCATCGAAGTACCCGTAGCGGCACTGAAAGCTCAAGGTAAAAAAACCCGTAACAAGGCACTGAGTTGGGTTCTTGCGGGTATTGTGGTGGGTGCATTGCTTTGCGCATTGTCATTCGGGCAGGTGCAGTGGCTTAGCGAATTTGCTTTTTATTCAGGTGCCAACAAATCACTCTTCGATGTGTTGGTAGATGTGTTCTACGACACTATTTTGCCTTTCAACGGCCTGCTGATTTGCCTGTTGGTGGTGTGGCAGTGGAAGCGCCACAACATGGGTGCCGAAATGGCTGCGGGTGGGCACACAGGCTGGCTTGAACGCTACACCCATTTCGCCTTGGCCTTCTGGATTCCAGCAATTTTGGCCACCGTATTTGCCGTAACAGTGATCACCAAGTTTTCCAGTTAGTTTTTCAATTGGAATTCAAATGAATTACTGACACGCACAATGCCACATTTATGCTGTAATAAGAAAAATTAAAAAATTCTGGAGACAGCATGAAATCAAGCCCGATTATGGCGGCTCTTGTTCTTGGTACGTCCGCCCTTCTTACAGCGTGTTCAGACGCACCTGCCCCCCTCGACCCAAGCAGTGCAGCCAGTGAATTCACACAGGCTTTTCATGCCGATGTGGCCGCAAACACCGACCTTGTTGACACAGCCAACAATGCCGATGCACGGCGTGGCTTGATTGCACAGCCCACTGGCAAAGTAATGAACGCTGAGGGCGATGTAATTTGGGATTACGATGAATTCAACTTCATTGAAGGCAAAGCCCCCAGTACGGTCAACCCCAGCCTGTGGCGACAAGCAAGCCTGAACAACCAGATTGGTTTGTACAAAGTGGCCGACCGAATTTACCAATTGCGCGGCTTTGATTTGTCGAACATGACCCTGATTGATGGTGAGACTGGCTGGATTGTTGTGGACGTGTTGACCAGCGAGGAAACTGCGCGTGCAGCCATGGCCTTTGCACGCAAACACCTTGGCGACAAGCCTGTAACGGCAATCGTATTCACCCACAGCCATGTGGACCACTTTGGTGGTGCATTGGGCGTAATGAATGCCGAAGAAGTGGCCGCCAAAAACGTACCGGTGGTTGCGCCGATCGGTTTCATGGAAGAAGCCACCAGTGAAAATGTGCTGGTGGGCATGGCCATGGCAAGGCGATCCATTTACATGTATGGCAAACGCCTGCCCAGCAACCCGGAAGGACTGATCGATAACGGCCTGGGCAAAGCGGTGGCCTATGGGAAAGTGGGTATTTTGCCGCCCACGTTGGTGGTCAAAGAATCGAAAGAAACCCACATGCTGGACGGGCTTGAATTTATGTTTCACAACGTGCCCGGCAGCGAGGCACCTTCCGAATTTGTATTTTACTTGCCTGAGTTGAAAGCATTCTGCAGCGCTGAACTGTTTGGCCACACCCTACACAACCTGTACACACCACGTGGCGCAAAAGTACGCGACGCACTGAAATGGGCCAGCTACATGGATGAAGCCATTGCCTACGCAGGCGATGCAGAAGTAATGTTTCACCAACACAACTGGCCAGTGTGGGGCAGCGAGAATATACGCAGTTTTATGGAAAAGCAGCGCGATGTGTACCGCTTCATTCACGACCAAACAGTGCGCCACATGAATGCGGGTTTCACTTCAAGTGAAATTGCCGAGAAGGTGGTTATGCCACCCGCATTAAATACTTTCCTGAGTGGTCGCGGGTATTACGGCACGGTTTCACACAATGTAAAGGCGGTGTACCAGTTTTACATGGGCTGGTTTGATGCCAACCCCGCCAACCTGAACCCCCTGCCCCCTGTTGAAGCAGCGAAAAAGTATGTTGAAGTGGCTGGCGGTATAGACGCCCTGCTGAACAAGGCCGAAGAAGCCGTAAACAAAGGTGAATACCGCTGGGCCGCAGAGTTGCTAAAGCACGCGGTGTATGCCGACCCCGACAACACGCGCGCGAAGAACCTGCTTGCGCAAAGTTTTGACCAGATGGGCTATATGGCGGAATCGGCGCCTTGGCGAAACTTTTACCTGACCGGTGCGCTTGAACTGCGAGAAGGTGGTTACACCGAGGGTTTTAAGCGAAGCATGTTTCTGGACATGCTGAAGCACACACCCACCGAGCGTTTTCTGGAAGCCATGGCAGCGGCATTGAACAGCGACAAAGCCGAAGGTGAAGACATTCAAATCAACCTGGTGTTTTCTGATACTCAAGAAAATTACGTGCTTCGCATCAACAACAGTGTGTTGCACCACCGTGCCGGCAAGCCTGAAGAAAGTTCTGCAGCCACACTTACATTGAGCAAACCGTTTTTCCTGAACATGATGGCCGGGGAAGCAGGTGCCGCCGATTTGTTGTTCTCGGACCAAACCAAAATTGACGGTAGCACCATCAAGCTGGGCCAGTTTTTCGGCATGCTGGAAAAGGCCACCGGCAACTTCAACATTGTGACCCCATAAGCAGGCAGGGGCTTGTCGGTAATATTCGGGTTTCCACGATTGGTTGCAAAACCCGAACACCCCTATAGTGTGTGAACGATCAACCGCTTATTAACTGGTAATTCACATGGCCGCAACCCCAGCAAAACACTCAACGCTTCAACCCTTTCACCTTGCATTTCCGGTTACCGATATTGCCGTGGCACGCAAGTTTTATGGTGAAGTAATTGGTTGTGAAGAGGGCCGCAGTGCACCCCACTGGGTAGATTTCAACTTTTATGGCCACCAACTGGTTGCCCATTTGGCACCTGAAGAAGTGGGCTGCAAAGCCAATAGCAGCGTAGACGGCCATGCCGTGCCTGCCAAACACTTCGGCGTAATTTTAACCATGGAACAATGGAATGAATTGGCTGACCGCTTGAAGGCAGCGGGCACCAAATTTGTGATTGAACCTTACATTCGCTTCAAAGGCCAGGTGGGTGAGCAAGCCACTATGTTTTTCATGGACCCATGCGGCAATGCACTTGAGTTCAAGGCCTTTGCCAACATGGACCAGATTTTTGCAAAGTGAGCTTTGCAAAATGAGTTTTAGGTAAAAGTTTTTTCCATTTCACGGCGGAATTTCACCGCCGTGGAATCGGCATCAAACGCCACATCGCTCCAGCTGACTGCCTGCCCTGCTTTAACTGGTTTCAATAACTTCACGCCATGCGCAAGGCCTAATGGCAAACCGCCCAAGGCCAAAGACTCCTTCGCGGGCATTAACTTGCCATATACGGTATAACCGCCTTCGCCATCAAGTATTTCACCAGCGTGTAAGTCGCGTTTTGCCGTGGCCACCACGTCGCCATGCCAGCAAATTGGCGCACCTGTGGCTTCACCACGAACGCCGATGGATGCCACCGAAATTCCAAGTTCCAAACCAATTAAATGAAACGGTTTGTACATGCTTGAATATTGCCCGCTGGGGTCGGTGATCAAACCGTATTCCTTGAAGCAGCGCGCCACGTATTCACTGTCGGCAGCGAAGGTGACATACACGCCCCAACGCAGGTCGCGGAACACTGGGCGTGTGTCGCGTTCTACACTGGAAATAACCTCCACCTGTCCGCGCTGGTCCAGAATGCCGCCGTGTTCGCGCGGCTTCAAAATTCGCGCCAAGTCATCGACTCCCACTGCCGGAAATTTCAAACCGCTTGGCGCGGCCAAGCCGGTTGCATTGGCCACAGCCGCCATTTCAATTGCGCTTTTTGTACCATCCAGAAAACTGTTGAACATTTGCGCATTCATGCCGCCTTTGGCTGCATCTTCAGCGGTTAGGCCATAGTGATTCCACACAGTATCTGGCGTGCTTTCATGGTAAGTGGGCAGGTACTTGGTGCCTTTGCCTGCCGCCACCACTGAAAAGCCCGCAGCACGCGCCCAATCCACCATTTCAAAAATTAGCGCAGGTTGGTCGCCATAGGCCAGTGAATACACAATGCCGGCTTCATCGGCTTTGCGTTTCAGCAAGGGGCCGGCAAGAGCATCGGCCTCTACGTTCACCATCACAATGTGTTTTTTGTATTCGCAACAGGCCAACACATGGGCAATGCCCACAGCCGGGTTGCCCGTGGAATCGATAATGATGTCCACGAAAGGCGATTCAATCAGCTTCATGCCATCGTCGATAATCGCGGTGTTGCCTTGCTTGACCGCTTGCTCCAGCGATATAGCACTGTAGCTTTCTTCTTTCCAGCCCACGTTCTTCAAAGCCGACTTGGCACGAGTGGGCGACAAATCAGCGATGCCCACCATGTGAATGCCGGGTGTGCGCGGTACCTGGGAAAGGTACATGGAGCCAAACTTGCCGGCACCTATCATGCCAACGCGCAGGGGCTTGCCTTCAGCAGCACGCTGCTGAAGCTTCGAAAATAAATTCATGAATGCCTTGTATGTGGATGCAGGATTTGATGTACAGAATAACGTGCGCGCCCCTGCACGGAAAACCCGAACTATCCCTAAGAACTACACCATGCAATCAAGCGTTATTTGGCATGTTGAATCGCATCCCGCAGCGCCTGAACACTGGGTACGCCTGAGAAAAATTGTGCACCCACGGCCAGCGATGGCACCGCCTGAATGCCCACTTGTTTTGCATATTGCAGGTCGGCATCGTGTTGCGCATTGGCTTGCGGTGAATTCACGAACTCATCCAGCCCCGCAGGATTTATACCTAGTTTTTCAAGAATACTTTTCAGCACCTCATCTTCACCAATGTTCTGGTTCTGCTGAAAAAATGCCTTCATCACTGCAGTGGTGTATTCATTGCCCTTGCCCTGCTGCTTGGCGTACTGCAAACCCAAAAACGCCTTGCGGGTGTAGGGCTGTGGCGACACAGTGGGCAGCTTGATGTGCACGCCCAAGCGCTCTGCCATGGGGTAAACCGAGGCCTTCCAAACCCTGGGCAAGTAATCGTCTTCGGGTTTTAAAGTGGGTGTTGGATAAGGGCGTAGCTCGAATGGCATCCACTCCAGTTCAACGTTCATTCCTGCGATTGCCTTCTCGATGATTGATTCACCAAGCAGGCAGAACGGACACACGAAATCGGTCCAAACCTGAATTTTGATGGGGGTGGCGTTGGGGGACGACATGAGGTACTCCTGAATTGAAAGCTGCTAACTACGATCCTTAGTTTGCCACCCTGCGCGTTTCAGCTTTGGGCAGAAAATTGAAACTACCTGTATTTCTGAAAGAACATGATCAAAGAAAGACAATAGCGTTTTAGCGTCATAACGTTATAATGTCATAACGCTTCAATTGGAATACAGCAATGAGCAATTTGTCCAAAAGGTCGACGGTGTATTTCGACCCAACACTACACCAGGCGCTACGGCTGAAAGCGGCCAGTTCGCAACAATCCTTGTCTGAATTGGTCGATGAGGCGGTGCGCTTGTTGATGAAAGAAGATCAAGAAGATCTAGAGGCCTATTCGAACCGATTGGCCGAGCCTGAAATCAGCTATGAAGCCCTACTCAACGACTTAAGAAAGCATGGCAAACTTTAAGATCGTATTCAAAAAGTCAGTTGCCAAAGACCTGCGAAGTATTCCGAACCAAGACGTACGAAAAATTCTTTCAAAGATTAATGGTCTCGCTATCAATCCAAGGGGAGAAGACTGCAAGAAACTCACTGGATTAGAACTTTATCGAGTAAGGTGCGGAATTTACCGCATCATCTATGAAATTAGAGATTCTGAATTGTTTGTTGCCGTGATCAAGGTTGGGCATCGGTCCGGTGTTTATAAGAAAAGTTGAGCCTTGTTATTTCTTATGCCTTGCCACACCTGCGTGCCGCTGTTCGCGTCACTGGCTGTGTCAATTCTCCCGGCTTTTCGCTCATAGGCGAAAAGCTTCGAATCCCCCACGCAAAGTCCGCAGGGACTTTGCTTCTCTGCCGCCCTGAAATGAAAAAAGCCCTGAACAATGTTCAGGGCTTTTTGTAATTTCTGGCGGAGAGAGGGGGATTCGAACCCCCGATAGGCTATTAACCTATACACGCTTTCCAGGCGTGCGACTTAAACCACTCATCCATCTCTCCGCGGTAAGCGCGTGAGTATAGCAAAGAATTCCCTCGGGTATCCAGAGCATTCACACTGCCTTAAACATTTCCATCGGTTTCAGGTACTCGCAATACACGCATCACCGCAGGTGCTTCATTTTTGCGCCCACCCAGCAAGGAAGCCACCACCATGGCCAGTGCACTCAGCGGGATGGTGAACACGCCACTGGCCACGCCACTTAAACCACCAATCAACACCGCATCCAGGTTAAACATGGCCATAAATGATGAATTCGTAAGCGCAAGGCACAAGCTGGAGCTGACAAAACCAATACCCATGGCCCACAAGGCGCCGCGGCGTGTGGCACCACTCCAGAAAATACCGGCCACAAGCGGCACAAACAGGCTGGAAGCGGCCAATGCAAAGGCGGACCCCACCAACACCACAATGTTTCCGGGTTGCAAGCTGGTAATCCACGCAGCCATCAAGGCAGCGCTCAACAATGCAATTTTCGACATGGTCACACGCCGTTGCGCAGTGGCCTCCGGGTCCAATACCCGGTAATACAGGTCATGCGACAAGCTGCCAGCAATAGCCAGCAACAAACCATCCGCAGTCGACAACGCCGCAGCCAAACCCCCAGCCGCAATTAATCCCGACAAGAAGAACGGCATGCCGGCAATCTCGGGTGTAATCAACACTAAAATGTCGGGGCTTAAGCCAATTTCGGCGAACTGTACCACGCCATCCTGGTTCACATCCTGCAAGGTGGCCAAACCGGGCGTCACGCGCGACCACGCTGCAATCCAGTTGGGAATTTCGTTGTAACTCAAGCCCACCAGGTTTTCATACACAACCACTTTGGCAATCACGCTAAGCCAGGGCGAGGCCAGATAAATCACCAAAATACAGCCCAGTGCAAACACCACCGACCATCGGGTTTGCGACGCATTTGGTGTGGTGTAGAACCGCATAATGATGTGGGGCAAAGCCACGGTGCCGCACATCAATGTGAATGCCACTGCAAGGAAACTCATCAATGCGCCGGTGTTCGACAAGCCGGAATCATCTTGCACCGAGCCAAAATGCGGCACACTGGCTTTGACTTTGTCCAGGTAACGCTGCTTTTCCTGACTCCACTGCCGCTTGGCATCTTGCGGGTCTTTTGGGTAGCTGCTCAACACCCGCTCAGCCGCCTTGATTTCCTGAAAAGTGGAGCCGTCGTAGCGCGCCAGCTCCAGGTTCTTGCGGCGTGCTTCATAGCCTTCAGCCCACGAAGATGGCAAGGTATCGATCAACAATTGGTATCGGTCTGCTTCGCGCAGGTAAACGCTGCGCACCTCTGCCTCTGCAGGGTCTGCGAAAAACTTGCGTTCTTGCGCGCGCACGTATTCCGGGAAGCTGGTGGGGCCTCCATCAACGAAGCGTTCGCTGCTGCCCTGCCCGGTAAAGCCGATCAAGGCAACCACACTCACCATCATGGCCACAATCATCACGATGTACTGTGCAACAGCCGTCCAGGTTACTGCGCGCATGCCGCCCAAGAAAGAGCACACCAAAATACCGGCCAGGCCAAAAAACACACCGATGCCAAATTCAACACCGGCAAATCGCGATGTAATCAAGCCCACCGCATAAATTTGCGCAATCACGTAAACGAAAGAAATACTCACCGTGACAAGCACGCAAATCAGCCGAACCGCCCTGCCCTTGTCTGCGCCCGCATAACGCGCCGCCAGGAAATCACCGACCGAGAAGAAAGCGAATTTACGAAGGTAAGGCGCAATCAGCAGGGCAATCAACACAAAACCGCCTGTCCATCCCACCAGCAAAGCCAATGCCTCGAACCCGCTGTAAAACAAGGTGCCCGCCACCCCCAAAAACGATGCAGCACTCATCCAGTCTGCCGCTGTGGCCATGCCGTTGTACACCGCAGGCACAGTTCGAGAGGCCACAAAATATTCCTGCATGTCCGATGTTCGGCTCAACAAGCCGATGACCGCATAAGCACCCAGGGTCACGAAGATGAAAAAGTAACCAATCCACTGGCGGCCAATGCCATAGTCCTCCATGATGGCTGCGCCCGCAATGCACACCAGAAAGCCGAAGGTGAGCACCGAGAAAAACCGGGTCAGGCTGAGTGTGAAACTCATGGCAGGGTTCGCGGCATGTGAATTCCTTCAAACGAAAAAAACCAGCCCATCGAAATGGAGCAGGTTTTTCTTGAATCGACAGCATTCCCGTTCAAGGAGAACGCCTGATCAATTAAAGCGGTTTGCCCAACTGATCCAGGATGGCCGGGTTCTCCAAAGTCGATGTGTCTTGCGTAATGGTTTCGCCCTTGGCCAGGCTGCGCAGCAGGCGGCGCATGATTTTGCCTGAACGTGTTTTGGGCAGGTTGTCGCCAAAACGAATTTCCTTGGGCTTTGCAATCGGGCCAATGTCTTTGCCCACCCAGTTGCGCAAATCCAGCGCCAGTTTTTGTCCGGCTTCGCCTGTGGGTCGATCGCCTTTCAACACCACGAAGGCCACAATGGCTTCGCCAGTTACATCGTCTGGGCGCCCCACCACAGCAGCCTCGGCAACCAGCTCATTGGCCACCAGCGAGCTTTCAATTTCCATGGTGCCCATGCGGTGACCCGACACATTCAACACATCATCGATGCGACCCATGATGGTGAAATTGCCACTTACCTTGTCGCGCACGGCGCCATCACCAGCCAGGTACAACTTGCCACCCAGTTCTTCGGGGAAATAGCTTTTCTTGAAGCGCTCTGGATCGCCCCAAATGGTGCGAATCATGGAAGGCCATGGGCGCTTCACCACCAGAATGCCACCCTGACCATTGGGCAAATCGCCACCCACCTCATCGACCACTGCCGCCATAATGCCGGGCAGTGGCAAAGTGCATGAACCGGGCACCAAAGGTGTGGCACCAGGCAACGGCGTAATCATGTGGCCGCCAGTTTCGGTTTGCCAGAAGGTGTCCACAATTGGGCACTTTTCGCCACCCACATTTTTGTAGTACCACATCCAAGCTTCCGGATTAATCGGCTCACCCACTGAACCCATCAAACGCAGGCTTGATAGGTCGTAGCTTTTTGGATGCACTTTTTCATCGGCTTCACATGCCTTGATCAGCGAACGAATGGCTGTGGGTGCGGTGTAAAAAATGGTGGCGCTGTGGCGCTGAATCATTTCCCAGAAACGACCTGCATTCGGGTAAGTTGGCACGCCTTCAAATACGATTTGCGTGGCACCCACAGCCAATGGGCCGTAGGTAATGTAGGTGTGGCCGGTAATCCAGCCAATGTCGGCTGTACACCAGAACACATCATTGGGCTTGATATCGAACGTCCATTTCATGGTGAGCGCCGCCCAAAGCAGATAGCCTGCTGAGCTGTGCTGAACGCCTTTGGGCTTGCCGGTTGATCCGGAGGTGTAAAGAATGAACAAAGGGTGCTCGGAATCCACCATCACCGGCGCGCACACGTCGCTTTGCTTCTCGGTCAGGTCGTGCATGTACACGTCTCGGCCAGCTTGCATGTTCACGTCGGCACCAGTGCGCTTGTAAACAATCACATTCTTCACGGCGTCACAGCCACCCATGGCAAGGGCTTCGTCCACAATGGCTTTCAGTGGCAACTGCTTGCCACCGCGCACCTGCTGGTCGGCGGTGAATACGGCGACTGCGCCAGTGTCCATAATCCGGTCTTGCAGAGCCTTGGCGGAAAAACCGCCAAACACCACGGAATGAATTGCACCAATGCGCGCGCAAGCCTGCATGGCAGCAATGCCCTCAACACTCATGGGCATGTAAATTACAACCCGGTCGCCCTTCTTCACACCCAGGCTTTTCAAACCATTGGCAATGCGGCTCACCTTGCCCAGCAGTTGCTGGTAGGTCACTTTGGTGACTTCGCCGCCGTCGGCTTCAAAAATCAGGGCCACTTTGTCGCCCAAACCCGCCTCGATGTTCTTTTCCAGGCAGTTTGCCGACACATTCAACTCGCCGCCCGTAAACCATTTGTAAAAAGGCGCATTCGATTCGTCGAGCACCTTGTCATAGGCTTTGCCAAACTGCAAATTCTCTTTGGCCAGTCGGGCCCAAAAGCCTTCGAAGTCGGTTTCAGCTTCCTTGCACAGGGCGTTGTAAGCGTCCATGCCGCCGATTGCGGCACTGCGCTGCCAGTCTGCACTGGGTTGAAACACACGCGTTTCGTGTGACACTGATTCGATTGATGACATCCTGGCCTCCAAGGGTTACTTAATTTTCTAATAATTTAGTTTGCATAAACAATAGGCAAAAGCTCTTACTCTCACCTTACACCGGCGCGCGCACCAGCAATTCGCATACCAGCAACACAGCCCCCCCACCGAAATAACTCCGTTCTGATATGATTTCGCCACCGTTAACCCACCACCGCAGCACAGCACACAGGCCCCCATGGAACCGACCAATGCCCGCATCCCTTTTCTTGCAAAAATCATATTCTCAAGCCGCTGGCTACAACTTCCGCTTTACCTCGGTTTGATTGTTGCGCAAGTTGTCTACGTGTACCACTTCCTGATTGAACTTTGGCATTTGGTCGGCGGCACTGCGACACACCAGCTAGACGAAACCGGAATCATGCTGATCGTGTTGGCTTTGATCGATGTAGTGATGATTTCCAACCTGTTGATCATGGTGACCGTGGGAGGCTATGAAACCTTTGTAAGCCGAATGAGGCTCGACACGCACCCCGATCAGCCAGAGTGGCTTGACCATGTAAATGCTTCCGTGCTGAAGGTTAAACTGGCCATGGCAATCATCGGTATTTCTTCCATTCATTTGTTGAAAACCTTCATCAATGCCGAGCAGTACGACACCAAAACCATTGTGGCTCAGGCCTCTATCCATGTGATTTTCCTGTTCTCTGCTGTGGCAATCGCCTGGTGTGATCGACTTATCTCACAACCTGTGCACAACAAAGCACACTAAACTAGAGACCAGCGCATCTATTTTCCTCAGGAGTAGTCCATGACCACGATCAAGCAAGAAGACTTCATCAGCTCGATTGATGATGCCTTCCAGTACATTTCTTATTACCACCCACTTGATTATATTCAGGCGCTGGGTAAGGCCTACGAGCGTGAGGAAAGCCCGGCTGCGAAAGACGCCATTGCTCAGATTCTGACTAACAGCCGCATGTGCGCGGAAGGCAAGCGCCCGATTTGCCAAGACACAGGCATTTCAGTGGTGTTTTTGAAAGTTGGTATGAATGTGCGCTGGGAATCGACCATGAGCGTCACTGACATGGTCAATGAAGGTGTACGACGTGCCTACCTGCACCCCGACAACAAACTGCGCGCTTCGGTACTTCTGGACCCAGCGGGTGCCCGCAAAAACAGCAAAGACAATACACCTGCTGTGATCCATTATGAAATCGTGCCCGGTGACGGAGTTGAAGTGATTTGTGCGGCCAAAGGCGGCGGCTCGGAAAACAAATCGAAAATGGTGATGTTGAACCCATCCGATTCCATCGTGGATTGGGTTTTAAAAACCATTCCTACCATGGGCGCGGGTTGGTGCCCCCCCGGTATTTTGGGCATCGGCATTGGTGGCACACCTGAAAAGGCCATGTTGCTTGCCAAAGAAAGCTTGATGGCCCACTGCGATATGCATGAACTGATTGAGCGTGGCCCCAGCAACCGCATTGAAGAATTGCGCCTTGAGCTGTACGACAAAGTCAATTCGCTCGGCATTGGTGCCCAGGGCTTGGGTGGTTTAACCACTGTGCTTGACGTGAAAATTATGGATTACCCCACGCATGCAGCATCATTACCCGTGGCTATGATTCCGAACTGCGCGGCAACCCGCCATGTGCATTTTCATTTGCACGGCGACGGCCCAGCCAAACTGGAAGCGCCCAACCTGGCCGACTGGCCACAAGTGGCCTGGAAAGCTGACACCGAAAAAAGCAAGCGTGTTGACCTGAATACCCTGACCCCCGCCGAAGTGGCCAGTTGGAAGCCGGGCCAAACACTGCTGCTAAACGGCAAAATGCTGACGGGCCGAGACGCCGCTCACAAGCGCATTGCGGACATGTTGGCCAAAGGCGAAAAACTGCCGGTCGATTTCACCAACCGCGTCATTTATTACGTTGGCCCGGTAGACCCCGTTCGCGACGAAGCGGTTGGCCCCGCAGGCCCTACCACCGCCACACGCATGGACAAATTCACGCGCATGATGCTGGAAAAAACTGGCTTGATCGCCATGATCGGCAAGGCAGAGCGTGGCCCCGTGGCCATTGAAGCCATTCGCGACAACAAATCGGCCTACCTGATGGCAGTGGGTGGCGCGGCCTATTTGGTGTCAAAGGCCATTACCAATGCCAAAGTGGTTGGTTTTGAAGACCTGGGCATGGAAGCGATCTATGAGTTCGAGATCAAAGACATGCCAGTGACCGTGGCTGTAGACAGCACCGGTATTTCAGTGCACAACACCGGGCCAAAAGAATGGCAAGCGAAAATTGGAAAAATCCCGGTAACAGTGGTTTAAATTGTGAGGCGGTAAAGTTTATCCGCCGCTGGTCTTGCGCCACCATCTTGGCAGGGCGCAGGCCAGCACGGCCAAAGTTAACAGTATCGACACTTCAAACCCGTAGTCTGGTCCGCCCGCGTAAGCCGGTTCCATGCCAGGTTCGGACCAACTCTCCACCGCTGCTTTCACACCAGCCGGGGTATCCCCTCTATACAAAACCAGGTTGCTGGGCAACAAGGCAGCCAAGACTTCCGCGTCGCCCAACTGAACTGCGAGACTGTCAAACGTATCGGAGAAATCCTCTGCCGCCATCGACTCTTTTTCCGACTTGATTTTCGCCACACGCAGAGTGCCTTCCGGGTGTTGAATACCTTTCGTTTCACCCAACAAAAAAGACGCGCCCAACTCAGGATCCCGACCCAATCCCAACGCCAGCTTTGCACCAAACAAGTCGGCTTGTATTTCCATTTCCCGCATCAATTTGGAGTACTCACGTTTCATGTCGAAGGACAACATGAATTCATCGAAAGTGGATGCAACGCCAAACTGCTGTTGAATTTCAACAGTTTTTTCAGGGTGCTTCAGCACCAGGTGACCATATTCATGCGCAATCAGAAAGGCCAATTGATCTGAATTCATGAAACGAATTCGATCCAGACTAACGCTTAGATTGGCCACACCTTGATGGTCAACCCAAGTGCCAACCATGCTGCTGTTGTGCGTGAAATGAACCTGTGTGGGCAAGCCGTTAAAGAAATGGCTGTCGAAAAGCACGCTGAGCTTGAGTACTTCCAGCTCACGCGAAGCCGAATCGTTCGAAACAGAGTAGTCTGCCATTCTGAAGCCCTCCCGGACACAGCCTGAGATGACTCATTAAAGCATGTTTCCAAACTGAAGCCTAAGCCAGAGCAAGCCTTGCTTAGTCACTCTGTTTAAATCATGGCCCCCCTGATTTGCTCCAGGGCTGTCGGGTCCTCGATCGTGGTCATGTCACCGGGATCTCGCCCTTCACACACAGCTTGAATAGACCTACGCAGCAGTTTGCCTGAACGTGTTTTCGGCAACACATTCACGAAATACACGCGTGCGGGCCGGGCCACTGCACCCAATTGACTATCGACCACTTTCATGATTTCGGCTTCCAGCATTTTCGCTTTTTCTGCCTCCACTGCATCTGCCGATTTCAGAATCGCAAAAGCCACAGCAACCTGCCCTTTCACAGAGTCCGCCACCCCCACCACGGCCACTTCGGCGACAGCAGGGTGTGAAGAAATACTTTCTTCAATTTCACGGGTGCCCAAGCGGTGGCCTGCCACATTGATCACGTCGTCGGTGCGGCCCAGAATGAAAAAATATCCATCCTCATCGCGAATGCCCCAATCAAAAGTTGAATACACTTGCCTCGTTTTAAAACTTGACCAATAGGTTTTCACAAAGCGTTCGTCGTCACCCCACACAGTTTGCATGCAACCCGGTGGCAACGGGCCCTCAATGGCCACAACACCTTTTTCATTGGCCTTGCAGGGCTGTGCAGTGTCTTCATTCAGTACATTCACATTGAAGCCAAATACGGGTACGCCGGGGCTGCCCAGTTTGCCTGGCATGGCTTCAATGCCGCGTTGAACAGCCAGAATCGGCCAACCAGTTTCGGTTTGCCAGTAATTGTCGACGATCGGTTTGTGGATGGCGCCAGAAATCCAGTCGGATGTGGTTTCATCCAAGGGTTCGCCTGCCAGAAACAGCGCTTTCAGCGAACTTAAATCGTATTTACTTAGGTAAGCCGGGTCCTGCTTCTTTAATACCCGCACTGCTGTGGGTGCGGAAAACAACACGGACACCTTGTGGTCCTGAACAATCTTCCACCAAATCCCAGCATCGGGTCGAATAGGTACACCCTCGTACATCACGGTGGCCATACCTGCGATTAGCGGACCGTACACAATGTAGCTGTGCCCGACTACCCAGCCTATGTCGCTGGTGGCAAAAAAGGTTTTGCCCTTTTCACCCATAAAAATGTATTTCATCGACGCAGCCAAAGCCACCGAATAACCACCCACATCGCGCTGAACGCCCTTGGGTTTGCCAGTGGTGCCACTGGTGTAAAGAATGTAGCTGGTATCCGTGGCATCAAGCCAGGTCACCGGCACTTTCGCCGAAGCAAGCTCACTGCGCAATGCGGTGTAGTCGTGATCGCGACCTTTCACTGAATTGAAAGACACCAAGCCACGGTTGATCATCAACACATTGGCTGGCTTGTAGCTAGACCGCTCAATTGCTTCATCCAGCAGGGGTTTGTAGGCCACCGCTTTGCCAGCGCGTGAACCCGCATCGGCCGACACAATCACTTTGGGTTTGGCATCCTCGATTCTGGAGGCAAGGCTGTGCGATGCAAAACCACCAAACACCACAGAATGAATCGCGCCAATCCGGGCACAGGCCAACATCGCGAATGTGGCTTCGGGAATCATGGGCATGTAAATTAAAACCCGGTCGCCCTTTTGAACTCCCATTTTTTGCAACATCGCTGCAACGATTTGAACTTCCTGATGCAGCTGCCGAAAGGTATAAACCTTTTCCTGATTGACTTCGGTAGACACGTAAATCAACGCAGGTTTGTCACCGAGCTGATCAAGGTGACGGTCTACTGCATTAAAGCAAAGATTGGTATGCCCGCCCACATACCATTTGGCAAACGGAGGCTTGCTGTCGTCGAGCACTTTGTCAAAGGGCTTTTGCCAATGAATCAAATCCGCCTGGCGAGCCCAGAAACCTTTGGGGTTACGAATCGATTCCTCATACAGATTTTGATAGGTGCCGTTGGACTCGTATTTTTCTTGCTCCGCCACAATGCTGTCTCCATGTTTTTCTTGTCTCCAATGTAAAAACCCGCGCTTACGGCACTCTGACTATCGAAAAATATATTGTTGAACGAGAACACTTCTTGTTACACAAATGATTACTATTTGATAAACTTACCGTATTAAATTCTTCATCCATTTCAGAAAAAGGAAAGTCCGTACCACCATGAACAACACTTTCAAAAAACTGATCTCAATATCCATCGCTGGCTTGATGGGCGCCAGCGCGGTAGCCCAAGCCGATGACAAGGTAATCAATGTGTATTCGGCACGCCATTACGCAACCGACGAAATGATGTACCAGGAATTCACCAAACAAACAGGCATCGCAATCAAGCGCCTTGAGTTGAAAGACGAGGCACTACTGGAACGCATGCGCAGTGAAGGCACTCGCAGCCCTGCTGATGTGGTGTTGTTGGTTGATGCTGCGCGCCTGGCCACTGCTCAGGAACAAAACCTGTTTCAACCCGTGAAATCAAAAATTCTGACTGAGAAAATTCCAGCCCAGTTCACTGGTGACAATGGCCTGTGGCATGCCTTTTCCTCACGAAGCCGCGTGATTGTTTACAACAAGGCCAACGTGGATCCGAAACTGGCCCAGAATTATGAAGACTTGGCCAAGCCCGCATTAAAAGGCAAAGTGTGTACTCGCTCTGGTTCACACCCATACATGCTTTCATTGATGAGCAGCATGATCAATCACATGGGCGAAAAGGGAGCGGAAAGCTGGGCCAAAGGCGTGGTTGAAAACATGGCTCGCAGCCCAAAGGGCGGCGACACTGATCAAATTCGCGCAGTGGCTTCGGGTGAATGCGGCGTGGCCTTGACCAACAGTTACTACTGGGTTCGCCTGGTCAACTCAGACAAAGCGGAAGACAAGGACGTGGTGTCCAAGGTCGGCTTTATTTGGCCAAACCAGAGCAACTACGGCGTTCACATGAATGTGTCAGGTGCAGCAGTTGCAAAGCATGCCCCAAATCGCGAAGGCGCCATTAAATTTCTCGAATATCTGGCCAGCGACTCTGCTCAAAAATATTTCGCCAATGGCAACAACGAATGGCCAACTGTGCCTGGCGTGAAGGTAAACAACCCTGCGCTGGATGCACTGGGCTCTTTCAAACAGGACATAACGCCGGCGAAAATCCTTGCTGCCAACACAGCAATTTCACAGAAAATTATGGACCGGGTTGGCTACAAGTAAGCAATTTCGGTAAATTACCTGAAGGTCACAGTAAAAAGGCCCCACACTTTTGTGGGGCCTTTTTTTGTTCACAAAACTGAAAGAAGCTTGATACACTTTGAATCATCAATGTAACCGACAAGTAAATTGGTGAAGAAAGCCAACGACAACAATAAAAAAACTGCGCCCATCCTTGAAACAAAACGCTTGGGCACACGCAAGGTTCCCAAAGAACAACGAATGGGCCAAATCCTGGATGTGGCCGGTTCGGTGTTTTCTCGGCATGGGTTCCACTCCACCAGCATGGAGCAAATCGCAGAAGGTGCAGGCGTAACCAAGCCCCTGCTGTATCGTTACTTCGGATCAAAAGACGCACTTTATCTGGCCACAATTACACAAGTGGGCAACCATTTAATGTCAGGGCTCTCAATTCTGATGGCCAATCCAAACGCGCGAGAACGTTTGAAGTTGATCATGCTGAGCTTTCTGACCTTTGTAGAAAGGCACCGCGAAGGTTGGTCAGTGCTGTACAACGAAGCATTGACCAGCGTTGGGCCGGTGGGAGAAAAAGTTTCTTTTTTCAGGAACAGCTTCATTGAAGCTGCTGCCAAAACCATTGAAGAACTAAATGACCCCAGCAAGGCCTCGAATGGTGACAAGGCAGGAATTAAAGCCGTGGCACTCGCCAATATCATGGTGGGCGCAGTTGAAGCCGGTGCAAGGTGGTGGATTCAACACCCGGAAATTCCGATTCGCGACATGCAGAAAATGATTGAAACCAGTTTGATGCCGGGGTTTTCAGAGCGATAGCGGCATTCCTGAAGGCGAAATGAGTGACGCGCTACAAACCCAACCGAGCCACTCATTCAATCAAAAAATCAAGCTGCAATGCTCCCCACCATCAGCACTTTCGAATCCCGCTCCGCCAGTACTTCAAACTTCGACGAACCATCAGCGGTCATGTGCTTCACCGATATACCCGAAGGTAAAAACACCGGCTGCTTGAACGACAAATCGAACTTGCGTGCAGGCGCACCCAAATTGGCTTGCACAATGCTCAGCGTTTTTGCAGCAGTCCACATGCCATGCACAATCGCCTGCTTGAAACCAAACATTTTTGCGGTTTGCGCGTACAAATGAATCGGGTTGTAATCGTTGGAAACCTTGGCGTACTTTCGACCCTGGTTTTCAGGCACTTTAACCGCAGCGTATTGCGCACCAACAGCACTCAAAGGCTCTGCTGGCGCAGGCTTGTTGCCGGATTTCGGCATGCCTTTTACCCGGCACAGAATGGTCATTACGCTGCGCCAGTGCACTTCTTCACCCACCAAAAACTCGGTGTGTACGTCAAACTCCAAACCCAGCGGAATAGCACGGGTCTCGCCCACCGTCACCATCACGTCGTATGCGGTGCCATATTCAAGTGCTTTGTTGCACTCAATTGAATTGTGCAAATGAACCATTCCCAACATCGGCATAGGGTGCTCAGGGCGGCTCAGCAAAAACATGTGCAAGGGCGAAGCCACTACCTGCGGTGCTGTCAGAGAAATCTCATCTTCCTTGAAACCACACACGGCGTTGTACTGCCGAACCCATTCACGGTCAATGAACACCTTCTTCACCCGGACACCCAGGCGCGCAGCCTGCGTGTCGGGTTTCGGTTTTTTATTGGACGTGGTGGCAGCCTTCAGCAACAGCGCCTTGCCATTTGGAAACTCAGACAGCTCGTAAAATTTCGCAGCTGCTTTCAGGGTGTCATTCACGCTCATAATCTCACTTCTCGATAATTGCAGTTACACCGATACCACCGGCTGCACAAATAGAGATCAAGCCCTTGCCGCTGCCTTTTTCGTTCAGCAGCTTGGCCAGTGTGGCAATAATTCGGCCACCGGTGGCGGCGAATGGGTGGCCCACGGCCAATGAACCACCTTTCACGTTCAGCTTGCTGCGGTCAATGGAGCCCAAAGGTGCGTCCAAACCGAGTTTTTCCTTGCAGAACTTGGGGTCTTCCCAAGACTTCAATGTACACAAAACCTGCGCGGCAAATGCTTCGTGAATTTCATAGAAGTCAAAATCCTGCAGCTTCACGCCAGCTTTTTTCAGCATGCGTGGCACGGCATAAGCTGGGGCCATCAACAAGCCTTCTTTGCCAGACACAAAATCAACACCAATTGTCTCGCTGAATGTCAGGTAAGCCAACGGCTGAATGCCACGTGCCTTGGCCCAGTCTTCGGAAGCCAGCAACACAGCAGAAGCTCCGTCTGTCAGTGGTGTGGAATTACCGGCAGTCATTGTGCCCTTGCCGCTTTTGCGATCAAATGCGGGCTTCAATCCTTGCAGACGCTCTACAGAGGAATCAGCACGCAGGTTGTTGTCGCGGGTCAAGCCGTTGAATGGCACCACCAGGTCATCAAAAAAGCCTTCTTCGTAGGCTTTGGCAGCTTTCAAGTGGCTGCTCACGGCCAGTTCGTCCTGCTCTTCACGAGAAATATTCCAGGTTTGCGCCATCACTTCGCAATGCGCACCCATGCTCATCTTTGTGCGTGGTTCCGCGTTGGCTGGTGGCAGTGGTGCCAGGTGCTTGGGGCGAATTTTCAACAAGGCGGCCAGCTTGCCTTTGGTGTCGCGGGCGCGGTTGGCTTCCAGCAGAATTTTGCGCAGGCCTTCGCTGACTGCAATCGGCGCATCGGTGGTGGTGTCCACACCACCGGCCATGCCCACTTCAATTTGACCCAATGCAATCTTGTTGGCCACAACAATCGCTGCTTCCAGACCGGTACCACAAGCCTGTTGAATATCGAAAGCGGGCGTCATTGGGCTTAGGCCAGAACCCAACACAGATTCACGACACAGCGAAAAATCACGGCTGTGCTTAACCACAGCACCGGCAACCACGTCGCCCAGTTCTTCACCGTGCAACTGGAATTTGTCGACCACTCCGCGGAATGCTGCAGTCAGCATGTCCTGATTGGATTTGCCAATGTAGGCTGTGTTTGAACGTGCAAATGGAATGCGTGAACCGCCAATAATGGCAACGCGACGACCGTGTTTCATAGAATTTTCTCCAGATAATTTTTTAGTTGCAGGCGGCGAATTTAGTGAATGAATAAATTACGCGCCCACCAGGTTTTGTCCGCACACACGCAAGGTGGCACCGTTTACACCAACAGCCAATGGGCTGGCCATGAAGGTCACTGCCTCGGCAATGTCCACTGGCAAACCGCCCTGCGACAGGCTGGACAAACGACGGGCCACTTCACGGGTTACCACGGGAATAGCAGCCGTCATTTGAGTTTCGATAAAGCCTGGTGCAATCGCATTAATCGAAATGCCCTTGCCTTCCAGTTGCTTGGCAATGGCATCCACGTAACCAATTACAGCGCTCTTTGTAGCGGCGTAGTTTGTTTGGCCAGCATTGCCAGCAATGCCGCCAATGGATGAAATACACACAATGCGCGCATTTGCGCCAAACGCATCGCCGGCCAACAATTGTTCATTGCAGCGAACAATCGCGCCCAGGTTCACGTCCAGCACCATGTCCCACAAGTGGGCAGCCATGTTGCGCATCATTTTGTCGCGGGTAATACCGGCGTTGTGCACAATAATGTCGATCTTGCCACCCTTGCTAGCGGCGACGGCGGCCAGCTTCTTGCCAGCGTCAGCATCAGTAATGTCCAGCGGGCATGCAATGCCGCCAAGGCTGCTCATGGTGGCACCCAGGGTGCTTTCATCGGCTGGGCGATCCACACCAATTACAGTGGCGCCTTCACGGGCCAGCACCTCAGCAATCGCTGCGCCAATGCCGCGGGCTGCGCCGGTCACCACAGCCAGCTTGCCTGTCAATGGCTTCTCGGAAAACGCAGCAACCTTCACGCCTTTCGGTGCGCCAACTACAGGCAACACCTGGCCAGTTACAAACGCTGAATGCGGGCTCAGGAAAAAGCGCAGTGCGCCTTCAATGCCGTTTTCCGCGCCGGTTTTCACTTGAATCAGATTGGCAGTGGTGCCGTTCTTGCCGCTTTCTTTCGCAAGACTGCGAATAAAACCGGGCAATGAAGATTGAGCTGTTTCAGCCAATGCATCTTTGCAATCACCACGTGGGCGACCAATCACCACAATGCGGCTGTTCGATGGCACTTTGCGCAAGCGTGGGTTGAAGAAGTCGTACAACAAACGCAGGTCAGCCACATTGGCTGCACTTGTTACGTCGAGTACATACACATTTTCAGGCACGCCGTTGTCAGCCTGGGAAATACTCACTTCCAGCTTGGCCTTGACTGCGGCTTGCTTGATGCCATCCAGACCCGCCAGGTCGGCCGACACCTTGATTGATGCTCCCATGGCATTCAGTGCCTTCACCACCGCCGTGGCCACCGGGCCAAAAGCGCTGGCACCAACCAATGCATTGGCGTTGCTCAGCGCTTTTTCAGCGTAGCCCGCTTTCGCGCGTTTTAATTGGGGAGGCACGGGCAAGCCCAGTGCGGCAGCAATTTGTTTACCAGTCGAGGTATGAACAAATTCAAGAATTTTGTCGGCCATGAGTCTCGTCCTTCTTATAGTGGAAATGTCTGTTTTAAGCGCTAAGCATAGCCCAGCCAGACAATGTTACTGTTGCGTAACTTGCGAGTGTATCTAAAGTTGACTCGAAAAGCGTAGAGGGTCGTCTCTAACCTGGAAAGGTGAATGGTGCGTCGCCGGGTTGCCAAGGGCTGAACTTCACCATGGCTTGTTCAAGCAAGGGCGACTGTAAAAAAGCTGTCAACCACAGCTTCAAAGCAGCGTAGCCAGGCACTGTATCAAACCACACTTCATCAGCAATTCGAAACTGGCGCACAAAAGGAAGAATGGCGTAGTCAGCAAAGCTGGGTTGGCTGCCAAACAGGAAAGGCCCCTGTTGCTCGAGCACCGAATTCCACTGCACCAGAATTTTTTCACAGGCTGCGCGGTGTTCAAGCGGGTCGCAGGTGTAAGTTTCGGTGTGATACCTGTGGGGATATTTATAACGATCCAGGTTGCGCTTGAATTCACCATCCAGCAACGCAATCCATTCATCGCACTGTTGCTGCTGCTCTGCGTTCAGCACCAACCAGTCGGCCGGTAAACTCTGGTTCACCGCCCATTGCATCACATCCAGGCTTTCATCGATCACCGTGCCATCCCGCAACCACAACACAGGCACCGTGCCCTTGGGTGAAATTTCCAGCATGTGCGCAGGTTTGGCCCGCAACACCAGTTCGCGCACCTCCACTTTCAAGCCCGCAGCAACAATGGCCAAGCGCGCGCGCATGGCGTAGGGGCAACGGCGAAAAGTGTAAAGCACTGGCAGGCCAAGCTGGTGTTCCAACTCAGTTACTCCGCATGCGTTTCTTTGATCGGCATTTTGCGGCCAATGTGCTTTTCATTGCGCAACTTGGCCAACTGAATCTGTTTTTGACGCTCGCCAAAACGCTGCTTCTGATCTTCAGTCAGCGAATCGTAACAATGGGGGCAACCGACACCCTGGATGTACTTTTCGCTTTGCTTTTCTTCATCCGTAATTGGCATGCGGCAAGCGTGGCAAAGGTCATAGTGACCCACTTGCAAACCATGGGTTACCGACACGCGCTGGTCAAACACAAAGCACTCGCCTTTCCATAGGCTTTGTTCTTCAGGCACTTCTTCCAGATATTTCAGAATGCCACCTTCAAGGTGATACACCTCGTCAAAGCCTTGCTCCAGCATGTAGGCCGTGGATTTCTCGCAGCGAATACCGCCGGTACAAAACATCGCGATTTTCTTCGGGCGTTTTTCCGGGGGCAGGCTCTTCAGATTCTTCTCAACCCACTCTGGAAACTCGCGGAATGTGGTGGTGGCCGGGTCCACTGCCCCTTCAAAAGTACCAATCGCGTATTCATAGTTATTGCGCGTGTCGATCACCAAAGTGTCGGGGTCTTGAATCAGTGCATTCCAGTCCGAAGGCTTCACGTAACGGCCCACCAAGCGGTTGGGGTCGATGCCATCTTTGCCCATGGTCACAATTTCACGCTTTAACTTGACCTTCATTCGCGTGAATGCCTGTTCCGGCGCAATTGAATACTTGGGGGATAAATCAGCAAGGCGTACATCGGCCCACAGAAAATTCATTAAAGCCACAATACCGGCACGCGGTGCGCTCACCGTGCCATTAATGCCTTCCTTGGCCAACAAAAGGGTGCCAAGCACCGCATTTTCGGTGCACACCGCCTCAAGCCTGGGCTTGATGTCCTCGAAATCAGGCAGGCTCACGAATTTGTACAGCGCTGCGACCACAATTTGTTCAGATTGTGGAATGGTGTTTTCGGTCATTGCCATGGCATTTCTTTCAAAAAAAGTTTTTTATTAATTCAGCGTAGCCCGTTATTGTAACCGAGCGCCCCGCTTTGCCCAATTCAGCAGAAAACCCCAAGCGCTTCGGGCTTTGGTAAACTACGCACTATGCTGCATTGGCGGTAAGCACCTCACAAAAAGAATTTTCAACATGAATGCCTTCTGGATATTGGTCCTCCTGATTTTGATTTCCGGTTTTTTCGCTCTGTCGGAAATGGCGCTTGCCTCAAGCAGAAAGTCCAAACTTCAAGCGATGGCCGATGCAGGCAACCCAAAAGCAAGCATCGCCTTGCAAATCATGGACAACCCCAGCCGTCTGCTGGCCGCCACGCAAACAGGCATTACAGCAGCCGCACTGTTGATGGGCATTTATGGTGAATCGGCGCTTACAGCCACTTTTCAGCACTACATCGACCTGTATTTGCCGGCTTTAACTGAATGGGCAAATGTCATTTCCTTTGCAGTCACTATTGCATTGGTGACAGGCTTCTCAATTATTTTCGGCGAAATCGTGCCCAAACGCCTGGCCATTGCCAACCCGGAAAAAGTGGCGGCGTTTTGTGCGCCCTTCATGTCGATATTCCTGAAAGTGCTCAGCCCGGCAATTGTGTTGTTGTCCAAAGGTTCCGACCTGGTGCTCAGCTTTATTCCCTTCAAAGCCGCCCCGGCAGTCAGCACCATTGAAGAAATTCAGGCCTTCCTCGATGAGGGTGCAAAAACCGGCATGCTTGCCCCTGAAGAACGCCATTTGATGAGCAACGTGCTGCGGCTTGAAGACCGTCGCCTGGCCTCGGTCATGACCCCGGTCAGCGACATTGCCTACCTGGATTTACACGCCCCGCGCGAAGATAATCTGCGGCTTTTGCGTGAAGCGCCCCACTCCATGCTGCCGATCTGCAAGGGCAGTTTGCAACAGGTCATTGGCGTGGCGGAAAGTCACGACATCCTTCAAGCGGCCATGGAAGGCGACATTGATTTCGCTGAAATTCCCCTGCAAAACGCTTTGTTCGTACCCGCATCTTTAACGCTGGTGGATTTGCTGCGCACCTTCCGGCAACAGAAAAAAACCTTCGCTTTTGTGGTCAGCGAATTCGGCATGACTGAAGGCATTGTAACCATCGATGACGTGCTTTCAAGCGTCGTCGGCGACATGATGCCACTGATGGACACCCCTGAGGAATCGCTTGCAGTAAAGCGTGAAGACGGTTCTTGGCTGCTCGATGGCCTGCTACCGATCGATGAGATGAAAATCAAGCTGGGCATTCGCGACCTGCCGCAAGAAGACCTGGGCAACTTTCACACCGTGGGTGGATTTGTGTTGGCATCGCTTGGGCGCATTCCAAAGAAAACCGAGAAATTTGACTGGAATGACTGGCGATTTGAAGTGGTGGATGTGGACAGGAACAGGGTGGACCAAGTGCTGGCCACCCCGAAAACAAGCACCTGACTTTGGGGATTCAAACCCGGGGATTTAGTCCTTTTGGCATCGGGAAGGCAATGTTTTCTTCCACACCCTCGAGATTGCGCACAGACAAAGCGCCCCATTCCTTCAGGCGCTTCACGACCCCCTGAACCAAATGTTCCGGCGCGGACGCACCCGCTGTTAAGCCGATGTGTTTTACGCCCTCAAACCATTCCTGTTGCAAGCAATCTGAATTTTCAATCAGCTTGGCGGGTACGCCCAACTTCTCGGCCACCTCGCGCAGTCTGTTGGAGTTCGAGCTACTGGGGCTTCCAACAACCAACACCAAATCCACTTGGCGTGCCATGAATTTCACCGCATCTTGACGGTTCTGTGTGGCATAACAAATGTCAGCTTTTTTGGGTTCACGAATGTCCGGAAACTTTGCCTTCAGCGCTGCAATCACGCGTGAAGCATCGTCTACGCTCAACGTAGTCTGCGTGACATAAGCCAACGGCGTACCCGCTGCGATACTTAACTTTTCCACATCGGCTTCAGTTTCAACCAAATAAATTCCGTCTTTCACCTGCCCCATGGTGCCTTCCACCTCGGGGTGGCCTGTGTGGCCAATCATGATGATCTCGCAGCCCTGCGCACGCATTTTGCTGACTTCCACATGCACTTTGGTTACAAGCGGGCAAGTGGCATCAAACACTTTCAACCCCAATCCTTCCGCCTGCACACGCACGTCTTGCGACACACCGTGCGCGGAAAATACCACGGTCGAACCTGTGGGCACGTCTTCCAGCTCATCTACAAAAATTGCACCTTTGGCGCGCAAATCTTCAACAACAGTTTTGTTGTGCACAATTTCGTGTTTTACATAAATTGGCGAGCCAAACTGTTGCAAAGCACGCTCAACAATTTCAATTGCACGGTCCACTCCGGCGCAAAAGCCACGTGGTTGAGCCAAACTAATTTCCATACTCACCTCACAGTACCCCGATCAATTGCACTTCAAAGGTTAGCGCCTTGCCGGCCAAGGGGTGATTGAAGTCGAACAAAATGTCGTCTTCACGTTCCTGAACCACCGTGCCGGCAAACTGGCCACCATCAGGTGCGGGGAAGTGTACAAACTCACCGGGCTCAAAGGTTGTGCCTTCCTCTGCATACTTTGACAACAACGCCTTGGACACTGGCCGGTATAAATCGGGGTTGCTGTCACCATAACCACTGCCCGCAGGCAAAGTGAAAATGTCGCGCTGCCCCGCCTGCATGCCAAAAAGGCAACGTTCCAGCCCTTCAGCCAACTGCCCCGCACCAATGGAGAGAGTGGCGGGCTTGTCCTCGAAAGTGGACACAATCACTTGCTGGCTTTCAGCCAAGCGAATGCGGTAATGCAAGGTGACGAATGAAGATTCGTTCACCACGGGCTTGGGCTGTACTGCGTCGGTCATGTCAACATCCTGAAATCATTTCAAAAACGCCTCTATTCTACGCCTTTGGCAACCCCACCGCAGCCACGCACCCGCCAGCTTACCAAAGGAACTAGTGGCCAATGCCTACCACTTAGTAGCTTTCAGACTGAACCACATGAGCATACAAAGCTGGCCCAAACACGACCGCCCCCGCGAGCGGCTTATCAAGCAAGGCCCGCAAGCGCTTTCCGATGCTGAGCTGCTGGCCATTTTTCTGCGCACAGGCTTGCCCGGCAAAAGCGCGGTCGACTTGGCCCGCGAAATGATTACTCAGTTCGGCGGCTTGCAAAACCTGAACAGAGTGTCGCTTGCCGAATGGGTTCAAATTCGCGGCCTTGGTGAGGCGAAATATGCGCAACTGCGTGCCTGCCTGGAAATGGCCAAACGCTGCCTAAGCCATGAACTTCAAGAAACGCCCAACTTGCTGGGTACGCCTGACCTGTTCGAACAATTTGTACGTGCTCAAATCGGCCTAAGCGATGTAGAAAACTTCATGGCAATTGCACTCGATAGCCAATTGAAGGTGCTGGACCACAAAATACTGTCCAGCGGCACCGTGAACAAAACCGCCGTATTTCCACGCGAAGTGCTTAAATTTGCCATTCAAACCAATGCGCCGCGCATGATGGTGGCCCACAACCACCCCAGTGATTGCTGCAGACCCAGCAGCGCAGACGACCGCCTTACCCGCGAGTTATATGCCGCCCTGGCATTGGTTGATATAGAATTGGTCGACCATCTGGTGGTTGGCCCAAGCAACGGTTATTCATACCGGCTGAACAATCGCCCACCTTTTTGATATTTTCCGCAAAAAGGGCTGGGCAAACGTGTCCTTATTGGTTATAATCTTGGACTTCGCCGCAAATCCATGGCTTTTGGTTTCACGCCGTGTGGTTTTGCAGATACACTAATTTGCTGAATTTTTTGGGGTCATCATGGCTCGCGTATGTCAAGTAACGGGTAAGCGCCCGATGGTTGGAAACAAAGTTTCTCATGCCAACAACAAAACAAAACGTCGTTTCCTGCCTAACTTGCAGTCACGCAAGTTCTGGGTTGAAAGCGAAAACCGCTGGGTTCGCCTGCGTCTAACTAATAACGCCCTGCGCACAATCGACAAGAACGGCATTGATGCTGTTTTGGCCGATCTACGTGCACGTGGCGAAATCTAAGCAGGAGTAAATCATGGCTAAAGGTGGTCGCGAAAAAATCAAACTCGAGTCTTCTGCTGGTACAGGTCATTTCTACACAACGACCAAGAACAAGCGTACGAAGCCCGAGAAAATTGAAATCATGAAATACGATCCAGTGGTTCGTAAGCATGTGTCATACAAGGAAACCAAGCTGAAGTAACTTGCTTGCTTTCGCTGTTTCTACAGAAACCCGCTACTGAGATTCAGAGCGGGTTTTTTGTTGTGCATTCGTGAAAAAGTTGCATTGTTGGTTCGTTAATGGGCATGTGCGAGGTCTTATGCCCTCCCCCCGCCTGAAAGCCTGAAAACCCCCTTTTTGTTGAATTCCCTGACCTAAGCGCACCCGCTACAAAAGCAGGCGGGCTGCGCTTTCGGCTTTGCCGAACGGACAGAAAATACAACAAACGGGCAGGCTATCTTAAAGGCGGAGAGACAGCAAACCGAACCTCGCAGATGCCCTGAGGTGCCAGTGGTACGCGATTTCGCGAATGCCGCTGAAGGGTAGAGCTGAAGGTTTGCAGAGCATCGCATCATTTTGCCGATTCAAGATCAAGTCGCCCGGTTTGATTCGCAGCGAGGGGCGACCTGCAAGGTCGATGCGAAGACGCATTCGCGTTTCGCATACCCTGAGCCAGAATCAACAACGGGGAATTCGACTTGATCAAGGCAAAATGATGTGACGCGCTGCAAAGCCACCAAAATCCCATCAATAAAAAAGCCGCTGATTTTCACCAGCGGCTTTCTTAAACTAACGCTTCGCAACTATCAGGCCGCGTAGCGACGAATGCGAATTGACATGTCTTCCAGCCAGCGAATGCCGCTTTGCTCAGCGCGCTCGCACCAGGCTTGCAACTGCACCAGCATTTGCTCGCGACTCAAATTGGTTTTTTCCCAAATCTGGCGAAGCTCCGCACGCATTTCGACCAAGGTGTTAATCACTTTGGATTGCGCACACAATTGAGCCAATTCAGCACGCTGCACATCACACAGCTTGCTTTCATCGATCGACAACAACTTGGTGCCTTTCGCCAGCACTTTGCGCTCTTGGGCATTGGCTGCCTTTTGCTTCAAAGCTGCCACTTCAGAGCGGAAAGCCTTGCGCATGGAGCTGGCATAACGGGCCATCACATCGTAACGGTGATTCACCACCGCCTGAACGGTCACCAAACTCAGCGCCGGCTTGCTTTCCGAAGAAAACTTGGGCGACTCAGCCACTTTCTTCACCTTGGCCAAACCAAGGAGACTGAAAATCTTGATGTACATCCAGCCAATATCGAATTCATACCACTTGTTGCTCAACTTGGCAGAAGTGGCGTGGGTGTGGTGATTGTTGTGCAACTCTTCACCGCCAATCAAAATACCGAATGGGGAAATGTTGCGGCTAGCATCGGGGCAATCAAAGTTGCGGTAACCCCAATAGTGACCAATGCCATTGATTACACCTGCGGCCAGCACTGGAATCCACAGCATTTGAATGGCCCAAATGCTTACTCCTGGAAAGCCAAACAAAATGAAACTGAGTACCAAGGTAAAGGCAACGCCTTGCCATGGAAAGCGCTCGTAAACTTGAAATTCGAGGTAGTCGCTGGGTGTGCCATGGCTGTACTTGGCGAGTGTTTCCTGGTTCTTCGATTCTGCACGATACAACTCTGCACCGCGCCAGAATACAGTTTTCAAGCCACGGGTTTGAGGGCTGTGGGGATCATCGGGTGTTTCGCACTTGGCGTGGTGTTTGCGGTGAATTGCAGCCCAGGCGCGAGTACTCATGCCGGTGGTTAACCACAACCAGGCGCGGAAAAAATGCGCCAACGCTGGGTGCACTTCCAAAGCCCGGTGGGCTTGGCAACGATGCAAATAAACAGTTACAGCCACAATCGTAATGTGGGTCACAATCAGGGTATAAATCACCATTTGGCCAACACTTGCGCCGGTAATTCCTGAGGTCAAAAATTCAATCATATTCACAAACTCTCAACAGGTCGTATTTCTAAGGTTACGGCCATCTCAATTTGCTTCTGAAGGAGCCGTATCATATTTTCAGTGTACAAGTGTACTTTCAAAGTCGGAACACATTTGGAATTTATATTCAGTTCAGGCTTTGGAACGTTGTAACACTGCTGCAAAAAAGCCATCGGATTCACCATCTTCAGGCCACAATCGAAGCATGTCGTCAGTCGTGTTCGCCTTCACAGGCCGTTCACCAGGATTCAACACTTCAGTCCAGCGGCGAAGCCGGAATTCCGGGTTGCTTTCCAGGAACGCATTGACAATGTCTTCATTTTCATCGCGAAGAACACTGCATGTGATGTAAACAAGCCGACCATCGGGCTTTACCAGCTTAGCTGCATGCTCGATGATGGATTTTTGCTTCGCGGTCAATTCTGACAGACTCTGCAAGCTCTGTCTAAATTTTAGATCCGGGTTACGCCTTAAGGTTCCCATGCCGCTGCAGGGCACATCGGTCACAACACGGTCGGCCTTGCCGAAATACTTGTTCAGGCGTGGGTCGGCTTCGTCGTTGATCACCATGGTGTAAAAGTTGCTCAAACCCGAACGGGCTGCACGGGGCTTGAATTTCACCAAACGCTTTTCTGAAGTATCCAGCGCCACAATGCGGCCTGTGTTCTTCATTTGTGCACCAATGGCCAGGGTTTTACCACCAGCGCCTGCGCAAAAATCAATGACCAAATCACCACGGCGCGGTGCAACCAAGCGGCTAACCCACTGGCTGCCGGCGTCTTGCACCTCAAAATAGCCTTCTTGAAACACCTCAGTTTTGCCCACAATCGGCTTGCCCACTGCGCGCAACCCTTCCGGCAAACCTTCAATCGGGTTTACTTGAATACCCATATTGGTCAGGGCTGCCAGCAAGTCGGTGGTGCTGGCCTTCACAGTATTCACGCGCAAATCAAGTGGTGCAGCGCTAAGCACAGCCTGTGAAAACGTTTCGGCACGGGCTTGACCGAATTGCTCAGCCAGTTTGGTGTAAAACCACTCGGGCAGGCAGGTTCGCGCCTCAACACCCAAATCATCGGCTGAAATATTGATGACCCTGCTTAACCACTCATTGTCAGCCTGCTTGCCAGCTGACCAAATTTGTTCTGGCGCACCCGACCACAGCAAAGCCAGTTTGGCTTGGCGAACCACTGAAGGGCCTTCGCCCGACTGCGCCAAGTGATTGATTCTGTAACGGTAGCGCAACCAGCAATACACCGCTTCGGCCACCATGGGGCGGTCGCGACCGCCCAACTCTGGGTGATCTTTGAAAAATCGGGAAATTGCAGCATCGGCAGGGCCTTCAAACTGCGCCAACAAATCAATTAACTGCGCCACAGTGCTGACCAGGCCATATCGGGACTGCGCGCCCTGGCGCTCTACCTTGCTTTCGCGGCGGGTATTGGGTTTGCGAAATGGGGTTTTTTTAGTTGACCCGACCATATTGGATTTCCTGATTATTGAATTGCATGAACCAAAGGCAAGGTCAAAGTCCCTTCCAGCCTTCCGTCCACAGTTTTAATTCGCCCACTGGCCAAGGCAGACAAGGCCCGGGGATAAATTTGATGCTCCAGTTCCAGCACGCGTGCTGCCAAAGTTTCAGGCGTATCGCCGGGCAAAACCCGCAACATGGCTTGGTCCACAATTGGACCATGGTCCAGCTCAGGGGTAACCAGGTGCACAGTTACACCATGCACCCGCACGCCAGCATCCAAAGCCTGTTGATGGGTTTTCAGGCCCGGAAACGCTGGCAAAAGCGAGGGGTGAATATTCACCAAGCGCCCCAAATAGCGATTCACGAAGCCTTCAGTCAACACCCGCATAAAACCGGCCAGCACCACCCAGTTCGGCTGATACTGCTCGATCAGCCCAGCCAGCGCAGCGTCAAACGCTTCACGACTGTCGTATTCAGTGTGGTCCAGAATGGCAGTGTCAATTCCTGCCGCTTGCGCCAAAGCCAAGCCAGCCGCACTTGGGCGGTTGGAAATGACTGCACGAATTTGGTAGACCCCGGTCTGTTTGGCGTGATCGATCAGGGCATTCAAGTTTGAACCCCGCCCCGAGATCAAAATGACGACGGAAGGTGTGGAATTTTGCATGGCGCGAGTTTATCACTGTGCGGGCGAAAAAGCCTTAATTTTAACGATTCAGGCCTTATAATGACCGGTTGTTTTGCAACCACTACGAGCCGACCATCTCGGTATGAAAATCATTCGCCGCCCCCGGCCACACACATTTGCCAAGGGCACTGCGCTCACCATTGGAAATTTCGACGGCGTTCATTCCGGCCATGCCGAATTGTTCCGCAGGGTGGTGTCCGCTGCGCGTGCGAAGAGCCTGGTGCCCACCGTGGTCACACTGCACCCGCACCCCAAAGAGTTTTTTAACCCTGAGTTCAAGCTCGACAGAATTTCCACGCTGCGCGACCGCATCATCGAGATGAAAGGCTGCGGCATTGAACAGGTGTGCATTCTGCCCTTCAACAAACACATGGCAAGCCTAAGTCCTGAAGCGTTCGTACAGGAAGTGCTACTAGACCAACTGAATGCCAAACAGATTTGGGTGGGGGACGACTTTCGTTTTGGCGCCAAGCGCGCAGGCGACTTTGCACTGCTGAGTGCCCTTGGCGATTCACATGGTTTTGTGGTCAACGACCTGGCTGAAGTTCAAAGCGACGGCAGCCGTGTTTCCAGCTCAAGTATTCGCGAAGCCCTGAAAGCAGGCGACGTACCCAAAGCCACGCACATGCTGGGTCATCCCTTGGTGTATTCGGGGCACATTGTGCACGGCAAAAAACTGGGCCGTACTTTGGGCTTTCCCACCATGAACCTGAAAATCGCCGGTCGAGCCAGTGCGCTGACTGGCATTTTGGCCGTGTGGGTTCATGGCATTGAAGAATGTCCACTGCCCGCAGTGGCCAGCATGGGCGTACGCCCCACTGTTGAGCAATCCGATCAAATTTTGCTGGAAACTTTCATTCCAGAATGGCAAGGCAATGCCTACGGCAAGCTGTTGCGCATTGAGGTGCTGGCGCACATTCGCCCGGAACAACACTTTGATTCGCTCGACGCCATGGTGGTACAAATGCACCAGGACACCAAAAAGGCAATGGCACTGCTTGCCGCCAATCAACCCCAGATTTCAAATACAGGCTGTTAACCCAAGATGGATTACAAGAACACGCTAAACCTGCCCGACACCCCCTTCCCCATGCGCGGCAACCTGCCCGCCCGGGAACCAAATTGGGTTGAGAAATGGTGCAAAGAAGATTTGTACAAAGCGATTCGCCAATCCAAAGCTGGCAAGCCCAAATTTGTGCTGCACGATGGCCCACCGTATGCGAATGGCGACATTCACATTGGCCACGCAGTGAACAAAATTCTGAAAGACATCATTGTGAAATGCCGCTGCCTGGCAGGTTACGATGCGCGTTACGTCCCCGGTTGGGACTGCCACGGCATGCCGATTGAAATTCAGATCGAAAAACTGCACGGCAAAGGCAAACCCACGCTGGAAGTTCAGGAAAAAAGCCGCGCCTATGCCGCAGAGCAAATTGAACGCCAGAAACAGGATTTTATCCGCCTGGGTGTACTGGCCGATTGGGACAATCCTTACAAAACCATGAACTTTGGCAACGAAGCCGACGAGCTTCGCGCTTTGGGCAAAATCATGGAAAAAGGCTATGTATTCCGTGGCTTGAAGCCGGTGAACTGGTGCTTTGATTGTGGATCGGCACTGGCCGAAGCGGAAGTGGAATACAAAGACAAGCAAGACATCGCTGTAGATGTTGGTTTTGCATTCAACGAAGCCACACTGGACAAACTGGCCACAGCGTTCAACGTGCCCTTGGCCACATTGCAGGCCAAACCCGGCCAACTGGTGATCTGGACCACAACCCCATGGACCCTGCCTGCCAACCAGGCGCTGAACATGCACCCGGAACTGGTGTACAGCCTGGTGGATGTCGGCAGCAAATATCTGCTGTTGGCGCAGGAACGCGTAAAGCCCTGCCTTGAAAGCTATGAACTGCAAGGCACTGAAGTGGCAAGCACCAAGGGTGCAACCCTGCAGGGCATTGCGTTTCATCACCCCTTCTACGACCGCTTAAGCCCGGTGTATTTGGCTGACTATGTAAGCACCGAGACGGGCACCGGCATTGTGCATTGCTCGCCTGCCTACGGCGTGGACGACTTTTTGACCAGCAAAGCCCATGGCATGAAAGACGCCGACATCATCAACCCGGTGATGGGCAACGGCGTGTATGCTGATTCCCTGCCCTTCTTTGGTGGCCAGCACATCTGGAAGGCCAACCCGCTGATTGTCGACAAAATGATTGAAGTGGGTGCGTTAATCAAACAAGTGAAGTTCGGGCACAGCTACATGCATTGCTGGCGCCACAAAACACCGATTATTTATCGCGCCACGTCGCAGTGGTTTGCGGGCATGGATGTAAAGCCGAACGATGGTTCCGGCAGCCTGCGTGAAAAAGCACTGGCTGGCGTAGAAGCCACTGAATTTTTCCCGGCATGGGGCAAGGCCCGCTTGCATGCAATGATCGCCAATCGCCCAGACTGGACCCTGTCGCGTCAGCGCCAATGGGGCGTACCGATGGCATTTTTGGTGCATCGTGAAACGGGCGAGCTACACCCCCGCATGCCCGAACTGATTGAAACCATTGCCCAACTGATTGAGAAAAACGGCATTGAAGCATGGCAGCATGTGTCGGTTGAAGAACTGATCGGAGACGAAGCACGCGATTACATCAAGAACCCTGACACGCTTGATGTGTGGTTTGATTCCGGCACCACTCACGAAACGGTTTTACGGGGTAGCCACGCCAATGAAAGCCACTTCCCTGCGGATCTGTATCTGGAAGGCTCAGACCAACACCGCGGCTGGTTTCATTCATCATTGCTGACCAGCTGCATGATCAACGGCGTGCCGCCATACAAAGCCTTACTGACCCACGGTTTCGTGGTGGATGGTCAAGGCCGCAAGATGAGCAAGTCGGTGGGCAATGTCATTGCGC
This sequence comes from Limnobacter parvus, assembly GCF_024623725.1. GTDB lineage: Bacteria > Pseudomonadota > Gammaproteobacteria > Burkholderiales > Burkholderiaceae_B > Limnobacter > Limnobacter parvus. The sequence goes on along the minus strand of NZ_JANKHG010000027.1, from coordinate 98,288 downwards.
CCCAACAGGTTTCCGACAAAATGGGCGCTGAAATTTTGCGCCTGTGGGTTGCCAGCACCGATTATTCGGGTGAACTCACCATTTCCGATGAAATCTTGAAGCGCGTGGTGGAAAGCTACCGCCGCATTCGCAACACTTTGCGCTTTTTACTGGCCAATATTTCCGATTTCGACTTTGCAACTGAAGCTGTTCCCACTGCGGACCTTACAGAAGTCGACCAGTACGCCCTGACCCTCATCAGCAAGCTGCAACGCGAGTGCGAAGAACACTATTCGAAGTATGAATTTCACCCCATCGTCAGCAAGCTGCAAATTTTCTGCTCTGAAGATTTGGGATCGTTTTATCTGGATGTGCTGAAAGACCGCCTGTACACCACTGGCGAAAACTCAGAAGCACGCCGAAGCGCACAAACCACGCTGTACCACATCACCCATGCGCTGCTGCGCTTGATGGCGCCCATCCTTAGCTTCACCGCCGAAGAAGCACGTGAGGTCATGGGAAATGTGGAAGCTTCAATTTTCTGCAATGAGTTTTACAAAGTGCCCGAAGTGAACAATGCCCAGGCATTGGACAGCAAATGGACTGGCTTGTTGGCGCTGCGCGCACGTGTAGTGAAAGAACTTGAAAACCTTCGCACCGAGGGCAAGATTGGCTCATCACTTCAAGGCGCTGTTACCCTGCACCTGCCAGCAAATTTGCATGCTGCGGCAGCCAGTTTGGGCGATGACTTGAAGTTCCTCTTCATTGTTTCCAGCCTATCGATTGCACAAGCCGATGAAGAAAAGATCGAAGTGAGTATTGCGCAAGGTGAAAAATGCGAGCGTTGCTGGCATGTTCGACCCGACACAGGTGCCGACCCCGAACACCCTGGCGTGTGTGGTCGCTGTGTGAACAATTTGTTTGGTGAAGGTGAGGTACGAAATCATGTCTAAGGCGACCAACACTTTAAAAGCACCTCAGAAATCGATTCTGCCATGGATCGGTTTCTCACTGCTTTTGATCCTGATCGATCAAATCAGCAAGCTGTGGGTTCAAGCCCGCCTTGATCTTGGGGCAGTTGTTGAAGTGACCAGCTACTTCAATCTGGTCTACGTATTGAATCCGGGTGCCGCATTCAGCTTTCTGGCGGATCAGGCGGGCTGGCAAAGGCATTTTTTGTCAGGCGTGGCGGTGGTCGCATCCATCGTCATTCTGTTCATGATGCGTTCTTCCAGCCACAGAAAATTCGCCATGTTCTGCCTGGCCTGTATTCTGGGTGGGGCGATTGGCAACTTGATTGATCGTGTTGCCCACGGCGCAGTCATCGACTTTCTCGACTTCTACGTGCAAAACTATCACTGGCCCGCCTTCAATGTGGCGGACATTGCCATTACCCTGGGCGCAATCGGCTTGATTGTTGATGAGTTGTTCTTCAACAAAGAACACAAAGCGCCCAAGCCGGCCAAACCAGCCCACAAATAAGGTCGACAAACATGCGCCCAGTCGAATTGCCACAGCTTCCCGGTTTAAACAACCTGCGCGTGGTGTTGGGTGTGTGCGGCGGCATTGCTGCCTACAAGTCGGCTGAACTGGTTCGCCTGCTGATGAAACAGGGTTGTGATGTGCAAGTGGCGATGACGGAATCGGCCACGCAGTTCATTGCGCCGCTTACATTTCAGGCGCTTTCAGGCAAACCTGTGCATGTGTCGCAGTGGCCCACTGGCAATGCCGATCGCGGTATGCCGCACATTGACATCAGCCGACAGGCTGATTTTTTGCTGATTGCGCCTTGCACGGCAAATTCACTGGCCAAATATGCCCATGGTTTTGCAGACAACCTGCTCGACAATTTGGTGCTGGCGCGCAATTGCCCCATGGCGATAGCACCCGCCATGAATGTTGAAATGTGGAATGCCCCGGCCACACAACGCAACATTGCTCAACTGCAGGCAGACGGCATTTCCATTTTCGGCCCTGCGGCTGGCGAACAGGCTTGCGGCGAAGTAGGCAGCGGCCGCATGCTGGAACCATTCGAAGTTGTACTGGAACTGGCACGCGCAGTGAACCCGAAACCTTTGAACGGCAAGCAGGTGTTGTTGACAGCGGGCCCCACATTTGAAGCCATTGACCCGGTACGTGGTATCACCAACCGCTCTAGCGGCAAAATGGGTTACGCCCTCGCGCAGGCCGCTTGGTTAATGGGTGCAAATGTTAACCTGGTCAGCGGCCCAACCGCCCTGCCAGCACCCTATGGCGCACGCATGTTCAATGTTCAATCAGCCAGGCAAATGCATGCGGCGGTGTTCAACCAAATCGAGCAAATTGACCTGTTCCTTGGCGTGGCCGCTGTTGCAGACTACGGCATCAAAAATCCAAGCACGCAAAAGCAGAAAAAGCAGAATGCCGAGCCTGCTGGCCTGCACATGGAATTCGAATTGAACCCCGACATTTTGGCCGAGGTCGGCAAGCTGGCCAGTGAACGTAGTCAGCCATTAACCGTGGTCGGTTTTGCCGCTGAAACAGAAAATCTGGACGAGTATGCCCAACAGAAACTGATGAATAAAAAAGCGCATTTCATTGTCGGCAATTTGGCCCAAGATGCTCTGGGCGCTGACCTGACTGAACTCACTGTTTACAGCAAAACATCCAAGCCCGAACGCTTGGCCAAAATGAGCAAGCTTCAAGCAGCCCAAGCTTTACTCAGCTTTGTTTCAAAATACATTTCAACACACTCCTGAACACACTCAAACCCATGAAAATTCAAGTTGAACTGAAAGTACTCGACCCCCGCATGCAAGACCAACTGCCCGCCTATGGCACACCGGGAAGCGCCGGCATTGACCTACGCGCCTGCCTGAATGAGGCACTCACCTTGCAACCAGGCCAGGCTGAATTGGTGCCCACAGGGCTTTCCATGTACATCGGCGACCCGAATTATTGCGCCACCATCTTGCCGCGTTCTGGGCTTGGGCACAAAAAAGGCTTGGTGCTGGGCAACCTGATTGGCCTGATCGATTCAGACTACCAAGGCCCCCTAATGGTGTCGGCCTGGAACCGAAGCCAAACGCCAGTAACGATTGAGCCCATGGAACGAATTGCGCAACTGGTCGTGTTGCCAGTGGCCCATGCCGATTTCAAAGTAGTCAGCGATTTCACCCCCAGTGAACGCGGTGAAGGCGGTTTTGGCAGCACTGGCACACGGTAAGCGGCGCAGAATAAGTAAGCAATAGAAGGAACTAAGTCTCGAAGTTTGCCACTGAGTTGCATTGTGAGTGCAAAGGAAAGCAATGAACTCAGAGGCAAGCGAACCCGGTGTACAAAACACACCAGCCGACGAAAAACCACGCGCTGGTCTACGTACTCGCCTGCTGTCGACCATCAATCCTTTTTCCGAAAAAACCATTCGAGTTCTTTGGGTTGCGCTCTGCGCTTCGCTGGCTTGTGTGGCTGTGTTCAACTTTTATCAAACACAGCAAATCCAGCAAGACATGGTCAAACGCCGCTTGATGGAAGTGTCACTTCAAGACCTAATCGTTCAAAGCACCGCACTTCGCCACCTCGACAACGCCCGCAGCTACGAAACAAAACTTGGACTTGAAACCCGTGGCTATGGGTCTCCGCAAGAACTGATCAATCAACTTGCTGCCCGACTCGCCGTCATTGAAGCCATCAATGAACAACCTGAATTACTTGAACGCACCCAAGCACTTCGCCAACAGTTGGTTCGAATCGACAATGCAGCCAACAACAATCGTCAAATCAACTTTTCGGTTATGGACGAATGGTTTGTCGAACTCAGCTTGCTGAACACTGCCATCAAGCAAAACGCATCGGCCTCGGATGACAAAATGAAAACCCTGCAGCGCAACAACCTGATCCTGACCTTGATGGTGCTGTTCCTATCGGTTGGTTATGTAAGTTGGACAATGTGGCTTCAATCAAAAGTGCGCCAAAAATTTGCTGCAGAGCTGTTTTACCTGCGCAACCAAGCACGAACAGATTCACTCACTGGTCTTTTAAATCGCCGAGGCTGGCAAAACTCCACTGATTCCTATTTGCGAAAAATGCAGCGCCAAAGTCAACTACAGGGCAGCGTTGCGATCATCGACATTGATTACTTCAAGCAGTACAACGATACTTACGGCCACGAGGCTGGTGATGCTCGACTTCGCGAATTCGCTGAAACCTTGAAGGCAAATTTTCGGCCCGGCGACCTGATTGCAAGAATTGGGGGTGAAGAGTTTGCAGTGCTGCTGCCCAACTGCACATCGGAAGATGCCCAGCGAATCGTTGATCGGATTCGCATGGGCAGTCAAACTCAAGTTGGTTTTTCGGCTGGCATCTGTGATGTCGCACTAAACGAGGGTATCGAGCGCACCATGGCTATTGCTGACCAGGCGCTTTATCAGGCAAAAAACAAAGGCAGAAATAGAAGCTGCCTTGCCAAAGCTTGAATTATACGAGCATAGCCAAGCAATCGTTAATCGACTGCCACCTCTGAACCGCTTTCAGACTCCTGATTGGAATCACCCTCGTTGAAAGTCAGCGACACCTGATCTTTCTCAACATCGTGATCCACAGTTACCCTTCCGCCATTCACCAGCTTGCCGAACAACAGTTCGTCTGCCAGGGCTTTGCGAATGGTGTCCTGAATCAAGCGCTGCATGGGTCGCGCTCCCATCAATGGGTCGAAGCCTTTTTTGGCCAAGTGCTTGCGCAATTCGTCAGTGAAAACAGCGTCCACCTTCTTCTGGTGCAACTGCTCTTCAAGGTCCATCAAGAACTTGTCAACCACACGAAGAATGATTTCCTCATCAAGCGCACGGAATGAAATCACAGAATCCAGGCGGTTGCGGAATTCGGGGCTGAACATGCGCTTGATGTCTTCCATCTCGTCGCCTTGTACCTTCGATTCCATGAAGCCGATACCTCGTTTGGTCAAGGCCTCGGCTCCTGCGTTGGTAGTCATCACGATAATCACATTGCGGAAGTCGGCTTTGCGTCCGTTGTTGTCGGTCAACGTGCCGTTGTCCATCACCTGCAACAAAATATTAAACACATCGGGGTGAGCCTTCTCGATTTCGTCGAGCAGCAAAACACAGTGTGGCTTCTTGGTAATGGCCTCGGTCAACAAACCGCCCTGATCAAATCCAACATACCCTGGAGGCGCGCCAATCAGGCGCGACACAGCGTGGCGCTCCATGTACTCCGACATGTCGAATCGCAACATTTCAATGCCAAGAATGAATGCAAGTTGCTTGGCAACCTCAGTTTTACCTACACCCGTAGGGCCGCTGAACAGGAACGAACCAATCGGCTTGTCAGCCTTGCCCAAACCTGCACGCGACATTTTAATTGCATTGGCAAGTGCTTCAATCGCGGGGTCTTGCCCAAACACGGTGGCTTTCAAATCACGGTCAAGGGTTGCAAGCTTGTTCCGGTCATCGGTGTTCACAGACTGCGGCGGAATGCGTGCAATCTTCGACACGATGTCTTCAATGTCGCCCTTCGTAATGGTTTTGCGCTGTTTGCTTTTCGGCAATATGCGCTGTGCCGCACCGGCCTCATCAATCACGTCAATGGCCTTGTCGGGCAGGTGGCGATCATTGATGAATTTGGCCGACAGTTCCGCGGCTGCAGAAATTGCGGCGCTAGAATACTTCACGCCGTGGTGATCTTCAAACCGGCTCTTCAAGCCGCGCAGAATTTCAATGGTTTGTTCCACCGTGGGTTCCGACACATCAATTTTCTGGAACCGGCGGGACAAGGCATGATCTTTCTCGAAAATACCGCGGTATTCAGTAAAAGTGGTTGCGCCAATACACTTCAACTGGCCCGACGACAACGCAGGCTTCAGCAAATTAGAAGCATCTAGCGTGCCGCCCGAGGCGGAACCTGCGCCAATCAGCGTGTGAATCTCATCGATGAACAACACCGAGTCAGGATTGGCTTTCAACTGTTTCAATACAGCTTTCAGGCGTTGCTCAAAATCACCGCGGTATTTTGTACCGGCCAACAGGGCTCCCATGTCCAGCGAGTGCACTTGGGCATTGCCAAGAATTTCGGGCACGTCACCTTGAACAATTCTCCAGGCCAAGCCCTCGGCAATGGCCGTCTTACCCACGCCTGCCTCACCCACCAAAAGCGGGTTGTTTTTACGTCGGCGGCAAAGCACCTGAATAACACGTTCAACTTCCTGTTCGCGACCAATCAGCGGGTCAATTTTCCCTTCCTTGGCCAATGCATTCAAGTTCTGCGTGTACTGATCAAGAGGCGATTGCTTGTCGCTGGCAGCTTGGGTGGCCTCAGCCTCTTGCTCGGCATTCTCGCCTTGGGAATTTTCCGGCTTTGGGGCGGGCGCCTGGGGTGTTTTGGTGATGCCGTGGGAAATGTAGTTCACCACATCCAGACGCGTGATGCCTTGCTGGTGCAGGTAATACACCGCGTGAGAATCTTTTTCACCAAAGATCGCCACAAGCACGTTGGCGCCTGTCACCTCTTTCTTGCCATTGGAGGTACTTTGCACGTGCATAATGGCGCGCTGGATCACACGCTGGAAGCCTAAGGTTGGCTGAGTATCGACCTCATCCTGCCCTGAGACAACCGGTGTGTTGTCTTTAATGAAATTCTGAAGATTCTTTCGAATTTCTTCTACATCACAGGAACAGGATCGGAGCACCTCTGCCGCAGACGGGTTGTCCAATAGTGCCAATAGCAGGTGCTCTACTGTGATGAATTCATGCTTTTGCTGACGTGCGTCTACAAAAGCCATGTGCAAACTTACTTCCAATTCTTGCGCAATCATGTTTCCTCCATCACGCACTGCAGCGGGTGTTGATGCTGCTTTGCGAATCCGCTGACCAATTCGACCTTTGTCGAGGCGATGTCCTTGGGATAAACCCCACAGACCCCTTTGCCCTCTTTGTGCACTTTCAGCATGATCTGGGTGGCCTGTTCCCTTCCCTTTCCAAAAAACTTCTGCAAAACAATCACGACAAACTCCATAGGGGTGTAGTCATCGTTCAAGAGTACGACTTGATACATCGGAGGCAGCTTCGCTTTTTGCGTCTGCGACTCCAGCACTGTGGATGGATTGTTTTGCGAACTCATAACTTCATTGTAATCACTTCTAAGGGGCACGCAACAAGGATTAGAGAGCAATACACCGCCTTTATTCAAGGCTAAAAAAAATTTCTGAAAATTCAATCAGATCGCACCAAAAAATAATGGCGATGCGATCAACAATTCGGCGCTGACGATCGGTGATGTGAATGCCTTGCCTGCCTGAGTCACAAAGATGGGGACGGGTCTAAGAGAACACAAGGGGTAAACCCTGAAAAATGTATCTATTGTATGGTTGACCCCAAACCAAAGTAGCCAAAGAATAGTAACCAAGCTGGCTATGACTGGTGAGTTGTCGGAAAGTTCTTGCGTTCCGATCGAAGTATTGTTTTTTGAAGGAGGTTTCGCGATGGCGACCGGCACCGTAAAATGGTTCAATGATGCAAAGGGTTTTGGTTTTATCACTCCTGATCAAGGAAGCGATGAACTATTCGCCCATTTTTCAGCAATCCAGGCATCTGGATTTCGTACCCTCAAAGAAGGCCAGAAGGTTACCTTTGAAGTGGTAGACGGACCAAAAGGTAAGCAGGCTCAGAACATCTCTGTGATGGACGCAACCAGCGCCGCCTGACCAGCCAGATTGTCAGAACACCGAACAAGAAAAAAGCCGGCTTCAAGCCGGCTTTTTTTGTTGCAATTTTAAGGTGAAACAAATCACGGTTATTTACATGTGATCAATCATCACTTGGCCAAACCCTGAACAGCTGACCTGCGTTGCACCATCCATCAACCGCGCGAAGTCGTAAGTCACATTTTTCGAAGTGATCGACTTTTCCATTGAACTGATGATCAAATCTGCAGCTTCAACCCAGCCCATGTGGCGGAGCATCATTTCAGCCGACAAAATCTGTGAACCAGGGTTCACGTAGTCTTTGCCTGCATATTTGGGTGCAGTACCGTGGGTGGCTTCAAACATGGCGATTGAATCGGACAAATTCGCACCCGGTGCAATACCAATGCCTCCAACTTGCGCCGCAAGCGCGTCGGAAATGTAATCACCATTCAGGTTCATAGTTGCAATCACGCTATATTCGGCGGGGCGCAGCAGAATCTGCTGAAGGAAAGCGTCCGCAATCACATCTTTGATCACGATGTCGCCATGCGGAGCTTTAATCTTCATCCAGGGGCCACCATCCAGCAATTCGGCACCAAACTCATTTTTGGCCAAGGTGTACGACCAGGCAGCGAATGCGCCCTCGGTGTACTTCATGATGTTGCCCTTGTGCACGATGGTCACTGATGGCTTTTTATTGTCAATAGCGTACTGAATCGCTTTGCGGAAAAGGCGCTCGGTACCTTCCTTGGAAATTGGCTTGATGCCAATGCCTGAAGTTTCTGGGAAGCGAATCTTGCTTACGCCCATTTCTTCACGCAAAAACTTGATCAGCTTTTTGGCCTTGTCGCTTTCAGCTTCGTATTCAATACCAGCGTAGATGTCTTCCGAATTCTCACGGAAAATGACCATGTCAGTTTTGTGGGGCTCTTTTACAGGGCTCGGCACGCCGGCGAAATAACGCACGGGACGCAGACACACGTAGAGGTCCAGCTGCTGACGCAAAGCTACATTGATTGAGCGAATGCCACCGCCCACTGGCGTAGTCAATGGGCCCTTCACAGACACCACGTAATCCTTCAACACTTCCAGCGTTTCATCGGGCAGCCAAACGTCAGGGCCATACACTTTGGTGGCCTTCTCGCCCGCATAAATTTCCATCCAGCTGATCTTGCGCTTGCCACCATAGGCTTTGGCCACAGATGCATCGACAACATCGATCATCACTGGCGTGATGTCGAAGCCTGTGCCGTCGCCTTCGATGTATGGAATGATGGGTTGATCGGGTACATTCAACGAGTAATCACTGTTTACGGTGATTTTTTCGCCAACTGCCGGGATTTTAATGTGTTGGTACATGGTCTCTCCGCTGCTTCTCTGGAATGTTAGAGGGAACATTCTAGTGTATTCCCCCGATACAAAAATCTCAATTATTTCGCAATATGAAATCACATTCCTTATTGCGCCAAAGCGTATAATAACTCTATCTTCTTTCAGATCTCTGACAGGACTTTGATTTAATGCACTTTAGCTACGCCACTACCGTTAGAACGGTCACCACAGTTGCCTTGCTTGCCTGTTTGCCCGGCATCGCATCGTGCAGCTCGAATTCTGCAAAACTTGAACAAAACCAACTACCCACTGTACAGGTGTCTGTGGGTCAATACCGTGTAACTGCAGAATTGGCGAATACCGAAGAAACTCGACAAACCGGACTGATGAACCGAGAGTATCTGCCCAACAACAACGGCATGCTGTTTGTATTCGCTCGCACTGAAACCCAGTGCATGTGGATGAAAAATACCTTGATCGACCTGGACGTGGCGTTTGCAGATGAGCAAGGGCGAATCCTGAATGTTGAACAGATGAAAGCGGGCACAACCGACATTCACTGCTCACAGGGCAATGCCAGATTGGCGCTGGAAATGAACCTGAACTGGTTCACAGAGCGACGCCTTGGTCAGGGCGATATCATCAAAATGCCCGCGCAATAAAAAAACCGGCTGTGCTTGCACTTCATGGGTGCAACTTCAAGCCGGCTTTTTTGGAACAACTAACGGAAAATTAACCTTCGAAGTTTGAAGACGCAAATTCCCAGTTCACCAAGTTCCAGAATGTTTCGATGTACTTGGGGCGCGCATTGCGATAATCGATGTAGTACGCGTGTTCCCACAAGTCGCAGGTCAACAAAGGCTTGTCTTGTGTAGTCAAAGGTGTAGCCGCATTGCTGGTGTTGACAATGTCGACAGAACCGTCTGCCTTCTTTACCAACCATGTCCAGCTTGAACCGAAGTTACCCACTGCGCTTTTCGTAAAAGCTTCTTTAAAAGCGTCGTAGCTGCCGAACTTGGCGTTGATGGCTTCAGCCAGCTTACCAGTGGGTGCACCGCCGCCGTTGGGAGACAGGCAGTGCCAGTAAAAAGTGTGGTTCCAGATTTGCGCCGCATTGTTGAATACGCCACCCGTGGATTTCTTCACAATGTCTTCAAGGCTTGAACTTTCAAACTCAGTGCCTTTGACCAAGTTGTTCAGGTTGGTCACATAAGTTGCGTGATGTTTGCCATAGTGATATTCCAGTGTTTCTTTGGAAATATGGGGTGCCAAGGCGTCCATGGCATATGGCAATTCGGGCAGTGTATGTTGCATATCGTTATCCTCTCTCACTTCAATCAATTCGAAAATTACAGCTTGGGGCAATACCCCGGATTTCAACCTTCCTGATTCTATCTTGAATTTTCAGCGTCTTTGCCAAGTAGTCCACTTGTGCCTGTTTTCTCACGAACATTCACCAAAATTTCACCATCGGCCAGAGTGGCGCGCAGCTTGTCGCCTGCCTCGATTTGATTGATTGATCTCACCACTGCATTGCCGCGCTGGGGCTGAAGAAACGCGTACCCTCTTTCCAGGGTTCGCTGTGGCGACACCGCCTCTACAATCGACTCCCAACGCTGCAAAGCACTATCCAGGGTAACCAAGCGACGCTTCTGGGCTTTGTTAATGGATTCATTCAAGCGCTGGGATTGCTTGCCGGCCAAATCCAGGCTTGTTGTAATTTCTGCCGACAAAGCAAGGCCGATTTGCTCAAGCGAATCCGTGTGCTGGCGAACATGGCGTGCCACCAAACGTGGTAACCGGCCGTTTGCATTGCTTAAACGCGCTTCCAGGGCGTTTACATAGGCCGTTGGTGTTAGCAGCCCCAGTTCTGCCCGGTCAACTTGTTGAACCAATAGCTGCGCACGGTGACGAAGAGCCCTTCGAAGATTGTTGTACAACCCGTCAACCTCGCCCAGCAATTCGCGTGTGGGTCGGCTGATCAATTCTGCTGCGGCGGTGGGTGTTGCCGCTCGCAAATCAGCTGCAAATTCTGCAAGGGTGACATCAGATTCATGCCCCACACCAACCACGATGGGCGTTTTACAGGCGGCCACCGCGCGCACCACGGCTTCAATGTTGAAACTCCAAAGGTCCTCAAGACTGCCACCGCCCCGGCACAGCACAATCGCTTCGTGACCTGCGGCGTCCGCTTTCTGCAGGGCATCGATAATCTGAGCCGCGGCCTGCTCGCCTTGAACAGCCGTGTGGTACACGGTGTACTGCACATGGGGTGCACGCCGGGCCAGGGCTTGCTTTATATCGGCCAAAGCCGCAGCCTGCAACGAAGTAACCACCCCGAGGTTGAACACCACCGTGGGCAAGGTTTTTTTGCGATTTGAATCAAACAAACCTTCCTGCGTTAGCCTTGCTTTCAGCTGTAGGTATTGCTCGTGAAGGTTGCCCTGCCCAGCTTTTTTTATCACATCAACAATCAGCTGAAGTTCGCCCCGTTGTTCATACATGGCCAGCTGGGCAAGTATTTCTACTTTGTCGCCTACAACGGGCAAAAACCCGGCAAGCACATTGCGCTGGCGAAACATGACCGCCTTCAGCTGCGCAGCATCGTCTTTCAAGCCAAAATACCAATGCCCCGACGAAGCCCGGGTGATTGAGGCTATTTCACCTTGTATTCGGATTGCGCCAAACTGGGTTCTGAAATGATCATTCAGCTGCCTGGCAAACTGACTCACCGAAAAAATTGTTTTGAAGTCAATCATTTATCGCCTAAATTCGCAATAATCTGCACACATTTCCACAAGCGCTAACAAAAAGCCACATTCTGTGCAACATTCCTGAAACACAGGAATTTATGTTCAAGCCATTGATTTTTAATACAAAAAAGCCAACATAACCAGACACAAAAAGTTCATTTATTGAAAAATCATTTGATCCATCAAAAATTTAAGTGGCTTTTCCCCAAAGTTATCCACAATAACTAGAAAACTACACTGTATGAGAATTTGTGTAATGTTGGTTTTTTCGCTAGAGTCCGTGTCTTATCGAATAGGAGTCTACTTGTGTGGTCAATCATTTCCGCAGCAGGCTGGCCAATCTGGCCCCTGATTTTCGCTTCCGTGGTTGCTCTAGCCATTGTTTTTGAGCGTGTTTGGGCCCTCAGAAGGAAAGAATTGGCACCCGCAGGGTTGGTGGCAGATGTGTGCAAAACACTGCCCCAGTTTAAAGACAAACAAAACATTGCTCGCCTGGAGGCGCACAGCGCGCTGGGTGGTTTAATGGCCGCAGGGCTGTCTGCCTTTTACAAAAATGAAGACATCGACATGGCCATGCAAAGCGAAGCACTTGGCGTTCAAGGCAAAATGGAAAAACACTTGGATGTGTTGTCTATGATTGCCAGTGCTGCACCCTTGATGGGCTTGCTGGGCACAGTCATCGGCATGATTGAAATTTTTGCAGTACAAGGTTCTGCCGCCCAAACCCCTGAAGCGATCGCCGCGGGCATTGCCGTAGCACTGTACAACACAGCATTCGGGCTAATTGTGGCCATTCCTGCCCTGGTGGCCTACCGCCTGTTTCGCATTCGAATCAATGCAATTCTGGACGACATGGGCACTGCCCTGAAGCCCTTCGAAGAGCTGCTAAAGCAGCATGCCAACGCGCGTAAAGCGGGCTGAGGAAACAAGCCGGTGAGAATTAGACGCGCAACCACAACCGAAGCCCCTGACATTAATTTAATTCCTTTAATTGATGTGCTTCTGGTAATTGTGATTTTTCTGGTGGTGTCGACCACCTTCATGCAACCCAGTCAGCTTGAGGTTGATCTTCCCGGTACCCAAAGCGCCAAGGAAGACACCTCACCACCCGACGCGCTGCGTATTAGAATTGGCCGTGACGGCAACTACGCCTTTGGTGCCCAAGGAATACTGAACGAATCACAGCTTCGCCGGGAACTGACAAAAACCTTGTCGGCCGTCAATGCGGGCGAAGAACGCCGCGCCATTGTAGAAGCAGACGCAGCCGCCACCCACCAGTCGGTGGTAGTGGTTATGGACATGCTGGCGTCACTGGGAATTGCGCGAGTATCGATTGCCACGGCCGGTGGCAAGGCCCCATGATCCGGTTGTTCTTCAAAGCCAAACTTGAAACCAGGCTGCTGGAGATTTGGTACGGTGGAAGCAAATCCACGACATTGGAATCTTTCGCTTTAAATATTCTTGAAAGCGTTTACAAAGGCTTAAGAGCTTTTGGCCGGCATGACTCAAAATCAGCCCATTCCAAAACACACACCAATCCCCCGGTTCTGGTGATTGGTAACCTGATTGCGGGCGGGGCAGGAAAAACCCCACTCGTGATGGCAGTGTGTCAATTCATGCAATTGCATGGAAAAAAAGTAGGTATCGTGAGCCGTGGCTATGGTCGCCGCAGTAGCCACGCTGTGCTGATCGACCCACGTGAGCCGCTGCCCGTGGCTGACGAAGTAGGCGACGAACCCTTGTTTCTTTGCGCACAAACACATTGCCCAGTTGCGGTGGGTGCAGATCGCAATGCCGCGCTGAGTTTGCTTTTTGAAAGTTATCCAGACCTGGATTTGGTGGTGTCAGACGACGGTTTGCAGCACCACCGCATGAGGCGACAACTTGAGTGGGTGGTGTTCGATTCACGCGGACAAGGAAATGGACGCATGCTACCGGCAGGCCCACTTCGGGAGCCACTGAGCCGACTGAACTCAGTGGATGCAGTTATCGCGTCTAATTGTTCAGTAGGGTATTTAAGCCAATGTTTGAACATGCCCAGGGACACCAAGTGGCACGAGGTGACTGTGCGCCTAATCGGTTTCAAGCATCTGCAAACAGGCGAATTTTTACCCAGCAAGCAAGCTGCAAAACAATGGGCAAACTTGGGTATTACGGCCTTTAGCGGCATGGCCAACCCCAACAAGCTGTTTTCTGCAGTGGAGGCACTGGGCATTAAGATCACCCAAAAAATGCCCCTTCCCGATCATTTCGACTACCCTGCAGACTTTTGCATGCAGTTCGACCAGTCGATTTTGATTACCAGCGGCAAAGATGCCGTAAAATTGAACTCATCAAATTCAAAGGTTTGGGTGGCAGAAATACATGTTGAACTGCCACCTGCCCTGACCCTAGCCCTAGAGGACAGCATTGGACCCACAATTGATTGATATTCTGGTTTGCCCCATTTGCAAAGGGCCGCTTGAAAAACGCCCCACCGATGGCTTTTTAATGTGCAAAGCCGACAAACTGGCCTTCCCGGTGCGCGATGGAATTCCCATCATGCTGGTAGAGCAAGCCGAAACGATTTCAACGACCAACAACTGAGCCCTCATGTTTAAAGCCGTAATACCGGCCCGTCATGCTTCGATGAGACTGCCGGGCAAACCTTTGCTGGACATCGCGGGCAAGCCCATGGTTGTTCGGGTCGCCGAACAAGCCATGAAATCAGGTGCCGATGAAGTGCTTGTGGCCACTGACCATGCCGACATTGAAGCGGCGTGCAAACTCCATGGCCTGCAGGTGCTGATGACGCGCGGCGACTGGCCCACAGGCACCGACAGAATTGCCGAGGTGGTGCAATTTAAGGGCTGGGGCGACGACACCGTGGTGGTGAATGTACAAGGCGATGAGCCCTTGATTGATCCGGCCTTGATCGACCTGGTGGCCAACACCCTGCTGAACGGACAGCAAGACATTGCCACCTGCGGGCATGCAATCAATAACTGGGAAGAGTTTAAAAATCCGAATGTTGTGAAAATTGCCATGCGTGAGGATGGTGAAGCGCTGTACTTTTCACGCGCCCCCATTCCCTTTCCCCGCGATGCATACGCCAATCAAGACTGGCCCCAAGGCGCACCTGAAGGGCAGTTGGGAATTCGACACATTGGCTTGTATGCTTATCGCGCACGCTTTTTGAAAAAATATCAAACCCTGCCAGCAGCCCAGATTGAGGTGTTTGAATCACTTGAACAACTGCGGGCGCTGGCCAATGGCTTTCGGATAAAAGTGTGTATGATTCAGGATGCTCCGCTTCCCGGAGTAGACACTGCGCACGACCTGGAAAAAGTCAGGGCGTTGTTTGGATCGCGTTTGGGCTGAACAGTGCAGAACAAACACGGGACAGCATTTGGGTAAGCTTGCTGCAAGTTGGGCTACCCATAATCGCAAAGGCCCTAATAAGAAAAACGGCCAAAAATACTTTACCTGTTATAACCAACGCATCTTGTATAACAGGCGAACAGATCAAAAAAACTCTTGAGGCGACTATGCGTTTAATTCTATTGGGCGCGCCCGGTGCAGGCAAAGGCACACAGGCGACATTCATTAAGGAAAAGTTTGGGATTCCCCAAATTTCCACTGGCGATATGCTGCGCGCAGCTGTCAAGGCTGGCACGCCTTTGGGCATTGAAGCCAAAAAGGTGATGGACAGCGGCGGACTGGTTTCCGACGACATCATTATTAACCTGGTGAAAGAGCGCCTGAAAGAATCGGATTGCGCAAACGGGTACCTGTTCGACGGCTTTCCCCGCACCATTCCCCAAGCAGAGGCCATGAAAGAAGGCGGCGTGAAAATCGACTTCGTACTGGAAATCGACGTACCTCACGATGCAATTATCGATCGCATGAGCGGGAGACGCACCCACCCTGCTTCAGGCCGCACTTACCACATCAAATTCAACCCACCCAAACAGGAAGGAATTGATGATGTGAGCGGCGAACCACTGGTTCAGCGCGATGACGACAAAGTTGAAACCGTAAAAAAGCGCCTGGACGTGTATGAAAAGCAAACACGCCCATTGGTAGATTACTACGGCCAGTGGGCCGCCACTGGCGACGACCATGCACCCCAATACCGCAAAATTGCGGGTGTTGGCAGTGTTGAGGAAATCAAGGCACGCGCCTTTGATGCCCTGAAATAATTTCTTTAAAGTGATTCAAGCCGGCTTGCAGCGACATCAGAAACGCTGCGAGCCGAGCCAAAACCCGCTACATCGCGTCAAACTCAGTTTGTGGCCGGCTTTCTGATCAAGCGCTTCGGATTCAAGCCCAAGCCTGCCAGCACCGTAAAGTACACCAGGCCACACAAACCAATCACCCCCAACACAGCACCAATCCGAGCCACAGGAGTGGCTGCCATGGCAAGCCAGTCAAATCGCTGGTTCAGGAACCACAACACCACACCCATGCCCACTGCCGCCACCGCTACTTTCATGAAGTACACCAACCACCCAGCAGAAGGAGTATAAAGGCCGCGCCTGCGCAGCCCCCAGTACAGCACGCCAGCATTCAGCATGGCGCCCACGCTAATGCTAAGCGGCAAACCAGCATGGCCAAGCCAAGGCACTGTGAGCAAGTTCATCAACTGGGTGGTGATCACCACCACAATACCAATTTTTACAGGGGTGCGAATGTCTTGTTTCGCATAGAAGCCGGGAGCAAGAATTTTAACCAGCACCAAGCCCGCCAAACCCAGACTGTAAGCCACCACGGCCTGGCTGGTCATTGCAACATCATTCGCATCAAACCGGCCATAATGAAACAGCAAGGCCACCAACGCATCAGAAAACAGCCCCATTCCGACGGCAGCAGGCAGCACCAGCACCACGGTAAGCCTCAGCCCCCAGTCCATCAGGCGGGAATATTCCTCATGACTGCGAGTGGCCGCAGCAGAAAGCGATGGCAACAGCACTGTTCCCAAAGCCACACCCAGCAGTGCAGTGGGAAATTCCATCAGTCGATCGCCATAGGAAATCCAGGACACGCTGCCCTGTTCCAAATGTGATGCAATATTGGTGTTGATGATCAAACTGATTTGGGCAACAGACACGGCCAGGGTAGCTGGCACCATATTTCGAAGCACACGGCGCACGCGTTCGTCGGCCCACGCCACTTTAATTGCACCTAAACCGGCAAAGGGATTGATCAGGCAGCCCGTGCGGGCCAAACCATACCAAAGCACCGCCACCTGCAACACGCCACCGACCATCACTGCAATTGCGAACGCTTTGACCGCTTGGTCGAAATAAGGCGCCAAAAGCAAGGCGCCTGCAATAAAGCTGATATTGAGCAACACGGGCGCAAATGCAGGCAAGGCAAACGAACGGAATGTATTCAGCAAGCCAGATGCCAGCGCCACCATGGAGATTAAAAGGATGTACGGAAACATCCATTGGGTAAGCAACACGGTAAGCTCAAACTGTTCACTGCCCACTTCAAGACCACTGGCCATGCCTATGACCACCCAGGTACCACCCAACACACCCAACACCACAATCAGTAGCAGACTAAGGAACAGCAGCGAACTGACGCGTCTGGCCAAATCAACAGCCGCCAATTTCCCGTCTGTGGAATTGGTCTGAGACAAGATTGGAATAAAGGCTTGGGAAAATGCACCTTCGGCAAAAAGACGACGCAACAAGTTCGGAATGCGGAAGGCGATGAAAAAAGCATCAGATTCTGCACCTGCCCCCAAGAGGCGCGCGGTGATTGTCTCTCGAATCAAACCCGTGATTCTGGATAGCATGGTCATGGCGCTGACCGCGGCTGCCGACTTCAATAAATTCATATAGTGATTGTTAAAGGGCTCGTATTTTGTTAAAATTGCGGGTTTTCGAATTCTACACCCTGGAACCTAAGCAATATGGCCAATACAGTACAGGCGCGCAAGCGCGCAAAACAAGCCGCCAAAGCAAATGCGCACAACTCTGCCATTCGCTCGGCGATGAGAACCGCGGTTAAAAAGGTACGCGCTGCTGTTGAAGCAGGCGACAAATCTGCTGCACAAGCAGTGTATCGCGAAACAACAAGCATTCTGGATCGCGTGGCAGACAAAGATCTAATCCACAAGAACAAGGCATCACGCAACAAGTCACGCTTGTCTGCACTTGTAAAAGGCATGGCTGCTTAATTTTAAGCGGTTCATTGGTAAGCAGGCGGGCGAAGAACACTTCACCACCGCAGCAATACTGAGTGCCTTGATACAGAATGCTTCAGAATACCCACATGAAAAAGCCCCTTGGTTGCAAGGGGCTTTTTGTGTTGCCTATTGGTGCCGAATAAGTCCTGAATAGTTGACCAAGACAAACGACTGTGCGTTAATCGACCACCGCAGCCAACTACACCGCTATTTCTCATCCGGTAACAGACACGCATCAAGCAGCTGCAAATCATTGTCCCGCGCGAAATTAAGCACGAATGTCATGGCCATGGGTTCAATGTCGCGCAAACGCTCATCAACCACCACACATTTCACGTTGTTGATGACAGTGGGTTTTGCATAGGGGCTGTACGCCAAATGCTGCTGACTGATTTGCTGATTAAGCTGCCGACCCGGAGGGCGGTAACAGGACAGAACGCCGCAAAGGCGTTCGGCCCAATCGGATGGGCGAAACACCTTTCCGGCGGACGTCAATCCCAATATAAAAATTTCCTTGGATTCAGACACAATTAATGCGCGCGATCAATGCGTGCATACGCCGAGTGGTTGTGAATGGATTCAAAGTTTTCCGCTTCCACGGTGTACCGCCCAACCTGCGTGAATTTGTTCATGGCAATTGCCACATCACGAACCAAGTCTTCGACAAACTTGGGGTTGTCGTAGGCGCGCTCAGTGACATATTTCTCGTCTGGGCGCTTCAACAAACCATACAGTTCACACGACGCTTGCTGCTCTATTGCCGAAATAAATTGGGCGATGTCCACGTCTTCTTTAAGCTGTACACGGGCGGTGACATGCGAGCGCTGGTTGTGCGCACCATACTCGGCGATTTTCTTGGAGCAAGGGCACAAGCTAGTGACCGGAACAACCACGGTCAGGCAAATGTCCTGGCCGGCTTCAGAAGCTGAACCTTCCAGCGTTAACTGGTAGTCCATCAAGCTTGAAACACCGCTAATAGGCGCAACCTTGGACAGAAAATATGGCAATTCCATCTTGATGCGGCCAGAAGGCGCATCCAGGCGTTGCAGCATTTCAGCCAACATGGCGCGAAAACCACTCACGGTTAGCACGCTGCCCTGCGCTTCTTCAAGCAAAGCGATGAAACGCGACATGTGCGTGCCTTTTTGATCGGCAGGCAGAAACACGGTCATTTCGAACTCAGCCACGGACGGCATTGGCTTTTGGCCTTGAAGTTCAATTAGAACTGGATACTTGACAGAACGAATGCCCACAGATTGGATTGCAATGTGGCGGGTGTCGATGGTGCTTTGGACATCGGGAATGGCTTGGTCGTTTGGGTTGGTGGCCACGGCATTCTCCAAGCCTTTGTCACGTGTATTCATAACTTCCTCATGTGTTTGCGGAACGCCCTGCTACATGGCGTACCACATTGGTGTGGCGATCAAAGAGCTCGCCATAGTGCTGCTTAATGGACGCTTTTATGCCTTGGGCGTCCAGTCCAAGATTCTTGAGAAGAAGAACAGGGTCTCCGTGGTCAATGAATTCATCGGGCAAGCCGAGTTGCAAAACTGCATTGTTAAAACCTTGGGCGTGCAGATGCTCTGTTACCGCAGAGCCTGCGCCACCCATGATACAGCCCTCTTCAACGGTCACAAAGCTGTAGCGCTGCTCGGCAAACCGTTGTAGCAATTCGGCATCAATGGGCTTGACCCAGCGCATGTCCACCACGGTGGCGCCCAATGCGCGGCCAGCCTCAAGGCTTGGTTCACACATAGAGCCAAATGCCAGAATTGCAAGCTTGTGTTCCGTGGCATCGGGTGAATAACGCACCATTGCCTTGCCAATTTCAAGAATATCCAGCGGCTCATCGGCCACTACACCAGGGCCCACACCCCGCGGATAACGCACAGAGGCGCAGCCAGGGTAGTGATAAGCAGTTGTCAGCAATTTGCGACACTCGTCTTCATTCGAGGGCGCGGCGATCACCATGTTAGGAATACAACGCAGGTAGGCAATGTCGTAATTGCCGGCATGGGTTGCACCGTCGGCGCCCACCAAGCCTGCACGGTCCAGCGCAAAGGTTACATCCAGGTTCTGCAAAGCCACATCATGAATCAACTGGTCGTAGGCACGCTGCAAAAATGTGGAGTAAATAGCCACCACGGGTTTCATACCTTCGCAAGCCAAGCCGGCGGCAAAAGTAACCGCGTGTTGTTCCGCGATACCCACATCGAAATAGCGCGAAGGGAAACGACGCTCAAACTCGACCATGCCGGAGCCTTCGCGCATGGCTGGCGTAATGCCCACCAGTTTGCGATCTGATTGCGCCATGTCGCAAAGCCACTTGCCAAAAATTTGTGTGTAGGTGGGTGGCTTGGGTGTAGTCGACTTCTGAATGCCAATGCTGGGGTCAAACTTGCCAGGGCCGTGGTACAGCACCGGGTCTTGCTCGGCCAGCTTGTAGCCCGCACCCTTTTTGGTAATCACATGCAGAAAAATTGGACCTTTCATGGCACGCAAGTTTTGCAAGGTGGGCACCAGGGCGTCCAGGTCGTGCCCGTCGATCGGGCCGTAGTAATTAAATCCAAATTCCTCGAACAATGTGGCCGGGCTCATCATGCCCTTGACATGTTCTTCAAGCCGATGCGCCAATTCGTACAAAGGAGGCGCAACACCCAAAATGCCCTTGCCCACTTCCTTTACGTTGTTCAACATGCGGCCCGACAACAGCTTGGCCAAGTACTTGTTCAGCGCACCCACAGGCGGTGAAATCGACATGTCGTTGTCGTTCAAAATCACAAGCAAATCGATATCCGGCGTTACGCCTGCATTATTCAATGCCTCGAAAGCCATGCCGGCTGTCATAGAGCCATCGCCAATCACCGCGATGTGCTTGCGGTTAACACCCAAATTACGGGAAGCCACAGCCATGCCCAAGGCTGCAGAAATCGACGTGCTGGAATGCGCGGTGCCAAAGGCATCGTATTCAGACTCGGAACGCTTTGGAAAACCCGAAATGCCACCGTATTGGCGCAAACCGGGCATCGCTTCGCGCCGCCCAGTCAAAATTTTGTGGGGATAGGTTTGGTGACCCACGTCCCACACTACGCGGTCATTGGGCGTGTTGAACACGTAGTGCAATGCCACTGTTAATTCAACCGTACCCAGGTTGGACGACAAATGCCCGCCTGTTTTGGCCACTTGCTCCACAATGTAATTGCGCAACTCGTCGGCCAGTTCGGGCAACTGGTTTTCAGCCAGTCGACGAAGGTCAGCGGGGCAATCAATTTTTTTAAGCAGATCGGTCATGATTTCCGGTTTGTAATCAGTTCTACAAGAGTTTCTAAGGGGCTGCGGCGTTGCGGATCAATGACGGCACACGCTGCCATGGCTTCTTCGCGCAAACGGGCCAACAACTGTTTGGCTTGGCCCAGGCCCATCAAACTCACCATGGTGGGTTTGTTGTTCAGCGCATCTTTGCCCGAAGTCTTGCCGAGCACATCGCTGGTGGATTCCACATCTAATATGTCGTCAATCACTTGATATGCCAAGCCCAAACAATGGGCATAGGCCTCTAATCCATCCTTCTGAACGGGCGACAGGTCCGGATTACTGACATAACCCATGCGAACCGAGGCTTTGATCAAATCACCGGTTTTTCGGGCGTGCATGTTTTCAAGTGCCTCAAGGCCCATTCCTTTGCCCACATGCGCCAGGTCGATAGACTGCCCTGCGGCCATGCCTTGCGCACCGGCTGCGCCCGCCAAGGCTGCAATTTGTTGCATGCGAACCTGCACACTGCCTTGCGTAGACTGAGCCAGCCATTGAAACGAAAGCGTTTGAAGCGCATCGCCTGCCAGCAAGGCGAATGCCTCACCAAACTTAACATGACAAGTGGGCTTGCCACGGCGAAGCACATCATTGTCCATACTCGGCAAATCATCATGTACCAGTGAATAGGCGTGCATGGCTTCAATGGCACAAGCGGCATCAGTCAGCTCGGAAGCAGGCGTACCCACTGCATGGCCCGCAGAAAATACCAACATGGCCCGCAAGCGTTTCCCGCCTTCCAGCAGGGCGTAGGCCATGGCCTCATTCAACACGGGCGATGGTCCTTCAAATTCTGAAAGCTTCGCGGCCAATGCATGCTCAAGCCCTGCACGAGTTGAGTCAAACCAATTCAGCCGTGTGGTTTGGGCAAGCGTCACTGATCACCTTCATCTACAGGTTTGTTCAGGGTTTGTTCAATCTCGGTGACCTCTTTTCGAACCTGGCTTAGGCGGTCTCGGCAATACTTCACCAAATAGGCACCGCGCTTGTAGTCGGTCAACAACTGGTCCAGGCCCATGTTCTGCGAATCCATGACATTCACCAATGCCTCAAGTTCAGCCACTGCTTCTTCAAAAGAAACGGGTACCGCCTGTGAGGCTTCCGACGAGGCCACTGATTGGGTTGCTTTGGACTTGCTTGGGCTCATTGTGCTGCGCGAAGTGATGCAAAGTCTTCTATTTTACTGCGTCTTTGCCCAAAGGCGAAAAGTCTTTGGCCGGAATGCAGACTAAAGGGTACAATCCACTTTCTCTTTGTGTTCAACAGGTTAATTTACATTAGTGCCGATTGCGGACACTGATGGAGGAGGTCCCCGGGATCATGTCCGATTTGAGTGATTTGTCCAATGTGTCAGAAGCAATGACACTGTCAAGCTTGCAGCCCCATGTTTCAACGTATTTCGATGAGCATGTTTTGAAGGATGAAATCCAACTACTCTATCGAGACGGACCGGGTTACGTCGGTCACACCCATTGGGTGCCCGAGCGCGGCGACTGGAGGTCACTTCCGTGGGAAGGAGACGGTCGCATTCTGGTAAACAACGGCTCTGAAATAGAGCTTTTGTCCAACGTGTGTCGACACCGCCAAGCCATCATGCTGAAAGGCCATGGCAACTCAGAAAATATTGTGTGCCCCCTGCACCGCTGGACCTATGATTTAAAAGGTGAGCTGCTGGGTGCGCCGCACTTTGCGCAGCAACCCTGTACCAAGCTTCAATCGTACCCACTTCAAAACTGGCGCGGCCTGCTGTTTAATTCTGGCCGAAACGTACTTGAAGAACTGAAACAGGTGCCCTTTCTGGAAGAAATTGACTTTTCAAACTTTCAGCTTGATTCTGTGAAAACCAATGTGCTGCCCTACAACTGGAAAACCTTTATTGAGGTTTATCTGGAGGACTATCATGTTGAGCCCTTCCACCCTGGCCTTGGCCAGTTTGTGAGTTGTTCAGATTTGCAGTGGTACTACGGCGACAACTGGAGCGTACAGTCAGTGGGCGTGAAAGCCGGCCTGCGCCGACCCGGCACGCCGGTGTATCGCCAATGGCACGATGCGGTGAAAAAATTTGGCGATGGTGTTGAACCAAAATACGGTGCAATCTGGTTTTGCATGTACCCAAACATCATGGTGGAGTGGTATCCCCACGTATTGGTGGTTTCAACCCTGCACCCGACTGGCCCGCAAGAAACGCTGAATGTGGTCGAGTTCTATTACCCCGAGGAAATTCGTCTGTTTGAACGGGAATTTGTCGAGGCTGAACAAGCCGCCTACATGGAAACTGCCGTAGAAGACGACGAAATTGCAGAACGCATGGACGAGGGCCGCCGCGTGTTGATGGAACGCGGTGAGCACGATGCAGGCCCCTACCAAAGCCCGATGGAAGATGGCATGGCGCATTTTCATGCCTGGTACGGTGCACGAATGCACCCGAACCACAGCCAGGCAGGAAACCTGAAGAAGTCCATCTAAAACACGGCAGGCCGACAACACACCCATGCAAGCACTTTGGATGTTAATGGCCTGCCTGTGTTTTGGCACCATGGGTTTGATGGTGAAACTGGCGGCCACACATGCCACATTGGGCGAAATTATTCTGTTTCGGGGTGCGGTGCCGCTGATCGGTATTGCGGCCTGGGCCCTGCTGCATGGCCTTAGCCTGAAAAGCCCGGTGGCCCATCTGCATTTAAGGCGAAATATCGCTGGCATTGTGGCCATGTGGTGCGGTTTTCACGCCACCACCGTGTTGCCTTTGGCCACGGCCACCACCTTGATGTACACATCCCCCCTTTTTATCGCGCTTATCTTGTGGCTTTGGTATGGGCAATCTAGAAACTGGCTTGAACAATTGGCAATTGCCATTGGGTTTGTAGGTGTTGTGGCTGTGTTGCAGCCCGTGCTGGCCAACAAGCAACTGCCGATTGCATTAATAGGCCTGGGCGCGGGCGCGGTGTCTGCAATTGCTTATCTGCAACTTAAAAGCCTGGGGCAAGCCAAAGAACCGGAATGGCGCACTGTGCTTTACTTTGCAGGCACGGCGACGGTCACCTCGCTTGTTTATTTAATCGGTTTTGGTGAATTTGCGGTGTTTAAAACTGAAGATTCTGGCTGGTCGCTGCTGTGGCTTTTGGCTTTGGGTTTTTTCGGGGGTGCAGGCAATTTGGCATTGACCCGTTCATTTGGCAGCGGCTCTACGTGGCTTTCTGCGGCGCTTCAATACTGCACCATTCTGGTTTCGACCTTTTACGGCATTGCGGTGCTGGGCGACCTGCCTACTAGCACAACCTGGCTGGGCGTTCTACTGATTATCGCGTGCGGCGGGCTCTCTTCTTATGCAACACACCAACGAAAGTTGTTGCCCGCCTGAGCCAGTACATTAATGGTGGTGATGCAGAATTTCCGCCAACACTGCCACCAGCGAAACACCTGAGCCAATGCACAATAGCTGAACCAAGCTTTCTTTAATTTTTACGCGTTGCTGCATTTGCGGAATCAAATCCGCCACGGCCACATAAATGAAGCTGGCTGCTGCAAATACCAAGGCGTAAGGCAGTAAAGCCTGCATTTCAGTAAACAGCGTGTAACCCAAACCTGCCCCGAATACCGCCGCCAAACCGGCCACGGCCATCAATTGAAGGGCTTTTTTGCGGGCAATACCCGCATTCACGAGCACCAAGTAATCACCGGTCTGTTGCGGAATTTCATGCAACACCACGCTGAGTGTTGTGACCAAGCCCAACTGAAAATCAACCAGAAATGCACTGGCAATTAGCAGACCATCGGCAAAGTTGTGAATTGAATCACCAACTACAATCAGCAAGCCGCCCCGGCGGGCTTCGCGTTTGTCAAAGCCGTGGTGGTGGTCGTGCCCGTCGTGTTCATGGTGGTGGCTGTGGCGAAAAATCGAAAACTTTTCCAGCACGAAAAAGAACAACAAACCCGCCAGCAACAAGGCAAACAAATTGTGGTGGTCCATGCCCTTGTCGAGCGCTTCTGGCAACAAATGCAGCAAGGAAGCGCCAAGCAACACGCCCGCCGACACACTGACCATGGGTTCTAGCGAGCGTGCAATATTGCGGGCAGTCAGCAAGGCCGATGCAAAAATGGCCAAAGCCGTGCCCAAGGCAGCGGCCAGAAGGACAAGCGGTAAACTGGATTGCACGATTGATTGGGTCCGAGATTAGATCAGGTTCTTGCCCCGCAAGAACTCAAGCGCCTGATTGTACGCCTGTTTAGCCACGGCGGAATTGTAGGTGGGTCGATAATCGGCGTGAAAACCATGCTGAGCCTTGTCGAACACAGTGATGCTGCTGGCCTTGGCATTTGGGTTACCGTCAGCACTTTTTAGTGCACTTCGCATTTGTTCCACGGTGTCCAAGGGAATAGAGCTGTCTTCAGAACCGTACAAACCCAATACAGGCGCCTTCAGCTCTGACGCAATATTCACCGGATGACGCGGCGTAAGTTCAGTTTCCGCACCCACCAAGCGCCCATACCAAGCTACGCCTGCTTTTACAGCAGGTTGGTGTGCGGCATACAACCAAGTAATTCGACCGCCCCAACAATAGCCCGTTACGGCCAGCTTTTGCGCGTTTGCACCTTCGCTGCTCGCGAATTCCACACATTTGTCCAAATCCGCCATCACTTGTGCATCGTCCATTTTCGAAATCACATTTTCAATAATGGCCGCCACAGTTGCGTACTGGCCTGGCTCAGAATGGCGAAAAAAGATTTCAGGGGATAAAGCGTAAAACCCGGCTTGTGCCAATCGACGGCACACATCTTCAATGTAAGCATGCACACCAAAAATTTCAGGCACCACCAAAATAACCGGCGCGTTTTGCTTGCCTTTTGGATAGGCGCGGTAAGCAAACATGTCGTCATCGCCCACATCAACAAACACCCGACCCTCTTCAAGGCCTTCGCTTGACGTGGTGATCGCTTGAGCCAGGATGGGTGATGCAGCCACAGCGAAGCCACCTGCAGTAAAACCTTTCAGCAAGGTTCGGCGGCTGATGGGTAACTTGCCACCGCCTGTCAGTGCTTCCAAATGTTCCTGATTTTCCTTGTTCTTAATGTCGCTCTTGGTGTTGCTCATCTGTTTGCTCCTGATTGCTGCTGAAGTTTTAATGCGCTTCTTCCCAATTGTTGCCCACACCACAACCCACTTCCAGTGGTACCCGCAGTCTGGCCACTTGCGTCATGATTTCAGGCACACGCTTTTGAATCAATTCGAGTTCACCCTTGGGTACTTCAAAAATCACTTCATCGTGCACCTGCATGATCATTTTCGTTTGCAACTTTTCAGCTTTCAACCAAGCCGACAATTCCACCATGGCCATTTTGATTAGATCGGCAGAAGTACCTTGCATGGGCGCATTGATGGCCGCCCGTTCTGCACCCGCACGGCGAGGGCCATTGGGGCTTTTAATTTCAGGCAGCCACAGCCTGCGGCCAAACACGGTTTGCACATAGCCGTCTTCCTTGGCTTGGGCACGCACATTGTCCATGAACTTGGCCACACCGGGGTAGCGCGTGAAATAACGATCAATGTACAACTTGGCGGCTTCGCGGGTAATGCCCAGGTTGCCGGCCAGGCCGAACGCGCTCATGCCATAAATAAGCCCAAAGTTAATGACTTTTGCGGTGCGGCGATGATTGGATGTAACCTCGTTCAAACCCACACCAAAAATTTCAGACGCTGTGGCGCTGTGAATGTCCAGCCCTTCATTGAAGGCGTGAATCAGCGCTTCATCGCCTGAAATGTGCGCCATGATGCGCAACTCAATTTGCGAGTAGTCGGCCGACACCAACACACAACCAGGCGCTGCGATAAAAGCCTCGCGAACGCGGCGGCCCTCGGCGGTGCGCACGGGAATATTTTGTAAATTGGGGTCATTGCTGGCCAACCGGCCTGTTACCGCCACTGCCTGTGCGTAGTTGGTGTGTACTCGGCCTGTGCGCGCGTTCACCATGCGGGGCAGTTTGTCGGTGTAGGTGCTTTTCAACTTCGCCAATGAACGATGTTCCAAAAGCTTGGCCGGTAGCGGGTAGTCTTCCGCCAATTTGCTAAGCACTTCTTCATCCGTGGAAGGTGCACCACTCGCGGTTTTCTTCACAACAGGCAAACCAAGTTTGTCGAACAACAGCTCACCAATTTGCTTGGGCGAATTCAGGTTAAAACTGCCACCAGCCAGCTCGAAAGCCTGCTCCTCAATCAGTTTCAACTTGTCCGCAATCTCGGCGCTTTGGGCTTCCAGTTTCTCGGAATCAATCAAGACACCGTTGCGCTCAACCTCAAACAGTACTTGCCCAAACGGCAGTTCAACATCTCGGTACAGCTTGCTCAGCTCTGGCACCTTTTTGAGTTCCGCTTTCAGGGTGTGCGCAAGGCGCAGGGTTACTTCAGCGTCTTCTGCAGCGTACTTGGTCGCAGTATCAATGGGTACCTGGTCAAAAGTAATTTGGCTTGCGCCTTTGCCAGCCACTTCTTCGTACTTAATGGTGTTGTAGTTCAACCAGCGCAGGGCCAGGGCGTCCATACCATGCGGCTTGTGCGCTTCCAGAATATAGCTGGCCAGCATAGTGTCTTCAAACAAACCCTTCACCCACACATCGTGATTGGCCAACACATGCAAATCATATTTTGCGTTTTGGGCAATTTTGGGGGAATCGTCGTCTTCGAACCAGGGCTTTAAAAACGCCAACACATCAGCCAGCGGCAACTGCGGCTCGGCAGTCAAATCCTGGTGCGTCAAAGGGATGTAATAACCCACGCCAGGCTTCATCGAAAATGAGAGGCCCACAATTCGGGCATTCATGGGTTCAAGTGAATCGGTTTCCGTGTCAAAAGCCACCGGAGTTTTGCTGGCCGCCGCCGCTTTCAATTCCGCCAGCAAAGCATCTAGCTGGGCTTGGGTTTGCACGCACACCGTTTCAATGGAATCAACTGCCTGCGTGGGCGCATCGAACAAACTCATGGAACTGCCATCGGGCGGACCATCCACTTTGAGCCTTGCTGCGGCTTCGTCTTCCGCCACGCCGCCCAGGGCGCGAAACCATGTTTTGAACTCAAAGCGTTGAAACAGTTGCTTTAACTCTTCCTTGTTTTCAGCGTTTGCCTTTAGCTGTTCTTCTATGTGGCGGCGCAGTTCAAACTCGCAATCGGTTTTGATGGTGACCAGCGATTTTCCCGTGGGCAACCAGTCCAGCGCTTTTTGCAGGTTTTCACCCACCTTGCCACCAATTTTGTCGGCATTGGCCACCACGCCATCGAGTGTTTTGTACTCTGCAAGCCATTTGGCGGCTGTTTTCGGGCCCACTTTTTCAACGCCGGGCACGTTGTCCACGGTGTCGCCCACCAGCGTTAAGTAATCAATAATTTGCTCGGGGTACACGCCAAATTTCTCGAACACCGCATCGCGGGTCATCACCGCATTTTTCATGGTGTCGACCAGTCGAATTTTGTCGTTCACCAACTGGGCCATGTCTTTGTCGCCAGTGGACACAATCACTTCGTCAAAGCCCTGTTCCAGCGCCACTTGCGCCAGCGTACCAATGACATCGTCGGCTTCAATGCCGGGCTCCATTACAATGGGCCATCCCATGGCACGGGTAACTTCGTGAATGTGGGGGATTTGTGCGGCCAGGTCTTCAGGCATGCTGGCTCTGTTGGCCTTGTATTCCGGGAAAATGTCGTCGCGAAAGGTTTTGCCCGGCGCATCAAATACACAGGCTATACAATTGGAGGTCACATCATCGGTGTTGTAATCTGCACGCAGGCGTCGCAGCATATTGACCATGCCGTATATTGCCCCAGTGGGCTCACCCGCGCGATTTCGCAAATCGGGCATGGCGTGAAAGGCACGGTACAGGTAGCTCGACCCATCAACCAGGAGTAATCGCTTCATATGACAACCAGAAATAAAAATATTCCAACATTGCGCCACCTGCCCTCCAAAGAACAATCCACCGCAGTGAAGGCCAGGGAGTCGTGGCATGTGCTGGGAATTATGGCAGAGTTCATTGAGGCCACTGAGAAACTATCCGCAATTCGCCCTTCAGTGTCTATTTTCGGTAGCGCCCGAACGCCACTGGACCACCCCTATTACGCATTGACTGAAAACATCGCCCGCGCGCTGTCTGATTCCGGCTTTGCAGTGATCAGCGGCGGTGGCCCCGGCATCATGGAAGCTGCCAACAAAGGTGCCTACGCGGGTGAATCTCCCAGTGTGGGCTTGAACATTGAGCTGCCCTTTGAGCAAAGTGGCAACCCGTACCAAGACATTTCGCTGACATTTCGGCACTTTTTTGCCCGCAAGGTTGCATTTGCCAAGTACGCCAGTGCGTATGTCGTGATGCCAGGCGGCTTCGGAACTCTGGATGAAATGTTTGAAGCGCTAACCTTGATACAAACTAACAAAGGCCGACGCATTCCAATCATTCTGGTGGGATCCAAGTTTTGGTCAGGGCTGATCGATTGGGTAAAAAGCCATTTGCTGGGTGAAGGCATGATCAGCCCAAGCGACATGGACTTGTTCGAAGTCGTTGAGACACCGGAAGAGGTATTGGCCTGTATTTTCCGCTTTTACGAGAAACGGACCTTCAATCCTTCAGACAGTGAAACCGAGAAGCTGCTGGACTTATAAAGCGGGCCGAAACACGGGTAAAATCCGCAGGTGTTTGATGCCCCCCTATCAGGACCTTGAATGGCTGTATTTACGCGCATTACCCAGACTGAACTGCAAAAGTGGCTAGAAAGCCGCAACTGCGGTGAATTGCTTTCCTTTGAGGGCATTGAGTCGGGCATTGAAAACACCAATTATTTTGTGAACACCAGCAAAGGCAAGTTTGTACTGACTTTATTTGAAAAGCTGAAAGCCAGTGACTTGCCGTTTTATTTGGGCTTGATGGAACACCTGGCCAAAAAAGGCCTGGCTGTGCCCGGGCCAATTGCCAACACACAAGGTGAGCTGTTCAACGAACTTTGCGGCAAGCCAGCCACGCTTGTGAATTGCTTGAACGGCAAATCGGTCGAGCAACCCAACGCGGCACAATGCCGTGAAATTGGTCGGTTTTGCGCACAGGCGCATGTCGCAGTTGGCGACTTTTCCGGCAATACACCCAACCCACGTGGGCTGGCCTGGATAGAGGCCGCCATGAATGAACTCGAAAGCCACTTACCTGAAGCAATCCGAACTTTGTTACTCAGTGAAGTGAATCATCAGAAAGCGGTGGCCGAGCGCCACGCCTACAAAATGCTGCCCAAAGGGGCGGTGCACGCCGACTTGTTTCGTGACAATGCATTGATGCAGGGCGACAGTCTGGGTGGCGTGATCGACTTCTATTTCGCGGGTGTAGACACTTTCCTGTTCGACCTGGCGGTGACTGCCAACGATTGGTGTATTCACCTGTCGACTGAAGGCATCAGTAACGGCGAATTGAATCATGAATTACTCGAGGCTTTGCTTTCCGGCTATCAAGAAATTCGCAACTTGACCGCTTATGAATGCGACTTGTGGCAGGACATGCTTCGCGCCGCCGGTTTGCGCTTTTGGACCTCGCGTCTTTACGATTTTTACATGCCGCGCGAGGCCGAAGTGCTAAACGTGAAAGACCCCAAACATTTTGAGCGAGTATTGCTTGCCCGCCGCCAAGGTATCCCCTTGGTAACACTACTGAATTAAGGAAGTTTTAAATTGGCCAATTACGTTCACAATTGCCCACCCAGCGCCGGTTGGGATTGGCTGATGCAAGGTATTCAGCTTTTTCGCAGCAAACCTGGCGAGATGTTTCTATTCGGAAACACTTACCTGTTCATCATCTTGTTTGTAGGTATTTTGATCCCGTTTTTGGGCGCAGCCATCGTTGCAATCGCATCTCCTGCACTTGGGTTCGGCATTATGCTCGCTGGGCGTATGGGCCAGAAAGGGTTGAGAGTCTCTCCCGGCGTGTTGTTCAATGCATTCAATCAGGAAAACCGAAAGCACTTGCAATCGCTGCTTGTATTGGGTGCTGCGTACACCGCATGTTTTGCATTGATCAGACTATTTGCGCATCTGTTGTTGGGTGCACAACCCACCGTATCGATTGAGGATCTACAAAATGCCGACCCTCAAGCCAATGCCGCATTCATGGAATACATGGTGCTGTATGGGATCTTTGTCGGTGTGAGCAGTATTCCCGTGCTGCTGGCGTTCTGGTTCGCGCCCGTGTTGGTGGTGTGGCATAACATGAAGCCCATGCAGGCCCTGTTTTCAAGCTGGGTGGCCGTGTGGCGCAACAAAGCCAGCTTTCTGATTTACGGCATGGGTTGGCTTATTCTGGGCCTTGGGTTTTCATCGGTGTTCCTGTTTATTTTTATGACATTGGGATTGCCCCCGGCATTCTTGAGCGCCTTGAACATGATGTGTGTGGCCTTGGTGATGGCGGTTTCGCTGTGCACTTTCTACCCCACCTACAAGGCGGTGTTTGAGCATGATCCTGAATAGCTAGCTTGAGTTCGCACAACTTTGGAACTAAGAGTGTGAATGTGGTTACTACAGTGTCCTTAAACAACACTTTGGATTCCACACGATGCAAGCTGCTCTTCCTATACACAATGCCCCTAACCAACAACCACACATAAACTTAGGCCCAACCATGGGCATGCTCCGTGGCGCAGTGCTTGGGGCTTTCAATGGGACGATTGCTCCGTCTACTTTGTTTCTTGGTCAAAAGCTTCTTGCTGTGGCCCCCGAAGACGCCACATTCACCAGCACCTACAAAGAATTGATTCTGCCAGCGTTGGTTGGATTTACAATCTGCGGCGCGGTCTCGGGGATTATTGGCGGTTTGTGGGCCAGCCACCCCAAAACCTGCTGAACTCAAAATTTCTCAAGCTTGGCCAAACTCAGCATCAACCACTTCATACCCTGGCGACCAAAGTTGATTTGAATTCTTTGGTCGTCACCTTCACCCTCATAGGCCACCACCACACCATTGCCAAACTTGGCATGGGAAACGCCTGTGCCAATATCATAAGGCCGCTTGGTAGTTTTATTGCTGTAGCCCACATTCAGGGTTTTACTTTGCCCCCACACTTTCGAATCAAGCGCATCCCAACCCTGGCTGGCTATGTGCGCGCGTTTGGGTGTTAGCCACTTCAATACATCTTCGGGCAGTTCATCCAGAAAACGTGACCGCAAATGGTAGCGAATTTGACCATGCAGCATGCGCTGCTGTGCATGACTCAAAAACAGTTGTTCACGGGCGCGCGTAATGGCCACGTACATCAGGCGACGTTCTTCCTCCACCGCCTCTACGCTGGTGCCATCGCCGCCTTCCACGGAGTTGCCAATGCTGTTTTCGTGCGGAAACAATCCCTCCTCAAGCCCGGTCACGAACACACACTTGAATTCCAGGCCTTTGGCGGCATGTGCGGTCATCAATTGAATCGCCTCTTGACCAGCAGCGGCTGCATTGTCGCCTGCTTCCAGTGAGGCATGGGAAAGGAAATCCGCCAGCGGCGTGATCAATTTTTCTTCATCCACCATGGTGGCTGCCGCATCCTGGTAATAACCTTCCGCAATCGCAAACGAAGCTGCCGCATTCACCAATTCCTTCAAGTTTTCAACGCGGTCTTCACCATCTTTATCGGCCTGAAAGTGTGCCACCAAACCCGATTCATTGATTACTTTGTCGACCAAATCAGCAAGGCTTAAACCGCGGGTTTCAAAGCGCATGCGCTCAATTAAATCCGCAAATTTTTTCAAGCCCGCTTGCGCCCGCCCCTCGAGGCGGTGAATTGCCCGGTAAAGCGATGTGACTTGCGAAGTGGCGAGGTCTTGCAGTTGCTCAACGCTGCGCGCGCCAATGCCACGCGCCGGGAAATTCACCACGCGTGAAAACGAGTTGTCGTCGTCTGCATTGTCCATCAAACGCAAATAGGCCAAGGCATGCTTGATTTCGGCGCGTTCAAAAAAGCGCAAACCGCCATATACGCGGTAAGGCATACCAGCATTGAACAAGGCTTGTTCCACCACTCGGGATTGCGCATTTGATCTATACAAAATTGCGATATCCGACCGGCTGAAACCTTCTTCGAGCACCAGTTTCTTAATGCGGTCAATAATGAAGGCTGCTTCGTCTTGGTCGCTGGTGGCCTCGTACACGCGAATGGCTTCGCCCTCGCCAGCTTCAGTCCACAATTCTTTACCAAGACGGGCTTTGTTGTGCCCAATCAATACGTTGGCAGCTTTCAGCACATTGCCAACCGAGCGGTAATTTTGCTCAAGCTTGATCCGATTTTGCACAGCGAAATCATTTTCAAACTGCACCATGTTGGCCACGCGCGCGCCGCGAAACGCATAAATAGACTGGTCGTCGTCACCCACTGCAAAGATACAGCCCTGTGGCCCGGCCAAACGTTTCAGCCAGTTGTATTGCAAGTTGTTGGTGTCTTGAAACTCATCGACCAAAATGTATTTGAAGCGTGCCTGGTAATGCTCTCGCAGTGCCGGATTGGCCCCTAACAATTCGAATGAGCGCAGCAACAATTCGGCGAAGTCCACCACGCCCTCGCGCTGGCATTGGGCTTCATAAGCCTCATAAAGCCGAACCATCATCCGATGGTATTCATCATGCGCTTCCACGTCTTTGGGGCGCAGTCCCTGGTCTTTCGCGGAACCGATGAAGTAACTCAGCTGCTTGGGCGGAAATTTTTCAGCATCAATGCCTAGTACCTTGTACATGCGCTTGATCGCCGACAACTGGTCTTGCATGTCCAGAATTTGAAAGGCCTGCGGCAAACCGGCTTCTTTCCAGTGGGCACGCAACATTCGGTTACAAAGCCCGTGAAACGTACCCACCCACATGCTGCGGGTGTTAATCGGCAGCATGGTGGAAATGCGGTGAAGCATTTCCTTGGACGCTTTGTTGGTGAAAGTAACCGCCAATACGCCATTGGGCCCCACCTGCCCGGTTTGAATCAACCACGCAATTCGTGCAGTGAGTACCTTGGTTTTACCGCTGCCAGCGCCCGCAAGAATAAGTGCAGATTCACGCGGCAAGGTGACGGCTGCCAGTTGTTCGGGATTCAGGCTTTCAAGTAAAGACACGGCTTCTCACATCAGAATTGGGTTTTGCTGTTGATTTTAACAGTGATTGCCCCACCTGCCCGGCCCGTAAAAAACGAAAAAGCCCGATATAATGCCCAATTGGCTCGCCCCACCCGGCCAGCCCCGCCCGCATTCAAAAATTCAAACCCAAGTTTCACGCCACCATGTTCGACAAATACGCTGCCCAAGACATTGAAAACGCCGTTCAAGGCCAATGGATCGAATCTGACGCCTACAAGGCCGAAGCTTTCGCGAAAGACGCAAGTGGCAAGCTGAAACCCAAGTACTACTGCGTGTCAATGTTGCCATACCCCAGTGGCAAGCTGCACATGGGGCATGTGCGCAATTACACCATCAACGATGTAATGATTCGCCAGAAACGCATGAAGGGCTACAACACCCTGATGCCCATGGGCTGGGACGCCTTCGGCATGCCCGCTGAAAACGCTGCCATGGCCAACGGGAAACCACCAGCTGCCTGGACCTACAGCAACATTGATTACATGAAGAAGCAGATGGCCTCGATGGGCTTGGCCATTGACTGGTCCAAAGAAGTAGCCACCTGCAAACCCGATTACTACAAATGGAACCAGTGGCTGTTTTTGAAAATGCTTGAGAAAGGCATTGTGTACAAGAAAACAGGTACCGTGAACTGGGATCCGATTGACCAAACCGTGCTGGCCAATGAACAGGTAATCGACGGCAAAGGCTGGCGTTCAGGCGCTGTAGTCGAGAAGCGCGACATCCCGATGTACTACATGGCGATCACCGACTACGCCGATGTGTTGCTTGATGATTTGAACGACCTGCAATGGCCCGACCGCGTGAAAGTAATGCAGGAAAACTGGATTGGCAAATCCACCGGCGTGCGCTTTGCATTCCCGCATGACATCAAAAACGCTGAAGGCGAGCTGGTTCAAGACGGCAAAATGTATGTGTTTACCACACGTGCAGACACGATCATGGGCGTTACTTTCTGCGCGGTGGCTGCCGAACACCCGCTGGCTACGCTGGCCGCTGAGGGCAATCCCGACCTGCAAGCGTTTATCGCTGAATGCAAGGCTGGTGGAGTGGCTGAGGCCGACATGGCCACCATGGAAAAGAAGGGCATGCCCACGGGCTTGAACGTGACGCACCCGCTAACCGGAGAAAGTGTACCGGTCTGGGTTGGCAACTATGTGTTGATAAGCTATGGCGATGGCGCAGTGATGGGCGTGCCCGCACACGACGAACGTGATTTCGCATTCGCCTTGAAGTACGGCATTGCGATAAAGCAAGTGATCGACGTAAAAGGCGAAGTCTTCAGCAACGGCGAATGGGCCGAATGGTACGGCGACAAAGAACGCGGTGTGTGCATTGCAAGCGGGCCGCTGGATGGTTTGAACTACACGGCGGCTGTGGATAGAGTGGCCGAATTGCTGGCCGCCAAAGGCTTGGGCGAAAAGCGCATTCAATTTCGCCTGCGCGACTGGGGCATTTCACGCCAGCGTTACTGGGGCACGCCAATCCCGATGATTTACTGCGACACCTGCGGTGATGTGCCCGTGCCTGAGCAAGATTTGCCTGTTGTTTTGCCCGAAGATTTGGTGCCCGATGGCAGCGGTAACCCCTTGGCCAAAAGCGCAGCATTCTACGAATGCAAATGCCCCAAGTGCGGCAGCCTGGCGCGACGTGAAACCGACACCATGGACACCTTCGTCGATTCAAGCTGGTACTTCACGCGTTATGTGTGCAACGATGCAAACACCATGACTGACGAACGCAGCGATTACTGGATGCCCATGGACCAGTACATCGGCGGCATTGAACACGCCATTTTGCACCTGCTGTACAGCCGCTTCTGGACCAAGGTAATGAACGACCTCGGGCTGGT
The DNA here is from genome assembly GCF_024623725.1 of Limnobacter parvus. Classification (GTDB taxonomy): domain Bacteria; phylum Pseudomonadota; class Gammaproteobacteria; order Burkholderiales; family Burkholderiaceae_B; genus Limnobacter; species Limnobacter parvus. The sequence goes on along the minus strand of NZ_JANKHG010000027.1, from coordinate 62,095 downwards.
GAAATTCCGTGAACCAGCCACTGCGTTGCTGACCCAAGGCATGGTGTTGAACGACACGTATTTCACAGAAGAAAGTAACGGAAAGAAAACCTGGATCAACCCGGCCGATGTGGCTGTGGATTTCGATGACAAAGGCCGCCCTGTTTCAGCCAAGCTAAGCAGCAGCGGCACGCCGGTGCTTATTGGTGGCGTGGAAAAAATGTCAAAATCGAAAAACAATGGCATAGATCCACAATCACTGATCGACCAATATGGCGCGGACACAGCGCGCCTTTTCACCATGTTCGCAGCACCACCCGAGCAAAGTCTGGAGTGGAGCGATTCAGGTGTGGAAGGCGCGCACCGATTCCTGAAGCGTTTGTACCAGTTGGCGCTGAACAAACAGGAAGCAATTAAGGCCCAGCCCGCATTGAACACCGATGAACTCGGTAAGACCGCACAAAACACCCGCCGAGATGTGCATGAAAATTTGAAGCAGGCAAACTTCGACTACGATCGCCACCAATACAACACCGTGGTCTCTGCAGGCATGAAAATGCTGAACACGCTCGATGCATTTGCCAGCGAAGCAAATACACCCGCCGACCATGCGGTACTGTCAGAAGGTTTGAGTATTCTGTTGCGCGTGTTGTACCCAATCGTGCCGCACATTGCCTTTCATCTGTGGAGCAACCTGGGTTACAGCGCAGCGCATGGTGAGTTGCTGGACGCCCCATGGCCTGAAGTGGATGAAAAAGCGCTGGTACGTTCAGAGCTCACCCTGATGGTGCAAGTAAACGGCAAGCTGCGTGGCAGCATTGAAGTCCCCGCGGATGCAGACAAATCTAGCATTGAGGTCACCGCACTCAACAGCGAAGCGGCTCAGAAGTTCATGGAAGGCAAGCCCGCGAATAAAGTAATTGTGGTACCTGGCAAACTCGTCAACATTGTTGTTTAAGACTGAATTCATCACCAAGCGAGTCCTTATGAAACGATTCATCCAAGTCATTGCATTGCTGACCACTGCATTTGCATTGGCGGCCTGCGGCTTCCAAATGCGCGGCCAATACGACTTTGATTTCGAGAAAATTGAGTTACGTGGCATGGACAATTCAGAAATGAGTCGCAACATGGACTTGCAGCTCCAAATTCTTGACTTGAAGGTGAATCCGCCCGAAGGCGCGCCATTGAAACTAAACCTGATCAGCGAGTTGCGCGACCGCAGTATTGTGACTTTCAGTGCCACAGGCCGTGCGCGCGAGGTTCGGATTACCTATGAACTTATTTATAGCGTGGTCGACAAAAACGGAGACTTCCTGATTGCCACCAGCCAGCTTAGCCAACGCCGTGAACTGACCTACGCCGACGACCAAATTCTGGGTAAGGAAGCAGAAGAAAACCAGCTTTACACTGAAATGCAACGCGACATTGCACGCCAAATTACAGGGCGATTGAGCGCGCTGAAACTGGGCCAGAAGTGAAACAGATTGCGCTAGACACCTGGTTAAATGATGGGGCCAGCACTGCCTTGCCCCAATTACTTTGCGTGTTTACTGATGAACCTCTGTTCGCAACCCAAGCCACCGACCTGTACCGCCAGCGCTTGAAAAAGCAAACTGATTACCAGCGCCAAATTGTGGAAGTTGACCGACAATTTGACCCACAGGAATTCCTGTCTCTGTTTGCAGAAGCATCTTTGTTTGGCGATGTGTCGCTGGTTGATTTGCGGATTAACCAGCCAAAACTCAGCAAAGAAGCGGCTGAAGCTTTGAGCAAAGCCGCCCAATGGATTACCGCTGGCGACACTGGGCACCACTTGCTGGTGAATGCGCCAAAGCTGAACAAAACCCAGGAAAAAAGCACGGGCTTTGCCGACCTGTTGGCCAAGGGCACTGAAATCGCCTGTCGCCCCGTGGGCGCAGACACCCTGCCAGGCTGGATTGCACAGGCCGCCAAACGCAAAGGCGTGCAACTGGACCGCGAAACCTGCGCCTGGCTGGCCGAGAAAACCGAGGGCAATTTACTGGTGGCGCACCAAACCATTGAAAAACTGTCCCTGGAACATCAGGGTGCCGTGAAAGCAGAACAGGTTCAGGGAATGGTGGCCAACTCGGCACGCTTCAATGTGTTCGACCTGGGTGGCAGCTTATTGGCTGGTGATACAAAACGTATTACCCGCATGATAGAAGGCCTTGAAGCAGAAGGCGAAGCCCCTACCTTGGTGCTATGGGCCTTGCAGGAGGAAATTCGTGCCATTCGCGACACACAGCAGGCTATGCGGCGTGGAATGTCTTTGTCGGATGCCTGCCGACAAAATAGAATTTGGGGACAGCGCCAGAATCACATTGCCGCAGCCCTTAAACGCCACACCCCCGGAAGTTTACAAAAGCTGACTGCGTGGTGTTACGCCGCTGAAAAAACAATCAAGGGCATGAAGCAAGGCGACCCCTGGACCCTGTTTGAAATTATTGGTTTGGGCGTGGCCGGCATCGAGCCACCTGAACTTTGGAACACCTGAAAGAGTAAGCACCATGAGTATTGAAGAACAAATTCTGGCCATCGGCAAAAAAGCCCGAGCTGCGGCGGTGTACATGGCCAAAGCCAATACACTCGCCAAAAACACCGCGCTGTTGGAAACAGCGAAACTCATTCGTGCCAACAAAACCGCACTGACCAAAGCCAATCAGGAAGACATGGCACAAGCCAAGGCCAATGGCTTGGATGCTGCGCTGCTTGATCGTTTGGCACTGAGCGACAAGGCCATTGAAACCATGGCCGAAGGCCTGGAACAAATAGCCCAGCTACCTGACCCAATCGGCGAAATGACTGATTTCAAAAATCGTCCTTCCGGCATTCAAGTGGGCAAAATGCGCGTGCCATTGGGCGTCATCGGCATTATTTATGAAAGCCGCCCGAACGTGACCGTGGATGCCGCTGGCCTGTGCATCAAGTCAGGCAACAGCACCATTCTACGGGGTGGGTCTGAAGCATTTCGCTGCAACCAAGCCTTGGCCGCAATTGTTGCCCAAGGCCTTGAAGCCGCTGGCTTGCCAGCCGATGCAGTGCAGGTAATCGACACCACTGACCGTGCTGCGGTGGGCACACTGATCACCATGACCGAATATGTCGATGTAATCGTGCCCCGTGGTGGCAAGGGTTTGATCGAACGTATTTCACGCGATGCCAAAGTGCCTGTAATCAAGCACCTGGATGGCATTTGTCATGTGTACATTGATGAATCGGCCAATATGGTGCATGCCGCCAACATTGCCGAGAATGCGAAAACGCACCGCTACGGCACCTGCAACACCATGGAAACGTTGCTTGTTCACACCCATGTGGCCAAACCTGCCCTGGCTGAACTCGCACAGCGCTACGCTGCAAAAGGCGTTGAGTTGCGCGGTTGCAAACGCACCATGGCCCTGCTCCCAAGCGTGAAGCTGGCCACAGAGGAAGACTGGAACACTGAGTATTTGGCGCCGATTCTATCGATCAAGGTGGTTGATAGCCTGGATGAAGCGATTGCGCACATTAACCGCTATGGTTCGCACCACACTGACAGCATCGTGACTGAAAACCACAGCCACGCCATGCGCTTTATTCGCGAGGTTGATTCCGCGTCGGTCATGGTGAATGCGTCGACACGATTCGCAGATGGATTTGAGTATGGTCTGGGCGCTGAAATCGGTATTTCAACCGACAAAATTCATGCCCGTGGCCCAGTGGGCCTTGAAGGCCTGACCAGCCAGAAGTACGTGGTGTTTGGTCACGGTGAAATTCGCAACTAAATATTTCAAAACCAACTAACTGGAGCAGTACATGGGTGGTTATCTTTGGGTGAAAGCCTTTCACATTTTGTTCGTGGCCGCTTGGTTTGCAGGCCTGTTTTACTTGCCGCGTATTTTTGTGAACATGGCCATGGAAACCGAGCCAGCCGCTACCGCGCGCCTGTTGCAAATGTCTAAAAAGCTGTACAAGTTCATGACCCTTCTGGCGATTCCGGCGCTTATTCTTGGCTTCGCATTGGTGGGCGTGTATCAAATTGGTGTGGGTGGCCAAAGCGGCTGGCTTCATGCAAAAATTTTCGTGGTGTTCGCAATCGCTGGCTACCACTACAGCTGTGGTCGCATTCTGCGCAAGTTTGAAGCGGGTCAAAACACCCGCAGTCACACCTGGTTCCGTTGGTTCAATGAAGTGCCAGTGGTACTCATGACCATTGCCATCATTTTGGTGGTTGTTAAACCTTTCTAATTTTTAAAAGTAATTCATGTCCTATTCAAGCCCAAATCATTCCAAGCCGAATAACGCCGGTCAGCAAAACAACTCCACCAAGCAAAGTGTGTATAACTGTTTTGCAAGCTGCCCGCGTGGCCTGGAAGAAATTCTTGTGGCTGAACTGGAAACCATGGGTGCGCAAAAAACCCGCGCTGTAACAGGCGGCTGCACTTTTGAGGCCAGCTGGCGCCAAGCCACACGCATGACCTATTGGACCCGCTTTGCGGGCCGCATCGGGCTTGAATTGGCGCGTGGCGAATGCACCAGCGAAGACGAGTTTTACAAGCTCGCGAAATCAGTGGACTGGCACAACTGGTTCAAGCTCTCCAACACCTTCCGTGTTGACTTGAACAATTTGGGTGCTGACATTCAAAGCGTACGTTTCACCCAACTTCGCTTGAAAGATGCGGTGTGCGATGCATTTCTTGAGCGCTTCGATGAACGCCCAAATGTCAGTGTGGAAGCACCCGATGTGCGAATTTTTGCGGCCATCAATCCCACCGAGGCCATGGTGTACATCGACCTGGCTGGCGAAAACCTGTTCAAGCGCGGCTGGCGTGAAGAAGCGGGTGTAGCCCCCTTGAAAGAAAATCTGGCTGCTGGCCTGTGGCACATTGCCCGCCAAAGCGAAGCGGGAAAGAATGCAGATGTGTTTCTAGACCCCTTCTGCGGCAGCGGCACCATGGTGATCGAATCATTGTCACAACTTTGCGACCGTGCACCCGGGCTTGAACGCCCTTTTGCATTTGAAAACCTAAAACCCTTCACATCGGATTGGGGCAAAGAACTTCAAGAAGATGCCAACCGCCGCTTCAATGCGGGTTTGGACAAGGCACTGAAAACACCCTATTTCCAATGGTTTGCAAGCGACATCACAGAATTGCTGATCGAGATCGCCAAAGAAAACGTGGCGCGTGCCGGCTTTGAAGAATTGCTGGATGCAGGCATTGTGCAATTCGCACAACGCGATGCGCTCACCGTTGAACCGCCAGCGCCCACGGGCATTGTGTTCAGCAACCCACCCTATGGCGAACGTGTGCGCGCCAAAGGCGCTGATGTACCTGAGGACGAGGCTTACGAGCGCCTGTTCAAAGCCTATGGTGACCATTTGAAAGTGAATTACGCAGGGTGGACAGCGTTTTTGTTCTCGGGCGACCTGGAAATCAAAAAAACGCTGGGCTTAAGCCCCAAGCGCAAACGCCCGCTTTTCAACGGGCCGATTGAATGCCGCCTGTTTGAAATTCCACTGACCCGAGGCGTGTATCGTCCACGGGCCAGTCTCGATAGCGCAGTGGAAAATTCAGCCGAAAATGATGAACAGAACGGTGCTTGATCTATTCTGCCAATAATTTGGCAATGTCAGCTTTCAAATCAGCCGGTTTGGTGGTGGGTGCATAACGGTCGTATACCTCACCATTCTTGCGAACCAAAAACTTCGTGAAGTTCCATTTAATCGCTTCGGTACCAAGAATTCCCCTTGCCTGGGAAGTCAGATACTTGAACAAAGGGTGTGCATCGCTGCCCTTCACATCCACTTTTTCAGCCATCAAAAAATCAACACCGTAGTTTTTCTGGCAGAAGCTGGCAATTACTTCTTCAGTTCCAGGTTCTTGCCCACCAAACTGATTGCACGGAAACCCGATAATCACCAAACCTTTTTGGCCAAGCTCCGCGTGCAATTCTTGCAAACCCTCGTACTGGGGCGTAAAGCCACACTTGCTTGCGGTGTTCACAATCAATAGCACCTTGCCCTCAAAATCAGCAAGGCTCAGGGGTTTGCCATCCAGGGTTTTGCTTGAAAATTCGTGTACGCCAGTTGCCATGGTTCCTGCCTTTCAAATTTGTATTGAAAAACAAGTTTACCTTCAAACCGAAAACACTCAGGGCTGGTTTGATCCCGACAGCACACTCATCGCCACTTCCCGAGTAATTTTTCCACTCATCAACAGGCGTTGCACCGCTTGTTCCATGGTCTGCATGCCATGCTGGGAGCCGGTTTGAATCGAAGACAACATTTGCGCCACTTTACCCTCCCGAATTAAATTTCTTATGGGTGGAGTAGCCATCATGATTTCATGCGCAGCAACCCGGCCACCGCCCTGGCGCTTCAGCAAAGTTTGGCAAACTACCGCGCGCAACGATTCAGACAACATGGCGCGCACCATGGATTTGTCGGCGGAAGGAAACGCATCGATAATTCGATCTATTGTTTTTGGGGCCGATGATGTGTGCAATGTTGCAAACACCAGGTGCCCGGTTTCTGCCGCTGTCAAAGCCAGTTGAATGGTTTCCAGGTCACGCATTTCGCCCACCAAAATGACGTCAGGGTCTTCACGCAAAGCTGAACGCAGGGCCGCGCCAAATGAATGGGTGTGCTCACCCAATTCACGCTGGTTAATAATGCAATTCATCGGCGTGTGGGTGAACTCAATCGGATCTTCAATAGTCAGTATGTGTGCCTTCTGGTTTCGATTCACATCATCGACCATCGCTGCCAAGGTGGTGCTTTTGCCTGAACCCGTGGGGCCGGTGACCAACACAAGGCCATTGGGTTCGCGCGCAATCTGGCGAAATACAGTGGGAGCTTCCAAATCCTCAAGCGTTTTTACACGGCTGGGTACCACACGAAACGCAGCCGATGCGCCCCGGCTTTGCATGAACGCGTTTACACGGAACCGTGACAAACCCTCTACGGCAAAGCTGTAATCGCATTCATGCGACTGCTCCCAGCCTTGCCATTGCGCTTCGCTCATCGAGCCTTGAATAAGTCGATAAATTTCACGGTGGCTCAATACGGCGTCACTTAATCGGCGCACCTCACCATCCACCCGAATCATAGGCGGCATGTCAGCTGACAAATGAAGGTCCGATGCATGTTCTTCCACGGCCCAAGTCAACAATTCGGTCAGTGTCATGTGGCTATAATCTCCCTTTGAGTATTAAGTTGATTCACCATGAGCCGAGCCGACCAACTGGCTGACATTCAAAAGCGAATTGCCATGGCCTGCGCCAAAGCAGGCAGGGCCACAGACGCGGTACAGCTACTGGCGGTCAGCAAAACCTTTCCGCTCAGCGATGTGCTTGAATTCCATGCCTGTGGGCAAACCACCTTTGGTGAAAATTACCTGCAAGAAGCCTTGGACAAAATCACCCAGCTGGCTGATCACCCCAATGCCCAGCAGAATACGCCCGCCATTGAATGGCACTTCATTGGCCCCATTCAAAGCAATAAAACCAAACCAATCGCTGAAAATTTTCCTTGGGTGCACAGTGTTGATCGATTAAAAATTGCGCAACGTTTGTCTGATCAACGCCCTTCGAACCTGCCTGCTTTAAACGTGTTGGTGCAAATCAATACCTCGGGTGAAGACAGCAAATCGGGGGTTGAACCCGCTGATGCAGTCGAGCTGTGCAAAACCATCAGCGCCCTGCCAAACCTGAAACTTCGGGGCCTAATGACCATACCCAGCAACACCGAGAACACCGACCAACTCAAGGCTGAGTTTCTACAATGCAAAACGATTTTTGATGAATTGAACAATCAAGGATTAAAGCTAGACACGCTTTCAATGGGCATGTCGGCCGACCTTGAATTGGCCATTGAATGCGGCTCCACTTGCGTGCGGGTAGGCTCAGCCCTGTTCGGTGCGCGCAGCTATCCCAAATAAATACTCGGAACCACTATGCAAAAAACTTTATTCATTGGCGGCGGAAATATGGCTTATGCCATTCTTGGTGGCTTGATTCGCAATGGCGTACCAGCCCAAGCTTTTCATGTCATCGACCCCAGCCCAGAGGCGACTGCAAAAATGGCTGAATTGAAAGTAAGCTGCACTGTCGATTGGCCAGCCAATTTCAAACCTGAAGTAGTGGTGCTGGCGGTAAAACCACAAATGATGCAAGCGGTGTTGAACAGCCAAAGCAAAAATCTGAACAATGTGTTGCTGATCAGTATTGCGGCGGGTGTCAGCGTTGCACAAATCCAGAACTGGAGCACACAACCCACAGCGCGTGTGGTGCGCTGCATGCCCAACACACCCGCACTGGTTTCTCAAGGCATTTCCGGTTTGTTCTTCACTGCCAATTGCACCGAAGCCGACCACGCCACAGCCCATCAAATTTTCAGCAGTTGTGGCGAGGTGTTGGTACTCAACACTGAAGAAGAAATTAATGCAGTTACCGCCATATCAGGCAGTGGTCCAGGTTATGTGTTTTTTATGATGGAAGCACTGGCCAAAGCGGCACAAAACCTGGGCTTCAATGAAGCACAAGCCAATTTGCTCGTGAATCAGACCTTTTTGGGTGCAGCCACCCTGGCCAAACAATCAGATGATTCCTTCTCAACGCTGCGCGAAAAGGTAACCAGCAAGGGCGGCACCACGTTTGCGGGGCTGGAACAACTGCGCGCACTTGGCGTTTCAGAGGCCATTGGAATTGCCGCCCAAGCCGCTTGCGACCGGGCGGTGGAATTGCAAAAAAATGCGGGCAATTAAAACTTAAAGATATTGCAGCACCAGGCCTGCAAATAGTGCGCCACCCAGCCAGTTGTTGTGCAAAAACGCTTTGAAGCAGCGTGCACGGTCTCGATTGCGAATCAGGATGAAGTGATACAACGCAATGCCGCAGGCCACCACCCAGCCAGCCCAAAAGCCAAGGCCATAACTTAAAGAATTGGCAACCACAGCCCACAACAACAGGCTGGCTGCATAACAAACCATGATGCCTGCAATGTCGAACCGCCCCAGCGTAATGGCCGCTGTTTTAATGTTCAGCTTTAAATCGTCGGGCTTGTCGACCAGCGCATATTCTGTATCGTAAGCAATGGTCCAGAATACGTTGGCTACAAAAATCAGCCAACCCTCCATCGGTACACTGCCCTGCACTGCCACAAACGCCATTGGGATCGAAAAGCCGAATGCAATGCCCAAGTAGGCTTGCGGCATCGGAAAAAAACGCTTGGTGAAGGGATAACTGCCTGCTAGAAAAACGGCTGGAATGCTCATTAATATAACAGGCCAGCCCAAGGGCAAAGTAATCAGCAAGGCCAGAATGGCCAGGCCTGCAGCAAGCAGTAAAGCTTCTTTTGATTTGATCCGCCCGCTGGTTAATGGGCGATTGCGCGTGCGTTCCACATGCAAGTCGATGTCGCGGTCTGCATAATCATTAATCGCGCAACCGGCAGAACGCATCAACACCACACCCGCCACAAAAATCAGCAACACTTGCACCGGTGGCGCGCCTTCAGCCGCCATCCACAGGCCCCACAGGGTGGGCCACATCAGCAATAAAATACCGATGGGTTTGTCCAGGCGCAGCAGCAGGTAATAATCCCGCAGGCGCGCTGCGTTCAATACGGCCATGCCTTAGCGAACCATTTGTGGTGAATCCAGAAACTCAACGCCGTTCAAGGTGCATTCCATGATGGCGTCGCGCAGCGCATCCAGTGCCTCACGGCGTCCAAAGCTTTTGCGCCACACCAAGGCCACAGTACGGCGGGTGTCATCATCGGCCAATGGAATGTAAGTCAGCAACGATTCCTTGGGCACGGGGTTGGGTACTGAACTGGAAGGCAACACAGTAATGCCCACACCCGAAGCCACCATGTGGCGAATGGTCTCCAGCGAACTACCTTCAAAGGTGCGTTGAATGCCCTCTGAAGATTGCGAGAAACGCGAAAGTTCTGGGCAAACACCCAGTACCTGGTCACGGAAGCAATGGCCAGTGCCCAGCAACAACATGTTTTCACTGCGCAGATCGTCTGAACGAATGGATTTTTCATTGGCCCATCGGTGCGATTTTGGCAGCGCCACCATAAACGGTTCATCGTACAAAGGTTGAATAACAAATCCCGATTCGTTGATAGGAAGCGCCAATACGGCCACGTCAATCTCGCCCTGTCTTAACAACTCCAGCAAGCGCACCGTAAAGTTTTCCTGGAGCACCAAAGGCATGGAGGGGACCCGTTCAATCATGCTCGAAACCAGCCCTGGCAACAAATATGGCCCAATGGTGTAAATCACCCCGACGCGCAGTGGTCCGTTCAGCGGGTTCATGCCTTGCTGTGCGATGGACTTGATGGCAGACGCCTCTTCCAGCACTCTTTGGGCCTGAACTACGATGCGCTCACCCACCGCAGTCAGTGAAACTTCATTCGAGCCCCGCTCAAACAAAGACACACTCAGTTCTTCTTCAAGCTTTTTAATGGCAACGGAAAGAGTTGGCTGGCTGACAAAGCAAGCATCTGCAGCGCGGCCAAAATGTTTTTCTCGAGCCAGGGCGACGATGTACTTTAATTCAGTGAGAGTCATTTAATTTTGCTATCAAGATTGCAGGTTTAATTATTATTACAAAGCCCCGCCTGTCAAGCAACACATCTTTTAGGCAAAGGGCTCAAAGCCGCATGGGCAAAATAACCATTTGCTGGCCAGCGTTGTGCAAACGGCGCTGCAATTCAAGCGCAGCCTGGTTGTGCAACAAACGAGTCAAAATATTTTCATCTTCAAACACCAACTTGCTGGTGAAGAAAATCGCGTTTGGATGGTTTTCTGCCACTTCTTTGGCCAAGGTTGTCAGCTCTTCCACCGCATCTGTACCGAAAGACAAATAACTTTTGGCGCGCAAGCCATGGCTTCGGCAAAAATTCACAAAGTAATTCAGCGAAACCGAGGCATCTACCCGCATGGCCTCTAGGGCCTCCCGACCACCATAAGCTTTTGAATCAACAGTGCGGGCGTTCATGAACACAAAATTCTGAAAGTGATTGGGAAACATACGCTGAACCCACAGCAACGCATGCAAGCCACCACCCCGGCTGTTACCGACGATGAATACGGCGGTATTGCCGTTGTCGATTAACTCGGGGGGCGAAGCTGCCGAACCGTACTGCGCCATGGCAAACACTTCGTCAATTTTCGCGATTTTTTCTTTTGTTTCACGGTAATGATTGCGAATCCACAAGCAGGCCAACACCACCAGCGTGGTAATCAACATGGTGATCCAGCCACCCTGGAAAAACTGGGTGATGATGGTGCCCAACAAAATAGACGCCGACACGGCAAACCCCAAAGCAGCCGACAGAAAGCCTTTCACAAACCGCTTTTCATGACGGTTTTTTAGCCAGTACACACACAGGCCGAGCATCGACAAACTGAAAACAATAAACACATTGATCGAAAACAGGACCACCAACAAATCCACACTGGCATCGGCCAAATAGATTGCCAACAACGCCAGGCCACCCATCAACATGATCCCGTTTTTGGTCACAAACCGATTCGACAGATACCGGAACTGGTGAGGCAGCCAGGAATCAATCGCCATGGTTGACAGCACACGCGGGCCCACCGCAAATGCCACGTGGGCAGCAAGCAGCAACACCGCTGTTTCCAGCCCCAACATCACCAGCAAACCTAATATTACGTAAGGCCAGTCCCAACCAATGTCGCTGAATACCCGCTCAAATAGCACACCATTCAATGCCATAGTGGGTTCCACATTCACATCCCACAGCGAATACAAAACCGCCAAACTTGCAGCTGCGAAGGCCAGCGCACAAGCGACGTACGCCAGCATTTTGCGGCGGTTTTCCTTGCTTTGGCGGTAACGGCTTAGCTGAACTGTGTCGGATGCAGCTTCAATCCCCGTGTAGGTGCCTCCGCCTAGAAAAAAGCCCCGCGCAAAAATTGCCAGCACAGGCAGCCAGCCCAAAGTGTTCAAATCAGATTGAGTGGTTTCAACGCTGCGCTTGACTACACCACCGATATCTTGAAAATGGTCGGAGAAACCGACCAGAATAAACATCAGGTGCGTAACCAGAAAGGCAACAAACAGGTATTTGAAAGGCTTCAGGTTCAAGTGACGGCCCTGAATGTGAAATGCCATCAAACCAACCATCAAGGCCATGGACACCCAAACTCGATAATCATAAAAATAAGGCGGGAGAAAGCTGAACATCAGGTGTGTTGAAGCGCTAATACCCAGTGCCACCATTAGCACGTAGTCCACTAACAAAGCCGCGCCGGCAATTAACCCCACCCGCGGGCCCAGCAAATTGGTCGCCATGGCATAGCCACCGCCACCCTTTGGAAACAATTCAGTAACGCGAAAGTAAGTCAGCGACACCAGCAGAATTGATAAAGCTGTCAGCAGTCCAAGAAATAGAAGTAAGTGACGTGAATCGCCCAAAGCCTTGAAAGATTCCTCAGGCCCGAAAGCGACCGAGGCCAAACCGCATGCACCCACAGCCACCCACGCATACTTTTCCGAAAAAATATCGTCGCGTTCTTCCGTGCTCAGGGAAGAAGAGGGTTGAACTTTGGCTGATCTAGGGGTTTGATTCATGCGTACATTGCAGTGCAACAAACAAGTCGAACATGGTATACCGTCCCCATGAGCAACACAATGCGCTACCCCGCGTTATCATTGTAATCAGGCGGATTTAGATCCATTTACCCAATCCTATTACACACACAACATGACTCAAGCAACCGTTGTATCTACCCCAAAAGCCCCAGCCGCCATCGGTCCTTACAGCCAGGCCATCAAGTTGGGCAATCTGGTTTTCACCTCTGGTCAGATCGGCTTGAACCCAGCTAGCGGCGACCTGGTGGGGCCTGGCACCGAAGAACAGGCTCGCCAGGCATTCACCAATTTGAAAGCCGTGGCAGAAGAAGCGGGCGGAAGCCTCGCCAATGTCGTGAAATTCACCCTGTTCTTGACCGACCTTAGTGAATTCGCAAAGGTCAACGCCATCATGCAGGAGTACGTGTCTGCGCCCTTCCCGGCCCGCTCTACGGTGGGTGTGGCCAGTCTGCCCAAAGGTGCGCGCTTTGAAGTTGAAGCAATTTTGGCCCTTTAAACCCTGTAAACACGCACACCGCCCTATCCTTGACTGCAGCAGTCCACAAACCGGCACCCAGCTTCGACGAACTGCTGCCACTGCCCCCCCCCATTGCCGATGCAGTGGGAGCCATTTTGCATGCGCCGCACTGGATGGGTTTGGCGCTGCACTTGCCACTTCGATTTGAAGACAAAGCGTCCATCACGGCGATGGACGCGCTTCAGGTTGGGCAGAAGGTCAACCTGTTAGCCACTGTGGTTGGCTCTGAAGTTCAATACCACCCTCGCAAACAACTCCGTGTTTGGGTTGAAGACGGCGACACAAGCCTGCTGTTGCGCTGGCTACATTTCTACCCGGGTTTGCAACAAAAGCTCAGTGAAGGCACACGAATTCAATTGAGCGGCCAGATTCGCCAAGGCTTTGGTACCTTCGAGATGGTGCACCCCACCGTGAAAATAGCGCCAGCTGGTGCAGTGCTCGAGCCCCTTGAAACAATGGATCGTGCGCAGGCGCGCGCCGACGCGGTGCTTGAACCTGTGTACCCCAGCACAGGTCAATTAAAACAAAGCGACTGGCACCGCTGGATGAAAAAACTGCCCCCGGCTTGCTTTGTCGACACCCTGCCGCCAACCCTGTGCAAGAAGTACAAATTGACTCCTTGGCCCGTGGCCTTGCAAACCCTGCATGGTCAGGCCAAACCCCAGGAATTGTACGACCTGAATTTGCGCACCCACCCAGCCTGGACCCGTGTGAAAGTGGATGAACTGCTGGCGCAGCAATTACTGATGCGTGAATACCGGCAACAACGCACCCAGGAAAATGCAAGTGTTTTGAAACCAGCCAAAGCCGGTTTGGTCAAGAAATTCATTGCGCAACTTCCCTTCAAGCTAACCGGCGCCCAAGAACGTTCGAGTCGGGAAATTTTTAATGATTTGGCCCAGCCCTACCCCATGCAACGCCTGCTGCAAGGCGACGTGGGCAGCGGCAAAACCCTGGTGGCGGCACTGGCTTGCCTGCGTGCTATAGAGAACGGCAAACAGGCCGCCATATTGGCACCCACCGAAGTGCTGGCTGCACAACACCACCACAAGCTCACCCCTTTGTTTGAAGCGGTGGGTGTTCGCTGTGCCAAGCTGCAAGGTGCCATGAAAAAAAGTGAGAAGGACCAGGTTTTGAAAGCCTTGGCCACCGGCGAGGTGGATGTGGTCATTGGCACGCACGCACTGGTTCAAGACCATGTGGAATTCAAAGCACTGGCACTGGTCGTGGTCGATGAACAACACAGGTTTGGCGTGGCCCAGCGGCTTTCGCTGATTGGCAAAGCCAGCAAGGGACACTTGGCCCACCAGCTTATGATGAGCGCCACACCGATTCCCCGCACCTTGGCACAAACTTATTTGTCTGACCTGGCTGTTTCGAATCTGGATGAAAAACCGCCGGGTCGAAAACCCATTATTACCAAACTGCTGTCGCAGAAAAAACGGGAACAACTGATTGCAGCCATTGAGGGCGAAATTGAGAAAGGCCAACAAGCCTACTGGGTTTGCCCTTTGATCGAAGAAAGCGAAACTCTCGACTTGCAAGCAGCACAGGCCACCTACACCGACCTGTGTGAACAGCTGCCAACGCGGCGCATCGGTTTGCTGCATGGCAAACAAGACAACAAACTGAAACAGGCCACCATGTCTGCTTTTGCTGCCGGTGAACTTGATTTGCTGGTTTCAACCACAGTGATTGAAGTAGGTGTAGACGTTGGCAATGCCAGCCTCATGGTCATCGACCAGGCAGAACGATTTGGGCTGGCCCAACTGCATCAGCTGCGTGGCCGTGTTGGACGCGGCAGTGTGCAAAGTGTGTGTGTGTTGCTGTTTGGCGGCCCCTTGTCGAACACATCTAAAATGCGCTTGAAGGCCATGCATGAAAGTGACGACGGCTTTTACCTGGCTGAAAAAGACCTTGAAATTCGTGGGCCCGGTGAACTGCTGGGTAAGCGACAGTCAGGGTTGCCGATGATGCGCTATGCCGATCCCATGATAGACAAAGACCTGCTGGAACTGGCGAGAACGCTGGCGCAACAAATGCCAATGGACGCTGAAAACACCCGTCGGCACATTCAACGCTGGATCGAAGAAACACCCTGGTGGCTTAGCTAAAAAACGCTCTGCAATAAAAAAAGCCAGTTCACAAGGAACTGGCTTTTTCAAGCTACCAGGCATTTCAGCCCAGGCTTGTGAACTAGGCGCCGCAAAAATAAAACTTATACGGCTGCTTTCTTGTTCACACGCTGTGGCAACTTTTCTTTGATACGTGCAGACTTGCCTGAACGATCGCGCAGGTAGTACAGCTTGGCACGGCGAACATCACCGCGACGCTTCACTTCAATCTTTTCGATGGAAGGAGAGTACAACTGGAATGTACGCTCAACACCTTCGCCAGATGAAATCTTGCGAACGATGAAGGAGGAATTCAGGCTGCGGTTGCGGCGTGCAATTACTACACCTTCGTAGGCCTGCAAACGTGAACGTGTGCCTTCGATCACTCGAACGCTAACAATCACGGTGTCGCCAGGGGCGAAGTCAGGGATTTCTTTACCCAAACGAGCAATTTCTTCTTGCTCGAGTTGTTGAATCAAATTCATTGATATCTCCAAGTCATCATTCACGGCATTTTATTGACCCAAATTTTTTGAGTACACGCCGCCAGAGGATGAAAAATTAAAATGTGCTGATTGACTGACTTTGGCCCCTAGGCGGTTTTAACCCTTCGGCAACTTTAGTCAATATGTCAGCACTACCTAGGCTTTTTTACTGGAAGCGGTTGTACCTGCTTGTACGTGTATATCCTCCAGCAATTCTGGCCGAAAGCGATTTGTGTAAGCTTTTGCTTGCTCAAAACGCCAACTCTCTATTTTGGCATGATTTCCGGACAAAAGCACGTCTGGAACTGCCTTATTTTCAAATACTTCCGGGCGGGTGTAGTGCGGACAATCCAGCAAGCCCGCCTCGAATGAATCTTGCGTGGCCGACAAAGCGTGGTTCAGCACATCTGGAAGCAAGCGTACCCAAGCATCTACAAAACAGGCTACTGCCAATTCGCCGCCCGACAACACAAAATCGCCCAGACAAAACGTGATGTCTACATGGTCGTCGATAAAGCGTTGATCCACGCCCTCGTAGCGACCACACAACAAAATTGCGCCCTTCCCCAGATTACTCAGGCCACGAATATCGGCTTGTTTTAACAAAGGGCCGTGGGGAGTTAAAAACACCACGGGTGCCGTATCGCCACGCGCTTGGCGAATAGCGCTTACGCAGCGCACCAAGGGCTCCGCCATCATGACCATGCCGGGCCCGCCGCCATAAGGACGATCATCCACTGTTCGGTGTGGGTCATCGGTGAAATCGCGTGGATTCCAGCAATTCAGTTCAAACAACTGTTTTTTCAGCGCCCTGCCGACCACGCCCAGTTCAACCAAATTCGGAAATTGGTCAGGAAACAGCGTAATCACATCAAAGCGCGGGCCCGTCATTAATAATCATCCTGCCAATCAGCCTGAATTTGTTTGGCTTGCGTGTCGACATTCAATACATAAGCGGCTACAAAAGGAATCAATATTTCCTGATCTGCAGCGCCTTTTACCACCAAAATAGGATGCGCGCCATGGTCAACCACTTGAATCACAGAGCCCAAGGCCTGGCTTTGAACATTCACCACTTCGCAACCCACCAGGTCAATCCAGTAATATTCACCTTCGGCAGGCGCTGGAAAGCGGGCCCGTGACACATACACCCTTCGACCCTTGAACTGGGCCGCGAGTTCAGGCTGCTCAATGCCTTCAAGGTGCGCAACAATTCGGCTTGAGTGGGGTTTACTTTGCAACACGCGAAATGACTCGAACACCAAATCTTCAAATTTGGGTTGAGCCGCACGGCGCACGGCTGCCCCATCACTGGCTGGCAAACGCGACACCCACCACTGCTTGCTTTTCAGCAGCACATCTGGTTCTTCAGACGAGGGAAGTACATTGACCCAGCCCTTCAAACCATAAGGCTCGCCAATTCGACCCAGCTCAACCAAATCGTCAGGTATGTTCATGCTCGGTTTCCAGAATCAGTGTTCCGCATTGTGCATTGGGGCAAAAACAAAAGTCCGCGAACGTAAACATTCACGGACTTTGTGATTACAAGCAGTTTTTGGCCTTGATTGCTATTTGTGATCGATTACCGCCAATGATAACCAAGCGCCGACAACAATCTATGCGAAAACTCTAATAAATCTTTAAATTAAGCAGCTTGCTTGGCGTTGTATTCACCAACCAGGCGGTCAACAGTAGAAGAACACTGTGCGCCAACGCTTTTCCAGTAGGTCAAACGATCCATGGAGATACGCAGACCTTCGGAGCCAGCAGGCGCAACAGGGTTGTAAAAACCAATGCGCTCGATGAAACGGCCATCGCGACGGTTGCGTGAATCAGCAGCCACCAGGCTATAAAATGGGCGCTTTTTAGAACCACCACGTGCGAGTCGAATGACGACCATAATTTCCTCTTTCAAATTAGTGCTGCAGCTTGATTTCACTACTGCAAACGAATGAATCATTGGGATTTCGACACACGAAATCCGATAACCCGCTATTATAGCCAGCGTAACCCAATCTAACAAGCAGTGTTTTAAAAAATGAATGCATCACCGCAAGAACCCTTCAAATCCAAGCTTTTTTTCTGCTGGCTGGCGCTGATCACTGGCGCCATTGGTGGCCACTGGATCTATGCTGGCAAAAAGCGCTTCTGGTTTTACATGCTGACTTTTCCAGTCTCTGCGTTCGCAGGGTGGGTGGACACCATGCGATTTGGTTTGATGAAAGACGAGCAATTCAATGCCATGCTGAATCCAGAATATCCTGCGGACACAAAACAAACCACGGGCGCAGTGGTGGTGTCCGTGGCCCTTTCACTGGCTTTCGCCATGACCGGCCTCATGGCCACGCTGGCCATGGTGTTCCAGTGGTATTTTTCGGGCATGGTGAGTTAAAAATCAATTGCCAAAAAAAAGCCCGCTTATAGAAGCGGGCTTAACAGGGCTTGAGGAGACAGAGACACTTGCTTGGTCGCAAAGCTCGCCCCTAGAGGTGAGTATGCGAGTCCACAAGCAGTTGGCCTACCCTTAAAACGTGGGGGAACCCCACCATTCAGGGCGACTCGGTTCAAGTAGCCGAATCAACCAACATTAATAAGTGACAACTCCCATCAATTAGTTTCATTATTTTTGATATTTTTTGATCAAACGGCCGACATACCTCGCGACACCTTCTTCTACGCTGAAAAAACTTTCTTTGTACCCCGCTGCTCGCAGATTGTTCAAATCAGCCTGCGTGTAACTTTGGTACTTGCCTTTCAACGCATCCGGGAACTCGATGTACTCAATAAAGCCGCCTTGCACTGCATCTTGCAGGCTGAGCGGCGCGCTGCCCTGGCTTTCACGCAAAGTGTTCAAGGTGGTCAAGGCGACATCATTAAACGTTTGCGCCCGCCCCGTACCCAAGTTATAAACGCCAGAGGGCGCCGAAGTAGCCTGCTCAAAAAAGAACATATTTACTTTAACCACGTCTTCGATCGACACGAAATCGCGCTGCTGACAACCTGCTTCATAGCCACCATAAGGCCCAAACAGCTTCACCGAGCCGCCTTCGCGAAACTGGTTGAAATTGTGGAAGGCCACTGACGCCATTCTGCCCTTGTGCTGCTCGCGGTCGCCATACACGTTGAAATAGCGAAATCCAAACACTGGAGCATCCAAACCGGCTTTCATGTGACGCCGCAGTACCTGATCGAACAAGAACTTGGAATACCCGTACACATTCAGCGGCTTTTCCACATCGCGATTTTCAATGAATTCCGTGCTGCCACCATACACAGCGGCCGAAGACGCATACAAAAACGGCGTACCCGTGCGCTGCGCCCACTCAAAAAGGGTTTGTGTATAGCGGAAATTGTTGGCCATCATGTAGTTGCCGTTGTGTTCCATGGTGTCGGAACAAGCGCCTTCATGGAAAATGGCATCGAAGCGGCCAAATTCGCCACGTTCTACTCGAGCCAAAAAATCGGCTTTGTCCAGGTAATCAGAAATCTCACAGTCCACCAGGTTCAAGAACTTGTCGCCCTTGGTCAGGTTGTCAACGGCCAACACATCGGTAATTCCCCGTTCATTCAGCGCTTTCACCAAATTGCTGCCAATCAAACCAGCTGCACCTGTCACAATCACTTTCATGCTGAGTCCTTAAATTTCAATTGTTCAGTCGAGCTCTTCCGGCAAAATTACGGCCGTACCCAACTTGCCTACCACGACGCCGCCGGCCCTGTTCGCCAACGCAACGCTGTCTGGCAAACTCATTCCGGAGCCAATTGCACAGGCCAAAGTAGCGATCACAGTGTCACCCGCACCAGAGACATCGAATACTTCGCGCGCTTGGGCCGACACATGAAAACTGCCATTTGCGGTGAACAGGGTCATCCCTTCTTCAGAACGGGTCAGTAGCAACGCCCCCAAATCCAGACGTTCCCGCAGGGTTTGGGCTTTTTCATTCAACTGAGCTTCTGTTTTCCAACTGCCCATGACTTGCTTGAACTCGGATCGATTCGGTGTCAACACCGATGCACCGGCGTACTTCGCATAGTCATCGCCCTTGGGGTCAACCAATGTGGTTTTGCCAGCCTTCCTGCACAAGGCGATCATTTCTGCCACATGTTCCAGGCTGCCTTTGCCATAATCAGAAAACAACACCACATCGTAATTGACATATTCTTGCTCAAACAACTCCAGCTTGGTGGTCAGTTGTTCGGGCGAAGGACGCTCTTCGAAATCGATCCGTACCAATTGTTGCTGTCGGGCTATTACACGAAGCTTAACAGTGGTGGGGAAGTTGGGGTCTTTCAGCAAACGTGAACGCACACCGCTTTTGTTCAGCATGGCCTCCACAGTGTGACCTGGCTCATCATTGCCCACCACGCCCATCATGCAAAGTTGCGCGCCCAGGGAACTGGCGTTAATGGCCACATTGGCTGCACCGCCCAAACGTTCATCTTTGGTGCCCACCAGCACAACAGGCACTGGTGCCTCGGGGGAAATACGCTCTACGTCGCCAAACCAGTAGCGGTCCAACATTACATCGCCTACCACCAGAATTTTCGCGTCTTTGAATTGAGACCTGTCAACCATTGATTAGCCTGTATTAGTGGGTTGGCACTGCCTTTTTGGCAGGCACCGGGTAGAAATCGAGCTCTTCAGCACGGCGAGGCACAATTGAATCCCAATTGGCGCAACCGGGGCATTGCCAATAAAATTTCTTGGCCTGGAATCCGCAAGACTGACAGCGATAACGTTCCAACCGTTGGGTATGCTTGGAAATCAGCTCGCGGGTCAGGCGCAAGTCTTGCACGCGCTCGTCGTCCATTTTCCCGCGCAGCTGGTGTTCCAGCAATTTGTCCAGGCCCAACAGGCTGGGGCGGGCACGCACCTGGTCCCGCAGCAGTTCAAATGCTGCCAAAGGCCCCTTTGTTTCCTCCACCGCCTGCGAAAGCACCAGCAACAAATCGATGGACGGGTAGGCAATACAATACTCACGCAACGCGTTAATGCCTTCCTCTTCGCGGCCAAGCTTTTTATACGCCGCCCACATATTTGGCCCTACCAAAGGCAGGTACCAAGGATTCTGACGCTCAGCCGCGCGCCATTGGGCGATTGCTTCCTCGTATTGGTTCTGCGTGAAATTGATGTCGCCCAGCAGCAGTGATGCGCGAACATTCTGAGGATCGGTCAACAAGGCATTTTGCAATTCTGCCTTGGCTTTAACCAGGTTGTCCTCATCAATAAACTGTGCCGCCAATTCACAATAAAAGTGAGCAATGTCGCCAGCAGGCACATTTGCTCCGAATTCGCGAAGCACATGCGCTTGTGCTATTGCCTTGTCCCATGCTTTTTCAAGCTCATACAATTCAAGCAACTGACGTGACGCCTCAGCTTTCATGGCCGAACCGGACAAGCTGTGAAACGCCTGTTCGGCCCGATCAAGAATGCCGGCCCGCAAAAAGTCCACGCCCAATTCGTAAGTGGCTTTTTCTCGATCCGCGGGTGTAATTTGATCTCGTGTGGTCAAAAATTGGTGAACCCGGATTGCCCGGTCTATCTCGCCCTTTTTGCGAAACAAATTGGCCAAGGCGAAGTGCAACTCGACGGTGTGCGTGTCGATGGATGCGACCTCCAGAAAAGCGTCAATGGCCTTGTCTGGTTGCTCACTGAGCAGGAAGTTCACACCTTTAAAATAAGATGCCGGTAACTGCCCGCGTGCTGATGCATCCGACCGCTTTTCCAGGCGAGCTGCCATCCACCCCAAACTGAAAATTAGTGGGATGAGTACCAACCACCAGGTTTCAAATTCCATGGCTTGGGCCTATGGGTAGCGCAGGTACTGGCTCTTCAACCACCACCACACCGGCACCTTGTGATTTCATCTGCGACAACTCACGTTCAAGGCGCTCCACGTTCTTCGAGGCAACAGATGCAATGCGCTTGGCTTTCAACCACGAGGGCAACAAAGAAATCCATGCGAATACCGCGCCAATCAAAAGCGACACAAGCAAAGCAACCACTAGCTGAGTTTGAACCTCAAGGCCAGGCAACCACTTCACGGTGACCAAGTCGGTGTTTCTAAGGGAGAAGGTGAGAACAACAAGGAAAAGTGCGATTCGCACTACCCAGGCAAGTATTTTCAAGGTGGTCCCCTGTTTGTAGTTGGATCGACACCGATTCATTCATCGGCGTGATGACTCAGGCTTCACCGAAGAACTATCGATTTAACTCTCTTTCTTGGAGTATAAATCAACTCGCTCGCGTAGCTCTTTGCCGGGCTTAAAGTGTGGCACACGCTTTTCAGGCACAACCACCTGTTCGCCAGATTTTGGATTGCGACCCACGCGCTGAGGGCGACGGGTCAGAGAAAAACTGCCGAACCCACGAATCTCAATGCGCTGACCTTCGGCCAAGGCTTGTGTCATGGTGTCGAGAATGCTTTTGACAGCGAAATCCGTGTCGCGCACTGGCAACTTGGGAAACCGCTTGACCAGCTGATTGATGAGTTCTGATTTTGTCATTGTTCTTAAAATAAAAAGGCGCTTCCCGGGTGGGAAGCGCCACTTCTACAGACAGATTACTGGTTGTTACCCAGCTTTGCTTTCAGCAGTGCGCCCAGGCTGGTGGTACCAGCAGAGCCTGCGCTTTCTTCAGAGATCTTCTTCATGGCTTCGTCTGTGTCAACCTGGTCTTTGGCCTTGATGGACAAAGCAATTGAACGGGCCTTGCGGTCCACGTTAATTACCATGGCTGTTACGGCATCACCTTCCTTGTATGCGTTGCGAGCATCTTCAACACGGTCGTTGGAGATTTCGGAAGCACGCAGGTAGCCTTCGATGTCGTCACCCAGATCAACTACGACGCCTTTGGCATCCACCGATTTTACGGTGCCATTGATCATGCTGCCACGGTCATTGGTCGATGCAAATACGGTGAATGGATCGCCAGACAACTGCTTGATGCCCAAGCTGATGCGCTCGCGTTCTGTGTCGATGGCCAATACCAAGGCTTCAACTTCGTCGCCTTTCTTGAAACGGCGCACGGCTTCTTCACCGGTTTCGTTCCAGGACAGGTCAGACAAGTGCACCAGACCGTCGATTCCACCGGGCAAGCCGATGAACACGCCGAAGTCAGTGATCGACTTGATTGCGCCAGACACTTTGTCGCCTTTCTTGAAGCTGGTAGAGAACTCTTCCCAAGGGTTGGCTGCACATTGCTTCATGCCCAGGCTGATACGACGACGTTCTTCGTCGATTTCCAGAACCATGACTTCAACTTCATCGCCCAAAGTAACCACTTTCTTGGGGTCTACGTTCTTGTTGGTCCAGTCCATTTCAGACACGTGTACCAAACCTTCGATGCCCTGCTCAACTTCAACAAATGCGCCGTAATCAGTGATGTTGGTAACCTTTCCGAACAAACGTGTGTCAGCAGGGTAGCGACGTGACAAACCGACCCATGGGTCTTCGCCAAGCTGCTTCACACCCAAGGACACGCGGTTCTTTTCCTGATCGAACTTCAATACTTTTGCTTCGATTTCTTCGCCAACTGTCAGCACTTCTGACGGGTGACGTACACGGCGCCATGCCAGGTCGGTGATGTGCAGCAAGCCGTCGATACCACCCAGATCCACGAACGCGCCGTAGTCGGTAATATTCTTGACAATGCCCTTGACCACAGAACCTTCCTGCAGGTTGGACAGCAACTTGTCGCGCTCTTCACCCATGGTGGCTTCAACCACTGCACGGCGTGACAACACCACGTTGTTGCGCTTGCGATCAAGCTTAATCACCTTGAATTCGAGGGTCTTGCCTTCGAATGGGGTGGTGTCTTTTACAGGGCGCACATCTACCAGTGAACCTGGCAGGAAAGCGCGGATGCTGTTGACCATTACTGTCAAGCCACCCTTCACCTTGCCGGTAATGGTACCTGTAACCAGCTCGCCAGATTCCAGCGCTTGCTCAAGGCTGAGCCATGCAGACAGGCGCTTGGCCTTGTCGCGGGACAGCAGCGTTTCGCCGTAGCCGTTTTCCAGGGCTTCGATGGCCACGGAAATAAAGTCACCATCGTTGACTTCAATATTGCCGTGGTCGTCTTTAAATTCTTCGAGGGGAATGTAGCTTTCAGATTTCAGCCCGGCATTCACAACTACGTAGTTGTAATCAACACGAACAACTTCGGCTGTGATCACTTCGCCTGTACGCATTTCTTTGCGATTCAGGCTTTCTTCAAACATAGCTGCAAAGCTATCTGGGGCTTGGGTAATTTCAGTTGTGGTCATAAATTTGAGATTTAACACGCCACTGCGGGAAGCAAGGCGGAGTTCAAAAACGCATTTACCGGGATTGGTCAATGCGGCATTCCCGAAGCCAACCTGCAACAGGTTAGCCAAACGAGGGATGAAAGTGTAACAAGAAAGCCTTTGCTGATCAAGCGTTTAAATGCGTTCTCGTGCCCAGTTTTGAATGGTTGCCACCACCTGATCGATCGGCATGTTTGAACAGTCAAGCACCAAGGCGTCGTCGCAGGGTTTCAGTGGGGCCACTGCTCGCTCAGAGTCGCGTTTGTCACGCGCCACCAGGTCGTTGTAAATAATTTGGAAATCAGCCTTCTGCCCACGCGCCTCGATTTGTTTCACGCGGCGCTCCGCGCGCACTTGCGCACTGGCCGTTAAAAACACTTTTAGGACTGAATCAGGAAAAACAACCGAACCCATATCACGCCCATCGGCCACCAAACCTGGCATTTGCCGGAAATCACGTTGCCGTTGGAGCAAGCCGTTTCGAACTTCGGGCACCACAGCAAGCCGGGACGCCATAACGCCAGCCACTTCGGTGCGTATGGCATCGGACACATCTTCCCCGCCCAGCAATACTTGGTCGGCTTGAAACTGCACCGGCAAATTCGCGGCCATTGCAATGATTTGCAACAAATTAGCAGGGATTTCTGGATTTAAGCCGAGCTTGGCAACAGCCACCGCCAAGACGCGATAAATGGCACCGCTGTCCAGGTATTGATAACCCAAATTGGCTGCCACCAACGCCGCCACAGTGCCTTTGCCAGACGCAGTGGGGCCATCAATGGCAATGACCGGGCAGTCTGAGTTATTCATTGCATTAACCTTTTCGCACTGACTGAACGTGCATACCCAAGGAATTGGCCAAAGTCACGAAACCTGGAAATGAGGTGTCTACGGTTTGCGCACCATGAATAACCATTGTGCCCTCAGCACGAATTGCCGCCACACTGAATGACATTGCAATACGGTGGTCACCCTGCGATTCAATGCTGGTGGCTTTGTAACGCAGACCTTCCATGTGGCCCAGGCCTTGAATGATCATTCCGTCTTCAGTGGGTTCGGCATCAATGCCGCACTTTTGAAGGCCATGCGCCATCACCGCAATTCGATCTGATTCTTTCACACGCAATTCTTCTGCGCCGGTAAGTACCGTGCGTCCCGTGGCATTGGCAGCAGCCACAAACAAAACTGGAAACTCGTCGATGGCCAAAGGAACTAAGTGCTCTGGAATTTCAATGCCTTTCAAGGCTGCACTTCGAATTCGCACATCGGCCACTGGTTCGCCGCCCACTTCTGCGTGGTTACTCAATTCAATGTCAGCGCCCATCAACTTCAAAATGTCGATAACCCCTGTGCGCGTGGGGTTCAGGCCCACATGCTTCAAAGTAACGTCGGCTTTCGGCGCGATAGATGCAGCCACCATGAAAAACGCAGCAGATGAAATATCTGAAGGCACATCAATTTTTGTGGCCTTCAAGGTTTGGCCGCCTTTCACACTGGCTTTGGAACCCTGGGTTGTTACCTCCACGCCGAATCCGCGCAACATGCGTTCGGTGTGGTCACGGGTTACAGCAGGCTCGGTCACTGTGGTGGTTCCGTCGGCATACAAGCCGGCCAGCAGTACACATGACTTCACTTGGGCAGAGGCCATGGGCAACACATAATCAATTGCCTTCAAGGTGGTGCGACCATGAATGTGCAGGGGTGGTCGACCACCCTCCTGCGCTTCAATTCGGGCGCCCATCAGCACCAGCGGGTCGATGACACGCTTCATTGGGCGCTTGCCCAAGCTTGAATCGCCGGTCAGCATGCAGTCAAAGTCTTGACCAGCCAACAAACCCGACATCAATCGCATTGATGTTCCGGAGTTGCCGCAATCGAGCACTTCCCTAGGCGCTTTCAGGCCGTGCATGCCCACGCCATGTACTTTTACTTTGCCGTGGTCAGGGCCTTCAATGTTCACCCCCAAGGCCCGGAATGCGTTCATGGTGGCAAGCGCATCTTCACCCTCAAGAAAACCCTCCACCTCGGTGGTGCCTTCGGCAATCGAACCCATCATGATGGATCGATGGGAAATTGATTTGTCGCCTGGTACGCGTGCCGAACCCGACATGTGTTCGGTGCTGCTGGCGTGGAATTCAATCAAGTTCAAATCTGACATAACAATATGTATCCGCTCAATGTATCCGCCTGGTGTCCGAAAAAACCCCGGGCAATAATCAGTTGTGTTTCCAGTTGCTACGGTAGCCTGAGGCTTGCGCCAAAATTCGTTCGAGCGTGGCCCGGTCATCGCTTTCGATGGCTGAGCGCAGGCTTGCAATATTGGCTTCAAACATGCCCAACATGCTTAACAAGGCCGCACTGTTGTTCTGGAAAATATCAGCCCACATTTCAGGCGAGCTGGCGGCGATGCGTGTGAAATCACGGTACCCGGCTCCGCCCTCTTTCATGAACTCAGCGCCCTTGGGATGCCCCAACACGCTGGATACATAGGAGAAAGCCAACAAATGCGGCAGGTGGCTGACAGCGCCAAACATTTCATCGTGATCCATCGCGTTCATGGTGCTCAACTTGGCACCAATGCCCAACCAGAAATTTTCTACTTTCTTTAAGCCACTGGCGCTGGTTTGTTCCAGCGGGCACAGCACGCAATTTTTGCCTTCGAACAAGTTGGCCACAGCCGCTCCAGGACCATGCGATTCACCACCCGCAATTGGATGGGCCAACACAAACCTGGATTTTAGCCCCGGGAATTGTTGCTCAAGCTCGTTCAGCATCACAGCCACATCCGACTTGGTGCTGCCAGCATCGAAAATCAGACAATTGGGTGGCAAGGAGGGAAGGAATTGCGTTAGCACCTGCTTGTACTGACGCACGGGAATGGACAGCACAACCACATCAACGTTGCGCACATTCGAGTCGCCCGGGCCTGCGATGCATTCATCAACAATCCCAAGCTTCAACGCTTCGTGAGAAGTTTCCAGTTTGCGGGAATAACCCAGCACATGCCCCACCAGGCCTCTTTTCTTGGCTGCCAAACAGATTGATCCACCAATCAAACCCACGCCAATGGCGAGCATGCGATTGAAGATGATGCCTTTGGCCATTACGGCGCCTTCATGGCAGCCAGTGCCGTGAGCAATGCAGCCAAAAAAGCCTCATTTTCATGGGGCAAGCCGATGGACACACGCAACCATTCGGGCAAGCCGTAGCCATTTACAGGGCGTACAATCACACCCAAACGCTGCAGGGCGTCGAACACTTTCATGCCTGCCTCAGGTGTATTTCCGGCTTTGAACAACACAAAATTGCCGTAGGAAGGTACGTATTCCAGCCCCAAAAACTTCAAGCCACTTTGAATTTGTTCCAGGCCTCTCAAATTGATTTCATAGGTTTTTTGTAAAAACTCACGGTCATCAATCGCCGCTTCAGCGGCAGCCAATGCCAGCGAATTCACGTTGAAAGGCTGGCGAACCCGATTCATCAAGTCGGCCACCTCAGTGCTGGAAACCGCGTAGCCCACCCGCAAACCTGCCAAGCCATACGCCTTGGAGAAACTGCGGGACACCAGCAAATTGGGGAACTGGGCAACCCATTGCGTGGAATCGTATTGATCTTCGGGCTTTAAAAATTCGTTGTACGCTTCATCCAGCACCACCAGTACTTGTTGGGGAACCCGCTTCAGAAACGCGAGCAGCTTTTCCTGCGGCAAAAAAGTGCCGGTGGGGTTGTTCGGGTTTGCAATAAACACCACACGTGTTTCTGAATCAATGGCGTTCAAAAAGCCATCAAGATCATGGGTGTAGCACAGAGCCGGCACGACTTTGGACTGCGCACCGCAGCCCTGAGTAGCCAGTGGATACACAGCGAATGCGTACTGTGAGAAGACCGCGTTGGTGCCTTGGGTAAGAAATGCCTTGGCAGCCAATTCCAACACATCGTTGGAACCGTTTCCAAGGGTAATTTGCTCAGCTTTTACATCATGCCGAGCGGCCAACCTTGCCTTCAGCGAAAAACCATTTGCATCGGGGTAGCGCCCCAAGTCCAAAGCAGCTTGAGCTATCGCCGCTTTGGCTTTTTCGCCCAATCCCAGCGGATTTTCATTTGAAGCCAGCTTGACAACCGTGTTTGGGTCCAGGCCCAATTCACGAACTACATCTGACACAGGCTTGCCCGCCTTGTACGGGGCAATGTCGCGAATGAATTGTGGGGCTTGCTCAGTCAGTTTTTGCATGGTGCTACGTCAGTTTCGTTGTGCGGCCGGGTAGGAACCCAGCACTTTCAAAAAGGATGCGCTTTTATTCAATTGTTCAAGTGCCTTGGCCACCGCCGGCTCTGTTTGATGGCCTTGCAAGTCGATGAAAAAATGATATTCCCATCGGCCGTTGCGGGCCGGGCGGGATTCAAGCCGGGTCATTGACACGTTTTCAGCGTTGAAGGGCTCCAGCATTTTGTAAACTGCACCTGGCTGATTCGGAACCGATGCAACCAGGCTGGTTTTGTCTTGCCCTGAAGGCCCTGTGACTTGATTGCCCAACACCAAAAAACGTGTGGTGTTGTGTGCATCGTCCTGAATATGTTCTTGAAAGGCTTTCAAACCATAACGTTCCCGGGCAGCCTGCCCGGCAATCGCAGCAATGCTTGAATTCTCGCTGGCCATTCGTGCGGCCACGCCATTACTTGCAACGGTTTCTTGCTGAATATGCGGCGCATATTGGGCAAGCCATCCGCGACATTGCGCCAGGGCTTGCGGATGCGCGCAAATTTTCTCAATGCCTTCCAGCGACCCGGTTTGGCAAAGCAACTGGTGGTGGATGGCCAATTGAACCTCGCCACACACCTTGGCACTTGATTCCACCAAAGCATCCAAGGTGCGGGCAATCGAGCCTTCAGTTGAGTTCTCAACAGGCACCACGGCAAAATCAACCTGCTGCGCCTGCAACTGGCGAAAAGCTTCCTCTATGGTTTCAACCGGCTCGGCCTGCACACAATGGCCGAAAAACGACCACACGGCCTGTTCGCTGTAAGTGCCCAGTGGGCCCAGAAAAGCCACATGAACCTCGCGTTCCAGCGAACGGCAAGCAGACATAATCTCTTTAAACAAGGTATTTACGTGTTGGGCATTTAAAGGACCGCTGTTGGCGGCATTTAACTTGTCCAGCACCTGTGCTTCCCGCTCTGGGCGCATTACGGGAGCATCGGCTTTCGCTTTCACGTGGCCAATCGATTGGGCCAAGCTTGCTCGCTTGTTCAACAACACCAGCATTTGCTGGTCAATTTCGTCGATTTGATCGCGAAACTTCAATAATTCAGTATTGATATCAGGTGTGTTCATCAGGTCTCCGACTTTTCGAATTCACACATGAATTCAACCAAGGCCTTTACCCCTTCCAAGGGCATGGCATTGTAAATTGACGCGCGCATGCCGCCCACTGACTTGTGTCCTTTCAACTGAACCAAGCCTTGTTCAGCCGCTCTGCTTAAAAACCTTGCGTTCAACGACTCATCAGCCAGGGTGAATGGCACATTCATTCGGGAACGGTCTTCGGTGCGAACAGGGCAATTGTACAAAGTGCTGCTGTCAATCGTGCCATAAAGCAAACTTGCTTTTTCCTGTGCTTGGGATTGCGCCCATTGCACACCACCCTGCTCGATCAGCCATTCAAACACCAGGCCAGCAATATAAATTGAATAAGTGGGTGGCGTGTTGTACATGGAGCCATTTTCCGCCACAGTGCCGAAAGTGAATGCCGACGGACAAATCGGCAAGGCGCGGTTTAGAAGCGCTTTGTCAACAATCACAATCGTGACACCCGCCGGCCCCACATTTTTCTGCGCGCCGCCATAGATCACCCCATATTTCGACACTTCCAGGGTTTTGGACAAAATATTGGACGACATATCCGCAACCACGGGGCAATCCAGTTGACTGGCGATGGCTTCAACTTGTCCGTTGAACTCAACACCGCTAATGGTTTCGTTGTCGCAATAATGCAGATAAGCCATTTGCTGACCATTCACACGATCCAGCAAAGGTGCGCATTCAGGCACGTAGCACGATACTGCGGAATCGGCCACCGAATTGGCATTGTCCAGCACCACACGGGAAAGACCATATTTAGAAAACTCTTTGGCAGTTTTTTTTGACCAAGCGCCAGTGTTAACAAATGCCGCTTGCTCAAAACCGTTCATCAGGTTCATCGGCACAATCGCATTCATACCCACGGCGCCGCCTTGCATAAAAAGCACATCGTGCGTTTCCGGCACGTTCAGCAGTTTACGAAAATCGCTGCGGGTTTTCTCGAAAATGTCGGTGTATTCCGGGCTGCGATGACTCATTTCCATCACAGACAAACCCTTGCCCTGCCAATCCAGCATTTCTTCGGCCGCACGGCGCAGCACTGATTCAGGCAAGGCCGCCGGACCCGCAGAAAAATTCCAAACTCTAGACATGCTTGCCCTGTGCAATCAACCGTTCACTGTTACTCGTCTGTTCCTGCGGGGGCATCCGATGAATCGCCAGCTTTCGCATCGTCACCTTTCTGCCCCTCTTCCAACTCATCGACAATGTCTTCGGCATCGGACTCAACAATGCGTTGCAAACCCGACAACCAAGTGCCCTCATCCACATTAATCAGGGTAACGCCTTGGGTGGCGCGGCCCATTTCACGAATTTCAGATACCCGTGTACGCACCAGAACACCACCGGTGGTGATCAACATGATTTCGTCAGTGGGATTCACCAATACCGCGGAAACCACCCGGCCATTTCGCTCGGAGGTTTGAATCGCAATCATGCCTTTCGTACCGCGCCCGTGGCGGGTGTACTCGGAAACGGGTGTGCGCTTGCCATAGCCGTGCTCCGTGGCAGTCAATACTGACTGTTGCTCGCTTTCAGCAACCAGCATGGCGATCACGCACTGCCCTTCTTCCAAATTCATTCCGCGCACACCGCGAGCATTGCGGCCCATGGCACGCACATCATTTTCATCGAATCGAACTGCTTTGCCTGAATCGCTGAACAACATGACATCGTTGGTGCCATTCGTCATGGCTGCGCCTATCAGATAGTCACCTTCGTCCAGATTTACCGCGATAATGCCGCGCTTCATGGGGCGGGAAAAGTCGCTCAATTTTGACTTTTTCACCGTACCCAGGCTGGTGGCCATGAACACGTAGCGGTTGTCTTCTTCAAAACTTTTTACTGGAAGTACTGCGGTGATTTTCTCACCTTCGGCCAAGGGGAACATGTTCACAATTG
Organism: Limnobacter parvus; assembly: GCF_024623725.1. Classification (GTDB taxonomy): domain Bacteria; phylum Pseudomonadota; class Gammaproteobacteria; order Burkholderiales; family Burkholderiaceae_B; genus Limnobacter; species Limnobacter parvus. Next base: position 30,818 of record NZ_JANKHG010000027.1, on the reverse strand, counting down.
GACGGCCACGCGAAGTGCGCGAACCTTGCGGTACCTCATACACCTTCAACCAGTACACGCGCCCGGCGTTACTGAAGTACAGAATCGTGTCATGGGTGTTGGCCACGAACAAGTAATCAATCCAGTCGTCTTCTTTGGTGGTTGCTGCCTGTTTACCGCGCCCGCCGCGTTTTTGAGCTCGGTATTCGGTCAGAGGCTGGCTCTTGATGTAGCCGGAATGGGACAGTGTGACCACCATATCTTGCGGCGTGATCAGGTCTTCCGTGCCCAATTCGGTGGCATTGAATTCGATCATTGAACGGCGTTCGTCAGAAAACTCGTTTCCGATTGATGTCAGTTCGTCTTTAATAATTTGATTGATACGTTCTGGCTTTGACAAAATATCGAGCAAATCCGCGATCTGATCAATTACTTCCTTGTATTCGTTCAAAATTTTGTCTTGTTCAAGCCCCGTCAATCGCTGCAAGCGCATGTTCAAAATTTCTTGTGCTTGAACTTCGCTTAGGCGATACAAGCCGTCGTCTTGAATGCCCAAACGCGCCGGAAGCCCTTCCGGACGGAAGGCTTTCGCCCCACCCGATTCGCCCAGCTCGGTGCGAGCCAACATCTCGCGAACAATGGAAGAATCCCAGCTTTTTGCGACCAAGTCCGCTTTCGCCACGGGCGGCGATGGGGCAGCTTTGATGATCGCAATGAATTCATCAATGTTGGCCAACGCAACAGCCAGACCTTCCAACACGTGACCACGATCGCGTGCCTTGCGCAATTCGAACACAGTACGGCGGGTAATTACTTCGCGGCGGTGACGCAAGAAGTAAAAAATAAGGTCGCGAAGGTTCAGCAAACGGGGCTGGCCATCGACCAAAGCCACCATATTGATACCGAAGGTGTCTTGAAGCTGGGTGTTCTTGTACAGGTTATTCAAAATAACCTCTGGCACCTCACCGCGCTTCAATTCGATAACGACACGGATACCGTCTTTGTCGGATTCATCGCGAATATCGGAAATGCCTTCGATTTTCTTTTCGGAAACCAGCTCGGCAATTCGCTCAAGCAAGGTTTTCTTGTTCACCTGGTAAGGCAATTCATCCACAATAATGGACTGACGGTTGCCACGGTCCAGATCTTCAAAATGGGTTTTCGCACGCATTACCACACGGCCACGGCCAGTGCGATAACCCTCACGCACGCCCTGAATACCGTAAATAATGCCGGCTGTCGGGAAGTCGGGTGCGGGGATCAGCTCGATCAAATCGTCTACGGTGCATTCCGGTGCATCAATGGCGAACAGGCAAGCTGCGATCACTTCCTTCAGGTTGTGCGGAGGCATGTTGGTCGCCATGCCCACGGCAATTCCTGAAGATCCGTTCACCAGCAGGTTAGGCAAGCGCGCGGGAAGCACCTTGGGCTCTCTCTCGCTACCATCGTAGTTCGGGCCGAAATCGACGGTTTCTTTGTCAATGTCCAGCAACATTTCCTGCGCAATCTTTGCAAGGCGAATTTCTGTGTAACGCATTGCCGCAGCGTTATCGCCATCGATTGAACCAAAGTTACCTTGACCATCGACCAACATGTAACGCAGGGAAAAGTCTTGCGCCATGCGAACGATGGTGTCGTACACCGCAGAATCGCCGTGCGGATGGTACTTACCGATTACGTCACCAACAATACGGGCCGATTTCTTGTAGGCCCGGTTCCAGTCATTGTTCAACTCGTGCATGGCAAACAAAACGCGACGGTGAACAGGTTTTAAACCGTCACGAACATCGGGCAGCGCACGCCCCACAATAACGCTCATCGCGTAGTCGAGGTACGACCGGCGCATTTCCTCTTCAAGGCTGATGGGGAGCGTTTCTTTTGCGAATGAATCCATGTTTCTTCTTGTGTTGAATTATTTGACTGAAGGAATAACGATTCGGGACGCTGCCAATTGAGGCTGCGCCACATCCCAGGCGCTACACTTGCAAGCCTTCGATTGTATCAGCCAAAATCGAATAAACTGGGCGCAATGGTGCGTTCCAAATCATCTAGTGAACCCACCCATGCAACTACTGATCCCCCAATGGCTTCTGTGCCTCAATCACAGTGCTGAAGTGCTTGAAAACCATGCGGTTTTGCTGAACGAAAACCTCATTTTAGCAATCGGCCCCCGGAATGAATTGGTCAAGCAGTACCCACAGGCCGAACCAGTCGACTTGACCGGCCAGGTGCTGATGCCGGGACTGATCAATTGCCACACCCATGCAGCCATGAACTTGCTGCGTGGGGCAGCCGACGACCTGGCGCTGCATGACTGGCTTCAAACTCGGATATGGCCTTTGGAAGGCGCCTTGGCCGACGCGGAGTTTGTTTACGACGGCACTGTGTTGGCGGCAGCCGAAATGCTTCTAGGCGGAACCACAACTTTCAACGACATGTATTTCTTTCCTGAGCAGGTCGCTCAAGCCGCACTGGATGTCGGTTCCAGGGTGTTTGCAGGAATTACCGTGATTGAATTTCCGACGAGGTATGCATCAGAAGCCAAACAGTACATTGAACTTGGCTTGGCGGCCCGTGACAAATTCATACTTGAGCCCACCGTGCACTGGACGCTAGCCCCACACGCCCCTTACACAGTCAGTGATGAAACCTTCAAGCACATGGCCATGCTTGCAGAAGAAATGGACTTGCCAATTCACTGCCATCTGCATGAAACCGAAAGTGAGGTGAATGATGCAATAAGCCGCGATGGCATTCGGCCTTTTGAACGATTCGAGAATCTGGGTTTGATTAATGAACGATTCATGGCCGTACATGGCGTGCATTTGAGCGAACGTGAACTCAGGACAATGGCGGCCAAAGGCGCCAGTTTGGTGCACTGCCCTTCATCCAACCTGAAACTGGCAAGCGGCTTTGCTCCAGTGGCAGGCGCGTTAAAGGCAGGTGTGAATGTGGTAGTGGGCACAGATGGTGCCGCTAGCAACAACAAGCTGGACATGTGGGACGAAGGCCGCCTTGCTTCGTTGCTGTGCAAAGGCACAAGCGGCGATGCGACTGCTTTCAATGCTGGTGAACTATTGCTGAGTATGACCTGCCATGCAGCCAAGGCCTTGGGTGCAGACCACCTGATAGGTCGAATCGCAATTGGCTTGCAAGCAGACCTGATTGCAGTGGCGGTTGGCGAAGCGCCCCACCAATTACCTAACCACAATCTGACGTCTAAACTGGCTTACAGCGGGGCTTCCCGGGATGTGACGCATGTTTGGGTGGCAGGCGTACAAGTTGTGCAATCGCAACAACTTGTAGGCAAAAGGTCAGAATTAGTCGGGGAAATCATGCGGAAAACCCAACGAGTGTGGCAGACTCGTGTCGAGAAAGTTGGTTGAGAGGGTGATAACAATGACAGCCTCTACTGTAAACTATCAACCAGCTTGAACCCCTATTTAACCCAAGGAGCAACAATGAAAAAAATGTCGACTCTCACGCAAGTACTGATGGCAATGGCCATTGGCACAGCGTCTACAGCCGCTATGGCCCACACAACAGACAAAGGCGAGGGCCTGTCCGGCTACGTAGTGGATGCAAGCGGCAAGGTAGTTAAAGATGGCTCCGGCGAATGCGTTCGTACCAGCTACTTCACAGCCGCTTTGGCGATTCAGGAATGTGATCCAGACCTGATCCCCAAGAAACCAGCCCCAGCACCAGTTGCTGCTCCAGCACCTGCTCCAGAGCCAGCACCAGCACCTACTCCAGTTATTACAAAAGTAAGCCTGGACGCTGATGCATACTTCGATTTCGACAAGTCAACACTGAAGCAAGGCGGTAAAGACCGTATCGACGCTGAAATCGCCAAGTTGGGTCAAGTTGAGTTGAACAGCGTAGTTGCTATCGGTCACACCGACTCTATCGGTTCCGATGCATACAACCAGAAGCTGTCTGAGCGCCGCGCTCAGGCTGTGAAAGACTACATGGTTAGCAAAGGCGTAGCTGCTGATCGCATTCAGATCAAAGGCATGGGCGAAAGCCAGCCAGTGGCTGACAACAAGACCCGTGAAGGTCGCGCCCAGAACCGTCGCGTTGAAATTGAATTCAACGCAACACAGAAAGTTATGAAGTAATTCGTAACCTCTGGTTCTGATCAAAAAAGCCCAGCATTGCTGGGCTTTTTTGTTTCTGCCTTCGGGTAAACTGTTGATTGTCGAATTTTATTCACGAGCATCAACACCATGAGCAGTATCGAATCCAAGAATGTTGACCATGCCGAGCTGGCAAAGTTTTCAGCGCTCGCCAGCAAATGGTGGGATCCCAACAGCGAATTCCGCCCCCTGCATGAGATTAATCCGCTTCGCCTGAACTGGATTGATGAACGAGTGGATTTGAAAGACAAACGCGTGCTGGATGTGGGTTGTGGTGGCGGTATTCTTGCCGAAAGCATGGCCCGGCGAGGCGCTGACGTATTGGGAATCGACCTGGCGGACAAGTCGCTTAAGGTCGCTGAGCTGCACAAACTGGAAACTGGCGTGAACAACGTGAACTACCGTTGTGTGTCTGCTGAACGACTGGCCTTGGAAGAACAAAGCACATTTGATGTGGTGACCTGCCTGGAAATGCTTGAGCATGTTCCAGATCCTGCACAAACGATTCAAGCTTGTGCAGACTTGTGCAAGCCGGGCGGCTGGCTATTTTTCTCTACGATTAACCGAAACCCAAAGAGTTTTGTATTCGCAATTGTTGGCGCCGAATACGTGCTGAACCTGCTGCCCAAGGGTACGCATGAATACAAAAAATTTATCAAGCCCTCGGAACTGGCCCAATACGCGCGCCAATCCAAACTCGATTTTTCAGAAATTATTGGCTTGGTTTACAATCCACTGACCAAGGTGTACCGACTGGCCAGAGACACCGATGTGAACTACATGGTGGCCTGCAGAAAGTCCCTTTAAGGAATGCCCATGCAACTCAAGGGGATTCTTTTTGACCTGGATGGCACGCTGGTGGACACTGCGCCCGACCTGTGCGGCACCATTCAAGACATGCAAAGTGACCGTGGCGTTGACATAACGGCCTACCGCGCCATGGAACATCTGGCATCAGGGGGTGCGCGTGCCTTACTCAAAGTGGGCTTCGGGATTGAACAACATTACCCAGATTTTCTAGCCATGCGCGCCGAATTTCTGGAACGATATGAAGCCCGAATTGCCCGGGAGAGTGCTGTGTACAGCGGAATCATGCCCTTGTTGAATGAAATCAAGGCGCGCGGGGCGCAGTGGGGTATCGTGACGAACAAGCCTTATTATCTGGCTGAAAAGCTGGTGCATGAACTCGGCTTGAATGTTGGCTGTAGCGTGTTGATTGGCGGCGACACCGCTGAAAAACCCAAACCGTCGCCAATGCCTTGTTTCATGGCCGCTGGCCAAATGCGCTTGCCTACGGAACACTGCGTCATGATTGGTGACGATGAGCGCGATGTTGTTTCCGGTCGGGACGCCGGCATGCAGACCGTGGCCGTTGAATACGGCTACATTGCAAGCCCAATCGATCAGTGGGGCGCAGATGCCGTGGTAAAAACGACGCATGATCTAGCCAAGTGGCTTGAAAATAGGATGTAAGCCCCCAACTGAAGAGTGTTACAATTGGTATTCCAATGGGGTCGATCTGGTTTCGACGTGGATTGCAAAGCTATTGGGGCGTGTCGAGGATCAGTTACCTCGTAAATCCATCTGAAAAACTTTAAACGCAAACGACTCTTCGTTTAGCCCCGAACTTAAACTGGCCGCTTAAGCCAGTTTAGTTTGGACTTCCTACACCAGCTCGCCGATGGGCTGGGCGGGGTCAAACCCGCAGTGGGATCATCTACATCGGACCGCTTACTGGACTGCTGCCGGCCAGTAAGTTAAATAAGGTGGATCGCGGGTGCTGCAGGATGTCGCTTTTCGTCAGCAACCGTTAAATGCAAACAAGACGACTACACACGTAGAACTGGTAGTGGAGGATTTGCGGACGCGGGTTCAATTCCCGCCGGCTCCACCAAACAAAAGAGAAAAGGCTACCCTTGTGGTGGCCTTTTTCTTTTGAGCTGAAGGATTTGATGGAATTGAAGCCGCGGACGCAAGCGGCGCGGGGTGAGACCGGGGTTTCACGGGCCCAACAGTTTGGGGCCGGGCCGGACGAACGCGCGAGCCCTGCAAGGCGAGTGCCGGGAATTTCCCGCCAGCGTCATCCAACAAAACAGATTATTTTTTACCGACAAGAATTCGCTTTAAACTATCGGCTAATAGACCTTTGTGCGATTCGGCTTGTTTCTCATTCGACAACAAGCGCTGCATATTACAACCCAGCAAAAAAATTCCGGCACCGCTAATGGCCAACAAACCGCCAACCAGCGACAGTGTCCAACTAAGATCGAGCGACTTTAGACCCAGCACCATGCCAACGCAAAGCACCAAAGAAAAAACAAAACAAAGCTTCATAATGCGATGTGCCTGATTGGTTCAATTAACTCCGTCTAAAGCCTACCCCCCTGATGATAAAAAACTATCACCTGGATAGACTAATTTGAGTTTTGAGCCAAAATCCCCTACCCTTCATCGTTCCGTGAATTCTTCGAAATAGCCACCCCAATCATGCTTAAAGGCATTTCACTGTCAGTTCTGGCCTCCATTCTTTTCGGTGCCATGTACTACTACACCACCTTGCTGGCCCCATTAAATGGCGAAGAAATATTTGGCTGGCGCATGTTGCTGACCCTTCCAGCGATGAGTATTTTTCTATTTTGGGCCGGCGATTGGAATTTAATTAAACCCATCGCCCAACGCTTGAAAACTGAATGGAAAATGTGGCTGGCTCTTCCGTTTTCATCGCTGCTGTTAGGAATACAGCTGTGGCTGTTTTTATGGGCACCTTTGCATGGGCATGCAATGAATGTGTCGCTGGGCTATTTCATGATGCCGCTGATCATGGTGCTGATTGGCCGCTTTCATTACAAAGACACTTTAAGCGCCTGGCAGAAAGGCGCTGTGTTACTCGCAATACTGGGCGTGGTCAATGCGCTTGTTCAGGCGGGTGGGTTTTCATGGACGTCGCTGCTGGTATGCCTAGGCTACCCCTATTACTTCGTGCTGCGATCCATATTCAAAACCGACAACTTGGGTGGCTTGTGGTTTGACATGGTGTTGATGTTGCCAGTTGCCTTGTATTTTGCTTTTGCGGGCCAAGGACTCAGCGAAATGGCAAGCCTCGATAACGGCCTACCACTCTTGATTTTAATACTTGGTATTTTGAGTGCATCTGCCTTGGTGGCTTATGTATTGGCCAGCAAAATGCTGCCCTTTAGTTTGTTCGGCCTGTTGGGCTATGTGGAGCCGGTGTTGCTGGTCGTGGTTGCTTTTCTGATCGGTGAAAGTATTGCAAAACAGGAATGGCCAACCTACATTGCCATTTGGCTGGCACTGGCTTTGTTGGCAGCAGAAGGCCTAACGAAGTGGATGCAGCAACGCACTTAAACAGAGCGAATCACTGTTGCCAAGTCCGGATCCTGATTAAATGCATCAGTGAAGAATTCCACAAAGCTATTGATCTTGATAGAGGGACGCCGTTCCGGTTGATACACCACGTTCAAGGGTAATGTGCTGGGTTTGTAATCTTTCAAAACGGTTTGCACAGTGCCCTCCCGAATATCGCGTCCGTAAATCCAAGTCGGTGAATAACAAATTCCCAGCCCTTCCAGTACCCCCTGGCGAATGGCTTCAGAACTATTCGACTGAAAGTTACTGCCCACACGCACGGTGATTGCCTTGTCTTTCAAGCCAAAAAAAGTCCATTCATTGAAGTTATTAATACCGGTGTACAGCAAGCAGTTGTGGTGGGCCAAGTCGTCGGGCTTCTGTGGTGTGCCACGACTTGTCAGGTAACTGCTGGAAACGATGACAGCTCTGGACACTGAACCAATACGCCGTGCAATCAGGCGACTGTCTTTGAGTTCACCCACCCGGAACGTCACATCAATGCCTGCAGCCACCAGGTCCACAAAGCTGTCATCAAGCTGCAGGTCGATTCGCATTTTTGGGTAGCGCGCATAAAAGGCGGCCAGGCGCGGCACAATATGCATGCGCCCAAACGCAACGGGTGCTGCAACGCGCAACAAACCACTGACTTCATGTTCGGCGCGATGCACTTCAATGCGTGCTTCTTCAAGCGTGTCCAATACCTGCCTGCATCGCTGGTAGTACAAGCGCCCTGCTTCAGTCAATGAATGGCTTCGGGTTGAGCGCACCAGCAGCAACACACCGACATCGGCCTCCAAGGCTTGTACTTGTTTGCTGATGGCTGATTGTGTGGTGTGTGCCTGCCTGGCCACCGCCGAGAAGTTGCCTGTTTCAACCACCCGCACAAAGGTTTCCATTAACCGCAATCTATCCATAGAACGCCTGAATCACTCATTCCTACAGGGAATAGATACTATACCAACTGTTCCGTAGATCTTAGTGATTTGTGTGCGCATAATGTGCAGCATTGCACTGCAACACAAGAGGAAGACTGAACAATGAATGCACCCACCCCACACACGAACGAACAAATTGAGAGTGTTGAAGATTTGAAGCTTTTTCAAGCAGGCAAAATCGGCAGCATTGAGGTAAAGAACCGAATTGTGATGGCACCGTTGACTCGCTGCCGCTCGGATGAAGCCGCAGGTGACATTCCTGGCAGCGAAATGAATATTGAATATTACCTTCAACGCGCCAACGCGGGTTTGATCATCAGCGAAGGCACGCAAGTGGCGCCCGCTGGCAAAGGCTACATGGCCACACCGGGCATTTATTCTGATGCGCAAGTGGAAGGCTGGAAAGCAATCACCAAGGCAGTTCATGAGGCGGGCAGCAAGATCATCGCCCAGATTTGGCATGTGGGTCGAATTACCCACCCGGAATTAACTGGCGGTCCACACCCGATTGCCCCCTCACCGATCAAGCCCAATGTGGTGGCTTACACCCACAAAGGCAAAGTGGATGTACCGGTACCTCATGAACTTAGCACCGATGAAATCAAGGTGGTGGTTGAAGAATTCCGCAAAGGCGCAGCCAATGCAATGAAGGCGGGGTTCGACGGTGTGGAAATTCACGGTGCAAACGGTTATTTGGTCGACCAGTTTCTGCGTGACGGTGCCAACCAACGCACAGATCAATATGGCGGCTCGGTTGACAACCGTGCGAGGTTTGCACTTGAGGTGGTCGATGCAGTGATTGCAGAAATTGGTGCCGGAAAAGTGGGTATTCGTCTGTCGCCCGTAACACCGTTCAATGATTTGAGCGACAGCAATCCGCAAGCGGTGTTTGGGTATTTGATTGAAGAACTGAACAAGCGTGGCATTGGCTTTATTCACATGATCGAAGGCTCAACAGGTGGCGACCGCAATGTGCCTGGGTTCGACTATGCATGGGCACGCAGTACCTTCAAGGGAACCTACATGGTGAACAATGGCTACACGCGTGAAATGGCAATCAACGCGCTTGAAACAGGCGCAGCCGATGCAGTGTCGTTTGGACGTGCCTACATTTCCAATCCGGATTTGGTACAGCGCTTGAAGCTGAATGCCCCGCTGGCAGAAGGCAATCCGCAGACTTACTATGCGCCAGGCCCTGAGGGTTATATTGATTACCCGGCCCTTGACCAGTGAAAAATAATCGCTTGAATGACAAGAAGAACGCCAGCCACAAGCTGGCGTTTTTTGTTACGCTTTCGGCATGAGCAAAGACACCCTTACCAACATTCAAAACCAGCTTGTCGAGTTTTCCAAGGCACGCGACTGGGAAAAGTATCATTCACCCAAAAACCTGAGTATGGCTTTGTCAGTCGAAGTTGCAGAACTGGTCGAGCATTTTCAGTGGCTGACTGAGGAAGAATCTCGCAATATAAATGGGCAGAAGCTGAACGAGGTGAAGGAAGAAGTGGCCGATGTGCTGCTGTACCTGCTGCAAATTTGCAATCAACTGAATATCGACCCTGTGGATGCGGCTAAGCAAAAGCTGCTGAAGAACGCGGTGAAATATCCACCGCGTTGAATTTTCAACAATTGCACTAACCCTGTTGCGCTGGGCTGGCGAGTCCAGCCCCCGTACCACAGGCATGGCAGTATTTCGCGAATGTGCTTTTGCGGGTGCTGCAGCCACCGCATTTGTCGTGCAAGCCGATTCCGCAGTGCGGGCAAAAATCGATGGATGTGTCTTTCAAATCAACCGTGCGCTCGCAACCCGGGCAAATTCCTTTGGCCAAGCGTGCCAGCGCGGTGTCGTATTCAAGCACCTCGCGGCGTTTGGTTTCAGGTTGAGCTTCGGCCAAGCGTTGTTGTTCCAAATAGCGATTCAAGGCAAGTATCGCCTGCCGCCCAACCAGCACTGTAATTACAATACCCACGATGTAGCGAACATAGCCACCATAGCTTGGCAAGTACGGCACCAACTCCACAAAAAAAGCGAACAACGCAAAGTAGATGAAACCCCATACAAATGGCCAATATGTGCTTTGCCGCTTGGTTTTGTAGAGCCATCCTGCAGCGAGCAGCAAAGGCAAGGTCAAAGCCAATCGGTAAATGAATACGCGAAGTTCCTGACTTTGACGGGCGCTGTTGTACTCGCCCTGCGCGGCCTGCTCCAGTTCATTCAAGCGCAACTGGGCTTTGCGGTTGGCCTGTTGGGCATCCAGCAACAGCTTTTGTTGCATCTCAAGCTGTGCCAAGGCAACACGTTCCAGCGCTTGCAGGTTGTCCACGCGCTCGGTGCGCGCCACCAGTTCTTTGTCTTGATCGGGCAAAGCGGTGGCTTTGCGAGTGGCCACCCAGGCCATGAACTTTTCCCGCTCGGAATCGGTGTCGGCCTCAGCGGCGCTGTGTTTCAGGCGCGATTGCTCAAGCGCATCGCTGACCTCGCGTTCATTCAACTCTGTTTTGCGAATTTCATCCCGAACCGTTTTCAACTCGATCGGATCCATGAAATCTTCAAGTGTTTGCGTTTCCTCAATTTGGGGCAAATCGCCCACCAGCGTGCCGCCCAAGCCAATTAAAAACCAGGCAAACACCACCGCCACAGCCCACAGGCCACGGCGAAACCACTTTTCAGACAGGCGCAGCGATTTACTCAATGTTGTTCATTCCTGTTTATTTCAGGTACTTCGCATGGAACCGCAGGTGATCTTCGATGAATGTAGCAATAAAATAATAACTGTGGTCATAACCAGCGTGGTAGCGCACGTCCGCTGCGTAACCGGTTTCTTCTAATACAGCCTCCAGCAATTCGGTTTTCAATTGCGACTTCAAAAAATTGTCTGCCAAACCTTGATCCACCAACATGGGCAACTGGCTAGCACCAGCACGAATCAATTCGACCGCGTCATAACGTTTCCAGTTGGCTTGGTCTTCACCCAAGTACTGGCCCAAAGCCTTCTGCCCCCAGGGGCATTGAATCGGGCTTACGATTGGCGAGAAGGCACTGACCGAGGTGTATTGGCCGGGGTTATTCAATGCAATTGTCAATGCGCCGTGACCACCCATGGAGTGTCCGAAAATTGCACGCTTGTTGCTCACGGTCAACTGCGCTTCAATCAGCGCGGGCAATTCTTCAACAATGTAGCTGTACATGTTGTAGTTCGCATTCCACGGCACCTGTGTGGCATCCACATAAAAACCGGCACCCAAACCAAAATCATAGGCTTTGTCAGCGTCATCGGGGACGGCTTCCCCGCGCGGGCTGGTATCCGGCATCACGATAGCAACGCCCAATTGTGCAGCAACTCGCTGCGCACCTGCCTTGGTGGCAAAGTTTTGGTCGGTGCAGGTTAAGCCAGAAAGCCAATATGCCACCGGCACTTTTTGCCCATCCGCCGCTTGTGGCGGCAAGAATACGCTGAACTGCATGGTGCAATTCAGCGTTGTTGACTGATGTTCATACTGGTTTTGCAAGCCGCCAAAACATTGAACACTGCTGAGCATTTTCATATTAAAAGTGAATCACTGTGCGAATGGATTTGCCTTCATGCATCAGGTCAAAGGCCTCGTTGATGCGCTCAAGCGGCATGGTGTGGGTAATGAATGTGTCCAGATCAATTTCATCATTCATGAAACGGTTCACGTAGCCTGGCAATTCAGTGCGGCCTTTTACACCGCCAAATGCACTGCCCCGCCACACGCGACCCGTAACCAGCTGAAACGGACGGGTTGAAATTTCCTGCCCCGCACCGGCCACACCAATAATGACTGACTCGCCCCAACCCTTGTGGCAGCACTCCAGCGCAGCACGCATCACATTCACATTGCCAATACATTCAAACGAGAAATCGACTCCACCGTCAGTCATTTCAACAATCACTTCTTGAATTGGCTTGCTGTGGTCCTTCGGATTCACGAAATCTGTCGCGCCCAATTTCCTGGCAATTTCGAATTTATCGGCATTGATATCAATCGCAATAATGCGGCTGGCTTTGGCCTGTACCGCACCAATAATTGCGGCCAAACCAATGCCGCCCAAACCAAATACGGCTACAGTGTCGCCTTCCTTCACCTTGGCAGTGTTATGCACAGCGCCAATGCCGGTTGTTACGCCACAGCCCAGCAAACACACCTTTTCAAGCGGCGCTTTCGGATCAATTTTGGCAAGTGAAATTTCCGGCACCACGGTGTGCTCTGCAAATGTGGACGTTCCCATGTAATGGAAAATTGGTTTGCCATTTTTTGAAAAACGGGTTGTTCCGTCGGGCATCAAACCCTTGCCCTGGGTAGCGCGAATGGCTTGGCACAAGTTGGTTTTTCCTGAGGTGCAAAATTTGCAAACCCGGCATTCTGCGGTGTAAAGGGGAATCACATGGTCGCCCACGGCCAAGCTGGTAACACCCTCGCCGACGGCTTGTACAATGCCAGCACCCTCGTGGCCCAAAATGGCAGGAAAAATGCCTTCAGGATCGTCGCCAGACAGGGTGTAAGCATCAGTGTGGCACACACCCGTGGCCACTATGCGTACCAATACCTCGCCTTTCTGGGGTGGCATCAAGTCCACTTCTTCAATGGAAAGTGGTTGACCCGGCCCCCAGGCCACTGCAGCGCGTGTTTTCATGGATTGCATATTTGTTCCCCCAATGCTGGCGAGTAGTTAAAACGATCTTTATTATAGTGGCTCTCAGTTGGGTCACACTGCCACACCGGGCTCAACCAATTCAATTAAAAGAACATCGCTTTGTAACCAAATGACCGCGCCCAACGAATACAATTTTGTAGCTGCTACAGACGACTTCGAGCGAACTTTAAAACCGCTTTGGATGCGCGCGCAGGCTGGTGATGCATTGGCTTACCGTGATGCACTTGCCAAGGTCGCATTGCGCCTACGCCGCTTTTACGGACGGCGCCTTCAAGCGCTGCCCGACGAGGTCGAGGATCTGGTTCAGGAAACATTGCTGGCTTTGCATCTGCAGCGCGGCACTTACGATGATGCCCTGCCTGTCAGCAGCTGGATCTTCGCAATTGCGCGCCACAAGCTGGTTGATTTGTGGCGAAGACGGGGCCGGAAAGACAAACTGAATGATTCGCTGGACGAAATGACCGAAGATCAACACCCTGCCGCGCAGGAAGAATTTCCTTCGAAACGCGACTTGAGTGTATTGCTGGAACAACTGCCCGCAGTTCAAAGACAGGCAATCCTTATGACCAAAATTGAGGGACTTTCGTTGATTGAGGCATCTGAACAGAGTGGGATATCTGTTTCTGCGCTGAAGGTACAGGTACACCGCGGAATTAAACATTTGGCTGAGCTGGTCAGGGGTGAGGCATGAAAACAAACGAATTGATTGCCATGTTGAGCACGCAAGCGGGTCCGGCGCCGAAAATTTCTTTGGCATCGCGCCTGATCCCTGCGGGTATTGCTGGCGGCTTGTTGGCAGCGGCGATGGTGTTGAGTGTATTGGGTTTGATTCCCAGTGAAATGTTTTCCGAGCCTGGTCCCTGGATCAAGATTGCCTACGCGGGCACGCTGGCGTTTGGGGCGGCATGGCTACTCGCAAGGCTGGGCCGACCTGGTGCATCAGGCAAACAGGCCACAACTGCGCTGGTTGGTGCAGTGTCTATTATGGGTTTAGCCGGTGCAGCTTCTTATTTCGCCACCCCCGAGGTTGAACGAATGGAAGCACTGATGGGGCATTCGTGGCTGGTTTGTCCCTGGGCAATTTTGGGCTTGTCTTTGCCAGTTATGGTGGGTTCATTTTGGGCCATGAAAGGTTTTGCCCCAACTCGTCTAATTTCTGCTGGTATGGCTTGTGGCTTGTTTTCAGGCGCTGTGGCAGCTGTGGCTTACGCATTGGCTTGCACTGAACCAGCCGCGCCGTTTATTGCGATTTGGTACACCTTGGGCATTGCCTTGTGTGGTGCGGTGGGCGCGTTTTTGGGCCCCAGGCTGCTGAACTGGTAAGGTTCTATGCAGGAGGGTCTACGCGACCGCTTGTCGAAGTATTCACACGGTACCACCCTGCAATGCTGTAACGGTCACGCGTTGCGGGCAATACCTCGTGCGGAAAATCCTCGCTAAGAAACACGACCAAGGTGCCTGCTTGAGGCACGATGTTACACAGAGTTTGAACAGGCTGCGCATCTGAATACAACACCATTTCGCCACCCTCTTCCAAACGCCAATTCTCATTCAAATAAAGCACCACTGACAACACTCGGTTGGCCTGGCCTTTGAATGCATCCACATGGGTTTTGTAAAACGCACCTGGAGCGTAATGGGCAAAATGCGATTCAAACGAGAACAACCCCAACATCAAAGTTCGATTCAAATGTTGCTGCAGCTGCCCGGAAAACTTGAGCCATTCACCCTGCGCCCCAGTGCTGCTATCAATCCAGGCAATCGTATCTCGCCGAATGGCAGCATTTGAAATGTGCTGATCTGCCCGACCCACTCCGGCGGGTTTCAACTGACCCGATTGAAAAGTCAGCAAACTGGTCAATAGTGCTTCGGTCAACTCGACCGGCAGAGCACCAGTTTGTACGCTGTAGCCACAAGTTTTGATGTCGTTTGCAATCAAGTCAAACAAACGAGCAAACTTTACAGAGAAATCATCCACGCTGACCACCAAAAAATTCGCGCTACATCGCCTGGCAGCCAAGTGTAGCGCTTTCTGTTGTGCGCAGAATCAGGCGTGTGCTAAAAGCTGCCCGATGGCATTGGACAGCGAAGTGGAGTCGAACTTCTTCACGTAAATATTTACACCCGCTTCAACACCTCGGCGGGCATTTTCGTCGGAAGTCAACGATGAATACATGATGATTGGAATGTTTTTGAAACGTGGATCGCCCTTTAACTTACGGGTCAAGGTGCAACCATCCATAATGGGCATTTCCTCGTCAACCAGCACCAAAGAAACCTTTTTCTCTATAGGCACATCACCGATTTCCGCACTGGAAGCCAGGGCCAACAACTTTTGCTCAGCCTCGACTCCGTTGACGGCATGGCTGTGTTGCAGTCCCATCGTATCCAGTACTTCGCTTATTTTTCTGCGAGCAACAATTGAATCATCGACAAAGAAAACGGGGCCAGCCTGGTTCAGGTCAAATGCCGTGGCTACAGCGCCTGCATCTTTCTCCGGCAATACCCTGTGACAGACGCTTTCAATATCAACCAGTGAAACCAGATCGCCATTGCCAAGCATGACAACACCGAATACGGCACCCTGTTCGGAATCATAGTGTTGGGGGGGCTTTACCTCGGACCAAGGCACACGAATGATTTTGTCTACATTCGTAACTGCAAAGGCCACCGAACGCGATGCAAATTCTGAAATAATCAACTTGGTGTTAGGGTCCCCATTCGACATGCCTATTGCGTCACCCAATGCCACCACCGGAAGCACTTGACCACGCAGTGAAATGACACCGTTCATCGCACCTTGCTGACCGGGGATTTGAGTAACTTGGCTGATCTCCGTCACTTCTCGAATTTTAAAAACATTCAATCCAAAAGTTTCTGGTCCACCCAGTGAAAACAACAGGATTTCTATCATCTCGGCGGATGAATTGCCCTGTTTTGGTTCGTTGCTGTAGTTCATGCTGGAAACGGCCATGGTTTGATTCAGACTTCATTCTGAACCAAGTGCGACCAGATCAAATACTTAGGAAAGGGGATAAATGGGGTCTTTTACCGACTTAGATCAGCGAACACCCCTATCTAGGCGAAGGTGTTAAATAGCTCATTTTGCGGATTCGCCAGCAAAGGGCCCAGCTGCGGAAGCGCCAATGAACCGATCGGCTGACTGACTGAATCCAAGACACCATTAATCACCGTCGAAGATTCGCCGTAAAAGTCGATTGCCAAAATTGGATCAGAAACCGGGCTTAACTCCTCCAGACCTGTTGATTCCAGAAGGTTTGATAAAATTTCGCGCGGCACTCCTGCCAGATTGTCTTGCAAACCAGATCGAATAACCTGCCCCAAGTCGCTACCTGTAGACTCGAGAAATTCGCGAACAGAACTCTGCCTGCTCCCATCAAACGTGTTTTCAAATTCAGACTGCGACTCTTTCGCTCTCTCGATTGCCTCTGCGAGAATGTCGAGCAAGGAAAATGCCTCACGTTCGGACCCTGCAGAATCTGATGCAGCGGTTGCAGCGAAAGGAGTCTCCAAGACTCCTCCGAGTGATTGAGTTGGGGCACTGTCTAAAAAAGATTCAAAACTTTCATAGCGAGACAACAATTCAGCATCAAACGTTGAAGGCTGTTGAGTCGCAGGCAAAAAATTAGCCAGCTCATCTGGCGAACTGAACTGCGCCACGTTGGAAGCCAATTTTGTCGTCGGTTCAGAAACGGCAGATAGTCCAGGCGCAGGCGCGGTGATTACCTCAATATTTTGCCGCATTGTGGACGCAATGTTTGTCCAAGGAGAGGGGTCAATGAATTGCGAAGTGAATTCAGTGTGGGCATGCCACGATTGCAGCCCAACTGCACTGTATGCATCAGCAGTGGCTCCGCCAAGCAATGCGATGGACTGACCAACACGGTCTGCGTTGTAAATGCTGTTTGTAAAACCACTCATTTTTTTAGTTGCCTTTGACCAAGTCACTATTTGATCAAAAGCGGATACAGACCTCAATCCGAAAAGTGATATTTTTCAATTACTTATTTGTAGTCATTTGATGACTCTTTTAGGAAAAATTACCTATAAAGCTCAGAAACAATGCTAATTGGATACAGCAATGTAGAACCATTCTTGCCCGGCCTGAGACAATGTATTGGGAAAAACGATGAAACCATCTTGGCTTGCACGTACCTCGTCGCCAGTTTTTCGAACGCCAATCAACTCGCCCTTGTGGACCGAATCAAAACTGGACCAGGCCTTTGCGAACTGATCCTCAACATGCACTTTGTCAATGACTTCGACCAAGCTCAAGTGCTGATAATTTTCAACGGCTGGAATAGGCATGCCTTCCAACAAACCTAGATGAACCAAAGTGTTGTCAATGGCCTGATAGGCCACGACGGGCCCATTCGCATCGTCATGCTGGCCACATTCCAAAGTAACCGCATAACCACCGCTAGAGCGCATGCACTCAGTGGTACCCATGCCGTAGCGGGGGTCTGTGTTCAAACCTTCGCCAGACTGTCCCGTACTTTTCAACAAGGCAACGCGATTGGCTACACCTTTTGCATAGGTGTCCAGCCAGCCATCGACGAACCGCGTTACACCCAAGCGCAAAGCCAGGCCACGCTCAGCATCTTCATGCTCAAATTTTTCAAGTTCACTGTTGTTATTCTTGGGGCCAAACAAGGCAAAGGGTACATCACCTTTTTGAAAGCTGTGAATGTCCAGGAGCACGTCGTGCGCGGCCAATAGCGGGCACAGCCAGTTGGCCACATGGTCTTCAAAATCAACTGGATTGTTCGTAGCAGTCAAATTGCGGTTCAGATTTCTGTCTCCATTTCGCTGCTTTCGGTTGTAGGCCAAAGGGTTGGTGATCGGAACGAACGTGACCTGCCCTTTTTGCAAAAGGCGCGTGCCCGATTCAAACTCAGCAATCATTTTAAGAATGGCTTTGCTGCCTGAAACCTCGTTGCCATGCACTGCGCCCAACACGATCAACTTTGGACCTGGCTTCAAAGCGGTGAATGTAACCGACTTGAACTGCAAGGCATGGGGCATGGCTGGAAGCATTGGAAACTGCATGGTAAATGATTAGAGTGATCAATGATTCGAGGAGATTAACACAAACCCACAGGCTAAAAAAAAGGGCAGCCATGGCCGCCCTTCAGATCGTGACAACACCTTTTATCGGCCGGGGCCCTCAACAGAAGGACCAAACCGTTTCTTCAAATCACCGAATGCAAACAAGCGCACCAGTGCAGGAATCAGGATAACCGCACCCACCATGTTCCACAGGAACATGAAGGCCAGCAGCATGCCCATGTCAGCCTGGAATTTGATTGCAGAGAACGCCCAAGTAAACACACCCAGCGCCAAGGTCACTGCCGTCAATGCCACAGCCACACCGGTCGATCTCAAGGTTTCGAAGTATGCGTCTTTGAAATTCAACCCTTTCGACAGGAAACTTTCCAGGCGGTTATAAATGTAAATGCCATAATCCACACCAATACCCACACCCAAGGCAATCACCGGCAGCGTAGCCACTTTGATACCCAGGTTGAGCTGCACCATAATCACCTTACACAACACTTCGGTGATGAACAATGGAATCATGATGGCCAACATCACGCGGAAGCTCTTGAATTCCCACCACACCAAGGCACCCACAATGCCGTACACCAACAACAACATTGTTTTCTGGGCTTGCTCCACCACAATGTTGGTGGCCGCTTCGATACCGCTGTTGCCTGCAGCCAAAATAAACTTGGCATCCGCAGAATCATTCTCAGCGGCGAAGGCCTGAACCTTGGCCACGACACGCTCCAGTGTTTCCGCTTTGTGATCCGACAAAAACAAAATAACTGGCGTCATTGAACACTCAGAGTTGTATAAAGTAGTGGGAATATTTTTGTGCGCCCCGTTGGAAATAAAACGGTCACGAGAAATCGCCAGCCATTTTGGATTTCCACCGTTGAAACCCGCGATGATGTTCTTCATGACAGTGAACAGCGAGACGGTTCCCTCGACGCCAGGCGTGTTTTCCATGTCCCATTGGAAACGGTCAACAACAGAGGCAACCGGATATGCGCCACATTCGCCAGCAGGTGTTTCTACCATCACCACAAACACATCGGAACTGGTTGAGTAATTTTCAACCAGAAACTTCACATCCTGGTTGTAGCGGGAATCGGGACGCAGCTCCGGTGCACCTGGGTCCAGGTCACCGATCTTGATGTCTGCCGATGCAAACAAACCCGCCACAAGAATCAAACCCGCCACAGCACTTACGCTGTAGGCCACTTTTTTCTCGGTTAAGCGGGAAAGCAAATGCGACA
Source organism: Limnobacter parvus (assembly GCF_024623725.1). Taxonomy (GTDB): domain Bacteria; phylum Pseudomonadota; class Gammaproteobacteria; order Burkholderiales; family Burkholderiaceae_B; genus Limnobacter; species Limnobacter parvus. Next base: position 11,398 of record NZ_JANKHG010000027.1, on the reverse strand, counting down.
CGGTGTGTTTGCTGGCCTCCTGCTTGGCGACTTGCCTGAGACCGCTTTCTGTCACGTCGGTGTAGCTCATCAACACGGGCAACAAAAACATTTTGGTGAAAATAATCACAGCCACACCAATCGATGCACTAATCGCCAATTCGCGGATCACACCAATTTCAATCACCAGCAACGTTGAAAAACCAACCGCATCGGCCAACAATGCCACGGAACCGGGAATGAACAACAAATGGAAAGTGGCTTTCGATGCGTCTATTTTGTTGGCACCGTGATATCGCTCTGCTGCCATAGTGCGTACGTTTTGAATCGCGTGACTCACACCGATCGCGAAGGTAAGGAATGGCACCAAGATGGAATACGGGTCCAAGCCAAACCCCAACAGGCTAACCGAGCCCAGATGCCAAATAACGGCCAGTGAACAGCAAAAAATCGTTGCGGCCGTGCTTTTCCAGCATCGGGAATACCACAACAGCAAAATAACTGTGAGCACAAAAGTGATGGCGAAAAAACCCGCAATGTCTTTCGCGCCTTCAATCAGATCCCCCACCACTTTCGCAAAACCTGTGATGTGAATGGAAATGTCATCACTTTGGTATTTGTCTCGCACCACTTCTTCGATGCGTTCGGACAACTTCCCGTAGCTCAGTTTTTCGCCGGTGTCAGGGTCCACCTCCAACAACGGCGCCAGAATGATCGCAGAACGCTGATCATTGGACACCAAGGAACCAATGCGCCCGGAGCGCTCAACGTTGGCCTTTACTGCCTCAATCTGTTCTGGCGAACCAGAGAATCCCTGACCAATCACAGGCCCCATTCTCAAGCCTTCCTCGGTGACTTGGCGCCACATGACGTTGGGAGTCCAAATGGAGCTTAAGTTACCCCTGTCCACGCCGGGTATATAAAACACTTCATCCGTGATCAAACGCAGCTTTTCAAGAAACTCAGCCTCGTAAATCGTGCCATTTTTATTGTGCACGGCAATGCGCAACACATTGCCCAACGGTCGAAGCTCATTTTCGTAGTTCAGGTAATTCGCAATAAAAGGGTGTGTCACCGGCACCATCTTTTCAAACGATGCGTCAGGCTTCAGCTGCACAGCATGGTAAGCAAAGAACACCGACAACACCGCGAACACAGCGATCACCAGTTTTCTGTGACCAAATAAAATCGATTCAAAAAAACGCTCAACCTTGCCCAATTCTTCTTGATTACTCATGACGATTCTTCCAGTTAGCGTGGCAGCTCAAGGGTTCTAGGGCCATTCTGCCCGCTCAATACCAGTGTGTTTTTCACCAAGGCCATGCCGGTAACCGGCTTACCCTCCGTGGCGTAGATCATTTTCAGGACGGTCCCGGTTTCATCGGTACTTACCAGTCGACCTTTTTGATCAACCAACAAAGCGGTTCTCCCCACGGTAATCCCTTGCACATAACTTTCTTTGCTGGGGCTTTTCAACTGCCACCATTGCTGTGCACCTGCTCCCAGGCGATATACGTTGCCACCGAAGCCATATGCGAAAATATTTGGGGCCCCGGTCTCATTGCGAGTCACCACTGTGCCGTAAAAATGACCGTTGTATCCTGAATCTGATCGGGTCCAGGTGGCACCAAAATCATTGGACATGTACACGCGTCCCGCTTCGCCTGCGATTAGCAACAATCCAGTTTCATCGCCATACAAACCGTTGTAATGACGAAAATCAGGATTGTCCAAACGATCAGCAATCAAAGTCCAGTTGGTGCCACCATCGTTGGTCTCAAAGATTTGACCGTAGCTACCAACAACCCAGCCAGTGTTTGCGTTTTTAAACCACACATCGAGCATTGGGCGTGCGGGGCCAAATCGTGCACCGGCCTCGGCGTCTTCAAATGCGAAAGTTGCCGTCTCCAGAGCTTCATTCAACCTGTCTTGCTCTTCGGGGTTGGCTGCGTCATAACGCCCTTGCATGTCTTCCATTTTCTTCTTGGCTGCGGCAACCACTTGTTCGTTGGCTTTAATACCATCAAACACCTTCACCCAACTTGCACCGGCATCCGTCGACTTCAGCACCACACCATCATGACCCACCACAAAAGCCAGGGTGTCGTTCACAAACACAACACCGGTCAGGTTCACCGACACCGGTACCTTGGCCTGGGTCCACACCTTGTTTTCATTGTCGGTAACACCTTGTGCTGCATCACCCGCAGCAAAATCGCGCTTCAAAATGATTCCGCGCTCACCCACCATCAATACATTGCTGCCCTGTGAAGTTGCATTCAACAACAACGCCTTCGCCGCTTTGGGTGCTTGGGTTGCGGGTAGGTCAAGTGGATCTTTAAAGGCATAACTGACTTGACTTACACTCAGTCCAACAACAAACAAAACCGCATGCAACAGTGGCTTTTTCATGCCATCTCCAATTTAAAAAACCCAGAGAAGCGATTTCTCTGGGTCACAAACAATTCAAATCCCGGGGTCAGGTACCCACAACTTACCCAATCTCCCGAGACAAACTCACCTTCCCATGCGACGCAATGCTGCGGTTGAGAAATCAGCATTCGTATACTTTTTTCCAAACTCGACCGGTTTTTCTTCATTGGTCAAAGCATTCACCAAATAGCGGCGCGCTTGCAGGTCGTAAATTACTTCTCCTGCAGGACCAAACGCGGGTGCATCGTACAATTGCACGCCATAAACCTCGCGAACTCGCCACAAGCCACCGCGGGCGTCATACTGGTCTGCATGCAACACAGCCCATGAATCTTCATCAATGAAGAACACGCGTTTGGAGTAAATATGGCGCGCACCGGGTTTCAAGGTTGCTTCCACAACCCAGACACGATGTAGCTCATAACGCAACAAATCCGGATTTACGTGATTTGTTTGAATAATGTCCTTGTACTTCAGCGCCTTGCTGGTCAATTTGTAGTTGTTGTAAGGCACATACATTTCCTTCTTGCCAATCAGCTTCCAGTTGTATCGGTCTGGCGCACCATTAAAGCCGTTAAAGTCATCGTTCGTGCGCAGGCCATCCGCGCCGATACCCGGTGAATCGTAGGCCAATTCAGGCGCGCGAATAACACGACGTTGACCCGGGTTGTATTGCCAAGCAAGACGAGGTTCCTGAACCTGATTCAAGGGCTCATGCACCAGGGCCACTTCACCTGCGGCATTGGCTGGTGCAGTGGTTTGGTTTAGATAATAGAAAATTCGATTGGGCTCAGGATCTGCCATGAACGAAGCATAAGAAATGGTTTCCGTTCGCTTGCCCACGGTGAAGCTGCCATTGGTCTGAACCGGAAAGTCCGCAGAATAGCGGGTGATTGATCCACCCAAATCACGCATTAGGTGATTCCAGATCACTTGAATTCCATCGGTGGGTATCGGAAACGGCACATTCGATTTTTTCAAGTTCAAAATGCCATTGCCACCCTCAGCCAATTTAATACCAGCCGCCTCATCTTTGGCAAACTTGTAAACATCAGCGCGGTATGCCGCAGTCCGTTGTGTGGGGTACACATTTATTTTGTAGCTTGGGTAGCGCTTCATCATCTCCATTTGACCTGGCGCCAACTTGTCTTTGTGCTCGGCCATGTTGGCCGCAGTAATGGTCAATGTGGGCTTGTCAGCTGCAAATGGATCCACGTAGCCTTTGGCAGGATCAAAACCAGCGGGTGGTTTGGTGAGCCCACCCTTCCACTCAGGAATGGTACCAGCCGCATTGCCCGCCTTCTCAGCGCCGATTGGTGTCAGCGAAGTACCCAGCTTTGAAACATCCACGGCATACGCGGGCGCTGCAACGGCGGTACCCAGCAAGGCCAACGAAAAGGCCACTTGCCTGATTTTGATCACTTTCATTTCAACAATCTCCTAAAAACAAACCTTGAATAGCTCACCTTTTTATTCCAACCTTTATAGGTTGGCGCCCACTACCAAAGACAGGAAGTCACGGTCCTTGAATGGGTCAAAATATGCTTTGTCATTGAACATGCTGTAATTCATCTCAGCAAAATATTTAGCCGACTGCATTTCAGCGCGCACGCCCAAGCCCAAGTTCATACGGTCCTCAAGAAACACGCCGTCGGCTGAATAACCCTTGAAGTCATGCGAGAAGAAAATTCGAGGAGCCAAAGTTATACCGAATAATGCATCAGGATATGTGGCAACAGAAAGCACACGATAACCAAATGCCGTTTCAGTCGCATAGCCATCCACCGCGCAGTTGCGTGGGTTGGGGTTAACACCGGCAGTGCACTCACCATAAGACTGGTGGGCACCTGCGCCGAACGCTGGAGAGCGTCCAAAGCGCTCTTCAGTGAATGGATTGCCAATACCGCGCCACATTTGCGCACCGAACTCACCGACGATCGCAACTTGACTTGCACCCAATCGACGGGGGAACAAAGTGATTGTTGAGACCTGCGCCTGAATTTTGTCCAACGGCTTGTAGCCCTGCAACACAGAACCCACAGGAAACTGGGCGGGATCACCAAAGCGACCTAGAGGACCATCACCAGTTGCCCCGCCCTTCAACAAGTCAGCTGTGTTGTAACTCGCCGGATAATCCTTTGTGTAACTAATTTCACCAAATACCGAATAACCAAACAATTCTGTGGCTGCGGAAAGACCCAGTACCTGAATGTTTTCTTTGCTGTAATCAAAGAAATAAGACAGTGGGTTAACAATGTCCTGACCCGCCACAGCCAAACCATTAAAAACCGAATTGTCGATATTGGACGGTGTTTTAACCAAACTCAGAGCGGGAATTCGTTGGTGATAATTTACAAAATAAGCACCGAACTCTGTCCCAATTTCACCCGCATAATAACGTGCTGCCAAACCCGCCTGTCCACTGTCTTTAGGGCGACCATCGGCCAATTGGGCCATCCGGAAATTCAGTTGCGAAACATCCAGTGGAAGACCTGTCAAACCTGAAAGAACTCCCAAACCTGGCAGATTGGATAAACCTGCCAGCAAAGATGTATCAATCGGAATACCACCTGCGTTGATGGTGCCACCACCCGAAAAAGTCTGCTGGTCGTTGTATCCGGTGAAATCAATGTCCGCGCCCCCCAAGCTCAATACACCTGGATTAATCGGTGCCCCTTGAAGGTTACAATTTAGTAGATCTGCCTGCGAGAAAAATGTACCGCAACCATCGGCAACTACTTTCTCGTGATTGAGCTGTACAAACCCTTCCAGAGAGAGCGCCTCGGTCGCTTGCAAATTGCCGTAAATTTGCGGGATTGGCAGGAAGACTTCTTTGAGCTGGGCACCTGGGCGACGCAATGCCGCCGAGTCAAAGTTGGAATACTGATTCACACCACCCAATACAAACAGCGCCTCGCCCCAAGTTACAACTTGGTTACCCACCTTCATTGTCAGCGGTTTACCCAAAGGTTCGAAATCACCGAAGACATACGCATCAAGAAATTGAGCATCCTCAAACTTGGTACCCTTGTCGAACCCATCGTCGTTTAATGGCTCGTTCGGGCGAAACCCGTTGTTCGATGAGCCATGAGGCACCTTGTTGCTTCGATTGTGAAAATCAGAAAAAGCCTTGGCGCGTATGAAAACGCCGTAATTGTCTTTCTTCAGTTCCAACTCACCCACAGCCTTGGCCACAGCATTGAATACATCACCCTTGCCATAGTTCAGGTTTCCATCGTCAACTGTACCACTGGAAGCGTTACCACCATTGCCAATAAATATCAGGGATTTGTCAGCATCTTTGGTCCGCATCGACGCACCCACTGTCACTTCCATGGCCCACCGGCCTTCAATACCGACCGGGCCTTCAAATGATCCAGCCGCGTTAGAAATACAGTGCATTGATGCCAGTGCAACAAGGATAGATAATTTCAGCGTGGAATTCTTGGGTAGAAAACCGATCATGTATGTCTCCTCAGGGCCGTGTGGGCCTCTTGAATAGATAGTGCGGCCAATAAGCCAGAATGTATATTTGTAACCCCTCTTACTAAGACACACTCGGTTTAGATTCACAAATCGAACAATACCCACAAGATATAGAAAAGCACCAGCAAAAATGGATGTAACTTGTGAGTAAATTTCGACTTTACTTTGCTCTATTCAGACATTTTTCGCAAGAAACAGATTGCAGCAATACGCCGTAAGAAACACACTGACAATCTGAATAACTACCAGAACATCGACTTGAATACATCAAGACCACACGCCCACTATCAACTTGTAGAAACTGCGATTCACCTGCTGGAGCGGCGCTCACTTTCCAAGAACATCAGTGCATCAAGTAACGAACCGTCATTGGCTGAACTCGCAAAATTAATGGGTATGTCTCCCAGCCATCTTCAACGAGTGTTCAAAGAATGGGCTGGAATTAGCCCCAAACAGTTTTTTCAGTGCCTTCAAAAAGATCACGCACGCAAGCTGCTTTTGGCCGGCAACTCAAGTCTTAACACCACCATGGAAATGGGCTATCCAAGTTCAAGCAAACTTCATCAGTTGATGGTTAAGTTTGAGGCGCTCACACCCGGAGAAATCAAGCGTCAGGGCGAGGGCATCACATTTCGAATTGGCAGGGGAAGCAGCCCATTTGGCGAAGTTTTTGTTTGCTTAACTTCCAAAGGCATTAACAGCCTGGAATTTCAAACTGAGTCACTCGGCTACTTAGAATGGCTAAAAGGACTATCTCAGATCTACCCAAAAGCACAATTCCAGGAATCAGACCGAGAGGTACAAACAATAATTGACATCACTTTCCACGAAATCGAGATGCCCACTGGCGCCTTGTCCTTGCAAGTCCATGGCACTGCATTTCAGTTACAAGTGTGGCAAGCTCTGCTCCATTTGCCGCACGGTCAATTGACAAGCTATCAGCAGTTGGCTAACGCAATTGGCAAACCCTCGGCAAGCCGGGCAGTGGGCAGCGCAGTTGCTAAAAACCCCATCGCCTTCTTAATTCCCTGCCATCGTGTTATTAAGGCCACAGGCGATTTGGGCCAGTACCGATGGAACAGCGAACGAAAAAAAGCCCTGCACATTTGGGAGCAGGGCTTGAAGTTAAGATAACTTGCGGCATAAGAAGATTTAGGTCATTCGAAGATTGTAAGCATCTCCTTCCTGCGCCCAGACGTACCAGGCTGGAACCTCTGTGCTTTGATATTGCGGATCGTGGTTCTCGTACCCATTCGCATACAAGAACTCCGTAAATTCGTTCAAAGTCCAAGGAGTCGGCGATGCGACCATCGCAGCGACAGCTTCAAAAAACAGCGCTTGTTTTTCTGGAGGCTTGTGCATCGCTGAATTGCCAAGTGCAGTTAACTCCGCGCCAGACCAGCGCTCGCGTCCACCCAACATATCAATCACATTTGGGTCACTCAAATCATAAATCAAAGGGTAACGTTGCTGACTTGGATCGCCCGTCAGATAATAAGAGAAATTAGGCCCGGTGCCGTTTGGCTGACCATTTCCATTTACCAAGAACCTTGGGGGAGTCGAGTCGTTCGGATCCATATAACTTTCAATTAAAGCACCCCATTGGAACGCCCCCATACTCGAACCGGCGCTCGAACCGGCGTTTAATGACCTCGGCGAATAGCCACTATCAACTGCTGACGCGTTTGTAGCGACCTCGCCACCATAGTTAACCGTTGGACAATAGCCTCCGGCGTAAAATGCTGCAAGATCACCGCAAGAGTTATCTTGTTTATTTTTCGATGGTCGACAAGCATCAATTGCTTCGATTGGATTACATGCCATGATCAGATTCCTCAAGTTACTAAGCCAACGCTAAGCAGCCTAAAACATTGGTTTTTAAAAAACTCCATGTAACTTAAGTAAAGAAACAAGAAAACAAGTTCACTTTTTCGAAAAACATGTTCAAAAATCATCACTTGATGTTTTCAACGCTTCTTCAGCAAACCGTCATCAATCATCTGCGCAAAGTGGTCGCACAGGGTTTCAGTCAAAGGACGATATTTAACACCCAAGCCACTTGTTGATCTGCTGCTGTCAAAAAGCAATGCATAACCCACATTTTTCTCAATGAACTCGCGGCTGACACCCGCCGCAATGGGCGCTACCAATTTCACCAAAAATTTGGGCAGTTGTTTTTTCGGCAAGGGGTATTTTGGGAATCTCGCACGCAAAATTGTCGCCATTTGTAGCAGGCTTGCAGTGTGAGCAGACAAAATGTAACGCCCCTGAGCCTTGGCGTTAAAACCAGCAAGAATGTGAGCTCTCGCAACTTCCCTTACATCAACAATACCAAATTCCAGCATGGGCACACCCGTACGCTGGCGGCCGCTACCCAAGTCACGCATCACGTCAATGCTGGTTGATTGGGTCTGCGTGGTCAAAGAAGGGCCCATTACCAGACTTGGATTAATTGTTACCAAATCCCAACCCGACTGATTCTTGCAAATTTCCCAAGCCTTCCGCTCGGCCATTACCTTGGAGTAAGAATAAGGCTGATGGTTTTCACTACTCGTGTTGTTCCACAATTGCTCAGTAAACACCCCACCAGGCGCCTTCAAAATTTCCACTGCGTCTCCGTAAATCGAGGCAACTGAACTGGTTAAAACCACCCTTCTTACAGTCTGCACCGCATTGCAGCAATTCAGGACATTCGCTGTTCCCTCCACAGCCGGGCGAATTAAAGCAGCATGTGGATCGGTAAACCCTTTGATTACGAATGGCGATGCCGTGTGAATCACCAGCTCACAGCCTTCAATCGCCGCCTTAAAGCTGCCTGGCTTGATCAAATCCGCATCGAACAGTTTTAATGTGCCCTTCGCTCCTTCAGCACGCTTCCATAGATGTGCCACCGAACCGGCTTTGCTGGAATCTCGAACTGTGGCATGAACCGTAAAGCCCTCTTCCAACAGATATTTCACGATCCAGCTAGCAATGTAACCTGATGCCCCTGTGACGCACACCGGCTTGTTCAATTCAATTGTTGCCATCATCCTCATCCTGTCTTCAAATTGTGTTTAATATTAGGTATTGGTTTTTAACAGTGCACATCACGCACACCCACTGTAGCATTTCATGAAATCAGCAAATCGTCTTCTTCGCACACTTAAAGTAATCCCTTTGATCTTGCTAGGTGGCTGCTCCGCACTGCAAGTGGTCAATTCGGTTTCCAAAATCTACACCGCAGAGGTCAAGGAAAACATTGTATTTGGCACCCATCCCAAATTGAAATATGACCTTTACTTGCCCGACACCGCCAATCAGGAATTCGACACCACACCGGTGATTGTGTTTTTTTATGGTGGAAGCTGGAATCGTGGGGACAAGTCTGAATACGAATTTGTGGGGAGGCGCTTGGCTTCTATGGGCTACATCACCGCCGTGCCCAATTACCGTCTGTACCCCGAAGTCAAATATCCCGACTTTCTGGAAGATGGTGCCCAAAGTATCGCCAACTTGCGCACCGAGCTGGCCAAATCTGAATATCAACAATACAAACCGGCAACACAGTATATTTTGATGGGCCACAGTGCCGGTGCATACAATGCCGCAATGCTAGCTCTTGACCCTCGATGGTTAACTACCGTCGGTGTCGATCACACAGCCAGCGTGAAAGGACTTATCGGTTTGGCTGGAGCGTATAACATTTATCCCATCAAAGACACCGACGTTCAGCCTGTCTTTAACCATCCAGATTATCCACCTCAATCGCAACCCATCGATTACACCAAACGCGCCAATGCGCCCACGCTGCTTTTGGCGCCCGAAACCGATACCTTGGTCAGCATTGAACGCAACACTGAAACTCTACACAAAGCACTAGATGCGGCGGGCAATGACTCCACTACGCAAACCATTGAAGGAACGGACCACGTCACTTTGATCGGCACACTGTCCCCTTTGTTATTTTTCAAAGGCAGTACCGCGAAACCCATAGAGGAATTCATTCGCAAACTACACTCAACCACTATTCCCGAAACCGCCAGCTCGAACGGCAGCTAGAGACTTCGCCCTAAATTCTCGATTGACCAAGCCTTTGGCTTGGAATGATACTTAGTAGTTACACAAATACTAATTACTACGAGACAAGTCACTCCTATGTTCAAAAAAACAAACACCATCTCCGTTCCGAAGAACGTGGGATCGGTTACCCATGTCGACACCAAAGCAGAAATCAGTCCCTACGACGTCAGCATGACTCGAGACAATGTCGAGGCAATCTGGAACAGCGTTGAAAGCTTTTACCGAACCGGTCTGCAGCCAGGAATGACGATGGTGGTCCGCAGGCAGGGTGAAGTTGTTTTAAAGCGATCGATAGGCCACGCACGTGGCAATCCCCCACCCAACCACCCAGATCAAGACACCGATCAGGTAGTAATGACACCTGATACACCGATTTGTTTGTTCTCTGCATCAAAAGCCATCACGGCTATGCTTGTTCACAAGCTACAAGAACTGGGCAAACTGAATTTGAATGACACTGTGGGAACATACATTCCTGAATTTGCCTGCAACGGCAAAGAAAACATAACCATCGCTCAAGTGCTTTCACATCGGGCAGGTGTTCCGCAAATACCAATCAGTAATCCTCACCCTTCACTCCTGTTCAAGTGGGACAGTGTGATCGACTTAATCAATTCCGGTTATACCAAGCGCGGTGATGGTAGCCAACAGGCGTACCACGCAATCGTGGGTGGATACATTTTAGGTGAACTTGTTCAAAGAATTACTGGAGTCAGCATTGAGGAAAATTTGGCCCGATTCATAGCAAAGCCTTTGGGCGCAAAATACCTGACGTACGGCCTAGAAAAACAACACCAGCAGACCGCTGCATACAACTACAGCACTGGTGCTACCCCGGTCTTTCCCATCAACATATTGGCCAAGCGTGCCTTGAACATTGATTTTGAAAAAATCGCAAGTATTTCGAATACAGGTGGCTTCATGGATGCAAGTATTCCCGCCGGAAATATTTACGGCACAGCAGATGAAGTTTGCCGTTTTTATCAAATGATGCTGGACGATGGCGAATTCAATGGCAAACAGTTGTTCAATCCAGAAACCATTAAATTGGCCACCCGTCCCGCAGGGCCGTTAACCATTGACCAAACGTTGATGATTCCGATTCGATTTTCAACTGGCTTTATGTTGGGCGAAAGCGTCTTTTCGCTGTTTGGTGTAAAAGCAGCCAAGGCTTATGGGCACCTCGGACTCATTAATATAGTGACCTGGGCTGACCCAGCTCGAGACATTTCAGTGGCGTTTCTCAATACAGGCAAATCATTGGACCCAAGATCAGTGCCTGCACTCGGCAAAGTCTTGGTTTCAGTAAGCTCAAACTGCAGCATCTTGAAATAATCGAGGTCTGAGCGTCTAAATAAAAAAGCCAGCTTATAAAGCTGGCATTTTTATTGGCTTGATATTTTGATTGGTGCAAATAAAAAACCCCGCCTCTGAATGG
>NZ_JANKHG010000026.1 GCF_024623725.1 Limnobacter parvus | reverse complement strand
GCATCCAAAGGTGTTCCGGTTGGGCCATCTGAACCACCGCCACCTGCGCCGCCTGCGGCACCGCCCAACGTTCCCAATGCATCAGCCAGCGGTTCGGTTACAGCAACCAGGGGCGTGCCTGCCAAAGCATCAAGCACAGGATCAAGAACCACATCCAGCGGGGTACCAGTTGTACCACCAGTGTCGCCACCGCCATCACCATCACCACCGCCTGTACCGCCATCGCTTCCACCCACCGTGCCGCCGCCAGCTGAACTCGTTGGGCCTGAACCTTCATCGTCACTGGAAGACGCCAATAAACCCAAACCCACCGCGCCTGCACCAACAGTCGCAATGCTTCCCATGGATCCGCCCGCCAGCAATCCGCCGCCGAATAAACCGAACATTCCGCCTTCGGCGCCAGCTTGCTCAACCCCATTGAGCTCAACCATGTCAGCAAAGTCAGGATCAAGATTGGCGATTGTTACCCCATCATCAGACAAGGCCTCGAACACCATCGCGGGTTGACCATTTTTCATCGTTGTATCAACAATCACGCTGCCAGTGGGAGCAACCAATAAGTTGCCAATGGGTTCGCCGTAACTGTTGGCCAAAATGATAGAGGCTCTGCCTGAATCACTCGCGGTAATTACATCGCCTGCCTTGATCGCATCGCCTGAAACCAAAGACCGGGTTTCACCATCGCGCATGATGCTGACCGGGCCCTCTAATTCATTGACCGAACCGATTACTAGTGTGGACATGTCGCCTCCGAAAACTGGGTGTTGTGTTGTTGGATTTGTAAGTAATACTCTGACCCGTTGCGGACGGATTCAAAACCAAAGGGTTTAAATTAAAAGTAGCAAAAGCCCCGCCAGAATTGCCCCCCAGAAAGCGCCGATTAAAGGCATCATCCATTCATAACGGGAGAAAACGGGTCTAAGTGCTTTCTCAAACTCCATGGCAGGCAATGTGGAAAGTCTTTCAATAATGACTTCTTCAATTCGCAATGTGTCATTTAAGTAGACACGCGCCGCCATCAAATGGGCCTCCAGTTTACTGGCAAAAATTTTGGCGGCATCCCGCTTAATGGCTACCCACTGCTCTGCCCCCAATATGGCCACCAGCAAAGGTTTAATTCCACTGGACTCCAAATCCATCACCCGCTGGACATGATAATCAATCAGGGAGCCTAAATTTTTAGCATTCGGACCACGGCACAGCGACAGAACAATGTTTTCAGTTGTCAAAACATCCCTGGCCGCAGTTTGGGCAAACAATTCAGAAATGTGTCGCTGATCCCGGAAGAAAAAGCCAGTGAATTTGCCCAAGCGGATAGTGCCGTGATCTGGGTGAAAGAACAAACTTTCGAGTGCCAGTTCATTGACGATTGCTCCCAGCACGACACCAGTCACAACCAACCAATACCACGGCAAAGCAAACATGGAAATTCCCGCGAGCAGAAGCCCTACGACCAAACCCGCAACCAGTGAAAACCGTATTAAATAGGCCATGGGATCTTTCCCAGCGCTTTTAAACAGGTCAACCACCAAGAATGGCTTGCTGGTGACTACATCAAGCACCAGTGTTTTCAAACTCAAGTAATAAGCAGGCTTTTTTTGAAGATCAAGAATGATTTGCTTGGATACTTCAGGAACGATACCCCGGATCCTGAAAATAATTGAGTTTTGTAAGAAACTGGGAAGACTTTCCCACAAGGTCGGCTTGTGTTTCAACATGACCTCACGACACGCAAGGTCTGCTGTCTCCTGCATGGGCGGCGTCAAGCGATCTGACAAACCTTGTGCGGGAATTCGCTTGATCATTTCATCAAGTGGTAATAGCTTGTGGGTCATTAGGCGCACGGCAATTTCCGCCATCACTGACTTTTGATGGGGAACAAGACCCTGCCACCCAAGCCCTTCCAGGCCCAATTGATGTAAACCCAATTTACGAAACAGCGGGATACGCCAACCTTTGAACTCTTTGGGATTGAACATCAGCCACAAAGCTGACGCCTGAAAAAACCAGGCCAAACCTAGACCAGCCAATGCCATAAGCGCAAAAACGGCCCATATGGGCACACTTAAATGAGGAAAGGAAAAATCCAAAACGATCATCCTGAAGTAATTATTAAAATAATTGATCTAATTTTCATGCAGCGGCGTTTACTTTTAGATCGTTATACTTGCGAAAGAGACAAGACAGATTAGAAGCAGCCGTCCAAAATAATAAAACGACAGCGATATCTCTACACTTTACCAACAAAAAATAAAACTCTAAGGGGACACCTTTCATGGATTGGGGAACAATTTACGCTGACGTTCAGCAGAATTACCTGGTTTATCTCTCAATCCCTGTCGTTGCTGCACTTCTTGGTTATGTGACCAAGATCGCTGCGGTCAAAATGATGTTTTATCCGATGAAGTTTGTGGGCATTCCGCCATTTTTTGGCTGGCAAGGCATCGTACCCCGCAACGCACTGCGCATGGCGTCAATTGCAGTGGACACCATTACTACCAAGCTGGTGTCTGTTAATGAAGTGGTCTCTAAACTGGACTCCGAGCGGTTGGGCAAAGAACTGGAAGGCCCGGCAATGGAGGTGATCGAGACCATCATTCGCGAAGTCATGTCGAAACATCAACCACGCCTGTGGGAAAGTTTGCCCAACTTCGCGCAGAAAAAGTTAATCGACCGAGTTAAAAAAGATGTACCCGGTGTTATTGCCAGTGTCATGGAAGACATCAAAGGCAACATTGACGAAATTCTGGATTTGAAGGCGCTGGTCATTCGAATCCTGATGAAAGACAAGCACCTGCTAAACAGAATCTTTCAAGAAGTTGGTCGGGAAGAGTTCAAGTTCTTCGGCGTTTCTGGCCTGTATTTTGGCTTTATGATCGGCGTGGTTCAAATGGTACTTTGGGTGCTTTTGAAAGAGCCATGGATTTTGCCGGTTTTCGGTTTCCTGGTTGGTTTTATTTCAGACTGGATCGCCTTGAATATCTTGTTTGAACCCAAAAAACCCATCCCTTTTGGTTCTTACACCATTCAAGGTTTGTTCTTGAAGCGCCAACAAAAAGTTGCCGCCGATTATGCAAAAATTATTGCGAGAGACATTTTGACACCACAAACCATCATTGGCGAAATGGTGGCTGGACCACTTTCTGAAAGAGTGCAGAAAATGGTGGACGAGCGCGTGCGGGAAATGGTCGACAGCAAGGCCAGCATCGTAAAGCCTTTTGTTGTGATGGCCGTTGGGGCGGAATCATTCCAGCGTATGAAGCAAGATACCTCCGAAATGCTGATGGCGCGCCTCGCCGATGTCATCATGCATGCAGAAACCTATGTTCAAACTTCACTGGACATTGAGAACGTGGTGGGCAAGAAAATGCAGGCCATGACCCCGCTGGAATTTGAAGGCCTGTTGCGCCCGGTGTTCAAACAGGAAGAATGGATTCTGATTATGACCGGTGCAATCTTGGGCGGCTTGGTGGGTGAAGGTCAGCTGATGGTGATGATCAAGATGGGCATTATTTAATGCCGCCAATAGGTCAGCCGAGTCTGTGCAAATAACCACAACCTCGGCTGGATGTTTGTTGCTCTACTACTTACACCCTGGCTTTTACCAGGCCAGGATTCTCCCGACCAGTTTCCACAAATTCTACGAATTCCGACACACAGTTCGCCACCCATTCCGGATGGCTTTGGACAACCCAGTGTTGAGCGTCGATATCACGCCGCCATACATTGTGAGCATACGGGTAACATGACTCAACAAGCGCAGTAGTCACGAATTTGTCTTTGGTGGGCACCAGCAATTGCACGGGTACATCTGTTTGGCGCAAACGCGGATTGCTGATGCGCGGCAACATATTGGCGCGGTACAGGTTGATGCCGTTTACCCCGTCCTTGCGCTGAGTGGGATTCACGCCATGCTCTACTCCTTCCATTTTCTTCACAATGCCGGGCCAAGCTTTATCAAGACCCAACTTCCAGGCAGCAGGTGCAAGGAAAGGCAGCTGAAATGCATACACGTACCATGAGTGCACAAGCTGCCCCATCACACCGCCAAGGGCCTTGCGATTGTTGGCTGCAATCCCATTGCGCATCCACATGCCGATGTGGTCCAAACACGGGCCTGAAATACTGGTGTAGCTGGCGATTCTGGATTTCAGACGATGATCAGTTACGCTTTCCCAGGTTTGAATGGAACCCCAATCGTGAGCAAGCAAATGAACAGGCTGTGTGGGGCAAATTGCGCGCATCACAGCCTGCAAGTCTTCTGACAACTTGCTTAATGTGTAATCCCACATCCAGCCAGGTGCGCTGGAGTTACCACAGCCACGTACATCGTAGGTCACCACATGAAAGTGATGCTGCAAAATCTCAACCACCGGATCCCACACGGCGCTTGAATCGGGGTAGCCGTGTATCAAGATAATCGTGGGGTTGTGCGGCTCGCCGTGGCAACTTACCGCCAATTCCACGTCGCCGGAATGTACCACCATCTGGTTTGTTTGCCGCTGCTTTTCTTGTGTCTCTGTCATGGGGGTTGCCCTTCTTGAATATTGTTGTGTCTTGCTTTCGACTTCACTTTATAACCCCCAATGAAGCCTTATTCTTTCAACCTGGTTAGAGGAGCAACTCCAAATAAGCAAATAACTAAAAAATAGAATGACTTACAGCGTTTATTGGTGCAGTGCGTTATCATTGGCGCGATTGAAGAACTTACGAGAAGCCACGCCGCAACCATGTCAAACCTGATTCAAGAACAAGTCACGGAAGTCCATCACTGGAACGACACGCTATTCAGCTTCAAAACCACTCGAAGCCCAGGATTGCGTTTTCACAACGGTCATTTCGTTATGATTGGCCTTGAAATTGAGGGCAAGCCCCTACTGCGCGCCTACAGCATCGCCAGTGCCAACTATGAAGAACACCTTGAATTCTTCAGCATCAAGGTGCCCGATGGAAAATTGACTTCCCGTTTGCAGCATTTGAAGGTGGGCGACTCTTTATTGGTCGGCAAAAAGCCCACTGGCACATTGATTCTGGACGACGTAAAACCTGGCAAAAATTTGTTTATGTTCGGTACCGGCACTGGTTTGGCTCCCTTTATGAGTTTGATCAAAGATCCAGACGTGTACGAACGATTCGAGAAGGTTGTTCTCGTGCACGGTGTGCGGTACGTGAATGAGCTGGCTTACAGTGAATTCATCACAGAAGAACTTCCAAACAACGAGTTTTTTGGCGACATGGTTCGTGAGAAACTTTTGTATTACCCCACTGTTACGCGTGAAGAATTCAAGAATGTGGGCCGCATTACTACGCTGATGGAAAATGGCGCACTTTGTAATGACTTGGGTTTACCACCGCTTAACCCTGAAACTGACCGTGCCATGATCTGCGGCAGCCCCAGTATGTTGGCTGATATTCGCAGCATTCTGGATGCCAAAGGCTTTGTGGTGTCACCTGGCATTGGTGAACCCGGTGACTATGTATTTGAACGCGCCTTCGTAGAAAAGTAAGCGTTCAAGCTTCCATAAAAAAACCGGCTGCGAGCGTTAAAGCGTAGCCGGTTTTTTTACGTTTGAAACTTTTTATTTTTCCGCTTCAAGCTCTTCCAGCAAGGCCTTGGCGTGGCGCATGCTGTCCATGGCTGCGGGGAAGCCGCAATACACGCTGGCATGAATAATCAGTTCACGCAGTTCATTCGGCGTAACACCATTGTTGATGGCACCGCGCATATGCAACTTCAACTCATTGGGACGATTCAGCGCAATCAACATTGAAACTGTCGCAATACTGCGAATTTTAGGTTCAAGCCCATCGCGTGGCCACACCGTGCCCCAAGCGTACGCCGTTACAATGTCTTGCAGTGGTGCAGCAAAATCATCTGGATTCGACACAGCCTTCGCGACATAGTCTACACCCAACACTTTGGTGCGCATGGCTTTGCCGGTGTCGTAATTGGCAGGTTTGTTATTTGCCATATTTCTCCCCCAGTTTTTCAATGAATCGGTCCACCAGCCCATCAAACATGGTTTTAATAAAGCCAGGGGTTGCCGCTTTCAGCAGCATAGGTACTTTAATGTCTCGAAGCAGACCATTGATTTCAACTTCAATGTCGACATTGCTGCCATTGGGTTTGAATTGAAATACCCCAGACAAACTGGCGTTGCCCACGCCTTCCTTGGCTTTAAAACTGAGTCTGCCGTTGGCCTTGTCTACGGTATACACCGCGGCATAGTGCACTGCATGAGAAACGCCCATGGCGCCGATTGGTTTGAGTTTCCATTCGTAGGTGCTCTCGTCTAGCTTTTTCAGGCTTTCCATTTTTGGAAATATTGAAATTAAAGGTTCGATCGCTTCCAGGTCAGCCAGTACTGCGTCGTAGTTCAAGGCCACCGAGGCTGTCTTATCCAATGAAAGTTTACTGTCCATGTCAAAATCTCCTGTAAGTCAAAGCGTGTGCCAATGTGCTGGAGTACACTGCCCAGACGATAATTTAGTTAAATAATACTCATGAGTAACATACCAGCAGATCCATTGTTGCGGATTAAAAAGTTATCAGATTCACTGGAAAATGATGAATTTGAAAACACCGCTGCACTTATTTTCGCATTCAGGCAGGAAAAAGATCTGCTCAGGGACCTTCCCGCCGTTTTTGAAGGCGCACTGGAAAGCATTTTGGAACGCTTGGAAAGTACTGCCATGTTCGAAGGCGAAAGTTGTTCATTCAGCCAAAGTGACCTGTTGGCCGCGCTCACTGTTTGGCTGGAAAAAGCAAGGTCGTACCTGGAAAAGCAACTGGGCATTCAGTGAGATGTGTGGTGTCAACAAACGGCCTGTTAGCGGCTGTTTGTCCAAGCTCCTCAATTAACTTGTCGAGCTTTTCGAATGGCACGGGCTTGGTCATGTGCAAATTCATGCCCGAATTAATTGACTGAGCAATGTTTTTGTCGTCTGACAATCCAGACAAGGCACAAATGAAACTGTCTCGCGACCCTGCAGATTCCGATGCGCGGATTTGGCGGGTCGCCTCGTGGCCGTCTAGGTCGGGCATGTCAATGTCCATCAAAACCAAATCGAAATATTGTGCCTCACACAACTTAACTGCTGGCAACCCACCAGTCGCCTGGGTAACCCTGTGGCCTCTTTTGCCCAAATAACGATCAAGCAGTTTGATGTTCATTGGGTGATCATCGACCACTAAAATATCCAGCGCGCGGCCAGTGGGCGTAACTGCCTTGCTTACTTTTTCAGGGGTGGCTGACTTGGCCACTGACAGGTTCAAGCTGACTGTGAACACAGAACCCACCCCAGGCTCGGAACTTACATCGATTCGCCCCCCCATCAGTTCGACCAAACCTTTGCAGATCGCCAAACCCAAGCCAGTGCCGCCATACTGACGATTGATCTCCCGACTGGCCTGGCTAAAGCGCTGAAACAATTTTTGCAGCGCATCTGGCCCAATCCCAATCCCGCTGTCTGCTACCTCAAGAAAAACTTCCATCCGCCCCTGGGCAGGAGGACCCGTAATCAGACGCATTTTGACATAGCCAGTCTCGGTGAACTTCAATGCGTTCGAGACCAGGTTTTGAATAACCTGACGCAAGCGATTGGCATCCCCATGAACAAAGGACGAGCCACTTGATTCATTCACCAGAGAGAATTCAATGTTCTTTTGCCTGGCCAAATTCAGATTCAAGGCGTGGACTTGCCTTACCATTGCCTCAAGATCGAAAGGAGCCATGTCAAGCCGCAATCCATTGGCCTGAATTCGAGAGTATTCGAGCACATCACTCAAAATCAAATGCAAGCTGGTCGCAGAACTGGAAATATTGCGCACGTCCCCCTGCAACTGGGGATCTGTGAGTTGTTCTTCAAGCAGGCGTGAGAAACCGATGATCGCATTCAGCGGCGTGCGCAGCTCATGACTGATGGTGGCCAGAAATTCTGATTTGGCCCGGTCGGCACTTTCAGCTTGTTCTTTCGCCAACACCAGATCACTGACATCCAGACACACCGCATACATGCACACACCACTGGGTTTGGATTCGCGCT
Organism: Limnobacter parvus; assembly: GCF_024623725.1. Classification (GTDB taxonomy): domain Bacteria; phylum Pseudomonadota; class Gammaproteobacteria; order Burkholderiales; family Burkholderiaceae_B; genus Limnobacter; species Limnobacter parvus. The sequence continues at coordinate 218,113 of NZ_JANKHG010000026.1, read as the reverse complement.
GCAAAGTCAGTTGAAAATACTGTGGAAGCTGGCCGCTTCGCTTTAACGTCGAAAACACAATCGATTCGCGATTGGGGAATGCCTCGGGCCGAGAGAGTACCGCTTTGAACGTGGCGTGATATTTCGGATCAATGTGCTTAAGTACGGTGGTCCAGTTGGCTATGAATTCCGCGCGAGTAACCGGAAAGAATCGTTCGATTGAGGTGTCGACATTTTCAACCTGAATACGCCCCCCCTCACTGACCAAGAACTCCACGACAAAGCCATTCAAACAACTTTCCACACTAAGCAAACGGCGCTTCTCTTCATCAAAACCAGCCAACAGGTATTCCTGCTGTTCACTCAGGCGCTGAACCGCATCCACAATGGCTTCGAATACATCTTTCCCTGCAAGGTAATGTTCCTGTGGATTGTGCTGCCCAAGACGATACAAACTTTCTTTCAGTTGATAAGTTAGCCACGCACGTGTTAACGCTACACCAGCGAAGAAAGCGAGACCAATTGTGGTGATCAACAACGCGAGCTGACCCAGCCAAGCAAGATCGCTGATTTGAGTCCAGAAAACCAAGGAACCCGCCAATCCGAACGCAAGAACAAGGCAAAGAATCGGGCTTGATTGCCAAGCGTTGCTTGCTGTCGTGGTCAAGAAGCGGATTATGGAGATGTTCTTTGCTGAGGAGTCGATCAAGAAAACGGCCCAAAAGTAATTTGACCGCTTCATTATAGGTAATAAACTACCTAGTGACATCAAGTTGATGGGCACCCCACCCGAATTGGCAGCGAGGCAAGAGTGCCCGGAACGACGGAACGGTCAGTGGATCAGGATGAGATTACCCCGGACAAAAAGGCCAGTGAGCGACCGCGGGCCAAAGCAGCGGTTTTTTGATGATACATGGGTCGTCCCCAACAGTTAAAACCATGATCAACGCCCGGATAGGTATGAATTTCAACGGCTGAATTACTCTTGAAGGCCGACTTGATTTGAGCCACAGCGTCCATGGGAATGAAGCCGTCATTCTCGGCGAAATGCATCAACATTGGGATTTTTGCCTGGGGTGCTCTGTCCAGTGCGGTGTGAATGCCGCCACCGTAATAACACACACTGGCATCGACTGCACCCGGTGTAGTGCCGACCAGATAGGAAAGCATGCCACCCATACAGAACCCCAAACTGGCGACCTTGCCCGTCACTTCAGCGCGATTCTTCAAAGCTTCAGCGGCTATGCACAGGTCTTCGACTGCCTTGGGAAAATCCATGTTTTGCATGAGTCCAAAGCCTTTTTGGAAACCGGCATCGTCGTATCCGATATCAAGACCAGGTTCTTGACGCCAAAACACATCTGGAGCCAACACCACAAATCCATCGCTTGCGTACTGGTCTGCAACTTCACGAATGTGCTGATTCACGCCAAAAATTTCCTGAATCAATAGAATCCCGGGGCCTGTACCCGTGGGCGGCAACGATAAGTAGGCGCCAAATTGTCCGCCATCTTTGGCATTGATTGATACGCGTTGGGACTGCATAAAGCTCCTCTTGGTATTAAAAAGAAATGAAACGTGTTCGATTGTAACAGCCTGATTTTGTTCAATTGATTAAAACCTGCCATGAAAAAACCACAACACTGCATAAAGTACTGTACACAGTTACAGTGTTTATTGTACAGTTGTTTTCAGGGCATTATAAAAACAGCAAGAGGAGTATTCAAGATGAGTATCAAGCGGTTCGCTGTGTTTTTTGTTTTATGGATTCTCGGTTGCGCGTTCGTACTTGAACCTGCATTCATTGCCCCACTTTTTGATGGTGGCACCGCAATTGATTTGGCTTTTAATGGCAACCCGGCTCAGTTGGGTGGCATTCCGGTGGCTGACCATCACGGTGCTGCGGTAGAATCTATGGACCATTTCAGGGTACTTTGTTTACTCTACTTCGGCTTGCCAGTTGCCGTATATCTTGCAACGCAGTGGAAGGAACTCTAATTTAACTGTGATGAATCATGAAGTATGTCGTCTTTGGGGTTGCTAGTCTTGTTGCAGGTATTTTTATTCAGGGTTGTGCTGCATCGAATCCTTATTTTGATTCCAGCAAGCCCCACCACCGACCTGACGGGTTCGTGAATTCAGACGGAACCACCGTTTCCAAACCAATGTCGGACTTGCTTCGCTGGTATCGTGAACGTTTTGGCAAAGACCTGCCGCCACCTCCGGGCCAATTCATTGCCAGTTACGACGATTTCCCTCAAAAAGCATTCGACAAAAGCCAACTGGAAAATTACGGTGATAAAACCGCAACGTGGCTTGGTCATGCCACCGTAATGGTGCGTGCCAAAGGCTTCACCATGCTAACCGACCCCCACTTTTCGGTTCGTGCATTTCCTGTCCAATGGGCGGGCCCTTCCCGCAAGGTCCAATCGCCAAGTCGTGTCGAAAATCTTCCCAAGATCGATGTGGTGGTCATCAGCCACAGCCACTACGATCACCTGGATCACAACACGGTGGTAAAACTGGCCAAGCAGCAACCCGACACTCTGTTTTTGGTGCCTTTGGGTCTTGAATCGCTTTTGAAAAGCTGGGGCGTGAATAATGTAAAGGAAATGGACTGGTGGGAGACGCACAAAATCGGAAGCAATGAGGTCACTTTCGTACCTGCCTACCATTGGTCCGCGCGCACGTTAACCGATAGAAACAAGTCGCTCTGGGGAGGGTGGACACTAAAAAATCAGGATCTTAGTTTCTATTTTTCAGGTGACACTGGTTACAGTCAGGATTTCGCGGAGATAGGCAAACGGCTCGGACCATTCGATTTCAGCGCAATCGCTGTTGGCGCTTACGAACCCCGCTGGTTTATGAAGGCGCAGCACATCAACCCCGACGAAGCTGTACAAATTCACAAAGACGTACGCTCAACCCAGTCCATGGGTATCCACTGGGGCACCTTCGAATTGACTGACGAGCCATTGGATCAACCCATCGGAGACCTTCAAATCGCGCTGGATCAACAGGGGGTAGACCCAGCAAATTTCCGTCTGCTGGGTCATGGGGATACGATTGATTTGAAATGAATACTGCCCCGTCGGGGTCAGCATGAAAAGCGCTTGTCTAGGTCAAATTAATTTATTCAACTGTGGCATGCAGTGGCGCACCAAAGTCATGGTCAGCAAATCAATTAATTGTTCGTCAGTGGAGTTGTCAGAAAGAAAGTGGATTCCTGCAAACGACATCCACGAAGACTCTGAAACGCGAAATGCAGTGTCCTGTACAATCAAAATCTGTGTGCCCGCGGCATACATATCAACCAGCGTATTTTGCACCAACACGCTTGAACGCTGGAAGCTTGCACGCACTAGGACCAGGCCTACGCTTAGGTTTTCTGCCGCAAGAGCCAATTCCTTGCCAGTTTGACGCGGAAGTACCTCATGCTGACCCCATACGCGCTCCGCCGACTTGCACAGGCGGTCAAGCAACTGCTTGTTGGGTTCTAAAACCACCACACCGATCGAATCTTGGGCTGCTGACATTGTTTCGCCTTTTTTGTCTAGGACAACTTCAGTCATTGGACCACATGCGTGTGGACTGGGCAATGCAAATTACGCTATATGCGCAATAAAGAAATTTTATATCTGCGCGATAACTATTAACGCACATTTAGAGACAAAAACAAACGCAAAGGTTCCCACCGTTTCAACATGGAAGCAGCAATTACATTGATAATTTCGGACAAACAAAGAATGGTTTAATTCAAACCCAGGTGCGGCTTCAACAATTCATGAAGCTTCAACTCGGCCCGCAGCGTTTTAAGCGTGACCAGCACACCTCCTATTCGACGATGTAAGAAAATAATTTCTTGCGGAGGGATTTTGAAATGCTTGGACATCATTTTTAATGCGGCGGTCTGCCCTACCCTTGCAGGCAGATCGGTATCACCAAAGCGGTATGCGCCGCCCGGCGTATAAAGGCGATCGGGCACGTTCGAATCGAAGGGTTTTCGGAACGGCTCCACAATTAGCTCAGTTAAATCACCGAAACCTTCAAGCACAGACGGTGGCGTATCTGGATTCATGAGTCCAATTTCAATGACAGCTTGTGCAATTTCCTTTCGGTTGAATTGCAAAGAACCCCGCACAATTTGCCCATAGCTTTCGACAAAAGAAGAATCGAAAGTCCGCGTGGCCCCGAAATCCAGCGTCACAATTTGATCATGTTCGCCTTGCGGATCTATTCTTATGCGGTAATTGCCGAAATGTGGATCAGTTTGAACCAGTTGCCAGTCAAAAAACTCCGTCACAAAAAGTTCGGCAAATGACTTGGCCAATGCATTGCGCCTGCTTTGCGACAGTGCTTGAACTTGTTTGGAAGAAACAGAAAACCCGGGTTCATAACGTGTGGTCAATACCCGTTTGGCACAGAATTCCGGATAAACCTTGGGCACGATAAAACGCTCATCACCAAGCAGACGCTCACCAAATGTTTCTGTAAACGCTTTTTCTTGAACATAATCACATTCCCTCTCAAGCATTGCGCGCAGTTCGTTGAATACACCACTCAGATCAAGCGCTTTTGGAGCAAGGCGAGTGGCCGAGATTAAACGCGAAAGCGTGCGAATGTCAGTGTCGATGGCGCTGGCCACACCCGGATATTGAATTTTAACCACCACCTGCTCACCAGTGGCCTTGATCGTGCCCAAGTGAGCCTGTCCAAGGGAGGCAGCAGCAATGGGTTTGCGGTTGATTTCAAGCTTTGAAACTGTTTTCTCGCCCAAGGCGTCGATTAGCTGTGGTTCCACAAAAGCCCAACTTACTGCAGGAGTGTTGTCTTGAAGCGATGCCAATACCTCGACTGCTTCCTCGGGCAAAAAGTACTGTCCATACAAAGACAACATCTGCCCAGCTTTCATCACGCTGCCTTTCAACCGACCCAGTTCATCTGCCAGTTCTTTGGCTTGCGCACGGTAGAAGTTTCTATTGGCTTCGTCCTTCGACTCGCCTCGTCGAAAGAAATTGCGCATGGTGTGACTGGCAATTTTCGCGCCGGCACCCACGCCCATGCGCGTTAGCGCCACATTGCGCTCGAAGGCGCCGGTTTTAATTCGGTCCAGCGTGGTGTCCTTGTCCCCACCGTCGGCGCCGTCTTCATCAAGATTAAACGAGCTGTCGTTGGGATTGTGGGGTCTTTTTTGCTCGGCCATGCCAGGAACATTCCTTGCGAATTTGAATCGATTCGGGCTTTATTGTAGAGGCTAGTCGCCCCGTCCTGATGAAGAAGCACTCTAAACAAGCTGTGCCATTCCTTACTTTTTTACCGCATCAATTTGCGCAAAGCCGCTGGCGTGAAATCGCCGGGGCGAACCGATACATTGAACTCTGTGGGTGGCTCTTCATTTTGAAAAGCACTGAATACCGATTTACGGGCGTTTAAATCGTGCTGCACTTCACCCGATGTATACAGACCAGGTGCATCGTAAGCCTGCATCAGATAAAGCATTTTTATGCGCCACAGTTCGCCTTTGGTGTCGTACTGGTCCATCAGCGCCACATACCAACTGTCCTCATCAATGTACATGGTGCGTTTGGAATAAATATGGTCTGCCCCTGGCTTTAAAGTGCCTTCGACAACCCACACTCTGTGCAATTCAAACCGCGTTAATTCGGGCTTTACAAATGCATCGGCAATCATGTTCTGGTACTTCAGGCTCTTGTCGCTCATTTTGTAATTGTTGTAGGGAATGTACATTTCCTTTTTCCCCACCAATTTCCAGTCGAAACGCTCGGGCGAGCCATTAAATCCGTAAATGTCATCGACCGTGCGCAGCGCATCGCTGTTGCCGGCGGGTGCTGCATGCACCAGTTCTGGCGCGCGCAATACGCGACGTTGACCTGAATTCACGATCCAGGCGTTGCGAGCATCTTCTTTGAAATTGAGTGTGTCCAACACCAGCAAGGCTTCACCCGATTGCGCAGCAGGCTTGGTTGATTCACCAATCAATGCAAAAAGCAAGGTGCTGCCAGCCTTGCCAATGGCGGGTGCCCATGCAATGGTTTGGCTTGTGGCGAAAGTGACCGGACTGGTACCGTTTCCGGCCACGAAACTGGCCGTGTGCGACCGCAGAGTTTGCGCCGGGCGGCGCATCAGCGTATTCCACACTGCCTCTAGCCCGTTTTTGGGTTCTGGAAACGGAACACTAGTCGACTGCACACCCTCAACTGCCAAACCACCGTGGGCCAGCTTCGGCTTGTTGCCTTCCATGTCGATGCTCATCATCATTTCAGGCGCAAACCCGGCGGTGCGATGGGTTTTATAAACAGGAATGTTGTAACTTGGGTAGCGCTTTAACAGGGCAATTTGACCTGCAGTCAGAAATTTCTCGTGCTGCGTCAAATTGCTTTGGTTAATAACAAACAAAGGCTTTTCGGCAGCAAAGGGGTCGGCGTAACCTTTCTTGGGGTCGAAGCCCGCAGGGGCCTTGGTCAAGCCGCCGGTCCATTCTGGAATGGTGCCGGCGGCGTTACCAGCCATTTCGGCACCCAAGGCATTTACCTTGCCGGTTTGCGCCAATGCGTTGGTGCTGCTCAAAACAACACACATGACAGAGGCAACCAAGCCTCGAATTAACCTGGATTGCATAATGTCTCCTGCTGCTAATTTTTATTTGTGTGCTTACTTTACCGCACTGGCAGGTCGCGCAAACAAAACCCGGCAAAAGTCAGCACCTTTGGCTGCACACGCAGGAATATCCTCAGCATGGTCACTGGGTGTTAAAACCTGGCATGCCAGACCCAGCTCTTCCATCGCCAATTGTAGATGCCCAGCGGTTTCAAAGTGCAAATGCACTTTGCCCCGGACAAACAGCGACAGACCCGCAACAAACACCTGCGCAAGAGGGTCACCATTGTGTGCCTGCAAATGAATGTCTGACAAGTAAGCCCCGTGCTTGAACTGTTCCAGGGTTTTTGAAATTCTGGTCCACAAGCCAAGGACCGCTTCGCGATCAAAATAGTTCAGCAAGCCCTCAGTGATAATGACCAATCCTTTTTCAGCGTCAAGCTGCATGGCGAGCCCGTCCAAGCTGTGCGCGCCGTATTCTGCAAAGGCGTCGATTGGTTTCACATGATGATTGGGGCAAGCGCGCAGACGGGTCGCAAGCAGCTTCCTCTTTTGAGCAACCATGCCAGGCAGATCTGCTTCAATGTAGGTAATCTTATCGCCATAACGCTCAACAAACCGGCTTCCACGGGGCGACAAACCTGCTGCAATTTCAATGATTTGGCTAGCCTTCCCAGATTCGATCAACTCGGTAAGGTGGTGATCAATCAAATCATGACGGGCCAGTAGAAAATCTTCCATCGTGGGCCCACCCAGACTTTTTGAAATGAACATGGAGGGTGCCAGAGCAAGGTGCAATGTGCTTGCCGGGATGGACTTTAATTCAGGGATGGATCGACCGGTGCTTTGCCAAACTTGCCCCGTGTAAAGCGCGGTGGGGCTGATTCTGGCAGCCGACAGCGATTGTGAGGCAAGTTTTTTTAACATGGTGGGTATCAACCTTTAGGTAATTGCATAGTCAAGCAGGGTTTCAAGAGGAATAACTTCCAGTGCGGTGAAATTTGTACCTTCCAGATAAACTGGCGGGGCTACCCCTGCATCATGCGCCTGTTTCCAACGACCTGCACACACACACCATCGGTCACCCGGCTTCAAACCCGCAAACCGGTACTGGGGCACTGGGCTGATCAAGTCGTTGCCCATACGAAGCTGATATTCAAGAAACTCCCGTGTTACCTTTGCGCACACCACGTGGCGCCCCAAATCATTGGGACCAGTGCTGCAACACCCGTCGCGCAAAAAACCGGTGAGTGGAGAATACGAACAGGCCAGCAATGGGCCGCCGAGCACGTTTTTGTCTTGTCTTACTGTTACTTTTGTCATAACTTATTTGGCGCCTGGGACGGGGACAACTGCCATGGTAAGGCGGGAAATGCAACTCAGCTTGCCACTGTCGTCATGCAGTTCAATATTCCAAACCTGTGAGCTTTTACCCGCATGCCACAACCTGGCCGTTCCTGTTACCTTGCCGCTTCTTACGCCGCGCAAATGGTTGGCGTTCACCTCTTGCCCCACGCAATAGAATTTGCTGTTATCGACCAGCAAGTTGGCACCAATGCTGCCCAAGGTTTCGGCAAGCAGCACGTTTGCGCCGCCGTGCACCAGGCCAAATGGCTGAAAGGTACGTGTATCGGCAGGCATGGTGCCCCGAATAAAATCGTGCCCCACTTCTGTAATTTCAATGCCCAGCGCTTCGCAGGCTGTGTTTTTACACATGGCATTCATGTTTTCCAGATTGGGCATGGAAAACCAAATGGATTGTTGATCGTTTTGCATGGCTGCGGTGTCTCGTTAAATTTAATTTGTGTCCTATTTTAGGCGCGCAATTTAAACTTTTGGCGATGCACCGATAAGTTTGGCCACTGTATTGGACAAATTCAGGCCAGTTTCTTCTTTCAGAATGTTGCAGTTGGTCTGTAAATCGGCTTGATCCACATTGAAACCAGCACCAATGTGTGCCAGCGCAATCACGTTGCCGCTGGCACACGGCGCAAGGGCAATGGCATTTCCATCAAATGCATCCAGCAGCCTCTGCTTGCTTTGCTGTGAATCTTTTTGATTGCTCAGAAGATTGGCCACCAAATAGCCCTGCCCTGTTAGCTGTGCTTTGCAATTCAAATAGAACGCGGTTGAATTTAGCGGTCCGACTTTGGCCTTGCCATCAAAGCCATCCACCATGATCAAATCGAATTTCCGCGAATTGTTGGCTACTGCAGTAACCATGTAGTCTGCACCGCAACCTACTTCCACCTGAAAGTTCGGGGCAAACGGTGGCAGCTTGAAATGCATTTGCGCGGCGGCCACCACGGCATGGGAAATTTCGACCACTGTGATTTTGCAATTGGGTCTGTGACGGTGTAAAAACTTGGGTAAAGCACCCACGCCAAGTCCAATGAAGAGCGCTGTGCGCGGCCAGTTGGGGTCGGGGTTTAGCAGCAGGCCTGCCATCATTTCCCGGGTGTATTCCAGTTCAAGCGCATATGGGCGAGCAATGCGCATGGCACCTTGCACCCAATCGCTTCCGAAATGAAGTTGGCGAACGCCCTTTTCTTCGCTAATCAATATGTCCATAGGGCGCAAGAATAACCGAATTATTCAAACAGGGCTTGCCCCATCAACAAACGGCTTCCTTCTTCCAGATCGGGTACGATTTTCCAGCTGGGTGGCACCAGCAATACGATTGTTGAACCATGCTCAAACCAACCCAGTTCCTCGCCCTTCTTTATTGGCGTGTGGGTTCGAACGCGTTGTGGACCCCGGTCATTTTGATCAAACACACGACCCGTGCAGTGCAAGCGAATGCCCGCCACCAGAATTGCGGCCACTGGCACGATGGCAAAGGATTCGCCCTGTACAGTTTTTCCGCTAAGCACTGCACGTTCGTTTTTACAAAACAGTTTTTCCACTCGCTTTAAAGCCACCGGGTTGACATTCCAGGTGTCGCCATGAATGTAATCGACCTGATCTACAACGCCATCCAGGGGCGAATGCATACGGTGGTACATGCTGGCTGTGATGCGAATCGTTACGTAGCGGTGGCCGTGGTATTTCATCGCCAAATCAGGATCAACAAGCAATTCCTCAATGGCATAGGGAAAGCCTTTCACTTGCAATAAGCAGCCGTTTTCAACCAAACCATGCGCACCCAAAATACCGTCGCATGGGCTGGTACCCAAGGCATTTTCTGCAACTGGTCGAGCGCCAGGTTTCAAAGCGCGGGTAAAGCAATCATGAATGGAGTTGAACTGCTGTTTTTGAGCTTCGTGCAAACTTAAATCGGCACACTTGCGCCACACCCACAAAGCGGGCTGGGCGAACCATGGATATTTTATCTTGCTGATCTTGCCCATGAACCAGGAACTGAACAAACGCGGAATGCGGTTGGTCAAAATGAAGTTGGCACTTTCCTGCAGTTCGAGTCGCGAAACCGGTGGTTGGGAACGCACTTCTGTATTTTTATGCAATTTAATCAGCCTGTCACCGAGATGGCGTACAACCATACCTGTTGTATTTGACAGAAATGTGTATGAACCTTGACAGCTTGACCTTGCTACTCGGCGCCAGTGCCAGCGCCTACCTTGTTTTGAAAGCCCACAGGCGACTTCAGTTGTCGCGTGCCAAGCACCCTGGCTTAAGCGGCCACGTGCGCATGGCCAAACGGGTTTCAAAACTGATTCCGAATTACGCACTTGAGGGCGATTCATTTTTTAATTGCGACGACGCCAGTGAATTGGTCGTGGACAGACGCCGCAAGGGCTTCCACAGTTTGTCTAAAGATTTGCTGGAGCGCACCCCGCTGGGCAAGCGGATGCTGGAACAGGCGATTTCCAATATTTCCGATGCACAATTTACCCACAAATACCGGGTGCCCTTCCAATTCCGGAAAATGGTCAATGCGCATTTATTGCCTGCGCTTTTCCTGAACAAATCCGAAGGCGTGCACCTGTGGGATGTGGATGGCAATGAATACATCGATGTAACCGGTGCATATGGCACGAACCTGCTGGGTTACGACGCATACAAAGGATTTATTCGCCAGGCGGCACTGGACATGGATGCACTGGGCCCGGTACTGGGCCCCTACCACCCTGTGGTGCTGGACAACACACGGCGTATTCTTGCCCTTGCCGGGCAAGATGAAATTTCATACCACATGAGCGGCACCGAAGCCGTGATGCAAGCCGTACGCCTTGCGCAATATCACACTGGCCGCCAGCGTATTGTGCGTTTTGCAGGTGCTTACCACGGTTGGTGGGGCGATGTGCAGCCCGGTATTGGCAACCCGGTGAGTGCAGACCGAACACTGACTTTGCAGGAGGTAAGTCAACGAACCTTGCATGTGTTGGCCACACGCAAGGACATTGCCTGCGTGTTGGTGAACCCCTTGCAAGCATTGCACCCAAACACCAATGCGCCCGGTGATTCCGCCCTGATAAGTAGCGGCCGCAAAGCAGGCTATGACAAGGAAGGCTATACCCAGTGGCTGAAACAGCTACGCCAGGTTTGTACTGAAAACGGCATTGTGCTGATTCTTGATGAAGTGTTCTTGGGCTTTCGGTTGGCCAAAGGTGGTGCGCAAGACTATTTCGGCGTGCGCGCCGACATGGTCACTTACGGTAAAACCCTGGGTGGCGGTTTGCCGGTTGGCGTCTTGTGCGGCAAAGCGGAATTGATGAAACGCTACAGAAGCGACAAACCAGCCGATATTTGCTTTGCTCGGGGCACTTTCAATTCACACCCCTATGTGATGCAAACCATGAACCTGTTTTTAAAACACATCGACAGTGAACAGGTTGAACGCATGTACCAGACCGTGGACACGCTATGGAACACCCGCCGCGCAGCACTGAACAAGCGAATGACTGAACTGGAACTGCCCGTTGAAGTGCAAAACATGACTTCAATTTTTACAATTTTGTACAACAAACCATCGCGCTTTAACTGGATGTTTCAGTTCTACTTGTTACAAGCGGGTGTGATGTTGAGTTGGGTGGGTTCAGGTCGAATGATTTTCAGCCACAACTACACCGATGCTGATTTCGATGTGTTTTGTGACCGGTTCATTCAGGCAGCGCGCTGTATGCAAGCCGATGGCTGGTGGGAAACCAGCGAGGCTTGCAACAGCAACAAGAAAATTCAGCGACGTGTGCTTAAAGAAACCTGGCGCGCTTTGACATCGTCCATGGGGTCAATCAGCTGGCCCTTGAGCAAGTAAAACGGTGATTTGTAGTAAATCTTCACGTCGTGGAATGGGTCGGTGATAATTTTCAGGGCCCATACCAAACCTGTTTCAATGTCGCGAATAAAAAACAGGTGAATGGTTCGAAACACCAAACCACCGAAGCCCAACCACAACCATGACTCGCCCACACTGCGCACAAAGCTTGCAGTGTCAGCGCCAGTAGGTGGCAAACCGAACAGCGACGGACTGAACCAGATCAGTACTGGCAAGGCACCCCAAATGCTCAGCAAGATAATTTTGCGGCGCAAGTTGTAGCCCACCTTGATGTCTTCTTTGTGATCGTGGGTGGCCTCGTTCACATAGTCGTAGGTTTTTGGTTCAAAGAAGAAATGACCAATTTGGCGGCTTGTCATGGCAATTAGCCAAGCGACCAAGGCAGCAGAAACGGGGTCGATGAATAGCAACACGTAGCCGAACAGGAAAGACAAAGCACTCAGCAAATGCAGGCTTTGATTGATACGGCTGTGATGGTAGTAGCGGTGGTCGTCCCAACGCTGTTCGCTTAATGTCTCGAAGATTTTTTTCATGTAGGCGGTACAAAGAAGTGTTGAAAAAGTACTAACTTCTCTTTATGCCAGTCTGATGTTGCGGTTTTGTGTCGAATAATTAGAAGACCCCATCATTCGACGTGCTGATTGAGCGTGAACCCGGCGGGTCATTCGGCCAACTCGGCAGTGGGTCTGCCTGTTTCGCGCTTCAAGAAAACCGCCCCGCTTGGATTTATTCGCAGCGTTGGGCTGCAAGCCGACACCAAATTCGGCCATCTATTTTGCCGAATTTTGTGCGCAAGAATACATCCAAAACGGGAGCAAGCGGTTTTCAGTGCGGAATCGGGCAACCCCGCGGAGTTGGCTAGATGAACCAGCTTTCTGCCGATTTACCTTCCCAACTCGCCTCTCGCAATCACTTCCTTCATGATTTCCGAAGTACCAGCGTAAATGGTTTGCACCCGTGCGTCCGTGAAGAAACGCGATATTGGATATTCTTCGGTGTACCCATAACCACCAAACAACTGCAAACACTCGTGGGTTAATTTCACCTGCAACTCAGTCGACATCAGCTTAAGAATCGAGGCCTCTTCCGTGGTCATTGCCCCCATTTTGAACCGTGCTTCGCATTGCTTTAAATAGGCCTTGGTCAACTCAAGTTGAGCACGCAGTTCAGCCATTTTGAAACGGGTGTTTTGAAACTGTGCAATGGTGTTGCCAAAGGCCTTGCGCTGCGTTACGTAATCCACCGTAATGGCCATGGCGCCTTCACAAGAACCAACCGCCTGCGAACCCAAACCCAAGCGTTCGCGAGGCAGTTCCTGCATTAGGTAAATAAAACCTTTGTTTTCTTCACCCAGCAAGGCATTGGCTGGTACACGCAAGTTGTCGAAAAACAGTTCAGCGGTGTCGTTGGAATGCTGACCCATCTTCTTGATGCCTTTGCCCTTTTTGAAACCAGGCAAACTGCTGTCAACCAAAAACAGACTAATCCCTTTAGCGCCCTTGGTGGTGTCAGTTTTTGCTGCCAACACAATCAAGCCGCAATGCAGACCGTTGGTAATAAATGTTTTGGAACCGTTGATCACCCACTCGTCGCCCTCGCGAACGGCATTGGTGCGCATGCCAGCCAAGTCACTGCCCGCGCCGGGTTCTGTCATCCCGATTGAACCTACCACCTCGCCAGTCACCATGCGGGGCAGCCATTGTGCCTTTTGTTCCGCGGTGCCCAAATTGTTCAAATAGGGCATCACGATGTTGGCATGCACGTTCAGCGCTGTGCTCAGTGAATGCAAGTTCAGGCGGCAGGTTTCTTCAAGAATCATCAGGGCCACCTCGAATGGCGCGCCCGCCGCACCAAATTCCTCGGGCATGTCAGGCCCCAGCATGCCGGCGGCCCCCAGCATCAGCCAGGTTTCTTTGGGCATCCAGCCGTCTTTCTCCCACTGGTCGTAATGCGGAATTACTTCCTTTTCCAGGCAGCGCAACAGCATGTCCCGAAACAAAGTGATGTCTTCATTTTCAGCCATTTTGAATTGATCCAATGGTTGTTCAATTGCGCCCATGATGATTCCTTTCCTCGATTACTCGTGTTACTTCGCCTGCATGCGGATACTGCCGTCAATACGGATGGTTTCGCCATTCAGGTAATTGTTCTCAACAATGCTTACACACAGGTGTCCGTACTCCGCAGGTGCACCGAAACGTTTGGGGTTCTGCACCATGGCGATCAACGGTTGGCGGTATTCCTCTGAAACGCCTTGCATCATCGGCGTGTCGAAAATACCTGGAGCAATCGTCATGACCCGGATACCGTAACGGCCTAAGTCGCGGGCCATGGGCAAGGTCATGCCAACCACACCACCCTTGCTGGCTGAATAAGCGGCCTGCCCGGTTTGACCATCAAAAGCTGCAACAGATGCAGTGTTGATAATCACGCCGCGTTGCCCGTCTTCATCGGGTGCATTCTTGGCCATTGCTTCAGCGGCCAGGCTTGAAATATTGAAGGTACCAATCAGGTTGATGTTGATGGTTTTTGCGAAAGCTTCAAGCGGCAGCGCTTTGCTGTCGCGGTCCAATGTTTTACCTGCGGTGCCCACACCAGCGCAGTTCACCGCAATGTGAATGGCACCAAAGGCGGTCATGGTTGCATCAATTCCGGCGCGTGCTGAAGCGGCGTCTGCCACATTCACTTTCTGAAACATCACCTTACCGGGATGGGCGGCTTCGGCCGCTTTGCCTGCCTCTTCATTCATGTCGAACACAGCCACTTTGGCGCCTGCGGCAACAAATTGCTCTACCGTTGCCAGACCCAAGCCCGACGCACCACCCGTAACCACTGCCACCAAATTATTCAAATTCATTGAAAGTCTCCTGACTACCTGTTTTATATGGAATATTCAGAAGGTTAACGCAGAATGGGTATGCATGGTTGATGAGGGATTCGAACGAACGTTCGTTTTTAATGCTGAATGCGAATCAGCGCCCTTTTTTCAAATCCACATTCAAATAACGCCAGAAATCAGCAGCTACTGGCGATGGCCGTTTGCCATTGGGTCGAACCGTGTACCAGTTGGCATGAATGGGAAAGCTTTGCACATTCAACACCTGAAGCCCGACGGTTGCCGAGCCGGCATTCAATGCATGTTCAGACAACACAGCCAAACCCATACCGCCCTGAACGGCCTGCTTGATGGCTTCGTTGCTGCCCAGCTCAAGCCGCACGGTGGGCTCAAACCCCAAACTTTCGAAATGGGAATCACAGGCCAGGCGTGTACCTGATCCGCGTTCTCGCAAAACAAAAGGGTAGCGAACAAGTTCGCTGTGCTTGATGCGCTTGCGCTGGGCCAAGGGATGACCTGCTGGTGCAACCACCTGCAAGGAATTGGTCATGAACGCCTTGGCTTCAACATCCAGGTTCGCAGGCGGCTTGGACATAATGTACAAGTCGTCCAGATTGTGTTCCAGACGTTGAATAACTCCGTTTCGATTCAACACTTCCAAAGCAATTTCTACCTCGGGATACCTGGCGCAAAAATCGCCCAACAAGCGCGGAACAAAATATTCAGCAGTACTGACCACAGACACATTCAATTTGCCGCGTCGAAAGCCTTTGATGTCATCAATGCGTTGCTGAAATCCTTCCAGCTCAGCCAACATGCTGCGCGCTGTTGCCTCAAGTTCCAAACCAGCAGGCGTTAAATACACGGCCTTACCGATTACTTCATAAAGCGGCAAACCCACCGATTCCGCCAGTTCCTTCATCTGCATGGAAACCGTGGGCTGCGTGACATGAAAGTGCCGCGCCACCGCCGTAATGCTTTTCAAGCGGGTCAGTGCGGTGAAAAGGTGCAATTGTCGAAGGGTCAGATTCATGGTTATTCATAACCTTTTAATGATGAATATTCTATTTTTTCTGATTTTACATGATTGTTGATTCTGCATAGCATGGGCGCACTTTCAATTCGGCAAGCCCCATGAACAATTTCACCGACCCCGCCATTCTGTTTTTTCTGCTTGGTATATTCAGCGGTCTGGTTAAATCCAACCTTGAAATACCCGCGCAGGTAAGCCGATTTCTTTCCCTGTACCTGCTGATGGCTTTGGGCTTGAAAGGTGGCTTTGCCCTGCATGAATCTGGCTTCAACGCCCAAGTGCTGGGTGGGCTGGGCAGCGCGGTCTTGTTGGCTGTGGTAGTGCCGCTTATCAGCTACCCCATCCTTAAACGCTGCACATCTGCATTTGATGCCGCTGCAATTGCAGCAACTTACGGCTCAGTTAGTGCGGTTACCTTTATTACTGCTGTTCAGTTCTTGGAGAAATCAGAGATTGCCTACGGTGGGCACATGGCCGCAGCCATGGCGCTGATGGAATCTCCTGCCATTATTCTGGCAGTGATATTTGCCAACATGGCACGCAAGCAAAACAAAGGCGTGAATGCTGCACCAGTTCCTGGCAAAGGCTTTGGGCACCTGCTTCAGGAATCATTTACTGAAGGCGCGCAGCTGCTGCTTCTGGGCGCCATGCTGATTGGTTACATGAGCGGCGATGCCGGCAAAGAAGCCATGCAACCCTTCACCGGTGACCTATTCAAAGGCATGCTGGCTTTCTTTCTGCTCGACATGGGCTTGACCACAGCCAAGCACCTTCCGAAATTAAAAACAGTGTCGAAATGGATGATTGCCTATGCAGTGCTTGCACCCATTGTGCATGCCACCTTGGCCTTGCTGCTTGCCAAAGCCACAGACGCCAGTGTGGGCGACACGGCACTACTCATGGTGCTGGCCGCAAGCGCTTCCTACATCGCCGTACCTGCGGTGGTGCGGTATGCAATCCCTGAGGCCAACCCCAGCCTGTATGTGGGCTTGTCTTTGGGCATTACCTTTCCGCTGAATATTTTGGTGGGTATACCGGTTTACGTTCATCTAGCGGGGTTGGGTGGTTGAGCATTTATCCCAACAACTCAATTCCATCCAGTTCACGCGCGCACACTTCCCGCATCACCGCCACAAAATCGGCGGTGTAATGTTTGCCTGCAATGGCTTTGGGCAAAGCCGCATACAAAGTCGACATCAGGCCTTTTCTACCCAAGGGTACTTGCGCTATGTAGCCACGGTCTACATACCCAGTGACCGCCCAGGCTGGCAAGGCAGACAAGCCGCGCTTGCTGGCCACAAGCTGAAGTAAAGCCACAGTCAATTCGCTACTACGGCGTTTTGCCTGCACACCCGCCGGGGTTAAAAAATGCTTGATGACGTCCAGCATATCGTCGGGTACGGGGTAAGTCAGCAAGGTTTGGTCAGCGAAATCAGAAGGCTTCAAATACGCGCGCTTGGCCAGCTTTGAATCAACGGGTACAACGCCCACCATCTCGAATCGAAACAAAGGAAAGGACACGATGCCTTCTTCCTCGCACAACTCGGATACGATCGCCAATTCTGCATCGCCTTTGTGCAGTAACCCCACCGGGTCGGCGTGAAAACCGGAAACAATGTCCAGCTCTACTTCGGGCCAGCGATTGCGGTACACGTCCATTGAAGGCATTAACCAGTCAAAGCAGGTGTGGCATTCAACAGCAACGCGCAGCGGGCCACCCGCGCCCTGCTTCATTTGCAGAATATCCAATTCCGCTTTGTCCACTTGCCCTAGAACCTGCCCCGCCAATTGCAGCAAACGTTGACCCACCACGCTAAAGCGGCTTTGCCCGCCCTGCTTGTACACCAGTTCTTCACCAAACCAATCCTCAAGCGCCTTGATTTGATGCGACACCGCGCTTTGCGTAATACACAGCACATCCGCCGCGCGGCTCAAGCTGCCGGTTTGTTCAATCGCTTGCAGAGTGCGCAAGTGGCGCAATTCAAGAATACTTTTTGACATGAATATATTTCACCATTTTCAATAATATTATTCGTTTGAATAATACCTTGATTGTGCGGATCATGATGCTTTAATTGCCACACAAGAAGAAACATCATGATCAAAACACACACATTGGGTTTTCCCAGGATTGGTGAAAACCGCGAGCTGAAATTTGCATTGGAAAGCCATTGGCGTGGCGAATCCTCTGAGGAAGATCTACGCGCTACTGCACACGAACTGCGGTTAAAACACTGGCAAGCACAAATTGATTCCGGGCTTGATTTCATTACAGTGGGCGACTTTTCGTTTTACGATCAAATGGCAGACCACATTCAATTGCTGGGCTGCGAGCCGGCGCGCTTTGAATTCAAACCAGAGCAATCAGCACTGCAACGTTATTTCACCATGACGCGTGGAAAATCGACCGAAGACCACGCCTGTAAGCACGCTCACGAAACCTGGGCGCTGGAAATGACCAAATGGTTTGACACCAATTACCACTACATGGTGCCCGAATTCACAGCAGCCACTGTGTTCAAAGCCCACACTGAAAATCTTGTGGAGCAAATTGAACAAGCGAAAACCTTGAACCACCCAATCAAAGTCAGCCTGATTGGGCCGCTTACATTTTTGTTCCAGGGTAAAAGCAAACAAGCAAACTTCGAGCAGTTCGACTTGCTTGAGCAACTGCTGCCTGTCTATGGGCAAATTATGGCTGAGCTGAAAGTGCATGGTATTGAATGGGTACAATTTGATGAACCCATACTGGGTCTGGATCTGCCTGGCAACTACTTGGCGGCATTCGAACGCTGCTACCTGCAATTGAAAACAAGCGATTTGAAAATTCTGCTGGCCACGTATTTTTCAAGTACACAAGGCCACACCAGCGCAGTGTGCAAACTGCCAGTAGATGGCTTGCACATTGACTGTGTACGCGCAGAGGAAGACCTTCCATTGGTGCTGGACTGGTTACCCAATTACAAGGTACTTTCGTTGGGCTTGATCGACGGGCGCAACGTCTGGAAAACTGATCTTCAAGCAGCACTTCACCAAATCGCCAAATCATTTGAAGCGGGCAAAGGCGAGGTGTGGGTTGCGCCCAGTTGTTCGCTTCTGCATGTACCCTATCGATTTACCAGCGACACCGCTGTGAACACGGAGGTTTTGCCGTGGCTGGCAGGTGCCATCGAAAAGCTGGAAGAACTTGAATTGATCAAGCAAGCAGCCAAAGCCCACTTACATGGAAAAACACTGAGCGGTGCCTTGAACACGCTTTGGAATGAACATCAAAACACAGTACGTCAACGCGCCAGTAGCCCTTTGCTGAATAACGCGGAAGTAAAAGGACGCCTTGCTGCATTGATACCCACCGCTGACCAACGTGGCAGTGAATTTGCCATTCGCCAAAAGCTACAACGAGAACGTTTCAACTTGCCCGCCTTCCCCACCACAACCATTGGGTCATTTCCACAAACCAAAAATATTCGCAATCTGCGGTCACGTTTCAAGAAAGGCGAAATTGATAAAACAGCATACTGGCAGCACATTAGCCAGGAAATTCGTCAAGCTATTGAGTTTCAGGAAAGAATTGGACTAGACGTGCTGGTACACGGCGAAGCCGAACGCAATGACATGGTTGAATACTTTGGCGAACAGCTGGAAGGATTTACTTTCTCGGCCAATGGCTGGGTGCAAAGCTATGGTTCACGCTGCGTGAAACCGCCCATTCTGTTTGGCGACGTAGCCCGCCCCAAAGCCATGACCGTGGATGTGGCCCGATTCGCACAAAGCCTGAGTGAGAAACCCGTGAAAGGCATGCTGACTGGCCCTGTCACCATCTTACAATGGAGCTTTGTGCGCAATGACCAGCCACGCGCCACCACTGCACTGCAAATTGCATTGGCCATTCGAGACGAAGTGGCAGATCTTGAGCAAGCGGGCATTGGCATCATTCAAATTGACGAACCCGCCTACCGTGAGGGCTTGCCGCTGCGCAAAGCCAAATGGGATGAATACCTGCAGTGGGCCAGTAAGGCCTTTCGTATTTCGGCAAGCCCAGTGCGGGACGACACGCAGATTCACACCCACATGTGCTATTCCGAATTTAACGACATATTGCCCGCCATCGCAGCCATGGATGCTGATGTAATTACCATTGAAACCAGCCGTTCCGACATGGAGCTGCTGTGCGGTTTTGGTGAGTTCCACTACCCCAATGAAATTGGCCCTGGTGTGTACGACATTCATTCGCCCCGCGTTCCGCTGCAAAATGAAATTGTGCGCCTGATCCGCAAGGCGGCCGAGGTAATTCCTGCTGAGAACCTGTGGGTAAACCCCGACTGTGGACTGAAAACCCGCGGCTGGGAGGAAACAGAGGCCGCTCTGGCAGTGATGGTGAGTGCCACACAACAACTGCGCGGCGAACTTCAAAAAACTGCTGCGTAATTGCTGCGATGGGCTCGCGAAAGCCTTGGGGCACGGGAAAATAGAATAAAGAATATCTATTCTCCCGGAGACCCTAAACATGAACCACGACCCCATTGTGATCGTATCGGCTGCGCGCACTCCCATGGGCGGCTTCCAAGGCAGTATGTCCAGTTTTACCGCCAGCGAATTGGGGGCACATGCCATTCAACAAGCTGTACTTCGTGCGGGGCACCCCACCCTTTCCGAAAAAGTTGATGAAGTGATCATGGGTTGCGTGTTACCGGCAGGCCAAGGACAAGCGCCTGCCCGTCAGGCTGCGCTTACAGCCGGTTTGCCACTCAGCAGCGCCTGCACCACCGTCAACAAAATGTGTGGTTCAGGCATGAAGGCAATTATGATGGCCCACGACGGTCTGCTGGCTGGCAGCACCGATGTTGCTGTGGCCGGCGGCATGGAAAGCATGAGTAATGCGCCCTACCTCTTACCCAAAGCGCGCGGCGGTATGCGAATGGGCCACAGCCAGGTAATGGACCACATGTTTCTGGATGGTCTTGAAGATGCCTATGAAAAAGGTCGCCTGATGGGCACCTTTGCCGAAGAATGTGCAGACCATTACGCCTTTACCCGTGAAGCGCAAGACGAATTCGCAATTCGCTCTTTGGCGCGAGCAAAACAAGCCACAGAAGACGGCAGCTTCCAGTGGGAAATCGCCCCAATTGAAGTTTCCACTCGCAAAGGCAGCGAACTAGTCAGCACAGACGAACAACCATTGAAAGCTGACCCCGCCAAAGTGCCCACCTTGAAGCCTGCATTCCGCCGCGATGGTGGCACCGTAACCGCTGCCAACAGTTCATCAATTTCTGATGGTGCCGCTGCTGTGGTGATGATGAAACAAAGCCAGGCAGAAAAGCTTGGCTTAAAGCCTTTGGCGCGCATACTTGGGCACAGTACCCATGCCCAAAAGCCAAGCTTGTTTACCACCGCACCCGTTGGTGCGTTACAAAACCTGTTCAAAAAAACCGGGCTGACTGCTGAAGATATTGATCTGTTTGAAATCAATGAAGCATTTGCGGTGGTGACCATGGCCGCAATGGTTGACCTCAAGCTTCCAGTAGAAAAAGTAAATATTCACGGCGGTGCCTGTGCCTTGGGTCATCCCATTGGCGCCAGCGGAGCCCGGATAGTTTGCACCTTGATCGGTGCTTTGAAAAAAACAAATGGAAAAATCGGCGTGGCGAGTTTGTGCATCGGTGGTGGTGAAGCCACTGCGCTGGCCATTGAACTGATCTAAAAAATACGAGAGACGATTCATGGAAAGTGTAGTTTACTTCTTGCTCGCCGCCGCTTTGGCGGTTCCCTTGTTCAAAAAATTGGGCCTGGGCGCTATCTTGGGTTACCTGGCCGCTGGTGTGGTCATCGGCCCCCAGCTTCTGGGTTTGATTGACGACCCTGAAAAAGTACTGCACTTCTCCGAAATTGGCGTCATTTTGTTGCTATTTGTCATTGGACTTGAGCTGGAACCCGCCAAGCTGTGGGCCATGCGAGCCCAAGTGCTGTTGCTCGGCTCGGGGCAATTGTTCATCACTGCCGGGGTAATTTACGGCGTTCTGGCGTATATGTTCGAAATGAACAGCAACGCGGCCTTGGTTATTGCACTTGCATTGGGCCTTTCATCCACCGCATTTGCAATTCAGTTAATGGCCGACAAGGGCATGCTGGGCAATGAAGATGGGCGGCGCGGGTTTTCAATCTTGCTGTTTCAAGATTTGGCGGTTGTCCCAATTTTGTTTGCAGTTCAAGCATTGGCCCCGATCGAGCCCGACACGGATCCCGGCCAATGGTGGTTGGCCCCCGCAGCCATTCTTGGTTTAATCATTTTTGCCCGTTACCTGATCAACCCTGCATTGCACTTTTTGTCACGTTATGGTGGCCGGGAAATCATGACCGTGGTGGCCTTGCTAATTGTTTTGGGTGCCGCCGTGGTCATGGAACATGCCAATTTGTCCATGGGTCTAGGTGCATTCATGGCGGGTATGATGCTGGCCAACTCCTCATTTCGCCATCAGCTGGAAGCCGACGTAGAACCCTTCAAGGGCTTAAGTTTGGGGCTGTTTTTCATCTCAATCGGCATGACGCTTGATTTCGGCTTGATGGTCGACTCACCATTCACGGTGATTTTTGGCACATTGGGCTTGATGGCATTGAAAGCCGCCGTCATTGTGGGCTTGGTCATGGTAGCGGGTGTGCCTTTCCCTCGCGGTTTGATGCTGGGTTTAATTTTGTGCCAAGGTGGTGAATTCGGCTTTGTGATCATGGCACAGGCCATGCAACTGTCGTTGTTGGGTGAGGGTGTTTCTGGTTTGGTGAATTTGATGATCGGCATTTCGATGGCCCTGACCGCGCCCGCTGTGTTGTGGCTGGACAAATTCACAGACAAGCAAATTGCAAAAGCACCAGAGAACATGGAGAAATTTGACTCCAGCGAATCAGAGGCACTTATCTTGGGCTTTGGCCGCTTCGGTCAGGTTACTGGCCGTATTCTGGCCGCCAACCAGATTCACTTCACCGCTTTGGACAAAAATGCTGAGCACATCGAGTTCGTGAAGAAATTTGGCAATCAGGTGTATTACGGTGACGCATCTCGAGGCGAAGTACTTGAAGCTGCAGGCATTGCGAAAGTACGCACTGTGATAGTGGCCATTGATGACCCGAAAATGACGCAAGCCATCGTGGAGTTCATTGTTCACCATTATCCAAAAATTACCATCATTGCTCGTGCACACAATCGAAACGATTACCTGGCCTTGAAAGCAGCTGGAGCACATTCAGTCATTCGCGAGGTGTTTGCAGGCGCATTGGAAGCAGCCACCGAGGCGCTGCACGCACTGGGCTATAGCGACGGCCAAGCCATGCAAAAAGCCGAGACTTTCAAAATGCACGATCAAAACCTGCTGGACAAACAAGCCAAAGTATTGGGCGACAGCGACAAAATAATCGAAATCGGTCGGGATGGCCGCGAAGAACTGGAAGCAATTTTCCAGCAAGACAAAGGCGTGGCCAGCAGAAGCTAATATGGAGATTATTCAATTCTTTAAAGACCTTGAACCCGTTGTTGAACAGGTCTTCAACTTTCTGGAAAGTCGACTTGGCCGGTTGATTTTGTCCATCGGTATTCTAATGCTGGCCACCACCATCAACCGCTTGATGCACTGGCGCTTGCTTCGTGACACGGGTTCGAAATTGCCCCAAACCGGCAATGTGCGGGCAACATGGGTGCGCCGAAAAAATATTGTTTGGGTTAGCGCCCTGCTTTTGATCCTGGCATTGTGGTCTGGACAAATTACAGGCTTTTTGATTTCGCTTGCTGCAATTGGTGGCGCACTATTGATTGTCAGCAAAGAATTTATTCTTTGCCTTTGGGGGGCTTTGATTATTTCGCTGAACAAGAGTTTAAAAATCGGCAGCACCATTGAGGTGGGCGAATTCACCGGTCAATTGGTCAACATGGGTTTTGTTACTTTCGAGCTTGCGGAAATTGGACCCTCAAAAAAGCAGACTGGCCGTCTCCTTTCACTACCCAACAGCCTTGTGTTCACTCAAGCGATGAAAAACCTGTCGGTCTATGGCTCGTACGGCATTCATTTGATTGACTTCAATTTTGACAAGTCTGTAAAAATTCAAGCTGCAGAATCATTGGCTCTTCGTCTTGCGGATGAAGCAGGCAAACACTGGATCGAAGAAGCTGAGCGTCACTTCTCTGCAGTAGAACGGGACAATTTCGTCGACCTCCCGAAAGCGCGCCCCGAGGTATTCTGGGCCAGTGTGGATGAAAAATGCTTGCGCATGACTTTGCGTTTTGCCTGCCCTCTGAACAAGCGAGGACAACTAGAGAAATCAATCGTGAAACGATTCTGGGTGGAATACTCAGAGCAGGGCCAGCCTCTGGAAGAAATCACCGAAGAACCGAATCAGCAAGGCAAAGCGTCAACGATGTCCTGAATCATCATCGCCCTGTCTTGGTCTTGCATTAGATCGAGCGGGCTTTGCAAATTCAAAAACCGGGTGCACTCAACCGCCGGTGAAATCAGATAACCTTGAACATAATCCACGCCGAGCTCTTTCACTTCCCGCAGGGTGTGCAAGTCTTCTACCCATTCCGCCACACACTTGCAACCCAGGTCGTGGGCCAAACCAACAATTGCGGTTGTCACAGCGTGACTTTCTGTGCTGTGGCAAATGTTCTTGATAATCGAGCCGTCAATCTTGATTACATCAGCATGCAGATCGATCGCGTATCGGAAATTGCTGTAACCTGCACCAAAATCATCCAGTGCGATTCGAACGCCCAATGTTCTAACTTGTTCAATGAAGGTTTGTACAGCGGGTAAATTGATCACTGAACCCACTTCGGTGATTTCCAAACACAACTTGGAAGCCTGTGCTTGATGTACCAGAATGAGCGCCAAGGTGTCTTGAAGAAATACCTCATCATTTAACGACCCGGGCGATACATTGATACTCAACACACTTAATTTTTTAAGTGCCTCTGAGTTTTCGCTCAAAAAATCAAGGCTTTGACTAAGTACCCAGTTGTCCAGGAAAGCCGTGTGCCCTCCTCTCTCGCAGGCTTCCAGCAGGAACCCGGCTGAACTTAATTGCCCATCCTCGCCTTTGATTCGCAGCAAAGCCTCGGCGTACAGTGGCATGTCTGGCTGTTCGAGAGCCAAAATAGGCTGCCATGCCAAAGTGAGCCCCTGTGGCAGCTTCTGATCACCCAAGCGTCGTATGGTTCTGGATTGCTCCAAAAGACGGCGTGTTTGATTCTGCTCGTACACAATTCGCTCGGCCTGACCGCTTCTCTTTGTTTTGGCAGAGGATTCGCGCATGGATACTTCAACGGTTTCCATGACATCCAATACGTTGTCAATCACTCCTTGAAAAACCAGTGTAGCCAATACGGTTGGCTGAATAGCTCGCCCATCCAGCTGAAACGGTGTTGCTTCAATCTTCTCAAGAAAGGCATTGAACTCATCCTCCGCTCTCAGTGCATCGGCCTGGTGAATCAAAACTACAAACTGATCCACATGAAGGCGGGCCACTTCTCCATAAGACCCCAAATATTTATGAAGCTCAATCTGAAATGCCTGAAGCAATTGATCTGACACTGCCAGGCCGTAGGCACTGACAATTCTTGAGAATTGCTGGATTTCGGTACAAAACACGGTGAAGGTCCCTGCACCTTTAATTAGTCGATTGTGAATGCTGTGCTGCAAACCTCGGCGATTCAGAGCGCCTGTCAGTTCATCGTGAGTGGCCTGATGCTGCAAAGCCAGTTCTTTGTCCTTTCGCGCCGTGAAATCGCTGACCACACCCACCAGCTCGCGATCGTCCCGATTCACAACCAACTCAAACCACCTTGTTTGCCCATCACCCATCACAATCGGCAACTCGCGGCGCGAAGATTTGCCAGGAGTTTCAAGCAAATTAAACAAAGTCTGCAGCCTTTGAGCTTGTAAAAAATCAAAGACTGGCTTGCCTTCCCGATTCAGAAAAACATCAACAAATCGTTTGTTGTACTTCAATAGTTCGCCGGAAACCGAAGAGGTAAACATGGCGGACGGTGCAATATCGAATACGCTTTCAAGACGCTCATGCGCCTGCTCGATCTCCCTGGCCGCAAGCTGTTGTTGAAGTTGCGCTTTTCGGAAGTACTCAGCCAAGGCCACTGCCGTCATAACGCTGGCAAAAACGGTTACTGAAGCACTGTTGAAGTATTGCAGCAGTAAAGTGTGTTCAAACCAGGCAGCCAAAACTTCCGCCACTGCGCCGGTCAAGGTGATCAACATTGCCGCAAGATAATAAATGGCAACTCGATCTCGCTTTTCCAAAAAGTATTGAATTACGACCCAGGCCACCACAGACACTGCCACGAGGCTCATGGGCCAGAACAGCTCAAGAAAGGTGCGGTAGGGTGCCACCAAAGCAAGCAACATGAAAAGTATCGACGCGCCCTGAAGCGCGCGCAACACCCCCACCCAGGATTCACGCCTGACATTCTCAAACAGATGCCACATCATCAGTACCGTGGATGCGAAATACATCGCCAATGCTGTCATGCGTGCATGTGACAGGGTCTCGATACCTAACTCAATGCCGAACAGTGTGTGATCCCACCCTTCGGACAAAGCCACGAGGCGAAGGCTGGCGAACAACCAAAAACCATAGGAGACAAACAAGGAACTACGGGTCATGATTGCAGCCAGAGCGACAAAGCCAATCATCAAATACAGTACGCCCTCAAGAAAACCCTGACGACGTTCAAAGTCCAACGAACTCGCGTTGAAATCAGCCTGAGATTGCAAACCGATCTGTAGTGTAGCGGGCCCTACAAAGCTGAACTGGCAAAGCACTCCCTGGGTATCGGCTTTACCCAGTAAACTTGTGGAAAGCAAACGACCCTGATTGGTTCTCAAGACAAGTTGTTCCAGTTCCCCGACTGTTGATTCGCGCCAACAAATTGACTGAACAAGATGCCTGGATTCAAAGTACATTTGATTGTGATGATTCAGAACAGCAGCATTCAGACTGGCGTAGATCCAAAAGGGTGTTTCATCCAGATGGGTACGCAATATTTCAGCTCGTGGTTCACCTTTCATCTGTTCCAGCACGGTGAATATTGAGTCTGGTGTCTGATCATTGTCCATGCTTGAAAACTGCACTCTGACTTCTCGCTCGGCATGTTCATCGAACAGCGACAAATTCACAATCGAGACTGCAATAAAACAAATTAATAACACTACCGACAACATTTGCACCCAGGGTGCGTTTTGTAAACTTTGAATAAAGCGGAAAAACTTCCTGTTCACCAGCACTGCTTGCATGAATTTCATCCGTGATTTCGCCGTTGGGCAAGGGTCTCTTGAATCAAGGTATTCGCCTGAATGTTCTTCAGTAAATCGGGGTGTGAATTCGAAAAATAAACAGAGTGCAACGGGTTAGCGCTGAGCAACCACCGTGCTTCTATATTGAAAACATCAAACCACAAGATTCGATGTGGAATCATTCCAATGTGTTGCATGGGCACAAACCCATCATTTCTCATCACATCGTCCAGATCGAAACGTCGATATTGCCGATCTACTGGATATCGCACACAAAGAAAACAACGATCAACCCGGTGTGCACGGCTGTACCAGTAGGCAGCCTTGATCAACATCAACCGTAAGGTGAGTCCATTGGATCGGGAAGGAATGGCCAATCTGGAAATTTCAGCAATGCGCCCCTGCCGCAATGCGCTGGGCAGTCGAAACGAATCCTCCAGTCGCAGCGCCCGTTGATTGGCAATCTGGATTCTGACTGTACCAATGCAGCTGCCGTCGAGTTTGGAATAGGCCAAGAGTACTGCGGAGTCTTGGTCAACATCATCTTCATCGGGAGTGGCCAACTTGTCGCCCAGTTGCGGAAGATGTTTTCCATACGCAACTTGTCTGGCCCGCGCGGCCAGTTCCAGCTCGTGATCAGACTCTGCTTTTGCAATCCAGAAAGGGAGCAGTTGTGATGTTGAATCTGACAAGAAATTCACTGCTGTAGAACTAAGCATCGTGCTCTCCGGGTAATGGATTTACCTTAAATATTCCACATCCAAATTGCGTCCCCCCGAACGGGTTAAAGCTCCGGTCACTACATATCACCCTAACGGAATACAAATAATCAAAATTATGAATAACGGTACAAGGTAAATTCAGTATGAGAGAATCGACAAAGAGACAATAAATTCAGGAGAAAATCTGCGATGAAACTAAAAGAATTCGATGTGGTCGTGTTCGGTGCCACCAGTTTTGTAGGACAAATTTTGGTGCAGTATTTGTGGAAACGCCATGGACTAAATGGCGAGTTAAAATGGGCCATCGCTGGTCGGGATCAGGCAAAACTTGAGATTTTGAGGAATACGCTGGGCGAACAAGCGCGCACATTACCCATCCTGACCGCAAATGCAAGCAATGAAGAAGAGCTTCAAGGATTGAGCGCAAAAGCCAGGGTTATCGTATCTACGGTTGGCCCCTATGCCTTGTATGGTTCTCAACTTGTTAAGATCTGTGCCGAAAGCGGTACAGATTATTGTGACCTGACTGGTGAAGTGCAATGGATTGCACGCATGATTGATGCACATGAGGCAAGCGCAAAAAAAAGTGGTGCGCGCATTGTTCATTGTTGTGGATTCGATTCCATACCCTCTGATTTAGGCGTTTTGTTTCTACAGAATGCGGTAACTGTTCAGTATGGTGAACCTTGCCAACAAATTCGCATGCGTGTTCGCAAATTAAAAGGTGAGTTTTCAGGCGGCACTGTGGCCAGTATGATCAACGTGACCCGTGAAGTCGCAGCAGACCGATCACTTGCAAAAAAGCTTGCCAATCCCTATTTGATCTCGCCAACACGACTTGCTGCCCGCCAACCCAACGTGAAGTTCGCTGAATTTGACCCCATCGCTAAGAACTGGCTTGCGCCTTTCGTCATGGCAGGTATTAACACGCGCATAGTTCACCGAAGCAACGCCTTGATGGGTTACAACTATGGCAAGGATTTCAAGTACGACGAGGCCATGATGACGGGAAGTGGCCTGAAGGGCCGCTTAACAGCCATCGGGTTGGCCAGTGGCATGGCCGGCTTTTTGATTGGGGCTGCCCTACCGCCCACCCGCTGGATACTCGAGAAATACGTGGTTCCAAAGCCTGGTGAAGGCCCCAGTGAAAACTCTCAAAAGCGTGGATCATACGATTTGCGTTTCTATGGAACCACCAGCAAAGGCAAGAGCGCAGTCGCAAGGGTGACAGGCGACATGGACCCCGGTTATGGTTCCACAGCAAAAATGCTGGGTGAAGCAGTAGTTTGCCTGGCCAAGGACAACCATGACAAAGCTGGCGGATTTTGGACACCTGCGTCATTGATGGGGGAACAACTAATCAGCCGCCTGCAATTGCATGCGGGCTTGACGTTTGAGTTATTGGAATCCTGACCCACGGCCTTAACTTAAGCGAGCAAATTGGAGCGAATACCCGGTTGTTGCGTTCACAAATAATGTGATGAAATTTCTTGTATTGATAACTATTATCATTTACGATAAGGTCTCATTCGAACAAAACCGGGGTAATTCATGCAGCGACAAAACTGCACAGCACAGCTAGGCCAGTGGTTGGCCGGTAGTGAAAATGGGTCGGTATATTATTGTCAAGAAACCAATGTTGTTTCCTTGTGTTTGCATTACATGACGATGCGTTTCGAAGCATCAGCATTTCGCGACTTGCTCGGCGTAATGGGTTTTGCGCAGGCCGAAGTCCAGCGGATTAAAAATGAGCTAGATCAGCCCACCTTGCATGGCAACGACCTGTCTTGCATCACCAAGAATGCCTTGCACTAGGCACCGGAGCACGGTAATGAAAACCTCTGCCCTCGCTCAGCAAACAATTGAGTCACTGCTAAAAGAAAACGATGCTTTGTGCCGCCAACTTGCCAAGCTGCAGCAACGTGCCAGTGAGTTGATACAGCAGCGATCGGCCGAAGTGGAACAGCTAAATGCGGTTGTTGAGTATCTAAGTACCGAGCTGACTGCCAAAGACGCGATGATTTTATTTTTACGCACAAAATTGCGAGAATTCAGAAAAATTCCTGATTCACCGCAACGCATGCTGCAAAACGGTTAATTGGTTTGCAAATAACCAAAGCTGAATGTGTGAGCGTCGTCGTCGACTTGCACATTGACGGTGATGTCTTGCGCGCTACTTGCAGATAACTTTTTACCCACCACAATCTGCCCTTGCGCTTGCTCACCGGGACGCACCACCGTGGGCTTCAGACTAAATTTCTGGATATGATCAAAATCTTCCAAGGCTCGTTGCACGTCTAAGCTGTCAGTGAAATCGGCTTGAAATAAAAATCCACTGTTGTGAAAGCCGCCATGGAAACCACGGTGAAAAGGCTGCTGATAAAAAGGACTGTAAAAAATTGGGATTCTCATGCCGTAATTGGCAAGGCGATTTTGGACATCCTGTATTTGCGCGGCATAGCTGACCACTGTGGCTGGCTGTCCATTGAAAATCACTGTGACGTTCTCAGTTGAAAACTCAATCGGAAACTTCCCGTTATTCACGAAGGTAACATTGAACCTGGGATTGTCGAACTGCCGCATTGAGTTGTACGCTGAACCCACCTGTACAGTGTGCTTTTTCTTTGAACTCAATGACTCGAAACCGGCACCTTGCACCGGCACCTGGTTTTCTGCAACCACCGGCCGAACGCTGTACATCGAGGCGCATGCGCTCAAAAGGCATGTTGCCCCCACCATTGCGACAGTGGACAGTTTTAACACTCGCATATGAATTACCTTTGCTAAAAAATTACCACCCAGCCTGTTTGAAACCAAACACGACTCAATCTTGTCGATATTTTATAGACAAGAGCACCAAGCCTTGGTTCATTTATTCCTGCCAGACCAAATTAGTACTAAGCAATCATCATTCACTTGCGTGGAAAGGTCACCGAGCCAACACCTGCGCCGGCGCAGGTGCAAGCGCAGCAGTTCTTTCGCTGCTGCTAGCCTGTATTTGCATGCCATGCAAGGTTACCGAATCCACCTGATTCTTGAATCGGGGTGTGGGCAAACGCAAGGGCTCATCTTCGGCAAAGCTAACCATTTGAATGCCCAGTACGTCAGGCGCGTTTTCCTGCAATTTGTTCTGCCACCAACATTCAAATATTGCTTTGCTTTGCTCCAGCTGCACAATGCCGTAGCCGTGCTCAACCCATTCCATGAATTGCACATGCTTATTGCCCAGCATGGTGGCTGTTTCAATGGCGCGGCTGGCCGCCACCTGCAAAGCAAAAGGGCTGCCAGGTAAAGCGTTGGCCACAATTTCATCGGCACCACCACGCCCCATCGAAGACGGCGCAAATTCAACAGCGGCTGAAGCAGCACGCAAATTCAGTCCAGGCAAGTTTGCCGTGCTTAAGCGCTGAAAACCCGCCGCAATATTTTCGGGTGATGTGCCTTGTCGTAAGGTGGGCACGGGCGGTGCAACCTGATAGTCATTCAGCAAGGCAGTTTGGTCGTCTTCGACGACATCGGAAATCCAATTGCCGTGCATGTCGCCGGAAACAAATACCGTGCCGTTCACTGCAGGAATTTCACCACCACCGCGCAATTGTGAAATTAGCAGGTTGCGCTCCGCGTTGTAGTCGTTCCAGCGAACTGGCAGTGGCACCACCGGCGAACCCACCACGTTGGGCACCACCCATGGTGCAATCCAGGTTTGGTTGTTCAATACCTTCCACACCACACCTTGTGCTTCGTCTTGACGAAGTTGGGTCAACAACCAGTCAAATTGCGACTTTCCAAACAAAGTCGGGCTGCCCTCGGGCAAATGCGATGCGTCGGCCTGCAAGCCATATGAGGGTAAAAAGCTTTGCGTATCCAATGCACGAATACTTGCCAAGGGACCATAATTCAAGCTGCGGTACACGAGCAATGGGTTAACTGGTGCCGGGTATTCGGTGTCGGGGTAGAAAATGAATTCACCACTGCCGTCGGCCTTCACAGGGCGTGAAGGAGTCCATTCCCAAAAAGCGCGGGTGGTGTCCAGCAACGTGCAAGTGGACTCAAGACCTTCCGGCAAAGTAGTGGGTAATTCGTTCCCAAAGCGCGGATCGATGTCATGGTTGTCCCAAGTAATGCACCAGGGGTGCTGCTGATGAGCCGCCATTAAATTGGGGTCTGAACGAAACAGCGCATAACGTCTGCGACATTCATCGATATTCAACCAGTCGCGGTAGTCCACATACGCCGTGTCTTCGATACTTTTTCGTGCGCGAACCTGTTCGTCTTCATCCACAAAATCGTAGATGTAATCACCACAATGGATCACCAAATCAAGGTCTTCACGCTGGGCGATTGCGCCGTAGCCACTCCAGGTACTCGACCAATAACTGGAACATGAAACCACCGCCAATCGAATTGCAGACACCATTTCCGCCGGCGCGGTGCGCGTGCGCCCCACGATGCTGCTATGTGGGCCAGTTTTGAATTGGTAATAATAAGTGGTGGCAGGCAATAACGCCTGGGCATCTACTTTCAAGGTGTAGTCGTGCTGTGCCACAACCCGCTGTGTACCCTGGCGCACCACATTTTGCATGTCGGGCGTGGTGCTGACCAGCCAACGAACTTGCACGCCTTGCGGCGGGTATTCAGGCAGGGTAATTCGGGTCCACAAAATAACCCGGTCGGCCAAGGGGTCGCCACTGGCCACACCATGGGCGAAAGGCATGGCCAATACCATGGGGAAGTCAAACCCTGCCGGCTCGAATCCAGGTTGTGGCAAAGCCTGTTCAAATTCATTGCTGCTCACAGGTCCACCCACGCCAGGATCAGAAGGATCCACAGGCCCAGCCGGGTTGCTGCTAACCAAGTTTTCACCACCGCAACCCACCAAAGTTGTTGCTGCCATTGCCTTTAGTACATCGCGCCGCTTCATCAGATTGCCTTTCCTGTGTTGGTTAAATCTGATACTGCCCAACTTGAGAAAAGGATTTATTTTGACTGGGAGTCATTGTTCTAGATGAATCGTCTTGAAAATGACATGTGTCATTTGTAATGCAGTTCACACTGAGTAATTTGCCCAAACTGCGCAGTAAAAAAACAAGTACAAAAAGTACACAACGTTATATCGGCAGGCATGCGATGACACCTACTCAAATCCCCTCTTTTAAACGACGAGCCCTGCTTCGCGCCATGTTTTTGGGCGCAGGTGCAACTGCACTTCCCATCTTGAGTGCATGTGGTTCCGACGGAAATTCGTCAATTGACGGCACTACGCCAACAGCGCCCAATGAAAACCCGGGCACACCGGTTGTCAATCCTCCCAACTTGGGTCCATTGGCCATGGAACTTCCCTTGCAGCCTGGCCCGCTGGCTGGAATTGGTGAATTGGTGGCAACGGGCGTTGACAACATTCTCGCACCTGCAGGTTTTGTGGTCCGCCCCGTGGCGCGCCACCTTAGTAATCCTGTGCTGGGCATACCTGATTTGCTTGGTTTGACTGGCTACAACTGGCATATCTTTCCCGATGGCGGTGCAGTTTTCCCGACCGAGGATGGCGGTTGGGTTTACGTCTCCAACAGCGAAACAGAAGCGCCAAGAGGCGGCGTGGGTGCACTGCGATTCAGCTCACAGGGCGACTTGCAATCGGCTTATCGAATTTTGACTGGCACTTCGCGCAATTGCGCGGGCGGCGCAACACCATGGGGTACGTGGTTAAGCTGTGAAGAAACCCAAACAGGCGTGACCTGGGAATGCGATCCGCTGGGCAACACCTCAACCGCACGCGCCCTGCCCGCACTTGGTGTATACAACCACGAGGCCGTGGCAGTGGACATGCCGACCAAAACATTGTTTCTGACTGAAGATGCAGGTGACGGTCGCCTTTACAGGTTCGTGTCAGAAGGTGAATTACGCCCCGCTGTGAACGGCATCATGGGTTTAAACATGGAACAGGGCAAACTTCAAGTACTTGAAATTGTCGGTTTTGAAGCAGGTGCATATCAGGACGACATTGCAGTGGCACAACGCGTTCACCGCGTAAAGTGGGTTGATGTGCTGGAACCCGAGAATCCTCAGGCACAGGTACGCAACCGGACCAGCACCGCAGGTTTGCCAGTTCCAGGCACAGTGTTCAGGGGTGGTGAAGGCATCTGGATTCAGGAATTCCCCCAAGGGCAAGCACCAACTGTCAGTGGCGTGGCCAAGCCAATGCGCGCAGTAGTATTCTTCGCCTGCAAGGGCGACAACCGGGTGTATGCGCTCGACGTTGATAATGACTTAATCGAAGTTGTGTTTGACAACAGCCAGCTAGCCGAGGGTGCGGGCTTTGACGATGTAGACAACTTGGTGGTAAGCCCTGCGGGCGATGTAATCGTGGCCGAAGATGGCGACGCGATGCGTTTGATGGTGATGATTCCAAATCAACCTGCGAAAATTCTGCTTCAAATTACAGGTGGTGGCAGTGAGCTTGCAGGCCCTGCATTCTCACCGGACGGGTCCAGGCTCTACTTCAGCAATCAGCGTGGGCCCAACCTGCCTGCCTTGCCCGGCTTGCCCAACTTGCCCGGCACCGGCGCCACTTATGAACTGTTAATTCCGGAGGAGTTTCGAGGTTAAGGTGTTCGCCTTGTGTCGTCCACACGACACAAGGTCAATGAATGCCTAAAAAAATCAGGTTGGCTTGCAAGGACAGTGTAAGCCTTTCCCCGAATGATGCGAAAAAGACCAAACACAAAGATTATTGAGTTTCGCGGTAAGGGCTCACCTTTGTAATTATTCGAAGTATGCTTTGGTAATCATGTATCAATACTATAAATAAAAGGTCCCACTTGGCCAAACCTGTCCGTAAGTCCAAAGGCAAAGAAGTTACTCCCATCAGCGAAGGCGCAAAACTGGTTGATCAATATTTTGACCATGTTGGCGAGGCATTTTTGCGCCACGCGCCTGAAATCTCGTCAGACAAACTGAAAGACTGGCGCCCAAAATTATTCAGCTTTACGCGTCTGAACCCTTGGTATGGTGGCTTGGTGGGTGTGCATCGCAAGCGAATTGGTGTGGGCAAAGACAAACTGGTGTGGCTAGAAATCGGTAACCCGACCAGCCCCGCCCTGTTACTAATGCATGGCTTTGCAGCAGCGAAAGAACACTGGTTGCCGTTGCTACCGTTCTTCGCAGGACAGTTCCGGATTTTGATACCTGATTTGCCAGGCTGGGGTGAGAGTGGGTTCAATCCCGAACGCAATTATGGCCTTGAAGATCAAACCGAACGCTTGCACGACTGGCTGACTGAAATTGGCGTGCATAGAGTGAATGTAGTGGGCAATTCAATGGGGGGTGCACTGGCTGGTTTGCTTGCCGCCCGCTTTCCGGAAATGGTCACCAGCCTTGTATTGATGGACGCACTGGGCCTTCCGGGCAACGAAGAAACTGATTTTATCCGCGAAGTACTGCGGGGTAAAAACCGCCTGGTGCCCCGTGCACCCATGGACGTGATGAAGTTGACTGAGCTGGTATTTCACAACCGGGCTTTGGCTGCTTCTGCTGCCTTTTTTTCCGCCACCGAACTGATTCACCGGCGCGATGTTAACGGGTTTCTGTTTCAGGAAATGCTGAGCCGCCGCCCCGACTACACCAAAGCCACCTTCGAAGACATTTCAGCGCCCACTTTGATCATGTGGGGCAAGCAAGACGATGTGCTTCATATTAGCTGCGCTTATGAATTCGAGCGGCTCATCAAGCGTGCGGAAATGTGTTTGTTCGACGAAGTGGGGCATTTACCCATGATTGAAACACCCTACCCCTGCGCACAGGCCATTAAAGAATTCGTATTGCGCAACTTGTAATCAGTTCGAAACCTGTGATTTGCTGTTTTTGTAGCATTTTGCTACAATTACTGCATTCGCAGGGAGTATGCCATGGCCAAAGCCTCTTCACCAATTCGTATCCAATCTGATTTAATGAGCAATGCTTCCGTGTTGGGTAAACTCCACCACCGCAGTGCGGCCGAGCAAATTGAATACTGGGCCAGTATCGGCCAAAAAGTAGAAAACTTGCTCGACCCTGAAAGTCTGCTTCAAATCAAGGCAGGGCTGCTGCGCGTGAAGCTGGAGCAAGTTAACGCCCCAGCACTGAACGCTGACACGGTGTTTGGCAATATGGACCTGAAACGCAGCACTGGTGAATTGAAAG
Source organism: Limnobacter parvus (assembly GCF_024623725.1). Lineage (GTDB taxonomy): Bacteria > Pseudomonadota > Gammaproteobacteria > Burkholderiales > Burkholderiaceae_B > Limnobacter > Limnobacter parvus. Next base: position 182,223 of record NZ_JANKHG010000026.1, on the reverse strand, counting down.
CCGAAGTTAGCCAAAGCAAACTGCGCTACCAAGCCAGCACCACGCACCCTGGTCTGCTTGAACAAGTTGATGGCAAAGGCAAAATAAAAGTGGGCCAGTTTGACAACGGCGTGTTCAAGCCCATAAAGCCGACACTAAGTTGACATTGAGCTGACATGAAACAACTGTGGCTGCTGGTGGGCGGCAATGGCGCGGGGAAATCCACTTTTTACCGCACACAACTGCAAGCACTGGGCATGCCCTTTGTGAACGCCGATGACATCGCCCGCGATGTGTTTCCTCAAGCACCGGAAGCCCACAGCTACGACGCCGCGAAAATCGCGGAAAATCTTCGAAACAGCCTTCTCGAACAGGGCAAAACTTTTTGCTTTGAAACAGTGTTTTCGCACCCTTCAAAAATCGATTTCGTGGCCAAAGCCAAGGCACTGGGCTACCAGGTAGTCATGGTATTTATTCATTTAGAACAAACTGCATTGAATAAAGCCCGTGTGTACCAACGCATTGGAACAGGCGGCCATTCAGTGCCCGACGACAAAATTGAAAACCGAATTCCACGTACTTTGAACAATGTGCTGAATGCCGTTCCACTGTGCGACGACCTTTGGGTTCTCGACAACTCCAGCGCCAGTGATCCGTTTCGCAAAGTACTACGAATACAGGATGGTCAGCTTCATGTCTTTGCGAACCCGCTGCCAATTTGGGCTGCGGATTTCCACACACAATGAACGAAAAACAAAGCCTTGAGTCTCAACAACACTGTTTAACTTTAAAAAGTGGTGCGAATCTGCGATGAAATTTGGAATTCGAACCCGTGGCTTTATTTTGCTCGCCAGCGTCTTGCTATTGGGCGCTTGCAGCGCAATCAAACTGGGTTACAACAACTCGGTCACTTTTGCGCATACCTACCTAAGCAATAAGATTGATTTCGATGACACGCAATCTGCCCTGCTTCGAACCAGTCTGACTGAACTGGTTCAATGGCACCGCAGCAACGAACTACCAAAATTGGCTCAAGAGCTACAAGTCGTACAAACAGCACTTACAGCAAGCAATTCCAAGGTTGAGCCTGTTACCACGGCTCAAGTGCAGGCATTGAACCAAACTGTTCGAACATCGTTACGCCGAACTGCCAATCAAGCAGCCCCCTTGATTGCCAAAAACATGTTGGGCTTCTACCCCCATCAAATCCCTGAAATTGAAGCGGCGTTGAAAAAGTCAAATGAAAAATACCGAGAAGAGCGATTGCCGAGCAATCCCGACAAGCGAACTGAGCAATCCGCCGAACGCATGGCAGAGCGCTTTGAGCGGTGGCTTGGCAATTTAAACAAGCAACAGCTGGCGCTGATTGACAACTGGGCAAAGAATCGCTCGAACAACCCGGAAACCTGGTTTCAAAAACGTCTGGAGCGTCAACAACGTTTCATGGTGTTGGCCAATCAGGCTGCGAATCGCCAAATCGATCAAAACACTTTGAGTCAGCAAATTGCAGCATTGCTCAACGATTGGCAAAACCCTGCGAATGCATCGGAAAAGCGGGAAAGTGAAATGAGACAACAAGCCACGATTGCATTAATCGTGGATGTCTTGAATGTGGCGGACTCCAAGCAACGGAGCAATGCAGCAGAACGCGCAGCCGGTTGGGCGGAAGACTTTCAAATACTGGCAAGCAGCAATTGAATCCATTGGCACTTTAGTGAAGTAATACTTCATTGAACCAATTGCTGACGGATACGAGACTGTGCTGTACAAAAAACAACTACCCACCATTGTTTTAGCCGCTTTGCTCGCCGCCTGTGGCAGTGATGAAAACACTGTTTCCTCTGCCACAGGAACCCCTGTTTCACCCCAGGAAACCGCCCAGTGCAACGAACAATCCTGGTTTGCTGGTGTTACCGAGATTTGCGATGGCGTGCTGGTGTACCGCGACTATGTGTTCGATGACTACGGCGCTGACACGGGCCTGCTTTCACCAAGCCCTGCCTTGTTGAATCTGGCCAGCCGTGCTGGCCAACTGGGTAATCCACTGGCCAATACACCAGGCTTGTTGTCGCCCACCGCTGGCGACTCACGATACCCCGCCGGTGCAGAAAGCACAGCCGACCTGGTCGAATTGCGAATCAGCAAACAAGGCAACACCTACACGGCCACATTCGAGCTGAACGCCCTTTATGAAGCAGGTCAAACCATAGCCGCCATCGCAATTGATTCCGACAACAACCCTGCCACTGGCTCGGAAACATTGCTGGGCCTGAGTGTGGCTGGTGCCGATGTGGTTTATGAATTCAATACAGGAAATCCGGACACCAATTTAATTACTGGCACGTTCCCAGCACCGGCCAATAGCACCTTCAAGTTATGGGCGGTGACCGCACAAAGTAGTGGTGAAGTGATGAACGTGGCTTTCCGAGGTCCTGATGAAGAAGCTGGCGCCGAAGGCACCATACCGGCACAATTGTTACCGAACAAGGGCAACTGGTGGGAAGACAAACAGGCTGCTGCACTGGGTTCTGGCGACATTACCGAATTCTTTGCAGTGGTGAACAGCCAAAAACTGAACCGGGGCAACACCGAGAAAGCAGTAGTGGGCGCTGGCTTTAAACAACGTGTTTACACATCCAAATACACGGTACCGAATTCCACCGGTGAAGGCATGGTGCTGCAAGGCATACCGGGTCGCGAGCAAACTGAAAGCCGCTTCTGCGGACAATTTTTTCACTTTGTGGGCAAGTATCAGCCCTATGGTGTTTACATTCCCACCAATGGCAATCTGGATGATCAACGCAGCCTTCAGGTAATTCTGCATGGCTGCGAAGCCAACCATGCAAGCCAGATCAACCAGCCCAATATGCAAGCCCAGTTTGGTGAGCAACTTGACCGAGTGCTTATTTCACCGCTGGGTCGCGGGCCTTATGGGTTTTACACCGGCTTGTCGGAACGTGACGTGCTTGACGTGCTGGACGATGCCTTAAATACCTTCAACATTGATGAAGACCGTGTGCTGGTGGGCGGCTATTCCATGGGTGGGTACGGATCAACACGCCTTGCCGCCCTGTATCCCGACCGCTTTGCAGGTTTAAGCAACTGGGTGGGCTTTACCGGCAGCATTTTGAATACACCGCTGCTGGGCGACGCGCTAATTCAAGGTGAAGACGCACTGGCAGGTGCCCTGCCCTTCGAATTGCCCATCAACAGCCGCATTGGTGGCTTGGGCAACATCAGTAACTACCTAAACAATTTAAGGCACATTCCTGGCACGCATTCTTATGCTGCACTTGATGAACTGGTACAAGTCAACACCGGACTGGACTGGGCATTCAAACTTGGCCAAACCGACGGAGTGCTGTACGAGTTTTACATGCACTTGGCCGCAGAGCACCTTACTTTAATTGCCTTGGACGAATGGGGTAAAGAAGCCGAATTCACACGTAATTTAACGGTGGTTAAAAATCCCGGAAGAATCACGTACAAAACCAACGAGGCATTTGCATTTCCGCAGTATGAAATCAAACATGACAAGGCTTATTGGCTCAGCAACATCAAAGGACGCGCAGAAGGCGACATTGCAATGGACGTCGAAAGCTTTGCGTGCACGCGCAGCAGTGTTCAATTTGAAAACGGGCAAACAGCTGGCAACGGTCCAGTGCCTTTTGTGCAAACATTTCGCAGGCTGATCGGCATGCCTGTGCAAACGGCCAGCGAAAACCGATTCACGGCAAAACTGAGCAATGTGGCGTCAATGAATATCGATGCCGCAGCAAGCTGCTTGAGTAATGGTGCAGCCTACACTGTTGAATCAGATGGCCCAGTGGTGCTGACATTCAGCAACGGCAAGGTACTGAACCTACCAGCTGGCTCCAGCACAGGCAATTTGTAAATAATCAAGGCGCAAGAAGGTCTTGCACCTTCTTGCTGCTGTAAAAGCGCTGCAGATTGCGGCGCAAAAAGCCTTCTGCAACACCTTCCTTGATCAGCAAGGCAGCAAGGTCTGGAATGTAATGGTCTACTTCCTCCAGAATCATTTCACGGGTAACGCCTATGTCGTCTAGCAAGTCTTGCAACGACTGCTCGCCGTACTTTTCAAAGAAAAAGTCAACGCCCAAATCAATGCATGATTTCAAATACTCGGTGTTGCGAAACTCAAGCCAGAATTCATAGCCCATCACCATGAATTCTTGCAAGTCTTGTTCAGTCAGGTAATCGCGGTAGGCCGTTAGCGGCCACTCGCGAACCACATCCCAAAAAGCCAACGCGCTGTTCATGGCGTTTTCCCGGTACTGCTCGTTGTCCAGGGTTTCATCCACCATTTCCAGCGAACTTTTAACACCGCTTTCCATCAGGTTGCGCACGCGGTCTTCAAGCCCCTCCGACAAATCAGGGGCTTTGGTACTTAGCCATTCACGAACCTTCCGTGTGCTGCTTGCCACACTGGTGAACTTCATCAAGTTGTTTTGCTCAAACACATAGTCTTTGAGCACAGTGAAAATAACATCGGATAAAAAATGACGGAAAGGCGTGCTGTTGCGAATATTGGTGACCGCATGATCCAACACACCATCTTGTTCGAAGATTTTCTCGATGAACTCAGTGGCAATTGAATCAGAAACCACCTCGCCAATTTTCGTGGTGCGGCTGGCAGGAAACTCGAAAATACGGTTGGCGATTTCGCCAAACAGTTCAGGAATGGCACCACCAATTTCCATTTCAACGGCATATCGCTGTGCTGTGGCTTTTACCTTTTTCTGGTCAACCGCATCTTTCAACAAAATGTGTTCAAACCGGTCCAGTACATACCCCAACTCATCGGCCAACATGGCCTGGAACCTCTTACCCTTCAGGTTCAGAAGCCAGAAAGCAACTTCAGCTTCAAGCAGCTGGGAAGCCAAATCTTTGGGCGCTGTGGCAGCGGTTTTCGCCATGATTGATCCGTTGTGTAGTACTGTTAAATGATTCTAACCTGCGGCACCAAAGTTGTTATGTTGAAGAAACTGATTGCATTGCTCTTTATTAGTACCAGCGCTCCAGCCATGGCACACCTGACCTGGATAGAGCCGGGCCAACAAAGCATGGGCCTGTCCACTGGGCACAACTTCCCGGCCAAGGAAATTACGGTGAAAGGTCAATATGTGGACGCCGTAAGGTGTGTTGACGCCCAAGGCGAAATTTTTAATTTAGCCTTTGACGAAAACAGCATTCGCTATGTGTACAAAGAACGCCCCACGAATTGTTTGGCCACATTGAAAACCAGCTTGATTGAATTGTCGCCCCGCCAAGGCGCGCAGCACTTTGAAGAAAACAAAGTGGACAAAGCGCTGGTCAACAAGGTGTTGGGCAGCGAGAAGTTCAACGAAGAGTATTTCAAGACTGCGCAGATTCAACCGATTAAAATTGATAGCGCTTTGTACAACCCGGCGATTGCGCAATTCGTAAGTTTGCCTGGCGACAGCGACAACATCTATGTGTACAAGAACGGCCAAGCTGTACCTGACTTACCCGTTGGCCTTGAGTACCCAGAGACCCCGATTACCTTGTGGTCCAAAACTGATGCCACTGGCAAAGTCACTTTGCTGTTACAACCCAGAGGGGAAGCTCTGCTACGGGCCTTGACCACTGAAGAAAACGGCACAGCCTACAAAAGTCAGTTTTTGTCAGTAATTTTGAACGCAGAATAAAAAAATCCCGCTGCCTTTTGAGCTGCGGGATTTTCCATGCGCACTGAATCAAATCATTAATTTAATCAGGCAAATCAAATGGCTCTGCCGTTTCAGAAGTAGCCAGCATTAAATTGCTAACATCATCAGGCTCGCCGGTTTCCGGGGCGTTTCTTAAAAGTGCCCGAGCTTCAGTCGCATTGATATTTCCGTCACTGCCCGCTGCCCTGATATTAAGCGGTGAACCATCGCCACCGCAGGCCGCTAGGGTAAGCAACAATGCCCCACCCGCTGCCAGTCCAAGTTTGCTTTTAGGTTTCATGGTGCTGTCCTCTTAAAGCGTGGTTTGCGTTGGTGCAGGCGTGCCTGAACCCGGCGTGGGTGTGCTCAAGAACGGAAAGCGATTCATGAAGGGCACACGTGCCTGCTCCACAGCGTCGTGAATACTTAGCGATGTATTGCCCAAGGGAACACTGGAAGGTGCGCAAGTGGATGACAAGTTGGTACCAGGCACCGTGTTCAAACCAAACGTGTTGCCCGTTCCATTGGCCACACAAAGGCCGCCCATTACAGCAACCAGTGAAATGTCCACTACGTCATCGATTGGTCGACGACCGTTCGGGAAACCTGCCGCATCACCAAAGGCCAAGCCCAACTGGTTTTGGGCCCCAATTGCCGTTGGCATGGTTTCAGTGTTCAAACGCAGCATTTCTGACAAGGTGACATTCGCAGGTCGGTTTACACCTTCAATACCAGCCAAGAAAACATTCAAAAGATCAGTTCTTGGAAAGTTTGTAGGCGCTGAAGCGGGGCTTTGGGTAAGCACCAAACTAATCAGCTGCGGCAAGGTGGGGTTAGACACATAGGTCAAGAACTGACCATCACCGCTTGGCTTAGAAGCATTGAACCGGTCTTTGTCTTTCAAACCGATCACCACTTCATTCACCAAAGGCATACCCAAGCGTGATACCTGTACCCAAGCACCACCGACTTTCTCTGCCGTTTGGTGGCCTTGCGCTGGTACACCGTCACCAATTTGAACCTGACGCACGCTGGCGGTTGTCCATCCACCAATTACGTCTTCAGTTCCAGGAGTTAAACAATCTTTGTGAATTTCCAAGGCAATGCTGGTCACGTTTTTGTCTTGAATGGAATTTTCAAATGCAGCGTTGGCATTGGCACGGTTTGAAATTACTCCAAAAGGTGCATTCACCAAGTCAAAAATGGTACCCAAGTTCACAGCAAAACCTTCCTGGCGCTGGCCTACAAAAACGCGGGCTTGATTGGTACCTGCTGAACATCCAGGAATCGTGACAGTGTGGATATGAGCATCCGCATACGCTTGGTAAGCCGCTGCGTTACCCAAAGTTTTTTCACCAATGTAGTCCACTGGTTTTTCAAGTGTTGAATTTCCACCAGTTTTCGAAACGACAGTGCGGTTGCCGTTTCGGCGGCCATCACGCACCACAGTCATTGTGTAGGTTTCATTCAAATTCAAATTCGTGTCGCCCACATTGGCCACACCGCCCTGCTGAATCAAAGGAATACTGACGGATTCGCCTCCAATGGTTTGCTTCAAATCGCGCAATGTATTGCGGAAGTTGAACTGAAATGTAATTTCCTCTTGCGCATCGCCATCGTTGTCGATGTGAATTTCGTACAGAGCGTTGGGGTCCATCGAAAAATAGTTCGGGCCGCCATAACCATCCTGCAAAGGCTGATAATTTGCGATCAAAGTAATAAAATTGGACCGGTTTGCTTCATAGCTTCGGAACATGTAAAAATCTGTTCCGTCTACCTTCGGTGTGGTGGTAATGGAAGGCGCTTCGCGATGGCTAGAAGCCAACGCAGCAACGCTGACAACAGCCAACAGGCTGCCTGCTAAAATACTTTTGGTAAACTTTTTATTGTTTTTTGGTGTGCCTTTCTTCATTGATGTGTACATCTTTCCATCCTCTGTTTCAATTGGTGACACCAATAACCACAGCGCAGTTATTGCAACATGAGTATAGATTTCGCATACCGTTACCACAATAATCATTATTACTGTAATTACTACATATACGATCTATATTCGTACTCACTACCCACAGGATAAGTTTCAGATGCGCCAATACAAATATTATGAGTTCGTTCTGGTGGCCTTCGTGGCGGTGCTGCTGTGCTCCAACCTGATCGGCCCCGCAAAAATCTCCGAGTTGGATCTGCCCGTGGTGGGTACGGTCACATTCGCAGCCGGGGTACTTTTCTTCCCGATTTCTTATATTTTTGGCGACATTTTGACCGAGGTGTATGGTTATGGCCGTGACCGCCGCGCAGTGTGGGCTGGCTTTGGTGCGCTGGCTTTCGCATCGGTAATGGCTTTTACCGTAGTGAACTTGCCCCCTTCTGGGCCGACAGGCAACCTGCCATTGAAAGCGTGTTTGGTAACACCTGGCGTATTGTGCTGGCCTCGCTGATTGCTTTCTGGAGTGGAAGCTTCATCAACAGTTTTGTGTTGGCGAAAATGAAAATCTGGACCCAGGGCAAATGGCTGTGGACGCGCACCATCGGTTCCACCGTGGTGGGCGAATTCATTGATTCAGCCTTGTTCTACACCATCGCGTTCTGGGGAATCATGAGCACCGACCAGATCATCACTGTGGCGCTGACTCAATATGTGTTGAAAACAAGTTGGGAAATTTTGGCGACACCCCTGACCTACTGGATAGTCGCCAAATTAAAGCGTGCAGAGAACGAAGATTATTACGACAGAAACACCAACTTCACACCATTCAGCTTGAAGGTGTAGAAGTTGATGTTTTGACACTTTGCTTATTTGTTGGCGAAATACTCATTGGTCAGCTTTGCGATGACCGGAGACAGCAGCAACAAGGAAACCAGGTTGGGCAGCGCCATGAAAGCGTTCAGCGTGTCTGCCACCAACCACACAAAGTCGAGCTGAGTAACGGCGCCTACGAACACAAAGCCAGTCCACAGCACACGGTACGGCAAGGTGATGGCCGTTCCGGCAATAAACTCCCAGCATTTTTCACCAAAATATGACCAGCCCAAAATGGTGGTGAATGCGAAAAATGCCAAAGAAATGGCCAACACATATTCACCCACACCAGGCAGGCCTGCGGCATAGGCACTGGAACTAAGCGCTGCACCATTCGCCCCACTGCTCCACACCCCAGTCACAATGATGACCAAGCCCGTCATGGTGCACACAATAATGGTGTCGATGAATGTACCCATCATCCCAATCAAGCCTGACTCCACCGGGTTTTTACTCTGCCCTGCAGCCTGTGCAATACCGGCTGTTCCCAAACCTGCCTCATTTGAGAAAATACCGCGAGCAACGCCGTAGCGAATGGCGAGCATGATTGCCGCACCTGCAAAACCGCCCGTGGCAGCCACTGGATTAAAGGCGCTTTCGATAATCAAAGCAAAGGCTGCGGGGATTTCCTGAATGTAGATGCCCAGTACGACCAACGACGCCACAATGTAGGCCACGCACATGAATGGCACCACCTTTTGTGCAACTGCACCAATTCGCTTCACACCGCCAATCAAAACAAAGCCAACAAGCACCATCATGACAATGCCGGAAATCCATTTTTCGATTCCGAATGTCACATTCAACACATCTGCCACGCTGTTGGACTGCACCATGTTGCCAATACCAAAACCGGCCAAACCACCAAACAAGGCAAATGCAAAACCCAGCCATTTCCAGTTCTTGCCCAAACCATTTTTAATGGCATACATGGGACCACCCACCTGCTGACCCCGTGCGTCCGTTTCGCGATAATGCACAGCCAACAACACTTCAGCGTATTTGGTGGCCATGCCAACAAGCGCGGTCATCCACATCCAGAACAAGGCACCAGGCCCGCCCAGTGCGATGGCTGTGGCCACGCCAGCGATATTGCCTGTACCCACGGTGGCCGCCAGCGCTGTCATCAATGCCGCATACGGGGTAATGTCGCCCTTGGCACCCGCTTCAGGAGTTCTGCTTTTCCAGACCCAACGAAAGCCCATCCCAATTTTAAATATGGGCATGAATTTCAGACGGAGTTGCAGAAACAGGCCGGTCCCCAGGATGGCAATCAACATGGGGGGACCCCATACGATGCCATTGATTGCGTTAACAAACTGCGTAAGTGCTTCCATGCATTGTTCTCCTTGTTGTGAAAAGCGATGCGCCAAGTTGGTGCTACACAGGCGAATTTGCAGTTTATTACGCAAACAACGTGCCCAAGAAACCTTGTTTTACAAATTTCGCAATTTATCGGCGTAAAAAAACCCCGAACTAGTCGGGGTTTTTCAGAAAAAGTATCGCAACTTACTTTTTCTTTTCAGGCTGCTTTTCACTGGCCTTGGGCTGATCACCCAGGATAGATTTGGCCGGGCAGATTTTAAATGCAGGACATTTTTGACAACCAACAGCAAGTGCAATCGGGCAAACAGTCATGGCGGTCCTCGTAACGGATTAAGGGAAAACTCCCAAGTGCAGTATTGCAGATTAGTGCAAGGTTCCGGTAGGGGATTTATTCAGTTGATGCGTCATAAAATTCTGAGCCGCTGCTCGTGCGAAGTTTTGTTCTTCGACAGATACTTCATCAAGAAGCAACTGAAGTTGCTCAGGAATGTCGGTTTCCGGAAAAAGTATTTGATAGATGTAAAGCCAGCTTAAGGCCACACCACGGTCCTTCGGAACTTCAACACCATCCAGATACAGCAACGCCAAAGTCAGCATCGACAAAGGGGAACCCAGTTTCGTTGCCTCAGCCAAATAAGCCAGGGCTAGGGTCACACTTTTTGAAACACCTTTGCCGTGCAGGTAGTAAACACCCACATTGTGCATGGCCTGCGACAACCCTCCCTGCGCAGCCTTGTCGAAATATTTAAAGGCGTTGGCAAGGTCGGGGGCTTCTGCGCGCTCCAGTTCCAATGCCAAGCGATACGCTGAATTCGGATCGCCCAATTCCGCGGCTTGCCTTGTGTAATGCATGGCCTTGTCGGTGTCGGCTTCCAAATGCCCTTCCACTCCGCCGTGGTGTATTTGAACCAGGGTAAGCACAGCCATCAACACATTGTTGTTTGCTGCCTCTTCAAGCAACAACTTGCCGCGCTGAAAATCGGATTGCCCCAACTCGCCTGAAATCAACAAGCGCCCAAGAATCACTTTGGCATCCACCTCGCCTGCAAGAACGCCCTTTTCCAGCCAGTGCATGGCCTGATTGCAATCGTCTTCGCTGCGATCGCCGGCATACAAATAAGTAAAGGCAATCAAATTGTTGTGCCCGTTCCAGTTGTTGGCCAGGGTATCAAGTAGGCGTTCGCGCGCCTTGAGTAAATTCTTCTCGACGAACAGCGATTTGATTTCGTCGGTAAATTCAACAGGTGGTTGAGATTGCATGGCGTGTGGCCCGTGGACTGTTCAAGCCGTGATTTTACTGTGTAAGATACCTCGAATAACCCATTCTGATTCCAACATGAACACACCTTATATTGCTATTCAAATTACAGAAAATGTATACACGGAAATGAAGGCCCTTCACGTGCGTGCAGCCAAGCCAATTAGCGATGAAGACAAAGCACTGGGTGCTGATCTGCTGGCACAAACCTATGTGCAGCTACTGGACACCTGCTTTACCCATTTGCTGGACGAACTGAATAAAACACAAGCTGACAAGATGCTGCAAGACGCATCAAAGGTGATTCACAAGGTTCAAAGTGAAGCACAACATTACATCGGCTGGCTAGTCAAGTTCATCGCGAACAAACGCGTACCGCCCGTTATTCACCACTTTCACGACATGGTGCACGTATTGAATTTAAATGGTCAAACACACCCTTACATTGTGATTCCTGTCACTTCAACCTACGCGGAAAGTGCCAGCGATGTAATGTTTGCCCTGGCCAACAAGGAAAGCGAAAAACTTAACGAAGGCGTTGAATTGTTGATAGAGGCCATTGAAACTGCATTGGTGCCTCTGGTTTACACGCCGAAAGACCTCATGGGCTTTAACTTCGTAATCAGCAAGACAATCAACGGTGTCATCAACGTGCTGCACAGGCTATTTAAACATACGCTGAGAAAGTTGCCACCACACATTCAGGAAGAAAGCTGCCCCCCAATTGCAAAGCATTTTGAAGTGTTCCTGATCCGAAAGTAACAAGATTTCTCAAACGCGTTGAATGAAGCCGTGCAGCAGTGGAAACACTTCGGCACGCGCCGCAGCCCCGCGTATCATCTGGCTGTGAGTGAAGTTTTTACTGAAACCATGATGCTCTGCGCATTCATGCCATATTTTTAAACCGCCAAGCGCCTCATAAATTCGGCGACAGCCTTTAATTGGTGCAACGTCATCATTCCCACCCGCAATCACAAGTGAAGGCACGGTGATATGTTCAAGGGCCTTTAGATAATCGAAGCCATCAGCGCCAGTCCATCGCTGGCTTAAATTCCACTTGCACCACTGCAGCAGCAACAAGGTGGGCTCGCCTTCCGGGCCAATGGGCACCAGTCGCTGCGGTGTTTGCCCCAATAGCAAGGTTAGCGTGCCCAGCGCAGCAACACGTATTTTTTCTTTCAGGCTGGGGGCAGCGTCTGTTACTTGCGCACCAATCAGGCTAAGGCTTTTTATTTGATGCATGCGTTCGGGCTGCCTGGCCAGCAGCATCAATGCCAGCAATCCCCCACCACTGTGAGAAGTCCAGTGCAACTGTTCATGCCCTGTGTACTGCGCAATAAAATCAATGGCCACCGGCAAATCATTCAAGGCCGGATATTCGAAGTTCTGTTTGCGGTTTGCAGATTTTGCATCGCCATGCCCACCCCATTCAAGCAGCCAGGTGTCGAACCCTTGTTCCGCAAGGTATTCACCCAAATGTTCAACCGCGTTTTTATTGGACAAGGTGCCGTGCGCAACCACCACGGGCAACCCATTTGAATTGGTCGGCTTGGTTCGGTGCAAAGCGACATTCCCGCCGCCCGGCATGGGCAGCAGGTGCATTTCGTTGAGAACTACCATTTCGTTATTTAAGCCACTGGCTTGGAAATGAATTTCACCACCTTGGTGGCCCAACTGCGGGGAGTGAAGCGAATGCTTTGCGCCATGGTCCAGTTCAGCGCGCCGTGAATGTAAACGCGCTGATTACGTAGCATGGCGGCGTAGCCCTTCACAGCAACGTCTTCTGAAGTGGGCATGCGTTTGCCTTGAACCAAAGCAGATTTCTGCATATTCGCCTCGGCTTGAAAACCAGAAGCAGTCGGACCTGGGCACAGCGCACACACCGCCACACCGCTGTCGGCAAGCTCCTCGGCCAGCGCCTCACTGAAACTGAGCACGTAAGCCTTGGTGGCGTAATACGCAGCCATGTAGGGGCCAGGCTGAAATGCAGCTGTGGAGGCCACATTCAGAATTTTGCCTTTGTTCTTTAACAGGTCGGGCATAAAACCACTGCAAAGTACGGTGAGGGCTTCCATGTTCAGGCGCAACATGCTGCTTGTTGCTTCCACAGGTGTGTCTTTGAACAAACCATAGGTGCCCACACCCGCATTGTTGACCAGATAACTTAATTCAATACCCTGTGTTTTCACCTTGTCGACCAGTTCGGCTGCGGCACCCGGCTTGGATAAATCTGAGGCCAGCACAAGCACCTTGACGTTGTACTTGCCCATCCAATCGGCAGCCAATTCCGCCAGCTTGGCTTCATTTCGGGCACTCAACAACAATGAGATACCGTCTTTCGCAAAACATTCTGCCAGATGCAAACCAATACCAGACGACGCGCCCGTTACCAATGCCCACTGCTTCATTTTCATTCCCCTCTTCTTACAAAATCAGCAATTGCCCACAAGGCTTTGTCTGCTTTCTCAACATAGGCACTGAACATTTGAAAGTTGTGCCACATGCCTTCGTGAACGGTACAGCTTACTTGCACCCCGGCCTCTTTGGCACGCCGCTCCAGCAATAAAGCGTCGTCCAGTAAAATTTCATCACTGCCCACTTGAATAAACATGGGCGGTAAATCTTCCAGATCGGCAAACACCGGTGACACCTTGGGGTCAGTTGCCAACTCATCACCACAGTATGCGGAAACACCACGTTGAAGCGGCACCACACTGAGCATGGGGTCTGCTTTGGCTTTGCTTTGAATGGATTCAGATGTCAAGGTCATGTCAACGAAAGGAGAAATCATGACCATGCCGCCCGGCAATGGAATGCCTTCGTTGCGGGCATAAATGGCCATGGCCAGAATGTGGGCGGCACCGGCCGAATCGCCCACCAAAGTAAGATTCTTGGCATTTACATCCAGATCAAGCAGGGCTTGGTAAGCAGCAATACCGTCCTCTAACGCTGCTGGGTAAGGGTGTTCCGGCGCCAATCGGTAATCGATCAGAAAAACACGCGCATTGCATCGAACCGCCAGTTCACTGGCCAACGGCAAATGGGTTTCCAGTGACCCTGCGAAAAACGCACCCCCATGCATGTGCAATAGCACCTGATCTGTGTGGGAATTGGCAGGGCGCACAAGGGCACACATGCAGGTCCCCAATTCGAGAAATTCAACACGAGCATCATGGCGAACCTTGAACAACGGCGCACCCGCGTTCATTGTTTTGGCCAGCCACTTCAGTGGAATCGGTAACTTGCCGGGTGCCTTGAAGGTGCCACGCAATGTAGTACGCACGGCTTTCTCTGCCACGAGCTGAATGGGATTCATTGTTACAGGGTCTCCGATTGTTACAGCGTCATGCAATTTACGCTGGTTTTGTTATTTTCTTCAATATAACGAATTTGCTGGAAGGCGGAGCTTGCTACAACCACTGCGTCCTGCAACAAGTTAGACTAATGCCTCCAATTCTTTAAAAAACATCGTGAAAACAAACGCTTCCCCCAAACAATTAATTCTAGGCCTGATGTTGGCTGGCAAAGGTCGCCAAGTAAAAGCAGCACACATGGTCATGGCTTGTAATCTGTTTGGTGTATCCGAGAACAGCGCACGTGTCGCCATGGCAAGGCTGGCTGCCGAGGGGCAATTAAAGTCTGCAGGCCGTGGCGTGTACACCCTAGGCAAACAGGCTGTATTCACTGGCCAGGACATTCAAAGCTGGAGTAACCGACTGACGGCAAGCTGCGAATGGAATGGCAATTTTTACGCGGTATTCACACCCCACCTGGGTCGAAGTGACCGCAAACAATTGCAAACCCGGGAAAAGGCACTGGCACTGATGGGGTTTCGTGAATTCGAACAAGGCTTGTTTGTGCGCCCTGCAAACTTAAGCATGGGCTTGGGTGGCGTGCAGGAAAAACTAATAGCCCAAGGCGTTGAAAAAGAAATACTTACTTTTGAATTGGTGCCGGCCAATGCTGCGCAACTGAAAGCACTCCAAAAGCTGTGGGACCTGCGCAAACTTGAAAGGCATTACACAACACACACCAAAAAACTGAATGATTGGATGCAGGGTTATTCACGCATGAAACTGGAAAAAGCAGCTCGAGACGCCTATTTGGTGGGCAGCCAGGCCATCTACGAAGTGCGACGCGACCCCCTGCTTCCAGCAGAATGGATCAATGCTGCTGCACGGCAGCAATTCTTCGAAAGCGTGCTGCGCTTTGATGAAACCGGCACGCGCGTGTGGCGCGAGTTGCAGTTGCGTATTTTGAAAGACGAAGAATTGATCTAGAAAACCACGTCATTACAACTCTTTACTTTTAATTCCATACCTGTAATATTACATCCACAACTGTCAACATCATTGATGACAATGATGAATACCACACTGTGGAGGTCGCAATGCACACACCCACCTCAATCCACCAGAAAGGATCAAGCTTTCCGGTGCGGCGAATGGATTTTGATTTCACAGGCATCAACCGCCACTTTGTAAACAACGACCCAGCAAGCAGCCATGTTTGGACAGCCTTTCAAGCTTATTTTCCTGAAGGTGAACAGTTTTTCGTGGACTCGGTTCGCGACGCCAGAAAATGGGTGAAAGATGAGGCCTTGCTTCGCGAAATCAGTGCCTTTATTGGTCAGGAAGCCATGCACGGTAAAGAACATTTGGAGGCCAATGCGGAGCTGAAGCGCCAAGGTGTGAATGTGAATGGCTGGGATGCTCGCGCACGCTGGGCGCGAAAACGCTTGAATAAATTGTTGCCCATTAAGGCGCGTTTGGCGGGAACCACCGCAGTGGAACACTACACGGCAGTGATGGCTGAACATTTAATGAAAAGCGAGAGCTTCCACACAATGATTGTGGACCCAAAGATCAAAAATCTGATTTTCTGGCACGCCATGGAAGAAAGCGAACACCGCGCCGTGGCCTTTGATACTCACAAGGCGGTCGGTGGCACCTACGCACAGCGCGCCATAGCGATGACCATTGTGTCGGTTGGCATTGGGCCAGTGGTGCTGGCTGCCATGTTGAGCTGTATGAAACAGGATGGCGAACTGTACAACGTGAAATCGTGGTTGAAGTTTGCCGACCTGTACTTTGGCCGCAAAGGCATTTTCCGGAAAATGATTCCCGATCTGGCCAAGTTTTATAAACCAGGCTTTCACCCGATGCAGGCAAATATGGATGAACCCATGCGGCTTTGGAAAGAGAGGCTGGCACTTGCTTAGGTCTTGATTGGCTGGTTTCCAAATTGCTTAACGCAATTACTAAAAAAAATTTGAACGATTGATTGAATCTGAGTTACATTTCCGTCAGTATCAATGTTAATTGTTGTAAACATGCTGGTTTTCTGGAACAAAAACACAAGCCGCCAACCAGCATGAATTTTTTAAAAACAACCAGCCAATTACTCACGACACTCGAAGTCGGGCGCACTGCGACCCGACACGTCGGAGCCAGGAGACAGACCAATGGTGTTTTTGCAGCAAAGCCTTCTTGTGAAGGCCTGTGCCGTCGCTTTTTCATTGACGGCATTCACTTTAAGCCAACAAGCATTCGCTGGCGGCACAGCCAACGACAACCAAAGCACAATGGGTATTGCGACTGCTGGTGCAGGCCAGGCCGCTGAAGCCTCGGATGCATCGGTGATCTTCTTCAACCCAGCGGCTTTAACCCGTTTCAAACGGATTGAAGTGTTGAACGTGGCCAGCATTGCCACCTTTGACAACGACTACACATCCCGACAAAACAATGATGGTCCCCCAACTGATGCTGGTAACCAGGGTTCGGCTGGCGAGTTCTTTTCAAGAAAAGATGGCACCGATTCGGCTTTGTTCATTCCTGGTTTGTTCGTCGCAGTACCGATTTCACCAAAATTGGTGGTTGGCTTCAGCGCCTCGGGATCGCATGGCTTGTTGACCCGTTACCGCGAAGATTTTCCCGGCCGTGGCTCTGGTCGTGAAAGTGATTTGAAAGTTACCCGCTTGAACTTGGGCTTTGGTTACAAATTGACACCCACTCTGTCTGTCGGCGCCAATGGTTCCTATGAGCGTTACTTTCAGTCGATTAAACTGCGCGTGAATTTCCGTGATGCGGTAAGCAAACTTGGTCCACCAGGAACAACCGCACTGCTGGATGGTTTGAATACTTTGGGCCAAGCGCCACCCATTCCAGGCGAAACAGACGCCAAACTTCGAATTTTGGGCTGGGCCTTGAACGCCCAGGCGGGTTTGTTGTGGGAACCCTCAGAAACAACTCGCGTGGGTATGTCGTATCGCCCAAAAACAAGATTTAATGGCAATCAGGGTAAGCTGACCATCAATGAAAACGAAGACACTGCAGCCTTCCGAAACTTTTTGAGCACCAGTCCCTTGATTGGCCTGGGCGGTCCTATTCTTGGTGTAAATGGCCCTCAGGCCGCAGGCGATTTGGAACCAGAACAGGGGGCTCGCCAAAGCGTGATTTTCCCAGACGAATTTAGGCTGTCAATTTTCCACCATTACAGCCCAAGGCTGGACCTGATGGCCACTTACACCTACCAGGATTACACCAGCACCTTTCTGCGCTACGAACGCACCAGCAATGGCCGCGTGATTGAAGATGTGCCGCAGAACTTCCAGGTGGCGCATGCCTATCGCATTGGCTTGAATTACAAAGCGTACAAACGCCTGACTCTGCATGCAGGCTACGGCATGGAAAATGGTGTGGTGGGCGATGACCTGCGTATCCCAATTCTGCCCGACAACGACCGTCGCTTTTACGGCATTGGTGCCACCTTTACGCCAAGCCGTGACACAACCCTTTCAGTGGCATACGGCATTATTGACGTTGACGCCGGCGAAGTCGGCAACAACACCCAAGTAACCCCGGTTGAAGTTTCAGGTGGGGAGTTCAAAGGCATCGCGGATCTGGATGCCGACTTCGTGTCGTTCAGCCTGATTCAAAAGTTTTAAGTGTTGATAAAAACACCCTTGATGCAGTAACTTGGAACGGTCGCTTTATGCGGCCGTTTTTTTCGCCTGTTCAACTTGTACACGCAGCTCTTGTTCCAACGCAGGATCCAGTCGAAGCTGTTTTGCCAGTTCCTGAAGGTAGCTGCGCTCCATAAAACTTTCTTCATCCACAACCAACACGCTGGCCAAGAACATTTCGGCAGCCAGTTCAGGCGTTGTGGCATAGCCAGCTATTTCAAGCGGATCCAAGGGTTTGTTCATTTCCTGATCAAACCAGCGCTGAAGCTGAGGATCATCCGTTAGTTTGGCAATCTCGCCATCAATTAGCTGGCGCTCTTTGGCATCGATGTGGCCATCGGCCTTGGCAGCGCCAATAAGGGCTCGCAAAATTGCCTGACTGTGCTGTTCCACCAAAGGCTCTGGCAATCTGTCGACCGTTTGGGGTGTTCCACTGTTTGCGATATTGCCTTGCTGTTGTTGCCAATTGCCATAAGCCTTGTAAGCCAGCACGCCTAGCGCAGCCAAACCACCGTAGGTTAATACCTTGCCACCCATTTTCTTGTGGCGTTTGTTACCTAGCAACATGCCCAAGGCCGCTGTGGCCGCAGCGCCGCCGCCTGCACCAACCAGCATGTCTTTGACCTGCATGCCACCAACGGTCTTTCCACCGCCCTGCATCATGCCGGTTCCAGCTTTTAACAGTTGATCAATCAGGCTTTTTGAATTCATTCAGTGCTCCGGTTTCTTGTTTTCGAACAAGATGGACCAAACACAATCAAAAAAATTCAATTTGGAATCGGCTCACACATCGTAAACGCAACGAAATCCAATGTGGGAAGTGCTGCTGGCGCCCGCCACGCCAATGCGGGCAGCCGGCCTGTAACGCAAACAGTATTCAGCAGCGCACAAGTGCGAACCACCTTTGAGGGCAAACAAAGTTTGTGCATCTTGAGCAGGACTGCACGAACAACAGTTCGCCGCTTCACTGAATGTTGAAGCAGTCCATTCCCACGCGTTACCAATCATGTCAAACAGGCCATAGCCATTGGCGGGAAATTGCCCAACAGCCACGGTGGCGGGTGCGTCGCCCAGCGTGTAGTACCAAGGAAATGCACCCTGCCACACCTGTGCCATGCGCTGGCCCTCCGGTGCAAATTCTTCTCCCCAGGCGAACTGTGTTCCTTGCAATCCACCACAAGCTGCAAACTCCCATTCAGTTTCGCTGGGCAGGCGCCCACCCGCCCACGCGGCGTATGCCTTGGCATCTTCCAAAGCGATGTGAACCACAGGGTGTTGATCAAAATCGATGGGCAATTCAACACCTGGCCGTGGGTTGCGCCAGCAGGCGCCCTGCACCGCCTTCCACCACAGGCTGGGGTTTTTCAAGGGAACGGGATGGGGGGCCATCAAAAACACATGAGAGTGTCCGGATCTTTCAGCCCATGTGCAGTAGGCAGTGTCCTTCACAAACGCCGCGAAATCAGAATTGAGCACCGGGTAAACATCGATGTCGAACGCATCCACAGACACCAGTCGCTGTGGTCGTTCCTCTGCGTAATGGCGATCTGATCCCATCAAGAATTCGCCACCCGCAATGCGTGCAGTCGATCTAAACATTCAAATTCATATTGCTCAAAAACCGCAGCATTTCGACTGGATTGATTTTACTGGTGTCCACATCAATAGTTACCTTTCCCAAAATTCCCTGAAAAGGATTTGGGCCGGTGTAACGGCTTGATACTTGATTGCCCAAATCGGCCCCAAGGGTGAACCCATCGTAACTGGTTGAAAACAGGATCCGCTTGAATGTGTGTTTGGCCACCTGCTGACCATTCACATACAGCATGCCTTCGCCGTCAAAGGGGCGCCCAGTCATGCGCTGCTGGTAACTGATCTTTAGTTTTCCTTCAGGCAACACTGCAGCTGACTCAATTCGTTCCACATAAGGCACAAGGCTTTGTTCATAACAGAGTTTGCCATTTTCAATGTACAAAACCCAGCCAGCATATTTGGCACCTTGCGCCACCAATACGCCATCACCAGCAGCATTGCTGCGCTCGCATTCCAGCTCAATGGTGTGCGACAAACCACACACGATGGGCGCCACGTCCCTGGCCAATCGTTCTATGGGTGGGTGAAAATCCCATCGAGCGCGCAAACCCTTTTCCTGTCGGTCTTGAACAAGGCGAAGCACCAGGTTTCGATCGTCAAGCGGCAGCACATTGTATTGCACTGCCGCCTGCAACCATTTGTTTTTCAAACGTTCAACGACTTCCGGAAATTGTGTAGACAGGTCAACACCCTCGGCAGGATCGGTACTCAAATCATAAAGTTCCCAGACATCCTCTTCGAATGGTTTGCCCCGTGTGTGCCTTGCCACGGCACGCCAATTGTTTTCACGATACGCTCGATTTCCCCCCAACTCAAAATACTGTTCGGTGCGGGTTGGGCTGTCCGGCTTGCTGAACGTGGCCAGAACGCTTTGTCCTTCTACCGGTTTCAGCGGCATTCCCTTGTAAACACTAGGGCGCTCTATGCCCACAGCTTCAAGCAAGGTGGGAAACAGGTCCACCACATGGACAAAGTTATTCCGTATTTCGCCCTTTGCAGAAATGCCCGTGGGCCAATTCACAATCAAGGGGTCCGCAACACCACCCAGGTGAGCGTACTGCTTGTACATCTTGAATGGAGTGTTTGACGCGCTGGCCCAGCCCATGGGGTAATGGGGAAACGTGCCCTCTTCGCCCAGAATGTCGTACAGCTTGGTCGCTTCCTCCACCGGAATCGAGCGCCCAAATGCAGGGGCGAATACATTCGGCGTCCCAGTTGGCGTGCCTTCAGGCGAACCGCCGTTGTCTGAAAACAAAACAACTATTGTGTTTTCACGCACACCGATGTCATCAAGGCTTTGCAACAACCGCGCGATGTTCGCATCCATATTACTCATGAGTCCCGCATACACTTCCATGTAGCGCGCGGTGATTTTCTTGTGGCCTTCGGGTAGCTGTTCCCAGTTGTTTGAACCGAATGAAAGCGGCGGCAACTCCACGGTGTCGGGCATGATGCCAAGTGCCTTCTGACGAGCAAGCCGTTCCGCACGCACAACGTCCCATCCCTTGTCATATTGCCCCTTGTAAGCATCGCGTTCACGCGCACGGGCCTGTAAAGGAGAATGTGGGCCGGGGTAGGCCAAGTGCAAATAAAAGGGTTTGCCGGGTTCCAGTGCTTGCTGAGTTCGAATGTAGGTGATGGCACGGTCAGTTAAATCATCACAAACAAAATAATCGGGCGTGTTGGGTGGCTCGACGGGCGCAACGCCGTCGAACAGTTCAGACGGCTTGAAATAATCGGTGGAATGGCCCTGAAACCAGTAGGCACGATCAAAACCCCTTTGGGTGGGCCAGTTGTCGTATGGCCCATTGGCGCCAGTGGTGTGGGCGTTGTTCAAATGCCATTTGCCACTTAAGAACGTGGACCATCCTGCACCTTGCAACACTTCCGCCAGGGTGGCGGCCTCGTGGGTCAAATCGCCACGATAGCCAGGATAACCAGCGTCAATGTCGGCAAGCCAACCCATGCCCGCTGAATGATGATTCAAACCCGTTAGGAACGACGCTCGTGTTGGGGAACACATGGAGCAGGTCCGAAAATTTGTGTACTGCAAACCCTGCCTTGCCAGGCTATCGATGGCTGGTGTTTTGATCTCGCTGCCATAGCAACCCAGATCAGAAAACCCACAATCGTCCAGCATGACTACCACAATATTGGGCGAGCCTTCCTTGGCTTTGGGTTTGGCGTTGGTGGCGGGCCTTGAGTCCTGAAAGGACAAGGCCACCTGTGCAGGCTCACCCTGCGGCAGAGCCTTTGGGGTCATCAAGGAACGGGCTTTGTTATTGGCTACATGTGCGCCTGTGGCAGCAACGCCGGCAGTGGCTGCGCCAACGGCTAAGCCCGATAAAAATGCGCGTCTCTTCAAGCGCTTGGGGGACAAGCCTTCTTCTTGTTTCCCATTGTTGTAGTTGTCATCTTGCTGTGCCATGTTGGTCCCCAAATTTGAATTTGATGTGTCTTTTTTATCTTTATTAACTAGTGACACTATTTGTGTCACTATATACAAAACAATTTTGAATCACAAGGAATCCTGCTTATGACGATGCCGGAAATTTTGAAAGTTCATGGACTTGATCTTTCCTACTTCACGGGAAAGCTTGAGGCCTATCTGCGAAATAAGCAGATTCCTTATGAATTGATCGAGATGGACACGGGCGACTTCAAACGATGTGGCAAAGCCACCGGCGTGGCGCAAATGCCCCAGGTGGAGTGGGCCAATGGCCAATGGCTCAGCGACACCACACTGATCATCGAATTTTTCGAGAATTTATTGCCACAAACTCCCATCATGCCGCCACACGCAGCGATGCATTTCATCGCACAACTACTGGAAGATTTCGGCGATGAATGGCTGTGGCGGCCTGCGCTGTATTACCGCTGGGCCCATGCGCAAGACGCAAGGCTTATGAGCCACCGATTAGCCAATGGGATGATGCGCGATGTGCCACTGCCCTGGTTTGCACGGCGCTGGGCCATTTTGAACAGGCAGCGGTTTCATTTTTTGTGGATGGATGGTGTAAGGCCAAATACCGCAAAACGCGTTCAAGCCCACTACATTGAAACACTCGATGCGCTGGAACAAATTTTAAACAGGCAGCCCTTCATCTTGGGCCAACGTCCCACCTTGGCTGACTACGGTCTGTACGGCAGCATGTTCCGGCACTTCTTCTGCGACCCAACACCCGCGCAAATCATGCGCACGCGTGCGCCAGCCGTTCATGAATGGGTTGCCCGCATGTGGAACACCCGAATCGCAGACTACAGCAATGCTGAATTTCAGGCTGCACCAGCGGACAACCTCGAACCACTAATAAACATTGTTTGTTCAGAGTTCATTCCTTACATGCAGGCCAATGAGCAAGCCATCGAAGAACAACGACGGCATTTTGAGTTCAACAGCAAAGGAACATTGTTCAAACTACCAGCCCAACGCTACCGCGCGTGGAGATATCAGCGCTTGCGATTCCGGTACGCTGTACTGCCCAGCATAGTCAAGGCAGAACTAGGCACGTATTTTCCCGAACTGGGCACGGCATTGTTCAAGCCTGTAACATCACCCATCGCAGCAAGAATCGAAAGCTTGCCCATTACCAACCCCGCAACAATGACAAGCAGAACATGGTAAAAATCGATGGCCGCACCACACGCGGACAGGAAAACAAAAAGCAGATTGTTCAAGCGCTGATCGAATTGATCCGCGAAGGACATGTGGCACCCACAGCTGAAATGGTTTCAGCCCGAGCAGGTGTTGGCCTGCGCACGGTCTTCAGGCATTTCAAAGACATGGAAACCCTGTACAGGGAAATGACCACCGAAGTCGACGCCATTGTTGCGCCTGTCTTGGCAACACCCGTTCAAGGAAGCACCACAAAAGAAAAGCTGATGCATTCGATCGAGCGGCGGGCCGACATGTTTGAACAACTTGCGCCACTGCAAGCCGCAAGCCTTGTGCACCTGCATGAGTCGGAATTTTTGCGCACTCGACAAGCCCAGGCCATTGATTTACAGAGATACCTGCTGCGTGCCTTCTTGCCGACTGAAGTGGTCAAGGACAAACTGCTGTTTGAGGCACTTGACCTGGTCATGAGTTTCGAAAGTTGGCTTCGGCTTAGACGCGATCAAAAACTGAGCTTCAATCAAGCCAAGAAGGTATTACAACGCAGTGTTGAACAACTTTTGAAATAAGCGAGCCAGGATGCTTTAAAAAATCCGGTCCAGCAAAGCGTCGAACTGCGCAATACCCTGTTCGCGCCCAAGCAAACCGTCTCGAATAAGCTGACGAACCCCCCAGAACGACAAGATCACCATCCACACTTGCGCTGTGGCTGCCGCTTCATCCAAGGCCAGTGTTTTACGAAGCGTCGGAACCCAAAGTTTAAGCACCACATCACGAATGCCCAATCGAATCGTTTCAAGTTCTGGGGAATTCAATCCAGAGCCTGCAATCAACTGCCACAAGGCATCGCCTTTGCCCACAGGCATGTCCAAAGAAACAAGCACTGCGGATCGAATGGCCAGTTTCAGATCATCTGGATGATTGGAAATCGCTTGGGCAGTACCTTGCATTGTGTCTGTGAAAATTACCCATGCCGTTGCGCCCAACAGGCTTTCCAGGTTGGGAAAATGTTGATACACCAGTTGGCGGCTTACGCCTGCTTTTTCAGCAAGTGCACTCATGTTCAATACGCCCCACCCGGCCTGCTCAACCAGTTGAGCAGCACTGAGCAGCAAGGCCTTTTTACGATCGTCTTTGCCCAGATAAGGACGCTTTTCTGTGATGTTGGCTGTGTTCATTTGATCCTGGTACTGCTGTGAAACCCCATGAAGTGTGACACACTTTTTGCAAAGTTGACATAGTGTAAATTTTAATGTTTTAATCGCTTACTAGAACCCCTAAATGGGTCAATATGAGACAGAACTACACACTTTACGGCTGGCACTTGTCTTACTTCACGGGCAAAGCCATTTGCTATCTGCGATACAAACAAGTAGAGCACACGCTGAAACCCGTCAACCTGTTCACCTTGACGCGGACCATCAAGAAAAAAACAGGTGCGGCAGTCATGCCCGTTCTGAAAACTGCGTCGGGCGAGTGGATTCAAGACACCAGTGAAATAATCGACTACATCGAGTCGCTTCATCATGAAAACCCGGTGACACCCAATACACCTGTGCAAGAATTTGCGTCCATGTTGCTTGAAGCATGGGGCGATGAATGGTGGGTACCCATCGCCATGCACACCCGATGGAGCTATCCGGAAAACTTTGCCTTGTTCGAGCATGATGCTGGTAAAGCACTCCTGCCCTGGGCACCCCGATTTTTACAAAGAAAAGTGGCGCAACGCCCAGCCAACATGCTTCGCAGCATGTTGCCTTATGTGGGCATTGTTCCCGAGCAACATTCCACTATGAACGAATGGACCGAGCACATGCTCGATGCACTTGATCGCCATTTTCAAACCTTTCCGTTCCTGTTGGGCAACAAACCAAGCCTGGGTGATTTTGGCCTGGTGGGCACCATGTATGGGCACCTAGCCCGCGACCCTTGGCCAAAGCGTGAATTAATTGCACCCCGCACCCATTTGGCGGCGTGGATTGAGCGCATGAAAAACCCCGCCATGTTCGCTGGCGAAATGCTGATACCCAATGACGGAATTCCCGACACATTGGGCCCAGTGTTTCATTCCATTTTCAATGAGTTCATTCCAATGGTGGTGCAAGTGGGTGACATGGCCACGCAGTACGCCAAGGAAAATGGATTGAACAAGCGATTGCCTCGCCGACTTGGCGACGTTTGCACAACCATGGGCGGCAAGCCCTTCAAGCGCGGTGCACTTCCCTACATGATTTGGATGATTCAGCGTGCACTGGACTGCTACACCCACATGGCCGACAGCGACAAACATGACGTGCGTGTCTGGCTGCGAACTCACAAAGCTGAACACCTGCTGAACATGAATTTGCCCCGCGTTGAACGCAGGGCCCTTACAGTGGCAGTCACAGCGCTACCCAAACAACACATGGAGAATTTGGCTTGAGCAAATCAGTAGTGATCACAGGGGCCTCATCAGGAATTGGCAAGGCGCTTGCCCTTGAATTTGCAAAACGCGGCTACCGGCTGGGTCTTGCAGCTCGGCGGTTCGACAAACTTGAGGCATTGCGTGCAGAAATCAACTCGATGCCCGGCTGCATCAATTTGCAGATTGAAATCATTGAACTCGATGTGAATGAAACTGACAAAGTTGGGCCTGCACTGCGCACGTTATTCAACGACTTGAAGAAAGTTGATGTGGTAATTGTGAATGCTGGTGTTAACAAACTGACTGGTGTGGGCAAGGGTCAGCTGGCCGATGAACTGGGTTTGATGCAAACAAACTTGCTGGGCGCGATCGCGACTGTGAATGCAGCAGTAGAGTGGTTCAAACAAGCCGGTGGCGGCCATGTGGTGGGCATATCCTCGCTGGCATCGCTTACCCCCATTCCAAAACAAGCCGCATATTGCGCCACGAAGGCGGGCTTTTCAATGTACCTGGATGCCGCGGCCATTGAGCTAAAAAAATACAAAATCAACTTCACGAAAATTTTACCCGGCTTTGTAAAAACTGACATTGTCGATGACATGGACAAATTTCCTTTCCTGGTATCCGCTGAAAAGGCGGCAAAGGAAATGGCCAACCACATTGAAAAGGGACACAGCTTGGGCGTGGTACCTGGCTACCCCTGGAAGCTGTTGAAACCATTATTGGCGAACATGCCCACCGGCGTGTGGCGCTACATGAAATAAACGCCACATGAATACTTCACATGCCGCGTTTGGCTTTCTGGTAGTGGCCGCCCTGATTGGTTTGCTTGAATGGCGCAGCGTTGAGTCGACAGGTCGCAATGAACTGATCATCACTGATGCGCAGCGTGCATTTGTGCGTGAACAGGTGCTGCAAACCCGTGCTCAGGACCAGAACAACGCAAATTACGAACAGGCCATGGCTTTGTACATTGATGAAGAAATTCTTTATCGGGAAGGCTTGAAGCTGGGCCTTGAGAAGGACGATCTAATCGTAAAACGCCGCGTTGTTCAAAAAATGCGGTTTTTGCTGGAGGACATGACCCCTGTTGCAACACCCACAGAGGCACAGCTTCAAACATGGCTGGATCAGAATCCTGAGCGCTATCAAACCGAGCAATCCATTCAATTTCAACATCATTTTTTTAGTAGGGGAAAACGCGGTGATGAATCAATTTATCACGCAGAGACCGCACTGATCGACTTAAGCGCCAGCAAAGAAATCGTTTCTGACCCGTTTCCTTTGCGAACAAGCGAAGCGCTGTTAAGTCGCGATCAGGTCATCAAAGAATTCGGAAACAAAGCCGCATCGATTTTGTTCGAATTGCCTATTGGACAATGGTCAAATCCTGTGCAGTCCGCTCTGGGAGTCCACCTTTTTAAAGTGGATGAAAGAAATGAAGGTCGAATCATGACACTGCAAGAGGCAGGCACTCAGCTGATGTCTGATTTAATCGCTGCACAGCGCGAGGCAGTCAACGACGCAGGCTTGGCGGCTTTGCGAGCCACTTACACAATTAAGGATGGCCCGTGAAAATCTTTGCCTTCCTGCTTGCGTTCATTCTTATCTTGAAACTGGATTTGCCCATTGGCGTACAAAGTGCTCACGCCCATGAGATGGGCACTTCGGCGCTGATTGTGCAGGAAACAGCGAGCGGAACAGGATTATTTGTCTTTAAAAGAACAGTGGGCGCCGATGGCAAAGTACCTCCCATCGACTTCAAGTTTGAACCCGCCTGTGAACTGCGCAATGTAAATATCGAATGGGAAGGCGATACCGAAGTTATTCAACGCGGCAATTTCTTTTGTTCAGCGTTATTGAATGCCCATCATGTTGCGGCCGACGGTTTCACACGCCTTGCACCTGAACTAATTGTTCTGGCCACGCCCCTGAATGCAAACCGCATTCACGCAGTGTTAACGCCAAATTCGGGCAGTATTTCCTTAAACACCGAAGCGAACAACACCCCCGCACTTCAATACCTCATCGTTGGAATTGAACACATTGTGTTTGGTTGGGATCATGTGCTGTTTGTGACTGGCCTGTATCTGTTGTGGCGAAAGCGCGAGCAAAGCGTGAAACAACTACTGGGTCAGTTCACACTTTTTACGGTGGGGCACAGCTTGACTTTGGCCATGTTGGTGTTGGGCTGGATAGCCGTACCCACTCGCGCCATTGAAGCCTGGATTGCACTGAGTGTATTGTGGCTGGCCTGGGAATTGATTCGAAAAGAAACGGTACCAACATCAAACTGGCCGCATCTGCTTCTGATAGCAGCGTTTGGCCTTCTTCATGGTTCAGGATTCGCGCTTTCAATGGAAGAACGCGGTTTTCCTGACCAAGCACTTCTAAGCACGCTGTTGCTGTTTAATTTGGGCATAGAGCTCGGTCAGTTGTGGATAGTCACCCTGCTGGCAAGCACCTTCGCATTGCTTGAAAAAGCCCATTTCCCAACGTTCACTCGATTGGCGCAGAACGTGCTGACTCTGAGCATTGGCGGTGCTGCATTGTACTGGACCATTGAAAGGATCCACAGCTATGTTTAATTCGTATCAACGATGGCCACTTTTGGTTTCAGTGCTGATCACTTTTGGGCTTTTGGGATGTTCTGGTTCCGGAGAGGGTGAAGTTGTGCAGAACGGCGGGCCCAATACTGTGACCCCAGCCGAACGACCTGATGATGTGGAATGCCTGGGCAGCAGTGTAAGGAAACAGGCATTTTTTGGTGACCTACACATTCACACCAAACTGTCGTTCGACGCTTATTTCTTCAATTCCATCAATGGACCACGCGAGGCCTACCAATTCGCCAAAGGCGAAAACGCGTTCCTCCCGTCGGGCGAAGACCCTGACATGCCCATGCGACAAATCAACATCGGCCGTCCACTTGATTTTGCTGCGGTCACCGAGCACGCTGAGCAATTGGGAACCTTCTCCAATATTTGTGAACTTCAAGGAAACCTGCCTGCGGGCACAAACCCGGCGTGTGGTGTGCTCGGCCAAGTAATCCGCGACAATGTCTCTGTTTTCATCACGGGCAATGTTCCTCTTTATCTGCAAGTGGTGACCGGTGCGGGCAGCCTGGTACCCAGCACACGTACTTGGGAAGAAATTCAATCCATTGCCAATGCAGAAAATCAGCCCTGCAAATTCACTACTTTCAATGGCTATGAGTTCTCATCCAACAAGGGTGGGCAGGTACTCCATCGCAATGTGATATTCGAAGGTACCAAGGTGCCCGCCGACGTGATCAGTTCAACCCCCCTGATACCGACCACCGACAACACAAATGATGAGTGGGGATTGTTTGATCGATTAAAAACAGAATGCCTGGACGTGGATGGCTGTGATGTAGTCACCATTCCGCACAGCACCAATCAAAGCGATGGGCGTTTTGCCCGCGCACGCCAAGCCGACACAGGACTGCCACTGGCGCGTAACAACGCAACCTTGACAGCGGCAGACGCAACACTTCGAAACACTTTTGATCGCCTTTTTGAAATTGTTCAGCACAAAGGTGCCAGCGAATGCATCACCGGTTTTAATCAAGGCCTCACAGGCGGGGAAGAATCGGGCTGCGGTTTTGAAGAATGGAAAACCCTGTGCAAGGGAAATGCTGACGACCCCGCCGAATGCGCCAGGGTATGCACAGGCAAGGCCACTGACCCACTATTTTGCCAAGTAAACAGCAACCAAGGCCAGGGCAAAAGCATTCACGCAGTTGAACAATGCACCGGCAGCAACATTGGTGGATCCACCCCAGCAGACTGCACCACCCCACTGGACTACGCACGCAATGTGCTACCGGAGGGCAGCTTCATTCAGCGCAAACTGGGTGTGAATCCGTATCAGTATGGCTTTATTGGATCAAGCGACACACACAACGGTATTGCGGGCAACACTGACAAAAACAAATTCGCGAAAAACTCCGGCCACGGTGGCGTGCTAGATGATGAACCCAATGAAGCACTGGGCAATTGGGAATGCAAGCAACCGCCCTTGCCCACCGACTCGATCACAGGCTTCAAATTGCCATTCAGTACCGAATCTGCGGCTGACCCGAACAACTGCGCAGATCGCGTATTCAATCCGGTTGCATCCAACTTCACACCGGGTGGACTGGCTGGTGTGTGGGCACGAGAAAACACAAGAAAAGAAATTTTCGCGGCCTTAAAGCGTCGGGAAACATTCGCTACATCAGGGTCACGCATGCGAATTCGAACACTGGCTTCGAGCGAACCTTTTCCTGCGAATATTTGTGAACAATTGGCTTCCGGGGCAAGCCCGATTGAAGAAGGCTTGATGAGTGGCGTTCCAATGGGCGGCACACTGACAGTGAATAACCGCGGCCCCTACATTGTGGCGTATGCCCTTCAAGACCCGGGCGGCGAAGAAGCCGGTATTCCTTTGCAAAGGCTGGAATTAATCAAGACCTGGGCTGACACCCAAGGTAATTTGAAACAGCAGGTATTAAAGCTGGCGGAGAATGCCAACGCCCCGCAACCGAATTCCGACTGCAGCCTGCAACAAAAAGGTCCGGAGCAAATGTGCGCGGTTTTTCATGACACGCAGTTCAATGCTGCGACGGGCGCAAGCTATTTCGCTCGGGCACTGGAAAACAATTCCTGCCGCTGGACCACAAAAATGTGCGCCGACAAAGGCGTGCAATGTGCGGCGCTGCAACCAGGCAATGGATTGTTTTCCGCACAAAGCGGTTTTGCAGGGTTTGAAGGCTGCTGTCGCATTGAAGGCGAGCCCGGCAGCTTCCGGGGCGATTTCCGCTTCATTACTCAGCAAGAACGCGCCTGGAGTTCTCCCATTTGGGTTGAAAGCAGCATTCAATAAAAAGGAAATAACACCATGAAAAAACTGCTGACTGGCGCGGTGATATTCATCGCGTTGGGTGCTTCGATTGCCTACATTCAACGCACCAACATCGCCTTGACACTGGTTGAGAAAATCGCCACGCAGCGCATGCAGAATCCGCTGGATGGCTTGGCCGATGGTTTGCACGTAGGCCTGTGTGGTACTGGCTCGCCCTTCCCCGACCCCGACCGCGCAGCGCCCTGCACCATCGTGATTGCTGGCAAGGACATGTTTTTGTTCGATGCAGGCAGTGCCGCTGCCAAACAGATTTCCACCATGCAATTTTCAACCGGACAGTTGAAGGGCGTGTTCATTACGCATTTTCATTCCGACCACATTGATGGCCTGGGCGAAGTGCTGATGACACGCTGGGCGCAACACACCGAAGGCGAGCGCCTGACCGTGCACGGCCCCACCGGCGTTTCAGGGGTATTGAACGGTTTTAAGGCCGCTTATGAAGCCGACAACGGATACCGCACGGCACACCACGGCGAAGCCACCATGCCCCCTGAATTGGCTGGTGCTGATGTGAATGAATTCAGTGTGCAAAAAGGCAGTTACACCACAGTGCTGCAACAAGGCGATTTACGGGTTGAGGCCTTTGCCGTGAACCACCAGCCCATCAACCCAGCTGTGGGCTACCGAATAGCCTACAAAGGCCGCACCGTTGTGCTAAGTGGCGACACCACTTCCGATGAACAGGTGAAAGACGCCGCGACAGGCGCAGACCTGTTGATTCATGAGGCCCTGAGCCCGGAACTGGTGGCTGCACTTCAAGAAACAGCGTTGAAGAACAACCGAAGCAAGCTGGCCAAGATTTTCTCCGACATACCCAACTACCACGCCAGCCCAATGGATGTGGCCGTGCTGGCTCAAGAAGCGCAGGTTGGGCATGTGGTGCTTAGCCACATTGTACCGCCCCTGCCCCTGGCGCCCTTGCGGGAAATCTTTCTGGGCAAGGCACCAGAAATGTTCAAAGGCCCCTTTCGCATTGGTGAAGACGGCGATTTCATCACCCTGCCCGCCGGCAGCAAAGAGGTGATTTACAGCCAACGATAAAACTTTTTCCCAATTCGACAAGATTTCTTGTTACATTTGAAAAAAATGAGAATTGGAGACAAGCAATGGCAGCATCAACCTTTGACGTCGTCATCACGGGCGGACGTTATTTTGACGGCACGGGTGGTCCATCGGCGATTCGCCACATAGGAATTAAAGACGGTCGAATTGCAGCCGTCAGCGACTCGCCTTTGCAATACGAGGGCGCGCCCAAAGTAATTGATGCTGCGGGCCATTGGGTCACCCCCGGTTTTCTGGACACGCACACCCACTATGATGCAGAAATGATTGTGGCGCCCAGCCTGTCGGAATCGGTGCGGCATGGCGTGACCACCGTGCTGGTGGGCAGTTGTTCGTTGAGCATGATTTGCAGCGAAGCCGAGGATGCTTCCGATATTTTCACGCGTGTAGAAACTGTGCCCCGCGAGAAAGTGCTCCCAATTCTGCAAGAGAAAAAAACCTGGAACACGCCGCGCCAGTGGGTCGAGTTTGTGCAAAAGCAACCCTTGGGCCCAAACCTGATTTCATTTTTGGGTCACAGCGATTTGCGCGTGGGCACCATGGGGCTGCTCGATTCAACTGACCGGAAAATCAAGCCCACTGAAGCCCAAATGCAGAAAATGGAAGCCACCCTGACCGAAGCGCTTGACGCCGGTTTTCTGGGCCTTTCAACCATGTGCCTGAAATGGGACAAAATTGATGGCGACCGGGCCTGGTCGAAGAGCCTGCCCAGTACCTACGCACGTTGGAGCGAACTTCGCCGCCTGAACAAGATTCTGCGCAAGTATCGCCGCGTGCACCAAGGCGCACCCAACGCAGCCAACCCGCTGCAGATTTTTGAATACCTGATTGAAACCTTGGGCTGGATACGTAAGCCACTGAAAACCACATTGATTGCACTGATCGATTTGAAGGGCAACAAAACAGTTCGGCCCATGGCGCAAATTTCAAGCAAGGTGGTGAACTGGCTGGGTGGTGCATTCCGCTGGCAGCTTCTGCCGACACCTTTCACCGTGTATGCAGACGGTATTGATGTGGTGTTTTTCGAAGAATTTGGTGCCGGCGAAATGGCCCTTGATTTGCGCACGCAAATTGAGCGAAACAGCCTGCTGCAAAACGAAGACTATCGCCGCCAGTTCCGCAAGTTTTACGGGCAGAAGTTAAGCCCGCGGGTGTGGCAACGCGATTTTGGCGATGCGGTTATTTTGGAATGCCCTGATGCAAATTTGGTGGGCAAAAACTTTGATGAAGTGGCCCGAGCTCGCAAGGTTCACGTGGTCGATTTGTTCCTGGACTTGGTGGTGCAATTTGGCCGCCAGCTTCGCTGGTACACCACAGTGGGTAACCACAAGCGTGAAGTAATTCGTGAACTGGTTCAAGACAAAAACACCCTGATCACTTTCAGCGACGCGGGTGCGCACATTCGCAACATGGCCTTCTACAACCTGCCCTTGCGCTTCCTGAAGCTGATTCAGGAAACCATTGATGAACACCAACCCATCATGAGCATGGAACATGCTGTGTGGCGCTTGACTGGCGAGCAGGCCGACTGGCTGGGGATTGAAGCTGGAAAAATTCGCGTGGGCGACCGCGCTGATGTGGTGGTGCTGAATCCCGATGCCTTGAACCAAAATCTTGAACAGGTTAGCTGGGGCGAAATGGAGAACTTTGGATTGCAACGCTTGGTGAACAGAAACCCGGGTGTAGTGAAACACGTATTGATTAATGGCAAGATAGCAGTCGAGAACGAGGCTGTGATGCCCGCGCTCGGTAAAGAAATGGGCTTCGGGCAATTCCTGCCTGCAAGAACCTGAACACAGTAAAAACCATCAAATCCACGGAGAAGTACGATGATTGGATATGTAACACTGGGTACCAACGACCTGCCAAAAAGTGGTGAATATTTTGACAAACTGCTGGCACCACTGGGTGCAAAGCGGGTGCTGGACCTGCCTCACGGTATTTTCTGGGGCACCAGTTTGGCTGAGCCATTTCTGGGTTTGATGAAGCCTGCAAACGGCAATGCCGCGAATGTGGGCAATGGCACCATGGTCGCCATCGCCGCCAAAGACCGAGCGCAGGTGGACGCCTTCTATGCACACGCCAAAGAAAACGGCTGCAGCTGTGAAGGCGCACCCGGCGAACGCATGCCTGGTTTCTATGCGGCCTACTTCCGTACGCCAGACGGTCACAAAATGAACATTTTCAAAATGGGCTGATGAATTGAATACCCAACTGAATTCGATTGATTTAAACGATGACGAGTTTGTGGGCATCGAAGAAGTGCCCGCACCTTGGACCCTGAACGGAAAAGGTTTGATTGTGGTGCTGCGCAGCAAGGCGGATAAACTGTTGGCTGACCAGCGTATTCCACTGGACATCCGCGACACGTTGAAAACGCCTGTCAGCGTATTAATGTATGTGGACTACACACATTCCAACGCTGGGCCCTACAAGGAATTGCTCTACATTCCGGGTACGGCTCAATTCAGCAACAAGCTGGGTAACAAACGTTTGCTGACCATCAGCAACATTGTGGTGAGCAGCGCCAGCAGTGTGAAAAATGGTCGAATCAACTGGGGCATTCCTAAAAACCTGTGCAGCTTTGACCTTGCGCTGGGTCCAAACAATACTCAGGTAGTCAGCCTGCATCACGAAGGCGTGCCGCAATTTGAGCTTGCTTATCGGGGAAAGGGATTCACCTTCCCGATCAACACTGGCTTGGTACCTGGTTTCATGAAAACACTTGGCCAGCGCTGGGGCGGCAAAGAATTCATGTACAGCCCCAGTGCCAAAGGCAAGGCGCGTTTCGCAAACGTGCATGTATTGCAGAATTTGGGGAATGCATTTCCAGACCTGGAGATTGCAGATGTGTTGACCGCACTTGAAATTACCCAATTCCAAATGACCTTTCCCCTTGCGGAAATTGCGTAAAAACTCCATGCGCGGAGGGCACTGCGCAAGGAGTTTTTGGTTTTCAGTTAGCGATCAAACAAAGGTTGTAAATCCGCTTTTTGGCCAATGCCCGATTGCAAGGCCAACATCAACAAAATGCGCGCTTTCTGTGGCGACAAATCATCTGCCATAACTGCACCTGCATCGAAGGTGGTTTTACCACCACCCACAAAGCCGTAGTTGGCCATCACGCGGCCTTGGTGCACACGGGTTGAAATAACCACCGGAACATTTTTCGACAAGGCATATTGCACTGCTTCGAACATCGGCACATTCATATTGCCCATGCCCAGCGCCTGCACCACGATGCCCTTCACTCCACGGTCTACGGCATTGCGCAACCCTGCACCTGTGGCACCGCCATACATCGCGATGATTTCAACTTCAGGCATCGGGCCATTGACTAGTTGGAATGTTTGGCGACGCAAAGGCGTGGTGGCATACACAACACGGTCTGGGTACACCTCACCAATCAAACCAAAAGCACCACTTTGAAATGTTTCAACATTCTGGGTGTGTGTTTTTGTGACATATCGCGCTGCGTTGATCTGGTTGTTCATGGCCAGCATCACACCCTTGTTTTTCGACTGTGGGTCAACAGCGATTCGTACCGCATTCAACAAATTGCGTGGGCCATCAAAGTCAGAAGACGATGCATTGCGTTGCGCACCGATCAATACAACAGGTTTATCGGAGCCCACAGTCAGGTCAAGCCAATAAGCAGTTTCTTCCAGCGTGTCAGTACCATGAGAAACAATCACACCTGCCACTTCCGGGCGGGCCAGCGCAGCCTTGACTTCTTGGGTCAGTTGCACCCAGCGGGGCGGGTCCATGTAATCGGAAGGTACGTTCGACAGGCTTTTTACCTGGATGTTGGCGTACTTGCCCACATCTGGCACGGTTGCAAGCAGATCTTCGCCAGAAATGGCCGGCACTGGCGCATTTTTCACTGGATCAATTTTCATGGCAATGGTGCCACCCGTGGCCAAGAACTGCACCACCGGCTTTTCTTGAGCATGCGCAGCGACAGAGGTGGTCAGCAAGGCTGACACCAACAAGGTTTTGAATTTCATCACAATCTCCTTTTAATTATGGAAGAGCAAGGCTGGCCATGTAACTTTTGAAAGCTCCATGGCGAATACCTCCATACTTAGAACGCATCAAGCAAGGGACCGTATGACAAGCAGCTTGAACTACCTTAAACAAGCTGGCCTCTGGGCACTGTTTGGCACCTTCGGTGCGCCAGGACTTGCCCATGCTAAAACCTGCGCCTGGACCAGCCCCGCAGAAAGAATGATTGTCGCGGAGCTTTACACATCGCAGGGTTGCAGCAGTTGCCCACCCGCTGATCGCTGGTTAAGCAAACAACTGGTAAGCGCAGAACGTTCATCACGAATTTTGGCTTTGTCATTTCATGTGGATTACTGGAATTACATTGGTTGGGCAGACCCGTATTCAAACAAACAGTATTCAGAACGGCAGTACGCCCACAAACGCGTGGGCAACATTGGCCAAGTCTACACACCCCAGTTTGTGTTCTCAAACCAGGAGGTTCGACGGTGGAGCCAAGCCAGTGTTATTCCACAACGTTTGGAAGCCATGAAACAAGACACATCGCCTTTGGCCCTTCACGCCAGCTTGGAACGAAAATCACCAAACTCGGTCGAAATCAGTGTGAAAACAAGCTGGTTGGATGATCGCTACAAAAAAGGACGAATGTGGCTTGCTTTGTATGAAGACAATTTGAGTCAGCAGGTAAACGCAGGAGAAAACAATGGGGAAACACTGCGCCATGATCGCGTTGTGCGTTATTTCAGTAAACCCGAAATGGTTTCAACCGACAAGCCAACCCATGTTTTTCGATACACAATTCCCGCGGACTGGAATCAAGAAAATGTAGGAATTGGCGTGATAGTTGACAACAATGAATCCAATACAGTATTGCAAGCATTGAATGCACCGAAGGCCCTTGGCCTTTGCCAGTAAATCAGGAAAGGAAACACACCATGAAACGTCGCACACTATTGGCCGGAATTGCAGCACTGGGTGCGGGTCTTTACATCGCAAAACCCATGAGTTCAATTGCCAGCATGAACAAACTGAAAAAATCAGAGGCCGAATGGCTGAAAATCATCAACAAAGACCAATACAACGTCTTGTTTAAAGAGGCCACTGAACGTCCTTTTTCCAGCCCTTTGAATGATGAGAAACGCAAGGGAACCTATGTTTGCGCGGCGTGCAACCTGCCCTTGTTCCCGTCACAATACAAATACGACAGCGGCACAGGCTGGCCCAGCTTTTTCGATGCCAACAAAGGCAGTTTGAACACCAAAACAGATTACAAGCTGATTTTGCCGCGCACTGAATACCACTGCAGCAATTGTGGTGGGCATCAGGGCCACGTATTCGATGATGGCCCTGCTCCCACTGGAAAACGGTATTGCAACAATGGACTGGCACTGGCTTTCGTGCCTGAAGGCCAAGCCATACCCGCGATTCGCAAAGCTTAAAACCATAGAAGCAACAAGCAGGACTTATCTCATGAAATTGAAAGCAACAATTGCCATCTCACTCGGACTGCTGGCTACAACAACGGTACAGGCGGAAACAAAAACTGCTGTATTCGCTGGTGGGTGTTTTTGGTGCACCGAAGCCGACTTTGACAAAGTGCCCGGTGTACTAAAAACCATTTCCGGTTATGCGGGTGGACAATACAAAGACCCGGATTACAAGGTGGTTAGCGCCGGGCGCACCGATCACACTGAAGCGGTCGAGGTTACTTACGACGACACCAAGGTTAGTTACAGCCAACTGGTGGAGTATTTCTGGAAAACCATTGACCCCACAGTGAAGGACAGGCAATTCTGCGACAGCGGAAAACACTACCGCAGTGGGTTCTACTATTTGAACGAGGAACAGAAAACGATTGCGGAGGCCAGCAAGGCGAAACTGCAGGCCAGCGGGAAATTCAAAATGATTTACACCGAGGTGGCGCCGGTTGTGAAGTTCTACCCCGCCGAAGAATATCACCAGGATTACTACAAGAAAAACCCGATTCGCTATGGTTATTACCGCAATGGCTGTGGCCGCGACAAGCGCCTTGAGGAGTTGTGGGGCCCCAAGGCGGCTAGATAAACAACAGAATACTGGGTCAGAAAGTCAGGCCTTTGAATTTTTCTCGAAGTTCAGACTTCTGTACCTTGCCGGTGGCACCAATCGGCAAGGAATCCACAAATTCGACATCATCGGGAATGTGCATTTTGGTGATTCGGCCTTCGTAGAATTTCAGCAGATCTGCCTTGCTTACCTCTGCACCGGGTCGTTTCACCACAATCAACAAGGGCCGTTCATTCCACTTTTCATGCGGTATTGCAATAACGGCAGACTGCAACACTGCCGGGTGCGACATTGCAATGTTTTCAAGGTCGATTGAGCTGATCCATTCCCCACCCGATTTGATCACGTCTTTCGTGCGGTCGGTGATTTGCATGAGTCCGTCGGGCGCCATCCGAGCCACATCACCTGTGGCGAACCAACGCTTTCCTGTCACATCATGACTAAAGGCTTTTGCACCGTCGCCGCCGTAATATTCGCTCAACACCCAATGTCCGCGAACATGTAACTCCCCGCTTTGCTCAAAATCCCAAGGCAACTCAGCGCCATCTTCTGAAAGCAGTTTCATGTCCACGCCAAAAATGGTGCGGCCTTGCTTGGCGACAATTTCGTATTGTTCTTGTTTGGGCAAATCGCGCTCATCGCCGCTTAACTTTGAAACAGTACCCAGTGGCGACATTTCCGTACTACCCCAGCCTTGCATCAACTCCACACCCATTTCATCAAAGGCTTGAATCAAACTGACGGGCACGGCCGAACCACCCACCAATGAACGCTTTAGCGTGCTGAATTCCAACTTGTTTTGCTTCATGTGGTTGATCAGCCCCAACCAAATGGTGGGCACACCCGCCGCTACGGTCACCTTTTCGTTTTCAAGCAAGCTGTAGATGGACGGCCCATCCAGTTGCGGGCCGGGCATGACCAGCTTGCAGCCGGTCATGAGCGCTGCATAAGGCAAACCCCATGCGTTCACATGAAACATGGGAACCACTGGCAACACCGTATCTTTGCGCGTCAATGCGATCGCATCTGCGCAGTTGGACATCATGGCGTGCAACATGGTCGACCGGTGCGAATACAAAATACCTTTGGGGTTCCCGGTGGTTCCCGATGTGTAGCACAGCGTGCACGCAGAGTTTTCATCAAATTCTGGCCACACGTAGTTGCTGCTTTGAACGTTCAACAGGGCTTCATAATTCAACAAACGTGGCACTGGCGATTCGGCAGGCATTTTGTCTTCATCAATCAACAGCACCCAGTTTTTTACACTTGGGCAATGTGGCGCAATCGCCTTGATCAATGGCGAAAAAGTAAGGTCGAAAAAAATTGTGGTGTCTTGTGCATGATTGATGATGTAGATCAACTGCTGGGGGGTGTAACGGGGGTTTAGTGTGTGGGTTACTGCGCCCATGCCAGCCACAGCATAATAAATTTCAATGTGTCGGTGGCTGTTCCACGCAATGGTGGCGATGTTCTCGCCCTGCCCCACACCCAAACCATGAAGCGCGTTCGCCAACTGACGGGTACGCGCAGCCATGGCCTTAAAAGTAATTCGATGAAGGTCACCTTCAACGCGGCGGCTAACAATTTCCTGCCCACCGTGGAATCGTTCAGCATGTACCAAAATGGACGAAAGCAACATGTCTTGCTTCATCATCAAACCGGGTTTCAACATCTTTTTTATCTCCTCTCTTGTTGAATTAACTTTTTTTTAAAGTGTAACCCAGAGAAGCGGAGTTGCATGCCTATTCGGCCAGCCTGCTTGTGAATGCGGCTTTCCAGATGAACCAGATTATCAGAGCTTGCAATGGCAAGCGCAAATAAAGAAGTGCCACTGGAATATTAGAAAACTGATCTGGATTCATGGCCATGTGAATATTGGCTGGCAGCACTGCCATGCACAAAGCAATCAGGCCCCAGCCGGCCCATTTGCGAGTGCGTTCGATCAGTATGCCAATGCCACCGAGTATTTCAAACACACCACTCACCTTCACCAATGCATCCGGATCGCTCAAATACGGGGGCACTATGCTGCTGAAAAATTCCAGCAATACAAAATGCAAGATTCCTGCACCAACGAAAAATACGGAAACGATCAGTACCGGGAGGGGAGGCCAACGCATTAAACTTCGAACCACACAAAAGCGTAATTGGTGTTTTCGTGGCGACGATACACAAAGCGAGTACTCAGGCTGTTGACCAAGGGCAAGCCAAGCCCGCCAGTAGGAATTTCAGATTCCACTTCGGTGTCAAAATCGTAGTCGTGTTCACGCGCTGAATCAAGCAACCAGGCCGGCATTTCAGAACCTGCGTCCACAATGACAAAAAGAACAAAGCCTTGCACAGACAATGCCAATAACTCAAATGTGGCGTCGCTTCCCATGCCGCCATGACGACACACATTGCTTGCCAACTCGAACAACACAAGCGGTGCACTGGCCAACGACTCGGAGTCAATCGACCAATGTGCCAAGGAGTGTTCGATTTTTTCAATCATTTCAGGCACCACATCGATTTGATTGGGTATCACGATTCGGAATGCGTGATGTGCCTCCACTGGTTCTTGCAATGCAACAGCAAGATTCATGCAGACTTGTTGAAGGTGCAACGCAGCCATGTGTTCCACTTCGAGTGCAACGTAGTGACCCAACTGAAAAATCAGCATGGATTGATCTTCAACCAACAAGTCAGAGGCACCCGACAATTGCTCTAGCTGTGCAATCACCTCTCTGCATTCCAGACTAAGGGTGGTACTGACAAAAGCGAGCGGATTCTCGTAAACGCCTCCATTTAATGCGGCATTGGCACTCGATGCTGGTGGCAATACAAACAAACGATCACCAGGGTTCATGGTGAAAATAACATCCTGATATTGACTGTCAACTGACACGCCCAAGCTTGAGCCATAGGCACCCAATTGCTCAATTTGTCCCTTGGCTCGTGACAGAAGGTGCAAGGGATACCCGGCATGCGCTACACGACCAGTCCGGTTTGAGGGATCAATCAAACCGTAACAAAGTGCACAGGTTTCACCTTGAAGGTCACTTTGCAGCAACTGGGAATTCAACTCACGCAAAATTGTGGAAGGTGAAAACTGATCGCCCATGTATTGACTCAGGGCCGATGTTCTATCAAAGGCCGCGTTGGTCAGTTGCCTGTAAAGTGACAGACCCCGCGTGGCCCCCACCAAACCTTCACCCTCTGAGGTCAAATGGAAATAAGCAACACAACCGTCTGCCATCACCATGACATTCATGTAATGGTTCGACAAAAGCCCTGCTGGCTTAAAGAACAGCTCAAACTGCAACTCGCTTTGTTCTTCGAGCGGTGCTGGCAAATTTTCCAACTGCATGGCGGCAATCCGCTGAAGATCTTTTTCAATGTCTGCGCGCAACTCGCTTGCTGACTCACTTTCTTGAACAATAGACCGATGAATGGTGGCCAACTTCAAACCCGTGTTCAACCGCGTGTAAATTTCCCGGGGCGAGTAATCTGAGTGGGTGCAACAGTCTGCGCCTGCACGCAAGGCCGCTGACAGTCCTTCGGCATTCGACGCATTGGACAAAACCAACACGTAAATACCAGGGTTTAAACCACTTCGAATTGCAGACAAAAATCTTTCATCGATTGGGTGAATGTTTTGCAGATCAATTAGCAGGAAGGCATAAAAGCTTTTTTGGCAAGCCTCGATGCAACTCTCACGACTTTGCTTTTGTTCAGGCAAATACCCCCACTCATTCAACCAAGGCATCAAATTTTGCGGCGACTTTCCGTCATGCAGCAGCAATACTGGGCTCAGTTCCTTGCGTGTCAGAAACTTGAATTCCGGAACTAATTCCTGAAGCTTTGCAGACTCATCAGTTTCGGTCTCTTGTTCATCGCCCGTTTCCTTGTCAGCGGAATTCTCTTCAATCAGATCGTCATCGCCCTTGTTTCGCCACTGCAATCCCAAAAGAGTCGAGTCGTCTTCGTACAAGCGATCGGTAATTTTTCCACTGACCCAATGGGTCAATCCAGTTTGTACTGCATCAATTTGCTGCGAAAGAGTTTTATGCGCTCCCTCTTGGATCAGGTGGGCAACCCCATCGATTTCGAGTTCAGTGTCTTGTGCATCCCTAATCTGCGTCAATCCGTCTGAGCAGACAAACAAGCGCATGCCTGCTTCAAGCTTGTGGCTGTAATCTTCGTAACTGTCATCCTCGATCACACCAATCGGAAATGACGGTTGTCCGAGTTGCGACAGTTCTCCATCAAGAGCCTGAATCCAGGGCATCGGGCTTCCCGCCATGGACACGGTGACTTGCCCCGTGTGCAGATTAAACAAGCCGTAAAACATGGAAAAGAAAACTTCGTTGCCCGGACGCATTTGAAAACGGCGGTTCATCAGCCCCAGCACTTCGGCGGGCCTGCGCACCCGGTGCCCGTAGCCGCCGGACAACGATTCCAGCAAGATACCTTCTTTGGGATTTGCCGACAAAAGATGAGACAAGTCCATGACGCGCAGTGCGGACGGCACACCGTGCCCCACCACGTCCAGTACATAAAAGGCGACGAATTGGTCGTCAAGTTGGAACACATCGAACAAATCGCCCGACACAAAAACTTTGGGAATCCACAAATAATCAACTTTCAAGCCCTGAACAAGCGACCGCCGCTTGGGCAAACGAGATCGCTGAAAGCTCGACATGGCCCGCATGTCGCGGTACAAGTGTTGCAAGGAAACAGGCAAGTCAGCACGCGTGGAGTAGTAAGATTTTTGCCGCGAAACCGACTGGTACGCACTGGCAATGCGTGCTGAAAAAGCAGGTTTACTCAGCGGTTTGCTCAGGTGCTCATCGGCACCAGATTCCAGTGCACGGATGGTAAAAGTCTCTGAGTCATCGGAGGAAAGCAATAAAAAATAAACAAAAAATTCCAGTTTCGCGGCCCGCACACGACTACACACTTCCATTCCATCGAGCTCGCCGACCTGTGAATCACAAACCACCAAATCCACTTGTTCACGCTCAATGTAATCGATCAGGTTGTCTTCGGAAGTGGCTTCCAACACCTGAAACCCGGCAAGCGCACACATCTTTCCAAGCGACAGGCGCTCAAGCAAACTGTCGTTGACAATCATGGCCTTCAAGGGGCGTTTCAGGCGTTGGTCAGCGTCGCTTTGAGCCAGGTTCTGCATTTACCAACGCGCCGGTGAATTTCTGACGTCCAAATGCAAGTGACTGCTGTACCGCCCAACACCGCCCGCAGGCATCTGGGTTGCAATCAACTCCAGTTGATCAAGCGTGGCGCCAAGCGGTTTGAAGTCCATTGCATGAAACTGGTTGTTGGCGTCGGGCAAGTGCAGGGAATGCTGGGCGGCACCTTCAATTCGGCGGTTGGTTTGCTGGGTTCGCAAACCTGATGTGACTGCGAACACAGTGTAAGCATGGTGTGTGTTCAGCGCTTCCTGCAATTGGGCTGCCCACACCAACAAAGTAAGGCTAGGCCAGCCGATCACGTTCCCAGCTTTGATGTCGCGCAGCATCCAGGCAGCGGCCCTGTAACCTTCGGGAGTCAACACATTGACCCGAACACGCTGGCCATCGCGTTGAAGGTCGAGCAACAGGGGGCTTGACGCAGGGGCGCCAGCCCAACTAAGTTTGGGCAACAGCGCACCTGTGCAAAAGGCAGCCAGCAATTTGCGCCTTAATCCAAAGTCTGATTTGGCCCCTACTTTGTGCATGTCATGCTGACCACTTGAATTGCTGAAAGGCCCAGAAGTGTATTGCACCTCACGACCAAAGTGCCATCGGTCGAAGAATTGGAATTGTCGACAGACAAGGATTGCCCACTGGCCAAGCTTGGATAGGCAAAGTTGCACTGATTGCCGTTTCCAATACCTAAAGTGCCAGCAGCAGCCACATTATTTACACTGCCAGCAGCACAAGCCGGCCCAGCGCCAGCGGCAGGCGGGGTAGTTCCGCCGCCTCCAGCGGGGGCTGCAGGTGGTGGCGGAGCTGGAGGCGACACTGACTCAAGTCGAACACCCGCTACACCCGCGGGGTAAGGCTGGCCGTTCACTGTAATTGATGGGTGGGCCACACTGGCCGAATTTGGAATTGAAAACGCGCCGCCCGATGCAACCAGGCTGCCGTTGGCCACAACGCGTGCGAAGCCATCGCCACCGATTCGGGACAACAGCGCACTGATTGCTACCCCGTCGTACTCACCGCGCGTGGCGTCGTGCCCGGCGTCAAGAATTGGGTCGCGAATGTAGACGTAGCCGCTAACCACGCAAGTTCCCAAGGTGCAACCAGCCGGAAGAACACTCAGTTGGGTCACAAACGGGCTTCTGTTCAATGTTGCATTGCCGTTAAACTGGGCAGGCAACATCTGTAAATTCTGTAGTTCAGCAATTGTGGGCCTCAAGGGAACAGCCACACCTGCTATCGCAGTCCCGTTCACCAAAGCCGTTCCATGAGCACTCATGTAGCTCTCAAGCGCTGATTTAACCTGTAGCAGTTGGTCTGCCTGAACCTTCCCACTCATTTGCGTGGATTCGGTCAAGGTCGATCGGAACACAGCAAAGGCCACCAATGCGGAAATAATCAGTGCCAAAGTAATTTCGATCAGTGTGAAGCCTTCAGCCACACGCCTGT
The DNA here is from genome assembly GCF_024623725.1 of Limnobacter parvus. Lineage (GTDB taxonomy): Bacteria > Pseudomonadota > Gammaproteobacteria > Burkholderiales > Burkholderiaceae_B > Limnobacter > Limnobacter parvus. The sequence continues at coordinate 137,919 of NZ_JANKHG010000026.1, read as the reverse complement.
TTCTCATGTAAAACACTATTTTTGTCATGATCAAGCCTAAAAACGCCAAGAATTTCCCGATGCGACGCGCACCGGGAAGTTCTTATCTTGCATCAAACAATCAGATGCGATCAAAAACAAAATAAATTGTGCCTGTGGCGGTAATGCCGTTACACGCAGCTGTTGCGTTAACTGCATTGATAACGCCTGTGGTGCTTACCAGTGAAGTGGTGTTGCCTGGGCCTGTTGTAACGGGCGCTGCATTGGAAATGAACATGCCAGTAGTGGCCTGAGCCAGTGAGGTGACCAGGTCATAGCACTGCTCGGGTGGAATACCGCCCCACGCCAGAGTTGCAAAGTTACCCGCTGTGGTTTCAGCCACCGCAACGTTGGTGCTGCCATAAAGAATTGGGCGCACGCCGTAGCTGTTGCCACCGGTTGCAATCGCCGCAGGAATCGTGCGTGAAACAATCGCTGGATCAGTTGCGTTGTTAGTACCTGTCAACGCTGTGAACTGATTGGTACGACCAAACTTTTGTTTGGCTTCAGCAATAATCTCAGTGATTACGATGGTGTTTTCACGCACTTCATTTCGACGTGCGTTGTTTTGAAACGCGATAAAAGCCACAGCCGCAACCACGGCGGCGATGATCAATCCGATCGATACTTCGATCAATGTGATACCCATTTCCTGTTTACGGGCCTGGAAGTTCTGTTGCATAGTTTTCATGATATTTCCTGTATTTCAAGTTTAAAAAAGTACTACACCCGTTTTATTGGGCCGTTTAAAAACAACATCAAAATCGTTCTTGAACAACGCGATCCAGAAACCCGCCATTATTGATACGACTTCATTTTGCTGACTGGATCCAGTGCCTCTGTCATGCTTTGCGCAATAGAAAGCTGTCCAACATACAAAAACAAAACACACGCTGCCGATGCGATCATTAGCAACGTATTCAAACCCTTTGAGGAGCTTTGAATTTCTTTTCGAACTTCAATGACGCCTTGCGTTCCCAGTTCAATCAGCACACGGTCGAAACGACTGTCGCTGCGTATGGTTGTGGCCAGTCTCGCCAACAGCTTGGGACTGAGCAGGCCTTCTGCAAACGCCTCAACATATTCAGTGGGCGCAATGTAGAGGTGCTTGGTCACGCGGCGCAAATGCCACTGCATCCAGGGTTGCGAATTTGATCGCAAACTGTCCAAGGCGGTCGTTAAACTTGCACCGCTTTTCAACAACACAGCCAGCGATGTCAGCAGCAAGGTCACCTGAAAATCCCGATAAATCGACAGCGGCAATGCGATGGGAAAAACCGGGAAAAGCAGCAAACCCATTTTTTGGGGAATGCGCTCAATGCGTCCACGCCATTTTCCGCTCCACCGAGGCATTTGATAGGCGAAAAAAAGCACCAATGAGGCCATGGCCCCAATCACCAGAAAACCGTAATCTGCAACTCCTTCAGAGAAATTGCGAACCGATGCATTGAATGGCGTCCACACCTCGGGAGGTGCAATTTTTGCAATCACAGGGATCGACTGAGTGGCCAGGATATAACTAAAAATGAATACACCTGGCAACATGATGAAAGGTGGCACCAAGGCTTTGATCAGCAGTGATTTCGCCTCTTTCTGCTCGCGAATCGCAGACACCAGGGCTCGCAGTGTTTCAGGTTTGTCTTTGGAAAAGTCAACAGACGACAGCAACAAACGGTCTTCTTTGGGCACCACATCGCTCAAAATTTGACTCATTTTGAATTCCTGCCCATGGCTTAGCTTTTGCAACATCAAGTTCAATGCAATTTCTCTTGAACTGTCGCGCGTGGCCTTGGCTTTGGAGATTTTCTGCTCTTCCAGTAAAAATGTTCGCAAACGCTCTTTACGCTCAAGCGATTTGGCCAACTGCAAATAGAACTCATCGCGTTTTCCGCGAAAGTCCATCAGCTGAATGCTGGTCCAAAGTTGACTGATGCGTTCTAGAAGGGTCAAGGTTTTGTGTCCATCGCATGCATGGTTTCAAATCGTGTGAAACTGTCAAAACGTTCACACATTCTTGGGTCTATCACACCCGTCAAAGCTTTATACAAGGCATGTTCGAAAACGGTTTTGCCGGTCATGTCGGGCGAATCATAAACATGATCACCTTTGGCACGAAAATATCGCATGGCCTCGTAATCGCTGGAATTACGAATCATGGTGAGCCAGGTGCTGTCGGGGCTGTACACCTCGGCAACCACAGTCAGGCCAGCAGTGCCCCGCCCCCTGCAGCGACCGCATCCTTTTGGGTTCTTGAAAAAGAAGCGGTCGCGCGTCAAACCAAATCTTTTGTCTGCAGTGTCCAACAACTGGAACACATAACCAGAATCTGAATAAACCTTTGAATAAACTGACCCATTGATGCGGCAATTGGTGCACAGCTTCGGTACCAGTGCTTGATAGATCAACAGAGTCAACATATTGGGGTTGGTCAACACTTCCCGACTCATGCCGATTTCATCATTGGTCAGTCGCGGAATGATCCCTGAAATCAAATGCGCGTGGACCGTGGCACACGCCATGTGACCGGTCTCAACAATTTGCTGGGCTGACATGGCACTTGCAGCGTCACGCACCTCGCCCATCATGACGCAACCAGGGTCTGCCCGCATCAGGGCTGCCACAACCTCGGAATATTTGGCCATCGAAGCTTTACGATCAATCAGATCGCGCTGAATCGGAATTTGATGAACACCTTTCAATGGATATTCAACCGGATCTTCCAAAGAATAAAAAGCGTCAGCGCCCAGGTGTGGATGGGTTTCAATGAATGTTTTTAGAGATGTGGTTTTCCCGGAACCAGTAACCCCGGCAAAAATAATGAGACCCGATGGCGTGTTAGAGGCAGCGACCAATTCCTGAATCTGCGATTTGGCATAACCCAATTGCTCATAAGTCAAAGTCGGCGCATCGACATCGACATACAACAATCGACAAACAAGTTTGGTTCCAGCCCAGCCGCGAATGCTTTGATAACGCAAGGCAACACGCTGACCACCGATCTCGCGGGGCTCGATCATGCAATACAAATTCTCGGTTGTTGAGAACTGCGACTCGCTGTTCGAGCCTTTTCCAGAGGCGTTGTTGTAGGCCCACGCCATTGCCCGTTCCGCCTGCAAGGGCGTGTAAATTCCATTTTGACCATCGCGCAGCGCTTCCAGATCACCATCTACGCGAAGGTGAACCTGCGCAACATTGTTTGAAACCCGAACGTGAATGTCAGTGGCTTTTTCACGCACTGCCGTATTAACCCAGGACTCGAACACATCCTTCGCCTGGCTTTGCGAAAACCCGGCCTCATCGCCCAAGCCAAGTCCATCGCTGCCCGACTTTGCAAGTTCACTCAAATGTTCAAGAACGCTGAGCGAGCAAGGCTGGTCCTTTCGTTCGATCTGGTACTTGCTTGTCACCAATCGGCCACGTGCCTGAGCAATAAACGGCGTCAAAGGGATGGGGCTGTCCGGATTGAACAGGAGCATGGCTCGTTTGATGCCCGTCTCAATCACGACCAAATGGTGGGCAATGGCAGCGGGAAAAATAATCATCGATGCCGATGAAACACCACTCAGCAAATTGGTATAAAGCGGAAGTTCTGACAAGCTGGTGATGACACGAATTTCATCCGATACAGGAAGGGCGTTACTCACAATTTACCCCCCACAGGAATCAAGCGAGTTTTTCCGGAACGCACCACCGTAACGCCCTCGCGTGAAATGTCGGTGATCCGGTAGCCAGCCCATGCGCTACCCACTTGATATTGCTTGATGGCACCCTGGCTTGCAGCAACTTCTGCGATCAACTTACCCTCTGGCCCATACACCGACAACACGGTATTGACTGGCTCGAACTCTTGTTCCACAACGGGCGCTGCTTGCATACCCAACGGTGGAAGAATCTGGACAGATTCCCCACCGACTTGCAGCGACTGAGAATCAATCATTCGGGGCGCAGTATTTTCAGGATTGATGTTGTTCAGAAATTCAAGCTGCTCCAAACGTCGTTGGCGATCTGCAAGCGCCCGGATCGAGATGGCCCCCTCTGTCACCGACAAATTTTGGGCGTGGGCCACATTCAATCCGGCTGGCAACACAGCGAGCCCCACCCACCCTGCAAGCACCAGGAAAGACAGACGATTTTGCTTAATACGCATAGTAAGCCCCTTCCAGTTTCAGCTGAATTCGGGGGCCTGCGGCCTCTAGATTCGTGATTGTCATGCCAAGCTTGTCCCAATACATCGCCTGCTTCTGGCCAGTAATAAACGATTCAGCAATTGCCACACCACCGCTCATGTTGAATCTGTAACGTGTCACTGCCTGCTCCATCGGTATGTTGGTGTAACCAGTGGGCCAAATCTCCGGTTCTGAAAACATGTTGATGTCAACACGCGAACGTTCGTACACCTGGCGTTGATTCAATACCCACTGATCGGTATCTGGCTTGTTGGGCAAATCAACCCAGGTAGAAGGCCCAGTCAGGTTAATTTTAAAATCCTTCACAATTGAAACCTCGGAAGGGGTCGTACGGTTGATCTGCACCACATAACCATCCTTGGCATCAAAGGCGGCGGCAATTTGATCGGTGTAGCCCCCCACGGATGACCACTGCATGGTGCAAACAGAGAAACTGCAATCAATACTGCGCATCGCCCAGCCGTTGATATAAAAAGGCAGGTCGTACACCGCATTCAACAAGCGAATGTAACTCTCGGTATTAAGCCCCACCTGCCCAAGCCGGCTGTCCAGTTCAGTAGCGTATTGAGCAGAGTTGTCCTGCGACGCGATCTGCGCTGCCAGTTCCCTTTTTTTTGTTTCAGCCAGGTAGTAGTCGTAACCCATCAAAAACCCGAGCAGCAAAAACACACCGATGGTGGCCTGCAGCAAGGTTTTATAGTCCAGCGGAATGGTGTTGATTCGCGCATCACCGGTCGTGTGCTTCTTGGTGAATTCAGCTTCATTTTCAATAAACTCATCGGCAACCCACAATGAAGTGTCATTACTCACGATCCGAAACAGTTGGGCCCGGTCTCTGGACTGTTGGTAGTACTCCATCATCGAAATGGCTTCGCTTTCGCTCACGATGATGTCGAGCGTGGGCATTCCGCCTTCGATGACCACCAGCGCAATTTCACCAATCCGTTGCCCAGTGCGCACGCGCCATGCAACGATGGTGTCTGTTTCCTGGTAAGCCTTGCACATGGCAGCAGCAAAGCTGTATTGCTTTAACTTGCGCTCTTCTTGGGCCAAACCCTCATCGTAATCATCGAACCCGCCGCTGGCCTGTTTACCCGATTTGACCAACGCGTACAAATCGCAATCGATCATCAAGGCATTTCTTCGCACTTCCGACATGCGCTGGAAAATACTTTTGGACAACAATGGTTGCCAGGAAAGCCCAGCAACCAGACCCTGTTTGGACTGGATGTAGACGACGCTGGTTTGGTCTTTCATTGGTTAATCACAAAATGACGGCACGAATGAAAACTATGAAGTTCTCTCGCGTGTTGCTAGCCGCCCGTGATCCTCCAAACAATAAACTGATCCCTGAAGCCAAGGTTCTGTTGCTGTTCGTCGAAACATCGCGAGACAGGCCTGTCACCGCCATCACCTCGCCAGGGCGCAAAGCCACTGTGTACTGATCTGAAATTGAACTCGTGTTGGGGGTTTGCACGCGCTGCAATGTTTCGCCACTGCCCGTGGTGACCTCGAAAAGATCGAGCAGGTCTGACAAACTCAAACCCATTTTCAACATCACAGTGTTGTTCTCGAGAATGAACGGCATTACTGCGTATTGATCACCTGTCGTGATTGAACTGGTCGTAAGGCCTGGGACCCCCGAACCGCCGCCCAAGCCCGTACTCACCGAAGGCGTTGTTTCGGACAGATACCCGGTTGTATTCAAGCGGGCCTTGCGCGCCCATTGCCGGTTCAAGGCAACCAGTGAAATCGGCCTGTGTTGAACGTTGTCACCGATTTCGTTCAGCGCATTGATCACTGCGTTAGAGTTGGCAAATCGTCTTGCATTGGCCGAAGTGCCGCCGGGCAGAATGATCGCGCTGATCGAACCGGCGTCGATTCCTGTCAATGTGGTAGGGGAAGTCACATCGATTCCGTAGTTCCCCGCCAAACTGCGATAAAAAGCCGACCAGTCCACGCCAAACTCGTCTGCATTGCTTGTGCTTACAGAATAAATATCAAGTTGAACCTGGACCTGACGCAGCATGTTTGCATTTTCTGCACGTATGAACTCCCTCACCAGTGACTGCATGTCCCGACTGGTTTTAACAACCATCCGACCAGATCCGTCTGCAATAATGACTTCCGATCCAGGTGTACTTTCCACCATTTTCTGAACAACGGCCACAATACTTTCGAGTCCGTTTAATACGCCCTCTTCAGTCACGTTAAGCTGGGAAGTCGTGGTTACACCTTCACCGGTCGTTGAACCACTGGCCCCTGAGTTGATGCTGTAGTTGTATCCATTTGGAAACGTCGCAATCTCATAGGTTTCTGTTGTGAAGCGCATAATCATGATGCTGCCATCACGATATTCCCACGACAAACCCAGTTGATCTGTCAGGTTGTCGAGAAAGCCGCTCAAACTACCCGACCAGTTCATGTTGGCTGCGCTTAGTGTGGAAGACTTGATGGCACTGATTGCAGCGCCGCCTGAGTCTGGGGACCCAGTGGACAAAAGATTTGAACCTGAGTCTGGCGAAGAAAATACATCTTGCTGAATTCGAACGGGAATGCCGACGATTTGACTGAGGCGAGCAGCAACGACCGGCAAGGGCAACGACGCCCGGCCATCCGCGAAATTCATCACATAATCGGACGAAAAAGCTGCCGGCAGTTTGTCATCCGCATTCACCGGCACCATGACTGAGCCAACCCAGCTTCGGCTGGCCTGTCTTAAAACATTGGGTTTTTTTTGAATTTCTGCCGATCGATTGGCTGCGTTTACACCGCCACGAACCTCTGCATTGCCATCCAACGGGCTCACGACGCTGTCACGTTTCTGCTCAGCCTCTGTAACTTTGTTGTCGGCCTGCGCTGCTTCTGGAGATGTTGCGCAACCCGCCAAGACACCAGACAGGGCCAACGCCACGACGAGGGTGCAGTGCTTGTAAGTTTTTCGCATTATTTGCACTCCTCTGCCTGGTCACCAAGCCTTGTCACTCGAAGCAAAGGTGGATTGTTTGCATAAACGCAAGCTTCAAGGGGATATTCGGAATAGACAATGCCCGGGGTTTCAAGTACTTGCCGAACCGCGTCAAGAAAGGTGCCCTCATAAACAGAAGGCGCCGCAATCAAAACATATCGGTCAGCATCCCAACGGAAGGAATAACCCGCTTCTTTCGACCAGCGCTTTAGTGCTTTGTCAATGCGAACATCTTCCAACTTCAAAGCCCAGCTGTTGGATGGTTCTGGAATGGGTTGTGCGAAAGCGGCCTGGCTAAAAAAAGCCAGCGTAGTGAACAATAAGATGAAGGTTTTGTTGCGACTGAATGTTACAAACTCACGGACCTTGCTCAAGTTGTAGTCTTGGTTGAATTCCGTCATTCATAGCCTTTGTGAATTTCAGTTCGCAAAAAGGATGCGACTGCAGGTATGCTTACCTATATGTAGTTAACACCACAATATTTGAAGTCAAACCATGTGTCTAGCGTCTTCTCGATTTTGATACCTGTTTAATGACCAATCGGATTAACTTTTTCGGACAATTTTTAAAAAATGATCACCGTATCGGAAAATAACGCCATCAAAATTGTTTCTGTGGAATCAAAAATCGTGGATGCAAAAACTGCGGGGGCCATTAGGGAAACGATTGCGGAGATGGTGCCGCAGAATCGCCAATTTGTCCTGGATTTGTCACAAACAAATCTTGTGGACAGCGGCGGGTTGGCTGGCATTGTAATGCTGCACAAATTCTTGAATGGCCAGCAATGTCAATTGGTTTTGTGCGGATTAAGTAAAGCGGTAGTCGGTTTATTCAAGTTAACTCGAATGGACCGACTATTTGATCTTCAGGATGATATTCAAAGTTCGGTAAAAGCCCTTGAATCGAAAGCTTGAATGCTCGATTAAAAACAAAAAACCCTCGCCTTTTGAGCGAGGGTTTTTTTTAATATGGTGCGGCTGGCAGGAATTGAACCCACGACCCCTTGGTTCGTAGCCAAGTACTCTATCCAACTGAGCTACAGCCGCTGTAGAGAAGCGAGATTATGCCGCAAACATTAATGTAGTGCAAGACCACCGCCGCATTTTTTGTGAATTCATTGCATGGCAAGGCTTTGGGCAAACTTTTGCTCTTCTTTTAGACCGTACTGGGCCACCAGTTTTCGGAACTCCGTCTCCTGTCGGTCCAATTCCTGATCGCTGTAGCGCAACTCGTTTTGCAGCACAAAACGAACCTCGTTCATGCATTCCAATGCGGCTGCACTGTCCAGGAACAATGCCCTACTGCGCCTTGCCAGCACGTCTTCAATCGTCACTGCCATTTCTTCCAGCACGGCTTGTGCAATTTCGGCCAGATTCAAATCCAGCTTTTCATGCAGCGCCGAGCCCGGCTTGCGTGCAGGCAGGTCGTCTTCCAGCCGCAAATGGCGCGTGCGGGTTGGCTTGTTAAGCCACCCTTGCTGTTCGCAGACCAAATCAATCACCTCTTCGGCCATGCTGCGGTAAGTGGTCCATTTCCCCCCGGTGATAGTCACCAAACCACTTGGCGCAGTAATCACAGTGTGTTCACGAGAAATGCTTTTGGTGCTTTGATTTTCGCCCCCCGCACTAACCAAAGGCCGCAAACCTACAAAAACACTGCGAACATCGGCTCGCGTTGGTGCATTGGCCAAATATTGGGCTGCGGTATTCAATATAAAATCGACTTCTTCGGGTAAGGCATCAGGCTCCCATGGCGCATCTTTGCGCGGGGTGTCTGTGGTACCAATCAAGGTCTTACCCAACCATGGAACAACGAAAAGCACCCGCCCATCGCTGGTTTTGGGCACCAGCAGCGCTTCTTTTGCTGGATAAAAATGTTCATCAACCACCACATGCACGCCCTGACTTGGGCTAAGCATGGGCTTGGAATCCACAGAGTCGAGCTTGCGGACTTCGTCGACCCACACCCCTGTAGCGTTGATCACGGCCTTGGCCTTAAAAGTAAAACAATGGCTGCTAAATTCATCTCTCGCCTGCACGCCGCAAATCTTCTCACCGTCTTTGGTGAACCCTTCAACAGGCATGTAGTTGATCGCCATGCCACCCAGCTTGTGAAGTGTTTTCATCAAAGCGATGGCCAAACGTGCATCATCAAACTGTGCGTCGAAGTATCGCACCCCGCCCTTTAGCCCGTTTTGTGAAATTGTGGGCACAGCGCGCAGTACCTCATTCTTTTTCAACATGGTGGTTGGACCAACTCCCAGCTTTCCAGCCAGCATGTCGTACATTTTCAAACCAAACCAGTAAAACAGTTTCTGAAATATGTTGCGCACAGGTATGACAAACGCGAGCGGCTTGACCAGGTTGGGGGCATTCAACAACATGCGTCCACGCTCCTCAAGCGCTTCACGTACCAGGCTGAAATTTCCCTGCGCCAGATAACGTACGCCGCCGTGGGCCAACTTGGTGGCGCGCGAGCTGGTGCCTTTTGCAAAATCATGCCCTTCCAGCAAAAGCACTTTAAGGCCCCGGCTTGCAGCATCCACAGCACTACCCAGTCCGGTGGCGCCACCGCCAATTACAATCACGTCCCATACATATTGTTCTTCTGCCTTGACCCTTAGAGTTTCAAGGTGGTTTTTACGACTAAGCATTTGCCCATCCTTTGGAACGTTCTACCGCGCGGTGCCAACGATCAAGCAAAGCACCGCGTTCATCAATACTCATCTTGGGTTCAAACCGGGCATCCACCCGCCAGTTGGCCAACAAGCCTTGTTGGCTTTCAAACACGCCCACCGCCAGGCCAGCAAGATACGCTGCGCCCAGGGCGGTGGTTTCGGTAACTGTAGGGCGCACCACGGGCACACCCAGCAAATCGGCTTGAATCTGCATCAGCAAATTGTTATTGGATGCACCACCATCCACTCGAAGCTCGGAAAGCGGTTTTGATCCATCGCGCTGCATGGCCTGCACCAGGTCCACAGTTTGCAGGGCAATGCTTTCCAGCGCAGCACGCGCGATGTGTGCTTTGTTCGTGCCACGGGTCATACCCACCAAAGTACCGCGAGCATACGGGTCCCAATGCGGCGCGCCAAGGCCCGCAAATGCGGGGACCAAACACACGCCATCGGTGTTGTGCACACTCCCCGCAAGCGCTTGTACATCAGATGATTTTTCAATAATGCCAAGGCCATCTCGCAGCCATTGCACCACCGCACCACCCATGAACACACTGCCCTCTAGCATGTAACTGGTTTTGCCATTTACCTTCCAGCCCACAGTGGTCAACAAACGATTGTGACTTTCAACCACCTCCTGACCCGTGTTCATCAACATAAAGCAACCTGTGCCGTAGGTGTTTTTTGCCTCGCCAGGATTGAAGGCTGTTTGACCAAATGTAGCCGCTTGCTGATCGCCCGCCACACCTGCGATAGGGATGGGGGCGCCCAACACAGAGGCCTTGCATTTTGCAATCACGCCACTCGATTCACACACAGTGGGCAACATGCTCTCCGGGATTTCGAACAAGGCCAGCAATTCGCTGTCCCATGCCAATGTTTTGATATTCAACAACATGCTGCGCGATGCATTGCTTACATCTGTGGCATGCGTTTGGCCACCTGTAAGGTTCCAGATCAACCAACTGTCGACCGTACCAAAGGCAAGCTCACCCGCTTCGGCCAGCGCGCGGGCACCATCGACATGTGTCAATATCCAATTAATTTTTGTGGCTGAAAAATAGGAATCAAGTTCAAGGCCGGTGCTGCGTCGAATCAGAGGAGCCTTGCCTTGTCCGCGCAGTTTGTCGCAATACTCTGCAGTGCGTCTGTCTTGCCACACAATTGCGTTGTAAATCGGGCTACCTGTTTTGCGGTTCCACACCACAGTGGTTTCACGTTGGTTGGTAATGCCAATGCCGGCAATGTCGCTGGCTTTCAAGCCTGCTTTCTCAATCGCCGAACGCGCACAGGCCAGTTGAGTGTTCCAGATGTCTTCGGGGCGGTGCTCAACCCAGCCCGCTTTTGGAAATATCTGTTCAAACTCCTGTTGGGAGCTGGCCACCAGCTGGGCGTTTTCGTTAAACACAATCGCTCTAGAACTGGTGGTGCCTTGGTCCAATGCCAAAATGAAACCCATGGGTTTATCTCCTGTTTTTATTTTCTTTGTCCGGTGCTGTTCCAGTTACCCACGTGATTGTTCAGAAATGTTTGCATTCCTTCAGCCTCAAAACGACTAACGCTCCACAGTTCATCATTCAACACATCTGGATTCAACCAAATGTAGGTGCTTGCCATCATTGATTCGCCACTGGTATTTAACACCACTTCAATTTCACGGCGCTGGTATTCCGGGCCTTCGAACTTGTCCAGGCTTTGTAAATCCTCGGGCAATACATTCAACCAGACCAAACCCTGAACCTGCGCAGCCGTATTTTCAATCATAGCCGGGTAGGTTTCACCAGGTACGGCGTGGCGTTGGAAGCCTTTCGCAATCGCATTCAAACAAGGGTAAACACCTTTGACCACTTGTCCCCACACAGGCAAATACATCAAAGAGCCATACACAAAAACATGTGTACCTTCTTGCTGAATTTTCTGGCTCATGCGATGTTACCTTTACAAACGAACAACGATTAGAAAATGCCTGCAAGGAGACAATGTGAAAACAAGCAACGATTTATTCAATTTACAAGATAAGGTGGCTTTGGTCACGGGTGCAACGCGTGGAATTGGTTTGGCCTGTGCTGAATTGCTGGCCGCCAAAGGCGCGACGGTGATTATTTCCAGCAGAAAGCAAGATGCTTGCGAACAAATTGCTGCGCAATTTCAAGCAGATGGATTCAAGGCGGTGCCCTTGGCCTGTCATTTGGGCGAAATCGATCAGATTGAGGCGTTGTACCAACAAATTGAGGCCAAATTCGGCAGGCTTGATATTTTGGTGAACAATGGTGCCACGAACCCGCACTTTGGCCCAATTTATGACACCGATTTGGCCGCATTCCAGAAAACCTGCGATGTGAACATTCGCGGCTACTTTTACATGAGCAGCCATGGCTGCAAATTAATGGCCAAAAATGGCGGTGGAAGCATTATTAATGTGGCTTCAATCAACGGAGTAATTCCTGGCCTGTATCAAGGCATTTATTCGATCACCAAAGCAGCTGTCATCTCAATGACCAAAGCGTTTGCAAAAGAATGCGCACCCATGAAAGTGCGCGTAAACGCGTTGCTGCCTGGCGCAACCGACACGAAATTTGCAGCCGCCCTTGTGCACAACGATGCCATTCGAAGCGCCCTGCTTCAGCATGTGCCCATGAATCGTGTTGCACAGCCCAGTGAAATGGCTGGCACGGTGCTGTATTTGGCGTCAGAGGCTTCCAGCTACACCACGGGCTCCTGCATTAATGTGGACGGTGGTTATCTTGTGGCTTGAGCTTTACTTGATCTGAATGCCCTTGTAATCTTCTTCGGCCAGCGTGCGCCCCATTTGTTGCCAAAGAATGTGGCGCATCCGCTTGAATGGCAGGAAACGTGAACCCAGCCAAACACGGGCTGCGTTGTTGCCATAAACAATGCGTGGTTCGTTCTTTTTAATACATTTCAGTACGAACTCGCAAATCTCATCAGGCGGCGTGGTCAAGAATTTTTTGGCAAATTTCTCGTGTTCGGGTTTGCTGGCAATGTTTGTATTGATTCCACCCGGGTGAACCAAATGCACCTGTACTTTGCTGTTGGAAAGTTCGACCATCAACGATTCAGTGAAACCGCGCACCGCGAATTTACTTGCACAGTAATCGGAATTACTGGGTGTGCCCACCAAGCCGAAAATGCTGGACACGTTTACAACCGCACCTTCACCGTTGCTTAACAATTGTGGCAAAAATGCACGCGTGCCGTGTACCACCCCCCAAAAGTTGATACCCATTACGCGTTCGTAACTGTCGTCGCTCATTGCCCAAACTGGCCGCCCTTCTCCGCTAACACCTGCGTTGTTGATTATCACATGGGTATTGCCAAGCTCGGCCTTTACAGCTTGGGCAAATGCATACACGCCAGCTTTGTTCGACACGTCCAGCTTTTCGACATATACAGGCACATCGCTGCTTTGCATGATCAACTTTTCAGTTTCTCGCAGGCCTTTTTCATCGTAATCGCACATTGCAATTTTGCTGCCCAACTTGGCAAACATCAGTGCGTAGGAACGGCCCATGCCGGAAGCTGCACCGGTAATCACCACGACTTTGTTTTTAAAGTTCTTCATGCGGAGGCTCCTTCTGTCTGCAGTTGATCAATGTCGGCGGCGGAATCAGGTTGAGCACTGCTCAATGGCGCCTGTAACACATGGTCATTCATTTTGAAATTTCTGGCCATGCGCAGATAGGTGTAACTGAAGCCCGGAAACATAGCCACGACATGCCCGCTTTTGCTTTTGTACCAACTGGTGCAACCGCCCCGCTTCCAGACGGTTTTTTCCATTTCACTGTGAATGTGGGTGGTGTAGCGTTCTTCGGCCTGGGGCTTTACTTCTATGGCAGCGGCTTTGTTAGCCTTCACTTCTGCAATGGCACGCATGATGTAGTGCATTTGCGCTTCAATCACAAAAATTGCGCTGGTGTGGCCAATGCCGGTATTCGGGCCTGTCACGATGAACAGGTTAGGAAAACCAGGCGCTGTCGTACCCAAATAGGCGCGCGGAAATTCATTCCACACATCCGCCAGTTTGGCGCCGTTCTTGCCAACAACGGGATAAGAAATTACGCCGTCGGTTGCATCGTAACCGGTGGAGTAAACAATGCAGTCCAGATCAACTTGTTCACCGCTCAGCGTCTTAATACCCGTTTCATTAATTTCGGCAATGCCATCTGCTTTGTCGTGCAAGCTGACATTGGGGCGGCAATAGGCGGGGTACAGGGTGTTGCTTAAAATGATGCGCTTACAACCGATGGTGAAATCAGGCGTTACTTTCTTGCGCAACACTGGGTCTTTGATCTGCTTCTTGATGTGATGAAGTGCTTCACGCTGGGCAATGTTCTTCAATGCGAAATCTGAATACTTGAAGGCGATTACGCGGCTTTCCAATCCCCAGTAAATTGCAGCGCGGGCCAACTTTCGAATCGGCTCAATTTTTAACAAAGTACGCTGCCATGGCTTGAAAACGCGGTCTGGGCGCGGCAATACCCAATGGGGCGAACGCTGGAATACATGCAAATGCCCCACTTCAGGTGCAATGGCGGGAATAACCTGCGCTGCACTGGCGCCACTGCCAATTATGGCCACGCGCTTGCCCTGGTGATCGTAATTTTGATCCCAGGCATTGGTGTGAAAAGTTTTGCCCTTGAAAGTGTCGCGGCCCTTGAAATTTGGAATCACCGGTGTGCTTAGGGGGCCAGACGCATTGATCACAAACTGCGCTTTCAACACGTCACCACCTTGAAGATGAATCGACCAGCGCTGTTCGTTTTCATGCCATTCAGTGCGCTCAACATTGCTGTTCACGCGGGTTTTTTCCCGCAAACCATGCTTGGTGATGACATGCTCGGTGTATTGCTGCAACTCGGCCCCTTCAGCAAACATTTGGCTCCAGTCGTAGGGTTCGGACTCGATTGAATACAAGAGCGATTGAACGTCGACTGCTGCACCGGGATAAGAGTTCTGGCACCAGGTTCCGCCCATGAAATCGCGCCTTTCCAGCATGATGAAATCTTCAATACCGCGCTTTTTAAGGTTGATTGCAGCACACTGCCCGCCAAAACCGCTGCCAATAATTACCACCGTGTACTCATTCATGCCACAGACCTTTTCAAGAAATTTTTGCTTTCATGAATGTATATCTGACAATAAACATTGTCAATTGCAAAATGATCAATAGAGGGTAGAACCCTCCCCCTAATTGGAGGATTGAAATCAAGCGGCCCTCGCAGAATTGAAAGCTGTTAAACACACCAATTGAATAATCAAGGAGCAAACCCATGGCCGCACCCCAAGCATTAATCAAAGACCTCGAAGGTGAAGTCAGCGTAACCCGCAACGGCGAAGTAGTAACCGTGAAAGCAGGCGATTTCCTGTTACCCGGTGATGAAGTAGCCACGGGCGCGACCGGCCGCCTGGCCCTTGAGTTTCCGGGCAGCGACGGACAAATTCCCGCTGCAGGCGTTATGACTGCGAACGGCAAATTGACCCTGGGCGAGCAACCTGGTGCGAATGGTCAGCAACAAATTGTTGTACTGGAAGACGGCGAATGTTTTGAATTCACCACCGAATTGGCAGAGAACTCTGCTGCTGCCGAGGGCGGTGCCGTAGCCGGTCTGTTTGGTGCAGGCATGCTAGGCGCAGGCAGCGGTGCTGTAGCGGGAGCAGGCGCATTGGCGGCGGGCGCATTCTTGGGTGGTGGGTCAGGTGACTCCTCCGGCGGCGATATTGGTGGCGTGGGCACCAGCACGGGTGCAAGCGGCGGCAATGGCAGCTTGATCGGTGTCAGCGCTGGTGAATTTTCTTCAGAAGACAGCCCACAAAGCATTGAAGAATTCGTCAATGAAAACCTGACTCAGGACAATCTTCAGGAAAGTATCGTTGAGCCAATTCAAACGGCAATCGAAAACAGCCAGGCCAATCCGGAATCCACCCCAGACAACATTGCGGTGGCAGGTGAACAGCTTGCATTTGCCGGCCTGGAAAATGTCCACGATGCGCTGGTGGCTATCACAGGTGAGGGCACACCCCAAGCCGACCTGGTTCAACAACTGGTGGATGGCCTTAACGAAACCCCACTGGGCGAGCCATTGAGCCCGATCACAAACCCACTGGTTGATGCGGTAAACACAGACCTTGGACTGGACATGCTGGTGTCTGCACTACCGAATGTGAACCCTGCCGATGGTGGCCTGGTTACCAGCGTGGTGGATTTGGTCGATGACATTACACAACCTTTGAGCCAACAAGTGGAGCCAGTGGACCAGCTAATGGACGGCTTGCACACTGTGGCCGTTGAAGTGGACGGGGGACTGAATACCTTGGTGGATGGCATTCTGGGCGGCGCAGACACCCTGCAAATCGCGCTGGAAGGTGCGGGCAACGGTTCAGGCCTGCCAGAAATCCCTGAAGGTGATTTGCTGGGTACTTTGAGCTCAGGCATTTCATCGGGTGCCGATGCCCTGAGTGAACAGCTCGGCGGCGGATTGCCGACTGATGGTTTGCTGGGGTAAACCCGCTTTGCCCGGTTGATGTCATCAGGATTTAATAGAACACAAATAGGCTCATGGGCTTTACCTAGACATGGGCCTATTTTCATGAACAAAAGAAAAATTCAACTGTTTGCGATTTCCGCAATTGCTGCTGCAACGCTGGTTGCTTGTGGCGGCGACAATCCTGCGGCAGTCAGCGTCGCTCCAAGTGAAGTTACGCCAAGCAGCTTAACGCTTGAAAAAATCGGTGGCACATCAACTGGAATTTTCGATGAAAGCGCAGCCGAAATTGCCACGTTTGACCCGTCGACCAACAGGCTGTTTGTAAGCAACGCCTCAACCCGGGCTATCGATGTTTTTGACTTCGCTGATCCAGAAAATCCGGTACTACTCCAATCTTTGCCTGCCAACGACGTGTTGACAGGTGCAACGGTTAACAGCGTGGCTGTTGCAAACGGTATTCTTGCTGTAGCCATTGAGGCATCACCTAAAACCAATTTGGGCCGTGTGGCCTTGTATCGCTCCAGCACGCTTGAATTGTTGAGCTCGCCCACTGTGGGCGCAATGCCAGACATGGTTGTGTTTACACCCGATGGCAACACTGTACTTAGCGCCAACGAAGGCGAACCCAGCGACGACTACCAAATTGACCCGGAAGGCAGCGTGAGCATTATCGACGTGCGCAATCCAACCATGCCGGTGGTACGTACAGCCAGTTTTGGTGCCTTTACAGGTCAGGAACAGGCCCTGCGCGAAAGTGGTATTCGAATTTATGGCCCCGGCGCATCGGCTTCACAAGACTTTGAACCTGAATACATTGCGGTTACCGAAGACGGAAAAACAGCCTTTGTATCATTGCAGGAAAATAATGCAATCGCAAAAATCGACATTGCCACCGCGAATGTGTTGTCTGTACTGCCCATGGGTTTCAAAGACCATGGCGTAGAGGGCAATGAACTTGATGTATCCGACAGAGACGACACCATCGACATCCGTACATGGCCTGGAGTACTCGGCATGTACATGCCTGATTCCATCGCCACCTATGCGGTGAATGGCAAAAACTACATCGTAACGGCCAATGAAGGCGATGCACGTGCCTGGGGTGAAAACAACCAAGCTTACTTCGATGGCAACGCCAACCTGGGTTTTGTCGAAGAATTCCGTGTGCGCGCCATGACCAACACAAACGGCTGGGCTAGCCGTGTGGGTGATGACTTGCCTCCACAATTGGATGCATTGGTTCCCAACCAGGGTGCAGACATTGGCGGCGCGTTGTTAAATCCGATGGTGTTTGGCTATTGTGGCGCCATCGCCACGAGTCCCGGTGCCTGCCGCGATGAAGCCATGTTAGGCCGTCTGAATATTAGCTGGACCATGGGCTACCGCACAAACGCCGATGGCACCCCAGTGTTGTTCAACACCCAAGGTGTAGAAGACCCTGCAGGCACCCGCATTATGTACGACAACCTGTACGCCTACGGTGGTCGCTCGTTCTCGATTTTTGACGAAGACGGCACACTGGTATTCGACTCAGGCGCACAATTCGAAAAATTCCTGGCCAGCGACGAATGCATGGCAGGCAGCAACCGCGACATTCCTTGTAAAGACTTCTTCAACACCGGTCATGATGAAGGCGACGCACTGGACAGCCGCAGCGATGCAAAAGGATCCGAGCCAGAAGGCATCGTACTGGGCAAGATTGGCGAGAAAACTTTTGCGTTTATTGGTCTGGAAAGAATGGGTGGTGTTTTTGTGTACGACATCACGGACCCCGAAGCGCCGGAAATGGTTGATTACCTGAATACACGCGATAACTTTTTGCTGGATCCGGAAGCCGCGAACTTGGCACAGGTAGGTGACTTGGGACCTGAAGGTCTGACATTTATCAAAGCCTCTGATTCACCAAATGGCGAACCTTTATTGGTAGTGACTAGCGAAGTGAGCGGCACCACTGCCGTGATGCGACTGAATCTGGTCGAGTAACTTGGTTTAAACATTGATCCAAAAAACAAGAAAGCCCCATTTGGGGCCTTTTTGTTTTTTGGCGGAGAAGGAGGGATTCGCCTAATCAAAACCAACTTCCTTTTATTTTCAGTGGCTTACCAAAATTCCGAGATACTATCTTAGCAGGAAACTTAGCAAATTTTCATATATATAGAGACGTGTTATCAGGCAATACATCAGCAGCATCGATGCTGTTTGCGTTATCGAATCCACTGTCTTGACTGATTCAATTCCAAAAATGTTACCTTTTTTCGTTTCTTATTCGATGATTGCTACTGCTGATACCTGTTTAATATAGTTGTGGGAATTGCCGACGGGATACGAATTCTTTCGCTGGAGCTTAGGTGCAAAAAAACCATCAAGTTGTTAACTGGGCTAACAAAGCAGCCGATGAGCACCGACTCTACAGGGAGTTGATCGAGTTCGTCACGTCACACGCGAATGAATTCCTTGATGTATTGGAAAGGGCTTTGGATGGGATTTGGTTCTGGGACATTAAGGAAGGAAATAGCGAATGGATGAGTCCGAAGTTTTGGACGACCTTCGGTTATGAGCCGAGCAGTAAAAAACACCTCGCCAGCGAATGGCAAGACTTAATTTTTCCAGAAGACTTAGAACTTGCGAAAGTAAATATTGGTAAACATCTTCAAGCGCCGCTTAACCCTGAGTTTCGCTATGATCAAGTTGTCCGCTATAAGACAATTGATGGTGATGTAAGATATATTCGTTGCACTGGCCAAGCGATTCTCGACGAAACAGGAAAGCCATACAGGGTTCTAGGACTTCACACAGACCTAACCGAAAAGATAAAAGCACAAGAAATTAAAACTTCAGCTGAAGAGCTGCGCCGTCTTCGTGGCCTCGCGGAAACACTTCCTCAATTAACTTGGACCTGCACAGCTAAAGGTGATTGCGACTACTTGAGTCCTAATTGGACCGACTATACAGGCGCGACTCGATCGCTGCTTCTCGGTGCACAGTGGTTCGAGTTCGTACACGCTGATGACAAACAAAGACTAGCTTCTAGCTGGCAACAGAGTGTTACAACAGGTGAGCCTTTTAAGTGCGATTTTCGGATCCTTGGTAAGGATGGTATTTATCGGATGTTTGATACGAGAGCGCTCCCACTGAAAAATGAACTCGGGAACATCATTGCGTGGTTCGGTTCAAACACGGATATTCAAGACTCAATTGATTACAAGGTTAGATTAGAAAGAGAAGTTGCTCAAAAGACCGAAGCGTTAAAACAATCGTTAGAGCTTGCGGAGCAGCAGAAAAAACAAGCGGAAAGCCTCGAAATGAAAGCTCAGGCCGCATCACTTGCAAAGTCAAGATTTTTGTCGACAATCAGTCATGAACTCCGAACCCCTCTAAACGGTATTTCTGGGCTAACCTACTCTCTTCAATTGACCTCCGATCCTGAGAAAGCTAGGACTTTATTAAATCAGTTAAGCAAAGCGACACAGCACCTGAACTCTCTGGTCTCTGATGTTCTTGAAATGGGTCGAATTGAAGAAGGTCGCTTACAACTTAACATTCAACCAAGCAACCTTAGGGAAGTCTGCGAGACGTCGTTGGGCATAGTTGGGGAAGCAGCATCCCACAAGGGGCTTGAAATTCGCTATGAATTTGATAAACGATTGCCTGAATCGGCGTTATTTGATGAAGTTAGATTAAAGCAGGTACTGGTCAATTTGCTTAGCAATGCAGTGAAGTTTACAGAAACCGGGTTTGTAAAATTGTCTTGTCGACTAAGTAAGCGAGTGCTCAGTGATGCAGAAGTCCTTTTTCAGGTCGAAGACACTGGGGTAGGTATCGCCGAGGCAAAGCTAGAAAAGATATTCGAAGTTTTTGAACAGGCCGAGAATAATACTTTTTCAAAGTACGGAGGTTCAGGACTTGGACTCGGACTTGTGAAAGGTCTGATTACAAACATGGGTGGGCAGTATGGCGTTAAAACTAAACTTGGCACGGGTAGTCTTTTTTGGGTGTCCTTGCCACTGAAAGTATGTGCTGCAAATGTCACAAATTCGGCCACAGTTGGACCACCGACGAAGAACTGGTCTGGCCGTCATGTGCTGATAGTGGACGACGCTAAACTTAATCTTCTTGTGTTAGAAAACGTGTTGTCGCTAAATGGTGCAAAGGTCACAAAAGCGAATGACGGGCTAGAGGCAATTCAGAGTCTTATCGGGAATCCTGATATTGAACTTGTGCTCATGGATGTTCATATGCCTCAAATGGATGGTCTTCAAGCAACAAGGGAGATTCGAGGCCTTCATGGCCCAATTAACAATGTTCGAATCATCGGCCTGACTGGCGCTGCAATGGAGGAAGATCGCAGAAGTGCTTTAGATGCAGGTATGAACGAAGTAATGTTTAAACCTATTAGCCCTGAGAAGTTACTGGCCCTGTAACCCCTGCTGCACACTGGTCTAAGATGACTGGACTACCCAGCCTCTACCCTCCTCCACAGTTAATAGCTGTCTCAACGTCCTTTGCATACGAAACATCACGATGAGATGAAACCAAGGCGTTTCCTTTCAGCCTCAATGGAGAGATTGACTGGCGGAGAAGGAGGGATTCGAACCCTCGAAGAGGTTGCCCCCTTACCTGATTTCGAGTCAGGCCGATTCAGCCGCTCTCGCACTTCTCCTCGGGTCCAGAGTATAACGTAGCCTCTCTCAAGAAACACATCAAACAGGTGCATGCACCAATTCAATCTGCAGTCACGCACCCATTTACTTGATGCACCGCACCAAATTCATCACATGCACCAAAATTAACGCCCAACTTTGCGTTTATCTGACTGCAATTCACCTCAAAGTACCTCTTTCCTGCCTGGCACACATTCTGCTTTAGTTGAAACAGGACCTTCGCCAACGATGGACAGGTCAAATGTATTGAAGTATCGAAACAAAGAAGTACCGGACAACGGCGTCCATCCCAAATCTGCTTGGCAAGTTTGGTGATGTGCGCCGTTTTTTCTTGGCTTGAATTTTTGAGGATTCACGAACATGAGCAACAAACCCACTGACAACAAACCTGAATTGTCTGAAACACGCCGTACCTTCATTAAACAATCTGCGGCGGTTTGGGGTTCCACCATGCTGGCGGGCTTTGGCGCACCCTCCATCGTGATGGCGCAATCGACAAAGCTTGAAACTACCAAAGCAAAACTTGGCTTCATCGCACTTTCTGATGCGGCTCCCCTGTTTGTTGCTGACGAAAAAGGGTTTTTCAAGAAACACGGCATGACCGATGTGGAAGTGCTAAAACAATCGTCATGGGGTACAACCCGCGACAACCTGGTGCTTGGCTCTGCTGGCAACGGCATTGATGGTGCTCACATTCTGACCCCCATGCCCTATTTACTGACCACCGGCGCCATAACCACCAATAACATTCCAGTACCCATGGTCATTCTGTGTCGATTGAATCTGGACGGTCAGGGCATTTCAGTCAGCAATGAGTACAAAGACTTGAAGGTGGGTACCAACGCCACGGAATTCAAAGCAGCTTTGGCGGCAAAAAAAGGCGCTGGCAAGCCAGTCAGTGCGGCCATGACCTTCCCTGGCGGCACGCACGATTTGTGGATTCGTTACTGGATGGCCGCAGGCGGCATCGACCCGAACAGCAACGTGTCCACGATTGTGGTTCCTCCTCCCCAAATGGTAGCCAACATGAAAGTGGGCAGCATGGACGCGTTCTGTGTGGGCGAACCCTGGAATCTACAGTTGATCCATCAAAAAATTGGTTACACCGCAGTAACTACGGGCGAATTGTGGAACAACCATCCGGAAAAAGCATTGGGCCTGCGAGCCGATTATGTGAAAGCGAACCCGAATGCAACCAAAGCAATCTTGAAGGCTGTAATGGAAGCGCAGATGTTCTGCGACGACCCCGCCAACAAAGATGAAGTGGCAAAAATCTGTTCACAGCGCCGTTGGATCAACGCGCCAGTGGGCGACATCATCGAGCGCATGAAAGGTCAATTCGATTATGGTACTGGCCGCATGGAAGACAACAGCAAACACTTGATGAAGTACTGGAATAATCAGGCTTCTTACCCATTCCAAAGCCATGACTTGTGGTTCATCACAGAAAATCAGCGATGGGGCTACCTGCCCAGTAAACTGGACACCAACGCGCTGATCAAGAAAGTAAATCGGGAAGACATCTGGAGAGCCGCAGCCAAGGAGCTTGGCGTGGCTGCCAAAGACATTCCGGCCAGCACATCGCGCGGCATCGAAAAGTTTTTTGATGGAAAAGTATTTGATCCGAAGAACCCCAAAGCCTACCTCGACAGCCTGACCATTAAGGCGATGAAATCATGATGAACACTGACACACTAGAGCGTTTGCAAACCACCCCCAAGGTAAAAGGCAAACCATTTATCGAAACAGCCGCCTACAAGCGAGCGAAAGAGAGCCTGGCCAAGCTTGTTCCGCCTATCGTAATCATGAGTGTTTTGCTGCTGATCTGGGAAATTTTGTGCAGCGCAGAAGGCGCTCGCCTGCCTGCCCCCAGCAAAGTGATCACCGACACTTGGGAGCTGATTATCAACCCGTTTTACGACAACGGTGGGTCTGATGTCGGCATGGGTTGGCAAATCATGGCGAGTCTTCAACGCGTGGCGATGGGGTATAGCTTGGCTGTGGTGGTGGGTGTTGCCCTGGGTGTGTTGGTGGGGCAATCCACATGGGCCTTGCGGGGTTTGGATCCCCTTTTTCAGGTGCTACGTACGGTACCACCACTGGCATGGCTGCCCCTGTCGCTCGCGGGTTTTCAAGACGGCAACCCGTCCGCGATCTTCGTGATTTTCATCACAGCCATTTGGCCCATCATCATCAATACTTCTGTCGGCATTCGAAACATTCCTGAAGACTACCGCAATGTGTCCCGAGTTATTCAGCACAACGGCGTGGAGTACTTTTGGAAAATCATGCTGCCAGCCGCAGCGCCCTACATTTTCTCGGGCCTGCGAATCGGTGTTGGCTTGAGTTGGCTGGCGATTGTTGCCGCCGAAATGTTGATCGGTGGTGTGGGCATTGGTTTCTTTATCTGGGATGCATGGAACAGTTCTCTGATCAGCGACATTGTTTTGGCACTGGTCTACGTGGGCATCGTCGGTTTCATTCTTGACCGATGCGTGGCCTGGGTAGGCAACAAGATAACCCGCGGAACTTCAGCAGCTTGAATGACTGCGCGAGCAGTGTCCAGATTCGATAAATTAAGGAGCAAAAAATGAGCGATCGTTTTTTAAGTATTTCTCAGGTCCAAATGCGTTTCGAGCGCAATGGCACAGTCAACCCGGTGCTCAAAGACATCAACCTGGAAGTGAACAGGGGTGAATACATTTCGTTGATTGGGCACTCGGGTTGCGGCAAGTCCACGGTGTTAAATATTATTGCCGGCCTTCTAACCGCCAGCGAAGGCGTGGTGATTGTGGACAACAAAGAGGTCAATGCACCGGGGCCGGACCGCGCATTGGTGTTTCAAAATCATTCCCTGCTGCCCTGGCTTACTGTTTACCAAAACGTTGAGTTGGCAGTAGAAAAGATTTTCCGTGGCAAAAAAAGCAAGGCTGAACAACGTGAATGGATTTTGTACAATCTCGACATGGTCAATATGAGCCACGCGCTTGATCGCCTTCCCTCTGAAATTTCCGGTGGCATGAAACAGCGCGTGGGTATTGCCCGTGCGCTAGCCATGGAACCGAAAGTGCTGCTACTCGACGAGCCCTTTGGCGCCTTGGATGCGCTCACCCGCGCGCACCTTCAGGACGAGGTAATGCGAATTCAGGGCGAGTTAAAGAACACGGTAGTGATGATTACTCACGATGTGGACGAAGCGGTGCTGCTTTCAGACCGAATCGTGATGATGACCAATGGCCCTTCCGCAACCATCGGGCAAATTCTTGAGATCGACCTGCCCCGGCCTCGCGATCGGCTCGCTTTGGCCGATAACCCCACCTACAACCATTACCGCCACGAAGTGCTCAGCTTTCTGCATGAGAAACAACGCAAGGTGGAAGCCATCGACAAACACCGCCAAGTCAAAGCCAAATTGGCAAGCAAGGTTAGCGCAAACGCCTGACCTACCTTCCCCACCCCTGAAAAGCCGCCAGACCAACATCTGGCGGTTTTTTTTCGAGCCTAGGGATAGTACCGAGTCATAAGGGTTTGCTCCTATTTAGTTAGCCTTGGTACCCCATCACAATGCAGGTTCGAAAAGTAAAACGAATAACAACAGTCGAAAGCTACATCAATTTAAGGAGGCAAAATGACTGACTCAGTGAACAACCAAAAGCGCCGTGATTTTATCAAGGGCACATCAGTGGCTGCAGTAGGTGCTGGCGCCATGGCGTTCCCCATGATCTCTACAGCGCAGACCGTGAGCATGCGCTTCCAGAGCACATGGCCACAAAAAGACATCTTCCACGAATACGCCGTTGACTTCGCAGACAAAGTGAACAGCATGACTGGTGGCCGCCTGAAAATTGAAGTGCTGCCAGCTGGCTCCGTGGTTAAGGCATTTGACCTGCTGGACGCAGTAAGCAAGGGCACACTTGACGGTGGTCACGGTGTGATCGCTTACTGGTACGGCAAAAATGCAGCCGTGGCATTGTGGGGTTCAGGCCCCTCTTTCGGCATGGACGCCAACATGTTGCTGGCATGGCACAAATACGGTGGCGGCAAGGAATTGCTGGATGAAATCTACGGTGATCTAAAAATGGACGTGGTTTCGTTCATGAGCGGCCCAATGCCAACACAGCCACTGGGCTGGTTCAAGAAGCCTGTCACCAAGGCAGAGGACCTGAAAGGGTTGAAGTTCCGTACCGTTGGATTGTCTGTAGACATGTTCACGAAAATGGGTGTTGCGGTTAACGCGTTGCCAGGTGGTGAAATCGTTCCAGCGATGGACCGTGGCCTGCTGGACGCTGCTGAATTCAACAACGCATCTTCTGATCGTTTGCTTGGCTTCCCCGATGTATCCAAAGTGTGCATGTTGCAAAGCTTCCACCAGTCTTCAGAACAGTTTGAAATCATGTTCAACAAGACCAAGTACAACAAGCTGCCAGCTGAAATCAAGGCGATTATTGCAAACGCGGCCGAAGCTTCGTCTGCCGACATGAGCTGGAAAGCAGTTGATCGTTACTCCAAAGACTACGCTGAAATGCAGAGCAAAGACGGTGTCAAATTCTTCAAGACACCTGACAGCATTTTGAAGGCGCAGTTGAAAGCATGGGATGAAGTCACCAAAGAAAAATCGGCGGCCAACCCCATGTTCAAGAAAGTGTTTGAATCACAGCGTGCATTTGCCGCACGTGCTGCCAAGTGGCAAGCCGACACTTCAGTCGACTTCAAGATGGCACAGGCATTCTACGCACAAAAGAAGTAATTAACCCCAAGACAAAAAGCCAGCACCTGCACAACGGGTGTTGGCTTTTTTTTAACCGAACCAGAGGTTCACCCCATGTTAGCTTTTCTTCATTTGGTCGACAAAATTTCAACCAAGATTGGTCACCTGTTTGCTTGGACCATCGTGTTGTTGACCGGAGTTATCGTGTACGAAGTGTTTACACGGTACGTGCTAAACAGCCCAAACCCATGGGTTTTCGACGCATCCTACATTCTTTACGGCATCCTGTTCATGATGGCAGGTGCTTACACATTGGCCACCAATGGCCATGTGCGTGGCGACATTCTGTACGGCTTTTTAGAGCCCAGAACACAGGCCATTCTTGATTTGATTTTGTACTTTGTTTTCTTCTTCCCCGGCATCATCGCATTGACCTACGCAGGTTACACATTCGCAGACGAAGCCTGGGCCATCAAGGAAATGTCGTCCATCACTGCAGATGGCCCGCCCATTTACCCGTTCAAAGCCTTCATTCCACTGGCTGGTTTCTTTCTGCTGCTTCAAGGCATTGTGGAAGTTATTCGCTGCGTGATGTGCATCAAAGACGGTGTATGGCCCAAGCGTGAAGACGACGTGGAAGAAGTGGACGTAGAGAAGCTGAAAGCTTCGCTTGGCAAGAATTAACAGGATTCATCATGAAAAAAGAACTGTATTTTGGTATTGCCATCATGGCGATGATCCTGATCGGAGTCGCCATTGCAATGCCCGCACCTTCCGAGATGACCAACGGTCACTTGGGTTTGTTGATGCTATCACTGGTGGTTGTAGCCATCATGCTGGGCTTTCCAACCGCCTTTACCCTGATGGGCATGGGTGTGATTTTCACTTTCTTCGCTTACGATCAAGACATACAAAAAACCCTTGATCTGATGGTGCAATCCACCTACAAGGTGATGACCAATGATGTGCTGATCTCGGTGCCATTGTTTGTGTTCATGGGCTACTTGGTGGAACGCGCTAACTTGATTGGGAAACTGTTCAAGTCACTGCACTTGGCCATGGCACGCTTGCCAGGTGCGCTGGGTGTTGCAACCTTGATCACCTGTGCAATCTTTGCGACTGCAACAGGCATTGTGGGTGCAGTCGTGACCTTGATGGGCTTGCTGGCCATGCCCAGCATGTTGAAAGCTGGTTACGACACAAAAATTGCTGCTGGCGCAATTACTGCGGGCGGCTGTTTGGGTATTTTGATTCCACCTTCCGTGTTGTTGATCGTTTACGGCGCAACTGCCGGTGTTTCAGTGGTGCAATTGTACGCAGGCGCTTTGTTTCCTGGCTTGATGTTGACGTCAATGTACATTGCTTACATTATCATTCGCGCCAAGATTAATCCAAAATGTGCGCCCCCGTTGTCGGAAGAAGAACGCCGTGTGCCACTAAGCCCTGTTCTTGATTCATTGAAGCGTACGTACGGCAGTAGCCGTGCGGTGTCTGCCTTGGTGAATGGCTTGAAAGGGCGCCGTGAAGGCAACCTGACCAGTGGACAAGTTGCCGGCCAGTTGTTCGTGGCGATGATCCCCGCCATCTTCGCTGCCTTTATTTTGGGTTTGGTGTACTCCTCAGTGACTGCGCCCCCCGAAAAAGCATTTGATACGTCTGGCTTGGTATCCTTCGGCTCCAGCTATGAAAGCTCAGGCAGCAGCAATTACGATTTTGGATTGGAAGAACCAGCGGGTGCAGAAACCATTGAAGCTGCACCAGCACCTGCTTTGGAAGAACCTGTAGCAGAAGAAGCTGTTGCGGAGCCTGAATCAACTCCAGCACCCATGAACTTCTGGATCTGGTTACTGGCGATTGTGGCTGTATTGGGGTATTACTATTCACGCCTCAGCTTTGAGCGCCTTGAAGTGTTCAAAATGCTGCTCACTTCATTCTTCCCTCTGGCGTTTTTGATTGCCGCTGTGTTGGGCAGTATTGTGATGGGTTTGGCCACACCTTCGGAAGCAGCTGCATTGGGCGCATTTGGTGGTTTGTTGCTTGCTGCCGGTTATCGCCAGCTGAGCTTCCCTGTGCTGCGTGAATCCGCCTTCCTCACTTCCAAAACCACTGCCATGGTGTGCTGGTTGTTCGTGGGTTCATCCATTTTCTCGGCAGCGTTTGCATTGTTGGGTGGCCAGGAACTTGTGGAAACCTGGGTGCTGTCACTGGGCTTGACCCCCATTGAATTCCTCTTGCTGTCGCAGGTCATCATTTTCCTGTTGGGCTGGCCTTTGGAATGGACAGAGATCATCGTAATTTTCATGCCAATCTTCATTCCACTGCTGCCCTACTTTGACATAGATCCATTGTTCTTCGGATTGCTGGTTGCGTTGAACTTGCAAACCGCGTTCCTGTCGCCACCTGTGGCCATGGCAGCTTTCTACCTGAAAGGTGTATCGCCACCCGGTGTTACATTGAACCAGATTTTCATGGGCATGATCCCCTTCATGTTCATCCAGATCTTCGCGATGTTTGTGTTATATGTGTTCCCACAAATCGGCATGTGGCTGCCAAGTGTGTTGTACAGATAACATCAACAGCCACAACAAGAAAAAAGCACCCTAAGGGGTGCTTTTTTTTCGTACATTCAATGTGGGCTAGCAGACAGAGGATACTTTACCTAACTGGCATTCTGCAATTTGCAGCCCACACTGCACTGCCCGCACTCCTGCCCATTGGTGCGGGTTTTTTTTGCTTAGAAGATTTGCGTTAGATCCATATTTCCCATATTTTGCAAGTGGTAAACCACACGAGCACGCTGAGACGGTTCAAGATTCAATTCAAGCACTTGGCTTACGAAAACAACATCGCTTTTCAGGGCTTCGGGCAAGGATCCAAAAACATTGGGTGATTGCTGAATCGCTTTTAGTAAAAAGGCTTGATTAGCCATTAATTCGGAACCTGCATGAGTAATTGCGTGTGGCGTTTCCATTACCGCCGCAAGTGTGATGTCTTCGTTATTTTTTAACTCTGGCCCAACATACCTCAGGTTTTCCCCCCTCTCAGTGACTGCTGCGAAGGCGAAATCGAAACGGTTTCTGAAAACCTCTGGCAATCGGCGAAATACGTCAGCTGGAACACTACTCATCGCCAAGGTTGCAAACTCAATATCGTTCTTGAGTCGCTCACTGGCATGTTCGTAATAATCAAAACCACCGTCCTGACATCCCTCCACCATATAATCAAAGTTATCCCGCAAACGCGGCCCGGCATACTGAATTATTTCCTCTCCATTGTTGTTTTCCTCGGCCAGTTCGACGACATCTGCCATTTCCCGCAGTCGCTCACTTGCAAATTGCAAAGCCTCACCGCAATTCTGTTCTAGCGCAAACTCCACAATGTCACGTCGATCCTTCAATTCGTCGCTGGCAAATTCAAGTGCACGAGCTTCTACCACCAAAGCGCAGCGCACTACGGCTGGCATATTTCGAAGGCGTGCACTTGCGCGCGCCAGTGAAAAGCCGTTGCGCTGGCAAGCTTCCATCATGAACACTTCATTGTCTAGAAGCGAGACAGGTGTGTGGTCCAAGGGAGTAACATCCCTTTGATATTCAGGATTGATGACCGCCAGTTGAAAATCTGGATCGACTCTGTCACTGATTGACAAATGCTCATGGAAATCAACTTCGCCGTCTTCAATCCCGATTATCATGCCTGCTTTTTGAAATGCGGTGACGATGGCAGCAATATTTTCAATTTGCGTTTCGGGATCAACTTCAGCCGTAATCAAAAATGACCTGAGCGGGTTAAAGGTGTTAGCACGTAACATCGCCAAGTGGCGGGGCTGAATTTCAGTGTGGCCCATGGCCAGCAATTGCTTACAAAAGTTAGCCAGTTTTTGGTTTGATTTGGCAAGATTGGCACCTAACTTAACGGGGCGAGGAATTACAAAAACATCGACCACATGCTGCATCAAGTCCACGTAACTGTTTTTGACGACGCGCTGAAGCATCGCTCGGCGTGTAAGCATTGGCTTGATGTGTTGCATTAACTCGCCAACTTCTGGAAGTTCATCAATGGTTTTTGCTGCATAAAATTGGCTTAGCGGGGCACGACAAGCCTCTTTCAAACTACAGCCAAGGCTTTGCATCAGCGGGTTGTAAATGTGAAAGTCGGCAAATTTCAACCCAACAAGTCGCAGTAAATCTGACTTGTCAATTACGGTACACGGGGCTGGTAACTTGGTCCTCTTCAACGCACCTGCAAGTTCTTCAACTGCGTTTTTCACAGCTGGCAAAATAGCGGCTTGTTGACTTTGGGGCTGATTTTGCAAGCCGGTGCTGGCCGAGTGGCTACTCGAACCCGTGTTTGAACCTGACAGCTCGTGAATCATTTAAAACTCCGGAATTACCGACACTTCGTGCACAGTTAAGGAGAATTAGGTAACCCTGGCGCAAGTTAAGTTCAAGCAAATTAGAACCGCAGCTATTGTATTTTGGACACTTGCCGCTAACGACCAGTCACCATCATGTTCACGAACCTCAGGGCGGTGTCAAATTTCGGTTGTAATTCAGGAAGTTCCACCATCAAAATTTCGAGCGAATCTTCCACATCCACATCCAGATTGTATTTCCACTCATCACTGGGAATATCGTCCGAAAGGTTAATGGCCAAAGCCACGCTTAAATGAATCAAGGCACTCAACTCACGGGAATGATTGTTTCCGGGATGTGGATAGTTTCGAATTGAATCGCCAATCACCGACGGCAAATTCCATTCATGTGCAATTGCTGCGCTAACCTCTGCATGGTCAAAACCCAACAACTGACTTTCCGCATCGGCCCTGTCATAAGGGAAATGATCACCACAGGCTTGGTCAATTTCAGATGCAATTTCGGGTACAGCCCTGTGTATGGCCAGCACGCCCAATCCGTGAATCAAGGCAGCGGTGTAAGCCCTGTTCGCATCATGCCCGTACAACCATGCAATGTCTTTGGCGATGTAAGCCGACAAAAGCGACAAACGCCAGAATCGCTGCAAATCAAAGTTCTTTGTGTTTTCCCAAGAACCCATCAAGCCGCAGGCAAGCACCATCGTTCGAATAGCATCAATGCCAATAATCAACGCAGCGTCTTCAATACAGTCAACTTGTTTCGGACGACCGAAATAAGCCGAGTTGGCCATCTTTAATACCTGGGCAGAGATAACCGGGTCAAGCCTCACTGCATCAGCAAGGTCATTGATGCTTAAATCATTTTGATTCAATAGCAGCAACACATCTTGAACTGCTTTGGGTATGGCTGGAATTAGATGTGCTGTCTGCAAAATAGCGTCGAACTTGTTGCTCATGGTCAAACCCTTGTGAAGGCGAAAAAGCTTTCTTTTTATAGTCAACATACCTTAACAAATCAGTGTATGCGCCATTCGCCGGTATTCAAGGGTATTGTCATGTCAATTCTTCGCCTAACTCGGAAAAACAAAAAACCCGCCACTAGGGCGGGTTTCAATGTTTTTGGCGGAAGCTGTGAGATTCGAACTCACGGAAGGCTTTCACCTTCGCCGGTTTTCAAGACCGGTGCATTCAACCGCTCTGCCAAGCTTCCGAGCCCGCAATTATAACCACAAACCCCGGGTTTTGGGAACCCGGGTGCAATATTTGCATTTGCTTTCATTTCAGGCTTTCAAGCCCATGCGCTTTTTCATGGCTTGCATGCTGAAATAAGCAAACACTGCAATGGTCGGTATGGCCACTGCAATAGCCAAATCGGGCGACACAGCCACGCCAAGTTCTTTGGCTCCCTTGGCCAAATAGCCAATCAGACTGGCACCGTAATAGGAAATAGCAACTATTGAAAGACCTTCCACGGTCTCTTGCAGGCGCAGCTGCACCTTGGCCCGCTTGTCCATACTGGTCAACAAGCGCTGATTTTGGCTTTCGCGTTCAATTTCAACACGTGTTCGCAACAACTGCGTCACGCGTGAAATACGCGCGGCCAATTCATCTTGCCTGCGCGCAGTCCAGGTACAGGTTTTCATCGCTGGGCCCAACCGGCGATCCATAAATTCACCAAAAGTTTGCATGCCCACCATGGGAATTTCTTTGAGTTCAGTGATGCGCTTTTTCACCAGGTCGGTGTAGGCTTCAGCCGCGGTGAATCGCACCCGGTTTTCAGCGCTGAGTTGTTCTACCTTGGCAGCCAGGTCGGTTAAGTGGCTTAATAATTTTCGATCCAGTTCCACATCTTCGTTCGTGACTTCAGCCAAATCCTCAGATTTGCTGGTCGCGGCCATTTCCGTGGCCAATTTGACCAAGCGGTCTTCATACGAGGAAAGCTTGGGTAAGGTGGCACGCGCCACCGGAAAGCTCAGCAGCGCCATCATGCGGTATGTTTCCATCTCGATGGTGCGTTGTACCACTCGGCCCAACTGACGCGAACCCATTTTCAGATTGCAAATCAGAATGCGGGTTGCTCCCCGGTCAGCAATTCGAAGATCAGAAAATACTTGCCCTGCCCCGTTGGCGATCATGCCGCCAATCAAGGTATTGCCATCGAAATAACCTGCCACGCTGCGTGGCTCGCGGGGGCTGTCGGTTTTCTGAACAAACAGTTCAATCGCCACCAGCATGATGCCCGGCAGCGATGCCATCCAGCTGGGCGGCAAACGGCGGGTAACTGGCCTGTCGAACACAATGGCGTGGTCGGCACGTTCGAAAAATGTCAGGGTAATGAATTCATTGTGGCGTTCAACCCGCAGGCGCAACGCAGATTCACCACCACACAGGCTCAAGCTGACCTGCGGAGCTGCCAGCTCATCGTTTAAAACTGGTTTGGATCCGCAGTAGTCCACCAGGACCTGCAATTGCGCAACCAAGTCGGGCGTCACATTGCCCTGCACCAGCAAGGCAATATGAGAAACACGCTCCTGAGGCCACAGTGCTTCGGTGGGTCGTGAATGGACTTCGTCGTTCAGCGCCTGCCGCAATGGGTAAGGCTCGGGCAATAGATTGCTTTTGTTCATAGTACGGAATTGAAATGCGCGGGGTTGCAGTGCCTTCAACTTCGGTCACGAAGTTCAGGCCAAGCTTTCATCAGGTAGTAGCACATGGACCACACGGTCAATACGGCGGCTACATAAATGGCGAGTGTGCCGAGCAGCTGAAAATTAATCCCCATCCAGGTTTCATGCGCAAGCAGCATCGGAATGGCTACCATTTGCGCAATGGTTTTGAATTTGCCCAGCCAATTCACCGCCACGCTGTTGCGTGCGCCAATACTGGCCATCCATTCACGCAGGGCCGAAATGGTGATTTCACGGCCAATAATGATTAGCGCAATGAATGGGCCGATTCGGCCGAGGTCAACCAGAACAATTAGCGCTGCACCCACCATAAGCTTGTCTGCCACTGGGTCAAGAAAAGCGCCGAAAGCCGACATTTGATTCCAACGCCGTGCCAAATAGCCATCTACAAAATCAGTAGTTGCTGCAAACACAAAAACCCAGGCGCCCACCCAGTTCTGCATGGAAAGGGACATTACGGTTTCTGGCAGAAAATAGATGCCGACAACCAAAGGAATTAAAACAATCCGGATCCAGGTCAGGATCATGGGGAGGTTCATTGGCATGGTTGTTGTTCTTCTGTTAAGTAAAAATTACACTCGATAGAGGTACAGAATATATCAGCGTGAGCGCCAATTGAGGCGCCCTTTTTCAGTGCAAGCGCCGATAAATTTCTTCGGCCAACGTTTTTGAAATGCCTTCCACGGTTTGCAGGTCTTCAATACTCGCCGCTTTAACACCCCGCAATCCACCAAACCGGGTCAGGAGTTTTTGTTTTCGCCTTGCGCCAATGCCTTCAATTTCATCCAGTTCAGAAGCCTGCCGAGCCTTGGCGCGCTTGGCACGCATGCCGGTAATGGCAAAGCGGTGGGCTTCATCTCGAATTTGTGCAATCAACATCAGCGCCGGGTGGCCTGGGCCCAGTTCCAGGCTGGGGCGGCCATCGGGAAACACCAGTGTTTCAAGGCCCACTTTGCGGTTCTCGCCTTTCTTTACACCCA
The DNA here is from genome assembly GCF_024623725.1 of Limnobacter parvus. Lineage (GTDB taxonomy): Bacteria > Pseudomonadota > Gammaproteobacteria > Burkholderiales > Burkholderiaceae_B > Limnobacter > Limnobacter parvus. The sequence continues at coordinate 104,155 of NZ_JANKHG010000026.1, read as the reverse complement.
CAATCAGGCTGATGTCCAAACCCAATTGCTCAAACACCTGCCGCGCCACTTCAATTTGCCCCTTGCCACCGTCGATCAACACCACATGGGGCATCACAATCGGGGTTTTGCCCTCGCGCTGGTAACGGCGCGTAACGGCTTGGCGCATGGCCGCGTAATCGTCGCCCGGTGTAATGCCTTCAATGTTGTAACGCCGGTATTCGCGGCTTTGCATGTCGTGGTTATGAAACACCACGCAGGAAGCCTGTGTGGCCTCGCCCGCTGTGTGTGAAATGTCAAAGCATTCCACGCGCAAGGTGGCCAGCAAATCAATTTCTTCAGGCGGTGTTTCAACCGCCTGTTCAGTGCCGGGTGGCAAGGCTGAATCACTTGTAGAGTCAGTCGATGGCTTGATCGTGCCACCCAACATGCTGCTGGCCTCGCCTGCCTGAAAGGCTTCTTCTAGGCGCGGCTCTAGTACCAGGGTTTCAACAAGGGCACGGGTACGGAACTGGGCGGAACCCTGCTCTGCAATTCGACGCAAAATGGCAATCTGTGCGTTGTCCACGGCCATGTCCAGCCATTTACGCCGCTCGCTTTGCGGCTGACGAATCAAATTGATTTTCTTGCCCGCTTGCTGGCTTAAAGCCATCATCAATTCAGGTGCATCCAGGTCTTGATTCACGATCAGCAAATTCGGAATGGGCCGGTCTACATAGGCCTGGCTCAAGAACGCCTCAAGCACTTCAGGGCCAATGTCCTCTGAAGCTTGTGCCACGGTGGGAAACATGGGTTTGTCGCCCAAATGCCGCCCGCCCCGCACCATGGCCACGTTCACACACACAGCACCGCCTTGTATTACCACCGCAACAATGTCTGCATCGTCGTCGCCACCGGTGGTGTCCACAGATTGCTTTTGCAGCACACGGCTTAATGCGCCCAACTGGTTGCGGTACATTGCGGCTTTTTCGAATTCCAGCAGGCCACTGGCTTCCAGCATTTTATCTTCCAGATTGGCCAGCACCGATTTGTGATCGCCCCGCAAAAATCGCGATGCCGCTTCAACATCTTTTGCATAATCTTCCGGGCTAATCCACTTCACACACGGTGCACTGCAGCGCTGAATCTGCGCCTGCAGGCAAGGCCTAGAACGGTGCGCAAATACGGTGTCTTCACAGGTGCGCAGTAAAAACACGCGTTGTAATACCTGAATACTTTCCTTCACCGCCCAAGCGTTCGGGAAAGGCCCAAAGAACTGGGATTTTTTATCCACTGCGCCGCGGTAGTAGGCCACACGCGGATAAGTGTGATTGGTCAGCCGAAGGTAAGGGTAGCTTTTGTCATCGCGAAACAAAATGTTGTAGCGTGGACTAAGTGACTTGATCAGGTTGTTTTCAAGAAGCAGCGCTTCGGCTTCCGTACGTGTGGGCGTAACATCGACGCGCACGATGCGTTCAACCATGTGCCCGGTGCGGGGACTGCTGTGGGTTTTCTGAAAGTACGATGACACACGCTTTTTCAGATTTTTCGCCTTGCCCACATACATCACAGTGCCATTCGCATCAATCATGCGGTACACACCAGGTCGTGTGGTCAGGTCTTTCAGAAAAGCCGAAATATCGAAGGTCTCTTGCGGCTGTTCGTGTTCCGTCATCGCCCTGCCCTCAAGCCTTCAGGAAATGACGGATGGATTCAAGCACCGATTCAAACATGGGCGTGGTCAGGCGGCCAGTTTGCGTGTTGTAGCGGCTAACGTGGTAGCTGTCGAACAAGCGAAACGCGCCCAGATCATGTTCGGCCGCATGGCCAAACTTGAATGCACTCTGTTTTTGATCCATGGCTTTCAATACAGCTTGGTGCCCCACCAAACCCAGCGCCAACACCGCTTTGGGCGGGTGGATTTTGAATTCATGCGCAATGTAGACATTGCAGGTTTTAATTTCGGCAGGTGTGGGTTTGTTCTCGGGTGGTACACATTTCACCGCATTGCTTACCCGCGCGTTCACCAAGGCCATGCCGTCGCCCACGGCCATTGAAACCGGCTTGTTTGCAAATCCATATTTGTGCAATGTGCTGTACAGCAGGTCACCACAATAGTCGCCAGTGAACGGCCTGCCCGTTCGGTTTGCACCGTGCAAGCCTGGGGCCAAACCCACAATCAACAACTCTGCGTTTGCAGAACCAAACGGTGGCACCGGGCCATTGAAATGGTCTGGAAACTTCCGCCGGTTCTGTTCATGAAATGCATACAAACGCGGGCAAGCCGTGCATTGCACATCGAACACCTGGGCAGGCCAGTGTTGGTCCATTTTCAAGGGTTCCCATTGCTGGGTAGGGTCGATGAACGCCAAGCCTTTCTGTGCTTTGCTCATTTCATTTTTCCCGAGCAGGCTGTTCTTTTGTGCTTGAAATCGAACACTTGCGCCCCACCCACTGGCTTAGCACGTTCAAGCCACTCTTGTTGACGAATTGTGAATTCCACATCGTCTACACCCGACTGCCAATGTTCATTCACAGACAATCTCGAAAACTCATAACCCTTAGAATGCGCTTCATATTCTCGTTGGCGGTAAATCAAATGCGCAATGGTTACAGCGGAATCGCAACTCCAATGCTCAAGCAACTCCAGTTCGGCATCGCTTAAAAATGTTTGGTCTGGGTGCGCCTTCAAAAGGCGTGCAATGGTGTGTCGCACCTTTTGCGTTTGCTTGAACACTTCGGTGTTCAAACGGGTTCGGCTTGAATAGCGAATGTCGCTGACCCGCTGTGCAACATCAAAAAGATCTTCCGGCATGTTGCCTTCCGCACTGAACAAATCCACCTGAAAAATACACATACCGCCTTGGTGCTGTTCATCGATCACGTACTGCAAAGGCGTGTTGGAAACCAGGCCACCATCCCAATAAAATTCACCATCAATTTCAATCGGTGGAAAGCCTTCTGGCAGTGCGCCACTGGCCATGATGTGCTCAGGCTTGATTTCGATTTTGTCCGAATCGAAATAAATGAAGTTGCCACTTTTTACGTTGACCGCGCCAACGCTCAATCGAATGTCGCCGTTGTTGAGTCGATCAAAATCAATCAAATCAAGCAAGGTCTTTTTCAATGGTGACGTGTCGTAAACGCTGATTTTGTGATGACTTTCAGTGTGGAAAGGATTTAAAAAAGTCAGCGGGCTGTGTGGCTTGAAAAAGCCAGGCACACCCCAAGCGGCCACCAAACCGGCATTGACCCGGTTGTACACTTCCCGACCGCGAGTGCCCACAAACATTTGGGGCATTTGCGGACTTGATGAAACCAGCTCCCAAAATTCGCGCAACTTTTCAACGCGATCCTCAGAAGCATTGCCCGCAATAATTGCAGCGTTGATCGATCCAATCGAAATGCCAGCCAACCAATCGGGATCGTACCCCGCCTTGTGTAAAGCCGCGTAGGCACCGGCTTGATACGACCCCAAGGCTCCGCCACCTTGCAACACCAAAACGGATTTGTCTTCCCATTCTTTTCGAGTACTGTGTGTACTCATCAAGCCAAGGCCTTGCGTGCGTTGTAGAACAAACGCATCCAGGGTGAAAACTCGCCAGCGTCTTTCGGTGCCCAGCTCATTTGCACATTACGGAACACGCGTTCAGGGTGCGGCATCATGATCGTGAAACGACCGTCGGGCGTGGTGAAACCCGCCAGCGCTTCAGGGCTGCCATTGGGGTTGTAGGGGTATTGCTGTGTGGGCTCGCCTTGCGAGTTCACATACTGCACGGCCACCAAACCTTCAGAACTCAACTTGCCGTGATTACCCTGACGTGAAAAGTCTGCGCGGCCTTCACCGTGCGCAACCACCACAGGCACCACCGAGCCCTCCATACCGCTTAACAAAATAGACGGTGTCTTGTTGATTTTCACATTCACCAAACGGGCCTCGTATTGCTCGCTTTCGTTGCGCATCAACTTGGGCCAGTGCCCAGCGCCTGGAATTAAATCAGCCAGCGTGGCCATCATCTGGCAACCATTGCACACGCCCAAACCGAATACATCTTCGCGGGCAAAAAATTCTGCAAACTGGTCAGCCAGCACACCGTTGTAACGAATGGTTTTGGCCCAGCCTTCACCCGCACCCAACACGTCGCCATAACTGAAACCACCGCAGGCTGCCAAACCTTGGAAATCAGCCAGCTTGCGCTTGCCGTTCAGCAGGTCGCTCATGTGCACATCCACGGCATCGAACCCTGCCAATGTAAACGCACCCGCCATTTCAAGCTGACCATTCACACCCTGCTCTCGCAACACTGCAACGCGTGGCTTTACGCCCTTTGCAATAAATGGCGCTACCGGGTTTTCAGTAATGTCAAAACTGGGTTGCCACACCAATGCGTTGGGCAATTCAGCCGCCGCCTTGTGTTCACTTTCAGCGCAAGCCGGGTTGTCTCGACGCTTGGCGATTTGGTAACTGGTGTCGTCCCAAATGCTTTGCAGCTTGGCGCGGCTTTCCGTGTAAATGCATTTGGCGTCGCGGTAAAACTCAATGACATCACGGTCGTTGGGTTTGCCGATGATGTTGCTGTGTTTGCTCAAATTGAAATCGCGCAGCACTTGCATGGCTTCGCTTTTCTGGGCCGCTGGCACTTGCAGCACCACACCCAGTTCTTCGTTGAACAGGGCTTTCAGTGTAAGTTCACCACGCTGAACGCTAACCTGCTCTGGGCGAATTTTGAAGTCGCCCCAATCGGCTGAATAAGGGTCGATGGTGATCAAATCCAGATTAATTGACAAACCACTTCGGCTTGCAAAACTCATTTCTGCCAGGGCAGCCAGCAAGCCACCGTCGGAACGATCATGGTAAGCATGCACCAAACCTTTCTCGCGCAGTGCATTCATCGCCTGCGCGAAGTTTTTCAAGTCGCTGGCGTCTTCCACATCAGGCACTTCTGTGCCCAGCTGGTTGGTCACTTGCGCAAGCACACTGGCGCCCATGCGCATTTTGCCGCGTGCCAAATCAACCAGTACCAGCACAGTGTCTTCTGCTGTGTTCAACACCGGTGTCAGCGTACCGCGTACATCATTAATTTTTGAGAACGCTGTTACGATCAGGCTAACTGGCGACAACACTTCCTTTTGCACATCGCCTTCATTCCAGCGCGTGCGCATGGACAAAGAATCTTTGCCCACTGGAATGCCCAAGCCCAACTGCGGGCACAGTTCCATTCCAATGGCTTTTACCGTGTCAAACAGCGCAGCGTCTTGCCCTGGCGTGCCGCATGCGGCCATCCAGTTCGCACTTAGCTTCACGTCTTCAAGTTTTTCAACCGGGGCAGCCAACAGGTTGGTCAGGCTTTCGGCAATTGCCATGCGGCCTGAAGCGGGTGCGTTCAACACCGCCAGTGGAGTGCGTTCGCCCATGGCCATGGCCTGACCTGCGTAACCGGTGTAATCGTCAATGGTTACAGCCACATCGGCCACGGGTACCTGGTGCGGGCCCACCATTTGGTCGCGCGCAGTGAAACCACCCACTGTGCGGTCGCCAATCGTAATCAGAAAACGCTTGGAGGCCACAGCGGGGAATTTCAACACTTGTTCAATGGCTTCACCCAACTCAGTTTGGGTCAAATCCATTTCTGACTTTACCGTCTCAACGCGGGTGTCGTCGCGTTCCATGCGGGGTGGCTTGCCCAACAACACTTCCATCGGCATGTCTACAGGGCTGCTTGCACTTTCAGCGTCCAGTACTTTCAACTGGCGCACGTCAGTGACCACACCCACCACACAGAAAGGGCAACGTTCACGTTCACACAATTGCGTGAACAGTTCCAACGATTCTGGCGCAATGCCCATCACATAGCGTTCTTGCGATTCATTGCACCAAATTTCAGCTGGGCTTAATCCACTCTCATCCAGATTCACTTTGCGCAAATCAAATTCAGCACCCTTGTTCGATGCATCAGCAAGCTCAGGGAATGCATTTGAAATGCCACCTGCGCCCACATCATGAATACTTAGAATCGGGTTGGCTTCACCCAAGGTCCAGCAACGGTCCAGCACTTCCTGTGCGCGGCGTTCCATTTCAGGGTTGGCGCGCTGCACGGAATCAAAGTCGAGTGACTCGGTGTTGGTACCGGCGTTCATTGATGACGCCGCACCTCCACCCATGCCAATTCGCATGCCGGGGCCACCGAGTTGAATCAGCAAGCTGCCAGCGGGCAAATCGCATTTGTGCGTGTGCACTTCACGAATATTGCCCAAGCCACCCGCAATCATGATGGGCTTGTGATAGCCATAAACCCTGTCACCCACACGCTGCTCGAAAGTGCGGAAATAACCTCCCAGATTCGGGCGCCCAAATTCATTGTTGAAAGCAGCCGCACCAATCGGGCCATCAATCATGATTTGTTCAGGCGTTGCAATTCGCGTCGGAATGCCTACGGCTTGAGGTTGCTCAGCGCGTTGTTCCAAAGGCACCAATGCATCTTGCCCACTTTCCCAACTTTCGCTGCCACCATCAAAACGCAAGTGCGATGTGGTAAAGCCACACAGGCCCGCCTTGGGCTTGGCACCACGGCCAGTTGCACCTTCATCGCGAATTTCACCACCCGAACCCGTGGCCGCGCCCGCGTAGGGTGAAATGGCAGTGGGATGGTTGTGAGTTTCAACTTTGATTACGAAGTGTGTGGCTTCTTCATGCGGGCGGTAGACGCCATCTTCATCTGCAAAAAATCGTTCGGCTTTGCCACCCGCTATTACAGCGGCATTGTCTGAATAAGCCACCACTGTGCCCTGCGGTGTGGTTTTGTGGGTGTTGCGGATCATGCTAAACAGGGTCTCGCTTTGCGCTTGCCCGTCGATGGTCCAGGTGGCATTGAAAATTTTATGGCGGCAGTGTTCGCTGTTGGCCTGCGCAAACATCATCAGCTCTACATCAGTGGGGGAACGGCCCATGGCCGTGTAGGCGTCCAACAGGTAATCAATTTCATCCTCACTCAAGGCCAGGCCCAGTTCGGTATTGGCCTTCACCAGTGAATTGCGCCCTTCGCTCAGCTCCACAATTTGCAGAGTTTTGCCTTGCAGTGGCAAAAACAAGCCTTTCACGTCAAATCCATCGGGCAATACGGTTTCTGTCATGCGGTCGTAAAGCGCGGCCTTCAAGGCTTGTAAAGCCTGCCCTTCAGGCAATTTGCTGCCACCCAGCAAACCTTTCTTGAAAGTGAGCTGAAATTCAATGCCGCGTTCCATGCGTACCACCTGTGCAAGGCCTGCATTGTGTGCAATGTCAGTGGCCTTGCTGGCCCATGGGCTAACCGTACCCAAGCGGGGGACCACCACGCAGCTTACGTCAACCCGATCCAGCGCTGGCGCGGCGTGACCATAATCAAGCAGCCCTTCCATCACTGTGCGCTGCGCACCTTCCAAGGCACCGCGCGTGGCCACATAGTGAACAAAATGTGCGCGGACAGCCGACACATTCGAATCGAGTGCTTGCAGGCGTTTTAGCAGACCTTCAGCACGGAATGCAGAAAGGGCTGAGGCGCCGTTGAAGGTATTCACATCGAATTGATCAGCCGAAGACAGGGCAAGAGACATAACAGCAGCGGGGGTGGTTGAGGTAATCTTGAATTATAAGTGCTATAGCCCTCAAACTACCGCCAAAGTCTTGATAAACCACCTTGAATTTCCATGGATTTCACATGCCTGAATTGAATGCCCTGAACCACGACAACCTGAACTGTGCCAACTGGCAGCAGCCCGGCCAAAACACCGTTGCAGTGCTTACAGTCAAGCAAACACGCGCCGTTGAAAACAAGGCATTTGGACAAACTGACTCATTCCTGCTGATGCAAGCGGCCGGCGTTCGGTCTGCATTAAAAATTGTGGATCAAATCGTGCACAGCGAACCCCACAACCACCATTGCCTGGTACTTGCAGGCCCGGGGAACAATGGTGGCGACGCCTGCATTGTGGCTGGTGAATTAAAGCGCCAAGGCCTGCGCGTTGAGTTGTTTCAAATTACTGAAGGAAAAAGCGGGTCTAAAGATCGCATGCAAGCGGTGTTGTGGGCGCTGGCCCATGGGGTTCAACCTGTTGAGTTCGAGGAAGGTGAAGACTTGCCCGACATTTCACCCAACACCGTGGTGATTGATGGCTTGTTGGGCATTGCCTGCGACCGTGCACCCACTGGGCCAATCGAATTGCTGATTAATCATGTGAATGAGTCCGTAGCGCGTATCAACACGCACACCCAGCACAGGCAAGTGCGTGTGTATTCACTGGACTGCCCAAGCGGACTGGATTGCGACACCGGGCGTGCGCCCGGCGCGGCCATTCAGGCGCACACCACCTTCAGTTACCTGTCGTGCAAACATGGTTTGCTAACCGGGCTGGGTAAAACCTTGGCGGGTGAATTGTGGATCGATGACTTGAACTGTGGGACCTTGATCAATGAAACGGAAATTGGGGCCATCATTCAGGCGGTTTCGAAACCAGACCAGTTAAAGCGCTTGCCTACCCGCAGCCATGAACACCACAAAGGCAGCTTTGGCAGCATTGCAGTTCTGGGCGGGCAGCAAGGCATGGTGGGGGCCTGTGTGCTAAGTGCCAGAACAGCCTTGATGCTGGGTTGCGGTCGAGTGGCCTTGAGTTTGCTCTGCGAGATCGACATGCACCTGCCCGATGTTCAAATGCAAGGCCAAACGCCCTTTCTTGACACCCTGTTTCCTGAAATCATGAACAAGGGAATTGAAAACAATCTGGAGTTTGCAGACACCGCCATTGTGGGCCCCGGCCTGGGTCAAAGCGACAGCGCATTGCAAATGCTGTTCCAGCTGCTGGAACATGACAAGGGATTGAACATGGTGTGGGATGCAGACGCATTGAACCTGCTGGCCAGCAATTCAGCCTTGCGTGCCCGTTTCAAACAGTACCGCGCAAAACACCCCGCCAAGGCCATGGTGCTGACACCGCATCCACTTGAAGCAGCCCGACTGCTTCAAAGCACCACGGAAATGGTTCAGGCCGATCGCCCCCGTGCCGCACTTTCAATCGCCACGCAGTTTGAGTGCACAGTGGTGTTAAAAGGCACAGGTAGCCTTGTGTGCAATGCCAACCACATGGAAATTAACACCACCGGTGGCCCCGCCTTGGGCACCGCAGGCAGCGGCGATGTGTTGGCCGGTGCCATCGCCGCCATGCTGGGGCAAGGCTTGGCCGGAATTGATGCCGCAGCTTTCGCGGTGCATCTTCACGGCATGGCTGTTGAGCCACGCCCCAGTGAACGCGATGAGCTGTTCATTTCACACGCCAGCGAAATAGCCCAGCGCATGAAAACCTGCTTAAACCATCTCTTGAACCAAAGCGCCCGCCGCAATCGTCAGTTGCCGTGAACAACGCGTGGCCAGCTTTTCATCGTGGGTAACCAATATCAAGGTGGTGCCCTGCTCGTTTTGCAGATCGAACATCAGGTCGATAATGCGCTGACCCGTTGCGAAGTCTAAGCTGCCGGTAGGTTCGTCAGCAAACACGATGGTGGGTTTGCGCACGAAGGCGCGGGCCAAAGCCACGCGTTGCTGTTCGCCACCCGACAAGGTTTTGGGGGTGTGGTTAAGGCGATCACCCAGCCCCACCCGCTGCAACATGTCTTTACACGCTTTCTCGCGATTCTGCATGGGGGTTAGCTCTGTGGCCAACATTACATTTTCCAGCGCACTTAAATGGTCGAGCAATTGAAACGACTGGAAAACAAAACCGACATGCTCAGCGCGAAGCGTTGCGCGCTTGTCTTCGTTAAGTTGTGTTAAGTCTTGCCCCAAAAAGCGAACTGCTCCGCCAGAAGGGATGTCCAACCCTGCAAGCATGCCCAATAAGGTGGACTTGCCCGAACCGGACGCCCCCACAATGGCAACCGCTTCACCTTGATTTATAGTGAACGAAATGTTTTCAAGAATGGACAAACTGCTTTGCCCGTCTTGAACCAACTGATTTAAACCTTCGACTTCGAGGATTGCACGACTCATGTTTGCCTTTACTGCAAAAAAAATTAAAAACGCCTTGGCACTTGGCCTGATCGCAATGGGAACGTTCACCAGTGTATCCAGCTTTGCCGCTACCTCCACGAAGGAGTGCAAAATTCTGGTGATGGGCGACAGCCTTTCTGCCGCATACGGCTTGGCCAAAGAACAAGGCTGGGTTACGTTGATGGAGACCCGTTTGGACCAAAAGTTCCCGCACTGCGCGGTGGTGAATGCATCGGTGTCAGGCGAAACCACGGCAGGTGGCAAAACCCGCCTGCCAGCCTTGCTTAAACAACACAAACCCACCCACATGATTCTGGAACTGGGTGCGAATGATGGATTGCGTGGTTTGTCACTCGACACCATGAAAGACAACCTGACCAATATGCTGGTGGCTGCCCGTAGAAATGAAACCCAGGCAGTACTGATCGGCATGATGATTCCATCGAACTACGGCCCAGCCTACGCACGCCGATTCAGCGACACCTTCGCTGACGTGGCCCGCAAACAAAAGGTACCTTTGGTGCCCTTCATGCTCGATGGATTTGCACTGGACCCCACTGCATTTCAAGCGGACGGCATTCATCCAAATGCAGGTGCACAACCAAAGATTCTTGAAAACATTTGGCCAACTTTTTCAGCGACTTTGAAGTGAGTGATACGCAACTTCGTGATGTTGGCGAAGTCGCATGCCTGGTTCAGAAGCATCTGCGAAGTCGCATGCCCTCCTTCACCCGAAAACCTGAAAACTCCCTTTTTGTTGAATTCACCATCCTAAGCGCACCCGCTAATACAGCGGCGGGGCGCGCTTTCGGCTGTGCCGAACGGACGGGAATTAAACAAACGGGCAGGCTTTCTTGAAGGTGAAGAGACGGCAAAACGAACTTCGCAATGCTAAAACTCGGCTGGCGTATTTCAGGTTTGCAGAATTGCAACGTCACTTTGCCGATTCAAGGTCAAGGCGCCCGGTTTGATTCGAAGCGAGGGGCGACCGCAGGTCGATGCGAAGACGCGTGAGCGTTTCGCAGGCCCTAAAGCCAGAATCAACAACGGGGATTTCGCCTTGAGCAAGGCAAAGTGGTGTTGCATTCTGCAAACGCAACACCGATTCACATTAGAACGTCTTCTTGATCTCGACTTCAACTCGCTTCTTCATCGCGTCACGTGCAGCCAACAGCAGCGCTTCCTGGTAAACCTGCCCGGCAATGTTTTCGTAGTATTGCACCACTTGCGGATCGGCCTTGGCTTTAATTTCAGATGATGGCGCACTGTTTTGCACCCAAGCCACAGCATATCCAGCCGCGCCCAAACCAATCACCTTGGCTTTTGGTAACTCCGATACACCTGTGTTCAACACCGATTGCGCCACCAAGCCCGGCAAACCTTCTGCGCCCAGGGCAGACACCGTTTTGGCATCGGAGAAATCAGCCAAAACTTCCGATCCTTCTGCTGGCTTGTCAGCATCCAGCTTCGCAGCCAGCGCGTCCGCATCTTTCAAGGCCGCCCTAGTGGCCTCATCCTGAGTTAAACGGGTCACAATGCCGTTGCGAACTTCCTCGATAGGTCGGGCGGTCGCAGGAGTGAAATTCACAATGCGGGCGGATACCATGGACTCACCAACCTGCACAGCTTTGGTGTTGTTCTTGCTTTCGATTGAGTCGGCAGAGAAAATCTCAGCCATCACTTTCGCATCTTTCAATATGTCTGGTGCGTTGGGTGCCGCCTGGGTAAGACCATTGAAACTCGAGGTACTCACACCCAACGCCTGCACCACATTGTCAAACGATTGGCCGCCCTCATAAACCAGTTCAGCGAAGCGGCCTTGCGCATCTGCGTATTGCGCAGTCATTTTCTGGCCTTTGATCTCATTGGCGATTTGGTCTTTCACTTCATCCAGACTTTGTACCTCGCCACCACGAATGTCGGTGACTTCAATGATGTGATAACCGAACTGGCTTTTCACTAAATCACTCAATGCACCAGTCTTTTGACTGAACACGGCCTGTTCAAACTCGGGCACCATGGCACCTTTGTTGAAAAAACCCAAATCACCGCCCTGCGCGGCAGAACCCGGATCAATAGAATATTGTTTCGCCAACTCTGCAAACTTGCCAGGATTGGCTTTCAACTCAGCAAGCACCTTTTCGGCAGCGGCTTTCAACTCAGTTTCTGAAGCACCTTCTTTCTCGGCATCCATCAGAATATGACGTGCACGGCGCTCCTCTGGCGTTGAAAAGCGTGCCTTGTTTTGCTCGTAGTAAGACGCAATGTCGGCATCGCCAACTACAATTTTTGACTTGATGGTTTCTGGTGACAGCACCACGTATTCAACATCTGCTTGTTGTGCCGCCATGAACTGCGATTTGTTGGCATCGTAATACGCTGCAATCTGTTCATCCGTAATGTCTACTTTCGCAGCATACGGGGCCAAGTCTATGCTTTTTACCCGTACGACACGACCCGCCAACTGCACATCATCCAGTTGGGTTTTTAATGTTTCCGGGAAAAAGGATGCGCGCAACACCGGGTCTAATACCTGATTGCGTGCCAAACCAAAACGCACATTGGCCTCGTGCTGATTCGGAGTCAAACCCCGAGCCGCCAATTCACGCTTGTAGGTATCCAGATCGAATTTACCATCCACCTGGAACAATGGAGTGCGAGCAATGTCCTCCGCCAAGGCTTTGTCAGACGCGGTCAAGTACTGCTTTTGTACGGATTGCTGCAAGAGATATTGCAACACCAGCGTATCCAACAGCTGCCGGTTGATTTCAGGCGACTCGAACACCTTGGGGTCAAAGTTATCGCCAGACTGCGCACGTGCCTCTTCAATGCGCTCACGCTTCACTTGATCAAACTCTTCCTGACTGATCGGATAATCACCCACAATGGCCAATGCATTTGCATCTGCACTGGCTGTACTGTATCCCTCAAGTCCAAACAGGGCAAAAGCTGGTGCAATAAACAGCAGCAACACGAACTGCATGATCTTCTGATTGTTACGGATGAATTCAAACATGGTGTGTGGTTGGCTTAGGTGTTAAACAACAAGCGATTACTATACCTGAATGAACAAGCTTGAATGCCGGTGTACGGCCAGTTTGAGAGCGTTGTACAGAGCTTGCTGGCGCGCGGCTTGAGGTGAAACACAACACAGATAAGAAAAGAAAAAAGCCCTTGAAACGTTAAAATTTCAAGGGCTTTTTTTACTGCTGGCGGAGTGGACGGGGCTCGAACCCGCGACCCCCGGCGTGACAGGCCGGTATTCTAACCAACTGAACTACCACTCCAAAGTTGGTTGCTGTTTCGCATTGTTGGTGGGTGCTGAGAGGCTCGAACTCCCGACCTAAGCCTTGTAAGGGCTCCGCTCTACCAACTGAGCTAAGCACCCAACGTTCACTGTTTTTCTAGTGATTGTCTTGATGCGAATCAGCCAAGACCGCAATTATATACAAATAAGCGCGGCCTGCAATACCTTTTGCCAAAAAACTTTTTAAATTTAATTTAAAGCGTCTTTCAGGGCTTTGCCTGGACGGAACTTGGGCACCTTGGCTGCCTTGATTTTGATTGTTGCGCCAGTGCGTGGGTTGCGACCGCTACGTGCAGCGCGCTTACCAACAGCAAAGGTTCCAAAACCAACCAAAGTTACTGAACCACCTTTTTTCAAAGTAGTTTTTACAGCAGCAATCATTGCGTCCAGTGCGCGACCAGCGGCCGCTTTGGAAATTTCTGCTGACTCAGCAATTTGATCGATCAGTTCAGTTTTATTCATGTAAAAAGCCCCCTCATGGTGACAAATAAAAAGTGCCCAAGATCAGGCACCACGTTGCTTCCAGTTATTAATTTAGACATGCCTGAAACCTAGCTGTCAACACATTTTGCGGGTGGATAACCCTTATTATTCAAGCCAGCTAAGGCTTTCCGCGATGCACAAAAAAAAGCCCCTGATATTTCCATCAAGGGCTCTTTAAAAATAACGATTGATATCAGTGCTTTACACTTGGGTTTGCAGCCGTCTCATCAGCTTTGCCTGCAATCACTTCTGCAGGCTCGGAAACCGGCTCTGGAAGCGATTCCAGCGCATGTTGAAGCACCTGATCGATCCATTTCACCGGAATAATCTCCAAACTGTTCTTCACATTGGCTGGAATTTCCGCCAAATCCTTCACGTTTTCCTCGGGAATCAGCACAGTTTTAATGCCGCCACGGTGCGCAGCCAACAGCTTTTCTTTCAAACCGCCAATGCCCAAAACCTCGCCGCGAAGTGTTATTTCACCAGTCATGGCCACTTCCGATTTCACTGGAATATTGGTCAATGTAGACACCAATGCGGTGGTCATTGCAATGCCCGCAGACGGTCCATCTTTGGGTGTTGCGCCTTCTGGAACGTGCACGTGAATGTCGCGCTTCTCGAAAGCGTCGTTTCGAATACCCAGCCGGTTTGCACGCGCACGCACAACCGACCTGGCTGCCTCAACCGATTCCTTCATGACATCGCCAAGCGAACCCGTACGTATTACATTGCCCTTGCCTGGCATTGAAACAGTTTCAATGGTCAGTAATTCACCCCCCACCTCCGTCCATGCCAAACCGGTAACCTGCCCGACCTGATTCTCTTTTTCAGCCATACCGAAATTGAACCGGCGTACACCCAAAAATTTGTCCAGATTTTTGGGTGTTACAACGACTTTCTTTTCGTTCTTGCCCAACACCATTTGGCGCACTACCTTGCGGCAGATTTTGGACATTTCACGCTCAAGACCACGCACACCTGCTTCACGGGTGTAGAAGCGAATCACATCACGCACAGCAGCTTCAGAAACGCTGAGTTCTTCGTCCTTCACACCATTGTTTTTCAACTGCTTGGGCAACAAATACTTTTGCGTGATGTTTACTTTTTCATCTTCCGTGTAACCACTCAAGCGAATGACTTCCATCCGATCCAGCAAGGCATGTGGAATGTTCAAAGAGTTCGCAGTGGCCACGAACATCACGTCACTCAGGTCGTATTCCACCTCGACATAGTGGTCAACGAATGTGCTGTTTTGTTCAGGATCAAGCACCTCAAGCAGAGCTGACGCAGGGTCGCCGCGGAAGTCTTGCCCCATCTTGTCGATTTCATCAAGCAAGAACAGCGGGTTGCGAACACCCACCTTGGTAATGCTGTTTAGCACCTTGCCCGGCATGGAACCAATGTAGGTTTTGCGATGGCCGCGAATTTCGGCTTCATCACGCACACCCCCCAAAGCCATGCGCACAAACTTGCGATTCGTGGCCTTGGCCACAGATTGACCCAGCGATGTTTTACCAACCCCGGGAGGGCCAACCAAACAAAGTATTGGCGCCTTCAATTTGTCCACGCGCTGTTGCACAGCGAGATACTCAACGATGCGTTCTTTGACCTTCTCAAGACCGTAATGGTCTTCATCAAGCACTTTGTCTGCATTCGCCAAATCATTGTTGATTTTGGTTTTCTTTTTCCAAGGCAGTGTCGCCAGCACATCGATGTAGTTACGAATTACCGTGGCTTCAGCCGACATTGGCGACATCAGCTTGAGTTTTTTCAACTCGGCCTCTGCTTTCTTTAACGCTTCCTTGGGCATGCGTGCGGCCTTGATGCGTTTTTCGAGCTCTTCCATGTCTGCGCCGTCTTCGCCTTCACCCAATTCTTTCTGGATGGCTTTAACTTGCTCATTCAAGTAGTACTCGCGCTGGCTTTTTTCCATCTGGCGCTTCACGCGGCCACGAATGCGCTTTTCAACCTGAAGAATGTCGATTTCGGTTTCGAGTTGCGACAGCAATGCTTCAAGACGCTGGGAAATGCTGAAGGTTTCCAAAATGGATTGCTTCTGCTCCAGCTTCAGGGGCAGGTGGCTAACAATGGTGTCGGCCAAGCGACCGGTGTCTTCAATGCTGGCCAGTGAAGTAAGAATCTCCGGTGGAATCTTCTTGTTCAGTTTCACATAGGAATCGAACTGCGCCATTACGGCGCGCTTCATCGCCTCAGTTTCCGGGCTTTGCGAAGGATCGGGCAACAGGGGCATGGCGGTGGCTGCGAAGTGGCTGCCTTCGTCTGTAACCTGGGTCAGGCGCGCACGCTGAACACCTTCAACCAACACCTTTACAGTGCCGTCGGGCAGTTTCAGCATTTGCAGCACATTGGCCACACAGCCGATGTTGTAAATGTCTTTGTCGCTGGGTTCATCTTTAGTGGCTGACTT
Organism: Limnobacter parvus; assembly: GCF_024623725.1. Lineage (GTDB taxonomy): Bacteria > Pseudomonadota > Gammaproteobacteria > Burkholderiales > Burkholderiaceae_B > Limnobacter > Limnobacter parvus. Next base: position 87,963 of record NZ_JANKHG010000026.1, on the reverse strand, counting down.
TTGTGCCACTAGAAGAATACTTTTGCCTGTCTCCATCGCGATTTCCAGCGCTTTGATCGATTTTGGACGACCCACAAACAATGGAATGACCATGTGCGGGAACACGACGACATCTCGCAATGGAAGCAATGACAATTCGATGGGTTGTTCCGGAAGCACGTTAGTTGCTGACATATGAATCACCTATTAAATGCATAACCCTACAGTGGGGCTAAAACGCGCTTATTCAAGCTTTATTTCCTAACCAATTTAACAATACCACTTAAAAGAAAAAGCCCAACCGTGGAGTTGGGCTTTTTTAATCATTTTGCAATCTGTTTTGATTTGCAAATTGGTGTCAGGACTTGTCTTTGCTGCCTGCCACCTTGGGCTGGTCTTCATAGATCAGCAAAGGCTGACCCACACCGGTGATTGCATTTTCATCCACCACCACTTTCTTCACGTTGGTGTCGCCTGGCAGGTCGTACATGATGCCCAACAATGCCTGCTCAAGAATGGTACGCAAACCACGAGCACCAGTTTTTCTTTGTATCGCTTTTTTGGCGATTGCGCTAAGGGCCGATGGGCGAACTTCCAATTCAGCACCGTCCATTTCAAGCAGCTTTTCAAACTGCTTCACCATGGCGTTCTTGGGCTTGGTCAAAATTTCGATCAATGCTGGCTCGTCGAGTTCTTCCAGCGTAGCGATAACCGGCAAACGACCAACCAATTCAGGAATAATGCCGAACTTGATCAAATCTTCAGGTTCTACATCGGCCAACAATGTACCAACGTTTTCATCCTGCTTGCTTTTCACGGTTGCGCCAAAGCCAATACCGGAACGCTCTGAGCGGTTGCGAATTACTTTATCAAGACCTTCAAAAGCTCCACCCACGATAAACAGTACATTGGTAGTGTCGATTTGGACAAAATCCTGATTGGGGTGCTTGCGACCACCTTGCGGGGGAACAGAAGCAACTGTACCTTCAATCAACTTCAACAAGGCCTGCTGTACACCCTCACCCGATACGTCACGCGTAATTGATGGGTTGTCGGATTTGCGCGAAATTTTATCAATTTCATCGATGTAAACAATGCCGCGCTGGGCCTTGTCCACTTCATAGTTGCAACTTTGCAGCAATTTCTGAATGATGTTTTCTACGTCTTCACCCACATAACCCGCTTCAGTCAAAGTGGTTGCATCTGCAATAACAAATGGCACGTTCAACAAACGGGCAAGTGTTTGCGCCAGCAAAGTTTTGCCTGAACCTGTTGGGCCCACCAGCAAAATATTGCTTTTCGTCAGTTCGATGTCGTCTTTTTTGCCCATGTGGCGCAGGCGTTTGTAGTGGTTGTACACCGCTACTGCCAGCACACGCTTGGCTTTGTCTTGACCAATCACATACTGGTCAAGAATAGAACGAATTTCTTGTGGAGTTGGCAGTTTGTCACCGCCCCCCGTTGCCGTGGCTTCTGCGGCTTCGTCTCGAATGATGTCGTTGCACAACTCAATGCATTCATCGCAGATGAACACAGAGGGCCCTGCGATCAATTTCTTCACCTCATGCTGGCTTTTGCCGCAGAAGGAGCAATAAAGCAGCTTTTCGCTGGAGCCTTTCTTTTCTGACATTATTTTTCCTCTGGAAAGCCCCTTAGGGGGCAATCAAGCAATCCAGGTTGTTACTACCGTTACTTCTTGTCTGCAGGTGCCACACGGTGCTTCAGCACATCGTCGATCAAGCCGTAGTTCTTTGCCGAGTCTGCACCCATAAAGTTATCACGATCTGTGTCACGCGCAATCTCTTCAATCGACTTACCTGTGTTCTCAGCAAGTATTCCGTTTAATTTCTCACGCAGATACAAGATTTCCTTAGCATGAATTTCGATGTCAGAAGCCTGACCCTGCACACCACCCAAAGGCTGGTGAATCATGATGCGGCTATTGGGCAAAGAAAAGCGCTTGCCTTTGGTGCCAGATGACAACAAGAACGCGCCCATGCTGGCCGCCAGACCTGTACACAACGTAGACACATCGGGCTTGATGAACTGCATGGTGTCGTAAATGGCCATACCGGCGGACACTGAGCCACCGGGGCTGTTGATGTACAGCGCGATGTCTTTGTCAGGGTTTTCACTTTCCAGAAACAACATTTGGGCAACAATCACGTTGGCCATTTGGTCGTTAATGGGGCCAACAAGGAAAATCACACGCTCTTTTAGCAAGCGCGAATAAATGTCATAGGCCCGCTCGCCCCGACCACTTTGCTCAATCACCATGGGTACATACATATTGCCCTGTGTGTCTTGAGCGCCAGAATTGTTCATATTGCTAGTCATAGAGCGAGGGTTCCACATCATTTATTTATTTCCCATCAGTTCGTCAAAGGACAATTTCTTTTCGATCACTTTGGATTTGGCCAAAGCAAATTCAACCACATTGTCTTCCAGAATAACCGCTTCTACATCCGCCAAACGGGCGCGATCCTGAAAATACCACTGCATTACTTCAGCGGGGTTTTCATAGCTCTGCGCTTGCTCTTCAATGAAGGCACGCACTTGCTCGGGCTTGGCCTGCAAGTTATTTGTCTTAACCAGGTCAGACACAATCAAACCCAAACGAACACGACGCTCTGCTTGCGCCGCAAAAATGTCTTCAGGCAATTGAATTTCTTCAACATTTTGCATGCCACGTGCTTTCAAATCTTGACGGGCGCGCGATGCCAACTCGGTTGTTTCAGACTGAATCAGCGACTTGGGAACATCAAACTCGGTCACTTTCAACAAGCCGTTCATCACAGATTCTTTGGTTTGTGCCTTGGTGCGGTTGCTGACTTCTCGGCTCAGGTTAACGCGAACGTCTTCACGCAGCTTTTCCAGCGAACCTTCGCCAATGCCCATGGACTTGGCAAACTCTTCATTCAATTCAGGCAGTTGAGGGCCTTCAACTTTCTTGATGGTGATCGTGAACTGGGCAGTTTTACCCGCCACATCCTTACCGTGGTAGTCAGCAGGGAATGCCAGGTCGAAGGTTTTCTCTTCGCCTTTCTTCAAGCCTTTCGCTGCTGCTTCAAACTCCGGCAGCATTTGGCCTTTGCCAATTACAAATGAGAAGTCTTCGGCTGAGCCACCATCAAAAGGCACGTCGTCGATTTTGCCAGCGAAATCCAGCGTTACTTTGTCTTCTTCAGCGGCAGCACGATCAGTTTCAGCAAAGCTTGCGCGTTGCTTGCGCAAAATTTCGATTGTTTTGTCAACTTCGGCGTCAGAAACCTCAACCACTGTTTTTTCGATTTCCAGAGTGGCGAAGTCGCCGAATTTAACTTCTGGGAACACTTCGAAAATTGCATTGAATTCAAAAGCGTCATCAGCCGCGTCTTTCGCAGCTTCAATGCGGGGCTGGCCAGCCACACGCAGGTCTTGCTTTTGAACTTCTTCACTGAAAGTGCGGCCGATTTCGTCGCTCAATACTTCAGAATGCACTTGAGGACCGTAGTTCTGCACCACCATTTTCATGGGCACTTTACCTGGGCGGAAACCGGGCATGCGAGCTGTACGGGCAACCTTTTGCAGGCGCTTTTCAACTTCAGCATTGATTTTTTCAACTGAAAGCTTCAGGGAAATCGTTTTCTCTAGCGAGCTTGCAGTGGTGGTTGTTTCAGTCATTTGTAACTCTTGAACTAGTTGCCTTGGACATGCGGCCCAAGGGGTGGTTAATGGGTGAGAAATCTTTGTGCAGTGCAATGCCGCAAAGGTTCTACAATTGCCGATATCTTACACAAGTATGAAGGTGCTTTGGCGGGGGTTTGGTAAAACTAGGCAGCCCCGGAAGCGATTCACTTCAGGGCATTGGAATGGTGGTGCGGATGAAAGGACTCGAACCTTCACGTATTGCTACGCCAGAACCTAAATCTGGTGCGTCTACCAATTTCGCCACATCCGCATGCAGGGGCGCATTATAGCGTGATTTTGCTCGCGCAGCCCGTACAATATTACTTATTGTACGCTCTGCCCCAAATTTTGAAGGTGACATGCTCGTATCTCTGGAAAACCCGCTGGCCTATTGCCGCGAAAAAGTCAGCGGTGAAACCGCTTCGCTGCATTACGCGACCCTGTTTCTGACCGATGAATTCAAGGCATTCTGGCTAGGTTGCTTCACGCTAAATCACGAGCTACGCCAGGCCTGCCTGAAACAGATGGAAGCCGGGCTTACCCAGGTGAAACTGGGCTGGTGGCGCAACACGCTGGCGAATGCGACCCAGGAAACCAATGCGCACCCGGTGGTCACAGCCATTTCCAAACCAGTGCTGGCAAAAATTCCCGCCGAGCATTGGATTGAGTTGATCAACTGTGTGGCCAGCAGTTGCGAGCCCAAACGCTACAACACCATGAACGATTGGCACAACGATGTGCGCGCCGAAGCAGAGCCGTGGGTAAAGCTGATCAAGGCGCGTTTTGGCGAGGCCAGCAATGATTTTAATGGCTTGTTGAATTTCTGGACAGAATCAACCCGGCTTTGCCAACTGTTGAGGCTGGCGAAATACCTTGACCAAGGCTTTCAGCCGTTGCCTATCGAATTGTTGAGCCAACATGGAGTCACTGCAGAGCAAATCAAGCAACGGCAACACAACGACGCCAGCCACGCCTTATTCACTCAAACCAGTGCCTTGCTGGTGGCACATGCGGAGCAAGCTTGGGCAACAGTTCCACTGGAACAGCGCCTGTTTGCCCGGCCATTGAGGGCCCTGTTCCGTATGCGGGCGGTTGAACTTCATTTGCACAAGGCCAGCCATTACAAGTTACTGACTGAACAAAAGCTGGTGACTCCATTTCGAAAGTTCAGTACCGCATGGACCACGCAGGTATTACGGTGGTAACACGCAGGCGAGATCAGTGCTTTGGTTTTCGGATTCGATAAGCCGCAGCGTACAAGGCTGGCAGGAAAAACAGGGTTAACAAGGTTGCCACAATCAAGCCACCCATAATGGCCACCGCCATGGGTCCCCAGAACTGGGAACGCATCAGGGGGATCATGGCCAACACCGCCGCCGCGGCAGTCAGCAAAATTGGGCGAGAACGGCGAATAGTAGAACCTATGATGGCTTCAAACGGATCAACTCCCGCAGCACGATCTTGCTCAATTTGATCCACCAGAATGACCGAGTTCCGAATAATCATGCCGAACAGGGCAATAACCCCCAACTGCGCCACAAAACCGAATGGTCGTGCAGTAATAATCAACGCCAAGGCAGCGCCGATAATTCCCAAGGGGCCTGTGAAATACACCAACAGTGTTCTACCAAAGCTTTTCAGCTGAAGCATCAGCAAGGTGAGCACAATAAACAGCATCAAAGGCACATTGGCCATAATCGACTCTTGCGCCTTGCCGGAATCGGCCGCCAAGCCATCAAGATTCACACTGACGCCCAAAGGAAGCTGGCTGCGCAACTCATCAAGTGCCTTGTCCATCGCCAAAGCCACTGTAGTGCCTTGAATACCAGACACCACATCAGCCTTGACCGTAATGCCAAATTCACCGCCCTCGCGCCAAATAACGCCCGGCTCGAAGGTCATGTTCACCTTGCCCACCTGAGACAAAGGCACATAAGCCCCACTGGCTGTTGGCACGTTTGCATTCATGAGCTCGGCCAGCGTATCGCGTTCGCTTTCCGGGTTGCGAAAAACTATGTCGATCAGGCGATTGTTCTCGCGGTATTGGCCAATAGTTGCACCCGACAAAATGACCTGTGAAGACTCGGCTATGCTTTGGCTACTCACTCCCAAGGCACGCGCCCGGGCCTGGTCCACTTCAACCTTCATCACCTTGATGTTTTCATTCCAATTGTCGTGCGTGCCGCGTGTGTATTCACTGGAAGCCACTGCTTCTTTTACTTTGTCGGCCACCACACGCACCACTCGGGGGTCTGGCCCTTGCACCACAAACTGAACTGGATAGGTGACAGGTGGACCATTTGGCAACAAGGTGATACGGGGGCGTATGTCGGGGAAATTGCCTTCAAGGTGAGTTTTCAACTTGATACGAAGAATTTCGCGGTCGTTGAATGTTTTGGGAATTACGATCAATTCAGCCAGATTGCTTTGCACAAATTTTTGATCAAGCGACAAATAAAAGCGTGGTGCACCATCACCCACAAAACTGGCATAGCCCGCCACTTCAGGCTGCTGCGCCAGCCATTGCTCAAGTTTGATGGCTTGCTTCTCCGTTTCCTCGAATGCAGTGCCCTCAGGCAGCCACAGATTGACCATGATTTCCAGTCGGTTGGAATCGGGGAAAAACTGCTGTTCAATGAACTTGAATGAATACCCGCCACCGACGAAAGCCACCACAGTGACTGCAATCGTAATCCAGCGGTGGTTCACGCACACCTCAATCCAACGGCGAAAACGCTGGTAAAAAGGTGTGTCAAACACCTCTGCATGCCCTTCCCCATCCTTGGGTTTTTTCAGCAGCCAGTAACCAATGTAGGGCACGAAAATAACCGCAACAAACCACGACAAAATAAGTGCAAGTGCAGTGACTGCGAAAATTGAATAGGTGTATTCACCCGCCGCTGATTGAGCCAGTGCAATCGGCAAAAAGCCGGCCGCCGTAATCAGTGTGCCTGTCAGCATGGGAATGGCTGTGGAGTCGTAAGCAAAAATAGCAGCGTCGAAGCGTGAATAGCCCTCTTCAAGCTTTCGCACCATCATTTCCACTGCGATGATGGCGTCGTCCACCAACAAACCCAAGGCGATGATCAAAGCCCCCAGTGAAATTTTATGCAGGTTGATATTGAAAAACGACATGGCCAGAAACGTGAGCGCCAGCACCAGGGGAATGGTAAGCGCAACCACCAGGCCAGGCCGTGTGTCAACACGGAACGGCTTACTGTGCAGACCAAGGCTTAAGAAGCTGACAGCCAGTACAATGACAATAGCTTCGATCAGCACCTTCACGAATTCATTTACGGAAGTTCGAACCGATTCGGGTTGATCGGCCACGCGCTGGAGTTCAATGCCAACCGGTAATTCCGCCAGCACCCGGCGCTCAACTTTGGCGAGCTCTTCACCCAGGCGAATAATGTCGCCACCATTCACCATTGAAATGCCCAGGCCAATTACTTCCTTGCCGTTGAAGCGCATTTTCGAGACCGGCGGGTCAAGGTAGCCGCGGTGCACGGTGGCGATGTCTTTCAGCAACAAAGTGTTGTTGCCTGCACGTATGGGCGTGTTGGCAATTTCTTCCAGTGATTCAAACTGGCCCTCCACACGTGACCACACTTTTTGATCTTCAAGGCTGAGTACGCCCTGGGATGTGACTGCGTTCTGGCTATTGATTTGGTTGAATATGTCTTGCGCTGAAATACCAAGCTGCGCAAGCCTGTAATGCGATACATCGATGAATATTTTTTCGGGCTGCACGCCAAACAATTGCACTTTTGCAACATCTGGCACTTTCAGCATTTCCTGTCGAACCTGGGTTACAAAGTCTTTCAGCTCAGCGTATTTAAAACCATCGGCCGAGAAGGCCAGTAACACGCCGAACGTGTCACCAAACTCATCGTTGAAGAACGGGCCCACCACCCCGCGCGGCAAGGCACCTGCCATGTCGCCCACCCGTTTTCGTGTGGTGTACCAAATGTCAGCCACTTGTTGCGGCGGAGCACTGTCGTCGAGTTGCAGGAAGATCACTGTTTCGCCCGGCTTGGAATACGAGCGAATTTTGTAAGCGTATGGAATTTCCTGAATGGTTTTTTCGATGGGGTCGGCAACCTGTTGCCCCATTTGCATGGCCGTGGCACCAGGCCAATAAGCACGAACCACCATGCCACGAAACACAAATGGCGGGTCTTCTTCTTGCCCTAAAGAAAAGAAGGCGGCTACGCCTGCGAAAATGAACACCGCCAACAGGTAGCGAACCAGCGGCTGGTTTTCCAGCGCCCAGCGGGATAAATTGATTTTGTTCATTGAGCCAAGTCGCTTGTTTCAATGAAGCGGCGCACTTTTTGCCCGTCGTTCAGCACATGGGTGCCAGCAGTTACGATCAACTCGCCGTTGTTTAGACCTTCTTTCACCAGAAAATTGCTTTCTGATACCTCGTAAGGTTGCACCATGCGCTTGGTGACAACACCTTTGGTTTCGTCGAACACCCAAACAAATGCGCCTATTTGCTCGGCCACCAAAGCTTGAATAGGCAGTTTGAATACATCGGTTTGCGCTGCCTTGCTGAATTGGACGGTGGCGCTCATGCCAAAGCGTGACAGTTTGTTGTTGTCGCTAACATCCAGCAGCACATCGAATGTTCGCGTAACGGGGTCGGCCACAGGCGATACTTCACGCACTTCAGCCTTCAAGCTTTCTTTGCCCGACCACAACAACACCGAAGCAGGCTGCCCCACGTTGATGTCGGACACCCGGCTTTCCGGCACCGCCATTCGAACCTGGACCTCATTCTCGTTGGCCCATTGCACAACGGGTTGCCCAGCGGAAAGTACCTGCCCCGCCTGGGCATACACCATGGACACAACACCATTGTCGGGTGCGCGCAAATCGCCATACTGACGCTGGTTTGATTGTGTATTGAGTTGGGAACGGGCTTGTGAAAGCCGGCTTGTTGCCGCGTCCATGGCGAGCTGGCGGCGATCGAGTTCCGCCTGGCTGATAAAATTTTGCTGCTTAAGGGTTTTTGCACGCTCCAGGTCAGTTTTCAACTGGGCCTGTTCAGTGCTGGCTGCATTGAACTGGGCCTGCGCGGCTTGAAGAGCCAAACTTAGATCTTGAGGATCGAGCTTGGCGAGCACCTGCCCTTTTTGCACCCGATCACCCACATCGACCAAACGATTAACCAGCTTGCCTCCCACCTGAAAACTCAAGTTGGCCTGAAAGCGAGGTTCAATTTGGCCCGGAAAACTTTCCTCGAAAGTACTGTTGCTGGATTGAAGTTCAATAACTCGAACCGGGCGAATAATTTCTGAAGTGTCAATTTCGGGGCGGGAACACGACGCGAGCAAGAGCGACCCTAGGGCAGCCCAAACAACAGGCATTAACAAACGGCTTTTGGACATGGATCGCTCGAAGGAGTGAGTTTTTTGTTATCAGCGCAATTGTCGGTGCAAACAAACGGGAAGTCAAAAATCAGTCAAAAACAATCCAGCTTGTCGCGCAGCGCAGCCAAAGCCTTCTCGACTCGATCCACGCCAATCACTTCGATGCCTTCGATTGGCTGTTTGGGCGCATTGCTGGCAGGAACTATGGCGTGCGTGAACCCCAGCTTGGCAGCTTCTCGCAGCCTTTCCTGCCCTCGGGGTGCTGGTCGTAGTTCACCAGACAAACCAATTTCACCAAACACCACCAGTTCTTTGGGCAGGCGTTTGTTTCGCAAGGAAGACACCATGGCCAATACAATCGCCAAGTCGGCGGCTGGCTCGGAAATTCGAACACCACCCACTGCGTTGATGAAAATATCTTGATCAAAAAACTGCAAACCTGCATGGCGATGCATCACGGCCAGCAACATGGCCAGGCGGTTTTGTTCCAGACCCACTGACAAGCGGCGGGGTGCTGGCGAATGTGAGGCATCAACCAAGGCCTGAATTTCAACCAGCAAAGGCCGGGCACCTTCCTGAGTACACATGACACAAGACCCCGCCACCCATTCAGCAGTTTGCGACAAAAAGAGGGCCGAGGGATTGTTCACTCCTTTTAATCCGCGATCGGTCATGGCGAACACGCCCAATTCATTCACCGCGCCAAAACGGTTTTTGAATGCGCGAACCAAGCGAAACGACGATTGCGAATCGCCTTCAAAGTACAGCACGGTGTCCACAATATGTTCAAGCACGCGCGGGCCTGCCAGGGTACCTTCTTTGGTGACATGGCCTACCAGAATCGTGGTGATGCCCAAGGCTTTGGCAAGCCGGGTCAGTTGGCTTGCACATTCACGCACCTGGCTAACCGAGCCTGGTGCCGCACTCAATTCACTGGTGTAGAGGGTTTGAATGGAATCGATGACCAGCACTTCGGGCTTGAGTATTTCCAGCTGGGCGACGATTTGCTCAAGCTGAATTTCAGTGAGTACATTTAAATTGGTGTGCTCCAGCCCCATGCGCTGAGCGCGCAGTGCAATTTGCCCGGCAGATTCTTCACCACTGACATACAAGGCTGAAGTGGTTTTGGCCAAAGTGACCATGGACTGCAATAACAAAGTGGATTTTCCAATACCGGGGTCGCCACCCAACAGCACCACCATGCCGGGCACCATGCCACCGCCCAGCACGCGGTCGAATTCAGGCACGCCACTGCTAAAACGCGGGTGGTCTTGCGCCTGAATGTCGGCAAGCTTGATCACGCTGCTGCTTTGCGCAGCAAGTGCAGCAAAGCGGCTGTGCTTGGGCGGTGCGGTGGTGGAAACAGCAGATTCAACCAGTGTGTTCCAGTTGTTGCAATCGGTGCACTGCCCCTGCCACTTGGGGAATACAGAACCGCATTCGGTGCATTGATACTGACTTTTACTTTTGGCCAAAACGGCTAGTCCTTTGAAACAACTTGAAAAGGCACGCGGGGCGCAATGGCACACAACAACTCGTAGCCTATCGTGCCGCAGCGGTCGGCCACGACATCCACTGGAATGTGTTCGCCCCACAATTCAACGGCGCTACCCACGCGCGCATCGGGGATACTGGTAATGTCGATGGTCATCATGTCCATGGACACCCGGCCTACGACGGGGGCGACATGCCCTTCGACAAACGTTGGGGTGCCGTCGGGGGCATGGCGTGGGTAACCATCGGCATAGCCACAGGCCACCACTGCGATTCGACCCGCACGATCGGCCTGCCAGCGAGAACCATAACCAACCCGATCACCAGCCTCGATGTGTTGAATGGCGATAATCTGGCTGATAAAGGTCATGGCTGGTTTCAAACCATAATTGGCTGCCGCATGGGGACCGGGTGTAGCGCCGTAAACCGCAATACCGGGGCGCGCAATGTCGCCAGCCAGTTCAGGAAAATTCAGGCTGCCCGCAGAATTACCCAAGCTGCTTTGCCAGTGGGCAGGTTTAAAGCGCATCAAGTTATTGAATTGAGCCTGGGCCATTGGCTGGCGCGTACGCGGCTCGGCTTCATCAGCATTGGCAAAGTGGGTCATCAACACTGGGGTGGGCCAGCCAAGCCGGCTTGTGAACTCATCAAGCCAAGTGATCGCAGCAGGCATTTCAGGCGCTTGAAGACCCAATCGATTCATGCCAGTGTTCATTTTCAAAAAAATTCTGGGTTTGAAAGAATTATTGAGCGCCGCCAACTTTTCAAGATCTTCAAGCTGAGCCTGGTTGTGTACCACCCAGTCGCAATGCAGTTCAGTGGCTTTGTGTAAATCGGCTTCGTCAAAACAGCCTTCCAGCAAGACGATTGGCTTGGTCCAGCCCAGTTGCCGTAAACGCGCTGCTCCATCGATTTCAAGAATGGCCAATGCATCTGAATTCTTCAAACCTTCCAGAACACGCTCCAGACCATGCCCGTAGGCATTGGCTTTCACCACGGGCATAACTTGACCTGCACCCAGTAACTGCTTGATTTTGTTAACATTGCCTAAAATTGCGGTGGGATTAACCACTGCACGTATGGGTCGTGGCATGGGCTTAAGAATGGTGGTTGAAGGGTTGGCTTGAAGGTCGTAAAAAGGACATTGCTTTATACGCCAAGCGCCTGGATATGATATAACGCCACAACACCGTTGAACGAGCAGCGAAACGGCGAAATCGCAGAAAATGGATTTCGCTCAATTCACAGTTGAATGAAACCCGGCTTTTACACCATCATGGCGGCGCAGTTTTTCTCGTCGCTCGCAGACAACGCACTATTGATTGCGGCAATCGCATTGCTATTTCAAATTCAGTCGCCCGACTGGATGACGCCCCTGCTCAAACTATTTTTTGTGGTGTCGTATGTGGTGCTGGCCCCTTTTGTGGGCGGATTTGCCGATACTTTGCCCAAGGGTAGAGTGATGCTGATCACCAACTCCATCAAGGTGGTCGGTTGCCTAATGATGTTCGCGGGCATTCACCCGCTGCTATCTTACGCAGTGGTGGGCTTGGGCGCGGCGGCATACTCACCAGCCAAATACGGAATACTGACTGAGCTTCTTCCGCATGATCGTCTGGTTGAAGCCAACGGTTGGATTGAAGGCCTGACTGTGTTGTCAATTATTCTGGGAACAGTGTTAGGTGGTGTCTTGATAGCGCCTGGCACCAGCGAATACCTGATGCAAATGCGGGTCCCCGGGGTGCTTGATGAAAACAGTACCGCTGCCGAGGCTGCAATTTTCGTGATTACCTTCGGCTACTTGATAGCGGCCATTTTCAACTTCAAGATTCCCGATACTGGCGCACGCTATGAACCCCAATTAAACCACCCGATTGTTATGACCCGCAAGTTCTACGGGTGTGTGAAGCAACTGTGGAGCGACAAGTTAGGCCAAATTTCGTTGGCTGTGACCACCCTGTTCTGGGGTGCTGGCGCTACGCTGCAATTCATTGTCCTGAAATGGGCTGAAAGTGCTTTGGGCTTACCTTTGGACAAAGGTGCAATTTTGCAAGGTGTATGCGCCTTTGGTGTGGCAGCGGGTGCCGTGGCGGCAGCAAAGATGATTCCCCTTAAAAAATCAATGTTGGTATTGCCCATGGGCATCATGATGGGCTTGGTGTGCATGGCGATGGTGCTGGTAAACAACCAGGGCATGGCCTATGTGCTGATTACTGTGATTGGCGCACTCAGCGGATTTTTCGTGGTACCCATGAATGCATTGCTTCAACACCGGGGCCACGTGCTGATGAGCGCCGGGCGTTCAATTGCCATTCAAAACTTCAATGAAAATATATCAGTGCTTACCATGTTGACGGTTTACGCTGTGCTGATCAGCTTTGACGTGCATGTGAACAATGTGATCTTGATGTTTGGCGGATTTGTGATGGCCACCATGTTCCTGGTGATTGTGTGGCACCGTCGCAATCAGCGCCTGTACAACGTTGAAGCCCGCATTGGTGAGGACCGCCCAGTGGGAATGCCTCAGTAAGCACGTCCCAGTTTGTTTCATTGAATACCCAGTTTTTTTAGCAACAATAGATCGTCCCAGGCCTTTGATTTTTCTTCCGGTCGCCGCAGCAAATATGCAGGGTGGTAAGTCACAATTGCAGGAATGTTCAGCCCATTCAAAGTAACGTGGTGTACCTTCCCGCGCAGTTCGCCCACGGATTTCTTGGTATTCAACAGGGTTTGAATTGAGAATCGGCCCACCAACAAGAGTACCTTCGGATTATTCAGTGCAATCTGTTGAAACAGATGGTCAGAACACTTTTCGATTTCGCCCACATGTGGATCCCGATTACCCGGCGGGCGGCATTTCAACACGTTGGCAATGTACACATTGCTTTTTCGACTGCGGTCCACTGCATTCAGCATGCGATCCAGCAACTGCCCGGCTCGGCCCACAAAAGGCATGCCGGTTTCATCTTCTTCTGCGCCCGGCGCTTCACCCACAATCATCAAATGCGACTGCGCCACACCATCCGAAAACACAGTTTGCTTTCTTGTTTCGCAAAGGTCGCAAGCTCGGCAGCTGGCCACAGTGCTGCGCAAACTTTCAAGCGAAGGCTGCGCGCTGGTTGGCTTGATATGTGAATCAGAATGAGAATCGGCCTGCGCCAGGGGCGAATTTTTCAATTCCCACACAGGCCCAATGCCCATGGCAGTGAACAGTTCAGCCTTGCTTTTTGATTGTGTCATTCCAAACTGCCTGTAAATTTTTTTAACATCACCAACGCATCTTCTCGACCCATGTGCGAGGGGTAATAATTCTTGCGCGCGCCAATCAACTTGAACCCCTCTTTCTCATACAGGGCTTTTGCCGAGGTGTTGCTGGGCCGAACCTCCAGCAACATGCCCGTGGCATTGGCCATTTTTGCCTGCCCAATTCCCCATTCCAGCAAGTGCTTTCCGTGTCCATAACCTTGAAGGTCTGTTCGTATTGAAATGTTCAACAGGTGAAACTCGTCCACCACATGCATCATCACAATGTAACCGGCAAGTTGTTCATCCAGCCACATGCAATGCATGTGGTACCCGGCGCGCAGGGAGTCCAAAAAATTTCGATCGGTCCAGGGGAATTCATAGATCTGGTTCTCGACCAGAATAACAGCGGGCACATCGGCCTCGGTCATGGGTCGAATACTAAAAAGCGCCATGTTTCAACGCCTGCCGTTCAGAAGTGGTTTGTGCAACTTTGTCGCGTACATAAAGGGGTTGGCAATCAAATGGCGCAGATACACGCCCCGCTTCAAATTCTTGCCACGCCAATTGCGCCAAGCGGACTGCAGACACTGCCCCCAAAAAAACGCCTGCCCGTGGCACAGGAAACTGCGGGTGCAAATGCGCATCGCACACTGCCAGACCACTCACGTTTTGCAATTCGGTGATTGGCAACAAATAAGGCGGTAAGTCCCACTGTGTGCCCTGACCAGTGCGGTGAACTTTTGCGGCATAAATCTCATTCAAGCGTGCGTCCATCAACACCGTAATTGGCTCGGCCTGCATCAGCGCGGGCAGCATGCACTCAAAACTGGTCAGGGGCACTGTAGGAACACTCCAGCCTACCGCCAAGCCTTGCGCAATGCCGCAGGCCGTGCGCAAACTGGTGAATCCGCCCGGGCCAATGTCGACTGCAATTGCGGCGCATAGGCTTGGGTCGACATTCGCTTTTTGCATGTGCTGCTGAATCAGCGGCAACAACTGCGCCGACTGGCTTTTGTAATCCACAATGTCGAAGCTGAACAGCTCAGCGCCCTCTTGAGATACGGCAGCCACTTTGGCAACGCCTGAACTGGTGCTGATTGCCAAAATAAAACGTGCTGTCATCAAGCGCCCTTCACCATCAACACCACAGCCTGCGCTTCGATCGCTTCTTTGCGACCCAGGTATCCTAACTTCTCATTGGTTTTGGCTTTGATGTTGACGGCATCCAGCGGCAAGCCACACAAAGTACTCAAGCTTTGATGCATGGCCGCCATGTGCGGTGCAAGCTTTGGGCTTTGGCAAATCAGGGTTGAATCCACATTCAGAAGCTTGAATCCTTTGACACGCGCTTTTTCGATTACATTCTTCAGCAATAAGCCACTATCCGCCCCTTCGAACTGCGGGTCGGTGTCGGAAAAATGAGTGCCAATGTCGCCCATGGCGCAAGCACCCAATACAGCATCGGTAACCGCATGCAACAGGGCGTCTGCATCCGAATGGCCCAACAAGCCCAGTTCAGAGGGAATGTGTACCCCACCCAAAATCAGCTTGCGGCCTTCAACCAGGCGGTGCACATCGTAGCCCTGCCCCACGCGCAAGCGCGTCATATTGTCGGTCATTGTGGATTCTCCTGATTCAACCCCAACAATTTGGCAACAATCCGCAAATCATCGGCCTGTGTAATCTTCATATTCTCGACATGCCCCGGCACAATCAAGGGGCCAATTCCCATGGTCTCAATGGCACTGGCATCGTCAGTCAGTGCCAATCCTTTGTACAGGCATTCAGAAATTGCCATGTTCAAGGCCTGTGCCCGAAACATTTGCGGCGTTTGTGCTGCCCAAAGTTGGTCTCGTGGCACCGTGTGCTGGGCGATCACTTCACCTTCTTCCGCCACAACTACTCTCTTCAAAGTGTCTGCAACCGGCACAGCCAACAAGCCACCCACCACATGTTCACTGGCTTGGTCCATCAAGGTTTTAAGTGCAATGGGGCTTAAACCGGGGCGTGCCGCATCGTGCACCAAAATCCAATCGGTTTCATTTACCATAAAATTTTGAAGCAGGTGGTTCAAGGCATTCAGCACAGTGTTGGCTCGCTCAGCGCCAGCCACAGGCAAACATTTCACTTGCAAGTTGCCTTCAAACAGACTTTCAGCGGTTGAATCGCCTTGGGCCACCACAACAAACACTTTCTCCACACGTGGATCAGCCAGCAAAGCCTGCACACTGTGCTCAAGCACAGTGTGCGCACCCAATATGGCGTACTGCTTCGGAGTTTTGCCCCCAAAACGACGCCCGGCACCGCCAGCGGGCACCAATCCAAAATACTTGGCAGTTCTTGCCATGAAAGCCTGTTCCTATGCGGGCACTTGCCGCCGTATAATACGGGCCTTGATTCACCGACCCACAACCCGAACTTGACGCCCACTGGAAAACCAGCATGGTTGCAGTATCCAAGCGGGCAAACTTTATGCTGTCATATTTTACTTCTTCTTTTCAGTTAACCGGTGGCCACAGGCTCAGCTTGGCGCACCCGCCCGGCAGCGCCGATGCCTTTTTACTGGCCCAGCTGTGTTCCCAGGCCCAGCAACAGGACCGCCTGTGCCTGATTACCTGCGCCAACCCGCACGACGCCACCCGTTTGCAAGAAGAAATTGCTTTGTTTGCACCCACCCTGAAAGTGCACTACCTACCCGACTGGGAAACACTGCCTTACGACAGTTTGTCGGCCCACCAGGATTTGGTGTCTGAACGCTTGGCCACGCTGTACCAAACCCAGCAAGGCGACCTCGACGTGTTAATTACAGCTGCCAGCACCGCGATTCAAAAACTGGCACCGCCCTCGTTTTTGGCGGGCAGCACCTTTTTCTTCAAAACCGGCGACAAGCTGAATGAGAAAAAGCTGCGCGAGCAATTAACCATTGCCGGTTACAGCCATGTTTCGCAGGTGATGACCCCCGGCGAATACTGCATTCGCGGCGGTATTATCGATCTGTTTGCCACCGGCACCACTCTGCCATTCCGCATTGATTTGTTTGACAATGAAATTGAATCCATTAAAACATTCGATGTGGATACCCAGCGCAGCCTATACCCGGTGCGAGAAATGCGCTTGCTGCCCGGCCGTGAATACCCGATGGACGAACAAAGCCGCGCGCAGTTCCGAAGCAAATGGCGCGAACGTTTTGAAGGCGACCCATCAAAGGTATCCATTTATCGAGACATGGGCACGGGTGTAGCAAGCGCAGGCATTGAATATTATTTGCCACTGTTTTTCGAAAACACCGCAAGCCTGGTCGACTACCTGCCCAATAAGGACATGGTTTTTATTCAACATGGCGACGTCGACCAAGCCCTGCAAACATTTGCCGCCGACACGCAAAGCCGCTTTGATTTTTTATCGAAAGACATTCAGCGCCCTATTCTTCGGCCCTCTGAAATTTACCTGAATGCAACTGAGTTTTTCAGCAGTTTTGAGAATGCTGCACGCGTAAGTTTGTCTGCATCCAAAAATGCATTGGTGCCTGAATACAGCGGTGCATTGCTACCCGATCTGGCAGCAGACCGCAAGGCGGACGACCCAATTTTCAAGTTCCGCAATCTGGTTGAACGCAGCGGTGCAGGTAGCTACAAGCAAGTGATTATGGTGGCGCCTAGCGATGGCCGTCGAGAAACACTGAACCAGTATTTCCTGGAACACAAATTAAAGCCCCACCAAACCGAAACGTTGCAAGGTGCATTGGAAAGCGGTGAGCGGTTCGTGCTGTGCACCGCCATTCTGGACCAAGGTTTTGGCGTGCACCGCGGGCTTGAGGCCCAAGTTGCATTTGTAACTGAAGCTGAATTGTTTTCATTGTCGCCACGCCGCCGTGGCGCACGCAGGCAGCAGGAAAGGCAAAGCAACGTTGAATCAATGATTCGCGATTTGTCTGAACTGAAAATTGGCGACCCAGTGGTACACCAACAGCACGGCATTGGCCGCTACAAAGGGTTGATTAGCATGGACCTTGGCGAAGGTGCCTCTGAATTCCTGCATCTTGAATATGCCAATGGTTCCAACCTATTCGTGCCTGTAGCTCAACTTCATGTGATTGCACGCTACAGCGGTTCCGACCCTGAAAGCGCGCCCGTGCATGCATTGGGTTCCGGCCAGTGGGAAAAGGCCAAGAAAAAAGCCGCCAAGATGGTGCGCGACACTGCTGCAGAATTGTTGAATCTGTATGCCCGCCGCGCGCTACGCAAAGGCCATGAATTCAAACTAAGCATTGGCGACTACGAAGCCTTTGTTGAAAAGTTCGGTTTCGAAGAAACTGCAGACCAGGCTGCTGCCATTCGGGCAGTGATTGCCGACATGACATCACCCCGCCCCATGGACCGCCTGGTGTGCGGCGATGTGGGCTTTGGTAAAACCGAAGTGGCGTTGCGTGCAGCTTTTGTCAGTGTCATGGACGGCAAACAGGTGGTGCTGTTGGCCCCCACCACCTTGCTGGCCGAACAGCACTTTCAAACCTTCTCGGACCGCTTTTCAGACTGGCCGGTGAAGGTGGTTGAGTTGTCGCGATTCAAATCGCCGAAGGAAATTCGTGACGCAGTTGAATTAATCAACACCGGGCGAGCCGACATAATTATTGGCACACACAAAGTGCTTAGTTCAGATGTTGAATTTTCGCGCCTGGGCTTGGTGATTATTGATGAAGAACACCGTTTTGGTGTGCGCCAGAAAGAAGCCCTAAAAAACCTGCGTGCTGAAGTGGATGTGCTGACCTTAACGGCCACACCCATTCCACGCACACTGGCCATGAGCATGGAAGGCATTCGCGATTTCTCGGTAATTGCTACCGCGCCACAACGCCGCTTGTCGATTAAAACATTCGTTCGCCGCGAAACAGACAGCGTAATTCGTGAAGCTGTGTTGCGTGAACTGAAGCGTGGCGGGCAGGTGTACTACCTGCACAACGAAGTCGACACCATTCAAAACCGACGCGAAGCACTTGAAAAAATTCTGCCGGAAGCACGCATCGGCATTGCCCATGGGCAAATGAATGAACGTGATCTGGAACGCGTCATGCGCGATTTTTACCAGCAGCGTTTCAATGTACTGCTGTGTACCACCATTATTGAAACTGGCATTGATGTGCCCACCGCGAACACCATTGTGATTCACCGCGCCGACAAATTCGGCTTGGCGCAGTTGCACCAATTGCGAGGCCGCGTAGGCCGTTCGCACCACCAGGCCTATGCCTACATGATGGTGAACAACGAAGACGGCTTGAGCAAGAATGCAGAACGCCGCCTTGAAGCGATTACCATGATGGAAGACTTGGGCAGCGGTTTTTACCTGGCCATGCACGACCTTGAAATTCGCGGCGCAGGCGAAGTACTGGGCGCGAACCAAAGCGGCAATGTGCACGAAGTGGGCTTTCAAATGTACACCGACATGCTGAACCACGCCGTGCGCAGTTTGCGGGCAGGCAAAGAACCCGATTTAACTGCACCGCTAAATGCCACAGTGGAAATCAACCTGCACACGCCAGCGCTATTGCCTGAAGATTATTGCCCTGATGTGCATGAACGCCTGACCCTGTACAAACGCCTGGCCAGCACCGAAGAAATGGACTTCATTTCAGAAGTACAAGAAGAGTTGATTGATCGCTTTGGAAAGCTGCCGGAAGCAGCCACAGCGCTGCTTGAAACACACCGGCTGCGCATTCTGGCCAAACCCTTGGGCATTGCCAAAATTGACAGCTCAACCGATGCCACGGTAGTGCAGTTCGATGCGCAACCGAATGTGGATGCAGGCAAAATCATTTTGATGATTCAAAAAGAAAAAGACATGAAACTGGCTGGAGCTGAGCGCTTAAGAATTACGCGTAGTTTCCCGAAAGTCAGCGACCGTGTACAGTTCTTGAAAGGCTTAATAAAACAACTCGCTTAAATCCATGAAGCAAGCAGCAAGCGCATTGAACACACGGACTCGCCAGTTCTTCACAATCACATTGTGGGTGCTGGGCTGCGCTTGCCTAGCCTCAAACGCCATTGCTCAAACGCAGGCATTGCCCATCGACAAAAAAAGCGAAGGATTGCCTGTTTACAAAGCCTTGCTACCGCAGGCTGAAGCGGGCAATGCTGAAGTTCAAACCACATTGGGCTTGATGCGACTTCGCGGCGATGCGGTTGAGCGTGATCTTAAAATTGCACGTATTTGGCTTGGCAAGGCCGCCGTTCAAAACCACACCCCTGCGCAGTACTACCTGGGGCAACTCCTGCTACTTGATGTATTTGATGCCAACAAGGCCGACTTAAATAAACAACTGATGGAAGGCATGGGCTGGCTTCGCCGCGCTTCCCGCGACCAACATCAGCCCTCGCAGTTTTTGTATGCCAAAACAGTGCTGGAAAGCCAAATGGAGAGCCCTTTTGGGCACAGTAAAGTTGAAGCCCAGCAGCATTTGGATGCGTGCGCAGAAATTCATTTGCCCTGCACGCAGTACGCGTTGAATCGACTCGATGAAGGGAAGATTGAAGTGTATTGCCCCACAACCGATTTGTGCGAACAAAAGAAGCGACTGCTGTACACCTTGGCGAATGCAGAAGACGCAAACGCCCGATACCGCTTGAGCAAATTTGAGGGTGAAGACCGAATGTTTTGGCTTCGCCGTGCCGCCCGGCTTGCCCACCCCCAGGCCAGCTATGAACTGGCTGATTCAGTGCTCAACAACGAAGCCGCCCTACTGCCGGAAGACCCCGCAATACTTGCCTTATTAAGCTCGGCGGCACAGCAGGAAGTTGTCGAAGCAATGCACATGCTGGGTACTTTGCTGCATGAGGGCACCCGCTTTCCAGTCAACAAGCCACTGGGCTTACAATGGCTTAACCTTGCAGCAAACCGCGGTTATGAACCGTCAAAGCAACTTTTGGCAGAGATTCAATCGCCCGCCGAAAGCAATCCAGAACCCGAGAGCACACCATGAGCCAACTGTTTTTTTCTTCCAGATCATTGACCACCGCACAGGTGCACTCCGCAATGGAAGCCCTGAATTTGCCTACGCTGGGTGTAGAGGTGATTGATTGTCAATATTGCGCTGAAATTCCAGAAGCCTACACATTGCCAAAGGCGGCCATTACCGATGTGCTTCGCCCATTGAGCCACACGCACCACTTTGATTTCGCCATTCTGGAAAGTGAGTTTCAAGCCAGCGAATTCAAGCTATTGGCCATGGACATGGACAGCACCTTGATCACCATTGAGTGCATCGATGAAATTGCTGATTTCGCAGGCAAAAAAAAAGAGGTGTCTGAAATTACCGAAGCAGCCATGCGTGGCGAAATCAAAGATTTCTCTGAAAGCTTGAATCGCCGGGTTGCATTGCTTAAAGGTGTTCCTGAAAGTGCCTTGAATGCTGTGTTTGAAGAACGCTTGCGCTTGTCGCCCGGCGCTGAAGAATTGATTGCATACGCCAAGGCAAACAAGTGGAAAACCTTGCTGGTCAGCGGTGGGTTCACGTTCTTCACCGACAAAATGAAAGAAGTGCTGGGACTGGATTACACCCGATCAAACACGCTTGAAATTGTTGATGGTCATTTAACAGGCCGGGTGCTGGGCACCATTGTTGACGCCGATGTAAAGCGTGAAACCGTGCTGGAAACCTGCGAACTGTTGGGCTGCGACCCAGCCCGAGCAATCGTTGTCGGCGATGGTTCCAACGACTTGAAGATGATGGAAATTGCGGGCGCCAGCGTGGCATTTTATGCCAAGCCAGTGGTGCAGGAGAAAACTGATTTCTGCATTAACCATGGCGGGCTGGATACGATTTGCAAGTGGTTTGACGCTCGCAATTAATACTCAACATTAGCAGCACACCCCTTACATTCTGCTACCTAGGGCAAGGGGTGGTATCACTCCGCCTAGAGGTATTTTCACGTAAAAATGCGGTTAAATCTCCCAGAACCGACCCAGTGAAAACACATTGCCAGCGGCGTTCTCACCATGGAAATCAAACACATAAACTGATTGCTTTCTAATCAAAGGCAATCGTGTCGTGATTTTCAAATTTTTCATTTCTTTTGCAGCACTTGCTACCCTGGCCTCCTGCGCCTTACTTACGCCCAAGGAGGAAGTTGCTGATTCATGCGAACGCCAGGGCTGTGAAGAACCGTCAGCAGCCCAAACCAGCATTCCGATCGCCGAGCCAGTGCCTGTTCAAATTCCAAACAAAATTGATGCCCTTGAGGGTTTGGCTCGCACCAATCCCAAAGCAGCCTACGATTTGGCGCTAAGGTATTTCAGGGGGGACGGCGTTGTGCAAAGCTCCCAGACATCTTTAAAGTGGATGCGCCAGGCAGGCGAACAGGGGCAACTTGAAGCGCGAAAAGCCTTGGGACTTCTTTACCTTACGGGCCTGAGTGAAATAGCCGCGAATCCTGCTGAAGCGGAAAAATGGCTGAAAATTGCTGCATCTACAGGCGACAAAGAATCAGCGGCACTTGCCATGGAAGCACGCAGAGCCAAACGGGCTAAACAAATAAAATGGAAAAACGAGCAGTACTGGCGCAAAAATGCGCAGCGTTACTGGTCCCATGACTACCCCTACTTTGGTCGCTGGGAAAACGACCGTTGGTTGTACTAGGCCGGCGGTACTGCGCTGGTGAGGCTGGGTTGGTATTGCGGACAAACAAAAGGGCATTTGAAATTCAAATGCCCTTTTCATTTTTACATCCGCTCAAAAATCGCGGCAATACCCTGACCACCACCAATACACATGGTGACCAGCGCATAGCGGCCCTGAACACGCTGTAATTCATACAGCGCCTTCACAGTGATAATGGCGCCAGTTGCACCAATGGGGTGACCAATTGAAATGCCTGAGCCATTGGGGTTTACCTTGGCGGGGTCCATGCCCAGTTCCTTGGTTACTGCGCAAGCTTGCGCAGCAAAAGCCTCGTTGGCTTCAATCACGTCCATGTCTTCAATCTTCAAGCCAGCTTTTGCCAAAGCTTTTTTGGTTGCAGACACAGGGCCAATTCCCATGATGGTGGGCTCAACACCCGTGTTGGCATAAGCCACCAAACGCGCCATGGGCTTCTTTCCAGCCTTCTCGGCAGCCCCACGTTCCATCAACAGCACTGCACCGGCACCATCATTCAAACCTGAAGCATTGCCTGCGGTCACCGTGCCGTCTTTCTGAAACACGGTTTTTAGTTTGGCCATGCCTTCCACTGTAGCATCGCCGCGCACGTGTTCATCCGTATCGAACACCACTGGGCCTTTGCGGGTTTTTACTTCGATCGGCAGTATTTGCTCTTTGAAATAACCATTTGCAATGGCGTTGGCCGCGCGCTTGTGGCTTTCAACAGCCAGGTTGTCTTGGTCTTCGCGGCTTACATTGAATTCTTTGGCCACGTTTTCAGCGGTCACGCCCATGTGAATCACATGGAACGGGTCGTGCAGTGCACCCACCATCATGTCAATGCCTTTCATGTCGCCCATGCGTGCACCCCAGCGGGCGGCGGGCAAAATGTAAGGGGCTTTGCTCATGCTTTCAGCACCGCCACCAATGGCCACATCGGCGTCGCCCAGCATAATGCTTTGCGCAGCAGTCACAATCGCTTGCAGGCCAGAACCACAAAGGCGGTTCAGCGTAAGTGCTGGTGTGGATTTGTCCAAACCACCTTCAATGGCAGCTACACGAGACAAGTACATGTCGCGCGGCTCGGAATTCACCACATGGCCGAACACCACATGGCCCACCTGGTCGGCGCTAACGCCTGCGCGGGCCACCACTTCTTTCACAACCATGGCGCCCAACTGCGTTGGGGAAAAGTCTTTCAAACTTCCACCAAAGTCACCTACTGCGGTGCGTACACCGGCTACAACCACGACTTCACGTGTCATTGCTCTATCTCCATATTTTAATTAGAAACTCTTGGCTTATATTTCAAGGAACGATCTGACCCCACAGGTCGTGCTCGTCACAATCGTCAATCAGCACATTCACAAAATCGCCCGGCTTAGGCTGCTGGGCTGGGTTTTCTGGCATGGGTATGAACACATTGCCGTCAATTTCAGGCGCATCGGCTTTGCTGCGCGCCACAATGCCCTCTTCGTCGGTTTCATCAACCAACACTTGCATCACCTTGCCCAACTTGGCAACGTTCCGGCTCAGTGAAATTTTTTCTTGCAATTCCATCAAGCGTGCGCGGCGCTCTTCCTTCACTTCTTCAGGCACCGGGTTGTCCAATGCGTTGGCCACTGCACCATCTACAGGGGAATAGGCAAACACGCCGACGCGGTCAAGCTGCGCCTCTTCAATGAAGTCGAGCAGGTGCTTGAACTCATCTTCCGTTTCACCGGGAAAGCCAGAAATAAAGGTGCTGCGCAAAGTGATATCGGGGCAGGTTTCGCGCCAGGCACGAATACGTTCAATGTTGCGCTCGCCACTGGCGGGGCGCTTCATGCGCTTCAGAACATCGGGGTGTGAATGCTGAAAGGGAATGTCAAGGTACGGCAAAATTTTGCCTTCGGCCATCAGCGGCACCACACGGTCTACATGGGGGTATGGGTACACGTAGTGCATGCGCACCCAAATGCCCAACTCGCCCAGTTCTTCAGCCAGTTGCTGAAACTGTGTTTTTACAGGGCGGCCATTCACGAAATCGGTGCGGTATTTCAAATCAACGCCATAGGCAGACGTGTCTTGGCTTACAACCAGCAGTTCCTTCACGCCTGATTTCTTCAGGCTTTCCGCTTCGCGAATGACTTCACCAATTGGGCGAGAGACCAAATCGCCACGCATGCTCGGGATAATGCAGAAAGTACAACGGTGGTTGCAGCCTTCCGATATTTTCAAGTAAGCATAGTGTTTGGGCGTCAACTTCACGCCATGGTCGGGCACCAAATCAATAAAGGGATCGTGTGGCTTGGGCAGGTGAATATGCACTGCCTGCATCACTTCTTCGGTGGCATGCGGGCCAGTTACCGCCAGCACCTTGGGGTGCAGGTTGGTAATCAGCTCTTTGCCTTCGTTGCCGTTTTTGGCACCCAGGCAACCCGTTACGATCACTTTGCCATTGGCGTGCATGGCCTCGCCAATTGCGTCCAGGCTTTCCTGCACGGCGCTGTCAATAAAACCGCAGGTGTTCACCACGATCAAGTCTGCTCCTTCGTAGGAAGCGGACACGTGGTACCCCTCTACCTTCAACTGGGTCAGAATTCGCTCGGAATCCACAAGGGCCTTTGGGCAACCCAAAGAAACAAAGCCCACACTCGGTGGGCGCTTGGCAGTAAAGGTGTCGTCTTGCATGTTCAGTGTTATTTTTTGGTGGGGTCCGGTTTGTCTTTCGAAGCGCCGGGGGTTCCGGGCATGCCTGGCATACCCGTCATGCCGGGAAATTCGCCCGGGTTTGGAAATCCAAAGTTTGTAAACATACTGCGGGTCTGGTTTTGAAACTGGTCCTGCATTTGCACAAACATGTTTTTGCTTTGCTCAATGTAATTGCTCATCATGCTTTGAATGACAGGCGTTTGTACACTCATGAACTGTGACCACAATTCCGGGTTGGCAAACTGGCTGCCGTCGGCCACATTTTTGCCCTGGTCTTGAAAGCTGTTCTGAATGTCCATGAAAGCTTGCAAATTCTTTTCCAGAAACGTGCCCATGATGCCCTGCATCGCATTGCCATAAAACCGAATGATCTGCGACAGCATGGGTGAGGTGAAAATTGGCACGCCAGCAGTTTCTTCTTCCAGAATAATCTGGAGCAAAATACTGCGGGTTAAATCGTCACCGCTTTTCGCATCCACGACCTGAAAGCCTTCGTTTTCAAGCACCAGTACTTTGACATCGCCCAAGGTGATGTAACTGCTGGTCTGGGTGTCGTACAAACGTCGATTCGGGTACTTTTTGATCAGTCGTGTTGCTTCAGCCATGCCTCTCATCTCTTTTTTATGGTGTTGTACGCCGCCGCACCTGCGTGGGTGTGCGGTCTGGTTGCAGGTGCTTACCTGTTCCAAAGACTAGCAAACAATCTTGCACAAACAAGCACTTACAAAAAACAAAGCACTGCACGCTTTTCAACGTGCAGTGCAACATCATACCGTCTTTTTGGCGTTTCGTTGCCAAAAATGCGCCGGGTGTTAACCCATGTGCAAGCCGCCGTTCAACGAGAAGTCAGCGCCGGTTGAAAAACCAGAGTCTTCAGAAGCCAACCATGCGCAAATGGAAGCGATTTCCTCAGGCGTGCCCAAACGTTTTACCGGAATGGTGCTGACAATTTTTTCCAGTACATCGGGACGAATGGCGCGAACCATGTCTGTACCAATGTAGCCGGGGGAAACGGTGTTCACTGTCACGCCTTTTGACGCCACTTCTTGTGCCAATGCCATGGTGAAACCGCGCAAGCCCGCTTTGGCTGTGGAGTAGTTGGTTTGACCAAACTGACCCTTTTGCCCATTTACCGAGGAAATGTTGATGATGCGGCCAAAGCCTTGCTCAACCATGCCACCAATAACCTGCTTGGTCACATTGAACAATGAGTTCAGGTTGGTGTCGATCACGGCAGACCAATCGTCACGGCTCATTTTTACAAAGGTGCCGTCGCGGGTAATACCCGCGTTGTTCACAAGAATTGAAACAGTGCCGTGCTCGGCGCGCACTTTCTCGAACGCGGTTACTGTGCTGTCCCAATCGGCCACATTGCCTTCGCTGGCATACACTTCGTAGCCTGCGCTGCGCATTTCGCCCAGCCATTTTTCCTTGCGTGGTGAATTGGGGCCACAGCCCGCGATTACGCGGTAACCAGACTCACACAACTTCTTGCAAATGGCCGTTCCAATGCCACCCATACCACCTGTTACATACGCTACTTTTGGTTCACTCATGATTCACATCCCTTCTTTATTTATATAAATTCAAACTTACCGCGACACGGCCAAAGCCACGCCCATACCACCGCCGATACACAAGGAAGCCAAACCCTTCTTGGCATCGCGCTTGTTCATTTC
Source organism: Limnobacter parvus (assembly GCF_024623725.1). Lineage (GTDB taxonomy): Bacteria > Pseudomonadota > Gammaproteobacteria > Burkholderiales > Burkholderiaceae_B > Limnobacter > Limnobacter parvus. Next base: position 61,198 of record NZ_JANKHG010000026.1, on the reverse strand, counting down.
ATGAATCAAGCTTACCAGCACACGACAACCCGAAGCACCAATTGGATGGCCCAGCGCAATTGCACCGCCATTCACATTGATTTTCGATGTGTCCCAACCCATTTCCTTGTTAACCGCGCACGCTTGAGCTGCGAAGGCTTCGTTGATTTCCATCAGGTCAAGCTCAGAAGCAGTCCAGCCTGCTTTTTCCAAACACTTCTTCGATGCAGGCACCGGACCCATGCCCATGATGGTCGGGTCCAGGCCAGCACTGGCATAGGCCTGAATTTTGGCCAGCACAGGCAAGCCCAATTCTTTGGCTTTCGCGGCGCTCATCAACATGACTGCCGCTGCGCCATCGTTCAAACCAGACGCATTGGCTGCGGTTACACTGCCGTCTTTTTTGAAGGCGGGCTTCAACGCGGTCATGTTATCCAGAGTGGCGCCAAGGCGTGGAAATTCATCGGTGTCAAACACAACCGGGTCGCCCTTGCGTTGGGGAATGGTCAGCGGAAAAATTTCGTCTTTGAACTTTCCGGCCTGAATTGCAGCTTCCGCTTTGTTCTGGCTTTTCACTGCAAATTCATCTTGCTCTGCGCGGTTGATACTGTACTTTTCGGCCACGTTTTCGGCGGTAATGCCCATGTGGTACTGGTTGTAGACGTCCCACAAACCATCAACAATCATGCTGTCTACAAGCTTGGCGTCGCCCATGCGAACACCATCGCGGCTACCCATCATGACGTGCGGGGAAGCACTCATGTTTTCCTGGCCACCAGCAATCACGATTTCAGCATCGCCACAGGCAATGGCTTGTGCGCCCAGCATCACTGCCTTCAAGCCTGAACCACACACCTTGTTGATGGTCATGGCTGGAACACCCACGGGTAACCCGGCTTTGATCACGGCTTGACGCGCTGGGTTTTGACCTGAACCGGCAGTCAATACCTGGCCCAGAATAACCTCAGAAATTTGCTCGCCTTTGACGCCGGTTTTTTCAAGCAAACCTTTGATGACATGGGCGCCCAGTTCAGGGGCTGGAATTTTGGCCAGAGAACCACCAAATTTTCCAAGTGCGGTACGTCCCGCAGCAACAATTACAACTTCAGTCATGTCGACTCTCCTATTTTAAGTTTTTATACAGCACGTTGTTTTACATATCGTCCGGGTGCAGGTTCAATCGGTTTGAACTTGGCATTGCCAGGTTTGGCGGGTGCTTTTACCTCGCCGCCCTTCATTGGCTCTAGCCACTGTGCCCAATCATTCCACCAGCTTCCCGGTACTTCCTTGGCTTTCTTAAACCAGGCTTCCGGCGTGTCGGGAATGTCCCCTTCGCACACCCAATAATTGCGTTTGTTCTTGCTGGCCGGGTTAATTACCCCTGCAATGTGACCACTGGCACCCAATACAAACCGTGAATCACCGCTGACCAAATGACTGGTTTGAAATGCACTGGTCCACGGCACAATGTGGTCTTCACGGGTGGCCAAAATGTAAACAGGCACATCAATCAAACCCAAATCCACCGGAATGCCGCACACCACCGATTTACCGGGCTGGCACACCTTGTTTTCAAGGTAGGTATTGCGCAGGTACCAAGCGAACATGGGACCAGGCAAATTGGTGCTGTCGCTGTTCCAGTACAGCAGGTCGAACACGGGTGGCTTTTCACCTTTCAGGTAATTGTTCACCACGTAATTCCAGATCAAGTCGTTTGGCCGCAGGGAAGAAAACGCACTCGACAAATCCTTGCCCGGCATCACGCCGCCCTTGCCTATGCTTTCTTCGCGGGCTTTGACCTGAGATTCATCCACGAACACGCCAAGCGCACCGGTGTCGGTAAAATCAAGCAATGTAGTCAAGAAAGTAACGCTGTTAACGCTGTCATCTCCGCGATTGGCCAATGTAGACAACGCCGTGGCCAGCAAAGTGCCACCCACGCAGAAGCCCAACACATTTAACTTAGGTTGTTTGGAAATGGCCTTTGCCACCTCGATGGCCTTGATCACGCCCTCTTCCACATAGCCGTCCCAACTAAAATGGCCTTCGGCTTCGGTGGGGTTTTTCCATGAAACAAGAAACAACGTGTGGCCTTGCCCAACCACAAAATTCACCAGCGAATTGGCAGGCTGTAAATCAAGGATGTAGTACTTGTTAATACACGGTGGCACGAACAACATGGGCTGTTTGCCCACTTTCTCGGTGGTGGGTTTGTATTGCAACAGTTGAAAGTACTCACATTCGAACACCACATCACCGGGCGTAGTCGCCACATTCACACCGACCTCAAAAGCACTTTCGTCGGTTTGCGAAATGCGGCCTTTTTGCATGTCGGCCATCAGGTTTTGCATGGCCTGGGTCAGGCTTTCACCCTTGGTTTCAAGAAGCTTTTTTTGCGCCTCGGGATTGGTCACAAAAAAGTTCGAAGGGCTTAGCGCATCGACCATTTGTTCAACGGCGTAGGCCACCTTGCGCTTGTCCGGGTTTTCAGAAGGCACCAACTCAACGATGCGTTTGGTGAATCTCGCATTCAAGGAATACATGGCGGCTGTAAATTCATACACACCGTGATCGTGCCAGTCGGGTGCGGCGAATCGTTTGTCGCCCTGAATCCAGGTTTCAAGCGGAACTGGCTGAGTGGGTTTGCCATCCGGGTTGGGTATTGCAGAAAATGCAGATGCCATCAATGCAGACAATTCTGCTGTGTACTCGGTTTGAATCTGCGTGAGGGAATGCATGGGTATTTGGCTGAGTGCAGACTGACAGGCACCCATGATCGAATTCATAAACGGCTGAATTGCACCCATGGCCGCATTTTGAAGCGGGGCCATGGACCGGAAGCCTGGAAACTGACCCATTGAAGGCATAGGAGCTGGCTGCCCAAATGCGCCCATGGCTTGTTGAAACTGGGCCTGCATCTGCTGTTGCATTTGTTCAGCAACAGGCAATAGCTGACCGAAGACTTCATTGAAGTCTGGTATTTGTTTGTTCACCTTCCTCTCCTTTTTGGGTGCTTTGTGCACCCTTGGCTCGTCGGCCTTATCCTTATATTGTGCATTGCAACATTTTCAGTTGTCAAATAATTGTATGCCTCTGACCCTTACCGTTTGCTGAAGCCGAAAATATCATGCACCATCCCAGTGTATTCGCTTCACCCTTGAGTTAGCAAAGATGTACATAGTTATCATTGGTTGGATGTACGTAGTCACCCTGATGGCTGCCACCGAAACAAACTTCGTTGCAGGTGTGGTCACTTTCCTGTTTTACGGGGCTTTTCCCTGTGGTGTGCTGGCTTATTTGATGGGAACAAAATCGAGGCGGATCAAGCGACTTGCGAGGGAAGAAGCCGAATTAGCGTCGCAAAACGGCCAGATGGAACCCCCTGATGCTGCCCCCGCCGATGAGAAAACCAGCGGGAATCCGTAAGGGTATCCAGATCACCGCCTTCAACATTCACAATTCCCACATTGTTAAGGGCAATGCGCGCCAAGGCGTAAATATTGGCCAAGTATTTGTCTTTCGTTTGATCTGCTTTGAAGCAGGCGGCATTCGAAGGATTTTGCTGAACAAAGGCGTCGAGAACGTCTTGCCCAACTTCAAATGATTCTGGGCCAATGGCTGGCCCCATCCATGCCTTGACCTGCCCGGCAGGTACCGCACATGAGTCGGCCAGTGCATTCGCCGTGGCTTGCAAAACGCCTGCATGCAAACCACGCCAACCCGCGTGCGCAGCGCCAACACCCAATACTTTGCCAGAAGCATTGATTGCGGCAAACACCACCGGCAAACAATCTGCCGTCATGATTGCCAAAGTGGTGTGGTCGAATGTTGTAATTGAAGCATCGGCTTGGGGTGGAGTTGAATCAGGAAGGTCGTTTGCTTTGAATACATCGCACCCATGCACCTGGTTCAGCCACACAATGGGTGCGCCCATTTCAGCCTGAACAGCCGCTCGGCGTGCCTCTACTTCAGAGGGTTCATCGCCTACGTGCACACCCAAATTAAACCCGTAAGCGGTTTGTTGAAAGTTGCCCTGCTGAAACCCAGCTTCGGTCACCAGCACTTTCACACCCGCCCATTGCGGTCCAAGCCTTGAAACTGGAATTACTTTATTCAATCTCATCAAGGTCGTCGTCATCAAATCGAACCAGCACCGATGCTTTGTGTTGGTGGGCCTCATCGAGTACCGCCTCTTCCACTTCGTCGGAATGGAAGTCGATTCCAGCCATTTCACCCAGCAAGCGCAGGTCTTCAGGTGCTTTGGCCACATATTCAGGCCATTCATGGTTGCCAAGGCTTTCATCCCAGTCCTCGGCGGCTTCATCATCAGCCTGAACATGAAAATGAGCTGGGTCTGGAAAGCTTAGGTGTGTGGCATGCAGGGCTTGGCGCTCGAACTTCTCACCATTGGGCAGTTCAATGGAAGAAATTCGCAATGCCGAATGGCTACCCGCACCTTTAATTTTATAAACCGGGTCGGCCACCAGAGCGAAACCTGCGTGTTGGGCATGCACCCTAATTTGATGTGTACGACCAGTTTCCAGGCGACACACCATCAAGGTAACAGGCACTTCAAGCAATTCGCCGAAGGCCACAGGTGTAAAGTGGGTAACAGCTGGCTTGCCATGGTCCACCACAGCCATGCGCAGGCGGTTGCGTGGATCTCGCCCCAAGGGGTTATTCACAGTCAAGGGGTTCGAGATTCGTCCCCACACCATCGCCAGGTAAACCCGCTTCACAATTCGGGCTTGCAGCATTTGGACCAGCTTAACCTGGGTTTCCTGCGTGCGGGCCACTACCATCAAACCGGTGGTGTCGGCATCCAGCCGGTGAACAATGCCAGCGCGTGGCACGTGAATCAGCTCGGGGTCCAGATGGTACAGGCCATTCATCAAAGTGCCGGTCCAATGCCCAGGGGCTGGGTGCACCACCAGCCCGGCCTGCTTGTTCACCACTGTGTATTCCGCTGTTCGCGCCACAATGTCCAGGTTCATGTCTTCAGGAATTAATGCCTGCATGTGAGCCAATACGCCAGGGCTCAGGGCAATCTCGTCCATGCCCTGCACTTTCTGGTTGCCTTTGGCAGCGGCCACACCGTTCACCAGCACGCGTTCTTCTTTCAGCCAGCCTTGTAAGCGAGAACGGGAATACTGAGGGAACAACTCGGCAATCACTTTGTCCAAACGCGAGCCCCCCAGTTCCATGGGCACCTTGGCCTGCAAAGGTTGATCGGGTAGTACGCTTTCAGCGTCGTGGTGAATTTGGGACGTCATAAATTAAAATCGAATCTTTCAATTGAGTATGCCGCTGGTGGGCGGCAAGGGCTTTGCCCGATATAATGGAAAACCATTGATGATCAAACAGGGACACTTCGGGTTTCGAAATCACATGAATAAAACCACATTGGCCCCGCGCACCGCTTGGTTGCGCACATTATCGCAGTTATTCCTGATCCCCGCGTTGATTTTCGCGTTAGCCGCTTGCGGCGCCGCAAAACAATTCGATGAAACTGAAGGCTGGAGCCCCGCTCGACTGTACGAAGAAGCGAAAGCTGAAATTGATGTTGGCAATTACGAGCGCGGCATTGAGTTGCTGGAAAAGTTGGAATCACGCTACCCCTACGGCCGTTTTGCCCAGCAGGCACAAATAGACACCGCATTTGCCTACTACAAGGCTGGCGACAATGCGCAGGCCTTGGCTGCAACAGAGCGGTTCATCAAGCTGTACCCCAATCACCAAAACCTGGACTATGTGTTCTATCTGCGTGGTTTGGTCAGCTTTAACGAAGACAAAGGCATCTTTTCTCTGTTGTCTGGTGAAGACCAAAGCGCGCGCGACCCCAAGGGCACGCGCGCTGCATTTGATGCGTTCAAGGAAGTGGTAAGTCGCTTTCCAGACAGCAAATACTATGACGACAGCAAATCGCGTTTGCAATACCTGGTGAATGCATTGGCCCAGAATGAGTTGCACGTTGCACGCTATTACTACAAACGCGGGGCCTACCTTGCAGCGGTGAACCGTGCGCAGGAAGTAATTCGCCGATTCGAACAAACACCATCCATTGAAGAGGCGCTGTTCATCAGCCTGCGCAGTTACGAAAAACTGAACATGACTACCCTAGCTGAAGACACCAAACGCGTGATCGACTTGAATTTCAAGGACAGCCCTTACTGGGAAATGGATTTGCCTGAAAAAGAGCAAATAGAAGCCAAATGGTGGCAGGTTTGGAAAGACTGATTGGCGGCGGTGCCTGTTAATTCAGTTTAGAAAAGGGGTCTCTGAGGATCCCTTTTTTATTGAGTGCGCTTGCCGAGCATGAAGTCAATTGCGACCTGCAGTTCGCGGGTGCGCCTAAAAGGTGGCAAGCTACGCCACAACAATTTGCCATATCCTTTTTCGACCAAACGACGATCGCCTATCAGCAACACGCCCCAATCGGTTTCGTCGCGGATCAATCGGCCTGCACCCTGCTTCAAAGCAATTGCCGCATCGGGCAATGACAAGTCCTGAAATGCATTGCCCCCTCTGCTTTTGATTAACTCACTTTTGGCCTGAAATACCGGGTCGTCAGGCGGGGCGAAGGGCAGCTTGTCTATGATCACAAGTCGCAAACCTTCACCACGAATGTCCACACCCTCCCAGAAACTTGCAGCACCCACAAGCACTGGGTTGTTCAACACCCGAAACTGTTCCAGCAACTCAGCACGGGAAGCTTCACCCTGCACCAGCAGACTCCAGTCCAGATCGTTTTTTTCAATTCGATCGCGCAAGTATTCACCCACCTGCTTCACTGCGCGGTGGCTTGTGCACAAGAAGAACACGCCGCCATTGCTGGCTTGCAGCAGTGGCCACACAGAGTCGCACAGCTTTTTACTGAACTGCGGCTCGTTCGGAAATGGCAGGTTGTCGGGTACGCACAGCAAGGCTTGCGTTTCATAATCAAACGGGCTGGGTAACAACAGTTGCTTGCAATCATCCAAGCCAACCTGCAGGGTGAAGTGCTGCAGGCTTTCCTTAACGCTTAAAGTGGCGCTGGTGAATACCCAAGCTTTGGGCAATTCGGCATATAACTTCGCAAATGCATTTGATACATCCAGTGGCGAATCGCAAAACTGCACCACGTGGGTGGACACGCTGACCCACCTCACCGATTGCGCATCTTCTTGGGAATTTGCCGGAGAAAACCAGTCTTGCCATCGCAAACACAATTCGCTTGCCCTGCTCAGCAACTTCACCCACGATTCATTGCGAATCGACAGGGGGCTGATCATTTCAATTAAATTTTCAAGTCTGGTTTCAAAATCGGTGCAGACAGCAACCACGCCATTTAGCCCCAAAAATTGAGCATGCGTAAATCGTGCTGAATCAATTTCAGTGCCCACAATGCGGCGAATTTCTTTCAACGCCAGTTCCATGGGGCGCAATACGGCATCCCAGTCGCCTGCATCAGCGCTGGAGGTTCTGCCTTCAATCAACACATCACGCAAAAACTCCTGGCACTGGGCCGTGGAAATTGCCTGGCCCAACAGACTCGTGGCAATGTCGGGCAGCTGGTGTGCTTCGTCGAACACAATCACGTCACAGGCAGGCAGCAATTCGGCAATACCCTCCTCTTTCAACGCCAAATCAGCCAGAAACAGGTGGTGGTTTACAACTACGACTTCCGCATCCAGCGCATCTCGACGCGCTTTGTTCACAAAGCATTCTGATGCATTGGGGCATTCTCCACCAAGGCAATTGTCTTTGTTGGAAGTGACCCAAGGCCAAACAGCCGAATCTTCCGGTACACCCGCACAGTCGGCGCGATCGCCAGTGAATGTGCGGGCTGCAAACACTTTCACTTTTTGGAGATGATCCACTTCGCGGGGGGAAGGCAAACGTGCCTCTTTCAATGCCCGCTCCAAATGAAAATGGCACACATAGTTTTGGCGGCCTTTCAGCAAAGCCACATTCACGGGCACACCCAAGGCCTCGCGAACCAAAGGCAGGTCTTTGTTAAACAGCTGGTCTTGAAGGGTTTTGGTGGCAGTGGACAACAACACACGGCGACCCGACAAAAGGGCTGGCACCACGTACGCAAAGGTTTTTCCAGTGCCGGTGCCGGCTTCCACCACCAAGGCTGTTTGGCTTTCAATGGCTTGCCCCACGGCTTGGGCCATTTCAATTTGTGATTCACGCGCGCTGAACCCTGGCAGACGGCGGGCCAAGGCACCACCGGGCGCGAAGGCCTCATTCAAGGGTTCTGAAAAATCAAACATGCAGGCGTGTAAAAGTTAGGCGGAATGGTTAGGCAGGAATGTCGGGCTCTAGCTGAATCTGCAGCAAGGTGATTGAATCTTTGATCTGCAATTTGCGTTTTTTCAAGCGTCGAATTTGAAGTTGATCGAACCCGGGTTGCGCGGTCAGCATTGCAATGATCTGATCCAGATCACGGTGTTCGACTTGCAATTCGACAATTCGCCGTTTGATCGATTCAATGTCTTCTGTGTGAACCATGGGTATGAATTTGAGCCAGCTCGAGGTATTGCACATTGTAGCCCCAAGTGCACCAAGGCTGCCAACAATCTACCCATTGGGCGTCACCCGATCGACACCGCCACCTACTCCGCTTTTTTGGATCGGCGGTTCGCGTAGTCGTTCAGGCGAATCATGTCCTCTGCCTTGCCCTGCACTTCAAGGTGAGCACGTCGAATTTCAGCGCCTTGCAAACGAACATCATCCAAACAACTCGACACAAAAAATTTCTTGTAGCAAGCCCGCGACTTCTGATTCATCTCATATTCCAGGAATTCAAGCGTTCGTTCGCGGTCGGCCACATAGGCCCTGGCTTGCTCTAGGGTGCTAAGCGGCATCGGCTTGTCCGCTTGCAATTGTATGGTACTACACGCGGCCAGTAACAGCGCAGTGGCTGGTGTTAGCAGAGCGAACATGCGTGGCACAGCCATCGCAAAGGGCTTCACAAGCTGTGGCACAATGCCCTGCTTACGTTGAAAACTCATAGACTCAAACCCATGTCGCTTGTTCAAAATCGAATTATCGCCCAGTTGGCTCAGGAATTGGGCGCAGCACAATCACAAATCAAAGCCGCCGTCGATTTGATGGACGAAGGTTCTACGGTGCCCTTCATTGCACGTTACCGCAAGGAAGCCACAGGCGGACTGGATGACGCAGTGTTGCGTGACCTGCAAGAACGGCTTGTGTACTTGCGCGAACTTGAAGACCGACGCAGCACAATTCTTGAATCCATTGAAAGCCAGGGCAAATTAAGCCCGGAATTGAAGGCGGCCATTGAGAAAGCCGAGAACAAACAAACACTTGAAGACCTTTATTTGCCCTACAAGCCCAAGCGCCGCACACGTGCACAAATTGCACGTGAAGCAGGCCTGCAAGGGTTAGCAGAAGAAATCTATTCCAACAAAGGTGCTGTACCTGAAGAACTGGCTGCAAACTACCTGAACGCAGAACACCAAATCAATGACACCAAAGCGGCGCTGGACGGTGCACGCGATATTTTGGCGGAACAGTTTTCTGAAAATGCCGCCTTGCTGGCTTTGCTGCGCAACCGCCTGAACACCGAGGGCGCCATTCGCGCCGCCGTGGTTCCCGAAAAAGCCGCTGAAGCCATCAAGTTTCAAGATTACTTCGAACACCAGGAACCATTGGCCAGCACGGCTTCACACCGCATGCTGGCCATGCTGCGTGGCCGGGAACAAGGTTTTCTAACCTTGAAAGTGGACTTGCCTGAGGTGTGGGAAGCGGAAAGCGCACGCACGCCACACCCCTTTGAATCTGAAATTGCCAGGTTGCATGGCATAGAACGGGATGACAGTCCACGCGGTAAATTCCTTAGCGAAACCTGCCGCTGGACCTGGAAAATAAAGCTGGCCAGCAGCATGGAAAGTGAAGTGATTGGCACACTGCGTGAGGCCGCGCAGGCCGATGCAATTTCCGTATTCGGCAAGAACTTGAAAGACCTGCTTTTGTCTGCCCCAGCTGGCGGCAAAGCCACGATGGGTCTGGACCCCGGCATACGCACAGGGGTAAAAGTGGCGGTGATCGACAGCACTGGCCAAGTGGTAGAACATGCCACCATTTATCCGCACGAGCCGCGCCGCCAGTGGAATGAGTCCATCGCCACGCTTGCAGCACTGTGCATGAAACACAACGTTGAGCTGATCGCCATTGGCAACGGCACGGCCAGCCGTGAAACCGACCAGTTGGCTGCCGACTTGTTGACTCAACACAAGGACCTGAAAGCCACGCGCGTCATGGTGAGCGAAGCCGGCGCATCGGTTTACTCCGCTTCTGCATTGGCCTCAGCGGAACTGCCCGACTTGGATGTCAGCATTCGCGGCGCAGTATCCATTGCACGCCGACTGCAAGACCCACTGGCCGAGCTTGTAAAAATTGACCCCAAGTCAATCGGAGTTGGCCAATACCAGCATGATGTAGACCAGCGCCAATTGAGCGGCCGCCTGGACGCTGTAGTTGAAGACTGCGTGAATGCCGTAGGCGTTGAAGTGAACACAGCTTCAGAGCAATTGTTGTCTCGGGTATCGGGCTTGAATGCATCCGTTGCGAAAGCATTGGTGACATTCCGGAATACCAATGGCAAATTCGCAAGCCGCGAGGACCTACGAAAAGTACCCCGCTTGGGCGACAAAACTTTTGAACAAGCGGCTGGTTTTTTACGCATTCACGGCGCTGAGAACCCACTGGATGCCTCATCGGTTCACCCTGAAGCCTACATAGTCGTGGAGAAAATGGCCGCCAAGGTTAAAAAACCAGTGGGCAGCCTTGTGGGCAACCGCGATGCCTTGAAAGAATTGAAACCCACTGAATTTGTGGACGATCGTTTTGGTTTGCCCACAGTGCAAGACATTTTAGTAGAACTGGAAAAACCCGGACGCGACCCGCGCCCCAGCTTTAAAACCGCCAAGTTTGATGACAAAGTACACACCATGGCCGATTTGAAACCGGGCATGACACTTGAAGGGGTAGTAACCAACGTCGCCAATTTCGGCGCATTTGTGGACATTGGTGTGCACCAGGACGGTTTGGTGCATGTATCAGCCTTGTCGAACACTTTTGTGAAAGACCCCCACAGCGTGGTGAAAACTGGGCAAATCGTGAAAGTGAAAGTGCTTGAGGTGGACATTCCACGCAAACGAATTTCATTGACCATGAAAATGGGCGAGGACGTGCCCAAGGCGGCGCCGGGGCAGAACGCCGGAAAGCAGGTTCATGCCAATCGGGCAGGTGACACGCGAGGAAACTCACGCGGTGACCGGCGTAGCGGCGCGGATTCCAAGCAAGGTGCGGGGTTTGCGAACAATGCGTTTGCGGCAGCATTCGCGAAAGCGAAGGAAAGTAAATAGCGCGCGATGTATACGGTATGTGCGAAGTTGGATGACCATAAGTCAACCGCGGTTTTACGGCATTTGTGAAGTTGCATGCCCTCCTCCGCCTGAAAGCCTGAAAACTCCCTTTTTGTTGAATTAATCGTCCTAAGCGCACCCGCAAAAAAACGGGCGGGTTGCGCTTTCGGCGTTGCCGAGCGGACGGTGAATTCAACAAACGGGCAGGCTTTCTTGAAGGCGGAGCGACGGCAATGCAAACTTCGCAACTGCTTACACAAGACAGTGATACTTAGCCGCGAGTTGATGCCCCCAAAGTTAGCAGCAGCAAATCATTCTGCCGATTCACGATCGAGTCGCCCAGCTTGATTCGCAGCGAAGGGCGACCGCAAGGTCGATGCGAAGACGCTTTGGCGTTTCGCATGCCCTGAGCCAGAAACAAAGATGGGGAATTCGACTTGATCAAGGCAGAATGAGTGAGGCGCTGCGAACCGCGGATTAGCACGGTGCGAACCTCTGACAAGCCCATTAAAGCCGAACCGCATTCCGCTTCGGCGAATCCAGATACTCTTTCGATTGCATTTCAACAATGCGACTTACCGTCCGAAAAAACTCATGCGCCATCGCACCTTCGGTGTACAGCTCCTCGGGCTCCACTTCAGCCGACATAATCAACTTCACCTTGTGGTCGTAAAGCACATCAATTAACCAGGTAAACCGCCGCGCTTCTGACGCCATGCCCGCGCCCATTTTGGGCACACCACTCAAGATGACCGTTTGAAACTGGCTGGCAATCTCAAGGTAATCGTTTTGCGAACGCGGTCCACCACACAGCGTTGGGAAATCAAACCACACCACAGAGCCGGCGCGACGAACTGCCTTGATTACACGCGATTCAATATGAAGCTGCGCTGTTTCATCTGCCATTTCCGCCAGTCTGTTGAAGTTCTCAGTCAACTGTTGATCGGCGTGCTCATCCAATGGCATTAAGTACATGTTCAATTGTTCAAGGGTGCGGCGGCGATAATCCACCCCTACATCCACATTGATCACATCGAGCTGTTTGTTCATCAAGGCAATCGCGGGCAACAAGCGATCGCGGTGCAGACCATCCGGATACAAGTCATCGGGCTTGTAATTGGATGTCATCAGGAAAGTCACGCCGTTGGCAAAAAGGCCATCCAAAAGGCGGTACAAAATCATGGCATCTGCAATGTCAGACACATGAAATTCGTCAAAACAAATCAGGCGGTAGCGTTTGGCAATTCGTGCAGCCACTTCATCCAACGGGTCTTGCACACCTTTCAGGTCATCCAGTTCTGCATGCACACCGCGCATGAACTCGTGAAAATGCAGGCGTACCTTGCGTTGTACGGTCACTGAATTGTAGAAGCAATCCATCAGGAAACTTTTTCCGCGCCCCACGCCGCCCCACAGATAAAGTCCTTTGGGTACAGCTGGGCGATTTAGAAATTTCCTGATTACACTTCCACGCGCTTTTTTGTATTCCACGAACTCTTCATGGAATACCTGCATACGATCCACTGCTTTTTGCTGGGCCGCATCGGACTGATAACCACGTTCAGCCAAGGTCTGTTTGTAATATTCCTGAACGTTCACAATATAGCGGCACTATCCGATTTTGGATTGAATTAAAAACGGCCGATGAAACATTCACCAGCCGTTTGGAAAAACACTGAAACGAATATTAACCGTTCAGTTGGCGCTTGTCGCAAGCCAAAGCCGCTTCTTTCATTACTTCAGACAAACTGGGGTGTGCATGGCAAATTCGCCCAATGTCTTCAGAAGATGCCTTGAACTCCATGGCCATCACAGCTTCAGCAATCAAATCAGAGGCATGGCTGTTGATGATGTGAACACCCAATACTTCATCAGTGGTTGCATCGGCCAACACCTTCACGAAACCTTGTGAATCGCCCTGCCCCAACGCACGGCCATTGGCCATGAACGGAAACTGGCCCGTCTTGTACTTGCGGCCATCTTGCTTCAACTGCTGCTCGGTTTTGCCAACCCACGCCACTTCAGGCGATGTGTAAATAACCCAGGGAATGGTGTCGTAGTTGCAATGGCCAGCTTGACCCGCCATGATTTCAGCAACCATGACGCCTTCTTCTTCCGCTTTGTGCGCCAGCATGGCACCGCGAATTACATCGCCAACTGCGTAAATTCCTGCCACCAAAGTTTGGCAATGTGCATCTACATCGATTTGACCACGGTCGTTGGTTTTCAAACCAACCGCTTCAAGATTCAAGCCATCGGTGTTGGGCACACGGCCAACCGAGACGATCAGCTTGTCGCAATCCAGCGTTTGCGCATTTCCATCGGCGTCGGTGTAAGCCACAGAAACACCTTTCTTGCTGGCTTTCACATCACCAATTTTCACGCCCATATTTATCTTCAAACCTTGCTTGGTGAAGATTTTCAGCATTTCCTTGGCAACGCCCTCGTCGCAAGCGGCCAGGAAATTGGGCATGGCTTCAAGCACGGTGACTTCAGCACCCAAACGGCGCCACACCGAGCCCAACTCAAGACCAATAACGCCGGCGCCAATCACACCCAATTTTTTGGGCACAGCACCAAACTTCAAAGCGCCTTCGTTGTCGCAAATTACTTCGTTGTCAACGGGTACGTTGGGCAAGTGGCGGGCCTTGGAACCTGTGGCCACAATCACCTGCTTGGCGGTCACTTTTTCTTCACCTGCTGCGGTTTTCACCGTCAGCTCAAAACCGCCCTCGACCTTGCCTGAAAAACTGGCCCAACCTTTGATTGGTGTCACCTTGTTTTTCTTGAACAAGTATTGAATGCCACCAGTCATTTTGGTCACGATGTCATCCTTGCGTTTGATCATCTTGGCCACATCCATCTTCGCGCCAGACACGCTAATGCCATGGTCTTCAGCGTGGTGGGAAATCTTCTCAAACTCCTCGGAAGAAGCCAACAAGGCCTTGGATGGAATACAACCCACATTCAGACAAGTGCCGCCCAAACGCGGCTCGCCTTTGGGATCGTCGTATGAATGACCTTCAATACAGGCCACTTTCATACCCAACTGCCCGGCACGAATAGCAGCGATGTAACCGCCAGGACCCGCGCCGATCACTACTACATCATATTGTGTGCTCATGAATAGTTCCCCTTAAAGTTCCAGCAACAAGCGAGCTGGGTCTTCCAGAGCTTCTTTCATTGCAACCAGACCAAGTACCGCTTCACGGCCGTCGATAATTCGGTGGTCGTAGCTCATGGCCAGGTAGTTCATGGGGCGAATCACGATTTCGCCGTTCTCAACCACAGCACGCTCTTTTGTGGCGTGAATGCCCAAGATTGCAGACTGGGGTGGGTTAATAATCGGAGTCGACAACATGGAGCCAAATACACCACCGTTGGAGATGGAGAATGTACCACCGGTCAAGTCATCAAGCGTTAGCTTTCCGTCCTTGGCTTTCTGGCCAAATTCAGAAATTTTCATTTCAATGTCGGCAATGCTCAACTGATCGGCATTGCGAATAATCGGTACCACCAAACCACGTGGGGAACCCACTGCAATACCAATGTCGAAATAACCGTGGTACACGATATCGTTACCATCTACAGATGCGTTCAATACGGGGTACTTTTTCAGGGCGGCTACTGCGGCTTTTACGAAAAAGCCCATAAAACCCAACTTGGCACCGTGTTCTTTTTCGAACTTGTCTTTGTACTTGTTGCGCAAATCCATGACTGGCTTCATGTTCACTTCATTGAAGGTGGTCAAAATTGCATTGGTTTGCTGCGACTGCACCAAACGCTCGGCAACACGGGCACGCAAGCGGCTCATGGGGACGCGCTGCTCGGGGCGGCCTTCCATCAAGGTCGAAGGATCAAGTGGCGCTTTGACTTCAGGCAACAAGCTGACTGGTTTTGCGGCAGGGGCAGGTGCAGAAGCAGGTTTGGCTGAAGGTGCGGGTGTTGAGGCCGGTGCATTCAGAGTACCGATCACATCACCTTTGGTAATGCGGCCATCTTTACCTGAACCTGCAATTTGATCTGCGCTCAGTTTATTCTCAGCCATCATTTTGGCAGCGGCTGGCATAGCCACTGAACCATCCGCATGGCTGCCAGCAGCAGCAGGCGCAGGGGCTTGAGAAGCTGGGGCAGCAGCAGTTTGCGCAGGCTTGACTTCAGTGGGTGTGGCGCCGGCACTGGCTTCCGTGTCGATTTTCGCCAACAGTTGACCGGCCACCACGGTGGCACCGTCTTCACACAAAATTTCAATAATTACTCCGGCAGAGGGCGCGGGCACTTCAAGTACCACCTTGTCGGTTTCGATGTCGATCAGATTTTCGTCACGCTTAACGGCTTCACCGGGTTTTTTGTACCAATTCAACAATGTTGCTTCGGCGACAGATTCGGACAGTTGTGGTACGACCACTTCTACGATTGCCATGGAATATTTTCCTTTTTGAATTCTTTGTTCAAGTGCGGGCGACCAACATGGTCAGCCCACTTCCTGTAATTACTTGGTGATTACGAAACCTTTGAGCTTGCCAAAAGCCGCATCGATCAGCGCTTTTTGCTGTTCGTTGTGCTTGGCGTAATAGCCCACGGCAGGAGAAGCTGAAGCCGGACGGCCGGCATAACCCAAGCGTTGTCCCTCGGCCAGGTTTTCCAACACATTGTGTTGAATCTGGAACCAGGGGCCCTGGTTTTGCGGTTCGTCCTGACACCACACCACATCGGTCAAATTGGGGTACTTGCGCAGTTCAGCGCTCAATGACTTGTGCGGGAATGGATACAGTTGCTCAACCCGGGCAATTGCAACATCTTTGATGTTGCGTTCACGGCGAGCAGCTACCAGGTCGTAATACACACGGCCTGAACAAAGCACCACACGTTTGACCTTGCTGGCTTCAAGTTCGCCTTGATCACCAATCACTGTCTGAAAATGGCCCTTGGACAGGTCTTGCAAAGAAGATGTGGCCTCTTTGTGGCGCAACAAAGACTTCGGCGTCATGATGATCAATGGCTTGCGGAACAAGCGGATCATTTGACGGCGCAACAGGTGGAAAATTTGCGCCGGCGTTGTGGGCTGGCATACCTGCATATTGTTCTCAGCGCAAAGCTGCAAGAAACGTTCAATGCGGGCAGACGAGTGTTCAGGACCCTGGCCCTCGTAGCCGTGTGGCAACATCATGACCAAGCCAGAAGCACGGCCCCACTTCACTTCACCCGATGAGATGAACTGGTCGATCACTACCTGGGCGCCGTTTGCGAAGTCACCAAATTGTGCTTCCCAAATTACCAGGGTATTCGGTTCGGCAGTTGAGTAACCGTATTCAAAACCAAGTACGGCCTCTTCTGACAATACGGAATCGATTACGGTGAAAGGTGCTTGGCTTTCAGAAATATTTTCCAGAGGAACGTAGGTGCCCTCGTTCCACTTCTCACGACCCTGATGATGCAACACAGCATGGCGGTGAGTAAATGTGCCACGACCACAATCCTGACCAGTCATTCGAACCGCGTAGCCCGACGAAACCAGTGAAGCGTAGGCGAGGTGCTCGCCCATGCCCCAATCCAACTGGGTTTCACCCTGCCCCATCGCAGCACGGTCGGCGATTACTTTCTGTACCAAGGGGTGAACCTTGAAGGTTTCTGGCACGGTGGTAATACGCTCGGACAAGCGCTTGATTTCAGAAACAGGCACAGAGGTGTCGGCCGCGTCAGTCCACTTCTTGTTCAAGTAAGGTGACCAATCCACTGAAAACTTGCTTTTGTAATTGGTCAGCACAGGGTCGGCGCGATTGTGCTTGCCTTCGTCCATCGCGGCGCGGAAGTCAGCCACCAATTTCTCGGCGCCGTCTTCTTTCAGCAAGCCCTGCATCACCAAGCGCTCTGCATACAAGGCACGGGTGCCAGGGTGCTGGCCAATTTTCTTGTACATCAGTGGTTGGGTTACTGCTGGCGTGTCTTGTTCGTTGTGGCCAAGCTTGCGGAAACACACAATATCAATGACCACGTCTTGCTGGAATTCCATGCGGAAGTCCAAAGCCAACTGGGTAACAAAAATTACCGCTTCAGGATCGTCGCCATTCACGTGGAACACGGGCGCTTCGATCATTTTGACCACGTCTGAGCAATACAGCGTGGAACGGCTGTCGCGGGGGTCGGAAGTTGTAAAGCCAATCTGGTTGTTAATGACGATATGAACCGTACCGCCGGTGCCGTAGCCGCGGGTGTGTACCAGGTTCAAGGTTTCCATCACAACACCTTGGCCGGCGAATGCAGCATCGCCGTGCACCAGTACTGGTAGCACTTGCTTGCCTTCCTTGTCGCCACGGCGTTCCTGGCGTGCCTTTACTGAACCCTCGACTACAGGATTAACGATTTCAAGGTGCGATGGATTGAATGCCAGTGACAAGTGCATGGGGCCACCGGGTGTGGTGACATCGGACGAGAAGCCTTGGTGATATTTCACGTCACCGGCAGGCAAATCATCGGCATGCTTGCCTTCAAATTCTTCAAACAACTGGCTTGGGCTTTTGCCCAGAATATTTACCAGTACGTTCAAGCGGCCTCGGTGGGCCATACCAATAATGGTTTCTTGAACACCGTTGGCACCGCCACGCTGAATGACATGGTCAAGCGATGCAATAAAAGACTCACCACCTTCAAGCGAAAAACGCTTTTGACCCACATAACGTGTATGCAGATAACGCTCCAAACCTTCAGCGGCAGTCAATCGCTCAAGAATGTGCAATTTTTCTTCGGTCGAAAGCTGGGCCGTGCCCAGGCTGGTTTCCATTCGTTCCTGCAACCAACGCTTTTGGGCGGGGTCACTGATGTGCATGTATTCAATACCAATGGAGCGGCAGTAGGTGTCGCGCAGTGCCTTCACGATATCGCGAAGGGTCATTTGATCTTGGCCGAAATACGTGTTGGTGGCGGAGAACGTGATGTCCATGTCCGCCTCGGTCAAGCCATAAAAGGCGGGATCAAGTTCCGGGATGTTCGGGCGTTCCTGTCGTTTGAGCGGATCGAGATCGGCAAAGCGGGAGCCCAGGAAGCGATATGCGGCCACGATTGACTGCACATGCACCTGCTTTTTGGCCACTTCCAAGTCGGCGGACTGAATCTGTGGCTGCAAGAAACCTTTTTTGGCACGTTGCGCAAAAGACTGCACGACCGGCGCATGGGCGACGTCTTTCTCGTTCACGTCACCGTGAGCGGAAGGAACCATCTGCAGTTGGTCAAAATAGGCGCGCCATTTGTCTGGCACAGAGCCTGGGTTGTCCAGGTAGGCCTCGTACATTTCTTCGACATAGGGCGCATTGCCCCCGAACAAATACGAGTTTTGTTGAAATGATCGCATCATTTGCGCTTCACCTTTTTCCGAGTTTCTCGTTTCAAAGATGTGGGGTTCGGACTCGACCTCGGCAATCGCCATCGGACCGAATCCCTACACACGTGGGTTAAACCGCACTCCCCGTCTGGTATGTAGGGCTCCTGCCCCTAACCAGATAGCAAAAAACAGCCAAAAAGACTGTTTTAAGAGTAAGCCCAAAGCATAGCAGATTAGAGACCTCACCCTAAACCGATCCGACCGGCAAGCTGCAAATGTGTGGTTTTGAAGTGACGCTCTCACGATCGTCAGTTAAATCTCCACCCGTGCGAGCGATCCCCACTCTACGAGGGGATCACTCTCATGACAAATAACAGGACCATACATACTTATTCCACCGAAGGGATAGGCACATGGCAAGCCGCAAATACCGGGGCATCGAGATTGATGTTGCCCACATCGACATGGCGAAGAATATTGACAGCGTGCACGAGCTGATTGATGAACTGCGAGACCTTCAGTCAACCTGGAACAGTCTGAGCCTTCTGGGTGAACTGACACAGGTGGGCACCGAGATTTCCGACACCCGCCAGCACTTCCAGCAACTGGCTTGTGATCTGACAAATTTTCTTGTGGAGCAATCCACACACCAGGCCATTGAGTTACTTTCGACTCGAGCACAAAATTCAATCGATATTCTGATTCGAAATTTGTATGAGCGCACAGCGGACATCGGCTTTTTGGCCACTGACCCGGTATTCAGTCAATGTTGCGACGATCATCAAAACACACCGCTCACCGACACTGCCGCGCATGAAGTAACTCGAAGAATGCGCGACTATGTGACCAATTACTCGGTTTACAAAAATGTGATTTTGATGGACGCACAGGCCAAGGTAATTGCTGACATGCAAGGGAAGCTGACCGCAGGTACGTCACTGGAATGGCTCAAAGCGCAGGTGTTGGGTTCAGCCAACTATGTGGAGGCATACCGCCCCGTACAGGAAGATCCAACGGACCTGAAAGACGAATTAATCTATGCCTGGAAGATCGGCTTGGCGGGTCAAATCAAAGGCTACATCGCCCTTGTATTTAATCTTGAGCAAGAAAGTGAAGCCCTGTTTTCCAAAGTGGTGGGTCGGCGTAACGCTGCCAGTCAACCCGAATGGCGGGTGTGCGGTGTCAGCGACACGCAGGGCAAGGTTCTTGTATCCAGCAACCCCCAGTACATTGCACCCAACCAGACCATTTGTTTGCCGGAAAACTCCGATTGGGGATTGGCGCAAATTGGCCCGATGGCTTACCTGTGCTGCGTGCGCTCAACACGAGGATATCAAGGCTACGCGGGGCCCGGCTGGAAAGGATTTTGTCTGGTGCCACTGAGTCATGCGTTCAATACCAATCACAGCAATACGAATAGATTGCCTGAAATTGACAAAAAAGACGGACTGATTGATCACCGAATTTTAAAAATTCAGGATCAGGCTGAGCAAATACAGCGACAACTAAATCGAAGCGTATGGAATGGCAACATGAACCAACGCGAGGTCAAAACAGACCTGGGCGGCTCATTCAGCAAAACCCTGTTGTGGGAAATTAGCCGAACAGGTGAACGAACCAAAACATTGTTCACCAACTCCCTTCACGACCTGGTTCAAACTGAAATCAATGGCTTCCAAATCGAACAACAAGCGCGAGCCATGCTGGCGATCGATTTGATGGACCGAAATCTTTACGAACGTGCGAACGATTGCCGATGGTGGGCACTGAATCCGACACTGCGCGATGCTTTGGTGCAGATCAACGACACCGCTGCACGAGCGCGGGCCATGGATTGCTTGAAACATATTCACAGCCTTTACACGGTGTACACGAATATTTTACTTTTGGACCGCACAGGCCATGTGATGTGCGACAGTGCACAACTAACCGAGCCCGGCACATACATCGAAGCTGCCTGGGCCAGGCAAGTGATACAGCTGAAGGATCAAACCCAGTATTGCGTGTCGGAATTTGAATCAACCCCACTGTATCAAGACCGACCTACTTACATTTACGCAGCAGCCATCTTCGAAGACCCCAGTCACCCCACTGAAGTCACTGGCGCCATTGCACTGGTGTTCGACAGTGAACCACAGTTTGAAGCGATTCTTAACGAATCAATGGGCGACAGCAAACACAAGGCCTTTGCATTCTTTGTGGATGAACAGAATCGAATCGTGTCTTCGACCACCGATCAGTTTTGCGAAAATGGCCGATTGAACTTGCCTGTCAAGCGCAGACTACCCTTTGAAAAACAAGGCAATGAACTGGGTTACTTCACGCATGAAAACCGCCTGATTGCCTACGGCAGTTGCAATTCAGGGGCGTACCGCGAGTACAAAAGCGATTCTAGCGCCTATCAGAACAATCTGATTTGCGTGTATGGCCTGAATATTGGCGCTTTGGCGAAAAACCGAAATAAGCCGATTGAAATGAACTTTGATGAATTTCGACAAACCGGGCTGAAAGAGCAAATGGTGGATGTTGCGTCGTTTCGCCTTGGTCAGTCCTGGTATGGGCTTGACAGCGAGGACGCAGTAGAAGCCTTTTTGTGCGACCAAATTGCTCGAATGCCAAATACGCCCAACTGGATTGTGGGCACCACGCTGCACAAAAATGAGTCTGTCACCTTGGTAAATCTCGAACAAGTTCTTGAATCGAAGCCCTGTCCTGTACTCGGCTTGAAAACTCGGAAACAAATGATTCTGTTGAAAACCGGGAAGCACCGCGCGAGAATCGCCCTCGCCGTGGATGATCTGGGCGAGATACCCAGCCTGCCCATGTCTGCGATTCAAGAGTCAGCCGGCTTAAACACAAAATGCAGCATTGTTCAGGGGCTGATACAAACCGGATCCGGAATAGTTGTCATGCTGAATATCGAGCAACTTCTGAATCAGCTGGAAGCAGGTATAAAAAAAGCCCCCAACACAGGTCAGGGGCTTTTACAGAAAGTACTACGACGCGTGGATTAGCGCTGATCGATTGGCTTCACATCGCGGTGTGCTGCACCATTGAACAACTGACGTGGACGACCGATTTTGTATTCAGGGTCAGCGATCATTTCGTTCAATTGGGCGATCCAGCCCACGGTGCGAGCCAGCGCAAAGATGGCGGTGAACAATGGCACAGGAATACCAATCGCCTTTTGAACGATGCCTGAATAAAAATCCACGTTCGGGTAAAGTTTGCGTTTTACAAAGTACTCATCTTCCAGCGCAATTTTTTCCAATGCCATGGCGATTTTGAACAAGGGGTCGTCATGCAAGCCGAGCTCATTCAACACTTCATGACAGGTTTCACGCATCAGCTTCGCGCGTGGGTCGTAATTTTTGTAAACGCGGTGACCAAAGCCCATCAGGCGCACGCCTGAATCTTTGTCTTTCACTTTGGCGATGAAATCGCCAATTTTCTCAATACCACCGTTGGCCTGAATTTCAGACAGCATGGTCAGGCAAGCTTCGTTCGCACCGCCATGCGAAGGGCCCCACAAACAAGCCACGCCCGCTGCAATCGCCGCAAACGGGTTGGTACCTGACGAAGCGCACAGACGAACAGTTGAGGTTGAAGCGTTTTGTTCGTGGTCGGCGTGCAGGATAAAAATTCGATCCATGGCGCGAACCAGTACATCGTTCACTTGATACTCTTCACATGGATTGCCAAACATCATTCGCATGAAATTGGATGTGTAGCTTAGTGAGTTCTTCGGGTAAATATTGGGTGCGCCAATGCCATACTTGTAAGCCATTGCGACAAGTGTCGGCATCTTAGCAATCAAACGAATTGCTGAAATGTCGCGCTGGTTTTTGTCCATCAAATTCATGGAATCTGGGTAGAAAGCAGACATACCACCCACCAAACCAGTCATCACAGCCATTGGGTGTGCATCGCGGCGGAAGCCACGCAAGAAAAAGTTCATTTGATCGTTCACCATGGTGTGCTTGGTCACCAAGTCGTCAAAAGTTTGCTTTTCCGCAACGTTGGGCAACTCGCCATTCAACAGCAAATAACACACGTCCATGAAATCACAGTTTTGTGCCAATTGCTCAATGGGGTAACCGCGATAAAGCAATTCGCCTTTGTCTCCGTCAATATAAGTAATCGAGGAGTTACAAGCGGCTGTAGACAAAAAACCGGGGTCGTAAGTGAACTTGCCGGTTGAACCGTACAGCTTGCGAATGTCGATCACGTCGGGACCAATGGTGCCTTTGTGAATGGGAAATTCTACCGAGGGGGTGCCGTCGGAAAAAGACAGCGTGGCCTTGTGTTCTGTGCTCATCGGATTTCCTTCTATTAGATTGAAATTAAAGATCTCGCATCATCTGGATTACCTTGCGCACATCAGGTGTGTCCAGACTGCCTTCTGGCTCTTTTCGGCCAAGAAACAGGTCGAGCAAAACGTTGTCAACTTCTTCGAACAGCACGGTAAGTGCCTGCACGTCCTTGTTGGTCAACTCCATCTCATGCCTGTCGAAAAATCGTTCGATAATCAGGTCATTTTCCAACAAACCGCGTCGAGCGCGCCAGCGTAGGCGCGCGCGTTGACTTGGATCAGCCTGATGATTCTGGTTAGACATAAGCTACAACAAAAAAAACGGGGTTTTGCAGTGCACAACCCCGATTTGGTTAAATAATTCCGAACAACTGTTCTAGACGGCGCGACGAACCATCAATTCCTTGATCTTGCCAATTGCCTTGGTGGGATTTAGCCCTTTGGGGCATACGTCCACACAGTTCATGATGGTGTGACAGCGGAACAAGCGATATGGGTCTTCAAGATTGTCCAGGCGCTCACCAGTGGTTTGATCGCGGCTGTCTGCGATAAAACGGTAGGCTTGCAGCAAACCGGCTGGACCCACGAACTTGTCGGGGTTCCACCAGAATGATGGGCAACTGGTTGAACAGCATGCGCACAGAATACATTCATACAAGCCATCCAGTTCTTCACGCTCTTCGGGCGACTGCAAACGCTCTTTCTCAGGGGGTGGCGTTTCGTTCACCAAATAGGGCTTGATGGAATGGTATTGCTTGAAGAACTGGGTCATGTCCACAATCAAGTCACGCACCACGGGCAGACCAGGCAGCGGCTTCAATACGATGGGCTGTTTTAAGTCGCGCAAGTTGGTAATACAAGCCAAGCCGTTTTTGCCGTTGATGTTCATGGCATCGGAGCCACAAACACCTTCGCGGCAAGAGCGGCGGTAAGCGATTGACTCGTCCACATCGCTTTTGATTCGCATCAACGCGTCAAGCAACATTTTGTCGGTCGGTTCTAGCTCAACTTCCAGCTTTTGCATTTTTGGCGCTTCGCCCGTGTCGGGGTCGTAGCGATAAATTTCAAAACGTACGATTCTCTTTTCGCTCATTTTTTGTACCTCTTAACCTTGATTAGAACGTCCGCTTTTTAGGCTGGAAGGTTTCAACTGTGAGTGGCTTCAAGTTCACTGGCTTGTAATCCAGGCGGTTGCCTTCGGAATACCATAGGCTGTGGCGCATCCACTTGTCGTCATCACGCTCCGGGAAGTCGCGGTGGGCGTGTGCGCCACGGCTTTCTTCACGGGCAGCTGCCGACACCATGGTGGCCTTGGCAGTTTCCTGCAGATTGGCCAATTCCAGAGCTTCAACCAGTGCCGTATTAAACACTTTGGATTTGTCTTTCAGATGGATGTTTTCTGCCTGCAAAGCCAAGTCGTTGATCTTGGTCACGCCAGCTTCCATCAGTTCCGTAGTGCGGAACACGCCACAGTGGTACTGCATGCCTTTGCGAATAGCATCGGCTACAACACGCACGTTTTCGCCACTGGTGGATGTCATCAGCTTGTCGACACGCGCCATTGTTGGATCGGTGCCATCGGCTGGCAATTCTTTGTGGGTGCGGGCTTTCAGGTTGCTGTTGACGATGTGATTGCCAGCCGCGCGGCCAAACACGATCAAATCAAGTAGTGAGTTCGTGCCCAAGCGGTTTGCGCCGTGTACAGATACGCAAGCACATTCGCCGATGGCATACATGCCATTGACGATTTCGCTGGCGCCGCCCGGTACTTTGGGTGCTACAACCTGACCATACACATTGGTTGGAATACCGCCCATTTGGTAGTGAATGGTTGGAACTACAGGAATCGGTTCCTTGATTGGATCGACGTTTGCAAACTTGATCGCGATTTCGCGAATCGAGGGCAGACGCTTCATGATGGTGTCGGCGCCCAAGTGGTCGAGCTTCAACAACACATAGTCTTTGTTGGGGCCACAACCACGGCCTTCCTTGATTTCCTGGTCCATTGAACGGGACACGAAGTCCCGTGGGGCCAAGTCTTTCAGGGTTGGGGCGTAACGCTCCATGAAACGCTCGCCTTCACTGTTCAGCAAAATACCACCTTCACCGCGAACGCCTTCGGTCACCAGAACACCAGCTCCGGCCACACCCGTTGGGTGGAACTGCCAGAATTCCATGTCTTCCAGAGGAATGCCAGCGCGTGCTGCCATGCCCATGCCGTCGCCAGTGTTAATGAAGGCATTGGTAGAAGCGTCCCAAATACGGCCTGCGCCGCCTGTTGCGAACACGGTGGTTTTGGCTTCCAAAACCATCATTTCGCCGGTTTCCATTTCAAGGGCAGTTACACCGACCACGTCGCCATCGGCGTCGCGGATGATGTCAAGCGCCATCCATTCCACAAAAAACTGAGTGCGCGCGCGCACATTGCGCTGGTACAGGGTGTGCAACAGGGCATGGCCTGTGCGGTCGGCTGCAGCGCAAGCACGCTGAACCGGCTTTTCACCGAAGTTGGCTGTGTGACCACCGAATGGACGCTGGTAAATTGTGCCGTCTGGGTTGCGGTCGAAGGGCATGCCGAAGTGTTCAAGTTCGTAAACAACCTTGGGGGCTTCACGACACATGAATTCAATCGCGTCTTGGTCACCCAGGTAATCGGAACCTTTAACGGTGTCGAACATGTGCCAGTACCAGCTGTCATCCGACATATTGCCCAGGGAGGCGCCAATACCACCCTGCGCAGCCACGGTGTGGGAACGTGTGGGGAATACTTTGGACAGCACGGCTACATTCAGACCAGCCTCTGCCAACTGAAGCGAACAACGCATACCCGCGCCACCCGCACCTACGATTACCGCGTCGAATTTGCGACGTGGAAGGGAAGTTTTAACTGCAGTCACTTTTAGACCCTCCAGAGAATGTCAGCAGCGTAGCCGGCGGCACCAAGCAACCACAACGCTGTAAATACTTGCAAACCAAGGCGAATGCCGGTGGGCTTTACGTAGTCCATCCAGATGTCGCGAATACCAATGTAGGCGTGATAGCACAGGGATAAAAATGCCAGCAAGGCCAAAATCTTGCCCAGTGGAAACGACAACACCGTGAAGTTGAAGAAACCAACCCACTTTACATAATCAATGTCAGGCGTGAACAGAACAGCCAAGAAAAGGCCGATTGTGTACAAAGACATTATCACTGCGGTGATTCGCTGCGCAACCCACTCTTTCAAACCGTAATGTGCGCCGACCACAAGGCGCTTGGAACCAATATTATTGCCCATAATTAAAACACTCCAAACAATTTCAGGCCGAACAAAGCGGTAAGGCTCAAGCTAACAGCGAACACAATGCCTGCGCTTTTGCTGGCAGCGTACTTTTCAGTGCCCACATGCATGTCGAGTACCAAATAACGGATGCCCGCGGCAAAGTGGTGCATGTAAGACCAGATCAAGCCCAGCAAAACAATTTTTACCAAGGGGCTGCTGACCAATGACTGCATTTCAAGGAAAGTAAGTTCGGAAGTGATGCTTTTGTCAAAAAGGGGCAACAGAATAATTGGAAGTGCCAAAAACAACACTGCTCCACTAACGCGGTGCAGGATTGAAAGCTTGCCAGCCAATGGCAGCCGGTATTTCAGGATTTGTGTAATATGAATATTCCGGTAGACCGGACGTTTCTTCGCAACAGTGTTTGACATGCTCGTGTTCTTATAAAAGTGATTGGAAAACGGGCTGAAGCCCTAAGCCTTGCGGCTTGAATCATTTAAAAAAACCAATATCGGATCGTTGAATATTTTGACTCAAATTGGCCAATGCTTAAAGCATGATGTTTTTGATTTTGAGTGCGAAGTGAAACAAATGCATTCTTTTGCCCGCTAAAGACTTGTATCAATTCAATACAATTCATTCCTGTATGAAAACCTGTCGGTCAAATACCAACCGCGGCGCAACTCCACGGGTTTGTCAGCATACGTCATTGACAGGCGCTCGACCAGTAACAAAGGCGTGCCAGTCTCGACCTGCAGGATAGTGGCATGCTCGGCCTGCGCACTGACGGCTTTGATGTGTTCTTTGGCGCGCAGCATTCGAACATTGAAATTGCTCTCAAGAAAGCCATACAGCGTGGAATTCCATTGCTGAAGACGTTCCAGGGTAAGACCTTTGTACTGAGATGCAGGCAGCCAGATTTCGTCAAAAATTCGGGGCACGGTGTCAAAACGCATCACGCGCTTGACGACAAATACGGAATCACTGGGTTTGATGTCAAGTAATTTGGCTATCTGTGAACTGGCGCGAACACGCTCAACCGACAAATACGTGGACTTTGGCTTCACGCCGGGTTCTTCATCGGCAGCCAGGCGCAAAAACCGATATTCTGATTTGGCCTCATTGTGCGTGGCAACAAAAGTGCCCCGACCCTGTTTTCGATCGACGAGATTTTCAGCCGCCAGTTCATCAATGGCTTTGCGCACCGTGCCTTGGCTTACGCCGTAGCGCACTGCCAATTCCGTTTCAGACGGAATTGGCTCGCCCGGCTTCCATTCGCCATCTTGTAGGCTTTTCAACAGCAAACCCTTGATTTGCTGGTAAAGCGGGCTGAACGTGGGGTTTACAGGCTGCAAAGTGTATCTCGGTCTTGTTTTTTCAGATTAATGTGTATCTTATATCTTATAGAGGACTTTTAGAAGTTAAACCCTTCTAAACCACCAGATTAGTCAACAAGGTGTCAGCGTTTAGCGCTAAACTATGGCCTTCGATTTTTAATCCTTTGGAGTGTTTAACATGACCAAACCCGCAATGCGAGTTGCAGTTACAGGCGCTGCCGGCCAAATCGGCTACAGCTTGTTGTTCCGTATCGCCAATGGCGACATGCTGGGCAAAGACCAGCCCGTGATTTTGCAGTTGCTGGACATTACCCCTGCCCTGCCTGCGGTGAAAGGCGTGGTCATGGAACTGGAAGACTGTGCTTTCCCATTGCTGCAAGGCGTGGTAATCACTGACGATCCTGCGACAGCCTTCAAAGATGTTGACGTTGCCTTGCTGGTTGGCGCACGCCCCCGCAGCAAGGGCATGGAGCGCAAAGACCTGCTGGAAGCGAATGGCGCCATTTTCACGGTTCAAGGCAAGGCACTGAACGACAACGCCAAGCGCAACGTGAAAGTATTGGTTGTGGGTAACCCTGCCAACACCAACGCTTACATCGCCCAGCAATCCGCTCCAGACCTCGACCCGAACTGTTTCACTTCCATGCTGCGTCTGGACCACAACCGCGCGCTGAGCCAGGTTGCGGCCAAAACCGGCAAGCCAGTTGCTTCCATCGAAAAGTTGGCTGTGTGGGGCAACCACTCGCCCACAATGTACGCCGACTATCGCTTTGCAACCATTGACGGCGCATCCGTGAAAGACATGATCAACGACCAGGAATGGAATGCAAACACCTTCCTGCCAACCGTGGGCAAGCGTGGTGCGGCCATTATTGAAGCGCGTGGCCTGTCCTCTGCAGCTTCTGCTGCAAACGCAGCCATCGACCACGTTCGTGACTGGGTCTTGGGCACCAATGGCAAGTGGGTGACCATGGGCATTCCTTCTGATGGTTCTTATGGCATTCCAGAAGGCACTCAGTTCGGCTTCCCTGTGACCTGTGCAAACGGAAAATTTGAAATTGTGAAGGGTCTGGAAATTGATGCATTCAGCCAGGAGCGCATCAACATTACCCTGAACGAACTAATGGAAGAACGCGAAGGCGTGAAGCACTTGCTGGCCAAGTAATTCACAAGTGTTTCGTGATAAAAAGCCAGCAGCAATGCTGGCTTTTTTTATTGGTAACCAAGGAATTCAAGCGTGAAAAAGCACAACCTGGATTTGTCGACGATTTCGACCATCTTGTACAGCGAAGACCATGCGCAGGTAAGCCTGCCCGTTTGCGACCACTACACTGGGCGCCCAAAATATTTTGAGAAATCGCTACAAATTCGCGCCGAAATTGGCGCGTGCTTTGACATTACGCTAGACCTTGAAGACGGTGCAGTAGTGGGTCAGGTGACGGAAATTGCCACTTGGGCCGCACAAAGCCTGGTGGACTTTTCAGCCCGCTACGGCAGCGAAACCCGCCGACCCGGTGTGCGCTTCCACCCGGTGCAAGACCCAGCATTCGAGCAGGAATTGCCCATCGTACTGCGAGAAGGTGTACCTGCCCCCGCTTATTTGATGCTACCCAAACCCGAGAATTTCGATGATGTAAAGCTTGCTATTGCCCGAATTCGCGAGCAATGCGCCAAGGCCGGGGTTGAAGCACCACCCTTGCATGTGTTGATTGAAACACATGGCGCCCTGGCTGCAGTGCACAATATTGCAGGCCTTGAGGAAGTCGAATCGCTTTCATTTGGAATCATGGATTTCATTTCCAGCCACCGAAGCGCCATTCCAAAAACTGCACTGAATTCGCCTGGCCAGTTTGAAAACCCGCTGGTGCGCCGCGCGAAGCTTGAAATTTCTGCGGCTTGCCATCGATATGGCAAAGTACCCTCGCACAATGTGACCCGAAATATTCGCCAGCCCGAAATGGCGGCTGAAGATGCGCAGCGGGCCAAGCGCGATTTTGGTTTTACGCGCATGTGGAGCATTCACCCGGATCAGATTGTGCACATTGTTTCGGCCATGCTGCCCACCGATTCTGAAGTAGAGGAAGCGGTGCAAGTGCTGACAGAGGCTGAAAAAGCAGACTGGGGGCCAATTCAGATTAAAGGCGAACTACATGACCGTGCCAGTTACCGCTACTACTTCGAGGTTATGAAAATGCGGGCAAGGTAGTTCATACACTAGGCCTTATATGAGGTGAGTACAACTTCCGCAGCCGATTCGCGCAATGGAATGATGGCTTGGTAAGCGGGAGAGTGGAACCAGCCACTCGCCGCTTTTGAATTCGGAAATTGGATAATGACGATGTCCGTATATGGGTTGGACAACGCAAAGACTTCTGTTTGCTTACCACGAAAAATTACCTTGGCCCCCCAAGGCGTTAGGGTGTCCGCAACTTGGTCGCGATACTGTTGCCATCGAGCAGGGTCAATTATCTTGATTTGTCCCACCATGAAAACTGCGGCGTTTGATTCACTCATGCACCTTCACCTTGTTCAGCAATTTCCTTTTTTCGCCTGGCCCGGCGGGCAGAAGCCACCACCGCCATGCCCCCCACCGTGTGGATCAACCACCACCGAACCTGAAGGAGTGTAAACTGCACAACTACTTAGCAGCAAAGCTGCAGCAAGCAAAGACCATGCTTTTTTCATTTCTGACAGATCCTTTTTAAAGTTAACGTGGCCCGACGTTGGGCGCTTGGGGTTTTATACCGCCAATAACGAATATGATTCGTTCAAGTTGACCGCATGACACTTGCATGCATTCAGAAAACTTCATTTCTTAAAGGTCGCGGGCCAATTTTGAATCAAAAACCAATTACGAATCAGCTTCGCCAAAGGCATCCAATCTTGATGGCAGCAGCTATTGTGATTGCGACTATTACATTTTCGGTCGTCATTTTTGAATTAATGGGTTGGCCCTTTCTTGCCAAACCGGCTGAACGCTGGCTTGGAGAGACACTTGAACGCAAAGTGGTATTAACCCAGGACGATGACGAAGACTCAGCTTTTAAATTGCGGTTGATTGGCGGCGTTCGACTGACATTAGGAAACTTTGAATTGGGTGCCCCAAGTTGGAGCGAAGCACCGTACATGGTCAAAGGCAAGAACGTGACCCTGGAGTTGAACTACAGCGACTTGTTGGCCTGGCGTGGCGAGACGGGCAGCGCCTTGAACATCGACACTTTGAAAGCCGATGTGCTTGATGCTCATCTTGAGCGCCTTGCCGATGGTCAAGCTTCCTGGCAGTTCGCCGGAAATGACCCTGATGCAGAATCCAAGCCTGTACCCACTTTCGGCCTGTTGGCAATCAAAACTGGCAATGTACGTTACAACGATGCACAACTTGACTTGGATCTGAATGCTGAACTTTCACTGCAGGAAGGGCAGACCGACGGCGACGCATTGAAGGTCAGCGCGCAAGGCGATTACCAAACCAAAAAGCTTAACATCGACCTGGCATCGACCGGCGTATTGCCTTGGGTAGCGAAAGATGCGGATCCCATACCGGTCGACCTGAAAATAACATTGGGCACCGCAAAGCTTGCATTCAAAGGGATGGCGACCGACGCACTGAAGTTGCAAAAACTGTCGGGTCGATTTGTAGTGAGTGGTCCGTCATTGGCCTCAGCAGGTGGGGCCTTGGGCATTACGCTGCCAAACACACCGCCATTTCGAACAGAAGGTGAACTGATTCGTGACGCAAGTACGTGGAAAGCGAACTTCACCAATGCAACGATCGGCGAAAGTCGCTTGAAAGGCGATTTTGTTTTCGAAGGTGACAAAGACCAACCTTTATTAACAGGCGTACTAAAGGGTTCCTCGCTGGTGCTTGCCGACTTGGGACCCACAGTAGGCGCGCCAGTGTCAAAAAGCAATCAAGTGAAAAACCCCAGTGGTCGGGTTTTGCCGGACAAACCTTTTGATTTGCCATCACTTCGCGCCATGAATGCAGATATTCGAATTGACATCGACAACCTGGATTTGGGAAGTGAAATTTTAAAACCCTTGCGACCTTTACGTGCGCACTTGCTGCTGACAGATGGGGTGCTCCGCATTTCAGAGATTGATGCGAAAACAGCTCAAGGCGAAATGGCAGGCATGGTTCAGCTTGACGGTCGGGAAGACGTTGCAATGTGGGAAATGGACCTGAAATGGGAAGGCGTACAACTTGAGCAGTGGTTGGCGATACCGCGCGCAGCGCAAGAGCCACCCTACTTCACGGGGCGGATGAATGGTTTTGCAAAATTGAAGGGACAAGGGCAATCCACCGCCCAGATACTGGGAAGCCTGGCTGGCACTGTAAGAACACAGGTACGAAATGGGACGATGTCGCACTTGGTGATTGAAGCAGCGGGCCTGGATGCGGCAGAGGCTTTGGGGGTGTGGTTTCGCGGAGACGATGTGCTTCAGATGACCTGTGCCTATGCCGACCTGCTGGCTGAAGATGGCGTACTTCGTCCCCGGGTATTCGTAATCGATACGAAAGATTCTGCGCTGTGGGTGAACGGTGGCATTTCCATGAAAACGGAAGCACTTGATTTACGCGTCGTGGTGACACCCAAAGATTTCAGTCCAATGAGCCTGCGCACACCTTTGTTGGTGAGAGGCACGATGGCAAATCCCGATGTATCGCTGGAAAAAGGCCCCTTGGCGGGCAAAATTGCGGGTGCGGTGCTTCTTTCACTGATTAATCCGCTTGCCGCTTTAATTCCTTTCGTGGATTCCGGCACACCTGACCCAGATCAAAGTGCAGAAAATAAAGGTTGTTATGACCTGGCGACACGCAGCAAAGCACAACGAGAAAAGAATTGAGCAAGACCCTGCACCCTAGAAATTTGCACAAAGATGGTTACGATTTTGATGCGCTTGCCCTTGATTTTCCCGCGCTTAAAAAACACGTAAAATCCAACAAGTACGGCACTGAGTCCATTGACTTTGCCGACCCTGCCGCGGTGAAGGCTTTAAATTGTGCGCTGCTAAGGCACCACTATGGCATCGCAGGTTGGAACGTGCCGGAAGGCTACCTGTGCCCGCCCATTCCAGGCCGAGTGGACTACATTCACTATGTGGCCGACCTGCTTTCCAACAGCCGCATTGGGGCGTCCGATTCCCGCCAAGTCAGAATGCTGGACATTGGTACTGGGGCCAATGGTATTTATTCACTGCTGGCTGCAAAAGCTTACGGTTGGCATTGTTCGGGGAGCGAAATTGACCCGCTTGCATTGAAGAATTTTGCCGCAATTCTTGATCAAAACGAAGTGCTGAAGCAGTTGATTGACTTGCGCCTGCAGAGGGACAAGCGAAAGATTTTTGAAGGTGTGATCAAGCCAGGTGAGAAATTCGACCTGACTGTGTGCAATCCACCCTTTCACGCTTCGCAAAAAGAAGCCATGAAAAGCAATCAAAGAAAGGTTAACAGCTTGGCATACAACCGGGGTGAAAAACCCGCCGCCAGGGCTCAGCCAGCGCTGAATTTTGGTGGGCAAAAAAATGAGTTGTGGTGCGAAGGCGGAGAAAGCGGTTTTTTGCAAACCATGATCAATGAAAGCGCTTTATTCGGCAAACAATGCCGCTGGTTTACCACGCTGGTTTCAAAATCGGAAAATGTGGGACAAGCAAAATGGCTGCTGCGCAATGTGGGTGCCCGAGATATTCTCGAAGTGGAAATGGAACAAGGCAACAAGACCACGCGCATTGTGGCGTGGTCTTTTGCTTGATTAGCCGCGGCGACCACCTGCCAACAACAGCAAGGCACCAGCCACAATGGCGGCCACACCAGCCCACATGGGTACATTCACATTTTTTTCCTGGTCAACTGTAATTTCCAGTGTGCCGATTTTTGCAGCGGTGGTTTCTTCGGTGTAGCTGAAACCGCCGTATGCCAAGCCCAAGGTACCTGCAACGATCAACAGAATTCCGATTAGTTTGGTGGCTTGCATTTTTTATAGTCCTGAAGAATTGTAGTGGAGTGTGCAGTAACGGGCGAACCCTGAACATGTTATACACGGTATTCGATGCTCGACGTTCAAACGAATTTCCCTAGAGAGCGGACCACCCTTTGACAGGGTGATCCACAAGCGACTTTTTAACGCTTGGCGATGATGTAAACCGCGTGAACAATACCGGGGATATAGCCCAGCAAGGTCAAGATAATATTGATCCAGAAATGTTTGCCGATGCCCTCTTGCAAAAACACGCCCAAGGGTGGCAACAAAATCGCGATCAGTATGCGGATAAGATCCATTAATTCTCCTTAAATTTAAAAGATGTGTGTAGATAGTGCCGTAGCGTTGGCTAAATACCAATGATTAACGCAGGGCGGACGATGGCGTGGACTGAATCAGTCTTGAATCTTGCCCCGAAGCGCTTTGACCTGCCCGCGAATTGATTTGCCTTCCAGGCGACGTTGCTTGGAACCCAGGGTGGGCCGGGTTTCGCGACGTGTTTTCACCGGTTTTGAAACTTCAGCAATTAATTCATTCAACCGGGCCAGTGCATCGACCCGGTTCTGTTCCTGGCTGCGGGTGGTTTGCGCTTTAATCACAACAACACCTTCTTTGGTCACTCGCTGATCTTGCAAGACCAATAACTTTTCCTTGATGAATTCGGGCAGCGAAGACGAACGAATGTCGAAACGCAAGTGAATGGCGCTGGATACCTTGTTGACGTTCTGGCCACCCGCACCTTGGGCGCGAATGGCGGTAAATTCAACTTCTGATTCTGTAATTTTTGGAGCAATGTAGGACATAAATGAGAGCTTAGCGGAAGCAACGACTGATCAACCCTTGAACCCTCAAAAACTCAAGCAATACGACATATCAATTTACTTTTCCCAAACGCCATACGGTTGAACGGCTTACCCCCAGACCTGCTGCAACCATCTGCACCTGTCCATCAGCCAATTTCAATGCACTTTGAACAATCGCAGCTCGATCGGCCTTGGCTGCACGGCTGTAGGCCAAAGCCAATTCGTTCATTGTGGTGAATTCATGACTGGAAGCAGGTGCTTGTTCTGCCACGGGCGGTTTAAACGCTTTCTGGAACAAATCTGGAAACCAAGTTCGCCACGATAAAACATCGTTGTCCTGGAGCATTAGTACCGCCGCCCTGCGACAAACATTTTTCAACTGCCTGATATTTCCGGGCCATGGCAAAGTTTGCAAAACTGGCAAAGCCAGTTGAAGAAATGCGTCAAAACGCGCCTTGCTAACCCGAACCGGCGTGGTGCGTAGAAAATGACCCGCCAATTCAACAATGTCTTCAACACGTTCCCGCAGGGGTTGGATTTGAATCAACATTTCATTCAAGCGGAAATACAGGTCTTCGCGAAACCGCCCTGCCTCAACGGCTTGTTGCAAGTTCACATTGCTGGCAGCCAGCAAGCGAAAATCAACTTTGCGCGAAGCCGCTGAGCCAATTCGACGCACGGTGCCGTCTTCCAGAATGCGCAGCAATCGTGTTTGAAAGGCCAAGGGCATGTCGCCAATTTCGTCGAGAAATACAGTGCCACCTTGCGCACTTTCAAACATGCCTGCGCGCCCGCCCTTTACTGCGCCGGAAAACGCGCCTTCCTCGTAACCAAACAGCTCGCTTTCAAGCAAGGTTTCAGTCAGCGAAGCGCAATTAATGGCCACAAACGGCTTGCCAGCGCGCGAGCCGGCCGTGTGAATGGATTGCGCAACCAATTCTTTGCCAACCCCTGTTTCACCTTGAATGAGTACGGAAAAATCAATGCCACCACAAAGCCGTATGGTGCTGCGAAGCTTTTGCACAGCTGCGCTATTACCGATTAAATCTTGCTCGGTGTGGTAAGTGTAGGCTTGGCTGCTGCGCCGCACCCCACCAGTTGCCTTGGCACTGGCCAACCGTATTGCTTCTTCAAACGCTTTCACTACGCCCTGGCGGGAATAAATCAGAATTGCTTCAAGGCCCATTTCCTGTGCAATTTCAGTAACCAAGCCTGAGCCCACCACCACCTTCACGCCCAATTGCGCCAATTCCCGTACGGCACGGCGCGCGTCTTCCGGGGTGCGGTAGGTGCGGGTGTTCAAGGGAACATCAAAAGCGCGGGCAAACTGTTCAAGCTCATCGAAAGCATGTTCATAGCTGACTAAGCCCACCGCTGCCGATGATTTTCGTGCAGAAGCCAAAGCCTGCATGACATCGAAACCATCGGTGCGAATAATGACGAGTGGTGCTTCAAGCTGATTCAGCAGAAATGCACCATTGGAACCAGCCGCGACAAACACGTCGGCCGTGTCGGTGTAGTAGCGGTTGCGCGCATAGGCCAAAGCGTCTTCATAAGCCTTGGGTACAAGCTCAATATTGGCTGAACCTGTGTAATCGCGGGAAATTTCGCGCAGCGTGCCTGCCAGCGCACTAATACTGAACACCACTACTCTGGGTTTCATTAAAAAGACCTTGCGTTACATTTGAAACATCACTTGGTTTCATATTATACAAATATGTTTCAAAATACCATTCAATTATTCTAGAAATCACCTCATATATGTCGTTTAAATAATTGTAAAAAAATAAATATATATCTATTTATTTCAACTGGCACGAACCCTGCACTACACAACACATACAACAAGGAGAATTCCATGACCCAAAATTCCGCAGGCGCCCGTTTTCGCCAGGCCGTAAGAGAAGAACAACCTTTGCAAGTGATTGGCGCAATCAACGCCAACCATGCGCTGCTGGCCAAACGCGCTGGCTTCAAAGCCATTTACCTAAGCGGTGGCGGTGTGGCCGCCGGTTCACTGGGCCTGCCCGACTTGGGCATTTCAGGGCTAGACGATGTATTGACTGATGTACGCCGTATTACCGATGTGTGCGACACGCCCCTGCTGGTCGACGTAGACACTGGTTTTGGATCATCCGCCTTCAACATTGCCCGCACCACCAAAGCCATGATGAAAGCCGGTGCTGCCGCCATGCACATTGAAGACCAGGTGGGCGCAAAGCGTTGTGGCCACCGCCCCGGCAAAGCCATTGTGACCCAAGCTGAAATGGTCGACCGCATTAAGGCCGCAGTGGATGCACGTGGTTCAGATGACTTCGTAATCATGGCCCGCACCGATGCGCTGGCCGTTGAAGGATTGCAGTCTGCGATCGACCGCGCCTGTGCCTGTGTTGAGGCCGGTGCCGACATGATTTTCCCTGAAGCAATGACCGAACTGAGCATGTACCAGCAATTCGTGGATGCTGTGAAGGTACCCGTGCTGGCGAACATTACCGAATTCGGTGCCACGCCCCTGTTTACCACCGAAGAACTGAAAGGCGCAGGTGTTGGCCTGGTGCTTTACCCTTTGAGCGCATTCCGCGCCATGAACAAAGCAGCACAAAATGTGTACGAAGCAGTTCGCCGGGACGGCACCCAGAAGAATGTGCTGGACACCATGCAAACTCGCATGGAGCTCTATGACAGCATTGGCTACCACGACTTCGAGCAGAAACTGGACGCCTTGTTTCAGCAGAAATAACTTTAAAAAAACACAATAAATAATTGTTATAAAACACCATTTTAAACAGGAGACAGCAATGTCTGAGCAACAAACAACAAACCCCGGCTTTAAGCCCAAGAAATCCGTCGCCCTTTCTGGCACCTCCGCAGGCAACACTGCCCTGTGTACCGTAGGCCGCACAGGCAACGATTTGGCTTACCGCGGTTACGACATTCTTGATTTGGCCACCACCACCGAGTTCGAGGAAATTGCTTACCTGCTGGTGCACGGCAAGCTGCCCACCGTGGCTGAATTGGCTGGCTACAAGCTGAAGCTGAAAGCATTGCGCGGCATTCCCGCTGGCGTGAAGCAAGCGCTGGAAGCCCTGCCCCCATCAGCCCACCCCATGGACGTAATGCGCACCGGTGTTTCAGTACTGGGTTGCCTACAACCCGAGAAAGACGACCACAACCACCCCGGTGCCCGCGACATTGCCGACAAACTGATGGCCAGCCTGGGCAGCATGCTGCTTTACTGGTACCACTACAGCCACAACGGCAAGCGAATTGAAGTGGAAACCGACGATGATTCCATCGGTGGCCACTTCCTGCATTTGCTGCACGGCGAAAAACCCCGTGACAGCTGGGTTAGCGCCATGCACACCTCGCTGATTCTGTACGCGGAACATGAATTCAACGCATCCACGTTCACCAGCCGCGTGGTGGCTGGCACTGGTTCCGACATGTATTCCGCAATTTGCGGTGGTATTGGTGCCCTGCGCGGCCCCAAACATGGCGGCGCCAACGAAGTGGCATTCGAGATTCAAAAACGTTACGACACACCCGATGAAGCAGAGGCTGACATTCGCGCCCGCGTAGAACGCAAAGAGGTGGTGATTGGTTTTGGCCACCCGGTGTACACCGTGAGCGATCCCCGCAACGTGGTGATCAAGAAAGTGGCGGAAGATTTGTCCAAAGAACAAAACAACATGAAGATGTACAACATCGCCGAACGCTTGGAAAGCGTGATGTGGGAAATCAAGAAAATGTTCCCGAACCTGGACTGGTTCAGCGCTGTTAGTTACCACATGATGGGCGTGCCCACTGCCATGTTCACCCCCCTGTTCGTGATTGCCCGCACTTCCGGCTGGAGCGCCCACGTCATTGAACAACGCATTGACGGCAAGATTATTCGCCCAAGCGCCAACTACACCGGCCCTGAAGACCAGAAATTTGTAGCCATCAAGGATCGCAAATAATTTATGAACACTCAATTCAGAAAGAACCTGCCCGGCACTGCACTTGATTTCTTCGACACCCAAGCGGCTGTCGATGCAATCGAACCCGGTGCTTGGGACAAGTTGCCATACACCAGCAAGGTGTTGGCCGAGCAACTGGTGCGCCGTTGCGAACCGGGCGCATTGACCGACAGCCTGAAGCAACTGATTTACCGCAAGCGAGACCTGGACTTTCCTTGGTACCCCGCGCGCGTGGTGTGCCACGACATTCTGGGCCAAACTGCTTTGGTCGATTTGGCAGGCCTTCGCAATGCGATTGCGGACCAGGGCGGCGACCCATCGCTGGTAAACCCTGTAGTGCCCACTCAGTTGATCGTAGACCACTCACTGGCTGTGGAATGCGGCGGTTTTGATCCCGATGCATTCCAGAAAAACCGCGACATTGAAGAACGCCGCAACGAAGACCGTTTCCATTTTATTAACTGGACCAAAACTGCATTCAAGAATGTGGACGTAATTCCAGCCGGCAACGGCATCATGCACCAGATCAACCTGGAAAAAATGTCGCCGGTGGTACAGGTTCGCGATGGCGTGGCATTCCCAGACACCTGTGTGGGTACGGACAGCCACACACCGCACGTGGACGCACTGGGCGTGATTTCAATTGGTGTGGGTGGCCTTGAAGCCGAAACAGTGATGCTGGGGCGTGCATCAATGATGCGCCTGCCCGACATTGTGGGCGTGGAACTGACCGGCAAGCGCCAACCTGGCATTACCGCAACCGACATCGTGCTGGAATTGACTGCATTTTTGCGCAAGGAACGCGTGGTGGGTGCCTACATTGAATTTTTCGGTGAAGGCGCGAACAGCTTGACCATTGGCGACCGTGCAACCATTTCCAACATGACCCCGGAATACGGTGCCACTGCTGCGATGTTCTACATCGACGAGCAAACCATTGATTACCTGAAGCTGACTGGCCGTGAAGATGAACAGGTGAAACTGGTCGAACAATACGCCAAGCACACTGGCTTGTGGGCCAGCAAAATGGTGGGGGCTGAATACGAACGCGTACTGACATTCGATTTGAGCAAGGTAGTACGAAGCATGGCTGGGCCATCCAACCCGCACGCCCGTGTGGCCACCAGCGATTTGGCAGCCAAAGGCATTTCAGGCAATCTGGAGGCAGCACGCGC
The DNA here is from genome assembly GCF_024623725.1 of Limnobacter parvus. GTDB lineage: Bacteria > Pseudomonadota > Gammaproteobacteria > Burkholderiales > Burkholderiaceae_B > Limnobacter > Limnobacter parvus. Next base: position 21,694 of record NZ_JANKHG010000026.1, on the reverse strand, counting down.
CCAGGAAGCTGAAGGCTTAATGCCAGATGGCGCGGTGATTATCGCCGCTATTACCAGCTGCACCAACACAAGCAACCCCCGCAACGTGGTGGCTGCAGCTTTGTTGGCCCGCAAAGCCAACGAGATGGGCTTAGTGCGCAAACCCTGGGTGAAGTCATCTTTCGCCCCAGGTTCCAAGGTAGCCGAGTTGTATTTGAAGGATTCAGGCCTGCTGCCTGAACTGGAAAAGCTGGGCTTTGGCATTGTGGCATTCGCTTGCACCACCTGCAATGGCATGAGCGGCGCTCTTGATCCGAAAATTCAACAGGAAATCATCGACCGCGATTTGTACGCCACAGCCGTGCTTTCCGGCAACCGTAACTTCGATGGCCGCATTCACCCCTATGCCAAGCAGGCCTTTTTGGCCAGTCCACCGCTGGTGGTGGCTTATGCGATTGCGGGCACCATTCGATTTGACATTGAACGCGATGTGCTGGGTGTGGTGAACGGAAAGGAAATTCGCCTGATCGACCTGTGGCCCAGCGACGAAGAAATCGATGCAATCGTGAATGAGTTCGTGAAGCCTTCCCAGTTTCGCGAAATTTACATTCCCATGTTTGACCTTGGTGCGATTGAAGAAGCGAAAAGCCCCTTGTACGACTGGCGCCCGCAAAGCACTTACATTCGCCGCCCACCGTATTGGGACACTGAGGGCCAGGGTGCTTTGGCTGCTCGACCACGTACCTTGAAAAACATGCGCCCGCTTGCGGTGCTGGGTGACAACATCACCACCGATCACCTAAGCCCATCGAACGCAATCATGATGAATAGCGCGGCCGGTGAATACCTGCACAAAATGGGCTTGCCTGAGGAAGACTTCAACAGCTACGCGACGCACCGCGGCGACCATTTGACCGCACAACGCGCCACCTTCGCCAACCCTACTCTGCAAAACGAGATGGTTCGCGACGCGGACGGCAAGGTGAAAAAAGGCTCGTTGGCACGTATTGAACCAGAAGGCAAAGTAACGCGCATGTGGGAAGCGATTGAAACCTACATGGACCGTGGCCAACCGCTGATTATTATTGCCGGTGCGGATTACGGCCAAGGCTCTTCACGCGACTGGGCCGCGAAAGGCGTTCGCCTTGCGGGCGTGGAAGCGATTGTTGCCGAAGGCTTTGAGCGCATTCACCGCACCAACCTGATTGGCATGGGCACCCTGCCCCTTGAATTCAAGGCGGGCGACACACGCCACACCTACAACATTGACGGCACGGAAGTGTTTGAAGTGTTGGGTGAGCGCAGCCCGCGCGCAACCCTGACCGTGGTGATGACCCGCAAGAATGGCGAGCGTGTTGAATTCCCCGTAACCTGCCGCCTGGACACTGCTGAAGAGGTTTCAATTTATGAAGCCGGCGGCGTGTTGCAGCGTTTCGCGCAAGACTTCCTTGAAGGAACTGCTGCATGAGCAATAAAAACACCCAGCAACTGAAAGTAGCTGCAACCTACATGCGTGGCGGCACCAGCAAGGGCGTGTTTTTCAGGTTGCAGGATTTGCCCGAAGCATGCCAGAAACCGGGCGAAGCACGCGACAAACTGCTGCTGCGTGTCATTGGCAGCCCCGACCCCTACGGCAAGCAAATCGACGGCATGGGTGGTGCCACATCAAGCACCAGCAAAACTGTGATTTTAAGCAAAAGCAGCAAAGCGGACCATGATGTGGACTATCTGTTTGGGCAGGTTTCAATCGACAAGGCTTTTGTGGACTGGAGCGGAAACTGTGGCAACCTGTCTTCCGCAGTGGGTTCATTCGCGGTAGCCAGCGGACTGGTCGACCCTTCGCGTGTGCCACAAAACGGCACCTGCGAGGTGCGCATTTGGCAAGCCAATATTGGCAAAACCATCATTGCGCATGTGCCCATCTCGGAAGGGCTTGTTCAGGAAACTGGCGACTTTGAACTCGATGGCGTTACCTTCGCGGCTGCTGAAGTGCAACTTGAATTTCTGGACCCGGCTGATGAAGGTGAAGACGGCGCTTCGGGCAGCATGTTCCCCACCGGCAATTTGGTGGACGACCTTGAAGTACCTGGTGTAGGCACATTCAAAGCCACGATGATCAACGCGGGTATTCCTACTATTTTTGTAAATGCCGACAGCATTGGCTACACCGGTTGCGAGCTGCAAGACGACATCAACAGCGACCCCAAGGCCCTGGCCATGTTCGAAACGATCCGTGCCCACGGGGCGGTGAAAATGGGTTTGATCAAACACGTGGACGAGGCCGCTACACGCCAACACACCCCCAAGGTGGCGTTTGTGGCACCACCAAAAACCTACACCAGTTCAAGCGGCAAGGTTGTTGAAGCCCAGTCCATCGACTTGCTGGTGCGCGCCATGAGCATGGGCAAACTGCACCATGCCATGATGGGCACGGCAGCGGTTGCCATTGGCACTGCTGCGGCCATTCCGGGCACCTTGGTAAACCTGGCCGCCGGAGGGAGTGAGCGTGAAGCTGTTCGGTTTGGCCACCCCAGCGGCACGTTGCGCGTGGGTGCTCAAGCTGCAATCGAAAATGGTCAGTGGGCTGTGAAAAAAGCCATTATGAGCAGAAGTGCACGTGTACTTATGGAAGGTTGGGTGCGAGTTCCCCAAGACTGACATTGGTTTTATTTGCTCTACAAGCCCGGATAGAAATATTCGGGCTTTTTTATGGAACTAAATTGAAGGTAGACCCACTCACTACGTGGTTTTCTGTTTGACCAAAACGCTCGCAGGCCTCAAAACCGCAGTGACGAACAGAATATAACAAACATTCAAAACAAAGATCTTCCCACCCCCCAAAATGTTCACTCTGTGTAGTGACATAAATCGCTTGAACCTATCCTTGTGTGCTGTTTTCAACCGATTCACTGGAAAGAACATGCCCGTCACTTCATCCGCCACAGCAAAAATATTCAATCGTGAAATAACGAACTCCCCAGATAGCTTCACCAGCAACATTAGCCTTGGGCAGACGCTGTCAAGTTCCGATGAGGTACTGGCTCACCTAAAACAGACAGCAATTGACGAGCTTTCAGGCCAAGACAAAACTGCCCTCCAAGATTTGTTCGATCAGTTTGACGAGATAACAAAACAAAATCCTGCCGACTCATCGAACCAAATTTTTACATTGACAGAACGCTTTGTCCAAAGGCACCTTCTGTCACCAAAACCGTGCGCGAACTTGCTCAAGTATCTGAGTTGCGAATTCCAACTGAAGAATCAGGGTCGATTGGTGGAAAACCTGTCAACAAGTGACTACAGAAATACTATTCGCCGCAGCGTTTCCAGCAACAGTTTTCATGGCAGTTCACCCATGGCGCTTGCATCACCGCATTTTTTGGTGTCCCCTGTCTTCACTGCCCACCCTACCCAACTGAACCGCCCTGAATCGACACAGGAATTACTGAATGAATTACCCAAAGTACACAGTGGCGAGCTACCTGCCGGTGAATTTGCGCGACAGTTGTGGAGTAAGGCGGGGCGCAGGGAAAGTAAACCCACCGTACTGGATGAAGCCAACCTGATCAAATCCTCGCTGGACAACGCCTTGGTGTCCATGCGCAAAGCACACAAAGAAGTGCGCCTCTCACTGATCGAGGATGACCGCCCGCAGATCGACAAAGCACTAATTAACGTTGGCAACTGGATCGGCGGTGATAGGGACGGCAATCCAAACATTACACCAGCTGTACTCAATGAAATTGTGCAGTCACTCAGCAAATCTGCATTCGAAGCGTATGCTGAAAAACTGGGTAGCCAGAAGGATCGCAAACCTGGCAGCCTGCCCAACCTGATGGTTCGAGCAGGCCATGCCGAACCGTTGAATTCATTGCGCGACAAATTGCAGGCTACAAAGGACTATCTGATCAATGGGCAAGCCAGTGACCTACGGTATGCATCGCCAGGCGAGTTTAAAAACCATGTCACTGAACTGTCGCAACTGGACTTGAGCGCGCTGCCCTCTGAACAGCGCACCCAACTTGGTAACAAACTTGAACAGCTTAAGTTGTCGGTGGATGCAATGGGATTTCATGGCGCAAGCACCGATATTCGCCAAAACAGCGAGATGAACCAAAAAACAGTGGGTGCATTGCTGGATTCCACGGGACAAACCCACGGAAGCTATCTACGAATGAGTGAGGAACAGCGCGTTGATGTGCTGACAAAAGTGTTGAACGACGAACCTGGCTATCAAATGGTCACCGAGGCCAGCAGCAGCGATGCGACCATCCAGAAGGAAATTGACTTCCTGAGCTGTTACAAGGAAATTCAAGACAAGTTTGGTCACAAAGCGCTGCAAAACATTATTACTGCGAACACAGAGACACTGAGCGACATGCTGGAAGTGTGTGTGATGCTGAAATACGCAGGCCTTGCACAAGATGACACACTGCAAATGAAAGTTGTGCCTTTAATTGAAACTGTGCCGGATTTAAAAAATGCGAACGGATTGGTCAGGGCACTGCTAGATACGCCTTGGTATGCAGATCGTTTGAAAAGTGGTGATGGTGTGCAGCAGGTAATGCTGGGTTACAGCGACAGCATGCGCTCAAATGGTATTACTTCTGCGGCATGGGAGGTATACAAAAACACATCGAGCTTGCAAAATATTGCAGAAGAACGCGGCATCAAAATGTACGCATTTCACGGGCGTGGTGGCACAGAAGCGCGTGGCGCGGGACAAACCTATCAAGACGAAATTCAATACCTGGATGGTGCGTCGCTTGAAACCGGGTTTAGACAAACCGAACAAGGCGAGGAAGTGGCCCACAAATTCGGTAATCGCATGTTATCAAACCATAACTTGAGCAACATGCTGTCAGCAACACTGCAACAAAGTTCCACAGGAAAAGACAAGCTGATTGAAAAGTATGCGGACACAATGGAAGCCTTATCAACTGCGGCCGACAATCATTATTGCACCCTGTACGATGAACCCAAACTGGCCGATTTTCTGAAGACAACTACACCATTGGAATACGTGGGCTTAAGCAATGCGGGCAGCCGCCCCTCTTCTCGAAAAGCGGGCCTTGAAGGCAAGGAATACCTAGCCAAATTGCGAGCCATTCCCTACACGGCGGCATGGTATCAGTCAGGTTCTTTGGCACCGGCTTACTTCGGTCTGGGCACTGCGCTGCGCTCCTACCTGGATACCGCCACCGACGTAACGGGCGATACACCCTCCAAACGCGCCACCCAGTTACAGAACATGTACAAGGAATGGCCGTTCTTCAAGAACCTTGTTGACCGATCGGACAATGCCCTGCAAAAAGCGGACATGACCACGGCCGAGCATTACGCCAATATCTTGCCTGGCAATGACAAGGTAATTTTCAACATGCTGAAAGACGAATACAACAATACCAGGGAGATGATTCAACTAATCAAGGGCGTTAAAACAAACCCGGAGTCAACGACCGTCATGCCCCAAAGGCAACTGGCACATGGCGTCCAAGCCGCGCTGCTGAAAGCTAAGCTGCAACAACCAGGCATCGAAGTGAGCGATGAGTTGATGGCTTTGTCCATGCAGGCGGTGGGCAACGCGTTGGGGCGCTTTGGTTAATTTCCAGCATAAATGGGCGGGCGTTTGTCCGCCCATGGCTTGGCCTGCTCCAGTTGGGCGGCCAGGTTCAACAACACGTGCTCTTCACCAAAACGGCCGGTGAACATCATGCCCACAGGTATATTTTGTGCGTTCCAATGCAAAGGCACACTCATTGACGGCTGACCAGTTACGTTGGCCGGCATGGTTTGCGAGCAGTATTGGTATACCCTTCGCCCCGCTTTCAACACAAAATCCTTTTGTTTCGCGATAAAACCAATGGGCAAGTAGCTTAAGGCCTTCAATTCGACCAATTCCTGGGAAGTAGGCCGCAGGCCACCCACCGATATGGGCAACTCACCAAGGGTGCTGGTAAGCAACGCATCGTACGGCTCGAAAAACGTCATCCACTGACGTGAAAACTGTGCCATGGTCCACACCGCATTCGCTACGTCGCCACCGTTAAAGCTGCGCCCCAGCTTCATTAGCGCCCAAGTTCGTGCTTCAAAATCGGAAGCCTTGCCCTTGCGACCCAAAACTCGCTCACCTTCTTTCAACGTGGCCGCCATTTCAGAACACACCAGCACGGTGTAAGCGTAAATAAATTCTTCTTTATTCAGGGGAAGGCGCACTTCTTCACACACATGCCCAAGGCTTTCCAGCAACTTAACTGTTTCCAGGACGCCATCCCGGCAATCACTGTGCAAGCTTTCACCCAAAGCAGGATCAAGCGAATATGCGATTTTCAGCTTTTTGGGCTTGGCAGTGATGGCGGTTGCATAGGCTTTGGCAGGTGGTGCAATTCTTTGCAACTGGCCCGGGTAGTTACCTTGCAGGCAGTCGAGCATGTGAGCAGAGTCTCGTACCGTGCGGGACACCACCCCTTCTGCGATAAAACCAAACCAGCCATCAGGGTGATCTGGCCCGGAGGGCACGCGCCCCCGGCTGGGCTTCAAACCAAACAAGCCAGTGCAGGACGCAGGTACGCGAATGGAGCCACCGCCGTCACTGGCGCTGGCCATGGGTACTATTCCAGCGGCCACGGCACATGAAGAACCGCCGCTGGACCCACCAGGGCTGCGCAACGGATCCCAGGGGTTGCGGCATGGCCCGGTTAGTTCAGGCTCAGTGGAGGGGGTGATTCCAAATTCAGGCGTGGCAGTTTTCCCGAATATATTCAGCCCAGCCCTTTTAAAGCGAGCCACGTATTCGGAGTCCTGGGTAGGTACATGGCCCTTGAAAAAACGGCTACCACTGCTCATTTCAACACCGGCGTAACTTGCAATCAGATCTTTGAGCAGAAAAGGTACGCCTGCGAAAGGACCTTCAACAGCTTCCTTGGCACGCGCACGCGCAATGTCGTACATGGGACGAATCACAGCATTCAAACGTGGATTCACTTTTTCTGTGCGGGAAATGCTTTCCTCGAGTAAATCTGCGGCGCTAACCTCGCCATTCCTGACCAACTCAGCCAAGCCAAGCGCATCAAACCTGTCGAATTCTTTGAAACCAGCCATTTTCATCTGTCTCCGAAATTTGAATAAATTCTTTTTGTAGGTGTTTATCTTACCCCACTCAGGTAATACACACTTTGGGTAGAAAGAGGAACAATGACTGAAATAGACCCATGACAGACAAGAATGTTTGAATGAAAGCAAACCCTCTACCTTGCGTAGTTTTTAGTGATTACCCCATCAAAATGATGGCGTACCAGCGCTTTCTTAGCGGGCTGGGGGAATTGTCCATTCATGCATTTCGAGAAATTGCCGCCGAGGAACTTGGAGATGTGACAAAGGCCAAGGTAGTGGTGTGCGACATGAACATCATGGTTGAATTCGAGCCCGAGGCGCTGGAAAAGCTTGAAAATTTATTCCCAAATGCCAACATTCTTTTTCTGGAAGAAGACCATCAAGATATGCTGGTGAGATTCTCAAACCAACGTGATATTTGTCGCTTGGGTAAACTGGCTGAAATCTGCGTGATCCACTCTACGCTCAAGGAGTTGTTGATTCAATCCAGCCGGCCAAAAAAGAAAACGCCTCGATCAAAGGGTGAACGAGTCGAACAAATGTAAAAAAGCCACCGAAAGGTGGCTTTTTTACAGCACTCACATTACACGCATCAGGCAGCCAACTGCGCCTTGTTAGCGATTTCTACGAACTCTGGAATTTGATCAAAATTCATGTAGCGGTACACATCGCTAGAGACACTGCCCAGCATTTTCACCTGCTCCATGTACTCCTCCACGGTCGGGATCTTACCCATTAGCGCACACACTGCCGCCAGTTCGGCTGAGCTGAGGTATACGCGAGTGTCGATACCCAAACGATTCGGGAAGTTACGCGTTGAAGTCGACACCGCCGTAGAACCCTTGCGGATTTGAGCCTGATTGCCCATACACAGCGAACAGCCAGGCAATTCCATGCGCGCGCCCGTACGGCCCAAAATGCCGTAATAGCCTTCTTCAGTCAGAATATGCTGGTCCATCTTGGTGGGCGGGGCAATCCACAGACGGGTTGGAATGTCGGTTTTGCCTTCCAGAACCTTACCAGCCGCGCGGAAGTGACCAATGTTGGTCATGCAAGAACCGATGAATACCTCATCAATCTTGTCACCGGCAACTTCACTAAGGAATTTAACGTCATCGGGATCGTTCGGGCAGGCCAGAATTGGCTCTTTGATATCGGCCAAGTCGATCTCGATTACCGCTGCGTATTCTGCATCGGCATCGCCTTTTAACAATTCAGGGTTGGCGATCCAGTGTTCCATTGCACGAATGCGACGTGTCAACGTGCGTGAATCTTGGTAGCCCTGAGCAATCATCCACTTCATCAAGGTGATGTTGGACTTCATGTATTCAATGATTGGCTCTTTGTCCAAATGCACTGTACAACCAGCAGCTGAGCGTTCTGCAGAAGCATCAGACAATTCAAAAGCCTGCTCAACCTTCAGTTGTGGCAAACCTTCAATTTCCAGAATTCGGCCAGAGAAAATGTTTTTCTTGCCCTTCTTTTCAACTGTCAACAAACCCGACTTGATCGCGTACAAGGGAATTGCATTGACCAAATCACGCAGAGTTACGCCGGGCTGCATTTCGCCCTTGAAGCGTACCAACACGGATTCAGGCATGTCCAAAGGCATTACACCGGTGGCAGCGGCAAACGCCACCAGGCCAGAACCAGCAGGAAATGAAATGCCGATGGGGAAGCGGGTGTGTGAGTCGCCGCCGGTGCCCACAGTGTCGGGCATCAGCAAACGGTTCAACCAGCTGTGAATTACGCCGTCACCTGGGCGCAATGCAACACCGCCACGATTCTCGATGAAATCAGGCAATTCGTGGTGCATTTTCACGTCCACTGGCTTGGGGTAAGCGGCGGTGTGGCAGAAAGACTGCATCACCAAATCAGCAGAGAAACCCAGGCAAGCCAAGTCTTTCAACTCGTCGCGAGTCATTGGGCCAGTGGTGTCTTGTGAACCCACGGTGGTCATTTTGGGTTCGCAGTAGGTCCCTGGGCGAATGCCTTCCACGCCACAGGCCTTGCCCACCATCTTCTGAGCTAGGCTGTAACCTTGTGTAGAAGCAGCTTGTGAAGACGGGCGACGGAACACTGGGCTTGGGCCATGGCCCAGAGCAGCGCGAGCGCGATCGGTCAAGCCACGGCCGATGATCAATGGAATGCGGCCGCCGGCGCGCACTTCGTCGAACAACACATCGGTCTTCATGCTGAATTCAGCAATCACTGCACCGTTTTTCAAGGCCTTGCCTTCGAAGGGGCGCAATTCAATTTCATCGCCCATGTCCATTTGGCTTACATCGAGTTCGATGGGCAATGCGCCAGCGTCTTCCATGGTGTTGAAGAAGATTGGGGCAATTTTGTTGCCCAGGCAGTAGCCGCCAAAACGCTTGTTTGGAATAAACGGAATGTCGTCGCCCGTGAACCACAACACGCTGTTGGTGGCTGATTTGCGTGAAGAACCTGTACCCACCACGTCGCCTACGTAGGCGATTGGATTGCCTTTGGCGATCAGGGCTTGCAGTTGCTTGATGGGGCCAACCTTGCCTGGCTCATCCGCTTCAATGCCGGGGCGCGGGTTTTTCAACATGGCCAGTGCGTGCAGCGGAATGTCGGGGCGGCTCCAGGCGTCGGGCGCTGGTGACAAATCGTCGGTGTTGGTTTCGCCGGTTACCTTGAACACGGTCAGCTTGATGCTTTGTGGCACTTCGGGGCGGCTGGTGAACCATTCGGCATCGGCCCAGCTTTGCATGACTTTCTTTGCAGTTGCGCTGCCCTTGTCAGCCAAATCCTTCACGTCGTGGAAGTAATCAAACATCAACAGCGTTTTAGACAAGGCCTCAGCAGCAATGTCGCCCACTTCGGCGTCGTTCAGCGCATCGATCAATGGCTTGATGTTGAAACCACCCAGCATGGTGCCCAACAAGAAAGTGGCCTTCTTGCGGTCGATCAACTTGCAAGTGTCAGAACCATTCACAATGGCAGCCAGGAATGCAGACTTCACCTTGGCGGCATCGTCTACACCGGCCGGTACGCGGTTGGTGATCAGGTCGAGCAGGAACTCTTCTTCGCCTGCGGGAGGGTTTTTCAGCAATTGAACCAAATCAGCGGTTTGCTGAGCAGACAAAGGAAGTGGCGGAATGCCCAACGCTGCGCGCTCGGCAACGTGTTGGCGATAGGACTCAAGCATGAGATCTCCCTAGATTGGGTGAGGGTCAATAGAAACTGTGTAATTTTGAGGCAGTTCACGCACACACACAAGTGTGGCGACGCAAAAATCGCAAGGAATTCAGTGCCTCTCAAGTCTTATATATGATATAGGACTTTCACCTGCTTTTGAAGGACTCGAAGCCCATTCCCACCGCTTTTAGAACCCATCATCACTTTGCACGCCGATATTTCGCCGGGCTAAGGCCAGTGACCCTTTTAAACGCATGGGTGAATGCGCTTTGATCGTTGTAAGCGAGGAAGTTCGCAATGTCTGCCAGGCTGAGTTCACCTGCTTGCAGGCAGTTTTTGGCCATTTCAACCCGAACCTGTTCAAGTTCATCACGAAAACTACAACCCTGCTCTTTTAAACGTCGCTGAAGGGTGCGCGTGCTCATTAACAGCCGCCTGGCCACCTCTTCCAGGCTGGGCGAACCCGCACTGACAGACTCTTGCAAGGCTTTTTGAAAACCGGGAATCGGTTCTTCTCCTGCTTTGACCCGTTTCAAAAGCAGACGGGCCTGTTGATCAAGCATGCCGCGCATCACATGGTCGGGCGATTTCAATGGGGTATCCAGCAAACCAAGGGGCCAGACTACTTCGGTGTGGTCTGCAGCAAACACCACAGGGCATTTAAAAAATGCTTCGAAATCTTCCACATTCTCAGGCTGAGGGTTGATGAATTGCACCTTGATTGGATGAACGGGTGTATCGATCAGGCGATTCGTGAATGCAACCAGCACGCCAATGGCCACAGAATCAACCCAGTGACCAGGCCTGCCCCGTTCGGCCCCCCAGCGCAAAATGATTTGATCGTCCAAAAAGGCAACATCAAGGGCGTTTACGCTGTAAACCAGGTTCTCAAATTGTTGCAAACGCGCAAAAGCCTCGCCAAGGTTGTTACAGCAACTGGCTACATAGCCCAGCAAGCCCATATTTGCAGGGCGAACATGGTCGGCAATTTTCAAGGGCATCGCAGGGTCTTGCAGTTCTTGCTGTGCCCATTCCAGCATGGACTGCCATTGGGGCACGGATACTCTGTTCAACTCGCCTGCAACCGGGCGAGTAAAAGGCAGGCGCGCTGATATTTCCGGGTGCTTAAAATCCAGCCATTCAAACAAAAGGTTGACGTAACTGGCAGATACATGACCGACCTGGGATTGGCTATTCATCAATTAGAATCAATATTTGACAACAAGTATTGTCAGAAGAGTTTTTACTGTTCTATGCTAGCGCGTATTGTTCAATTCAATTCAAACAAAATCACAACGCCATGAAAATAATCCAGCCAACCTTACGTCGCGCCACCGCCCTGTTTTCTGCCGCTGCTTTGTTCGCACTAAGCGCCTGTGGACACAGACAACCGGAGGGTGAAATTCAAGGCGCAGCTGGATTCGCAATCGCCGCTGAACGCGCCATTTCCGGCCTTGATCGCAAAATGTTGCAAATCGACGGCTTTAAGGTGCCTTACCTGCAAGGTGGCAATGGCGAGCCCTTGGTGTTAATTCACGGGTTTGGCGGATCAAAAGACAATTTCAATCGGGTTGCCTATTACCTGACCAATCATTACACGGTGTACGCAATCGACGTGCCGGGATTTGGCGCTTCAACAAGGGTTGAGACGGCCGACTATGTGATTAACACGCAGATAGACCGGATTCATGAAATTATCCAGAAACTGGGCTTGGAACAAACGCACATTGGTGGTAACTCGATGGGAGGCTGGATCAGCGGCGCCTACGCAGCAAAGTATCCGCAAACCGTGTCGTCAATCTGGTTTCTGGCACCCGCAGGCTTGCAGGAATCCAGAAAATCAGAGGTGATTCAGAAGTTTGAGCAGACCGGTGAAATTGTGCTGACAGCCAGCAACCGGGAAGAATTTGAGAAGATTGTGGATGTGGTCATGTATGAGCGCCCTGCTTTCGCCCCGGGATTTGTAGTGGATGCAATGGCTGCGCGTGCTGCAGCTGATCAACCCCTGCACCAACGAATTTACAAAGATTTCAAAACAGTGCCCTCTGATTTGGCGACGGCGCTTCAAGCTTCAAACTACAAAGGCCCGGGCTTGATAGTTTGGGGCAAAGAAGACCGCGTGCTGCATGTGGACGGTGCAGTCGAACTGAAAGCGGCCATGCCTGGATTTGATGTAATTTTGATGGACAAGGTTGGGCATGTTCCGATGATGGAGAAGCCAGAGCAGGTTGCGGCTGATTATGTGAAATGGCGGGAGACGATCGGGCAATAATCGGACTCATCGAAGATTGGGCAGTCAGTGCCACTTGGCGCATTTTCACAAAAATCAAGCTTGATCTCACAATATTTCTTGCCAAACCCGCGGCAAACTATAAAACATCAAAAAAACCAATACGCGGAGACAACATGGAAGCACTGATCAATCAGGCCATGCCCACATTCAACCTGCTGTTCGGTCCAAACCCGGATTGGAAACAGGTATTTCTCACTTTGCTTACCCCCCTGTTTCTGGGTGCCACCTTGGTGGAATACCTGTATTTGAAAAAAGTGGGCAAATCGTTTTTTTTCAAAAAGAATGAAGTGATCACCAACATGCTACTGGGCGGCACCTACCAGGCCATGGAACTGGTGTGGTTCGCACTGTTCGTATCTGCTTTCATGGAATGGATTTACACTTTCCGAATTGCAACCATCGAAGTCACGCCGCTCAGTTTCGCAGCATTGCTTTTCGGGATTGAATTTTGTTATTACTGGTTTCACCGTGGCAGCCACCGTGTGCGCTGGTTTTGGTGTGCCCATGTGGTACACCACAGCGGCGAGAACATGACTACCACCACGGCGATGCGTCAAAGCCTGTTTTATGCGGTGAACCTGCATCAAATTTTCTGGGCACCCATGCTGCTGATCGGCTTTCCCGTGTGGGCAGTGCTGCTGGCCTACGGCGTGAACCTTGGCTACCAGTACTTTGTGCACACGCAGGCCGTGAACAAATTTCCAAAATGGTTTGAGTACTTTTTCAACACGCCCAGCCACCACAGGGTGCACCATGGCCGCAACAATGAGTACATCGACAAAAACTACGGAGGTGTGCTGATTATTTGGGACCGAATCTTCGGTACTTTCGAACCTGAAGTTGCGCCAGTGGATTACGGCATAGTACGCCAGCCCAAAACCAATAACATTTGGACATTGAACACGCACGAGTGGCGCGACATGTTCAGCGATGCCTTGAAACCCGGCCCATTTTGGTACCGCGTTAAACACATTTGGGCGCCGCCCGAGTGGGTTCGGCCCGACCTGACCGATCAGTCCAACCTGCGCGACAAAACAATTTAGGCAAATTTCTCGTACTACAATGGGTGGAACCTTTTAAGGACTACCCATGCGCAGAAAACCATTAAACACCGCTTCAAGATCCAAACTGTCCAAGTACGCCAAACCACTGGCGAACTTGGCGATTCTGCTGGCCGACGCGGGTAGCCGGCTCGAGCGTCGTTTCTGGAAGAAAAAGCTGTTTGCTGCGTTGGCCCCTATGCTGGAGGGCCGCAGCGACACCACCCTGATGCAGACACTCGACCACCTATACAGTACAAACTACCGCGCTTACGATGAATTGGCGTTTTCGATTGAAAACACAGTAGAAAGCCCGGAACTGGGCCAGGAAGAGGACATCCTGTTGCTGGCCGCCCCGGTACTAGCCTGGTCAACGTACAACATTCCTTCCGGAAAAATTGAAGAAAACACGGTGGCTGAGTTCACCGCCCTGCTCCAAAAAAATGTGCTGTCTGATCATGCTCACCTGGTACTCACCAACATGTTGTTCAGCCCCGATCAACTGCCGGAAAGTTACACTGCTGCCGCCGAGCTTGCTCGCCAGTTGGGCCAAGCTGCAATTGATCGCGTGAAAGTGAGAATCGACACTGAAAACCTGCCCGCCACCCAGAGTTTTTTAAGCGATGTGCGTTACCTGATCGGTGCAGTTTCTGTACCTGCCGGCCAACCTGCGTTTAAATGGCAAGTCGAGGCCCACAGCAATGGCACCTTGCTGAGCAAAGAAGAAGTACTGACAAACTGGCGCTTAACTGGCGGCCAAGCCCTGCAAAAAATCATGCCCGGCTGCTTGCTTGAGTTGATGCTGCCCAACGGTTTGTACAACGCTTGCCGGGAAGCTGAAAAAGAAGCGCGTGCCTACTCGGTGCGGGCTTCAGCGGCTTTTCTGGAAAGTGCACTGGACGTACCCACACACAAAATTCACGCCAGCGTGGGCGCGTTTGTGGATCGTGGGGAAATTGAAGAATATCGCATCGGCTTTTCAGTGGAAGGAAACAGTGAAATTGTGCACGGTGTGGTGTGGCCATTAATTGGCGAAGAATACGGCAATGAGCCCGACCCTGTGTATGAGAAAGACATTCAAAGCGAACCCGACAACCCGGTGATTCGATCGAAAATTGAAGCCCTACTGAAAGAGGTGGGTATTCGACAAATCAAGGTACTCGAAGAACGTTTTCCGCTCGAGTACTGTGAAGATTGCGGTTCGCCCCTGTACCCCAACCCGGAAGGCGAGCTACTGCATGCGGAATTGCCTGAAGACTCCGAACTTCCAAGCAGTATGCACTTGCATTGATATCAAAGATTTTGCAATACGGTGCCGAAATTCTTCGGCATCTCACAGAAAGGGAGAAACAGGTATGTCAACCCTGAAAAACTCAACACTCAGCACCTTCACTACCAAAACAGGTCAGCAAGGCCGGTTTTACAGCCTGCCCAAGCTGGCTGAACAAGGCTTTCCAAATTTGCAGCGTTTGCCTGTGTCGATTCGCATTGTGCTTGAATCGGTGCTTCGCAATTGCGACGGTAAAAAAGTGGCTGAGGAGCACATCAAGCAATTGGCCAACTGGCAAGCGCAAGCCAAACGCACCGATGAAATTCCGTTCATTGTTGCGCGCGTGGTACTGCAAGACTTTACCGGCGTGCCGCTGCTGGCCGACCTGGCCGCCATGCGCAATGTGGCAAGCGACATGGGTCACAATCCCAAGAAAATCGAGCCCTTGGTGCCAGTCGACTTGGTGGTCGACCACTCGGTCATGATCGACCATTTCGGCACCGAAGATGCATTGCAGAAGAACATGGAAATTGAGTTCCAGCGCAATGGCGAGCGTTACCAGTTCATGAAATGGGGCATGCAGGCTTTTGACACTTTCAAAGTGGTGCCACCGGGCATCGGCATTGTTCACCAGGTGAATCTGGAATACCTGTTCCGTGGCATTCGCAGCGCGGTTAAACCTGGCCATGAAAACGAAAACACCGTGTATTACCCCGACACCCTAGTGGGCACCGACAGCCACACCACCATGATCAATGGCGTGGGTGTGGTCGGCTGGGGCGTGGGCGGTATTGAAGCTGAAGCGGGCATGCTGGGCCAGCCTGTGTATTTCCTGACGCCCGATGTGGTGGGTGTAGAGCTAACAAACGCTTTGCGTGAAGGCATTACTGCCACCGACTTGGTGCTGGCCATTACCGAGCTGCTGCGCAAAAAGAAAGTGGTGGGCAAATTTGTGGAGTTTTATGGTCCAGGTGCGGCCAGTTTGTCAGTGACAGACCGGGCAACGCTGGCCAACATGGCACCCGAGTATGGTGCCACCATGGGCTTTTTCCCACCCGATGCAAAAACTGTTGAATTCATGAGAAAAACCGGCCGCACCGAAGCCGAGGCCGACCGCTTCGAGGCGTATTTCGAAGCTCAAGGCCTGTTGGGCATGCCAGCGCCTGGCGCCATCGACTATTCCAGTGTTGTTACCCTCGACCTTGATTCAGTAGAACCTTCACTGGCTGGCCCAAAGCGCCCGCAAGATCGTGTGCTGCTAAAAAGCATGAAGGCTCAGTTTGACTCATTGTTTTCTGAACCCATGACTGCGAACGGTTTTGGTAAAGACCAAGCCACCCTGAACACCCGCTACCCCACGGGCCTGGACAAACTCAGCATTGGCCATGGCGATGTGTTGCTGGCGGCCATCACTAGCTGCACAAACACATCAAACCCTGGCGTAATGCTGGCAGCTGGCCTGCTGGCCAAGAAAGCAGTTGAAAAAGGTTTGAAGGTGCAGCCGCACATTAAAACTTCCCTTGGCCCAGGTTCACGCGTGGTCAGCGACTACCTCGAAAAAACAGGCTTGCAACCCTACCTGAACAAGCTTGGGTTCAATGTGGCCGCCTATGGCTGTACCACTTGCATTGGCAATGCAGGCGATCTGCTGCCAGAAATCAACGACACCATTTTGAAAAATGACGTGATTGGATGCGCCGTGCTTTCGGGTAACCGCAACTTCGAGGCACGCATTCACCCCAATTTGAAAGCAAACTTCCTGGCCTCGCCACCCCTGGTGGTTGCCTTTGCGCTAAGTGGCAAAGCCAATATGGACATGACCACAGAACCGATTGGCAGTGGCAGCGATGGCCAGCCAGTGTACCTGCGCGATATTTGGCCCAGCAATGAGGAAGTGAACGCCCTGCTTCCTACCGCACTCGACGCTGCCACCTTCGTTCGCCTGTACAGCAACTTCACTGAAGGCCACGACCTGTGGAATGGCGTGCCCGCGCCCGAGGGGCAGGTATATACCTGGCCCGAATCCACCTACATCGCCAAGCCGCCCTTCTTCGACGACTTCGCCATGCACCCCACGAAAGTGGACACCATCAAAGGCGCAAAGCCCTTGTTGATTCTTGGCGATTCGGTGACCACAGACCATATTTCACCCGCAGGTTCATTCAAACCCACCACCCCAGCGGGGCAATACCTGAAGCAGCATGGCGTCGAGCTGGTGAACTTCAACAGCTACGGTTCACGCCGGGGCAATCACGATGTCATGATTCGTGGCACGTTCGCCAATGTGCGTGTAAAAAACCTGATGATTCCACCCGATGCCAACGGCAACCGGATTGAAGGTGGGTACACCATTAAAGATGGCCAGCAAACGACCGTTTACGACGCAGCGATGGAATACATTGCCCAAGGCACGCCAACCATCGTGCTGGCCGGTGAAGAATATGGCACTGGCTCATCGCGCGACTGGGCTGCCAAAGGTACCCAACTGCTAGGTGTGAAGGTAGTTGTGGCCCGCAGCTATGAACGAATTCACCGCAGCAATTTGGTGGGCATGGGTGTGTTGCCCTTGCAGTTTTTGGGAAGCGATTCAATTCAAAGCCTGAAACTGGATGGCAGTGAAACCTATGATGTAATCGGCTTGGCTGAAGACACCGCGCCTCAGGCCGAGCTGACCTTACGGATTACACGCGCGAATGCCGCAGTGCAGGAAATCAAGGTGCTCAGCCGCATCGACACGCCAATTGAAGTTGAGTATTACAAACACAAAGGCATTCTGCCATTTGTATTGCGAGAGCTTTTGGCGGGATAAGCAGGAAAGCCAGGGCTAAGCACAAAAATCTAAAGGCTGAGTTTAGAAGCGACGCTAAACGCCGCTTCTTGCCTGCTTGGCACCCTGGCGAATCAACAGCAAAATTGGCACCAAAGCAATCATCACGATCATCAGGGCCGGCACAGCTGCCTCGGTCAAGCGCTCGTCTGAAGCAAATTGATATGACACAACAGCAAGCGTGTCGAAATCAAATGGGCGCAACACCAAGGTGGCTGGCAACTCCTTGATCACGTCAACGATTACCAACAGCATACCGGTGGCCACAGACCCCTTCAACACAGGCAAGTGAACATGCCACAGCACTTGGCGTGGGCTGCGACCCAATACGCGGGCCGACTCATCAATGTGTTTGGTAATTTGCTGCAAACCGGAATCAACCGACTGCAGGGCCGCAGATGTGAAGCGCACATTGTAGGCATACACCAGCGCCAACACACTGCCAGTGAGCGCCGGGATTTGCCAATCCATTTCATAAGTAAAACGGTCAACCGCCGCCAAGGGCAGCAAAATAGCAATTGCCAAAATTGCACCGGGCACACCATATCCCAATGAAATCAAGCGATAAATGGCGGTGACCCACCACACTTGGGCCTGTCGTTTCACATAAGCCAGAAATATGGCCAAAAACACTGCCACTGCAGCGGCCATGCCGCCCAAAAGCGCCGAATGATAAGCCCACTGCAAGCTACGCGCCCAGTCAATGGTCGTGTCTACATCCACCACCAATGCCAAAAGAATGATCACTGGAAGAATGAAACCCAACACCAAGGGCATTGTGGACAAGAACATCACAAAACCAGCCTGGCTACCCTTTAAGCGCTTGCGTTCAATCGCACTGCCCTTGCCCGATTGAGTGTAAAACTGGGCACGCCCACGCGCTTTTGATTCAGACGCAATTAAAAAGAACATCACTGCGAGCAACATCACTGCCAGCAAAGCCGCACTGTCACGGTCGCCCAAATTCAACCATGTGTTGAAAATAGCAGTGGTGAATGTTTGCACACCAAAATAAGAAAGCGCACCGTATTCGGCCAGCGTTTCCATCAAGACCAAGGTTAGACCCACCACCCATGCCGGACGGGCAACTGGCAAACCCACTTTCAGAAAAGCACTGGTGGCGCTGTGTCCAAGCGACCTCGCCGCGTCCAGCATAGAAGGACTACGACCCAGAAATGCGGTGCGCGCCATGATGTACACATAGGGGTACAACACAAAACTGAGCACCAGAATTGCGCCTGTGGTTGATCGGATTTCAGGAATTCTGAAGCCGCTGCCAAACAATTCCCGCAAGCTGCTGGCCAACCAACCGGAATACTGCAAGGCGTCGGTGTACGCATAGGCGATTACGTAAGAAGGCATCGCCATGGGCAACAACAAAAGCCATTCAAGCCATTTTCTGCCCGGAAACTCATGCGCAGAAACCCACCATGCGGGCAACACGCCCATGGTGCTGGTCAGCACCACCACACCGACGCACAAATAAATGGTTTGCCAAATCAAGTCGGGGAGAATGGTGCTGGCCAAATGCCGGAGAACCTCGGGAGCCTGCACGAGGCTGGTTCCGGCAAGTCCAATCAAATAGACGAACGGGAGCAGCAGCAACAACGCCAACAGTGCAACAGAAATACGACTTCTTAACCCCAGAGTAAACAAACAAACCGCCCGGACATGGCAAAATAGAAGTGAGAACGATTTTACTTTAAGTTCAGGCAGTTCGACCTGATCGAAGGTGAACTGAGTAGTAATCCGACCCCGGCAACACAGGAAATATGAAGCAAATTCCAGCCTTAAGCATTGAAAACCTGAGCATTCTCTATCCGGGCGGCGACGCACCTGCAGTGCGGGACGTCAGCTTTGAATTGGCGCAAGGAGAAATCGCTTGCTTGTTGGGTCCGTCCGGATGTGGCAAAACTACCCTGCTTCGTGCAATTGCCGGTTTTTTAATGCCTAGCAACGGCATGATCAAGTTAAAAGGCGAAAAAGCCAGCGAGGCTGGACGAGTACGCAGCCCGGAAAACCGCAATGTGGGTGTGGTGTTTCAGGACTACGCGCTATTTCCACATTTGTCGGTGCGCAAGAATATTGAATTTGGCCTGCACAAGCGTGACGAACCAGAGAAAAAACAAAGAAGCGGGGAACTGTTGGCTCTGATCGGGCTAGAGGCGCTTGCCGATCGCTACCCGCATGAATTGTCTGGGGGGCAACAACAACGCGTGGCATTGGCCCGTGCACTGGCACCCAAGCCGACCCTGATACTTTTGGACGAGCCCTTTTCGAATCTGGACGTGGAGCTGAAAGAGCGATTAACCTTCGAAGTTCGGGAAATTCTGAAGGCCGAGAACATGAGTGCCATTTTGGTAACCCACGATCAACACGAGGCTTTCAGCATGGCGGACCGCATCGGCGTGATGCACGCGGGCGAACTGCAACAATGGGGATCGTCGTACAGCCTTTACCACCAGCCAAATTCGCGCATGGTGGCTGATTTTATCGGTCAGGGCGTTTTTCTACCGGGGAGAAAAACAGAACTTGGGCTGCAAATTGAACTGGCCCACCTTCGCTTAACTGAAGACCAGCTTCCCTCATACGATGAATTTGATGTGTTGATTCGGCCCGACGACATTATTCACGACGATGCCAGCCCAATGCAGGCCAAAGTGGTGCGCAAGGCGTTCCGTGGCGCAGACTTTCTGTACACATTGGAGCTAGAAAGTGGCGTTCAAGTGCTTGCCTTGGTCCCGAGCCACCACAACCATGCAATCGGCGAACCGATCGGTATTAAGTTAGAGCTCGACCACGTGATCACGTTTGACCGAATTTAATCGGTGGAACCAGGAGTATCTTTGCCAACTAGGCCAGAATCGGTTTCTGAACTGGAGGCCGTTGAACTGATCGAAGAGGCGCTTCCGGTCGAGGCAAACAATTCAGACGCTTCTTGAACGCTGCTGGAACTTGAGAAGTCCATGGTGAGGGGGAATGCCTCTGGGGAAGTGAACAAACCATCCAGCGTCGCGTAATGGGCCAACGAAGTCGGGTCCATAGCCAATGCGGGCTGGGCGAACGATGCGGAATCGATTTGCATCGACGCAATAATCGACTCAGTGTCCAATGTTGAGAGTTGACTGGCTATTTCATGGGCATCATTGGAAACGTCACCAAACAAATCCCTGCTAAGGGAACTCAGGTCCAATACCTGCGATTGAATATCGGCAATCAACTGACTCAGTTCAGCGAAATCAAGTTCACCGGACAAGGCGTGCTGAATCCGGGGCAGTGCGCTGGTTAGTTCAGAATTTAAAGATTCAAAGCTTGCTTGATTATTCATAGGCTCCATGATATCCGCCACCTGGCTATTTGCAAGCAGGCCGGGATCCACGTTTGCAATGGCTGCACTGCTCTCAAATAGGCTTGTATCGCTGACGCACGCCTGTGAAGTACACCGAAATTCTCCCACACCGGTGGATTGGGCGACGCCCAATTCGCGCGGGCTTAGTCCGTCCAGAGCATTCATTGAAACTCTTGAACTCATAGAGGGTTGGAAGCTGTCAAAAAACTCGATGGTTGCCACACTCTCAGGGCCAAGCAGCTCCACAGCCGCTGGACTGGGCTCTGCTTTTACCGACAGATGAATGGCTAAATTTGACATGAATTCAATCTAATTTTCGAGAATACGTATTTTATACGAATGCCCGCATCAATTGGATTCAAAAACTCCCCCTATCAAAAAAGGGGTACGTTTACTTGTTTGGGTCGATCGAACCCAGCAAACCATCCAGCGCTCCACCTTCTGAACCCGCGCTTGAAGAAATCCCACTGCTCAAGGAATCAAGCAGACCAAAATCAGAATCACTGGAAGGGCTTGAGCCTAGTCCGGAAAGCAACCCTAGGTCAGGGAGCACACCCTCTACGATGTCGGTTATGGGATCAATCACTGGGTCTGTGATGCCGTCCACAATCTCAATAATCGGATCAATCACTGGGTCTGTGATGCCGTCCACAATCTC
>NZ_JANKHG010000025.1 GCF_024623725.1 Limnobacter parvus | reverse complement strand
GATGGAAGAAGGTCTGCGTTTCGCGATTCGCGAAGGTGGCCGTACGGTAGGTGCTGGCGTAGTTGCCAAAATTACCAAGTAATTATCGAGTAACTTTCGCAGGTTTTTTAGGGCAATAGCTCAATTGGCAGAGCGTCGGTCTCCAAAACCGAAGGTTGTGGGTTCGATTCCCTCTTGCCCTGCCAAATTTGGTAGGACCGTCGCCGCTGAAGCGATTCAGCGGCGGCTTACATTTTAAGAATATGGCGCAAAACGACATTCAAACAGTATCTACAGGGCAGGACAAGCTGTTGCTTGTGTTGGCAGTTGCATTCGCAATTGGCGGCGCGGTGGCTTATCAGGTTTTGTCTGCAGAAGACTTCTTTATCCGCCTTGGTGTGGTTTTGTTGGGTGTTGTGCTGGCTGTGGGCAGTTTTCTGCTTTCACAAACTGGCAAGCGATTCGTGGGTTTCGCCAAAGATTCGGTGAACGAAGCCAAGCGGGTTGTGTGGCCTACGCGCAAGGAAGGGATGCAAATGACCGGCGTGGTCTTTGTGTTCGTGTTGATCATGTCGATCTACCTTCTGCTTGTGGACAAAACGCTTGAGTGGGTGTTTTACGATCTGATTTTAGGGTGGACAATATAATGTCAAAACGCTGGTACGTGGTGCACGCATACTCAGGGCTTGAGAAGAGTGTGCAGCGAGCACTGCAGGAGCGCATTGACCGTTCCGAATTTTCGGATTTGTTCGGGCAAATTTTGGTTCCTTCCGAGGAAGTTGTCGAAATCAAGGGTGGTCAGAAGTCAATTTCTGAGCGTCGTTTCTTTCCCGGCTATGTGCTGGTCGAAATGGAGATGACCGACGATTCCTGGCACTTGGTTAAAAATACGCCGAAGGTTACCGGTTTTGTGGGTGGTACGGGCAACCGTCCAACACCGATTTCTCAAAAAGAAGTCGACAAGATCATGCAGCAAATGCAGGAAGGGGCTGAAAAGCCGCGTCCCAAAGTGCTTTATGAAGTTGGCGAAATGGTTCGAGTTAAAGAAGGCCCATTTGCTGATTTCAATGGCAACGTGGAAGAAATTAATTACGAGAAAAGCAAGCTGCGTGTGTCGGTCACCATTTTCGGTCGCGCCACACCAGTAGAGCTTGATTTCCACCAAGTCGAGAAAGTCTGACTGGTCGATAAGTTTTCGTGCCGCCTGTATTTAATTGCTGACAGGAACTACGGTAATTCAAGCAATACGAGGAGCAGCTTTTTGCTGCGTTTGAACTCACGGAGAAATTTCAATGGCCAAGAAAATTATTGGCTTTATCAAGCTACAGGTTCCAGCTGGTAAAGCAAACCCATCACCACCCATCGGTCCAGCATTGGGTCAGCGTGGTTTGAACATCATGGAATTTTGTAAGGCATTCAACGCCCAAACTCAAGGTCTTGAGCCAGGTTTGCCGATTCCAGTGGTGATCACCGCTTTCGCGGACAAGTCTTTCACGTTCATCATGAAGACGCCTCCCGCGACTGTACTGATCAAGAAAGCAGCGAAAATCACGAAAGGCTCGCCACGTCCCCATTTGGACAAAGTGGGCAAGATCACTCGTGAGCAAGCCGAAGAAATCGCAAAAACAAAAATGCCCGACCTGACTGCTGCTGACATGGATGCTGCTGTACGCACCATCGCTGGTTCAGCCCGCAGCATGGGTATCGTGGTGGAGGGTCTATAAATGGCTAAGTTATCCAAACGCACCCAGGCTTTGCGCGCGAAAATCGATCGCAATGCCGTGTATCCAGTAGAGCAGGCTTTGGGCCTGATCAAAGAAACTGCAACCGCCAAGTTTGATGAGTCTGTTGACGCAGCCATTCAACTGGGTGTTGATGCACGTAAATCTGACCAAGTTGTTCGCGGCTCAGTGGTTTTACCCGCTGGTACTGGCAAGACAGTTCGAGTGGCCGTATTTGCTCAAGGTGCCAAGGCTGAAGAAGCCAAGGCCGCTGGTGCGGACATCGTTGGTATGGACGATTTGGCTGCCGAAGTGAAAGCAGGCAACATGAACTTCGACGTGGTGATCGCATCACCCGACACCATGCGTATCGTAGGTACCTTGGGTCAAATCTTGGGTCCACGTGGTTTGATGCCAAACCCGAAAGTGGGTACGGTGACGCCTGATGTGTCCACTGCGGTTAAAAACGCCAAGGCGGGTCAAGTTCAGTTCCGTACAGACAAAGCAGGTATCATCCACTGCACAATCGGTCGTGCATCGTTTGATGTGGAAAAATTGAAGTCAAACCTCAGCGCGTTGCTGGATGCATTGAACAAATCCAAGCCAGCGTCGTCCAAGGGTGTATACCTGAGAAAGATTGCCGTATCCAGCACCATGGGTGGTGGTGTACGTGTTGACCAAACCTCGGTTTTGGGTCAATAAAGAACTTTGGGCTGCAATTGCCGATTCGTCTTTAATTGGTCGGTAAATGCAGGTTGTCAAAGACCGTTGGAAACTGAAGGTTCAATTTGAGCCCGACGTTTTAAAAAACCATCCAACCTAGATGGCGGTCCCGGGTAAGAGTAATGAATGTATGTTCAAAGCTTGATTTCGGTCGCCTGTTTTAAACAGTGCAATAAGCGCTTCTTTTTGGAGAAAGACCGTGGCCTTAAATCGCCAAGAAAAAGCAGCAGTCATTGAAGAGATCACTAGCCAATTGGCCGGTGCTCAAGCAGTGGTTGTTGCTGAATATCGTGGTCTGTCTGTAGAAAGTGTGACGCAGCTCCGCAAGGAAGCTCGTGCAGCAGGTGTTTATTTGCGTGTTCTGAAAAACACATTGGCAAAGCGAGCCATTGCCGGTACAGACTTTGAAGGTCTGTCCGACAAAATGGTTGGCCCGTTGATTTACGGGATCAGTTCTGATCCCGTGGCGGCAGCCAAAGTGTTGGTTAATTTCGCGAAGACAAACGACAAGCTCATTCTGACAGGCGGCGCGCTGCCAGGTCAGGTAATGGGTGCGGACGGTGTGAAGGCTTTGGCCACCATGCCAAGTCGTGATGAACTTCTGTCGAAATTGCTGGGCACGATGCAAGCACCAATCGCAACATTCGTACGTACGCTCAATGAAGTACCTACGAAGTTTGTTCGCGGTCTGGCTGCTGTTCGTGATCAAAAAGAATCGCAAGCTGCTTAACTTTTTTCAAGATAGCCGAATCAAACTTTTAACTGGAGAATACACAAATGGCCAATAAAGCCGAAATCCTGGAAGCCATCGCTGGCATGACCGTACTTGAATTGTCTGAACTGATTTCCGAAATGGAAGAGAAGTTCGGCGTTTCTGCTGCTGCTGCTGCTGTTGCAGTTGCTGCTCCTGCCGCTGGTGCTGGTGCTGCTGCCGCTGAAGAAAAGACAGAATTCGACGTAATTCTGACTGCAGCTGGCGAAAGCAAAGTAAACGTAATTAAGGTAGTTCGCGCACTGACAGGTCTTGGCCTGAAAGAAGCGAAAGACCTCGTTGATGGCGCGCCTAAAGCTGTTAAGGAAGGCGTTTCCAAAGCTGAAGCCGACGACGTCAAGAAGCAACTTGAAGAAGCTGGTGCAAAAGTCGACGTTAAGTAATGTCGGTTTTTGAAATGCCCGGGGGTTTTTGCCTCCGGGCTTTTTGCGCTTGAAAAAGCGATTACAAACTAGAGTGTGTTAAGCCATGTGTAGAACACATGCATATCGCTTAATCCGCTCGACATCAGGACAGAAAATATGTCTTACTCTGCCACCGAGAAAAAACGCATACGCAAAAGCTTTGCGAAACGGCCTCCAGTTTTGGATGTTCCGTATCTTCTCACCACTCAACTCGACTCTTACACCGACTTTCTTCAATTGGGCCTACCCGTTGAAAAGCGTGCTGAACAAGGATTGCAGGCTGCATTTCAGTCTGTGTTCCCGATCGTTTCGCACAACGGTTATGCCCGCTTGGAGTTCGTTCAATACGCTCTGGGTGAACCCGCTTTTGACGTCAAGGAATGTCAGCAGCGTGGGCTGACTTTCTGTTCGCCATTGCGCGCTCGCGTTCGCTTGGTGCTTCTTGACCGTGAGGCCAGCAAGCCCACCGTGAAAGAAGTAAAAGAGCAAGAGGTTTACATGGGCGAATTACCGCTCATGACTCAAAATGGCTCGTTCGTAATCAACGGCACAGAGCGCGTAATTGTTTCTCAGTTGCACCGTTCTCCGGGCGTGTTCTTTGAGCACGATCGTGGTAAAACACACAGTTCTGGCAAGCTTCTGTTCTCGGCACGTATCATTCCTTATCGCGGCTCTTGGCTCGATTTCGAATTCGATCCGAAAGACGTGTTGTACTTCCGTGTCGACCGTCGACGCAAAATGCCAGTCACGATTTTGCTCAAGGCCATCGGCATGAACAACGAGCAAATCCTGTCTTCCTTCTTTGATTTCGACCAGTTCGAGATCAAATCTGAAGGCGCATCCATGGAGTTGATCACTTCACGCCTGAAGGGCGAAGTTGCTAAGTTCGACATATTGGACAAGGCAGGCAAGGTGCTTGTTCAAAAAGACAAGCGAATTAACGCCAAGCACATCCGCGATATTGAAGCGGCTGGTTTGAAGAAAATTTCCGTGCCAGAAGACTTTCTGATTGGCCGCACCCTGGCCAAGAACATTGTGGACGGAAGCACCGGTGAAGTTGTGGCTTCCGCCAACGATGAAATCACTGAAGAAATCATGGGCAAAATCCGTGACGCAGGCGTGAAGCTGGTGGAAACCATTTTCACCAATGAACTTGATCACGGTGCTTACATTTCACAAACCCTGCGCACCGATGAAACAGCGGATCAAACCGCTGCGCGTGTGGCAATCTACCGCATGATGCGCCCAGGCGAGCCGCCCACAGAAGAAGCTGTTGAAATGTTGTTCAATCGCTTGTTCTATAGCGAAGACTCTTATGATTTGTCTCGCGTGGGTCGAATGAAGTTCAACCGCCGCGTTGGCCGACCCGAAGTGGAAGGCGCAATGGTGTTGCAAGACTCTGACATCTTGGCTGTGATCAAGATTTTGGTGGACCTGCGCAACGGCAATGGCGAGATCGACGACATTGACCACCTGGGTAACCGCCGTGTGCGTTGCGTGGGTGAATTGGCCGAGAACCAGTTCCGTGCTGGTTTGGTGCGGGTTGAGCGTGCTGTGAAAGAGCGCTTGGGTCAGGCTGAAGCCGAGAATCTGATGCCGCACGACTTGATTAATTCCAAGCCAATCTCTGCAG
Organism: Limnobacter parvus; assembly: GCF_024623725.1. GTDB lineage: Bacteria > Pseudomonadota > Gammaproteobacteria > Burkholderiales > Burkholderiaceae_B > Limnobacter > Limnobacter parvus. Next base: position 10,162 of record NZ_JANKHG010000025.1, on the reverse strand, counting down.
CAATCAAGGAGTTCTTTGGTTCTTCTCAGTTGTCGCAGTTCATGGACCAAACCAACCCGCTGTCTGAAATCACGCACAAGCGCCGCGTTTCAGCTTTGGGCCCTGGCGGTTTGACTCGCGAACGAGCTGGCTTTGAAGTTCGTGACGTACACACCACGCACTATGGCCGTGTGTGTCCAATCGAAACACCGGAAGGTCCAAACATTGGTTTGATCAACTCCATGGCCATGTTCGCACGTTTGAACGAGTATGGTTTCCTGGAAACGCCTTACCGCAAAGTTGAAGGCGGTGTGGTGTCCGATGAGATCGTTTACCTGTCGGCCATTGAAGAGGGCCGTTTCGTGATCGCTCAGGCGAACGCGGAGATCGACGAGAAGAAACGCTTGGTCGGTGACCTGGTGTCTTGTCGTGTAGCGGGTGAATTCGAGTTGATGGATCCATCTGGTGTGGAACTGATGGACGTTGCACCTGGCCAAATTGTGTCTGTTGCTGCCTCCTTGATTCCGTTCCTGGAACACGACGATGCGAACCGCGCCTTGATGGGTGCCAACATGCAGCGTCAGGCTGTTCCATGTCTGCGTCCTGAAAAGCCGTTTGCTGGTACAGGTATCGAGCGCACTGTGGCCGTCGACTCGGGCACAGTAATTGTGGCTGATCATGGTGGCGTGGTTGATTATGTGGACGCCAACCGAATTGTTATTCGCGTGAATGACAATGAAGTGGAATCTGGCTCCGTGGGTGTAGACATCTACAACCTGACGAAGTACACACGTTCCAACCAGAACACCAACATCAACCAGCGCCCCATCGTGAACAAGGGCGACGTCATTGCCAAGGGCGATGTAATTGCCGACGGCGCGTCGACCGACCTGGGCGAATTGGCCTTGGGTCAGAACATGCTGGTCGCTTTCATGCCCTGGAACGGATACAACTTCGAAGATTCAATCTTGATCTCCGAGCGCGTTGTTGCTGAAGACCGCTACACTTCGATTCACATCGAAGAGCTGTCTGTTGTAGCCCGCGACACCAAGTTGGGTTCCGAAGAAATTACACGCGACATTTCCAATTTGTCCGAAGCTCAGTTGTCACGTCTGGATGAGTCCGGCATCGTGTACATCGGTGCGGAAGTGCAAGCTGGTGACGTCATGGTGGGTAAGGTAACGCCTAAAGGCGAAACCCAACTTACGCCAGAAGAAAAACTGCTGCGCGCCATTTTCGGTGAAAAAGCATCCGATGTAAAAGACACTTCCCTGCGCGTGCCTTCTGGCATGACAGGCACAGTGATCGACGTTCAAGTGTTCACCCGCGAAGGCATCGTGCGCGACAAACGCGCTCAGTCCATCATTGATGACGAACTGAAGCGCTACCGTCTCGATTTGAACGATCAAATGCGAATCGTTGAGGCAGATGCTTTCAGCCGTATCGAGCGCTTCCTGGTCGGCAAGGTCGCCAACGGCGGTCCTGCCAAGTTGGCCAAAGGCAGCAAGATTACCGCTGAGTATTTGAAGGAAGTGGATCACCATCATTGGTTCGATATTCGTCTGGCTGAAGAAGAAGCCGCGGGTCAGCTCGAAACATTGAAGAAGTCCATTGAAGACAAGCGTCATCAGTTTGATTTGGCTTTTGAAGAAAAGCGCAAGAAGTTGACGCAAGGCGATGAGTTGCCACCCGGCGTTTTGAAAATGGTTAAGGTTTACCTGGCAGTCAAGCGCCGCTTGCAGCCTGGTGACAAGATGGCGGGCCGTCACGGTAACAAAGGTGTGGTTTCCAAGATTGTTCCAGTCGAAGACTTGCCGCACATGGCCGACGGCCGTCCCGTAGACATCGTGTTGAACCCCTTGGGTGTTCCTTCACGGATGAACGTGGGTCAAATTCTTGAAACCCACCTGGGTTGGGCCGCCAAGGGCATTGGCGATCGCATCAATGAAATGTTGCGTGAACAAAATGCAGTGGCTCGTCTTCGTGAATACCTGCACAAGGTATACAACGGCACAGGTACCACAGTTGATCTGGATTCTTTGACAGACACTGAAATCATCAACATGGGCAAGAACCTGACCAAGGGCATGCCTTTCGCGACCCCAGTATTTGACGGTGCGAACGAAGAAGACATTTTGGAAATGCTGCGTCTGGCTTATCCCGACGAAGATGCCCGAGTGCAGGCCTTGGGCCTGAACGAGTCCAAAACCCAAGTTACTTTGTACGACGGTCGTACAGGTGATGCATTCGACCGCAAGGTCACCGTTGGCTACAAGCACGTGCTGAAATTGCACCACTTGGTCGACGACAAGATGCACGCTCGTTCAACCGGTCCTTACTCATTGGTAACGCAGCAGCCTTTGGGCGGTAAAGCCCAGTTCGGTGGCCAGCGTTTCGGCGAGATGGAAGTGTGGGCCTTGGAAGCTTATGGCGCATCGTACGTATTGCAGGAAATGTTGACTGTGAAATCAGACGACGTGAATGGTCGTACGAAGGTGTATGAGAATTTGGTCAAAGGTGATCACACGATTGATGCCGGTATGCCGGAATCTTTCAACGTACTCGTGAAAGAAATCCGCTCACTCGGTATTGATATTGATCTGGACCGTAATTGATCGGTCGCGACGGAGGTATTTAAATGAAAGCTTTATTAGATCTGTTTAAACAGGTCCAGCAGGACGAGCAGTTCGACGCAATCAAAATTGCGATCGCATCGCCCGACAAAATCCGTTCGTGGTCTTTTGGTGAGGTTAAGAAGCCTGAAACCATCAACTATCGTACCTTCAAGCCAGAGCGCGATGGTCTGTTTTGTGCCAAGATTTTTGGCCCAATCAAAGACTATGAATGCTTGTGCGGCAAGTACAAGCGCCTAAAGCACCGCGGTGTTATTTGTGAAAAGTGCGGCGTGGAAGTCACCTTGGCCAAGGTGCGTCGTGAACGCATGGGCCACATTGACCTGGCCTCGCCTGTTGCGCACATCTGGTTCCTGAAATCACTGCCATCCCGTTTGGGCATGGTGCTGGACATGACCCTGCGGGACATTGAACGCGTACTGTACTTCGAAGGTTTCGTGGTTGTAGAACCCGGTATGACCCCGCTGAAACGCGCGCAGTTGCTGACCGAAGAAGATTATCTGGCCAAGCAGGAAGAGTACGGTGACGACTTCGTGGCGTTCATGGGTGCGGAAGGCATTCGCGAACTGTTGAAGTCTATTGACATCGACCGCGAAGTCACCACCTTGCGTGAAGAGTTGGGTACTACCAACTCAGAAGCCAAGATCAAGAAAATTGCCAAGCGTCTAAAGGTGCTCGAAGGTTTCCAGAAATCTGGCATCAAGCCGGAATGGATGATTCTGGAAGTGCTGCCTGTGTTGCCGCCTGAATTGCGCCCACTGGTGCCCTTGGATGGCGGCCGCTTTGCGACCTCCGACCTGAACGATTTGTACCGTCGCGTCATCAACCGAAACAACCGCTTGAAGCGTTTGCTTGAATTGAACGCCCCCGACATCATCGTGCGCAACGAAAAGCGCATGTTGCAGGAAGCCGTGGATTCACTGCTGGACAACGGTCGTCGCGGCAAGGCCATGACGGGTGCCAACAAGCGCCCATTGAAGTCGCTTGCCGACATGATCAAAGGCAAGGGCGGTCGTTTCCGTCAAAACTTGCTGGGCAAGCGAGTTGACTACTCTGGCCGTTCAGTGATTGTGGTGGGTCCACAATTGAAGCTGCACCAGTGCGGCTTGCCAAAGCTGATGGCACTCGAGTTGTTCAAGCCCTTCATTTTCAACCGTTTGGAAGTGATGGGTATTGCAACCACCATCAAGCAAGCCAAGAAGTTTGTTGAAAATCAGGAACCCATCGTATGGGACATTCTGGAAGAAGTGATTCGCGAGCATCCGGTCATGTTGAACCGTGCGCCAACGCTGCACCGTTTGGGTATTCAGGCTTTCGAGCCTGTGCTGATTGAAGGCAAGGCCATTCAATTGCACCCATTGGTATGTGCTGCGTTCAACGCCGACTTCGACGGTGACCAAATGGCGGTTCACGTGCCTTTGTCTCTGGAAGCCCAGATCGAAGCGCGTACCCTGATGTTGGCCTCCAACAACGTTCTGTTCCCTGCCAACGGTGATCCTTCAATTGTTCCTTCACAAGACATCGTGTTGGGCCTTTACTACACCACCCGCGACAAGGTGAATGGCCGCAATGAAGGCATCATGTTCTCCGACGTGGGCGAAGCAAATCGCGCTTACGACAACAAAGAAGTAGAACTTGCCACCCGCGTTACTGTTCGTATTACTGAATACGATGTGAACAAAGAAACCGGCGAAAAGACATCCAAGCGCACACGCTACGAAACAACTGTGGGTCGTGCCTTGTTGTCAGAAATTCTGCCACCAGGCCTGCCATTCTCCTTCATTGATCGTCCTTTGAAGAAGAAAGAAATTTCCCGCCTGATCAACGCGTCTTTCCGTCGCTGTGGTCTGCGTGAAACTGTAATTTTTGCTGACAAGTTGATGCAGTTCGGTTTCCGCATGGCGACTCGTGGTGGTATTTCCATCGCCATGGGCGACATGGTTGTTCCCGCGCAAAAGCAAGTCATCATCGCTGCTGCAGAAGCAGAAGTGAAAGAGATTCAGTCCCAGTACACTTCGGGTCTGGTAACCCAGGGCGAGCGTTACAACAAGGTTGTTGACATCTGGGGCCGCGCAGGCGACCAGGTGGGCAAGGCCATGATGGAACAGTTGGCGACTGAGCCAGTGATCGACCGCAACGGCAATGAAGTGCGTCAGGAATCGTTCAATGCGATTTACATGATGGCCGACTCTGGCGCCCGTGGCTCTGCCGCACAGATCCGCCAGTTGGCCGGTATGCGTGGTTTGATGGCCAAGCCAGACGGCTCCATCATTGAAACGCCGATCATCGCGAACTTCCGCGAAGGTCTGAACGTGTTGCAGTACTTCATTTCCACCCACGGCGCGCGTAAAGGCTTGGCCGATACGGCCCTGAAAACAGCGAACTCAGGTTACCTGACTCGTCGATTGGTTGACGTGACGCAAGATCTGGTGGTTGTGGAAGACGATTGCGGTACCACCAACGGCGTGGCCATGAAGGCCTTGGTTGAAGGTGGTGAGGTGATTGAAGCCTTGCGTGACCGAATTTTGGGTCGTGTGGTTGTTTCTGATGTGGTCAATCCTGAAACTCAGGAAACCGTGTTCGAAGTGGGCAAGCTGCTCGACGAAGATGCAGTTGAACTAATCGACCATTTGGGCATTGACGAAGTACGCGTTCGCACACCGTTGTCGTGCGACACACGTTATGGCCTGTGCGCCAAGTGCTACGGTCGCGATCTGGGTCGTGGTTACTTGGTCAACAATGGTGAGGCGGTGGGTGTTATTGCCGCGCAATCCATTGGTGAGCCCGGTACACAGCTGACCATGCGTACCTTCCACATTGGTGGTGCAGCGTCTCGTGCTGCGGTTGTGTCCAGCATTGAAGCCAAATCAAACGGCGTCATCCGTTTTACAGCAACAATGCGCTACGTGACCAACGGCAAAGGCGAGCAAATCGTGATTTCCCGTTCGGGCGAGGTGTTGATCACTGACGATTTCGGTCGTGAGCGCGAACGTCACAAAGTGCCTTACGGTGCCACATTGGCCGTGCTCGATGGCAATCAGGTGAAAGCCGGTGCCATGCTGGCCACTTGGGATCCGCTAACCCGCCCAATCGTGACTGAATACGCCGGCAAGATCCGCTTCGAAAACATCGAAGAAGGCGCAACTGTCGCCAAGCAGATCGATGATGTAACCGGTTTGTCTACCCTGGTTGTTATTGATGCCAAGCGTCGTACAGCAGGCAGCAAAGGCGAGCGTCCACAGGTGAAGTTGATTGATCCACAAGGCAATGAAGTAAAAATCGCCGGTTCGGATCACTCGGTGAACATCAGCTTCCCGGTTGGCGCACTGATTACCGTGCGAGACAACCAGGACGTGTTCGTGGGTGAAGTTTTGGCGCGTATTCCGCAGGAAAGCCAGAAGACTCGTGACATTACCGGTGGTCTGCCGCGTGTAGCCGAACTGTTCGAAGCCCGTTCACCCAAAGACGCAGGCATGTTGGCCGAAGTTACTGGCACGGTTTCCTTCGGTAAGGACACCAAGGGCAAGCAACGTTTGGTCATCACCGATCTGGATGGTGTGTCGCATGAATTCTTGATTCCCAAAGACAAGCACGTGCTGGTGCACGACGGTCAGGTGGTCAACAAGGGTGAGTCGATTGTGGACGGCCCAGCCGATCCCCACGACATTCTGCGTTTGTTGGGCATCGAAGCATTGGCACGCTACATCGTGGACGAAGTTCAGGATGTGTATCGGTTGCAGGGTGTGAAGATCAACGACAAGCACATTGAAGTGATTGTTCGCCAAATGTTGCGTCGAGTCATTGTGAGTGATGCGGGCGAAACCGGCTTCATTCCAGGTGAGCAGGTTGAGCGTTCGGAGCTGTTGGATGCAAACGACAAAATGCGCAGCGAGAACAAGCGTGAGGCAACTTACCAAAACATCTTGTTGGGTATTACCAAGGCGTCCTTGTCAACCGATTCGTTCATTTCGGCTGCTTCCTTCCAGGAAACAACCCGCGTATTGACCGAAGCGGCCATCATGGGCAAGCGCGACGAATTGCGTGGACTGAAAGAAAACGTGATTGTAGGTCGTTTGATTCCTGCCGGTACCGGCATGGCCTTCCACAAGGCCCGCAAGGAAAAAGAAGGGCGCGAAGCCGAAGAATTGCGTCAGATGGAAGCCGATCATGATCCACGTGCGCAGGCCGAGGCTCTGTTCAATATGCCAGCAGCTGAGGGTTCCGACGAATCCTAAGTTGTTGATTACTCATTGACCTGCGATTGTGTTTTGGAATACAATCGCGGGCTAAATTGGCTGCGGGCATGCCCGTAGCCCTTTTGTTTTTTTAACCGGAACTGGAACTATGCCAACCATTAATCAACTCGTGCGTAAACCGCGCACCAGTGTGACCATGAAGAGCAAAAGCCCCGCGCTTGAGGATTGCCCTCAAAAGCGTGGCGTGTGTACTCGTGTTTACACAACAACTCCAAAAAAACCAAACTCTGCGCTGCGTAAAGTGGCCAAAGTTCGCCTGACCAACGGCTTCGAAGTGATTTCCTACATTGGTGGTGAAGGCCATAACTTGCAGGAACACTCTGTGGTGTTGATCCGTGGCGGTCGTGTGAAAGACTTGCCAGGTGTGCGTTATCACATCGTGCGTGGTTCACTTGACTTGCAGGGTGTTAAGGACCGTAAACAAGCTCGTTCCAAGTATGGTTCGAAGCGTCCAAAAGCTGCCAAAGGTTAATAGCCGATTAGGTAGTTAATTTAAAACCGCATTCCGTGCGGCACACATTTGGTGTGTCGAGTAAGCAGATGCATAAGTGGGATTGCCCACGCTGAAGATAAAGGAATAGTCAAGATGCCACGTCGTCGCGAAGTGCAGCGCAGAGAAGTGCTGCCAGATCCAAAGTTTCAAAGCCAAGAAGTTGCCAAATTCATGAACGTCATCATGTTGTCTGGCAAGAAAGCTGTCGCCGAACGCATTATTTATGGTGCATTCGACAGCATCTCAACGAAAGCTGGTAAAGACCCACTCGAGGTGTTCAACGCCGCGATCAACAACGTAAAGCCTGTTGTTGAAGTGAAGTCTCGCCGCGTCGGTGGTGCGAACTACCAAGTTCCGGTGGAAGTTCGTCCCTCACGTCGATTGGCCCTGGCCATGCGTTGGGTGCGGGAAGCAGCCAAGAAGCGTAGTGAAAAGTCCATGGACCTTCGCCTTGCAGGTGAACTGCTTGAGGCAGCTGAAGGTCGCGGTGGTGCGATGAAGAAGCGTGATGAAGTGCACCGCATGGCTGAAGCCAACAAAGCCTTCTCGCATTTCCGATTCTAAATTTAACTGGAGTAGCAAATGGCTCGTAAGACGCCCATTGAGCGATATCGCAATATTGGTATTTCCGCGCACATTGATGCTGGAAAAACCACAACGACTGAACGTATCCTGTTTTACACAGGCGTAAGTCACAAGATTGGTGAAGTGCATGATGGTGCAGCCACCATGGACTGGATGGAACAGGAACAAGAGCGTGGTATTACCATTACCTCTGCTGCGACAACCTGTTTCTGGAAGGGTATGGACAATTCCTACCCAGAGCATCGCTTTAACATCATTGACACCCCAGGGCACGTTGACTTCACGATTGAAGTTGAGCGTTCCATGCGTGTTCTGGATGGTGCATGTATGGTTTACTGTGCAGTGGGTGGTGTTCAGCCTCAGTCTGAAACTGTATGGCGTCAGGCCAACAAATACAAGGTGCCTCGTTTGGCCTTCGTGAACAAGATGGACCGCACGGGTGCAAACTTTTTCAAGGTGGTTGAGCAAATGCGCTTGCGTTTGCGTGCAAACCCAGTGCCAATCGTGATTCCAATTGGCTCTGAAGAGAAGTTTCAGGGCGTGGTTGATCTAATCAAGATGAAGGCCATTTACTGGGATGAAGCATCCCAGGGTATGAAATTCGATTACCGCGAAATTCCAGCTGAATTGCAAGCAGACGCTGAAAAGTGGCGCGAGCTTATGGTCGAAGCCGCCGCTGAAGCCTCCGAAGAGCTGATGAACAAGTACCTTGAAGGCGGCACACTGTCCGAAGCTGAAATTATTTTTGGTATTCGTACCCGCACGATTTCAACTGAAATTCAGCCAATGCTGTGCGGCACCGCATTCAAGAACAAGGGTGTTCAGCGCATGCTTGACGCCGTTATTGATTTTTTGCCTTCGCCTGTGGACATTCCGCCAGTGTCTGGCACTGACGATGACGAAGAGCCTGTGGTTCGCCACGCCAACGATGAAGAAAAGCTCTCTGCTTTGGCGTTCAAATTGATGACCGATCCATTCGTGGGTCAGTTGACATTTGTACGTGTTTATTCTGGTGTGTTGAACAAAGGCGACGCGGTGTATAACCCAGTGCGCGGCAAAAAAGAGCGTATTGGTCGTATTGTTCAGATGCACGCCAACAACCGCTTGGAAGTGGAAGAGATTCGCGCTGGCGACATTGCTGCTTGCGTAGGTTTGAAAGATGTGACCACTGGTGAAACACTTTGTGATCCTTCGGCCATCATTACACTAGAGCGCATGGTATTTCCCGAGCCTGTTATTGCTCAGGCTGTTGAGCCAAAAACCAAGACTGACCAGGAGAAAATGGGTATCGCTCTGGGTCGCTTGGCCGCAGAAGATCCTTCTTTCCGTGTTCGCACGGACGAAGAATCAGGCCAGACCATTATTGCGGGTATGGGCGAATTGCACCTCGAGATTATCGTGGATCGCATGAAGCGCGAATTTGGTGTAGAAGCCAACGTGGGCAAGCCTCAGGTGGCCTACCGCGAAACAATCCGCAACACCGTGAAGGAAGTTGAAGGCAAGTTTGTTCGCCAGTCGGGCGGTCGTGGTCAGTATGGTCACGTTGTTCTGCGTGTTGAGCCAAACGAAGCGGGCAAAGGTTTTGAGTTCCTTGATGAAATCAAGGGTGGTGTTGTTCCTCGTGAATACATCCCTGCGGTACAAAAAGGTATTGAAGAGTCCTTGAGCAATGGTGTGTTGGCTGGTTATCCGGTTGTAGACATCAAAGTGGCCTTGCATTTCGGTTCATACCACGATGTTGACTCCAATGAAACAGCATTCAAAATTGCTGCTTCCATGGGTTTTAAGGAAGGTATGCGTCGCGCCAGCCCAGTGCTGCTCGAACCAATGATGGCTGTTGAAGTCGAGTCGCCAGAAGATTACGCCGGTACTGTGATGGGCGATTTGTCATCACGTCGTGGTGTTGTTCAGGGTATGGATGACATCCCCGGTGGTGGTAAGGCGATCAAAGCTGAAGTACCTTTGGCTGAAATGTTTGGTTATTCCACCACATTGCGCTCCCTGACTCAGGGTCGTGCGACGTACAGCATGGAATTCAAGCACTACAGCGAAGCGCCCAAAAACGTAGCGGAAGCTGTAATCAGCGCCCGTGCCAAATAATTGAAATTAAAGAACTGAAAAGAGGTATTTGCAATGGCAAAAGAAAAGTTTGAGCGTAAGAAGCCACACGTAAACGTTGGAACGATTGGTCACGTAGACCATGGCAAGACAACATT
>NZ_JANKHG010000024.1 GCF_024623725.1 Limnobacter parvus | reverse complement strand
TAAAAAAGCCAGCTTATAAAGCTGGCATTTTTATTGGCTTGATATTTTGATTGGTGCAAATAAAAAACCCCGCCTCTGAATGGAGAGCGGGGTTTTTTTGAATTGGAGAGCCTGACGATGTCCTACTTTCACATGCGAATGCACACTATCATCGGCGCTAAGGCGTTTCACTGTCCTGTTCGGGATGGGAAGGAGTGGTACCACCTTGCTATGGTCGTCAGGCAAAGAGGGTTGGCTGTAAGTGCGAGTGCTTTGCACTTACTTGTTAGCTAACCAGCGTTGCGGCTGATTGGCTCGATTTGGAAACTGATGAGATACCTTCGATAGAACAACTATCTTGATGATGCGTATTGCGGTATTGCGGGTATATCTTTATTCACAAACTACCTTGACTTTTCTCACACAGAATTTTACTTCCATGCGGGTAGATTTACAGTGTTGTTTTGGGTGCGTATCTTGTGCAAGGCTCAATGCTATAGAGCCAAGCCGCACGGGCAATTAGTACTGGTTAGCTTAATGCATTACTGCACTTCCACACCCAGCCTATCAACGTCGTGGTCTTCAACGGCCCTTCAGGAGGATCAAGTCCTCAGGGAAATCTTATCTTAAGGCAAGTTTCACGCTTAGATGCTTTCAGCGTTTATCTCTTCCGTATTTAGCTACCCGGCAATGCCACTGGCGTGACAACCGGTACACCAGAGATACGTCCATTCCGGTCCTCTCGTACTAGGAACAGCCCCCTTCAAATTTCCAACGCCCACGGCAGATAGGGACCAAACTGTCTCACGACGTTTTAAACCCAGCTCACGTACCTCTTTAAATGGCGAACAGCCATACCCTTGGGACCGGCTACAGCCCCAGGATGAGATGAGCCGACATCGAGGTGCCAAACACCGCCGTCGATGTGAACTCTTGGGCGGTATCAGCCTGTTATCCCCAGAGTACCTTTTATCCGTTGAGCGATGGCCCTTCCATACAGAACCACCGGATCACTATGTCCTGCTTTCGCACCTGCTCGACTTGTCAGTCTCGCAGTCAAGCACGCTTATGCCATTGCACTATCAGTACGATGTCCGACCGTACTTAGCGTACCTTCGAGCTCCTCCGTTACTCTTTAGGAGGAGACCGCCCCAGTCAAACTGCCCACCATGCACGGTCCCCGACCCAGATAATGGGTCAAGGTTAGAACCTCAAACAGATCAGGGTGGTATTTCAAGGTTGGCTCCACAAGAACTGGCGTTCCTGCTTCAAAGCCTCCCACCTATCCTACACAAACCGGTTCAAAGTCCAATGCAAAGCTACAGTAAAGGTTCATGGGGTCTTTCCGTCTAGCCGCGGGGAGATTGCATCATCACAAACACTTCAACTTCGCTGAGTCTCAGGAGGAGACAGTGTGGCCATCGTTACGCCATTCGTGCAGGTCGGAACTTACCCGACAAGGAATTTCGCTACCTTAGGACCGTTATAGTTACGGCCGCCGTTTACTGGGACTTCAGTCAAGAGCTTGCACCCCATCATTTAATCTTCCAGCACCGGGCAGGCGTCACTCCCTATACGTCCACTTTCGTGTTTGCAGAGAGCTGTGTTTTTATTAAACAGTCGCAGCCACCATTTTATTGCAACCCCTTCGTCCTTCCATTGTTCATGGTCAAACTACAAGGGCGTACCTTCTCCCGAAGTTACGGTACCAATTTGCCGAGTTCCTTCTCCTGAGTTCTCTCAAGCGCCTTAGAATACTCATCCCGCCCACCTGTGTCGGTTTGCGGTACGGTCAACGTGTAACTGAAGCTTAGAGGCTTTTCTTGGGACCACTTCCAATGGGTTCGTAGCCGTAGCTACTTCCCCCCACACCCTTGAGTATATGACAGCCGGATTTGCCTAACTGTCCTCTATGATGCAGGGACCAGGATATCCAACACCTGGACCACTTTCCACGATCCGTCCCCCCATCGCATTACACGTCGGTGCAGGAATATTAACCTGCTTCCCATCGACTACGCATTTCTGCCTCGCCTTAGGGGCCGACTAACCCTACGCCGATGAACGTTGCGTAGGAAACCTTGGGCTTACGGCGACAGAGCCTTTCACTCTGTTTATCGCTACTCATGTCAGCATTCGCACTTCTGATACCTCCAGCATGCTTTACAACACACCTTCACAGGCTTACAGAACGCTCCCCTACCACATGCACTTACGTGCACATCCGCAGCTTCGGTTATCTGCTTAGCCCCGTTACATCTTCCGCGCAGGACGACTCGATCAGTGAGCTATTACGCTTTCTTTAAAGGGTGGCTGCTTCTAAGCCAACCTCCTGACTGTTTTAGCCTTCCCACTTCGTTTTCCACTTAGCAGATATTAGGGACCTTAGCTGGCGGTCTGGGTTGTTTCCCTCTTGACACCGGACGTTAGCACCCGATGTCTGTCTCCCGAGATTGCACTTACAGGTATTCGGAGTTTGCCATGGTTTGGTAAGTCGCGATGACCCCCTAGCCATAACAGTGCTCTACCCCCTGTAGTGAGACTCGAGGCACTACCTAAATAGTTTTCGGGGAGAACCAGCTATTTCCAGATTTGTTTAGCCTTTCACCCCTATCCACAGCTCATCCCCTAACTTTTCAACGTTAGTGGGTTCGGTCCTCCAGTTGGTGTTACCCAACCTTCAACCTGGCCATGGATAGATCATCTGGTTTCGGGTCTACACCCAGCGACTAGACGCCCTATTCGGACTCGCTTTCGCTACGCCTTCCCTACTCGGTTAAGCTTGCCACTGAATGTAAGTCGCTGACCCATTATACAAAAGGTACGCCGTCACGGAACAAGTCCGCTCCGACTGTTTGTATGCACACGGTTTCAGGATCTATTTCACTCCCCTCCCGGGGTTCTTTTCGCCTTTCCCTCACGGTACTAGTTCACTATCGGTCAGTCATGAGTATTTAGCCTTGGAGGATGGTCCCCCCATGTTCAGACAGGGTTTCTCGTGCCCCGCCCTACTTGTCGTACGCCTAGTTCCACAATCGAGTTTTCACATACAGGGCTATCACCTTCTATGGCCGGACTTTCAAGACCGTTTTGTTAACTCAAATGCTAAATCGTACAGGCTGTTCCAATTTCGCTCGCCACTACTCTCGGAATCTCGGTTGATTTCTTTTCCTCTGGGTACTTAGATGTTTCAGTTCTCCAGGTTCGCCTCGCACAGCTATGTATTCACTGTGCGATACCCCTAAAAGGGTGGGTTTCCCCATTCGGACATCTACGGATCAAAGCTTATTTGCCAGCTCCCCGTAGCTTTTCGCAGGCTACCACGTCCTTCATCGCCTATGACTGCCAAGGCATCCACCATGTGCACTTATTCGCTTGACTCTATAGCGTTAAGCCCTGCTCAAGTTACTCACCCGAACAACACTGTAATCACCATAAAAAGCAAAGTAGTTTGTGTGTATTCTAAATTTCAAGCGCCGGCACGCATTAGGAACAATGCATGCCCACTTCTTGAGAAGAACGATGATGCAATCGCATCAATCAAAATAGCTAAACCTTAAATTTTAAGGAATATCTATCTCGATATCTCATCATTTCCAAATTGTTAAAGAACAAGTCCAAACCCTTGGGGCTTGGCGACTCTTACAGCCAAATGAATAAACACCGCAATTTCAATCATTGACCTCAATCATTGATCTCGATTTTGCGCTTATTCATTTGACCGCAAAGGCAACACGCTGCTTGCGCATTACTTGTTTGCTTACCTGCTAACAGCCAACGTTGTTTAAACACTTCGATACAAACACCACATGCACAGCATAAAAACTTGGTGGAGGTGAACGGGATCGAACCGATGACCCCCTGCTTGCAAAGCAGGTGCTCTCCCAGCTGAGCTACACCCCCAGGTGTTTTTTATAACCACTACAAAAACCGATGGTGGGTCTGGATGGGCTCGAACCATCGACCCCCGCCTTATCAAGACGGTGCTCTAACCAACTGAGCTACAGACCCCGAAAAAAACTTTTCAGCCCCAGGGCCCCGACCTCTTAGCCCATGCTTTCGCACCGAACTTAAAGGCCCTCTCTTTTTGCTGCTTGCGTTTTACCGCTTGTATCTTTGCGCCTAAACAAACCGATAAGTGTGAGCACTAAAACCAAACAAATTCAAGACTTGATCTACTTCTCTTTCTCTAGAAAGGAGGTGATCCAGCCGCACCTTCCGATACGGCTACCTTGTTACGACTTCACCCCAGTCATGAATCCTACCGTGGTGACCGTCCTCCTTGCGGTTAGACTAGCCACTTCTGGTAGAACCCACTCCCATGGTGTGACGGGCGGTGTGTACAAGACCCGGGAACGTATTCACCGCGGCATTCTGATCCGCGATTACTAGCGATTCCGACTTCACGCAGTCGAGTTGCAGACTGCGATCCGGACTACGATCGGTTTTCTGGGATTGGCTCCACCTCGCGGCTTGGCAACCCTCTGTACCGACCATTGTATGACGTGTGAAGCCCTACCCATAAGGGCCATGAGGACTTGACGTCATCCCCACCTTCCTCCGGTTTGTCACCGGCAGTCTCATTAGAGTGCCCTTTCGTAGCAACTAATGACAAGGGTTGCGCTCGTTGCGGGACTTAACCCAACATCTCACGACACGAGCTGACGACAGCCATGCAGCACCTGTGTGCAGGTTCTCTTTCGAGCACCAATCCATCTCTGGAAAGTTCCTGCCATGTCAAGGGTAGGTAAGGTTTTTCGCGTTGCATCGAATTAATCCACATCATCCACCGCTTGTGCGGGTCCCCGTCAATTCCTTTGAGTTTTAACCTTGCGGCCGTACTCCCCAGGCGGTCAACTTCACGCGTTAGCTACGTTACCAAGGAAGTAAATCCCCAACAACTAGTTGACATCGTTTAGGGCGTGGACTACCAGGGTATCTAATCCTGTTTGCTCCCCACGCTTTCGTGCATGAGCGTCAGTGTTATCCCAGGGGGCTGCCTTCGCCATTGGTGTTCCTCCACATATCTACGCATTTCACTGCTACACGTGGAATTCCACCCCCCTCTGACACACTCTAGTCCTACAGTCACAAATGCAATTCCCAGGTTAAGCCCGGGGATTTCACACCTGTCTTATAGAACCGCCTGCGCACGCTTTACGCCCAGTAATTCCGATTAACGCTTGCACCCTACGTATTACCGCGGCTGCTGGCACGTAGTTAGCCGGTGCTTATTCTTCAGGTACCGTCATCTGCTCAGGGTATTAACCCAAACATTTTCTTCCCTGACAAAAGTGCTTTACAACCCGAAGGCCTTCTTCGCACACGCGGCATTGCTGGATCAGGGTTTCCCCCATTGTCCAAAATTCCCCACTGCTGCCTCCCGTAGGAGTCTGGGCCGTGTCTCAGTCCCAGTGTGGCTGATCGTCCTCTCAGACCAGCTACTGATCGTCGCCTTGGTAGGCCTTTACCCTACCAACTAGCTAATCAGCCATCGGCCGCTCCAATAACGTGAGGTCTTGCGATCCCCCACTTTCCCCCTCAGGGCGTATGCGGTATTAATCCGGCTTTCGCCGAGCTATCCCCCATTACTGGGCACGTTCCGATGTATTACTCACCCGTTCGCCACTCGTCAGCGGAGCAAGCTCCCTGTTACCGTTCGACTTGCATGTGTAAGGCATGCCGCCAGCGTTCAATCTGAGCCAGGATCAAACTCTTCAGTTTAATCTCTGCAAAATTTACTAAACTCGACGGAGTAGATGTTTATAAAAGCCTTGACGACTTTCACATTCATTTACTTTATTCCGTGAGCACTAACTCTGAATCGTGATTCAAAGTCATTCTTTTTGAGAAAAGAACAAACCTTAAACCCATCTGGTCAGTGCCCACACTTATCGGCTGTTAACTTGTTAAAGATCGCTTCGAAATTTCAGCTACACTTCGCTTCTCAGTACCGCCTAAGTCACCGTTTAATTAGCGCTTAGAACCCTGAAGAACCGCTTGCTTGCTTCGTTTCGTCCTGCTTGTCGTGCAGCAGAGAAACGAGATTATGCACATCAATTCAAAACCTGTCAAACACTTTTG
>NZ_JANKHG010000023.1 GCF_024623725.1 Limnobacter parvus | reverse complement strand
GTGTTGAGTTGCATCCAAAATTGACCCACTTAGGGTAAAGATTTGCGTCGAAATTTGACCCACGTATGACACTGTTTCCCGTCTGGATATGGCGGGAGAAATCAAGGAGTGATAAACGTGGCGATATTGAGCGTAATTCGACGCTGGCATTTTCGCGATGGTGCGTCGATTCGGGAAATAGCCCGACGAAGTGGCCTGTCCAGGAACACCGTTCGCAAGTATTTGCAAAGCAAAGTGGTTGAACCGCAGTACCCAGCGCGAGACAGCGTTGGCAAGTTAAGTCCTTTCGAGCCCAAGTTAAAGCAGTGGCTGTCCACCGAACACAAGAAACCGAAGAAGCTGCGCAGGAACCTGCGCAGCATGTACCGGGATTTGGTCGCCTTGGGCTTTACCGGGTCTTATGACCGGGTGTGTGCCTTTGCCCGGCAGTGGAAAGATTCCGAACAGTTCAAGGCACAAACCTCGGGAAAGGGTTGTTTCATCCCCTTGCGCTTTGCCTGTGGCGAAGCCTTCCAATTTGATTGGAGTGAGGACTTTGCCCGCATCGCGGGCAAACAGGTCAAACTCCAGATTGCACAGTTCAAGTTGGCCCACAGCCGGGCCTTTGTGCTTCGGGCCTATTACCAGCAAAAGCACGAAATGCTGTTTGACGCACACTGGCATGCCTTTCGAATCTTCGGTGGCATTCCCAAGCGCGGCATCTACGACAACATGAAGACCGCTGTGGATTCGGTTGGGCGAGGCAAAGAGCGACGGGTCAATCAGCGGTTCACCGCCATGGTCAGCCACTATCTGTTTGATGCGCAGTTCTGTAATCCGGCATCGGGCTGGGAGAAAGGCCAGATTGAGAAGAATGTGCAGGATTCCCGCCAACGCCTGTGGCAAGGTGCACCAGACTTCCAAAGCCTTGCCGATTTGAATGTGTGGCTTGAGCATCGCTGCAAAGCGCTGTGGTCTGAGCTGCGCCACCCCGAATTGGACCAAACCGTGCAAGAGGCCTTTGCCGATGAACAAAGCGAGTTGATGGCGCTACCCAATGCCTTTGATGCGTTTGTAGAGCAAACCAAGCGAGTCACTTCAACCTGCCTTGTTCACCACGAGGGCAATCGCTACAGCGTGCCAGCCAGTTACGCCAACAGGGCCATTAGCCTTCGGATTTATGCAGACAAGCTGGTGATGGCTGCCGAAGGCCAACACATTGCCGAGCATCCAAGATTGTTTGGCAGTGGCCACGCTCGGCGTGGCCACACACAATACGACTGGCACCATTACTTGTCTGTGCTTCAGAAGAAACCTGGGGCGTTGCGCAATGGTGCGCCATTTGCTGAATTGCCACCAGCGTTCAAGAAGCTTCAATCCATCTTGCTGCAACGCCCCGGTGGTGACCGTGACATGGTGGAAATTCTTGCACTGGTGCTGCACCACGACGAAGGTGCTGTACTCAGTGCAGTAGAGCTGGCATTGGAATGTGGCAAGCCATCCAAGGAGCATGTGTTAAACCTGCTGGGACGCTTGACCGAAGAGCCACCACCCAAACCGATTCCAATTCCCAAGGGATTAAGGCTGACACTGGAACCACAGGCCAATGTGAACCGCTACGACAGTTTGAGGAGAGCCCATGATGCAGCATGAAGGCCATGTGCGAATCCTCAAATCCTTGAAACTCTTTGGGATGGCACACGCCATTGAGGAGTTGGGCAATCAGAATTCACCGGCATTTAATCAGGCATTGCCCATGCTGGACAGCCTGATTAAGGCTGAAGTGGCAGAACGTGAAGTGCGCTCAGTAAACTACCAACTGCGCGTGGCCAAGTTCCCCGTGTATCGGGACTTGGTGGGCTTTGACTTCAGTCAAAGCCTGGTCAATGAGGCCACAGTCAAACAATTGCACCGCTGCGACTTTATGGAACAAGCCCAGAACGTGGTGCTGATTGGTGGACCGGGCACAGGCAAGACTCACCTTGCCACAGCCATTGGTACGCAAGCGGTGATGCATTTGAACCGGCGTGTGCGCTTCTTCTCCACCGTGGATTTGGTCAATGCGCTGGAGCAAGAGAAAGTATCTGGGCGGCAAGGGCAAATCGCAAACCGCTTGTTGTATGCCGACTTGGTGATTCTGGATGAGCTGGGCTATTTGCCATTTAGTCAAACCGGTGGAGCACTGCTGTTTCACCTGCTATCAAAACTGTACGAAAAAACCAGCGTGATACTGACCACCAACTTGAGCTTCTCAGAGTGGAGCCGGGTGTTTGGCGATGAAAAGATGACCACAGCGCTGTTGGACCGACTAACCCATCACTGCCACATTCTGGAAACAGGCAACGAAAGTTACCGCTTCAAACACAGTTCAACTCAAAACAAGAAGGAGGAAAAACAGACCCGAAAACTGAAAATCGAGACATAATTCTGACACCAAGGGGTGGGTCAAAATTCAATGCAAATCCCGGGTCAAATTTGGGTGCAAATCAACAT
>NZ_JANKHG010000022.1 GCF_024623725.1 Limnobacter parvus | reverse complement strand
ATGGCAAAAGAAAAGTTTGAGCGTAAGAAGCCACACGTAAACGTTGGAACGATTGGTCACGTAGACCATGGCAAGACAACATTGACAGCGGCGATCACAACAGTATTGGCGCGCCTGAGCGGCCACGGTGAAGCCAAAGGCTACGACCAGATTGACGCGGCACCAGAAGAAAAGGCGCGCGGCATCACGATCAACACAGCCCACGTAGAGTACGAGACAGACACACGTCACTACGCACACGTGGATTGCCCAGGTCACGCTGACTATGTAAAGAACATGATTACCGGTGCAGCGCAGATGGATGGCGCGATTCTGGTGTGTTCAGCCGCCGACGGCCCCATGCCACAAACTCGTGAGCACATCTTGTTGGCCCGCCAGGTTGGCGTTCCTTACATCATCGTGTTCCTGAACAAGTGCGACATGGTTGACGACGAAGAATTGCTGGAGCTGGTTGAAATGGAAGTGCGCGAGCTACTGTCCAAGTACGACTTCCCAGGCGACGACGTGCCAATCGTAAAAGGTTCGGCCAAGCTGGCGCTGGAAGGCGACACAGGCGAATTGGGCGAAGGCGCGATCAAGCAACTGGCCGCAGCACTGGACAACTACATCCCAACACCCGAGCGCGCAATCGACGGCACCTTCCTGATGCCAATCGAAGACGTGTTCTCCATCTCTGGTCGCGGCACCGTAGTAACCGGTCGTATCGAGCGCGGTATTGTGAAAGTGGGCGAAGAAATTGAAATCGTCGGTATCAAAGACACCGTCAAGACCATCTGTACCGGCGTGGAAATGTTCCGCAAGCTGCTGGATCAGGGTCAGGCTGGTGACAACGTGGGTGTGTTGCTGCGTGGTACCAAGCGTGAAGACGTAGAGCGTGGTCAGGTATTGGCCAAGCCCGGTTCGATCAAGCCACACACAGGCTTCAGTGCTGAAATCTATGTATTGAGCAAAGATGAAGGCGGTCGTCACACACCATTCTTCAACAACTACCGTCCTCAGTTCTACTTCCGTACAACCGACGTAACAGGCTCAATCAGCCTGCCGGCGGACAAGGAAATGGTACTGCCAGGCGACAACGTGGCGATCAATGTTGAATTGATTGCACCGATTGCGATGGAAGAAGGTCTGCGTTTCGCGATTCGCGAAGGTGGCCGTACGGTAGGTGCTGGCGTAGTTGCCAAAATTACCAAGTAAT
>NZ_JANKHG010000021.1 GCF_024623725.1 Limnobacter parvus | reverse complement strand
AAATTGCTTGGAGAATTAAAATGCTAGGAATCAACACCAACGTAGCCTCACTGACCGCCCAGAAAAACCTTTCAGGTTCTGGCATGGGTTTGAACAACTCAATTGCACGCTTGTCCTCTGGTCTTCGCGTTAACAGCGCCAAAGACGACGCAGCAGGCCTGGCCATCGCCGAACGCATGCAAGCCCAGATCAAGGGCTTTGATGTAGCCGGTCGCAACGCCAACGACGGTATTTCACTGTTGCAGGTTGCCGACGGCGCCATGGGCAAGATCAGCGACAACCTGCAGCGTATGCGTGAACTCGCAGTACAAGCCAAAAACGGCACTCTGAACGACACCGACCGTGTGAACCTGAACCGTGAATACACGGAACTGGGCAACGAGGTGAACCGCATCGTGACCGGCAGCACCTTTAACGGCAACAACATGTTTGATGCCGCCAACAAAACACTGAGCTTTCAGGTCGGTACAGGCAACGCGGTGACTGACACCCTGGCCTTGAACCTGACAGACGATGGCCTGGCCACCGGCAACGATTTGACCACCATCATGACCGATGGCGCTGCCAGCATTCAGGCCAACCTGAATGCGGTTGACACGGTGGCCAACGCCACTGCAGCGATTGACACGCTGGACGCTTCGATTGACGCCATCACCGGCATTCGTGCTGTGGTGGGTGCAGGCCAAAGCCGGCTGGAACAGGTGGCTGCCTTTGCCGACACCTCCAGCACCAACTTGCAAGCCGCACGAGGCCGAATCATGGA
>NZ_JANKHG010000020.1 GCF_024623725.1 Limnobacter parvus | reverse complement strand
GAAACAAACAAACAAACAAATATGAGCGAAAGAAACACACCCATTGGGCGAAAGGGAATCCGGTTCCTATTCCGGAACCCGGCAGCGGAACCGCATACCATTCGGGCCCTCGTAAGAGTGTTCGTCGGGGTAACCCAAAATGACCTGGAGACGCCGTCGGGAGATCCGGGAAGAGTTTTCTTTTCTGTATAAGCGTTCGAGTTCCCTGGAAACCTCTAGCAGGGAGATAGGGTTTGGAACGCGAAGAGCACCGCAGTTGCGGCGGTGTCCGGATCTTCCCCTCGGACCTTGAAAATCCAGGAGAGGGCCACGTGGAGGTGTCGCGCCGGTTCGTACCCATATCCGCAGCAGGTCTCCAAGGTAAAGAGCCTCTAGTCGATAGATTAATGTAGGTAAGGGAAGTCGGCAAATTGGATCCGTAACTTCGGAATAAGGATTGGCTCTGAGGAGCGGGGCGTGTCGGGCTTGGTCGGGAAGCGGGTTTGGCTGACGTGCCGGGCCTGGGCGAGCTGAACGGGACGCGGCGTATCTATCTCTCTCGGGAGTGGATATCGTCGCGCACCCCGGATCCGAGCTCGGTCCCGTGCCTTGGCCTCCCGCGGATCTTCCTTGCTGCGAGGCTTCCGCGGCGGTTCTACCGTCGCGGTCGTTCTCTTCGGCCGCCATTCAACGCTCAGCTCAGAACTGGCACGGACTAGGGGAATCCGACTGTCT
>NZ_JANKHG010000002.1 GCF_024623725.1 Limnobacter parvus | reverse complement strand
CGAATGAACGCGAATGAACGCAAATGAACGCGAAAGAACGCGAAAAACGTTCGAAAAGCGCGGGCGCGCGCGCGCACGGCGCGTCGCGCCCCTCAGCGTACCTTAGGAGAGTCATAGTTACTCCCGCCGTTTACCCGCTGAATTTGACGTGCGNTCATAGTTACTCCCGCCGTTTACCCGCTGAATTTGACGTGCACGCGCAGCGGCGTATTGCTTTTTACTCGTACGCGACCGACATAAACCATTATTCCCGACGTATTTTATCGAGATACGTCGATTTTTGCAAAGATATTCCTACATTGTTACGATTTTTAGCGGGCTACTTCGATGGGAACTTCCGGCCTCTTCGTAGCGGGGCGACAAAATTCCAAGTTCCAACCTCCCGGTCATTTTGGTGCGACGGACGAAATTTTCCGAACAAATAAAGTGACATCGTTACTTTCGACCAGATTACGTCGAAACATAGCGATTTCACACAAAATTTCGAAAGATTATAACGCTTTTCAGCGAGTTATTTCTACTCGAACGTTCGAACAGAGGCGGATATTTCAACGCCCACGCGATGCAACGATACGCTCTTACGCGTTGCTCGCTCGCTCCGCTCGCTAGAAAAAAAATGGACCAACCCAAAACCAATCCCTT
>NZ_JANKHG010000019.1 GCF_024623725.1 Limnobacter parvus | reverse complement strand
CCACTCGTTCGGTTGTATTATTAAGTTGTGAAATTCGTTGCGTTGATGACTGTCCAGCTGCGGCGGAAGGCTGCGTGGTTGTGTTCCCTTGCCAATGGGATGTGCTTCTTCGAAGATGACGCGCCTGACGTCACTGGTTTCGCAGTAGTGGTTGCTCCCGCTCCCGCTGCTGGTCTTGATAAAGTCACGTGGCACTGTGTGGTCACTGGTAAGTGCACTCTTCACTGGCACGTGATCCGGCTCGAAATACCAAAAATGTTTCGACCGTTCGCGGAGAGACGCGATCGCGAGATAGCACGTCAACGAGAGTTGTAAGTTCCCGTTACGATTAAATAATCGACGCCACGAACTGATCGATCCCCTTATTTCGATTATGATAATAAGGGTAGTTCAATGAAATTCCACAGAATTAACACAAATAAATTAATGTTTATTTCAACAACTTATTAACTAGAAAGATATAAATGGAACGAAAAAAATGTAATTGCGTTTTGGTTGATAAGTAATGCGCGACATACCACATGTGT
>NZ_JANKHG010000018.1 GCF_024623725.1 Limnobacter parvus | reverse complement strand
AAAATCGAGACATAATTCTGACACCAAGGGGTGGGTCAAAATTCAATGCAAATCCCGGGTCAAATTTGGGTGCAAATCAACATTCAAGCTACTGAAAGAAACTCTTGAACAGTTGAGACGTCGAGCGACGGAAGGCTTCCGACATTGATGCTGTACTTGATGCTTGTCACACCGAGTGGTGGGACATAGTCATCGGGGAGACGGGGAAACGCGCCGGTGACCTCAAAAACATGCACATCTCGGAATGTGAATCTAAGCAACGCGCCTGTCTGCCGCAAGCCTTCGTGCCAGCCGACCTGCGCCAAGCGTGAATCGAAAACATCGAGCGCACGCCCATCCAATACTAGCTTCTCCCGAATTTCATCGATGCGGTCTGCCAGGGTCTCGTCACCACCCAGACTTTTTTCCAGCATGACGCTGACAAACAGGAGGCGTTTGTTGATGGGTGGCTTCAGCTGATCGAGGCGGGAAATCTCATGTTTTGGCTCAGACCGCGTGGTGGTCTTTACTTCGACATGAATTCCCTGCCCGACGAAATCGTGGCGTTCGCTTTCCGGGCCGCTCCAAAGATGGCAAACCCGCGGGCCGAGGGTCGGGAACAACACATTCGAAAGTACCCAGAGCTCCCCGAACAGACCAATCTGCTCCGTCGCGCCAAGGTCGGGCGTGAGCGGGCGCAGCGCCGCGCGCATGTCGTCGATGATCCGTTCGACCGAGACCGCAGGATCGCGGCCTTCGATGCGAATCGCATGAATGACCTTGTTGGCGACGAGGGTCAGAAGCTCTTCGTGGTGGCTACCGGCGGAGACATCGAGCCAGATCTGTCCGCCTTCCAAGACTCGTACCTGAATGCTCTGCAGATCTGGCGGCAGGGTGTGCGGGGCGACATCAATCGCCAGAAGCAAGTGCAGTCGTCCGTCATCTGAAACGCCGATTAGTACAGCTTCGAGATGTTCTATCGCCTGTTCGTAGATGTCTTCATATGGAAGCCGCTGCTCGCGCAAGAGTGCCCAGCGTTCATGTGTGATCTCACCCATGGCGAACCCCTCGGTTCACGACAAACCGTTGATCGCCATCCGTTGTCCGCGGTAGAGACAGCGCGAGGCCCAACACGGCCTGGGTCGGTGCGCGCAGTGGTTCAGGATCGAGAGGGTAGAGCAGCAGCAGCCCTTGTTGTGCAGGGCGCTCTGCGCGCATTGCTCGGGCATTGAACCCTGAGCCGACGCGGTAGTTGTCCGGTCCGCCGTGCAGATCGACACCTTCGTGGCGTGGATCGATCAGGATGCCTATCGATTCTTTGGCCTGCAGCGAACGCCGCACAAGGCCAAAAGGCCTTCCGCCCAGCAGAACCTGACGTTCCCGCTGCGGATTGGCGACGAACACCGTCCAGTCCGTCAGCTCTCCCGCTTCGACGCGTTCAAGAATCCAATCGGCAATCTCAGCGCTCTGAAAAGCAATGCTGTTCGGGTGCCCTTCGTAGCGTCGCAGGAAGAGTGCGATGTCTTCTGCCGGCACATCGTGCGCAATGGCGCCACCATGCGCATCCTGTGTAGGTGGATGCTGCCACAGCAGCGCCGATGCCAAGTCAACGTTCCGCTCCAGCAGTTCCCTGTCCTGCATGGGAAACAGAATGGTCTGGGGGTTTTCGCCAGACCATGACCGCGCGTCAGCCGTTTGCATCTTGCTCTTGTTCTTGCTGGTAAGCAGGAGCTTGGAATGGGCGCGCATCCGGATGGCCATCTGGTCAGGCCTACAGCCGGCCTTGTTCAGCGCTGTGATGGAGTCACGAAGGGATTCTTCAACCAGCGCCAGCTCCACAAACCACTGCGCGATGCCCTCGGTCGTCCAGATGCGGATCAGGTCTTCGTAGCCTGTCCTGAAACCATACCAGCGGGCCATCTGCAGCAGCGAGTCCGCCAGCGTCGTGGTACGCAGGAAGTAGGCAATCGTCAGTCCTTCAAGGGTCAGCCCGCGCGACAGCCGATTGCCACCCACTGCAACGAGCTGCCGCCCAGGCTTGGCGTCGTACTCCAGTTCGTCGCCCGTCGTACTGTTAAGCACGACGACGACCAGGCGAGCCAAGTTCGTCATGGCCTCTTTCAGTAGAACTTCTTCGCTGCAGGGCAGATCGACCGGTCCTAGTCCTGCAAGCGTTGATCGGAACATTTGGCTGAGCACGCCGGGCTCTGCGCTCTCATGATGGAACCAGTTGCGGATCTGTTCCTCGATCGCCTCACCAATCCGTAGTTGGTCCTGCTGGAGCTGGGATACGTGCACTAGCATCGTGTTTGGCTTGCCCTGCTGGCCGCGTAGCAACCTGATAGCCCCGACTAGCGCAAACATCAGAAGGGCATCAGCAAGCGATTGGGGCAGATCTAGCGGCCCCCGGGCAACGATCGCCTCGCTCTTTTTGCGCTGCTTCGGCTTCAGAGCCTTCACATCTGCCGGGTCGACAGGACGCAGTACATCGCGGCCTTGCGCGCTGGTCCCGAAAAGCTCTTCGGTCCCTGTGTAGCCGTCCGGCCGCGGAAGCTGGACGACGAAGTCCTTGGGGAACAGGTCTTCGCCGACTTGGTTATCGCTGGCGTCGGGGTCGATGAGGATGTTGGCAAATGGCGTTGCCGTGTAGGCGATGTATGTGGCGCGCGGAATCTTCCTGAGAATGTCGCGGATCAGTGCATTAGTGAGTGATGGGGCAGTGTCCTCATCCGGTGCACTGTCCACGTCGATACTCGGGTCACGTCGATTGCCACGTGTATTGATAGATGCCTGATCGGCTTCGTCATCGATGAGAAGAACCGGTACGTCAGCGAGCCGACCTTCGAGTTTGCTGAACCACTGATTGAGCCGCTTTAGGATCGGGGTGATCTTCTTTGCGACGATCAGGACGGTACCGGACGATGCAAATCCGTCGGCTACCTCCGGCTCGCGAAAGTCGGCGGTCTCGTCGGTCAGCGTGATCCAGTCGACGCCTGTCCCGGCCAGCTCCAGGTCCAGCCGCTTCTGCGTCTGGTTCCGCAGCGAATCGTGAATGCCGGAAAGAACGATGATCAGCCGGTAGCCGACATCAGCTGCACGTGCTGCCACAGCCGTGAAGTTAGCTGTCTTGCCTGACTGGACATAGCCGACGACCAGACCGCGGCATTGGAACTCCGAGCGACCGATGGGCGTGGTCTTCGAGATGATTCGCAGCGATTCCTCGGCAACTGAAGCGATCTGATGAGGCTTCCATTTCTGCTGGGACTGCAGATAGGCTTCATGCCGGGACCAGTTGGTCCAGGCTGTTCCATCCGTCCACAGGGTCAGCCTGGGCTTCAGCATGAGAGGGAGGGGAAGCCGGACCTGCATCAAGCCTTATCCGTCAACTGGTTCGGAACACCGGCGTTCTCCAGAGCGCGAAGGAATTCAGAGAGGGCTGCCTTCACCTCGGCATCCTTGTCTATTAGCTGCACGAGCCTCACCAGCGTCGGCATCAGAGGGGTGACCTCGACTTCCTCCCCCTTGAATCCGGTCTTGCGCTGCCATGGTTTGTCGCCACTGCTGACAAGGCGGATCGAGGCTTTTTCCTTCTTCACTGCTGGGGGTGGAGCCAGAGGCGCTACAGTAGTGCCTCCTCCGGCTGCTGTCGTTGGTGGCACAACCCCATTTGGCGCTGGTTTGCCTGTAGTCGAAACATTCTTGCCACCACCTGTCGTTACTGGTGCAGGCTTCTCCTTCTTGTTGTAGCGAAGGCGGGCTGCTGCGCGAGGGGCCTTGATCAGGTCTTCCAGAGGCTTGGTGATCGCAAATGGCAAACGAACTAGTTGCTTGCTGATATCTACCTGCAGTTGCTCATCCGCGAGCCGGTCGAAGTCGATTGCGACACGAATCAGCTTGGTGTGCTCATCCTTGGCGAAGAGATCTTCCCAGCCCCCCCATTTGATGAGGCGGTCAAGACGGTAGAAGTACAGACCCTGGGCATCGTTGGCCCGGCCGTTCAGCGTGTGGCGATCACGTTCCACGCGTTGTTCCAGTGGGGGCAGATCCTTAATGTACTCGTCGAACTCTGCTTCGTTTGGTGTCACATACGCACGAACATAGAGAGCTGGCGTCTTGTCCGGACCAGAGCTCGGAAGCTCGATGCGATGCTGGTCATACTCCTTCGTCAGCGGATGTCCCATGGGATTGTTGGCGCGCAGGACCTCATCGTTCAGTCGGATGACGACCTTCTCGCGCCCGCGCGCTTTGCCTTCAAGGTACCTGTGGAAGACAAGCTCGAGGTGTGACCTGATGGCAGCAAGCTCCTGCGCGTAGGGAGAGTCTGCCTTGCCCCTCGCAGGCTCCATTGAGGGGCGCATCTGCGTGAGTAGTACGGCGGTGCCCGAGTCGCCGATGTCCACTGCCGAGGCATGTTCTAGTGCCACCGGGTCGTTCAAAAGCGCCCAGCGGCGCGTCTTGGCGAGGTGTTCCTTGTCCCAGGTGAACGTTGTGCTCTGGTTTCCAGCAGCCTTCGACACCACAGTCAGGCGATCGGCCTGGGACCAAGCCGCACCCTTCAGTCCATAACCGAACTTGCCCAGGTCGCCGTTGTCGTATTCACGCTGGTGCCCGATCTTCATTGCGTTGCGCAGACCCGATGGAGTCATACCCGTGCCGTCGTCGCGAATACACATCCACCGGCCGCCCACATTGGGATTTGGGAAGGTTATATCGATCTCCCGCGCGCCATGCGACAGGCTGTTATCCACCAGATCGGCCACAGCGCTGGGCAGGCTGTGGCCGGCACGCGCCAGGATCTTGAAGAGGCCGAGTGGGTCCGGTGCGGCGTCATCGTCGTTGTGGTTGTCGTCGTATTCTTTTTGTGACGTCATGGACACTGTCTCTGCCTCCTTGAATAGCTGGGGGAAGTGATCCGAAAGCACAGCCTGGCAGTGCTGACCTTCATCACCGTACAACGCGATCATTGCTGACTTGCCGAGCCGGGCGCTCTCTCCATGGCCAAGGATCGAAGAGCGTGCGGGGTGGTCTGCGGGGATGACAACCCAGGACGCATTGGCCGGGGTTATAGAAGCGTCAACGACCATTGCAAACAGAACACCGGGGTCGACAAATTTG
Organism: Limnobacter parvus; assembly: GCF_024623725.1. Lineage (GTDB taxonomy): Bacteria > Pseudomonadota > Gammaproteobacteria > Burkholderiales > Burkholderiaceae_B > Limnobacter > Limnobacter parvus. The sequence goes on along the minus strand of NZ_JANKHG010000018.1, from coordinate 448,295 downwards.
TAGAAGGGGCTCGTCGGGCAGTCGCCTTCGAATCTCCAGTTTCGGTGCTGGCGCTTCAGCCAGGATGCAACCTCTACGACAGTGTGCTCGTCTTCCAGGCGCCGGCAGTTGATGGAGATTGTGTCCTGGTCTTCGGCGGAGGGGAAGACCGTGTCGACGACATCCCAGTCGAAGTTGATGGCGCGCTGCTTGGCGCGTTCCTTCCCCTGGCGGCGGTACTCATGAAACATGCCGAGTTCGGACGGTTTCAGCAGTCGGAGGATGGTGAACCTCATTTCGTCCCCTCGGTGGTCTTGATCTGTGATGGGTCCAGCCCCAGCAGGGATACGCGCATGTCTGGTGTTTCTGGGGCACCCAGGCACTCCCGGATTCCGCGAGCAATGGCATAGGCAAACAGTGGCGGCACGGCGTTGCCGATCTGCTTGAATGCAGGGTTCATCGAGCCCTTGAAAACAAAGCCGTCAGGGAAGGACTGGAGCCGCGCAGCTTCGCGGACGGTGATGGTGCGTGCTTGATCCGAGTCGAAGTGGATGTGGGAATAGGAGTCCTTGCCGAGGTGCGCCATCAGCGTGCGGACAGGGGCATCTGCGCGGAGCTTCCACCACTTGTTCGGAAACTTTCCCGGATCATAAGGAATACGCCAAGCCGCGATATAGGAGCTGACTTCCGGATTTCGCGGGTCAGTGGACAGACCGCTCTTCTTGCGGTTTGTAAGCCAAGTCGCAATCTTCTGCTCGACATAGGCGTGGACCTGCGGGTACTCCCAACCGGGCTCGATCTCGGCAAAGATCTTGTAGTCCCGGGGGAGATATCGAAAGACGTGTCCGGTCGTCGACTTGGTCGCAAAGCCCTTCCACTCGCGCATCAGGCGTGAATAGGCAGTTGTAGGTGTCTCAGTGGTGTACTCGACAGCTTCAGATGGATCTTTTGCCCCGCGTCGGATGGCGCCGGTACGCAGCAGCTCCTTGGCGAACCGCGGCGGGAGATCTGCAAGGGCCTCGGATGCTGATGTCGCTGCGGGATACTCGGGCGCCGGGTCCGGGATCCAGCGATGGTGCGCAGAGCCTTCTGCCTTCAGCACGCGGCGGGCGGCGTTCTTGGAACTGGTGTAGCCGGAAGGCAGGACGAGGTAGTGCGTCGGCACGGGAAACCGGGGTTTGATGCCGGCAGCCCGGTGGATGCCGACAAGAATCATCCGCTCCCGCATTTGCGGAACCCCATACCAGACGGAGTTCAGCAGCGTGTAAGCAACGTCGTAGCCTTCATCGACGAGGCTCTTCGAGACTAGCTCTGCGACGTTGGTGCCGCCATGATTAAGGATGTCAGGTACGTTTTCCATCAGTAGAGCAACAGGCTTTGTCGCCCGGATGAATGCGACGTACCGCTCCCACAGGCTCACCCGACCGTCTACGAGGAAGGCCTGGTCTGCCGTTACCTCTTCACGCAGGCGCGCCTGCTCGCGGAGCTTGGCCCGGCCTACACGGGCAAACGCCTGACAGGGCGGTCCGCCGACGAGTACATCGATCTGGTGGTCCGTGGCGCCCTGCAACCCGAGATCGCCGAAGACGGTGTCTGCGGTTTCGGTCACTGCATCTCGCGGGGCGTGGTGCGCTTCCTTGTCACCTCCGACTGAGCGAGAGCCGAAATTGGCTCCGTGCGACTTCGCAGCCCACGGGTCCATTTCGATGGATGCGACCGGCGTGAAACCGGCGGTCAGTAGGCCCAGGGAGATGCCGCCACATCCGGCAAACATGTCCATGTAGCGGATCTCTCCGCCGTTCTGTATGCGCTGCAGCTTGTCCCGGATCAGCTTGTCGTCGGAAGTCTGAGCGCTGGAGTTCTTGCCCGTCGAGGAGGACAGGCCGGCAGCGTGGGGGCTGGGCTTTTCGTTGGTCTTGCTGGGCTGCGACTTGCGCAGCTCGGTTTGGATGGACATCCGGTATCTCATATAGGGAACATGCGCCAGGACCAGCTGCATGGAGCGAAACCGTAAGGCGTCTCAAGCCTCCTTATACCACGCAACGCAGCCTGTTTCGTCGGAAATTGTAACTGATTCGCTGGCCTAACGCCGAGCTGCACCTGACGGCAATGGTTTTACCGTCTGCTAGTGCATATCAATTCTGTCCGGACGTAATATGCTCTTTGCAAGCTGCTGCCAAATTGGCAATGAGGACTGAATGAGTGAGGATGGCGCATCTGCCGTTCAGTCGCCGGCAGTGGCCAATGACCGCTTTCGTAGAAGAGCAGTCACATACTCGACGCCAGTTGAATCGCAGTCAGAATTGAACTACATCCCCACAAAAGTCACCAACTCATAGCAGCGCATTCAACAATTATGCGTGTTGCGCAATACGCAACAATACACTATGATTCTATCTTTCAAACATAAGGGACTTCGCAAGTTCTTTGAAATTGGCAGCACCGCTGGCATTCAAGCAAATCATGGTAAGCGCCTTCGCTTGCAACTGGCAGCCCTAGATACCGCTGAGACCATCAACGATATCGATATTCCGGGCTTTTCACTTCACCCACTCAAGGGCGAAATGCATGGCCGTTGGTCGATATCGGTGAACGGTAACTGGCGCTTAACATTTGAATTTCGTGATGGCAACGTCCACGTGCTGGACTATGAGGATTATCACTAATGAGCATGCATAACCCACCTCACCCAGGTGAATTCATCACCGGTGTTTACCTTGAACCGCATGGAATCAGTGGGCGGGAACTTGCAGAGAAACTGGATGTGGCTCCGTCTACCCTCAGCCGTATTCTCAACGGAAGCAGCCGGGTAACGCCAGAAATGGCGTTGCGGCTTTCTAAAGCGATCGGTCGATCTCCTGAAAGTTGGCTCGCCATGCAAGACGCTTACGATCTGTGGGTGGCACGCAAAAATGTAGATCTTCGCCGGGTGGGGAAGCTTCGATTGGCAAACGCCTGAAACCCCAACCTCAAACTACTTCTCCACCAACGCCCGTTCAATTAAATAATCCCTACGCCGCAAGCTTCTTAACCAGAAAATCGATGAAGATCCGCACGCGTGCAGCCTGGTTTTGTTTGCTGGGGTAGTACGCATACAAATCGGCGCTGGGCAATTTGAACGCTGGCAACACCCGGCGCAATCGACCGCTTTCAAGGTATTTTGTAACGTCCCATTCCGAGCGAATCACAATGCCTTGGCCATCAAGTGCCCAGCCTTGAACAATGTCGCCGTCATTGCTCGACAATGCACTGTGCACTTTCACAAACTCGGTTTGCCCATTCACCAGAAAACGCCACACACCATATGCATCATCATTTTGCCTGTGCACGATACAGCGGTGCTTGGCCAAATCCGCCAGTGTTTTGGGCACACCATGCTTTTCCAGATAAGCAGGCGCTGCGCACATGAACCGCCGATTCGACATGATTCGGCGGGCATTGATCCGGTTGTCGGGCAACTCCCCAAACCGAATGGCCAAATCAAAACCGGTTTCAATCAGATCAATTGGCCGGTCTGTTACTTCGAGTTGAATTTCAACCTCGGGGTATTCTGCAGTGAATTCAGACACCAAGGGCGCAAGGATGGTGCGGCCAAATCCCAGCGGCGCATTCACGCGCAAAATGCCGCGCGGCGCACGCCGACTGTCCAGAATGAGTTCATCCAGCTCTTGCAGTTCTGCAACCAGCCGAATTGCATGTTGAAGGTAAATTTCCCCCTCGGGGGTCAGGCTGATTTTTCGTGTACTGCGATTCAACAATCGCGCGCCAAGCCGCTTCTCCATCGAGGCCAGCCGCATTGTGGCTGCGGGGGGCGTAATGTTCATGGCCCGGGCGGCAGCAGACAAACTTCCCAGCCTGTTGAGAAGTACAAAAAACTCCAGTTCGGAAAAGGTCGCAGTTTTAAGCAAAACTTAATAATGATTTAAATAATGGATTAAACACACAGTATGAACTTAAAACTATTCTTGCACCACAGAAGCCGAATTTCAGGCCTTCGAACATCAAGGGAGATGCAAAATGAAAATAGTTGAAATCCGCGAGAAAACCATACCAATCAGCTCGCCAATTCGAAATGCGTACATCGACTTCAGCAAAATGACGCTGAGTTTGGTCGCAGTTGTGACCGATGTTATTCGCAACGGAAAACCCGTGATTGGTTATGGCTTCAATTCAAACGGTCGCTATGGCCAGGGCAAATTGATGCGCGAACGATTCATTCCCCGAATCATGGAGGCCGACCCCGCAACGCTAATGAGCGACACCGGCGAGAACCTGGATCCACACAAAATCTGGAATTGCATGTTCACCAACGAGAAGCCAGGTGGGCACGGTGAGCGTTCTGTGGCCATTGGCACCATCGACATGGCGGTGTGGGATGCAGTGGCCAAGATTGCAGACAAACCTTTGTTTCGGTTGCTTGCAGACCGTTATGGAAATGGCGAAGCGAATTGTAAAATTTTCGTGTACGCCGCTGGTGGCTACTACTACCCCGGTCAGGACCACGAGAAGCTGAAAGATGAAATGCGCAGCTACATCGACCGCGGATACACCGTCGTGAAAAAGAAAATTGGCGGTGCTTCGCTGGATGAAGACTTGCGCCGAATCGATTCAATCTTGAGCGTGCTTCAAGATGGCCAAAAACTGGCTGTGGATGCCAATGGCCGCTTTGATCTGGACACTGCCATCAAATATGCAAAGGCACTGTCGCAGTACGACCTGTTTTGGTATGAAGAAGCGGGTGACCCGCTGGATTTTGAACTGCAGGCCACACTGCGCAATTACTATAAGAATCCAATGGCCACCGGCGAGAACCTTTTCTCCATGCAAGACGCACGCAACCTGATTCGCCACGGCGGAATGCGCCCTGATCGCGACTGGTTGCAATTTGACTGCGCGCTAAGCTATGGCTTGGTTGAATATTTACGCACACTGGACATGCTGAAAGAACACGGCTGGTCGGCGAGCCGCTGCATTCCGCATGGCGGGCACCAAATGTCATTGAACATTGCAGCGGGCCTGGGTTTGGGTGGCAACGAATCGTATCCAGATTTGTTTCAACCCTACGGCGGCTTTCCAGACGGTGTGAAAGTTGAAGCTGGGTACGTTACTTTGCCTGAATTGCCGGGTATCGGTTTCGAAAACAAATCAGATCTGATTTGTGAGATGCGTAAATTGGCGGAATAAGCACGCGACGCAATCATTCGACGATTCAGAAGTCGGATGATTGCGCTCAACTACAAGCAACTCTAGTTTGCTTTCCAGAACTTGTAATCCGCCTTGTAATCCACATCCACTTTGTCGCCCGCATTGTCGGCCGTGCACTTTTTCGAAGGTGCAACACCACCCTGCGTGTTCACACGCTGCACATAGCTAACCGTGGTCATGATGCCCATACCGCCTGAAACGTCGGCTTTCACCAACTGGTAAGGAATATTCTTGCCGCCATTGCGGGAAACAGCCACCTGCGAACCGGTTACAAACGAACCATCTTTGGAGGCCCAGCGCGCGGGCGGACCGGAATAGTCGCCAATTTCTTTGCCGTCGCTGTTTTTCAGCACGGCCTTGGGGCCCGCCATGACCCACTTGTAAGTGGTCAGGGGGTCTTTTTCCTTGCTGCACTCATAAGTAATTTTGCCTTCCGCACTGGCTTCAAGCACCAGGGTGTTGCCAGCGGCCACTTGTATCAGGGCGGGCAATCCTTTCTGGTCATCATTGGCTTGGGCCTGCGCGCTTGCGGCGGCCATCAATAAAGAAACAACAAAAACACTCTTTCTTATGCTCATTCAACAACTCCTTTTGACTTGAACATGTTTAACGCCCCGGGTCCAAATCGGGCGTACCCCACGGCTGAACCACGCTTTCCCCGTTGGGGGGTATCACAAAAAAGGGGGTTGTTTTGCCTTTCAATGGCACCGCACTATATAGGACGATGCGCAAGAAGGGATTCCATGGATTCATTGTTGTGATGTCGCCATCCACCCGTGAATTACGTTTGCGAACCTTAATGACAACTTCCATTCGGTATTGGCAAAGCCGTTACAAGCTTATCGCCGTGTTGCTGGGCATATCGCCCTACCTGGCGTATTGGTTTTTGAAAATGAGTACCGCGCATCTGTTAACTGAAGATGCATGGAAAAGTGTTGCGCTGGTGACCACATTTTGGTCGCTGAATAACCTGCTGATTCTTGTCTACTTCGAGTACGGCAACCGAACCATCAAGTCTTCCCTGCTTCAGCATGAAAACGCCGAGAAAGCCCGAGACCTGGCCCAACGCGACCTTCAATCCTTGCTCAACGGTGTTCCTTACCTGCTTGGTTATTGGGACCACACACTGCACAACCGGTTTTCAAACAAAGCCTACGCCAAGTGGTTTGCGGTGAAACCTGAACAACTGCTTGGCCAACACATCAGTACGCTGCTTTCCCCAGCCCGGCTTGAGACAGCCATGCCTTTGATCACCAAGGCACTGGCTGGCCAACACTGTGAGTACACGGTGAAATTGAACGACAGCACCTCTGACAAACCCAGCAACATTCTGGTGCAATATTTGCCAGACATCGTACACGGTGAAGTCAAGGGCTTCTACGCGATTGGCCAGGACATTTCCGAAAAGCACCGGGCGGAACAAAACCTGATGCTTCGAAAGAAACTTCTGGAGCTGACCAGCAACATTGCCAACGTGGGCAGTATTGTGATTAACCCCGACACCACGGAAGTTCGCCTAACGCCTGAAGCCCAGCTGTTGCTGCATTCTGGTCACGAAGCCATGGCAGACCTTGGCGAATTTTGTAAACAGTTTGTGTGTGAAGCCCAACAAAATAATATTGAACAACGCATTCGCCTGGCGGTGCACAAACAGGAACGGCTGTCGCTTGAGTTTTTGGCCAGCGACAACCAGAAGTACTTTGGCTGCTCGGGTGAATCCGTCACGATTCAGGACAAACCCAGTTACGTGATGTGCCTGATGGACATCACCGAATCCACCCACACCAAAACCCGTTTGATTGAAGCCAAAAACCGGGCTGATCAAATTACAGAAGCGAAAAGCCAATTCGTCGCAATGATGAGCCACGAAATTCGCAACCCGCTGCACACCATTTTGGGTCTGTGTAATTTGCTGGATGAGCAATGCGACATCGAGACCAAAAAAGACCTGACCGAGAAACTGAAGTACTGCACCGAAGACCTTGTCGACTTGCTGACCAACTCGCTGGATTCTTTCCGCTTGGACCGGGGCGAACTGCATTTTGAAGAGGCCGATTTCGACCTGTGGGAACTGATCTACAGTGTGTCCAACCACATGTATGGTAGCGCCAAAAATGAAGACCTTGAGCTGAAAATCAACTTGAAAAACAAGCTGGGAAGGTATTGGCTCGGCGACGCTTTTCGGATCAAGCAAATGGTGGGCAACCTGGTCAGCAATGCTTGCAAGTTCACAGAAACAGGCCACATTCAACTGCATGTTGAACAGGTTTCAAACCAGGTCGTCAAGTTCACCGTTGAAGACACTGGCCCTGGTATTCCCGAAGAAAGCATCACCGACCTGTTTGCACAATTGGCCCAATCCACCCCGTCCACCGCGCGCCTGTACGGCGGTTCAGGGCTTGGCTTGAATCTGGTCAAATCGCTGGTGGAGCACATTGGCGGAACACTGCAAATTCAAAGCGTTGAAGGCAAGGGGTCCACAGCCACGCTGTACATCCCCCTGAAACCCGCGAACTCAAAATTCAGGGAAGTCATCAAGCCACTGGGCAAACAGCCTGTACAACTGGCCGTTTCGCATCCAGGCTGCCACGCACACGCGCGGGAAATGCTGGAATACATGGGGTTCAACATTGCGCCACAAAGCGTCTTGTTGATAACCGACGATGTAGACACTGCGCACACACACCTGGATGAACACCCCAGCCACCAAGCTCTGGTGCTGCCAGCACCAAGCGGACGCCTGCGAATTGTGGACCATCAAGCCTACGCCAATCGAATTGTTGCGGTTCAAGGCCCGCTTCAACCTGCAACGATATTGAAGTGGATTGAATCGGGTCAAACTGCCCACTTTGACATGCAGACGCTGCCTGCAACCCCGGAAAAGCCCGTTGAGTTGGTGGTGCTTCTGGTGGAAGACGTGAAGATGACGCGAACTGTCATTCGCACCTTGCTCAGCAAGCGCGGCATTCGATGCCTGGAGGCAGAAAATGGCAAAAAGGCGGTTGAAATTATCAAGGCACAAGGCGACAAAATCGACTTTGTGCTGATGGACATCAACATGCCTGTGCTGAATGGCATTGACGCCACACTGCAAATTCGCAGCGATTGCCGCTTTGGTGATTTGCTGGTGTATGCGCTAACCGGTGAAGACGAATCCACCACCACACACAGCCGAGACTGGTCGGTGTTCGACAAAGTGCTAAGCAAACCTTTGAAACTGCCTGCGCTGGAAGCACTGCTGGACAAGCACCGCGCTACAAAAGCCCACGCAACATGTTCAACACGATAAAAAACAGCACCACCGCGAATACTTTTTTCAGCAAATGGGCAGGTAGTATGTGCGCGGCTTTTGCGCCGAAAGGCGCAACCAATACTGAAGCCACCACCGTGAATAACAAAGCTGGCAAGTAAACGAAACCCAGGCTGCCGGGTGGCAAACCAGGCGCTGTCCAGCCGTTGAATACAAAGCCGATGGTGCCACCCACAGCAATTGGAAAACCCATGGCAGATGCCGTACCAATTGCCTTTTTGAAGGGCACATTGCACCACGCCAGAAACGGCACGGTAAGCGCACCACCCCCCACTGCCACCAGTGAAGAAGCCGTGCCAATGAACGCGGCCACAACGAACTGCCCCCACTTGCCCGGCAACACGCGGCCAGGTTTGGGTTTGTATTCAAAAATCATTTGAAACGACACCATGCCCATGAACAGCGCGAAGAAAAGCACCAGAAAATTGGACGAGACGTGCCGGGCCAGAAAAGTGCCAAACAAGGTGCCCAACAATATGCCGGGTATGAAATTTTTCACCACGTCCCAACGCACAGCGCCATGCAGGTGGTGCGCGCGCACACTGGAAACCGAGGTGAACAAAATGGTGGCCATGGAAGTGCCCAGCGCAAGGCGGAATATCCACTGTTGGGGCAGCGCGGCCAAATTGAATGCCCACACCAGTGCAGGCACCAACACACTGCCACCACCCACGCCCAGCAAGCCAGCCAAAAAGCCAGCGATGATGCCAATCGCAATATAAGCCGCCACGGCCTGCGGCGTGAATATGCCGTGAAACAACTCCATGCTTAGTTCTGCGTACACAAAAACTCCCCTTCTTGGTGTTGTTATCGGGTGTTTTCAGTCAACCAGTTCAATGCGCCATCGAATGTATGGAATTCCGACAATGAACGCGCTGGCACACGTGGAAAACGCTCACGTGCCATGCGGGTCAGCGTGTTTCCCGGGCCCACTTCAAAGTAAACCGTGGCGCCCATCTCGGCGCTTAGGTCGAGTGTTCTGGCCCACTGCAGAGGTTCAGAAATTTGGCGAGACAAGCATTCAACGGCATGCGCCTGTGTTTCAACAGGGCTGCCGTCCAACGCACTAAGTACCGGGCAATCAAACGCCTGCCAAGGTGTTTGCGCCAGCGCCATGCGAAAAGCAACCGTTGCACCCAGCAGCAAAGGGGTGTGCGAAGGCACCGACACATTCAGGTGCACCACATGGGCACCAAAATCGCGTTCAATGCCTTTGCAAATTGATTTCATCACCGCGGTGCTACCCGCCAGCACGGCATGTTGTTCATCGTTCACGATGGCGATGTACAAGCCATGTTCCTGTGCAATCAAGGCCAGCCTTTCCAGTCGCACACCTTTCACAGCCATCATGCCGTGGCCTTGCGGGGTTGCATTGTCCATACAGCGGGCGCGCTGCACCGCCAAGCGCACTGCATCGCTGGCTTGAATACTGCCCACCATTACATGGGCAGTTAGTTCGCCAATGCTGTAGCCCGCGCTTAATTCAATTCGAATGCCCTGATTTTTTAAGGCTGAAATAACCGCAGCGCCTGCTGCCACTATCAAGGGTTGGGCATGGGCATTTAAAAAACATTCACTGGCATTTTGAGCCACCGCCATGGCATCGAAAGGCATGGCTCGCAGCAAGGGTTGAAGGTGCGGCGCAAGCAAAGGCTCGGCCAACAGGCTGGGCAGCATGTCGATGGATTGGCTACCCTGCCCCGGGCACAGAATGCACAGGCTCATCGGTTGAACTCCGCCATGCGTGGCGCAACTGGCGTGTTGAAACCCGAAAGTGACTGAATGAACAGCGCCGCTGAAAGCAGATCGGCACTGCCACCGGGGCTTAACCACTGCGCTTTGAATTCGGCGCACATGGCCTGGGCATTTTTGCGCCAGCTGGGTGAAAACACACCGCCCTGCGCCAGGAACTGCTCCACACGGGCTTGCGCCCATTGCAGGCCTTTCAAACCGCCACGGTGCGCCAAATTGGTATCAGGAAGTTGGGCGATGGTGCACACCAGTGCGTGCAGTTGGGCTGCTTCTGCATCAAGCCCCTCAAGCAGCGCCCAGCGCAATTGGGGCACTGTAGTCCAGAACAAAACCGGGAAACCTTGCGCGGCTTGTTCACGTGCGCCGGGCAAACCAAAAGCATCTTTCACCTGCCTGCCGTGCGTGGTTTCGGCGTTTGAATTTGAGCTGGGCACACCCGCCAACAAAATATTGGCGCCCCAGTGCTGCGCAACCCAACGCCCCAATTCCATGGGTTTGAAACATTGGCGGTCACGGTACTGCGCACCGGCGGCACCCGCCAACAAACCCATCAGAAAAATTGCGCCCTTGTGGGTGTTCACGCGGTGGGTTGCATTGAACATGGCCTTTTCAGCGGCCATGCCAAGCACTTGTAATTCGCGAAATTGTTTGCCTTCATACCCGGCTTGAAAGCAGGCACCAAAGTAGCCTTTCAGCGCATGAATACTGGCGTGAAAGGTGTTGCAGTTCATGTCAGAATGGCTGCCGTTGTTGCCGGGGCACACAAGGCCCGGCTTAAGCTCCAGCTGCACTTCCTGCGCCAAGGCTATGCAAGCCATGTCATCGATTTGTTGTGCAAGTGGGGTAGATTGGGTAAGGGGCTGTGCGCGCATGTTGTTCATTGCACTTCCCCGGCCTGCGGTTCAAAAGCGTTTTTGAATTCGCTTAATTTCATCAGGCGAACTTCCGTATTGCTTTTCGCCAAAACCTGTTCGTTTTCGCTGCACAGTTCAAGCCAGTGCACCGCATCGCCTGCAGGGTTCAACACCTCGCCATCGACTTTGAATGTGGGGTGGTCTTGGCTTAGCTGCTTCAAACGCGCACACAATCCCGAAACGCTTTCCCAACTTGTGGGTTTGAACAACACATCCAGATCAGAATTTTCAGTGATGCAAGGCAAGCCTGTTAAAGCCTCAATGGCTGTTGACCCGTACACATGCGCGGGCATGTTCAATTCATTCAAATACACCAGCAACATATTGGCGCCAAACCGCCAGCCGAGTGGCAACTTGGCCAAAACATCGGCAAGCAAGGGCCCTGTTTGGTGTTGCAACACATCACTTGGGTTCACCAGAAATGACAAACGCCGTTTGCCCCAAGAAGCGGGTTCGGCCAACCCCACGCGCAACATGCCCTGCGGCACATCGGCTTGGCGAGCCACGATTAGCGGGTAGTTGCCCAGCACCCAGCGGTGCAACAGCGACAAGGCACTGATGGGCTCCATGGGCGCAGGGCCTGAATATTCCGCGTGCTTTACCGCATCAATATTCAGCCACACCAGGTCGTGGCGGTTGAAGGCATGCCCCAGTGCATCAAGCATGGCCCAGAACGCGTTTTATCACTTCACCCGCAGTGCGTCGGCCGCCGCGTTCCACGCCACGTTGAATGCGTGAATCTTTGCCAATTTCAGCGCTGGTTTTGGTTTGCAAATTTTTGATGGCTGCCGCCAGTTGCTCGGCATAATCGCCTTGCCACACCGCATCCAGGTGGCCCATGCGCAAATAATTTTCCACCCCCGGTGAAAACACGGGCGATTGCTTGGCCAGTGCTTCCAATTGATCCAAGGGAATTTTCGTAATGCGCGACATGGCCGGTAAGTTCATGACCTTGATTTCTGCATCGGCCAGTGCGTAGCAAGCATCGGCCATCATGCCGGTACTTATGTAGCCACCGCTTACAGCCTCGCCGTACACCACACTCAAAATAACGTGGCCGCGCTGGCGCGCCAGTTCAACTGCCTTGGCCAAATGCGCCATGTAGCCGTTCAAACCCATTAGCTCATCACGGCGGCGAAGGCGCTGGCCTTGTGTATCGAGTAAAAACACAATGGGTTCGCCTGCACGTTCCTTGATGGTTTGAATGACCACCCGCGCCATGGTCAGTGCCATGTCGGCCCCCACTTCGGCTTTCTCTGACGTGCCAATCACGGTCACTTCCTGATTGCCAATGGTGGCACGACCATAAAAATGATCAGCTTCCAGATACTCGGCTTTCCAGCCATCGGCAAACAATGCGTTCAACACTTGGTCGCGGTTCATCGTGCCCCCCTGGCCACATTGCGGGCGCTGGCGGTTGCCTCTACAAATTCATTGGCTGGCATCAAGGCCAGTTCTTCAGCGCTGGGCAAACCCAGCCGCTGCCATATTTGTTTGGCATCGCGGCAATCGCCGAATTGTTCAAGCCGTTGGGTCAACATGGCGTGCTCGGCTTCCAGGTTGTGCAAATCGAAATTCACTTTTCCGGAATCGAGTGCACCAAGTGCTGCATTTCGAAACGCATTCACTTCATCGGCCACCAAAGCTTGTACATCGCCCATCACATAACGGTGCTTGCCACCGCTGACACGCCACACCAGGGCGCGGTCGCGTGAATCGAATTCTTCCACGCCGTACACGGTTTCAATCACCTCTGGGCCCGACATGGCCAAACGCCCTTCTTCCGACATAATCAACACATCGCAACAACGCGCAATTAGACCCGTGCCACCGAAGCAGCCCGCTGCACCGCCGATCAAGCCGATGAATTGAATACCTTGTGCGCGGGCTGAACACACGGCCCGCATAATTTCGGAAACTGCGATCAACCCTGCATTGGCTTCGTGCAGGCGCACGCCACCACTTTCAAAAATCAACAACACCGCGCGCGGTTTTTCTTCAACGGCTTTGGCAATCAGCGCGGTAATTTTTGCACCGTGCACCTCGCCAATGGCACCGCCCAGAAACTCACCTTCCTGGGCGGCCACCAGCACAGGTGCACCACCCAAAGTAGCACGCCCAATAACCACACCATCGTCAAATGCCACGGGTTGTTCAAGCAGCGCCATGTGCGGGCTGCTAATACGATCTGCCGGTTTCAGGATTTCCTGAAAACTGCCTGCGTCGCACACGCCGTGCACACGCTCGCGTGCACTGGCTTCCAGAAAACTATTGGCCATGTTCGTTCTCCCATGCCTCGATGGCCTGGTCCAGCCGCAGGCTGACCACAGCAGGTGTGGCGCCCACATCGTGTATTTCAATTTTCAAACCACCTGCATTTTGGCGTTCTGCAAAATCAGTCAGTACGGCTTGCCAAATTTGTCCAAAGCCGCGTGCAGAAGTTTGAATATCGATTGAACAATGTGCAGCATCGCCGTCTTTTTCAAGCAGCACTTCGCAATTGCCACTGGCGGTAACACCCACCAAAATGGCATCGCTGGCTTTGCCTTGTGCCTTGCTGGGCAACTTGTAACGCAGTTGTTCCATGCTCATTGTGTTTGCCCTTACCAGTTGCGGAAACGGCTGGGCGGGTTGTACAAACCGCCTGAAGCACGCACCAAATCTTTTACGGTCTTAGCGGCCAGCAGGTCGCGGGTGGCGTCGCGCCGGGCAATGCCCAAATCTTCAGCGCGGCGAATTACTCCACGTGCGCGCAACGCTTCCACCATTTTTTTGTCGCGGGCCATGCCCACATCGGTGTAACCCGCCACGCCACGAATGGCTTGCTCGCGTTCTTCTTCACCCCGACACAGCAGCAAATTGGCAATTCCTTCTTCAGTCACAATGTGGGTTACATCATCACCGAAAATCATCACGGGCGGGTTGTTCAAACCCATGCTTTCCGCCAAATCCCAAGCATCCAGACGCTCTACAAATGCTGGGGCCATGTGCTCGCGGAATGTTTCCACCATTTGCACCACCAGCTTGCGCCCGCGTGGCATGTGTTTGGGGTTGGCTTGCGCTTCACGCCCTGCTTTCACCCAAGCTTCACTTTCATGCCTGCGGCCACGTGCATCGGCCCCCATATTGGGTGCACCACCAAAGCCGGCAATGCGGCCCTTGGTGGCGGTGCTGCTGTTGCCAAAGGTGTCTATTTGCAAAGTTGAACCAATGAACAAATCGCAAGCATAGTGGCCTGCTGCCTGGCAGAAAGCGCGGTTGGAACGCATGCTGCCGTCGTTGCCCGTGAAAAACACATCGGGCCGTGCGGCTATGTATTTTTCCATGCCCAATTCACTGCCAAAACTGTGTACGCTTTGCACAAAGCCTGCTTCGATGGCGGGTATTAATGCGGGGTGAGGGTTCAGCGCCCAGTTGGTGCAAATTTTTCCTTTCAGGCCCAGTTGTTCGCCGTACGTGGGCAGCAGCAATTCAATGGCTGCGGTGTCAAAGCCAATGCCGTGGTTCAAACGCTTCACGCCATATTCAGCGTAAATGCCTTTGATCACCATCATGGCCATCAATACTTGTATTTCAGAAATTTGTGCAGGGTCGCGTGTGAACAGCGGTTCAATGTAATTCGGGCGCGGGGCGTGAATTACAAAATCCACCCAATCTGCAGGCACGTCCACACGTGGCAAGGTGTCGCGTATTTCATTGACCTGCACAATCACAATGCCGTTTTTGAAAGCGGCCGCTTCCACAATGGCAGGTGTGTCCTCAGTATTGGGCCCGGTGTACAAATTGCCCTGTGCGTCAGCCGCTTCTGCAGCAATTAACGCCACATTGGGCGTTAAATCCACAAAGTAGCGGCCAAACAATTCAAGGTAAGTGTGAATGGCATTGATTTTGATTTTTCCAGCTGCCACCAGGTTGGCAAGGCGTGCGCCTTGGGGCCCGGAAAAGGAAAAATCAATTTCCTTTGCAATGCCTTTGTCGAACAGTGCCGTGTGTTCAGGCAAAGCCACCACCGATTGCAACAGGTGCAAATCATGCACATGCTGCGGGTTCACTTTGGCCAAACACTGCGCCAAAAAATCGGCCTGCTTCTGGTTGTTGCCTTCCAGACAAACCCTGTCGCCTGGCTGCACCACACTTTCAAGCAAAGCCACAGTTTGGTCTGCTTGCACCACCTTGCCGGAACTTCCGCCGGCAAGGTGAGCGGCGCGGCCCAGCCGGGCTGCCTTGGACTGTTGCCCTTGGCGCCATGCTGTGTTGGTCATGCTCATTGTTGAATCCTTAGCCGCTTTTAATAATCGTAGAACATGTCGGGCAAGAACAGCACCACTTCCGGAAACACTGACAGGAATGCGATGTAACCCGCAATAATCAGAATGAACGGAACAATGCCCCGGAAAATTTCACCGAACTTGATGTCGGGCGCAATGCCGTTGATCACGAACAGGTTCAAGCCCACAGGCGGTGTTATCAAGCCCAGTTCCATGTTGATGGTCAAAATAATGCCGAACCAGATTGGGTCAAAACCAGCAGCCAGAATCGGCGGCAAGATTACGGGTGTGATCATCAGGATAATCGCCACCGGCGGCAGGAAGAAACCCAACACCAGCAACAGCATGTTCACCCAGAACAACAAGGCCCACTTCGACATTTCCAGTGCCACCAGCCATTCCGCCATGCTTTGGCTAATGCGCAAGTAACTCATCACATAGGTGAACAGGAAGGACATGGCAATGATCATCATCACCATGCAGCTTTCTTTCGCAGTGCCTGTGAAAATAGCGCGCAGGTCATTCCACTGGTAGCACTTGTACAGCGCAATCACCAGAACAAGCGCAGCCACTGCACCCACACCCGCCACTTCAGAAGGTGTACCAAAGCCGCCGTACATGGCGCCCATGATCAAACCAATCAGCAAAAGGAAAGGCAGCAGACGCGGCAGCGACTCCATTTTTTCCTTCCAAGTGAAATGTTCTTTTTTGCTGACCTCTGCAATTTCTTCGGGGCTTGCAGTTTTCATCCAGTCATGGCGATCGCGAATGTATTTGATCACCACCCACACTGAAAACAGCACGGCCAGCAGGAAGCCCGGCACGATGCCCGCAACAAACAACTTGCCGATGGATTGCTCAGCCATTACGCCGTAAATAATCAGCGTAATGCTGGGCGGAATCAGAATACCCAGTGTGCCACCCGCTGCAATCAGGCCAGAAGCCAAGGCACCGGTGTAACCACGCTTGCGCATTTCCGGAATGCCCATGCCGCCAATGGCTGCACAGGTCGCAGGGCTTGAACCGCACAGCGCAGCAAAAATGGTGCAACCCATTACGTTGGCCACGCCCAAGCTACCGGGCATGCGGTACAACCAGCGGTAAGCAGATTCATACAAATCTACTGCTGCGCGGGTTTTACCAATGGCTGCCCCCATCAGAATGAACAGCGGAATGGTGAGCAGGGTGAAGTTGTCCAGTTCACCAAAAATGGTTTCTGCAATCAAATGAATATTGGTTGCAGGCATGAAAAAATACATGATGATGACGGCTGAACTTCCCAGCGCAAACGCGATGGGCATGCCCGAGAACAACAACACCAAAGTAAGGGCCGTATAAATCAGGCCAATTTCGACGACGCCCATATTAGCCTCCCTGTCCGCTGGTGGTTGCGTGGCCGTGCTTTGGAAGTTCAGGCGCTTTGCCCATCAAACCTTCCAGAATTTGCACCACGAATTGAAGCGTCAGCAACAGCATGCCGAACGCCATGAAGAAGTAAGGAATCCACAATGGCGGCCCCCAGGTGGAGCTGGTTGTCCAACCTTGGTCCCAGGCCTCGTGGCAATACACTGCCGACAAGTACGCCACCAAACCGCAAAACAACATCGACAAAATATCGCCAAACAAAAGGCGAATTCGGCTGGCACGTTTGGACATCACTTCATCCAGAATTTCAATGCCCACATGGCCGCGTTCGCGTTGCGTGTGCGCGGCTGCCAAAAACGTGGCGGCAATCAACATGAAAATACTGAGTTCGATCACCCAGTCATTTGAAATATTCAGTACATAGCGGGTGATCACTTCGTACACCAGCACGAATGAGCACACCAAAATCAGAAGTGCGGACAAATAAGCCATGGCTTGGTTAACGCCGCGCACGGTGCCGCTGAACAGTCGCCACAATGGGTTGTTCATAGTTTTCTCCGAGTGGAACCAGGTCACCAAACCCCTCGCTTTTGAAGGGGCTTGGTGCGCTTTGCTTTACTTCAAGGCTTTACTTAACTGCGGTGGCCATGTCCAACCACTTCTGGCCGTCTTTCACTTCTTCAGCGAAATCTTTCCAGGCAGACTTTTCAGCCACGGCACGCCACTTGGCGAATGTTGCATCGTCCATCGCGTAGGCTTTTTTGCCAGCTTTCTTCCAGACTTCAGCAGCCATCATGTCGTCTTTCTTGGACTCCTCGATGGAGAACTTCTCAAGACTTGCACCCACTTCCATCACCGCTTTCTGCTGGGCAGGTGTCAGGCGGTCAAATGTGGACTTGGCCATCAAGAGGGGTTCGAACATAAACCAGAATGAGTTCTGGCTGGCGTCGGTCAAGTGATCACCCACTTCTTCAAGACGGAAAGAAATGATGGATGTGCTGGATGTTACAGCCGCGTCCAACACGCCGGTTTGCATGGCGCTGTACACTTCGTTCGATGGCACGTTGGTAATCGAACCACCTGCACCCTTCAGCATCAAGTCCATGTGCTTGGATGCACCGCGAATCTTCACGCCTTTTACATCGGCCGGGTCAAGCACCTTTTTCTTGGAGGCAATACCGCCTGCCTGCCAAATCCAGGTGACCACTTTCACGCCTTTGCTTTCCAGCAGCTTTTCCAGTTCATTGCCAATGGGCTGGCCTTTCCAGCGGTGGCCTTGTTCGTAGCTGGTGATCAGGCCTGGCATCAAGGTGATGTTCACTTGTGGAATCTTGCCGCCTTCATAAGCCAGCGGGTACAAGGTCATGTCGACTGAACCGTTTTGCAGGGCACCAAACTGGGCAAATGTTTTCACCAGCGAGCTGCCCGGGAAAATTTCAAATTTCAGGCTGCCATTGGTTTTCTCGGACACTTCACGCGCAAACTTGCGCACCAAACGGTCACGGAAATCACCTTTTTCTTCGGTGCCACCCGGGAACTGGTGCGACACTTTGATGGTGGTGGTTTGTGCTGACGCGGTGGTGGCAAAACCAAAGGTCAGTGCGGCTGCAGCCATGCCGGCTACGAGGGGTTTGAACATAAAACGCATGAGTAAGTCTCCTCTCTTGCTTCTAATTGAACGCTGTTGAACCAGGTGAGTGATTCGCAAGCGCTTTCCACATCCGAACGAAATTTCTGAGTTCGTTCAATATTTCCCGGACAAAAGCGAGCCAAAGCCCGGGGCATAGGTCTTAAGACCCAATTTCTTTAACATCATGTAAGTCGTTGCGACCGAAGAAGACAATACGGGCATACCCGCGCGGTCTTCGATCTGCTGAATCGATGCCAGCGACGGCATTTGCACACAGGCCGAGGCCACAATGGCGTCCACATTGGCTGTGTTCAATTTTTTCGTGTGTTCAAGCGGGGCCAGCGGGTTCAACAAACCCACTTCCAAATTGTTCGACACTTCAAGCGAAATACTGTCAAGCACTTCAATGCCTTCGTGTTCAAGGTAATCCACCACCAACTGGGTCAGCGGTTTCATGTAGGGGGTCAGAATGGCAACCTTCTTGGCACCAATCGCTTTCAAACCATCCACCAACGCACCTGCGCTGGTGACCACGGGCGCAGGGCCACCGGCTTCCACGGTTCGGCCATGCAGGCGTTCTTCTGATTTTTTGTGATAACCCAAACCCATGCTCATGATGGCAACCAGGCAGGCGTAGCCAAGTACATCGACCCGGGCGTCAGCCAATTCAAGCGCGCAGCGATCGGAGTCTGCGTCCATCTTCGCCAACTCTTCTTTGGTCACATGCTGCATGCGCATGCGGCTGGAATGGAAGGTAAAACGCTCAGCCTCAACTGCCTCACGGGCACGCAAAATGGCTGGAATTTCCGTTTCCATGGTGGTGTTTGAGCTTGGCACAATCTGGCCAATTCGGTAAATCTTGTTCATTGAATACTCCGGGTGCGTGGAATCAGGTTGCCAGTTGGCGGGCCAGGTCCACAAAATCTTGTGCTACGAAATCGAACTCGCCCGCTTCTACTGCGGGCAAAGGCACGTGTTCACCAAACTCAAAAGGGCGCATCACATAAGCGGTGCGCATGCCCTGTGCTTTCGCAGCACGCAAGTCGCTGGGGTGGCAGGCACACAGCATCACTTGTTCTATTGGCAAGTTCAGCAGGCCAGCAACGCCGTGGTAGGTTTCAGGGTCGGGCTTGTAGTGCTTGAACAGCTCAGCCGACACAATGCAATCCCAGGGCAGGCCCGCGTTTTTGGCCATGCCGGTGAGCAGGGAAAAATTGCCGTTGGAAAGCGTGGTGATGGTGAATTGTTTTTTCAGGGCATGAAGACCAGCCACGGTGTCCGGCCAAGGGGCCAAGCGGTGCCAAACCTTGTTCAGGTTTTCGCGCTGCTCATCGCTCAAGCCCTGTAATCCAAACTTGTCTACGATGGAATCCAGGATCATTCGGTGCAGGCTGTCGATGTGCATCCAAGGCAATTCGCCCTTGCGAACACGGTCCATGGCCGGTGCGTAACCGGCGCGCCAAGCGTCAGCAAATGCAAAAGCGTCCAGCTGAATGTTCATGTGTTTGGCAATCAGCGAAACTTCGCGGGCAATGCTGCCACGCCAGTCAACCACCGTACCAAATACATCAAATGCAAGTGCCTTCACAGCACTGGCGGCTTGGTTCATCCATGTCTCCTCGTTTGTTTGCCCGAAACTGTTTGTGTTTGGACCTTTGCTCTTTTATTATTGTATTTAGAGCTTCACACTTTGCATGCGTTATTTGATTTCTTGTATACAAGACTAAATGTGCTCGTATACATTGTCAATAACGCTGATTCATTTTTTTTATCGCCTCCATGAAGAAAAAACTCTCAGAAGACGTTCGGGATCAAATTGAAGAGTTGATTGCCTTTGGCAAATTACCGCCGGGCGACCACTTGGATGAAACCGAGCTTGCCGACCGGTTCGGTGTTTCAAGAACACCAATTCGAGAGGCATTGAACCAATTGGCCACCGCTGGTTTGGTTGAGCTGCGCGCACGCCGGGGTGCGGTTGTGGCGCAATTCAGCGCCCAGCAATTGGTTGAAATGTTTGAAGTGATGGGCGAATTTGAAGGCATGTGCGGCCGCTTGGCTGCCCGCCGGCTGACCGATGAAGAACAAACGGAATTGGTGGCCACGCATGAGGAATGCAAAGCCGCCATGGCCAAGGGTGGTGACCCTGACGAATACTACCTTCTGAATGACAAGTTTCACGGTGTAATTTACCGCGGCAGCCACAATGAGTTTTTGATGGAGCAGGCCTGGAGCTTGCGCCGCAGGCTGCGCCCATACCGGCGCTTGCAATTGCGTGTGCGCGGGCGAATTCCAACCTCGTTGGATGAGCACGACGAAATTGTGAAAGCCATTTTGAATGGCGATGGCGACACCGCCAATGAATTGCTTCGCAGCCATGTGATGGTGCAAGGCCAGCGCTTTGCCGATTTGGTGGCATCGCTGCCTTTGCTGAAAACAAAAGCAGCCTGAACTCAGTGGCCTAAACCTTGGGCCGCGCCAATTCAAAATTACTGCGGGTGGTGCAGTACGCATCGCCCGTCAATTTCCCGACCGCGTCTAGCAAATCGTTTGCAATAAGGCCATTGCGCATCGCGGTGTCGCTTACATCAACTCCCAACACATCCAGCAGCATCATTGAACCTGCCATGGCGCCCTCGCCCACCAGTTTCACTTCACGCAAATTGCATTCGAAACGCACCAAGGCCTCTTCCACACCGGGCACAATCACCGCCTTGCTCAGCGATTTTTTCAATCCCGCTTTTTCGAACTCATCCACCTCAGGTGGGTAGTCGCCACAACTGGTATTCATCGCATCAACCAACACATGGCTAACAATGTTCACCACACATTCGCGCGTGTCCTTCAGGTTGCTCAGCGTGTCTTTTTCGCTGCGGTTGCGCGGGTTCACTTGCACCACGCACAACACCGGTGGCATGCAACTGGCCACAGTAAAAAACGAATAAGGTGCCAGGTTGGCAATGCCGTTTGCACTCAGTGTACTGACCCATGCAATGGGCCGCGGCACCACAGCACCTGTCAGCAATTGATAGTTTTCACGCGGGGCGATGTCGGCTGTGTTGAAGTACATGCTGGGTTTCCGGGTTGGTAGTTTTTTAAGTGCTGTTATAGTTTAGCCTGAACTAGCAATTGGGGTGGACGCATGAACCTGACAGTGAAAGTGATCGTGGGCATGGCGCTGGGCATTGTTGTGGGCTTGGCAATCAACTTTTCTGGCCTCAATTCTGAAGGCAGTTTCGTACAGGAATTTGTAACTGGTGGACTGTTCCATGTCGTGGGCAAAATGTTCATTAATGCCTTGAACATGATGGTGGTTCCGCTGGTGTTGTTCTCGCTTATTTGCGGCGTGTGCGGCATAGGCGACATTAAACTGCTCGGAAAAATCGGCAGTAAATCATTCGGCTTTTACATTCTGACCACCGCCGTTGCCATTGCAAGTGCGATATTAATTGCAGGTGGCCTGGGCATTGGTGAAGGCATGAACGCCAGCAGCAGCACCACTTTCACAGGTCGCGATGCACCCCCCTTAAGCGATGTACTCATCAACATCATTCCGACCAATCCCATCAATGCGATGGCACAAGGTGAAATGCTGTCGATCATTTTCTTCGCGATTTTGTTTGGCATCAGCTTGTTGCTGGTGGGCAAGAAAGCCACCAAGCTAATTGAGCTGATCGAGATCTTGAATGAAGCCATGATGAAGATGGTGACCATCATCATGGCGCTGGCGCCGTACGCCGTGTTCTGTTTGCTGGCAAAGGCCATGGCTGAACTGGGTGTTGAGCTGTTTACGCAACTCATCGGCTATGTGCTTGTTCTGGCGGGCGTGTTGTTGTTTCACCTGTTTGTCACCTTGCTTATTTTCCTCAAAGCATTCTCAGGGCTTAGCCCCCGTATTTTCCTGAAGAAAATTCGCAATGTGCAGGTGTTTGCATTCAGTACATCCAGCTCGAATGCCACCATTCCGGTTACATTGCGCACCGTAACCGAACGCATGGGTGTGAACAATTCGGTGGCTTCATTCACGGTGCCCTTCGGTGCCACCATCAACATGGATGGCACGGCGATTATGCAAGGCGTGGCCACTGTGTTCATTGCCAATATGTACGGCGTTGAGCTGGGTATTGCGGGCTACCTCACCGTCATCATGATGTCGGTATTGGCGTCGATTGGCACAGCCGGTGTACCCGGCGTGGGGCTGATTATGTTGTCCATGGTGTTTGCACAGGTGGGCTTGCCGCTTGAAGGCATCGGATTGATTCTGGGTGTTGATCGCCTGCTCGACATGCTGCGCACCGCTGTGAATGTCAGTGGCGACGCAGTGGTTTCACTCGTGGTGGCAAAAAGCGAGGGCAAGCTGGATGAAGATGTTTTCAACAATGAAAATCTTGAAAACAGCGACACTGGCGACATCCGCGTGAACAATGAAGTGAGGCGCGATTTTGCGCAGGCCATGTCCACGGCTTACAAAGGCAAATAATCAGGGTTTCAGGGTAATTGGCTGTACGGCCGCTTCACCCAGGTACACCGTGCCTTCCTGAATGGTACAAGCCAGGTTCATATTGCGCTGGGCCAGGCTGGCCAGTGTTGCGCCGTCTTCAACGCTTAGCTGAAACACTTGCACTTTGTCGAGCTTGTTCAACCAGTCCTGGTTCTGTTTCCACCACACTTCAGCTGATCGTGTGTAGCAATAAATCACCACGCGGCCCGAGCGGCCACAGGCCTTTTTAATGCGGCTTTCATCAGGTTGACCCACATCAATCCACACCTTGATTTCGCCGGTGGGGTCCACTTCCCAAACCGCTGCTTCATCTTCGGCGGAAAGGCCTTTGCCAAATTGAACGTCTTGACCCGCGTGCATGGCAAATGCCAGCAAACGAACCATCATGCGTTCTTCGGTTTCGGAAGGGTGCAGCGCAAGTGTTTGCGTGTATTGGGCGAAGTGGTTGCGGTCTAAGTCAGACACATCCAGTTGAACTTTGTATACGGTGGCTCGAAGGGCCATGGCGACTCGCGGTTTAAAACATTCAAACCGCGATTATCGCTGATTAAATGCGCCTTAACGACCCATGCGGCGCAAGGCTGCAGTAGAGAAGTCGGCAGGCGTGTACTTCTTGCCAAACTCGGCAAACTTTTCTTCGTTCGTTAAACCACCCACCAGGTAACGGCGCGACTGCAAGTCGTACAACACTTCACCAGTGCCGGCAAACGTGGGCACATGGTAAGCCTGCACCCCATACACTTCGCGTACACGCCACAAGGTGTTGCGACTGTCGTATTGGTCGGCATGCAGCACAGCCCATGAATCTTCATCAATGAAGAACACGCGCTTGGCGTAAATGTGGCGCTTGCCCGGCTTCAATGTGGCCTCCACAACCCACACACGGTGCAACTCGTACCGAACATATTCAGGGTTCACATGGTTCTTCTGAATAATCTGGTTGTACTTCAAGTTGCGGTCAGCAATTTTGTAGTTGTTGTAGGGCACGTACATTTCTTTTTTGCCCACCAGCTTCCATTCATAACGGTCGGGTGAACCGTTGAAACCGTTCAAGTCGTCGTTGGTTCGCAAGCCATCTGCACCAATACCCGGTGAGTCGTAAGCCAGTTCAGGCGCACGAATCACGCGGCGCTGGCCCGGGTTGTACTGCCACGCCAAGCGGGGTTCAGCCACCTGGTTAATGGGTTCATGCACCAAAGCCACCTCACCTGCTGCGTTTGCAGGTGCGGTAATTTGGTTCATGAAGTACAGAATGCGGTTCTCTTCCGGGCTGTCCATGAAAGAAGCAAGCGCAACTGTTTCAATTCGCTTGCCCACCGTGAAGGAACCATCGGATTGAACCGGAAAGTCAGCGGAATAGCGCACCACCGAGCCACCCAGGTCGCGGAAGTTGTGGTTCCAGATCACCTCAACACCGCTTTTGGGCACCGGGAAAGGAATATTCGATTTCTTGATGCCTTGCACACCGTTGCCACCGTCCACCAATTTCACATTCGGTGCCTCGGCCTTGGCTGCATCGTAAACCGACTGGCGATACGATGCGGTGCGGTGGGTTTTGTACACATTCATTTTGTACGTGGGGTAGCGCTTCATCATTTCCATCTGGCCGGGGGTCAAACTGGCCTGGTATTGCGCCATATTGGCCGAGGAAATGGTGAACAAGGGCTTCTCGCCAGCGAAGGGATCCACATAACCAGTTTCAGGATTAAACCCTTTGGGCACGGTGTTCAAACCACCAGTCCATTCCGGGATGGTGCCAGCGGCATTGCCTTTTTTCTCGGCACCGACAGGCGTCAGGCTTTTGCCCAATTCAGACAGGTCATTGGCCAGTGCTGCGCCACTTCCCAGAATGATTGCTGCTGCCAGCAATCCGTGTTTCAACTTTTGCACTGCCATTTCATTGTCTCCTTGTGGATGAATGGTTATCTTCTGGTGTTTTGATCTTGTTCACACAGGGCGAACACCTCGCCACTGCGCATGCTTTGTGTAAAAACGCTCGGATCGCAATAAATGCCGACAGGCGCGAAATCTTTCATGGTTTGCCCAAGCTCATCACCCTTCTCGACATTCTGGATGGCCTCGCCGAAGTCAGGGTTGTGCAACATGTGGCGATAAATAAGCAGTTGATCAGGATATGGGCCCCAAGGCAACCACAGGAATCCGTTTTCGGCGGTGGCATTGGCTGGGCGGTCTACAGGGTCGGAAATGACCACCGTGAAATAACCTTGATCATCCAGTGGCACTTGGAAGTCGGCGGCACAATCGGTGAAACGCTGAGTGGCAAACTCATTGGCGCACAGCGACCAATAACGCAATTGTTCTTCATTGAAGGCCACACCGGCTTGTCCACGGTACGTGGGTGCCTTGCCACGAACCAAGGCGATACTTCCGCCACTCCGATCAAATGCCGTGGTGGTGTAGGCGTTGTGAATGTTGCTTAAGAATCCGCCAGAACCGGAATCAACGCGATTGCCTGCCATGCTGGTGTCTTGCCCGGTCACATTGCCCAGAATTCGAAATGCAGTGTCCCCTAGGCTGAAGAACTTCACGCTGCTGGGCGGCTGGGTGGCCGTGGGGAAAGGCAGCGCCAGCTGGTTCGGGTAATCCAGCCCCAACAGCAATTCATTCAAACCCAATGGTGGCAACGCACCGCCTAGATTGGGCAACAAAGGCTCTGCACAGTTCGGAAGGGTACCCAGTTCACGGCTTCCATCGGCGGTTTCAAGTGTCAGGGTGGGAAGCCCCACACCACCATCAAAAAACTCACCCGCGTTTGATACATACACGCGATACATGAATACAGCCAATGCATTTGGGATGTTCAATGGACCAAGCGCAATATCACCGGTGTAGAAGGTGTTGGCCTTGCGAACCACATCTGGGTTTTGAACGGGAGACGGACCATATTCGAGGTAGGCAGTGTAGTTCCCGCCCGGCTTTGCACCATTGCGCACAAAGGGATTGCCATCCGGATGCTTTGGGTCATTGGGTGCAAGCTCAAAATCGGCCAGTGCATCGGTTGGGCGCAGTGCGGGATCGTAGGCGTTGTAGGAAAAATAACGAGCATCCGGATACCGGCCGTCAATTCGCAAGCGAGTTTGGGGTGAAACCGGTGCGGCCGCAACCCAATACTTGGCTTCGCTGTCGGGAAAGGCAATATTGGCTTTGTCGGGGTCTGATGCTGCCAACCAGCCACAACCTAAACCCAAGGGGCTTTCGGCGCCCATGACCTGTCGAAGCGACTCGCTGCTGAGCACATTTTCAGTGCCGGAAGGCGCCGCCGCCACACTTGCTGCTGTGCTGCTGTTGTCTGACAAACAAGCTGCAAGCAAAACCGTTGCCGTGGCAATGGTTACCGCCGTGAATACTTGTGAAAGTTTCACGCATGTCTCCTGATTTGTAGTTATAGTGTTTTTAATCACTCTAGATTAATACGAAGGTATTAATACAGGCAAGAACAAAATTACTCACAAAAACAAGCACATGAATCAAGCTGCAGAATTCACACCTGTTATTGATACTCGCGAACAGCTGCTACGGATTGCCTTGAATGAATTTGCCCAGCACGGCATTGAGGGAGTCACGCTGAGCAAAATACGGCAGCGTTCCGGCCAGCACAACCGCTCTGCGGTGCACTACCACTTCAAGTCAAAAGAAAAGCTGGTGGAAGAGGTGGTGGATTTTGTGAATGCCCAACTGGACGTGTATTGCAGACAGGCGCATGCTGAGTTTGCGCTTGGTAAGCCTGAATACAAAGAGTGGACTCGCCTGAGCGAACTGATTTTTGATCCTTTCCTGAAACTGTTTGCCAGCGGGGAAACCGGCGCCATTTGCATACAGTTTTTATCGCGCTTGACTTGGCAAACCGGCGAGCAAGGTCAAGGTTTCCTGACACGATTTTTCAACCCTTACATGGCTGTGTTTTCACCCACCATGCAGGAAATATTGCCGCAATATTCAGAAACCCAACTGCGATTCAAAATACACTTGGCAGTGAATACGGCAATTCACGGTTTGGCTGACTTTTCCATGGTGATGCACGATGAAACGTTGCGCCCCTTTCTTTCACAAGCAGGTGGCCCAAAGGAAATGCGCCGGTTGTTTCACGACTATGTCAGTGCTGGGTTAAAGGGCAATTAAACCAGCCGGCTTTGCCGCATGGCATGCAGCCGCGCTTTGCCAAGCTTCAACGATTCTGCATTTTCAACAATGGGTGACGGATAGGCAGGCGTGCCAAATTCAGGCAGCCAACGCTTGATGAACTCACCCTTGGGGTCTTGCTCAAGCTGTTGCTTCACAGGGTCGTAGACCAGCATTTGCGAAAAATGGCTGGTGCCTGAAGCAATTCGCACCTGCCCGTAGTGAATGGCAGGTTCGAAATCAAGAAACTGCTGCGCCAAATACAGGGCCACTGGTTGCCAGGGCAGGCCAAGTTGCACGCAAGCGAATGAAACCAGTGTGGCCCGCGCCCGCATGTTCAGCCAACCGGTTTGGCCCAGGAAACGTTGAAGCGCGTCAATGTAAGCAAATCCGGTTCGCCCTTGTTGCCACGCAAGCAGAAATTCTTCGTTCGTTTCAACCGGTTCTTCGGCATAAAACGCATCGGTTTCCAGACCCGTGTGGTTCTCGAATTGCTGAAAATAGCCCTGCCGCCAAATCAGCCTTTCGACAAAAAACCGGGCTGCGTCTTCCACCTTGGTAATCAAATACGCGTCGTTTTGACCATGCACGGTATTCACCAATGCGTTCAGTTTTTGCAACACTTCCCGGTCGCTGACCACGCCGTAAGCCAAATAAGGCGAGAGGCGTGAACAACCATTCCATGCCTTCAAGGGGCTCGAGATGGAAAACGGATAACTTTTAAGCTTTGCCGGGGTGAAGAATTTCGCGGCCACCGCACGGGCCTGCGCCCGCCCGCCTTTAAGGCGCAAGGGTTTGTCTTCCCCTGCCGCATGTGGCACCTTGGCGCGGTTCAATCCGTTCGGGGGTTTGGGTGCGAAAAAGGCCTGCAAATTTCGCCCAGCCGGGTTTTTGATTTCCTCTTGTGCGGCACGGTCCAGGTAGGTTTGGAAGTTCACTTTCTCGGCAAACGGATTGGCCATGAAGGTGTTTCGTTGCACATTGTTCTGCGGCAATTCCATGAATGCCACGCCCATGCTTTTGCACCACGCCGCCACCGCTTGGTCGCGCTTGTACTGCGCAAGCTGGGTGGTTTCCTGGTGTGCCCAAAGGTGGGTGAATTTGAATTGTGCATGCAATGCCGCCAACACTTCAACGGCTTCGCCCAGTTCTTCATGCAGGTAACCACCCACCTGTTCAAACTGCTGTTGCAGGTCGTCCAGGCATTCATGCACAAACAACTGGTGCTGGCGCGCTGTGTGTGCATCTGCAATTTGGCTGGGTTCGTGAATATAAAGGGGCAGCACCAAACCTTGGTGCTTGGCATTGCGCATGGCTTCAAACAGCGGCAGGTGGTCGCTTAAACGCAAATCCCGTTTGAACCACAACACCTGCATGCCACATCCTTGAACTGCTTAAAGGGGCTGCAAAACCCCGGCCGTCAACAGGCCCAACACCACGAAACCCAAGACCACACGGTAACCCACAAAAAGGCCATAACCACGTGTGCTGACTATTTTCAAAAACCAGATAATGACAGCATAACCGACGAAAAAAGCCACAAAAGTGGCCAAGGCCGTATTGGCCGGGCTAACAGGGCCTGCAACACCCCAACTTTTGTACAACTGGTAGAAGCCAGAAGCAAACACCGCAGGCACTGCCAACAGAAATGAATAGCGTGCTGCGGCCTCGCGGGTATAGCCCATTAGCAAACCTGCCGTGATGGTGCCGCCCGAGCGGCTTACGCCGGGAATCAAAGCCAGTGCCTGTGCAAAACCAAACAAAATACCGTCACGCCAGGTCATTTCACGCAGCTCGGTTTGGCGCTTGCCCACTTTGTCGGCAAGCCCCAGTATCAAGCCGAACACAATCAGCATGATGGCCGTTAGGTAGAGGTTGCGCAGGTAGGTTTCGATAAGGTCTTGAAACAACAAGCCCAAGACAGCAATCGGAAATGTGCCCACAATCACCAGCCAACCTAGACGGGCATCTGGATTGAAAGGAGTGTTTCGTTTGAACGAGGCACACCAAGCCAGGAATATTCGAGCAATGTCGTGCCGGAAGTACACCATCACCGCCAGTTCAGTGCCAAGTTGGGTGATCGCGGTGAATGCCGCGCCGGGGTCGAGCCCGGAAGGCAGCATGGGGCCGATGATGCGCAAGTGCGCACTCGATGAAATTGGCAAAAACTCGGTGAGGCCCTGGATTAAACCCAACACGATGGCCTCAAGCCAACCCACACCGTCGCCGGCAACAAACATGGTGAATTCCTGAAAATTGGTCAAAAACAGGTGGAAAACGCCCCAAACACAACGGAGCAAGCCATTGTTGGGTGCATTTCAATGCGCCACTATAGCAAGCCTGAACGGGGGAAAACATTTTTCTGAAGGGGAAAGAGGGCTGATATTTAACAAATGATTGCGCCTGCTTGCCTTGATAATGAAGAAAATCAAATAGAAAGGCTTGGGTATGGACAATCGGAAAATTTTTGTGACGCAGCCTGCGCTGCCGCCACTCGCGGAGTTCATTCCCTACCTGGAACAGATTTGGGACAGCAAAACCCTGACCAACAATGGCCCCTTTCACCAGCAACTTGAAAAAGCGCTGTGTGAATATTTGGGTGTGCCACACCTCGCCCTGTTCTGCAACGGCACCATTGCCCTGATGACCGCCTTGAAAGCCCTGCGCATTCAAGGCGAAGTCATCACCACCCCCTATTCTTTCGTGTGCACCAGCCATTCCTTGTTGTGGAATGACCTGGAACCGGTGTTTGTCGATGTCGACCCGGTGACCCTGAACCTGGACCCCCGCCGAATTGAAGAAGCCATTACCCCGAAAACCAGTGCAATTTTGCCAGTGCATTGCTATGGCCTGCCCACCAACACAGAGGAAATTCAGCGTATTGCCGATGTGTATGGCCTGAAGGTGATTTACGATGCTGCGCACGCTTTTGGCGTGAAGCAAAACGGCGAGAGCATTTTGAATGCGGGCGATTTGTCGGTGCTTAGCCTGCACGCCACCAAGGTGTTCAACACCTTTGAAGGCGGCGCAATTATTTGCAAAGATGCAAAAACCAAACAGCGCATTGATTACCTGAAGAACTTCGGCTTCGCCGATGAAGTCACCGTGATGGCCCCCGGCATCAACGGCAAGATGAGCGAGCTGAATGCCGCCATGGGCATGTTGCAATTGAAATATGTGGATGAATCGATTGCCAAACGCCGTCACATTCAAGCCCTGTACCGCGAACTGCTGGCCAACGTACCCGGGATTGAACACATGGCTGTGCCAGAAAACGTAGAATGGAATGCCGCTTACTTTCCGATTTTTGTGAATGCGCATTACCCGATTTCACGCGATGCGCTGTACACAAGGCTACAAGAACACGGCGTGAACGGCCGCCGATACTTCTTCCCGCTGATTAGCAGCATGCCCATGTACCGCGGCCTGCCCTCGGCAGCACCAAAGCGCTTGCCCAATGCTCACAAAGCCGCAGAGCAAGTGCTTTGCCTGCCGATTTACCCCGACCTGGCACTTGAAGACGTGGCCCGTATTTGCGTGATCATCGATGAGGCCAGCCGTGGCTAAAGTGCTGTTGGTTGACACCAATTTCTCATCAGGCCCCATTCTGAATTACCTGCGTAATGCCGGCCACACGGTGTTGTTCGCAGGCGGCAAGCCGACTGATTTTTTGGCCAAGGCCACGCCTGGTTACCACCCATTGGATTATTCAAACCCGGCTGCGCTGGCCGATTTGTGCACCGTGCAGGGCATCGAATACCTGGTGCCCGGCTGCAACGACCGCTCCTATTATTCGTGTGCCGAGGTTTCAGAAACCCTGCATTTTCCGGGCATAGACCGACTGGAAGCCACAGAAACAATCAATCACAAACAGAAATTCAGAAGCTACGCGCAGCGTGAAGGCTTGTCGGTGCCGCGTGTGTTCGGCAATGATGAAACACCCGCCTGCGCGGTGATTGTAAAACCCGTCGACGCCTACAGCGGCCGTGGCATTGCTGTGGTTCAAGCGGGCGAAGGTGGACAATTGCGAGCAGCCGTTGCAGCTGCCAAAGCGGAATCGAAAAGCGGCGACTGCCTGGTCGAAGAATACGTTGAAGGCCAGTTGTACAGCCATTCGGCATTCGTGGTGAATGGCCGTATGGTGCAAGACTTCATCGTGATTGAACATGGTTCAGCCAATCGCTTTGTGGTCGACACCAGCCACCTGGCCATCGACTTCCCGATGGAAGTACATACCCGTGTTCGCCGTGAAATTGAACACCTGGCGCAAAGCCTGCGCCTGTGTGATGGTTTGGTACACACGCAGTTTTTATTGCGAGGCGACAAATTCTGGCTGGTTGAAATTACCCGCCGCTGCCCCGGCGACTTGTACAGCCAACTGATCGAGCTTTCCACTGGCTTTCCGTATGTGGCCAGTTATGCAAAAGGTTTTTTGGGGCAAAGGGCGGTTTCTGGGCCGTTGAAGCAACAATTCATTTTGCGCCACACCCTGACCCTGCCACACGAAGGGCTGTTGCAGCACCTGCACTTTCATTACCCTGTTCACATGGAACGCTGGGTGCCGATTGCCAGCACGGGCGACTTGATCGCCCCAAGCCCGGCGGGTCGAATGGCCCTGCTGTTTGCACGCTGCACGAATGCAGCCGAACTGCAAACCCTGGCCAGCCACGCCACACAGCGTCGGCTTTACTCCTTCAATGGTTGAAGCCGCATGCAAAGGAAATCGAACATGAACAAACCCATCAAAGTTGCAATGATTGGCGGCGGCGTGAATTCCGCCGTGGGCCGCGTGCATGAAATCGCCATGAAAATGGACAATGAATTTGAACTGGTGGCGGGCTGCTTCAGCCGCAGCCCGGAATTCAATGCTGAATCGGGTCGTCAATACAATGTGCCTGCGCACAAGCTGTACCCCAGTGCAGAGGCGCTGATTGATGCAGTGGCCAGCGAAGTGGATGCGGTGGTGATTGCCACGCCAATCAAGTCGCATGCGCAGTACATTCACTTGGCACTCGACCACAATTTGCGCGTTATTTCTGACAAGCCACTGCTGGCCAATGTGCAGGAATGCAAAGAACTTTTGGCCCGCGTAAAGCCTGACAACACTCAGGTGTTCTCGATTTTCAATTACACCGGCTACCCGGCTGTGCGCGAGATGAAACGCCGCGTGGAAAGCGGCGCGATTGGCCACGTGTTCAAAGTGATGGTGGAAATGCCGCAAGATTCTTATATGCGCTTGACCAACCAAAACAAAACCCACGCCATTCAGGCTTGGCGGCTTGAAGATGGCGAAATCAGCTGTGTGTCGCTTGATCTGTTCGTGCACTTGCACAGCCTGGTGAACTTCGTGTGCGGCAACACGCCACACACCGTGAATGCATGGCAGCGCGCCATCACCAACGTGGCCCCCGGGCTGATCGACGAAGTGGATGCTGTCATTCGATACAGCGACAACCTGGTGGTGAACGCCTGGTATGGCAAAGCCGTGCTGGGCTACCGCAATGGTTTGCGCATACGTGTATTTGGTACCAAGGGCAGTTTGCAATGGCACCAGGAAAGCCCGGAAATTATTGAAGCTGCCGACGAAGCTGGCAACAAAATGCTGCTGGACCGAATTTCAACTGGCAGCGACATTACCGCTCAACCGCGCTATAACCGCTTTAAAGCAGGCCACCCTTCCGGCTTTATCGAAGCGTTTGCGAACTACTACGCCGACATTGCGCAAGCCATGCGCGATGAAAAATTGAACACCTACACATTGTCCACCGGCGTTGCGGCTGAAGGCTTGGCACTGAGCCAGGCAATTGCGCAGTCGTCTGCAAGCGGACAAGCAGTTGAACTTGGATTGTGAGAGTTTTGTACCCATGAGCACACCCAGCCTGGAAGAACAACTTCAACCGGTATTTGATGAAATCGATGGCAAACTTCAAGCCATTGAAAGTGGCGTGTACCTGCAACGGCAAAGCCCTGAATTAACCATCAACCAGCTTGCAGTGTTGGTGAATGAATGCCAGAACAAGCCCTATGCCAACTTGATGCAACTGGGCGTTCAAGGAACCACTGAACTGTGTACTCGGTTTGCTGCGCTGTATGTGAATGTGCTGACCGACCTGAAACACACCCTGAGCTTGAACAGCGTGCTGGTACTCACCAAGCAAAAGCGCTTCATGAGCCATGTGTTTGAGGTATCGGGTTACAACAGCAACCGCGCGGTGCTTAAGCTGCTGCTGAACAAAGCGCATGAGAAAAAAACCAAGAATTTGAGCGAGAATGCGGCCATGGTGCGCGCCCTGCTTTTGGCGGGCGTGGGCGATCTTGAACCTGGCGACCTGGTTGAATTGACCCTTGAAAATTCTGAGACTGCAGCCTTGCTGGCCATTGGTTTGTTGCTGGACCGCTTGCCCCTGACTGTAACTGGCGATGCAGGCCGCACATTCCTGCTGGAAGAATACAACCCCTACGATGCACTGCGCCCGCTTGAACAATACCGGGCACTGATTTCGAATATCTGGATGCTGTGCAGCTACAGCACATCGCCGCGCAAGCACGACATCAAGAAGCACCTGAACAACTGGTTTAAACGCGTTCACAAGGTTAAAGGCATTCAGGCCAAAGCAGTGGGCAGCGTGAAGCATGCGGGCAACACCCACAACAAACCAGTGATGGCGGTGATCGCAGAAACCTTTAAATCGGTGCACGCCATGTACCGTTGGTATGCGCCCATGATCAAAGAATTGCGGCGCGACTATTACATGGTCATGGTGTCGATGAAAGGCGATGTGGATGAACAATCCATCGGTCTGTTCGATGAATTCATTGAAGTGCCCGAAGAAGAAATGAACCTGCAAAGCGTGTTGAACAGCTGCACACCCAACATTGCCTGGTTCATGAGTGTGGGCATGCGCTCTTGGGGTATTTCGCTGGCTAACTTGCGCTGGGCCAGTTTGCAAGCCATGAGCTTTGGGCACCCCGCCACCAGCCACAGCACGGAAATGGATGTGGTGTTTGCAACACCCAATGTCTATGGCGGCGAAGGCGTGGTTTCAGAAAACATGTTGCTGTTGAACAGCCGCGTCAGCAACGTGGCCGAAGCCCACAAAGACCTGAAGCTTCCGCCCCCTGCCGTGCTGGATGATTCAGTTGTTTGCATTGCAGTGCCTTGTAACGCCATGAAAATCAATTTGGGTTTTGTCAGCGCCTTGAAGGAAATTGAACGCTTGTCTGCAAAGCCGGTGCGCTTCATGTTCTTCCCCAATGAATATGGTGTAGGGCATTTGTCCACCGAAAAACGTTTGCACAGCTATTTCCCCACCGCCGTGGTGGCACGCCGCACAGGCTATGAAGCGTATTTGAATTTACTGAACCAAAACCACCTGGCCCTTAGCCCCTTTCCGTTTGGCAATGCAACCAGCACAGTAGACTGCATGGTGCTGGGGCTGCCAGTAGTCAGCATGATTGGAAAGGAACCCCATTCGCGCAGCGATTTCGACATACTCGATTCATTGGGACTGGCTGAATTCTGCGTGGCCGATTCAATTGAAAATTATGTGAGTGGCGTGGTGCGTTACATCAATGAACCCGGTTTGCTACAAGAACTGCGTGCCATGGTGAATTCAAAAAACTTCATGCAGGAACACACAGTGGTAGACAATGAATTTTCAACCGAAATGTGCGCAGCACTGAATTGGGCCTACCAGCACATGGACGAAGTGAAAGGCCCGAGGGGCCTGGTATTGGAGGGCATGGGAAGGTGGCAGGCATGATGATCAAATCGCACATTGTTGACGACCTGTATTTCGAAATTCCGGAATCACTGGAAAAGATTTACACCCGATTTGAACCCTTGAGCACCCAAGTGGTTTGCGAACACTTGCGGCCCGGCGACACTTTTCTGGACATTGGTGCCAATTTTGGTTATTTCTCGCTGTTGGCCGCACACAAAGTGGGGCCCGGCGGGCGAGTGATTGCAGTTGAAGCATCGCCCGATGTGCTGCCCCACTTGAAGAAAAACCTTGCGGCATTTGCAAACACCGAGCTGGTGCATGCAGCTGTTGGCAAAGAACAGGGCACCACCGAATTTTTTCTGACCGAGGATTTCGTGAACTCGGGTGTATCGCAAAGCCCATTTCAAAAAAATGCTCGAAAAATTTCTGTGGCCCTGAACACCATCGACAACTTGCTGGCTGCGCGCGGTGCGGGCAAAGACATGGTGCAGTTCATCAAATGCGACGTTCAGGGCGATGAAATGGCAGTGCTGGAAGGCGCCAGGCAGTCCATTGCAAGCGCCACACGCCTGAAGATGATCATTGAATGGGCACCCGCCTGGATGAAGAAAGCAGGCTATGAACCCACAGAATTTCCTGCATTTCTGGAATCGCTGGGATTCACATCGATTGTGGTGGTTGACGACTACCTGCAAAAAACAATGACAGTGCAAGCCATGGAAGAAGAGTTTCTGAAAGACACCAGCGGGCGGCGGTTTTGCAATGTGCTGGCAATAAAGTAAACAGGCATGATATTATGACCACGCTCACATGACCATGGTCTTACGATGTCAATTCATGTATCAAAATCTCAATTTAAAGCAAAAGCCTTGGAGTTCTTCAGGCAAATAGAATCAACTGGCGAGTCTGTGATCATCACAGACCACGGCATTCCAACCCTTGAGATCAAACCGTTCAAGCAAGCAAACGCTGATCCTTTCGATGCGCTGCGTGACACAGTGCTGCGGTACGATGCGCCCACCGACCCAGTAGGGGAAGACGATTGGGATGCCAACCAATGATTGCAATTGATACCCATGTGTTGGTTTGGCTGGCCACAGGCACACGCCAACTGATCAGCAAAAAAGCAATGAAACGGATTGGCGAAGAATTGGAACGCGGCGAAGTGTGGGTTTCAACAATTAGTGCATGGGAAATCGCCATGCTGGTCGAACGAGAGCGCTTGGTACTTTCGCTTGATGTGGAGTCGTGGCTCAACAAAATAAATCAAATCAACGCAATCCGTTTTCAACCTGTCAGCAATAAAATTGCGATTGAAAGCGTTCG
Source organism: Limnobacter parvus (assembly GCF_024623725.1). GTDB lineage: Bacteria > Pseudomonadota > Gammaproteobacteria > Burkholderiales > Burkholderiaceae_B > Limnobacter > Limnobacter parvus. The sequence goes on along the minus strand of NZ_JANKHG010000018.1, from coordinate 412,184 downwards.
CCTTCCTGGCGAATTTCACAGAGACCCCGCCGACAGGTTAATCGTTGCTACAGCGCGCACCATGGGTTTGGCCTTGATTACGGCCGATGAAAAAATTCAAGCCTATCCGCATGTGAACACAATATGGTAGGAGTGGTTTTATTTCCACCCCTGCAACCACTGCGCTTCGTCTTGCAAATCGCGCCAATGAATAATTTGAGTTCGGCCTGAATGCACTGCTTCCAGCTCAACCTGCTCCACCAGTAGCTCGGCACTTTCTGGCTGCACCACACTGCGAACCAGAAAATGCTTTTCCTTGTTCACCGGCTTTACCGCAGTCCACTTGCTCAGCAACAACTTTTTCGGGTTCAAGCGGCGCATGGTTTACTTTCCCTGCGGTGAAAGCTCGATTTTGTTCATGTCGAATCCACGCGCTTTCAAGCGAGCAAGCAGGGCATCGTATTTGGCTTGCTCCACTTGCTGCGTACGAGCCAACACCCACAAATACTCACGGCTGGGTTCGCTGACCGCAACCAATTCATATTCCTTGTCCAAATCGATAACCCAATAATCGCCCCACACCATAGGCAGCCAGCTTAGCCAGGCAGGTGCAAACCGCACCTCAAACTTTGGTGAATTGGCACCGCCGACCTGGCGGGCCTGGCCTTCGGCTTCATCCATTTCACCGCTGGCCAATTGGCAGCGGTTCAAGACTTTCACCTTGCCATCGCTGCGCATGGAATATTCCGCGCTGGTGTTGCCCACACATTGTTTTTGAAAGCGGTTGGGATACTTCGCAATTTCATGCCAAGTGCCCATGTAGCGGGGTACATCAAGCGATTGGATGGTTTGCAGGGGCTGGCTGGCATCGGCAAGCACATGGCTTCCAAACATGGGCGTTACAAGCACTACAGCAGCACTCAACAGCATTTTATTCAAGAAAAATTTCATCACCAAGCCTTCAAAATTTGTCACCAATTCATGTGATATCGGGAGCAGCGGCGGGTTTTCCGGTTTATTCACGCCTTGCTTATTTCACCGCAGTGGAATGATGTACCACAACCTCGTCCAGCAAAAAGCCCTAGCTGATCAGCATAACGCATCAACAACAATTAAAAGGCAAGCTCCATGACCCTCAAGGACAAACATCTATTTAACGCCAGCTTACTTCTTGCAGGCGCATTGGCACTGTGTGGTCCCGCACACGCACAAGAAGTACCAGCAGTTTCCCCCACGCTGAAAAAGATGCTTGGCGCCTTGCCGCTGGCCGAAGCCAAAGAACAACTTCAAGGCATGGTTGGTGACTTGAAAAAAACCAGTTGTGGTGGTGGCCTGAAGGGCTGTTACTTCACGGAAAAAGGTCCAGTTCAACTTTACTTTTTCACCAGCAACACCGCGCAGCAAACCTTCTTTGTGGTCGTCGACAAATCATTCCCCATGCCCAAGCTGCTGAAAGAGAATGTTCAGAAAATGATGGGCAACACAGTGCTTAGCTCGCCCATCATTTCCATTTCGACCAGCGACTTTGAACTGGAAACCGTAAAAATGCCGCCTGACCTGCAAAAACTGGTGCGGGAAAAATACTTCAACGTGAATTCGCTGGCCTTCTCCAGTGGTGTGCAATTGGCTGCACGGGCCGACCTGGGTGGCCCCGTTAAAGCCGCCATGCAAAGTTTGGGCGTGCAAGGCAGTGATGTAACCATGCGCGCTGCAGTGGTCATGCCTATACCGACCGATCTGGCGGGTGGCGCGGGTACAGGTGCTGGTATGGCCGACGCAGTAAGCCACGGCGACACCATGAAGAAAGCGGGGGCTGATGCCCTGTCGCCCGAAGCATTCATTGAACTGCAGTTTGCGCCAAATGCAAGAATATCGCTGAGGCAACCAGAAATGGATTTGACCGACGCCACCTTCTTTTTGAACAACGCTTTAACTTTCGGTTACAAGGGCAATGCAATTTATCGCGCTGTACCCAATAAGAAAATCATTACGCAGTTTCAAACACCGCTGAGCCCCGCAGGCGCAATTGATTTTCTTGATTTCTCCTTCCGCATGGCCACGCCACCTGCATTCACAATGGAAGACCAAGCCCGCGTGATGATTGCCATGGCCACACCCGACCCGCGCCTTGCGCAATACGGCGGTGGTTTTATTCGCAACATTGAATCTTACAAAAATACGCTACTCACGGTGACCAAGCCACTTTCAGTGTTTCAGGTGCGCAACCCCAACCCACCCAATGAATACAGGTTTGGCGACAACACCAAACCCTTCCCCACCGACCCCAACAAATTCAACATCACTGTACTGGGCCCCTTGACCGATGGTGGCCCGTGGATGCGCGTGGCAGGTGATGCTTACATTCTTGGTCAAAAGATGGGATGGATGGATGCGTCTGCCGGCAAAGATGGCCTGCACGGCGTGGCCGGTGAAATGATTGACCTGAAACTGGGCCCATTGGGCCGCGTGAAAGTGAAGATGGAAGCCCTGGCCGACGTGGATCAGCGTTCACAGGAAATCAGCATGCGTGGCAACTTTGTGGGTCAGGCTGTGAACGTGGTGCTAAGCGGAAATACATTGAGTATTGAAGTGCCGCCCAGCTGTGTGAACCCATTTGAAATTAAAACAAGCGTGGCCATTGAAGCCAGCACCAACATTGCCACCGTGTTTGAAGGGCAAGGCGGTGCCAACGTGGACCCATCCAAAATACAAGGCTGTATTGGCGCGCAGCTTGAGGCCGCTTACAAGAAAATTGCAGGTGAATACAAAAACCTGAGTGGCTACACCGCCAGTGCGGCAAACGCTGAACTGAAGAAAATTGCCAATGCAGCAGCTGCCGCAGAAGCAGAGGCCAAAAAACAGGCCGAAGCAGCCGAACGGGAATACAACAAAGCGAAAGACGCAGCGCGCAATGTGGCCAGCACAAGTACGAACTCGGTGAATAAAGCCTTCAACGACGCAGGCAATGCATTCAAAAAATTGGGGAAAAAGAAGAAACACAAGCCTGCACCCGATCCCCGCTTTGCAGCCTCAGTGTTCGACTGGGACTTTTACTATGACAACAATCCAGACGTGGTGAAAGCCAAAGTTGACTTGGCCACCCACTGGGCCGACAGCGGATTTGAAAAAGGTCGCCAGGGCAGCCCGGAATTCGGCGCCTCGTTTTACTGGCACCGCTACACCGACGTGCAACAGCTTTGCAAACTGGGTGATCGCCTTTGTGTAACCAACCATTGGCTGAATTACGGTATAGAGCAGGGTCGCCAGGGCAGCCCCAACTTTAGCCTTTACAGCTACATGAACCGTTACTCTGATTTACGCAGGGTATTTGGTGAAGAAAACTACGAAACTGCAATTACCCACTGGTTTGACAACGGCGAAGAACTGGAGGGTCGCGATGCCTCACCGACTTCCACTGCCAAAGCAACCGTGTCTGGCCCAGCCCGGGTTGGTGGCGGTGGTGGCGGTTTCTGGAGCGACATGGCCACCTGCAAAAACCAGCACGTGACCGGCTTCCGGATTGGCGCTGGCCGCTTGGTAGACCGGGTGCAATTCAAGTACCCCAACGGCTGGGCACCTCGCCAGGGCGGTGGCGATGGGTGGCAAGCGGATGTAAACCTGCCCAAAGGCCAATACATTGTGCGAGTTGATTACCGCAATGGCAGCATGGTGGATCAGGTCAGCTTTACCACCAACACGGGCGTGAAGTACGGCCCCTATGGTGGCGGTGGTGGTAGCCCTGGCACCTACCTGGTTACACCGGGCGAGAAATTGGGCTGCATGCGCGGCCGTGCAGGGTCATCCATGGACCGGCTTACCTTTACATCCACAGGGCCACGTTAAATCATGAGTAAATTGATTCACACAGCACGCCTCGGCAAACTGGCCGCGGCCATGGCATTGGCGGTTTGCACCCTGCAGCCAGGTATGGCTGCACAAGAAAACACCGCAAGATCATTCATTGACATGGTGAAAGAGGTTCCACTGGTGCCCACCACTATGCGCGATTCAGACATGCTGACCAAAGTGACAGAGGCAGTGAAACACATCAAACGCCTTGAGCTAAGCGAAGCACATTTTGCCGTGAATGAAGCCCTGCGGCTTGACCCGCGCAATTCGCATTTGCACTTTCTGAATGGCTTTGTGTACCACCTGCAAGCCCGCCAGGGCGACACGCAAAAAGGCGAAATGGCCCAAGAAGGTTACGAGCAGGCCCTTCGCATTGACCCAAGCAACTGGATTGCGCAGGAATTTCTGGGCCTGGCCCACATGGATTTGAAACAGTTTGACAAAGCCAAGCGTGCGTTCTCGGAAGTGTTGTTGTTAACGCCCGACAGTGCGGTGTCCATCTATGGATTGATGGTGACTTCGTATGTCACCGGCGATGCGAAAACTGCCTGCGCCATGGCCACTCAGTTCAGAAAAGTTTCAGCGACGCTTTCACACGGATTCATTCGTTCAAGCATTGCGGTGTACGCTTCATGCGCCGATTTTGAACGCGCTGGTGTAATGCGGGAAGTGTTGAAAGGCCTGAACAATGCCGGGCCTGAGGTGGAGCGCGCCGACCGCCGCGTGGCACAGTGGAAAAATTTTTACAGCAAGCCAGCAGTGTTCAAACCAGGCAATGATCAACTCGCCCAGGCTTTTGATGTGCCTGTGGTGCCGTTCCCAAATCCACCACAAGGTGGCTCGGAATCTGAACCTGAGTCTGCGCCTGAATCAGCGCCAGAAAGTGCCCCAGCGGTTGCAGGGTCCAGCAGCGGCCCACGCATGTTGTTGATTGACGTGGTGTTGCTGTCGACTCAAGAATTGATTTCAACATCCAAGGGTGTGAACTTGCTGAATGCGCTAACCCTGCAACTGGGCAATGTGGCTGGCAACGTGGCCGCCTATTCGCGCGTGAACAATTCCAATGTGGCCAACGGCGGCCCGGCCGATGTCAGCACCGCCATTACACGGGCAGTGACCATTCCCGCCTTGTCGTATTCGCTCAATATTGCGAATGCCAACAGCTCGCTGAATGAGGTGTTGGCCCGCCCCACCCTGGCCGCGATTGAAGGCTTGCCCTCGGAATTTTTCTCGGGCATTAACTTGAGCGCTGGCTTTGTTTCAACCAGCGTGCAAGGTGGTACCACCGTGGTGCCGCTGGAAAAAAGAGTGGGCATTAAGCTGGCCGTAACACCTGTATTTTTGCCAGAGGGAAAAATTCAGTTGAAAGTGGAGGCCCAGCGCACCAACCTGAATGCCACCACCGAAAACCCGCGTGTGGCCTACCAAATTGAAATTGGTGAAACCACCGCCAACGCCAATGTGGTGATGAACCTGGGCGACACACTGGTGCTGAGCGGCCTGAGTGAAAAATCAAGTGCCAACAACAGAGACGGCGTTCCTGGCTTGCAAGATGTACCAGGCCTGCAGTACCTTTTCTCAAACAAACGCACCAATGATTTACAACGCTCTGTGTTGATTCTGGTTACACCCAGGTCGCCTGTACAAGTATCTAGCGCAGCACAAACTGAAGCCGAGTCGATGGACCAACGCATGAAAATGCTGCGCGAAAAGTTTGGATTTTCAAACAGTATGCCGGGCAATATTGAAGCGGTGATGACGCAGTTGGATTCCAACGACTTCTTCCGCGAATTCCGGCAGGGCGATGTGTCAATGGAACGCTGGGAAAGGATGAGGACCACTGGCGACCGTTTAAAAGAGGCGCTGGAGTTTTTGTACTACTAGGTAAGTGGCTGTTTTGCCAAAGCAGCCAAATCTTGCCATGGGGTAATACTCCAATGGCTACGCGCCAGGCCCGAGGGTGAAGGCAACACAAACAACACAGTGTTGCCAATTTTCTCGTCTTGCAGACCACATTGAACTTTGCCGCACAGATATTCTTGCCCTGCCCGCTTGCTGGTGAAGGCCAGTATTTTCGGCGCGTGCTGCAAAATTTTTGCGCGTAGTTCATCGCGACCAAAATCGGTTTTCTTCAACACGCTGTCGGCGCCGTACACATGTTTGGCCAGGTCGGTCAGCCCTAGCTTATATCGAGTGATGCTGGAGAAATTTTCTGCTGAAATTCGGTGGGGGGTTAAACCGACTTCAAACAAAGTGGGCCAAAAAGCATTGCCCGCGTTGGCGTAGTACGCACCACGTTGGGCCGACACAGTGCCGGGTGCGGTGCCGCAAAATACGATGTTTAAATGTGGCGCAAGAAGATCGGGGAGGATAGCGGGAGGTGAAAGATCCACAGCGGGATTAGTTCCAGATCAATTCATACTGACTCTGCACAAACCCAAATTCAAACGCTTTGGTGCTTTTGTGCAGTAGCTTCACATCCTTTGGTAATGGGCCGAATAGCGGCTTGCCTTCGCCCAACAAAACAGGAATGGTGGTGATTGTAATGCTGTTGACCAGCCCTGTCGCCAAAAAGCTTTGAATGGTTTGGCCACCGTCCAGGTACACCTTTTTTACCCCCTGCTTACCCAGCCTCTCAATTAAGGCAGCCGGTGCTTCAGTGCTGACCGAAACGCTGGACGGAACGGTGGGCGGCAAGGCTACTCCATTTCTGCTCATAACAATCACCGGAGTTGAACCATAGGGCCAAGGGGTGAAAGTAAGCACTTGCTCGAAGGTGTTGCGGCCCATCACAAGCACATCCACATCGGCCATGAATTTGCCATAGCCACAGTCCTCGCCGGGGGGCACCACTTGGTTGGCCTGGTTTAACCAATCAATGCTGCCATCTTTACGTGCAATGAAGCCATCCAGGCTTGTGGCGATGAATACCTCACATTGGGTTGTCATAGTTCGCGTTCTTCTAGTTGTTTTTCACAAGCCGAATGTCTATTTCGCGCTCCACATACTTCCACTCTTCCGAAGCCCGAAGTTTCACCAGCAGTTCATCGAATGCAGCCGTGTGCTCGGGTGCAAATTCAAACCATGTCAGAAAATCAAAGGGCTCACCAAGATCGCGGGAATGATGCAACTGCCTGGCAATTTCCGGAAGGTAAGCCAGTCCAATTTCAGTGTGATGCGATTGAGCCTCGAAGATTGCACGCCGCTCGTCTTGCGACAAGGCCCACCACTCTGGGCTTTTCTTGATCGGAATAAGGGCTGCACATGTTGAAGTGGGGCGATTCAAACCCTCTTGCCTGGCACGCAATTGCGCAATTTCATGTCGCTCGGCATAGCGCACATTGCTGGTAAATCCTTGAAGCACCCAAGTGCCACGTTGGGTCAGCTGGCTTGCTGGGGCATTCACCACGTTCAACTTTTGCACCGGCTCAATAGGCTCGCCAATAACCGCTTCGCAACGGTTAACCTGCCATTGGCCTTCGAAGCCGCCGATGAATGAGTAGTGGTTGTTCATGTGGGGAAAGGAGTATAGGTTTCTACTACCAATATCCCAGCTTAGTCCCACATGGTCAAGTGGCTGCCGTACCCTTAACCCACGCTGCCGGTGATCGGCAACACAATGCCAGTGATGTAGCTGGAGCACGCCGCCGAAGCAAGAAACACATACGCGGGCGAAATTTCTTCAGGCTGTGCAGGCCTGCGGTAATCAGATTGTGAACCAAACTGTTCGATCTCCGGACCTGATTTATCAGCAGGGTTCAGCGGCGTCCACACTGGGCCGGGGGCCACTGCGTTCACGCGAATGCCCTGGTCCAGCACATTGCTGGCCAGCGCCATGGTGAAGGCATGAATGGCACCTTTGGTGGTTGAATAATCCAGCAACTTTTCACTGCCTTTTAAACCAGTCACCGAGCCGGTGTTGATTATGGCTGAACCCCGCTTCATATTGGGCAGTGCTGCTTTTGCCATGTGGAAGTAGCCATACACATTGGTTTTCATTGTTTCATCAAAGCGTTCTTCGGTTAGATCGCCCAATGAATCGGCGTGCATTTGAAATGCTGCGTTGTTGACCAATACATCAAGCTTGCCGAAAGCTTTCACGGCCTTCGCAACGGCCTTCCGACAAAACGCAGCGTCTTTCACATCGCCGGGCAGTAACAAACATTGTCGCCCTTCTGCCTCTACATGGCGCCGTGTTTCCTTTGCATCCGAATTTTCACTCAGGTAAACAATTGCCACATCAGCACCTTCACGCGCAAATAACACCGCCACTGCGCGGCCAATGCCCGAATCGCCGCCTGTAATAATTGCTTTCATGCCTTCCAGTTTGCCGCTGCCTTTGTAGCCTTTGGCCAGAAACTTCGGTGCAAGATCCAAGTCAGCTTCCGTGCCGGGCTTTTTCAAATGGTTGCGCGACATGGGCGGCGCGGGTTGTTTCTTGCTGCTGGTTTGCACTGCTGGCTTGGCTTTGCTCGTGGTTTTTTTCGACTTGGCTTTGTCTTTTGAATCTTGGTCGCGCTGAATTTTTTGTTGTTTGCTTACTGTGGTGGAAGTGGCCATGCGTATCTCCATTGGTTGAGCTTTTGGAAGGCTTAATCTCTGGGAACGTCCAGTGAACTACCAGCATTTGGTGACGCGTCGCTGTACACGCCGATTCCCAGCCTTGAGACCAACTCGCCGCCCCACCAGGCTGTGACCAATGCCAAGGCCACCCCGGCGAAAGACCAGGCCATTGCGGTGGCAGTGGGCAGGGTATCGGCTTCCCGCAAATACCAACTTACAATAAACAAAACAGAAACTACAGCGTTACCTACCCCGTGCATCAGCCCTATTCGTTTGGCGCGGGTGTCGGGTGGAATTTTTGAATAATCCATCATGCCGAAAGGGATGGCGAACATGGCGCCAACCAAACCGGCTGTAAGCATCCAGTACGAGACGATCGCCATTGTGCTCAGTTCTGTAACAAGGTAAATGACATCGAAAATAACCGCAGTGCCCAACAAGCCCAGCGGAAAGACAATCAACATTTGATGAATTGGGTGCCCCAAGAATAACGCTTTCGCTTTCATTGCCTTTCCTCATTTTGGTTGGTGATTCCATCATGATTGGCGTCGGCGAGAACGTATGTGGGATTGTGCTGAGTGTGGTGTAAGACAGTGCCTAGGGGTGGGGTGACGACCTAGGGAGCTTCTAATGGGTCAGTTGATGGCTTATGAGAATCCAAACAAAGCCAACAAGGCTATTTACCTTTACTTGCTAGACATTCAATCTGACTTGCTCAGCGATTTACGAACCACCAATGTGCCTGTCCTTCCGGCGAGGCCAGCGCAATAAATAAGGCCACATTCACAAACACCGTTACCCAAAAAACAAACCGGAATGGTGCCTTGCTTGATTTGTGACGAAGCAGGTGTTGCCCGATTAACGCACCAGGCCACCCGCCAAACAAAGAAAGCCAATGCAATGTGCTTTCTGAAGTTCTCCAAGCACCTGTTTTTGCTGCGGACTTGTCCATGGCGTAAATTACAAAGGTGAAAGCACTGACCGTTAAATATACCGCCGCCAGAATCAGCGGTGGTTGCCACAGCAAGCTAACCACACCGAACAAAAAGACAAACGCTGGAATGGCCAGAAAAGACACCGTACCCCAAGACGCCGGCGCAACTTTCTCTTGGCGAAATTGGCTCGCCACAGGGCGAGAAAGGTGTACATTCTTTGCGCGTGGCTTGCCTTCCGGACCCAATTCGATTTCATAAAAAACGCGTTGATTCACCTGCGGGCGAACATTGCGAGCGCTGAACGCCTTGATGTGAACAAACACGTCAGCACCGCCCTGACTTGGCTGAATAAAGCCAAAGCCGCGATCGTCATTCCAGGTTTTCAAAATGCCTTCGATGTGCATATTTTTACAATCTATTAAAGTCGATGGCGACCAGTTTAATTGGCTTTTCCACTCGCTTTAGTCCGAATTTCCAACGCCCTGGCATTGCCCTTCTTGGCATGGTAGCGAACCGCATGGCGAATCAACCATTTCAAGTCAGTTGACGCCCCAGCTTGCAGCCAGCGTTCGCAAATTGAGAAAACCAGTTCCGGGTGGTCTTTGGCAATATCGCCCAGGTGGTTGGCCACACTGCGGCGCACATACAGTTCATTGTCATCTTTCAAATGTTCAAGTATGGGCAGCGTGGGCTGTGGGTTGACCACAAACGATTGAATGCGCTTTCCCCAAGGCAGCTTGGGGCGAGTGCCTTCACTGCACAGCCGCCGCACATGCGGGTTTGGGTCGCTTAACCACTTGCCAACCTGTGCCAGCGTGCGTTCTGGCTGGTGAATCAAAAACGGGCGAATGGCAAATTCGGCGGTGAAGCGCATGGTCAGTTCGCGCAAGGCTTGCGTGGACACATTGAACGGGTCTTCACCGTGGTTGTAACTTGGGTCCAAACCGTAATCGGCAATAAAAACGCTGTGCGGCAAATAGAAAAAACCGGCCACGCCCAACGACCCCACGTCAGCCTCTGCCGGGGTAAACGACTCAATAAGAATAGACACGGCCTGCGTGTAATTGGCAGGCAAAAATTGCCGCAGCGAATTTGCAATGTGCTGGGCACGTTGCATCAGTTCAAGCGGTTCTAAATTGCTTAACGCATGTTTGCAAAATTCATCCGCCGGAAATGCCTTGTGCGCGTAAAGAATGTTTTGCGCAAGGCACTCGATCGAGTCCTGATTCAAAAGAAGTTTAAGCGGCGTGCCCTTTTGAATGGCATTTGGCGCCAGTGGAACAGTGGGCGGACGGAGCTGCATCAGCTTGCAGATTCAAGAATTGTTTTCAAGGTGTGCAAATCGTGTTCAACCGCTTGCGCATCTTCTTCGAATTGCTGTTGCGACATACCCGCCTGCTGAAACAAAGTGAAGGTGAATTCACTGCCCTTGCCATTGGGCACCACACGCATTGGGTTGTGCACCACCACGCCCGATTCAAGCTGCACATCGTGATCGAGAACGCCAAAACTGTTTGCCGGCGCGAACTTGATTTTTACCTTGCCGAAAGGCGCTTGAGCCACCCATGCATCGCCCTGTTTTGTTATTTCAGAACGCGCCAAGCCAGCAGCCCAAAGCGGAAGATTTTCAGGGTTCGAGGCGTAAGCGTATACATCGGCTGGGGTGCGGTTAATGGTTGTGGTGATGTGTTTAACGTTATTCATTTCGTAAGATTACACGAGTGATCTGCCCAATGAAAAGCACGTGGGGTGTAGCGACTTGCCACATTTGTGGCGTTTCGCTACAATTGAAGTAATCACCTTGGAGGAGTTTTACATGGGCACTAGCAGCATTCGCTTGGATCAAGACCTGATCGAAAAAGCAACCATCATGGCCAAGGCGCTTAACCGCACACCCCCCAAGCAAATTGAGCATTGGGCAAAGATCGGTGAAATGATGGAAGACAACCCCGACTTGCCATATGAGTTTGTGAAGCAAGCGATTATCGCGAAAGCGGAACGCGAGGCAGGAAAGTTAGAGAGCTACCATTTTGGTTAAGGCCACCCATGTTTTACAGTCTCCGACCTTTAAGAAAGCTGTAAAAAAGCTGAATACCAATCAGAAACAAGACCTGGACGCAGCCATTAAGGAGCTGATGGTCGACCCCGCCATTGGGGAGCAGAAAAAGGGAGACCTTTCATTTTTGCGAGTACACAAATTCAAGATGAACAAGCAACTGACGTTGCTTGGATATAGTTTTGATGATGGTGCACTCGTTCTAGCACTTCTATCGAGATGTGAAGCGGTAGCTTGCTTGGGTGCACTTTCCCCGACCTGAGACGTTTACTTATTGGCAGGCTTTGGATAATCGTTGAATTTGTCCGGGTCCACACCATGTTCTTCATAGGATGCCAATGTCACATGCATCGTGGTTTCTTCTCATCGGTATCCTGATGTTGAGCAGAGGACTCGGTAGCCGATATCTACAGCGGCTTCCTTTCACCTCGGCAAATGTTTATCTCGCCGTTGGTCTTTTGTTAGGACCGACTGTTCTCAACTTATTTTATTTCGACCCGATCAAGCAATCAGCCCTTCTGGAAACGCTGACGGAGATTGCGGTACTCATCTCCCTGTTTTCGGCCGGCGTCAAAATGCCAGTACCAGTTCAAATTGCGCATTGGCGCGCGCCGCTGCGTCTGGCTTCCATCTCCATGGTGCTCACGGTAACACTCATTGCAGCCTTTGCTTACATCGTACTCGAACTGCCGCTTGGTGCTTGCGTGCTGCTTGGCGCAGTGCTTGCCCCCACCGATCCAGTGTTGGCAGCCGATACTCAGTCCCGCTATGCGGGCGACGAGGATCAACTCCGATTCACACTGACATGCGAAGCCGGTATGAATGACGGCATGGCCTTCCCATTTGTCATGCTTGGCTTAGGGCTGCTTGGCTTGCACGAATTGGGAGACACTGGCTGGCGCTGGCTTGCCGTCGATGTGGTGTGGGCGACCGCTGTTGCGATTGGGATTGGCGTGCTGAGCGGTGTTGCAATCGGAAAGCTCGTGTGGCGGCTTCGCGGTGCCAACGCAGAACACGATGTACTCGATGACCTGGTCGGCTTGGGATTGATTGCGATCGTTTATGGGTTAAGCGAGGCTTTGCATGCTTGGGGGTTTCTCGCTGTGTTTTTCGCTGCCGTTGCGTTGCGCCATACCGAACTCAAGCTTGCAAGCGCCATTGCTGTGAAACCTGAACAACTCGACGCAGGCGATGATGCCGGCGCTGCACCGCGGCCGATTGTGAGCGCCGAAGCATTGGTGTTCAAGGAACATTTAGAGCGGCTGTCAGAGCTAATGCTGGTTCTTCTTGTAGGCGGCATGCTCTTTTTAGATTACTGGAACTGGCAATCGGTCAGCCTCGCGGTATTCGTGTTTGTTGTAGCACGCCCGATAAGTGTTGCCATTGGATTGATCGGCACCCAGACGTCGTGGCGAGTGCGTGGCATTGCAGGATGGTTTGGCGTGCGCGGAATCGGCTCCGTGTATTACTTGATGTATGCGATTCAACACGGTGTTCCAGAAGCACTGGCACGCGAGTTAACGTATCTAACGCTGATTGTCGTTACGCTGTCGATTGTCGTGCACGGCACCAGCGTCAAACCCTTGCTCAATTTGCTATGGGGTCGGCGCGGCGCGTAGCAAGCCCGCCGCTCAGGCGGGCCGATACATCGACAGGCTAGAGTTATCCGCATTCACTTGTGAGCTGGAGACGTGTGTAGCTCAACACCCAATGCACGGATCAATTTCAGAACTGTGTCATACCTAGGTTTTGCTCCAAGAGCCAACGCCTTGTACAAGCTCTCCCTTGCTAATCCGGTGTCTTTTGCAAGTTGCGTCATTCCTCGAGCTTTCGCTACATCGCCAATGGCGATGAGAAAAACATCTGGGTTTTCGTCTTCTAGCGCGGCGTTCAGGTACTCTACGATAACTTCCTCGCTATCGAGATATTCAGCCGCATCAAATGTCGCGAGTTTCTTTTTCATGCCTTAACCCTCATAATCCTTAAGCAAAGCTTTGGCCAGTTTGATGTTACTTTTCTGTGTCGATTTATTTCCACCGCAAAGCAACAGGTAAACCACATCACCTTTGCGCGACTAATAAGCCCGATAACCCGGCCCGCAATGAATTCGCATCTCAGAAACACCTTCGCCTACGGGTTCACAATCACCGAAATTTCCTGCTTCAGCTGAGCGAACTCTTGAAATTATTCGAGCTTTCCCGATCGAATCACGCAATGCTTTAAGCCATGCGTCAAATTCTGATGTGCGTTGAAATGAGTTCATTTTGAGAAGCGTATCCGAACGGATACATTCAAGCAAGAATTGCTATGGAAAACTCTAACGTTGGAGTTGACCGGCACGCACCGGCAGGGCGCCACGAGACGTATGCTCACCTGCACGCCTCGCGGCACCCTGCCGCTGCGTGTCCGTGTCGAATGACCTGTCAGGTCGCGCGCCCCCGGAGGCATGCATGGAGCTCATGGCCTATAGATATGATGCTCTTCAGAAGCCGATCGTACTCGGGCTCCAGAACGTCACGCAATGATGCCGCCGGATAGCGGACACCGTTTCGTTCAAAAGCGGAGACATGGAGTTCCCTGATCTTCGGTTTGGTGCCGGTCCAGTCCTCGTTGTACGCGGCACGCACGACGCTCCGATGCTTGCTCATATTCGCTACTGCGGCAAGCCGCTTCCAGTCCGAGCCTGATTGAAGGGCTGTAAGCGGAGCAGACAAACCAGAGAACTCCTTGTCCTTCTTTAGGCTGGCCGCAACCCGAGGAAGTGAAATCTCAGGGTCCTTCAGTGCACCAGGCCTAAGGTTCTGCCCGGCTCCGAAATACACCGCGTGAGCAAAGATGTCGGGGATGGCGTGAAGGCTTTGGATGGCGGCTAGCGCATGGGCACCGGCTTTAACCATGAAGACGTTGAACGCCAACTCCTTCTTCTCTGCACCTGCGACGTGAAGCTCTAGGATCGTTCTTGCTCCTGAGAGGTGTCGCCGCTCGAAGTCCTTCGAAAGCCGCATTGCTTCGCGGAAATGATACGAGGAGAACGCCTTTCTATCGTTGACAGCACGTGAACTCTCGCGGAAGAGCGTCTCTTGCTCCCGTCCGAACTGGCGCCTTACCAGCGAGCTCGTGTCTTTGAGATCCCAAGGCTCCATTGCGCGACCTAACGTTTAAGCTAAGGGGCTGGCTTTAGCCAGTCCCAGTGAGCGAAGCGAGCGATTTGAGCGCATTGTTAGGCGAACTATTCACCTGTTGCAATATGCTTTCGGTCGGCTGTTCGTGTTAACCGACCTTCCTTCATTAGTAAACCAATAATGCTGTAGCTCAGATAGTCTTTTGAACCACCACCATAGTCTGACTGTAGGCCAAGATATTTTGCGGCATCCGAGTTTGAAATTCCGTGCGGGTTTGCCTTGGCTAGCTCCATTACGGCGGACTTCATGAGCTCAAGCGCCATTTGAGCTTTTTCATAACACCCGTCAGGGATGTTTGCTTTTATTTTTTTGGCTAATATTCTCTGTGTTCGGACGAACTTTATTTGTTAATAATCCACCCTGAGAACGAATTCCGAACGCTGAAATTAACTCTGCTTCAATTTTTAAAGCTTGCTGCTCCGTTAAGTTATCAGCAATTATTGTGTGTATCACTTCGTGTCTCGATTCTTGTATTTTTTTAATTACCGAGCTTTTTTCTGATTCATCAATTTTTGTGTGATGTTCCCAAGCACGATTACCCGTTCCTTTACCGATATAGAAAGGCTTAGATGGCTTTTCTGTTGGGTCTTTAAGTGCATAAACGTAGAACGGATTTTGGGCCATGCTGGTTTGCCTAACTAAATTTGTCGAAGAATAACTGCGATATCCATTTATCCGAACATCACCCCGAGCACTACCCGACCGACGGAGCCCTTTGTACAACTTGGCGATTGAGTGTGGCGTAATCAGCACCTTGAACTCATTTTCTTGATACACCATGGCCACCGCATGCCCTAACAGCAGCGTGGCGTTGAAACACAAATTCACAGTCGTTTTAGAATGTAAATTACCCAGTATTCCAAGGCAAGCAATCGACCCAAACTACCTCTGCTTAATTAACAAACAATGCCTTGAACCCCCCATAAATACTTGTTTTAGCCAACAAACAAATATGCACATCCCCGCATTTGAGGGGTGACGCAAAAGATCAGTTCAGAAGCCAATGCAAAAGATATAAATTCGACAAACTGCGTTGAATCACATGGGCACCAGTTTGTGAATATCGCCAAACTTTCTAATTCGTCTAGCCACTGGAATAGCAATCGCCATTCACCGCGGGGGTTTATTGCCCCGGAAAAATATCAAGCCGCAGGCACAGGCCCTGTCAAAAAACCGTGAATTGGATCGCTAAGTAGAGGTAAGGGCACACGGCGTGGCAGCGTGTTTCAATTTATTAAATGACTGTAGATACTGCGTAACATTCATAAAGTATGTTATTACACTAACTATATTCTGAAGCATCGCAGGTCTGCCCCAATGAATACCCGACTACAACACATGCCCGCCCAAAGCGAGCACTTCCTGCGCACACCTTTTCTGGCGGGCAGCGACATTGAATCCAAACGCGGCGAGCTGTTGCAGTACTTTCACGCAAGCTTTGATCGGTATGAATCGCTGTTTGAGCTACTGACCTGCGACGAGGCCTATTACAAAAAGCCAATCAACCTGCGGCACCCGCTGATTTTTTACCTGGGGCACACAGCCACCTTCTTCATCAACAAATTCATGTTGACCGGCCTGATCGACAAGCGCATCGACCCGCGCCTGGAATCGATGTTTGCTGTGGGTGTGGATGAAATGAGTTGGGACGACCTGGACGATGCGCGCTACGACTGGCCCACCGTGGACGAAGTACGCGCATACCGCCACAAGGCGCGCGAGGTGATCGACAACGTAATTCGCAACACGCCCTTCACCTTGCCGATTGGCTGGAACGACCCGTTTTGGGCCGTGGTAATGGGTATTGAGCATGAACACATTCACCTTGAAACCTCGTCGGTATTAATGCGCCAGCATGCCTTGCACTATGTGAAGCCACACCCAGCCTGGCAACCTTGCCGAAGCACGGGCGTTGCGCCGGCGAACACCCTGGTTAATATTCCTGCGGGCCGCGTGGTGTTGGGGCGTACGTTAACCGAACCCATCTATGGCTGGGACAATGAGTACGGTCGCCACGAGGCCGATGTACCTGCGTTTCAAACCGCTCGCCATTTGGTCAGCAACAGCGAGTTTCTGGAATTTATCAATGCGGGTGGCTACACCAACAATCAGTATTGGGACGGCGAAGGCGCAGGCTGGAAAGAATTCACCAAAGCGACGCACCCCACCTTCTGGGTACCCGACAACACCGTGCAAGGTGGCTGGAAACTCCGATTGCTGGCTGAAGAAGTGCCCATGCCCTGGAACTGGCCCGTGGAAACGAATTACCACGAGTCGCGGGCCTTCTGCTGCTGGAAAGCCGAACAAACCGGCCAGCCGGTGCGCTTGCCCACTGAGGATGAATGGAACCGCATTTACGATCATGCGCAGCTTGCCGAAGTACCGAGCAACACGCGCGCCAATGCGAATTTGCACCTGGATTATTGGGCATCGAGCTGCCCGGTGAACCACTTTGCGCACGGCGAGTTGTTCGATGTAGTTGGCAATGTGTGGCAATGGTGTGAAACGCCCACCTACCCGTTCGATGGTTTTGATGTGCACCCGATTTACGACGATTTCACCAGCCCTACTTTTGACAATCGCCACAACATCATCAAGGGCGGCAGTTGGATTTCATGCGGCAATGAAAGCCGCCATGCCTCGCGCTACGCATTTCGAAAACACTTTTTTCAGCATGCCGGGTTTCGCTATGTAGTCACCGACACACCGGCCACCAACCCGTTGTCGACCTATGAAAATGACGCCTTGGTGTCGCAGTACGCCGAATTCCATTATGGCGACTCGCCATTGGGTGTGCCCAACTTCGCCAAGGCGATGGCTGATTTGGCGATTGCTGCCCACCAAAAACATGGCAACGGCCTGCTTGGCAAAGCACTCGACCTGGGTTGCGCCACTGGACGCTCCAGCCTTGAATTGGCCCGCGTGTTCAACAAGGTGATTGGCATTGATTTCTCAACCTTATTGATTCAGGTCGGCATTCGCCTGAAAGAAACAGGCACCATTCGTTACACCTTGCCAGACGAAGGCGAACTTCTGAATTATTACGAGCGCAGGCTGGATAATCTTGGCCTTGCCGACACAGCCGGCAAAGTGGAGTTTTGGCAAGGCGATGCCTGCAACCTGAAAGACATTCACACTGGCTTTGACCTGGTTCTGGCGGCCAACCTGATCGACAGGCTGTATGCGCCCCGCCGCTTCTTGAATGAAATTGCCAGCCGCCTGAATCCCGGTGGACTGCTGGTGCTTGCATCGCCCTACACTTGGATGGAGGAATACACCAAGCGCGAGGAATGGATAGGCGGATTCAAAAAGGATGGTGAATCGTATGGCACCCTGGATGGCTTGAAAGACATTCTGGGTGAACAGTTCACGTTGGTGGAAGGGCCACAGCCTGTGCCTTTCGTAATTCGCGAAACGCGACGCAAACACCAGTACACCTTGAGTGAACTGACGATGTGGAAGCGCAATGAGTGAACCATTGAATTGATCAGTGGCGCGGCTGGCGGGGATCGAACCCACGACCCTTGGCTTCGGAGGCCAATACTCTATCCACTGAGCTACAGCCGCGCAGGAAGGCGTTAGTGTACACCAGCGCCCGTATCTAGGATACTGGAGGTATATATCCACCGTACTGTTGCTATAAAAATGAAATTCGCCGCTATTCTTCGCTCAAAAGCGCTGATTATTCCGCTTCTTGTCATTGTTTTGTTTTATTTGTTCGCTTGGGCGGGCCTGCCGCGCCTGGTTCACTGGCAAGCCGAAAAGCAGGTACTTGAACGTTCAGGCCATGTGTTAAAAATGGGTCTGCCTGAACTGAACCCCTTCACATTAACGCTGAGCGTGCCCAACCTGAACCTGAGCACGCCCGAAGGCGAACCGCTTGTAGCGTTCGACCAGTTGTACCTGGACATTTCCGGCACTGACCTGTTCAAAGGTTTGATCGCATTAGACCAAATCGACCTGAAAAACCTGAATATGAATGTTGCGCTGCTGCCGGAAGGCCGGCACAACTTCAGCGCCCTAATGGACGCTTTTAAAAACGATGAGCCCGAGCCTGAAGACAACACCGAGCCGCCAGCATTTTTGCTCAGTCAGTTGATTATTTCCGACGCGGTTATCGACTTTCATGACCGCCGCAAACCCGATGGCCTTAAAACCCGCTTAGAACCATTAAACCTTGAACTGCGCGACCTGGCCACGCGTTCTGAAACCGACGGCGCTTTTATTTTGAACGCGGTAACCGGCCTGGACGCCGAGCTAAAGTTGCGCGCTCAAATTCAGTTGGCCGACCCCTCAGTGGTGGGTGAAATGTCGCTAATCGGCTTGAACATTGCCAAACTGGAACCGCTTCTACAACCGCTGTTGCCCACCGCCCCACCGGCTGGCACTGCCGACCTGTCGCTGAATTTTGATGTGAACCTGGCCGAGCCCATGGCTCAACCCGCAGCCGAGCCCACCGCCAATAGCAGCGAAGCGTCGCAGCTAAAAGTATTGATCAACAATGTGAACGCAGAGGTGCGCGATTTCGCCATTGCGGCCAAGCAACAAGGGCAATCGGCTTCAGCGCAGTTTGCCAAGTTGAACATCAACAATGGCAGTTTTGATTTGCAAGCCAACAAGGCCGAACTGGCAGGTATTGTGTTGGCCGGTTTGCAAATGAGCCACGCCAACAAAGCCAAAGCCCTCGCCCTGAACGCCATTGAAGTAGGGCCGATTACTGTTGACCTTGCCAAGCAACATGCTGAAGTAAACAGCGCCACCGTGAAAGGTGGGCAGGTGAATGTGAAACGCAATGCACAGGGCGAACTAGACCTGATGGCGGCGATCAACGACTGGATTCCAACTGCAAAACCGGCAGCAGAACCGAAGGCCAAAGAGGCCGATGAGCCCGCCAAACCCTGGACCTATGCCGTGAATACGGTTGCAGTTTCCGGCATTAACGCAGCAATTGCCGACGAATCGATGAAGCCAACGTTGAGCATTGGTTTGAACAACATTGCCGTGTCCACCAGCGGAGTGACCCAGAACCTGAACAAGGCCCTGCCCCTGAAAGCCAGCCTGGACATTCAAAGCGGCGGCCGCATTGCGGTAAATGGCGATTTAACGCCCGCCACCGCAGCCACGCAATTGAATGTGGAAGTTAACGAATTGTCTTTGAAACTTGCGCAGCCTTTCATAAGTCAGTTTGCAAAACTGGACCTTGCAGCAGGCACGGTTAGCACCAAGGGCAAAGCCACTTACAACGCCAAGGAACAAGGCTATGCAGGTAGCCTGACTGTGGCCAGTTTGCGCCTGAATGAGGCAGGTAACAAAAAGTCGTTTCTGCAATTCAACAGGCTGTCCACCCCGGGCTTCACAGCCAGTGCAAAGGGTGTGAATATTCAGCGCCTGACACTGGATGGTTTGGACACAGCGCTGCTGATTGCGAAAGACAAATCCACCAACATCAGCCGAATTCTAGTGAACGAGGAAGAACCAAAATCCAGCACAGTACCTTCTGAAAAACCTGCGGCCACGTCCCCGGCTTTTGCAGTGAAAATTGATCGCTTCAACCTTGCCAACAGCGAGCTGGATTTCGCGGATGAGTCACTGTTCATTCCGTTCGGCACACGCATTCACAGCCTGGAAGGTGTAGTAAATGGTTTGTCGAACAAGCCCGGTGCGCGCGGTGAACTGGTGTTGAAAGGCGCGGTGGATGAATATGGCGAAGCCGATGCCAAGGGTTCGCTGAACCTGCTCGACCCCACTGCATTCATGGACATTGCAGTGAAATTCACCAACGTCGAAATGAGTAACCTGACCGCATATTCCGGCACGTTTGCGAACCGTAAAATTGAAGCTGGCAAATTGTCACTGAACCTGAATTACAAAATCGACAATCAACAACTAAACAGCACGAACCAGGTGATCGTGGACAAACTGAAATTGGGCGAACGCGTGCAAAGCCCGCAAGGCCGCGACCTGCCTCTGGAACTTGCGGTGGCCATACTGGAAGACAGCAATGGGCGCATCGATTTGGGCTTACCCATTACCGGCAATTTGAACGACCCACAGTTCAGCTTTGGCGATATTGTGTGGAAAACAATTGGCAATGTGCTGACCAAAATTGTAACTGCACCCTTCCGCGCACTGGGTGCTTTGTTCGGGGGCAGTGCTGGCGAGGAAATTGGCAAAGTTGCGTTCAACCCTGGTGCCAACACGCTAAGCCCTTCACAACGTGAAAGCCTGAAAAAGCTGGGTGAAGCACTGACCACCCGCCCCAACCTTGCACTGACCGTGCAGGGCACCTGGGCACCAGCTGACAAAACAGCCATTCAAAACCTGCAAATGCGTCGCGCTGTAGCCCAGCAAGCAGGCGAGAAATTGCAGGCCAATGAAGACCCTGGCCCCTTGGCCATGAACGGTGAAAGCACACAGAAAGCCATTGAAGACCTGTTTGAAAAGCGCTTCGGCGGCGGTGAGTTGGCTTCATTGAAAAGCGGCTTTAGAACGGCCAACCCCGGTGAGCTGGAACAAGGCTTGGCTGGCAAAGCTTTGGGGCAAATTACAAGTTTGTTCAAGGACACCCGCGAGCTAAGCGCCGCAGAAATAAATACACTAAAGGGCAAAAACTTTTACGCCGTACTAACGCAAAAGCTGCAAGATGCTGAGGAAGTAACCCCCGCGCAATTGCAGGCCCTGGCCACACAACGGCAAGATTTGATCAGCAAGGCCTTGGCTGCAACCGGCGTGTCGGCTGAACGGCTGAAGGTGGACTCACCTAAAGAAACCAAGGCCACTGAAGAGAAAACCGTGCCGATGGAGCTCGGAGTGGCTGTTAATAAATAAAACTATTGGACATGCCAAGGGTTGACCACGTTCAACCCTGCAGCTTTAAAAGGTGCCTCATCCCGCGTGGCCACTGCGAAATTGTGCGATTTTGCAATGGCCGCGATATAACCATCGGGAGTTGGAAAGCCCCTTCCAGCTGCGCGCGCCGCGACAGCCAGGTCGGAATGATGCAGAGCGGCATCAGCGTCAAACGCCAGAATACGGCCAGCAAACATATCCACAATGCCATTTAAAATTTGGTTCAGCTCGTTCTTGCGCCGACCTGCCGACAAAACACCGATTCCAAACCGAAGTTCGGCCAAAGTGATGCTGCTCAAGTAAAGCGTGTCGGCAGCTTGTTTGTCGAGCCACTCAATCACAGCGGGGTTGGGTTGGACCCTCATGGTTTCAGAAACAACATTGGTGTCGAGCAAGATCATTCAAACCTCAAAGGCTCGGCTGCTGACTTGTCTCGCGTTTTTTCCATTGCCGCCGCTTCATCATTTGTCAAACCGCTTTTACGGGCCAACTCTGCCAAGGCTGTTCCCAAACGGATACGTTCAGGCGGACACACCGTGGACTGAAGAATGGCGCGAATTTCCGCTTCAGTACTGCGACCATGCTGGGCAGCGCGAACACGAAGAGCGCGATGAACCTCTTCGGGAAGATTTCTAACAGTGACTGTCCTCATGACTTCACCTCTTGATTAATGACATCATTGATTGTATATTATACACAATGCTATCACCACTCAGCAATCACACATTCAAGCCCGCCTTGCTGGCCAGTACCTCGCGTGTAACCCTTATGAACTCCCGGGTTTTGGCGGGCATGGGGCTGGCATAAGGGCACACAGCGAATATGTCGGCTGGCGCGCCAGCCCAGTCGCCCAGCACGCGCACCAGTGCGCCGGTTTTCAGTTCTTGCTGAATGTCCCATTCAGAACGCAGCAGCACGCCCTTGCCTTCCAGTGCCCACTGCACGGAAACATCGCCATCATTTGAACTCACCGGCCCGTGTACTTTCACCGTGGTTTCCTGTTTGCCATTGCGCAATTGCCAGTTGTTGAAGGTGTGATTTTCCTGGCGAATCACCAGGCAATGGTGCCGCGTTAAATCAGCCGGGTTGTTCAACGCGCCTGCGGTGGCCAAATACGAGGGCGCTGCACACAATATGCGCCGGTTGCTGGCCAGCTTTTGCGCAATCAGCCTTTGGTCGGGCGGTTCACCGAAACGCACAGCCAAATCAAAACCCCCTTCGATCAAATCAATGGGGTGGTCGGTAAGCTCCAGAATCACTTCCATGGCGGGAAACTGCGCATGGTAGGCCGACACCACATTGGCCACATGCTTGCGGCCAAAACCCAAACTCGCATTCACACGCAGCTGGCCACGCGGTGTGTCTTGCCCGGCGCGCAGGGCAGATTCAAGTGCGTCAATCTGGCGAAGAATGGTTGCACCTTCCGCAAGGTAGCGTTCACCCTCGGCACTCAAACCAATGCGTCGCGTGCTGCGGTGTAGCAGGCGCACGCCCAGTCGTTTTTCCAGCGCCGCCAGGCGACGGCTGACCGCAGGTGGAGTGACGTCAAACGCCATTGCCGCGCTGGCCAGGCTTTCGTGGCGCACCAATTCGCTGAAAAATGCCAAATCCGACAACTGCTTCACCAGCTTGCTCCTTGTCCAATTCGTGTGTATTTGTTAATAATATTTTAAATATCGCGCCATTGTAGTAATTTTTATAACGAATACACTGGGGCCTTCCTCATTCAACAGCGCACCCACCCATGTCTTGGCTCGCCCTACCCGATTTGCTCCTTATCCTGTCG
This sequence comes from Limnobacter parvus, assembly GCF_024623725.1. Taxonomy (GTDB): domain Bacteria; phylum Pseudomonadota; class Gammaproteobacteria; order Burkholderiales; family Burkholderiaceae_B; genus Limnobacter; species Limnobacter parvus. Next base: position 388,985 of record NZ_JANKHG010000018.1, on the reverse strand, counting down.
CTGGGCGCGGCTTTGGGTTTCTTTGGTGGACTGTTTGGCATTGGGGGCGGCATTATTGCAGTGCCGCTTTTTATCATCGGGTTTGGTATGGACCAAGCCCTGGCCCAGGGCACCGCGCTGGTGTTGATGGTGCCCAACCTGCTGATTGGCTGGTGGCGCTACCACAAGCACCACCACATGCCCTGGATTGCGGTATTGGCGATTGGCATCAGCGCCACCATTACCACCTGGTTAACCGCCAAGCTGGCAGTGCAGCTTGATCAAAACGTGCTGCACTGGATATTCAATCTGTTTGTGCTGGCAGTTGGGTTTCGCATGCTGATGCTGCGCAAGAATCCAAGCGATGGAAATACCCTTTCCAACGAACCGCGCACTGTCACCATGCCGTTCGTGGGTGTGCTGGGTGGCACCAGCATGGGCTTGTTGGGCATGGGGGGTGGCTTGGTGGCCACACCCCTGTTAACCAGCGTGTTCAAGCACACCCAAACCACAGCACAGGCCTTGTCGTTGGCCTTGGTGGCACCCAGTTCCGTCATGGCGCTGACCACCTATGCCAATGCCCACCGGGTAGACTGGGCGCTCGGCCTGCCCCTCGCATTTGGCGGATTATTCACCGTTTCTGCGGGGGTGGCGATTGCGCATTATCTGCCTGAAAAAGCACTGCGCCGAAGCTTTGCGGTGGTCATGATCATTGCGGCAATCTGGCTGATTGTGCAATCACTGCACACGCACTAAGCTTTTCCGGTAAGAATAGAGGCTTCCTGCAACTAGCCTTTCCCGCCGAATGAAGCTGGCAGCCCTGTTCCGTTTCGTGTTGTTTGCCACCTTGCTTGGCCTTGCGTCCAACGTGTGGATGGGCGAGCGCGCAGAGCAACTGCAAACCACCCAAACCGAACTGCTGACCGAACGCCTGAACGCGATCAACGAGTTGCGCCTGGTTCAATCCGAATTCGATGCGCTGCAAACCATGGTGGCGGCCTACACCGTGGGCAAAAACAGCCAGCACCTGGTGAACTACTACGAGCTACTGGATACCCACGCTGGCGAACGTGTTTATGAGTACCCGGTGAACAATGTGTACTGGAACAAGTTGATCGCGGGCAGCACAGATCGTGTTGAGTTGATCTTGGCCAAGGGCCCAACGCTTGAAGAAAGGCTGCTGAACCCGGAGCGCCTGGCGCCACAGCTGGGCAGCCAGTTGAAGGAATCGGTAGACAGTATTCTGACGCTAAGCCGCAAACTTCGCGAACGTGAACAAATTGTGTTTGCGCTGACACAAGGGCTGTACGACCCTGTTGCCAAGCGATATGTTTCAGAAGCCGAGGTGCGCGACGACCTGGCCATTCAAATGCTTTTTTCGGAAGAATACCTGGGCATGACCAATGCCGTTCGCGCGGAAATTCAAGGACGGATTCGTGCGGTGGAATTGGGCTTTCAGGATGTGATTACAGAACAAACGGACAACATTAAAACGACGGCCAATTTTGATTTGTATTTGGGTGTATTGGTTACGCTGATGGCCTTGTTGGGCTTGGCGATGTTGCAGCGTTTCGTCGTTGAGCCTTTGCGTGACTTCAACAAAGCGAGCGAGAAAATTGCCAAAGGCAATTACAGCGTGCAGTTGCCTGAACCCAAGTTCGTCACGGAAATGGTGAACTTGTCCAAAGGATTTGCGGTGATGGTGGGTTCGTTTCGCCGTGAACTGGAACAGGGCGATGCAGCCCGCGAAGCACAATTGGCAGCGCTGGAAGCCAAAATGGGCCGTGAACGTGCCGAGGCTCAAGTTGAAGCCCGGGGGCATTTGCTGGCAAACATGAGCCATGAGATTCGCACGCCCATGAATGCGATATTGGGTATGACGGCACTGACCCTGAAATCGAATTTGCCCGAGCAGGAACGCAATTATTTGTTGAAAGTACAAGACGCTGCGAAGTCGCTGCTTGGCCTGCTCAACGACATTCTTGACTTTTCCAAAGCCGAAGCAGGTATGGTGGAATTTGAACAAATTCCATTCACTTTGGACGAAGTACTGGCCAATTCTTTCTTGGCGGTTCAAAGTCAGGCAGCCAGCCGGCATTTGGTCTTGCTGAACGACATTGCGCCGGGTTATTCAGGCCAGTTGGGCCGCAGCCTGGTGGGCGACCCATCGCGCCTGCGCCAAGTGCTTAGCAACCTGTTGAGCAATGCAGTGAAGTTTACTGAGGCGGGGTCAATTCGGGTGTTTTCAAAACTGCAAACCCGAAGCGACAATTTGCTTGATTTAAGAATTGAAGTGCACGACACCGGGCCCGGTTTAAGCAAGTCGCAGCTGGACCGTATTTTTCAAAAATTTTCGCAAGGTGATTCCAGCATTAGCCGCGTGTATGGTGGAACGGGTTTGGGTCTAAGCATTGCGAGAGAACTGACTTTACGCATGGGTGGCGAAATTTCAGTTGAAAGTGCACAGGGCCAAGGCAGCTGCTTTTGGTTTTCCGTGCCGCTGACTTACGACAGCGATATTTTTCTGGAACCCATGCCGCTGGCCTACCAAACTGGCCTGTTGATGCAACAGCCGGGGCAGGTGGCCGATTGTGTGCAATCCGTGCTTGAATCGACAGGCCTGCAGCTGACCAAGGTCAGTACGCTGGGGGCCTGCCTAAGCGAACTGGATACACAAAGTTTTGATTGGGTGCTGCTGCAGTCGGATCCCTTTGAACCAAACCACCCCTTGCCCAAGGAACTGCTTGAGCATTTGAGCAACCCGGCATTGCGCATTGTGGCCATTGATCGCGATCTACTGGCAGCCGACAGTGCTTTGCTTCAACTGCTGCCCAGCGATTTAAGCAAACGCCTGATTCACCTGCCGCACCCTTTGCTGGCACAAGACATATGCACCACGCCATGGGGTGAAATAGCCGTGCCCACATCACGGGGCATTGAGCAAGACGCCCGCCTGACTTTGCAAGGCAAGAAGGTGTTGGTGCTGGAAGACCACCCGGTGAATCAGGTGCTGATTCGCACTTTGCTTGAAGCAGTGGCGCTGAATGTGACGCTGTGCGAAAACGGACAACAAGCGATGACTTTGCTGGACACCAACGATGCGCCAGATTTCGACTTGATTATTACCGACCTTGAAATGCCGGTCATGGATGGTTATCAATTCACTGCATGGCTACGCGACCAAACACGTTGGATGGACACGCCTTTGCTGGGTTTAACGGGCCATGCTTTTTCAGAAACACGCACACGCTGCATGGACCTGGGCATGACTGATTTTATTACCAAACCCGTGGAAGCAAATGTGCTCTACGGTGCTTTGATGGACCTATTGGACACACAAGCCACCATCGACTTTGAACCACCGCCATTGCCGGCCATTCCCTCACTGTTTTTAAAACACTGCGCGGACTTGCCTGACAAACTGCTGGGACACCTTCAGCAACTCGACGAGGTGGCTTTTGTTCGGGAAATTCATTCCATGGTCAGTTTGCTGGCACTGCTGAATGAAGATAGCCTACATCACAGCTTTCGCGAATTCGAGCAGGGTTTAAACACGCAGACGCTAACCGCACGCGAGGTGCATTCGCAAATCCGCACGGTTTGGCCTACATTGGTTCGGAAGTACGCTGAACTGGCTGAGAGCACCACCCCCCACTAGGGGAAACCAACCCCCTGAAAAGGTTAACCTCCCCGGAAACGGTGAACCCTCACCTATGCGATGCCAATTCAATCCTTGTCAGCCCACAATCATTAAACGATCAACGGCGAGGTATTGGATTCACCATGACCATTCGAGCACCCTACCGGGTTCTGCACAGCAGCCCATACAAAAAATACTCGTTCGAGCGTGAGGTGTTTTTCGAGACACTGGGTGCCTGTTGGGCTTTGAGTTCACGCAATGTGTCAGGGCTGTTTGGCATGCAGTTGCAAATCGATTTAAGTCGGGTTCAATTGTTGTATGGCGTGCCCAGTGCTCATCTGCCTGAACCGCTGTTGTTTCAAATTCTGACAGTGTTCCAATCGCGCCCCCGCGTGGGCCTGCATACGCACCACCTGCATGCTGAGCACAATGCGTTGGAATTGCTGGAGGACATGAATGAATCCGACTTCCTGAACTTCACCACAGGTTTTCAAGATGCGGTGAGTCAAATTCTGGAACCTTTGGACTGCTGGACCAAAGAATGCCAACAAGCCCATTTGGCCTTGAAATATTACGGACTGAACCTGGTTGAAAGCGGCATGCGCGAATCGAAATTCAAACGCACGTACGCCGACTTGTTGGTGAATTATTTATTGACCACACAGCGTGTGTTTTTACAGGAAAGCAGAACCTCGACTTACAACATTTAGTTGAGCTGTTTTTGCCGCAAGTGCTGGCGCAGCACCATGCGCAATTCAAGGAACACATCAGGGTCGTTCAGCAAGGTCATGTGATGCTTTTGCGCGAAGGTGACCCGTTGCGCACGGCCTGTATCGTCCGCCAATGCGGAATCGGGCGTGACAAGGCCATCACCAACCGTGGTGTTTAGCCAGGACGAAGTGTGATCGCCAATCGTTGACCCAATCAAGTGAAACATCACTTCCTGACCACCCTGTGCTTGCAAAGCGCCCAGCCCGTCTTTCAAATCACGAATACCTCTTGAACGCACGCCCAACACCTTGCCAATCGGCTTGGACAATTCAAATTTTCCAAACAGCTGTTCGCCCGCTGCAGCCAGCCGAGCCAACGGTGCACCCGCATGGGGTGAGCCCAGACACACCACGTCACGAATGGCGCGTTTCAGGATAATGTCGTCATCAGTTAGCGCTTCAACCACGGCTCGGCTTACCAATCCACCCATGCTGTGGCCCACCAAAGTAATGCCTTCAACGGCCACTGGCCAGTTGCGCACCAGCTTGTTCAACAGGCGTTTGAACTGACGGGCATTTGCATCGATGTTGCGGCCTGTGTTGTATCGCAGGTAAATCGAGGTCACAGGAAACTCATCTTGCAGCTTGTCGCCATAGGGGCGCGTGGCGGGCTCGCTGGGGTTGTAATACATCTGCCAGCTGTCTTCGTTACAGCACAGGCCATGCACAAAAACAATCAAATGATTTTTCGCATTGGGAAACTGGGCCATTAGCGAGGCCTGGTCTGCCGCCAAAGCCTGGCCGTTCGCATACAAATTCATGCGGACTTGCATGGGGTTGCGCGTGGCGGTTAAGTGGTCGCCAAACACACCATTGATGGCACTGGAAATGGCAGAAACCCGCTTGTCGGTTTTCGCATTCGGTGCAGTGGGCATGGGCAGGTGGTCCACCTGGTCCATCAATTCACCGCCCATGGCCTGATCGATAATTTGTGGCGAGGCCAAACTTTGATTGGCTTGGCGCACCACCCAGGCTGCGCCTGAAAACACACCCTTGCCCGCTTCGCGCACCGCGCCATAGACCAGGTCGGTAATTTCGTTGTGAATGGATTCAACCGGCTTGCTGGCATTCAAGGTGGCCGCGCCCACAGCTTTAAACGGCATGTCGCTGATGGCGCGGTGAAGTTCATGCACCCGAGTGGCAGCCTGTGCAATGGAGTCGCCCACGAAGTTCAAGGTGCCTTCGATTTTCTCGCCGGTGCTGGGTTCGGTTTTTTTGTTCATGGTCTGTCTCCGCCATGGAATGCATATTGTGTGGTGTGCAATTTAGTGCACAAATGTACACTTATTATTTTTTTAGCGCTAGAAATTCAACTCTAACGCTTGGGTTCTCTGCCTGCTATTTGACCGTTTTCGACAAGCCAAAGCAATAGGCCCAATACAGCAGCGCAATGAACAAATACCCTTCCAGATAAAAACTGCGCCACTGCACGTCGCCTGCCAGCGCCAGGGTTAGCGAGCCAGTTAATTCGAACAAGGCCACGATGGTGACCAGTGAACACTCCTTGAACAAGGTAATGAAGCTGTTGATAAGGCTGGGCAAACACGCCTTGATGGCCTGTGGCAACACCACCTGCACATTGCGCTGTACAACATTCAAACCCAACGCCTTGGCCGCCATGGCCTGGCCTTGGGGTACTGCCTGCAAACCACCGCGAAGCACTTCAGCAAGGTAGGCAGCGCTGAACAAGGCAATGGTAAACAGCACGCGGGTGAACAAATCGAAACCATCGCCGGGTAACCACAAGGGCAATACAAAAGCCGCCAAAAACAGCACTGTAACCAGTGGCAAGGCCCGCAACAATTCAATGTAGGCAATACAAAAACGGCGAACCGGCGCGAAGGTAGATTGCCTGCCCAAAGCCAACAACAGCCCCAACGGAAAGGCCACGCCAAAACCCACGGTGCTTAAGATCAGGGTGAGTGGTAAACCACCCCACAAGGCGGTGGGCACTGTGGGCAAGCGAGCAAAGCCGCCGTGAAGCAACAATGCGCTGGCAGGCAGCAAAACCGCCCACAGCGTGAAAGCTGTTTTGGGTTTGAACACCCGCGCCGCCGTGGCAAACAGCAACAACGACCACACCACCAGCACCATGCCCGCACGCCACTGCTCGGCCGCCGGGTAGCGGCCAAACAAGATGACCCGCCACTTTTCAGCCACCACACCCCAGCAGGCACCCTGCCCGGCGGCTTGTTGGCAGGCTTGCAGATCAGGCCGAAATACGGCGCTGAACACCGCCCAATCCACCAACGCCCACACCACGGGTGCCAGCAACAGGGGCAGTGCCACCCACAAAAAGCGGTTAAGCACCACGCTGGCGTTCACAGTACCCCCCGGTTCACGCGGGTGTTCAACACATTCATCAGGCCGGATGCCACCGCACTAAGCAGCGCATAGGTGAACAAAATAATGAGCACGCATTCAACCGCCTTGCCACTTTGGTTAATTGCTGTGTTGGCCACCGACACCAATTCCGGATAACCCACCGCCACACCCAGCGAGGCATTTTTCAACAGGTTCAAGTACTGGTTGGAAAGTGAGGGGACCATAACCCGCAAGGCCAAAGGCAACACCACATGCCGTGTGGTTTGCGCAGGGTTCAAACCCAAAGCCAAGGCGCCCTGGCGCATGCCCGGCTTCACGGTCTGTATGCCGGCACGCACCACTTCAGCAACAAAAGCTGCGGTGTACACAACCAGTGCAAGAAGGACGGCCAGGTATTCCGGGCTAAGCACCCAACCCCCTTCAATCGAAAAGCGCCCGCGCACAGGTGTTTCAGAAAACGTGGGAATGGCCAGACCACTTTTGCTGATGAACACAGTGTCGCCGATAGACCAAGCCTGGCTGGCAATCGGCAAAAACTGGGTAATGGCAAAGTAAATGGCCAGCAGTTGAAGCAACAGTGGAATATTTCGAAACAGGTTCACATAGCCCCTGCACAGCCCCTTGAGTAGCGGGTGCTGCACCAGCTGGCCCAGCCCAATGAACAAACCCAGCAAGGTGGAAAGCAGCAATGCAGGCAATGCCACCTTCAAGGTGTTCAACAAACCCGCCAACAAAATTTGCCAGTAAGGCGAATCGAAGGCCACTGGCCACCAGCCTTCGCTAAGGCCAAAGCCCGCAGGGTCGGTTAAAAATTCAAAGTTCACGCGGTGCCAGCCTTAGCGCAAAGGCGGGGCGTACATCAGCCCGCCTTGGGTCCACAGGGCATTCAGCCCGCGTTCCAGCTTCAAGGGCGATTGCTTGCCCAAATTTGCATCGAACACCTCGCCGTAATTGCCCACTTGTTGAATTATTTTCACCACCCAGTCCTGCGGCAAACCCAGTGGTTTTCCCAGGTTTTCAGCTCCGCCAAGAAACCGCTGTACGGCCGGGTTTTTGCTGTGCAAAGCTTGTTCAATATTGGCTTGCCCCACACCGAGTTCTTCAGCTTCGATCATGGCGAATACCACCCACTTCACAATGGCGAAAAATTCATCGTCGCCGCGCAACACGGCTGGGCCAAGGGGTTCTTTGGAAAACACTTCAGGCAACACGGTGTAAGCATCGGGCTTGCCGCTTTGGCTGCTTTTCAAACCAATCAACGCCGACACATCGGTGGAAAACGCCTGGCACCGGCCACTGAAAAAAGCTTTGTAAGCCGCCTCGAAATTGTCGTACACGATGGCTTTGGCCTTGATTCCTTGCATACCCAAGTAGGTGCTTAAATTTTTTTCATTGGTGGTGCCTGACTGCACGCAAATTTCCGCACCGTTCAATTCTTTGGCGCTTTTTACACCGAAATGCGTGGGCATTAAAATGCCTTGACCATCGAAATAAGTGATTGCGGTGAAATGCACATTCAAGCCGGCATCGCGGCTAAGGGTCCAGGTGGTGTTGCGCGAAAGGATGTCGATTTGCCCCGCCTGCAACGCGGCAAAACGTTGTTGTGAACTTAAGGGCGTGAATTCCACTTTCTGTGCATTGCCCAAAACGGCGGCGGCCACCGCACGGCACACCGAAACATCAAGACCGCGCCATAGACCATCTGCACCCAATGCAGAAAATCCGGCCACCCCGCTGCTAACGCCACAGCGCACAGCGTCGCGTTTGTGAATTGCATCAAGCACCGGGCCTGCATGTGCAGTGCCAATCATGCTGAAACCCAGAAAGGCTGCAACCATGAAATTCAGCCATTTCATGGTGCGCCACCTGCGGCATAGGCACCACTTACTTTCAATTGCAAACGGCCCAAATACTCCTTGATGGCTGTGGTGCTTTCTTCAAGTGCCTGCGGTTTTGGCAGCCATTCCCAGACGGGGCGCTGTTCATACAACACCCGAATGTCGGTGCGCACCGGGTACACCGTGAAGCCTGCTTTTTCAAACCACAACACCGAGCGACCCATGTGAAATGCTGAAGTTACCAATGCAATGGTGCGTGCATCAGTACCCAACATTTCACGGGTGCGCAAGGCGTTCTCGAACGTGGTTCTCGAGCTGCTCTCAATCACCATTGCGCTGTCGGGTACACCCATGTCGGTCATGAAAATTCTCATGCCATGGGCCTCGGCTTCGCGCCTTGGGTCGGCAGAGAACTGCCCACCGCTTAACACCACACGTTCGGCCACCCCTTGCTTGTAAAGACGCGCGCCTTGCCACACCCGATCACCCGCGTCATTCAAATCCGGTAAAGTTCTGAGTCCTTCATAACGCCCCTCCAGGCCCCCGCCCAGCACCACGATTGCATCCACTTTGGCAGGCAAGGGTCGGCTAATTTCCAGCGCGGTGGCTTCATTTTCCAAGCCGCCCAGCATGGCATCACTTACCCAAGGCAAGCTAAATACCACCAACTGAACATGCGCCAGCACCAACACACGTTTGCGCCACTTGCGCCCGCCAAACAAGCCCAAACCAGCCAATGCGCACAGGGCAAGCCACAAACCCAAAGGGCTTAACAACCAGATTGCATATTTGGTAAGTTCTGCCGCCACGGCACCCTCCGCAATTGAATTCAAGGGAACATTGTAGACGTGTCACCCCCTGTACTTGCGCGCTACACTGTTTTACTTGTTCACTCCTGACTTGAAATCATGCCCTTTCCAAACCACGAACTCAGCATGACCGTGCTGATGACCCCCGACATGGCCAACTTCAGCGGCAAGGTGCACGGCGGGCATATTTTAAAATTACTGGATCAAGTGGCCTACGCCTGTGCAAGCCGCTATGCAGGTATGTATGTGGTTACCTTGTCAGTAGACAGGGTGCTATTTCGCCAGCCCATCCGTGTGGGCGAACTGGTGACCTTTCTGGCAAGCGTCAACCACACAGGCAATACCTCGATGGAAGTGGGCATCAAAGTGGTTTCTGAAGACATCCACAAGGGCGTGGTCAGCCACACCAACAGTTGCTTTTTCACAATGGTGGCCATGAATGAAGACGGTACACCCGGCAAAGTACCCCCGTTTGTACCGACCACGCCCGAAGAGAAAAGACGCGCCACAAAAGCTGAAATGCGCAAGGCGTTCCGGATAGAATATGAGCATAAAATGAATGCTCTGTAACCAATTTTTGCCGCGGTACTTCCATGGATTTAAGTAGTCTTGCTTCTGAAGTTGAACTTGAATCCACCCTGGATCGCGTGTGCGACGACAAAGCACTGTTGGTGGAATTGCTGGGGATGTTGGTCGATGACTTTAAAGGCGAACAGGCTGAGTTTATTGCTCACCTTGAAAACGAAGATTACCCTTGGCTGCGCAGCAAGGCGCACCACCACAAGGGCATTGGCGCCAACCTGGGTTTGTTGAACTTCATGGCTGCGGCGAAAAGCCTGGAAACATTTGCCCAATTGGCCAATCAAGCAAAATGCAAAGAAGCCTTTCAAGAAATGCTAAACACCGTACTGCACGTGGAAGAGCTGTTAACAAACCTAGCTGAAAAATAGACTGCGCAATAACCAGCACCTATTCTATTGCCAGGTATTTGGCCAGCACTGCATTCAACTTTTCGCGACTTAAGGGCTTGGTCAAGTAATCATTCATGCCCGCGTCGTAGCAACGCTGATCCTCGCCGCTCATGGCATGTGCGGTCAATGCAATCACCGGTATGTCGGAATTGATGCCTTCGAAAGCGCCGCTTCGAATAATTCGAGTGGCTTCGTAGCCATCCATCACCGGCATTTGCCCGTCCATCAACACCACATCGAATTTTTCAACCCGCAGCAAATCAATGCACTCCTGCCCATTGTTGGCCACCACAACTTCAAGGCTCATGGACTCCAACACCTTGCAAATGACCATCTGGTTCATTGTGGAATCTTCAACCACCAGCACGCGGCCGCGGTACTTTGGGCGGTCCTCGCTAAGCGCTTGGGCCGTCAAACCGGGAGAACTTTCCACTTTACTGGTCAAGGCATCCAATGCCTTGCGTACATCGGCCTGTACCAGCGGCGTCATAATGACGCGGTCTGCCTTATTCCATGGCATTGAACCCGATTGGGTTTGCTCAGATTCCGTGACCAACAAACCAATCTTGACACCAGCCTGCGCAACCAACTGTTCAATGCTTTGACCCCAGGAAGGTAGTTCATGCATTAAGCGTGAGCTGACCAAAAGCACATCGCCCGGCTTGAACAGACTGGCAGACAAATCGCACACCGTCGATGAATCGAGTATGCGATTTTTAAAGCCCCACCGCGTGAACAACTCAGCCAAGTAAGTGGCGGTGTGTTTGCCATCAATCGCCAAATACACAGTGCCTTCGAAACCGGATTGCGCCTGGTGCCATGCGCATGGCATTTGCACTGAAGCGAATTTCAAATTCAGGGTAAATACAAATTCTGTACCCTTGCCCAGATCGCTTGAAACACGAATGCTTCCGCCCATCAAATCGACCAGTTCTTTCACGATGGCCAAGCCCAAACCACTGCCTTGGGCGCGGCGCGTGCTGGAATTATCCAGTTGCTTGAACCGTTTGAACAAGTTACTTTTTTCGGCAGGCGGAATGCCAATCCCGGAATCTTTTATTCTGAATTCCAACACCGATTCTTTGTCGCTGCGGCCAATTTCACGACAGCTTACCAACACGTATCCAGATTCTGTGAACTTGATTGCGTTGCCCACAAGGTTCAGCAAAATTTGTCGCAATCTAACTGAATCGGCGCGGTAATCGGTCAAAACCAAGTTGTTTGCAGGGCACACCAGCTCAAGCCTTTTTTGCTCAGCTTCGAACGACAGGGCAGAAGCCACTTCTTCAAAAATGGAAACCAGTTGCACATCTTCTTCACGCAGAGTCATCTTGCCACTTTCCACTTTGGAAAGATCCAGGATGTCATTGAGCAAAATCAGCAAAGACTTGGCGCTTTTTCTCGAGGCCATGGCCAAACGTTGTTGGGCTTCGTCCAGTTTGGTGTCCAGCAACAAATCGATGGCACCCATCACACCGTTCATCGGTGTTCGAATTTCATGGCTCATGTTGGCCAAAAATACGGACTGTATTTTTTGCGCTTGCACGGCCAGCGCTTGCGATTCAATCAAGGACGCTTCGCTGCGCTTTCTCGATTCAATTTCAACGCTCAAGTCCTTGTTCATCTGGCTGAGTTTTTCGAGGTTGGGCAGCGCCATGATGTATTTCAATTTAGGCAGCAAATACAAGGCAGTGGCCACAGACACCGCTGCCGTGGCAATCTTGGCAATTCCTTGGGCGTAATACAGCGGTATCCACAAGGTCAAAATGCCCATAACATGTGTAACACCACAGGCCAGAATAAAACCGGCGAACAAATAATAGATGGGCTGAAAAACCGCTTCGGCTCTTTTCCTGGCCACATAAACAATGCCAATTGGAATCGAAAAATAGGCCAGCGCAATCAGGATGTCGGAGATCACATGCATCGCCAGCAATTGGGGATTCCAGGCTATACAAAATCCGTGGGGCAAGTATTCATTGATGTTGTTCATGGACGAAGTGCTACACCTTCAGGAAACATTTTGGTTAATCGACCCAACGTTCATATTAGAACCCCAACGCCGTAGTGAGTCCAGAACCTTGTCAATCAGAAGCGGTTTGGTCAGGACTTCGTTCATGCCGGCATCAAGTGCCGCTTGATGGTCTGCAGACATGACACCTGCGGTCAACGCCAAAATTGGCAGGTCTTTCATGCCCAAGTTGTGGCGAATGTATTCACAGGTTTCAAGGCCATCCATGTCGGGCATTTGCACGTCCATCAAACACACATTCACATCGGACCGGTCCGGCTGCGACAACACGGCAATTGCCGCCTGGCCTGTTTCAGCCAGAATGACGCGTGCGCCGTGGGTTTCAAGAATTTTTCTTAAGATAAGCAAGTTCAGTTTTTGATCATCGACAGCAAGCACGGTAAGTCCTGACAAAAACACCAAATCATTTTGGTGCAAGTGGCGCTCATTAAAATGCGTATTGCTGTCGGAATTGGTGGCAAGATCTTCGAGTGTGTTTTTCAGAGCCGAAAAAGAAACTGGCTTCATTAACACTGCATCAAAGTGACCTTTGCCCAGTGATTCGTGTATGTGCTCCACTTCTTTGGGCCTGGCCATCAAAATCACTTTCGCGCCCGCTGAGCCATGAAGCTTTTTGATTTTCTGCGCCACTTCAAGCCCGGTGGTGTTGTGCAAGTGGTTGTTCACAATGTACAAATGCGGGCGTTCACTGGCAGGAATGTTTAAGGCCTGTTGCGCATCGCTGATTACCTTGGATTGAATACCGCACCATTCTGTCATGTGGCTAAGGCTTTCAAGCTGATGCCGAAATTCATCCACCACCACCACATCAAAAGGCAATTCACAACGCGGCGGTGTTTGAGAGGCTTGTTGATCGAGCGTTAACACCAGCGAGAAAGCAAACAAGCTGCCTTGCGCGGGTGCACTTACCGCTGAAATAGTGCTGCCCATTAATTCCACAAGCTTTTGGCTGAGCGCCAGACCGACACCAGAACCACCAAACCGACGGGAAATAGACGAATCAGCCTGCGAAAACGACTGAAACAGACGTTTCATGGCCGCTGGGTCCATGCCCAAACCCGTGTCTTGAATCACGAAACGAAGCACGCAATGATTGGTGTCCAACTGATCCAGAGTAACGCCGACTTTCACATAACCATTCTCGGTGAATTTGATGGCGTTGCCAGCCAGGTTGACCAACACTTGCCGCAATTTGGTCTCGTCGCCGATCAGTTTGTCGGGCACATTGGGTTCCACCGACACCACAAACTCGATGGGCTTGTCGGCCACGGCACTGGTCATTAAATCAGCCAGGGAATCAAGCAGACCCCGGGCTGAGAACGGACGTTTTTCCAGTTCCATGGCGCCGGCTTCGATTTTCGACACATCCAGAACACCGCTGACCAGCTCAATCAATCCACGCCCTGCGTTCTCAAGCTTTTCGACAAAATCCAGCTGCGACGAATCCAGTTTGCTTTGCTTCAGAATGTAAGCAAGCCCCACCACTGCATTCAATGGCGTTCTGATCTCGTGGCTGATATTGGAAAGAAACTCGCCTTTGGCCTTGCTTGCAGACTCTGCAACTTCTTTGGCCTGTCGATTCTCCTCTTCAACGCGTTTGCGCTCAGTGATGTCTTGAAAAGCGCCCAGAATAATTCGAGGTTCGCGGTGTTTTCCTTCGCCCTGAAAAATCACCTCGCCGAAAACATGCACCCAGATCAACTTGCCTTTGTAAGTGCAAAGTTGCAACTCAAGATCAACATTGTTTCCGTTTTCTGTGGCTTGCCTCAACGCGTTGGACAACTTCAGTGCGTAGTCACCGGGGTACATGGCAATGGCATCCAACAAGGTGGGCTGGGTTGAAAAATCAGCCTCGACAATATCAAAAACCTGTTTGGACCATCGCAACTCCTGGTTGGCACAATTCAATGTCCAGGCGCCCACACCGCACATGCGGCCAGCCACCTCCAAAAGGTGTGTGGTTGCGGTCAAGTCTTCCAGGCGATCATTTAACTCAATCGCCAAATTGTCCAGCGCAGCGGCCACATCACCCAACTCATCACCTTCAGGCAAGCCACAACGCGCGGCCAGGTTTCCATGCCTCATTTCGTTGGCCACGCTTTCAATTCGCTCAAGTGGTTTGACTACTCGGAATCGAATCAAGATCAATAAAAAAATGGAATTGACTGCGAACAACACAGCAAAAGTTGAAACAATTGTCTTGCGTTGGATGGTTAACTGTTCTTGCTTTGCTATGGCTGAATCAGCAATCTTGTAACTGATTTCGGCAACTTGCTCGGCCTCGGAAATCAAGCGGTCGACCAGCACATCGCTTCGCCTTTGATCCAACGAGGCCTGTTGAGATGCAACCATGTGCGAATAGCCGCTAAACAGAACTGCCAGGTCACTTAGCCTTTCGTCCAGCCTTGCCGGCAAGTCCGTTTGTTCATCCGAGAACTGAAGTTGCTCAAGCTGGCTGTTGATTGATTGATGCACCCCCCACCATTGGCGCAGATTGCTTTCACTGCTGTGCATCGACACAGTGTGTGTCAGCACCAACATTCGGGTTGAAAGCCGCGACACCTGGCGGGCTGCTTCACTCTGTTCAAGTGCACCCTGGCGCTGATCATTGATCAACAATACAGAACCAATGCCCAGCACAACCAGAACGACCAACACCGCCAAGGCAATCATCACTCCTTGTTTTAATCGAAGCGACGTTTTCATCGATACACAAAATCTACAGCGGAAGGGTTAAGTTTTCTCAACAAACTGGAATCAATAAAATCCAGAAATTCAGGATCCGTATTCGTGGCAGCAACATGACCTTCACGCTTGGCCCAGCGTGCCTGACCTTGTATGGTGGTCAGCAAGGATTGCTGGAGCGAAAGTTCGAAACGGTAAGTGGGCCAGGCTGCTTTGACAATTGCCATGCTTACGCCCGTCACTCGTGCCATGGTGCGCATGGCCTCGTCAGGATTTTTCTTGATCAATTGAATGGCGTCTTCAAGCGCCATCAACACCGCGGAAATACGTTTTGATTCAGCAAGCCTGTATTCATTGCCCACCAACAAGTTAAAGGTTTGGTTGTAAAGCCTTGGCGAAGAAACCACCTCTACTTTTGACCCACCCATTTCAAGGGCCACCTGCCCCCAGGGCTCCCAAACTGAAATGGCATCGACTTCACCCTTGGCCAATGCTCCAGCCAACTCATCGGCCCGCAAGGCCACGGGAACAACAGTTCGGGGATCAAGACCGTGGTAAAGCAAAAATACATCCATGAAATAATGCGACGCCGATTTGGACACATAGCCCACGCGCTTTCCTGCCAGGGATTTGATCCCTTCCGGTGCCGCACTTTTGCGCACAAGGAACTTCATGTCGTCTTTGTTGTTTACGAAAGTGGTGATCAAGGTTATCGGCTTGCCCGCATGCACTGTAAACATGAATGGCAGTTCAGATGAAGTGGCCATGTCCACTTTGCCGTCGACCAGTTCCTGCACGCAGCGGTTACCACCAATGCATTCAATCAGCTGGGGTTCAACCCCGTGTTTTGCGAACAGGTTTTTTTCTTTCGCAACAAAGAAGGGCAAGGACAACGGCGACTTCGACACTGCAATGCGTGGGTTGTCGGCCCATGCAGTTTGGCAAAAGGCGACCGCCACAAAAAGCAGGGCAGCGACACCACTTTTGAACCAACGGGAGTCGCCGATGGTTCCGGGCAATAAATTAAACATTGAATGAGCCAGGTGTAGGTTTGGATTCAAACAAGATGCGGGGTTTTTAGTCGGTTTGATCGATGAAAAAAGGGGGATTAACCCCCTTAATTTGTTACTTTACAGTTATTGTCAATTTAACATTGAATTAAGGCTCAGTTTGACGCCCTTGGCACCCTTAATACCTTGGTTTCACCCAGCTTTGCTGCCTCGATCTGCTCATCCGTGTAGGGTAGGCGATGCCAGTTTTTCTGCGAATATGCCTTGGTGTAGTCGTCAAAATGCGGATTGGCCGGGTCGGTAGACAAGGAATACGTCAACATCGCATCCGCCTGTGGATTGCCATTTTCATCCCAAGTCACAGCTTGAATGTAGCTGTTTCCGTAAGTAACCTTGTATCCTTCCGAATTCAGGCGATCCGGTTCTGTGCTCACAATTGTGAACGCGCCTTCAGGGCTGGTGCCACCGAATATGGGCGTGGCACTGGCCTGCACGCCCGACTTTTGAATGTCACCAAGGGGTGCGTCCAGTGCAAAACCAGCCGCTTGAACCGCCAGAATTGCATCGGCCAGCGCAGTCAGTGTGAAAGGATTGAGCACATTCAGGTTGTTGGGGGTGTTCACAGGGTTGGCGGCACTAAACCCGTTGGCCCAGAAATTGGTGGGCAATGAAATGGGCAAAGGGTTGTTCAGCGGCAAATGCAACTGGGGCACACCCACCGGCAAGCCGCCGGGATTGGCAATGGCGCGGCTCCAGAACTCACGCCACAGGTGTGCGCCTTTGCTGTCCAGATTGGCCTTTCCATCCCAAGCGGCCAATGTTGAGCAACCTTCCGCAGTTTGAACCGGCATTAGGCCTGTGCTCAACAACACGGGCAATTGACAAATGGTGTCGACCACCGCTTGTTTGGCCAGGGTGGCGGAATAAATTTCACTGTTCAGCGCAATGTCTTTCAGATTGTCTTGCGTGAATTTGTTGCCAGGCAAACCATCGGTGCCGGCCAGTCTGCGCTCGGCCTGAAGGGTGCACAGGCGAGTACGCAAAGTACGCTCGGCTTTTTCATCACCAATAATTCGCGCAAAGCCCTCCAAGGGTTCGGCAGGGTTGCTTAACCAGTGGCTGTCATTGCAGTTGGTTACATAATCGTCGCGCTGAAGCTTGGGCAGATTGCCAGCCCCAAAAATACCGGGTGCAGGTGCATCGGGGTCGCTGCCCCATTCACAGGCTGCGCGCGAACCGTCCAGCACCGGAAGGCCTGGCTGAAGCTGCCCAACCACCGTGCTGAAAGGCTGGGCTGAACAGCTTGACACCTTGGCATTGGTCACATGCGGCACCACAGTTACATCGCCATAGTAAGCGGGCTTGCCTGGACCACTGGCCACGGTATTAACCCACGGCACACCCAGTTCACTGCCATGCAAACCAATGAATTCTTCAAGCGACTGGGCCATGTTCCACTTCGCAAACTGATTGATCAGCCTGTCGTTTTCCACGTTCGCATCGCGCAGGCTGAAGGCCATTAACTGGTTCCAGCCCAACACGGGCATGCCGCTGACTTCCAATACCAGCATAGGGCCAAAGTGGCTACGGTACATGGTGCGTTGCAGGGTGTTAATGCTGCCATCGGCCTGCTTAACTTCAATTTCAGTGGGCAGCGCAATCATGTCGCGCAATTCACCTTCGTACAAATATTGAGTGGGGTTTGCCGGGTTAATCTGCAGCTGGTACAAGGTAAAGCGGAAGGCGGTTGAAACCGTGTGGCTCCAGGCCACATTCTCATTAAAACCAATCAACACTGCGGGCACGCCGTACAGCCCAACCCCCATGATGTCCATCGCCTTTTCGCCATCCAGTTCCAGAATATTGTGGCTGGGGTACAGGCGCTCAGTGCCCTTCCACGGAAAGTGCGGGTTGCCGTACACCAGCGACTCGCCGTTGGCCGTTGCCTCTTTACCAAAGGCGTACATATTGCTGCCAAAGCGGTCTTTGTTCTGCATGGCCGTGAAGGGGTTGGGGTTGCCTTGTAGCAAAGCAACTTTTTGCGCGGTGCTCAAGCCGGTTGATTCTTCATCGGCTTGCGCTGTGGGCAAAGCCGGAACACCGGGCAACGCAGGCAACAGGCCTGGTGGCTGTGCGTTGCCTATTTCAGTCACAAACACCGAGCTGCTTGCCAACACTGCCAAGCGCACAAAGCGGCGGTACATGTCATCGGTGGTAATTGGGGCCAGCCATTCTGCATCAACACATGCAGCGTGCGCTGGCACTTTGCTGCCATCGGCCTGCTCATATTCATGCTCGCCCGCTTTCAATTCAGCAATGTAGCGGTTCACGCCATCGGCATAGCCGGTCACCACGTTTTGGAAATCAGGAATTGTTTTGTCGCGGGTGCGCTGCCAGGCATTGCGGCTTGTGCCATCTGCACCCTCTTCTTCAAATGCGAACAGGCTTTTCCAGAAAAAATCGCTGGCCACATTGTTGGCCGTTGAACCATTGGGCTCAATGGTGTAAGTGCCATCTGGGCCAAAAAAGCGTGAGCGTTCACCACGGATGGTCAACAGGTCTTCAAGGAAAACGCACAGGTTGTCTTGCGCGAAAGCATAGCCCTGACCATAGCCTAAACTGCCGTAATCTTTGGCGCGAATATGCGGCACGCCGTAGGTGGTTCGGGTAATGCTGACGTCGTACTGAAAATCCGTTTCGTTGGGATTGGTGCGCCCGTCAGTGCCCGCCATGTTGTCGCTACCGCCCAGGCAGCCCGCCAACAGCAGCACTGCCGCGCCCGCCGTTGCCAACATCGTTCCACGCCGCAACGCGGCCTTGTTGTTCAAGCCTGTGATCACCGCTGTCTCCTCAACTTTATTTCTTGTTCTTTTAATACCGCCAATTTTTACAATCGGATTACAAATCAGTGATTTACCGACAAGGCAAGGGTAAAGTGCGGGCAGTAGTGAAAAATTCAAAAGCTTGGTGTAAGCACCGATTCAACCTGTGTACGCCTTGCGCCACAATGTGTACCTTCTGAAGCAAACGAACAGGCTTTCACACCATGCAACCCTACAACAACGATCAAACCGTTGCCCACTTCATCAATGGCAGCACATACAGCCAGCCTGGCGCGAAAACCGCCGATGTGTTCAACCCGTCGCTTGGCGCTGTGGCCCGCAAGGTTGAACTGGCCGACGTGGCCACCGTGAACAAATCCGTGGAAGCTGCCAAAGCCGCGCTGCCCGCCTGGGCCAACAAGCCACCGCTGCAACGTGTGCGCATCATGAACAAATTTTTAGCGCTGATGAACCAGCACCGCGACGAACTGGCCGCCATCATCACGGCCGAGCACGGCAAAGTGTTCACCGACGCACAGGGCGAGGTAAGCCGGGGTATCGACATTGTTGAATTTGCCTGCGGCATTCCACAGTTGTTGAAAGGCGATTACACCGAGCAGGTTTCAACGAATATCGACAACTGGACCCTGCGCCAACCCGTGGGCGTGGTAGCAGGCATTACGCCTTTTAACTTTCCGTGCATGGTGCCGTGCTGGATGTTCCCTGTGGCGATTGCCTGTGGCAACACTTTTGTATTGAAGCCCAGTGAACGCGACCCCAGCGCAGCCAACTTCATGGCACGCCTTCTAAAAGAAGCGGGCCTGCCCGATGGCGTGTTCAACGTGCTGCACGGCGACAAACTGGCCGTGGAAACGCTGTTGAATCATCCCGACGTGGCGGCGCTTAGCTTCGTGGGTTCCACCCCAATTGCCAAATTCATTTACGAAACCGGTGCCCGCAACGGCAAGCGCGTGCAAGCGCTGGGCGGTGCGAAAAATCACCTGCTTGTAATGCCCGACGCCGATTTGGACCAGGTCACCGACGCACTGATCGGCGCCGCCTACGGCAGCGCCGGCGAACGCTGCATGGCGATTTCCGTGGCTGTGCTGGTGGGCGATGTGGGCGACAAACTGATCCCCAAACTGGTCGAACGACTGAAAACACTGAAGGTGACCGACGGCATGGACTTGTCCGCTGAAATGGGCCCGATCGTCACCGCCGAAGCCTTGAAGCGGATCGAAGACTATGTGCAAATTGGCGTGGACGAAGGCGCAACCTTGGTGGTGGATGGTCGCGGCCAAAAGCCCGCGGGTTTCGAAAACGGTTTTTACACCGGTGGCACCTTGTTCGACAATGTAAAGCCCACCATGCGCATTTACCTGGAAGAAATTTTTGGCCCAGTACTGGGTTGCGTGCGCGTGGCGAATTTCACCGAAGGCCTGAACCTGATCAACAGCCATCAGTACGGCAATGGCGTAAGCTGCTACACCCGTGACGGCAATGTGGCCCGTGAATTTGGGCGCCAGGTGCAAGTGGGCATGGTGGGTATTAACGTGCCGATTCCCGTGCCCATGGCGTGGCACGGCTTTGGTGGCTGGAAGGCCAGCCTGTTTGGCGACATGCATGCCTACGGCGAAGAAGGTGTTCGCTTCTACACCCGCCAGAAATCAATCATGCAGCGCTGGCCAGACAGCATCGAGAAAGGCGCAGAATTCGTGATGCCCACCTCGAAGTAAACCAATTCGCGTAGACTCAGTTTCAATTCAACTAAGGCTACGCGAACTCCTCTTGAACACCGAACTCAAAGCGGGCGCACTGGTCGCATTCGGTGGTTACGCTCAAGCAATTGTGTATGGCATGCTGGCCTTCGCCCCCCTGGGTCAAGCCGGTCTGGCCTATGGCATATACGCCGGTTTGGCCAGTGCACTGCTGGGTAGCGCAGTGGGCGCTTTGGGCGGAAAAGCGCCGGTGCAGTTCGGTGGGCCACGTTCTTCCACCGCGCTAATTGTTGCAGGCTCGCTGTTGGGGTTTTTGCAGATCACCGACAATCACACTGAACTGATGTTGCTGCTGGCACTCGAAGTTTCGCTGGCAGGCTTGTTCATAGCCCTTGCACAGCGGCAAGGTGTGGGCAAGCTGATGCAGTTTTTACCCGCCCCGGTACTCATCGGCATGAACACCACGCTGGGCGTTTTTTCCGCCTACAAATTGCTGCCTGCCATTGTGGGTTTTGCGGTTTTCACCGGTTTTCTGGAGGCATTCAGCGAACCAGGGCCCTTTTCACTGGTGGCGCTGGGCGTGTCTGCAATCACGGTCGGGGTATTGCTGTACTTTCGGGCCATTCGACCCAACCCGCTGGGGCTGATGTATGGCCTGGCTGCTGGCTTTGGATTGCACTTGGTGCTTTTGTGGGCATGGCCGGGCGATTTGCCCGTTCAAACTGTCGCTGCGTGGCCTGTACACCCGTTTTTAAATACCACCGCTCAGCAGGTTTCCGGTGCAGCACAACAGTTGCCAGCCCTTTTTCTGGACAGGCCTGAACTGCTGCTGCAACTGGTGGCGGGCTCTGCCGTGTTGGCCCTTATGGTGGTACTGGAAAGCATGCAGTCGCTACTGCAAGTGGACCAAACTTTGGGCACACGCCACAACACCCGCCGCGAACTGAATGTGCTGGCTTGCGCCAACATGTTGTGCGGGCTTTTTCTGGCCTTGCCCACATCCAACTACTTTTCAAGAAGCAACACAGGTTTGTCGGTGGGCTCGAAAAACCGCCGCAGTGAAGCTTGGTACATGCTGAGCCTAAGCGCATTGCTGCTGCTTACCTGGCCTGTATTGGAGCACTTGCCACTGCACATTCTGGCCACCGCAGTGGCTGTCACTTCCCTCCTGTTGATACAGCCCAGCACGGTGCGGCTGGTTCGGCAGTTCTTTCGACCCAGGCAACGAAAAAAAATGTTGCCCACCGACCGTTTCACGGTGTGGGTGGTGCTGTCAATGATCGCGGTAACAGGGCTAAGCAACCTGTTAATTGGCACATTGGTCGGCGTGTTGTTCGTGGCCGCTTACTTTTTGCAACAACAATCCAGCAGCGGGCTGCGCAGCATTGAATATGCGCCTGCCGCCAGGTCGCGCAGCATGCGGCCGCGCGCACAACGCCAACACTTGCAAACCGCATTTGAACATTTGGCCTGGGTGCGTTTTGAAGGCAATCTGTTTTTTGGCAATGCGCCGTCGATCGCCATTGTGTTGCAGGATGAACTGACGAAAGCGCAGTCAATCATTCTCGATTTTTCGCACCTGGGCTACATCGACGACACTGCCTGCGACTGCATTGAACGATTGATCAACAACGCACCCACTTCCCTTGCTGTGGTGGCGGTGATGCCAAATACAAGCAACCCCAATCAAGGCGGGGCCGACCTGCTGCGCAAAGTCTTGGAAAAATTCAATGTGCCGGTTCAAGCCCACATTGATGAAGCATTCTGGTGGATTGAAAACCAGTTACTGGGCACCGCCGTTCACAACATAGCACCTGCCAACACCGAACAAGCACTGGTTCAAAGCCACCTGTGCGATGACATGAACCCGGAACAAACCCGGCAATTCACGCGCTTTTGGGAATGCACCCAAGTGGCCGCAGGTCAGGAATTGTTTCGTGAAGGTGATGACCCCTGCGGCTTGTATGTGTTGTTGCAAGGCCAGCTAAGTGCCTGGCAACACACGGGCAACACAAGCGAACGGCTGATGCGTTTTTGCCCCGGCAGCCTAGTGGGTGAAATGGCCTTGATCGACAACAAGCCACGTTCTGCCACAGTGCGCGCCGATTCCGAATGCAGCCTGCTGTTTTTGCCTGCCCGCCATTTTGAAGAACTTCGGCACGAGCATGCTGAACTGGGGCGCGTCATGTTGAACAACTTGGCCCGTGAGTTGGCCCTGCGCATTCGGTTGGCCAATCAAAGCCTTGCCATGATGCAGTAAGCCCGAAGCACCGAGCAAGCAGCCACTAGAGGAATTCCTCTTTGTGTGCAGCCCCGCGATGCCGTATTTTCTCGGGTGTGCACAACCTTGTAACACCCCATGAACAAAGCAGAATTTCAAAAACGCTATGGCAATTCAATTGGCAAACCCAAGCTAAGCTTGTTGCTGGGCGAAGCCAAAACCCCGTTTGAAGCCGCCAAGCTGGCGGTAGGCTGGCGTTTTCTGACCCGCAAAAATGTGGGCCAAGGCCAAACCGTGTTGCTGCTGCCTGGCTTTGGTGCCAACTCCAGCAGCATGACATTCATCAAGCGCTACCTGGATTCACTGGGTTACAAAGCGGTGCATTGGTCGGCCGGGTTCAACCACGGTGAAGTGGGCAAATTGCTTCCCCAGGTCATTGCCGACATCAAAGAACATGCCGACAAAGCCCAAGCCCCGATCAAACTACTGGGCTGGAGCCTGGGCGGTTATCTGGCCCGCGAAGCTGCACGCGAAGTGCAGCAGAACGTTAGCCGCATTGTGACCATTGGCAGCCCAGTGATTGGCGGGCCCAAATACACCGCCGTGAAAACGTTTTACGACATGCGCGGGCTGGATGTTGAATCGATCGAGAACAGCACCCTGAAACGGTTTGAGCACCCCATTGTTTGCCCCATCGTGGCCCTGTACTGCAAGAAAGATTCGATTGTGAGCTGGCAGGCTTGCATCGACCGCTTCAGCCCCAATGTGGAACACATTGAAATCGATACCCCCCACCTGGCCATGGGTGTTAGCAAGGAAGTGATGAACCTGCTGCCCTATTCATTGGGTACGCCGCTGAAATAGACAGGGCGTTGTGTGCCCCGGGCTTTCACTGACTTGAAAGTTTTCACCAGCGGCGTAGACTGAATTGTGTATAAACCGGGGGCCAACATGATTCGACAACACTACCAAGCACTCGACCACATCAGCGCAGCTGCCACTGACACCATCACGGTTAGCGACCCTAGCCGCCCTTTAAAACTTACACCCGACTCACCTGCTTTCGACGCGATGACCGACCTGCGTCGAGTGCACCCTGTAAGCATTTCAAGTTCAGAAACCCTGGACCAGGCTCGCACCACCATGATTGTGTGCGGCGTGAAGCTGCTGTTCGTGCGCAACAGCCAGGGCAATTTGCAAGGCTTGCTGACCGCGAACGACCTGGCTGGCGAACGCGCAATCAAGGAAGCATCTTCCAGTAATCGCAATGTGCCGGAACTTACTGTGAATGATGTCATGGTGAAGCTGCCCGACCTGGAGTTTCTGGAGTTCGGCGCGGTTTCACGCGCAGAAGTGGGCCACATCATTGCCACCCTGCGTGCGCACAACCGGCAACATGCGCTGGTGGTGGACAACCGCACTGGCAACCTGCGCGTGGTGGGTCTGTTTTCATCCACGCAAATTGCACGGCAAATGGGCATACCGGTGATGGACCCCGTAAAGGCAAGCACCTTCGCGGAAATTGAAGCGGCAGTGGCTTCGGCTTAGCGTTCGAGGCTGCTCAACATTTCGACCACCAGCGGGTGGTCGATGCTTTTCACGTTCCACACGCCGTGAATTTCCTCGTGCAAATCGCTGCACTGCCCCAACAGGCGCAGGCCGCTTAGCGTGCCTGTGTCGTAAACCCCCAGCCTGCTGACTGGAAACACCCCAAACCCGCGGGCTGCAAACACCGACATCAAGGCGCTGTCTTCAAATTCGCCAACCACATGCGGCGCAATGCCCTGTTGCGCGAACCAGTGATTCATGTCCACACGCAGCCTGGAATGGCCAGTGGGCAACAACACAGGCAACTCGGCAAGGCATTGCGGAAAATTGTCCACCTGGTTTTTCTTCACCCAGCGGGAAGAACCGTACCAATCCACTTCCGAAGTAATCAACACCCGGCTTTGCATGCGCAAATTGGGGTTGGCAGGTGGCGGCTGGCCTGCAAAAACGAAATCCAGATGATGCAAGGCCAACTCAGCCAGCAATTGCTCGGGTTCGCCTTCGTGGCAGGTCAAATGCAAATCTGTGGTGTTTAACACGGGCTTTAACAAGGCATGCACGGCCAGTTTGGAAATGCCATCGCACAAACCCACCTTGAAACGCTTCACAGGTTTGCTGGCCACTGCCCGCACCAGTTCCGGCAAGCTTTGGCCGATCTGAAAAATTTCCTCTGCTTTGGCAAAGGCCACCTGGCCCGCATCGGTCAATTCAACGCCACGCCCAGCAGGTTTCAAAAGCTGGTGGCCCAGGTCTTTTTCAAGCTCACGCACCTGCGCACTAATCGTTTGAATGGCCATGTCCATGCGCTCGGCTGCACGGGCAAAACCACCTTCTTTGGCCACCATCCAGAAGTAATGCAGGTGGCGGTAATTCATGCTCATGACATTGCTCCCCTCTCCCAACTTCGTAAAAACCGCAGTAATGCTTCATTAAATACATATTTTTCCGAATCTTCAAGCAGGGCACCATGGCGCCGTGTTCAATTCAACCCTGATGGAGTAATAAAGTGGACGTTTTAATGGAATTCATGCATGCCGACTTTCTGGGCACAGCCGCATGGATTTGGCTGTTGTTTGTCGGTATTGTGGTCGCGTTGCTCGCCTTCGACCTCGGCGTGCTGCACAAGGACGACCATGAAATTGGGGTCAAGGAAAGCCTGCTTCTGTCTGGCGGCTACATCACAGCCGCGTGTATTTTTGGTGCGTGGGTTTGGTGGTACCTAGGCTCGGAAAGCGGCATGAACTACTTCACCGGCTTTGCGATCGAGAAATCGCTGTCGATGGACAACGTGTTTGTCATCGCCATGATCTTCTCCTTCTTTGCCATTCCCCGTCAGTATCAGCACCGCGTCCTGTTCTGGGGCATCTTGGGTGTCATCGTACTGCGCGCCATCATGATTGGCCTGGGCGCAGCACTGGTGAAAGAATTCAGCTGGGTGCTTTACCTGTTCGGTGCCTTCCTGGTGATCACAGGTATCAAAATGTGGTTCATGGCCGACAGCGAACCCGACATTGAAAACAACCCGATCCTGAAGTTTCTGCGCAAACGCATGCGGGTTACCGACGGCCTGCGCGGCAATGCATTCACCGTGAAAGAAACTGACCCCAAAACCGGCAAGGTAGTGACTTTTGCCACACCCCTGTTGCTGGCGCTGGTGTTGATTGAATTCGTGGACCTGGTGTTTGCCGTTGATTCGGTGCCCGCAATTTTTGCGATCACCACCGACCCGTTCATTGTGTACACCAGCAACATCTTCGCCATTTTGGGTCTGCGTGCTTTGTACTTTGCACTGGCCGCGATGATTCACCGCTTCCACTACCTGAAGTATGCATTGGCCATGGTGTTGGTGTTCATCGGCAGCAAAATTTTCCTGGTGAACTTCATCGGCAAATTCCCGCCAGCGTTCTCCCTCAGCGTTACTTTGGGCTTGATTACCGGTGGTGTGCTGTTCTCGCTTTGGAAAACTCGCGGTAAAACCGAGGTTACAAAACTGGAACATGCAACTGAAAACAAATAAGACCGGTTGAAATGAAAACGGCCAGTGATTTACTCACTGGCCGTTTTTTATTCAACACGCATTTACATCCTGATTACTTGGGCTGCTTCACCGCTTCAATGGTAATCAGCACTTTCACTTCAGGGAAAAAACCTTTGTCCACTGCATAGCCCAAGTCGAAATCAGTGCGCTTGAATTCCGCCACTGCGTCGGCGCCACACACTTCGGCTTTTTTCATGGGGTGCATGATGCATTTGAAGGTATTGATTTTCAAAGGCACGGGCTTGGTAATGCCCTTCAAGGTCAGGTCACCCAGCACTTCCACAGGCTTGTCGCCCTCGAAGCGCATTTTGGTGGCTTTGTAAGTGATGGTGGGATGGACTTCCACATCGAACATATCGGAGTTTTTGGCATGTTCATTCATTTTCTCGAAACCGAAATCAAGGCTGGCTGCATCAATTTCAATGTCCACAGTGCCGGTTTTGTTGGCACGGTCCAGGGTCACCATGCCCTTGGTCTTTTCAAACTGGCCGCGCCACAGGGACAACCCGCCCATGTGGTCTGCCTCGAACGAGGGGAATGTGTGCGTGGGGTCGATCACATAGGTGTCTACCGCCGCATGGGCTGCGCCCATCATGCCCAGTGCCATCGCAGCGCCCAATACTGATTTCGATACGTGCTTGTACATCCTTAACTCCTTTTTATTGCTGTGTATTCAAAAGTGCTGCTGCCTTATTTGGCCGGCATCACCAGTTTAAAATCGATCACCACTTCGTCGGCCACCAGGCTGGTGTCGCCCCAATCGCCATCAGCGCCCACTTTGTAGTCCAGTCGCTTGATCTGCGTTTTGCCCGTGAAGGTGTGTTTGCCGCCTGCGGTTTGAATGCTGACTGGAAATTTCAAAGGTTTTTTAATGCCGCGAATGGTCAAATCGCCGGTGGCTTGCAAATTATTGCCGCTGCCCGTTACGCCGGTGATTACAAACACGGCCTTGGGGTGGTTCTTGGAATCAAACCAGTCTTTGCCCGCCACTTCCTTGTTGTAATCGGGGTCGCCCAAATCGTAACTGGCTGTGTCCACATTCAAAGTGGCTTTGGTGTTGGCTGGCTTGGCCGCATCGAACTGCACGTCGCCGGTGAATTTCGTGAAGTTGCCACTCACAGGCACGTTGAACTGCTTGAACGTGGCCTTCACTTCGCTTTGCGCCGGGTCGATGGGTGCGGCAACTGCGGGAACAGCCAGCGTTGCAAATGCCAACGCTGTTGCTGTGGCGGTGAATCGGTGAATCATGCTGCGTCCTGCTTGTATGGTTTCAATCAATTTTCAGTCGGCTTTCATACCAGGGATCATTCGGCCCAATACGCCGTCTTTGTCCAGGATGTGGTGTTTCAAGGCCATCAACACATGGCCCGCCACCAACAAGACCAAGCCTTTGCCCGAAAGTTCATGCAGGGTTTTAAACAACTCTTTGAGTTCCGCGTTCTTCTCGATGATCACCGGCAGTTCGACTATGCCAAACCACATCACCGGAAAACCCGCTGCAAGGCTGTACAAGTAACCAAATGTGGGCACGCCCAACATGGCTGCATACAGGGCCAAATGTCCCAATTTGGCCAGCAACACGGTTTTATGACCCCAATGGGCGGGGTATTTCGGGGTTTTTGAGAAGGTACGCACCACAATTCTTAGCAGCACCAACGCAAACAGCGTGACACCCAGCCACTTGTGCCAATTGAACAACTTCAGCTTGAATGGCGTAATTCCGGGAATGTCGACCATGTACAAACCCATGCCGAAAGCGGTCAATATTCCAACGGCCATTAACCAGTGAACCGCTACCATGGGCAAACCATACCGATGGTTTTCGCTGAGTGCGCTTTTCAAATTGTTGTCCTTGCAGGGTAGTCGCTTACAATGTCAGCAATAAATAGTTGGGTTTAAAGCTTTTTTCACGCTACAATTTACAGTTGTTTTGATGCTGCGTACATGTCTGTTCGGCCAATCCGCTTAGAATGGGCGCTGCGCGTGGGTGGTTTTCGCAAGCCGCCACAAATACGTTTCAAAATTACGTTTCAACCTAGCGCTTTCAATCAGGACGTCGTATGAGCGATTCGAACGAACACGAACTACTAATCAAGACACCGAAGCAACTTGTGTATGCCGTTATTGCTGCGTTTGTCATTCCAATTTTTGTCATTATTCTGCTGGCCTATTATGTCACCAGTAGCGAAAAACCCGCGGCAGGCAGCAATGCGTTCTCGGACGAAGCGATTGCACAGCGCCTGGCCCCGGTGGGCACCATCGACTTCGTTGATGCCAGCGCACCCAAGGTGCTAAAAACCGGCCAGCAAGTGTACTCAACGGCCTGTGCGGCTTGTCATGATTCAGGTGCAGCCGGTGCGCCGAAATTTGGGGATAAGGGCCAATGGGCTGATCGCCTGGGCAAAGGTTTCGACACCTTGTGGAAAAACGCAGTGAACGGCATTGGCACAATGCCAGCCAAGGGTGGCAATTCAAGCCTTGACGACATTGAAGTGGCACGTGCTGTGGCTTACATGGGCAAAGAAGTGGGCGCCGATTACGCCGAACCGGAAGCTCCTGCAGCTGAAGTTGAAGCCACCACTGAAGCAGCCGCCGAATCGAGCGCTGAAACAGCCAAGTAAATCTGGCGACTCAATTCAAGCATTTAGGCAAACAAGAACCCGCTGTTTAAGCGGGTTTTTTTATTGGGTCAGCAGTGTACCCACACCACGAAATATCAGCATGGCGTTTTCCACCACATCATCGACTGGTTTTTTGCAGCCGTCCATGCTCCAGCGGGCGGCCATGTAAAGCACCGACCCCACCAAACCCGAAGCCAACAGGGTTGAATCCAGCCCAGCCACCGCGCCGTCCTTGCGCTGCTCAATCAGCGGCTTGGCCAAGGTTTCCAGCATTTCAACAAAACTGTACAAGGTTTTCAGACTCAATTCTTCAAGGTGGCGATTCACAGTCAGCACTTCCACCAGCAAAATGCGTGCGGCCTGCGGGCTGTCTTTGAACTGGGTGAAGAACACGGTTAAGCCAGTGCGTGTTGCCAACTCCAGGTTGTCTTCATCCATATTCAGCAACACATGTTGCAGCTTCTCGCGCAACGTGTCGGTGATGTGCAGGTAGCAGGCCGTGAACAGCGCTTCCGCGTTGCTGAAGCTTTCGTAAAAATAGCGTTCAGTCAGCCCGGCTTCCTGGCACAAACCCTTCACCGTGGCGGCGTGGTAGCCGGTGGAACCAAAAATCTTGATGCCAGCCTCGATCAATTTTAAACGGCGCTCGGCCTTGCGGGTTTCATTGGACACCCCGCGGTATCGCCGCCCTGCGGCCTTGGCAATTTGCTCCGGTGCTTTCGCATTCATAATTGGAATAGATACTCAAAAAATAGGCATTGACAGTATGCAGGGTCAACATTAAATTGACAACCACGATTGTCAAATTACAGCGCAAGGCACAACCCCGATTGTGCCGCCAAAATCACGGAACGGAGACCAACACATGAAATCATTCAACGGCAAAGTGGCCGCAATCACTGGTGCAGCTTCTGGCATGGGCCGCACGCTGGCCCTTCAACTGGCCAAAGAAGGCTGCAATGTGTCCATTTCAGATGTTGACACCAAAGGCTTGGCTGAAACCGTAAAGCTGGTGAAAGCAGCGGCGCCCAATGTGAAGGTCACCAGCCAGCAACTGGATGTCTCCAACCGCGACGCCATGTACGCCTGGGCCGACCAAACCGCCAAAGACCACGGCAAAGTGAACCTGATTTTTAACAACGCAGGTGTGGCCTATGCAACCCCGGTTGAACACATCGACTACGACAAATTCGAATGGATTATGGGCATTAACTTCTGGGGCGTGGTGTATGGCACCAAGGCATTCTTGCCGCACCTGAAGGCATCTGGTGAAGGCCACATCATCAACACGTCCAGCGTGTTTGGTCTCTGTGCACAGCCCACACAAAGCACTTACAACTCCACCAAATTCGCGGTACGCGGTTTCACCGAAAGCCTGCGCCAGGAACTGGACATGATGAATTGCGGCGTATCTGCAACCAGCGTTCACCCCGGTGGCATTAAAACTGCGATTGCGCGCAAAAGCGTTACCTCGCCTGAAATTGAAGAATTCACTGGCGCAGACCCTGAAAGCGGCAAGGAGTTTTTCGAGAAAATGTTCATCACCAGCGCTGAAAAGGCTGCCGACATTATTCTGAAAGCCGTGAAGAAAGACAAACGCCGTGTGCTGGTTGGCCCGGACGCTGTGGCCATTGACACCATGGTGCGCACACTACCCGAACTGTACCAAACCATTATCGTTGGCCAAATGAAGAAAATGCGCGACAAACAGATTGCGCGCAAAAAGCGCAAAGCGGCCGAAAAGCAAACCCAAAGCGCCTAAGTTGGCTTTTGGACTTTGAATGCAAAACGCGGTTAGTCTTAGGACTGCCGCGTTTTTTTATGAAGGATTGAATTTGGAACAGAAAACCCTGTTGTTGGTCGGAGCCACTGGCGTGGTGGGCCAAAGCGTATTGGCACAGGCACTTGCGCACCCACAAGTTGGCAAGGTGGTAGCACTTACCCGCAAACCCATTGCCCTGCACCCGAAATTGTTGAACCAGGTGATCGACTTCAATGCCATTCCGGAAGAAGCACCATGGTGGCAGGCAGATGCCCTGGTGTGCACGCTGGGCACCACCATCAAAGTGGCCAAAACAGCAGAACAATTTCGCTTCGTGGACTACACACTGGTTTCGGAATTCGCCGCACTGGCTGCACAAAACAGCGTGCCATGCTTTGTTTTGAATTCCGCCATGATGGCCAGCCCCAAGGCGAAAGGTCTGTACCTGCGCACCAAGGGAGAAGCTGAACATGCAGTGAAAAATGCAGGCATTCACAGCGTGGTGATTGCGCGCCCCGGCTTGCTGGATGGCGACCGCGAAGAATTCCGCTTGGGCGAAGAGATTGGTTTAATTGCCAGCCGCCTGATTAACCCGTTACTGCCCAAGCGATTGCGCAGTGTGAAAGTGGAAAAGCTTGCCCATGTGATGCTGGAAGAAGCCCTGAAAGCGGAACCAGGCGTGAAGGTGTTGGAGTCTGAAAGTTTTCAGTGAGCCAGCCCGGCCCTGTAGGGCCTGCGTTCGCGGGTTATGATGTAACAACCCAATTA
This sequence comes from Limnobacter parvus, assembly GCF_024623725.1. Classification (GTDB taxonomy): domain Bacteria; phylum Pseudomonadota; class Gammaproteobacteria; order Burkholderiales; family Burkholderiaceae_B; genus Limnobacter; species Limnobacter parvus. The sequence goes on along the minus strand of NZ_JANKHG010000018.1, from coordinate 357,428 downwards.
ACCAGTTCAGCCATGGCCATTATTTTACTGATCGACGACGCCAACACCATTCGCAATGTGTGTGCGCAAATTCTGAAACAAGCCGGGCACGTGGTGCGCACAGCACCCACAGCACAAGCGGGTATCCAATCCATTGTTGAGCAAGGCGTACCCGATTTGATCATCACCGACATTGACATGCCAGGCATGGACGGGCTGGAACTGTGTGACCGAATCCGAAAAACCGGGGCAACGCTGCCCATCGTGGTGATCACATCGTATTCAGACAAAGAAATGATTCAAAAAGGAAAACAGCTGAATTTGGCGGGTTGGTTATTAAAACCAGTGACTCCCGACGCTTTGATTCAAAAGGTGAATTCAGCACTGGCGAATCGCTAGGTCAATTTCCAATCTCAGTTTCCAATTTTGGTAAGCAACCCCTTCAAAGCACTTAAACGGTCTTTCGGACTCATCTTGGGTGTGTCGTCAGGCAAGTCTTTGTCAGTTTCCAGTTGAAGCTCCTTGATAAACCGGGACGGAAAACAACTCACCAACTCGCGTGCTTTTTTGCGTTTTCTGCACCATGTAATGTTCAAACTGCGCTGTGCGCGGGTTACGCCCACATACATCAGGCGGCGCTCTTCTTCCAGCCTGTCGTCGGTCAGTTCGCGGCCTTCACCGTCGCCAAAACTGGGCAATATGCTTTCTTCACAACCAATCAAAAACACATGCGGAAATTCCAGCCCCTTGGCTGCATGCAGGGTACTTAGCTGAACCGCATCCGGCCGTGTGCCGTCGTCCTGCCTGTCCAGCATCGTCATCAAGGCGACCTTTTGCGTCAGGTCCAAAAGGGTTGAGCCTTCTTCATCGCCCTTGTCGCCCATCCACTTCACAAAGTCGAGCACGTTCTGCCATTTGCTTTGCGCACCGCGCTCGTCTTGCTGCTCGTACAGCCATTCTTCGTACTTGATGGTGGCCAGTAATTCGTTCAGCAAATCGCGGGCAGGCTCGCGCTGTGCGCGGTATTCCAGCTTGTTGATGAAGGTGCCAAAAGTGCGAAGTGCGTCCACCATGCCAGCATTCAAATGGCTTTCCGCACCCGTCTCGAAAATTGCTTCAAACAATGAAACCCCGCGCGTGCCCGCGTAAGTGCCCAAGGCCTCCAGCGTTTTTTGACCAATGCCCCGCTTGGGCGTGGTCACGGCGCGAATGAATGCGGGGTCGTCATCAGAATTCACCAGCAAGCGCAAATAAGCGATCACGTCTTTGATTTCGGCACGTTCAAAAAAGCTCTGCCCGCCACTCAAAATGTACGGAATCTTCTGGCGGCGCAAGGCCTGTTCCAGAATGCGCGCCTGAAAGTTGCCACGGTACAGCACCGCATAGTCTCCATACTTGGCACGGCGTTCGAAGCGGTGGCCGCTCAACATCATGGCCACCTGTTCAGCCTCGTGTTCATCGTCGGCCATTGGGCTGATCACGATGGGCTCACCCGGGCCATGTTCGCTCCACAGGGTTTTCGGAAACAGCTTGGGGTTGTTCTCGATGAGCCGGTTCGCAGCCTGCAAAATTCGCAAGGTGGACCGGTAGTTTTGCTCCAGCTTGATCACCTTCAGTTGCGGGTAATCCTCGGTCAGCTGCCGCAGGTTTTCAATGGTGGCACCCCGCCAGGCGTAAATGGCTTGGTCGTCATCGCCCACTGCCGTGAACATGGCGCGCGGGCCAGCGATTAAACGCAGCAAATCATACTGGCAGGCATTGGTGTCTTGCACCTCATCGACCAGCAGGTATCGCAGGCGGTTTTGCCAGCGGCTGCGCACTTCATCATTGCTGGCCAACAGGCGGGTGGGCTTCAAGATCAGGTCATCAAAATCCACAGCCTGGTATGCGGCCAAAGTGGCTTCGTAACTTTTGTAGAGGCGTGCAATTTGCCCTTCGTCCTCGCTGGTGGCCTGCGCCAGCGCGGTGTCGGGGTCAACAAGGCCGTTTTTCCAGAGGGATATAACGCTTTGCGCCTTGCGAATAAGTTGCTTGTCGGTGGTGCCATACAACTGCTGCACCAAGCCATAGGTGTCGGTTGAATCCAGAATCGAGAAGCGCGCCTTCAGCCCGGCATGCTTGTGTTCTTCCCGCAGAATTCGAATGCCCAGGCTGTGAAAGGTACACACCAACAGGCCTTTGCCTTCCTTGCCATGCAGCAACTTGGCCGCGCGTTCTTCCATTTCCTTGGCGGCCTTGTTGGTGAAGGTAACCGCTGCAATATTCTTGGCGCTCACGCCCTTGTTTTGAATCAGATGCGCGATTTTTTGGGTAATAACGCGTGTTTTGCCCGACCCTGCGCCTGCCAATACCAGGCACGGGCCATCGACATACACAACTGCTTCGCTTTGGGCTTTGTTCAGGCCTACAGACATACCGGGGGGCAACTCCAGGGGAAGGCATTAATGTACCAGAGGGCAATTACAAATCGACCGGGTCCACTTCCAAAAACCAGCGCACACTGCCGGGTAACTCGTGCAACTGCGCCAGCCACTGCGTTAAAAAACGGTGCAAGGCAGGCCGAGATTCGCTTTCAATCAGCATTTGCGCGCGTTCAATACCACCCACCCGCACCACGGTCAGGGGCACAGGGTCGCACATGAATACCGGGTTGTCAGCGTCCACCAAGGGTTCACCCAGCTCCCTCGCTGTGCTCAGGAACTGCAGGCAGTTGGCCAGCTTTTTGTGATCGGCACGAATGGTGGCCTGGTGCGAAAACGGGGGCATGCGCGCATCTTTGCGGGCCTGCATTTCATGGCTGACAAAGTGTTCGTAATCATGCGCTTTTAAAGCATCAAACAAAGGGTGCTGCGGGTAGCGGGTTTGCACCACCATGCGGGCGTCCCCCGCGCGGCGCCCAGCCCGGCCCGCCACCTGCATCAGCTGGGCAAACAAGCGTTCAGGCGCGCGGTAGGCGTGCGAATACAGAGAGGCGTCTACATTCAAGGCAAGCACCAGTGCCACATTCGCAAAGTCGTGGCCCTTGGCAATCATCTGCGTACCCACCAGCACATCGGCTTCGCCACTGTGGGCCTGTTGAAGCAAAGCCTCCATCTGCCCCTTGTTGCGGGTGCTGTCGGCATCTATTCGCAAAATATTCGCTGTGGGCAACAAGCCACCCAGTGTTTCTTCAATGCGTTGCGTGCCCCGGCCAAAACCCGTCAGGTCCTGGTTGCCACAGGTGGGGCAATGCGTGGGCACGCGCTGGCCCGCGCCACAGTGGTGGCAGCGCAGCATGCGTTCATTTTTGTGCCACACCATGTGGGCTGTGCAGTGGTCGCAGTTGGCCACCCAACCACACGCGTTGCACACCATTTGCGGTGCATAGCCACGGCGGTTCAAGAACACAATGCTTTGCTTGCCTGCCTCGAAGTTTTGCACCAAGGCTTGCATGGCTGGCTCGCTTAAACCTTCCTTGGCCGGAAAGTTGGCGGTGTTGATCAATTCCACTTTTGGCAAGCTTGCACCCAGTACTGCCCGATTCTTCAAGGCAAGGCGCTTGTAAGCCCCTGTGTCGGCTTTCAACCAGCTTTCCAGTGCAGGGGTGGCTGAACCCAATACGATGGGCACCTCGCGCTGTTTGGCCAGCATCAGCGCCAAATCGCGGGCATGGTAACGCATGCCGTCTTGCTGCTTGTACGAGGGGTCATGTTCTTCGTCCACCACAATCATGCCCAAACGCGGCAAGGGGGTTAGCACACCCAAGCGCGTGGCAATAATTACATCGGCTGCACCTGTGGCGGCTTCAAACCAGGCTTTGGTTCGGGTCAGTTCGGCCAGATTGCTGTGCATCACCACCACGCGGTGGGGTGCCAACCGTTCTTTGTACAAAGCCTGTGCGGCTGGGGTCAGGTTAATTTCTGGCAGCAACACCAACACTTGCTCACCGCACTTCAGGCGTTCTTCCACCGTGTGCAAATACACCTCGGTTTTACCGCTGCCGGTTACGCCGTACAGCAAAAAAGGCTGAAAACCTTTTGCGCTGGAAAACTGGGCCACAGCCGCCAGTTGCTCGGCGTTCAAAACCGGTTTCTCAAGTTTATCGACTTTGATCTTGCTGACCTTACTCACAGCGTCAGGATTGTTGCGCTCGGCCAGCAGTTTCATGGCGTGCTCTTTCGACTTGCCCACCATCACGGGTTCTTCACCCCGGGCATTCAACACACGCAAAGCTTTTGGCAAGGACTCCAAAGCAATCATGCCCAATGGGTGGTGGTAGTACTTGGCCGCGAATTCGATCAAGGCCTGCCACTCGGGGCTTAGGCACTCGCCTTCATCAAGAACCGCGTGCACGGCCTTGATGTTGTCAGCCATTTGCTGATCAGGTGCCACCCCTTGAACCAGGCCTATTCGGTGCTGCCGCCCCCATGGCACAATCACTCGCATCCCAAACTGGGGCGTGGTGGCGCACAACCATTGATAGGTAAAAGATTTGGGAAGCGGTGCAGCAACAAGCACGCTTACTAGCAAAAAGGGCGTGGTGTCAGGTGCGCTTGGTGTGTCTTGACTTGGATCTGTCTTCACAGCTTACTTTAAGTTTGTGGACTAGCTGGCTTGAATTAAACGGAATACAAAATCCTGAGCAGCAAATGTGGATAACTTTGTGGACATCCGTGGATTATTACCGGGCCTGCCGTACATGATGAAGTTCATCCTGTAAAGTACAAATTGTACAAAATTATATTTTATTCAATAAAAACAATTACTTAAAGACCCGTTCTTACTTTCGGAAGATCGTGCAATGCAAAAAAAATTTGGCGCAACACTGCGCCAAAAATGTGCATAAGTCCAAGTTTTTACTGCCTTTGTTTGCGGCTATAGGCGTGTACAGCATTCACCATCACTTCCACACTGTCCGGATTGGTGAACTGAGATATGCCATGCCCCAGGTTAAACACATGCCCCGCACCAGCCTGTGGCACACCAAAACTTTCCAATGCCTTGGCCACCTCGGCTTCAATTTGTGCGGGTTCTGCGAACAGCACGTTGGGGTCCAGGTTGCCCTGAATGGCGCAACGGTCGCCCACACGGGCGCGGGCCTGGCCCAAATTCACTGTCCAGTCCACACCCATTGCAGTGGCGCCTGAAGACGCAATGTCTTCAAGCCACAAGCCACCACCTTTGGTAAACACAATTGAAGGAATATCTTCAACAAAGCTTCCGCGGTTGGCTTGCAAGGGCAAGCTGGCCACAATTTTCTTGATGTAATTCAAACTGAACTTCTGAAATGCGCCATCGGCCAGGGCACCGCCCCAGCTGTCGAAAATCATGACTGCCTGTGCGCCTGCGTCTATCTGGGCGCGCAAGTATTGGCTCACCGCCTCGGTGGTCACTTCCAGAATACGGTGCATCAGGTCGGGGCGCTGGTACAACATGGTTTTCACTTTGCGGAAATCGCTGCTGCCGCCACCTTCCACCATGTAGCAGGCCAAAGTCCATGGGCTGCCAGAAAAACCAATTAGCGGCACCTTGCCGCCCAACGCGCCACGAATGGTGCTGACTGCGTCGGTCACATATTTAAGGCTGGTGCCAATGTCGGGCACTGCCAGCTTGGCCACATCCTCTTCGGTGACCAAAGGCCGCTCAAACTTCGGGCCTTCACCTTCAGAAAAATACAAGCCCAAGCCCATGGCATCGGGCACAGTCAAAATGTCTGAAAACAAAATGGCCGCGTCCAGATCAAAACGTTCCAATGGCTGCAGTGTTACTTCACAAGCGGCCTCCGGGTTGGTACACAAGCCCATGAAGTTACCCGCCTTGGCACGTGTGGCCCGGTATTCAGGCAGGTAACGGCCTGCTTGGCGCATTAGCCACACTGGCGTGTATTCCGTGGGCTCGCGGCGCAGGGCGCGCAGAAAGGTGTCGTTTTTGACGGGCTGAAAACTGCTCATGGTCATGGGTACTTTTTAATTGATGCGAAACAAAATTAATTCAAGCGAGAAACAAACGCTGGTGTTCGGTTTTCAAACAGCGGTCCATCACAAAAGGCAAACCCGCCGCGCGTGCTTTGGCTTCCACCAGGTCATTCCGAATGCCCTGCTGCAACCACACGGCGCCAGCGCCGATATTCATGGCTTGTGCAAGGACATCGGGCGTGTGCTCTGCCCGGCGAAACACATCCACCAAATCAACCTTCAAACCGGTTTCTTCAACTGCGGTTTTCAAGTCGGGGTAACAGGTTTCACCCAGCAAGCCGCTGGGGCGCCCCTGCAAGGCAGGGTTGATTGGCAAAATTCGATAACCTTGTGATTGCAAATACTTCGCCACAAAAAAACTGGGCTTGTGGGCTTGCGATGAAAAACCAACCACTGCAATGGTTTTGGCATTCGTCAGCAATTGCTTCAGTTCAGCGTCTTGCATGCACAATCTTCCAGCGGTCGCCCGCCTAAGCTCAAGGTTTGAAGGCTTCCATTGTGCCTGAAAAACCGCTGCTTCGGATCCAGCCAAGGCCATCCCGGGTGGTGGTCTTGGGTCGGTATTCGCATCCAATGTGACCTGAGTAGCTTAAGGTATGGGTATGCAATTGCTGCCACACTTGCTGGTAATTCAAACCCGCACCGTGCAATGCTGGTTCATCGCGATTGGGCACACCTGCAATTTGCAAGTGCTTCACGCGCCCGGTGGGAAGGTACTGCGCCAGCGCGGCCACCGCATCACCTTCCACCTTCTGGCAATGGTACAAATCCATTTGAACGCCCAGGTTGGGCTTGTTGAGCCGTTTGATGATGTTGTGCGCAGCGGCCTGCTCAGCAAGCAGATAGCCCGGTACATCGCCCCGGTTAATGGGTTCGATCAACCAGTCAATTGGCAAGGCACTCATGGTGTCGGCCAACCAATTCAGGTTGTCTTCATAGCAGGCCAAGGCATTTGCAAGTGCATCAGTGCAATTTAAGTCGACTACGCCAGCCAACACATGCACCTTTTTCACACCCAGTGTTTGTGCGTAACGGGCTGCCTGTTCCACTGCATGTCTAAATTCGTTCCGCCTGGCTGGGTTTGCTGCCAAGCCGCGGTCGCCTTGCGCCCAATTGCCCGCTGGCGCATTGATCAACACCCACTCAACGCCTGCAACTTCAGCTTTTTCACGCAACAGTTCAGCCGGGTGTTCATAAGGGAACATGCACTCGGCATATTTAAAGCCGTCTTGAGCACAGGCTTGCAAGCGTTCCGGAAAGTCATACTCGGTGTACAGCCAGCTCAGGTTGGCGGCCAGCTTCATACTTCAAACACCAAATTTGGATTGAAAAACGGGTTTTCAAACACCTGCGGTGTGACTTGCACCTGCCCGCGCTCCATTTTGCGGGCCTTGCCTTTTTTACGCACATAGCCACGCGGGTTCACCAACACGCGGGTTTGCCCGCCATTTTGGTGAACGGTGTAATCGAAGGAATCGTGCATGTGCCCATGCACCCACACATCGGCCTTGCCCATCATGCGGCTAAGGTCAGAAACAAATGCAGCATTGATCGGGCTTAAATTAAACCGGGCATGAATGCTTTGCGGGTGCGGCGCGTGGTGCGTCACCACGACTGTTTTTCCATCGAAGGGTGCGGCCAATGCGGATTCAAGCCAGTCGATGTTTTGGTGATGCAGATCGATACCCATGCTGGGCGAAAATTGATTGCCCCGCATGCGTATCAATTTGTAATCGGGCAGAAACGCTTTGGCCACCAGTTCTGCACCAAAACGCCAACCGGGTTGAATGTTGAAATCTGTCCAAAGTGTGCAACCTAGAAAACGAACGCCTTCAATCACCACACTGGTTCGTTGCAGGTAGTTCAAACTTTTGCGGGCGGCAATATTGAACAAATGATCATCAAGAATTTCAATGTCGTGGTGGTAATACTCGTGATTGCCCGCCACGTAAATGTGCTTATGTTCACCTAGGTCGGCCAGTGCTTCCAGCCCTTTTGTGCCTTGGTGAATGTCGCCGGCAAGAATCATCAAGTCCACGCCTTCTGCCGGGCGCGGCACTGCCGCCAAGGCCGGGAAATTGCGCAGGGTCTCTAGATGCAGGTCAGAATACAAAGCGATTTTCATGCTTTCATTCTAACCTGTACCGGGAATTAATTTGCCTTACACACCCTCGGTGCGTAGTGCTTCGCCCATTTGTTCAATACAGCGCAGCACATGGTCTTCCAGAATCTGGCAGCTAATGTGTCGCCAATCCAGACGGTTGATGAAAATCAGCTTGTCTGTTTTCTCATTGATTGCAAACCAAGTTGGAATGGGTGTGGATGATCCCATTTCACGATTGGCTTGCAACACCTTTTTCGCGGCCGCCAAATTGTCGACATGAAAGTTGCGCAACTCGATGTGAATATCCACCCAATGCACACCTTCCATTTCACCTTCAAGCAGCGCAACAGGTTGGTCATTGAAAAAGAAAACCGGGCCAGTGGGGCCGCGTTCACTTGGACGTGAACGGCTAAGGTCTGTGAGTAGATCGTTGAATTTGGTGTACATAAAGTGGCTCCCTGATAGCCCTTTATGTCGCTGATTTGTGCGCGTAGTTCCAACTTACTTGGAAACACCTCCGTTCAAGTTGAAACTGCCAAGAAAAAAGCCACGATTTTCACCGTGGCTTCTCTCTGGTTTTTACACCGGGTAATACTTAGCGTACTTTTCTCAAGCGCTTGATGGCTTGCAACTGCGCAATCGCGGAAGCCAATTCAGCCTGTGCCTGAGCATAGTCAATGTCTGCACTGCGATTGGCCAATGCTTCTTCAGCCAAACGTTTGGCTTCCGTTGCTTTGGCTTCATCCAGGTCAGTGCCACGAAGGGCCGTGTCTGCCAGAACAGTGACTGAGTTGGGTTGTACTTCCAACACACCACCATTTACAAACACCACTTCTTCCTCGGCCTGACCTGCAATCTTGATGCGAACTGTACCGGGCTTAATGCGTGTAATCAGCGGGGTGTGGCGTGGGTAAATACCCAGCTCACCCTGCTCTCCGGGCAAAGCAACAAACTCTGCTTCACCTTCGAAGATTGATTCTTCTGCACTCACCACGTCCACGCGGATTGTCGACATACTCATTTCCTTTGTGATGGGTGCCGGCTTGGGCTTTCACCTGAACCGGCACACGACACAGCAATCGGATTACTGAATTTTCTTGGCTTTTTCAAAGGCTTCGTCAATGGTACCAACCATGTAGAAAGCCTGTTCCGGCAAGCTGTCACACTCACCGTTCACAATCATCTTGAAGCCGCGAATTGTTTCCTTCAGTGACACGTACTTGCCGGGCGAACCGGTAAACACTTCAGCCACTGTGAAAGGCTGTGACAGGAAGCGCTGGATTTTACGCGCGCGGGCCACGGCCAACTTGTCTTCTGGAGACAATTCGTCCATACCCAAAATCGCGATAATGTCGCGCAATTCCTTGTAGCGCTGCAATGTTTGCTGCACGCCACGGGCCACGTTGTAATGCTCTTCACCAATAATATTGGGGTCAACCTGACGTGATGTGGAATCCAGTGGATCCACCGCAGGGTAAATACCCAACGATGCGATGTCACGAGACAACACAACAGTGGCGTCCAAGTGGGCAAACGTTGTTGCTGGTGACGGGTCGGTCAAGTCATCCGCAGGCACGTAAACCGCTTGCACGGAGGTAATGGAGCCCTTCTTGGTCGAAGTAATGCGCTCTTGCAAGCGACCCATTTCTTCGGCCAGTGTAGGCTGGTAACCCACCGCTGAAGGCATACGACCCAGCAACGCAGACACTTCGGTACCGGCCAATGTAAAGCGGTAAATGTTGTCCACGAACAGCAGAACGTCACGGCCTTCGTCACGGAAGTATTCAGCCATGGTCAGGCCTGTCAACGCAACGCGCAGACGGTTGCCGGGAGGCTCGTTCATCTGACCATACACCAGTGCCACTTTGTCCAACACGTTGGAATCTTTCATCTCGTGGTAGAAGTCGTTACCCTCGCGAGTACGCTCACCCACACCGGCAAACACGGAATAACCACCGTGCTGCTTGGCGATGTTGTTGATCAATTCCATCATGTTCACGGTCTTGCCCACACCCGCACCACCAAACAAGCCCACCTTACCGCCTTTGGCGAACGGGCAGATCAAGTCGATCACCTTGATGCCTGTTTCCAGCAGTTCTGTCGAGGGTGACAGTTCTTCGAAAGCAGGTGCATCCTGGTGAATGGAACGTGTGGCCTCAGTGGTTACAGGACCCGCTTCATCGATTGGGCGACCCAATACGTCCATGATGCGGCCCAGTGTGCCTTGGCCCACAGGTACAGAAATCGGCTTGCCTGTGTTGTGCACAGCCATGCCACGGCGCAAGCCGTCTGATGCACCCAAACAGATGGTACGAACCACACCGTCACCCAGCTGCTGCTGAACTTCCAGTGTCAGTTCGGAACCTTCCATGGTTAGCGCGTCGTACACTTTCGGCATGCTGTTGCGTGAAAACTCAACGTCAATCACCGCGCCGATACACTGTACGATTTTTCCTTCGTTTGTCGCAGTACTCATCGTTATTCCCTTAATTCAAAATCGTTCCGAACTTCCGCTTACACAGCCGCTGCGCCGCCGACGATCTCTGCCAATTCTTTCGTAATGGCAGCCTGACGGGCTTTGTTGTAGGTAAGTTGCAGTTCACTGATCACATTCTTGGCGTTGTCTGACGCTGCCTTCATCGCAACCATACGTGCTGATTGTTCTGAAGCCATGTTCTCTGCCACAGCCTGATACACCAATGCTTCGATGTAACGCAGCAGCAAATCGTCAATTACGGCCTTCGCATCCGGCTCATAGATGTAGTCCCACGACGTGGAATCTTCATCGGCTTGCAGCCTTTCGCCACCCAAGGGCAGCAGTTGCTCAAACACAGCCTCTTGCTTCATGGTGTTTACAAACTTGGTGTATGCCAAATACACGGCATCCACTTCGCCTGCAACGTATGCATCAAGTTGAACCTTGATGGCACCGATCAGCGCTTCCAGGTTGGGCTTGTCACCAAGCCCAGTCACCTTGGAAGTGACCTCAACACCAATGCGGTTAAAGAAGCCTGCGCCCTTTGTACCGATTGCGGTTGCTCGTACTTTTGCACCCTTGCCGCCCAATTCCTGAAACTTGCTGGTCACCAAACGCAGAATGTTGGTGTTCAAGCCACCACACAGCCCTTTGTCAGTTGTCACAACAATCGCCGCAACGCTTTTGATTTCGGTGCGTTCCACCATGTATTCATGGCGGTATTCCGGGTTTGCTTTGGCCAGGTTGGCGCAAATATTCCGAACTTTGTCCGCATAGGGACGAGCCGAACGCATACGGTCCTGGGCTTTGCGCATTTTGGACGCAGCCACCATTTCCATCGCCTTCGTGATCTTTCGCGTGTTTTGCACGCTCTTGATCTTGGTCCGGATTTCCTTCATTCCTGACATCGTATTTCCTCCAATGACCGGGAAGGTGCAAGACCTTCCGAGTTATGCGGTGGGTACAATCAGATCGCTCTGATTAATACGCGCCAGTTTTCTTGAATGATTTCACGGCTTCGTGCAGCTTTGGCTCGTCGTCTTTCGACAACTCGTAAGTCTGCTCGATACGATCGATCAGGTCCTTGTGGCTTGTCTGCATGAACTGACGCAGAGAAACTTCGAAGGGCAGAACGTTCGCGACGTCAACATCATCCAGATAACCATTGTTGATTGCGAACAGGGCCAGTGCCATTTCCCATGTTTTCAATGGGGCGTACTGGGGCTGTTTCAGCAATTCAACTACACGGCGACCACGTTCCAGCTGGCGGCGGGTTGCTTCGTCAAGGTCGGAAGCAAACTGCGCAAACGCAGCCAATTCACGGTACTGGGCCAAGTCGGTACGAATACCGCCTGACAGCTTCTTGACCACCTTGGTTTGCGCTGCACCACCCACGCGAGACACGGAAATACCCGCGTTGATCGCTGGACGAATACCGGCGTTGAACAAGTCGGTTTCCAAGAAGATTTGACCGTCAGTAATCGAAATTACGTTGGTTGGAACGAATGCGGTTACGTCACCTGCTTGGGTTTCAATGATTGGCAGCGCGGTCAATGAACCGGTTTTGCCTTTCACTTCACCCTTGGTGAATTTTTCAACGTATTCAGCGTTCACGCGTGATGCACGCTCTAGCAAGCGGCTGTGAAGGTAGAACACGTCACCTGGGTACGCTTCGCGGCCGGGTGGGCGACGCAGCAACAGGGAAATTTGACGGTAAGCCACAGCTTGCTTGGACAGATCGTCGTACACGATCAGGGCGTCTTCACCGCGATCGCGGAAGTATTCGCCCATGGTGCAACCAGAGTAAGGAGCCAGGTATTGCATGGCTGCTGATTCTGATGCAGAAGCCACCACAACAATGGTGTATTCCAGCGCGCCGAACTCTTCAAGCTTGCGAACCACGTTCACGATGGAAGAGGCTTTTTGGCCAATTGCCACGTACACGCAAGTTACGCCAGTGCCTTTCTGGTTGATGATCGCATCGATCGCCACAGCTGTTTTACCAGTTTGACGGTCGCCAATGATCAATTCACGCTGGCCACGACCAACGGGAACCATGGCATCAATCGCTTTCACACCGGTTTGCAATGGCTGGTCGACTGATTTACGTTCAATAACACCGGGAGCCACTTTCTCGATCACGTCAGTCATCTTGGCGTTCACTGGGCCCTTGCCGTCAATCGGCACACCCAATGCATTCACCACGCGACCACGCAACTCAGGACCTACGGGCACTTCCAGAATGCGGCCGGTACACTTGACCATGTCGCCTTCAGAAATGTGTTCGTATGAACCCAAAATAACGACACCCACGGAATCACGTTCCAGGTTAAGTGCCAAACCAAAGGTGTTGCCTGGGAATTCCAGCATTTCACCTTGCATTACATCTGACAAACCATGAACGCGGCAGATACCGTCGCTCACGGACACTACAGTTCCTTGTGTCCGGATGTCGGCCGATGATCCGAGGCCTTCGATCCGGCTCTTGATCAGTTCACTGATCTCAGAGGGATTAATCTGCATATTGATTGCTCCAATTACGTTTGAGGGCCAAGTTAGGCTGTTAAAGCCGCCTTCATCGCGTTGAGTTTGCCGCGCACCGAACTATCCAAAATCTGGTCACCCACGGTGACGCAAACGCCACCAATCAATGATTCATCCACCTGAACAGTTACGTTCAATTTGGAACCAAATTTCTTTTCCAATGCGCCACGTACGTTTTGAACTTCAGCTTCAGACATTGGGAATGCAGAGGCGATGACCGCGTCGGCAGTACCTTCATGGCTGTTCTTCAATTCTTCGAACTGTCGAGCGATTTCTGGCAAGGCCAGCAAACGGCCATTTTCCACAAGCGCACTCAAAAAATTCGTTGCTTGCGCTTCCGCCGGTGTCTTGGTCAGTTCGGTAAACACTTTCAACACCTGCTCGTCAGTCAACTTGGGGTTGCTGACCAGCAATTTGATGTCGTCATTGCTTGCGACTGCCGACCACGACTCTAGCCAATCACTCCACTGATTCAGGTTTGAAGTTTTAGCAACTTCAAACGCGGCTTCAGCGTAAGGACGGGCGATGGTGGATAGTTCGACCATGTTTTGTTTCCTTAAGCGTTTGGCTTACAGCTCGGCTTTCAGTTGATTCAGCAAATCAGCGTGGGCCTGGGCGTTCACTTCCTTCTTCAGGATTTGCTCTGCGCCTTTCACCACGAGTGTTGCCAACTGATCGCGCAACTGGTCACGGGCACGTTGTGCTTCGTTTGCAGCTTCCGCTTCAGCCTGCGCAAGAATTCGCTTGCGCTCAACTTCGGCTTGTTGTTTTGCCTCTTCAATAATTTGCTGGGCACGCTTTTCAGCTTCTGCCAGACGCTGCTGATTTTCAGAACGGCTTACTGCCAATTCCTGTTCAGCTTTACGACCAGCTTCTGCCAAAGCCTGCTTACCACGTTCCGCAGCGGCCAGGCCGTCTGCGATTTTCTTTGCACGCTCATCGATGCTCTTGATCAGGGGTGGCCATACGAATTTCATCGTAAAGACCGCCAAGATAAAGAAAACGACGAGCTGAGCGAACAGCGTTGCGTTTAAGTTCACGGCATGTTTCCTCTAAAACGCACGAATTGGACTTAAAACATTCGTGCGGTGTTGTTCGAAGGAAGTGGCTGTAAATTAACCAACAAATGGGTTAGCAAACGCGAACATCATCGCGATACCAACACCGATCAGGAACGCAGCGTCGATCAAACCGGCCAAAACGAACATTTTTGTTTGCAGTTCGTTCATCAGTTCTGGTTGGCGTGCGGAAGCTTCCAGGTACTTACCACCCATGATCGCGATACCGATACAAGCGCCGATCGCGCCCAAACCAATGATAATGCCGCAAGCAAGAGCTACGAAAGCAACGTTAGTCATGACAACTCCTTAAATTTAAAAATGAAAAATTAAAAAACCAAAAAAACCAAAATCGATCAGTGGCCCTGATGTGCCTGGCCGATGTAGATCAAAGTCAACATCATGAAAATGAAGCCCTGAAGCAACACGATCAGAATGTGGAAGATTGCCCAAATTGTTCCGGCCAACACGTGGCCCAAGAAGGCAAAGGCACCACCCAAGGACAACGCAGCTGCGCCACCCAGCAAAGCGATCAGCATGAACACCAATTCGCCTGCATACATGTTGCCGAACAGTCGCATGCCCAAAGACACGGTTTTGGCGGCAAATTCAATCAGGTTCAATACAAAGTTGGGGATCCACAGAAGTGGGTTCGAGCCAAACGGCGCGCAGAACAATTCATGCACGAAGCCGCCAGCGCCCTTGATTTTCACCGAGTAATACAACATCAAGACCAACACACCCAGTGACATGCCCAGGGCACCGTTCAAATCGGCTGTGGCCACCACACGCATGTAGGGGTCGCCGGGGTTTTCAGCAAAACCAAGGTTGTACAACAGGTGACCCCACGACATTGGGATCAGGTCGACAGGCACCAAGTCGAAGGCATTCATGACCACGATCCAGAGGAACACGGTAAGAGCCAACGGTGCGATAAAACTGCGGTCGCCGTGAACAATCGCTTTGGATTGGTTCTCGACCATCTCGACCATCATTTCGACGAAGCCCTGAAAGCGGCCAGGTACGCCAGACGTGGCTTTGACAGCTGCTTTGCGAAGCATGAAGATTACAATTAGACCAGACAGGATGGAGAAAAACATCGTGTCAAGGTTGATCACTGAGAAATCGACGATAAAGCCTTGCTTATCGGTAGCGAAATGCTGCAAGTGATGGACGATGTACTCTGAGGGCGTGGGCCCATTCGGTGAAGATGCCATACTTATCTCAAGAAAAATGCCAAAAAATAGCTTTTGAGGGTGACGATCGCCGTGAGGATCAGGGACCACCAAACAATGTTCGGGTCAACCTGGCTCGCTACAAACATGATCGCGATTGTTGCGCCTACCTTCAGAAATTCTCCGGCCAAAAACACAAAGGTTCCGCCCATTGGGGTTTTGCTGCCCAAGGCCAACCGTGCTGCGAACAATGTGCTCGGCAAAGCGACGGCCACGAAACCCCATGCAGCAGACTGCGCGTGAATTGGGGACACCAACAACATGAGGAGGCACACTGCCACCCCGATGACCCATTGGAGCCCGACTATTATCCACATATTTGCTGCGCTGCCACATTTAACCTTAATTGGGTACGTATTTCCCGCAAGGCCCACGTGTATTTTGACAAACCGCCAGATTATAGGGGTTTGTACGGCCCCTAGTCAAACGAAAACGGCTTAATTTTCACACCGATTTGGTGCAGAAATCAAAGCTCGTCTTTGGGAAAGCCGATGCGCGCTAGCACACCGTCCAACTCGTCCAGATTATTGAATTTGATAGTAACACTGCCCTTGCCATTTGCATTGGCTTTTAATTGCACTGCGCTGGCCAGCCAGTCGGCCAAACTTTCTTCAAGGCGGCGAACGTCGGCGGTCTGCTTTGGTTTTGTACCTTGCCGATCAACATCACTGGCCCAATCGTTTACCAGTTTTTCGGTTTCACGAACGGACAAACGCTTGTTGACCACCTCGTTCGCGCAGGCGATTTGCTCAGCAGCGGTTAAAGCGAGCAAGGCACGGGCATGGCCCATTTCAACATCACCAGCCAGCAACATGGTTTGAACCGGGTCGGCAAGGTTCAACAAGCGCAACATATTGCTTGTTGCGCTGCGTGACCGGCCAATCGCGCGGGCTGCATCTTCATGCGTCAGGTTGAATTCCCGAATCAAACGCTGAACACCCAGGGCTTCTTCCAGCGGGTTGAGGTCTTCACGCTGAATGTTCTCAATCAGCGCCATGGCCAAAGCTGATTCATCGGGAACTGCACGCACCAGCACCGGCACTTCGGCCAAGCCTGCCAACTTGGAAGCCCGGAAGCGACGTTCACCTGCAATGATTTCATACTTTCCAGAACCAATTGGGCGAACCAGAATTGGCTGCATGATGCCCTGGCTTTTGATCGACTCAGCAAGCTCCATGAGCGAGCTTTCATCCATGCGGGAACGCGGTTGGTATTTACCGGCCTGCAGCTTGCCCAGCGGCAGAGTCATGACCTGCTCGCCCATGTCGCGGGTAGAGTCATCGCCCGATGGGCCCAACAGTGCTTCCAGGCCCCTTCCAAGGCCTTTGGTGCGTTTAATTGCGTTCATAGCTTCTTCTGGTAATTAAGTTTAGGCGGTAGCTTATGCAACAGTTTAGGCAGCAATCGGCAAGCCCAGGCGTTCTACCATTTCATTGGCGAAGTCCAGGTAGGCCTTGGCCCCTTTGCTGGACTTGTCGAATAGCACACCGGGCACGCCATAACTGGGTGCCTCAGCCAACCGCACATTGCGCGGAATAATTGTTTTGAACACCTTGCTGCCAAAATGCTTTTCGAGCTGGGCGGAAACTTGCTGCGCCAGGGTCATGCGCGGGTCGTACATCACACGAAGCAAACCAATGATGGTCAGGTTCGGGTTCAGGTTCTTGCACACCTGTTTGATGGTGTTGACCAAATCGCTTAAACCTTCGAGTGCATAGTATTCGCACTGCATGGGAATAACCACGCCGTTGGCGCAACACAGAGCATTTAGGGTCAGCAGTGAAAGCGCGGGTGGGCAATCGATCAAAATAAAATCATACTGGCTGTCGACTTCTTGAATCGCCTCGCGCAGTTTGATTTCACGGTCCTCGAATTCCACCATTTCAACTTCGGCACCGGCCAACTCTCGATTGGCTGCCAGTACATCGAACTCGCCTTCTGCACGCACGGTGGCTTCGGCAACACCTACCATACCCACCAACACTTGGTACACGGTGTGCTTTACGCTGCGCTTGTCGATACCGCAACCCATGGTGGCATTGCCTTGCGGATCAAGATCGACCAGCAACACACGCTGTTTGGCCAAGGCCAGACCCGCCGCCAAATTCACCGCCGTGGTGGTTTTTCCCACGCCACCTTTCTGGTTGGCAATGCAGAAAACTTTCGCCATCTTCTTGTCCTGTGAATGAATGCTTTAATTCTAGCGTTTAATCATGAACAAGTGCCTTGCCTCGCCCAGGAATGGCACTTCAATTGGATGAAGCGCATCAATTCGCCAGCCAGCGGGCACGTCGCCGTCGACCTCCACCCGACCTTTCAAAGCAGCAAATTGACCATTTTCAGCCAACAAATGCTGGCTAAGCGCAATGAAATTGTCGATGCTGGAAAACGCTCGGGAGCAGATCAAATTAAAAGGTTTCTGGACTTGGTATTCTTCAACCCGACCATGCACAGCCTGCGCATTTCTGAGCCCCAGACTGGCAATGGCTTGTTGCATAAAAGCCGCCTTTTTTTGGACGGTGTCAATCAGAGTAATTTGCCAGGCGGGCTGTGCAATGGCCAACACCAAGCCTGGCAGGCCTGCACCGGCACCCACATCCAGAATTTCCGGCTTGTTTTCTGCCTGCAAGGCGAAGGAAATTTCCGGCAACACAGCCAGTGAATCAAGCAAATGATGGGTAATTAATTCGCGGTTGTTGCGGATGGCAGTCAGGTTGTACACCCGATTCCATTTCTGAATAAGCTGGCCGTACTTAAAAAGTTGTTCATGCTGTTCGGCATTCAAACCCAAACGCAGCTTGGCAATGCCCTCTTCCAGCAAGGTTTGGTCTGACGACCCCAGGGTTTCAGACTTCGGTTTTCGGTGGGCGGAATTCAAGCCACTTGCTCCGGCGCCTCAGGTGCATCATCGACTTTCGTTTGGCTGGCACGATTCAACAAGTCACGCTTTTTCAAATGAACCAGCAGCAAGGAAATTGCAGCGGGCGTAATGCCCTGAATACGCCCTGCCTGCCCAATCGTTTCAGGCTTGTGGGTGTTCAGCTTTTGTTGCACTTCTTTGCTAAGCCCGTTCACGCCAGCGTAGTCAAAATCTGCGGGCAGGCGAATGGCTCCATTCCCCGCACCACGTTCAACTTCTGCCTGCTGCCGAAGTACATAGCCTGCGTACTTCACCTCAATTTCCAACTGGGAAATCAGCTCACTTTGAGTCAAAGGATTGCCCATGGCCAATTCGCCACTTTCTTTCAGCAATGTGCTCAGGTTCTGATAACTCACATCGGGGCGCTTGAGCAGATCGTACAAATTGTATTCACGGTCAATGCCCTTGTGCAACACACGCTCGGCTTCCGCCTGTGCCACGATTTTCGGATTGATCCACGTGGAACGTAGTCTTTGCTTTTCTTGCTCCACGGCTTCGCGCTTTTCAGAAAAGGCTTTCCAGCGGATGTCGTCAACCAAACCAAGCTTTCGGCCGATTGGGGTGAGTCGTTGATCCGCATTGTCTTCTCGCAGGCTTAGGCGGTACTCAGCGCGGCTTGTGAACATGCGGTAAGGCTCTGCCACGCCCTTGCTGGTCAAGTCGTCTACGAGCACACCCAGATAGGCTTCATCGCGACGAGGCGTCCACTGATCTTTGCCCTGAACCATTAACGACGCGTTAAAGCCCGCCAACAGCCCTTGCGCTGCGGCCTCTTCGTAACCAGTAGTGCCATTGATTTGGCCTGCGAAGAATAAACCCTCAATGGCCTTGGTTTCCAACGTGGTTTTCAATGCGCGCGGGTCAAAGTAATCGTATTCAATCGCATAGCCTGGGCGCATGATGTAAGCGTTTTCCAGGCCTTTGATGGAGTGCAGCAAGTCAAGCTGAACATCAAACGGCAAAGAGGTCGACACACCATTTGGATAATACTCATTGGTGGTTAAGCCCTCGGGCTCAAGAAAAATCTGATGCGATTCCTTGTCTGCGAAGCGATGAATTTTGTCTTCAATGGACGGGCAGTAACGTGGGCCCACACCTTCAATCACACCGGTGTACATTGGGCTGCGATCCAAGCCACCACGAATAATGTCGTGGGTATTTTGATTGGTGTGTGTGATCCAGCAAGGCAACTGCTTTGGGTGCATGGCCGCGGTGCCCAGATAGGAAAACACAGGCACCGGATTCAGATCACCAGGCTGTTCTTGCATGACTGAGAAGTCAATACTGCGGCCGTCAATTCGCGGGGGCGTTCCAGTTTTTAGGCGCCCTTGCGGCAGCTTCATTTCCTGCAAGCGTTGACCCAAACCAATCGAGGGTGGATCCCCGGCACGACCCGCCGAGTAATTTTGCAAACCCACGTGAATTTTGCCATTCAGAAAAGTGCCTGCGGTTAACACAACAGCCTTGGCTTTAAACTTCACGCCCACTTGTGTAACTGCACCGCAAACGCGGTCACCATCCAGCAGCAGGTCTTCTACTGATTGCTGAAACAGGCTTAAGTTGGCTTGGTTTTCCAGACGAGTACGAATGGCTTGACGGTACAAAACACGGTCAGCCTGCGCACGGGTAGCGCGCACCGCTGGGCCCTTGGAGCCATTCAAAATTCGAAACTGAATACCGGCTTCATCCGTTGCAATGGCCATGGCACCACCCAAGGCGTCCACTTCTTTAACCAAATGCCCCTTACCAATACCACCAATGGACGGGTTGCAAGACATTTGCCCAAGTGTTTCGATATTGTGCGTCAGCAATAGTGTTTTGCTACCCGCGCGGGCGGCGGCGAGTGCAGCCTCGGTACCGGCATGACCACCACCAACCACAATGACATCAAATTCTTCTGGGTAAAACATTCTTTGCTCCTGGCACTTGGTGCCGGAATTCCTTAACGGAACTCGAAATTTATACGGCTTCGCCCTGACGCGACATTGCCAACATTGGCGCAATTATATGCTGTGGTGAGTTTTTGCCCAAGTGAACATGTTTCACGTGGAACACAAAACTGACAAATCGTTTGGCTAGGTCTCACACATAGCTAGGTAGAGGCATCTGCAAAGTCGAAGTCCCTCCTCCGCCTGAAAGCGGAAGGACGGACATGCGAACTTCGCAAATGCACACAACCAAACTGCGAACCGTGGATCACCAACTGCTAATTCTCAGATACCGATCGGTACAACTTTATGGCTCAATCACTGATCGCCGTTTCTAACTGGGGTGGTAGCCGTGTCGTGATCTTTCTCTGCCCGAAAGTGTGAGTTGATGGCGTATTGCTGATTTTCAGTGGTGTTACATCATGCTGCCGATTCAAGATCAAGGCGCTCGGCTTGATTCGCAGCGAAGCGCGATCCGGAGGATCGATGCGAATACGCCCCAATCAACCCACTCCACCAACAATCACATCAGCTCAGAAATGTTCCACGTGGAACATCACGCAATCCACCACTTCACGTATGGCCAATAGCTGTCGTAACTGGTTCGCAGAATAAGCAAAAAAACCACTGCCAACAGAATCTTCCGCACAAAGCCAGCCCCCTTACGAATCGCCAAGCTTGCACCAACCTTGGCACCCGCCAAATTAAACACTGCCATCAACAAACCCAAGGCAACAATCACATGCCCAGCAGGCGCAAACCAAGCCAACGATGCAAGGTTACAAGCAATATTGACCATCTTGGCACCTGCCGTGGCCGCCAGAAAATCGAAGCCGAAAAATACAACGAAGGCGACCATTAAGAACGACCCGGTACCTGGCCCGAAAAACCCGTCGTACAAACCAATCGTCAAGCCAACGCAAGCGCCGAAAAAACGCTCGCGGTTCTTGTCGAGCTTGGGTGCATGAACACTGCCAAGGTCTTTTCGCAGGAAGGTGTATATGGCCACCGCTATGAGCAATATCGGCAACAACAACCGCAGCACTTCTGTGGAAACCTGAGTAACAATGTAAGCGCCGCAAAATGCGCCAATTAATGCCATGACGGTGGCTGGGATCACCGCATTCCACGGCACTTGAATGGCTTTGGCGTACTTATAAGCAGCAAAGGTGGTTCCCACCACACTGGAAATTTTATTGGTACCCAACAAAGTGGCGTGACCCTGCGTGGGCAGCAAGCCAAACAAGGCCGGAATCTGGATCAAGCCACCGCCACCCACCATGGCATCAATTAGACCCGCGCCAAAGGCTGCGATGCAAAGTGCAATTAACACCCACAATTCAATATTTTCAAGCATGCAAGAAAAGTTTCCAAAAAAGAAAACAGGCGCCTTGTGGGCGCCCGCCATAGGACTAATTCCGGAGTATCAGAAAAAAGTCAAAACTTTAAAACCAAATCAAGCAGCTAGGCGGCTCGCAATTTGCGCTTTGGTTTCTTCCAGCTGGGCTGGCAAGTTGTGCTTCAACTTCTCGAACAACTCCGCATGCAAATCCAGCTCTTCAAGCCAGGCTGCTTTGTCGATCGCGGTAATGGAATCAAATTCAGCCTTGCTGAAATCCAGACCATCCCATGAAATGTCGTCGTAAGTCGGTGATGTACCAAACACGTGGTCAACGCCTTTGCCCTTGCCTTCAACACGCTCAAGCGCCCACTTCAATACACGCATGTTCTCGCCAAAACCAGGCCATATGAACTTGCCTTCGGCATCGGTACGGAACCAGTTCACGCAGAAAATCGCGGGCAACTTGGCACCGGATGACTCCAGCTTCTTGCCCAAGTCGAGCCAGTGCTGGAAGTAATCCGACATGTTGTAGCCACAGAATGGCAACATGGCAAATGGGTCGCGGCGCACTACACCTTGCTGACCAAAGGCCGCAGCGGTGGTTTCTGAACCCATGGTTGCAGCCATGTAAACACCTTCTACCCAGTTGCGGGCTTCGGTGACCAAAGGCACGGTGGTTGAACGGCGACCACCAAAGATGAACGCGTCAATTTCAACGCCAGCCGGGTTGTCCCAGTTACTGTCGATTACCGGATTTTGTTCAGCGGCCACCGTGAAACGTGCGTTGGGATGTGATGCCTTGCGGCCGCAGTCAGGTGTCCAGTCTTTGCCTGTCCAGTCAACCAGGTGCGCTGGCGCTTCCTTGGACAAACCTTCCCACCACACATCGCCATCATCGGTCAGCGCAACGTTGGTGAAAATTACATTGGCATTCAGGGAAGCCATGCAGTTGGAGTTGGTTTTGGTGTTGGTACCAGGGGCCACGCCAAAATAACCCGCTTCAGGGTTGATTGCGCGCAGCTTGCCGTTGGCATCGGGCTTGATCCAGGCAATGTCGTCACCAATGGTGGTTACTGTCCAGCCCTTCATGGATGCAGGTGGAATCAGCATCGCAAAGTTGGTTTTTCCACAGGCCGACGGGAATGCCGCAGCAACGTGGTACTTCTTGCCTTCGGGGTTGGTAACACCCAGGATCAACATGTGTTCCGCCAACCAGCCCTGGTCACGGCCCATGGTAGAGGCGATGCGCAGTGCCAGGCACTTCTTGCCCAACAAAGCGTTGCCGCCGTAGCCGGAACCATACGACCAGATTTCACGTGTTTCTGGGTAGTGAACGATGTACTTCGTGTCTGGGTTACAAGGCCAGGAAACGTCTTTTTGACCTGCTTGCAAAGGTGCGCCCACGGTGTGTACGCATGGCACAAATTCGCCGTTCGAACCCAACACATCGTAAACAGCCTTGCCCATGCGCGTCATCATGCGCATATTGACTACCACGTAAGCGGAATCAGACAACTCAACACCGATGTGGGCAATCGGGCTGCCCAATGGGCCCATTGAAAATGGGACGACGTAAAGCGTGCGACCACGCATGGAGCCTTTGAACAAACCGTTCAGTGTGGCGCGCATTTTGGCGGGGTCTTCCCAATTGTTGGTGGGGCCTGCATCTTCCCTGTTTTCGGAACAGATGTAAGTGCGGTCTTCCACGCGAGCCACGTCTGAAGGATCAGACCAAGCCAGGTAGGAATTCGGGCGCTTTTCTGGGTTGAGTTTGCGAAGAGTACCCGCTTCAACCATTTCCGCGCAAAGGCGTTCATATTCTTCTTGAGAACCATCGCACCACACAATATTCTTGGGCTCGGTAAGGGCTGCAATTTCTTGCACCCAAGCCACAAGCTTTTCATGCTTGACATACGACGGCACGGTCTGGCTGACCATAGACAGCACTGCACTCATGCTAAAACCTCCAATAGACAAAATGTAATTCTTTGGTGCGGGGGCTTTGGCGTTGCTCGACAGTGTGTGACCGGAACATGACACCAAGCACACGGGCGACAGGCTTGTCGTTTATCCGCAAACTTAGCCCTCGAGTTTAACATGTTGTAAGCAAACGGAAATAAGTTTTTCCTATAGGCATTATCATGTATTCGCATGCCTTGTTTGCATTCGGTTAAAGCCCATGTAAAGTGGCGTTTCTGCCTTACCGACCACGCATTATGAAACTGATCGCCATCTGCACCGGGCTTGTTGCACCGCTTGTTTACCGAACCGCATCAGGCGCTATAAAAACGGAAGCCAGCGGCATTAAAAAACAGCCTGTCAGCACTGAAGAAAACGCCGTACCGATTGAGCTGAAAAAGCTGGGCCTTGAAGGCGATGAACAATGCAATTTGTCGGTGCACGGTGGGCTAGACAAAGCGGTGTACATGATGCCCGCAAAACACTATGCCTTCTGGCAAGCCCGCCGGGAAGAAAAGGGTTTGGACACTGCACTGCCCTGGGGATTTTTAGGTGAAAACCTGGTTGTTGAAGGACTCGATGAAACCCAAGTGCGCATTGGCGATGAATTTGAATTCGGTTCCGTTCGATTGCGTGTCACCGACCCACGCGAACCCTGTCACAAGTTTGCAATTCGAATGGGGTTCGGTGCAGCCCCCAAACAAATGATTCAGCAAGGCAACTGCGGCTGGTACTTGCGCGTTCTTCAAACCGGCCACATTCAGGCCGGCGAAGTGGCAAAACACTTCAGCAACCCCCAGGGCAAAACGGTGCTTGAATCATTCCGTTACAAAACCCACAAAGGCCAGATGGATCTGCTTTAAAACCTTAAGCAGCCAATTGTTTTTTCCACGCCTTGATTTGCTTGGCAGCGGCCACCGAACCAAGACGGGCCAACCTTTCCAGCCAAGCGGGATTGGGATCGTAAGAAAAATGCGTGACTGCCAAGGCCAAGGCTTCCTCATCCCAGCCATCGTCCACATACAAATCAAATAAGGCCTCTGCTAGTACAGGGCTTCGAGGCAAGGCACGCAACCACTGCTCCGCCTGAGTAATCGCATCTCGAGACCTGCCCGCATCGCGCAACTTGCGCACGGCCACCACCGCTTCAAAATCATCAACCGCTGATTTTCGAAGCAACTCGGCCAGCAAAAACTTTTCTTCAAGGTGTTCCAGCAGCGCCCGCAAACGCAACCTGCGCCAGCGCTTGTCAAATGACCGCCAACTCACGTTGCTGGTGGGCTGCATTTCATTCATGTCGTTGATTTCAAGCTCGACCAAACCCAACACGGTGTGCCTGTCGCACAGTGCAATTTGCTTCCACCACCAAGAGGGGTCGACCAAACCGGCTTGATCAAGCATGGCCACTGGGTACACCAAGTGAGCCCGCTCAATCGTATTTTCAACACGGCTGGAAACTATGCTTAACCAGTCGCGAGTGAACTCACGCACAGCCTTCAACAAAGAACCATGTTTGTCATCAGCCCCTTCGCAAATGGTCATCAGCTTCTGCAGAGCATGCGCACCCAAATCAACCAGCAAGTTCGGATCAGCGCTGCGATTCAATTCCGACTGCAACCACCCATCCAGAATCTGAGTTCGAATCGCAATTTTTTCGCAGGATTGCGCGGACGGGCAGCGCGCTGAACCCACGAAGCGATTAATGAGTTGTTTGAGTTTACGAGACCGCAGTTTATGGTCAAGCCCCTCGGGCGAATCGAGCAACTCGCAACTGCCCTCCAGAAACTGCAAAGCACGGTGCAAGTCGGGCATGTATTGAGACGCACGGCCCAACCACAACATCCACTCTTGACCACTCCGAGAGGCCAACGCAGAAGTGTGATGCTCTTTTGCCATCGGGTTTCCTTTGCTAGCGCCGCACTTTGTAGTGCCCGGGGGCATAGGCTTTCGATAGCCCAAACCCTCGCAACTTCAGGTGTTTGGTTTTACGGCCGGTGACCCGCTCGCGCCACATGCGAAAACTGCTGGCTTTCATGTTGGCTCGCATTAATTCGATGGTCTGGGATTCGTTCAATCCAAATTGAAGTTCTATCGCTTCAAAAGGTGTCCGGTCTTCCCAGGCCATTTCAACAATGCGGGAAACTTCTTCTTGAGACAACTTAAACTGCAAAGGTTTGGACATCTGATCTCACTGACCGCTACACTGGAGAAAAACTCAATAATCAGTATAAGACAGAAGGGGCTTTTCCGTGAAAAAGGCGTTGCTTGGCTTAATCATTTTAATGACGTTCGTCATCGTTGCTTTTTTTGCAATGGGCCTTTACTCAGAAACAGGTAAGGCATCGGGGCTGGCCATGGGGCAATTGGCCCCCTGTCCCAATAAACCGAACTGCGTGAGCAGTGAAAGCTCACCCTCAGACGATCATGCCATTCCCGCCTTTTCAATAGTTCCTGCCATGGGCGATGAACCCTTACTTAAGGTCAAGGAAGTCATTGAACTGCTGGGCGGCGATGTCGATTACTCCGACGAAAATTACCTGGCCAGTACATTCACAAGCGACCTGTTCGGCTTTGTGGATGATGTGGAATTTCGCGTCGACCAGGGAAGTGGCTTGCTTCACGTTCGTTCCGCATCCAGAGTGGGATACAGCGACCTGGATGCGAATCGAAAACGTGTTGAGCAAATCAGGCAATTGCTGGCTACCAACTAGAGCGACTATGCACCCAGCTTTGTGAATTTATAAGTGACAAGTTCGTAGAATGTGTCCCCCAAAAGGGGGACAGAGTGTAAAGTATGCACCGAGGAAAAAGCAGGACGGAGACACTTCGAAGATGAGCAGTCCAAAAGAAATTGACGAGGCAGTAAGGCTTACAGAGCTTTACCAACTCGATATTCTGGACACGAGCAAAGAAGAATTTTTTGAAGCCTTGGTGGACTTGGGCTCAACCTCTTTTGACTGTGCTTTTTGCTTCATCGCCTTCGTTGATTCTGAAAGAGTTTGGTTCAAAGCGAAACGCGGGTTCGAAGCCAAGGAAGTACCACGCGACCTTTCAATCTGCTCGCAAACAATCAAACACAATGAACCCCATGTGATTAACGATTGTGCTGTGCATCCCGATTTCAAAAACAATCCTTTGGTCACCGAAAGCCCGGGGATAAGATCCTACCTGGGCGTTCCTTTGCATTCACTCAATGGAAATAAAATTGGCACTTTTTGCTTGTTGGACAACATTCCACGTGACTGGACAGAAGCTGAAATAACCATTGCAAGCAGCATGGCCAAATTGGTCGAACACTCGGTCATTGAGCGAGCCATCAAGGTTAAAGAATCGAGCGAAGCCGCTAGCGGCGCGCAGCATCCATCAACAAACGCACAAAGCCTTGGAAGCTGGAAAAGCATTGATCACAACAGCAAGATTGAACTTTCACCGTCCATGGAGAAATGGCTAAATCTGACCCAGTCCAGGTCGGTGAGCGCCGCCTGGTTCAACGATCTTCCCATTGCAGAAGACAAAGACAAGGTTACATCAGCCCGGCTTGAGCGAAACGGAACGGCCTTCACCTACAGGGTGCGTTTGCCCAACGACTCGATTGTGATGTTCGAAGAACAGGTTTACGGCAATGACCAAGCGGGCATGGTACGGCTGTTCGGCCTGGTTAAGAAAATTAGCAAGCCTTTGCCAGAATCTCCAACACACATGGAAGAGAACGCGGAAGCAGCCCGTATGGAACCCAGTGTGGACCTGAAGCGCTTTCCGAAATCGTTTTTGAAAGAATCCGTGAAGGGCAGGATGCTACTGGATTACACCGGCCAAATCACGGGGCTGGCTGGCCCCGATGATGACGAGTTTTTCAAAATTAAATCCAAAGAAAACCTGATCGATCTGCTTCACGCGGAAGACAAAGACCCATTTCAGACGGTTTTTAAACAGAGCCTTGGCAACAAAACCCCCTGCGAGACATGGGTGCGCCTGAATGACCAAGAGGAAGCCAACACCTGGCTACGAATCGAGCTGTTCCCCAAGAAAGGCTTCACAGCATTCAAGAAACCACATTTTGAGGCGAAATTCACGGCGGTGATCAACAAAGCATCGTCCATGCAAAAATCGGTTTTTGATGAAACCCTGCTGAACCTGACCGGCACTTTGGCCAAGGTGGGTGGGTGGTACTACCACCTGGACAGTGGAATGCTGAAAACCACGGAAATGCTGCGTGAAGTGCTAAGCACCAGCAAAGAATCACTGACAACAATCTTCCACCTCAGCGCCATTGTTTCAAAATTGTCTGGCCGCAATATTGCAGTGTTGTTCATCGAGTGCATCAACAATCGAAAACCGGCCAGCCTGGAGTTTGAATCGCAAGAAGACGAGAACAACAAAAAATGGTTTCGCATGATGATTCGCCCGTCCATCGGTGAAGAAGGTGTGCCAGTGGGCCTTTATGGCTCCATTGCAGACATTTCAGAGAGCCGGAGAACCGAACTGGCGCTGGAAAAAAACCTGTTGGCTTACAACCTGATTGTCGACAACCTGACCGATGGTTTGGTCGAGATTGATGCGGCAATGAACGTGAGTTTCGTAAATCGGAACGCCAAGGCACTGCTGCAACAAGACCGTGAACTGTTTGTGCACGCCATGCCCCTTCACGAACTAATTCCAGACCTCGACATATCCCAATTTTCAGTGCTGCTGGAATCAGTCAATCAAGTTGGTTTTTCTAAACCAGTCGAGCAGTACGTTCAGTTTATCAAGCGCTGGATATCGATTCGCGTATTTAAATCGAGCTCGGGTTACACCATCCTGATCAAAGACATCACCAAGCGAAAAAACCAAAGCAGCGATCTGTACATGCTGAACTCGGCGATCGAACAGATTCGCGAGGTCATAATGGTGACCAACGACGTAAGGAAAACGAAAGAACCATTTGGATTGCTTTACGTGAACTCGGCGTTCGAAACATTCGTAGGTCAGGGTCGAGACAAGTGGCTTGGACGGAATCCTTATCACCTAATCCACGGAAGAATTCCAACAAGAGACTATCGACAGCTGCTTGTGGCTTTTCTGAGCCGACAAAAAATATTGCTTAAAACAGAGTATGAAATCAATCCAGATCACAAAGTACCTTGCGATATTTTGATTTCCCCGTTTCTGGACACTGCACGCAACGCGCCCTGTTTTCTGGTCGTGTTTCGAGTGCTCGAAATTTAGCGGATCAGGCCAGTGTCGTGCCCACGCTCAGCACCTGCGCGCGTGGCGTAAAAACCATGGCATGAATGGTCTTGACCAAGTTGGCCATCGTGTCTGCAGTGTCTTTGCGCAAAAATCTGGCCGACTGGATTGAATCCAGCCTGCTTAGGGCAAATGCTTGCGCTGTTTTCAGACTTTCAGGATTGCAAGACATGTAAGACACTGGCACCAAGTGCAAATACCTGTCGTAGAAGGCGACGATGTCTTGTAAATCATCGTAGGCATTGTCAGGAAAATGTAGATCAGACAAAACAGCGGCCGGCAACGCTTGATTGCCTTGCTCGGCTTGCTCAAATGCATCCCGGATGTCGCCAAACCGCTCAAACACAGTCAACGAAATCGGGACGTAAGTCACTTTCGCAATTTCCTCGATTGCTTCTTCGACAACCAAACGATAGAACGGAGAATCTTCGGCAACCCAGATTTCCAGTGGTGCTGACATCGATTCACTCATTTTGATCACCCAGCCGCACGGCATTTAACTTGACCTAGTCAGGTTAATTGATCCGGCCACAGCCTTCATCAATACAAAGAGACCCCCCCCCTATTTTGGGGAAACCGGCACACACATCCAACGGTTCAAATGAAGCCATCCTCCAAATGAAGGGGCACCACGCAAAGGGTGGGCACGTACTATGGAGTGAATTATCGGTAACGCCGATTCTAATTACTGTGAAACAACAATTCTGGAGGGACGCTAATGAGCCCCAATGCAGTACTTTTGATCGAAGACCACCCATTGGTTTCCATGATGCTGGCCGACATGTTGACAGAGCATGCCCCCGACCTAAGCATTCTCAAGGTGCCAAGCATTCAAGCCAGTGAACAACACATTCATGAAAATCCGCGTTTGGTGATATTCGACTTGAACCTGCCTGATTGCGAAGGCGTGGCATCGGCTCGGCGCGTGCGTGACCTGTTCCCGTTTTCCCAGTTGTTGGCCTTCACTGGAACCACGCACGATCACATATTGGCCGAGCTTCAGGACATGGAAATTCCAGTAGTTCGGAAATCAGCGGATTACCACGAATTGTTGGACGCTGTGATGAAGGGACTCACTGCAATGGGCGTTCAATACCAGCAAGGCATGAATGCAGACAAACTGAAATCGAAAAATGAATTTCAATCCAATATCATTGCTCCGGGTTCAAAAAAACCACTGACCTGGCGCCAAGTTGAAATCATGCGACGAATTGCTGTGGGCATGACAGCCAAGGAAGCAGCCAAAGACATGAATTTAAGTCCGGAGACCGTGCGCGCGCACATGCGGGAAGTGCTTGTTAGACTGGGAGCACAAAATCGCGCCCACGCTGTTTCTATTTTCACCAAAGCTGAACGACAATCCAGAATGTTTGAAGAAACACAAAGTCACTGATTCAGGGCCGCGATAAAATCAATAAACAGGCGGGCCCATGAAACTGACGCTGCTGATTCGCATTTTTGGATTGCTGATTCTGGTGTTCTCGGTGTTTGGAATCGGCGTGAAGAGCGTTTCCATTCACCAGCAAACCATACAGGAGGATTACTACCAAGCGTGGGCTTCCGACGAAGCCATTCTGACGCAAACGCTGGCGGAATTCGATGCCATGCGCAAACTGGTTTTGCTGTATGCAGCCAGTCGCAACCCCGAGTACATCAATCACTACCTTGACATTGTCGGTTTGCACAACGGCAGCCGGGTTTATTCAGAACCCGTAGCGTCTGATTATTGGGTTGATGTGCTGACCGGTGAGAAAAAAGAGTCTGCCGTGTCTTGGGGGGTTGGCCAAAATCTCAGTGAAAGACTTTATACGCTGCGCTTTATCGGAGAAAATGAGCCCGCCATTGAGAACATTCTGGATCTGCGCCACCGGCTGGAAAAAAACGAACTCGGCGCATTTGCAAGTGGTATCACCCGCTTTGTTGACAAACAAAATGGCGAGTACCTTTCCCCGCCTGAAGTGCGCGAAACATTTGGTGTGTTGTTTGATCGCGAACACATAGAACTGACCAATGCACTGTCTGCTGAACTGTCAGGATTCATCGCACAAGAAAAATACCGCTATCTGGCTTTGATTGATGCTTCGCGGAAAGAGCTTACCTACAGTGTTTATCTTGACGTGGTGTTCACCATGCTGTTTCTGATCGGCCTGTTCATCGGTCTGATTTCAATCAAGAAAAAAGTGATTGACCCCATCAATTCACTGTACAACGCCAGCGAAGAAATCATGAAAGGCGATTACACGGTGCGCGTCAACAACCGCACCGGGTCGCATGAAATC
Organism: Limnobacter parvus; assembly: GCF_024623725.1. Taxonomy (GTDB): domain Bacteria; phylum Pseudomonadota; class Gammaproteobacteria; order Burkholderiales; family Burkholderiaceae_B; genus Limnobacter; species Limnobacter parvus. Next base: position 326,421 of record NZ_JANKHG010000018.1, on the reverse strand, counting down.
AACTTGCTGATCCGCGCTTTCAACCGAATGATTCGTTCGTTTCAACGGGATCTTGAAAAAAGTGAACGTGTAAAGCAAGCGCTGGAAGAAGTCAGCCTGGCCAACGTTGAAAAAGAACGTGCCAAGAACGAATCAAGAATAAAAAGTTCATTCCTGGCCAATATGAGCCATGAAATTCGAACACCCATGAATGCGATTTTGGGCATGACCGCACTTACGCTGAAAACCGACCTGAATGAAAAGCAAAAGGATTACCTGAGCAAAATTCAATTGTCGGGCGACAACCTGCTGCACCTGCTCAATAGCATTTTGGATTTGTCGAAAATTGAATCCGACATGTTCAAGCTTGAGAAACGCCCCTTCCGGCTTGACGATGTGTTGGAGGAGGTGTTTGGCACCCTGGGCAATTCTGCGTTAAACAAAGACATTCGTCTGCTTTACACACTGCAGGGCAAAGGAGTGCAGTCCACTTTGAATCGGCTGGTTGGCGATTCTTTGCGGGTAGGCCAGGTACTAAAAAACCTGATTGGAAACGCCATCAAGTTTACCAACGAAGGCCACGTTAACCTAACGGTTAAAGTGCTCAAGCAGATTGACGACCATGTCACGCTGCAGTTCAGTGTCAGTGACACTGGCATTGGCATGAGCAAAGACCAACTACAACGTGTGTTCGACAAATTCACACAGGCCGATTCCAGCACCACCCGAATGTTTGGTGGCAGTGGATTGGGCTTAAGCATCGCCAAAGAATTGGTTCACTTGATGGAAGGCGATATTCATGCACACTCCACCCCGGGGCGTGGCTCTGTTTTCTACTTCACACTGAACCTGAAAATTCAGGAACAGGAAGCGCCTGCGCGTAACCTTGACTTGCTGCATGGACCAGACATTAAACGCGCTTACATTTGTTCGCTGGACCAAAAACTGCATCGATCCATTTCCAGCATTCTGGATCAGTTCTATGTGCCCCTCGCGGCTTTGTCACCCGAAGAACTGCTGACCGACCAAAAGCCCTTCGAGTCCAAAGACGTGGTGTTTATCGACAGCGACATCGCCAGTTCATCACCAGAACTGCTGTCCTTGCTGAAATCAAATCGTCTGAATGAAAGTGAGAATTTGGTGTGGCTGTCCAATCGAAATGCTGTTGAATTTCAACGAATACACGGTGCTGATTCGCACAACCGGGTGTTGACCACCCCAATTCTGCCCGTGCATTTGATGAAGTTGACAGACCGACAAGTGCCCAATACGGCACCTGCGGAAGTTGTCGCGAAAACGCGAGGCGCCAAAAAAGAACATGCGTCAACATCGAAAACTTCTGGCCAGACCAAAGTTCGCGCAGCAAAAATTTTGATTGTCGAGGACCACCCGTTGAACATGGAACTGTTGCTAGATTTCCTGGGCCCAAAAAACTACCAGATCAAATGTGCGAAAGACGGTCGTGAAGCAATAAAGATTCTAAAGAACTCCCCCGAACCGTATGACCTGATGATTTCAGACCTTGAAATGCCGTTTGTGGATGGTTATCAACTGGCAACCTGGGTGCGCGAAAACGCAGTGCATTGTGTCACCCCGATCATGGCCTTGACCGCCCACGCATTTGAGCAAACTCGAGTTCGATGCGAAGAACACGGCATTAACGACGTGTTAACCAAACCGTTCCATGAACAAAACCTGTTTGATGCCATTCACCGATGCCTGCGCAGCACAGAAGGCGTGTTGACCGGCTTTGAGACCAGCAATGAAACCCCAGCGACCAACAAGATTGAACCAGTGGCCACCCGCCAATCCGCCATTTTCAAGGTCAGTAGCTTTGAACCCGATCGGATGGCGAAATACCTGGGCAAATTCCTGCAAACCAGCGAGAACCTGATTGAACGCCTGGCCGCCTGCATTGAGCAAGACGACCTGCAAACCTTCAAGCGTGAAATTCACTCACTGGCCGGTGTGTTGGGCATGCTGGGTACAGACAGCGTGAAAGAGCAGTTCTCACAGATGGACAAACTATTAGAAGAACCCGGCACGCACATTGCCGTGATGGAAGAAATTCAAAGCGTGTGGCCAGGCATTGTGGATGAAGCTGAAAAAATTCTGGTTTTAAGCAATCGGTTTGGAAAACATTGAGCTGCAAAACAAGGTGAATTGTTTTTAACGCCCACCATGTTTTAAACTCGTTCTACAAGAATTAACAAAGTAGAAGTTCTGCGCACTTTGGGTGCCAAGAGCTCACCAAAAAGCTGTCGAAAGTATTTCAAGGGTTTGATGTGAAACAATTCGTGTTTGCAGTATTGACTCGCCTGTCGCTTGGCGCCATGGTCATGGCCACTGGCGTGGCTCACGCAGAGGTTGTTGTAGTGGGTTCAAAACAAATTCCTTTCACCCAGATTTCTAAAACAAAACTCAGGGATTTGTACACCGGCCAAAGCCAACTGGTGGGCGATGCCAAAGTGTTGGTGATTGACAGAGAAGATACATTCGATCGAAGGGAGCAATTCATCTCTCGCACCTTGGGCTTCACCAGTGAGGAATTTGCGACGGTTCAAAGACTGATGGAATGCATCGGAATCAGCAAAGCCCCCACAGTGGCTGACAACAGCCAGCACATGGTGGAGATGTTATCGAACAACCCGAATGCACTGGGTTATTTGAGTCGGGACGAATTGGAGAACCATCCCTTGGGAGCCAAACTACAACACATCAAGGTACTGGCTGAATAAAAGGCAAACGTTTATGTACAAAGCGATCACATTGCTAACGCTGACCGCAACACTGAACTTGTTGGGCCAGGGTTTTGCTCATGCATTTTGTGCTGGTGCGATTGTGAAAGAAATTCAGTCGATTGCCAAAAAACCAGAAGTTGTGGAGGCAGTTAAGCTGGCCAATTTGAACCCGCCATTGCCAGCAGACCTGCATGCGCTGGACGCGCGCTGGATTGCTTCAAACGGTCAGGAAGCAGAGGCCAGAAAAATTCTGGCATCTACAGCCTCTGAATTCTTGAGGAAGACATTAGAAAAGCGGGTTTACTTTAAAGAAGCCATATTGACTGGAAAACTGGGTGAAACAGTTGCGATGAACATGGTCACCAGTGATTACTGGCAAGGCGATGAAGAAAAATTCACCGAAATTTTCGATACCAACCAACCCTCCAGAAAGCCGGATTTCTACATTTCGCGGGCGCGCTGGGACGAGAGCGTCAAATCCATGATTTCACAGGTCAGTGTGCCTGTTTACGATAGCGCATCGATGATTGGTACCTTGACCATAGGCATTGATCTGAAACGCGTTCCACAACAAAATCATTGAAATCAATTCGACCGGCAGACAACAGTCAATCGTTTAACTTCATTTTTACGCTGCGTTCCGCTTTCAAAAAAACATTCACCGCTTGCGCTTTGTTGGACACTTCCAGCCGCTTGAAGATTTCCCGAATGTGACCCCGAACCGTCTCGGGGCTTAAGCCGATGCGTTGAGCCACCATTTTTGCAGACAATCCTTCTGCGGTCATTCGCATGATTTCAACCTGACGCCAAGTCAGGGGCTTCGCACCCGGGTAAGCCACAATGCTGGATTGATGCTCGTTTGCAGGTGCGGCTTCTGAAAGAGACCTGTCCAAAATACCCGACTTGAACAGTGCCGCCTCAATTTCATGGGCCAACACAGATTGGCTGCACGCCTTGTCGATAATGGCGTAATTCAACTGCACGGCGCGCGCTTTGATTTCCTCACTGACGAAGCCGGTGTAAATCAAACCACACACCTTCGGAAACATCGAGTCGAGCCAGTTGATCGTGGCTTCACCTTTTGAATCTGTCAACGTTAAATCAAAAATAATCAGATCAGGTTTGTTGAACAGGTGTTCACGCGCCTGGGCAAGGCTGGTCACTACGCTTAATACAGCATGGGGTGCCATGTCTTTGCACACATCCTCAATCACCATTGAAATAAGCGGGTGATCTTCAAGCACCAGAATTTTTTGATTTTTCATTGTCAGCAGGCTGGGTCGAGCACACGGGGGCCCTTAATGGCTTTTTTGGCCTCTTTCTAATTCCCAAAGAGTACATGAATTCAACGGAACAAATAAGTGTGCTTTTTGCATTTTCTCGCAATGGGCTCCACCAACTGGGGGGCCCTCACAATCAAGCATCCCCAATCTACGGAATGGTATGAATGTCTAGAGTCCGTAAGATAAACCCATGCATCAACATCTCAAAGGTATTGAATCATGAACATTGCGCTGGTCGTGCCACATCGAGACGACAAACTTCTTTCGCTGGATTGTCAGTCAATCGAAACAGACATTGCACTGGAGCTGGACCATGTGGCGTATGGTTTAAAAAGTTTTGCTGATCAATTAAGAAAAACCAGATCCGCCCAAGCGCGGTTTGCCAAAGTCATTCAACTTAAAATTTGGGTGCTGAACAAGCCCACTGTGTTGACCTTGCTGGAACAATATTTGGAACAGGTTACGCTGGCTCAACAATGGCTGCACCTGGACATGCAGAGCCACGACAATGCCATTGAATCGCTTTGTGAACAACTGCTGTTTTTAAGCACTGTGTTTGAACAAGAATCGGAGTTGATGGAACAGATAGCAGTGGTTGATCCAAACCTGGCACTGTGCGACTAAGTGGCGTACCTGCTTGAAGCTATTTGCCAATGCAAAAACGGCTAAAAATCAAGCCCAGTAAATCATCGGGCAACATTCGTCCCGTAATTTCCCCCAAGGCATCGTGAGCCAAGCGCAACTCCTCGGCAAACAAGTCCAGAATACGGTCATCTTGCTTCGCAAATTCGTGCGCAGTGCTCAGATGCTGCCCACACACATGCAAGGCATCCACATGGCGCTGACGGGCCATGAAACCATGGTCGGGCGTGTGGGCAATGCCCACTTTGGCCAGTATGGCGTCTTTCAATGCTTCCAGCCCTTGACCACTTTTGGCTGACACGGCTTGTACACCCGGCGTAACAGCCAATGGCTGGGCAAGCAAGTCAATTTTATTTAGTACAGTTAATGTGGGCAGATGAACGGGCAATTCCAAGTGCTGTGCAAAAGCGTCTTCTGAAGTCAACGTTGCATCTTTCAGCACCAGTACCAAGTCGGCTTCCGCCACCGATTTGCGTGTGCGTTCAATGCCGATTTTCTCGACTTCGTCCACCGTGTGGCGCAAACCGGCTGTGTCGACAAGCACCAAAGGTATACCCCGAATGTTCAACTCCTGTTTGATGCGATCGCGCGTGGTGCCTGCAACTGCCGACACAATGGCAATTTCTTCGCCTGCCAAGGCATTCAACAGGCTGGATTTTCCCACATTCGGTTCTCCGACCAACACAATTTGCAAGCCATCGCGAAACTTCACGCCTTCTTGCGCCGCGTTCAACAATTCGCGGTGGATGGTCATGATGTGGTGCAACTGGCCTTTGGCGTCCGCTTTCTCCAGAAATTCGATTTCTTCTTCCGGAAAATCCAGTGTGGCTTCCAGCAACAAACGCAGGTGAACAATTCGATCGGCCAAGGCATTGACCTGTTTGGAAAACACACCACTTAGCGAGGCTGCTGCAGCTTTAGCGGCGGCCACAGACCCCGCATCAATTAAATCAGCCACGGCCTCGGCCTGCGTCAAGTCCAGTTTGTCATTCAGGAAAGCGCGTTGCGTGAATTCACCGGCCATGGCATGGCGCAAGGGAATATTCAGTTGACGGGCCACTGACAATGCGTGACCCATCACGCCTTGCAACACAGCCTGGCCGCCGTGGCCTTGAAATTCCAGTACGTATTCACCCGTGAAAGAGGCCGGTGCATTGAACACCAGTGCAATGCCTTCATCGATGGCGTGCTGCTCAAAATCGCGAAGTGTTAACAGCGTGGCTGTGCGGGCTTGGGGCAGTTTGCCGCAAAAAGCCAGGCAGAAAGATTCGAATTGGGAAACAGAGGGAAAGGAGAACCGCACCACCCCCACCCCGCCCTTGCCGGGCGCGGTGGCGATGGCCACGATGGGGTCACCGTGCTGTTGCGGGTGCAGACTCAATTTGGCGTGTAATTACCCACTGTTGGGCAATCGACAAAATGTTGTTCACAACCCAGTACAGCACCAAACCGGCCGGGAAGAAAATGAACATGACCGAAAATACCAGGGGCATGACCATCATGATTTTGGCTTGCACGGGATCGGGTGGCGTGGGATTCAATTTGGTTTGAATGAACATGGTCACTGCCATCACCACTGGCAGAATGTAGAAGGGATCGGGTGCAGCCAAGTCGCTGACCCAACCCAGCCAGGGCGCGTTGCGCATTTCCACACTGGCCAGCAAAACCCAGTACAAGGCAATAAACACCGGAATTTGTACCAGAATTGGCATACAACCACCCAAGGGGTTGATCTTTTCTCGCTTGTACATTTCCATCATGGCGCGCTGGAAGCCCATTTTGTCGTCGCCGTATTGTTCCTTAAGCTTTTGCATGCGCGGACCCACTTTGCGCATTTTGGCCATCGATCGGTAACTGGCTGCAGACAAAGGGAAAAACATCAATTTGATCAGAATGGTAAGTACCACAATGGCCCATCCCCAGTTGCCAATGTAACTGTGAATTTTCTCAAGCAGCCAATAAATGGGTTGTGCAATCACGGTAAGCCAACCATAGTCGACCACCAGATCAAGACCTGGGGACAATGCTTCCAGCACACGCTGATCTTGTGGGCCCGTGTAAATTTTTGCAGAGTAAGATGCGGTTTGCTCGGGCGCCAAGGTACCCAGGCTGCTGACCAAACCGATGGAATACAAATTGGCGTCCACTTGGCGTGTGTAATTTTCGCGCGGACCATCTTGCCCGATAACAGCTGACACAAAGTAATGCTGGATCATGGCCAACCAACCAGAGTCGGCCGTTTTTACGAAATCGGCACTGCGATCAGCAATGTCGTCAAAATCAATTTTTTGATATTTTTTCTCGGGTGTGTAAACGGCAGGGCCAGTGAAAGTAGCGTACAGAGCCGAATCGCTTTCAAGCGGATTGCCGTCCCTAGTGATCTGAACATAGGCACTGGGCGAGACCGGTTCGGCATTCAAATTGCGCGCAGTGATCGCCAAATCAATGTCGTAACGGTTCCTGAACACGGTGTAGTTGTACGTGCTTTCAATACCACCACTTGTTGCCTTGAACACCAAATTAAGACTGTCTTGCCCAGCAGCGAAGCTGGTTGCACCGGGCTGCAGCTCAAACAGTGTGCGGTGATTTGGCGCATCAGCAGCACCCACCAAACCGGCTTGACCCACATAGGTTCGATTTGTTGACTGCTCAAACAACTGAACAGGCAATTCCGGATTTTCAACAGCTGGGTGATTCAGTAACTTTGACGTGATTAACTGAGCACCTTGGGTGGAAAATTGCAATTCAAGCACGTCGCTTAACACAGTGATTGTTTGTGCAGCCGGCGCAATTTCGACGGCAGGTGCAGCGATTGCGTTGGGATCTGCTGGCACATCGCTGGACGCTTGAACAGGGGCGTTGGGCAAGTCATTGATTGCAGCAACATTGCCAGCACCTTGTTTGGTCGCCGCATCTTGATCAACTGTTGAAGCACCTGTGCTAAGGCCAAACAAGGTGGGCTTGCCAATCGAAGCCTGGTAGTTGTCCCACAACATGATCAGGGACAAACTGAATATCATCAAAAGGACTAGCCTGCGCGTTTCCATTTAAATCCTTAATTACTAAGATTCGTGACCGGGGCGTTTGGCTTCGGGAACAGGGTCCAGCCCGCCAGCATTCCAGGGATTGCATCGACAAATGCGGCCCAGTGACAGGACCGCGCCTTTCCATGCGCCATGAATTTTAACTGCATCAAGCGCATATTCCGAGCAACTGGGGTAAAAACGACAAGATGGCGGGAAAAGAGGGCTAACTGCAAGCTGATAACCACGAATTAACGCTGTGATGGCACGCGCCGTGATAGATCGCTGAAAAGTTGTTGGAGTTCTGTCCACCATGCCGCTCGATCTGACTGACCTATTGCCTTGACTGGTTTGCTTAACCGAACCAAGAATTTGCCTTGGTATTCACCCAGCGCATCTTGGCAGGCATGGCGGATTAACCGCTTCAAGGTGTTTCTGTCGACTGCCCGTTTGGCCAAGCGTTTGGGTATTAAAATTCCGAATTGGGGAGGGGTTTCTTGGAACAATGCGTGGAGCATCAATCGGTCTGTTTTGGCAACTGGCCTTGTTTTTAACAAACCGCCAAATGTTTCAGATCGAGTGATTTTCGTCGCGTTCGACCCGGAACCCACCCCGTGCAATTCAGAATATTCAAAGCTTCACGGCTTAAACAGCCAAGCGTGCGCGGCCTTTGGAGCGACGTGCGCGCAGTACTGCACGACCACCGCGGGTGCGTGAACGTACCAAAAAGCCGTGTGTTCTTGAACGGCGAACTTTAGAAGGTTGATAAGTGCGTTTCATGGCAAGCCTCTGGCCCACATGGGCTTAAAATTTGGCGGAAAAAATAGGGTGTTACCTGGTGCGTCATTCAGCGCGTTGCCGAGTATCTCAAAGCAGGCACCAAGGGAACCCAAAATTATAGAGGCAAATTCGTGAAAAACCTAGAAAAATCTTCAAGTTCACTGCAAGGCGATGAATCGGCCACTCAATCCGTGGGGGTTTGGATACAATGGAACGCTATGTTTCAAATTCCTGCAAAGCAGTTCATCCGAAAAATAAGGCTATCCATAACGTGATTGATCAATTCTGGGACCACTGTGTTGAAGCGCTTCGGAAGGAAATTCCCGCTCAACAAATCAAGCTGTGGATCGAACCACTCAGTGTGGTTGAATTTGATGAAAACACCGCAAGCCTGAGCATGGCTGCGCCCAACCGATTCAAACTGGATTGGGTACTTAATAATTACGGGGGACGGTTTAATGAACTGGCCACGGAATTTTTTGGATGTGACATGGCCATTCAATGGCAAGTGGCGGCCAAACAAGCCAGCCCCTTGATGGCCCCGCAGCCCTCGGCTGCAAAAACCAGCAGTGAAGCAGCCTTGCAGGGCGCCCCAAAAGTGGCAGCGGTAAAACGTGATGAAATTGCGGCCACAGTATATGAACGCAGCCGCTTGAACAGGGACCTTTGTTTTTCCAACTTTGTGTCCGGTCGAGCCAACCAGCTGGCCAGGGCTGCGGCTGAACAAGTGGCTTCCAATCCCGGCGTTTCCTACAACCCCCTGTTTTTGTATGGTGGCGTTGGTCTGGGCAAAACCCACCTGATTCATTCCATCGGCAACCGCCTGCTGGAACAAAACCCCAATACCCAAATTCGCTACATTCACGCGGAACAATATGTCAGCGATGTGGTGAAGGCCTATCAGAAAAAAGCTTTTGAAGAATTCAAACGCTCCTATTACTCACTCGATTTGCTGCTTATCGATGACATTCAGTTCTTTGGTGGCAAAAGCCGCACCCAGGAAGAATTTTTCTATGCATTTGAGCAACTAATTGCCGCCAAGAAGCAAATCATCATTACCAGCGACACCTATCCCAAAGACATTCAGGGCATGGATGATCGCTTGATTTCTCGCTTTAACAGTGGCCTGACAGTTGCGATCGAACCGCCTGAACTGGAAATGCGTGTGGCCATTCTATTGAAGAAAGCCGAACAGCAAAAAATCCAATTTTCAGACGATGTGGCTTTTTTCGTGGCCAAACACATGCGCAGTAACATTCGTGAACTGGAAGGTGCGTTGCGCCGCATCATGGCCTTTGCCAGCTTCCACAACAAGCCTGTGACCATGGATTTGGTGCGTGAAGCACTGCGCGACATGATTTCTGTTCACCATGGACAGGTTTCGGTCGACTCCATCCAGAAAACCGTGGCCGATTACTACAAAATCAAAGTGGCTGACATGTTTTCGAAACGTCGACAGGCTCAAATTGTGTTACCACGCCAAGTGGCCATGTACCTGGCCAAAGAGTTAACAGAAAAAAGCTATGTCGAGATTGGAGAGCTGTTTGGTGGGCGAGACCACACGACCGTGCTACATGCCGTAAATAAAATTTCCGAATTGCGCAATCAATCTGCAGAGTTGAATCATGCACTGCATGTGCTGGACCAAACATTAAAAGGTTGATTTAGAATTGTGGAAAAGTATGTAACAACGGTGCACAAGCAGTCGAGTTATCCACAGAAAAAAATGAAAATTGAATATCCGGGAAAAGTTATCCACAGAGTCCAGATCGAGTCCCGGAAGTTCTACACCAGTTTTGAAAGAACCTAAGAAACTCAATTCAAAGGGAAAAATGGAGTTGTCCACATAAATGAAGCAACTCTATTAACTAATCCTATAAGGAAATATTAAATGGAATTAATTCATAGCTCACGCGATGCATTGGTTCGAAAGCTGCAAATCGTTAGCAACATTGTCGAACGTCGAAACACATTGCCTGTGTTAGCCAATATTTTGTTGAAGAAAGAAGGTGGCTTGCTAACCCTGTTGTCTTCAGACATTGAAATGCAGATTCAAACCAGCGCTGAAGTTGGTGGAGGCGGTGAAAACACGGCTACCACTGTGGCTGCGAGAAAATTCCTGGATATTTTGAGATCACTGCCCGAAGACTCGGATGTGATGGTGAAACTGGAAGGCAAAAAGATGTCAGTGCAGGCCAAAAAAAGCCGTTTTGCATTGCAAACTCTGCCTGCGGAAGATTTTCCATTGGTTCAGGAACCCAAAGAATGGGTAACACAAATCAGCTTGCCGCAGAAAATGCTTAAAAATTTGCTGGGCATGGTGCATTTTTCCATGGCCCAACAAGATTTGCGGTATTACCTGAACGGTGTACTGCTGGTCATTGAAAGTGCCTGCGTTCGTGCGGTGGCGACAGATGGGCACAGGTTGGCTTACGCCGATGCGCCCGGACAAGGCGGAGCATCCAAACATGAAGTGATCATTCCTCGTAAAACCGTGCTGGAACTGTCGCGTTTATTGAATGAAACTGATGACCCAGTAACGATCGATTTGGCCAGTAACCAGGCCAAGTTCTCATTTTCCGATATCACATTGATCACCAAACTGGTGGAAGGGAAATTCCCCGATTACCAGCGGGTTATTCCCAAAACCCATCAACATCATGTGGTAATTGCGCGCGATGCCCTCTTGCATTCTTTGCAGCGGGCTTCGATTTTGACCAGCGACAAGTTCCGAGGCATTCGTTGGGTATTGGGTGCAAATGGTTTGACCATTGTGGCCAACAACTCGGATCAGGAAGAAGCACGGGATGAAATGGAAGTCGAGTACCAAGGGCCCGAGATTGATGTGGGTTTTAACGTAAACTACCTGTTGGATGTGTTGAACAACCTCAAGTCGGACACCGTGCAGTTTACGTTGCAGGACGGAAACAGCAGTGCATTGGTGACCACTCCAGGCAAAGACGACTTCAAATACGTCGTTATGCCCATGCGTATTTAAAAAACAAGATTAAAACAACAACACCCTATGACTTCAGAAACACAGAACGACGGAACTTTGCCTGATCAATCCACAGGTGCAGATTACGGCGAAGGCGCCATTCAGATTCTTGAAGGGCTGGAAGCCGTTCGAAAAAGACCAGGCATGTACATTGGCGATACCTCTGACGGTACCGGTTTGCATCACCTTGTGTTTGAAGTTGTAGACAACTCGATTGACGAAGCCTTGGCAGGTCATTGCGATGACATCGTCGTCACGATCCATGCAGACAATTCAATCAGCGTGACAGACAACGGTCGGGGTATCCCAACTGGCGTCAAGATGAACGACAAGCATGAGCCCAAACGCTCGGCGTCTGAAATTGCGCTGACCGAATTGCACGCGGGTGGCAAGTTCAACCAGAACAGCTACAAAGTGTCGGGTGGTTTGCATGGTGTGGGTGTGAGTTGTGTGAATGCACTGTCGATTTGGTTGCGCTTGATTGTTCGCCGGGATGGCAAAGTGCATCAGTTGGAGTTTGCACGGGGTTTCGTTCAGAATCGCATCATCGAGCAGGTGGATGGCGTCGATGTGTCGCCGATGAAAGTAGTCGGAACTACCGACAAACGCGGTACAGAAGTTCATTTCTTGCCCGACACCGACATTTTTCAGCACAACCACGATTTTCATTATGAAATTTTGGCCAAGCGCCTGCGCGAGCTGAGTTTCCTGAACAATGGCGTACGCATTCGCCTTAAAGACGAACGCACTGGCAAAGAAGATGATTTCGCCGGCAGCGGCGGCGTCATGGGTTTTGTTGAATTCATCAATGCCAATAAAAAAATTCTGCACCCGAATACGTTTTATGCCGCTGGTGAACGACCGGCTGAAACTTATGGTGGTATTCCCGGCACCAGCATTGGAGTTGAGGTATCAATGCAGTGGAATGACGGGTTCAATGAATCGGTTCTGTGTTTTACCAACAACATTCCACAACGCGACGGTGGTACCCACCTGACAGGCTTGCGCGCTGCGATGACCCGAGTTATTGGCAAGTACATCGAAACGCACGAAATTGCCAAAAAACAGAAAGTGGAAGTGACCGGCGATGACATGCGTGAAGGATTGTGTTGCGTGCTTTCAGTGAAAGTACCTGAACCCAAGTTCAGCAGCCAAACCAAAGACAAGCTGGTTTCAAGTGAAGTACGCGCCCCGGTGGAAGACATTGTGGCCAAGGTACTGAGTGAATACCTTGAAGAACGCCCAAATGACGCCAAGCTGATTTGCGCCAAAATAGTAGAAGCAGCTCGAGCCCGTGAAGCGGCGCGCAAAGCGCGAGACATGACACGCCGCAAAGGTGTGCTGGATGGCGTTGGTTTGCCCGGCAAGCTGGCCGACTGCCAGGAACGTGACCCCGCGAAATGTGAAATTTACATTGTGGAGGGTGACTCAGCGGGTGGTTCGGCCAAACAGGGCCGTGACCGCAAATTTCAAGCTATTTTGCCTTTGCGTGGCAAGGTGCTGAACGTTGAAAAAGCACGGTTTGACAAACTATTGACGTCAGAGCAAATCACGACACTGATTACTGCGCTGGGCACCAGCATTGGCAAAGACGATTTTAACTTGGCCAAGCTTCGTTACCATCGCATCATCATCATGACCGATGCGGACGTGGACGGCGCTCACATTCGAACTTTGCTGTTGACCTTGCTGTATCGCCAAATGCCCGAACTGGTTGAGCATGGCCACATTTACATTGCGCAGCCACCGCTTTACAAGGTGAAGCATGGCAAAGACGAACGTTATCTGAAAGACGACCAGGAAGAAGCGCAATACATGTTGGGCATTGCTTTGGAAAAAGCAGCCTTGATTCCAGGTGAAGGCAAAGATCCAATTAAAGGTGAAACCCTGGAAGAACTGGCACGCCAGTTTGTAACTGTGGAAGCCGTGGTTCGCCGCTTGAGCCGAATGATCGACCCCGATGTGCTGAATGCATTGGTGGAAGGTGTGGAACTGGATCTGGATACCGAAGAAGCATCGATTGCCAGCGCAGCGCGTTTGCAGGCAGTACTTGACCCCACCATCATGACGGTGTTTTCGCAGTTTGATGAACAACGAGACAAACACCGGGTATTGATTCACCGCCGCCACCACGGCAATGTGCGCGTAACCACCATTGACCCTGACTTCGTTCACGGTGCCGATTATCCCCTGTTGGCGCATGCGGCCAAAACTTTCAAGGGTTTGATCATGGAAGGCGCTGAAATGCAGCGTGGTGAGGGTGACAAACAAAAAGTACAGGCGGTACAAAGCTTCCGTGAAGCCATGCAATGGTTGCGTGAACAAGCCGAAAAAGCAGTTACAAAACAGCGCTACAAAGGCTTGGGTGAAATGAACCCACAACAGCTTTGGGAAACCACCATGGACCCCACTGTGCGCCGCTTATTGCGTGTTCAGATTGAAGACGCCATTGCAGCTGATCAAATATTCACAACGCTGATGGGCGATGAAGTGGAACCGCGCAGGGCATTTATTGAGAGCAATGCCTTGAAAGCAGGGAATATCGACATTTAAGCGATTGTAGAGCGAAGAAATAGTTGGCCAGTTTTGTTAAATAGTTGGCCAACCTTTTTCGAACTTTGAGATATAGAGAAACGGCTAACTTTGGTTGGCCGTTTTTATTTCATACAAAAGATTATTGATTTGACAGAATTTGTCCTTGATCATAGAAGAGGTTAATTTCCAGTCAGCCCTTGCACTGGCATTACAGGAGCTTTTAGGACACTGCACCAAAAGCCACCTGTGTAAGATCAAATGGAGGCTATGAAAAATTATGGCTGCTTAGCACGATCCAAATGAAAAGCACTTTGATTGGATTTTGTAACTGCAAAGCTGTGCCGTAGCCAGATGCTATTCTGATAGGGTCGTTCCAACTTTAAGATTATGAAATAGGCTTTTGCTGCTTCATAGTCAGTGGTGATAGCAGTACCATCGCAGTTTGCCTGGATGTACCAAGATTCGATTTGGTAAACAAAGGCTGGCGCGGGCGCTCCGTAGACTTCGAAAACTCCGGTTCCATCAGCATTTAATATGGTTCGTGGAGCATTCCGATCGTTTGCCTTGTAAGTTCCCACATATTTGGCAGTTTCTTGACGAGTTAAACCATATAAAGCAACCTCACCAGGGTGCAAAGAATCCGGATTTTCAACTGTCAGTGGAATCCCTGTGCACTTGCTTGCTGTTGGTTTTTGACTCAAAAGAACAAGCCGAGTGTGTTCATTTGCTGCCTGCCCTGGTTTGTAAAGAACTACCGACCCTTTGTCCGGCCTAGCAAGATAAGTAATGCCATTGTTAGGATTTGTATAGCTATATTCGCAGTTGCCAACATGCTGGTAAATTGAGGTTTTGTTTGCTTCTTTGAAAGTCAGTGTGTCTTTACTTTGGGTAACATCCACTCTGTATGTTGAGCCTTTTAGTTCGTAAACTCCGTCTTTTAGCTGGCAATCAGGTTTGTTGATGTTCTTTGTTGATTGCGCTGAGACACCGGTGACGTTTCCAATGAACAGGTAGAAAAAACTTACTGTTAGTAAGGTGAATATGGATATTTCTTTGGATATGTTGCGAGACGTTGTATTCGTCATGGTGAAGATCCCTGTCTAGTTCCTTTGAAACAGCGTATTTGCGTAAGCTTATTCTTGCAAAGCCCTCAAAAAAGGGCCTGTAACTTTACGGGCAACCTACTTTTTCTTAGTCAGATTTACATCAACCGTGACTTCTGCATGTACGAAATATTAGTCAGAAGAACAGTCGGATAAACATCCTCTAGAACCGCGACGTTAGTGAGTTTGTTGAAAAATAGCTTTTGGCAATTCATGTCGATCACCGCTGGTCAACTAATTTCGGTTGGCCGTTTCCTATTCCAAGGGCTCAAGGAAAACAGTAAGCTTTGGTGCTGTTCACTGATGCAACTTTATTGGATTCAAATTGAGCAAACCAGACAATTCAAAATGGCTTGGACTCACTGTCATTTCATTGGCTTGCGTGCTGTATTCCATGGACCTGACGGTGTTGAACCTGGCGATACCGGCCATCAGTGCAGACCTTCAACCCAGCAGCGCACAACTACTTTGGATCGTCGACATATACGGTTTCATGGTGGCAGGGGCTTTAATCACCATGGGCACCTTGGGCGACAGAATTGGTCGGCGCAAATTGCTGATGATTGGTGCAACTGCCTTTGGAGTTGCTTCGGTGTTGGCGGCGTTTTCAAACAGCGCTGAAATGTTGATTGTGACCCGGGCACTTCACGGTTTGGCAGGGGCAACCATTGCGCCGTCGACGCTTTCATTGATTCGAAACATGTTTGATGATCCCGCTGAACGCATGAAGGCGATTGGTATCTGGATCAGCAGTTTTTCGATCGGTGCAGTCATGGGACCCTTGGTGGGCGGTGTATTGCTGGAATATTTTTGGTGGGGCTCGGTGTTTTTAATCAACGTGCCAGTGATGATTCTTTTGCTGGTTCTGGCACCTCGCCTGCTGCCGGAGTACAAAGATGAGACTGCCGGCCGCCTGGACATTTCAAGCGCGGTGCTTTCACTGGCGGCCGTGTTGTTTGTAATTTATGCGTTGAAGCACACTGCAGAAAATGGTTTCAGCCTGTTGAGTGTGATGTGTTTGGCGATGGGTTTGACCTTGGGTACTTGGTTTGTAAGGCGACAGAAAAACCTGAGTCATCCATTAATCGACTTGAACCTGTTCAAGGCACCAGGATTTGTCGCGGTATTGGGCACGTACTTGTTAAGTTGCCTGACCATGTTTGGTGTGTATGTGTACATTGCACAGTACTTGCAGCTGGTGCTGGGGTTAAGCCCTTTGGTGGCTGGCGCGTGGACCGTACCCTGGGCTTTGGCTTTTGTGGTGGGCACCAATGTAACACCATGGCTTGCTGCCCGCCTGGGGCAGGCTCGCCTTGTGGTGTTGGGTTTGCTGGGCACTGCGGCTGGTTTTGCAGGCCTTGCCTTGTTGACTGTGCAGCCGAACATGACTTTGCTGGTGGGTGCCACTGTGGTGTTGGCTTTGGGACTGGCGCCCATGTTCACTCTGGGCACGGAATTGATTATCAGCAGCGCGCCCCCGGAGCGGGCGGGCTCGGCCTCTGCCTTGGCGGAAACCGGGGCTGAATTTGGAGGTGCTGTGGGCATTGCGGTGTTCGGCAGCATTGGCGTGGCAATTTACCGGGCGCGAATGAACGATTTGTTGCAGCCTGAGTGGCCTGCCGAAGTGTTGCGTGCTGCACAGGACACTTTGGGTGGAGCTGTGGCGTCAATGGTTCAGTTGCCTGTGGCAGAGCAAGCCACGCTTTTGCTGGCTGCACGCAGTGCATTCATGGAAGGCATGCAGCTCATTTCAATTGCTGGTGTGGTGGTGATGCTGTTGGCCAGTGTTCTGGCTTACCGAAGTTTGAAACACCTTCATTTGACCCATTAAGAAGGCCGAATACTTCGATAGGTGGTTTCACGTTCCTGACGGCTGAATACGAGCTGCCACAACATGCCTTTGCGCGATCGAAAATAGGCTGCGCAGGTGTTCAGGTAGTAAGTCCACATGCGACCAAATCGTTCATCGTAGGCAGATTCCAGTTTGGGCCATGCTTGTTTGAAATTGGCATACCAGGCCATGAGTGTTTTGTCATAATCGCCACCAAAATTGTGCCAGTCTTCCAGCACCAGTTTGCCGTCGATGTGTTCTGTAATTTCGCCGGGCGATGGAATTTTTCCGTTCGGGAAAATGTACTTGTCAATCCAGGGGTCTGTGGCCTCGGTTTTGTTGAATCCGCCGATTGTGTGTAATAAAAAAAGCCCCTGCGGATTCATCAGCCTGTGCACAGCGTCAAAGTAATCCGGGTAGTTTTTCAAGCCCACGTGTTCAAACATGCCTACGGAAACTACTTTGTCAAACTGCCCTTTCAAGTCGCGGTAGTCGATTAATTCGATGTCTACGAATAGGCCTTTACACCGTGCACGTGCATAGGCCTGTTGCTGGGCCGAAACTGTAATGCCCAGTACCTGAACATCAAAATGTGTGGCGGCGTACCAGGCCAGTCCACCCCAGCCACAACCAATGTCGAGTAGTTTCTCGCCTGGCTTGAGTTGAAGCTTGCGGCAAATCATGTCGAGTTTGTGAAGCTGGGCTTCTTCCAGATTGGTCGCCTTTTCCCAATACCCACAAGAGTAAATCATCAGTGGATCGAGCATGGCCTCAAACAAGTCATTGCCTGTGTCGTAATGGTGTTCACCCACTTGAAATGCGCGCGTGGGCGCTTGCAGATTGATTACCTTTTCGCGCAGTGCCAACATCAGCCACTGCATTTTGGTCCATGCTTTGGTGTGTTCATCGGCGTTGCTGCGCATGAGCCGATACATCAGTTCATCAAGTTGTTCGGCATGCCACCAACCGTTCATGTAGGCTTCGCCCAGGCCCAGTGAACCTTGGCTGAGTACGGCATTGAACAAACGCTCGTCAAGTATTTGAATGTCATGGGGGTTCGGGCCGTTAATTTCTACACCTGCATTGTGCAGCGTATCGGCGATTAGTTTGGGCACGCGGCTGGCGTTGACCAAATCAGCGGTGTTCGTTTTCATAGGCAGGTGTGCGTGCTATGTCGACGAATTAATTATTGCAGATGGTTAATGAATTGCCAACGAACCTAAAAGGTTACCAGTTGTAATGCTTGGCGTTGGGTGGAAGTTCTTTCACCACATTGCCTTTCCATCCCTGTAGATGTGCTGCACCCTGTGCTGCACCCATTACCATTAAAGTGGGGATGGAGAAGAGAAACATCAAAATACCAATGTTGGCTATGGAATATTGGGGTGAGGGGTTGGTGCCAATATCTAGGTTTTCCGGACCTGAAAAGATAGGGACGACTGTACCAAAAATAATGGCCAGTAAAGCACCACCCAAACAACGGCCCACACTGTGACACATGCTTCGTGAGGCTGGCCCGGTTCCAAGGGTTCTTTGCCCGTTCGAAGCCAAATTGTTAGCGATTCGGGAAAGGTTCGCATTCGATGCCAGAATAATGTTCATGTTAAAAATGCGTAATCCTTCGGCTATAAGGATAAGCCCACGTGTAAAGCCGTGGTATTGGTGCATGTTTTTCACCATGTATTCGCCCTTGAAACAGTTTTGGGCGGCTCTACTTGGGTCTGCCATTTTTGCGGAATGTTTTTCGGCGTAACCTTTCGTTCCCCACTTGTTAAGGGTTCCCGACATTGAGGTGCCCAACATGATATCAACAGGCTTCACTGCATGTGAAAAACCTCTTAAGGTTGCACGCTGTACTTTTGGCACCCACCTGTTCTCCAGAATTTTCCTGGCATCGGTCAGGTCTGTTGAAGGTTTTTTCGTTTCTGAGTGGTCAATCAGGCTGAGCAAGGCCACGAAATGACTTTCTTTCGTGGTTACGGCTTTTGCATAACAGTATTTGGCCCACTTAGAACCATTTACTGGTTTGTCCACTTGAAGGTAGCTTCCTACGGCGCGCCTTAAGGCAAGCATATTCTCAGCATCAGATTTGCTCAAATCAATTGCAGCCAGCGCCTGGTTTAAAAGCACGGGTACCTTGTCGCTGTCTAAATGTGCTGCACCAACCTTCCCAAAAATATGCAGACCTTGCATGGCTTTGGCCGTTATCTGAACTAATTCGGGTTTTCCATGCATCGATTTCAAATGATGCAACAACTGATTCATGTTGGTGCTCAAGTCGGTCTGAAGGTCTTTTTTCTGGCCATTGCCCATGTGCTGTCTTTCGACGATTCTCTGACTTCTCACCCCAATTATGGTACCGATCAAACCCATGAGAGAGGACGCAGCCGGAAATGCAATAATTGCCCCAAGTAGGCTTTGTCCGAACAGGGAAGGAAGCTTATCTTCACCAATTCTGTTTTTTGCGTAGCTAACTCCCATCCCGGTTCCAACACCAATAAACGCAAGCAAGCCAAACATGAATGCTTTGTTTTTGGTGCTTTTGTCGTCGGTAGATTGAGTAACTAAATTTCGGGCGAGGGTGGTTGTCATGCCCGTTGGTGCAGCCATCATTTCGCACAAGCCGTGAAATCCGTGTGCATAGCTCGATACTTTGTGCGCCTTGGCATTGCGCTTGGATGCACCTTTGGCTTGGTCGAAGTAAGCGGGGTTGTAACGAACGTGATCTTCGCGATTGGTGCGGGTTTGAACGCCGCCCGAATCCCATACTATTTTGTCGTATTCTTCGTCAGTCAGTGCCTTCCCACGCTCTTCAGACTTGCGAGTTGCGATTTCGTCTTTTCGAAGCAGGGCAGCTTGTACATATTGCCGGGATTCAAAATGTGCCTTGGCCATCACACTGACACCGCGTGATGCGCCAATAGCATCCTTCAGTTTATTGAAGAACGTCCGTTCTTTGAAAGTATTGCCACTTACGTACTTATGGCCTGACTTGCGCGCAATATTGCATTTCACCTTTTGGTCTAGGGCAGCGTTGGTGCACAGCGAAGGTAGAGCAACAATTTCTAAGGCCACGGTAGGTCTCCCGTCTGCACAATCACGGTGCAGTTCATATTGTTTATGCCCCTAAACATGTCACAAAAGTGTCAGATGTTCAAAAGCAGTCGGATAGGTATCACTCTTTATGTATCACTTGAAACATAAAAGTTTGACAAAATCCGGGTTTTCCCTAGTTTTTGTGCACTGCAATAGCGCAGTATTTGAACTCAGGAATTTTGCCGTGGGGGTCGAGCGCAGCATGGGTCAGTTTGTTGATGGCGGCCTCTGCATAACAGAAAGGCACAAAGACATTGCCCTGTGGTGTGCAAGAGTCGGCACGGGCAAAAATGGTAATTTCGCCGCGCCTTGAACGCAGGCTGACCTTGTCGCCTGGTTGGATGTTCAGGCTGTTGAGGTCTGAAGGGTTGAACAAGGCCGTGGGTTCGGGTTCGATTGCATCCAGAACACTTGCCCGGCGGGTCATGCTGCCGGTGTGCCAGTGTTCCAGCTGACGACCTGTGATTAGTACAAAGGGAAATTCCACATCGGGCTTTTCAGCAGCACCGCGATATTGGGCGGGCACCAGCCGCGCTTTGCCGCTGTGCGTAGGGAATTCTTCGGTGAATACAACGGCCTGACCTGCATCGCCCTCGTGCAGGCAGGGATAAACAACCGCGTGTTCCCGTTGCAGACGTTGCCAGGTTATGCCTTCAATGCTGTGCATGGCGCGGCGCATTTCATCAAACACGTCTTCAACTGTTTGGTAATTCCAGCTCAGCCCCAAACCCTGCGCAATGCTTTGAATGATCCACAGGTCTTGCCGGGCCAGGCCGGGCGGGTCGATTGCCTGTTGGCCCAGTTGCACAAGCCGGTCGGTGTTGGTGAAGGTGCCTGTTTTTTCCGGAAAGGCGCTGGCGGGCAGCACCACATCGGCAAGCGTTGCGGTTTCAGTCAAGAAAATGTCTTGCACCACCAGAAAATCTAGCGCGGCCAATGCTTTGCGGGCATGGTTCAAATCGGGATCGGACATCGCCGGGTTTTCACCCAGTATGTACATGCCTTTTACGGTGCCCGCCAAAATGGCCTGCATGGTTTCCACCACAGTAAGGCCGGGTGTGCTGCTTAAAGGGGTGTTCCACAGGGTTTCGAATCGCCGTTGTGCTTCTGTGTTGCCAACGGGCTGGTAATCGGGGTACATCATGGGGATCAATCCGGCATCCGATGCGCCTTGCACATTGTTCTGCCCACGCAAGGGGTGCAAGCCAGTGCCGGGGCGGCCAATTTGCCCGGTGATCAGCGCCAACGATATCAGGCAGCGTGCGTTGTCGGTGCCGTGGGTGTGCTGTGAAATGCCCATGCCCCATAGAATCATGGCTGATTTCGATTTGGCGTAAAGACGAGCCACTGCGCGCAATTCGCTGGCCGGTATGCCGCAAATCGGGGCCATCGCTTCAGGGGTGCAGGTGGCTACATTGGCCTTCAGCGCATCAAAACCTTCTGTGCGGGTTTTGATGAATTCTGTGTTGATTAAGTTTTCATCAATGATGACGTGCAGCAGGGCATTGAGCAGCGCCACATCGCTGTCGGCCTTGAACTGTAAAAAGTGCGTGGCATGGCGCGCCAAATCAGAGCGCCGTGGGTCGGCCACAATCAGTTTGGCGCCCTTCTTCACGGCATTTTTAATCCAGGTGGCGCCCACGGGGTGGTTCACAGTGGGGTTGGCACCGATCACAAATATGACTTCGGCTTGGTCCACGTCCATCAACGGGTTGGACACAGCACCCGAACCAATCCCTTCCAGCAATGCGGCAACGGAAGACGCATGGCACAAGCGCGTGCAATGGTCCACATTGTTGGTGCCAAAACCTGTGCGCACCAGTTTCTGGAACAGGTAGGCTTCTTCATTGCTGCCTTTGGCCGAGCCAAAACCAGCCAGGGCATTGCCACCGTGGGTGGTCTTTATCTGCTTCAGCTTGCTGGCTACCAGGGCCAGTGCTTCTTCCCAGGAGGCTTGGCGAAATGCGGTGTGAACCTGTTCGGTATTCAACAGATCCACAGGGTTTTTGGGCACACCTTCACGCCGAATCAGCGGGTGGGTCAGGCGTTGTTCATGGTGAACATAGTCAAATCCGTATCGGCCTTTCACACACAGGCGGCCTGCGTTGGCGGGTCCATTTTGGCCCTCCACGCGCAAAATTGTGTTGTCTTTCACATGGTAGGTAAGCTGACAACCCACACCGCAATACGGGCACACGGAATCGATGGTTTTGTCAGCCTGCTGGTGGGCATTGGGCTTGGCTGGGCTCAGTGCGCCGGTGGGGCAGGCTTGCACGCATTCACCACAGGCCACGCAAGTGGATTGGGCCAGGGCATCGCCTTGATCAAACACAATGGTCGCATGTTCACCTCGGTGGGCCAGGCCGATGACATCGTTCACCTGCACTTCCCGGCAGGCGCGCACGCAGCGGGTGCACTGAATGCAGTGGTCCAGGTTCACGGCAATGGCAGGGTGGGAATAATCGGGGGGCACGGGTGCGCGGGCGTCAAATCGTGTGCCGTCAATGCCCATGATTTCGCACCAGTGGGCCAATTCATTGTCGGCTTTTAACGCGGCCAGGTTCGTATTTTCCGGCATGTCAGCCAGCAACAGTTCCAGCACCATGCGTTGCGAGGCAACGGCTTTGGCGGAGTCGGTGGTAACCACCATGCCTGCTTCAACTTGTCTGCAACACGATGCGGCCAGGGTGCGTTCACCGTCAATTTCAACCATGCAGGCGCGGCAGTTGCCGGCGGGCTCAAGGCCATTCTTGTGGCACAGGTGGGGTACGTTGATGCCTTCACGCTGGGCCACTTGCAACAGGGTTTCGCCAGGCAGGGCTTGAACCTGTTCACCATTGAGCTGAAAACCGATCATGTTGCGTGTGTTCATGTGGCCGCTCCCGGTGGGCTGTTGGCAACTTCATCGCCTTCAATTTCATGCGGAAAGTAGCGAATAACACAATCGACAGGGTTGGGCGCTGCCTGGCCCAAGCCGCAAATGGAGGCGTTGCGCATCACATCGCCCAACTCAGTAAGCAGCGGTACATTCCAGTTTGGCTGATTGACCAATGCCAGTGCTTTGGCGGTGCCTGCGCGGCAGGGGGTACATTGGCCGCAGCTTTCATGCACGAAAAAGCGCATCAGGTTACGGGCCATATTCACTGCGCTGTCGGCTTGAGAAAACACCACAATGGCCGCCGAACCAATGAAGCAGCCGTGGGCTTGCAAGGTGTCGAAATCAAGCGGCACATCGGCCAGCCTGGCAGGCAAAATTCCACCCGATGCGCCGCCCGGCAAATAACCATACAGGGTGTGCCCGGGCTGCATGCCGCCGCAGTATTCTGCAATTAATTCCTTGAGTGTGATGCCCGCGGGCGCCAAGTGAACACCGGGTTTGTTCACCCGGCCAGACACGGAAAATGACCGCAAACCGCTGCGCCCATGGCGGCCCTGCCCGGCAAACCACTCGGCACCTTTGTTTAAGATGGTGGGCACCCAATACAGGGTTTCAAAGTTGTGAACCAGCGTGGGCTGTTTGAACAAACCCACTTGGGCCACATAAGGTGGGCGCAGGCGGGGCAGGCCACGTTTGCCTTGAATTGATTCCAGCATGGCCGATTCTTCACCGCAAATATAGGCTCCTGCTCCGCGCCGTAGTTCGATTGTTGGCATGTTGGGCATGGGTGGCTGGGTGTTCAGAGCTGCCAATTCAGCTTGCAGCATGGCGCGGCAGGCGTGGTATTCATCGCGCAGGTAAATGTAAACAGTGCTGGCCTGAACAGCCCAAGCGGCGATCAGCATGCCTTCCAGAAACTGGTGCGGATTGCGCTCCAGGTGCGTGCGGTCTTTGAAAGTACCGGGTTCACCTTCATCAATATTCACCGCCATAAGGCGGGGTGCGGGCTGTTCGCGCACAATGGCCCATTTTCGCCCTGCCGGAAAACCTGCACCACCCAGGCCCCGCAAACCGGAACTTGAAAGTGTCTTGATAACCGATTCAACAGAACGCTTTCCTTGTGCGCATTCCTGTAGGTGTCGGTAACCGCCTTGCGCGTAGTAATGGGCCAGATCTACATAGGGTGGGGGCAGTGCTTGAGTGTGCTGGCCAAAAGCCGCTTCCATAATTTCATGGTGGTTGGCCCAACCCATTTCATGTTGGCCCACGGCCACTGCGGGCGCTTGCTCGCAGCGGCCAATACAAGGCACAGGCTGAACACGCACCGTGCTGCCCAACAAGCTGGGCAATTTTTCAATCAAGGTTTCAGCACCCGCCATGCAACAGGCTGGGCCATTGCACACCCGCACCTTGAGTGTGTGTTTTATAGAGTTTTCAGAATCCACCACATCGAAGTGGTGGTAGAAAGTGGCCACTTCAAACACTTCGGTTTGGCTTAAGCCAAGGCATTCGGCCAGTGCGGCCAGGTGAGTTTTGGGAAGGCAGCCCAAACGGTCGTGCAGCAAGTGAAAGTATTCAATTAGCAGGTCGCGCCGCAGGGTTTGCGGGCCCAAACATTCGCGAACAAAGGCCTGAACCCTCAAATCCACTTGCCTGCCTTTGGGTTGGCTGCGGCGCTGTTGCGCAGAATCAACAGCCTTGGCAATCGGAATGATTGCGTGATTCATCTTGTCCCCGCCTTGTTGTGTTGCTTTATGTGGCTACATTAGGCCCGCATTGAACTTACACAGCCCTTTCTAGGACCAAGGGGGGTGGGTGAAGTTCACCGCCAAGGTGCAGCCGGGATTTGCGTTAGTAGATTGTGTCAACCCAAGTTTGTTGCGCTGCGGTAGCATCGGGTTCTTGAATTCTGTTTTTAGAAAAATGTGTATGAAAAACAAGCCTTTTGGCATTTTATGGGTGGCACTGGCAGCATTGATTTTGTCGGCTTGCGCCACTGTGTCGCCTTCGCCTGAACCTGCGCCTGAAGCGGTGCCGCAAGCACAGGTGCAAAACCCCGATGTGCCGAAAACCCGCGAACCCGTGGTGGCACTGGTGCTGGGCGGTGGTGGCGTAAAAGGATTTGCCCATGTGGGCATAATCAAGGTGCTTGAAAGCCACGGCATTAAACCCAGCATTGTGGTGGGCACCAGCGCTGGCAGCTTTGTGGGCGCCTTGTACGCCAGTGGCATGAATTCATACACCTTGCAAAGCGTGGCCCTGGGTATGCAAGAAGCCGACATTCGCGATTTAACCTTGAGTAGCCAAGGATTTCTAATTGGCGAAAAATTGCAGCAATATGTGAATGCGCAGGTGAAGAACAAGGCGATTCACCAGTTCCCGATTCGCTTTGCCGCTGTGGCCACCGACCTGGAAAGTGGCGAGAAAGTGGCTTTCAACTACGGCAATGCCGGGCAGGCGGTGCGGGCTTCATGCAGCATTCCCAACGTGTTTTTGCCCGCGCGAATTGGCAAACGCCAGTTTGTGGATGGTGGGCTGGTTAGCCCTGTGCCCGTATTAACAGCCCGTGAAATGGGTGCCGATGTGGTAATTGCTGTCGACATTTCGGCCAGACCACGCAGCGGCGCTGGCGCGTTGGGTTGGTGGGGGTTGCTGGACCAAAGCATCAACATACTAAGCCAACAAGCCATACGCGCTGAACTGGCCCATGCCGACGTGGTCATTCAGCCCAGCGTGCAGCACGCTGATGCGTTGAACCTGGACCAGCGCCATGAGTTTTTGCTGGAAGGCGAAAAGGTGGCGCAGCAGTTGGTGCCTAAAATTCGGGCAGCAATACAAGGCAGCCGAGAACGGCTGATGGCCAAGGCCGCACAAGCAAACCCTGGGGCACGTCTCTAAGTTTTCGCAGTACAATGCCTGGATGGCAACAGATAAAACAGGGCATGCAGGCATGGGTTCCGAGCAGCACAAACCCACAATATTGATAGTTGAAGACCACCCGATGATTTCAATCATGTTGGCTGACATGATTGAACAACTTCTCAACCACAGCGAAATCATTGTTGTCGACAATCTGGAAAAAGCCCGTGGGCTGAAGGCCATGCCCGAAGTGGTCATTGCCGACCTGGATCTTCCTGATTCCAAGGGGGTCGGCACCATCAACGCATTTTCTTTGATGTTTCCTGACTGCACAAAAATGATCTGCTCTGGCGTGCTTGACAAAAGCCTGGCCCGGGAAGCCGAGGCAGCGGGCTATTTCTATGTGAACAAAGCGTCTACCTACCCGGAATTGCTGCGCGCTTTGCAGGTGCTGTTGGTGCAAGCAGGTGTGCTCGACATTGCACCACGCAGCACGGAAAAAACCGCCAATGAATACCATTCCAATATTTATGCTCCAGGGTCAGACAAACCCCTAACCTGGAAGCAGGTTGAAATCATGCGCAAAACTGCCGAAGGCCTGTCGGCCAAGGAAGTGGCCCGGGAAATGGACATCAGCCCCGACACCGTGCGCGGGCATATCAAAGAAATTTTTCTGCGTTTGGGTGCCAAAAACAAAGGCCAGGCGGTGGAAATTTTCGTACGTGCCGAACGGCAGGCACGCCTGCTTGACTCTTGAATATGACCCGGCTGGAGGCCACACCATGCGTTTTTTCATTCGTCCTTTTCTGATTGCTTTAACCTTAATGTATGCAGGCACTGTTGCAGCCAACAATTTGTCGGGAATTACCAGCAAAGAAGCAGTGACCGCATTGCGCACCACGCTGGACAAGGGCGCCGATGCAGCGGTCGGTAGTTTGGGCAAAGCCGATGGGTTTTTGGGCAACCCGGCGGTGCGAATCAAGCTGCCGGATTACCTGGAAAACAGCAAAGGCATGCTGAAAATGATGGGCATGGGTTCGCAACTGGACCAAATGGAAGTCAGCATGAACCGCGCTGCGGAAGCCGCTGTGCCCCAGGCCAAAGCTGTGCTGAAAAAAACCATACAGAACATGACCGTTGAAGACGCCAAGCAAGTGCTGGGTGGTGGCGACACCGCAGTGACCGACTTTTTCCGCAGCAAATCTCAGTCGGATTTGTTTGCCCAGCTGCTGCCCATCGTGAAGGGCAAAACCGCCCAGGTGGGTCTTGCCCAACAATACAATGCGTTGGCAGAGAAAGGCAGCCGCTTCGGTTTGGTGAAAGCAGAAGACGCCAATCTTGAAAGTTATGTCACCAACAAAGCGCTTGATGCGTTGTTCTTGATGGTGGCCGAAGAAGAAAAAGCGATTCGGGCCAACCCAGTTGCGGCGGGTAGCGCCGTACTTAAAAAAGTTTTCGGGAGTATGAAGTGAAAAAAATGACACAACTGGCAGCGCTATCTGCCTTGGTTTTGTTGGCTTCTTGTTCAGAACACCATGAACATGGTGCAGATGCAGAGCATACACATGATGCACCAGCGGTAGTGGAGCAGGCTGCAGCCCCTTCTCAGGTTCAAGATGGAATCGCCGTTCAAAATGCCTGGGTACGCCCCACGGTGGGCGAACAAGATGCTACAGGGGCGTATTTGAACATTACCAGCCAAGACGACTTGACCCTGGTCGGTGTGGCCACGCCTGCTGCTGAAATTGCCGAAGTGCACGAAATGAAAATGGACGGCGACATCATGCGCATGCGCATGGCTGAACGCATTGAAATTAAGGCTGGTGAGCCGCTGGAACTGAAGCCCGGTGGTTACCATGTGATGCTGATGGCACTCACAGCGCCAGTTGCGGCGGGTGATGAAATCGAGCTAAGCCTGCAGTTTGAAAAAGCCGATGGCAGCAAAATTGAAATGCCCGTCAAGGCCGTGGCTGGGCAAAATGCGGGTGGTGACCACCACAGCCAGGGTGGCAGTGGCGATCACAAACACTAACTGGTTAGAACGCGAATTTGACACCCACCAGCACTGAACGGCCTGCCAGTGGCGTGTAGCCTCGAACAGTTTTCAGGGTGGTGGCTGAAAATGCCAGCTCATCGGTCAGGTTTTGCAGGTTGGCGAATACTTCGCCACCTGTTTGGCCCCATGTAAAAGCTTTGCCAACGCGCAAATTCACCAGTTCATAACCCTCTACCTCCACATCCCCAGCGCCGGCTTTGCTGCCGCTGACCCAAATCAGTTCTGGTGTAATGGTCCAGCCCAGTTGTGTGTAGGCGGCACTGGCCACCACGCGTTGCGGGCTGATGCGTGGCAGGTTGCCGCCACCATCGGTTCGTTTGCCGCGAACAAAATCGTATTGGATACTGGGCTGCAACTTGCCCGCGCCCATTGAGTAGGCGGTTTGATAACCCAATTCAATTCCTTGAAACTCAGCGGGCACGGCGGTGAAGTCGAACACGTCAATCAGTTCGCCGCCATCGTTGAATTGCGCGTTGGCACCTGTCCGACCAATCAGCGCGATGTAATTGCTGTATCGGCTGGCAAAGGCCGTGGCATTGAATTTGGATTCCCCCTGTGCCCAGGTGCTGGTCAACTCCAGGTGGCGGCCGCGTTCTTCCTGCAAATTCGGGTTGCCTTTTTCATAAGCATCTGTGGCCACATGAACGCCATCGGCATACAACTCAAAGCTGGACGGTGCGCGTTCAACCCGCGATACCGAACCACCCAGCGACCAGCCATTGCCGATTGGTGCCGTGTAACCGAATGAAACCGAGCTGGGACTGAATGCCCGATTAATGGCTGGGCCACCGGTAACACCAGCGCCTGCCACGGGGCCGTTTTGTGGTGACAAACCACTGCTGGCAGCGTTGACGTCGACCTGATCGCCACGAAGACCAAATTCAAACACACCACTGTGTTCATGCCCTCGGCTGGCGCGGAAAATCGTGAACACGCCAGTTTGGTCGGTGCTGGTGCTGGGCACGAAGGCCTCATCTCCCACAGCGGAAAAATCGGTGCGCTCAAACTGCACGCCTGTGCTGGTGTTGATGTTCAAGCCCGCGATAGAAAAAGGCTGCAGGGCCACTTCCACACGGCCATCTATGCCGTCGTTCACAAACAGCGTGGCCGGTGCGCCGTCTTCAAACTCCTGATGCTGGTAATCCGTTTTGGCCAGGCGGTATTTCACTTGCTTGAAGGCGGCGTTGTTAAAATTCTGCTCGCCCTCCAGTGCATAGCGCTCGCTTTCCATGCCGATGCGCACATCAAGCGATTTCGGCACGCCGTATTCATTGTTGTACCGCTCGGCGGACACACCAATGTAGCCGTTACCCGTTTGGAATGATGCACCGATGGCTGCACCATCTGATTTCGAGGACGAGTTTTGCACGCGGTTGCCGCTTACACCATCGGGGTCGGTGAAGGTGGGGGTTTCAAGGTCGCTGGTGGTGCGCTTGAAACCGTCCAGATGAATGCTGACGCCTTGCCCCAGACCGGCGTCCAGCTTGAAGCCGCCCGCTGTTTGGTCGGCGGCCCCGCCGCCCAGCAAATTCACTTCACCTTCAAAGCCTTGTACTGGCTTGCGGGCGATACGCTGGTCGACCAGATTCACCACGCCACCCACTGCGTTGCCACCGTAGGCCAGTGCGGCCGGGCCACGAAGAATTTCAACCTGGTGCAAGGCAAAGGGATCAACGGGCAAGGCGTGATCAAAACTGAGCGCAGACACATCGACCGTGGCGGCTGAATTGCGCAGAATCTTAATCCGGTCGGAATCTTGCCCGCGCACAATCGGTCGGCTGGCGTTTGGTCCAAAACCGGTGGCAGAAATGCCCGGCTGGTAGCGCAGGGCTTCGCCCACGGTGCTCGCGCCATTGGCGTTCAACTCATCGGCAGTCATGATGGAAAAAGGTTTGGTGATGGATTCCGGTTGTTCGGTCGTGCCAATAACCACCAACGATTCAAGAACTGGTTGCAAATCAGTTTCCTGTGCAAGCGCCTGTGTTTGGGCGATAAAAAGCAGACTGGCCAACGCTACGGCGTGGCGTTTGAAATGAAAAGTATTCATTGTTTTTCCTGAAATGCCGCGCGCCAACACACCGCCTAAAGTTGAAACAACAAGACGAAGGCGTGGCAACTTGGCCAAAACCAAGCGGCAATTAATTAAAAGAGGGTGTTGTTTGCTTCAGGAAAAGCCGGGGGGTCGCGCACCCGCACGCGTTGCGCGAACAGGGTGTTGCGTGGTGCTGCGCTTGCCGTGTGTTGTGTACCCAACAGGTTAAGCAAGGGCAAGGCGCAGCTGGTTGGTGGGTTCGAGACCGCCGCTTGTGCGGAGGCAAGTCCGTCAAACAGCAGGCAAGAATGCAGCGGGTCGTTGTGGGCTGTGTGCTCGTGACCATGGCTGTGAAGTGACTCGGCTTGAAGCTGTTCCCGATGCTCGATACTGTGGGCAAGCCCAACCCATTGCGCGGCCACAAGGGTCAGCGCAATCAGCATGTGTGTAAACCAGCGTGCGTGCAATCGAAAAACCAAAGGAGTTAACGGTGATGCAAGTAGTGTAGCAAGGCTGTCAAGCGGGTGAAAAATTCATCGGCCTGCTTTCTTTCGCATCTGCTCAAGGCGCTGGTCTTTCATGGTCCAGATGTCGCCAATCCACGATTTGAATCGACCTTTGAATTCAAGGTCACCCCGAAAATCGCCGGCAATCATGTCAGTGGGAATAGGCAAAATTTCCACATGCACCTGCATGTTCGGCTGCTTGCCGCACAGCCATGACCAAGTGGTGTTGCCCTTGCTGGGGCCATACGCAATGGTTACATTCACCATGCCTTCAAATTGCTCACCCATGGCATTCAGCGATGCAGAAAGGCCGCCGTATTTGGGGCCCAGCAGGTAGGTGTAGGGCGATTTGGTTTTGGCCTTCTTTACATTTGTGAATCGTGTGCCTTCCAGAAAATTGATTACCGTGACTGGGCTTTCTTTGTAAACCTGGCAAGCCTTGCGGGTGGTTTCAAGGTCTTGGCTGGCCAGCGCCGGGTTGCGGGCAATGGCACTGCGGCTGTGGCGTTTCATGAACGGAAAATCCATGGCCCAACACACCACGCCCACGATAGGCACCCAAATCAGTTCTTTCTTCAGGAAAAAGCGGCCAAACGGTGCGTGGCCGTGCAGCACATCGAACAACACCACTATGTCGGCCCATGCCGCGTGGTTGCTGATCACCAGGTAACTGCTTTTGGGTTTGAACTCACCCTGAAATTCCACATGTCCCTGCGCGCCATGCAACACCTTGTACGACAGTTTGTTGGAACCCACCCACCACGTGGCAATTTGCACACAGCAGTTCGACGCCACGCGCTGAACCCGGTATACGGGCACCAGGCGCAGCACAATAAACGGGAACATAATGATGAACCAGAACGTGATGCACAGGCTCATCAGGGCAACGGTGAGTACACCAATGACCGGGGCAGGTAAAATTTTAGACAAAGGCACTTGAAGATCCGGAGGGTAAAAGCTTTGCGGGCTTGTGGAATCAAAACAAGCCCGGATATTACCCCAGATTTCTTTAAACGCCCAACAAGCCAGTGACTACATCCAGGGGGAAAATGCCCTGCGGTGTAATGCGATTGGCGCCATCGGCCACTTCAAACGAAGCCGACAGCCTTTCAGATCCACCCCGTTCAAGAATGGTGCTGACCGCCCAATATTCGCAAGTGGTTTTGTCTTCGGCCACCCTTAATACGCTATAGCCGCGTTCAGTGACGTTCACGTGTTTGATGTGCGGGCTGGTAAGGCGAATGGCTTGAATGATCTGGTTGGGCAATTCAAGGCCGGGCGAGGTTACGGATGTAACCACGAATTCAGTGGCCACGCTGCCTTGGCCAGTCACTGGGTTGTAACCACCCACCAAATCGATGGGCTGGTTGGGGTTGTCCGTGATGTCGGCCACCCAGCTGGTGTGTACATCCCCAGTCAAAATCACCACATTGTTGATGGGTTCGCCACCATCGTCGCCGCGCAGGGCGTTGATAATGCGCTGACGTTCGGCACTGTAGCCGTCCCAAGAGTCACCATTCAAGCCGGAGGGGGCCAGAATTTCGCCCAGTTGCGCGGGTGCCGGGTTGTTTAAACCGGGTTTGATAATCCACTGGTGAAACACGACCTGGTTACCGATCAGTTTCCATTGGGCTTGCGAATTACGCATGCCGTTGATCAAAAAGTCGTATTGCTCTTCGCCAATCATGGTGCGATCTGGCTGGCTGGCAACGCCATCGACGGGATTCACTGGCGTTGCGGCTTCAACATCGCGGTCGAACAGACGAGTGTCGAGCATGAACATGTCGACCATGTCGCCAAACTGCACACGGCGGAAAATTTTGGCCTGATTGCCAGGTTCGGGCAGTCTGATCGGCATCCATTCATCGTAAGCACGCTGGGCAAAGCCCTTGCGCTCCTCCCACACGCCTTCGGCACCCTCAGTGTGATTTTCTGCGCCATCGCGATAGGAGTTGTTCGTGGATTCGTGGTCGTCCCAAATCGTGATGAACGGAAAACGCGTGTGCAGTTTTTGCAGGTCTTCATCGCGCTTGTACTGTGCGTGGCGGGTGCGGTAATCAGAAAGGGAGATGATTTCTGTTGCAGGTTCGTACTCACGCACATTGCCGTATTGCCCTGTGCCATATTCGTAAATGTAATCGCCCAGGTGAATAATCGCATCGATGTCGTCGCGCTCGGCCAATTTGGCATAGGCATTAAAAAAGCCGTGTGCCAGGCTTGAACAGCTCACCACTCCAAAATTCAAGGGGCGCTTGTTGCCAGCGGCGGGCGTAGTGCGTGTGCGGCCCACAGGGCTGGTTTTGCCATTGCTACGAAATTGATAGAAGTACACCTTGTCTTGCTGCAAACCGTCGCAGATAAGTTTCACAGTGAAGTCTTGTGCGGCAGTGGTTTGGAAGTTCATGGACTTCACAAACATAGTTAAGCCCTCGTCTTCGAATACATCCAGCCGGCCGCCCACTGTGCTGTCTGCGTTCTCAGGCGTAATTCGGGTCCACATCACCACGCTGTCAGAAGCCGGGTCGCCACTGGCCACGCTGTGCAAAAACTGAACGTTTTGGGTTGCCGTGTCTTCATTCGGATTAGCGCCAGGGCCGTTGCCCAGTCCTGGGTTGTTGTCACTGCCACAGCCATGCAGCAGGCTTAATCCGGTTACACCTGCAGTGC
Source organism: Limnobacter parvus (assembly GCF_024623725.1). Taxonomy (GTDB): domain Bacteria; phylum Pseudomonadota; class Gammaproteobacteria; order Burkholderiales; family Burkholderiaceae_B; genus Limnobacter; species Limnobacter parvus. Next base: position 293,412 of record NZ_JANKHG010000018.1, on the reverse strand, counting down.
CAATACCCAGACCCTTCAGAAATGATCGGCGGGTAATGCCCGGGCGCTTTTGAATTCGGCTGCGTTTGCGGCGTGGACCTGACATGGGGTGTTCCTTGAATTGGGTTTGTACCCTAGGCGCCGGGCATCAATGCAAGAAGACAACGATGTGGCGGGCACCCGAGTTAACAGAGTTAACCTTTTATACCCGCCGAATTGAATTTTGGTTTTTGCAGCATTATTCAGTGTGACGCGTCACCAATTCGTCACATGCCTTGTCACACTGAAATACTGCTTTTATGTTTTGAAGTAAGACACAGCGCGCTGCAAGTCTTCCGACATGCTTTCGACCTGACGCGATTGCCCTTCAAGTTGCATACTGGCCATTTTCAGTTGTTCCGACAAGGAAGAAATGTCGCTGACCCGTTCCGAAATATCCTGGCTGGCAGCTTCTTGTTCCTTGGTGGAATTGGCCACGGCCAGAGCGTATTCGACAGATTGCTCAAAGTGCTGGACAATCTCCTGCAATCCACCCATTAGTTTGTTGGCGTACTGCATGTTTTCTGTCATGTGCTCGCCCACCTGTTCCACTGATTTGTTGGAACGCTCGGAATAAGTGCAAATTTCGCCAATCAAGGTGCGAATTTCATCGGTGGCTGTAGCGGTATTTTGTGCCAAGGTACGCACTTCATCGGCCACCACCGCGAAGCCGCGGCCCTGTTCGCCAGCACGCGCCGCTTCAATGGCCGCATTCAAAGCCAACAAGTTGGTTTGCTGCGCAATGCCTTGAATCACAGACACAATGCCGTTGATGCGGTCAGAACGCTCCACCAGGCCAGCAATTTCTTGCGTGGTGGTGTGCATTTGACCGGCCATGTCGTTCATTTTGCCTTGAAGGGCTTGCATCAGCTTCATGCCGTTTTTGGCGGTGTCTGCTGAAACTTTGGCTTGCACTTCGGTTTTGTGGGCATAGTCAGAAATTGATTTGGCGCTGGCGCTCATTTCTTCCACGCTCACTGCCGTGGCGTTTGAACTGTCCGCCTGTTTTTCGGCTGAAGTTGACAAGCCCGACGCCACATTCACCAATTCGCTGGACGCACTTTTGAACGTACTGCAAGCCTGTGAAACCTGATTGATGATTTCACGCAAACGAACTTGAAGCTGTTGCATGCCATCCATGAGTGAACCGCTTTCACATTTGAGCACAGCCTGCGTCAAATTACCTTGGGCCATTGTGGCCACCACGTCCAGTGCTTTGGCAGGTTCGCCGCCGATTTGTTTGCGAAGCGAGGTCGCCACCATACCCACGGTAATGCCACACAGCAAGACAATCAGCACGCACACAACGGCAATGGTGGTTACTGCGGTTTGAAACACCGCGTCGCCTTGTGCAACCGCCGCCTCCATGGTGCTTTTCACACTGGAATTTAATGCGTTCATGGCGTTGTCAATTTGTTGCTCCAGCGGATCGCCCTGGCTGAGCAGTATCAGGGTAGCTGCTTGAACTTCACCCAGTTCGGACTGTTCCACAACCCGCGAGTAAACCGCATGCAATGCGGTGTTGTCAGTATTAATGGATTCGATCAAACCGCGGGTTTCGCCTTCGGGTGCATTGGCCAGCATGCTTTGCCCGAGCAGGTCAATTTCCGCATCCAGAGCCAACATCCGCGATTTGGCCAGGTCGAAGCGGTTCTGTTCGTCGGCAAGAATAACATTGCGTGCCTCACGCGCCAGCAAAGCAGATTTACTGCCCAGATTGGACACCTCGGTCAGCAAATTCACCTGCTTTTCCGTGTTTTGTTGATTGAACTGGTTCAAGGTGTGGATTTCATAGACCGCAAACACGCTCAATGCGAGCAAGGCGGCGATGGGTATGCCCATGACCACACCCAGCCGCATGTTCAGGCTGGTGTTGATCACTTTGTTCATGATTGTGGATGGCATGGTTTTGACCTGCTTGGTTGAACTTACTTAAGGGCTTGAATGTTGACACCAATTGTCAGTGTGCCGATGGCCTTGCCACCGTCCATCACAGGAACAGAAACCTGCGACACCACCGCACCCGAGCTTTCGTCTTTCTTGGCACGGGCCACGTAGTCAGCGCCTTTGCCTTCGGCGTAGGCGTTCACGAATTTGGGTTCGTCGCCTTGCCAGTAGTCGGAAGTCATGCTGCTGATGGCCACATTGGCTCCCTGGTTGTCAGTCAAGATGCTCTCGACAAAATAGGGCTTGGCTTTTTCAGCGGTTAGCAACAATTTAGACACTGGGGTTGCCATCATTGTTTTGCCTTCGGGCAAGCCGCCGGCTGCAGCAATCCATTTGTTGTCCAGGGCTTTGATTGCATCCATGGAAAGGCCTTGCGAATTTTGCGCTTTCACGGCGGCAATCACTTCAGGTTTTGCCGCAATGGCTTTGATTTCGGGCAACACATCGTTCGCGCTGGCGGCGAAAACTATGCTTCCTGTTGTCAACAAAAGGCTGGCCAAACCGGCTTTGGCAAAAGACTGGAATTGATTCATTGGGTGTGCTCCATTTTGACTAAGCGCAGGTCTTAATCTGTAGTTGGTTTGAACATGTCCACCGTCAAGGGGATTCCAATAGATTAAGGATTTGATTTGCAAAGCAATTCAAGGATTAACCACAGAATTCGCCCTTACTAAATATGCTTGCTACAAATGAATGAATTGCTAGGGTAAACCCTTGCATCTGTGCTTGAGTTGATCGAACAGTTGCGCCAAACGTGCGTTGGCGCTATGTTTGGTGGGGTACCGCACATAGCGCTCACAAAAAAGGGGAAAACATGAAGAAAATGATGCTTGCTGCTTCTGCAGTTGTGGTTTTGGCGGGTTGTGCTGCGGGTGGCATGTTCGGCCCAGCGCCGAAAGACGGTGAACTGGCCCAGCCAACCGATTACAAATCCTGGCCCGTATTCCTGGCCGGAATTGAGAAGCCAACCGGACACATCCGCGACATCTACATCAACCCAACTGGTGCGGCTGCCAAGAAAGGCGATGCCTTCCCCAACGGCACCGTGAGCGTGATGGAAATCTACAAAGCCACCAAAACTGGCGACAAGATGACCAAAGCGGGTCTTGAAAAAGTTTTTGTGATGTACAAAGGCAGCGACTGGGGCAGCACAGCGCCAGAAGGCATGAAGACTGGCGACTGGGTTTACGCGTCCTTCGAGCCGAATGGCCAGCCTTCCAAAGTCGACTATGCCACTTGCCGTGGTTGCCACTTGCCTTTGGCTGACAAAGACTACATTTTCCACTATGACAAGTATTTTGACACCCGCAAGAGCGCCCAGATTCTGGACGACCATGCAGGCAAAATAGCCATGTCTGTGGAAGAAGCGCATTTGGCCGCATTGGTCAGCAAATAAGCAAATCCAGAGCAATTTGCTGGATAGAAAAGCCACCTGATGTCAGGTGGCTTTTTTTTATGGTCCGTTGCTGGCGCTATCATGGTGCGCACCACACCCCTGTTCCGGAGTCACTATGCGTTACTTCCTTTCTGCCTTGTTTGCTGTTTTGCTGTTGGCAATTGGCGGGTTGGTGTACTTGCTGAAATCACACCCCGTCATTCAGCCAATCGACGGTGCCGATGGCAATCCACAATCGTCAATACGCCTGTTGTTCCTGGGTACTTCGTCGATGGCCTGGACCGACGACACCAGTACCTGGCTGATCGATGGATTTTTCTCACGCCCAGCCATTGAAAAGGTCATTTTCACGCGTTTGAACGTCGACAAACCCCGTGTGGACGAAGTGATCACCGAAGTATTCCGGCGCTTGAACATGCCCGAGGTTCTAAGTGGCATCGTGGTGGCGCATTCGCATTACGACCATTCAATGGATGCGCCTTATTTGGCCATGCAGTATGGTGGCCGCTTGGTGGGCTCGGAATCGACTTGGCAAATTGCCAAGGGCCAGGATTTGCCTGCCTTGCAGATGGACCTGCAAGCCGAGCAGGGGCAGGTCAGTTTTGGCAACTTTGACATCCGTTTGCAAGAATCTGCTCATGCCCCCACCGGTTTCACCGGCGGCTTCAATAACAAGCCAGTCTTCCTGCCTGCCCACGCCTTGCAGTTCAAAGAAGGAGTCAGCTATTCGTTTTTGGTGTCGCACCCATCAATGGGTTCTGCACCTTTTGCGCTGATTCAACCCAGTGCGGGTTTTATTCCGGGTCAAAACAAAGACGTTCGCGTGAACACGGTGCTGCTGGGCATGGGCGGTTTGGGCAAACTAAGTGATGAATACATCGCCGAGTACTGGCAGGAAATGGTGCTGAACACGCAGGCAAAAACCGTGTACCTGATTCACTGGGACGATTTCACCTTGCCCTTGATTCAAGAAGGTAAAATCAAGCCGCTTAAATCAATGCCAACAGCACTCGATGACTTTCCAAGATCCCTTGAATTGTTAAAGATGTTTTCGAAACGTGATGAAGTAACGCTACACATATTGAATGCGTGGGAAATGGTTTACTTTTAATTTCACCGTGCGAATCAAGCACGCACAAGCCATACATTTGTCGTACCTCAACCATGCCCAAACGCAACAACCTGCAGTCCGGAAGTTTAAGCAAGTCGTTTGCAGACCTGGTCCACAACGAGGTCACCGCTTGGCTTGTGTTGGCACTTTCCCTAATTATCACTGCGCTGGGTTGGTGGCTGTCCAGCCAGGCCATCGAGAAACGCGCGAATGATCGTTTTTCATTTGAAGTGCGCGATGCGCAAGAACGCATTCAAACCCGAATCAAGCAGTACCAGCAAATTTTGCGAGGAGGTGTCGCCTTCTTTGACGCGCACCCTCAAGTGTCTCGTGAACAATGGCGCGTGTATGTCTCGTCGCTAAATCTTCCACAAGAGCTTCCGGGTGTGCAGGGGTTTGCATTCGCTGAAAAGGTAAGGCCAGAAAACTTGCTTGCCCATGAATCCGCGATTCGCAAAGAAGGTTTTAATGCTTATTCGGTTACGCCCCAAGGCCCCCGAGAACTTTATTTTCCAATTGCCCTGATTGAGCCTTTCGATACGCGCAACCAGCGCGCGTTTGGTTTTGACATGTATTCCGAGCCGGTTCGTCGTGAAGCCATGATTCGATCCATGGACACTGGTCTTGCCACAGTGTCTGGCTTGGTGAGGTTGAAACAGGAAGATGAGCTCAATCCCAAACCTGGTTTCTTAATGTATCAACCAGTGTACGCAAATGGTGTGGACCCTGGCAATGTGGAGGCTCGTCGGCAGGCCATTCGTGGTTTTGTGTACAGCCCTTTTCGCGCCCCTGACATGATGCGCAACGTGCTGGGCCTGGAGAAAATCGCTTTGCATTTTCAACTATTCGACTCACCCAGCTTGAACCCGGAATCATTAATTTACGATTCAGAACCCAAACTGGAAGACGCTGATTTACCAGACAGCCGACCACACCGTCACTCTGCTGTTGTGCCAGTTGAATTGTCTGGGCGAACCTGGACCGCCGTGTTTGAAAGCGCACCGGAATTTGACAAGGAAGTGCACAGTCAATTGCCCAATTTGATTTTGATTGCAGGCGGACTTATTGATTTGCTGCTGTTTTTGACCCTTGTGTCGCTGGTTAGGCAGCGCAAAGAGCAAAGCGCCACCCGAGCAAAAAGCTTGTTTTTGGCCAGCATGAGCCATGAAATACGCACCCCGCTGAACGCCATTATTGGTTTGAACACCCTGCTGAAAGATCAGGTCAAAGACCCTGAAGCAGCCTTGAATGTTCAGCAAGTGCATGATGCATCCCAGCGTTTGCTGGCCACACTCGATGATGTACTCAGTTTTTCGCAGATTGAATCGGGTTCTCTAACCCCCGAAGCGATTGAATTCAATCTGCATGAACAGATCAACAAAACACTGCGTCAATTCACCTTGCGGGCGCAACAAAAAGGGTTGGACATTCAGCTGGAACTGGATGCGCTGACACCCAAAACAGTGCGTGGGGACCCTAACCGCTACACACAGGTTCTCGACAATTTGTTGAGCAATGCCATCAAATTTTCTGAACAAGGTCTGGTTTTGATACATGTTCAAGCGGATCAAATTGATGAGCACCAGGTTATTTTGCGCACTGAGGTACACGATCAAGGCATCGGTTTTGACATGCTTGAATTTCACCGCCTGGTCGAACCGTTTGAGCAAGCTGACAACACAACCACCCGGCGCTTTGGTGGTACAGGCCTGGGCTTGGCCATTTCAAAACGACTTGTGGAGTTGATGGGGGGCAAACTTTCCGCCCAATCAAGACCGGGCCTAGGAAGCACCTTCACTTTTACGGTACAAGTTCAGGCGGTGTATGCCGAAAGTTTGCAAGTTCCACCACAGGCCGGCATTGACAAAGCAACCTTGTTTGGTAAAAAAATCCTGGTGGTTGAAGACAACCGACTGAACCAGCATGTCATTAAGGCCTTGCTAGAACGGATGCAGGCAGAAGTGGTGTTGGCAGAGAATGGCCAACAAGCTGTCGACGCAGTGATTGCCGACCCCACCATCAGCCTGGTGCTGATGGACATTCACATGCCAGTGATGAACGGCATTGACGCCACCCGCTTGATTCGGCAACTGCCCGGGGCTTCGCGGCGACTACCTATTGTTGCCTTGACTGCATGTGCCTTGCGGGAAGATGAGTTAATTTGTCGGGCTGCTGGCATGAATGAATTCCTGACCAAGCCGGTCGACGTGCCCTTGTTGCACAGTGTGCTGGTTCAGCTACTGTTGGCCCCGCGCTGAGAACGCGAACATGCCCACCAGCATGGAAGCCGCGAACACCAGTCCATCTGTCATTCCGCTGGCTGCCGCCACCACCGCAGGCCCAGGACAAAATCCGCCTATTCCCCACCCTGCACCGAACATCACCGCGCCCAGCAACAGTTTTCGATCGATTTCCGTGCCGGTGGGTAAATTCATCGGCATGCCCAACAGGCTGTGTTTCAAGCGTTTGGCCACCAGGAAGCCGGGCAAGCCGATCGCAATGGCGCCCCCCATCACAAACATCAAAGAAGGGTCCCAGGGCACTGACAGGTCAAGAAAGCCAATTACCTTGGCCGGGTTCGCCATGCCGGAAACGAGCAGTCCGAATCCGAAAATCAGGCCAGTGACAGCGCTCACAATGGCAAACAATGTGTTGTTCTTCATACCGGGTGTCCAGTTAAATTGCGTGCATCAACACGGAGGCCACCACAAAACCCGCGACCATAAAAACAGCAGTGGCCACTACGGACCGGGGCGACAAGCGGGAAAGTCCGCACACGCCATGCCCACTGGTGCAGCCCGAGCCCAAGCGCGTGCCGTAGCCCACCAGCAAACCAGCCAAGATCAACGCCCCGGTGCTGCGCGGGCTTTCAAATTCAAAAGGGCCCAACAGTGCGATGTATAGCCACGGTGCTGCCACCATGCCCAGCACAAAGGTGATTCGCCACAGGGTTTCATCGGTTTGGGGTTTTAGCAAACCGCCCAGAATTCCGCTGATGCCTGCAACCCGGCCATTGAATAAAATCAGCATGACTGCGGACACACCAATCAGCGCACCGCCCAACAAGGCTGGATAAGGGGTAAAGGCGTCCCAGTTAACAGTGATCATAAAATACCCCAAATGTATATGATTATTGACTCATATTAGCATGGTCCGAATTCAGTCGCCAATCTGGGCCTGCGTTACAATGTTCGGTCCGCTTTACACAACCAAGCCTTATGTTTTGTCCAGAAACCGTTCATGCCGTGCGCTCGGCTTGGTTAAAAAGCCAAGGGGTGTTCACTGCACTCGATCCGGATTTTGGACAAGGTGAACAATTCGAAGCCCTGTGCAAAATTGCGCAAACCGACGGGCATGCGCCAGCCTCGCAACTGCGCTATTTGGGTTTGCTGGAAGAATCAGCCAGCCACGCCCCCGGCCTTCACTACCTAAGCCTGCCTGAAATCAACATTGAATTGCACCTGTGGGTTGGCCCTGCGAAAGCGGGTCTTCAGGAATTTAACGGGCAGTTTGATGCGGTGCTGCATCCGGATGCGCAACGCCTGTACAGCCGCCGTATCAAAGTGCAGGCGCTCAAGCCAATTCAACCGGCAAGTGTTGCCGTGGTGGGCGCTGGCATTGCAGGCAGCAGCGTGGCCTGGGCACTTTGTAAGAAGGGTGTGAAGGTGCACCTGTACGACAGCGCCAGCGAGCCCGCTGCGGGTGCTTCTGGCAACTGTGTGGGTGCCTTTCACCCACACATTACCCGGGGCGATTCACCATTGTCCAAACTCAGCCGCCTGGGGTTTCAACACACCGTGCAGGCCTTGAAAGAACTAAGTGCTTTGGGTTTGTTGGCAGAAGGTGAAGACTGGGCCACGCCCGGGCACTTGCAAACCGTGCCACACGATGAAGCCGAGCGCACCCAGGAAACCCTGGCCATGCTGAATTTTCCTGAAACGCTGGTGCGTTGGGCACAGCCCAATGAATTGCTGCCCACGCCGCTGGGCGGACTTTACTTTCCGCAAGGTGGCTGGGTAAAACCGGCACATTGGGTGCGCGCCAATTTGAAGGCATGCGGCGAACTGTTGACCACCCACTTCAACAGCAAAGTGACCAATTTGCAGGCACTGCGCGAACAACACAGTGCGGTGGTGGTGTGCTGCGCCGAGGGGTCTATTGACCTGGCCCCAATCGAAGGTGCAAAGGTAAGCAGTGTGAAAGGGCAAATCAGCAAGTTGCGCAGTGTGGCGCAACCGGGCGTGGTGTTGTCGGGTGAAAGTTATGCCATTGCCCCTCAGGGTACCGACTGGATGGTGCTGGGTGCCACTTATGAACGACCTGTGGTGGATTTAACTCCTAGTACCCAAGCTGATGCCGAAAACATGGCGCGCTTCAGCGCTGCATTTCCAGGTTGGCCATTGGGTGAACTGATTGACCACCGCTGCGCTGTGCGCTCGGTGTGGCACGATCGCCTTCCTGCCATTGGCCCAGTGCCCAACAAGCCCGGGGTGTACATGAGCACAGGCTTTGCATCACGCGGCCTGCTATGGGCAGCGCTGGGCGGCTGGCAGGTGGCGAATTACTGCACGGGCCACGCATTTGAATCGAAGTTGCTTGGAAAAATTACACCCCGGGCAGCCAGGGCGTAATTTGAGTAGGCGCAATACCAATCAAGTAGCTTATTAGCTTGCCTTGACTTTGGGTTTGGCAACTGCTTTTGTGGCAGTTTTTGTTGCCGCAGGCTTGGCAGCGGTGGGTTTCGCGGCAACCTTACCTTTGGCAGCACCTGGCTTCTTCTCGGCTTTCGCTTCGAATTCAAAGCCAATTGCACCATCGGGTTTCTTCACCAAAAACGCTTTGAACGCACGCCGCGTTTTCGACGACACAAAGCGCGTTAACAAATCGGTTTTGCCTTCCAGCAGCAGTTTTTCCATTTGCTCGCGCTCAATGGGCTGCTGCAAAATTACTTTGCCTGAACGGAAGTCGCAGGTTTTTGCCGCGCCTGTCGATTTCTCGCACACGTAGTTGGTGGGTTGCTCGTACACATTGGACGCGCACTTGGGGCACGGACCCAAACGTGTTTCACCTGAAAAGTCAATGGGCTCGCCATTGTCGTCGTCTTTGGCTTGGCCAAAGTCGAATTCCAGTTTGTGCTCGTTGCTAAGCTTCAACACAGCAGCAAATGGACGGCCCATTTTGCTGCGAAAGCCATCAAGCATCGGCAGCTCGCGGTCTTGAAGCAGCTTTTCAACTTCTTCAACTTCAAACTGACGTCCGCCTGGTACTTTGGAAATTGAAAATTCGCATTTCGTGCAAGCGAAACGGCGGTAGTTTTCTTTCACCACGCTGCCGCAGTTCGGGCAGGGTGTTACCAATGTGGCGTAGTCGCCGGGAATGGTTTCCTCGGTGTAATTCTTCGCGCGGTCCACAATGTTCTGTGTAATCTTCGCGATTTCTTCCATGAACTGCTCGCGCGACAACTCGCCCTTTTCCATACGGGAAAGTTTGTACTCCCACTCACCGGTCAGTTCCGGCATGGTCAGTTCTTCAACATCCAGGCCGCGCAGCAGGGTCAACAACTGAAAGGCTTTGGCGGTGGGCACCAGCGCGCGTTCTTCACGCACCAGGTACTTCTCGTTGATCAAACCTTCAATGGTGGCCGCACGGGTGGCGGGCGTGCCCAAGCCCTTGGTGCCCATGGCGTCGCGCAATTCTTCTTCTTCCACCAATTTGCCAGCGCCTTCCATGGCGGAAAGCAACGTGGCTTCGCTGTAGCGTGCGGGCGGCTTGGTGTGCAGGGTGTGCACATCAATTTCATCGGTGCTTACTTTTTCACCGGCTTCAACAGCCACCAAGCTGTCGTCGCCAGCCGCCGCCGCGGCACGGCCGTAAATGGCCAGCCAACCCGGCTTCACCAGCACCTTGCCTTCGGTTTTGAAGGGGTGGCCTTCCACCGTAGTAATGCGGGTGGTGACATTGAATTCCGCAGGCGGGAAAAACACCGCCAGGAAACGCTTCACCACCAGGTCGTACAACTTGGCTTCGGGTTCACTCAAATTCTTGGGCACTTGCAGGGTTGGAATAATCGCAAAGTGATCTGAAATTTTGCTGTTGTCGAACACCCGCTTGTTGGGCTTCACCCAATTGTTCTTCAAAATCTGTTCGCAGAATTGCCCGTAGGCCCCTGCAATGTGCCCGGTTTCCAAACCCACAAAGCTTTTCAGGGTCTGGTTCACCGTGGGCATGTAATCTTCAGGCAAGGCCTTTGAATCGGTACGTGGGTAGGTCAGCACCTTGTGCTTTTCATACAGTGCCTGGGCCAGGCCCAGCGTGTTTTTCGCTGAAAAACCAAAGCGGCTGTTGGCCTCGCGTTGCAAGCTGGTCAAATCAAACAGCTGCGGTGCAATTTGTGTGGTGGGTTTGCTTTCTTCTTCCACCGTGCCTGGCTTGCCGTCACAGGCGGCCACAATGGCTTTGGCCTTGGCTTCATCCCACATGCGGTCGGCGCGTTGTTCGGGGTCTTCGGCCTTTTTAAAGCCGGGGTCGAACCATTTGCCTTCATAGGCACCGGCCTGCGCACCAAAACTGGCGCGCACCTCGAAATAGGTGCGGGAAACGAATTTGCGAATTTTTTCTTCACGTTCCACAACAATCGCCAGCGTGGGGGTTTGTACCCGGCCAACTGTGGTCAGGTAAAAACCACCTTCCTTGCTGTTAAATGCGGTCATGGCACGCGTGCCGTTAATGCCCACCAACCAGTCGGCTTCTGAGCGGCAACGCGCTGCATCGGCCAGCGGCATCATGTCGGCGTCGCTGCGCAGGCTTGAAAATGCCTGGCGAATGGCGGCCGGTGTCATGGACTGCAGCCACAGGCGTTCAACCGGCTTGCTGCTTTTCGCGTATTGCGCAATCAGGCGGAAAATCAGTTCGCCTTCGCGCCCCGCGTCACAGGCGTTGATCAGGCCGACCACGTCTTTGCGTTTGATCAAACGATTCAGCACCTTCAGGCGCGATTCTGTTTTTGCAATCGGATTCAGGTCGAAGTGCGTGGGCAGCACAGGCAGGTTTGCAAAGCTCCACTTGCCGCGCTTCACTTCAAACTCTTCTGGCGCCTTGATCTCCACCAAATGGCCCACTGCCGATGAAAGCACATAATCATCGCTCTCGAAGTAATCGTCGTGCTTGGTGAAACCACCCAGCGAGCGCGCAATGTCGGCAGCCACAGATGGTTTTTCCGCGATGATCAGTTTTTTGGGGTTTTCGCTACTCAATTAGTTCAACTCGTCAGTGTGTGTAATTTCAAGGCCTTGTGCGCCGAAGTGTAAGTGGGTGTTATCCAACAAATCAAGGCTTTCTCAACAATCTTCAATTCAGGCGCCGCGTCTGCTTTTTTTAACATACACCATTTGTGCGCACCCAACGGTTACCGCTCTCACCCAGCACCAGTCCGCTTAACTCCAGTTCGGTCAGTGCGGCCAACGCTTCGTCGCTACTCAAACCCAATTGTTGCGCCAGTGTGTCGGCGTGCAGGGGGTCGTGACCCAGGCATTCCAGCACCCTGCTCAAGCTTTCGTCCAGTTCAGTGTCAGTGTCCATGTCGCAGTTCAATACTGTGTGGCAAAGGCTGTCATCTTCTTGCAACAACAACGGTAAACAGCTCATTTTGGATTCAGGCAGGCTGGCCAGGGTTTCTTCAAGCAGTTCTTGCGCGGTTTCTATTAGTTGAGCTCCTTTTTTAATCATGGCGTGGCAACCCTTGCTTTGGCTGCTGTGAATGGAACCGGGTATGGCGGCAACCGGGCGGCCCAGCTCGCTGGCCACGCGGGCCGTAATCAGTGAACCTGAACGCAAGGCCGCTTCCACCACCAGCAAGGCATCGGCCAAGGCAGCAATAATGCGGTTGCGCCTGGGAAAGAAGGCTGGCTGTGGCGCGGTACCGGGCGGGTATTCCGACAACACCAGTCCACCTTGCTGAATAATCTGGTTCTTCAAACTCGCATGGTGTTTGGGGTATATTTCATCGGACCCACAGCCCAACACGGCAATGGTTGCACCTTTGGCCTCCAGCGCGCCTGCGTGCGCTGCCCCATCGATGCCCTCAGCAAGCCCGCTGACCACTGCCCAACCGGCCTGTGCAAAGGCTTTGGCAAATCCATGCGCATTGCCGATGCCCGTGCGTGTGGCATTTCGGCTGCCCACCATCGCCACACCTCGCGCATTCAGCAGTTGCCGTTGACCCTCTCCGAATAAAATTAAAGGCGGGTCTTTCAGCTGTAAAAGGCCTTTTGGATAGTCTTCACAGTGAATGCTGACCCAAAACCGGTTGTTGCTTTGCAACAACCAAGCGTTCCCAATGGCATGCCAAAGCCGGACCGCCTCGCAAGGCGCAGGTAAACTACAGCTTGGGCCCTGCTGGGCCAGTTCAAGGCGTGCGCGGGCTTTCAGTGTGGTGTTGTAAGCCAGGTTCATGGCACCCAGTAAATTATGCATGGGGCTTGCCATGGAATTTGCGAACTATTTTTGCCACAGAAGGTATATCCTTTTAAGTATCGACAGTGAAGGTTTTTGAAAGCATGGCTTTACTCCCAATTTTGCGTTATCCGGACCCGCGCTTGAAAACGGTTGCCACCCCTGTCACTCAGTTTGATGACGCGCTTGTCAAGCTGACCCAAGACATGGCAGAAACCATGTACGATGCCCCCGGCGTCGGCTTGGCGGCCACACAGGTGAATGTGCACAAACGAATCATCGTGATCGATGTGACCGACGACAATTCCGGCCTGACGGTTTTCATCAACCCGGAAATCATCGACGCCAGCAAAGAAAGCAAGGTGTACGAAGAAGGCTGCCTGTCTGTTCCAGGCATCTACGAGAAGGTAGAGCGGCCAGACACCGTGAAAGTGCGCGCCCAGAATGTGAAAGGCGAGTGGTTTGAAATCGATTGCGATGAACTGCTGGCCGTGTGTATTCAACATGAAATCGACCACCTGAATGGCAAGGTGTTTGTTGAATACCTGTCGCAGCTCAAGCAAACCCGAATCAAAAACAAAATCAAGAAGCAAGACAAGCTTCAAACAGCTTGACCGCTGGCCCCCCTATGAATCGAACCCTGAAAGTGGGCTTTGCCGGCACACCCGAGTTTGCTCGGGTTGCGCTGGGGAAACTGATGGCTGCTGGCTACCGGGTGCACTTGGTGTTGACCCAACCCGATCGCCCCGCCGGCCGCGGCATGAAATTGCAGGCTTCCCCTGTAAAACAGTTGGCCCTTGAACATGGTTTGCCCGTGCTTCAACCTGTCAGCCTGAAAAAAGGTGAAGAAGCTGAACACGCATTGACCGCAATCAAAACCGCCGTGCATGGCCAGCCGCTTGATGTACTGATTGTGGCTGCTTATGGCTTGATACTGCCCCAGAATGTATTGGATGCGCCCCGCTTTGGCTGCCTGAACATTCATGGCAGCCTGTTGCCACGCTGGCGCGGTGCCGCGCCGATTCAGCGTTGCATTGAAGCAGGCGACACCGAAACCGGCGTGTGCATCATGCAAATGGAAGCCGGGCTTGATACCGGCCCTGTGCGCCTGTGGCGTGCGCTGCCCATTGAATTGACTGACACCGCCAGCACCCTGCACGACAAATTGGCTGTGCTGGGTGGCGACCTGCTGGTTGAAGCGCTCGATTCCTTGCAGGCTGAAACCCTGCCCTTGGTACCGCAGCCTGCTGTGGGCGTTACCTATGCTGAAAAAATTACGAAAGCGGAGGGCATTATTGACTGGAGCCGCAGCGCACTTGAACTTCAGCGTACACTGCGTGCCTTCGATCCGTTTCCCGGTGCCAATACCCTGTTCAAAGGCGAACCGCTGAAGTGTTTCGACTCAGAAACCGTGGCTGTTGCAGGCCTTATGGGCAAGCCCGGTGAGGTGTTGTCGGTCGATTTCCAAGGCATGGAAGTGCAGTGTGGCCAAGGCGTACTGCGAATCCGCATCCTTCAAAAGGCGGGCAGCAAGCGCCAGCCTGCGCAACAGGTGGCTCAGGCCATGGGCTTGGTGGCGGGAAACCAATTCGGCGAAGCAAGCTCCAATTAGTCGCGTATTCGAAAACTTGCTTGAAAAAGCAGAGAAAATCCTTATTTTTAAGTTGTTCAAACCACTAGGCCGTAACGCGGTCGGGAAGCGAAAATCATGTACAACTGGATGAAAACTTTCATGCTGATGGCGGCCATTACCGCCCTGTTTCTGGTGTTAGGTGGCATGTTGGGTGGCCGTGGCGGCATGTTGCTGGCTTTGGGCGTGGCTCTGGCCATGAACTTTGGCGCCTACTGGTTTTCCGACAAAATGGTTTTGCGCATGTACAAGGCCAAGGAAGTCGATGCCAGCAATGCGCCCGAGTTCTACAACATGGTGGCCGAGCTGGCGCAGCGCGCCGACCTGCCCATGCCACGTGTGTACCTGATTAACGACCAGGCCCCCAATGCGTTTGCAACCGGGCGCAATCCCGAGAATGCTGCCGTGGCTGCAACCACTGGAATTTTGCAGGTGCTTTCAGCACGCGAATTGCGAGGCGTGATGGCCCATGAATTGGCCCACGTGAAGCACCGCGACATCCTGATTTCAACGATTTCAGCCACCATGGCGGGTGCTATTTCCGCTTTGGCCAATTTCGCCCTGTTCTTTGGTGGTCGCGGCGAGAATGGCCAGCCCATGAATCCGATTGCCAGCATTGCGCTGGCCATTCTGGCGCCCTTGGCGGCCTCGCTGATTCAAATGTCGATCTCCCGTGCGCGTGAGTTCGAAGCCGACCGCGGAGGCGCTGAAATCAGTGGCGACCCAGCGGCTCTGGCCAGTGCACTGGACAAAATTCAACGGTATGCCAAAGGCATTCCGTTCCGTACCACCGAAGCGCATCCGGAAACTGCTCAAATGATGATCATGAACCCGCTGTCAGGCAAAGGCATGGCAGGCCTTTTCTCAACCCACCCACCCACTGAAGAACGCATTCGCCGCTTAATGGAACTGGCCCAGTCCACTGGCGGCCCACGTTGAAGCCTGTTCACAGCACCCCGCCCAAGCTTACCGAAGCCAGCCTTGCTTTTGCCCTTTTAAAAGCCGCCGCCGTTTTAACCCGAGTGTTGCGTGAAGGCCGGTCGCTGGACCAGGCATTGGCCGCGGAAAGCAAAGGCGTAAAAAGCCCACAGGCGCTGGGCGCCATTCAGGACCTGGCCTACTTCGGCATGCGCAATTTGGGTCCGGGCCAAGTGCTTACGCGCTTGATCAGCGGTAAAACCCTGCTAAGCCCTGAACCGTTAAATGAACTGATGGCCTTGGGCTTTGGTCTGCTGTGGGACGACAAAAATCCCAAGTACCCAGCCCACACCGTGGTCGATCAGATGGTGTATGCCTGCACCGGCAGCGAGCAGTTTGCCCGCGCCAAGGGGCTTGCCAATGCCTGCTTGCGCAACTTCCTGCGCGACGCCAACACTTGGCGCACCAAAGCGCTGGAAGACCCGCTGGCCCAACACAAATTGCCTGTGTGGTGGGTTGAAAAGCTGAAGAGCAGCCACCCTGATCACTGGGAAACCATTTTGACGCAGGCGCAAAGCCACCCACCGCTGGTGGTTCGTGTGAACAGCCGAACCAGCACCCCACAGGCATATGCAGACCAGTTGAATGTCGCAGGCATGCAAGCCAGCTTAATTGGCAAGCAGGGTGTGTTGCTGGCCAAGCCCGTGCCGGTGTCTTCACTGCCCGGCTTTGATTTGGGTCAGGTGTCGGTTCAAGACAGCGCAGCGCAACTGGCCTCGCAACTGTTGAACCCCAAAAACGGCCAACGCATTCTGGACGCATGCGCTGCCCCCGGCGGCAAAACAGGCCATTTGCTGGAACTGGCTGACATTGAATTGGTGGCCCTTGATTCCAACCCCCAACGCCTGGGCAGTGTCGAAGACAACATTCGCCGCATTGCCCCAACTTTAAACGGGCAGTGGGATTTGCGCTTGAAAGTGGCCCAGGCCGAACTGCTGGATACGTGGTGGGATGGCGTGCCCTTCGACGGTATTTTGGCCGACGTGCCGTGCACCGGTTCAGGCGTGGTTCGCCGCCACCCCGACATTCCCTGGTTGCGCAGACCCGATGACATTGCCAAGTTGTCGCAGATTCAACACAAAATATTGAATGCCTTGTGGTCTACCCTGAAGCCGGGCGGTACACTTTTGCTGGTGACCTGTTCCATCTTTCCTGAAGAGGGGCCCCTGTTGGCAAAAGCTTTTCAAGAGAATCACCCCGACGCCCTGGCGCAAACTGCGCCGGGTTGGGTGTTGCCAACGGTTTCTGGTAATCCCGACCAAGGTTTCGATTCGTCTCCAGACGGCTTCTTTTTCGCCAAGTTCGAAAAATCTACAACCAGTTGAGGATGTGCCTTGAAATCTAGCTGGGCCCACGCCTTGTCATGGAATGTCATTTTGCGCGGGCTGGTGGGTCTGTTGCTCATGTGCATTCTGGCTGTGGCGGTGGCGCAGCAGGATTCCCTTACCCGTGTCACTGCAGTGAAGCTTGAGCCTGGCAAGCCTACGTCCTCGGCAGCTGCGTGGAATCTTGCGGCCGAATTCCAGATTGAGCTGGGCCCTAAGCTGCGTGAAGCAGTGGACCGTGGCCTGCCTCTGCAATTCACAGTTGATTTTCAGCTCATGCGATCGCGCTGGTACTGGATCGACGAAGAGGTGGTCAACACGACCTACCCGCTGAATTTGTCCTACAACGCCCTAACCCGCACCTACAGGGTGGTGACACCCAACAACACATACACCACCCCCACGCTTGAAGACGCCATGCAACACATGGTAAAGGTGCGCGATTGGGCTGTTATTCCCCGCGACCGAATTGAAATTGGTCAGCCATACACGGCGCAGGTGCGCTTCCGACTTTTGTTGACCGAGCTGCCCAAACCATTTCAAATCAGTGCATTGGTAAACAGCGAATGGGATTTATCCTCCGAATGGCTGGTGTTTGAGTTCACACCCAAGCGCGAGAGCTGGAAATGAACCCCTGGCTGGAAAATACCCGGTGGATGCGCTACACGCTGCTGATTCTGGGTGGCCTGGGTGGCGTGTTGTTATTCTTGTTGGCCTCCGCCTCGTCAAACACCGATTTTTTTGAAAGCAATTACCCGCTGTTGATCACCCTGAATGGCGTAATTGCGGCTGGCCTGTTTGGTATTCTGGCACTGTTGATTGTGCGCATGGTGCGCCGTTACCGGGCCGGTGTGTTTGGCTCGCGCCTTATGTTGCGCATGTCTTTGTCGTTCGCACTCATGGGTTTGATACCCGGCTTTGTCTTGTATTTGGTGTCAGTGCAGTTTCTGGCAAAAAGTATCGACAGCTGGTTCGATGTGCGGGTGGATGGCGCGCTTGAATCGGGTTTGAACTTGGGTCAAACCGCACTCGATAGCTTGATCAACGAACTGGCCTTGAAAGGGCAGTCGATTTCGATCGAATTGTCGCGCGCCACACCCAGTGAGCAGTTGCTGGAACTGCCGCGCCTGCGCGATGCAGCCAATGTGCAAGAACTCACCTTGCTGACTGAAACAGGACAAATTCTGGGCAATTCCGGCGGGCAACTGGACAGTTTGCTGCCCAGCATGCCCACCCAGGTGATGTTGCGCCAGGCGCTGATGACTCGCCCTTTCCAGCAGCTTGAACCCGACCCGGATGACCCCGATGGCCGCCTTTACATGCGAGTGGTGGTGCCGATTGCACCACCCTTGACCAGCTTTGATCTGGGTCAGCGCTATGTGCAAATCATGCACCCCGTGCCAGATACCCTTTCCCAGCGCGCCAACGCTGTGCAAAGTGTGTACCGCGATTACCAGGAATTGCAGCTGTCGCGTTCTGGCTTGCGGAAAATTTACGGCATCACGCTAACGCTGGCATTGTTGCTTACGGTTTTTGTGTCGGTGGCCGCGGCGTTCTGGTTGTCATCGCGTTTGTCATCGCCCCTGTTGTGGCTGGCTGAAGGCACAAAAGCATTGGCCAGTGGCAATTTCAAGACCATGCAGCCCGTGAACGCGGACGATGAATTGCGTGAACTTGTCGATTCTTTCAACACCATGACCCGGCAGTTGTCGGAAGCGCAACGCCGCTTGCAAGCCAACCAAAATCAACTGGCAGCCAACAATGATTTTCTTCAAAGTTTGCTGACCAGTTTGTCGGCAGGCGTGCTGGTGCTGGACCACAAACTGCGCTTGAAGATGTACAACGATGGCGCGCTGAGAATTTTTGACCGTTCCCTGGCTGAAAACCAGGGTCACCCGCTGGACGACATGCCCGGCCTTGAAGGCTTCGCCATGGCAGTGCGTGCCAGTGTGGCCGACAATCAGGGCACCGACAGTGAGGAAAGTGGAATTTGGCAAAAACAGCTTGAAATTCCGCGCGCCTTTGATTCGCAAAGCTCCAAATCCATTTTGGTTCGAGGCTCGCGTTTGCCCGGCGAAAAAGCCGGTTACGTGCTGGTGTGCGACGACATTACAGCGCTGATTTCCGCCCAACGCACTGCGGCTTGGGGTGAAGTAGCGCGTCGCTTGGCGCATGAAATCAAAAACCCGCTGACCCCAATTCAGCTTTCGGCTGAACGTTTGCAAATGAAGCTGGCCGACAAGCTCGAAGAACCGGAATCGGGCATTTTGCTTCGCGCCACACGCACCATCGTGAATCAGGTTGAATCGTTGAAGCGCTTGGTGAATGATTTTCGTGATTATGCGCGCTTGCCACCTGCCGATTTAAAGCCGCTTGATTTGAACGACTTGGTGGTGGACGTACTGGCACTGTACGATGTGCATGTGGGTATTGACGAACAGACGGAATCGCGATTCGTGCCTAAATTAACTGAAAATTTGCCGCTGGTTGCTGGAGATTCGTCGCAGCTTCGCCAAGTGATCCATAATTTGTTGCAAAATGCATTGGACGCATGTGTTGATTGCGCCGCGCCGCGAGTTGAGTTGCGCACCGAAGGATTGAAAGCGCCTGAAGGCGAACACGATCACCTGGTGGGTGTGAAGTTGGTGGTGGCAGACAACGGGCCGGGCTTTAATCCGGATTTGTTGGCGAAAGCGTTCGAGCCCTATATCACCACCAAAACCAAAGGCACTGGTTTGGGATTGGCGATTGTGCGCAAAATCGCAGATGAACACAAAGCACGTATTGCCATTCGAAACAGGGTAGATGCACAAGGGCGGGTTGTTGGTGCAGCGGTGGAGTTAACCTTCCCCGTGTTGCAAGACGCCTTGAACAATGCTGAACATAGTCAGGCCGCATAAAGAAGGAACTCTCTAACATGGCGACCATTCTCGTTGTTGATGACGAAATTGGAATTCGAGAACTTTTATCTGAAATCCTGGGAGACGAAGGGCATGCCGTGCTGCTTGCAGAAAATGCGAGTCAGGCACGAACGCTTCGCGACCAGGAACAACCAGACTTGGTGCTGCTCGACATCTGGATGCCCGACACAGACGGCGTGACGCTGTTGAAAGAATGGTCAGTGAAGGGTCTGTTGACCATGCCGGTCATCATGATGAGTGGCCACGCCACCATCGACACCGCGGTAGAAGCCACCCGCATTGGTGCGCTTGATTTTCTGGAAAAACCAATTTCCTTGCAGAAGCTGCTGGGCGCTGTTGAAAAGGGCTTGGCCCGCGGAAAAATGGTTCAATCGGCCCGCGCCTTGATGCAGTCTCAGCCCAAAACAAACGGTGTCCCCGGTACGGTGAACGGTGGTGGCGCAGGTTTAATTGCAGGTGCTGCAGGTGCCTCATCTGCACCCGATTCCAGCCCATTGGGCCAAGCCTTGGCAGAACTTTCCACGCTCGATCTGGATGCCCAACTGCGCGATGCACGCGATTCATTTGAACGCATTTACTTCGAATACCATTTGCGCCTGGAAAACGGCAGCATGACTCGTCTCGCCGAGCGCACGGGCATTGAACGCACCCACTTGTATCGAAAACTGAAGCAACTGGGCGTTGAAGTGGGCCGCACAGCGCGAAAAAATATCGCATGAAAATTATCATCGTCGGTGCCGGGCGCGTGGGGTCAAGCCTCGCAGAAAGCCTGGTGTCCGAACACAACGACATCACCCTGATTGACCCAGACCCCAAGGTGTTGGCCGACCTTCAAGATCGTCACGACCTGCGCACCATAGCGGGCAACGGCGCTTTACCACGGGTGTTGAAACAAGCTGGTGCGGAAGACGCCGACATGTTGGTGGCTGTAACACGCAGCGATGAAACCAATTTGGTCGCCTGCCGCATGGCCGCCTTGATGTTCAATGTACCCCGCCGAATTGCGCGGGTTCGTTCGCCTGAAATGATGGAACAGGCCAACCTGCACGGCGACGATGGTTTCAATGTTGACCATGTCATTTGCCCCGAACAAAGCGTAACCGATCACCTTGAAAGGTTGATTGAATTTCCCGACGCCCTGCAGGTGCTTGAATTTGCCGACGGCAAGGTTACTTTGGTGTCTGTTCGTGCTTATGCAGGCGGCCCTTTGGTTTCACACCCCATCGAAGACATTCGTAAACACCTTCCCAAAGTGGATGTTCGAATTGTTGCCCTGTTCCGCGAAAACCAGCCTGTGGCCGTTGAGGGCTACACCATGATTCAGCCCGGCGACGAGGTGTTTTGCTTGTCCGCCACCGAGCATGTTCGCACGGTCATGTCTGAACTTCGCCGCATGTCCAAACCGGTCACGAAAGTCATGATTGCCGGCGGTGGCAACATTGGCCTTCGCCTTGCCAAAAGCCTGGAAGACAATTACCAGGTGAAGGTAATTGATTCTGATCGCAAGCGTTGCGAAGACCTGGCCAACCAATTGGGCTCGCGCACTTTGGTGCTGTATGGCGATGCCACAGATGAAGACCTGCTCGCCGAAGAGAACGTGCAAGACGTGGATACTTTTATTGCGCTGACGAATGACGATGAGAACAACATCATGTCATCGTTGCTGGCCAAACGCATGGGCGCCCGCCGCGTTATCGCGCTGATTCAGCGCAAGGTGTATGCCGAACTGGTGCAGGGTGGCCAAATTGACATTGCTTTGGCGCCGTCCAATGCCACGCTGAGTGAACTGCTGAAACACATTCGCCGTGGCGACGTGGTGGCTGTTCACAGGTTGCGTCGCGGTGTGGCTGAGGCCATTGAAAGCATTGCCCATGGCGATTCAAAATCATCCAAGGTTGTGGGCCGTTCAATCGATAAAATCGACATGCCCAAGGGTGCCGTGATCGGCGCAATTGTTCGGGGCGAACAAGTCATTATGGCGCACCACGACACGGTGATTGAACCGGAAGACCACATCATTACTTTTGTAGAAAACCGCAAGCTGGTGCCGCAAGTTGAAAAGCTGTTCCAGGTCGGCGTGGGGTTCATTTAAAGTGGTGCGCTCGGCATGAGGAATTCCCTGTTTCCAGTGCTGGGTGTATTGGGTTTTGCCGTGGCATTGTTCTCAGTGGCTTTTCTGGTGCCGTTGACCTATGCCTTCATCACCGGCGAGCCCACGGTGCGGGCCTTTGGTATTGGTTTTCTGATCACTTTCGGAATCGGCGTGGCTGCCCATTTGTTAACCCGCAGCTTCAGGCGTGAACTTCAGCCGCGTGACGGATTTCTGTTGGTCTCCACAGTGTGGTCCGGTCTACCTGCATTTGCCACCATTCCCATGCTGTTGTTCTTCGAAGACCTCAGCGTCACGGATGCTTACTTTGAAATGGTGTCGGCACTGACCACCACGGGTGCAACCGTGCTGAGTGGTTTGGATGACATGCCCGCCAGTATTAACATATGGCGACACCTGTTGTCGTGGATGGGGGGCATGGGCATTCTGGTGTTGGCCGTTGCCATTTTGCCTTTGCTGGGCGTGGGCGGTTCGCAAGTGTTCAAGGCCGAAACCCCCGGTCCAATGAAAGACAGCAAACTAACCCCCAGAATTACGGAAACCGCCAAGTCGCTTTACATGGTGTACTTCATGTTGTCGGTGGCGTGTGCAATCAGCTACAAACTCGCGGGCATGACTTGGCTGGATGCATTTTTGCACACGGGTACCACTGTGTCATTGTCCGGGTTTTCATCGCACGACGACAGCTACGCATACTTCGATTCAGCCGCAATTGAAATGGTGGCGGTGGTCTTCATGATGATCGCTGCAGTGAACTTCTCCATCCACTTTTTGGCTTGGCGTGGCAAGTCTTTTCGCCCCTATGTGAATTGCCCGGAAGCGAAATGGTTCTTCATGTTGATCATTGGCGCGGTGCTGTTGATCACGGTGTACTTGCTGGCGCACCAGGAATACACCACTTTCAGCGAGGCGTTTCGTTACGCTTTGTTCAACACCGTGTCGGTGGCCACCACCACTGGTTATGCAAACACTGATTACGGCCAGTGGCCATTGTTTGCCCCTTTGCTAATGATTTTTTTAAGTATGTTTGCAACCGCAGCGGGCTCAACAGGCGGCGGCATCAAAATGTTGCGCGCGGTTATTCTGTTCAAACATGCCATAGGCGAGTTGTCGCGTATTCTGCACCCGCGCGCCATTAACCCTGTTCGTATACGGGGCTCTGCCGTCAGTTCACAGGTTATTTTTGGTGTGCTGGCTTTCATGTTGATGTACGGCATGAGTGTGATCACCATCACGATGCTGTTTATCTTCACCGGGCTGGATCCAGTTTCAGCCTTGACCACCGGCATTGCTATGATCAACAACCTGGGCCCCGCGCTGGGCAATTTTGGTCCGGTTGACAATTATTCTGCATTGGGTACTTTTCAAACCTGGGTGTGTTCATTTGCCATGTTGCTGGGTCGCCTGGAAATGTTCACCATCCTGGTGCTGTTTACTCCGGCTTTCTGGCGGAAATGAAAACACACGCTTTCCTGGTGCATGGTCGAAATCCGGAATACCGTGCCCGTCGAATTGAACAATTGCTGGCTGAGCAAGCAGGCGCTGGCAAAATCACCGTGATGGCCAGTGCTGAGATATTTTCGCGTGCATCTGTGCAAGTGCAGGCTGAGCTGTTTCGTGCAGATGAAGATCGCAAGGCACGTGGCATACATGTGCTTCGCTTAAGCCCGGGTTGCTTGTGTTGTTCCTCCAAATTGGTGCTTACAACCCACCTTGCTCGTACCTTAAGATTGAACCAACCGAATGTATTGTTAGTCGAACTGGAAAGCCAAAGTCATCCTGAGCAAGTGTTAAAGTTATTGAAAGAGCCTCAATGGAATGACTGGTTTGCCGATATAACTCTTGTGGAGGAAGTTGCTTAGGGGGTTCAACGCCCGGTGCGTGGCCTTGAAATTGCTAGATAGATCACCATATTCAACCTGAAAGTATTATTTGGAGGTTTGCGATGTTAATGATGATTGATAGCCCCTTTTACTGTGTGGTGGATTTGGTCATGAGCGAGGGGCAACCCAGCCTTGGCATTGAAATCGTGGACAAGAACAATCAGCGTGAACTGTTTTTACAGGGCGATGCGGCTGAACGATTCCGCGAAGAGGTGAAATACCTTGCCGCCCAAGAACCCGATATCGACGACATTGAAGCCTTTATTGAAGGCTACAAACCCTGGATGCAGCATCCTGTTACTTTGCACTAATTAAAGCCCAAATTAGCCGACCCTGTGAACTGCCAATTGTTCAAACAGGTCGGCCCCACTTCCTGTTTATTCCTGACCCGGATGCATCACGACCACTGGAACAAGACGGAATATCGACCGGTTCAGCGTGTTCGCGGTTACAGGATCTATCACCAATCTTCCACGGTTTCTGAACATGTGCTCTGTCAACCTGGCAGGCATGGGTTCGGGTATGTCGTTTAATTCGTTGTAAGACACATCCAGTTCGTGAAGATTTGAAAGTTGCCAGATACTGCCTGGCAATTCGTTCAATTCATTGTGGTTCAGGTCGAGTATTCTCAAGCCGCGCAGCAGTTGAATGTCGATGGGCAAGGAGGTCAGGTGATTGCCACCCAGTTCAATTCTGTGAACTCGAGGCTGCTCGGCCAGGTTGACACCATAAACCTGGGGGCCGCCCAGCAAGCCCGGCGCGAACAACCTACCCTGCGGAACTGGAAATGAGGTCAAGCGATTGTTTTGAACTGAAAGTTCGTGCAGCATGATTTTATTCTTCCAGAAGTCCTCAGGAAGTGTTTGCAGCCGGTTTCCACACAGCCTTAAAACGGTCAAGTTTCGCAAGCAGTGCAGGCAATCTGGAAATGACTCAAGACGATTGCCGTTCACATCCAGGGTTCGCAACTGGGTTAAATGCCTTAGGCAGTCAGGCAGGCTTCGCAGCCCAAGTCGGCCCAGATCAAGATTTGTCGTTCGTTGTGTAAAACAGCGCAGAATACGCTGGCTTGTCTCTAATCGATACTCCGTGTTCAAGCCGTTTTGGCTCCACTCATTGAGCTGACGGGAAAATTCATGGAGATGAATTTGATGATCTGCGTCGGCGCCGGTGTCAATTTCCGTGAGTGCGCGTTGAATGTGATTCAGGTTGTTCAAGCCACCCGCTGCAATTCCGTTGTTCATGTTGCTTACCTAGTTTTGCTGCTGAACGTATGGCGACATGAAACCCGTAGAGGTGCTTTTGGCGCGTTGGTTGGCAGGCGTGTAAAGCATTTGGTAGCAACTGGTGCTAAATGGTTCACGCTGAATTGACTAGGCTTGAATCAGGCCGTTCCAGGCGGCCAGTGCCAGCGCTGCACGCTGCTCCACCACCTTGGCTATGTCGCTTACCTGATCAAGCCCAGCGGTAAGCCATGTGCCACCTACGGCTTGCACGGCTTTTACTTCACGCCATTGCGCCATGTTTTCCAATGTCACGCCGCCGGTGGGCACAATGCGTGCAGCAGCCAAGGGCGCGGTAATACCAGCCAGCGCCTTGGGGCCACCAGCCGCCATGGCCGGGAAAAACTTCAACAACTCAAAACCCAATTCAAGTGCGCGCATCATTTCTGAAGCGGTGGCCACACCGGGTACCCACGCGTAACCGCTTTTCAAGGCGTGTTCCGCTAGTGCTTCCGTTAAGCCGGGCGATATGAACAAAGTTGCACCCAAGTCGGCAGTTTGGTCAAACTGGGTGGGCGTTAGCACGGTGCCTGCTGACACGCGCAGGTCGGGAAATCGCTTGGCGATTTCACCCATGGCTTGCAGGGCCTCGGGGGTGCGCAGCGTAATTTCAATTTGAGTAATTCCGCCCGCACAAAGGCCTTCGGCAATTTCCAGCCCTTGCTTCACGCTGGGAATAACCACCACGGGCAGCACGCCTTGCTGTAGCCAATCGCGGGTTCGTTCAGCTCGGGTTGTTGGGTTGTGAATCATTGTAATGCTCCAGTTTTAGTCGGTGAACAGGTTGCTTGCGCCTTCTTCGGCGCTGCTGACTGTGTTGCGCCACACCTGAAAGTAACCGCGCCCGTGGCTTACGGCTTGGGCAGGTGTGGGCATGGGTTCGCGTTGGCTTAAATCAGCGGTGGTGTGCAGCACACCTTCATGGGCATCCACGCGCACCACATCGCCATCGCGAAGGCGTGCAATGGGGCCATCGGCTTTGGCTTCGGGGCACACATGAATGGCGGAAAGCACTTTGCCGGAAGCGCCACTCATTCGGCCGTCAGTCACCAGTGCAACGGGCAGGCCGCGGTCTTGCAATACACCCAGAATGGGCGTGAGCTTGTGCAGTTCCGGCATGCCATTGGCGCGTGGGCCTTGGTGGGCCAGCACCACCACCAAAGCCTGCGTAAACTCACCGCGCTCGAATGCATCGATGACCTGGTGCTGGTCTGTGAATACGCGGCAGGGTGCTTCAACAAATCGGTGTTCTTTTTTTACAGCTGAAATTTTGCACACGCCACGGCCCAAATTGCCTTGCATCAGGCGAATACCGCCATCAGGCTGAAAGGGATCGGTGTAGGGGCGCAGCACCTCAAGGTTGCGCGAAGGGCCTGGCGGGCGTGTTGAAAATGCTTCTGCGGTGGGCAGCACTTCAGCCACCGTGTTGGCCATGCTGGTGCCCCACACGGTGGGTGCTTCACCATCCACAAAACCGCCATCAATCAGCGTGGCCAGCAAACCTGCCGTGCCGCCTGCTGCCTGAAACGCGTTGACGTCTTCAGTGCCGTTGGGGTACACACGGGTCAGCAATGGGGTGACGCTTGAAATCACTTCAAGGTCGGTCCAGTCGATTAAATAACCCGCAGCGCGCGCCACGCTAACCCAGTGAATGGTGTGGTTGGTGGAACCGCCGGAAGCCATCAGGCCCACCAGTGCATTCATCAGGCAGCGCGAATCAACCAGTGTGCCCAGTTGCAAGGCCGGGTTGCGTGTGGCGCTTTCCAGCGCTCGCACACTTTCTGCAATCAAGGCTTGGCGTTGTGGGCTGCTGGGCAATTCAAACGCACCGCCCGGAAATTGCAAGCCCATGAAATCAAGCATCAACTGGTTGGAATTGGCTGTGCCGTAAAAGGTGCAGGTGCCAGGGCTGTGGTAGGCTTTTTCTTCCGATTGCAACAGTGTTTCGCGGCTGGCTTTGCCTTGTGCAGCCAGCTGGCGTGTTTTGGCTTTTTCAGAATTCGACAAGCCAGTTTCCATGGGGCCGGCGGGAATGAACACAAAAGGCAAGTGACCAAAGCCCAATGCACCGATTAGCAAGCCAGGTGCAATTTTGTCGCATACACCCAGCAAAATGGCGCCGTCGAACACATCGTGGGACAAGCCCACGCAAGCGGAAAGCGCAATTACATCGCGTGAAAACAGCGACAATTCCATGCCCTCGCGGCCCTGGGTTACACCGTCGCACATGGCGGGCGTGCCGCCAGCCACCTGTGTGGTGGCCCCCAATGCGTGGGCGTGTTTTGCAATCAATTCCGGGTAAAGTGCAAAGGGTTGGTGGGCCGACAACATGTCGTTGTAGGCAGTCACAATGCCCAGGTGCGGCGACTTGTGCAGTGAAATAACACGCTTGGTGGGGCTGGGAAAAATTGCCGTGGTGTGGGCCAAATTGGCACAACCCACCGCAGTGCGGTTTTGTGGCCCTTGTGGCAAGTTGCTTAAATAGGCCGCGCGCGTCGCTGCTGATCGCTTTTCAATGCGTTCACGAAGCTTCAGCAATGTGGGGTGTAGTGTGGTTGCCATTGCACAGACCTTGTTAAGATTGCTTGTAGAGGTTCAATGTTTGTAACATAATTACAATAAGTAATCAATTTTTGTAACCAATTCGTTCAGCCACTCTGGAAGCCAATATGACCGACAATTCTCCACTGCCCGTGGGCGCTTTCACCTTTGTGTTGCACGGTGCGGGTGGCGATTTGGCCAAGCGTAAAATTATTCCCGCCCTGGCCCACCTGGCCAAATCGGGTTATTTCTCGCCTGAATCAAAGATCATCTTCGCACAACGCGATGCATTAAGCCCTGCGGATGCCTTGGCACAGGTCGATGCATTCCTGGCTGCCGCCGGCGATGAAGCCGCACGTGAATCTATCCCGGCCTTGTTGCCCTACCTGCACACCTTGCAAGTGGTGCTGGGCACCGCAGACTCTTGCACTGCCATGGCGGGCGCTGTGGCGGGCAGCCCCGAACCGGTGGTGCATTACGCCGCCCTGCCTTCTTCCCGTTTTATCGATTTGATTAACTGCATACCCACCGTGCGCGACCCGGCCAAGCTGCGCTTGGTGCTGGAAAAGCCATTGGGTTTCAACGCCAAAGAATCAGCCTTGATTGAAGAAGCAGTGGCCGCCAAGCTGGATGAATCGCAGGTGTATCGCATTGATCATTACTTGGGCAAACAGGCGGTTCAAAACCTGCTGGCGCTGCGTTTGGGAAACCGAATTTTCGAGCCATTGCTAACGCGCGAACACGTGGCCCATGTGCAAATTACGGTGGCGGAAGATTTGGGTGTGGAAGACCGGGCCGGTTTTTATGAACACGCTGGTGCGCTGCGCGACATGGTTCAAAGCCACATGCTGCAATTGCTGGCCACCGTGGCCATGGAACCACCTGTCAGCCTTGAAGCAAATTCACTGCGCGATGAAAAGCTGAAGGTGCTGCGTTCGCTGAAAGTGCCGCAGGTAACCGGCATTCCGGAAATTGTGGTGGGTCAATATGGCGAGGGGTATGTGAAAGGCCAGCCTGTGCCCAAGTACCGCAATGAAAAAGGTGTGGCAGCCAATTCCACCACAGAGACCTATGTGTCGTTTCGCACCGAAGTGCAAACCTGGCGTTGGGCCGGTGTGCCTTTCCTGTTGCGAACAGGCAAACGCATGCCCCGTCGCTTCGCTGAAATCGTGATTCAGTTTCGCGATGTGCCCAAGCCGCTGTTTGAACCGGTGGGTGGGCAGTGGGTGGGCAACCAGTTGGTGATTCACTTGCAGCCCGAAGACAAACTGGAATTGAAACTGCTTGCAAAAACACCGGGCGAGCGTGAACGCTTAAAGCCAGTGTCACTCGACCTGGATTTTTTCAATACATGGCGCATTCCGGTGCGCGATGCTTACGAGCGTTTGATCACCGACATTTTGCGGGGTCGCCTGGGTTTGTTTTTGCGCCGCGACGAAGTACAAACCCAGTGGGAATTTGTAGACCGCATTTTGAATGATTTGAAAAACCATGGCATGGAACCTGTGCCTTACACCAGTGGCACCTATGGCCCATCATCGGCCACTGCAATGGCCATGCGGGCAGGTGCAATTTGGTCAGAAGACGGGCTTTGATTCTGATCTGACAAGGAGTTGATTGTTGGAAACCATTCAAATTACCGACTGGAACGAGTTTGTTGCCCTAACCACCGAATGTGATGGTTGGGCGTTTCGTGGGCTACAAGACGCAGATTGGTCATTGCTCAGTTCCCTTTCGCGGTACTTGCACAATTACGTGCCCGACAAAGCGACCTGGCGTTCACGCGAGGAACGTGCCTTCCGGATTTTTCGCCGCAAGGCGCACAATTATTTGCCTGATGCCAGCGTGCTGGACGACGATGTTCGATGCCTTGCGCTAATGCAGCACCACGGCGCACCCACGCGCATGCTTGACTTCACCAAGTCGCCATTTGTGGCCGCATTTTTTGCACTGGAAAGGGCCACGAAAAATTCTGCGGTGTTTGCGCTGGACACGCCCCGTTTGTGGATGGCCACACCCAGCAACAATGCAACCTTGCACCGCGACATGATCGACCCGCGAATCGAAGGCAATTTCGAGCGTTACTTTGCATCGAACACCAACGACATTATGTGGGTGGGCGAACCCGACCGAATGGACGGGCGGCTGGTTGCGCAATCGGGAACATTCGTGGTGCCGGGGGTGCTGGACAAACCCATTGACGAAATTATTCAGCACTATGAAACCGGCCCTGCGATGATTCGCAAGTTTGTTTTGCCTGCCAGCCTTCGCAAGGAAGCCATGTTGGCCTTGTACCGAATGAACATTACCCACGCCACGCTGTTTCCCGACCTGGACGGGCTTTCGCGCTCTATTGCCTATGAACTTGAAATTACCTGGCCCGGGCATTTGCAGGCCACGCGTGTGTAGTTATTGGATTTCCTGGCGACTTGCCTGACGGTATTCTTCAAGCCGGTTGCCCCGGTACACTTGCTTGAAAAATATTGGGGTCAGGAATGTGGTCACAATGCCCATCAACACCAGTGTTGAAAACATGGTGGGCCCAATAAAGCCGTTTTGGTAAGCAATGCCAGCAACCACCAGTTCCATCACGCCGCGGCCATTCAGCACAGCACCCAGACCCAGGGATTCGCGGTGGTCCATGCCCACCATCAAGCCGCCAAGCCAACCCGCGAACAATTTGGTTACGATTGAAACCAAAATCACGATCAGCGGGAAATCCCATTCGCTCAAGCTGACCAATTGCAGTTCAAGCCCCAGGTAGGCGAAGAAAATTGGCGCCAGAAAACCATTGGTGATTGAACCCAAGCTGTTTTGCAGATCTTTGTAGCGCGAGGCAATAAAGTGTTTTTTGTCCAAAAACAGCGCCCCGAAAAACGCGCCAATTACGAAGTGAAAACCCAGCGCTTCGCTGATGGTGCCGAACACCAATACAAACACCACCACAATGCCAAACAGCGCTTCCGGGCCAAACACGCGGATCATCGATTCAGGCAATGCCTGCACATTTACATTGCGTTTTTCCAGCCAGTTGAGCAATTGGTTAAGCCCCACTACTACCAAACCCAGCGCAAGCAATTTGAGGGTGGCAATGCCAACCGCCTGGCCCGTGTCGCCCAAGGTTAGGGTTTCAGGCAAATTCAGAACAATACCCAGAATAAAGAGGGCAGCCACGTCGTTCACCACCGCAGTGGCCAGCGAAAACTTCGCGATAGGCGTGTGCAGAATACCCAGGCTGTCCATCAGCTTAACGGCCACGGGCAGGGCGGTGATTGAAATGCACAGACCCAGAAAAATCATTCTCATGATGTCTTGTCCAAATGCTGCGGCCACCAGAACGCCACCACCAAAAGGAATGAAAAAACTGATGGCGGCCAATAGCAGTCCCCGGCCTTTCATTGCGCCCACGATGTCAGAAAAGCGCATTTCAAGGCCAGCATTCAGAATGATCAGAAACACTGCAAGTTCGGTGACGCCTGCCAAAGCCTTGTTCGGCTCAATCAAACCCAAAATTGCTGGCCCCAACAGCACGCCCGCCAGAATTTCACCGATCAGTTCGGGCTGGTTGTAGCGTGCAAACAAGCGCCCAAACAAGCGGGCAACTACGATGAGCAACAGCAGGCTGGAAAGCAGTGACATGGGGAAATGTAGAAAATGTTGGCGATTGAGTTTACCACCGGGAAGGTTAGGGTAAACGCGAAGTTCTCAATGTGTTCAAATGTGCAGATTGTTTAATTTTGAAGTTGCCCACATGTCTGATTCTGAAAAACACCTGGAAGAAACCTGCATTAACAGCACCCGCGTTTTCGATGGGCATTTAATGAAGGTGAACCAAGACACTGTGCGCCTGCCCAACGGTGAAGAATCGGTGCGGGAATACACTGTGCACCCCGGCGCTGTAGCCATTATTCCCATTCTGGACGACGGCAGGTTCGTGATGGAACGGCAGTTCCGCTACCCCCTGCACCGTGTGTTTCTGGAATTCCCGGCGGGAAAAATTGACCCTGGCGAAGACCCTGTGGCAACCGCCCACCGCGAACTGCTTGAAGAAACCGGTTATGTGGCGCAAACGCTGGAATACATCACCACCATCCACCCTGTCATTTCCTATTCCACAGAAAAAATCGAGCTGTATGTGGCGCGTGGCCTAACCCTGCAAGAAAGGCAACTGGACCACAACGAGTTTCTGGACGTGGTGCTGGTAGAACCGGCCGAGTTGATGAAGCAAATCAAGGCCGGTGAGGTGAGCGATGTAAAAACCATTATTGGGGCGTTTTGGGTGGGCGGATCGTAAATTTATTGAGGTAAATCTGCTTAGTGTTGTATTATTTGCTCATATTTGATCAAATTATTAGATAAGTGAGCAGATTAATGAATGATCACCCTGTAAAGATCAACCCGATCAAAGTTCTGCTTGCGGTTCAAAAATTGGCGCGTTCGGGCTTGCAGGAAGTGTCTTCGACCGATGTAATTGAAGCCACGCAGGGTAGTTCTGCCACCGTGCGGCGCCATCTTGAAACATTGTGTCAGGAAGGTTTGTTGATCCGGCAGGGCAAAGCCCGCGCCACCCGGTATCGACTGGCTGGCTTGGCGGAAGTGTCCAATAACCCGCATACCAATTTTCTGGAATCACCCGCTGCGCCATACGGGCCCGCACAGCCGCGTGAGCAGCCGGAATGGTCTGCACAATCGCAAGCGCTACTACGCAAACTCAACAAGCCCCTCGCAGCGCGAAATCCAGTGACTTATCAACGCGATTTCGTTGACGGGTATGTGCCCAATCAAAGCAGCCTACTTTCAGAGCAAATCGCTGATCGTTTGTATCAGGCAGGGCGGCTTCGTGAACAACAACCTGCGGGTACTTATGCACGCAAAGTGCTTGAGCAACTCTTGATTGATTTGTCATGGGCTTCTTCGCGTTTGGAGGGCAATCGTTACAGCCTGTTGGCCACCGAGGAATTGTTCAAGCGCGGTATGGTGAGTGGCGACATGGATGCCGTGATGTTGATGAATCACAAAACCGCAATTGAATTTCTCGTGGACACCGTGCCATTGCAGGGTTTGACTTCTGCCCTGCTTAAAAGCCTGCACACCGCGCTTATGCAGGATTTGCTGGAAGACATGAATGCATTGGGTGCCATTCGCCAAAAAGTGGTGAATATCAGCGACACAGTGTATGTGCCCACCCAGGTACCTGCTTTACTGAATGAAATGTTGAACATCATTCTTGAAAAAGCCCGCCTGATTAAAAACCCCTTGGAGTGCGCGTTTTTTCTATGGATAAATTTGGCGTATCTGCAGCCATTTGAGGACGGCAACAAACGCACCAGTCGCCTTGCTGCAAACATTCCTTTGATGCTCTACAACTGCGCGCCGCTTTCATTTCTGGATGTGGAGCCCATCGATTACGCAAGAGCCATGATTGGCGTGTATGAATTTCAGGATGTGTCATTGGCAGCCGATTTGTTCTGCTGGACCTATGAACGATCGATGAACAAGTATGTGGTCGTGATGAATTCAATGGGTGTGCCCAACCCCTTGCGCATTCAATACCGTGAAAGTCTGAATCAAACGGTGGGCTTGGTCGTGCGGCGGCGTTTATCGGCCGCGCAAGCACTTGAACAACTTGAATTAACCGAAGACAGCTCACCTGGATTGAAAGCGATGCTGATGGACGAATTGCAAATCTTGCAAGTGCACCATGGCTCGCGTTATCGGCTCGATATGAATTCAGTGCAAGCCTGGATCCAGGATGGACGGCCGCACTGAGAGTTTAAAATTGCAAGTCGCGCACATACGGGTTGCTTCGGCGCTCCTGCCCAAAGCTGCCTTCCGGGCCATGGCCGGGAATGAACACGGTGTCGTTGCCCATGGGCCACAGCCGGTTCCGAATGCTGTCGATCAGGGTTTCATGGTCGCCACCGGGAAAGTCGGTTCGGCCCATGCTGCCCACAAACAGCACATCGCCCACAAAGGCACGTTTTGCTTCTTCTGAATAAAACACCACATGGCCCGGTGTGTGGCCAGGGCAATGGCGAACATTCAAGGTGCAGTTGCCAATTTGCACCGTGTCGCCATCGCTTAGCCAGCGGCTGGGCGTGAAGGGCTTGCTTGGTGGAAAGTTGAACATGCGGCTTTGATCGGCCAGGCGGTCTATCCAGAACTGGTCGCCCTCGTGCGGGCCGATAATGGGCAACTTCAACTGTGTGGCCAATTCTGCCACACCACCAGCATGGTCAATGTGTGCATGGGTCAGCCAAATCGCTTCCAGTTCCAGTTTGCGGTCGGCGATTGCTTTGTTCAGTTTTTGAAGATCGCCGCCCGGGTCGATGATCGCTGCCTTGTTGGTTTCACCGCACCACACGATGGAGCAGTTCTGCGCAAATTGGGTAACCGGTATGGTGTGGTAGTGAAGCATAGTGGGTGACTGGTTTGAAATAGAGGTAATGGTAGTGAGTTTGCTGTGGCGATTCAATGTTTGTAATACATGTCACAAAGGAACGAATTCAAAGGCCCAGCTACTTAGTGGTCCTATTTACAACACGGAAATAAAAATGATCAACGCTTCAGCGGGAAGTGCAGCCCCTAACAGCTCTGCGCCTGTGTGTGAGTCAATGCAGGGAAGGAATGGCATCCATGAACTGAATCAGCTAAGCCCCAACAACTCATCAACAAGGTGCACGGCCCACGATATTTTTGTCTGGAGCGGCCTGAGTGGAGCGGCCTGCGTTGTTGCAGGCCCAGGACTGGCACTGTCGTACAACGTGATTTTAGGGGGCGTAATCAGCGGTTTGGCCGTGCTGTGTTGCAGTGTTGCTTGTTACAACAGGAACAGTACGGAAGATGACCCAAATATGCGTGATCCGAATTTCATGCTGGATTGATGAAGCTTCAAACCCGAGACGCGCCAGCGCTGACCTGCTCGGGTTTTGAAGCGCGGAAAAGATGTTGAAGCGCTCAATTCAATATCGGGTTGTCGGCAATGTCATGATTTACGTCGGCGTGGCCTTGTTCGTCATTTCTTACGGCAATCACCACGTCACGCAGTTTGGCGTCGGGTTGTAGCTTGTAATAGTCGATCGCAATTTTCGGCGCGGCGATGTTTTCAATTCGGCCAGAGTCAATTTCGTTCAAGTACTCGGTGTAACTGATCACCGCCTGGTTCTCGAAGTACCCCACCATGCGGTGCGCAGTTTTTGGGAAAAACACATACAAAATAAAGTAGAAGTGCCAAAACACCAGTTGGGCAAACAAAACCAACAAGCGTTCCATGGTGCTTGGTTTAGCAATTTCAAGAAAGATCATCAAATGCATGCGCTCGTTTTCAGCTTCTTCCAGCAAAGTACGAATTTTGGGCCCATAGCCGGTCTGCATTTTTCTCAAACTTTTCAAATGAATCCACATTCCGGCGACCATACCGGGTACGCCAGCCACTGTTTCCAGAACAACAGCACGGTTGCCATAGCGTTTGGCAAAGAAGGTGTCTGCGAACCACCGAAAGAACATTGTGAGGGATTTGGCGAACTTGTCTGAGAAATCCTTGGGTACCGGTTCCATGTGTTCAACTCCATTTAATGCTGTGGCGAGGCAGGCTGATTCATATCGAAAAATGTATGAATCTGGTTTACTAAGAATTAGTCTACGCTTATATAGGTATGTAGGCTAGCTTAGGCCCTATTGGGTGGAAATCCATAATTCGCACACCTTGCCACGGAGAAAATCGCACCATGTCCGAATCAGTCTTTAAAGCAATTTTGCTTCTCGCAGCTCTTTTCTTCACCGGGTTTTTTGCGTTGGTTGTTGTACCGCCCTTAGTCGAAAATCCGGATGTGTGGGGTGCTTTTGCAGCTGGATTTGTGAACCCCTATGCCAGCGGCTACTCGACCGACGTTCTGGTGTGCTGGTTTATTCTTGCGACTTGGGTGGTTTATGAAGCCAAAACCCATGCAGTTCGGTACGGGTGGGTTTGCCTGCTTTTGGGCGTTGTACCCGGGGTGGCGGTGGGGTTTGCTTTGTACTTGTTGATTCGGGGCAAGCAGATTAAATAGGTTAGCCCGTACTCGATAACAGGGGTATACATAAGACGATAGTTTGCGTTGCAAATAACGACCGCTGCAATCTTTAGTAACTCACCCGCATCCAGTTGAACTTCCTTAATGCTCAGGTCACGACCGCAGGCGCAGCCTATCGGTCTCTTCGTTTAATTCCAAAACAATTTGCTCTTTGCCGCTTCACGTGTTTAAATACCATCCATGTAGAGGGTAATTGGATGTTATGCAGATGGCAAAAAATGAAATTGAAGTTCGACCCCGAGTCGGCGAAACCGAAAAGTTGACGATTAATCTGGGCGTTGTTGATCTGGGGCAGATCGACCTTCTGGTTCAGGAGGGGTTCTATTCGAACCGCACCGACCTTATTCGCACCGCGATCCGCAATCAGCTGACCGTGCACGCCGAGGAAGTCAAGCAGACAATCGCTCGCCGAACCTTGTTGCTGGGTTTGCAGCACCTTACCCGTGCCGATCTTGAGCGGGCATTGGCCGCCGGAGAAATGCTGCAGATTCAGGTCCTTGGCCTGGCGCGGATTGCCGACGACGTTTCCCCTGAACTGGCTCGCGCCACCATCGAATCGGTTGTTGTTCTGGGCGCCTTTCAGGCGAGCGCGGCAGTGCGTAAGGCACTGGCCGATCGCATTCACTGAACTCATTCACTGAACTTATTCACTGAGCTTAATTTCTCAAGGACAAAATTATGAAACTTTCTGACGATCTGCGTAGCCGCTTTTTCAAGGCAATGCCCTTGCCCAAAACATCATTCCCGATGGGCTCGTTCAATATTGATTCAATCAACGCGACGATCAATGGGGCGCTCAGCTCGGCCGGTCTGAATACGCAGACGGGTCCGATGAAAAATGTCATGGACACCATTCAGCAATCGCTTTCCACCGCTGGCTTAAACCACGCCGGCCTAAACCAGCATGTGCCAGCAGCCAGCGAGCGAGGTGTGATCATTGAGGGGGTTGCCCGGGAAATCGTCACGCCCGACGAACGTGGCGAGTTCCTTAGCCGGTCGTTCACCAACCATGCCGGCACGCGAGCCTACAAGCTTTACATCCCGGCGAGCTATGCAGGCCAGCTGGGCGAACCGGTACCGGTGGTCGTGATGTTGCATGGCTGCACCCAATCGCCAGATGACTTCGCTGCCGGCACGCGGATGAATGCCTTGGCCGAGCAGCACGGTTTTCTGGTGGTTTATCCCGCCCAAGCCGCCAATGCGAATGGCTCAAAGTGCTGGAACTGGTTCCGCTCGGAAGACCAGGATCGCGACCGCGGCGAGCCCGCACTGATCGCCGGTATCACGAAAGAAGTTGTGGCCAATTATCACGTGGATGAACGTCGCGTGTTCGTGGCCGGGCTGTCGGCGGGGGCCGCCATGGCCGTTATTCTCGGCGTAACCTACCCTGACATTTATGCTGCGGTTGGCGCCCATTCCGGCTTGCCTTATGGCGCTGCCCACGACATGCCCTCTGCCTTCGGTGCCATGAAAAGAAGCACAGGCCTGCCCGGTATGCCGAATCGAACTGGATCGAGCGCCCATCAGGCAGCAGGGCGATGTGGCGTGCCAACCATTGTTTTTCATGGCGACCGCGACCATACAGTCGACGCGCAAAATGGCACCGAAATCGTCGAGCAGGCCATCCGTAGCCACTCGGGCGAATCGCGTTTGCAAAGCAGTGTTAGTCAGGGTTCGACAGCAGGTGGCCGCCAGTACAGCCAAACAGTGTATGCCGATGCAACGGACCAACCTGTTGTCGAGGAATGGGTGGTGCATGGCGCTGGCCACGCGTGGTCAGGCGGCAGTTCACAAGGGTCGTACACCGACATGGGCGGACCGGATGCTTCGGCCGAGATGGTCCGCTTTTTTTATTCGCAATTACGCGCGGGCAACGCGTAATCCAGGATGAGGACTGCTTCAGATTGGCCGACAAGGCCCTTTGATTAAAACCTTTTCATATTCAAGAAACACTGAGAAGCGCGGCACAGATGGCGCGCTTTTCCGGTTCTGGAAGTGGATGCGCAAGCAGTCCCTCAATGGTGAACACGCTGATTTTCACTCTGGCTTCAATCATGTCTGGCGCCACCCCTGCTTGCTGTAACTCAAAGCGCAGCATTTCTTCACTCAGCAAATGGAACTGATCGTGCCAGGCATTGATGGTCGCAGACTTCTCCAGCCTACTGTGCACGGTGCTGACCAGGCGGCTGACCCGTTTAAGCTGGCTTGCAACCCAAAGCATTCGGTCTGTGGGGTTCGATGCCGATAACAGTACATAGCCCTCAACGCTTGCCGAGAACTCGGCATCGAGCACAGCGACCAACACCTCATCTTTGTCCTTGAAATACCAGTAAATGGTGTTGGGTGCTACCCCTGCGGTCGCGGCCAGGCGACTCATCGATGTGGCCTCGTAGCCTTCGTCAATGAACAGTGCCCGCGCGGCTGCAACAATTTCCTTGTGCTTGGCCTCGCGGTCTTGATCACGCTTTGTTTTTGCCATCTTGGGCTCCTGCTTCCTTCACTCATGGGCCTTGCGCCCATCAAAATTGCTAACAACATTGTAACAGGTGTTGAATGTCATTCAACAATCAGATAGTATTGTGTTGAATAGCATTCAACAGCAGCCTGCAAGGATAGAAAAAAATGGCTAAAGCGCTTTTAAAAGCCGATTTGCATCGGCTTCCCACAAACGAGCTACTTCAGCTGTTTACAACACTGCAAGCCCCAGAAATACAGGAAATGCAGGGTGATTACCGGGCAAGTCTACTAACGCAGCCAAACTTGCTGGCCAAGGCTTTCGGCTGGGTGGCGGTGGCCAACCCCATCAGAAGCTGGCAATCCAAAGCCTTCCGGTCGGTGGATGGCGAAACTGGCCGGGGTTACAACACCTTTCTGCAGGGTGGTCAGCTTGTGCAGCACTATCCCATGCTAACCCTGCTGGCACCCTCTCGCTTCGATGGCCGGCCGGCCTACCAACTTGTTTACCGCCATTTCGAATCCCTGTGCGGCGATGTGAACATGGTGGACGAGGTACGCAGGGTAGGGCCTGGGCTTTATCTCGGCATTGGTACCTGGGGTTTTAGCAAGGGTCAACGTCATATTCCCCTTCCCTTTGTGCTCGAAGGCCCTGTTGCACCGTATCAAGGCGACATCGGCCAGGTACGCAAGAATTTTGTTATCGGATCGCGGGAATTGCCCGCATTTTCAGGAGCATGAACACCATGAATACCACCCAACGTACTGCACTGGTTACAGGCGCTTCCGCAGGCATTGGCGCTGCTTTTGCACGCCATCTGGCCTCGGAAGGATATGCGCTGCTGCTGGTTGCACGCCGCATAGATCGCTTAAAGGAACTTGCTGATGCGCTGACTGCGCAGTACGGCGTGCGCTGCGATGTATTTGCCGCCGACCTTAACGACCCGGCTGCACCAGCCGAAATCATGGCTTTCGCCCAGAAGCAGGGCATTGCCATTGACGTGCTTGTTAACAATGCGGGCCTTTCCGGCAAAACAGCGTTTGCAGACACGCCATGGCCAAAGCTGGCTGCCGAAATTCAGCTGATGGTTACCGCCCTCACCGAGCTTTGCCATCGCGTGCTGCCCGGTATGCAGGAACGTGGCTGGGGCCGTATTGTTAATCTTTCCTCTTTGGCTGCGTTTTCGCCACCAGGCGCCAGCCTGCTGTACACCGGCATCAAGAGTTATGTGCTGGGCATGTCGCAATCGCTGGACATGGAACTGAAGCCACAAGGCATTCATGTGACGGCGCTGTGCCCGGGTTTTACACGCAGTGAATTCCACGACACGATGGGCACGCGCGATTCCGCAGACAAGTTACCCGACATGCTTTGGCAGGAGGCAGACGACGTTGTGCGTGAAGGCTGGAAGGCCGTGATGAAGGGCAAGCCCGTGTGCGTGCCCGGCACCGTCAACAAGATCCTGGCCGGCAGCATGAGGCCCTTACCGGTGGGTCTTCAGTACCACCTGGGTAATCGCCTGAATCCATTCAAGGAAGGTTGAGGGGATATTACTAAGGGGTGCTTGTCGGCCGAAGGGGACTTTGGACGAGCCTTGCGTTTAGGTCCGTATCTCCAAGTTGCAGACTTCTCTCCCACGAAAGATCAAGTTCGTGTAAACAGAGGTTGTGTGATGTTTAATTGTTGGAGTACTCGTTTGCGCTTATTAAGTTTAACGATGGGAATGGGGTTGTTTTGTCTGTTGCAGTCAGGCACTGCATTGTCTGATGATTCGCTGGGCTTGCCTGGTATCGTCAACGTAAGTTGTGCGAACTCAAATTATTCGCCCGTGGTATTGGTACATGGAACCTTCGCCAATGCTCGTCGTGCTTATTCAACTGTGGCACCCGTCCTTAAGGAGAATGGCTTTTGTTTATATGCGTTGAATTACGGTAGACAAGGTGGTTATGGCGTAAATGGAACCGCTGATATCGAAGCCTCGCTTTTAGAAGTAACTCAGTTTATCGGTACTGTCTTGCAAGAGACGGGTGCAAAAAAAGTCAGTGTTATTGGTCACTCACAAGGTGGGCTGTTAGCCTTTCTTGCTTCGAATACGCCGGAGTTTGCTGACAGGATAGACCGAATAATCGCAGTCGCTCCCAGTTTGAGGGGCACTGATCGGATCTCACCCAAGGTATCCTCAGTACATTGCCCCGCATGTGTTCAACTTGGTAGCAAA
Source organism: Limnobacter parvus (assembly GCF_024623725.1). Classification (GTDB taxonomy): domain Bacteria; phylum Pseudomonadota; class Gammaproteobacteria; order Burkholderiales; family Burkholderiaceae_B; genus Limnobacter; species Limnobacter parvus. The sequence continues at coordinate 253,073 of NZ_JANKHG010000018.1, read as the reverse complement.
TCTGACTTTATGACAGATCTGCAGAACAGAAGGCTCAATCAGGCTGGTTTGCGAGCCCTAGTGCTTGCCACAAAAGATGATCTAGTTGTTACACCAGTTGAAAGTCAGTTTCTAGATGAACCTGGTGTAATCAATTTATATTTACAAGATCGATTCCCGAATTTACGCGCATCACATTCGGGTTTATTGCATGTGCCTCAGGCCGTAGCATTGATCAAGGAGTTTCTGATCCAGGAGTGAACACCAAATGTTCGCTCCGGCCGACCAGCAGAAACAATCGAAACAAGCCTCACCCTCCATAAAATGCAAACACCAACAAACTCATACCGTCTGCATCAATTATTTGCACACGTATATCAGTCATTCCCATTTCAGCGGTTAATGATTCCAGGTGCTGCGGTGTGTACAAAGCATCTAATTGAACTTCCTTTAACGCTGCCTTCACCTTTGCCACATCCACTGCGGGGAATAACAAGGCTGGCAATACATCGAACGTTGTAGTCACGGTCTCGGCGTTGGGGTTAGGGCCAAGAAGAACAGTCAGCGTTGCACCGTAGTGCACGCAACTGAAAAGTTGCAGATGAAAACCACCAATGCCTTTCAGGGCACCCATGTAACCAGTATTTCTCTCCAACTTCTCAAAGCCAATCACATGCCTCGATTTTTTAAACTGCTGGACATCAACGCCACTGTGTTCATACACGCAGTCGCTTCCGGAACCTGCCCAAGCAGGCGCTAGGGAAGTTGAAAGACACACAAAGAGAAAATATAAAGCAGTTTTCTTAATCATAATTTCTCGGGCTAAATGAAAATGAAGTTACGCATGGTTTTGGTCTTTTTGAACAGGTGGTTTAAGGCGGGGCTACCTTGTTGGCCAAATTTACAGGGAACCGCAACACCAGCTTTTCAAGACGGATTCAAAGTGTTCTTCGGAGAAAGGCGAATTAGCTTATCAGTAAGCCGATAGGCCACAGCCCATAACAGCAGGTTGAAAACAGTGACGCCGATACTCAGAGCAATTGGTGCATCAAACATTAAATGCAAAAACGACAGTGGGAACAAAAGTACGATCACAGTTTTGGGCCACTTTCTTGCATGTAGATACGCTTGTCTTGCTGCCAAGGTGGCGTAAACGGAAATAAAAAGCATGCACGCAAGCATCCACTCGACGGAAAGATTGCCGTACAACGATTCAGCCGCCGCCAGGTTTAATACCCCCGCCATGCCTGTTGCCACAATGCAGATCGCCCAAGAAAAAGGGGTGGAAAGTTGTAGCTTCATGAGTTCAAACCGACCAGGTAAACATTTATTTCCTTGATGTTGCCATCCAGTGCGCTGGATAGAAATGAAAGGCCAGCTGCGATAGAGTCTTTCAAGCTTTTGATTGCGCCCGCTGTAATTTGTGGGGCTGGGTAGCGCTTGGGTTCCACGCCTTCACGTACAAGTTTTTTGAGTTCGCCATTTGAAATATTTGGCCTGCGCAATCTGATCATTTCCTTGGTAAGCAAGGCTGCTTGTTGTCTGTTGATATTGCCGGTAAGAGCCGTGGGAATATGAACTCCTGCATTGCTTAGTACCTTGATTGCGCGGCGAGCAGCAACGGCAGAGGCCCCAACGCCCAAAAGTGAAACACCGTCTAGTACTTGCAGGCTTGTTTTATAAGCCTGCACATTGTCCCATTGTTGATTCCTTCCAACATGGAACATCGCATTGTATGTCCGAATGCCAGAGTTGAAGCAACTGAGCCCCGTGGCGGCAGTAGCGGCGACGCCGATTGTAGTTAAAGCCAAGCTTGTGCCGCCTGTAACTGGCGCTGCAGCGGCAGTACCGAATGTCACCACGCCCGCAATAACAGCGGCTGAACAGTTGATGGCTGCCATTGCACCTTCCCCAGCCACTTCACGCGCAGAAACTTCTGGTTTTCCTGTTGTTACATCAATAACGATGTAATGATTGTCTACTGGTGCGGTGTGTGGTTGACGCAGTACTTCGGCGTTTCCATCGATGGCCAGAACCACACCCAAAGGGCGAAGTTCAATCACTGAATTAGTCGCTTGAAGGCATTGCTGACGAATTTGGGGTGTAATCAGAGTAGACATTTTTGAAAACGAAATGTGGGCAACCGAGCATTATTATTTCGTTTTGGGAAAAACTGAAAAATAGGGTGGAACGGTCACTCTGAATGGTTACCTTGGTTAGATCCCCTAACGGTTAAACCACGGGGCACCCAAAGTACTTCTTAAATACCTGTATAACAAATACTTGCTTTTTACCTGTAAAACAAATAAATTAATTTTATTCGTAATGCAGGTAAATTTTCCATGGCAAATCAGCAACAGGTTTTGGTTACAAGTTCACAGCTTGGGCACATTTTGCAAACGTCTCGCAAGGCCAAGCGCATGTCTCAGTCTGCGCTGGCCAGCAAGTTGGTGTTAAGCCAATCGCGCGTGTCGCATTTGGAGCTGCACCCCGAAGAACTTAGTCTGAATCAGCTAATGAACTGGTGCGCAGTTTTGGGGCTGGAGTTGCTTGTGGGCGTGCGTGGCACCCATTCAAATCAAGCCGCCAAGGCGGATTGGTAACATGGGCCGCAAATCAAGCAGTCAGAGTTTGTCTATTTGGTCCAATGGGCAGCGCGTTGGTGTCTGGACCATTCCTGCGCGGGGCGACATGCTGCTGCAGTACGATGCAGATTGGGTTGCCTCTGCCATGGGTCGGCCTTTGTCCTTGTCTTTGCCTTTCAATTTCCAAAATTTGCCATTCAGCGGCAAGAAGGTTTTGAATTATTTTGACAATTTGCTACCTGACAGCGATGTCATTCGCAAACGAATTGCTGAGCGATTTAAAACCGGCTCCACAGACCCTTTTGATTTACTGAAAGCCATTGGCCGTGATTGTGTGGGCGCAGTTCAACTGTTGGGCGAAGACGAAGAACCTGAGGCGGTACGCACTGTTGAATGCACACAGGTTACGAAAAAAGACATTGAACACATTTTAATCGACACCGTGTCGCCTGCTGGTATGGCTGCTGGGCGCCACAACAGTGCCGAATTAAGAATATCAATTGCCGGCGCGCAGGAAAAAACAGCCCTGCTGCGCTGGAAGGGCAAGTGGTGCCTGCCACAAGGTTCAACACCCACCACCCACATTCTGAAGCTGCCCTTGGGTTTGGTGGGTGGGCGGCAGGCTGATTTCACAAGTTCGGTCGACAATGAGTGGCTATGCATGACCTTGCTGAAAGCCTATGGTTTGCCAGTTGCTCACGTTGCCATTGAAACATTTGGTGCGCAACGCGTGTTGGTAGTCGAGCGATTCGACCGAAAGCTGGCACCCAATGGTGAATGGCTAATGCGTCTTCCGCAGGAAGACTTTTGTCAGGTTGAAGGCTGTTCGCCTTTGCTGAAGTATGAAAGCGACGGCGGCCCGGGGCTGAAAGCTTTATTCAATACACTGCGCGGGTCTGAAAATGCTGCCGCTGATTTACGCACTTTGATGGCAAGCCAGGTTTTGTTCTGGCTGCTGCGCGCGCCAGATGGACATGCAAAAAACTTCAGCATTCAAATACTGGCAGGAGGCAAGTTTCAGTTGGCCCCTTTGTACGATGTGATGTCGGCTTACCCTGTGCTGGGCAAGGGTCCCAATCAGTGGTCGCCTTACCAATTAAAGCTGTCGATGGCTTTGCTGGGGAAGAATCGTCACTACGACATGCATTCAATTGCTCGAAGGCATTTCAACAGCACTGCCCAACAGCTTGGTTATGGCGACGATGCTGAACATGTCATTCAAGAGTTGATTGAGCGCACGCCAGCCCTCATTGAAAGTGTGCAAAAAATTCTGCCCAGCGGATTTTCTACGCATGTTGCGGAAACGGTTTTGGGTGGTTTGGAAAAAGCTGCAAAAAAACTTGGGTCAATGCAAACATCATGAAAACCCTCCTCATCACATATCACTCCATCACCGGCGGTTCCAAAGCCATGGCCCAGGCAGTGGCCGAAGGCGCGGCCACCGAACCCGGCGTGCACACACAGCTTTTGCACGCCAGCGAAACAAATGCTGAACATGTGTTGAATGCGCATGGCTATGTGTTCATTGCGCCGGAAACTTTGGGCAACATGGCGGGTTTGATGAAAGACTTCTTTGACCGCACCTATTACCCGGCCTTGGACCAGTTAACAGGCAGGCCCTACGCCGTGTTGGTGTGCGCTGGCAGCGACGGCCAGGGCGCTGTGAAACAAATTCAGCGCGTTGCCACGGGGTGGCGTTTGAAGGAAATGGCTGAGCCGATTGTGGTGTGCACGCATGCGCAAACGCCAGAGAAAATTCTGGCGCCCAAAACAATTGGCCCTGCCGATCTGCAACGCTGCCACGATTTGGGTGCTGCCTTAGCAAGTGGTTTAAGCATGGGGCTTTTCTAGCTCACTAAGCTAATTCCGCCACTCAGTTTCTCCACTCCGGCAGCCGCACATCTTTCCACACCGCAAACGCGCGCAAGCCAACAGTAACCACCACACAGCCCACCAAGTTCACATAGGCGGGGTTGTCCAGTTCACGCAGGCCAATATAGGCCCAGCCGCCAAAGAAGGCGCAAATGGCATAGGGGCGGTGGTCTTGAAAAGCCTGTGGAATTTCATTGCACACAATGTCGCGCAGCACACCGCCAAAAACACCGGTAATTACACCCATAAACACCGCCACCAGGCTGGGCATGCCCGCTTGAATGGATGCGAACACACCCGCTGCGGTGAACAGGCCAAGCCCCAGGGTGTCGGGCCACAATATGGCTTTTTCAGTGAATTTGAAATGCCGCTGCCGCATAAACAGCATGGCGATGATGCACAGCACGAACACGGCCCACAGCAGCTCAATGTACTTTACCCAGAAAAAGGGCCGCACATCCAGCAGCAAGTCGCGCAGCGTGCCGCCGCCAAATGCGGCAAGAAATGCCACCACGCAAACGCCCACCGCATCAAGCCGCTTGCGCGCGCCCACCAGAATGCCGCTAAGCGCAAAGGCCAATGTGGCCACCACTTCAATGCCCAGTTGAATGTTCTGGCTAAGTTCGCCAGGGTTTAGCGCGGCCATATTACTGTACCACCGCGCGATCAACGATCACGTAGTGTTTGCGCACAGGCTCCAACACCTCGAATACGCCCGTGAATTCCGCAGGAATTACCCCCGCATCGCCTGGGCCAAATTGTTCAGCCTGGCCATCAGCGTTCGTAATTTGAACGCGACCTTCCAGCACATGAAAGAACTCGTCTTTCCCCGGTGCAAAGGCAATTCGCCATGCCCCGGTTTCGCAGGTCCACATGCCGGCGCTTACGCCGTTTTGTTCGTAGTGGTTCCAGGTGGTGCGAAGGGGGTTGCCTTTCTCCAGGCGATCCGGGCGGGGGTGGTCGTGTTCCAGCGGTGTGTTGCACTTGGCAAATGCAGTTAGTTTTTTGATCATGGATTGAACTTTGTTTTAAACCGTGGTCTATTGTAATGGCAGGCAGATTGGCTGCCTGTTTTTTTAACTTAGGAGTTTTTCATGAAATCAATCATTACTAAAACCAGCGTATTCCTGACCAGCTTGTTGGCCACTACCTACGCATTTGCAGGCTCTTGCTGCGAAACTGGTGCAATTTGCTGCGCCATGGCCATGCCTTGCTGCTAATGCAGCACGCAACTTAAACAGCCTGCTGTTTTAAACCATGTCGCGATTCTGGAAAACTGTCACACAATGGCTCGTGGCCCTGTTGTTGGGTGCGTTCTTGTTTCAGGCTTTGGCCGCAAGCGCGAGTGAATTGTGTCGTCTACAGTGCCAGAAGGATTGGAAAACCAATGCCGCTTCAATTGGTGTTTTCCAAGGCGAGCCCACTGACCAGTGGTCATCGTTTTCAACACCCTGCCCCGATTTGTCCGTTGGCAACGATTCAGTCCCGGCTGATTCCAATGCCTGCAACGAATGTGGCATGTGTGCTTTGAACCCGGTGTTTGCCGTGCAACAAGTCCACGCGCAAATGGTTGTGAAGCACCCACCCCAGTCATTTCTTGAACCCCCTCAGGTTCAGGCGTGGTTGAATGATCGACTTTTCAAGCCACCCCGAGTTTAAAACCCCGCAGTCCAATTTTCCCTACCCGGTGTAGAATCTAGCCACGTTCCGCTAGAGGTTTCATTGTGTCCACAGCTTTTCGTGTGTTGTCGTTCATCCCGCCGATGACGCAGCTCAACACACCGTATCCGTCCACTGCCTACATCACCGGCTTTTTGCGCAAGCAGGGCATTGACGCCGTGCAGGCCGACATTGCGCTGGGCCTGGTGTTGAAACTGTTTTCGCCGCAAGGGCTGGATAGAATTGCCGAGGAAATTGAGCAGTACGAGGAAGTTACCGAGCGCGTTGCCCTGTTCATGGACCAGTTCAGCCGTTACCGCGCCACCATTGGCCCCACCATCCGCTTTTTGCAGGGGGGTGATTCCACTTTGGCACACCGAATCAATAGCCGGGGCTTTCTGCCCGAAGGCCCACGGTTTGAATCGCTGGACGTGTATGTGGACGAAGAGGGCGGCGACCCACTGGCCTGGGCCTTCGGTGCCTTGGGTGCGCAAGACAAAGCCCGGCACCTCGCCACCCTGTATTTAAACGATTTGGCCGATGTAATTGCCGATGCCGTGGATGAACGCTTCGAGTTTGTGCGTTACGCCGAATCGTTGGCGGGCAGCCAGGCCAGTTTCGACCCGTTGGCCAATGCCCTGCAACAGCCTTTCACTTTGATTGATGAAATTTTGGTGGAACTGACGCTGGCTGAATTCAAGCGCCAGCAGCCGCAACTGGTGTTGTTGTCGGTGCCCTTTCCTGGCGCTGTGTACGCTGCCTTGCGCATGGCGCAGGCCATGAAAGCCGAAAACCCCGACATTAAAATTGGTTTGGGCGGTGGTTATGCCAACACGGAATTGCGTGAACTGGCCGAGCCACGGCTGTTCGACTTTGTTGATTTCGTTACGCTTGATTCTGGCGAACGCCCCCTGCTGTGTTTGATTGAGCACTTGCAAGGCAAGCGTGGCCCGCAGCGCTTGGTGCGCACCTTTACGCGCAATGCCGAGGGCAAAGTGCAGTACACCAACTGGGCCGAACCCGATGTGCCCTTCGGCGATGTGGGCACCCCCACTTGGGACGGCCTGCCACTGCACAGCTACCTTAGCTTGCTCGACATGCTGAACCCCATGCACCGCCTGTGGAGCGACGGGCGCTGGAACAAGCTGACCGTGGCGCATGGCTGCTACTGGAAAAAATGCAGCTTTTGCGATGTGTCGCTCGACTACATTTCTCGCTACGAAAACGCAACAGCCACCGAGCTGGTGAATCGCATTGAAGCCATTGTGGCGGAAACCGGGCAAACCGGTTTTCACTTCGTGGATGAAGCCGCACCGCCCAAAGCGCTGAAGGCCTTGGCACTGGAATTGATCGAACGCAATGTGTCGATTTCCTGGTGGGGCAACATTCGTTTTGAAAAATCCTTCACGCCCGAGCTTTGCCAGTTGCTGGCCGACAGCGGTTGCATTGCCGTCAGCGGCGGGCTTGAAGTGGCATCTGATCGCCTTCTGAATTTGATGAAAAAGGGCGTGTCGGTTGAACAAGTGGCGCGGGTCACCAAGGGCTTCACCGATGCAGGTGTGCTGGTGCATGCCTACCTGATGTACGGCTTCCCCACCCAAACCGTGCAAGACACAGTCGATGCACTGGAATACGTGCGCCAGTTGTTCGCAGAAGGCTGTATTCAATCGGGCTATTTTCACCGTTTTGCCTGCACCGTGCATTCGCCCGTGGGCAAGAACCCGGAAGAATACGGCATTCAACTAAAGCCCCTGCCCCAAGGCACCTTTGCAAAAAACGACATTGGTTTTGTTGACCCCACCGGGGTAGACCATGCTGCGCTGGGCGAAGGGCTGAACCGCGCCTTGTACAACTACATGCACGGCATTGGGCTGGATCAAAACGTGCGCAGCTGGTTTGATCAGCAAGTGCCCCGCCCCTCGGTGAAAAAAGATTTCATCGAGCGCGCTTTGTACAGCCAACTTAATACCCAGGTGAAATAAAGCAGTTAATATTAACAGGGTGTAAAATTCAAAGGCGGCACCATGAGTTTGAAAACCCTGCTGATGCCCACTGTTACCCAACGCCGCTTTGCGCGCAGCACATTGCTGGCCAAGCGGGCCAAGGCTGAAAAGCAACGTTTGGCATCGGGCCGCCCCCATCAAGTTTTCTATTTTCATCAAGTTGACGACCCCTACAGCCATTTGTTGGCGCAGACGTTGCCGCTTTTTCTGGCGCGCTACAAGGTCGAGCTGACGCCCTATATTGTCAGCCTCCCACCTGATTCAGCTGCGCCCGAACGCGACAGGCTGGTGGCCTACAGCCGCGTAGATGCGGCTTTGCTTGCAAAACACCATGGTTTGAATTTCACTGATCATGGCAAACAGCCCGACAAAGAACGCTGTGCGCACGCCACCCATTGTCTTGTGGCAGCCATAGAAAGTGGGCAGTTTGTTGAACATGCCAGTGCGCTGGGGCAGTGGTTGTGGGCGAAAGATGAAATGCAAACCCCACCCGAACATCTCAATGCTTTGAAAGCTATTTCAAGTGAAAAAGTTCAAACATATATTGCAGAAGCCGACGCCCTGCGCGAAAAACTGGGGCATTACCTGGGCGGCATGCTGTATTACGAAGGCGAATGGTATTGGGGCATTGACCGGCTTTACCACTTGGAGCAACGCCTGCAAGAACTTGGCGCGCAACACGAGGGTGTAACGGGTGTGCTTTTCCCTGCAGACGATGGCCTAACCCAAACCCAGCCACTTGAACATCCGCCAAACATTGATTTTTTCTTTTCATTTCGCAGCCCCTATTCCGCCATTGTGGCACCACGCATTTTTGAGTTGGGTCGGCGAACGGGCGCAAAAGTGAATTTGCGCTTTGTGTTGCCCATGGTGATGCGGGGCTTGCCGGTGCCCAAAGTGAAGCGCGAATACATTGTGTACGACACCGCGCGCGAAGCGCATGTGCGCGGCATTCCGTTTGGCCGCTTGAACGACCCCGTTGGCAAACCCACCGAGCGTGGCCTGGCTTTGATTCCATTTTCCGAGCAGCACAGCAAGGGGCAGGAATTCGTACTCTCTTTCATGCAGGGTGTGTGGGCCGAAGGCATTGATGCAGGCAGTGATAAGGGGCTCCGAAAAATCGTGGAGCGCGCTGGATTGAGCTGGGAAGGCGCGCAGGTGGCCTTGCAGCACGAGACCTGGCGGGAACGCGCGGCGGCCAACCGCGAGGAATTGTTTGCGGCAGGTTTGTGGGGCGTGCCTTCATTCATGGTGGGCAACACCGTGGTGTGGGGGCAAGACAGGTTGTGGGCCTTGAGTGGGCCTTGACCTTGCCACCGTGTCAGGGTTTCTAATAGAGTAGTTGTTCGTACTCATAAAGGAAGCGCCATGCCCGGTTGCAACCATTGCCACACAGACGAAGCTGCAGTAAGTGCCGCCAACCCCGGTTTCCGCAAGGTGCTGTGGATCGCATTGATTGCGAATGCGGCCATGTTTTTCATTGAAATTGGTGCAAGCTGGCGTTCGGGCTCCGTGGCCTTGTTGGCCGATGCCGTAGATTTTGGTGGCGATGCGGCCAACTATGCATTGTCCCTCTTCGTACTGAGTATGGCTTTGCAAACCCGCGCCAAGGCGGCGTTGGTGAAAGGTGTTTCAATGGGTTTGTATGGTGTGGGTGTATTGGGTTTTGCGCTTTACGCTGCATTCAGCGGTGAAGTGCCGGTGCACACCACCATGGGCTTGGTTGCCCTGTTGGCTTTGGCGGTGAATGTGGGGGTGGCTGCCATTCAATACAAGTACCGCGAGGGCGATTCCAATATGCGTTCGGTGTGGCTGTGTAGCCGAAACGACGCAATTGGCAACCTGGCGGTGTTGGGTGCCGCGGTGTTGGTGGGCGTTACCCAAACCGCATGGCCTGATCTGGTTGTGGCGGCGCTTATGGCTTCACTGGGTTTGTCTGCTTCAGTCAGTGTGATCAAACAGGCGCGGGGAGAAATGCGGGTGCCATAGCTGAACCAACCCATACCGAGGAAATGTGGAACTGATTGTTGGAATACGCAACGAAGTGGTCCTTTTATCACCATGGAGCACTCTAATGCCAACACCCATTTCAAATGCCGCGACCAGCCAGGCGCCTGCGCAACAATCGATGGATAGAAATCAATCATCGCAAATCGATCGCGAAATAAATAGATGCATGATGTGTGTTACGGCTGGATGTTTGGCAAGTTCAGTAGGAATGTTTGCTGGGAATGTTTATGCAAGCCCCATTGCTCTGGCCCACTGTTTGTATGTTGGTGGACTTTTGTCAGCGATGGCTGGTGTTTCGTTGGGTTGCGCGGTGATTTGCGAGGCTACGCCGTGTTGTAATTCTGAGTCTACAGGCGAAGACACAGTAGACTACTCAGACCCTAGCAACTACAGCGCCTGATACAACACACGCCCCCACATCCACCCGCGCTTTCAGCCGGGTGACCAGCAAAAACAGCCCACCCAGTTTGCGGTGAATAAACAGGCAATCAATGGGTGGGGCATGCCAGAATTTTCTGTCTTCGCCCAGCTCAAAGCCTTTGTCACGAATTTTTGCAGCCAGGTCGGTGTTGCCAAAATCGAATACGCCTTCTGTGCACAGCGGTATGCAGGCCAGTTCCATCAAGTCCAGTACCAGGTCGCGGTGGTAAGGTTTTGTGGTGGAATCAAAGTAGCCAATCCGCAGGCCCGCTTTTTCCATTTGGCTTCGGCTGCTGGCTTGCGCGGCTTTCATCACATCCACATAGCCATCCACCAGTTCTTTGTTGAAACTGCGTGTGGCACCAAAATCAAGAAGCACCACTTTGCCGGTTTTGGGGTTGTAGCGGTAGTTCGCAAAGTTGGGGTCGGTTTGCATCAGGCGCATGCCCAGCAATTCTTTGAACAACAATTCGAACATGGTGGTGGCAATTTTGTCGCGAACGGGCTGTGTGGCATGTGCCATTTGTTCAATCGGCACACCTTCCACATAGCGCATGGCCAGAATACCGCGCGTGGTCAAGCTGGCATCCACGGTGGGAATTTCAAATCGCTCGTCTTCACCCAAGGCTTCTGTGTATTTCACAATGCACTCGGCTTCACGCAGGTAGTCGGCTTCTTCGTGCAACTGCTTTTTGGCTTCAGCCAGCAGCGCAGCCAAATCAAAAGTTTTGGGCACCAGGCCTGTAAAGCGCAGAATGGTGGCCACGTTGTCGATGTCGCTGTCGATGCTGTCGCGCACACCTGGATACTGAATTTTAATCGCCAGCTTTTCACCAGTTAATGAAATGGCTTCATGCACCTGGCCGATGGATGCAGCTGCAATTGGGGTCAGATTAAATTCCCGAACCCGTTCATCCCAGTTCTCGCCCCATTCTTTTTCAAGCACTGCCAGCAGTTGCTTGCGCGGCATGTGTTTGGCGTCTTGCCGAAGCTTGGCCATAATTTCTGCCAGTTGGGGTGGCAGCATGTCGCCGGCATCCATCGACACCAGTTGCCCCAGTTTCATGGCTGCACCGCGCAGTTGCGCCAGTTGGTCGGCCACGCGCATGGCATTTTTGGGGGTCATTAACAGGCTGCTCAGCTTGGGCCGCTTGCCTTGCGCCAACTGTTTGGTGCCATTTTTCACCACCGACCCGGCCACTGTAGTGGCCAAGGCACCAAAGCGGCTTAAGCGCGCAAAGCGGCCAGCGGGTACTGCCGATTCATTGGCATTTTTAGTTACAGGGGGTTTGTTGCTGGACGACATGGGAAGCACTGCTTTGAAGCAAGATCGAACTTCATCTTAAAACAAAAGGCGCCTGTGCGGGGAATCACAGGCGCCCTTTGAAAACCGTCACATCGACTGATTTATTTAACCATTAGCTGGCATCGCCCTTGTTAAGGTTTGCACCTTTGATCATGCTCAACACTTCAGCGCGTGTTGTAGTGGATTTGCCGGGTTGAACAATCGCGCTTGCATCGCCAGGCACTGTGTTGAATTCACCTGCTTGAACAGCTTGAATGTAATCGTTCAGGACAACCTGGCGTGTTAACTGACCGCGCTGGCTTTGTTCGGTGAATACATGCGTTGTGGCATCACCACCGGCCAGCACCACGGCTGGAAAAGATGCTGAAATGGCCAGTACGGAAGTAGCGATTAGTTGACGTGCGTTCATGGTATATCTCCTGTAGTACAACGTTGAGTTTTGGCCGCAGCGTTTGTCGCCTTGGCATGAGTTGTACTTTACGCAGGCTCGAATGACCAAGCACCCACAGGCACATTACAAGTTTGTAATTTAAAAATGGGGCTTTGCCTTCTATACTGCAAGGCATGTTCAGTCACGAAAGTGAAGTGGTGTGTATGAAAGTTCTGGTGATTGAAGACGAGAAAAAACTGGCCAGTTACCTGCAAAAGGGACTGAATTCCGAAGGGTTTGTGGTCGATGTTGCGCACAATGGCATTGATGGTTTGCACCTGGCCACGGAAGGTCATTATGAATTGATTATTCTCGATGGTATGTTGCCCGATCTGGATGGCTTGGGCGTACTTGCAGCGTTGCGCCAAACCATGAACATACCCGTGTTGATGTTGACTGCCCGATCCATGGTGGAAGACCGTGTGAAGGGCCTGCAAGCGGGTGCCGACGATTACCTGACCAAGCCCTTTGCATTTTCAGAATTGGTGGCGCGCGTGCATGCATTGGCTCGCAGGGCCAAAGGACAGGCGGGCGCGGTGGCCGAAAGCAGCCACTTGAGTTTGGCCGATCTGGAACTGGACGCTGTAAAGCGCCACGCCAAACGTGCTGGTCAGGATTTGCGGCTTACCGCCAAGGAATTCAGTTTGCTGTGGCTGTTGTTGCGCAGAAAAGGCGAGGTGCTTTCACGCACCGAGCTGGCTGAGTTGGTGTGGGACATGCACTTTGACAGCGAAACCAATGTGGTGGATGTGGCGGTGCGCCGGCTTCGCAGCAAAATGGATGAACCCTTCGATCAGCCATTGTTACACACCGTGCGCGGCATGGGTTATGTGCTTGAACAAAGGCAAGTGGAGCAGGCGTTGTGAGGCGCTCCATTGCGCGGCGGTCTTCGTGGCAAATGTCGATTCTCAGTATTCTGGGCGTGGGCATTATCGCCGTTATCAGTTATCAAGCTATTTGCATGTGGCAAGACATGCGCCAACAAGACACCCTGGACCGTGCGGCGTCCAGCATTGAGCAAATTTTGGCGCGCAACAGCGAGTTAATGCCGGTTGAAATGTGGAGCCGGGTCGATGAGTTGTTAGTCAGCCTTGGCGATGTGCGCGCCAAAGTACATGGCACTGATGGCCAGGTTTTGTACGGCCCGCAGGTGTTACTGAGTCAAGAGAAACACAAAGTTAGCGCGATGTATCCCTTGGTGGGTTTGGGCGGCAACATGCCAATGCGCGATCTTGAACTGGCCATTGATGTGTCTGAGGAAAAACAGTTCTTGAACTTCATTGCCCTGCTGTTCACGGGTGTTTCAGTGGTGTGGGGTGCGTTCATTCTTTTGTTGAGTGGTACTTTTGCGCGGTTTCAGCTAAAGCCCTTGAACAAGTTTGGTCGGAAAATTGCTGATTTTGATCCATCCAATTTAACCGCGCGAATTGAAGGAGATCACGAGCCTGAAGAGCTTTACCCCGTTATTGAGCAATTCAATAAATTGATGGGCAAGGTGGGTCAGTACCATGACCAACTGCGTGCCTTCAATTCAAATGTGGCGCATGAACTGAATACCCCGCTTTCAAGCCTGACGGTAAGCCATGAGCTTCTGCTGCGCGAGAAAAACACTGATCCGGCGCATTTGCGGGAGGCACTGCACAGTCACCTTGAGGAGCTGCAGCGCATGAACCGCATCATTCAAAGCATGCTGTTTTTGTCGCACGCCAGCCAAGGGCAATACAAGGATTTTCGCCAGATTGAAAAACTCAGCGAATTGGTAATTCCTGTGATGGATTACATGGAGGCCATGGTGGACGACAAGCACCTGAAATTTGATTTGCAAGGTGATGCAGGCGCGAAAGTTGATGCCGAGTTAATAAAACGGGCTTTGTCCAATCTGGTTTCGAATGCCATTCGCTATGCCGAAGAAGGCAGCATCATTCATGTGAATATTCAGCAAGAAGCAACCACTGGGCTGGTGAAAATAACGGTGAGTAACAAGGGTGTTTGTATTCCTGAAGCCAGCGTACCGCATTTGTTCGAACCGTTTTACCGGGTCGACCAGGCACGCAAAGAAAGCGGTCAAAATCATGGTTTGGGCCTGGCCATTGTGGCAGCAATTGCGCGGCTGCACGGCGGTGAGCCGTTCGCGCAAAACGATGCGGGCTGGGTTCAAATTGGTTTCACTGTCAGGAATTAGTATCTTCTAAAAGTACCTCCGTTCTGTGTAAACGCATGGTGAGCTGGAGCGTTGGGAAAGGTGCAGCTTAATTCGCACCAATCTCAACGTATTCTAAAAAAGGTTACCCGCCATGTTTAACCAACGCAGCAGGTCGCGCTCCCTGTCGTTCGATTCGCATCGCAACCAAGGCTCTTTTGTGGGCAAGGTTGGCAAGTTTCTGTTTGTTGTTTTCACTTTGATGTTGGTGATCGGGCTGACCATGTTTGGCGTGTCGTCTTGCCAAGACAACGCCGCTTCTCAACAACTGTTGTCTTATGCTTCGAAGAATGAATGTGAGTTTCGTTTCGAGGGCGTTGGCCTTACCCTGATTGAAAAGCATTGTGGCAGCGACGCCGGTGTGTATTTCATGACCCCACAGGGTTTGCACACCGCCCCCTTGATTGACCCAGAAGTCAGCGCTTTGATCGATCAACATGGTTGTGAGGCGCCGAATCAGTGTGCATTCAATCTTGAAATGAACAACAGCTCGATTAGCGGTCAATTTGATTACACAATCAACGGAAAAGAAGGTTTTTACAGCTTTGAATGGCCGCGAGATGAGCAGCCCCGTTTGGTCGAAACAAGCAGCTCCCCCAACAAATCTTGATTCTTATTTAATTCATATCTCCTGCCAAGGCCCACTGATATTGGGTCTTGAGTGGGTACCACAGCTTCAGCAGGCTTTGTTACAGCCAGCTTCATAAAAGCGTCACAGCGCATTCGTACACTTCGTGCATTGTCTACATGTCTAGATCACTGCCATGACCCTGTACGCCCTTGCTCGAGACACCGGTGAAGCCCTTTACTTCCAGATTGCACGTCAACTGGAACAAGAGGTACTTCGCAACTACCAACCCGGTGATGGTTTGCCTGCCGAAGGCGAGCTTGCAAAAAACTATGGTGTGAACCGCCACACCCTGCGCCGAGCCATTGATGAATTGGTCGATTCTGGTCTGCTTGAACGCCGACACGGCAAAGGCGTGTTTGTGCTCGACACCTACCTGGACTATCAAATTGGCCAAGGTACGCGCTTCACAGAAAACCTGGCAGCCCATGGCATGCAGGCCGAAGACATCGTTCACAAACGGCAGGTTATTCCCGCCATTCACCGCGTGGCCGAGCGCTTGAAGATTGCGGTCGCCGACCCAGTGGTTTGGATTGAATCGGTGCGCACTGGCGAAGGGCGCCCCTTGTGCGTCATTTCACATTTCCTGCCCGCCGTTAAATTCCGAAATCTTGAGAACTTGTACGAAGGCGGATCGCTGCATGCCTTGCTAAAAAAAGAATACGGCTGCACACCGCGCCGTACAGAAAGTTTGGTCACTTCAGTGCTGCCACAAGGCGAAGATGCGCGCTTGCTGAGCATGCCGCAAAACCGCCCGGTACTGCGTGTAAAAAGTTTGAACCTGTGCAGCAAAACCGGCGAGCCCGTGGAATACGCCATCACACGTTTCCGCGCCGACCGAATTCAATTGCGTATTAATCCTTAATTACCATTCGGAGAATTTTCATGATTTCCAAACGCAACACCCTGAAAACCCTTTCTGCGCTGGCTGTTGCAGCGGTATTCACACCCAGCCTGGCTTTGGCCCAAGTTCAAAATGATGGTTCAGCCAACAAGCCCCTGCGCGTGGTGTTGATTCCCGCAGACGGTGGAACGGAAGACGGCACCAAAAAAGACTTCCAGCCGGTATTCAACGCCATTACGCAAGCCACTGGCGTGAACTTCGACATCAAAGTGGGGCAAAGTTATTCCGCCGCAGTGGAAGCCATGTGCAGCGGCGCCGCCGACATTGCGTTTTACGGCCCAGCCACTTACCTGCAAGCCAAGGCGCGTGGCTGTGCTGAACTTCTGGCACTGGCTGTGCGCGGTGGTGGCTCGGTTTACTACAGCGGAATTTTTGCCCGCAAAGATGCGAACGTGAACAGCTTTGCCGACATCAAGGGCAAGCGCATTGCTTTAGGTGATGTGAACAGCACATCCAGCTTCAACATTCCAGTGGCCATGATGATGCAAAACGGCGTGAAGCCATGGGCTGACGCCAGTGCTGTGAACATGGCTGGCAGCCACGCCAACGTGTTGAACGCGCTGAACGAAGGCCTTTCCGATGTGGGTGGCGCGTCGTTTGATTCATTCGAAAAAGCAGTGAATGCCAAGGCCATCGACCCCAACAAGTTCAAGGTGGTGGCCAAAAGTACTCCGATTCCATACCCACCGCTGGCCATTCACCCCAAAGTGAATGCCGATGTCAAAGCCAAGTTGCGCACAGCTTTCGACACTGTGCACACCATGCCCGGCATTACCAAAGACCAGATTCGAGGTTACGGCGGTGGACGGGTTGATGCCTACACATCGAAGGTGAGTGAAGAAGACATGGCCAACGCTGGCAAGTTGTTTGATCTGGTGACCGACAACGTGAAACAAGACCTGATGGCCAAAGCCAGCAAGCGATAAGGAGTAACACCGTGATTGAGTTCAACACCATTTCCAAGCAGTGGGCCGATGGCACGCAAGCGCTAAGCCAAGTTTCACTGAAAGTTCCGAGAGGTCAGTTTTGCGTCATTCTTGGCCCCTCGGGTGCGGGCAAATCTACTTTGCTGCGCGCAGTCAACGGCTTGGTAAAACCCACGCAAGGCTTCGTAAAAATTGATGGCGAGGTGTTGAACTCAAGCACTGAAAAATTGCTGCGCCAACGCGTGGCTATGATTCACCAGCACTTTAATTTGTCGCCGCGCTTAAGCGTTGCATCGAATGTGTTGGCGGGCATGTTGCCCAAGGTCAGCATGGCCCGCGCCTTGTCGGGTTGGTTTGAACCCGAGCAGCGAGACAAGGCCTGTGCCTTGGTTGAACAGGTGGGTTTGAAGCCTGAGCACTTAACCCGCCGTGCCGGTGATTTGTCTGGCGGCCAACAACAGCGTGTGGGCATCGCCCGCGCTTTCATGCTCGACCCCGAAGTGGTGCTGGCCGATGAACCGGTGGCCAGTCTGGACCCCAAAATTTCATCCGACATTTTGGGCTTGATTCGCGATGCAGCCCGCGAGCGCAATGCCACCGTAATTTGCAGTTTGCACCAAGTGGATTTGGCCCGCGAGTTTGGCGACCGCATTGTAGGCATGCGCAACGGCAAGGTGGTGTTTGATGGCACGCCTGCTGAGTTCACCGATGAAAAAGTGAATGACCTGTACCACGGTGCGCGTTGGGAGGACACGCCTGCCGAGGAAGAAGAATTTGAGTTGGCTGTACCGGGCTTGCGCCTTGCCACAGCTTAATAACAGCACCCACACCATCACTGCATACGGACAACTACACCATGAGTAGCAAACCCATTCCCATGCCGCCACCCGGCACGGAACTGCGCTGGAAACTGGAAGCCCCCTACAGCGCCAAACACCTGTTGATTTTGATTGCAGTGTTTGCTTTGTTGCTGGTGACGGGCCACCGCACCGAGATGGACAAAATGGTCAACATGACCAGCCAGGCTGTCGGCAACCTGATGGGCTTTAACGACGATTCCCAAGTGGTGCGCGGCTTTTCCCGCGTGGGCGACGTGATGTGGCCGCCCATTGTGGCCACGCAGGAAGAAACCAACCGCTTGCCTGATCTGGATCGAGAGAATTTACCCGGCTTTGCTTACATTGAAACGCAGGAAATCACGACGCAACGCATGAACACCGACACGCTGGAAATGGAAAGCGTGACAGAAACCCGCGAGGTGCTGGTGCGCCCCTTGGGTTATGTGTGGGACGTGTTTGTAAAAATGATTCAAACACTGGAAATTGCGTTCTGGGGCACCATAATTTCAGTGGTGTTGTCTATTCCGCTGGCTTATTTTGCTGCGGTGAATTACAGCCCCAATAAGTTCACTTACACCGCAACGCGGGGTCTCATCAGTTTGCTGCGTTCAATGCCCGAACTGATTGTGGCGCTGTTTTTGGTGTTGGCCTATGGCTTTGGCCCAATAGCTGGTGTGTTGGCGTTGGGCTTTCATGCAGCCGGTTTTCTGGGCAAGTTCTACGCTGAAGACATTGAAAACGCAGACAAGAAACCGCAAGAAGCGTTGGAAGCGATTGGTTCCGGCAAGCTGAAAACCTTGTGGTATGGCGTTATTCCGCAGGTGTTTCCGCAGTACATCGCCTACACCGCCTACATTCTGGATCGCAATTTGCGCATGGCCACTGTTATTGGTTTGGTGGGTGCGGGTGGCATTGGTCAAGAACTGAAAGGTCGATTTGATCTTTTTCAATATGGCCACGTCATGACCATTCTGATTGCAATTTTCATCTTCGTGTTTGTACTCGACCAATTGTCGGCACGCATTCGCGCCAAGCTGATTTAAGGGTGATCTGAACATGAGCGTGAACAACATACCTCGCAGCCAGTGGTTGCGCATGTGGCAAGCCAGCGAACCTTCGCACATCAAGGCCTTGGCCAGGCAAGTCACTGTGGGCTGCGAGATCACCGACCTTCACATTCCCAAAGCGGGTTTGGGTTTGCTGCAACTTCGCGACAGCGCCTTGGGCGACGCCTATTTTCTGGGTGAAATTCCGGTCATCAAAGCCCATGTGCGAATACAAAGCCCCACCGGCAAATCGGTTGAAGGTGGCGCAGTGTGTATGGACGACCGCGTGGGTTTAACGCGCGCCATGGCCATTCTGGACGGGGTGTTGTCGGCAAAGTTACCGGGTTGGGAATTGGTCGAACACAGCCTGCATACAGCGGCTGCACAGGTACAGGCCGACACCGCTTTGCGCCGCGCCAACTTAAGCGCCACCAAGGTGGATTTTTCATTGTTGGGCACGATGGACGAGGATGACGATGCTTGATCAATCCAACTACTTAAGCACTTACACCCCGCAAGTTCAACAATTGAATTTCAGAGCACTGATGAATGCATTTGCCTACCCAGGCCGCATTCAAAACCTGCATGGGAACAGCACCGCCCTTGAGCAGGTGTTGGCCACGCTGATTGACGGCGAAGTGGCTTTGGCCGACCCCGACAATTTGTTGAATGGCGATGTGCGCATGCGGCTTGAGGCGCGCATGGAAACACCTGAATGTGCGCAATTCATTGTGTGCAAAGGTGAAAACCCACCCGTATTTCAACCCCTGCTGGGCACGCTGGAAGAGCCCGAACACGGCGCAACCCTGATTGTGCAGGTGCAGGGTTTTAGTGCCACGAACGAATCAAGCGAACTCACACTGACAGGCCCCGGCATTGAAAAAGAAAACACATTGCACGTGGCCGGATTGAATACGGCATGGTTGCAACGCCGTGCCTTCTGGAATGCAGCATTTCCAACCGGTGTTGATTTCATTCTAGTGAGCGAAAACCAGGTGGTGGCTTTGCCCCGCAGCACCCAAGTTAAAGGAGAATTCTAATGGGTTATGTGGCCATTAAAGGTGGTGCAAAAGCCATTGAAGGCGCCGAACTGGCGTTTGAAGCATTGCGCACCGCAGAAGGAGAGCAAGGCACGCCGATTAGTTTGAACGCCATTGAAAACCAGTTGCGCCTATTGACCAGCCGCATTGTGTCGGAAGGAGGCTTGTACCACCCACGCCTTGCGGCTTTGGCCATCAAGCAGATGCAGGGCGACACGCTGGAAGCCGGTTTTGCCTTGCGGGCTTACCGTTCCACAAAGCCGCGCGTGCTGGAAACCCCGGTGCAAAGCACAGGCGACATGCGCTTGATTCGCAGAATTTCAAGCGCTTTCAAAGACATTCCCGGCGGGCAAATGTTGGGCCCCACCACCGATTACGCCTTGCGCCTGATGCGCCTGGATTTGGTCGATGAACAACCTGAGGTGTTTCAAAACATGGCGCGTCGGTTTTTGAAAGAACACGCTGCGGCTGCAAACCTGCCCGACACCTTTCCCAAGGTACTTGATTCCCTGCGTGCCGAGGGGCTAATTCCTGAAACAAAGAACAACCCCGCGCAAGCCTTTGATATTACCCGTGAACCGCTGGTGTTTCCTGTGACCCGTTCCGCATCGCTGGCCACCATGGCGCGTGCAGAAACAGGTTCACTGCTGGCCATGGCGTATTCCAATATGCGTGGCTATGGCGATGTACACCCCACTGTCGCTGAATTGCGTGTGGGTTACCTGCCCATCATGTTGCCGCATCCGGTGACTGGCGAGCCCACCGAGGCCGGCGAAGTGTTGGTGACCGAATGCGAAGTGGTGGCCATGTACGAAGGGGCCGAGCCCGGAGAAATACCCACTTTCACATTGGGTTATGGCGCGTGTTTGGGCCACAACGAAACCAAAGCCATTTCAATGGCCATTCTGGATCGTGCCTTGCAGAAAGGCATGCGCGATGGCCCTGCCAACCCGTCCGAAGACCCGGAATTTGTGCTGCTGCACATTGACGGTGTTGACTCCATGGGGTTTGCCAACCACTACAAAATGCCGCACTACGTCACCTTCCAAAGCGACATGGACCGCCTTCGCGCCACACAAATGAAAACAAGAGGAGACCTGCACGATGCGCCACTATGAACTGCCCATCCAAGAGGCAGACAGCGACATGCTTGATGGGGCTGCCTACAATTTTGGTTTTCTGGATGAATACGCCAAGCGCGAAGTGCGCCGTACCATTCTGAAAGCGATTGCCATACCCGGTTATCAAACACCCTATGCCAGCCGTGAAATGCCAATGGGCCGTGGTTTTGGTACGGGTGGTTTGCAGCTTACGCTGTCCTTGATCGGGCAAAGCGACACACTGAAGGTAATTGATCAGGGTGCCGACGATTCCGTGAATGCGGTCAACCTGCGCCACTTTGTGGAATTGACTTGTCCCGGTGTGTCCACCACCGAGCGCACCGTGCAAGCCACCATTATTCAATCGCGCCACCGCATACCCGAAGTGCTGTTGCGCGAAGACCAGGTGCTGGTGCTGCAAGTGCCCTACCCCGACCCGCTGGTGGTGGTTGAAGCATCCGAGGAAAAACGCAAAACCATGCATGGCGAAGGCGATTATTCACGCTTGCTGACCAAGCTGTATGAAGACATTGTTCAGTTCAATGAAATTACCATTTCGCATCGCTACCCCACCAAAATCAATGGACATTATGTAATCGACCCCAGCCCGATTCCGCGTTATGACGTGCCCCGTTTGCACCATTCGCCCAATCTGATTTTGCTGGGTGCTGGCCGGGAAAAGAAAATTTATGCCGTGCCGCCCTACACAAGCGCAGTGCCGCTGGCGTTTGAAGACATGCCTTTCCGCATTGAAAACTTTGTGGATTCAAAAGGCAAGCGCCACGCCTGCATGCGCTGCGGTTGCACCAACAGCTTTCTTGATGAAGTCATCAGCGAGCAGGGCCAGCGGCAATTTCAGTGTTCAGACAGCGATTACTGCAACGACCAGTTGGCCTTGAAAGTGCAGCACCCTGAAGGAGCCAACGCATGAAACCCATTCTTCGCGTGCAGGGCTTGAGCAAAATTCATGGCCGTGGCTGCTCCAAATGCATCGAGACCACAGGCCCCGAGCATGAAACCAATATTTGCAGTTGGTGTGGTTCGGTGGTGGCTGCGCATGATGTCAGTTTCGATCTTCACCCCGGGGAAATTCTGGGCATCATGGGTGAATCGGGCAGTGGAAAATCAACCGTGGTGAAAACCCTGTTTTTTGATGAAGAGCCCACCCGCGGATCGGCACAGTTTCTCGAGAGCCCCGACGAAGACAACTTTGCCTGGAACCTGTTTGAACTGAACGCCGCGCAACGCCGTTGGCTGCGCAACCACCGCTTTGGCATGGTGTATCAAAACCCGCATCTGGGGCTGAATTTCAATGTGTCTGCGGGTGGCAATATTGCCGAACGTTTGTTGATGAGCGATTTGGTAAATTACAAAGCCATTCGTGAACGCGCGCTTGATTTGTTGGCACGCACCGAGGTGCTCGCTGATCGAATTGATGATTCGCCCAAGAAGTTTTCAGGTGGCATGCAACAGCGCGTACAAATTGCGAAGGCTTTGGCCACTCAACCCCCTTTGCTGTTTCTGGATGAAGTCACCACCGGCCTGGACCTGTCTGTTCAGGCCCGTATTCTGGATTTGATTCTTGAAATTCAGCAAGAGTTGAAAACCGCCATGGTGGTGGTAACACACGACCTGGGCGTGATTCGCCTATTGACCAGCCGCGCCATAGTGATGAAGTATGGCCGCGTGATTGAAACCGGACTGACCGATCAAATTCTTGAAGACCCCCAGCATGCATACACGCAGCGGCTGGTGGCTTCTGCCTTGTAAAGGCTTGCAGAGAACATGAACCCAATTCTTGAAATCAACAGCCTGGGCAAGCACTTCACCCTGCATGAACAGGGCGTGCAAATACCATCGTGCAGCCATGTGAATTTAACTGCAACCACGGGCGAGCTGACCGCACTGGTGGGCCCCACAGGCGCGGGAAAATCGTCGGTATTGAAGTGCGTTTACCGAACCTATTTGCCCAGCAGTGGCAGCATTCTGTTCACGCAAGAAGATGGCAGCACCATTGATTTGTGCACGGCCAGTGAAAGCGAAATGCTGCAGCTTCGCGAACGCGACATTGGCTTTGTAACCCAATTCTTGCACTGCCTGCCCCGCAAGGCCGCCATCGATATTGTGGCGGCACCAATGCTGCGCCAGGGTGAAAGTGCAAATACTGCGCGCGAAAAAGCACGCGAACTACTCAACACCTTGAATGTGCCTGAACGTTTGTGGAATGTGCCACCTGCCACATTTTCTGGCGGTGAAAAGCAGCGCGTGAACTTGGCTCGGGGCTTGATTGCCAAGCCACGTTTGTTGTTGCTGGACGAACCCACTGCCAGCCTAGACCCCGACACCACCGACCGCGTGGTTGATTTACTGAACCACATTAAACAAGACGGCGTGGCCATGTTGGCTATTTTTCACCACCCGGAACTTGTTGATCGCTTGGCCGACAACGTGGTTGAACTGGCCATGGCACGCAACACATTGGAGTTACACGCATGACCAAGCAACTATTGACCAACGCCCGCGTGGTGTTGCCCCACGGTGTATTTAACAACACCGCAGTGCTGATTGAAAACGGTGTGATCACATCAATCGACCCGGTGAACACCACCGGCGCAACGGTAATTGATTTGAAAGGTGCCTTGCTGATGCCCGGCTTGGTCGACTTGCATTGTGATGCACTGGAAAAAGAAGTGGAGCCGCGCCCCGGTGTGCACTTTCCCGTGAACTTTGCCTGTGCACAAGCCGACAAACGCAATGCAGCAGCGGGTGTTACCACCATTTACCATTCGCTTTCTTTTGCCAACCATGAGCTGGGTGTGCGCAACAACACCTTCGCTGCAGAATTGGCGCGCGCCGTGCATGCCTGGCAACAATATGCATTGGTCGACAACCGCGTACACGCCCGTTACGAGGTCACCGATGAAACCGCGGTGAATGTACTTACCGACTTGCTGGTGCATGGCGATGCACATTTGATTTCATTCATGGACCACACACCGGGCCAGGGCCAGTTCAAAAGCGTTGAAGCGTATCGAAATTATCTGGGCAAAACCTACAAGAAAAGCGATGAAGAATTCGACGCTATTCTTGCCCAGAAAATGCAGGCTGCGCAGGGTGCCACTGCCCGCATGGAAGCACTGGCCGCTGTTGCAAAAGCGCATGGTGTTTCCATTGCCAGCCACGACGACGACAGCCCCGAAAAAGTGGACATTGTTCACAGCCTCGGTGCAGTTATCTCCGAATTCCCGATCAACCTTGAAACCGCGCAGGCCGCCAAGGCCAAAGGCCTGGCCACCTTGTTCGGCGCACCGAATATTTTGCGCGGCAAATCGCAATCGGGTTCCATGCGCGCGCTTGATGCTGTGATCAATGGTGTGGCCGACTGCCTGTGTGGCGATTATTCCCCCGCCGCCTTGCTACCCGCTGCACTGGCTTTGCCGGCACTGGGAGGTATTTCAATCAGCGACGCTGTGGCGCTGGTTACCTTGAACCCGGCACGCGCTGCGGGCTTGAACGACCGTGGCCAAATTGCCGTGGGCAAGCGTGCTGATTTAATCGCAGTGGCCCACCCCGACAACTTGCCCCAAGTGGAACGTGTGTGGGTGGCGGGCAAACCGGTATTCAGTGCGCAATTTGCCAACTTGAACCACAGTACTGCTGCGCAACATCATTCGGAGCATTCGCTTGTCTAACCGCCTTGTTTACGTGGTTGGCCCCAGCGGCAGCGGAAAAGATTCTGTGATGGCCTATGCCCGCACTCAGTTGGCGGGCCAGCCCATGGTGCAGTTCGCGCACCGTTACATCACAAGGCCTGCCCATGCGGGGGGTGAAAATCACATCGCTTTGACCGAAGCTGAATTCAAGGCACGCGTGCAGGCAGGCTTGTTTGCCATGCACTGGCAAAGCCACGGCAACGGGTATGGCATTGGCACCGAGGTCAACCAATGGCTAAGCAAAGGCATTACTGTTGTAGTGAACGGATCGCGCGAGTACCTGCTGCAAGCCATGAAAAATTATCCTGAACTGCTTGCAATCACGATTGAGGTGACACCGGATATTTTGAAACAACGGTTAATGGACCGTGCTCGCGAAAGCGAAGCCGAAATTGACACGCGAATGAATCGAAACCGGATTCTGCAACTTAGTCATCCGAAAGGCATTGTGATCCACAACAATGGCGCGCTTGAACACGCAGGTGCCGCGCTGGTGGATTTGATTGAACAACACAGCAAGGTGACATTGTGCGAGTAACTTATTTGGGAACGGGCGCAGCAGGTGGAGTGCCCCGCTATGGTTGCAACTGCCTTGCGTGTGAAAGAGCGCTTGCCAACCCTGTGTTTGTTCGCAGACCTTGTTCTGCCTACATTGAAGATGGCGACACCCGCGTGGTGTTGGACGCAGGTTTGATGAACCTGCATGAACGTTTCCCCATGGGCAGCTACAGCGCGATTGTTCTCACTCATTTTCACCCCGACCATGTGCAGGGTTTGTTTCATTTGCGTTGGGGTGTTTCAGGCCACGTGCCCGTGTATTGCCCGCCCGATTCCGAAGGCTGTGCCGACTTGTTCAAGCACCCGGGTATTCTTGAATTCAGGCCCCAGGCCAAGTTCGAGCCCTTTCAAATCGGTTCGCTTACTTTCACGCCGCTGCCGCTGATTCATTCCAAAGTCACCTTTGGATATCTGATTGAAAACCAGCAAGGCGTGCGTTTTGCTTACCTCACCGACACAGCGGGCCTGCCGCCCGAAACGCTGGCCATGCTGCAGCAAAATGCACTGCATGGTATGGCCATTGATGCAACAGCCCCGCCGCCAAGCAATGCCGACCACGCACCCGGCAATCACAACCACTGGAACCAGGCGTTGGAATTGATTGAACAAATCAAACCCACCCGCGCTTGGCTAACCCACATTGGCCATCGCAGCGACACTTGGCAAATCGACACCAACCCGGTGCTGCCTGCTGGTGTGAATGTGGCCTGTGACAACGCCATTATTGATTTGCAATGACCCAAGCTGCGTTGTTCATCGTCTTGTCAGTGTGCATGCATGTGGTGTGGAATCTCATGGCGCGCCAACAGCCCAAAGCACGCTATGTGCTGTGGTGGGTGTTGATTGGGCACCTGGTTCTGCTTGCGCCCTGGGGTTTGTACCATCTATTTCAGCACACTGAATTCACATCTGAATTCATGGCGGTGGCTGCCATTTCCGCCACTGCAAATGCCTTGTACTTTCTGGGTTTGAAAAAGGCCTATGACCACGCACCTGTTGCCTTGGTGTATCCACTGGTGCGCAGTTCGCCCTTGCTAATCGCCCTGTGGGGTCTTTGGTTGTTCGACCAACACCTCAGCCTTGCCGCATGGCTTGGCATCGGTATCAGTGTACTTGGGCTGGCTTTGCTGGCCGACACGGGGCGTGGCAGTGCCAACAAAGCCGCCTTGCCTTGGGCGTTTCTGGCCATGCTGTGCACCAGCGTGTATTCGCTGAGCGACAAAGCCGCTACAGCCCACATTGAAAGTTTCAGTGGACTGTTGGGCTTCGTTTCAATTGGCTATTTCGCAGCATGGCTGGTGCTTACTTTCGAAATGAAATTTAGCAGTGGCCGTTGGGTACCCGCACAGCGCCCGCCGTTGTGGGTTATCGCTGTGGGTGGTTTGTGCGTGGGCTTGGCTTATGTGCTCGTGATTGCCGCAATGCGCAGCATGCCCGCCGCCGTGGTGGTGGCTTTTACCAATGCAGGCATTGTGTTGGCCACGCTGGCCTCCATTTTCCTGTTCAAGGAAAACGCACACTGGAAAATGCGCTTGGCAGCTTCGGCCACCATCGTGAGTGGTTTGGTTGTGTTGCGCTTTTAAGCTTCAATTCAGGTAAATCAGGTAAATTGGTAGCATCATGAAAGCCAATTCCAGCACTTTGATCATTGTCACACTATTTGCCATCGGCATTACAGCCATGGTCTCCACTGTGTATGCCGATGATGACCATCAACGCATCCGCCAACTGCAGCGCAGTGGCGAAATCCTTTCACTAGAGCAAATTTTTGACCGAGCGCGTGCCGTCAAGCGAGGCCGCATTCTGGATGCTGAGCTTGACGACGATGATGGTCGATACATTTATGAAATAGAATTGCTGGATGCCAATGGGCGGGTGTGGGAAATGGAATTTGATGCGCGCACAGGTCGTTTGCTTGAACTGGAACAGGACGATTAAAAGTCATGCGATTGTTGCTGGTTGAGGACGATGTGTTGATTGGCGGGCAGCTGCACAAACAACTTGGCAAGTCTGGTTATGCTGCAGATTGGATACAAGATGGCATTGAGGCCGAGGCACAAGGCCGCATCGAACCATACGATTTGGCTGTGCTTGATCTGGGTTTGCCTGGAAAACCAGGATTGGAGGTATTAAAAAGTTGGCGAGCGCAAGGCTTGAAGTTGCCTGTGATCGTGCTGACGGCGCGTGGTACCTGGCAAGAAAAAGTGGATGGTTTCAATGCTGGGGCAGATGATTATGTGTCAAAACCATTTCAAATCGAGGAATTACTGGCCCGAATCAGTGCCGTGCTGAAGCGGGCCGTGGGCACAGCACCGGAGTCATTGAAGGCCAAAGGATTGTTGCTCGACGAAACACTACAAACCGTGAAAGTCGGCAATGAAGAACCTCAACAACTGACGGCCACCGAATTTCGACTGCTTCGCTATTTCATGATGCACCCAGGCCAACCTTTGAGCAAAACGCGATTGACTGAACATGTGTATGAATACGACGCTGACAAAGACAGCAATGTAATGGAAGTGTATGTCAATCGGCTGCGAAAAAAAATCGGTCCGCACTGGATACAAACCCGCAAGGGTCAAGGCTACGTATTCAGCGAGCCCTCTGAATGAACTCACTTCAAAAACGTTTGTCCTCGGGGCTGATTCTCAGTCTTCTGGTACTTTTGTTTGCGCAATGGTGGTTTTCATCCAAAGCCATTGAAAGACTGCTTGAGAACCAGTTGCTTGATCAACTGCAGCAAGACAGTGAAGTGCTGCTTGCCGGAGTTGAGTTTGATGCTGCAGGAAAGCTAAGCTTAAGTTCAAGTCGTTTGGTACCCGCTTACCAACAACCTTACTCGGGGCACTACCATGCATTGAAATTTGCTGCGGACACTCAGTATTCCCGCTCGTTGTGGGACGCAACATTTGCAATGCCCCAGCCTAGAGGTGCGCCAGCATCCACCTCACGACAAGCTGGTCCAGATGGTCAGCAATTGCTGGTTTACACCCGAAACTATCAGAAAGACAACCAACAATTCACCATTGCGATTGCCAGAGACATCACCCCACTTCAGAACAACCTGATGAATTACCAGTGGGCAAACGCGGGCTTTTCCGGATTGTTTTTGCTGGCCTTGGTGCTGATTCAAAGGTGGATTGTTGTAAGTACTTTAAAGCCTTTGAAGGCGGTACAAATTGCGATGGCCCGCCTGCGACAGGGTGAAATTACGCAGCTTCAATTCCACGGCCCGGATGAAATAAAACCTTTGGTGGATGAGTTGAATCGTTTGTTGACAGCCATTGATCAACGTCTAAAACGCTCGCGTGAAAGCATGGGTAATTTGGCGCATGCCTTGAAAACTCGTCTCGCCCGGCTCACACAACTGAGCGGGGACAATGATCGCTCTGGTTTTTCAACCGAAGTCGATGCCATGACCCTCGAAATTGCACGACTGATCGATCGCGAAACCGCTCGAGTGCGTGTGGTGGGCGATTTGCGCCCGGGACAACGCGTGGATTTGGCTGAAATAATTCAAGCCTTGGTGAATAGTTGCAAAGCAATTTACAGAGAGAAGAATCTGCGATTTGTTGTGAATGTGCCAACGTCCGCACGCATGCTCGGCGACCGCGAGGACCTGTTCGAATTGTTTGGAAACTTGATTGACAATGCATCAAAATGGGCAGCCCTCCAGGTTCATATTTCGCTCAGTGGCAGCACCCTGATTGTTGCAGATGACGGCCCCGGTTGTCCCGAAGACTCTTTGCCAACTTTGGCCCAGCGGGGTTTTCGCGCAGATGAAAATACCCCTGGGAGCGGGTTGGGCCTGGCCATTGCGCAAGACATTGCAGGCAGTTACAACGCTGTGCTTGAATTCAAGAACAACAACCCCGGGCTCGTCGCGACTATCACCTTCAAGCCCGGGACACTGACCTAGAACCAGTCTTTGTCGATTTTTAATACCTTGCCAGTTTTTGCATCCAGATCGACTTCAACTTCACGTCCGTCAGCATCCACAACTTCAACTTCCCATTTCCAGCCTTTGGCGTAATCGCGGTCATCCAGCTCCAATTCCGTCACAACGCCTGGCGCTTCTTTCAACGCAATTGCTCGGGCCTGATCAGCGCTGATCAGGTCAAAAGTCTTAATAATTTCCGCGCTGCGTCTTCCATCGTCATCCGCCAGCGCGTATGCGGGCAATCCAAGCAACAAAGCCAAAGTCAGTGCGGCGAGTGTGGGGGTAGGTCTTCGCATCATGTTATTTCTCCTGAGTGGGTTCAATGTGTAGCCAGTTTAGGAAAACAAGATGAATTGAAGCTGAAAATGGAATTAACTTGTGTGTGGCAATCTGTTGTTAAGTGGTGGGCAGCAATATTTGCACCGCACAACCCTTTTCTTCTTCACTTTCTATTTCAATGTGTCCACGCATGCGTTTCACAATGCCATACACCATGGCCAGCCCAAGGCCTGTGCCCCGCTCGCCCTTGGTGGTATAAAACGGTTCCAGGCAACGTTTGCGGGTTTCTTCATCCATGCCCACGCCCGTGTCGTGCACTTCTATTACGACCTGTTCCTGGTCCGCGCGTTTTTCCAGCCGGGTCGACAAGGTCAAAATTCCCCCGGTTGGCATTGCATCTACTGCATTCAGAATCAAATTGGTCAATGCTTCACGCAATTCAGGTTCTGATGCATCCACCATCGGTACATTGCTCCCGTGCTGAATTTTGAATTCAATGTTGATGCCGTTGCGCTGTGGAATGTCTTGCCAGCGGGCCTGGGTAAGTTCCATGGACTGCTCGCAAATTTCAACCAGATTCACACGAGTCAGCGCAGTACCCTCTTCTTGTCCCCGGGCAAATTGACCCATTCGTTCTATGGTTCTTGCAACATCATCAATGGCCAGTTGAATGGTTTTTAGTTGCTTGCGCCCGCGGTCGCTTAGATTGGTTTCCGAGCCGAGCAATGCGTCGGTATACAAAGCCACTGGAGAAATGGCGTTGTTGATGTCGTGCGCAATGCCCCCCGCCATCTCAGCCAAAGCTCGCAGACGTTCTTGCTGAAGCACAAGCTGTTGCGTCCGCTTCAAATTCTGGTAGGCCTCTTGAAGCTCTTGCAGCAATTCTGTTTGAGCCAATGCCAGGGCCACATGCTCGGCCAGTTGTCTTAAAAACTCCAGTTCATCGCTTGAAAATGCATCCAGCCCCTTGCGGGCGGTGGTAATTGTACCCAGTACTTTATTGCCCTTCATTAAGGGTGCAATTACCATGCTGTTTAAGCTGGCCACTGCATGCATTTTTTCGGCCGTTGCGCACCGACTGCCAGCCAGGTTGGGTTGATAAACAAATTCACCGCGCAGCGCACGGTCCAGGTGTGCGCCTTTGGCTGGAATGGACTCATTCAGGTAAAAGCCGACCTTGTTGGCGGCACGTCCGGTTAGGTTGCCCAGTGACCTGAAAGTGATGGTGCCGTCTGTTTCCGAATACGACGCAGTCAGGCAAAAATCGGCTGGCAATTCATTTTCAATGCTGTTGGTGACCACTTGGTAAATGCTGTCCAAGTCGTGGCGATTGCCAATCGCGCGCGTAATTTCATTGAGCAGGTTCATGCGGGTCAATTGCGCGTTGCTGCGCCGTTCCGCTTGCCGAATGTGGGTCATGTCCGTCATGCCGCCAATCATTCGAATGCCTTTGCCGTGTTCATTGCGAATCACGTAGCCACGGTCCATCACATCAAGCCAGTGACCTTCCACATGAGCAAACCGGTATTCATCTTGCCAACTTTCTGCGTCTGAATTGATGGCAGAAAAAATACTCTTGACCGCGCGGTCCCTGTCTTCCGGGTGAATGCGGTTAATCCAGGAGTCATTGCTGGGTTCAACCTTGCTGCGGTCAAAGCCGAACAATTTTTCAAAACCTTCGTTCCACCATATTTCATCGCTGACCAGGTTCCAGTCCCAGATGCAGTCTTTGGCGGCGCTGGCCAGCAGGCGGAATCGTTCGGATCCTTCTTTGAGTGCCGCTTCAGCCTGTTTTCGCTCTGTAATGTCCCGTTCAATCGCAACCCAGTGGGTGTACCAGCCAGTTTCGTCAGCCACGGGAACGATCTCAAGTTCCAGCCAGAACATTTCTCCAGATTTGGTGTAATTGATTAATTCTTCCCGCACGGGGCGCCATTCCACCAAGGCCGCCCGAATTCGGGCCAAGGCATCCCGTTGAGTCAGTTCGCCTTGCAGAATGCGTGGCGTTTTTCCAATCGCTTCTTCTCGCGTGTATCCGGTGCGGCGCACAAAGGCTTCGTTCACATAAAGAATTTTTGGGCCATCGTCGCCGATGGGTTCGGCTTCGGTGATCAACACAATGTCATTGAGTCGGTCCACACAGGTTTCGAGCAGGTTCAGGCGTTCTGCGCTGCGTGCCCGCTCTTCAGCGAACATCAGGTTTTCAAGTGCCAGCGACAAATTTTTTCCGACTGTTCTTAGCAGTTGCTTCACTTCGTTTGTAAAAAAATGAACGCCCGCGCCAAACAAAACCAGGCTGGCGTGAAGTTTTCCTTGCGCATGAACAGGCAGAATTACGAACGATTCCAAGCCTTCTGCAATGGCTTGCTGATGCCACATTTTGGCTTGAGGTTCTTCCGCCACATTCTGGCAAACATGCATTTTCCCGGCGCGCAGCCGGTCGGCCAAATTGTGGTCATTCGGCAATGTTGTGGACGACATGATTCGGTTCACAAACTCTTGTTGTGAGCCGTCAGCCGCAGTCACTTTCAGGTCGCTTAAATCGTGCCCGAATTCACAGACCCAAGCCAAGGGAAGCCCGCCCAACGAACAAAACACATTGCACACTTCCTGTAGCAATCGCTCTGGTTTGTCCAAAGTGGTGGTAATTTCATTCACGCGGTGCTGCGCTTCCAGCAGGCGGTTCATGTGCATCAAGGTGAGCGCCGCCTGCTTTGATTCTGTAATGTCCTGAAATGCGCCTTGCACTCGGGTAATCGCACCGTTGCTGTCACGTACCGCTTCACCCACAACACGTGCCCAGATTCGTCGGCCTGTCACGGTTCTCATTTCAGGCTCCATTTCAAATGGAACCCCTTCAGTTGAACACCTAAACAGTGCCGCCCGCACAATGCCCTGCCATTTGCCATGGTAGTGCTGCAAAGCGTCTTTGTAAGACGACGGCAGTTGCCCGCTTGGAATGTCGAGTATGCGGAAAATTTCCTCTGACCAGTACAGCTGTGGTTCAGTGCCCAGTTCGATGGCCCAGGCACCCAGCTTGGCCAGTCGCCCCCCAATTCGTTGCAAAGCCTCGTTGCGCTGAAGCTGGTCCTCTGCCGTGTGTCGTTTGAGGGCGTTGTGTGTGGTCGCAACGAATGGCACTTGCGGGTTTTGCCGCAGGGGCAGGGTGATTGAAAATGTGGCGCCTTGTCCTGGTGTTGAAGTGGCCTTGATTTGCCCACCGTGCCGTTCGACGATGCGGAAGACATTGGCCAGGCCCATGCCATGTCCCTCGAAATCATGTGCATTGTGCAGGCGTTGAAAGGGTTTGAACATCTCATCTGCGTGTTCAGGGTCAAAGCCTGCACCGTTGTCTATGACTCGAATCTCGATGTGATCATCGTCGACATTCGCTTCCACGGCAACACAAGGTGGTTCTTTCGCCTGGCTAAACTTCAGGGCATTCGAAAACAGATTCACGAAAACCTGTTCCAGCAACGATTCATCCCCCTCAATGTCTGGCAGCTTCGCAATCGTCCATTCCACTTGGTGAACAGCTTCAGCCGACTCAACTTGTGAACGGGCTTTTTCCACCACTTCGTCCAAGGCCACTTGGTCAAATTTCAATTCGCCCGTGCCCAGCCGTGCGAAAGCCAGCAGATCCGACACCAACTGCCCACCACGCGCACTGGCTTCGTTGATTCGCAGCAGGTAACGTTGCTCTTGATCGTCCAGTTTGCTGTGGGCACGGCGTGTCAAGCTGCCTGCAAACCCTTGAATGATGTGGCACAAAGAGTTCAAGTCATGCGCAACACGCCCGGCGAAGTGGTCCAATTCCTGGTTCATTTCCACCAGGCGGGTGTTGCTGGCCGAAATATCCTGTATTAAGCGGGTGTTCTGTTGTTTGAGTTTGCGAACCTCAATGGCCCTGTGGAGCACAGGCATCAATTCGCTCACCTTGAACGGTTTCAAGACGTAATCGAGTACGCCCAGCTTCATTGCGTCTACAGCAGTTTTCAGGCTTCCGTGCCCAGTCATCAGCACCGCGCTTAAGTCAGGGGCAAGCTGGTGTGCTTGCTGAACCAGTGCAATCCCATCCATCGTCGGCAGGCGCAGGTCGGTTAGCAGCACATCAAAACTTTGTGTTTGCAGCGCCCTCAAAGCGGTTTGGGGGTCGCTAAAGCCCGCAACAAAATAGCCCGCATCCTGAAGTAAGGAACACAGGGCCTCAAGTTGGGGCTTCTCATCATCCACGACGATTATTCGGAACTGCTCGAGCATCTAAAACTCCGGTCGTCGGCTTGTTGCAAGAATTCGCTGATTACAATGTCTCACAATTACTGGATTTTCCTAAATGAATCAATCCCCTCTTTTGAGAAACGCTTCATTGGCACTGCCATTCGTGCTGATCTGGACCAGCGCATTTCCCGCGGCAAAAATTGGCCTTCTGGACAGCCCACCTTTGCTGTTTTTGGCTTTTCGGTTTTTGGTGGCGGGCCTGTTGATGCTGGCTTGGGCCCACTGGCGCGGCACCCTTCGAATGCTTAGCCTCGCTGAGCTGGGTATTTTAAGTGCCCTTGGCCTGTTGAACCATGCGCTTTACCTGGGCTTAAGCTGGACTGGCATGGGCAGTCTTTCTTCAGGCCTGTCCACAATCTTGATCAGCGCCAACCCAATCGTGGTGGCTCTGTTGTCCTCATTTTTGTTGCGCGAACCGTTGACCCGCCAGAAGGTAATCGGCCTTGCCTTGGGTTTTCTGGGGGTGGCTTTCATTGTGCGCAATCGAATCGGCAGCACCACCGACACGCTTGAAGGTTTTATCTTGGTGCTGGCTGCTCTGTTCACCTTGGCTTTTGGCACGGTGCTGTACAAAAAATGGCCGGTTCGCACCGACATAGTGACCGGCACAGGGTTTCAGATCATGCTCAGTGGCTTGCTGCTGTTACCTGTTGCTTTGTGGGCAGAAGATTTGTCGATGGTGAACTTCACACCCAGCTTTGCAGCAGCGTTTGCCTGGCTGGTGGTTGTGGTGTCAATCACGGGGTATCAGCTGTGGTTCAACTTGCTTGAACGCGGCAGCGCCAGCGCGGCCAGTGTGTGGTTTTTCCTGACACCGCCCCTGGGGTTACTGGCTGGCGCCTGGTTGTTAAACGAGCCGTTGAACTGGATCGACTTTATCGGCATTGTGCCGGTGGTGCTGGGCATTGTGCTGGTTACCCGGGCCAAATAAAAAAAGGCGAACCAGTCAGGTTCGCCAAAACAGCAATCAGTGATGGAGATGACTAGCGATTGCTTACGAATTCGGGAGCAAAACGCTGTCGACCACGTGAATCACTCCGTTGGACTGGTAAACGTTGGCAATCGTGACCTCGGCAGTGCCGCCTTTTTCGTCCATTAGCAACACTTTGTCACCGTTTAGCATTGCACCAAGCGATCCGCCAGCGGCGGTTTTCACTTTCACCATGCCACCGGCCTGCACAATCAGATTGCTTAGGTCAGCGGCTGAAATCTTGCCCGGTACCACGTGGTAGGTGAGCACGCCTTGCAAGGCTGCTTTGTTTTCAGGCTTCAATAGTGTGTCCACTGTTCCCGTGGGCAACTTGGCAAACGCGTCGTTGGTGGGCGCGAACACTGTAAATGGACCCTTGCTTTTCAGTGTATCAACCAAGCCAGCAGCTTTCACTGCTGCCACCAGGGTGGTGTGGTCTTTCGAATTCACAGCATTGTCAACAATGTCTTTGTTGGCATACATTGCTGCTCCGCCCACCATGACATCGGCCTGTGCTGGCAGGGTAAAGGCCGCGGCAGAAAGAGCCACACCACTCAACAGCACAGATTTTGTGAATTTTGACTTCAACATGATTATTACCTCCAATTGGAATTTCAAACTACAAGATTTTCCACACGCTTCGGTGTACAAACCGGAATCGTTGTTAGTTCGAGGCCATTGAGGGCGGTAAGTTCAAGTATTGGCAGTTAAGTTTTGTTAAGACGCCCGCTGGCGCCTCGCCGGGCTTATTTTGAAGTCTTCTCGGCCTGTACCCGCCCAAGCACGGTCACCTGGCCTTTTGGGGAAAATTTGAACAGCACCACCTCCCCGGAATTTGGATATATCCCGGTCAATGCGGTGGTGTTCACCTGGTGGCTGACATAAAGCACCTTGTCGTCGGGATTCAAGGTGGCCAGATGTTCCTTTAAAGCTGCAGTTTGTTCGGCGCTGCTGCCGCGACCTTGAAAAAATGAATTCAATGCCGGCAACTCTTGAGCTTTGCCCAGGTTTAATTCTTTGGCCGTGTGCAAGCACCGGCACCACTGGCTGGAATAAACGGCAGTCAGTTTTATACCTTTGCTGCGAATGGCGTTCCCCAAACTCCGAGCTTCTTCACGGCCTGTCTTATTCAGGTCTCGCTGGGTACTGCATTGGCCCAAGGTAAAGCCATCGGGGTCACCATAGCCTGGTGCCGTGGCGTGTCGCATGATGGCGTGTACCCCCGGCTGTTTCCAGATTTCCCATGGGTCCGAGCCAGTTTGCGCAGCAGAAATCGCGGGAAGCACGGCAAGCATTGAAAGGGCAGCGATGGAAGCAATTCGGTACAACATGAATTCACCTTGTTGATGCGTTTTTCCGGATCCGGAAAACAAAAAAGCCAGTTTACACTGGCTTTTTTGTCATTTCACTTCAGCAGTAATCAGGCTTTTGCTTTTGCCAAAGCCTCAAGTCGTTGGCGCTTGGCCTTGGAGCGCAGGTTCAGCAACTCAACCAGCAGCGAGAAGCCCATGGCGCTGTACAGGTAAGCCTTGGGGACAGACTGCCCAAAACTCTCAGCCACCAACAGCATGCCCACCATCATCAAAAACGCCAGTGCCAGTACTTTCACTGAAGTGTGCGCCTCAACGAATTCGCCAATTGACTTGGCGAAAACCATCATCACACCCACAGCAACCATCACGGCGGCGATCATTACTTCAATGTCGTCGGCCATGCCCACCGCAGTAATTACCGAGTCCAAGCTGAACACGATGTCCAAAATACCGATCTGGACAATTGAGTACCAGAACAGCTTGGCACCAGTCTTCTGGATGGCGGCGCCGGCTTCCAGTTCTTCCGTAACCTGATGGGGTGCTTCCACTTCCAGGTAAATTTCCTTGGATGCCTTCCACAGCAGGAACAAGCCACCAAAGAAGAGAACAAGGTCCCTGCCCGTAATTGGATTACCCGCAACTTCGAACATGGGTTCAGTCAAACCGATAATCCATGACAGCGAGAACAGCAAACCCACGCGTGTGGCCATGGCGAACATCAGGCCAAACTGACGAACCTTGTCGCGAATGTCGGCAGGCAATTTGGACACCAACACTGTAATGAACACAATGTTGTCAATGCCCAAAACAATTTCCAAGGCCGTCAAAATCGCAAAGGCGATCCAGACGTTTGGATCCATCAGTAATTCCATGTGAATCTCCACTTTCGAATCAAAATCAACAGCCCGCTATTTTGCACCACATTTCGCGATGTGGGTGATCATTTCGTATTCTGACTGCTCAATGCCAATCGATTTAGCAACAAATTAAATTGAATCGGTTTTGCAAAGTGGTAATTGAAGCCAGCCTCTTCCGCTTTTTGAATGTCGCTGTCAAAGGCATAACCCGTCAGTGCGGCAATTTCTCGTGCCTGATTCGGGCCGTCTGTGGCTCGAATCTGCTCGGCCACCTCGTATCCATTCAACTTGGGCATGTCGATGTCCAATAGAATGAAATCGACGGGCTCAGACAAGGCAATCTTTAGCGCTTCAGCACCATTTTTGGCCACGCTGACTGTGTGCCCGTCCTTTTTCAGGAAAGTCTCGATCAATTTGATGTTCAACGGCGTGTCGTCTGCCACCAGCACATGAAGTGATCGGGTTGGCAAAATACGCTCTGCACTAAGACTCGTAAGCACCTGTTCGCGTTTCAGTGTGACTGAAAACACCACCTGGGTGCCTTTGCCAGGTTCGGAGTCCAGTTGAATTTCACCGCCCATGGCCGTGATCAGGCTTTTCACAATCGACAGGCCAAGCCCGGTGCCACCATATCGGTTTTCGCGGTCGGTGTGCACTTGGGAAAATGGTTTGAACAGCTGGTGTTGTTTGTCTTTCGGAATGCCAAGTCCAGTGTCACTTACCTCAAAAGTAAGCATGTCTTGGTCCGCATTAACAGGCGTGCTGCTGACTTTTAGGCTTACTTTGCCGTGAGAAGTGAACTTGATCGCATTAGATAGCAGATTTTGTAAAATCTGGCGGAGCCTGCCCATATCGCCGGAATAAATCTGTTGCTCACCCAGGTTGTTGTGAAGTTCGAATTTGACCCCTTTGGATTCACAAGTCAGGCGTGGTAATTCAGAACTTCCCTTGAGCAACTGGTCCATCAAAAATGGCGAGTCAATTATTTTGACCATGCCCGACTCTAGTTTGGAAAAGTCCAAAATGTCATTCAGGATCGCAGACAAAGTTTCAGACGATTGCACCAAGTGCCCCGCTTGCTCCTTCATTTCCCCATCCGGAAGGTCCATTTCCAGCAATCGCGCAAAACCCATGATTCCATTTAGAGGCGTGCGAATTTCATGGCTCATCGTGGCCAAAAAGCGACTTTTCTCGGCGTTGGAGTCTTTTTCTGCTTTTGCAGCAATCGCGGTTTCCCGCAACCTGCTTTCAAGTTCAAGTTGTACGGTGCGGTCCAGGTGAGTGCCGACCACCCGGGTCGGTCTGTCCTCTTCATCCCGCACAATCAATGCTTTGGCAAGAATATGAACCCAATGCCCACGCCTGTGCGCCATGCGGAACTCCGCTTCATAGGAGTCCTTTTCAGGGTTGTTCAGGGCGTCGTGAAGTGCTTTTTTCGCCAGTTCCAGGTCGTCTGGCGCTGTCAAACGTTCCCAAGTGCCGAAGTCATTGGTCAACTCATGGTCTTCATAGCCCAACAGTCTTTTCCAACTGGGCGAGAAATACACCTTGTCAGTGCCGACATGCCAGTCCCACAACCCATCGTGCGAACCCTCCATGGCCAATTTAAAGCGCTCTTCGCTTTCGGCAAGGCTGTCGCGCATCAGGCGTTCTTCAGTCACATCCTTGCACATCAAGATAATGCCGCCCCGATTGCCATCCGGACGCAGCCAGGGCTCAATCGCCCAGTCCAGCCAGATGGTGCTGCCATCGGCGTTAACCCAGGGGTCGGATGTGGCGGAAACGCTTTCACCAGCCAGTCCCGCGCGGTGAGCTTGGCGCCAGCGTTCGTTCAAGTTGGGCACCACCTCATAATGATTTTTGCCCACCAGGCTGCCCTTCGCTTGGGTGAATGTTTGAACCCACCGGGAAGACGCAGCAACGTAATTCATGTCCTGGTCAAACATGGCAATTGGAATTGGCGCTTGCACAATCAATGCCTCAACCACCCAGTAGCTTTCTTTGGCCGACCTCAGCGCTTTTTCCAGCGAAAGGCTTTTCTCAGTCAGACCCCTGGTCAGGTCTAGAATATCTCGGGAAATCGGTTGCAGCTCGGTGGGCAATTCCCGCATCGTTCGCTCAAGTGCTTCCGGGTCGTTCTTGCGGACTTGATTCAGGTAAGCGCTTGCTTTTGCAGACAAGCTTCTACCCAAAGCCAAAACCAACAGCAAGGTGGCTGCAGTGCCAATAATCAAGGCAAAAATCGCACCGAGAAGCGCCTGGGAAATGGGGGACGACACCGCATCCAGCGGCGTCACCGTGGCTGAAATCCAGCCCAGGCTTGCCGTGTCCGCACTGTTGTTGGGCGCAAAAGCGATCAAGTAGTCTTCCCCATCGCTCAGGGTTTCAATCGACCAATTGCTTTGACCCGCCACTGCCTTTTGAAAGCCTTCCATGGCGGTCCATGCCGTGCTGTCCTGAAAGTCCGCGCGATCAAGGCGGTTGCCCATGCGCAAGGCGCCGTCTTTGGTCAGAATCACAGTGGGGGCAGATGGATTGATCCTGTTGAAAACATCTTGCTCAATCTGGGAAATGAAATATTTCCAGTCCAGGTGAATACCAATAACACCGATCACTTCCTCTTGTTGGTTTCTAAGCGGCGTCGTGAAATCGATGAACTGATATTTTTCCTCGGCCCGGGAAGGCAGCAAAGCCGCAAGAAGCGCGGCTTCGTGAACATCCATAATTGCAGGTGCGATCAAACCCTGCTTGAACCAGGGCCTCGCGGCCACGCTTTTGCCCACCAACAGGTCATCGAGTGCAGCCAACACGGTGCCATCTACTGCGGCCACACCAATCCACAAATAGCCGGGTGTGTGTTCGCGCATGATCTGCAGCAATTTCGTTTGCTGTTCAGTTGAATAGTCGCCGAAAGACTGCTCAATCCTGCTGGTATAAACCAGGTCCCGAAGGTGTTCGGTCAAATGGCTGTCCACCGACTGGGCAATTTGCTCGGTCTGTGCCTGCGCGGTCAGGCCAGCTTGATTGATGGTGTTGTCACGTAAAATCCAGTGAGCGGTAAGCACCACCGGAATTGACAAAAGAAGAAGGGCAATCAAACTGCCCACGATCAGGCGGCTGGTGAAGCTTGACCGAATATTGAAATTGAACATTTAAAGGAATTCGCAGAGAAATTGGGGGAAATTGGTTCACTGTATCTCAGTGTGCGACAAGGCTCAATCGTTAAACAAGGTCAAAAAGCAAGCCAGTTTATGTAAATGCTCTTTAACAGCATCTAACTACCAACATTGTTGAATATTAACAATTGGCGGGTAACATATAGCCACGTTAATTTATGGTGCACCCAACAATGAATCTGGAAGCTCCCGATGTTCTGATTCGTACCGTGGGCGCGTTGGCTTTTGGGCTTAGCATCGCTGGGTTTTGTGTTATCTCCGAGCGCGGTACCAAACTGCTTTTTGCCATCTCCTCGTTTGCTTGGGGTCTTCAGTATTACCTTCTGGGTGTGCACACCGGCTTTTTGATCATGATGCTGACCGGGGTTCGTCAAGCAGTCACCATTTATTCCAACATCATGAGCAAACAACTGCGTTTGTTTCTAGTTTTCGCCTTTGGCAGTTTGGCAATCGCGATTGCGGTGTTCACCTGGCAGGGTTTGCTGGCCAGTTTGTTGCCTTTGCTCGCCACTTTGTTGGGGACTTGGGCACTGTTCATGATGGGCAATGTGGGCATGCGAAAAGCCACGTTGGCCACCAATGTGTTGTGGGCGGTACACGGATACCTATTCGATTCCTGGGAGCTTTGCCTGACCATGATCGTGATTACTGTGGCGAACCTGTATGGCTTGTATCGGTTGCGAGTTTCGCCGACGGTTGTTCCGTAAGCGATCGATATGTTTTGAGGTTCGTGTGCTGCATCGCCTTGCCTATGCAGGACATTTGCTCTGGGCGTGATCGCGAAGTTCCCGTGCTGCATCACCTTGCCTATGCAAGGCTTCTGGTTCCGGCTTAACGATTCTGGCTTGGGGTATGCAAAGCGCAATGGCGCCTTTGCATCGATTGCTGCGCAATCGCCCCGCGCTGCGAACCCGCCGGGAAGCCTCGCTTGAAATCGGCAATGTGATGCAGCACCCAAACCTCGCGATCACGCAAACTTGCGCCGAAGCCGAAGCTGGCGAAGGTCGCATTGCCCTCAGCCCGCCTTAAAGAAAGCCTGCCCGTTTGAATTCACACGCCACGTTCGGCGGCAAGCCGACACCGAGTTCGGCCATCAGTTTTGCCGAATCTCGATGAGTCAGTGTGAATTACAAAAAGGGAGTTTTCAGGCTTTCAGGCGGAATGAGGGCATGCGCCTGAGCAAGTCAAGGGGTCTAGGCAAGTGAAGTGCTTAGACATGCTCCTGAGCAAGCGAATCGGCATTTTTAAGGAATCGAGGCGCTTGGTCACGCAAACGCCAAGCTGGACGGCGCTTTACGTCACAAATTCGCACCGCATCACGCCATTTCCCTGCTAAAATGCAGCCTGTTTTCAAACCCTTGCATCATAAAGAGGCCCCGCGATGAACACGCGCCCCGCTTCTTCGCCTGCCCAGCACAACAGCCTTGTTGTCAACGGCGCCGCAGTCGAAGCCCAACTCCGTGAACTCCTTCAAAAACGCATCCTGATTCTGGACGGTGCAACCGGCACCATGATCCAGCAATACAAGCTCACGGAAGCCCAATACCGGGGCGAGCGTTTCGCTGATTTTCACCGCGATATCAAGGGTAACAATGAGTTGTTGGTCATAACCCAGCCCGCCATCATGACCGAGATTCATGAGCAGTACCTGGCCGCTGGCGCTGACATTCTGGAAACCAACACCTTCGGTGCCACCACCGTGGCGCAGGCCGACTACGACATGGAACATCTTGTTGATGAGATGAACCGCGAAGCTGCCCGCCTGTGCAAAGAAGCCTGCGTGAAGTACTCCACGCCCGAAAAGCCCCGCTTTGCCGCGGGTGCCTTGGGCCCCACGCCCAAAACTGCGTCAATCAGCCCCGATGTAAACGACCCCGGCGCGCGCAACATCACCTTTGATGAACTGGTCGCCACCTACTACCAGCAAACCAAAGGCTTGGTTGAGGGCGGCGTGGACCTGCTGCTGGTCGAGACCATTTTCGACACGCTGAACGCCAAAGCCGCGCTGTTCGCGATCGATCAGTATTTCGAAGATTCCGGCAACAAGTTGCCCATCATGATTTCCGGTACGGTGACCGATGCTTCGGGTCGTGTGTTGTCTGGCCAAACCGTGGAAGCGTTCTGGAATTCCGTGCGCCATGCCAATCCCATCACCATTGGTTTGAACTGCGCCTTGGGTGCATCGTTGATGCGCCCGTATGTGGCCGAATTGTCCAAAATTTGCGACGTGCCCATTTGCGTGTATCCCAACGCTGGCTTGCCCAACCCCATGAGCGACACCGGCTTTGACGAAACACCGGAAATTACCTCCAGCCTGGTAAAGGAATTCGCAGCGTCTGGCTTTTTGAACGTGGCCGGTGGCTGCTGTGGCACCACGCCTGATCACATTGCCGCCATTGCCAAAGCACTTGAAAACCAAAAGCCGCGCACCATTCCCACAGTCGAGCCCAAGTGCCGCCTGTCTGGCCTGGAACCTTTGAACATCGACGACAATAGCCTGTTCATCAACGTGGGCGAGCGAACCAACGTGACTGGTTCCAAAGCTTTCGCCCGCATGATTTTGAATGAGCAGTACGACGAAGCCCTCAGTGTGGCCCGCCAGCAAGTTGAAAACGGTGCGCAAATCGTGGATGTGAACATGGACGAAGCCATGCTCGACTCCAAAGCTGCCATGGTGAAATTCCTGAACCTGATGGCCTCTGAGCCCGATATTTCACGCGTGCCCGTGATGATCGACTCCTCAAAGTGGGAAGTGATTGAGGCCGGTTTGAAGTGCGTGCAGGGCAAGGCGGTGGTCAACTCCATTTCCATGAAGGAAGGCGTTGACGAATTCAAACGCCAGGCCAAGCTGTGCAAGCGCTATGGTGCCGCAGTCATCGTGATGGCCTTTGATGAAAAAGGCCAAGCCGACACCTACGCCCGCAAAATTGAAATTTGCGAACGCGCCTACAATATTCTGGTGAACGAAGTTGGCTTCCCCGCCGAAGACATTATTTTCGACCCGAATATTTTCGCGATTGCCACTGGCATTGAAGAACACGACAACTACGGCAACGACTTTATCGAAGCCACAGGCTGGATCAAGAAACACCTGCCACACGCCAAAATTTCAGGCGGTGTGTCCAACGTGTCATTCAGCTTCCGCGGCAATGAACCTGCGCGCGAAGCCATTCACACAGTGTTCCTGTACCACGCCATCAAAAATGGCATGACCATGGGTATTGTGAACGCCGGCATGATGGGTGTTTACGATGAACTGGAACCTGAACTGAAAGCCCGCGTGGAAGACATTGTGCTGAATCGACAGCCCAATCTTCCGTCCAACGATCCAGACTTTGGCAAATCAGCCACTGAACGAATGATCGAATTCGCAGGCACCCTGAAAGCTGGCGGCAAAAAACTTGAAGAAAACCTGGAATGGCGCAACCAGCCGGTACAAAAGCGCCTGGCCCATGCGCTGGTGCACGGCATTACCAACTTCATTGTTGAAGACACCGAAGAATGCCGCGCTGAAATCGCAGCCAACGGTGGCCGCCCAATCAATGTGATTGAAGGCCCGCTGATGGACGGCATGAATGTGGTTGGCGACCTGTTCGGTGCAGGCAAAATGTTCCTGCCGCAGGTGGTGAAAAGCGCCCGCGTCATGAAGCAGGCGGTGGCCCACCTTATTCCTTACATCGAAGAAGAGAAAAAGCAACTGGTTGCCGCTGGTGGCGACGCAAAAGCCAAAGGCAAAATTTTGATTGCCACGGTGAAAGGCGACGTGCACGACATTGGCAAAAACATCGTCACAGTAGTTCTTCAGTGCAACAACTTTGAAGTTGAAAACATGGGCGTGATGGTGCCCGCCGAGCAGATTCTGGCCAAGGCCAAAGAAATCAATGCCGACATCATCGGCTTGTCGGGTCTGATTACGCCATCGCTTGAAGAAATGGCCTATGTGGCTTCTGAAATGCAGCGCGACCCCTATTTCCGCGACCGTGGAATCCCGCTGCTAATTGGCGGTGCCACCACCAGCCGCGTACACACCGCCGTGAAAATTGCACCACATTACGAAGGCCCCACCGTGTACGTCAGCGATGCAAGCCGCTCCGTCGGCGTTGCTTCCAACTTGTTGTCCGATGAATCAGCCGACACTTTCAAGGCCGACCTGAAAGTTGAATACGAGCGCGTGCGCGAACAGCATGCCAACAAAAAGGCCCAACCGCTGATCAGCATTGAAGCCGCACGTGCCAACAAACAGCAGATCGACTGGGCTGCTTACACGCCGCCCAAGCCCAAGTT
This sequence comes from Limnobacter parvus, assembly GCF_024623725.1. Lineage (GTDB taxonomy): Bacteria > Pseudomonadota > Gammaproteobacteria > Burkholderiales > Burkholderiaceae_B > Limnobacter > Limnobacter parvus. The sequence continues at coordinate 208,758 of NZ_JANKHG010000018.1, read as the reverse complement.
CATTGGCAAACGCTACTTCAAAAACTACGATTTGGCTGACATTGCCCAGTACATTGACTGGACCCCGTTTTTCCAAACCTGGGATTTGCATGGCGGTTACCCCCGTGTGCTGCAAGACGAACTGGTGGGCGACGCCGCCCGCAAAGTGTTCGCCGATGGCCAGGCCATGCTGAAAAAATGCATTGAAGGGCGCTGGCTGCAAGCGAATGCGGCGGTGGCGTTTTTCCCGGCAAACACTGTGAATGATGACCACATTGAAGTGTATGCCGACGAAAGCCGCAGCCAGGTGCTGTTCACCTACAGCCCGCTGCGCCAGCAAGGCGAAAAACGTGAAGGTATTGCCAACAAATCGCTGGCCGATTTCATTGCACCGAAAGGCCGGGGCGACGACTACATTGGCATGTTTGCGGTTACTGCTGGTTTGGGCGTGGAGAAGAAAGAAAAAGAATTCCAGGCCGCCCACGACGATTACTCCTCCATCATGTTCAAGGCCCTTGCCGATCGCATGGCCGAGGCCTTTGCCGAATGCCTGCACCAAAGGGTTCGCAAAGACCTGTGGGGTTATGTGGCCGACGAAACCTTGAGTAACGACGATCTGATCGCCGAGAAGTATCAAGGTATTCGTCCTGCACCGGGTTACCCCGCTTGCCCGGAACACACCATCAAGCGAAACATGTTTGAGGTAATGCAGTGCGAAGAAATTGGCATGACACTGACTGAAAGCCTGGCGATGAACCCGGCGGCCAGTGTGTCAGGTTTCTATTTTGCCAACCCGGAAAGTGATTACTTCAATGTGGGGCCAGTGGGTCAAGACCAATTCGGCGCCTTGCTGAGCTACAGCGGTCGTGAGGCGGACGACCTTAAAAGAGCTTTGTCTACCGTCTTGGCGTAATCAATCCCATCTCTCCCTTGCCTTGTCGTTCCTGAGGCAAGGGATTCACACTTTGTCCGTTTATACCCCTTCCATACCTCCATCTAGCTAACATTTCTGCGCAATCATTGCGCGGAAGGAACCATCCTGATTTCTCTGCCACTTATTCACATGCAGGGAAAAAATAAATAGGTCAACTGTACGCAGTGTGGCCAATGTTTCAGGGGTTCAGCACATGTTGGAAGCGCTCAATCGTTTTGCCCGTTTGGCGTCGGCTCGGTCCGAAGTGGTCGGTGCCTCACTCATCATCCTCATGATCGTCATGATGGTGATTCCTCTCAACCCCGCAGTGATCGACGTGCTGCTGGCTGTGAATATCTCCATCTGTATTCTGCTGGTCATCAGTGCTGTACTGATCGAAACCCCGCTCTCGTTCTCGTCATTCCCGGCCATCTTGTTGATGACCACGCTTTTCCGGCTTGCCCTGACTATTTCAACCACCCGGCTTATTTTGCTTGAAGCCGACGCCGGCCACATTGTTCAAACCTTCGGTGAGTTTGTGGTGGGCGGCAACATCGCAGTAGGTCTTACCATCTTCCTGATTATTTCAGTGGTGAACTTCCTGGTGGTCACCAAGGGTTCTGAGCGAGTTGCCGAGGTTGCCGCAAGATTCTCTCTAGATGGAATGCCGGGCAAGCAAATGTCAATCGACAGCGATCTTCGCGCTGGCCTCATTACGCAGCCCGTGGCCAAAAAACGCCGTTCCGATCTTGAAAAAGAATCACAGCTTTTTGGTGCCATGGACGGTGCCATCAAATTCGTAAAGAACGATGCCATTGCTGGCTTGGTTATTACGGTGGTGAACTTGCTGGGTGGGCTCACCGTGGGTATGTTGCAGCGTGACATGAGCTTTTCAGATGCAAGCCAGATTTACACAATTCTGTCGGTGGGTGATGGTCTGGTAGCAATCATCCCATCGTTGATGGTGTCGATTGCTGCGGGCCTTATCGTAACGCGCGTTACCAAAGGTGAAGCAGATGGTGCCAACGTTGCTCAGGACATGATTAAAGACTTGAGCAACAACAGCAATGCCTTGCAAATCAGTGGCATTGTTTGTTTGATGTTTGCCTTCGTGCCAGGCATGCCAAGTTTTGCCTTTGTCACGATCGCAGGTTGCTTTTTTGCAGGATGGTTCTTTGCCAGCAAGAAAAAGGAAAAAGCACCCCAGCTAAACGTGTCTGATCAGTTTCAAAGCATGGTGCACGGTGCCATGGGCGGCAAGATGGAAGACGTGCTTAGCACCGATACTTTCCCTGCCTTTGAAATTCGCATACCCGCATCTCTGGAACCTAACTCTGCCACCTTGGTGCAGAATATTTGCCGCATGGCAAGGAACAGACAGGTTGATCACCTGGGTATCTTGATTCCGGTATTTGAATTCAAGAAACATCCAGGTGATCTGGTCGAGTTCTATGTGTACGGCGTACCGTCATTGGAACTGGATATCTCCGACAAGCGCCTCACCTTGTTTGCCGAAATCGCAATACTCGATCAAATTGCGGGCCTGCAATATGAAATTGAAAAAGACGTAATTACGGGCAAGTTCAACCTCTTGTGTGATCCGATACACAAACTGTTGCTCGATCAGTCAGGCATTCAATACGAAACTTTCGAGACAAGACACATTGCAAGGGTCAGTGCGTTGGTCATTCAAAAAATTGATCAACTTTTCACCTTGAATGAATATCAGCGCCACGTCACCACTTTGGGCGACAAGTTTGGTGAGCAGCTCAAGGAACTGGAGCGTGTTTTGCCAATGACCAAGGTGGTTGGTGTCATGCAGCGTTTGATGGCAGAGCAGGTGTCCATCAAGAATTTCCGCTCCATCTTAAATTCCCTGATTGAGTGGGGCCAGCGGGAGCGAGACATTGGTGTTATTTCCGAGCAAGTTCGTCGCGGTCTACATGAGCAGATTTGCCACCAATATGTGGTCAATCGAAAGTTGAAGGTATTCATTCTTAGCCTTGAATTTGAGCAATTAATTCGAGAATCCTTGCGCAGCGATGTGGGCGGCGCATTTATCGACATTGATGCCAGTTCATTGAATGAATTGGTAGATCGCGTTGAATCGCAGATCAAGCAACATTTGGTTTACCAATACGTGCCTGTAATTATTTGCTCCATGGATTGCAGGCAGTTCGTACGCCAAATTATTCAGAACTCACTTTTCACTGTTCCGGTTCTTTCACACCAAGAGCTTTCTTCGGGGATCGATGTTGAGGTCTTGGGCTCGATTGAGCTGGAACAAGAATCAAAACAAATTAATTAAAACAGGTAACGCACATGCTTCATATTCAAATTAAAGCAAAATCCGGGCTGCATGCTGGTGCCTTGTGGAGATTCGATCAAACGTTTCTGACCATGGGTGCCCATCCACAAGCAGATGTTTTTCTGTGTGATCCTGACATACCAGACAATTTGATCACGTTGCGAAAAATGGGTCGTCGCTATGAGATTGAAAGCATCAATAGCGAAGCACGTTTAACCTCGCCTGATATGAAAAAGGTTGAGGCGACACTGTTTCCTTCGCAGTCACTGATGCTGGATTTCAGGCATGTGCAGTTAGAACTTGAGGTTCTAAATGCTTCGTATGGGTTGGCAACTTCCGTGCGAGACAAAGCCGCCCGAAACCTCTATCGGGCAGTGCAGTTTCTACGAAGTTTAGGTGCCAGGGCCATTGTGGCCTTCCTCTTTGTCATCAGCTTGCTGATCACAACCACTGTGTTGTTCTTTGGAACTGCAGGCGTTGTGAAGTCTCAGGCCAGCGTACCCAACAAGCTAGAGCAAGCAAAAAAGCGCAGTGATGTGATTCCTGTCAAAGCGCGAATGGCCATGAATATTGAACAGGAGTTCAATGCGTTAGCTCGAAGAATGTCTTTTACTTCAATGAATGTGAATGTAGAGAATGATGAAGTAGAAATCGACGTCGAGCTTTCGCGCGCTCAGGCCATTGAATTTGAGCGACTCCTTTCGCAGGTCACTCGCGACTACGGGAATGAAGTTGGAATCCGTGCATCCCTGCGTTTATCTGCAGAGCAACTTGCGATTGATGAGATCCAAGTGGAACAACTTGTTTTGGGTGTAAAGCCTGTTTTGGTTTTACGTGATGGCGAACGTCTGTACATCGGCGGCAACTACAACGGTGTAAAGCTGGTCGGTATTCAATCGGACAAAGTGGTTTTTCAAGGAAGCACTCTCTATGAGGTGATGCTGTAATGTCGAAGCTAGACTTGGAACTTCAGCCAACGGTTTTAAATGCAGATGCACTGCAGCAACTGCGCAGCCGTGTTAAAGCGCTAAGTCCAGTCCGGCGAATCGGTTTTGTTAACGAGATTGTTGTAACAACCGTGAAGGCCAATTTGCCCGATGTTGTTCAAGGCGAACTGTGCGAAATTGAATCCACCAATGGTCAGGTGGTGTTGGGTGAAGTGATTGCATTTACTGAACATGAAGCAACTATTTCTTGTCTTCAGTCGGTGGTCGGAATCGCCCTGGGTGCAAAGGTTACCCCACTGGGCAAACCACATTGCGTGAAAGCAGACGACCGGGTTATGGCCACGGTACTGGACGGCATGGGGCGCAGCATGGATGAGCCAAACAATTGGCGCCTGGGTGTCTTATCCACAGAACAAGATGCAATACCTGTTATTCGCCCGGCACCACCCGCAACCCAGCGCCCGCCTGTTGCCGAAGCGTTCACCACTCAGATACGTGTTATCGATGGTTTGCTCACCCTGGGTATCGGACAAAGACTCGGTATTTTCGCCCCACCCGGTTGCGGTAAAAGTACATTGATGGCGCAAATTGTACGTGGCGCAAATGTGGATGCGGTTGTATTCGGATTGGTGGGTGAACGTGGTCGTGAACTGCGTGAATTCATGGAACGAGAAATTTCTGACGATATTCGGGCAAAAAGTTTTTTTGTGTGCGCAACATCCGATCGCTCACCTATCGAAAGGGTGCGAGCAGCATTCACAGCCACTTCAATTGCAGAGTATTTACGTGATCAGGGAAAGTCCGTTTTGTTGGTGGTCGACTCCCTGACCCGACTCGCACGTGCACAACGGGAAGTTGGCCTTATGGCGGGTGAGCCCTCAACCCAGTCAGGCTTTACACCTTCCGTGTATTCAATTCTTCCGGAGTTAATCGAGCGTTCAGGACGCACTTCCAAAGGCAGTATTACTGCCGTGTACACAGTATTGATGGAAGGAGAGAAGCTTGAAGATGATCCAATCGCCAGCGAAGCCAAAAGCTTGCTGGATGGCCACATTGTTTTAAGCAACAAACTCGTTGAGAAAAGCCATTTTCCCGCCATTGATGTTTTAAAAAGTTTGTCTCGAGTGGCCAGCCACGTGGCCAGCACGCGAACTCAAAGTGCCGCTGCGGCATTACGTCGCGCGTATTCCCTGTTTCAGGAAGTTGAGTTATTGATTCGACTGAATGAATATCAGCCTGGCACAGACCCTTTGATTGATGAGGCCGTACTGATCAAGCCAAAGCTTGATGAGTGGTGCAAGCAAGGACGTTTTGACATCGACTCACCCAAGCAGGCGCTATCTCGATTGGACGCAATTGTGTCCAAATTCGAAAGTGTAGTCAGGTCCAGAGGTTAAGGTGAATTCGATTGAGAAAGAGCTCAAGCAAATCGAACAAATTCGAAAGTTGAGGGTGGATAACTTCCGTCGCCAGCAAGGTATTGTGGCTGCCGAGAGGAATCAGGCAGCCAGACAGATTCAACAAGCAGAAGAAGCGTATCAAAGCACCGAGATTGAGCTAATCGGAGAACAAAAAAATCAGCTTCAAGCATTGAAAAGCTCAAGCTCTGTCAAGTCTCACGAGGTCGTTGCTTATACAAAACTTCAACTCAAAGGCGTCAAACAGATTAAAGACGCATTCAATCATGTTGAAGACTCAAAAGCAAAGCTTAAAGAGGTTCAAGAAAGACTTAATTCAAGCACGGTTGAACTAAATCGGGCGGAAAAGAAACTCATTGGTTTGCAGGAAGTAATTAAAGAAGAACTCTGGGAATGAAAAATTGATGACTGAAGTAGATCCAGTTGAGATTCTTCAAAACGAACCGCAAAGGTGGAGTTTTGAAAGCCTCCGTTCTGTGCGTTATGACCCCACGCATACAACGGTATTTGCGCGCTCATGCGGCATACTTCAGCGTTTTTATGAATATGAAACTGAAACCCAGTCGGAATTGGCGTTTCGAAGGGTCACTGGTTTACCCTTCAAGGGGTCACTGGGCGATTTGATCTGGCTTAGTGCGTCGAATGAACACAGTGCGGACATATCGATCGGTGTGGACAGTGCCTATGTTTATGAAAGAACAGGTTGCTTTGTCACGCCAAAGTTAGCTGCCTGGGGTGGCGGATCAGTCGTGCCTCTCTTCGACATCGTGTGTGCGGCAATCAATGAAATTGAGAATCTGTTGAACATTCGTGTTAACCGGTTCATGACACTTGAAGAACTGCCCAAGAAAAGCCCTTCAAATTATCTGGCTGTGGATCATCGAAGAGTCTGTAAAGTTTTCATTCTCGGTAACCCAGTAACCATCGGCGCTTTGGAAGAGCAGGTGCGTCATTATTGCCCCGCGTTCTGGGCTGACCACGAAACCATGTCAAAGGTGGTTCATTTTGAAATGTCGGTTTATTTAAATCCTGTTCAGCGCATCTGGGCCAGTGAGGAACTTGGCTCGCTTGGGTTAGGCGATTTGGTGGCTGTCCAGAATTACACCGCTGACTCAGTATCCAAAAGCCTGCGCGGCTTCTTGCGATTTCGTGGAAACAAGTTTTCCAAATCCAAATATGAGGTATTTCTCGTGATGAATGAAGAAGACACCAAGCTTCACTATGGTTCCGACGACATTAATAAATTTGAGCAGGAGGAGTCTGACAAGTTGTTGGCACCTCATGAGCAAATTGAATTGGAGATTCATGCGGGCCGAACGACGATTCTGTTCAACGACTTGTGTAGTGTTCAAGCCGGCACCTTGATTGAGCTGCGTGAACATGCCTTGCCCACTGTCACTTTGTGCGTGATGGGTTCGCCAATTCTTGAAGGCGAACTGGTTCATTTCCAGGATCAGCTGATGGTTCAGGTTACAAGACGACTGGACTAAAAAGGGTTTTCACATGAACGAGAGCATTAATCCAATCGGGTTAATCGTTACGATCGCTTCACTGTCTGTGTTGCCTTTGGTCGCGGTTACTTGTACCTCTTTTCTGAAAATATCAGCAGTGTTGCTAATCCTCAGGAATGCAATTGGCGTCCAACAGGTGCCCTCGAATATGGTGCTGTATGGTATTTCAATGGTCATGACCTTGTTGGTCATGGGCCCCATATTGACCGATGCAGGAAATCGATTTGCCCCGGAAGGAAAAATGCCTGTTTCCGGCGTTGAAGTGCTGGAATCAATTAACTCCGCGGTTCCCCCGTTCAAGAAATTCATGCTTGCCAATGTGGATGAAGACTACCTGAACAGCTTCCACAGTACCGCGCAGCAATTTCAGAAAAAATACAGCTCTGCGCCAGTTGAGAAAACAGATCTTTTTGTGGTCATGCCCGCATTTGTTGCTTCCGAGCTGGCAGACGCATTTCGTATTGGGCTGTATCTGTATCTACCATTTGTGATCATTGATTTGGCGGTATCCAGCGCATTGATGGCCTTGGGCATGATGATGGTGTCGCCGATGTCACTGACCGTGCCTGCAAAAATCGTTCTTTTTGTTGCTGTAGAAGGATGGGCAAAAGTCCTTCAAGGTTTGGTTAATTCTTACTTGATGTGACCCATGCTCTCCTACTATGTTAATCAAGCATTGCTGCTTTCACTGTTGATCTCGGCACCCGTCGTCATCGTGACGGTTATTTTGGGTTTGCTGTTGGGCTTGCTACAGGCTATTTTCCAGCTTCAGGATCAGGCACTTCCCTTTGGCATCAAGCTTGTTGCAGTTGTTTTGGTCTTGTTCGCTACGGGGCCGTGGATTGCACAAACCTTGATTCAGTTCACAGATTTAATGCTGGATTTGATCTCGCGGAGCGCCAAGCTGCCATGATTGAATTGATGGGAGATACAGGTGATGGTCTGCGAGATTTCATCGCCGTTATCTCTTATCACCTGCCCCGTGCTGCGGCTTTCATGTGGTTCTTTCCACTCTTTGCGAAGGGATATACCAGTCCATTCATCAAAGCGGCCGTGGGTGCCACACTGGTCATGTACCCGGCTTTGGCATCCACTGAATTCTACACCGTTGGAATCGCCGTTCCTTCCTTCAACGTCCTTACTTTTGTGAGCGAAATTCTTTTGGGTGTGTTGCTTGGGCTGACCATTGCCTTGCCATACCACGCATTTAAAGGTTTTGGTGCGTTGGTGGATGTGTATCGCGGGGCTACATTTTCTGCCCAGGTAAGCGGTAATGATTCCGGCGAAGAGCTGCCACTTGAAACTTTATTTGGCCTCTTGTTTGCCGCCTTAATGTTTGCAGGCCCCGGTTTGCACGCAGTCACGGTGCATTTACTACAAAGCTATCTTTTAATGCCGCCCGGCACTTTGGTGATGGGTGGGTTTGATACCTGGATTACGACATTGATGAGATTGACAGCAGATTCGATTGCGTTCGCTGTGCTTCTAAGTGGCCCAGTGTTAATTGCCATTCTGGTTGTTGAACTGGCAGTAGAAATTGTGTCCGCATTTGCCCAGCAACTGCAGGTGTACAGTCTGGAATATGGCTTGCGCAGTGTGTTTGGGATTGCCGCTTTGTTGGCGCTGATGCACTACGCAGAAGATGAAATCTTTCATCTGTTTCGAAATTACAGCGAAAGTCTTTTTTTGTTGCTGGAGGGTATGCAATGAGCGGCGAAAAAACCGAACAACCCACGCAGAAAAAGCTGGATGACGCCAGAAAAAAGGGCCAGGTCGCTGTTTCCAAAGACATGCAGATCGTAGTGAAACTGGGCATGTTTTACCTGGTGTTTTTTTGGCTTTCAGACAGTTATGCTCCTCGTTTTGTCGAACTGATTGATTTGATTATTGACAGTGGGTTCAATCAGCAGGGCCACTTTTCACCCGTCATATTTAATCTTGCCAACGAAATCCTTTTTTTGATTGTTGGCCCTTTGGTGGCAGTGTGTGCAATCGCCGCGACTTTGATGACCTGGGCCCAGATTGGATTTCTGGTCGCTCCCGAAGCTTTGATACCTTCGTTCAAAAAATTCGATGCGGTGTCAAATGTAAAAAACATGCTTTCCAAGAAAAGTTTTATTCAGCTTTTTCTTAATGTTGGCAAAGTTTTAATCTTGTCGTGGGTGGCTTACCTGGTGTTCATGGACAGTTTGTCCAACATGATCAATAGCTACAGAGTGGGTATCGGGTATTTCTTTACAGTACTGGTTGATTGCTTAAAAGACATTATCTTTTTCTCGCTGGCCTTGTTCCTGATTCTTGCCGCCATCGATTGGGCAGCAGAATACATGAATTACATCAAGAACAATCGAATGAGTAAAAATGACATTAAGGATGAGCACAAGCAGAGCGAAGGCAGCCCAGAGAACAAGAACCGCAGGCGCAGAGAGCACAGAAGCATCTTGAATTCCTCGCTGAACAAAATGGGTGATGCAAAGGCCATTGTGGCCAACCCAACTCACATTGCAGTCGCGCTGGACTACGAACCTGGAAAACATGATTTGCCTTTTATTCTTTGTATGGGCGTAGATGATGAAGCAATGCAGATGCGCAAGCGAGCCAAGGAGCTCGGTATACCGGTGATCGTCAATGTGCCTTTGGCAAGAAGCCTGTATTCCGATTGTGAAGAAGAGGAATACATCAAGAAGGAACATCTTGTTTTGGCTGCAGAAGTGTTTCGCGCAGTGGTTCAACTTAGCCAAACAAACGGCACAACAGATTCCCCCCCATCAGAACACTGACCCTGATTGTTTCAATATTGGAACTTCCGCCTGTTTTAAGTCACAGAAACAGGTAGTGGTCTGCCCGGTATGCAGTCGGACAGGGCCAATGTTCAATTTGGAAGGGTTCACGCGATGCAAACCACAGAGCTACATCTGATTCAGTTACTTCCACCTGCGGTGGTCTTAATCATTCTAGTTGCTGCCTGCTATTACTTTTATAGCCGGTATGTGACGCCCTCACGGGAACTGCGCAGCCTTTTGGCAAAAACCAGCGTCACCATTCGTTCAATGAGCGATGGCGATGAAGGAATGCGGCGTATTGGTGCAGCAAAGGTGTTTCAAAATACGCCTCTGGAATCCGTGTGGAAGGACTTTGCCAAAACCTTGCACACCCAGACCATCAGCAATTCCGAGTCAAAGCGTGTTCGAAAGTCCAGATTGACAGTACCCGTGTCTTATTGTTTTTCTGTGGCGACTGTGATTGATCGCCCTTTGGGGGTTGATTATTTCAAGCATCTGCCCGGTATTCTTACTGGCATCGGCATCATCGGAACCTTCTCTGGCCTGTTGTTTGGGCTTTCCAACTTCGACGCTTCCAATGTTGAGCAAATGAACAAAAGCGTTGCCATGCTGCTTGCTGGTGTCCGCGACGCTTTTTACGCTTCGGCTGCCGCAATTACTGTTGCCATGGTTATTACGCATTGGGAAAAACTGCTTTACCGTCACTGTCTGAAGTCCCTGGATGATCTGGTGGATGCACTCAACAATCTTTTTGAAGCGGGTGTTGGCGAAGAATATTTGGCCACTCTAGTGCATCATTCTGCCAACTCCAGTGATCAGGCCAAAAGCTTAAAAGATGAGTTGATCCAGGCCATGGTGCCAGTGATTCGGCAACTGGAAACTGTTCAAACTCAACAATTGGAAGGCTTGGGTGAGGTTCTTAGTCAAGCATTGAACGAGTCGAACCGGCGCTTGGCTACGCAACTGGAAACTGCCCTCATTCGTCAGGTGAAAACACCGATCGAAGAAATGGGACGAAATCTTGAAAATCGTATTAGTCACATTAGAAACAGCCCGCAAGATCTGGCGCTAAAGGTTATTCGCGCCCGCCAGCAAGAAGGTGGCGCAGAGTTAACGACGGAGGCGCCATGAGCTCCGGCAAATACCAGCCATCCAGCTCACTGGATGACGCTGAGAAGCCCTTCTGGATTTCTTATGCAGATTTGATGACAGCGTTGATGATCTTATTTTTGGTCATCATGGTGACTGCTTTATCGAATATCAGCGCCAAAACACAAGAAGTAATGAAACAAAGCGAGAAAGTTGAAACTGTGATTGAAAACCAAGAGGTTCGTCAGTCCGAAATAGAAAGCGTGTGCGACTTTCTTGCCGAACGGACCGCCGAATCGTTGCGTGGTGTGTATGTTGATTGCAAGTTAAATCGCATCAATTTCGGTGAGGTTGGGCGGTTCAAAACAGATGAATTCAAGCTGGGGGCAGACGGAGTCGAGGCTCTTGAGGGCATGGTGCCCTTGATTCTGGAAGCCGCTGAAACTCCGTTGGGGAAGAAGTGGCTGAAACAGATCTTGATTGAAGGGTTCACCGACACCGATGGCTCGTATCTGTACAACTTGAACTTGAGCTTGAAGCGGTCCGAGTGGGTGATGTGTACCCTGCTGCAAAACGAGCATGCTAGCAATGTCAACTTAACTGCTGAACAGCGTCGCCAAATCAAGAAATTGTTTCTCGCTGGCGGTGTTGCGTTCAATAACTCCCGTGAATCCAAGGGCGCAAGTCGTCGAGTTGAATTGCGGCTGCAGTTTTATGGCCTTGATTCCGAAGAAGGCGTTAACCGCACCAATGAAGCGAAGTTCGATGACATAGGCCCAGAGCGTTGCATGATTTAACACGCTTAAATTTGGCGCGTTGGGATTATTGGAACTATTCGCCATTGCAGGGCACTTAAAGTAACGATCAGTATTGGAGTGAGAACATGACGGTTAACCCCAGCTCAGCTTTGCCTGTTACTTTGGGTCAGGCAACTCAAATCCAGGCGCCAGCGGAAAACGTCGCTCAGTTCAAATCCCTGATGATGAGCATTGAAAGCTCGCTGGGTAAAAGCCAATCCAGTTTGGATGACAAAAAAAGCTCTAGTGAATGGGCTGGCTCCAGTCTTTTGGAAGACACCGCGATACGGGTGAATCTGGCGGAGAAAGCAGTTCATCGACTCGAGAAAGACATCAACAGTAAAACCGCTGAAATGAGTACGGCCAACGACTTAAAAGGCAATCTTGCTCAATTGATGGTTGAGCAAAGACATGCCCAAACTTACTATTTTGTTGGATTAAACCGGGTAGGCGAGGCTTCCCAAAATTTTTCCGAAGAGTTGCAGTCCGTGACGCGGGGGCGTTGATCATGTCACGCATTGGTTCAACCGTTTTGCAGTTAATCGTCTCCTTTATTTTTCTGGGGTCAATTACTGCTTGTTCCGACAGAACAAATTTGTTTACGGGGCTAAGTCAAGCCGAAGGCAATGAAATTTACTCGTCTCTGCTCGAGGCTGGCATTCCAGCCGAGAAAAGTTCAGGCAAAGAGGGGGAAATCATTACAGTTCCTCAACAAATGTCGTCTGAAGCGTTGCGAATTCTCGAAAAGAAAGGTTTGCCTCGCGACAAGAAAACCTCGATTGGCGAAGTGTTTAAAAAAGACAGCATGATCAGTTCGCCTTTGGAAGAGCGTGCGCGCTATCTGTATGCCTTGTCGCAAGAACTGGAGCAAACTGTAATGGACATGGATGGCGTATTGTCTGCCCGTGTGCACATAGTTCTTCCCGAGCGCTCGAATCCCGGCGAGGCATTATCCCCTTCATCAGCAGCGGTATTTGTTAAGTATGCCGATGGCGCAAGCTTTCCAGCATATGTACCTCAAGTAAGGGAGCTGATTTTCAAAAGCATACCTGGGCTTAGTGGTGACGCACAGCGCAGCGTAACGATTGCGGCAGTGCCCTCAGAGGCCAAGGTAGACAATTGTGTGCCTTTGCTTTGGTACGGCCCAATCGCCTTGCATCCCGAAGACAAGTTTTATTTTCTCAGCATTGTGTACTTGTTTTTTGGCATGTGGGCTTTGTCTTTGGGCATTGTCTGGTTGCAGGCCAAAGATCCGTCGGAGTGGCCCGAGTCGTTGTTGAAATTTAAATCGAGGTTCATGAAATGAACGGCAGTCTGCGCTTCGACACTCAGTGGTGGGCATGGTGGTCAAATCCGCTAGTGAATGTGCATGATGAACAGCTTGCTGTATTGCCCGTAATCACACAGAAAACGCAAAAACTGGATTACTTCAAGTTATTCGAATTGCGAAGTGTACTCGCACTTCCAGACATGCCAGATGATTCTCTGGATACCAAGCTTCAGCTACGCGCTTTGGCTTTGGCCAGTCGAAGTCAGTTGGAAAGTCATTTTTTAAAGCTGGCTGTATGGGGCATGGATACAAGCATTCTCCACGCCAGGGCACAAGACTGGCAATCGAATTACGGGATTACTTCGCCGGATCACATTCGTGAAATCGTCACACTACGAAACGAAATGCCAGGCGAAATATACGTGTGGCACGACACGTTCGCAAGCCAACTAAAAATGCTCAATAGCCAGCCCGTGCTAGTCGGTGACAGGGCTCTTCTAAGTCTTGCAATCTATTTGAAAAGTTTTTTCCCGCTGTTGTATGCACGTTGGAAGTTGACTGTTCCGTTGGCAATTTCTGAACTTGCATCGAAGCTTGAATCGATTCCTCTTGATTTGTGGGAGACGATCGACTCGCTTACTTCGTTTGCAATCGAATCGCTTCACCACGAAATTTTTGAACCCTTCAAAGCGGACAGTATGGAAATGCCTGATCTTGAAGGGTTGGACGAGTTGGATGAATTTGACCTGCCGAGCGATCTAAGTCGGGGGTTCAGTCATGCTTAAGCTGCTTCGTCGCGTGGAGTTTCCTGATCAACTTCAAGCAGCGGCCCCTTTAATAAAGGCCTCATTGCTTCGTCATGTTAGCGATTACCACAGCATTGTTCACCAAGCCAATCTGGAAGCCCAGCATATTGTCAGTGAGGCGCGCGAAGAAGCAAAACACATCCGTGAATCTGCCCGGCAAGAAGCTTTGGGGGAACTGCAAAAAGAATTGAAGTCAATCGCATCGCTGTTTGCAGCCGAGGTGGTTGGCTACAGGCAGAGAGCAACCTCGGTTTGCCTTGAAATTTGTACTGCCTTGCTCGAAAACATGATGGGTGAATGTGATGAAAAGTCAAAAATGCGCCTGTTAATCGTTGCATTGCTGGAACGAAGTCACAGTGCCCGGGAACTTACATTGCAGGCGCACCCTGATCAGCTTGCACTGGTGGAGCGCACTTTGATGGATGTACTGGGTGGTCAACTGAACTACAGAAAATGCACCGTACAAAGCAATGAAGAGCTGGGCTTGTTTGAGTTAAACATTACTACCGCAAATGGCGCGCAGATCATTGTTTCAATCGAGAACCTGATGCACATGTATCAGGAAGAAATTGACTCGCTGAAGCCCGAAATTCAAAGGGCATTTCAAGGAACTGGGGAAGTAAATGAAGTCGCCACATAAATTATTGTCTGGTTTTGTGATCGCATGCGCCGTGCTATTTGGCCCGATCAGCACTGTTTATTCGCAAGCCAAGGGTGATACAAAAATTTACATTGCACAAGGTGAAGGCGCAAAACTGGTATTGCGAAATTTACTCTCGATGTTTGGCAAAAAACTGGTGGCAGATGGCTTGACTTCTGCCCCCGTCAGCGGTCGATTTGAAGCGAAATCGGTTGAAGACGTGATGGGCTATTTTCAAAGCGCGTATCAAATTAACTGGTTCCAGAATGGAAACACGGTGTATGCCTACAGTGTGGGGGATTGGAGTACCAAACGCCTTTATGTGGGCGGGGAGCGCTCAAATGACGACTGGAAGCAGATGATTGAGTCTGCAGGGTTGGCTTACAAAGAATTCAATGTGGTTTATAGCCAAGATCACAAAGAGCTTCTCGTTGCCGGGCCCCGGTCATATCTGAAGCTTTTGGAAAGCGCTTTCAAGCAGGAGCGACCTGATCCGTCAGAACAGGACAAGTACGGCATTGAGTTGATGGTGTTTCCTTTGAAGCATGCCTCAGTTGAAGACCGCATAACAAATTTGCGCGGATCGAGCGTGGTGACTCCGGGCGCATTGACCGTATTGCTAAATCTGCTCAACTTACCGAGCCAGTCAATGTCGGTTGCGCCCGAGCTTAAAAGCCAGTCCTCTATGAAGTCAAGAAATAACATGCCAACCGGTATAGTTGGTATGGGTGATTTAGCAGCATCCCAAGGCAACGCCGGGCGGATGGGGCAAATAGCGGATATCGGGGGCGCAGCGTCGAAGCAGGACCCCTCTAAAGAAGCTGCATTAAGCGTGACTTCAGACCCTAGAACCAATGCAATTTTAATTCGTGATGCCAAAACCAAATACAGCTATTACAAAACCTTGATCGACCAATTGGATAAGCCCGTTCAAATGGTCGAGATTGAAGCCATGTTGATCGAGATTGATCAACGAAGCTTGAACCAGTTAGGTATGGAGTTTGGAATAATCAGCTCTCGGTTTGGATATGATTTCCCAGGTGATGCGGTTGGTCGGCCCAACCTGGTCCCGCGCCCAAACCTTATACCCGGAAGTAACTCAATTATTGACCCAGCCCAGTTCATGGTGAGGCTTAGGGCATTGGCCGCTGACGAGCAAGCCAAAGTGCTGGCACGCCCCACAATTGTTACTCAAGACAACGTGTCTGCTTACATCGATTTAAGCCAAACCTTGTTTTTGCCGGTTTCCGGTGAGCGTGTTGCCGATGTGGTCGAAGTAACTGCAGGTAGCTTGTTGCAAGTTACGCCGCGCGTGGTGTTTGAAAATGGAGATGAAAAAATATTCCTTCGTGTTGAAATTCAGGACGGAAGTTTGGTCAATTCAATCGGGCAAGGTATTCAAACGCCTCAAGTTCAAAATACATCGCTAAGTACACAGGCTCTAATTCATCGTGAGAAGGCCATTTTGATTGGTGGTTATAACCGGGACAGCAGTGAAGACAAAGAATACAAAGTACCCGGGTTGAGTAGTTTGCCTTTCATTGGAAAAGTGTTTACCAGTACAGAAAAGAAAAGCCAGACCGTTGCGCGTTTGTTTCTGATTACACCCAAGCTGGTCGATGGTGGTGCATTGCACGATACCCAATCAACCAAGAGTGCACTGGATAAAATGCAGATGTCTTTCAAGATCAAGGAACCTGAGTCTGCCCCGGTTCCCACACTTCTAAAAATTGATGGATCTTTGAGGAGGTAATTGACATGGCCGTAGAAGTCAAAGGAGTTCCTCAGGTAGTTACTGCGCAAGAAGCGTTGCAAAGCGGGCAGCGCCCGCAAAATACCCTAACTACGAAAGAAAAATCCAAGGTGGGGCGCTTTGTAGAAGCGCATAGAACCAGCAAGACGGGCCATCAGCCTGACGCTGTTCAGCAGATTAGAAATGCAGAGTTAGGCAAGCCACAAATAAGCGCAGCAGAGCAAATGGCTGCTGTCGCTTCATCTGGCAGGTTGAATCGGCCAGGTTCAAGCTCACGAAAGTTTTTCAAGCAGATGTACAAGGTTTTGTTCATCGACAATGAAGACTTCCTGAATCGTGATCTGCTCCATTTTGTTAAATCTTTGAAGCAAGCATCCAGTGGCTTTGTTGAGTCGTCTTCAACGCTGAGCCAAGATCAAAAAACTTTAAGAAAGTACCTGCTTGCGGAAATTGGTCAAAATACAGATTTTCTAAGCCAATCAGACCAACGTTTGTTGAACGCCTACAAGGCCAACTTAAGTGCAGCCGAAGAGGACTTCATTCAGCAATCAATTGCGGCATTCAAGTCTGCCGCCTCACAGCCCATGAAAAGGGTAAGTCAACGAGAATTTGTTAAAGCCTTTGCCGTAATGGACACCTCAGAGGCAGAAACCAGCAATGAATTGGCGCGGTGTTTCAAACTTTATGCACATTTGATTGATGCGCCAGACTTTGTCAGTCAAATGAAAATGGTTCGCCACGGCTTAATTGATTTGCTGAAACGTGAAAACGTAAAACAGAAAAAGGGTGAAAACCGGACCAGAGAGCATCAAATTGCATCAAGAATCAATGCAATAAACCTGCTTATTAAATCGCATTTGATTAACAAGAAATTTCTGGATGTATGTAATAGGTCTGCACTGAAGTCACTTCCAAAGTTAAGCGCCCTGGTCGAACACTGTTACCAGATTGTAGTAGCCATAGATTTGGTTGCTGGGGTCACTGCATTGATAAAGGCTTCGGCCCAGGTAAAGGGTGAAGGAAAACAGGCCAAAGGTGTTTTTATTGCAAATTTTGACAGGCTTGTACTTCAAAGTGACTTGTACAAGGACCTTTACAAAAACAGTGCGCACCGCCAGCACATTGTTGATGCAATAACCAAACACGCCAAAGCTTTTGCTGTGCTTTCTCCAGGTGAAGCGTGAGCGAAGAAGATGAATCATCTATCGTTCCCAACCTAGAGCGTCTGGATGATTGGGTGCTCTTGCCAGAAGAACCAAATTCATGGGGCTATAGGGGAGATTACTTTGTTGTTTGGGTGGCAGACACGCCGCCTCATTCCTCGGTAATCGAAGCTTGCAAGGCACTTCAAAAAGATTCACTTGCATTTCCTGCCTTTACCGTTCGCATGGTTGAAGCCCCATCTTTCGGCTTGATTGCCAATTCCAAAAATGCAATTGGTTTTGAAGACGCCATTCGTGCGAAAGCAACCTTGGAAAAAATTATTTGGGAAATACAGCGAGTCAGTAGATAACTTAGCAGGTAATCAATCATGAAGATTCAAAATGACGGCGAGAGAAATCCTAACGACCTATCTACCTTGGTGAAACGGCGACTGGAAAAAAAGGCTGCTGGTATTACTTATCAAGCCGACTTGGTTATGAACAAGCCGGTGCACAACAAATCCATCGAAACACAAAAAGAGCATGAACATGAAAAGCCTTTGGTTGATGCATTCAATTCCCTGATGTTGGGCTTTCAGTCTGAGTTTGAACCTCCTTCGCCGCAAGACGATGCAAACCGGGGGGCCGGAAAATTTCCGACTACCCAGCGATACCCAGAATTAAATGGAACTTCAAATCCTTTTTCCGCACTTAATAAACAGGAGGTCTCTGAAATTAAAGCAGTTACCTCTGAAAGAAAAGTTGAGTTCATGGTGGATTTGCATGATTTGGGTAAGGTGAAGGTGCTTGGTCAGTTCAACGGAAGTGGTCTTCAGGTTCAGTTGGTATTGCCCAGTGTATTGCCCAAGTCAAAGCATGAATCGTTGGCAAAAATATTAAGCACCCAGTTGGCGAAAGCGGTTGGTGTACCTGTGGAGATTCAAATTGATTGATCCTGCTTCAGCTATAGAAGTTTCGCCTTCGGCGGGCGGTGGTGTTAAGGCAAATGCTTCACCTAACCTGGTTCAAGATTTTGAGGCTTTGATGAACAATCCTGCTCCGGTGCCGGGCACCGTGGTGAACTTTGTTCAAAAAGCAGAAGGAAGTTTGAAAGCCACTGAAAGCAAAATTGAATCCAAGCTTGATGATTTTGGATCAAGTGGTCAGGTTTCGTCGCTGATCGATGCCATGCACCAAAGTAGTTTGCGGTCAGTTTCCCTTCAGCTGACATCTAAAGTGGGTGCGAAGGTTTCAGAGGGTTTTGAGCAGTTGGTAAAGCAGCAATAAATCATAGTTTGTTGTGAATTTTTGAATGTAGCAAGGAGGTTGTATGGAAGTTCTTGATGCAGGGCAGAAGGTTTTCGCTTTTGCTGACCGGCATGGCAAAAAAATCTCTGAACTTATATCCATGCCTGATTTTGGTAGTTCAGTTGTTGATGGTGCCACATTGAATTATGAAATGACAATGATGGGCATTTATTGGCAGATGGCGGGGACTTTGGTGAAAGAAATGACTGAGCCACTTAAAAGTATTGTCAACAAGTAGGAGTTGAAAATGGAGGTAAGCAACGCGACATCTGT
Organism: Limnobacter parvus; assembly: GCF_024623725.1. Classification (GTDB taxonomy): domain Bacteria; phylum Pseudomonadota; class Gammaproteobacteria; order Burkholderiales; family Burkholderiaceae_B; genus Limnobacter; species Limnobacter parvus. Next base: position 189,821 of record NZ_JANKHG010000018.1, on the reverse strand, counting down.
AAACCAAACTGATGCTGTTCCGACAGCTGATGAAACCGAAGCAGCCGAGGCTGCATTTGAACAGCAAATGATGGATTCACTTTTTCGTGAAATATTGTTGGCAGATTCACCCTTTAAAGAAATGAATTAAGGAGAAATAATCATGGCTCAAGCCAATGGTCAGGTAGGTGCTATATCAGCAGCGCTTCAAGCTTCTGAAGACGAAGTTCGGCGATTATCAGGAGAGCTGGGAGCGGCTGTAGACGTTACGCAAGCCGCTCGAATCAAGGCGGATCTTGATTTGGAAATTCAAGAGATGGTTATGAATGCAAAAGCATTGGAGTCTTTTACCGATGGTGTGGCAAAGGGCAACGCTGCTGCTGGTATTCGATAATAGAAGTTTTGTTGTTTAAGACTTTGGGTTTTCGAATCAATACATCAGGTTTGAAAACCCAAATATAAGGAGATGCCGTTATGTTTCTTTCAGATGCGAAAGGTTTATCGGATCATTTAAATCACGATTTCGAAGAATATGATCGGGCCAAGGACATTGCGGCTATTAATAAAAGCTTTAGCCAAGTTAGTGCGGGCAATACATTGTCGGCCGATTTAACGCTGTTTTCCGTTAATCTTTTAAGAAGCACATACCCCGCTGAACAGCTCACAGCAATGGCTGAGGAAGTTACTCCGATTGAGATGGAAGTTAAGCAGTTGGTTAATAATCTAACGGGTGCTAATTCTTCTGATAAAGACACCGCTTACAAAATTAGTTCGCATTCATTGCAGGGCATTCAGGCCATGGTGCAGAAAAATGGAAAAGACGGTGTTATGTCAGATCTGATCTTGAGTAAGATCGCAAATGACAATTTGACAGAAATTGAACTTAGCCCAAAAGAGGCACAAAATCTTGCTGTGGTTTTGCGAGAAAATCTATCGAATTTAATTCTTGCTAAATTTACTAGTGAGGCACTTATGGGAACTATAAGAACCCATAAAGAACAAACAACTAGCACTATAAAACAATTCGAAGACACTGTTTCTGGTCAATTCAGTATTTTGCGTTAAGGAAATTGATATGTCTACAGCCAACCCTACAGCAGCTGGAAATCCGCCAGTTCATTCTACCAACGTTGAAAAAAATTCTGCGCCCCCAAGCCTTGATAAACTCACAGACAATTGGTTGGCTGTTAATGGTTTTAGCGATATTTCCGAAGTTGGTATTGACGACCTTGAAAAGTTCTATAACCATCTTAAGATTATGTTGGAAAGGTATCCTCAACTAAAAAATTCCTTCCAGTTTATGAGCACTTTGGACAGAGTTGAGAATCTGTATGCAGAATGGTCCAAGTTGCCTCCCGATCTTGATTTTAATTCGGTCAAGCTTCAATACGCTTTAGTTGAAGATTTTATGAGCATATTGGGTTCTGCCGGCAGCGAAAACACGTCGGCTGTTGAAATGTTGGATACGGCAAAGGCCGTTAATGCCCAGTTCGACAAAATCCAGGATTTTATGGAGAACCGGAATTACACAGCCGATTCCCCTGACGCCATGATTGCGGAAATAAAAGCATTTCAGGGCAGCGTTGCCAAGCTTGGGGATTTGGGTTTGTCCGATTCTGAACTTCAGGCAACCGGGCTTGGCGAAGAGGGCTGGTTATTAATCTCGCTAACACGCGCTGTATCAAGTTATGAAACTGGAAAATCAGCGGGTGCAGACGAAGCGAAGAACGCTAGCGTTTTTAGAAGCAATGTGGCCACTGCAAAGCTGGGTTATGTAAAGCAACAGAATTTGAATGAATCTGTTGTTGTTTCCCATCAGAACGCAATTGACGCTGAGTCATTGGTTCAAATGGACAAAATTACGGACGCATCAGAAATTCAATGGTTGCTTGAGTCTGCAGATCCGGAAGCGATCGACAATTACATCCACGCTTTATCGGACAAGCTGAGCAAGTGCCCCGACACGCCTGAACATTCTTTATTGCGGGGATACATAACAACTCTAATTGGCGCAGCCCGTGAGCTTAAGTCTGCGTTGCAAAATGTGGGTATGGGCTTTCATACGGCTTTCTATGCGTTTGTCGACAAAACAACCAGCGCTACAAAAGTTTTTAACACTGGTCTTGCGGGGTATGCCAGGGATGAAGGCGATTTGGCACTTGAAGAGACTTTCAAAGGCAGTGCAAGACAAGCTGAGGAGCTTAGAAACACGATTCTCAGGATTTTGAATCAAATCGCCGAAAGGTGGCTTGAGGCCTACAAGGAGATTCGTTGATGAATATCGTTTTTGATCAGGCTGTCACTGAAAACCTTGAGACATACGGCGATTCAATTGAATCTTTTGAAAAATTCATTCTCGATTTGACTGAATCATTGAGAGAACTCATCGAGAGTGGTTTTCAAGAAACAAGCAGACTTGAACTGGCTGAAAATGAAAAGGCACGTGAAGCCACTGACAAGATGCTGAAGAGCTGGGACAAAGCCGAATCAGCCCGAGTTTGGGGCATGGTCGCCAAGGCTTTTGGATTTGCTATTGTCGCTTTGACTATGGCCACGCCCTTGGTGTGTTTAACACCCATGACTGCTGCAATGGCAATGACTACGCTTGTTTCCTTGGCAGCCTCCCCTCTGATTGAAAAAGGTTTCGCCAAACTTGCGGAGGAGTTAGGACCGGTAGCAGGTCCAATTGTGGGTTTGCTGGTTATGGCTGCCTTGTTGTTGGTGGCCTGTCGAGGATGTGCCGCCGGCTTTTCGAAAATGTCTGCGAAGGCAATGACCATGCCAAATGTGACAACAGCCATTTCAAACTTAAAAACTGCGTTTATGAATGCAACCAAGGGTGGTTTGTCTACCCAGCAACTGAATGCGGTGCAAGCCTTTTGTGACAAATTGAATTATTCCATGCTGGGTGTGCAGTCGGGTGCGCAATTGGCAACCTCGACGTTCAGGTTCCAGGCTCAAAGCCTAATGGCTAATGTAGATATGGATAAGTCGGATATGCAGGATATTTTGAGTTTGATTGACGCGTTGATGGATGAAACACAGCTAACCAAACAGCAGCATGACGCCGCAATTGATATGTTGAGCACCATTTACACCCCCGCCCCCAAATTTTAAGGAACCACAATGAGAACAGATGCAGCAACAACCAGCCCCGTTCAAGTGGTTGATTTTGGGCAGTCGGAAACGGGTGTAGATCTTGAATTGATGAATCTGTTTCAAACGCAAGGGCTTTCAAAAGAAGATGCGCAGGCAAGCGTTGCAACGTTAAGTGACGACCAGAAAAAAATCATGTTGAGTGCACTCAGCAGCGGACGCGACTTTACCAACGAAGACTTGGTTGCGCTTGGGTTTGACCCATCCGTGGCTGACAATTTGTTGGTTGTGCAGAATGCCACAACTGTATATGGCCTGCCGTTGGCTAATTTCTCGATCTTGTTAATTCAGTTGTTAAGAGAGTCTTCAGCTGAAAGCAAGAAGATATTGAAGGACCTTCTTGAGGCTAGGGGAGTACAAGCAGAAAAAGTGTTTGGCCACGCCATGACAGCAGCATTCATCGACATTGGTTTTGGCGCTGCAACTGCTGGGGTTGGAACGGCGATTGGTGTTGCAGGTGCGCTCAAGGGCAGTCCAAAGCTGAATGACAAGGGGCAGCCTGTGCCAAGTTTGTTGGATAAATTTTTGCCCAGCCCAATTGCCTACAGCACCGTAAGCCAAGGTTGGAACTCAGTAGGGCAGGGTGTGTCAGGTATCGAACGTGCCAAGGGTGACATGGAAAATTATGAGAAAGAAGAAATTACCAGCTTGTACGATTTGGCAAAAACAGCATTTGATGAAGACAACCAGTTAATACACACCGCCGCCAACACCATTTAAAGGAGAGCAGAGCATGGTAACTCCCTATACACCAGGCATGTACGACAGTGGTGCTACTGGTCAAACAACATCAACCGGCACCGACACTGATGCATCTTCAGTGGCAGGTGATTTTTACGAGTTGCCAGATGGCCGGTGGGCTTATGACATCAGCGAATCTACCACGGTTGTGGCCAGCAGCAAGGAAGATCTATTGATAGTGCTGGAATTCGCGGGCGTACAGGTTGCTTATAATAAAAAACAACCGGACGGACCCAAGGGTAAGCAGGTAGGTGACATAAGCCTCTCCGACATGTTGGAAATGGGTATCCCACTATCACTCAGTCTTGAAAGGATTAACGGCCAAACTAGAAGTGTAATTGTATTTGACAAAGGGCTGGTTAACGAGGCAAAAAATTACGCCAATCAGAATTTCATGGGTGGCGACATTATCGAATACCCACCAGGATTTGATGTTTATTTTGAATCAACGCACAAGTTGGATTCTGAGGACCCCAATGTGCTTGCCCGTGAAACTGCCGGATTAAAGGGAGCAGCATTGGCACTCTATGAGCCGGGTAGTGCTCCAATTAATAAAGGTGAGGTAAGCCCGGAAACTCAAACAGTGCTTGATGAAGTGTTTCCCGGCGTAAAGCATGACCAAGGTCACGTGAATGCGCTGATTGCCATGGGTTTTCTTCAAAAAAATGAAAAGGGCGTGGTTGTAACAACACCGCATGGTACAAATTTCATGAACGCGCAGACCACAGTTGCGGGCAGCCAGAATACCCCGTTGTATCCACCTGCTTTGGGTCTTGGTGCATATAACCAGGAACAACTGGATGACGCTGCAAAAGCCAGCGGCTTCTTTTCCGGTGAGGGCTATGCGCCAAACGCCAACGCCGGTAGTGTTTCTGATTTGGCAAAAAAGCTTCTGGGTGGATTGGGAGGTGCGGAAACGCCGGTGCCATCCAATACTGTTATAGGTGAAGGCGCTGAAAGCATGTTTCAAGCCCTATTTGGTGGTGGGCCGCTTACTGCAGAACAGCTTGCGATTGCACGTGACATGGGGCTGGTTACATGGGACGCCGACACCGGCAAGATTGAACTTACGCCGAATGGCAAAATTTATGCTGATTCCGTGAGTGCGGCAACCTCGTCAGATCCGGCAGCTTCAGGACCCGTTGCACCTGCAAAACCCACTTACATGACCCACCCGGATTATCAAGCGTGGGTGAGGGCAGAAGCTTTGGGGAATGACAATGTCAAATTCCACCCAGACAACAGTGAAAAATCGTGGGATGCGGACAAATATGGCTCTCCACAAGAACTTGCGGACAAAGGGCTCCCTCTTTGGATGGCTGAATGGATTTTCAGAAATTTCGCAAACAAAGGAGTTGTTAGTGAGACAACCCTGAATGCCTTGATCGCAAACGGTGTCATAACCCAAGAGAACAAGGACAAGGGTGGCAAGAAGCATGATGCTTATGGCCTGACAGAGAAGGGGGTTAAATTGGCGCTTGCTGACCCGACTTCCAGCTTTATTAATGATCCCGAGACAATTGAGGGATATTTTCATGAGGGTATGGCAAGGGCTTGGTATGCAGAGCATAAATCACGCCCTGACCTTAAAGACGAGAAGGGCGGCGCATCTAATAAAGCCAGTTTTAGGCACTATTCGGTGATACACGGTAACGCGTTGGAAAATACGGCGAAGACTGGTCCGGACAGCGCCAAGTACACTGATTACTACAATACCTGGGCCAACGCTCCACAAGCGTTCGCGCCTGGAGCTGCCGAGGCACCCGCTTATGGTTAATTGGCCAAAGTGATTGTTGAGATAGCATGTGGCTTCGACCCTGCACTTACCGCACTGGAAGAGCAGGGGGAACTAAATAAGGCGATGGGTTACTTAAGAAAAACTACACATACCGGAATTTATGTCTTCTCCTTCATCAGCTAACAATTTACCTATCATCTCTGGGCCAAGCCAAGCTGGTCGAGAGCGGGTCGAAGATACTTCTGGCCATACAAAGAAATCTGCAATCGTTTGTGGCGCGGCCGCGCTGGGTCTGGCTGCTTTAACCGTGGGTTTGGTGGCAACACTGCCAGCTTCTGGCCCTGCCGTAGTGGCATTCGTGTTTTGTGCGGCAGTGGCCGGGTTGTTGATTTTTGGGGATTCTTCCGGAAAAAATGATGATCAGCCTGCACTTTCGCAAGCCGAACTTAACAGGCGGTATGAACGAAATTACATGGTGAATAACCAGCATGCAGATCAATTTGACATTGATGATCATTAAACACAAAAAATCAGTTGGCGATTCTTTGACCTGCATGTAATTCAATTATCTTTGATTCCCCACTAAATTTGAATATGTGTATATCCGTTTGACTTTCCTCTAGCTTGTCTTCAAAATCAAACAAACGTTTGATTGTTAAAGAATGCAGAGGAGACATTGCAGTGAGACTGACCCAGGAACACAAAGAACTGCAGCGCACCATTGAGCGCTTCGTAGACAATGAAATCAACCCGCATGTGGCCACTTGGGAGAAGGAACAGATGTTCCCCGCCCACGAGCTATTCAAGAAGATGGGCGATTTGGGTTTGTTGGGCCTGACCAAACCGGAAGAGTTTGGTGGTATGGGTCTGGATTACAGCTATTCTGTGGTCGCGGCCCAGGCTTTGGGAAAAATTCATTGTGGTGGCGTGCCCATGGCCATTGGTGTGCAAACCGACATGGCCACGCCCGCTCTGGCCCGCTTTGGCAGCGATGAACTACGTCGCGAATTTCTGGCGCCCGCTGTGGCTGGCGACATGGTGGCCTGTATCGGTGTATCAGAACCCGCAGCGGGTTCTGATGTGGCGGGTGTAAAAACAACCGCCAAAAAAGACGGTGGCGACTACATCATCAATGGCAGCAAGATGTGGATTACCAACAGCTTGCAAGCCGACTGGATCTGCCTGTTGGCCAATACCAGCGAAGGCAAGCCGCACCAGAACAAATCCCTGATTATTGTGCCCATGAAAACCCCGGGCATTACAATCGAGAAGAAGATTCACAAAATCGGCATGTGGGCATCCGATACCGGCCTCATCCACTTCGACAATGTGCGCGTGCCGCAGCGAAACCTGATTGGCATGGAAGGCGCGGGCTTCATGTACCAGATGATCCAGTTTCAGGAAGAGCGCCTTTGGGGCGCTGCCAACAGCATTGAAGGCATGATGCATGTGGTGAATGAAACCATTAATTACACCCGCCAGCGCAACCTGTTTGGCAGCACGGTGCTGGATCAACAGGTGGTGCACTTCACACTGGCTGAACTAAAAACTGAAATTGAAGCCCTGCGCGCCTTGGTGTGGCAAGCCACCGAAGAATACGTGGCGGGCGGCGAAGTGACTGAACTGGCCAGCATGTGCAAACTGAAAAGCGGCCGCTTGGTGCGCGAAGTGGCTGACAAGTGCCTGCAATTTTGGGGCGGCATGGGCTTTACCTGGGAAAACCCGGCCTCGCAGTTGTACCGCGATGGTCGCCTGATTTCGATTGGCGGTGGCGCCGACGAAGTCATGTTGAGCATTATTTGCAAATTCATGGGAATTTTGCCGGGCAAGAAAAAGAATGCCTAGGATCAAAAAACTGCTGGTTGCAAACCGCAATGAAATTGCGCGCAGAATTTTGCGCGCAGCCAAACCTATGGGTATTGCCACGGTGGCGGTGTATTCAGAGGCCGATGCAAAAGCACTCCATGTGCAGGAAGCCGATGAGGCGTATTGCATTGGCCCCGCCCCTTCGCTTGAATCGTACCTGCGAATCGACACCCTGATTGAAACTGCGCTGAAATCCGGGGCTGACGCCATTCACCCTGGTTATGGTTTTGTGTCGGAAAGCCCTGCTTTTGCACAAGCTTGTGCAGACGCTGGAATTACATTGGTGGGCCCCACGCCGCAGGCCATTGCTGACATGGCGGACAAAGCCCGTGCCAAAGAAATTGCGCAACAAGCTGGGCTGCCATGTATTCCGGGCTTCAGTGAGGCGGATTCGACCGTGACTGACTTGATGGCCGCGGCACAGCGCATCGGCTACCCGGTGATGATCAAGGCACTGGCAGGTGGCGGCGGGCGCGGCATGCGTTTGGTGAACAGTGAATCGGAATTCGCTGCGCAACTGCATTCAGCCCAGCTGGAGGCAAAAAACGCGTTCAACGACGACCGGGTGATGCTCGAAAAAGCAATCATCAACCCACGCCACATTGAAATTCAGGTGCTGGCAGACATGCATGGCCATGCGGTGCATCTTGGCGAACGTGATTGTTCTGTGCAGCGCCGCCACCAGAAAATTGTGGAAGAAGCACCCAGCCCGGCAGTGAATACCGAGCTGCGCGCGCGCATGGGTGAGGCGGCACTGAAACTGGTGCACGCCACAAACTACGTGGGCGCAGGTACGGTTGAATTCTTGCTGGATTCAAACTGCGATTTTTATTTCATTGAAATGAACACGCGCCTGCAAGTTGAGCACGGCGTAACGGAAGCGATTACCGGCATTGACCTGGTGCAGTGGCAACTGCGCATTGCATCGGGCGAACCCTTGACCTTGCAACAAAGCGACATCAATTTCACCGGCCATGCAATTCAAGGCCGTCTGTGTGCCGAAGACCCGGCCCGCGATTTCATGCCGCAAACAGGCCCTGTGTTGGCCTGGAAGCCCGATTTGCACAGTCGTTGCGACCACGCTCTTGAAGTGGGTGGCGAAGTAAGCCCGTGGTACGACAGCCTGTTGGCCAAGGTGATTGTGCATGCTGAAAGCAGACTAGCAGCTTGCGAGAAACTGGCCGATGCTTTGAATAGAACTACGCTGGTGGGCTTTGAGCACAATGCCTTGTATTTGCAACGCATTGCCAGCCATGCAGTGTTTCAACGTGGCAATTTTGGCACCGGGTTTTTGGCAGCGCATGCTGATGAATTGTTGAAGCCACAAACATTCGATGCAGAGCATGCAGTGGCCGCCGTGTTTCTTGCCTTTGAGCAAAACGCAACAAACAGCGCTTGGCCTTCAAGCCTGAGTGGCTTTTCAAGCACACGTGCATTGGCTCGCCCTTTGAAGTTGAAAGCTTCGGGTGCAGCGATCAATTTAAGTGTGACTAAAAACGCGGGGAGTTTTCAGGTTCAGGTGCGTACCGCCGGGCAGGAAGAAAGTGAAGTTCAACTTGAGCATTGGCAGGCGCTTGCCACTGAACAAGGCTTGCAAGTGAACACTGTGGTGAATGGCTTGCCGAGTCGGTTCATTGTATTGCCTTACATTGGTGGTGTTTGGGTAAAACGCCAACTGAACCCGCAGGCTGTGTTTGTGGAGGATGAGACATTGCGCAGTGCCTCAGCAACCGCAGAAGGGGTGTTTCAGGCCCAGATCAAAAGCCCGATGAATGGCAAGATTACGCAGGTGTTGGTACAGGTTGGCCAGGTTGTAGAGCCAGGCACGGTGTTGGTTTGCCTGGAGGCTATGAAGATGGAGCATCGAATTGCGGCCAAAGCGAGATCGACTGTAGAACAGGTGTTGGTTCAGGTTGGCGAGCAAATGAAATTGAAGCAACTCATGGTTCAACTCAAAGAAGTCGAATAACAGAAGCCGAATAACAGAAGCCCAGCAACGCGGCTTACGGAGACAGAGGAATGGATGACTTCTTCCGAAGTGTAGAGCGGTTTGTGAATGAACAAATCAAGCCGAATGTGAATGATTGGGATGAGGCCGGGGAGTTTCCTCGCGAGTTGTACAAGCAGGCAGGCGACTTGGGTTTGTTGGGCTTGGGCTACCCGGAAGAAGTGGGTGGATTTGAATGCACCCTGGCCGATCGATTGAAGCTTTCGAATCTGGTGTGCTCTGCGGGCAGTGGCGGTTTGTTGGCGGGTTTGTTCAGCCACAACATTGGCTTGCCACCGTTGTTGAACCACGGCAGTGAAGAATTGATTCAAATGATTGCCCCAGCTGTGTTGAAAGGTGAGGCCATCAGTGCACTGGCGATCACTGAACCCTCGGGTGGGTCGGATGTGGCGAACCTGAAAACCAAAGCCGAATTGTTCCAGAAAGACGGTGTGGCCCATTACCGCATCAATGGCGAAAAAGTGTTTATTACCAGTGGTGTGCGTGCCGATTGGCTAACCGTGGCGGTTCGTACAGGCGAGCCCGGTGCACGGGGTGTTTCAATGATGATGGTCCCTGGCAATGCCAAGGGCCTGACGCGCAGCCCGTTAAAGAAAACTGGATGGTGGATGAGCGACACCGCCAGCATTTACTTCGACAATGTAGAAGTACCTGCCAGCCATTTGGTAGGCAAGGAAGGCAAAGGCTTTCGAATTGTGATGGAAAACTTCAACACAGAACGTTTGATGCTGGCAGGGGCCTGCGTGGGGTTTTCGCGCGTGTGTTTGAACGAGGCGCTGGACTGGGCACAAAACCGGCAAACATTCGGCAAGCGTTTGCTGGACCACCAAGTGATTGCGCACAAGTTGGCCGACATGCGCATGAAAATTCGGGCAACCGAGGCGTGGTTTGATGAAACGATTGCTCGAATCGACAAGGGCGAGATCAATGAAGAGTTGATTGCCGACATTTGTTTGCTGAAAAACCAGTCCACTCAAACATTGCAGCATTGCGCAAATGAAGCTGTGCAAATTCTGGGTGGCATGGGTTTTATGCGTGGAAGCTCGACCGAGCGTATTTACCGGGAAGTGAAGGTGATGTGCATTGGCGGAGGGGCCGAGGAGATTATGAAAGAGCTGGCGATACGCCAACTTGCGTGGTGATTTCAAACCACCCCCCGAAAGAGGTACACTAAGCTGCTGCTGTTTGAACAATTCGAATAAATCGGCGCGCCACGGGAGTAATTTGAACGCGGTAAATCAGGATTTGTCAGTATAAAACCTACAATTATTGTAAAAGATTGTTAATTAATACGCAATTTTCGCATCCATTTTCTGATTTCAGCCAGTAAAACTCTCACAAGGCGAAACATTGCCGAACTTTTAAATGAACACACCATTGTCGGAGAATGCACTGTGGCTAATATCACTGGAATTATTAAAAGCGTGTTGGGAGAGGTTTCTGTAACCCGTCCTGACGGAGAACAAGTCCTTCTGAAGGAAGGCGACATTATTTCTGCAGGTGACACGGTCACCACCAGCGCTGAGGGCTCAGCCTACATTGAGTTCCCAGGCGTAGAAGGTCAGCAAGCCACCGAAGGTATTTTGCAAAGCAATGCGGTTGCTACTTTAAAGGAAGGCGAAGCGGGCGCTGAGTTCGAAATCGCACAAGGCGAATTTGAACTGATCACCGAAGGCGAAACTGTTGCGGTATCCGGCGCGGGCGGAATGTTCGGCCTGTTTGGCGCAGGTTTTGCCGCAGGTGGCTTGGCTGGTCCTTTGGCTGCAGCAGCAGGCGCGGCTTTTGTGTTGAGCAGCGACAACGATGACAACGGCGCAGTAGGCGGCGGATCAGCTGGTGGTGGTTCGGGCGAGCAGGTTGTGGGCGCTTTGGAGCCAGTTGTTGATGCAACCGGCTCAGCAGCGCCAGCCGTCGGCCAGCTCCTGGACGTATTGTCACCGGTTACCACGGTGGTTGATGAGCCTGTAGGTGCCTTGGCACCTGTTACCGGTGCCTTGGACCCCGTGCTGGAAGAGACCGCACCCGTAACCGATGCGCTGGAACCAGTTTTGACCCCGGTGAACAGCACGTTGACTGATGCGCTGGACGGCTTAAGCCCAGCCACTGATGCACTTGACGAGAACGTAACGCCCATCACTGAGGCTGTTGAAGAGGCCCTTTCACCTGTGGTCGACGTTATTTCTGGTGCCGTGGATACATCGCCCGTGAATTTGAGTGTGGTTGCTGATCAACTTGCCGGCGGTTTGAGCATGGTTAGTCCACAAATTGCAGATGGCGTTGCACAAGTGGTCGGTCAGCTCGACCCGGTTCTAGCTCCTTTGAATGATGGATTGGCTCAAGGTGTAGGCGCTGCTGCGCCTTTGTTTGATGGCTTGGCCACTGCAACGGATGCATTGCCAATGGTTTCGCAACCGTTGGCCGATGGTCTGGACCAGGTATTTGACGCACTGACTCCAGTCACTGATCCACTAATCGACGCCCTGTCCGGTGGTTTGCCAATTCCTGGTGGTGATGGCGGTGGTGCAGCTGGCCCAACTGGTACACCTTTGGACGCAGTACTTGGCCCAGTGACTGATGCCTTGGGTGGCGCCGGTGGTGGCGCAGGTGGTTTGCCCGGAATTCCAGAGACAGGTACTCCGCTGGACATGATTACCGAATTGCTGGACCCAGCCATTTTGACCGACGCCTTGGCGGGTGCTGGTGGTGGCGGTGCGGGTGGATTGCCCGGAATTCCAGAGACGGGTACTCCGCTGGACATGATTACCGAATTGCTGGACCCAGCCATTTTGACCGACGCCTTGGCGGGTGCTGGTGGTGGCGGTGCGGGTGGATTGCCCGGAATTCCAGAGACAGGTACTCCGCTGGACATGATTACCGAATTGCTGGACCCAGCCATTTTGACCGACGCCTTGGCGGGTGCTGGTGGTGGCGGTGCGGGTGGCCTTCCTGGCTTGCCAGCAACTGGCACGCCCCTGGATGATGTGACCTCCTTGCTGGATCCATCTTCCTTGCCAATTTCTTCAACGGGCACCCCGCTGGACGGTGTGTTGGGAATGCTGCCAACAGACAGTTTGCCCATCTAAGCTTTGTGGTATTGCTTGGGGCTCCGACCCCCGGGCAAAGTGAAAAGGCACCCTTCGGGGTGCCTTTTTGCATTCAGTTCGCTGCCAGCTGAAGCGCACCGGCTTTGGTCAGCATGCTGTCTGCAAAAGCGATACTGTCTGGCCTTAGCGCTGCTGCGCTGTCGTGCTCAGGGTCGCGATTCGAGAAATCGGTGCGAATAGACTTCACCCTTTTGTAGATTACCTCGAATGCTTCAGGCGCGACTTTGGCTACGTATGCCAAACCCACCAGGTCGGCCAAGGTTTCCTCAAAATGAACATTGTTTTTGAACTGAACACCCAGGTACGCTTCAAGCGCCTTTTTTGACTCAACGCGTTTTCCTTTCTCGGACATCAAGCAGTGTGTCAGTTCATGGGCTGAAGTGAAAGCCAGAAATGCAGCCTCCATTCCTTCATGGCCCGAATCCAGAAAATGCGACCACACGCGTTTGGCATCAGCATGCTGATTCACATGCAGCACGCAGGCCTTGACTCCACTGTTGGTCAAAAATGGTGAGGGGTTGTTCATGGTGCTTTCACGCACATGAATGCGCCTGGTGTCGATTGCGTACACCTGCGCAAACTGTCGAATTTCCTGTTGCATGGTGGCCGTGTCGGGCAGGCTGGCCTGGGGCGTGAACAAATTGACCAAACCAAAAAACAAACCGTTCCACATCGCATGCTCCAAAAACTCCGTTGATGTTTGTAGAACGGCAGTTTTGGGGTCTTTCAACATTGCACCAATGCGTTGCCCTTAAAGGGGGTATTCAAAGCGGGTGGGGGCGTGAAATGGGTGCGGTCGTGGCAAAATAGGGCGAATACGGCGCATATGAAAGGAGTCAATTCGAATGAGTATCAACAGCCCGGTGGCTATCGTGACAGGCGCGGCAGGCAATTTGGGACAAGCTGTGGCTGCCCATTTGGGAAACTTGGGCTACCGCCTGTTGTTGGTTGATTTGAAGCAGCCCGATTGGGACGGCGAGGGCGATGCAGTGTCGATCGGCAATGTCGATTTAACTTTGCCCGAGCACGCCGACGAAGTGGTGGCCCAAGCTTGGGAATATTTTGGGCAAATTGATGCGGTGGTAAACATCGCAGGTGGTTTTGTGTGGGAACGCCAAGTGGACAGTAGCCTGGACACTTGGAACACGCAGTACGCCATGAATGTACAAACCGCGGTGAACATGTGCCAGGCCATATTGCCGCAGTTTCAAGCGCAACAAAGTGGCGTGCTGGTGAACATTGGCGCGGCCGCTGCAGGCAAGGCCGCCGAAGGCATGGGTGCTTATGCGGCTGCAAAATCTGCAGTGCTGCGTTTAACCGAGGCACTTGCAGCGGAGAACAAGCATTTGGGCGTTCGAGCCAATGCAGTATTGCCCAGCATTCTGGATACGCCAGCCAATCGCGAAGCCATGCCGGACGCAAACCCGGCCGACTGGGTAACACCCGAATCGCTGGCCGGCATTATCGCGTTTTTGATTTCTGATGCAGCACGCGACATTAACGGCGCCGGTATTCCGGTGACTGGTCGGGTTTAAACAATGGAAACTGATTACTTTCGATTGGCAAGGCCGAACAGGTAGTTGTCGATCGTGAATTCCGCCTGTTCCATCAAATCGAACAATTCAGGGCTTAGCACGTAGTTCGCAAACAAGCCGTCGATCAGCGAGTGCAGGCCAATCGCCGCACGGCGGGCATTGATGTGTGCAGGTAGATCGCCCTTGTCAATGGCTGCCTGAAAGTCGGTTTCAATGGTCTGCAGACAGCCTTGAATGGTTTCCAAGTGCATGTCGCGAATGGGCAGCATGTCGTCGACCATTTCGGTTTTGTGCATCACGATGTCGAACACGCGTTGAATTTGCGGGTTTTCAGCCAAAGTGCGCACCACATGCATGGACCTAATGCGCAGGTACGCCAAGGGTTGTTGCTCGGGGTGCAGGTCGGGTGTCGCAATAAATTCATCCATTGGCAATATCACGCGCTGTAACATGGCATCGAACAGGTCGGCCTTGTTTTTGAAGTGCCAGTAAATGGCGCCCCGCGTTAGTTCAGCAGCCTTGGCAATGTCGTTCAGCGTGGTTCTGGACACGCCTTTTTCTGAGAACACAGCTTCAGCCGTGTCCAGAATCAGGTTGCGTGTTTCTTGCGCTTCTTCTTTCGTTTTTCTTACCACAATCGTTGTCGCCAATTTACAAAGTTATTTACATACACTCATGTATGTATGTATTATCTGACTTCTCAGTCATTAAATCAAGCCGAAAAATTCCCACAAGGATAGTACAGGGCACACATCATGCACAGCAAGCCATTGAATCTAAAGCAAACTCAAGCTTCTTCCTACAGCCGCGCATTCGCAGGGGTAACCCTTCTGCCCGCGTTGCTGGTGACTGTTTTGTCCGGCGCACTGTTGCTGGGCTGTGGCCAAGGCGCCGATGCGCAGGCACCCGGTGGCCCGGGTGCTGGCCAAGCCGCACCCGTGCCTGTGGTCGAGGTAAAAACCCAACAACTTGAACTGACCTACGAATACCCGGCACAAATTGCGGGTTTGCGCGAGGTTGAAATTCGCGCTCGAGTGGCGGGTATTATCGAGCGCCGCCTGTTTGAAGAAGGTGGCCGGGTGAAAAAAGGCCAATCGTTGTACAGCCTGGACAACGCCCCTTACCAAACCGCATTGGCCCGTGCCTTGGCTGATGAAAACGCTGCAAAAGTACGCGCAGCGCAGGCCGAACGTGATTACAAGCGCGTGATGCCCTTGGCAGAAAGCAAAGCGGTTTCGCAATCGGAACTGGATGGTGCGCAATCCGCGTTTGAAGTGGCCAAGGCCGATGTGTTGGTGGCCAGCGCAGCGGTGCGCGCAGCGCGTTTGAACCTTGAATATGCCCGCGTTGAGTCGCCTGTGAATGGTTTTGCAAGTCGTTCGCTGTATTCAGAAGGCAGCTTTGTTTCCGGCCCTTCCGAATTGCTGACCACGGTTACGCAGATTGACCAGGTGTACGTGAATTTTGGTATTCCTCAAAAAGACCATGAGCAGCTTAGAAAAGGGCTGGCCAGTGGGGCAGTGAATTTGCCCACCGGCGATTTGGTGGTTGAGGTGCTTGGGGCTGATGGCCAGCCCATGGGTTTCAAAGCCAAGCTTGGTTTTCAAGACGTGCGTGTGAACCCGGCCACTGGCACGGTGGACGCACGCGCTGTGCTGGTCAACGAGCGGGAAGTGTTAAGCCCAGGGCAGTTTGTGCGCGTGCGGATAAGCGGTGCAGTACAGAAAGATGCGGTGCTTTTGCCACAACGCGCTGTGCTTGAGAACCCGGAAGGCGGAAAAGTGGTGATGACAGTTAGCCCGGAAAACACCGTGGCACCCCGCCCGGTGGAAGTAGCCCAATGGATGGGCGACCAATGGATTGTGACCAAAGGCTTGGCCGCCGGCGACAAAGTGATGACCGATGGTTTTATGAAAGCGCCACCCGGTGCACCTGTAAAGCCGGTAATGGAAGGCAGCGAGAACCAGCCTGAGGTTGCAAAACCTGCAGAACCTGCAGCGCCAACCACTGAACCGAAGCAGTAAGGGGTCGATTCATGTTTTCCAAATTCTTTATCGACCGGCCTGTGTTTGCGGCTGTGTTGTCGATTTTCATCATGCTGGCAGGTTTGGCCGCCATGCGTGGTTTGCCAATTGCCCAGTACCCTGAAATTGCACCGCCTGTGGTGCAAGTTCGTGCTATTTACCCCGGTGCATCTGCAGAGGTGATTGCAAGCACTGTGGCAGCGCCAATTGAAAACGCCATCAACGGTGTGGAAGACATGATGTACATGAGTTCAACTTCGGCCAGCAGTGGCGTGGTTGAAATCATGGTGACGTTCGAGATTGGCACCGACCCAGACCAGGCTGCGCTGAACGTGAACAATCGCGTGAAGCAAGTGGAAAATATTCTGCCGCAAGAAGTGCGCAGGCAGGGCGTGACGGTCAACAAGGGCTCGTCCTCGTTCTTGCAAGTGTTGGCGTTTTATTCTGAAGATGGCAGGTTCGATGACTTTTACACCTCGAATTACGTAACCCTGAATGTGCTGGACCGCATCAAGCGAATTCCTGGCACCACCAACGTGCAAATTTTTGGGGCGAAAGACTACGCCATGCGCGTTTGGATCAAGCCCGACCGCATGGCCCAGCTGAAACTGACTGCAGGCGACATTGCCGCCGCATTGAATGAACAAAACGCGCAGTTTGCAGCCGGCAAGGTGGGCCAGGCGCCCACGAATAACGGTCAAGAGTTGGTGTACACCATTACCACGCAAGGCCGCTTGCAAGAGGTAGCAGAATTCGAGAATGTGCTGATTCGGGTGAATGAAGACGGGTCGTCCTTGCGCTTGAAAGATGTTGCCCGCGTGGAACTTGGATCGAAAGATTACGACTTCACCGGCCGCATCAACGGCAAGCCTGCCACGCTGGTGGGCGTGTTCTTGCAGCCGGGTGCCAACGCGCTTGAAGTGGCGCAAACCGTGAAAGGCACTGTCGATGAAATTGCTGCCGATTTTCCGGAAGGGCTGGATTACGCTGTGCCCTACGACACCACCCGCTTTGTGGAAGTGTCGATTCGGGAAGTTGTGAAAACCCTGATTGAAGCGATGATTTTGGTGTTCATCGTGGTGTATGTGTTTTTGCAAAACTGGCGCGCTACCTTGATACCAATTTTGGCGGTACCGGTTTCATTGCTGGGCGCGTTTGCTGGCCTGTATGTGCTGGGTTATTCCATCAACACCTTGACGCTTTTCGGCATGGTGCTGGCCATTGGTATTGTGGTCGACGATGCCATTGTGGTGCTGGAAAACGTTGAGCGGATTATGCATGAAGAGGGCTTGGGCGCGCGCAAAGCGGCAATCAAGGCCATGCAGGAAGTAACAGGGCCAGTGATTGCGATTGTGTTGGTGCTCTCGGCGGTGTTTATTCCAATTGGCTTCCTGGGTGGGCTGACTGGCGAGCTGTACCGGCAATTTGCGATCACGATTGCGATTGCGGTGATTGTTTCCGGCATTGTGGCGCTTACGCTGACGCCCGCTTTGTGTGTATTGCTGCTGAAGCATGAGCACAAAAAACCGGGCAAGTTTTTCACCTGGTTTAATGACTGGTTTGGCCGCGTTACCACCAAATATGTAGGTGGCGTGAAGTTCATCAGCATGCGCCCCGCCATTGGCATTGGCTTGTTTCTGGTGATGCTGGTGGTGACCGCCGGCTTGTTTAAAGCCACACCCGGTTCGCTGGTACCCGATGAAGACCAGGGCTACTTTATTGCTGCAGTATTTCTGCCCGATGGCGCAACCTTGCAGCGCACCGACAAAGTGGTGGCCGAAGTGGTGGATGCGGTGGCCGCCAACCCAGCCAACGAGTATTCAGTGGCATTCACGGGTTTCGACTTTTTGGGCGGCAGCTTTAAAAACAACGCCGCAACCATGTTTGTAACCCAGCGCCATTGGGACGACCGCGAGGCCGTGACCACTGATTTGGTGGGTGAGTTGTTTGGCCGCACTGCGGGCATTCAGGAAGGTTTGGTGTTGGCCTTTGCCCCACCACCCATTTTCGGTTTGGGCAATGCCGGTGGTTTTGAGTTTTATATTCAAAACCGGGGTGAAGGCGGGCCTGCAGAACTGGCGAAAGTCATGAATGCATTCATTGCCAAAGCCAATTCCGACCCACGTTTGGCGGGCGTGCAAACCCTGTGGCGCCCAGGCACCCCGCAGTTGTATGTAGACGTCGACCGCGAACGTGCGCGCGCCATGGGCGTGAACATCAATGAAGTGTTCGACACCTTGTCTGCAAGCTTGGGTACTTACTATGTGAACGACTTCAACAAGTTTGGCCGTACCTGGCAGGTGTTGATGTCGGCCGATGCGCAATACCGCAAAAGCCCAACCGACATTGGCAATATGTATGTGCGTTCCAACAAAGGCGAGATGATCCCGATTTCAGCCTTTGCAAAAGTAGAGTTTTCGCAAGGTCCGGAAACTTTAGAGCGTTTTAACAATCTACCAGCGGTGAAGTTGCTGGGAAGCGGCGCGCCCGGTGTAAGTTCAGGCGAGGCCATTCAAGCGATTGAAGACATTGCGGCAGAGGTATTGCCCAATGATTTCAGCTACGATTTTTCCGGTGCTTCATTTCAGGAAAAACGTTCAGCAGGTTCATCCAGCTTTGCGCTTGTTTTGGGGGCACTCATGGTGTTCCTGATTCTGGCAGCTCAATATGAAAAGTGGACTTTGCCGTTTTCGGTGTTGCTGGCCATGCCATTTGGTCTGTTCGGTGCATTGTTGGCGGTGTGGATGCGCGACATGACCAATGACGTGTACTTCCAGATTGGTTTGGTTACCCTGCTGGGCTTGGCCGCGAAGAATGCAATCTTGATTGTGGAATTCGCGGTGCTGAAGCGCGAGGAAGGCATGAGCGCTCTGGAGGCTTCACTGGAAGCGGCCCGTTTGCGCTTCCGCCCAATCTTGATGACCTCGTTTGCGTTTATTCTGGGCGTTGTTCCGCTGGCGTTTTCCAGCGGTGCGGGTGCCGGTGCGCGGGCAGCAGTAGGTACTGGCGTGATGGGTGGCATGACTGCCGCCACGCTGTTGGCCATTTTCTTTGTGCCCCTGTTTTACCGCTTGATTGATCGCGGTGAAAAAGGTGGACGACACCATGGTGATGAAGAGGAAGCAAATGATTCATCCAATCAAAATTCAACAAACAAAGGGGGCGAGCATGTTTAAAGCCCTGCCGAAAACTGCCATCGCAATGGGATTGGCACTTACACTTTCGGGTTGTGCATCCAGCATTCCTTTGCTGGAAAAATTCCAGGGCAAACCCGAGCAGCCCATGCAGGTGGAAGTGCCCGAGAACGCCAAGGGCGTTGGCATCGACACGGTTCAAAATGAAGCCTGGTGGTTGTTGTTGGGCGACAAAACCTTGACCACGTTGGTTGAGCAAGCCCTGCAAAACAACACCGATGTGCGCTTGGCCAATGAGCGATTGAATGAAGCGGGTGCTGCGCTGGGTATTGCCAAGTCGCAACAGTGGCCTTCAATTTTTGGCCAGTTCACCACGGGCCGCAATCGCCCTTCACAGGCTGGAAATGTGCCCGTGTTTGGCGGCCAAAATGTGTATGAGAACCAACAGTTGGGCATCGGTGCTACCTGGGAACTTGACCTGTGGGGCCGAATCGGCGCACTGGAAGATGCAGCACGTGCCGGCTTCATGCAGCAGGGTTACAACGTGCGGGGCGTGCGCTTAAGTGTGGCGGCCACAACGGCGTCGCTGTACACCCAGGTGCGCGTATTGGGCCTGCAAGTGAAGGTGCTTGAGCAAACGCTGGAAAGCCGTGATTCAGCCTACAAACTGGCCAAACAGCGCTACGACGTGGGCTTGAGCAATGAACTGCAATTGCGCCAAACCGAAGCCGAGCTGTTGGCTGTGCGCGCGCAACTACCAGACACCCGCGAACAATTGGCCCGTGCGCAAAACGCGCTGGCTGTGGTGGTGGGTGGCAACATGCCCGAACTGCCTGCTTTGGCGGTTGACAACCTGCAACTCACCAAGCTGTTTATTTTGCCCGAAGACACACCTTCAGAATTGTTGTTGCGTCGACCTGATCTGGCTGCTGCCGAACAGCAATTGCTGGCTGGAGAAGCCAACTTGGAAGCAGCCCGCAAAGCGTTTTTCCCTACCATCGGTTTGAGTGCATTTGGTGGCCGTGAAAGTGCAGATTTGAGCGACTTGTTCAGTGGTCCAGCGCGCATTTGGAGTTTTCAGACCCAAATTACCCAACCGATTTTTCAGGCAGGTCGCCTGTTTGATGAACGGGATGGCGCGGTGGCACGCCGCAACCAATCAGTGTTGCAGTACGAGGCTGGTATTCGCACCGCATTCCAGGAAATTTACGACGCCATTGTGGCGCAGCGTGAAGCCCGCGAGCGCTTGCAGGCCCGCCAGGAACAAGTTCAAACCCTGACCCAGGTGGTACGCTTGGCGCAATTGCGCGTCGACAATGGCGTGGCCAATCAGCTTGAGCTGCTGGACGCGCAACGCAATTTGCTGAATGCACAGCTCAGTTGGGCGTCTGCATGGCAAAGCCAGCAAGGTGCCACGCTGGCCATGATTCGTGCGTTGGGCGGTGGCTTTGATGCCGAGCAAGTGGCCTTTAAGGAGTAATGTGCCTGTGATATAACCACATTGGGTTAACCCATGGCATTTACAAAAACTTAAAGTCAAGGAGCAGGAGATGGCAGGTTATTTTGAGTTGAGCAACAGCAGCGACGGCCAGTTTCGGTTTGTTTTGAAGGCAGGCAATCACGAAACCATATTGACCAGCGAACTTTACAAAACCAAAGCTGCTGCGCAAAACGGCATTGAATCGGTTCAGAAAAACTGCGGAGATGCTCCACGGTATGACAAGAAAGTGGCTGCCAATGGCAAGCACCATTTCAACTTGAAAGCTGCCAACCACCAGGTGATTGGCTCCAGCCAGTTGTACGCATCGGAGGCGGCTTGCGACAACGGGATTGAATCGGTGAAAACCAATGGCAAGACCACTACTGTGAAGGATTCGACGAGTTAATTTTTAAGCCCACACAATTAGCTTCGGTTTTTGTGTGGGCCTATGCTTTATTTGATGTAGCTGTTTTTTGACAGTTTCATTATGCGTGTTATGAGCGCACTGGCAGACTCCTTAGCCATCGCTTCATCGACTTCGAACTTAAGTCTTCCAAATTTCAAATCCATTATTTTTTTTGCACGAATATTAACTTGAAATTCATTTTTTGACGCATTCTGAAAAGCTTTTATCGCATTTTCCGCCTCTTGTCGCGTCTCAAAAATTTCACTGATCAAAATTATTTCGTGAACATGATTGTGTAAGGTGAACTTGAATCGGTCGTCAATTGTTTTTGCCAACGAGAAGTACCCGGAATGTTCTGATTTTTCTAAGGGAGCTGAAATGTATTCTTTAGATCTATCATGCAACATTTCTCGCGAGTTCCCTCCGGAGGGACCGGAATCTCCTCGTGCCTTAGCCAGCAAATGAAGCCCTTCTTCAACAGGTGTTTGCTTGCCTCGCATGGCACGAACCTGGAATCGGGTTTCAGCATCAAACTCTGCCAACATCAGCGTAGTCATTTCATCAATTAGCGCATTCAAAGGTGTGCCACGCGCCTTGGCTAGCGCCTTCAGTCGAGCATGTTTTTCATCAGATAGGCGCACAGTTAAAGCAGCCATTCAAACCTCCTGCAAAAGCTGGTTTGGGGTCAGAATTCTCAAATTACCAAAGAACAATTCAGTCCTTTTAAAGTCCTTGATATTCTGGGTCACGATTGCTTCCGCATTACCAGCAATCGCAAGTTCAATTAAATGATTGTCTGCTTCATCACGAAGGTTAGGCCGCCAATTGAAATAAATTTTCTGAAGGTTACATTTCGAAAAAAACAAATTCAAAAGCGTATTTCTCTCGTCGTGGTTTAAGCGGCTTGATTTGAATAAGTTTTGCCTGGATAACACGGCTTCGAACTCATTGATCAAGGCGGTTCCAATCAAAGGGCGAACCTTCTCAAGAAGTACAGCCTCGATCACTCGTGTGCTGTCGCCATTGCCAAGGCAAGCTGAAATAAAAACATTGGTATCGATAACAACAATCATGGTAAATGGTAGCATTTTTGACACCACAATACATGTTTGGTTTCAGTAGAACAAATCCCCTATCCGTTCTGTCACTTCCCGGTTATGATCAAACCATGACATCAAAGAATGTCATCTAGACTAAAACGCCGGAGACCGATCATGACCGCCACCACCACTGCCCGTAGAAAGCCTGCGCGTGCTGCATCCAATACCGACACGGTACTGAAGCAGCGCAATGTGAAGTTTGACTGGTCGGAAACGCCCATAGACTGGCTTCCCAACGAGCCCTATTCCAGTTACTTCATCAATGAAATCAACCTGATTTTGCCAGCAGGTGAATTCTGGTTTTGTCGTCTGTACAACAAGGCCTTGCCGCTGGTCAGCGACGAAAAACTGAAAGAAGATGTGCGCGGTTTCATCAAACAGGAAGCCATGCATGCGCGCGGCCACAGCTCGGCCACTGAAGAATATTTGGCAGCGCGGGGCATTAAAACCGAGCGCAATCAAAAACTGATGAAGTGGCTTTTTGATGTGGTGCTTGATGACAAACCCTTCGGAAAGAAGGTACCGGCCCTGCTGGAGCGCCGCTGGTTGTTGGCCCGCCTGGGCCTGGTGGCCACCATCGAACACATGACTTGCGTGTTGGGCATGTATGCACTGGAAAACAAAAAGTGGGATGAAATCAATGCCGACCAAGTGATGCTTGACTTGATACGCTGGCACGGCGCCGAGGAAGTCGAGCACCGCAGCGTGGCCTTCGATTTGTACAAACACCTGGGTGGCGATTACCTGTCGCGTTATTACATGGCCGCAATCGTGGTGCCCATGATCATCGGTTTGTGGGTGGATGGTGCCGCCAATATTGCCGGGCAAGACCCGCGCTTTGCCAAGAAAAAACCAACGGTGTACAAACCCTGGATGTGGGTGGAATGGTTCAAGAGTTCCCGCAAGGGTTTGCTGCCCAACCCACTGTGGTTGGTGATGCAGCAATTGCCTTATTTCAGCCCATGGTACGATCCCTCCAAAGAGGGTTCTACTGAATTGGCCCAAGCCTATTTGAACCAGTCCCCGGCTGCCATGGCGGCCAGTACGATTGCGGCAAACCTGAAGGAGGCCGCTTAACTTTTGCGAGGATTCATGTCCACACACAGCACAAACAAACCGGTAGTTTTGGACAATGTTGAACAGTGTGTGGATGAAATCCTTCAGCGGCTCGGCAAGCAGATTAGAGTGGGTTTGCCTTTGGGTTTGGGTAAACCGCCTGAACTGATCAACGCCTTGTACCTGCGCGCAAAGGCCGACCCGTCAATTGATTTGACGATTCTTACGGCATTGTCACTAGAAAAGCCTGTGCCAGGTTCCGACACAGAAGCCGCTTTCCTGAAACCCTTTGTGGAACGCGTTTGGGGCGATTGCCCCGACCTGCTGTATGCCGTCGATGCAACAAATGGCAAGTTGCCTGGCAACATAAAGGTGCACGAGTTTTTCTTCAAGCCGGGCAGTCGCATGGGTAATGTGGATGCCCAGCAAAATTATGTCAGCACCAACTACACCACAGCAGCGCGCGATATTTTCCACATGGGCTGCAACCTGGCCATGCAGGCGGTGTGCAAACCCGATGAAGGCGAAGCCACGCATTATTCCCTGAGTTGCAACCCCGATACATCGATAGAACTGGTGCGCATGCTGAGGCAAAGTGGCCGTGGCCACATGGTGGTGGGGGTTGTGAACCAGCGCTTGCCCTACATGGGCCACAGTGCAGAAGTACCTTGTGAAGAATTCGACGTGGTGGTGGACCACCCCCGGTATTCCACCACACTGTTTTCCACGCCGAAATTGCCAGTGGGGCTGGCTGATTATGCCTTGGGTTTTTACACCAGTGCGTTGATTAAAGACGGCGGCACTTTGCAGGTGGGCATTGGTGCCTTGGGCGATGCAGTTGTGCATGCGTTGCACCTGCGGCACACCCAAAATGCGAATTACCAAAGTGTACTAAAAGCCTTGAACTGGGGCGAGGCAAGCTACAAACTGGCTGAACAAATCGGTGGAAATACCCCGTTCGAAAACGGCTTGTATGGTGCCACCGAAATGTTTGTGGATGGTTTTTTGCACTTGATGCAAGCCGGGGTGCTGAAACGCAAGGTTTACGATCACTGGGCTTTGCAACGGTTGATCAACCAAGGCGGGCTTGACCCCGCCAAGCCCACTTCCGCAGTGTGGGAAAACCTGGTTGAGCTGGGCGTTCGTGAAATTACCCCTGACGATCTTGCCGTGTTCAAACACCACGGGCTGTTGCAGAACAATGTGCTGATGGATGGCGTGTGGCTGGTGTTGCCCAACGGACAACGTGTTTTGGCCAATCTGGCTGACCCGAATACACTGTACGCTTTGGCGCAGAATAGTCTGGGTTCACCGTTAAAAGGCGGCACGGTGCTGCATGCCGGGTTTTTTCTGGGCCCCACGGCCATGTATTCAGCATTGAAAAACATGCCGCAAGACGAGCGCGATGCCATTCACATGCTGGGTGTAGAGCATGTGAATCAACTGGATTTGAACCACACCCTGTACAACGAACAACGCACGCACGCACGGTTTGTAAACACCGGTATTTTGGCCACGCTGGGCGGTGCGGTGGTGTCAGATGGCCTAGCTGATGGCCGCGTTATTTCCGGCGTGGGCGGGCAATACAATTTCGTATCGATGGCGCACAAGCTACCCACCGGGCGCAGTATTTTGATGATTCGCGCCGTGCGCGAGAATGAACAAGGTGGCAAAGCAACCAGCAATATTGTGTTCAGTTACGGGCACTGCACAATTCCCCGCCACTTGCGCGACATCGTAGTGACCGAATACGGCATCGCCGATTTGCGGGGCAAATCAGATTCCGTTGTGGCCAAAGCGCTGCTTGAAATTGCGGATTCACGGTTTCAGGCCGAGCTGTTGAAGCAAGCCAAAGAAGCAGGAAAAATTGAACCTGATTATCAAATTCCTGCCGCGTTTCAAAGCAACACCCCTGCCAACTTGGCTGCCCGGTTGGACTCACCGGAGAAAGAGGGTTTTTTGCCTGCATTCCCGCTGGGCTGCGACTTCACCGAGCAAGAATGGATGCTGGCCCAGGCCCTGAAGGACGTAAAAACCCTGGCGGCCACCACGCCCAAATGGAAGTTGTTACTGAAGGCTTTGATGGCGGGCAGCCCACCTGCATCGGCTCAACCGTATTTGGCGCGAATGGAGCTGACCGAAACCCATGGTTTACAAGCCAAGGTGGTGCGCGCACTGTTGGTGGAGCAGTTAAAAATTCAAGGTGCCCTGGGTTAGGCATTGCAACTTTCCCCAGCTTGCCGAGTCTAGGTACAAGTGATATGTTGCGGTCTATGACAAAAGTGGTAAGAACCCTTCTACTGTGGATGATGTTGTTTGCGTTGCCTGTTCAAGGCATGGCGCAGGCAAGCATGTTCGCATGCCATTTGCAGGGGGATAGTTCCGCTGAGTCTGTATCCATGCTGAATCACAGCGACATGGACCACGGAAGCATGGATCACAGCATGCACGCCACCGACGACACCGACCCTGATTCAGCCAAGAAGCTGATGAAGTCGCTACACGGTTGTTGCAACTGCGCCCCTACCTGCGCGGTGGTTTTATTGCCCGTGGCTCAAGCCAGTTTTGGTGCTGTTCAACACGACATACTTCACCCCATTTCAGCCCCTCAAATTCCCCATTCAGCCGACACGCGCCGAATAGACCGACCGCCAAAAACACTCGCAATTTGATTCGTGGGCACTGAGCGGGCTAAAACCTGCACGTGCCCTGTGTATTGAACAATTGCGAGGACCTATGAAGTTCCATTATTTAGTCGCGTTGCCCTTGTTGGGCGTGGCTTTGCCCGTCCACAGCGAAACAGCAGCGCAAACATTTGAATACCAATCGGCGTTTGAGGGCTACCAGGCCTATTCCGATCCTGAAATTCAAAACTGGCCCAAGGTGAACAGGCTGGTTGAAGAAATTGGTGGTTGGCGCGTGTACGCCCGCGAACCTTATGAAAGCAAAGCGGAAAACAACTCGGACAACCCAGAAAAGGGTGCTGCACCCACCGGTGCCGCCAATCCACCTGCCGCCAAGCCGCATCAACACGGAGGCGCCCAATGAACGCGCCGATTGTGTTGAAAAAAACAGCCATCGCTTTTGCGGTGCTTGTGTTGGCGGGTTGTGCGTCGGTGAATATCAATGAGTCAGTCGAGCAAACCAATCAGGAATTGAATGGTTTTACCGATGGCAAGCTGAGCCTTGTTCAAACCGACGAACAGCGCCAAGCCATGGCTACCAAAGCAAGCGAAATACTGAAAGAGCCGCTGAGCCAACCCGCTGCTGTGGAACTGATGTTGACCAACAGCCCGCAGTTTCAAACTGTATTGGCTGAAAACTGGGCACAGGCTTCCCAAGCCGCGCAAAGCGGGCGATTGCACAACCCGGTGTTTGTATTTGAACGAGTGCGTTTCAAAGACGAGGTGGAAATTGGGCGTTTGCTCAAGTTTGGCCTGCTTGATCTGTTAAGCCTGCCTGCCCGTCAAGGCATTGCTCGCAGTCAAATTGATCGAGCCCAGTTGCAGTTAACCAGCAGTGTGGTGGACCAGGTAACTCAAGTACGACAGGCTTGGGTAGACGCAGTGGCTGCCAAACAGGCACACACCTACGCCCAACAGGTGTTTGAAAGTGCACAAACCAGCGCCGAACTGGCCCGCCGCATGCAGGAAGTGGGCAACTTCACTCGCTTGCAGCGTGCACGTCAGCAAAGCTTTTATGCCGATGCTGCCTTGAACCTGGCCGCCACGCGCCACAAGGCAACCGCCGCCCGTGAAAACCTGGTGCGCATGTTGGGCTTGAACACAGAGCAAACCATGCAACTGAAGTTGCCTGACCGGCTGCCCGATTTGCCAGATGCGCCCAAGGCCCCGGCCGAAGTCGCCAAACAAGGCGAAGAACGCCTGGATGTACGCATGGCCAAGCAAGGTTTTGACACCAGTGCCAAGGCGCAAGGGCTGGGCAATATTGCCAGTTTCCTTGACCTTGAAGGCGCAGTTCGTTACGACACCGTATTTGACAATGGCAGTGGCGAACGCGCCAACAAAAAGGGTTGGGAGCTTGAATTGCGCCTGCCAATTTTTGATTGGGGTGGTATGAAGCGTGATGCCTTCAATGCCAATACCCTGGCGGCAGCCAACCGGCTTGAATCAACACTGCGCAGCGCGCAGTCTACCTTGCGTGAAAGCTATTCCGCCTACCGCACCACCTATGACATTGCACGCCACTATCGCGATGAAATTGTGCCCTTGAAACAAACCATTGCCGATGAAAACTTGCTGCGCTACAACGGCATGTTCATTGGCGTGTTTGAGTTGCTGGCAGACAGCCGCGACCAGGTGAATACCGTGGTTCAGGCCATCAATGCGCAAGCTGATTTTTGGCGGGCCGATGCGGCTTTGCAGGCCACTGTGGTTGGCAAACCCGTGCTGGTGTCGGTCAGTGGTGCAGCGGCAAGTGCTGGCGGCGACGCCGGCGGTGGCCACTAAATAAAAGGATATTGAACATGACTTCCAGACGAGAATTTTCCAGACGAGAGTTTTTTAAGGCCGCCGCACTAACAGGCGGCGCAGTGGCAGCAGCCAGTGTCAGCAAAGTGGCCATGAGCGCTTTGCCTGAACCCATTTTGCAAACATCACCCGACACCATGCCCCCCTTGGTGCCCAACACCGGCCGGCCCTACAACCCCGTGGTTACCTTGAACGGTTGGACATTGCCCTGGCGTATGAACAACGGCGTAAAGGAATTCCACTTGGTGGCTGAACCAGTTTTGCGTGAAATGGCACCGGGCATGACGGCCCACTTGTGGGGCTACAACGGCCAAAGCCCTGGCCCCACAATTGAAGTGGTGGAAGGCGACCGAGTGCGAATTTTCGTGACCAACAAACTGCCAGAGCACACCAGCATTCACTGGCACGGCCAGCGTTTGCCCAATGGAATGGACGGTGTAACTGGTTTGAACCAGCCGGGTATTCCGGCGGGCAAAACCTTTGTGTATGAGTTCGAAGCGCGCAGGCCCGGTACCTTCATGTACCACCCGCATGCGGACGAAATGGTGCAAATGGCCATGGGCATGATGGGCTTTTGGGTCACGCACCCAAAAAACAAGAACCCGTTGATCAGCGAAGTAGACCGCGATTACTGCTTCTTGCTGAACGCCTATGACATTGATCCTGGTGCTTACACACCCAAAATCATGACAATGCTGGACTTCAATTTGTGGACCTGGAACAGCCGCCTGTTCCCCGGCATTTCGCCTCTGGTGGCACGCCAGAATGACCGCGTGCGTTTGCGTGTTGGCAACCTGACCATGACCAATCACCCCATTCACATTCACGGCCATGAATTTGAGGTAACGGGCACCGATGGTGGCCCCACGCCGAAGAATTCACGCTGGCCTGAGGTGACCGTGGACATTGCGGTGGGGCAAATGCGGCAAATGGAATTCATCGCCAATGAGGAAGGCGATTGGGCGTTCCACTGCCACAAAAGCCACCACACCATGAATGCCATGGGCCACGATGTGCCCACCATGATTGGCGTGGACCACAGGGGCATGACCAAGAAAATCACCAACCTGATTCCCGACTACATGGCCATGGGTGAACGCGGCATGGCCGACATGGCTGAAATGCAAATGCCGCTGCCCGACAACACCATTCCCATGATGACTGGCGATGGGCCTTTCGGGTCGGTGGAAATGGGTGGCATGTTCAGCATGATCAAGGTGCGCAAAGACCAAAAGCCCGGCGATTATTCAGACCCTGGTTGGTACAAACACCCAGAGGGCACAGTGGCATATGAATTCACAGGTGAACTGGCCAAACCGGCGCGCAGCAGCAACGCAGGGCAGCCCAGCATGAAGTTGGCTCAGAAGCAGCAGCCGCACATTGAATTGCAGGTGCGTAAACCCACTGGCCATTCCGGTCATTAATAAATTGTTGTAAAGGAATGTAAATGTTGAAATTATCTGGAATCGTATTGGCCTGTGCTGCGTTAACTGTAGGTATGGGCAATGTTGCGTTCGCCCATGGCGAAAAGAAAAGTGGCAGCGCTGCGGTTGTGAAAGAACAAACCGATTGGGGCATTGCTGGCGATGCCGTCAATGTAGTGCGCACCATTGATGTGAGCATGGGCGACGACATGCGGTTCAAGCCAGGCAAGCTGGAAGTAAAAGAAGGCGAAACCATACGTTTTCGCGTGAAGAACACCGGCAAGCTGCTGCATGAATTTGTGATTGGAACGAAAGCAGAGAATGCCAAGCATGCAGAGTTGATGCTGAAATTCCCTGGAATGGAGCATGACGAGCCGTACATGGCCCATGTGAATGCAGGGGAGGCAGGTGAAATCATCTGGACTTTCAACCGGGCGGGCAATTTCGAGTTTGCCTGTCTGATTGCAGGTCATTTTCAGGCGGGCATGGTGGGCACAATCACCGTGGTAGCCCAATAATTTTTGAGATTTTTGAAGGGGAAGTAATCATGAAAAATACATTAAAAACCAGTGCCTTGCTGTTGGCTTTGTTGGGTTCAAGTGCCGTGTATGCTGGCAACCACGCAGGCGGGCACAGCCACGATCATGGCAGTGTTAAAGAAGCGAAGGAAGCCATGGCCGCTAACACTGAAATGGCCGACGGCGAAATTCGCAAAATCAATAAAAACACGGGCAAAATCACAGTGAAGCACGGCGAAATCAAAAGTGTTGAAATGCCACCCATGACCATGGTGTTTGGTGTGGCCGACAAAGCCATGCTGGAAGGTTTGAAAGAAGGCGACAAGGTGAAGTTCAACGTGAAGCAGGAAGGGTCGAACTACACCGTGACTGAAATCAAGAAAGCACAGTAAAAGCTTAATTTTACCGATAAGAAATCAGGCCATTGGGTTTGGTGGCAAACGCCTCCAGCCCATTGGCTTGGTCTGCCAACACGCCCGCAATTTCGCCTTCGAAATGCGCCTGTTCGTTAAAACTCGACAGGCTGATTCCGCGTTGCCCAAACAACAATTTGCTCACGCTGCAATTGGTGATCATCCAGTTCAAACTGAATGCATTGGCATCCGGCAGTTGAAGCAGGTTTTGTGCGACCACCGTGATTGGTCCGCCGGAAGTAAACACCACCACATTGGCAGAACTTGAACTTGAATTCGAAGCAGTGCTTTGCCGAAGTTGCATGGCCTGCGCGGTAACGGAACCCAAACCAGCCATGACCCGTGTTTTAAATGTGGCCCAGCTTTCCGGGTAATCAGCATCGTGTTGACCACTAACCCAGCGTGCAATGGCTTTCTCGAAAATTTGCTGAAAGGCTTTGCGTGGGTCGGCGTTCTGCATCACCTGTTTTTCAAATGCATCTGATTCATCGTATTGGCCGATCAGTGCTTGCAAAATGGCTTCATGGTCGTACTCGTTCAAACCGGCATGCTGCACCGGTTCCTTAAATACGCCGTAGGTGCTGGCAAAGGCCTGTGCGGTTTGCAGATGCCTGTTCATGCTGCCACTGAAAAAGCCGTGTAGTCTAATTTTGCGTGCCTTGAACCATGCGCCCAGTTGTGCAGCTTGCAACTGTCCAAGCTCAGAAAGTTGATCGTAATCGGCACTGTCAAAACTGGCTTGGCCGTGGCGCACCAAATAAATTGTTCCCATGCGTATTAACCTAATTTTTTGATCAACGATTTGCAGCGCCAATCGAAGTAATTCACCATAATCCAGAAGTTTTTGAACGCTGGGTTGCGGGTTTGCTTGTGGTGGTAGCGGTAATAAATTTGCTGTGCAATTACGGCAATTCTAAACAGGCCAAACACTTCATAGAAAGTCCAGTTGTCGGTCTGCATGCCAGTTTTCTTCAGGTAGTAATCCACCATTTCTTGACGGGTCAGCATGCCGGGCAAGTTCGATGGTTGGCGTTGCAGCATTTTCATCAAGAAATTGTCGTCGCCTTGCACCCAGTAGGTAATTACACTGCCCAGGTCCATCAAGGGGTCGCCCACTGTGGCCAATTCCCAGTCCAGCGCACCTATAATTTCTGTCGGGTTACTTGGGTTTAACACCACATTATCAAGCCGCCAGTCGTTGTGAATCATGCACAGCTTCACGTCTTCGGGGCAGTTGGTATTCAACCATTGGCGCACTTTTTTGAATGAACTCACGTTCCAGGTTTTGGCTTTGTCATAACGCTGGTTCCACCCGTCCAGTTGGCGGCGTGTGTAACCACGGCCTTTGCTCAAAACATCCAACCCACTGCTTTGAATGTCGATTTGGTGAAGCTCGATGAAGCGGTCCAGAAAGTTGGTGCTCAATTCACGTGCTTGTTCTTTGCTCAGAGAAACACCGCGCGGCATGTGCTTGCGCGGAATAATGCCTTCAATGCGGTGCATCACATAAAATTCGCTGCCAATCAACGATTCATCGGCACAATGGCCCACCATATTCGGCACATAAGGGTACACGGGTTTTAACAGGCTTTGAATGCGAAACTCGCGGCCCATGTCGTGTGCACCTTTGGCTTTGGTGCCCTTGGGTGGGCGGCGCAAAATCAAGTCCGCTTCCGGGTATTTCAAGCGGTAAGTCCAGTTTGACGCACCACCGGAAAACTGCGTGAGTTCGGGTGTGTCGCTCAGTGTTAAACCTTGCGTACGCAACCAGCCTGTGACCACATCGGTGTTCAGTTCCTCGCCTTTCCGAACCGATGAGCCTGTATCAAGCACGGAATCAGTCATTACTTGAAACCCCGCTTCATCATTTCAATGCGGGCAATCACGCCTTTGTGCACCTCGTCCGGGCCATCGGCCAGGCGCAGGCTACGCGCCTGAATGTAGAAGCCGGAAAGCGGCGTGTCGCGGCTAACACCTGCGCCACCGTGCATTTGAATCGCCATGTCCACCACCTGTTCAAGCACATTGGGTGCCACCACCTTGATGGCCGCAATCTCGGTCATGGCGCCCAGCGCGCCGACCTGGTCCAGTTTCCATGCTGCATACAGGGTCAACAAGCGGGCTTGGTCAATCGCCAAGCGCGCTTCGGCCACGCGTTCGCGATTGCCGCCCAAATTAATCAGCGGTTTGCCAAAAGCAACGCGGGAAATGCCGCGCTTGATCATCAAATCCAGCGACTCTTCGGCGGCGCCAATACAGCGCATGCAGTGGTGAATGCGGCCTGGTCCCAGTCGACCTTGCGCAATCTCGAAGCCTTTGCCCAAACCAGCAATTACATTACTTAATGGCACACGCACATTGTTGAATTCCACTTCGCCGTGGCCGTGCGGTTCATCGTAAGTGCCGAACACGGGCAACATGCGTTTTATGGTGACTCCAGGCGTGTTCAAGGGCACCAGCACCATGGTGTGCTGGTGGTGGCGGTCTGCATCGGCATTTTCAGTGCGGGCCATCACGATTGAAATTTTTGCGCGTGGGTCGCCAATGCCGCTGCTCCACCACTTGGTGCCATTAATCACTACTTCATCACCTTCCAGTGTGGCGGTGGCTTGCATATTGGTGGCGTCGCTGCTGGCCACATCAGGTTCAGTCATGCAAAATACTGATCGAATTTCTCCAGCAAGCAGAGGCTCAAGCCATTCTTTTTTTTGTGCTTCGCTGCCGTATTTCCACAGCACTTCCATGTTGCCGGTGTCGGGCGCGTTGCAGTTGAACACTTCAGGGGCCATCAGGCTGCGACCGGTTTCTTCGGCCACCAGCGCATATTCCATGGTGCTTAGTCCTGCACCCAGTGTGTCGTCGGGCAGAAACATATTCCACAAACCTGCTTCGCGTGCCTTGCTTTTCAAGGCTTCCATTTCGGGTGGAATGCGCCAGTTCACCCATTCACGGCCATTGCACTGGGCTTCAATTTTGTCCCAGTAAGCCGCCTCAAGCGGGGCAATTTCGTTTTTCATGAAGGCGCGAACGCGCTTTACAAAGTCTTGCGCTTTTGCGCTGGGCTCAAAATTCACAGCTTGTCTCCTGAATGTTTTTGAGGTTCGGCTTGTTTCCTCCGATATCATCCATGCTATCGGAAAAGATAAGGTGTCAACAACATGCAAGCTTTGGGCAAACTTTTGATTGCGGCAGTTTTGCTGCCCCTGCTGATCATTGGCGGTGTATTGGTGTTTGGTACTACCAAAGCCGAGCCCGTGGCCTGGAACCCGCCACCCATGCCCAGCCTGACATCGGGCCCATACGCCAACAACGATCTGTTGAAAGATGCACAAGTGTTTGGCACCTACAACCTGCTGCAACCCGAGTCGATTGCACCCGGGCCAGATGGCCTGCTGTACACCGGCATGAACACAGGCGAAATTGTTCGGTTTGATCCTGAAAAAATGCAGGTTCTTGATGGCCCACAAAAGAGCCCGCAAACCACTCCTTTCGATTTGATTTCAAATACCAAGGGGCGCCCATTGGGCATGGTGTTTCACCCCGAAGGGTTCCTGGTGGTTGCAGACGCAATCAAGGGTTTGTTGAAAGTAAGCCTGCAAGGTGAAACTACAGTGCTTTCCACAGAATCAGAGGGTTTGCCTTTCAGGTTTGTGGACGATGTTGCGGTAAGTGCTGATGGCCGATACGCCTACTTTTCCGATGCGTCCAGCAAGTTCGATTTGAACAATTATGTACTGGATGTGCTTGAACATGCAGGCAACGGCCGCTTGTTGCAATACGACTTTCAAACCGGTGAAACCAAAACCTTGCTCAGTGGTTTGCAGTTCGCCAATGGCGTTACCTTGTCAAAAGAAGGCGATTATTTGTTGATGACCGAAACTGCTGATTACCAAATTATTCGGTACTGGCTAGAGGGCGACAAGGCGGGTACCAGCGATGTGTTCATCGACAGTTTGCCCGGCTTTCCAGACAACATTCGCACCGATGCCGATGGCAATTACTGGCTGGCCATTCCCAGCCTTCGCGACCCTTTGCTGGACTCACTGGCCGACAAACCGGCATTGCGCAAAGCCATGGCCAAGTTACTGAATCATGTCGAGTTTCCCATCAAACCCCATGCGATGGCCTTGGCCATTAACCCGCAAGGCACTGTAATCGCTAACCTGCAGGCGCAAAAGGCCGGTGATTATTATTACTACATCACGCAGGTCACGCCGTTTAATGGCAAACTGTATTTTGGTTCCGTACACATCAATGGGGTGGCAACTATTTCCAACCCCTTGGGTCAGTGATGTATTAATGACATAGGAGTGTGTTCGATGACAAAATCCACAACCAAGGCTTCAATCAAGGTCTCAACCAAGAAGCCAGACATGCCTTCCATCAACATCGGTATTCCCGATGCCAAGCGCGCCGCAATTGCGCAGGCTTTAAGCCGCTTGTTGGCAGAAACTTATACCCTTTACCTGACCACCCACAATTTCCACTGGAATGTGACGGGCAAAATGTTTAATACCCTGCACACCATGTTCATGGGTCAGTACACCGAAATGTGGAATGCAGTGGACCCCATTGCTGAGCGCATTCGCGCGTTGGGTTTTCATGCACCGGGTTCGTATGCCGAGTTTGCCAAGTTAAGCACCTTGAAAGACGCGCCCGCCAAGCCACCCAAGGCCATGGAAATGGTGGAAATTCTGGCCAAAGGCCATGAGGCCATCGCCCGCACTGCACGTGAAATTTTTCCGATCATTGAGGCTGGTGATGATCAACCATCAGCAGACTTGTTGACGCAACGTATGGACATTCACGAGAAAACTGCCTGGATGCTGCGAGCGATGCTTGAGGATTGATTCAGCTTCTTCTCAAGTAACCCAGGCGGGGGGCAAGGCAGTATTTGCCCCTTTTTTTGCATCTGTTTTGCCTTGCAAAGAGTAGTGTTAACGTGACCGAAAAAAATTCTCCAGATCCGAGTGAGTTTGATTACGAGGCCGCTTTACTAGCGTGCGCGCGGGGCGAGAAATTCGCTTTGCAAGCCATTTATGCCCGAGACAGCCGTTGGTTGTTCGCAGTGGCATACCGAATCGTAAAGCGTCGTGAATTGGCCGAAGAGGTGCTTCATGATGCCATGGTCAAAGTATGGAATCGCTCGCGACTTTATTCCCCAGCGTTGGGGTCAGCCCGAGGATGGGTGTACACGGTGGTGCGCAATCAGGCGTTAAATTCAGTGCGCAAACGCATGATGGAGGTGTCTTCCGAAGACCACGATGTGCCGGAATTGTCGACCACCGACAATCAGGAGCTCGCCCAGGAAGCAGACAAACTGAGTGCTTGCCTTGGCAAATTGGATGAAACCAAACGCAATGCCATTGTGCTTGCATTCGTAGATGGTTATACACACGAGCAGATTGCTCAACGACTGGATTCGCCGCTGGGCAGCGTCAAAAGCTGGATACGGCGCGGATTATTGAAATTGAAGGAGTGTTTGTCATGACAGAGACACAGGCAGAAGCCCGAATTATCGAGGCTGGCGAGTACGTGCTCGGCGTAATGACAGACGCCGAGCGTTTCGACTTCGAGCAGCGCTTAAGTCAAGAACCCGAGTTGGCCTTGGAAGTAAAAAGCTGGACTGAACACTTCGCTGCCATGTCGCAAAAGCTTGACCAAGAGCCGGTGAACCCGCGCGTATGGGCCAAGGTGGACCAATCAGTTGCCAAGGCCAATACTGCAGGCAACGCATCGCCATTGGCATGGTTGTGGAAAGGTTGGGCTGTGGCTGCCAGTGCGGCCGTGGTGGTGTTGGGTGTTCAATTGCTGGGCGCTAGCCAAGGCGCAAGCGATGCACCCCGTTATGTGGCCGTAATGAAAAGCCCGGACAAAACCACTGAATGGCTTGTTGAGGCCATGGCAGACGACACCATTCGTGTGTACCAAATCGGCAATTTGCCCATTGAAGGCAACCCCGCCAACATGGGCAAAACCTTGCAGTTGTGGACTAAGGCACCCAATGACCCAGCGCCTACATCACTGGGTTTGATGGAGTGGGGCAAGCCCATGGTGGTGCGTGCTGACAAGCTGCCCGATCTGGTTGAAAAACAGTTGTTCGAAGTTACGCTGGAACCTGCCGGTGGCTCGCCTTTGGGCAATCAGCCATCGGGTGAAATCATGTTTATTGGCAATGCGGTGGCGTTGAAATAGTTTATCAATTGAATCATATTGTCAAAATTGCATCCAAAAAGCCTACTTTGGAGTTGCTTGATGATTAGGAGCTATTTGCCCCTACGTATTTGGTAACTTCAGAGGGATACAACATGTCTTTTAAAAATAAAACGATCACAATTGCAATCTCGGCAACTCTGCTGGGCGGCTGTTTTCTGGACGACGACAACTCAATTGTTGCAGCACCGGACGAAGCCGATGTGCTTCTGATCACTGATGACAACCGGCTAATTGGGTTCAATCGCACTGCACCAGCCACGATTTTGAAGAACGCGGCTCTAACTGGTTTTGTCGATGCCAATACTGAAGAAGTTGTTGGCATGGATCTGCGCCCCAGAAACAGCACGGTTTATGTTCTGACCAAACAGGACATGACCAACACCGGTCGCCTTTACACCTTGAACGAAGACACCAACACATTGACGCTCGTTGGGACAAATCTGGGAGTGGCTTTGAGCGGCGCATCATTTGGTGTGGACTTCAATGCCCAGGTAGATGGCCTGCGCGTAATTAGTGATCAAGGTCAGAACCTTGTGGTTAACCCCACTGCTGGCACAGCCACTGCTTTCACTGCACTGAGTGGCTCCTCAGTCGACGGAGACGCTGCTGCATACACCAACAGTTTTGACGGTACCCTGAACGTGCGCATGTTCAACATTGATGCTGCGCGCAACAAGCTGGTACGCCAAGGCACTGCTGCCCGCGCATTCAATGCTGGCGTAACCGAAGATGTGGCCAGTTTGGTCACTTTGCCGATGGGCGCAACGATTGAGTCTGATGTAGCTTTTGATATCGACGGTTTCAACAACCTCGGTTACGCCATCATGACAATTGGCGGTACCACCAAATTCTACGAAATCGATATCCCCTTTGATGCCGATGGTACAGAAGCCGCCGTGCTTCCCATCCCAGAAAACCCTATGTCCCTCAACCCTTTGGCTGCCGTGGAATTGGGAACGCTTAATTTATCGGATGTGGTTGTGGGCATGACACTGTTGCCACGTGGTGCTGACCTGGCACCTGTAGTGGTGGGTTTGAATGGTGACCCGGCAGGAATGGGTACCCAGTCTTTGGCATCTGTACCAGCGAGGACTCCCAACGTGGCGCCCGAAGTGGCCGACATTACCGGTCTGGAAGCCGGTGAGCGCGTGCTGTCAATTGATTTCCGTCCGTTCGATCGTAAAATTTACGCTTTGACCAGCGAAGCCAACATTTACACAATTGACCGTGAAACCGGTGAAGCAACTTTGGTTGTGGCCATCGCGAATCCTGTCGGCCAAGCCATTCGGGATGGCGTCGCTGCAATGGCGCCAAACACGAAAGCTTACAGCATCGACTTCAACACCACGGTTGCCGCTTCCGCTACTTTTGATGCCCTACGTATCATCGGTGCGACGGAAACTGGTGCAGCAACGAATAACTACCGTATTCCTGGTGTTCGACTGGATGCAGACAATGCAATGGCCGGCGTGGCAGCAACGGATCCTGACGTTCGCTTTGCACCGGCAGAAGTTCCAGCTGTTGACTTCGGGCTTTACGGGATTGCCTATGCCAACAGCGTGACCCGCCCAGCACGCCCAGCCGGAGCGCCGGCTCGTGTAATTCCAGCTCCACGATTGATCGTTTCGGATGCAACCAGCAACCGCTTGCTTGAACTTTTCAATTTGCCCGTTAACGCTGATCCGATGATGGGTGAGGTTGTGACTGCTGGCAACTACAGTGGTTTGAAGAACCTGCGTACACCTTTGAGCAATGTCTCTAACGGTGCAACCCCGCCAGTTGGTGTTGATCAGGCAGCATTCAACGACTTGAGCGGTTTGGATATTTTCGGTGGTGATAACGGCCTTCGTTACTTGGTCGCCAGATCGATGAACAGCGGCCCATACTCGGTGTTCAATGTGAACATTACACAGGGTTCTGTTGCTCCGGTGTTGACTACTGTTGGTCAGTTTGGAACTGGCACCACCGACACAGCCGCTTTGTTTGACATCACGATCGCAAACTAAGTCAACTGTTCAGCTTTACAAATGAAAAACGGGCCAGCTTTTCTGGCCCGTTTTTTTGGTTTATCAAGATTGGGTTGTCTACGATACCTGCGCTTTCGCTTTCAAACCTTCCAAATTCAGAATTTCAATATTGCCCCTTCCCAACTGCAGCAGACCGTCATGTTCCAGTTCTTTAAGCATCTGGTTCACGGTTTGGCGGGAAATGGAAAGCATGGCCGACAATTTCTCTTGTGACACATGCAGTGTGCGGGCACTGATGGTGCTGCTGTCAGACCGAATGCCGTAACCTTCGGCCATTTGAAGCAGCCTGCGCGCAAGGCGTGTGTGTGTGGGCAATAGCGCCGCGTCTTCAATGGCGCTAAAAATTAATCGCACTTTCTGGGTTAACAACAAACCAAATTCCCGCCAGTAGTTGGGGTTTTCTGCAATTAATTGGTCGAGCAAGGCTTGGCGTACATGAAGTATGGTGGCTGGACCGTCGGCCAGTGCGTCGTGCGTGCGCGGTTGACGGTCGAACAGGCAAATTTCGCCGAACCAGTCGGGCGAGTCGATCAGGGTCAAAATTACGTGTTTGTCGTCGGCACCATGTTTGCTGGCCCCCACAATCTGCACGGAACCGTTTAAAACGGCATACAGCCCGTCTGCGCAATCGCCCCGAGAAAACAGGCGTTGCCCGCTCTGAAATTGCCGCAGTACGCCCTGTTTTACCAAAGCCTGTTGAAGGTTGACCGGTAACTTGGCGAACCACCTACCCCGGTTCAATATTTGTTCAATGTGGTGTGTTTGCATTTTTTTTTAATGTCTCCTGCCTCTTAATCGTAAATTAGCATCAAATGTCAGGCAATTGACAGACCTTTCAGTGCTGATTTGTAACCATAAAGATTCAAAATCATACAATTACTGCACACGCCGTTTCAGGGAAATACGCATCATGAAAACATTGGTTGAACAGTTGGCCACGTACGCCACGTACCACCGCGACCCTCGCAATATCGCCACCCACTTCATTGGCGTTCCGATTATTGTGCTGTCGGTGTTGATTTTGCTCTCGCGAGTGTCTGTCGATGTGGCAGGTATCTCGGTTACACCGGCGCTGGCCGTGTTCATCCTATCCAGTCTGTTTTATTTCAAGCTTAGTCTGGTTTATGGTTTGGCAATGTTTCTTGTTCACGGCGCTTTGCTGATAGTCGCGGGGCACTTCGCAAGCCTTGGCACCGCCGCTTGGTTGAGTGCCGGTATTGGCATTTTTGTGGTGGGCTGGATTATTCAGTTCATCGGCCACTACTATGAAGGTCGCAAGCCCGCGTTTGTAGATGACATGATCGGTTTGGCGATCGGCCCCTTGTTCGTGGTGGCTGAATTGGGTTTCCTGGTCGGCTTGGGTAAGAAGACCCAAACGCAGGTAGAGGCGATTGCGGGGCCAGTGCGCCGCCGCGAGACAGCCAGCGCCTGAGTTTTTAAAGAAGCTTTCGAAGCTGGGGGTTGATTAAAACCCCCAGTGCACATCCACATTTTTCTTCTGCGCTTCTTCCAGCATTTTTAGCAAAGGGTAAGCACGCTGCTCCAAGCCAACATGGTTTTTCAGCGCAATTTTTTCTTCCGCCGTTAGCTCGTCTTCATCGATTGGATTTTCCGCTTTTGCCATGCGTTCCGCGTTCACCGCTGCCACCAATTGGGCATGCGCGTGGGCCAGGTCTTTCGGCTCAATTACGCCGCGTTCCCCAGCATCAATGCCCATGATGCGAAACATTTGTTCGGCATTGGATTTGAACATTACAATGTCGCCCGCCGCTTTTGACTTGAATTTAACAATACCCATTCTGTTCACACTCTGGTTATTACTGCTATTGGTCTGCATGAAGTGCCCCTACAATGGGGCACCTGCCTAATTTTCGCCTCAAAGCGCTTCATGAATTCAATCATTGCCCAAAGCCGCCTGTTTTTCATCGCCTTGTTTGCTTTTATCACGCTGGCGGCCTGTTCTCCGCAATACAACTGGCGTGTTGTTCCAAACACGGATGTGGGCTACATGGCCACTTTTCCCGACAAACCCGCACAAGTTACACGCACTCTGGAATTAATTGGGTTACAAGTTCCGTTGACGATGCATGCTGCGCAGGTCGAAGGCATGTACTTTGCCGTGGGCACTATGCCCCTGAAAGGCGAACTGCAGGTTCAAAGCGTTGCACTGCGCGATGCCCTGGCGCAGGCCGTGGCCAACAATATTTCAGCAGGTAAACCTGAACTGAAACCCATTCAGTGGCTTGGCAAGCCCGTTCAGGAAATGACCTTGAGCGGAACCCTGCCCAATGGCGACACGGCTTTTGCGCATGCTCGTTTTTTTGAACATCAAGGCACATTGTACGAGGTGTTGATGATGGGCCCAGGCCCACAGGGCAATCCCGATGAATTGACTTCCTGGTTTGGTGGCTTTTCCCTGCTGGGGCAGTAATGCGCTACAACCCCAATAATGTATCGCGTGAAACAGGACCCGATGGCGTTGAGCACATGTATGTGAACGGTGCTTTGGCCGTTCGCATGTTTGTTATTTTCGCGGCCGCGTACATCATGTCGTATGCCTTTCGCGCCATCAACGCCGTTATTGCGCAGCCCCTGGTCAATGAACTGGGTTTGTCGGCAGGGCAGTTGGGGTTTTTGGCGTCTGCCTACTTTTTGTCGTTCGCTTTGATGCAACTGCCCGTGGGCGTGATGCTTGACCGTTACGGCCCCCGCCGGGTTGAAGCAGTGCTGATTGGTTTCGCCGCACTGGGCGCTTTGTTGTTTGCTGTGGCCGATTCCTATGCAGTGTTGTGGTTGGCGCGGGCGCTGATTGGGGTAGGCGTGTCGGCGTGCTTGATGGCCGCAGTCAAAGCTTATTCTTTGTACTTCCGGCCCCATTTGCAGGCCAGTTTGTCGTCGTGGATGCTGGTGGCGGGTTCACTGGGTGCGCTTACGGTCACCACGCCGGTTGAGGCGGCACTGCCCGCCCTGGGTTGGCGCGGTGTGTTTGGATTGGCCGCAGTGCTGTGTGTGTTTGCGGGTTTGGCGCTTTGGTTTGCCTTGCCGGCTTTGTTCAAACCCCAGAAAACCGAATCTGTTGGGCTAATGGCGCAGGGCTACAAGGCCATTTATGCGCACCCCCACTTTTGGCGTGTTGCGCCGCTGGCCATGATTACGCAAGGTGGTTTCATGGCCTTCCATGGTTTGTGGGTCGGGCCATGGTTTACCAATGTCATTGGCTTAAGCAATGCGCAAGCAGCGCAGAACATGTTCTTGATTTCAGCAGTGCTCATGTTGGGTTACCTTACCCTGGGCTTTTTAACCAAACGCATTTCCAAAGCGGGTGGCGATGAAGACCAAATCATGATGATCGGCATGGGTTT
Organism: Limnobacter parvus; assembly: GCF_024623725.1. Classification (GTDB taxonomy): domain Bacteria; phylum Pseudomonadota; class Gammaproteobacteria; order Burkholderiales; family Burkholderiaceae_B; genus Limnobacter; species Limnobacter parvus. The sequence goes on along the minus strand of NZ_JANKHG010000018.1, from coordinate 148,044 downwards.
GTCGCTGGTGGTGTTTGCTGTGCAAATTTTGCAAGGCGCAGGTTCCAGTGTATGGGGTTGGTTGATTCACGCCTTCCTGATTTCATCAGGCATCATGACCTACGCCACCTGCAACAAACCATTCCCAAAAAAGTTGACCGGTCGTTCAAGCACTGCTTTGAACTTGCTGATTTTCATTGGTGCTTTCAGCATTCAATGGGGCATTGGCCTGGGCATTGATGCTTTTGTGGCATTGGGCGTCAGCAACACCGATGCCATGCGGTGTTCGCTGGCAGTGCTATGGCTTATGCAGCTGTGCAGCTGGATTTGGTACGCCCGCCCGGGGCGCAAAGTCAGTCATTTGATTCCATTCAAGGGCTTGCGGTATTGAATGGCAGTGGCAATGTGCTTTTTCTGAATATGGGTTTCCTCTTCAAGGTCGGCCAGCGTGCGCGCCACCCTGCAAATGCGGTGCAGGGCGCGTGCCGATAAATGGTGTTTTTGTGCATAACTTAGCAACAGCTTTTCACCTGTGCTTTCTGATTTGCAGTGCATGGTAATTTGCCCTGCAGTCATTTCACCGTTCAGGCACCCCTGCCGAGCCATTTGAATTTTGCGCGCCTTGATTACCTGTGTCAGCAATTCAGCGCTGCCTGTGTTCGTCACACTGGTGTTACTAGTCTGCAGCAGCGAGGCATGGTCGACGGCTTGAACATCGACAGAAATGTCCAGTCGGTCGGCCAGGGGGCCCGATAACTTTCCTTGGTACTTTCGAACCTGGTCGGGTGTGCATCGGCATTCTTTCACCGGGTGCCCCAGCCAGCCGCAGGGGCATGGGTTGTGTGCGCATACCCACAAAAATCGGGCCGGGAAGCTGGCCTGGTGACCTGATCGGGAAATATTCACTCGCCCGGTTTCCAGCGGCTCGCGCAGCGACTCCAAACAGCGGCGATCAAACTCAAGCACTTCATCGGTGAACAAAATACCTTGGTGGGCCAAAGTAATTTCACCCGGTGATGGCGGGTTTCCCCCACCAATCAGTGCGGCCATTGAGCTGCTGGGGTGTGGGTTGCGAAACGGGCGGGCCGGGCTTAGCTGGTCGCTTTCGCCTTTCAGGCTGCGAATGGCTGAAATTTCCAATGAATCCTCAAAAGGTAGTGCGGGCAACAAACCGCCTGTGCGTTGGGCCAGCATGGACTTGCCACTGCCGGGTGGCCCCACCAGCCGGATGTGGTGTTGCCCGGCTGCCGCCGCCAGCAGGGCGTGTTTTGCAGTTTGGTGGCCAACCACTTCCGACATGTCGGGTGTTGCTTTGGGCGCGGTATCTGTGATGTTGTGTGTTTGCTGTGCAATGGGTTCGCCATGCCCCACCAGGTGTGCCGCTGCTTCAAACAAATTGTTCGCGCCAAACACGGCAATGTCGGGAACTGCTGCTGAAACGGCAGCTTGTGTCTTGGGCATCATCAGTTTCAAAGGGCGATGGCGTTGTGCGGCTTCCTTGCGTGCAGCCACGGCCAGTGCGAACGGGCTTCTAACCGAAGTAAGCGCGCCTGAAAGTGACAATTCCCCTGCAAACAGCCAGTCAGTCAAATCAGCCTTGGCCAATTGCCCAGAAGCACTGGCAATGCCCAGCGCAACTGCCAAGTCAAAAGCCGCGCTGCCCTTGGGCAGGTCGGCCGGCGCCAAATTTACAGTAATGCGCTGGGAAGGAAATTCAAATCCGCTGTTCAGTAGCGCAGACCTAACCCGTTCCTTGGATTCGCGAATTTCTGTATCTGGAAGGCCAACCAGCGCAAATGAAGGTAGGCCAGCGGACAAATGCACTTCAATTTGAACGGCGACGGGACGCACTCCCACGAAAGTGAGGCTGTGAAGTGTGGCTAGGGGCATGGGGGCGGGCAGGTTAATCAAACCTCGATGATTATCCCCACCCGGCTGCTCAGAGCAAACGAGTGCTCTGGTCTGTGTCACCCAGTGGGGTCAGGCGCGCTTTTCCAGTTCGGCCACGCGCAATTCCAGTGCATGCACCTTTTCGCGCAGTCGGTTCAACACTTCCCTCTGAATCTCGAAGTCCTCAAGGCTTACAAAATCCATGTCTTGCAAACCTTGTCGAATGAGCTGAGTAACAGGATTCTCAAGGTTTTGAAGGCCCTTCGCATTGAGCAGATCGCTCACTTTGGATGCGATTGCATCGAATGGAGTGTTTGCCAAAATTTCCCCCAATAGAGTGGTGTTGTACCGCACCAAAATAGTGCACTAAAATGGTGCGGTGTCAGAAAATTCAAAAAATCGAATCGTTATTGTGCCCGAAAAAGGGGGATTTATCGCGAATTTACCGACGAGTACCGAGCTGGCACGCTTCTCGCTAATAGACCCTTGCCAAAAAAACTTTACGGCATTCATCTATTTTTAGGAGAGTGAGATGAAAAAATTAGTACTGGTCGCTGCAATCGCCGCATCAACCTTCGGGGCTATTTCTACTGCACAAGCTGAAGTCACTACATCTGCAAACGTGGGCGTATATTCCGACTATCGTTTCCGTGGTGTTAGTCAAACCAATAACGATTTCGCCCTTCAGGGTGGATTCGATGTGGATTTCGGCAACGGCTTTTATGTTGGCAACTGGAACTCCAACGTTTCTTTCGGCGCCAACAGCCTGGAAATGGACTTCTACGGTGGCTACGCTGGTGAGTTCGCAAACGGCATCGCCTACGATGCTGGCCTTTTGTACTACTACTACCCCAACACACCCAACAACACGGGCTTGACCGACGCGGACACTTTGGAAGCTTATGGTTCACTGGGCTTTGGTGGTCTGACCGCATCATTGAATGTGTCTTTGACTGATGACTACTTTGCGCTGCAATCAATTACCAATGGTGTGCAACAAGGCGCAAACTCCGACCTGGCTGGTTCAACTTACTTCAAGCTGGCTTACGAGTACCCAATCTCTGAGGCCTTGGCTTTTGGCGTGTCTTATGGCATCACGAACTACGCTGATGACATCGTTGCAATCGACGGCGTGACTGCTCTGGATTCATATCAGGATTACTCAATTGGTCTGACCTACACTGCTGGTAAGTTCACCTACGGCGCGGCTTTTGTTGGAACGGATGACGACGGCGAAATGGTTCTGGGTAAAGACCAGGGCGAAGCCGACCTGATCCTGTCCATCAGCACATCGTTCTAAATTTATTACAGACAGCGCTCTGAAGAGGGGCGCTGTTTTTACCCTCTTCAAACTTAATTCAGGAGTGCGTAATGAAGCTAATTTCAGCAGTCATTAAGCCTTTCAAACTCGATGAAGTCCGTGAAGCGCTGTCTGCCATCGGCGTGCAAGGCATTACGGTTACCGAAGTGAAAGGTTTTGGTCGCCAGAAAGGTCACACAGAGTTGTATCGTGGCGCCGAGTATGTAGTCGACTTTTTGCCCAAAGTGAAAATTGAAGCGGCAGTGGACGATAGCCTGGTTGATCAGGCCTGTGAAGCCATTGAAGGCGCAGCCAAGACCGGCAAGATCGGCGACGGCAAAATTTTCGTATTTGATTTGTTGAGTGTTACCCGTATTCGCACAGGCGAAACCGGTAAAGACGCCCTTTAACCAGAGAGAAGTGAGGAAATCATGAAAAAACTTCTGACTGTCTGGCTCGCGGCCGCTGCACTGGGTTTCAGTGTTGCAAGCCCGGGCGTGTTTGCACAAGAAACACCGATGGCGCCCGCCATTGAAGCCACTGAAACAGTGCCTGCTGCAGGTGATGCAACAGCCCCCGCAGTTGAACCTGCTGCTGAAGCGCCCATGGCCGCGGAAGCTGCACCGGTTGAAGAAGCCGCACCTGCTGTTGAACAAACAGTGGACAAAGGCGATACAACTTGGATGATGGTTGCCACCGCGCTTGTTATCTTCATGACCGTGCCTGGGCTGGCACTGTTCTACGGCGGCCTGGTCCGTTCTAAGAACATGTTGTCCGTGCTGATGCAGGTGTTCACCGTGTTCTGTCTGATCGTTGTGTTGTGGGCAATTTATGGCTACAGCCTGGCATTTGGCGGTGGTGACAATCCATTCGTGGGTAACTTCAGCAAGATCTTCTTGAGCGGTGTGACGCCAGACTCTCTGTCGGCCACGTTCACTGAAGGCGTGATGATCCCAGAATTCATTTTCATCGCATTCCAGTCCACATTCGCGGCGATTACATGTTGCCTGATCGTGGGTGCATTCGCTGAGCGCATCAAGTTCTCTGCTGTGCTGCTGTTCTGCGCAATCTGGTTCACATTCAGCTACATCCCAATTGCTCACATGGTGTGGGACGCTGCTGGTTTCATTTTTGCAGACGGCGCAATCGACTTCGCTGGCGGTACTGTTGTCCACATCAACGCTGCGGTAGCTGGCTTGGTGGGTGCATACATGATCGGCAAGCGTATTGGCTACGGTAAGGAAGCAATGCCCCCGCACAACCTGGCATTGACTATGGTGGGTGCATCCATGCTGTGGGTAGGCTGGTTCGGCTTCAACGCAGGTTCAAACCTGGAAGCCAACGGCGGTACAACCCTGGCGTTCATCAACACCATCTTGGCCACGGCTGCTGCCACCCTGAGCTGGTCTGCTGCTGAAGCACTGTTGAAGGGCAAGGCCTCCATGTTGGGTGCTGCGTCTGGTGCAGTGGCTGGTTTGGTTGCGATTACACCTGCCTGCGGTACGATTGGCCCGATGGGCGCCCTGATCTTGGGTCTGTTGGCTGGTCCAATCTGCCTGTGGGGCGTAAGCGGTCTGAAGAAAATGCTGGGCGCAGACGATTCACTGGACGTGTTCGGTTTGCACGGCGTGGCGGGTATCCTGGGCGCGATCATGGTAGGTGTGTTGTCTGCACCTAGCTTGGGCGGCACCATGGGCGACGACTTCGTGATCGGTTCGCAAGTTCTTGTTCAGTTGAAAGGTGTGGTCATCACCATCGTTTGGTCTGGCATCGTTGCTGCAATCGCCTTCAAGTTGGTTGACCTGATTGTTGGTCTACGTGTTTCCGAAGACGCAGAGCGCGAAGGTCTGGACATCACCTCTCACGGTGAAACAGCCTACAGCAAGTAAACACACTCTCCACTTAGGTGGAATCCTTCAGCCCGGGGTAAAGGGCTGATTCAAAGGCACCTTCGGGTGCCTTTTTTGATTTCTGAATTCATGCGAACTTTCATAGGCTTAAATGATACCTAAGTGCCCTGATTGCAATTTCTCCTGAGCAAGCTGTATGCCGCAAGCGATTAACTCAAATTTCCGTTCACCCGCCACTCCGAATGTGAATGAACCCAAGAAACGTGCGTGGTCGTGTGTCGTATTGAGCATTGGTGCTGCGCTTGCTGCAAGCTATGCAGGAATGCGTTCATCGCCCGTAAAGAACGCGCTTGATCCGCAAAGTGTTGAGGCGGGTTTTCTGCGCAATGGAACATTTGGTGCCCCTTTGGCGGATGGCCAGCGATTGGACGGGGTTGTGGTGTCGCGGGGAGACCGAGTCAGCAACGTGATCAATGATCCTTATTGCGAGGGTGCTGGCATTATTTTGTCTGATCAAGCCAAGAAAATATTTGATCAACATCGCGACAAACCAAAATACGCAGGCCCTGAAGGGCAGTTCAAGCTTGCCATTCTGGCCGCGAAAAAAACACGTGAAAAGTTCATGGCGCGCCCGGTTTACGGCACCCACGGACAAAACGACATTGCATCCATTCAAATGGCGAATTCCAACGCTGTAAAAGGTGGCTCGCCCCTATTGTCTTTAACACTGAACAATTACACAGCGGCCTATTTTGCTTTGGGTGGAGTAGACGACGACGGCATCCAGAAGCCCGTTAACCAAGACGGCAAAGTTTTTTTGGGCCAAGTCAACAACGCCTCAACGATTTACCCGGTGGTGGGCGGCAAAATAAAAGGCGTTGCCATTGGAAATGATCCCCGCCCGGTGACGGACAGAGGAATGACGCTTGCGCAAGGAATGAACATACCGTTTTCAGAAATGTTGATTGTGGGTGGCTATTATTTTCATGGCACCTTGCCTGTGCAAGATGCCTTCAGGCAACCACTGGAAACCCTTAGACAAATTCCAGATTTGTATGGCAGCTCACTTTCGTTTCAGATGCTCGATCCGATCAAGGGCAAACCGGAATTCTATCCATTTCACCATCACCTGCCGCGCATTTTAAAGGCGATACGTGAAGGGTAAATTGCTGAGTAAACATAGGCCGTCGTTGAATTCACCGGCGGTGACGGGTGGGGGGAAGGTTCAGGGAACCAAGTCTGCGATTTCCAAGCAGAGCTTGGTCTCTGAATCTTCCCCAATCCCCCTAACCCCCCAACACCCTCCGTAAATACCCACCCCCGCCTTCACGCCCGATTTCCCCTCCCCAATGTGGCAGTGCAGCGTTTTGGATTACACTTGGCGAAGTGTCTTACCCAGAGAATGTTGATGGTTCCACATCTAATTACAGCTTTAACTGGTCCTCTATTGGACCTTGAAAAACGAATGCTCGACAAAACCACCGAGATCGAGCGTTGGTTTCGCATGGCTTGGAACGAGAACATCCCCCCGTTTTATACCTCGGTCGATGTACGGAACGCGGGGTTCAAGCTGGCGCCTGTCGACACCAATCTGTTCCCCGGTGGCTTTAACAACCTGGCGCCCGACATGATGCCGCTGGCCATTCAGGCCGCCATGAGCGCAATTGAAAAAATCTGCCCCGAAGCGCGAAGCATGGTCTTGGTGCCGGAAAATCACACACGCAACACGTTTTATCTCAGCAATGTCGCCCGTTTGGCGGCCATTCTGAAGCAGACCGGCCTGGACATTCGCTTGGGCTCAGTGTCGCCAGAAATTACCGAACCCACCCGTTTCGATTTGCCCGATGGGCAGCACATTGTGCTGGAACCGTTGAAGCGATTCGGCAAGCGAGTGGGTGTTGAAGGGCTGGAACCTTGCGCAGTGTTGCTGAACAATGACTTGTCGGCGGGCGTACCGCCAATTTTGCAGGGCATTAAAGACCAAATCCTGCTGCCACCACTGCATGCCGGCTGGGCTACACGTCGAAAAAGTACGCACTTCAAAGCCTACGATTCTGTGGTGGAAGCCTTTTCTGAAATGCTGGAAATTGATCCCTGGCTAATCAATCCGTATTTCACACACCGCAATCAGCTGAATTTTCAGGAACGCGTGGGCGAGGAAGCCTTGGCGCAAGCAGTGGACGAGGTGCTGGTCAAAACCCGCATCAAATATGCCGAGTACGGCATAGACGAACAACCCTATGTGGTGGTGAAAGCCGATGCTGGTACCTATGGTATGGGCATCATGACGGTGAAAGATGCATCTGAAGTGGTGGGTTTGAACCGCAAGCAACGCAACAAGATGTCAGTGGTGAAGGAAGGCCTGCAAGTATCAGATGTCATTATTCAAGAGGGTGTGCACACTTTCGAAAGCATTGAAGACGCGGTGGCTGAACCGGTGGTCTACATGATTGACCGCTATGTGGTTGGCGGTTTTTACCGCGTACACACTGGCCGTGGCCGCGACGAAAACCTAAATGCGCCAGGTATGCACTTTGTACCCTTGGCGTTCGAGACACCCTGCAACACACCCGACTGCAGCGATCGCCCTGATGCCGCAGTGAACCGCTTCTATGCCTACGGCGTAATCGGTCGTTTGGCGGCGTTGGCTGCTTCCCAAGAACTTGAAGCCACAGCCAGTGTGGAATTGGCCGCATGAGTAGCCGCAACTTCATTTGCGTGGTCGACCCGCTGAGCAGCTTGAACCCGAAAAAAGATTCATCGATTGCGATGATGGAATCGGCCCAGTCGCGCGGCTGGAAAGTCGGCGTGATTGAAGATGGCACCATGCATTGGGCCAGCGGTGCAGGTGTTCATGCGCAGGTGGTGTGGATTTCAATTGATCGGGCCAACACCGCTTGGTACAGCGAAGTGGGGCGTGAGGAAGTGGCGTTGAAAGACCTGGACGCCATCATCATGCGCAAAGACCCACCTTTTGACGCGGAATTCGTCACAGCCACCTGGTTGCTGGAGCAAGCGGAGCGTGAAGGCGCGCGCGTGTTCAACAGCCCGCGTGCCATTCGCGATCACAACGAAAAATTCACCATTGCGCAGTTTGAACAGTTCGTGGTGCCCACTGTGGTGTCGCGCAATGCCGCGCAGCTTCGCAGTTTTCTGGACCATTACCCCGATGCCATTGCCAAACCGCTGGACGGCATGGGCGGCACTTCGATATTTCGCCTGAAGAAAGGCGACCAGAATGTGGGCGTTATTCTTGAAACATTGACCGACTACGGGCGGAAAACGGCAATGGTTCAACGTTACATTCCTGAAATTGTGGACGGCGACAAACGTGTGCTGTTGATCAACGGCGAACCGGTTCCATTTTGCCTGGCCCGCTTACCCAAAGAAGGCGAGCACCGCGGCAACCTGGCTGCAGGCGGCACAGGCCGGGCCCAACCCTTGAGCGAAAGCGATTGGCACATTGCCAGAACGCTTGGCCCGGAACTGAAAAGCCGGGGCCTGTTGTTGGTTGGGCTGGACATTATTGGAGAAAATTTGACCGAAGTGAATGTCACCAGCCCCACCTGTTTCCGTGAAATCATGGACCAAACCGGTTGCCCTGTGGCCGACCTGTTCGTTCAAGCCGTTGAAGCAGCATTGCAGGAGACCGCTTGATGTTGGGCCTGGTATTGGTAACCCACGCACCCTTGGGTGATGCAATTCGCCAATGCGTTCAGCATGTGATGGGCTCGATGCCCGAGGGCTTTGCGGTCGTTGACGTGCCCGCCAACGAAGAAATTGACCACACCGTGCAGCGCATTCAAAGCGCAGCACATGAAGTACAGGCAGGCACGGGTGTGGTGTTTTTAACCGATCTTTTCGGGGCAACCCCCTCGAATGCGGCAGTGCGTGCGGGTGTGGAATCGCTTAAGCTGCCATCCGTACTGGTGTCGGGTTGCAACCTACCCATGGTGCTTCGTGCGCTTGGGTTTCGTGACCTGCCCATCAATGAAGTGGCCGAACGTTTGGTCATGGGTGGCCGAAACGGCATTGTAAGTACCGGTGCCACTGCGCCTCAACGTCAAACCTTTAACCCGGCAAAAAACGATGATTCAGCAAGAAATCACCATCAGCAATAAACTGGGCTTGCACGCCCGCGCGTCTGTCAAACTGACTCAAACCGCAAGCCGGTTTCAGTCAGAAGTGTGGATTGCCAAAGGCGGCCGCCGCGTGAATGCGAAAAGTATCATGGGTGTCATGATGCTTGCTGCAGGCAAGGGCCATGAAGTGGTACTGGAAGCGGAAGGCAGCGATGAAGCAGAAGCCATTGCTGCCTTGGTTGCCCTGATCGACGACAAATTCGGCGAAGGCGAGTAAACCATGACTCTGGCCCTGCATGGCATTGCGGTATCCCGAGGCATTGCGGTTAGCCGTGCCCTGGTCTGGGACACCGCCATGCGGGACATTCCCCGCAATCGCATCGAGAAAAAATCGGTGCGCTTCGAGAAAAAACGATTCGACAACGCCATAAAGCGCGTGGCCGATGAACTGGTTGAAATTCGCAGCCAGATTGCCGCAGATTCCCCCGCTGAATTTGATGCCTTCCTGAATTTGCACAGCCTGATTCTTGCCGATCCAATTTTGTCGGAAGAACCGAAGAATCTGATTCAAAGCAAGTTGATCAACGCCGAATGGGCATTGATTGAGCAGATGGAAGTGCTGCTGGAACAATTCTCAGCCATTGAAGACGACTACTTCCGAGAGCGCAACAGCGATGTGCGGCAGGTTGTCGAGCGGGTTTTGAAATCGTTGCGTGGCCACGCAACCGCACTGCCATTGCCGCCAGAGGGTGAGAACGAAGACCCTTGGCTGATTGTTGCGCACGACATTTCCCCGGCCGACATGGTGCAGTTGAAAGGTCGCCGTGTTGGCGCATTCGTCACTGAGCTCGGTGGTGCCACTTCACACACTGCCATCGTGGCGCGCAGTTTGGGCATTCCAGCTGTGGTCGGCGTGCCGCGCGCGCTGGAGTTTGTGCACAACGGCGACCTGGTCGTGGTTGACGGCAAAATTGGCGCCGTGTTTCTGGACCCAGCGGCCATTGTGGTCGAGGAGTACCAGCGCAAGCAAGCCATATTGGCGCTTTCGCGCCAGCGGTTGAAGCGGCTGATTACCACCGAAGCACGCACCCAATGCGGACGGCGTGTGGAGTTAATGGCCAACATTGAATTGCCCGAAGACATCAAAGGCGTGGTCGATGCTGGCGCAGATGGCGTGGGTCTGTTTCGTTCCGAATTCCTGTTTATGAACCGCAAGGAATGGCCATCAGAGGACGAGCAGTTTGAGGCTTACCGCAAGGTGATCAAGGCCATGAAAGGCAAGCCGGTCACAGTGCGCACCCTTGATCTGGGTGCTGACAAAACACTGCAGTTTGACGGGGTGAACAGCAGTGCGCCACCGGTTTCAAGTACCTCGGCTCTTGGCTTACGTTCTATCCGCTTCAGCCTTTCCGAGCCCGCGATTTTTCTTACGCAGATTCGCGCTTTGCTGCGCGCAGCCAAGTACGGGCCAGTCAAGATATTGTTGCCGATGCTGACCAATATTCGGGAAACCAAACAAGCGCTGGCTTACATCGACATGGCACGCGAACAGTTGCAGGAACGCCGTTTTCAAGCCAACCAGGCCGTACCAATCGGCGGCATGATTGAAGTGCCCGCAGCCGCGCTTAGCCTGCCGCATTTTCTAAATTACCTGGATTTTGTGTCAATCGGCACGAATGACTTGATTCAATACACTTTGGCCGTTGATCGGGTGGATCATCAAGTCGCTCATCTTTACGACCCGTTGCACCCCGCCGTGCTGCGTTTGGTTCACGAAGTAATTACCAGTGCTGCAAAAGCCGATGTACCTGTCAGTGTGTGTGGTGAAATGGCGGGCGACATTCGCCTGACGCGTTTGTTGTTGGGAATGGGTTTGACTCAATATTCAATGCACCCCTCGCAGTTGCTGGATGTGAAAGAACTGCTTTTGAAAACTGATTTTGAAGCCATTCAAAAACAGGTCAAGAAAATAACCCGCACATTCGACATTGATAAAATTGACGCACTGATGCGAGAACTGCACAAAGACTAATGGCCTGTTTGAACGCCGACCCGCAGTTGCACTGCTTTCGCAGACCCCTTTGGGATTTATACTCAAAAGCTTGCAAGAACCAATCAACCAACAAAAGAAAAGCCGAATTGTGTCTGCCAACCAGTCTGTGGGCTTTGTAAAGCCCGAACTTATTGAGTTCACTGCACCGCTGTTGCTCGAGTGCGGCAAAACCCTGCCCAGCTATTCGCTGATGGTTGAAACTTATGGTGCGCTGAATGCCGATAAAAGCAATGCCGTGTTGGTGTGCCACGCACTGAATGCCTCTCACCATGTGGCTGGCCTTTATGAAGGGCAAGAGAAAAGCGAAGGCTGGTGGGACAACATGGTGGGCCCGGGCAAGCCCTTGGACACCAACCAGTTTTTCGTCATTGGCGTGAACAATCTGGGTTCGTGTTTTGGGTCAACCGGCCCCAGCAGCACCAACCCGTTAACTGGCAAGCCTTACGGTGCCGACTTCCCGTTTGTGACTGTCCAAGACTGGGTGAATGCGCAGGTTCGCCTGGCAGACCACTTCGGTATTCAGAAGTTTGCCGCGGTCATGGGCGGAAGCCTGGGTGGCATGCAAGCCCTGCAATGGAGCTTGAGTTACCCAGACCGCGTGGGCCACTGCATGGTTGTGGCTTCCACGCCCAAGTTGAGCGCACAGAACATTGCCTTTAACGAAGTAGCCCGCCAAGCCATTGTGACAGACCCGGATTTTCATGGGGGCAACTATTACGAGCATGGTGTGGTGCCCAAGCGCGGTTTGCGTTTGGCCAGAATGATTGGCCACATTACCTACTTAAGTGGTGATGACATGGCCGAGAAATTCGGTCGCACGCTGCGCAACGGCGACTACAACTACGGGCTGGGTGTTGACTTTCAGGTGGAAAGTTACCTGCGTTACCAAGGCGACAAGTTTGCAGATTATTTTGATGCCAACACCTATTTGCTGATTACCAAAGCGCTAGATTACTTTGACCCTGCCCGCCACACGGGTGGCGATTTGGCCAAGGCGCTGGAAGCCGCAAAGGCAAAATTCTTGCTGGTCAGCTTCACCACCGACTGGCGCTTTGCCCCGGAGCGTACCCGCGAAATTGTAGAAGCGCTGATGGCCAACCAGCGCGATGTAACCTATGCTGAAATCGATGCGCCGCATGGTCATGATGCGTTTTTGCTGACTGACGAGCGCTACCACAATGTAGTGCGTGGCTACTTTGAGCGCATTGCCAAGGAGCTTGCATGAAAACCCTGCACGCGGTTCGACAAGACGTACAGCCCTTGCCCATTGTGGTACCCAGGGCAGATCTGGATTTGATTGAAAGTTGGGTGCCCATGGGTGCACGTGTGCTTGATTTGGGCTGTGGTGATGGCTCGTTTCTGGCGCGCTTGATGAAAACTCGAAATGCCACAGGTTACGGCGTGGAAATTGACGACACCAACGTGCAGCGCAGTGTGGCAAATGGCATCAACGTGATTCAGCAAGATCTTGAAAAAGGCCTGGCCATGTTCGAAGATCATGCATTTGACGTGGTTATCTTGTCGCAAACATTGCAGGCGATGCACAACACCGAGCGCATTCTGAAAGAAATCGCGCGGGTGGGCAAAGAGGGCATTGTAAGCTTTCCCAACTTTGGTCATTGGTACCATGTGTGGTCTATTGCTTGGGGTCGCATGCCAGTATCGAAACAAATGCCCTACCAGTGGTACAACACGCCCAACATTCACCTGTGCACCCCCAAAGACTTCGAAGTGCTGGTTGCTCAAATCGGACATAAAGTGCTGGGCAAGCAATTATTTTTGCATGGCGAACCAGTCGAATTTTTGGGCAATTTGCGCAGTACGCTGGCGGTGTATCGCTTCAAGCCAAAATTCGCTGTGTAGCGCATCATGCAAAGCCCGCCACCCACACCCCTTGAAAAGGATTACTGGCAGCAGGTTAAGCGAATTACCGGGCGTTTGTTGGTGGTCTGGATTGCGCTGATTCTGATTGTTGTTCTGTTTGTTCCCCGGCTTGGCATCACGGTGTATGGCGTGCCGCTGACGTATTGGCTGATCTCCAGTGTTCTTCTTTTAAGCTTTTTGGGTTTGGTTGCATGCTATGCATGGCGCCTGGATAGGTTAGAATCGGAATTCAAACGAGCGGTGGAAAACAACCGCAACCTACCAGGAGACAGACATGAAGAGCAGCACCGGCGAGGTGGGGAAACCCCTCTCTGACACCAAAAGCACGCCCCTGCGGTTCGTAACCGGGTCGTCGCTGTTCGACGGGCACGACGCCGCAATCAATATGATTCGCCGTTTGTTGCAAAGTCAGGGTGCTGAAGTCATTCATCTGGGGCACAACCGATCTGTGCAGGAACTGGTCGATGCCGCCATTCAGGAAGATGCCGATGGTTTGGCCGTTAGTTCTTACCAAGGTGGCCACAATGAATTTTTCAAGTACATGGTCGATGAGCTGAAAGCTCAACACGCAGGCCACATTCAAGTGTTTGGCGGTGGTGGTGGTGTCATTCTTCCTTCTGAAATTGAAGCCCTTCAAGCCTATGGTGTAAATCGTATTTACAGCCCGCAAGATGGACAGAAAATGGGCCTGGAAGGCATGATTGGCGACATGATTGCCCGCGCAGCGCAAGTGCGCGACGCGCGTAAAAAGGCTGAAGTTGCGTGCACGCCTGAAGGCATCAAAGCGCTGGCCAGCAATTGGCCGCTGTTGACCCAGCTGATTACCCGCCTTGAACGCGATGAAGTGCCTGCTGCTGACCTGGAAGCAATCCGCACGCTAGCCCAAGCCAGCAAAACCCCGGTGCTGGGCATTACTGGCACGGGCGGTGCGGGCAAATCCAGCCTCACCGATGAATTGATTCGCCGCCTGCGCATGGACCATGGCGATGACTTGACAATTGGCGTGGTGTGCGTTGACCCATCGCGCCGCAAAACCGGTGGTGCCTTGTTGGGCGACCGCATTCGAATGAATGCCATTGGCCCCTGGGCAGGCAATGGCCCCAAAGTGTTTATGCGTTCACTGGCCACCCGTGATTCCGCGCAGGAAGTGCCCGCCACCTTGCCTGATATTATTGCGCTGTGCCGTGCCACCGGCTTTGATGTGGTGCTGATTGAAACCCCGGGTATTGGCCAGGGCGACGCAGCAATTGTGCCGCATGTGGATTTCAGCCTGTATGTGATGACGCCTGAATACGGCGCAGCCAGTCAGCTTGAAAAAATCGACATGCTGGATTTCGCTGATTTTGTGGCGGTGAACAAATTCGACCGCAAAGGCGCACTCGACGCCCTGCGCGATGTGTGCAAACAGGTGCAACGCAACCGCATGGCGTTTACCAGCATGCCCGACACCATGCCCGTTTACGGCACGCTGGCCAGCCGCTTTAACGACGATGGCGTTAGTGCCCTGTACAAAGCACTGCGCGCCGCCATGCCGATTGCCAAGCCTTCCAAAGATCTGTTTAAGGCCATCGACACCAAACACTCCACCACCATGAAGGCGGTGGTGCCTTCCGAGCGCGTGCGCTACTTGGCTGAAATTGCGCAGGCTGTGCGCAGCTACAAAGCGCAGGTGCAGAAAGACGTGGCCGCCGTGTACGACCTGGAATGCATGGAACGTGCGCAAGCCTTGATGCTGGAACACAAGCCCGACAAAACCAAGGCTGTTGAAGCATTGGGCGACATTGTGGAGTGGACCCAAACCCGGATCAGCATGGCTGCTCAAAAAGCCATGAAAGATTATTCCAAACTGGCGGAGGGCTACCAAGGCGACACGCTGACCTACGAGGTGCGTGGAAAGGCCCTGCAAGCACCGCTCACGGTAACCACACTGTGTGGCTTGAAAATCAATCGTGTTAGCCTGCCCAAGTTCACCAGCCGCGCCGATTTGCTGAAGTTTGTGATGTTGGAAAATCTGCCCGGTTATTTCCCGTTCACGGCCGGTGTGTTTCCAGTGAAGCGCGAGGGCGAAGACCCCACCCGCATGTTCGCCGGTGAAGGCGACCCTGCGCGCACCAACCGCCGCTTTAAAATGCTGAGCAGTGCCAGCGACGCCAAGCGTTTGTCGACCGCGTTTGACTCGGTCACCTTGTACGGTTTCGACCCCGACCTGCGCCCCGACATTTACGGCAAAGTAGGCACCAGTGGTGTGAGCGTAGCCACGCTAGACGACATGAAAGTGTTGTACAGCGGCTTTGATTTGTGCGCGCCTAGCACCAGCGTGTCGATGACCATCAACGGCCCGGCACCCAGCATTCTGGCCATGTTCCTGAACACCGCGATTGACCAGCAGGTGGACAAATTCACGGCTGAAAACAAACGCGCCCCGAATACCGATGAATACGCGAATATCAAGGCCGCCACATTGAAAGCGGTACGCGGCACCGTACAAGCAGATATTCTGAAAGAAGACCAAGGGCAGAACACCTGCATCTTCTCGACTGAATTCAGCTTGCGCGTGATGGGTGATATTCAGCAGTACTTCATCGACCATGAAGTGCGCAATTTCTACAGCGTGTCGATCAGCGGTTATCACATTGCTGAAGCTGGAGCGAACCCGATTTCGCAACTGGCCTTTACGTTAAGCAATGGCTTCACATTCGTGGAAGCTTATTTGGCGCGCGGCATGAAGATCGACGACTTTGCGCCCAACTTAAGCTTCTTCTTTTCCAACGGCATGGACCCGGAATACACCGTGCTGGGCCGTGTGGCACGCCGCATTTGGGCCATCGCCATGCGCGACAAATACGGCGCCAGCGACCGCAGCCAGAAACTGAAATACCACATTCAAACCAGTGGCCGTAGTTTGCACGCACAGGAAATTGCATTCAACGACATACGCACCACCTTGCAAGCGCTGATTGCAGTTTACGACCACTGCAACAGCCTGCACACCAATGCCTATGACGAAGCGGTAACCACCCCGACCGAGGAAAGTGTGCGCCGTGCCATGGCCATTCAGTTGATCATCAACAAGGAATGGGGCCTGGCCAAAAATGAAAACCCGAATCAAGGTGCGTTTGTAGTCGAGGAACTGACCGAACTGGTTGAAAACGCAGTGCTGGATGAACTTGACCGCATCAGCGAACGCGGCGGCGTGCTGGGCGCCATGGAAACTGGCTACCAGCGCAGCAAGATTCAAGAAGAGTCGATGCACTATGAAATTCAAAAGCACGACGGCACCTTGCCCATTGTGGGAGTGAACACCTTCACCAACCCGAATGACAACTCCGACTCATTGAACTCGCTTGAATTGGCGCGCGCCACTGAGGAAGAGAAGTTGAGCCAGCTTGATCGCCTTGCAGAGTTTCAGCAAAGGCATGCGGATGAAAGTGGACCCATGCTGGACCGCTTGAAGCAAACTGCCATGGATGGCGGGAATGTATTTGAAGTCCTGGTCGATGCAGTGCGGGTGTGTTCGCTGGGGCAGATTACGCAGGCGCTGTTTGAAGTCGGTGGGAAGTATCGCAGGTCGATGTGAGTTTCTGCCAACTCGTCGCGGATTTCACCGACTCGTCGTGGATTTCACCAACTCGTCGTGGATTTCACCAACTCGTCGTGGATTTCACCAACTCGTCGTGGCTTGCCTGTTCCGCACTGAAAACCGCTTAATCCCTTATTGAATTCATCCTTGCTCAAAGAATTCGGCAAAACAGATGGCCGAATTCTTTGTCGGCCGTGGGCCGAACGCGGCGTGTGAATTCAAACGGGGCGGTTTTCTTGAAGTGCGGAATAAGTAACACACGCCGAGTTGGCTGGTCAGCGCCGCGCTTGCAGATTAGGCACTCTTCAGACCTTTTCATTTGCTGCGCATCAGTCCTTCTTCACTGCTTTGAAGTTCAGAAAACTTGCGCCTTCAAAGTAGACTTTCATTGTGTCCTTGGTAAGTGAGACCACCCAAAAAGTGGTGAATGTCTCTGCGTTTCCTTCTTCCTGACAACTAGCCTCGGCAGTTGTCAGTTCCAAATCGGTCAGGCCCGTGTTTTCAGGTGTGAATTCTTGGATCGGCGACACGGTCTCGTTAAGTTGCTTGATGACCTCCGTGTTCGTTTTAGCGGTTTCCTGTAAGGTCAATTTTCCATTGCACTGAGTTAGCAGGTCGAATCCGTTTTGGGGGGAGTTGAAATCAAGTACCTGCCCCTTGCGCTGATCCAACGCATCAGCAAGCAATGAATCGCATCCAAACGCACAGCTGAACGTTTCGAATTGCCAAGTTGTAGGCGTTTCCTGTGTAACTAGTAATTGAGCAGGCGGTTGCTTGGTAGTCGGATCGCAAGCCACAAGGAGTACTGATATAAACACGAATGAAAGTTGAAGTTGTTTATGCATATGTACTGCCCACGTTCTTCAAGTAAATGGAGACTGATTGAGTGGAGTGGGTTTTCAGACGGCGAAAGTAATGTTCTCGTTTACCCCAGAAACCATTGCTGAATCTGACGTATTCCACGCCGGTAGATGATTGTGAACCAATCCAGCGTTCCTGGTCGACAACGATTCCAATGTGATTCACAAAACTCCCAGTAGCCGGAAAAATAACAATGTCGCCAGGTCGCGGGTTATCCACCGTCTCAAATAACTCGCTGCCAATAAACCCTTGAACATTGGTTTGAAACATTACTTTCTTTTCTGGAAACAAATTGCCCAACACATGAGCAACGAATCCGGAGCAATCAAATCCCTCCAGAGTTTTTCCACCCCATTTGTATTTTCTGTTATCAACAATTCTGTGAACACGCTCTGCCTCGTAAACAATGCCTACCCCACTGTTTTCCAATACGCGATCACTCATTGCAGTCCCTGAAAAATTTAAAGGAAACAAATTAAGTTGAATATCATTAACGGTCAAATGGGGGGGCGTTTGTGTCATCCGATTTGATGGCATTAATTTGGCAGATTAACTACCAAGTTTGCCGATCACTTGCTGCGTTTAGCCCAATCGGCAGCAATGTGCCAATCGCATCGCCTTCAAGAAAACCTGCCCGTTTGAATTCACACGCCACGTTCGGCCAATAGCCGACACCGAGGCTTGGCCGGTAGTTTTGCCAAGCGAGGTGAGTTAGTGTGAAACTCAAAAAGGGATCAACAGGTTTTCAGGCGTGCGCTTGGGACTTGCGACAATTGGGCCTACAAGCGTGATTAACGGCAATCACTTTGCGTTAAAATCAGACGATCGAAGTACGCCAAAAGCAGCACCATGAAACTCAACGCCGATCTTTCCCAACGCGCAGTCGTCAACAGCAAGGAAGTGGATTGGATTGCCTCCCCGGCCCCAGGTGTTTGGCGCAAACCGCTTGAGCGTGATGGTGACGAAGTTGCACGTTTAACCTCCATTGTGCGTTACGACCCGGGTTGTGCATTTCCCGAACACGAGCATGGTGGTGGGGAAGAATTCTTCGTGCTCGAAGGCACATTTGAGGACGAGTTTGGCGCCTACCCAGCTGGCACATTTGTAAAAAACCCCGTGGGTACCAAGCATTCACCAAAGTCGACTGAAGGTTGCACCATTCTGGTCAAGTTGCGCCACATGCGGGCGGAAGATCAAACTCCGGTGGTCATCAACACCAACAAGGCTGAATGGCGACAAGGCCTTGTGCCCGGTTTGAAAGTGATGCCGCTGGACAGTTTCGAAACGCGCCACACCGCGCTGGTTAAGTGGGCTCCAGAAACCTATTTCAATATGCATCGCCACATTGGCGGCGAGGAAATTTTTGTACTGGAAGGTGTGTTTTCCGATGAGAATGGCGACTACCCGGCGGGCACCTGGATTCGCAGTCCGCATGCCAGTGTACACACGCCTTTCAGCAAGCCTGGTTGTACCATTCTTGTTCGCACGGGTCATCTTGTTGACTAGTCGAACGCCGTTTGTTTCAAATCGGTGACTTGTCTCTTAGTAGGTTTCACCTCATCCTAAGCACTCACAACTTGGTAACAGTTCAAACCCATTTGGATTGTCGCCATGCTGTACAACACCCACTCAATTTTCCCTTTATTGTTCATCGCGCTGCTTGCAGCATGCGGTGGTAACAACGATGCCCCTGCGCCCACTCGAATTGATGAGCAAGAAAATCAAGCCACTATCAATG
The DNA here is from genome assembly GCF_024623725.1 of Limnobacter parvus. Classification (GTDB taxonomy): domain Bacteria; phylum Pseudomonadota; class Gammaproteobacteria; order Burkholderiales; family Burkholderiaceae_B; genus Limnobacter; species Limnobacter parvus. Next base: position 128,827 of record NZ_JANKHG010000018.1, on the reverse strand, counting down.
CGGGTGAAGACCAGCAAGCGGCGGAACGATCTACGGTGGTGCTTAACGCGCAAGTAAATACACCCACTGATCAATCGGTGGTCGCTTATTCTTGGTTCCCCGCCAATGAGAATACGGTTTTTTTCGGCGAGGCGGGTCGATCAGACGAATCTGCACTGACCCTGGTGCTTCCTCAAGTTGATCAGGACACCGCGGTTGAATTCGTTGTGCAGGCCCAGCTTTCCAACGGCACGGTGCTTGAAGACCGGGTTGAAATAGAAATTCAGAACACATTCAACAATGCTTTGCCGGTTGTTAACACCAGCTTCACACCCATTCAGGCCGACAACCGCCTTGTTGCCAACGCCTGTGAATCAACAGATGCCGATGGCAGCATTGAATCTTTTCAGTGGCGCAATGAAACGCTGAACCTTGAATACGCTGAAGCCACCTGCAATTTGAGTGTGCAGCTGCCCAATTCCCCAGACTCACAAACCTACACAATTCGTGCCATTGCCATCGACAATCAGGAAGGCCTTGGTTTCAAATTATTCAATGTGACCACACCCAATCGCGATGCCAACACTGCACCCGTGATTCAAAATGCCAGCGCCTTGCCTGAACCGGTGCGCCCCGGTGAAACCCTGAGTCTTCAGGTGCAGGCAAGTGATGCAAACGGCGACACTTTGTTTTATCGCTGGACACAAACCAGTGGCCCAACGCTTTCAATAAACAATGCCGACCAGGCCACCGCACAGGTAACAATTCCCGCTGAATTTCAAGATCAAATGCTAAGTTTTAGCATTGAGGTGTCCGACCGCTCAACGTTTGCAGCAAGTGTGGCTCAAGAAACCGTGAATGCCACCGTGCGGGCCAACACTGCCGGCACGGCAAGCTTGTTCAGTTGTTTGCAAGACCCCACGGGTTTAGGTTGCCCGCTGGCGGGTGTGTTGTCTGCACCGCCGCTGGGTGTGCAGCAACCCGCTAGTCAGCAGTTCTCGGCTGGGCAATGCACGCCGTTCTACGGTGGTGGCTTGACCGGGCAAGGCTATTCCCATTTGCTGGGGGCCATGCACGAACACACCGCCTATTCCGATGGGCAAGCCGACACCGATCCCGAACAGGTTTATCGCCAAACCCGCGAGCGCGGCATGGATTTCGTGATGTCGTCGGATCACTCAGACAACCTGGCCATTCCTTTGGCCCTGCCCGACACCGACAACTGCACCGACAACCCTTTGTCGTGCCTTATATCTGATCCGGACAACCTGCCCAACAGCCTCACCAAGTGGCGCAGCACGCTGAATCAGGCCAATGCCGTCACCGGTGAGTCACCAGGAATGTTCACCGCGATGCGTGGTTTTGAATGGACCTCTGATCGGTTTGGCCATGCCAACGTGTACATGAGCAAGTTCAATATCAATGCCAAACTTGGCCCCGGCTATGTGGTGTCCATGGACTTGTTCTGGCAATGGTTTGTGTTGTCGCCGCAATTTGGCGGTGGTGGCGACGGCATCATGGTGTTCAACCACCCTGGCCGTGAAGACGCCATTCACGGCGTATTGCTGCAAATTGGCGAAGGTGTGGGTCAAGCCACGCGCATGGCAGGTGCATTGAACGCATTAAATGTGTTCCAGCAAGGCGACCCCGCCTATGCATTCAACGACTTCAAGTATGTGGCTCCAGCCGATTACCGGGTGGTGGGGCTGGAAGTATTCGGCAAGGGTGATGAGTACGACACCGACGGCAAGTTCGGTTCTTGGTATGGCCATGCGCTTGACAAGGGTTGGTACTTGGGGCCAGCGGGATCGGAAGATCACCATGCCACCGATTGGGGCGGCAGCAGTTTGCCAAAAACCGTGGCCATTGCCCGTGCCAACAATCAGGCTGAAATTCGGGAAGCCTTTTTGGCTCGCCGGTTTTACACGGTTGCTCAAAACGAAAATGCACTGCGTATGAATTTTAATGCAGTGCAACCCTCAACACAGAGCGCCCAGCGCCTGCCCATGGGTTCACGCATCGGCACACGCAGCGACACTGTTCAGTTTGAATTTGATGTCAGCAGCACCAACACTATGGATGCACTGGAAGGCATGTCGTTCGAATTGTTCAGTTCACAGTCAGGCCCGAGCAGCAATGAAGAGGGGCGTTACTTGCCACTTCAAACCGTTGCTGGCAAGACAGGGCAATTCACCGTTACACCGGCAGATGGAAAGAATTGGTATTTCCTCCGTGTAAAGCGGGGTGATCGCATTGTGGCGGTGAGTGCACCCATCTGGATTTTCAAGGGAAGCGACCCATTGCCGGAATGCAAGGCCTTTTAAAGTGACGTTGATTTAAAACTCTTCAGCCCACTTTTTGAATTGGCTTAGCGAGCCTTTGAACAAGTGGTCAATGTCGGCCAGTTGTTCATCCACAAACTCCCGCACTTTCGAGCCTTTGCTGGCAGGCTCCACCCGCAGGTGGGCCTCGCATTGCCCGTCGGCCGTGCTTACGCGCATGTTCAGCTTGTGGGCAATGCGCAGCATGGCCTCGTTGTCGGTCAGCGTGTATACAAACAGCATTTCAATGCCGTCGTTGCGAGCGCGGCGCAGGGCACGTTGAAACAGCAATGTGCCCAGGCCATGCCCACGCATGTTGGCGTCCAGTGAAAGCCCCAATTCAGCGCCTTTGGGTGCAGGGCTGTCTGCTGATTGGTTCAGTTCAGCCAGGTGCACCACACCCAGCAACACATCATCACGCCCAAAAATACCGAACACCGAATCGCGTTCGAAATCAATGCTGGCGGTGTATTTGGCAATGGCCGCATCGCCCAGCGCATAACTGAAGCGCAAACGGCGGTCGGTTTCATCCAATGCCAGCAAGTGTGCAAGAATCAAGGGACGGTGCGATTCATCCAGTTCCACAATTGGAACCTTCGACAAGCCCAGAATGGACGCAGCCCGGCGCCCCAGGACGCTGGGGATATCAAACCACTCAATGGGCTCTGAAGACATAATGAACTCGACTGCAAAAATTGTGAAAATCGGAAATATGCTTACATGATCCATCAACAAGAAAGCAAGCCGCAACCCAATACCCTGCAAGTTGGAGTACCTATTCAATTCTGCGAACTGGGCCAGGTCGAGTATTTACCGACTTGGGAAGCCATGCGCAATTTCACAGAAGCCCGCTCAGAGCAGCCTGGCGGGCAAATTAGCGACCAGATCTGGATTTGTGAACACCCTCCTGTGTTCACTTTGGGTTTGGCTGGCGACCCCGCACACATGTTGCAGCGCAGCAACATACCCTTGGTGAACACCGACCGTGGGGGGCAAATAACCTATCACGGCCCCGGTCAAATCGTGATTTATCCGCTTTTGGACCTGCGCAGGTTCGGTTTGAAGGTGCGCGAATACGTTCAATTGCTTGAGCAAAGCATCATTGACGCTTTGGTGGCCGTGGGTGTGGCAGATGCCCAACGCAAGCCCAGTGCACCCGGCGTGTACACCATGCACCACGGCAGCCTGGCCAAAATTGCCGCCTTGGGCATCAAGATCCGCAAGGGCTGTGCCTATCACGGCTTGTCGGTGAATGTGAACATGGATTTAGCACCCTTCCAGCACATAAACCCTTGTGGCTACGTGGGTTTGGAAACTGTGGACTTGGCCACGATTGGTGTTAAAATTTCACCCTCTGAGATGCAAGTGCATCTGATGAAATATCTGATTCAACACCTTGAAGCTGCGAGATCCGCAGTGGCAAAGTAAACAAACGGCCATTTCACCCAAAGGCCAGGGAGCAAAAACGTGTCCGAGATCAACGAAAATTCAGCCGTCGCCAAAGAACTCAGCGCGGTGAGCGATCCGACCGTCAAGCAAAAAGCGGCCGCCAAAACTGCCCGCATACCCATCAAGATTGTGCCTATGGAACAGCTGAAAAAACCCAGCTGGATCCGGGTCAAAGCTGGTTCACCGTCTACCCGCTTCTATGAAATCAAGGAAATTCTGCGCGAGCACAAGCTGCACACCGTGTGTGAAGAAGCCTCTTGCCCCAACATCGGTGAATGCTTTGGCAAAGGCACGGCCACCTTCATGATCATGGGCGACAAATGCACCCGCCGTTGCCCCTTCTGCGATGTGGGCCACGGCCGCCCCGACCCACTGGATGAAAATGAGCCTCTGAACTTGGCCAAGACCATTGCCGCTTTGCGCTTGAATTATGTGGTGATTACATCCGTAGACCGCGACGACTTACGCGACGGTGGCGCAGGTCATTTTGTGGCCTGCATCGAAAAAACCCGCGAGTTGTCGCCCAACACAAAAATTGAAATTCTGGTGCCCGATTTCCGTGGGCGCCTGGATCGGGCACTGGGCATTTTGAATGCTGCCCCGCCCGATGTGATGAACCACAACCTGGAAACCACCGAGCGCCTGTACAAAGAAGCCCGCCCGGGTTCCGACTACAAACATTCATTGAAGCTGCTGCAGGAATTCAAGAAAACCCACCCCAACACGCCGACCAAGAGCGGCATCATGGTGGGCTTGGGTGAAACTGATGAAGAAATCTTGCAGGTGATGCGCGACATGCGCGAGCACCAGGTCGACATGATCACAATTGGCCAGTACTTGGCTCCATCAGGTCATCACCTGCCAGTGCGCCGTTATGTGCACCCCGACGTATTCAAAATGTTCGAGGAAAAAGCCTATGAAATGGGCTTCACCCACGCAGCAGTAGGAGCAATGGTGCGCAGTTCATACCATGCCGATGAACAGGCGCATGGCTTGGTGTAACTAGTTGCGAAACTGCCCCGCGCTGATGAATTCGCCAAAGCGTTCACACCAAACAATAGCAGCGCTGTAATTTTGCAAGTCGGTGTTCGGTGGAAGGTCGAGGATAAACCCACCGAAGGTTTTTACAGACCCCACCCGAAGCGATTGATTTTTGATTTCCAGAAAGCCCGCTTCGTCTTCAATAAATTTTGGAGTCAGGTACAAGTAGTAATCGGGCCCCGGCGCAAGCTCACCCTCGAATACCGCTTGGCTTGCCGTCAGGGTTAAGCGACCCTCTCCCCAATGCAGAAAATCACTGCCCTTCAAGTCGCGTTTGAATTCAGTCGAGAACAGTGCACTGCTTTGCGAAGCCGCAATGGCTTCCGTACCAGGGCCTTCAGGTTCTACCAAAATGGGGAGTAAATAAATACCCAGTGCAACACCAAGGACCAGCGCGCCAGCATGGGTAATCAGCAGAAGAAGTTTTTTCATGGTTTATCTAGCCATCAGGGTTTGAATCTATTAATTCGCTCCCTGGGCTAAAAACGTTTCACGCGATGTTTAATATATTCAAGGCGTTGGTAGGTTGGAAAAAGTAAAGGCTTAAAGCTCTCGCTTGTCTGAACACTCACCCAAGCCACCATCCAGCCTGCAGCGAATGCGCTTCAAAATCTTCATCATCTCCGGGTCGTAAAATCCATCGGCAGTCATCTGGATTCTCGATTCACGCATTAGCACATCGTATTTCGCTCGGTCACTAGCGGGAATGTCCAGCCATGCCGCAGCTGGAATTCCTTTTTCGGAGGTATCGACCAGCGCGATCGCCCGGTCAAACTGCTGTTGAATCCATACACGCGACTTCTGCCCGAACCCTTCTGGAAATTTGTCTTTCTTGATCAAAATATTGGCCGTTAACTGCACCAGCGGAAATCGGTAGATGCCGCCCTTGTTGCCAATGCCTTTGTACAATTCAAGTGGTTGGTAGGCAATGGCGGGTGCCGCAATAATGTCCACCTGCCCATTGTTGAATTTGGTGCCGAAGTTGATCACTTCACTTGAAACGGGTTGTGCACCCAGTTGCTGAACCATTTTCGCTTGTGATTTGTCGTAGTCGAGCACAGCAATTTTTTTACCGGCTGCTTTTTCAACTGAATTAATCGCGCGGTCATTCACCATCACATAAGCGGCACCAATCGGCAAAATACCAGCCACTTCAAACAAGCCCGATGTCATTTTGTCGGCCAGTTTCGGGTTGCTCATCAAATCGATTACTGTGCGCAAGTGTTTGTACGTCGGCACCGCGCCAATGGAGTCAATGCTGCCCACGAACTGGTTGAATTGCCGGCCCCGCAGTGTTGAAATCGCGGCTGCGTCGCATTTGCCGGTTTTGAAGTCTTCGGCAGCCAGGCGTTCATCTACATATGCTTCCAACTCTATATTCGCACCCCAGCCTTTCGCGGCCACTGCATAATCGCGCGCCTGCGCAAAAGCGGGGCCACTGCGCCCGGCAATGTCGAAAATGCACATCTTGATGGTGTTGGCGTTGGCCTGTGTGGGAAGTGCCAGGCTTGCACCCAGCAGCAGGAGTGCTGCAGCAGCGGTTGTGTTCATGTCGTCTCCGGTAATTTCAGGCTTTTTTGTAATGAATTTGCCCTTGTGAAATTTGATTCTACAGAAGAATTACTCTACTTCCTCCACTGAAAACCAAGCGGCCGCCATTGTGTCGACACAGGAAGTTTCCGAACAAGGGCTGTAGCCCTCCAGACCTTTCTCGGTTCGAACCAGTCCAAAACCATAGTGGTCTTGCATGTTCAAATGAGCATAGTCGCGTGGCCGCTCGGTCACCACCACCAGGAACTGGTTTTCCCCGGCAGGCCCTGCGGCCTGTATGGGTTCGTTGGCGGGCGGCAAAGTCAGCGCCTTGTTGGCTTGAATCGCCAGCACCGGTACGCGCACATTGGGAAGCAACTGAATGAGCGACTGGTCGGAAGAGCGAACGTAAACCGCCACATAGCCATCGATGGGCGACAACGCCTCAAAGCGCAACAGGTCTTCACCTATTTTCAGAACGGGCTCGCTCATTTGAATGGTGAGCTGCGAATTGGCCTGGTTCAACACCGATTGAAATGCAGGTTCAATCGGGTTGGGTGCTGTTTCAATTTGCTCGGGGGTGGGCAATGGCAACTGCTCAGTGTTTTCCGTGGGCCTGTCAAAAAGCCCTGCCGCCCAGGCAATGCTTACAACAGCAGCAATGAGTCCCGTGACAATCAATCCAATCAACATACCCTTGATACTTGTTGCGTCATCTCCTTCTTTCTCGCTCAGCTTTTCCAAGACGGGCATTGCTGGCACAGTTGTCGGCACATGTGTTGGCAGATCAAACAAGCTGAGTACGTCTGTTTGAACTTTGCACATGGCCTCCCGAAACTGGGCCATGCTGGCAGTTCGATCTTGAGGCTGCACAGCCAGTGCGCTATCGACGGCATGCTTTATTTGCGTACTGAATGGCAGTGTGTTCTGCGTGTGCAGCGGCACATAACTGTCGTTGACCAAGCGGCCCACAGACGAGGGTGGGGTTTTGCCGGTTATTAAAAAATGCGCCACGGCGGCCAATGCATACACGTCGGTCCAAGGGCCTTGTGTCATTGATGGAACTTCCGCGTACTGTTCTATGGGTGCGTAACTGGCTTTTAAAATCACAGTGAACGGCTGCGACACATTGCCAATCACCCGGCGGGCTGCTCCAAAATCAAGCAGAATCGGCAAGCCTGTGCCCTCCTGAATAATAATGTTCTCAGGTGAAATATCTCGGTGGTAACACTGCTGGTTGTGCATCACTTCAAGCGCTTCTGTCAGCGCCACAAGCCACATCAGCAACTGGCTTTCCGGCAAGGGTGCCCCTTGCTGGTCCATGCGCTGTTGCATGTACTGTTTCAGGGTTGTGCCTTGGTACAGCGGCATCACCATGTAGGCGGTGCCTGCCATTTCCCAAAAGCGGTACACTTTCACCAGCGCGGCATGGTCAAACTGGGCCAGCAAGCGCGCCTCGTTGACAAAGCTTTTCAGCCCTGTTTCATAAGTGCCGTTGTGTCGGCGGTCGCGCACTTTCACTTGTCCGTCGGGCATGCGTTGCGCAAGCGATGCAGGCAGGTATTCCTTCAGGGCCACTTGCCTTTCAAGCATGGCATCCCAGGCTTTGTACACAATGCCAAACCCCCCCACGCCAATGACGCCCCGAATCTCGAATCCTTCAATCAGTGTGCCCGGTGGCAAGGGCTGCTGGTTGGCCTCGCATGTTGAAACAGGCGCGGCTTGTATTACCGTGTTGTCGTTCATCACAGTGCGATGCCCATGCCAATCAAGGTTTCAAACGCATCGGCTTTGGGCAGCCCCCGGCACTGCATTACCCAGTTCACTTGCCCGTCGAATTCAATTCTGAACCAAGTACTGTGGCAATCGTTGCTCACTGCGTTTTGACCAGTTGGCACGGTCATGGCAACCTTAGGCAGGTGCTGCAATTCATTGGCCAGTTTGTCCAATGTCCATTCATCGTTCATGGCGGCGGCGCACATGCCATAGGCGTGTGAAAACCAGTCGGTCAAGGTTTGTGGCTCAATGTGCTGATTCAGCACGGTAGAAGGCTCTCCCGCTTCGTTTTGTGCGGGTAGCTGTTCCATCAGTACAAACGGAAATGCGCGCCCCGCTTTGTCTACGGACGGCATGATCACACCCACAGCCAGATTGTCTTCAAGCGCAGGCAGAGCCTTTTTGCCCAACACAAAACCATGCATGGGTGTTTGAAAGTAAGCGCGGGTCCATGCATCGCCATGGGTTTCTTGCCCAACTTGCATGGCCTCGCTGAGCCAGTTGTCGAGCGCTTCGCACACCTTGGCAGGCATGTTGTGGCTGCAAAAATCGCCCACGCAGGGCAACTTGCCAAACCATGAAATTGTGCGTTTGCTATTTATTATGTTCATAAATTGCCCGGGCAACGGAATTGGCGAAGCTCATTCAAGCGAAGCGGATTGAACGCCGAATTCGCCATCACTTCAAATTCAAACTGTTTGCCTTCGAGTGTAAAAATGGCCTTGAATTTTTCTGGCCGTTCGGTGTTTTGAATTTGCGCCGAATCGAACAAGCGGAACAGGGCCCATGGGCCGTTGTAAGTTTTGTACGCGCCTTCCGAAGCCCGAATGCGTAACGTGGATGATGGCGATTGTCCACCCCACTGAATGCGGTGGTTGGGTTGAAACTGTTTGGAAAACATTTTCAAGTCGCCATTTGTTTCCATGTAAAACACATCGCTCGGGTTGCTGGAATTCAGCAAACGCATTTCTACATTGAAGGCTGCGTTGGGCGTGTTGCCGGGGAAGAATACATCGCGAATTCTTGCAGCCCGCTGAAACTGGATAATGGCCGGGTTGGCTGGTGCTTGCGACCCGTCGCTCAGTGGCTTCAATTTCCAGTCGGCCGAACCTGTGTCCACTACGCTGGCCAAGCGGCTTGCAAAAAACTGATCCATCAAACCACCGGGGCCGAAAAAGCGCGCAAAGTCGTCGCTTAGTACATCAAGACCCGAGCCTGAATGAATCGGGTAGCGGTTGGACACAGTGCGTCTGCACACGTCTTGCAGTGGGCGCAAGTCGGCGCTTAAGTTGGCGCGCTCGGCCGCGCGACCTTGCGCACTGCCTTGCCCGGCCAGTTGCCCCACAATGGCGCGAACCGGTTCAGGCAATACACCGGCATTTACCTGAACCTCGTCCATGGCTGCGGGGGGTGGTGGGGCTGACTTGCTTTTTTTCGCACTGGCTATGGCGGCCAGTTGGGCGTACAGGTCGTTCAGCAAAGTGGACACCTGCGAGTAGGCAGGTGGGTTGCCTTCAAAAAGCCCATTGATGTTGCTGAAATGTTCATCCACTTGTTGTTCCAGCGGGGCTACAAAGTCAACTGGTTTGAAATCAGACCCTGCCAACAAAGCCACATTGGGCGACAGTGCTTGATTCGCTTTCTGATTCGCCACTGCTTCAGCTTTGTCGCTGTTTTTCCCCAACGAGCCTGCCAACCGCGTGTTTTCAGAAACGCCTTCCAGAAACTTTTTTAATGGGGACTGCGGGGAAGCCAATACGCGGGATAAATCCACGGCTTGCTCAAACTGTGCCGGGCGCTGAATTTGTACGTCTTTCAGGTAATTGTCCCAAACCTGGATGTAATCGCGAATGTACAGTTCGCGTGCGCGGCGCATCAAACCAGGCGTGTTTGCAGCGTTCATCGAGTTGCTGTTGCCCTCGCCCTTGCCTTCACCCAAAACCCAACTTGCTTCATCGCTCAATTGTTTGGCCTGCACAGGCAGTTGGACCAAAAAATAACTGACATACGTATTGCGCGTATAAAGCGCATCCACACCCTGATTCAACGATTGCCCGCTTGAACGGGTGAAAATGCCGGCTGCACTCACCCCCACTGTTTTCACCAAATTGAAGTCGCTGTTTGCATCGGGTTTGAAAAACCGCACCATACGTTTGTAAAGCCTTTCATCCAGCGCTTGTGCGCCAATAATTTGCCGCGCGTTCTCAATTAGTTCTGCGTCTTTGGGTGGAAGCTGCAACGGTGCCCCCAGCGCTATTGCGGCTTGCAAATGCTGGCTTGCAGATTCACGCAAATCGGGTTCGTAGCCGGAAAGTACATTTTGTTGCCAGTCAAACACCACCCAGGTGGTCAGCGATTCTGCATCGAACTGCGCCGGAGTGTGAATCATCACATAGGCTTTTAAAGACTCGTAAGCCAGCTCCATGTCCTGGTTCAGTGCCGCGCGCAACCTGTCTTCAAGGCGTTTGGCCACACGTGGCATCAATGCCGTGTTCAAGGCGTTTCGATAAGCAAATTGCTCAGCCTGAGCCAGCTTCTCGTCCTGGTTCAATCCCAGCTGGTGCCCAAGTTTATCGGGGCTATTTTGCGCAACCTCTCGCAGCTCGTCCAAGGTTTGAAAAAGTTCTTGCAGGGGCGCTTGCGCTTCGGTGGGCAGGGTGGCGGCTTTGGCAGCAAGCCGTTCCGTGCGCTCAAGAGTTTGGGCAATGGAATTGCTGTTGTTGCCATGGCTAATCCACCAACCCAGCGACAGCAGGCCAAACAGCACACAGACGAATGAAAGTACGCCCACATAGAGGCCTTGTTCCAACAGCGCTTTTTTCTTCACATAAGAAGCAAGGTGTTGTTCTGCGAACACCACTTGCGACAACACATCGCGAATGAAAAAGCTTTTGCCTTGCCCTTTCACCGCAGAATCAATTCCGGCATTCGGCGCCATGGCCGATGCAATTCGATCAAACACCGTACCGTCTTGCGTGCCGCTGCTTAAATAAAGACCGCGCAATACCACCGGCTTTTCAAAAGGACTTTCCGATTGAAATGCCTGCGAAAGAATGGATTCAATCGCTGGCTTGAGTTGTGCCAAAGCCAGTGGGAATTCAAACAATTTGATCCGTCTGTTTTCTTGTTCTTCGCGCATCAGGCGGGTATTCAATTGCTCACTCAAGCGATCTACCATCGCGCCCAGTGCGCTGGGCAGGGTGTTGGTCAGTGTGGTGTTTAGTGTGTTCGGGTGTTCGAAATTCACCCCCCAGGCTTGTGCGCGTTCGGCTTCGCTGAGTCGCCCAAATGTTTCTTTGAAGCCGTTGAGCAAATCGAGTTTGGTGATCAACACATACACTGGCGGGCACATGCCCAAGGCGCGAATCATTTCTTGTAGACGCAGTGCAATTTTCGCAGCCGTTTCTTTTCTTCTCGATTCTGTATCCAGCAATTCCTGAATGCTCAGCGTTAACAACACACCATTCACTGGTTGCTTGGGCCGGTGTTTTTTCAGCAGGCGTAAAAATGAATTCCAGCCAGCGGCATCGGTGTTCTGGTCAGAATCTTGTGTGGTAAAGCGCCCGGCGGTGTCGATCAACACGGCTTGGTCTGTGAACCACCAATCGCAGTTTCGCGTGCCACCCACGCCCTTGATGGCGTCTTTGCCCATGGGATCTTGCAAAGGAAACCGCAAGCCGGCATTTTTAAGTGCCGTGGTTTTTCCACTGCCCGGCGGGCCAATAATGACGTACCACGGTAGTTCGTACAGGCCGGGTTTGCTTTGGTACCAGGCCTTGCGCGCCTGGTGCTGTTTCAGCGTGCCAACTGCTTCATTGAAAATGTCTTGCAGCTTTGCTGACTGCACGCGCGATTGTTCATCCTGGCGAGTCAACCCCGCTTTTAGTGCGTGTTCAGCCTTTCGCACTTTCCACCAGCGCCAGGCCAGCGGCCCAAACACCAGCAGAAAAATCACAATGCTAAGCAGCACCTGAACCCATAGGCTGCTGAAGGGGCGCGATTCGCCGATTGACACAATCGGGCCTACCAGCCAAATCAATGCCAGAAATCCCAGAAAGGCCAACAGGCTCAGAACAAAACGAAGAAGCATAGTGAACTCGGGTGGTATTTATTGGCTGTGAATCAAGGTAATTTCAACGCGTCGGTTTAGGGCGCGGCCTTGCGCCGTGTTGTTGGGTGCAATTGGGTTGGCAGCACCTGCGCCTTCGGTGGCGATCGCCGTATTGGGCAAAAAGGCCGCGATGCGTTGCCCGACATGTTCTGCACGTTCAGCTGACAATTGCCAGTTCGATGGAAAGCGGATAGAGCGAATCGGTTGGTTGTCGGTGTAGCCCGTCACCGTAATTTGCCCGGGGTGCAGCGACAGTTCCTTGGCAACCTTGTCGACCAAAGGCGCGGCTTTGGCGCTTAGCTCAGCACTGCCGGAGTCGAACAAACCATCACCCACCAAAATCACGGTGGATTTGTTGCCCAGTTGTTTCAAAGTCAGCAAACCAGCCATGATTTCCTGCTGCAGTTGAACCGGCAGTTCAAGCCCGAAAACAGGATTGACGGGGGCAGCAGCAATTTGAGTGAACTCAGGCGCAGGAAATGAAATTGACGTAATTTCAGCAAACGCTTGGTCAGATTGAGTGTTCATGTTGAAATACAATCCAAGAAAAAAAAGGGTACCCAGCGTGCTCAGCACACTGATTGGTAACCACAGAGGAATTTGAAGAAAACTTTTTCTGGAAGCGGGCGCTTTGGATTTCCAGAAATCAGGGTGCAGTTGGGCAAGCGGATGGAGTGGATGCGATTGAACCAGTTGAAACAAGCTGGTGCGAAGCTGTACCAGTGCAATGTCGCCACCCGTTTCTACTTTGTATTTGCCTTTAAACCCCAGGCTAAGCACCACAGCCATCAGCTCCAAAAGCTCCTTATTTTCTGCGGGGCTTTGCATCAGTTTCTGGATCAGGGCAAACACCTTTTCGCCGCCCCATGTTTCACTGAAAAACTGCAGCAGCAAACTGTGGTTGGCCCATTGACCCGAACCACCCCAAGGCGTGTTGGCTGCGCGTTCGTCCATGAATGTGCACAGCACATAGCGAACTGAAAGCCGTTCAGCTTGTGGGCGTCGCATTTGTTCCAGTGTTTGGTCGAGTTCTCGTAAGCCCCTCAACATTGTGTTGGACAAGGCCTTGGCTGAAGGCACCTCAACCATGTCGCCCACTGCGCAAATCATTCGCAGCAGTGGGCTGGCATGCACCAGCAGTCCGTTTTCACTCGCCGCCGGGTTGTTTTGCAACTGGCTTAGCATGTGGTCAAACCGGGCCTGTGCGTGGGAGTGCTCGGCCTCGCCAACGCGGCCAACTGATTCAGAAGGCCCTAAAATATTGTCCAGCGACTGGATGGCTGCTGACGCGGGTTTGCCCAGTCGGGGTTTGATAATGGTGCGCTCGCCACCCAAGGCGAAGAATGGATCGTCTGCGTTCAAAGCAAGCGCTCCTGTTCACGGCGAACTGCCCACAGTTCAATGCGCAGTTCGGGCAAATCCCCGGCATAGTGAATGGCCAAATGCCCGGTTTGCTCCAGCATTTTCCACAGGGGTTCTGTGCGTGTTTCCAGTTGGAAATAAATGTGGTCTGCGTAATAGGGGAGCGCCGCAGGGCTTTGCTGAACAGTTTTCATCCGAACGCCCGGCAAATTCAAATTCACCAAATCACGCAGCTTTTCAACCGGGCCAATTTTCACAGTGCTTGGGAATTGGCGTTGTACCAATTCTTCGGGCGCCAGGGCATGCACGGTGAGGTAAAAATGCGCGTCGCTCAGCAAGCTGCGATCGGTTACCTGGCCGATGTGCACACCACCCTGTTTTTGAACCAAGGGAATTTGAATTGCATGTTGATCGTGAAGCCCAGCCAACGCGTTGCGAATACCGTTCAGTACATTTTCAAAAGCCAAGCGCAAGTTGTCGTGGTCGTAATTGGGTGAAAAGTCGGCGGCGGTGTCATCGCCGTACAAAGTCACCGCGCCCAGGCAGGCCAGCAAGCGAAGGTAGGCCACTTCAGGGTGCAATTGTTTGGTATTCAGCAAATGTGCAATAACCAGCCTGTGTTGAGTGCAGCTCTGCAACAAAAGGAAGTCGCCAATTTCAGAACTGTTGTGGCTGCCCTTGCGAATTCTACGTTGGCGAAGTTGCGCTATTTTGCTTTCAAGCAGACCCAGCACAGCTTCAAGTACTTGGCGAATATTCGCGTTTTTCAATCCACACAAGCAGGGTTCGATAAACCGCGTGTTGATTTGAATTTCGTGATTTTTCGATTCCTGAAGTTCGCACAACTGCAGCTGCACATGGCCTTCCTGGTGCAGGGCATCAGCGCTCAAAAACAGGTTAAGCCGGGCCAGCTCGACAGATTGGGAATCAAGTTCAGGGTCGTACACACTCGGAATTTCTTCTGTGTTTGACAAAAATTTTGAAGTACTTGCGGTGTTTTTTTCGGGTTTGTTGGCTTGCCAGTCAAGCTGCCCGGCCGACCAATGTGGTTTGGCCAGTGACAGAAAAACTTTTCCCGATTTTGGAAAGCTAGAAATGTTCAGACAGGGCGGGGCAGGGTCTTGATCAGGAATTGAAAAGTAAGTGCCATCCTGGAAAAAACCAGATGCCTTTAATACACCAATTTTTCCGGCCAGCAACAAATCTGGGTCCAGTTGCAGCGTATGAAAACCATGGGAATACGCATTGAAGTTCGCAGTTCGCACATGAATTTCATGCTCGAAAAAGCGTTCTTGCTGCTGGAAATGTTGTGGCTGTAGAAAAAGCCCTTCACTCCAAATCACTCGGCTGTTTTTAGTCATAACGGGGGATGAGTTTCACTCTCTGTTTACTGGGATGTATCACTCGTTGAGCGAATTTTTTTAAAAGGAATAGACTCGACGCCCAAGTCGCGAAAAATCCTAACACGAGATTTTTTAAGGTGATTTTTTTACCGATGCCCTACCTATTCCGGAGTAGCTATGTTTGAGAAACACATCCTGAAGTTCGCTTTGATGGCGCCCCTCTTTGTTGGTCTGCATTCGCTTGCCCATGCCGATTCGTTGGTGGTCGATTTGGTCGACACAGTTCCCGCTGTAGAGCAGGTGAAAGAAGGTTTGTTTCCTGAAGAGGCTTGTGAAGAACTCCGCAAGAACGGTTTCAAGTGCATGGGCTTTAAGCCTGCTGTGCGCTTTTCAATTCCCAATGCCCACTTCCAGCTAGGCTCTGCGGAATTGCCAGTTGAACTGAAAAAGCAGCTCGATGTGTTTGCCCAAGTGCTCAGCAATCGCCCCTCAGACTCGCCCTCGGTACTGGTAACTGGGCATGCCGACGCAAGCGGTAACGCGCCGTTGAATCAAGCGCTGTCATCCGAGCGAGCCAAGGCGGTGAAGTCTTATCTGGTTCAAAAGGGTGTTGCACCCACCTTGCTGCGCGTGGAAGGCAAGGGAGCCGACAAGCTGGTGGATGCGAATAATCCGTTTGCACCCGCCAACCGTCGAGTTGAAATTAGCCGCTTGCCTTGATCTGGACTGACCCTGTACCACAATGAACAAACTGATTAGCCTGAGCGGATCAGCCCCGCTGGACGAAGTGCATTTCAGGTCTGCACGCCTGCATGAGGCCTTGTCGGAGAACAGCACCGGCACGGTGTACCTTGAGTCTGACTCTGCCACTTTGAATGCAGATGACTTTTTGGGAAAAAACCTTTGTTTGGCGTTTGAAACACGCGAGCAAAGCAAACGCTATTTCGATGGTGTCATTGTTGAAATGGAACAAGTGTCCATGGCCACAGGCGGGCGGTGTGCGTACCGGCTTGAACTGAAATCATGGACCTGGCTGCTCGGTAAAAATCAGGAATTTCGGGTTTATCAAAACAAAAACATACCTGCCATTGTGGCGGAAGTAATTGCGCGCCATGGTCACCCCTCGGTGCGTTTTATTGATCGAAGTATTGGTGCAAAACGCGTTTGGGAATATGTGGTTCAGTACGGCGAAAGCGACCTGAATTTCATTCGCCGCATTCTTGAACAGGAGGGTGTTTACTTCTATTTCGAGAATGCAAACAATTCGCACACCCTGGTGTTGATAGATTCAAGTACTGCCCATGCAAGCTTCCCAGGCTATGATTCCCTGACTTACGACCCGGCTGCGCAAGGCGGTCGTTTAACGCCTCAGGAAATCATTGCCAGCATGGCGATGCGAAAGTCGATTGAGCCCCCCCGGCATGCACACACTGATTACAACTTCAAAACACCGTCCTCTTCTTTGTTGGTGAATTCGCAAGGCAAAGCTGAGTCGTACAACTCGGCCTTTGAGGTGTTTGAATACCCCGGCGAGTATGAAAACGAAGGTGAGGGTGCGCATTACAGCCAGCTTCGCCACGAAGAGGCGCAGGCGCGACAACTGGTGTTCAATGCAAGCACCGCAGCGCGTGGTGTCAGCGCTGGCTATTTGCTGAAAACCGTGTGCAAAGACAACCCCGCTTTTTCCAAAAGCCTGTTGATTGTTAGTACCCGCATTGGCATTCACGAGTCAGAACCCGAAGCCAATGGCGGCGCGCAATCCGATTTTGATTGTCAATTCGAGGCCATTGAGTCCAGCCAGCCTTTCCGGCCTGAACGCAAAACCAGAAAGCCTCAAGTCAGGGGGCCTTTGCCCGCATTGGTGGTGGGTCCGGAAGGCCGTGAAATTCACACCGATGAATTCGGCCGAATCAAGATTCAGTTTTATTGGGACCGCTACGGCCTGCGCAATGAAAACAGCTCGTGCTGGGTGCGCGTGGCTTCGCTTTCAGCCGGAAAGGGTTGGGGCTTTGTTGCAATTCCACGCATTGGTCAGGAGGTGGTGGTGTCGTTTGAAGACGGCGACCCCGATCGTCCACTGGTCACTGGGATGTCGTTCAACGCGGAACAAACACCGCCCTATTCTTTGCCCGGCAACAAAACAGTGTCGGGTTTGCGCTCGCAGTCTTCCGAAAAAGGCTCGCCCAGCAATTTCAATGAATTGCGCTTTGACGACAAGCTGGGCAGCGAATACGTTTGGTTTCAGGCCGAGAAAGATTACATGAGCCTGATCAAGAACAACAGCAGCACTGAAATTCGTGGAAACTCCAACAGCCTGCTGCACGGGAACTTGATTGAAGAAATCAAGGCCGATGTGTCGCGTACCGTGTTGGGCCAGGTTAGCCAGCAAATCGACAAGGCGTTAAGCCTGACTGCAAACGACGATGTACTGGCCACGGTTCAGGGTTTGTTCAGCTTGATGAACAACGGGCAAATTACCATCAGCACTGCTGGGCAATGCTCATTAAAATCCCGGGGCAGCACCGATGTGGATGCAGTGGGCAACCTGAACCTGAGCACAGACATGTTGGGTAATGTAAAGGCAGGTGTTGGCTTGAAGCTGAGCGCTGGTTTGTTCATGTCCTTGAATGTGGGCGCTTCATCGATTGTCATGACTCCGGTGGGCATAAAAATCAGTTCACCTTCCATCACTTATGGCGGCGGCGCTGAAGCTGAGGGTGCAGGCGGTGCTTCGCCTACGCCACCTGAAAGTGCGCTGGCACCTTCGGTGGTCGAGCCGCCCGTTGACCCACTTTCCTGACAGGTAGCATGCGATGCAGTCTGTGTACGGGGTGGCCCCCAGTGATCTGATTTCTCAAGGCCCTGCATTGGTCGAGTTTCCAGCTTTTTTGGGGCGCACCGTGGGCGGTGCCATTCCCATTGATTGCAACGTGAGTGTGGTGAAACTTGCCGATGCGGGCTTGATCAACAACAAGTTGTGGGCGTGGAAGCCGGTTGAACGGGGCTATGTCGTTTCAGTGAATCCGATCCCATTTTCTCTATTAAAAAATCATCTGCGGCGAATGCGCCAACTTCAAGATGAACTGGGCTGCAATCGGGTGTGGCCTTGGTTTGATCCGCGGTATCTGAAGATTGCACTCAATACGCTGAACGGCAGCGATTTGTCGAATCTGTTCGGTCCAATTCAGTCGTTTGGGTTTGCTGTGGGCGAACAGGTTGAGCTGTATGTGATGCAAGGCGATCAGCTACAAATCAAGCAGGTGCCGGCATGATGACGCTCGATTTGAAAGCAGGTTTCGAGGCACTGGCGTGTGAGGACAACTTGCATAGAATTCACGCCTTGCTCACTGAGCTTGATCTGGACCACGGCTACAGCAGCCAATCTGATTTTCAAGATTCCTTAGAAAATGCGATTCAAAGCCTGCAGCAACACGGGGTATTGAGTGCCTATCAGCAAGCGTGCGTGCTGCTTTCTTATTATGTGGGTGAAGTTGACTTCAAGCAATTTTTCGAGGTGCTGTTGTCCCCACAAGCTTTGGTTGCCCAGTGTGTTCAGCTGGCATTGAACCGTGGTGTGCCGCCCACTGCGTATCAGCACTTGCACAAGACTTTGGCAGGTGTGGGCCGTGTTGATCAGGCATGGCTTGAATTACAGGCTGAACCCGATTTGCTTCAAGGTTTGAGGGCACATGTGCCCGGCCAGTTTTTGCTTGAAGTGGCGTGTAATCACGAAGGGGTTATTGATCCCGTTGTTTGTTCGGAATTCAATACACAAGCCAATATCTTTCGAAGTGAAACCGGATTTCAGCACAAGTTGTTTGGAAAGTTCACGCCTGAAAAACTTTTGGCACAAATGTGTGAACAGGCCATTTCAAACGATCCATGGATTGTCAGCCCGAACCCGATTGTTGAGCGGTGTGAATTGGGTATTAACCAGGGCACCAACCAAGGCAGCGGTTTTAAACCCATGCAACAACTTGAAGTGGTGGATGCGCGCACGGCCAGGGTCCAATACGGGCAGCGTGCATTTGAATGGACAAATGCGGCCATCCGCCAAGTTGAAAGTGCCTGGCATGGTGTTGATCACTTGAACGATGCAGGCGTTCGTGTTGCAAAGCCTTTCATGCACGTCGATTTTGACCTGCATGCAGGGTGGCGCAAAGCCACTGGCATTGGTGCACCAGTCGAGTTTGTTTCCACCGGCATCACCACCTTGCATTTGCCCGCAGGTGCATTGCAATGGCATGCCCACTTTCTGCATGCGGGTGTGTTGGTCAACTTGACCATTCAAGCAGCCCGCGATGTGTGCATCGACTGGAATTTATATGATGCACGGCCTGCGGGCCAACTGCCATTTGGCGAACCCTTGCTGATCTGTCAGCAAACCGTGCCCTTGAAAATTCAACTGTCGCCTGTGGTGTGTGTGGGTAGGCCCTTGCTGAACTTGCGCAACCAAAATGCCGGGGAAATGACCTTCACGCTGCTTACCAAGATTGATCCAGAATTTCACCGCCTGGATGCTGAACTTACCTTGAGTCATTCTGAACTGGTGTGCCAATGGCAAGCTTTTGACCCCCTGTGTGGCATTGCCTCCAAAAGCTGGGCTCTGCTTCCTGCTTCCACCTTGATGCAGTGGGAGTTAATACATGGATAAAACCCTGTTGCTGCGAGCCATTGCGTTGGGGCAAGACGCTTTGCTTGCGCTCAATGGAATGATTCTCGGGAAGCTGAATGCAGGGCAGGAAGTTCGCATGCCTGTGCATGAATTTATTCAGGCCGGAGAGAACCGCCTTCAGGTGTTCAGTTTGGAAGAATTGCCAGATGGTGAAGGCAGTGTTCTGGCCAAATCCGATTGCTCGGTTCAAGTGTGGGTTGAGTTGCAAAAAGACCGTGGCTCTGCCACGCAGGTCGAGCCGCATATTCTGTTTGCACTTGAAGAATCATTCAATCGCGGGCAACGAATACACAAAGCACGCATGCTTGATGTACAGCTTGATTTGCCGGTCTCATTTCCGCGCTGGCGTTATCTTGATGTTTTGCAGTCCACACCCACTGAAAGCGACCGCATAAAAATACAGGACTTTGTATTGAACATGCAGGGCCTGTTTCGCGGCAGGAAAGTGTCGGCGTTGTCGCCTTACTTTACGCATCGCAACCGTGAAATCGCCACTGCTTATGGCCTTGATCTTCAACAAGCCCACAGCAATTTCACGAAGTATTTGAATCAACTCTGCATGAACAGCACGCTTGAAGATTCAATGCAGGACCCGCAGGCGTGGCTTTTTTATACCGTGCGAAATTCGGCGGTGTATGCCTTGCTGAACATGCAGCATCAGGCCTTGTTTCAATTTCAATGTGTCGAAGACAACACCACCATCCACCTACCCATGCATGTGGGTGTGTTGGGTGGAGAAGTGTTTGTGCTGCGATAGGAAGCCTCATGAACTCAAGCTTCCAGTTCAAAGTTGATTGTCTGCAGCCTTCAACAACATCGCTTCAGCCGTGGCCCGTGCCACTGCATGGCGGCATTGTTGGTCGTTCGCAGGAATGCACTTGGGTGCTCGATGATCCCAATCGAATTGTGTCGCGTCAGCATGCCCGAATACACATTGATGATGCGCAGTGCTACTGGACCGACCTGGGAACCAACAGCACGCAGGTCAATGGCAAACCCATGCCGCAGGGAGAACAGGTTCGTTTGAATCTGGGTGACGTGTTGAAGATTGGCGACTACCTGCTGACCTTGGAAATGGCAGATGCCCACTGGTCGGGACTGGATGCTTTATTGCCCCGGCAGGAAGTTGATCCGCTTGAGTCCTTGATGCCCCAAGCCGAACCGGCGTTAAATATTGATGACTTGTTGGCCGATTTGAGCCCCGCTTCACAGCATCAGGCACAAGACTCTGTTTCCCGCGTGCCCGTGCTGGCGCAGCGCATGTACGTAGGTTCTCAGGGCGCACAGGTTAATCGATCCATCGAGCCAGAAGTTCCATTGTCGAACGCAGCGCAGCCAGCCACCGAGAAAGAACTCGAAAACCTGCGGTATTTGTTGGGAATCGGTGTTCAAGGTTGCATGCAGTTGTTGCAAGCCAGGCGCGTGTTCAAAGAAGAAATGGGTGGTGATTTAACCACCATTTCAGGCAAGGCCAACAACCCCTTGAAGTTTTCGAGCTCGCCAGAAGAGGCTATGGCCCGGTTGCTGGGCGAACCCTCACAAGCTTACTTGCCTGCTGATCAGGCTTTACAGCAGGCTTTTCAAGACGTGTTAATTCACATGCAATTGAGTGTAGCGCGCATTCAAACCACGATTGAGCAAATGCAAACCACTTTCGACCCCCAGGTCATCATGGCCGAGGCCACCCGCCAAGGTGGATTGGCGATGGGCTTAAGTGCCACACGCAAGGCACGTTTGTGGGATTTGTATTGCGAGCGTTATCAAAAGTTGAACGACACATGGAATTAACACTACAACTCAGCGGTTCAAACGCTGGCAACCCTGTCAAAACACGTGTGCTTGAACGAAGCGATATAGGTCACCGCGCAGAAAATCAGGATGCCTTGGGGCAGCGCATGGTGGGCGATTGGTTGATTTGTGTGTTGGCCGATGGTGCCGGTGGTCATCGGGGTGGTGAAGTGGCATCGACCCATGCCGTAAATGCCTTATTGAATGAGTTTGCCCTCACCCCAACACAAGATGCAAACCAGTTGTTGGCCATGGTACATCGAGTGAATTCGGGCATTTTGAAATCGCAGCAGTTGCATTCTGAGCTTGAAAACATGCACACCACCCTGTGTGCGTTGGTGCTGAATCAACAAAGTGGGCAATTGGTTTGGCTGCATGTAGGCGATTCGCGGGTCTATCATTTTCGGAGCAGCGAGCTTGCTGCGCGAACGAAAGACCACAGCGTGCTGCAGTGGATGGCCGACCACCAGCAAACAGAGCCAGTACCCAGCCGCAACGCCTTGTACACCGCCTTGGGGGAACAACCGCAACAACTGGTTGTTGAGGTGTCCCCAATTTCCGTGGCGAAACCCGGAGATTGTGTGGTGCTCTGCAGTGATGGGCTGTGGGAACACTTCAGTGACTCGGAGTTGGCTTTACTGACTTGCAATCTTCGTCACGACCCAACATGCACTGAGCACATTCATCAGTTGGCCTTGGACCGAGCGAAAGGGCGTGCCGACAACCTCAGCAGCATGTTTATTTTTGTGGAAGGGGTTAGTTCATCTGGTTGATACCAAACCGATGACGCCAATCCAACGACGCAATTTTTACGTTTTGATTTTTAATGCTTCAATCCCGTTCGCCTTTACTTTCAGTATCAAAAACTCATGCATTCCATCCAATTCGTCAGCGCATTGTTGCTGGCCACCTTTGCCTTGCCTGCTGTTGCGCAAGTGTCTACTCCGGCGCCGTTTCTGAATTCTGAATCTGCGCCACCGGCACAGGATATTGAATCGACACCAATGATTGACAACAAAGCTGATCAGAAGGCCGCGCCAGAATTGGGCAAGCCTATGAACGATTTGTCGATTGACGTAACGGCGTATCAGCTTGACGGTTTTTCAACCATTGAGGGTGTGGACAAACGCGATCAGGCTGAGATTCAGAAGCGTTTGTTGGTGTATGTGGGTGCAGGGCGAACTTTCGAAGACCTAAGCAGCGCAGCACAAGTTGTGACTGCCTACCTTCAAAGTGAAATGGGACTGTATTTGGCCTACGCCTACCTGCCCGCGCAAGACATCAAAAACGGTGTGGTCACCATTGCCGTTTTGCCTGGCGTGCTGGAGGGCGTTGAGGTGGTGTGGCCAGCGGATGAATTGCGTGTCAGCAAAGAAATTGTTCAGGCACACCTGGATCGCTTGAGGCCCGGCGATGTTATTCGCGTCGACGACGTTGAGCGGGTCGTGTTTTTACTGAATGACCTGCGCGGTATTCGCATGTCGTTTGCAATCAAGCCCGGAACGCAGGCGGGCAAGGCTATTTTGGTCGCCACACCCATGAATGACAAGCCCTTCACAGGCAGTCTGAGCGTTGATGCCAACGGGTCGCGCTATGCAGGAACTTACCGAGGTATTGCCACCGTGTCTTGGGAAAGCCCGTTTGGTTTGGGGGATTCCCTGTCGATTAGCCATCTGCAGTCGGATACTGGTGGACTTGATTTTACACTGCTGGGCTACACCTTGCCCGTGGGCTCCAGTGGTTTGAAACTGGGTGCGAATGTGTCCACAGTGAACTACACCTTGAACGAAAATGATTTCCCTTTGGGCTTAAACGGCAATGCGGAATCAGTGGGTGTATTTGCACTTTATCCACTCATTCGTTCTCGTAACTTGAACCTGTTTGCTTTAGCAGGTTTCGACAAAAAAGAATTTACTGATCGCCAAACCCTGACTGGTCTTGAAACGGTGAAAGACATTGAATCTGTGAGACTTGCTTTAAGCGGTGATTCCCGCGATGGTTTGATTGGGGGTGGTTTGAATTTCTTCAATTTCACTGTTGAGGAAAGTGAAGTGAATTATCCAGGCGGCGTGCCGTTTGGCCTCGACGATAGTTTGAACGCCATGCGTGTGAATTATTCCTTGGGTCGACTTCAAACGCTGGTGTCGGGTAAGTGGATGTTGTGGACTTACCTGCGCGGACAACAAGCATTGGACAACCTGGACAGCAGCGAGCAATGCTCGCTGGGCGGTGCAACAGCAGTGCGCGCTTTTGCCCAAGGCGAAACCCCGGGTGACAGTTGTGATTTGTTCACCGTTGAAGCCCGTTACCTTCCCACTGCGAGCTGGCTTGGCAGCTACGCACGCGAATTGTCTTTCAACCTGTTTTATGACCAGGGCCGGGCGCAGCTAAGGCACAACGCGAGCGGGCAGGGCAATGGCTTTAACAACCACGCCGACCTTGCTGGCTACGGACTTGGCCTGGCCTGGGACCGGCAAAACGTATTCACTTTCAACTTGAGTCTGGCCTGGGAATTGGCCGGTGTACGCCGTTCCGACCCCAAGCCACAAAGCCCCAGAATTTTCGCTTCGTATGTTTACTATTTCTAACAGGGTACGCACCATGAACACCGCCATTTGCACTTCTACTCGTTCGTTCCCTTTAAAGCCACTGGCCGCTTCCTTCTTGATCATTTATGCCGCAGGCGTTCAATCTGCGCCTGTATTTCAAAGCTCACAGGGTGGAAACGTTGTGGTCACAACCCCGGATGCGACCACTACGGTAGTGACCCAAACTGGAAGCCGCGCGGTGGCCAACTGGAGCGAGTTCTCGATAGATCAAAACGAGACAGTTCGCTTTATTCAGGACAATGCAACTTCAGTTATTTTGAACCGTGTAACCGGCGAAGACATTTCCAATATTTTTGGCACCTTGCAAGCCAATGGCCGCGTCTTTTTGATCAACCCAAATGGCATTGTGTTTGGTGCGAATTCGCAGGTCAGCGTGGGTGGTTTGGTGGCCTCCACATTGAGCTTGCAACCCGGTGCTCAGGGCAACAATTCCGATGTCGAGCTGGAGCTAAGATTAGATGCGGCTTCCATTCTCAACGAGGGGAGCATTACAGCCAATGACATTGTGTTGATTGCGCCCTCGATTACAAACAACGGTACTTTAATGACAAGTGGCGTAAACGGCGCTGTGCAACTCATAGCTGCAAGCGAAGTCACCGTAGACACATCGGGCGACAATTTGGCCTTTGAAGTGCAGGCTGGTTATGAAAACGCATTAATAAGCCAATTGGGTACTGTCATGGCTGAAGGTGGTCGGGTGGTTTTGTTGGCCAGGCCTACTTCTGATTCATCATCGAGCGTTATCAATCTTGCAGGTGTGAATCAGGCTGCGCGAATAACCATTGACGGAAACACGGTTCGCTTGAGTGGCGCCATCAATTCCGGCAATGGCAATGGGACGCTGGAAGTGACTGCTGGCAACATTACTCAAACGGCTGAGGTCAACGTCGACAATGCAACATTGAATGCAACAGACAGTGTCGCACTGGGCGATTTTAACGCAGTCGGTACGTTGACTGTCAATGCGGAAAATTCGCTTACCTTGGGTGATTTGACCGCCAATCGCTTGGTCATGAGGGCCGACAGCATAAACCAGAATGCAGACACAAGAATTGCAGTGGCGAATACCACCAGTTTGACGGCACGCAGTGTTGCTTTGGGCAATGCCGGCAACAGCTTTGAAGGCCCGGTCATATTGAATGTTGCAGAACAAGCCACGCTTGGCAGCAATGCCGATTTGGCTGTTCAAGGTACAGCTGGCAGTGCAACGTTAAATGCCAGCAATGTGATGCTTGGTAATTTGACAACAGCCGACGATCTAGCCGTCACTGCGCTTGGCAGTGTGGGTCAAGTTGAAAATAGCACGCTGACTGTGGCTGGTGCCGCAACTTTGAAAGCAGTGAACGTCGATTTGGACAACGCGGGCAACAGCTTCGCCGAGCCAGTAAATTTGAATGTGACCGAGCAGACCACCCTGCGTGGAGCAGGTCGACTTGAAGTGGCTGGCAGCGTGAACAATGTCTCGCTGGAAGCACAACACTTGGTGCTGAGCAACCTCGCCGCTGAAGGAAACCTAAGCCTGAAGGCCAACACCATTGGCCAGACAACAGACCTTGTTGTTCAGGGCAGCACACGAATTGAAAACACCGGCGCAGTGAATCTTTCCTTGTCGAATGACTTTGTGGGCGATGTAACGCTGTCTGGTTCCAGCAGCGCAACCGTGAATTTGACCGACCGGAACAATGTGCGTGTGGGCGGGCAGACTGGCTCTGTGAACATCACAGCAAATGGACTTGAAGCCGGGACCGGTGTCGTTACGCTGGGCAACTTGCGTGCACAAGAACTGACGGTGAACGCAAACACCGTGCGCAACGCAGACACAAACACCTTCGGTGGCGCAGTGAATGTGTCCGGTACAACCCGCTTGACTGCAGGCAATGTTGAACTGAGCAACGTGAATAATAATTTTGGTGGGCAGGTGGCCCTGCAGGTCAGTGAGCAAGCCACGCTGAGTGATGCCAACAATTTAAGTGTTGGGGGAAATGCAGGCGGTGTGACCTTGAATGCCGGGTCAATTGAATTTGAGCAGGCTTTAAATGTAGGCGGTAATTTGGCTCTGGAGGCTTCCAGCATTACTCAAGACGCTGCGTTGACTGTGGTTGGTTCAACCAGTATTAACAATACAGCATCAGTGGTCTTGACCAATTCAGGCAATGATTTCACAAGTGCAGTTGAACTGCGCAGTGCAGGTGATGTTGAGCTGTTCGATAGAAACAGCATTGAGGTACATGGCAGTTCGGATACATTGAGAGTGACCACAGCTGCTGGCACCACAACTTTGGGCGATCGGACCGCGGGTGAATTAACCGCAGGTAATCTTGTTGTGAATGCAGATCGCATTGTGCAAAATGCACGCGTGGTGGTCAATGATGAGGCCACTTTGAACGCAATCCAGATTGACCTGGCCAGTTTTGAAAACGATTTTGTCGGCCGGGTAATATTGGACTCAGGCGTACAGGCCAACGTGCTGGATGCCAACAGTTTGCAAGTGGCGGGCAGCAGCAATGCGACCAATCTGCGAGCGCAAACCTTGATTGTGGATGGCTTGACAACCCAGGGCACAGCCAACCTGACCGCCGATGTAATTCGACAGGAAGGGGCTTTGATCGCGAACGGCCCGACCAATTTAAAGGGCGGTGAGGTTCAGCTGAACACTTCCGTGAACAATATTTTTGCGGGTGCTGTGAATGTGGACCTAACAGGTGCCGCGAATATTCGTTCATCGAACAACCTGGTGATTAACGGCGCTGCAGCCACAGTGAATGCTGATGCAACAAACAATTTGACTTTGGCCTCACTGAACTCTCAAGACATTACTTTGAATGCCGGGCAAGTGAACTTGCAGAATTTCACAGCTGCTGGCAATTTGACATTGAATGGCGGCACCATCAACCAACAAGGTGCCTTAACTGTAGAAGGAACAACCACGCTGGGTGCCAGCAATGTGTTGCTGGGCCAGCAACGCAATGATTTCAAAGGCGATGTGGTGTTGAACAATGCGGGCAGCGTTGCACTTCAAGATGTAAACACCCTGGGTGTAGCAGGCCGAGTGAATGGCTCAACAACGCTGATTGCCGAATCAATTGGTCAAACCAATGCATTGCGCACCGACTCTACTCTATTGCTTCAGGCCAACAATGTTAGTTTGACCAACGCTGAAAACCAGTTCAACGGCATCGTTCGACTTGAAGGTGCCACGCAGGCGGCTTTGGTCAGCCAAGGTGATTTAACCGTGGCGGGCTCCAGTCTTGGTAACGTCGACTTCACTGCGGAAGAAGTCATGTTGAATGAACTTGGTCCAATTCAGCAATTAAGGGTGGCCGCAGACGAGGTGAAACAAGGTGCCGCCTTGTTGGTACAGGGGCAAACCACGCTTTCAGCCAACAAGGTTGAGTTCAACAATTCAGACAATGATTTTGTGAATACTGTCGTGGTTCAAGCCAGAAGCGCATCGAACCCTTCGGTACAAATTCGTGACAGAAACTCACTGACCATTCAGGGTGAAAACTTGGCGCTGGCCGCCGAAGTTCAAGGCAGTTTGACTGTGCAGGCCAACAATTTGACCTTGGGTCGCAGCACAGTGGGTGGTCTTACCAACATCGATTTGAGCGGTGTTTTAACCCAGACCAATTCAATTACCCTGAACGGTTCACAGTTGTCCGCCGATCGCATTGTTTTGAACAATTCCGCCAATCGCTTTAATGGCACAACCGAGCTTGATTCACATCAACTGATCGAACTCCACACAGCGGGCGATTTAACCGCCGACACTGGTTCTTCCACCGGCGCTTTGGCGCTGAATATTGCCGGCAACACCAATTTGCAGGGTGGGCAAATCACCTTGGCGCAGTCTCAATTTGGCGGTGACTTGGCAGTGAATGCCAATCAGATTTTACAAGCCGCTGGCGCAAGCGCAATTGAAGTGCAAGGCAACACGCAGCTGGCAGCCTTGGGTGGTGCAATCGATTTGCAAAACCCGAACAACCAGTTCAATGGCGATGTAAGCGCCAATGCGGAGCAAACAAGCTTCGCAACGAATGGTGACTTGCGTTTGTTGAGTTTAATAAGCCGTGGTGGAGAAATTACAGCCGATGGGCGCTTGCTGTTGTTGGGCAATATTGAGCAAACAGGTGGAACGCTGGCTTTTACTGCCCGCGGAATTCCTCGCCCCTTGTCGTCGGCAGAACTTGCATTGATGCTGCCACCATCGCTGGATGTGTTTTCGAACAAAGAGGCGGTGAATCCAATTTCCGGCTTCGGGCGT
Organism: Limnobacter parvus; assembly: GCF_024623725.1. GTDB lineage: Bacteria > Pseudomonadota > Gammaproteobacteria > Burkholderiales > Burkholderiaceae_B > Limnobacter > Limnobacter parvus. The sequence continues at coordinate 100,579 of NZ_JANKHG010000018.1, read as the reverse complement.
CTTGACGTGGCCAGCGCGGTAATTGATCAACAGGCTGGGCAAATTTCGACTGCAGCAAGTGCAACCACCGTGTTCAATTCCACCCGACATGGGTCTATTAACCTGACCCGGGTGAACCAGATCAATGGTCGTTTTTCCGCTTTGTCGGGTCCAGATTTTGGGCAGGCATTTGTGTACAGTCCGAACCGCGGCGCCAGCCTTATTGCAGTCAACAACGACGTTCGTTTGCGGGCCAGCGAAAACGGAATCGAAGCCGATTTGGTGGCCATTCGATCAAGGGGTCTTTCGACCCAGGGTTCCAATGCGGTCATTCATGCACGCATGCCTTACAACGACATTGCTGTTGGAACTTCCCGTTCGTTCCCGGCTTTGACCTTGTCAATTCCCTTGAGCAACTCAGCAGGCACTCAGAGCGGGGCGGCCCCTTTTGGTGAATCTGCCAATTCCGGGCAATCTGTTGGGGATGGTGCAATTCGCGTTGAACTGGGTGATGCATCGCGCGCCGGTTTGGGTGGTTTCCTGACTGTGTTGCCATTTGAGGGAAGCAATCTGCTGCCAGGGCAGGTGGTGTATTTGGCTGGGCCACAGCGACCTGGAACACAAGCATTCTTTTATGACGGCGCACGAAGCCTTGACCGGATTCCCGTGGTTTACAACGGTACTTTGCTGCTGTCGCCCCAGGAAAATGCGGCTTTGACCACGGCGCAAGGTGCAGTGGTGCTGGCCCGGCAGGAACAAACCCGTTCGGTGGTGCGCACAGAAAATGTGGCCGGCAAGGTGATCAATGGCGTGGTGGTAGAAGTGGGTCCAGGTCGCCCAGCCACCGAAGGTGAAGGCGGTGCAAGCAAGCCAGCTTCCTGTGATTCAGCCGAGGATGACCTGAACTGCAATCTGTGATCTTTGTTTGAATTAGGGACTTCCTGTGTAGCCATGGCAGGGAGTCTCGCGCATACTCCGTGTTGACATTTTTAATCCAAACCGGAGTGAATTCATGAAAACCAAAGCCGTGTTGTCCGCCGACGACGTTCAAGCCATTCTGGCAGCCGCCCGTGCTGAAGCGGATAAAAACAACTGGGGCGTCACCATCGCTGTGGCCGACGATGGCGGTCACTTGTTGGGCTTGTTGCGTCTGGATGCCTCGCCAACCATGAGTGCTTACATTGCCCCAGCCAAAGCCAACTGTTCTGCACTCGGGCGTCGTGAAAGCAAGATGCTTGAGGATGTAATCAACGGCGGTCGTACATCGTTTTTGTCTGTGCCCAAACTTGAGGGCATGCTGGAAGGCGGCGTGCCAATCATGGTGGATGGCCAATGCATTGGTGCGGTGGGTGTCTCAGGTGTTAAATCAGACCAAGACGCACAAATTGCGCGTGCGGGTATTGCTGCGTTGAAGCTGTAATAGCAGTACGGCATATGTGGATAGAACCTCGGCCGTTGGCCGGGGTTTTTTTACGCGCGATTGCTCGTCTATAATGGAGGCATTGCCCAACATTGTGGAGCCTCATGAGCGACCAACTCACCCCCATATCAGACCAGGAAGAATCCAACCGAACCATCGTTCTGATTGCCTACATTCTTGGCGCTGTGGGTATATTCACGGCCTTCATACCCATTCTGATCGCCTTGATTATTTGCTATGTGAAGCGTGGTGAATCTACAGGTACCATTTACTACAGCCACTACGACTGGCTGATTTCCACATTCTGGATTGGCACTTTTTGGTTCGTGGTGTCCATCGTCACTATGTTCGCTTTTGGCTTCGGCATGCTGGTGTATTTTGCGCTCAGTATTTGGCTCTTGTACCGTTTCGTGAAGGGATTGCTTCGTTTCAGTGAGCGCAAAGCTGTTGTCTAAATCATTCAAGCCAATGCACGTTATTCGAGCTTTCCTGTTGTGTGGCTCTGTTTTCCTACTCCATGGCTGTGCCAGTTTGCAAGACGGTTCTACCGATTCCCTGGTGCTAGAGGACGGCACCGTGTTTGTGGGCGATGCCGCTGATCGAGGTGTGGTTCAGCAAGCCCTGCTGGCCCAGTTTCGCGAATGGCGTGGCACCCCCTACCGTCTGGGTGGCAATTCCAAATCAGGTATTGATTGCTCCGGTTTTGTGCAGCAGACACTCGCGTCCCATTTTCAAATCAATGCCCCACGCACCACTGCCCAGCAAGTGAATATGGGTGAAGCGGTAGATCGAAGTTCGCCCAAAGTGGGCGACCTTTTGTTTTTCCGAACAGGCTATAGCACGCGACATGTGGGCTTTTACCTGGGTGGTGGCAAGTTTCTGCATGCGTCCACCAAGGTGGGTGTGACCATCAGCAGGCTCGATGATTTGTATTGGCAAAAAACATTCTGGCAAATTCGCAGGGTGATGTAATAAAAAAGCCCGCTTTGCAGCGGGCTTCCGGCTACGCCGTTGAGGGTTACTGTTGCTGTGCCAAAACCTCAATGCGTTGCTCAATCGGCGGGTGGCTGCTGAACAAGGCCATCACGCCGCCTTTGCCAGAAATTCCCGATGCAGCCATGTTCGATGGTAAATCGCCAGCCTGCATGCCGCCCAAGCGCTTCAAGGCCGAGATCATGGGTTGTTTGGTTCCCATCAACCATGCAGCACCCGAGTCGGCACGGAATTCACGCTGGCGCGAGAAGTACATCACGATGATGGACGCCAAAATACCCAAGGTAATTTCCATCACGATGACCGTGATGAAATAACCCATGCCGTGGCCGCTTGATTCGGAATCGTCTTTGCGCAAAAACTGGTCGACCAGAAAACCCACCACGCGGGCCAGGAAAAACACGAAGGTGTTGACCACGCCTTGAATCAGGGTCAGCGTAACCATGTCGCCGTTGGCCACGTGTGCCACTTCATGCGCCAGCACAGCTTCGGCTTCTTCACGGCTCATGCTTTGCAGCAGACCGGTGCTGACTGCCACCAGCGAGTTGTTCTTGCTGGGACCCGTGGCAAACGCATTTGGGGCGCCTTCGTAAATGGCCACTTCGGGCATGGCAATGTTGGCCTTCTGTGCAAAGCGCTGAACGGTGCTGACCAGCCACTGTTCGGTCGGGTTGCGCGGGGTTTCAATGACCTGGGCGCCAGTGCTCCATTTGGCCACTTTCTTGCTGATCAACAAGCTGATGAACGAGCCACCGAAGCCCAGCACAGCACTGAATGCCAGCAACATGGTCAGGTTCAGCTGGCCCCCGGCCATGAACTGGTTTAAACCCAGTACATTCACGGTGATGCCCAGTACCACCATGATGGCGATGTTGGTGGCTAAAAATAAAACGATGCGTTTCATGATGCGTGTTGTCCTTTCAACAATTGCAATGGGGTCACCCGGTGAAGGGTGTGTTTAAGTTGGCGGCGTACAGCGCGAGCCGCTGATTCAACCGCTTGGTCAATGGCGCTAAGCCAATGCGGCCCGGCACTGTTCACAATCACGGGCGCTTGCCCATCGATTTGAATTTCAATCACACAACTGCGCTGCTCAGCGGGCTGCGTTTTGCGGCGGTCCAGTTTCACAGTGATGTTCTTAATCTGTATCGAAAGTCGGCTGATGGCAGAGCCCATGCGCCGTAGAACATATCGGCGTAAGGTGTCGTCGACCTCGGGGTGCTGGGTCACAATTTCTGTATTCATCGAGCGTGCCCTCCTTGAGGGGAAATAGACAGTTGAAGTGTACGCTGGTTCAATGTAAGAATAAATAGAACACTCATTGATTAAATAATCGAAAATATCGAAGGGTTTAATGAAGCTGACCGACTTGAATTACCACCACTTGCGTTACTTCTGGATGGTGGCCAACACCGGCAGCCTGACCGCGGCAGCCGAGCGGCTGGGCCTTCGAGCGCAAACCCTTTCGAGCCAGATTACGCAGCTGGAACAAACCTTGGGGCGTGCCTTGTTTCAACCGGTAGGCCGGGGCCTGGGGCTGACTGAAGCGGGGCGAATCGCCCTGCGCTACGCCGACCAGATATTCCAGCTGGGCGAGCAAATGGCCGAAAGCCTGGGCGATGAGCAGTTGGATTACACGCTGCGCTTGTCTGTGGGCATTGCAGATGCTTTGCCCAAAACCGTGTCGTTCCACATGATCGAACCCATTTTGGGCATGCAACGCCCGGTGCGGCTGGTGTGTCAGGAAGGTCGGTTTGAAACCCTGTGTTCAGAACTGGTACAACACAGCGTGGACGTGGTGCTGGCCGAGCGCCCCGGCGGACAAGGCACCGCGCACTTGCAAGTGGCGAAGTTGCTGACCTACCCGGTTCGAATTTTTGCCAGCCCTGTCTTGAAAGCCAAGTATGCCGAAAATTTCCCGAACAGCTTGCAACATGCGCCCTTCCTGATGCCATCGCGCAACAACGTGCTGCGCTTGAAGCTGGAGCACTGGCTGGAAACTGTGGGTGTGGAAGTGACGGTGGTGGGCGAATTCGACGACCTGGCGCTGCTGGAAACTTTCGGGAGGGCTGGCTTGGGTTTGTTTGCCGTACCTGCAATCTTGATTGAAGACGTGGTGCGAGACCACACGTTGGTACACATGGGCGATGCGCAGGGCGTGGTGGAAGACTTTTTTGCATTTACCCACCCGCGCAATTTGGATCACCCTGCCTTGAAACTGTTATTTGGCAACAATTCCAGCACTAACCCCAATACAAACCCGGATCGCCCGAAATAAGCGCTTGCAGTACACTGCCTGCTTCTTGCTTATTTCCCTGTACGGTTTTCTATGTTCTTGCGCATTGTTGCGGTTATTTTTCCAGTGTTTGCGGTGGTGGCTCTGGGCTATTGGTATGGCCGGGTGAAAAAGCCGGACATGCGCTTTGCCAATCAGTTGAACATGGAAATTTTTGTGCCTGCACTGGTGTTTTCAGCGCTGGCCAGCAAGTCGTTTGACATTGAAACTTACTGGCTGCTGGCAGTGGGTGGCGCAATCATTGTGCTGGGCTCAGGCCTGCTTGCATGGCCAATTGGCCGTTATTTGGGCATCGACAGCCGAATTTTTGTGCCCCCCATGATGTTCAACAATTCCGGCAACATGGGCCTGCCATTGGCCATTTTGGCTTTCGGTGAACATGCCTTGCCTGCTGCGGTGATGTTGTTTTTGGTCAGCAACACGCTGCATTATTCCTTGGGCACCTGGATGATGAGCCCCAACGCCCGAATCCTGATGCTGTGGAAAGAACCTGTGATTGCAGCATCGATTGCCGGTTTGCTGGTGAGCATGCTGAATATTCAGGTGTGGGAACCCTTGTATTTCGCCATCGACATGATCGGTGACGTGTCCATTCCTTTGTTGCTGTTTTCGTTGGGTGTAAGGCTTACACAGGCCGATTTTTCTGATGTGAAACTGGGTGTGATCGGTGGAGTGTTGTGTCCGCTGACAGGTTTGATATTCGCTGCACTGTGTGTGTGGCTGTTGCCCTTGACCCCCGAACACGCCGCCATGCTGATTGTGTTTGGTGCCTTGCCACCCGCGGTGCTTAGCTTTGTGTTTGCTGAGAAGTATGGCTTGCAGCCGCAGCGCGTGGCTTCACTGGTCATGATGGGCAACTTGATGAGCCTGATTTTCGTGCCCTTGGCTTTGTATTGGGTTTTATGACCCGTCAAGCGCGCCGGGCATGCTAACCCACACGCGTTGTGCTTTCGGAAGGCGCAGCGTGGCGCTGCTTAAAAGTTCAGGGTATTGGGCCAGGTCAATGACCAGTCGTTCACTGCGCGGTGCACTGTAAACATGCCCCAAGGTGGGGCCGGTGCGCATGCCCAAGGCGGTGAATTCCGGTGTGTTTATCCACAAACCTGATGGCAATGTAGCCAAGGTGTTGTAAATGTCATCGGATTCTTTGGAGGCATGCAGCCCCACTTGCACCTGAATGACTGGGCCAAAAGGTGAGCGTTGAATTGGTTTTACTGTTTGCAGCTTGCTGTTCAGTTGCAAAGGTGGCAGGGCGCTGTTCAATGCAATGTGAATGGTGTTGCCCCGCAGCTTCACAGCAGCCTCGTCGATTTTGATCAGGCTTTCCAGTTCCAGGCCCACATACTCAATAATTGGCAGCATCGACATGCCGAACATGTGCACTTGGGTGGGCGTGAATTCAAGGTGCAGTTGATCACTTGAAACCAGCAATTCGCCACGAAGGGTGGCGGGCAGCCAAAGCAAAGGGATCCCTAAAATTTGGGGCTTCACCTGCAATGCCAATTCAATGTGCGGTTCACCGATGGTGCTTTTCACTTTGCGAATCGGGCTACCCGAGTAGTTGAACAGGGCCTTGTTCATCATGATGTTCAAGGCGTTTTCGCTTAGCAGGATTTGGCCCGCATGCACGTTTTGGGGCGCAGTGGGCAGTTGCCCCAGGTCGGTGGCGTTGGTGCTGGCAAGCAAGTTTTCAACGCGCAGCTCGATCCCTTCCTTGGACAGCAATGTGGCCTCGCGCACAGCCAGGGTCACAGTTTGTGGTTTGGTCTGTGCATTCAAAAATCCATCCAGTTCAGCGATGGCTTGCTCGCCCTTGCTTAACAATGCAGTTTCACTTTCTGAAAGCGTGCCTTCCTGTGCACTGATCCAGATTGCACCATCGGTGCGCAGTTGAACGGTGCTTGTTGTAATCAGCCTGTTTAAGTTGTTCAAGGCTATCGGCAAAAAACCATTGGACACCCCTGTGACCAAGGCGGGCTGACCCGACAACACCATGCCGGCCGCGCGAAGTGTGCCGCCCTCGGTGTACACAAAACTGCCAGGACAAGACGTGCTGCAAAAAAACGGGGGTGCTTGTTCTGTGCTTCCAAATTGAACGGATACTTCGCCATCGCCAAGCTGCAGCGCGTTCAATTCAAAATCGATTCGCGGCGCTTGAAGAACCTGATCAAGATTAAGCACCATGGCTTGGCCTTGCAAGGCGACTGCTTTTGATTTCATATTGATCAAAGACTGCAACTGAATGTTCGTAGCAAGCAAGGCTTGGTACACCGGCAAGCCCGCCACTTTCAGTGTGCTGGGCGTTAGCGTAATTTGACGGTGATTTTTAACAGTGGGTTTGCCTTCCATGGTGAAAGGAATCCACAAGCCCAAGCGGCGAATGTCGCCGGCAATTCGTATTGCTTCGGGGGTGGTTTCCACGCGGGTAATTCGCAGCGGCGCATCGCTGGCTTGCAGTTCAGCCTGCACCAGTGTTTGCAGCACGGCATCGGCGATCTGCAGGCGTGCGTAACTTACTTCAACTTCAAAAGCAGAAAAGATGTCCAGCGAAACGGATTGGCCTGCGCCAGTAGGGCGAAGCAGGCCGTGCAATTGATCCACCTTGAATTCAATATTGTCGGCCAGTGAAAGCTGGCTGTTGCGCACCTGCACCAGCGCATGTTCGCCAGTGCTGGCTGCCCGGGGCAGGCTGCTACGCCAGTCTTGAACAGTTTCAAGTGCACTGCTGGCTGCGTTGTTAGTGGTTGCGTCGGCTACCGCCAAGGCCGCAGGCAGCAAGAAAAACACCAAGGGCATGGCCAGTGTGGCTAACAACGAAAACCGATTTTTCATCCTGAACCGCGAAAGTAAACTTGGATTGAAGTGTAGCGGTGTGGTGGTGTTTTGCCTTGAGTTTGACCTCTAGGGCGTGTCACTTCGGTTTGTAGCCCCAAACTTCATTCAGGCGATTTTCGCGGCCACATGTTGTTTTGTAGAACTGGTAGCGCATGGGGTTGGTTCGGTAAAAGTCCTGGTGATATTCCTCAGCCATGTAGAAAGTTTTGGCTGCTTCCACTGTGGTGTAAATTGTTTTGAATTTGCCAGTGTCCAACAATTCTTCTTTGCTTTTTTGGGCTTGCTGGTGCTGTTGCGCATTCAGGTAAAAAATAGCCGAACGGTATTGTTCACCCACATCGCAAAATTGCCGGTTTTCCACAGTGGGGTCGATGTTGGTCCAAAAGTACTTCAACAAACTGCTGTAGCTGACTTGCGCGGGGTCGTACTTCACTCGAATCACTTCGACATGCCCGGTTTTTCCGCTGCTGACCTGTTCGTAGGTGGGGGAAGGCACACGCCCGCCTGTGTAGCCGGAGTCAACTGCTTTCACACCTTTGACTTTCTCGAACGCCTCTTCCATGCACCAGAAGCAGCCCCCTGCAAATATGGCTTCTTCAAGCTGCTGAGCCTGTGCCATGGGAAGCAGGCCTGTGAGCCCCAACAACAAGACCGCTGTGTTTCGGCGCCAAACTCCCCAAGCCATGTGTGTACTCCTTGTGCAACTTTCAAACTGATTGTGGTGTAAACCACGCTTTTGCTTTCAATCAGACCGGCTTTTTGAAATAATGTTCACCCCTTGCCCGAAAAGATCAGTGAAATCATGAGTTTGTTGCCACACGAGTTGGAATTGCTAGCCCCCGCACGCGACGTTGAAATTGGTCGCCAAGCGATTCTGCATGGCGCAGACGCAGTGTACTTGGGTGGGCCCGTGTTTGGCGCACGCGCCAATGCCGCCAATTCAGTGGCTGACATTGCCGGGCTGGTGGAATTTGCCCACCGCTACCATGCGCGCATTTTCACGACAATCAACACGATTCTTCACGATGCCGAACTAGAGGAAGCCCGCAAGCTGGTGTGGCAACTTTATGACGCGGGTGTGGACGCGCTGATTATTCAAGACATGGGTCTGCTGGAAATGGACCTGCCGCCCATTCAGCTGCATGCCAGTACGCAGTGCGACATTCGCACCGTGGAAAAAGCAAAGTTTTTGGCCGACAGCGGGTTTTCACAGCTGGTGCTGGCGCGTGAGCTGACAGTTGAGGAAATTGCAGCAGTGCATGGCGCGGTGGGCAATTCAGCCACCATTGAATACTTTATTCATGGTGCGCTGTGCGTGGCATTTTCCGGGCAGTGTTACATCAGCCATGCGGAAACCGGGCGCAGCGCCAACCGGGGCGATTGTTCGCAGGCTTGCCGCTTGCCTTACACGCTGACTGACCAAAGCGGCGCAGTGGTGGCTTTTGACAAACATTTGTTGTCCATGAAAGACAACAACCAAAGTGGCAATCTTGAACATCTGATTGATGCCGGTGTGCGTTCGTTCAAAATTGAAGGCCGCTACAAAGACATGGCCTATGTAAAAAACATCACGGCGCATTACCGGATATTGCTGGATGAGATCATGGAGCAGCGCGGCGAATTCACCCGTGCGTCCAGCGGCACCACTCGCCATTATTTCAGGCCCGACCCGGACCGTAACTTTCACCGTGGTTCAACCGATTATTTTGCCAGTGGCCGGCAAATTGACATTGGCGCTTTTGATTCTCCAAAATTTATCGGCCAACCGGTGGGCCATGTGGTGGCGGTGAATGACAAAAGCATCGACATTCAAACCAGCGATGAACTGCACAATGGCGATGGCTTGAACTTCATGCGCAAGCGCGAGGTGGTGGGTTTGCATGTGAACCGCGCTGAAAAGTTGCACAGCAAAGGTGAAGGACAGGCTTTGTACCGTTTGTTTCCCAAAGACCCAATTTCAAGCTACGGTGGTTTGAAAGCAGGCATGCCCATGCACCGCAACCGCGACCACGCCTGGGACATGGCTTTGGCCAAGGAAAGCGCCGAGCGCCGAATTGGCTTGTGGCTAACGCTGACCGAGTGGATGGAGGGCGATGAACTGAAAGGCTTGCAACTGGGCTTGACCGATGAAGACGGTGTTGCCGCAACCGCCCGGGTGGAAATGGCACTTGAACTGGCCAAGCAGGCCGACACCGCCATTGAGAGCATCAAAACCCACTTGGGCAAACTGGGCAGCACCGATTTTTCAGCCTTGGGTTTGAATGTGCACTTAAGCCAACCCTGGTTTGTGCCTGCCAGTACCTTGAATGGCATGCGCCGCGAGGCGATCGAGGCCTTAAATGCCGCCCGTGTGGCCGCCTGGCACCGCCCTGCCCGCAAAGAACCAGTGCAGCCTTACGTGGACTACCCGGAAAAGTCGCTTAGCTTTCTGGCCAACGTTTACAACGACATGGCACGACAGTTTTACAAAAAACACGGTGTGGAAATGATTGCGGCCGCCTATGAGTCGCATGAGGAAGCAGGCGAGGTGCCTGTAATGATCACCAAGCATTGTCTGCGATTTTCGTTTAATTTGTGCCCAAAACAGGCCAAAGGCGTGAAAGGGGTGCAGGGGCAGGTTAAGGCCGAGCCCATGGTGTTGGTCAATGGTGATCAAAAGTACACTTTGAAATTCGATTGCAAACCCTGTGAAATGCACATCATGGGTACAATGCGCAAAGACATTTTCAACAGCCCACCCCCGTCGGTGGTACCCATAACCTTCGTAAAACGCAAGCCAGCGTGAGTTTCGACGAGCATGTGTCCGTGCCGTGATATTCGATTTCATGGGTACGTCAAATTTTTGTCATTTTTTTGTCATAATTCTTGGATATCCTTGTAAATCTGCCGAATTCATCGCTGGATTAAATATCTACCTATATGTCTGATTCCTCTACGATCATTGTCCCGACCAAGCGGGGCGACGCCATATTTGGCCTATTAACCAGCGGTGCATCTTTGTTTACACTGCTGTTGTTGGGCGGAATTATCGCTTCCCTTGTGGTTGCATCATGGCCCACCATCACCGCATTTGGCTTGAGCTTTATCTACACAGCCAACTGGGATCCCCCCGCTGAGCAGTTTGGTGCCTTGGTGCCCATTTACGGCACAATCATTACCTCTTTCATCGCCCTGATAATCGCTGTACCAATCAGCTTTGGTATCGCACTTTTCCTGACCGAATTGGCACCACCATGGCTTCGCCGCCCGCTGGGTACCGCCATCGAATTGTTGGCTGCGGTGCCTTCTATTGTTTACGGCATGTGGGGTTTGCTGGTTTTTGCGCCTATTTTTGCAAAGTACGTGCAGGGACCGCTGGGTGCCACACTCGGCCAAGTGCCAGTAATCGGTGCTCTGTTTTCCGGCCCTCCCATCGGAATTGGTCTGCTGACTGCCGGCGTGGTGTTGGCCATCATGATCATTCCTTACATTGCTGCGGTGATGCGTGACGTGTTTGAAGTAACACCAGTCATGCTGAAAGAAGCGGGTTACGGCATGGGTTGTACCACTTGGGAAGTGATCTGGAAAATTGTGCTTCCTCACACCAAGGTGGGTGTAATCGGCGGCATCATGCTTGGCTTGGGCCGTGCCCTGGGCGAGACCATGGCGGTAACTTTTGTTATCGGCAACACCAATTACCTCAACGACATTTCTTTGTTCTCGCCCGGTAACAGCATTACTTCTGCACTTGCCAATGAATTCGCCGAGGCCGACGCCGGTCTGCATACATCGGCGTTGATGGAGTTGGGTCTGATTCTGTTCCTGATTACTTTTGTAGTGCTGGTCGCTTCAAAGCTGTTGTTGTCCAAGCTATCGAGCAACGGGAGATAAAAGATGAGTAGCATTTACACAGCCGCCGATGGCGCGGCTGAAAACCAGCCTGCAGTAACCGTGGCAGTCGACGAAAAAATGCGCCTGAAAATGCAGGCCAAACGAAAGCTAATGAATTCGTTTGCGCTTGTACTGTCTTTGGCCGCAATGTCTTTCGGTCTGTTTTGGTTAATCTGGATTTTATATACCACAATCACGTTGGGCATCAACGGATTGTCGTTGAGTTTGTTCACTGAAATGACCCCCCCTCCCGGCGTGGAAGGCGGTGGTTTGGCCAACGCCATCGTGGGTACTTTGTTGATGGTGGGTTTTGCCACATTGTTCGGTACGCCATTGGGCATTCTGGCGGGTATTCACCTGGCCGAGTCTCGAAAGGACAGCAAACTCGCAGGCTCCGTCCGGTTCATCAACGACATTTTGTTGTCAGCGCCATCCATTGTGATCGGCCTGTTTGTGTATGCGGTGATGGTTCGAGTGATGGGTCATTTCTCCGCCTGGGCGGGTGTAGTTGCCTTGGCCCTTATCCAGATTCCGATTGTGATCCGCACCACCGAGAACATGCTGCGGCTTGTGCCAGACGCACTGCGTGAAGCCGCATTTGCTTTGGGCACGCCCAAGTGGAAAATGGTGATGTCCATTACCGTGAAGGCAAGTTACGCGGGTATCTTGACTGGAATTTTGTTGTCGGTGGCCCGCATCGCCGGGGAAACCGCGCCATTGCTGTTCACTGCACTGTCGAACCAGTTCTGGAACACCGACATGATGAAGCCCATGGCGAACTTGCCTGTGATGATTTTCAACTTCGCGCTGAGTCCGTTCACCGAATGGCAGGAGTTGGCTTGGGCGGGTGTGTTCCTGATCACGGCCGGTGTTTTGATATTGAACATCATCGCGCGAGCGCTGGTGAAAAACTCCAAATAATTGACTATTGAAGGTCTAGCTATGTCTACTACTGAAGTTGTTGAAAGAACGAAACTGGAAGTCAAAGACTTGAACTTTTACTACGGTGACTTTCATGCATTGAAGTCGGTCAACCTGACAATTCCCGAAAGGAAAGTGACGGCATTTATTGGCCCGTCTGGCTGTGGAAAGTCGACCCTGCTTCGCGTGTTCAACAAGATGTACGCCTTGTATCCAGAGCAGCGCGCCGAAGGCTTGGTATTAATGGATGGTGAAGACCTGATTTCCAGCAAGAAAGACATTGCCTTGATCCGCTCAAAAATCGGCATGGTTTTTCAGAAGCCCACACCGTTTCCCATGTCAATTTTCGAAAACATTGCGTTTGGAGTGCGCTTGTTTGAAAAATTGTCCAAAGGGGAAATGGAGGAGCGCGTTGAATGGGCGCTTTCCAAGGCCGCATTGTGGAAGGAAGTCAAAGAAAAGCTGCACCAGAGCGGAAACAGCTTGTCGGGTGGTCAGCAGCAGCGCTTGTGTATTGCGCGGGGCATCGCCATCAAGCCAGAAATCTTGCTGCTCGATGAGCCCTGTTCGGCGCTGGATCCGATTTCAACGGCCAGCATTGAAGAGTTGATCACTGAACTGAAAGAAGACTACACAGTGGTGATTGTGACCCACAACATGCAGCAGGCTGCCAGGGTTTCTGATTACACCGCTTACATGTATTTGGGTGAGTTGATTGAGTTTGGTGTAACCGATCAAATTTTCTTAAAACCCAAAAAGCAGGAAACCGAAAACTACATCACTGGCCGATTTGGTTAATTGTTGTTGGGGTACGTGAATTCAGCGTGTTAAAAACCACATTTGGGTCGCCGAGTGTGGTTTTTTGACATTTATGTGTCTGCCTTATTTCTGTCATTATTCTGAAACATTGGTGCGGCATGATTGAGGCACTTTAATAAGTGAGGTGAAATATGTTCAACATTAAAACTATTGCGACCGCGATCTCCGCGGGTGCTTTGGCCCTTGGCATGACTTCGGTCAACGCCGCAGAAATTACCGGCGCTGGCGCTTCTTTCCCAGCTCCAATCTATTCCAAGTGGGCTGACGCCTACAACAAGGAAACTGGCAACAAGATGAATTACCAGTCCATCGGTTCCGGCGGTGGTATTCGTCAAATTGATGCAAAAACTGTTGATTTTGGTGCCTCTGACGCACCATTGAAGCCAGAAGACTTGAAGGCCAAAGGCTTGATGCAGTTCCCAACCGTGATTGGTGGTGTGGTTCCAGTGGTGAATATCCCCGGTATTGCCCCAGGCGCGATGAAACTGACTGGTGAAGTTCTGGGCAACATTTACCTTGGCAAAATTGCCAAGTGGAATGACAAGGCAATTGCTGATTTGAACCCAGGAATGAAGCTGCCAGACGCGGACATCGGTGTTGTACGTCGTGCTGATGGTTCAGGCACTACTTTCATTTTCACTAACTACCTGAGCAAAGTAAACGCAGAGTGGAAGAGCACCGTGGGCGAAGGCACAGCAGTGAAGTGGCCAGTGGGCTTGGGTGGTAAGGGCAACGAAGGTGTTTCAGCTTTCGTACAGCGCCTGCCTTTCTCAATCGGTTATGTTGAGTATGCATACGCAAAGCAAAACAAACTGACTCACACTCAGATGAAGAACAAGGACGGTGCTTTCGTTCAGCCGGCTGAAGAGTCATTCAAAGCAGCTTCTGCAAACGCCGACTGGTCCAACAGCTTCTACGAAATCTTGACTGAGCAATCAGGCAAAGAAGCATGGCCAATCACTGGTGCAACGTTCATTCTGTTCCACACTGAACAGCCAAACGCAAAGAAGGCATCTGATGTACTGGACTTCTTTAACTGGGCATACAACAAAGGCGGCAAGATGGCTTCTGACCTGGACTACGTTCCACTGCCAGACGCAACCATCAAGCTGGTTCGTGATGCCTGGAAAAAAGATGTCAAAGCAAAAGATGGCGCAATCGCATTGAAGTAAATTTCAGCCTCGGTTGAAATTTGGAAAGGCCCCTTACGGGGCCTTTTCGCTTTTGGTTTGTCAGCAAAGTTATTATTGAGCGCTGATGTACACAAGGTTACGATATGCTGCGACAAATGACCGATGTGTAATATTTCGCTTTGCGAGTAAGCCTATGACCTTGCCTGATTTCGAACACCTGACCTTGCTGATGTATGTGGTGGCAATCCCTTATTTTTTTGCCGCCATGGCGATTGAAGGTTGGGCAATACGCAGAAAGCCCAAGGGGTTCTATGCAGGCTATGAATTCAAAGACTCGCTGTGTTCGATTGCGATGGGCGCCCTGAAGCTGGTGACCATGGGGCTTAGTGTGTTTTGGGCTTATCCCGTGATGTTGTGGTTGTTTGAATACCGCGTGGTGGACTGGGATATTTCTACGTGGTGGTTTGTGCCATTGTTGTTGGTGGCTGATGATTTTTGCTATTACTGGTACCACCGTGTGGCACATCGCTGCGCCGCATTCTGGGCTGAACATTCCAACCACCACACCAGCGAGCATTACAACCTGAGTACTGCGTTGCGCCAGTCGGTGCTTGGGCCTTTCTACACCTTTGTATTCTGGCTGCCTTTGCCGCTTCTGGGCATGGACCCACTGGTACTGACTTTCGCCCACACGGTGAATTTGCTGTATCAGTATTGGATACACACCGAAACATTGGAGGTGCATGGCTGGTTTGAGAAGGTATTCAACTGCCCGCAACATCACCGGTTGCACCATGCCAAAAACGAGGAATATCACGACTGCAACTACGGCGGCATCTTGATTGTGTGGGACCGCTGGTTCGGTACTTACCGAGAATTCGTTCCGGGTGTGAAGCCTGTGTACGGCACTTTGACTCCCGTGTTAACCACCAACCCGCTGAAGCAGGCAGTGGCAGGATGGGGGCATTTGATTCAGAAAATAAAGGCAACACCCGATTTAAAAAACCGGGTGCTGTGTTTGATCAAGCCGCCGGGTTGGGTGCCTGAGAAGTTGTGACCGATTCGTTTGCGCTAAAGGCCTTGTAAAGCACCAGGGCCAGCAATCCCCCGATGATTTCAAACACCACATAAGCGGGTACGTCGGCAGGTGCAATGCCTGCAAAGCTGTTTGAGAACTGACGACCAAAAGCGGCTGCCGGGTTGGCAAACGATGTTGATGATGTAAACCAATAAGCTGCGCCAATGTAGCAGGCCACCATGCCTGAAACCCGTTCTTGCTTGGCCATCAGAATAACCAGCAACAAGCCGGCTGTGGCTACAATTTCACCTGTCCAAATGCCCCAGCCTGTGCGGGCTTTCTCGGAAAACTGCAGCAATTCCATGTCGAACATTTGATGAACCAGAATGGCACCAAAGAATGCGCCGGCCAATTGAACAGCGACATAAGGAAGAAATTCTGATGCAGCTTGTCGCTTTAATATCACCATGCTTAGCGTAACAACCGGGTTAAAGTGTGCACCGCTAACAGGGCCAAACACTTCAATCAGGATGTACAAACCGAACACCGTTGCAAGCGTGTTGGCGATCAAAGCAACACCGTTGTTGCCTTCAGAAAGGTTCTCAGCCATGACGCCTGAACCGATCACGATTGCGAGCAGTAGCAGGGTGCCGAGAAATTCAGCGCCCAGTCGTTTGGGTAGGGTGTACATGGCTACTTAGCTCCGTGCAATATTGGCCAGTGCTGCATTCAGGTCGGCTGTGTTCATGGTGTCCAATGGCAACTGAATCAGTTGCATCATTTTGAAACCAATGGCCTGGCGTGTCAGTTCGAACGCGCGTGGCTTGTTTTCTTCCAGCTCGTTCGACGGGTCGGGGTAGCCCCAGTGGGTTTTAACCGGGCTGCCCGGCCAGTAAGGGCACTGCTCGGCAGCCGCGCTGTCGCACACCGTAATGACGATATCGATTTTGGGTGCGTCTGCTTCGGTGAATACATCCCAGCTTTTGCTGGTGTACTGGCTGGTGTCAATGCCGATGCTTGCCAAGGCTTGTAAAGCGTACGGGTTCACGCGCCCACTGGGCGCACTGCCCGCGCTGAAGGCTTTGATGTTCTTTCCATACTGCTGTGCCAAGTGGTTCAGCATGCCTTCAGACAGCACACTGCGGGCAGAGTTGTGGGTGCAGAGAATGAGTACGTTGATGCTCATGAAGATACTTTTCCTATTTTTTCGACTTCGTGTTGAATGGCTAGTTTTTCAAGTTTTGCAATGGGCAGTGCCAACATCAGCTCAATGCGCTTGCGAAGTAGCAGGCCGACATTGCGGAATTCCTGAATGATGTGTTCGTGGGTGCCCTCGGCTTTGGCGGGGTCGGGTGCGCCCCAGTGGGCCAAAATGGGTTGACCAGGCCAAATTGGGCAAACTTCGCCAGCTGCCTGATCGCACACGGTGAATACGAAATCCATTTGAGGTGCGGTGGGTAAGGCGAATTCATCCCAGCTTTTGCTGCGCAAGTTGCTGGTGTCCATTTCCCATCGCTGCAAAAGTTCCAGCGTGTGAGGATTCACTCGACCTGCAGGGAAACTGCCTGCAGAGTACGCCTTAAATTGCCCGCGACCCAGTTGGTTCAATATGGCCTCAGCCAGAATTGAGCGTGCAGAATTGCCAGTACAGATGAACAGCACATTAAATGTTTTTTCACTCATGATGAGCCTCGTTGTGTTGTGGTGCGGTAACAGGTGTGCAGCCTTGCCCCTCACAGCAGTTTTCCGTGAGGTAGGAAATAACGTTGTTCATGTGATCAAACTGCGCGCTGTAAATCAGGTTGCGCCCTTCGCGGATGGGCTGAACCAATCCAGCGTTGCTGAGTTCTTTCAAGTGGAACGACATGGTTGCCGCTGGTATGTCGAGTTGATCGCAGAGCTGCCCTGGCGTTAGACCGGCAGGGCCTGTTACCACCAGTGCGCGAAATACACGCAGACGCGAGGCGTGGGACAGTGCGGCGAGGGCTTTGATGATGTCATGTTCTTCCATAATTCGATAATAATGGAAATATCGAATCCAATTGTGAATTTTTTATTAAAATCAGGCGGCTCGAGGGATTTTTTTGTCGGCGCGTTTGCGAACTTTGGGCTCTGGTGCTGTTTCATGTGAATGGCCGCTGAGCCATTCTGCCGATTTGTTCCACACATGTTCCCGAGCTTGACTGCCCAGAATTACGCCCATGTGGCCACCGGGGGCCAGCAAGAACGATTTGTCTTTGGAGGCCACCATAGTCAAACTTTTTTTGGCCATGCTGCCAGGAACCAGATGGTCCGTTTCACCTGCAAACACCAACATATTGGCGGTGATGTTGCCAAGGTCGGAAACTTCATTTCCTATTTTTACCTTGCCGTTGGCCAGTTTGTTGTCCACTGCAAAGCGGATCATGAAGTCGCGTACTACACCGCCCGGGTACAGCATCATGTTGTTCAGGTAATCGGCCGTCGTGGTGTGTTGTTCCACAAAGTCGCGGTCGTTTAAGCGGGTCAGCAGATCCCAATAGGTGGTGATGCTGGCCACAGGCGCGGTGAGCTTGAACCCCAGGCTGACCATCCAGCCAGGTGGGCTGAACAGGGTAGGGTTGATCCGGTCCAGGCGAAATTCACTGTACTTGCGAATGAAGCGGGCCGTAACATTCAAGGTGTTGGACGCAAACGCCATGATGTTTTTGCCATCGCGCAAGTCGATCGGACTTGCCACAGTGAGCAGATTTCGGATGTGCTTGTCGTGACCGTAACCGGCGTACAACAGGCACAAAAGCCCGCCCATGCACCAACCGAACATCGATATTTCTTTGGATTGGCTGTGTTCGCGAACCGCTTGCAGTGCTTGGCCCATCATGGTGTGGCTGTAGTCGAACAGGCCAAGGTGTCCGTCTTTGCGCTCAGGCTTGCCCCAATCCACCAGGTACACACGAAAGCCCGCTTCCACCATGGATTTTACCAGGCTGCGGTCGGGCATCAGATCGAATGTTTCGGTGGTCACGCCCAAGGGTGGCACCATCACCAAAGGCACGGCGTGTTGTTTGGCTGCTTCGCCCTTTGCTGCGGCAGGTGCGTAGTAACGAACCCGCATGGGCAGGTGTTCGGCAATTATTTCGTATTCAGTTTTTCCGGATTGAATCAGGATGTCTTTGCGAAAAAACCAGTCCGCCGCGTTGGTGGCAGTGTTCACAGCCAACTCGTTGATTTTCAGGGCGGTTTTGAATAGTTTTTTCACGGTGTTGCGGTGCAATGTTTGGACTGACGCAGTTTATACGCAGAGCAGGGCGATTCGGATGAGGGTTTACTCTAAATGATGGTTTCTGACCTGAACTTGAAGGCTCCCGCTGCGGCTTCTTGCCAATTCGGCGTGGGTTGCCCATTCCGCACTGAAAACCGCTTGATCCCTTTGTGAATTTATTCTTGCTCACCGAGCTCGGCAAAAGGGCGGGCCGAGTCTCGGTGTCGGCTTGAAGCCGAACGCTACGAATAAAATCAAACGGGGCGGTTTTCTTGAAGTGCGCCCCAAGCAATCCCACTGCCGAGTTGGCTAAACAAACCAGCCGCTGAAATCATCCTTCCATACTCGCCCACATGCCATTCCATATCCGCATGCCCGCTTTGTCCACTTCATCCACAGCACTCAAAAACCGCTCGCGTGCTTGAACATCTACCCATTCAGCTGGCAGAAATGGATCGTACACCACGTGCTTGATGGCAGTACCACCCAGCAGAAACGATTCGCGGGCAGCCACTTCAGGTTCAAGTGCGCCTGAACGTTCCAGCCAGGTGTGCATTTTCTTTTCCAGCTGCGCGTAGTTCTGCTCCAATTCTTTGGGCTTCCAAAGGGTGCGAATGCGCTGGGTTAGCTCAGTGTCAAAATGCTGTGCCACGAACACAGGGGCTTCTTTTTCAAGCCCAAGTTTGTAAAGCCTTGCGCGGACGGATTCAAGCGTGTCTTCAATGTTGTTGGGGCGAATGAACAGGTGTTCATTCAGTGGTTGAAAACCCAACATCAGCAAGGCGCGTGCACGGGCGCGTTGTTGTTTGGCTTCGCTGCGTGAAAGTTTTTCGGCCTGAACCACAATGTAGCTGCCATCCCAGGCGCGAACCCGAGTGCTGCGGGTGCGCCATGCGGCCACGTCATCAGCCAACGTGTGGGCATCGTCAGTTAACTGGTAGAGCGCCCTGCCTGCTGATTCAATAAGCCCCTCGGCAGAAAGCCGCACCAATGCAACCCGGGTGTTGTTCACACTGATGTCGAAGATGGCGCAGGCGGCAATCGCTTGTTTTGCTGACAGGGGGCGACCCTTGGAGGCGAGCAGCAGGTCAAGAATCAGGCTTTTGGCGGTGGGTTTTCGCACGATTTGATTGTTCTTCTAAGCAAAGTTGAAGTGTATGCAAGGCAGGCGCACTGCGCAAACATCATCGCTTGTTTGTGCGATCATTGGCTCACCCAGAATAAGGAGACGAAATGATCAGGGCATGGATTTCCAGGGCCGCAGACCAAACACAGGCCGAGTTGGAAACACTCGATGAGTCTGATTTTGCCGGGCAAGACGTGGTGTTGAAGTTGCATTACAGCTGCCTGAATTACAAAGACGCGTTGGCGCTGACGCACACTGCGCCGATTGCGCGCAAGTACCCCATGGTGCATGGTATTGATGCGGTCGGTGAAGTAATTGAATCCAATTCAGCGCAGTGGCCGGTGGGCACGGTGTGCCAGGTCAACGATTGGGGGCTGGGTGAAACCCACTGGGGTGGCCTGGCTGAGCGTGCCAGTGTGCCCGCGCAATGGATTTCCCCAATTCCTGAAGGCCGTAGCGCTCGATGGGCTGCGGCGCTGGGCACCGCCGGTTACACCGCCGCATTGTGTGTAATGGCTTTGCAAGACCACCCGGTGAAGCCTGAAGATGGCCCGGTGCTGGTGACGGGGGTAAGCGGTGGCGTGGGCACGGTGGCCTGTTTGCTGTTGCAACATTTGGGTTACGAGGTGGTGGGCCTGACCGGGTCGATAGATGCCACAGGTGAACCGGTTTCAGAATCGGCAGCCAAGCATTTTGAACGCTTGCAGCTGGGTTCCACGCACTTGATACACCGCGAGTCGATGAGCCGCGCTGGCAAGCCTTTGCAAAAAGAACAGTTCGCAGCCGTAGTTGATAGTGTGGGCAGCCACACGCTGGTAAATGCCTGTGCCCAAACCAAATATGGTGGCGTGGTGGCTGCCTGTGGTTTGGCTCAGGGTATGGATTTTCAGGGCAGTGTGGCGCCCTTCATTTTGCGGGGTATTACCTTGCGCGGTATTAACTGCGTGTACCGCAGCCACGCCGAGCGTGACCGGGCATGGGGCATGTTGGCGCAAGCACTGGGCGAGTACGATCTTGATTTCATGATCAAGGAAGTTCGCTTGGCGCAGGCACTGGAAAGCGCTCGCCAGGTGCTGGCCAATCAATTGCAGGGGCGTGTGGTGGTGAACTGTGCCTAGTCAACGCCTAGGGGCCATGCCGTACCTGGCCCTGATATTAAATGCTTTGGTGTGGGGTGTTTCCTGGTGGCCCCTGCGGGAATTGCAGGGCGAGGGCTTGCACCCGCTGTGGTCTTCGGCTGCCACTTACCTATTGGGTGCGGTGGTGCTGGTGTGTACCATACCCAAGGTGTTGGCGGAATTCATTGAACACAAACCCTTGTGGCTGTTGGCGCTGGCGGCAGGCACCACCATGGTGGGGTTCAACTGGGGTGTGTCGATCGGCGAAGTGATTCGCGTGGTGCTGTTGTTTTACCTGATGCCAATTTGGGCTGTGCTGATTGCGCGTGTGGTGCTGAAAGAAACCATTACGCTGAAAGCTGTGTTGCGGGTTGTTTTGGCCTTTGCCGGTGCAGTGCTGGTGCTTAGTCCCGATGGCTCGCTGGGTTTTCCGGTGCCATCGAATATGGCGGAATGGTTGGGCCTGATGGGTGGCGCTGCATTTGCCTTGAACAACATTATGCTGCGGCATCAAGCAAAGCGAACAGCGCAGTCCCGTTTATTCGCCATGTTTGTCGGTGGTGTTGTGGCTCCCTTGGTGGTAGCCACCGCGCTAGGGCTGTTGCTTGGCGAAGGCAATTTGCTGGTGCAGTGGCCTGTGGTTCCCGGCATGTATGGCATCTTGGTGTTGATTGGATTTGCAGTCACATTGCTTGTGGCGAATTACGGTTTGCAATATGGCGCATCGCGTTTGCCTGCGAATGTGACTTCGGTGGTGATGTTGTCGGAAGTGGTGTTTGCCACACTGTCGGCAATTCTGCTGACGGATGAAGTGCTGACTTTGCAAGTAGGAATTGGTGGGGCCATGATTTTGCTGGCTGCGGCTTTAAGCGCGCTAGACGGAAACGACGCGCATTGATTGAAGGAAGAAAAATGAATCACCTGTTCAGAGTGGCCCTGGCCACAGCGGCTTCAACCTTGCGTGGTTGGCAAGGCATGGTAGTGACTGAGCCTGCTGCAGTTCAACCCGAAAAAGCGTTGAAACTGTATGAATTCGAAAGCTGCCCCTATTGCCGCTTGGTGCGCGAAACGCTGACCGAGCTGGGGCTGGATGCCGACATATACCCTTGCCCGAAAGGTGGTACGCGTTTTCGTCCGGAGGTTCTGGAGCAGGGTGGAAAGGCTCAGTTTCCGTTTTTAATCGACGACAACACCGGCGTGAAGCTTTACGAATCCGGCGACATTATTGAATACCTTTACAAAACCTACGCCAAGCGTGAGGTGCCAGTTCGTGTCAAAGCGGCGTTGCCCCAAGCAGTTTCAAGCTTGGCCAATTCGGCTCTGGGTTTGGGCGCAGGCACCAAAGTGCGCCCTTCCAAACAGCCTGAGCAAATGTTGACCCTGTACAGCTTTGAGGCCTCGCCATTTTGCAGGCCTGTTCGGGAAGTGTTGTGTGAACTGGAAATTCCTTACCACCTGGTGAATTTGGGCAAGGAACAGTTTGCGGACATGGGCGTGAACGGCGTGCACGCTGCGGTGGGCGAATACAACCCGGTCAAGGGTGGCAAGCGCGAGCAGTTTTTGGCGAAAACCAACAAGATGATGGTGCCCTATCTGGAAGACCCGAACACGGGCAAGTCCATGTTCGAATCCAGGGCGATTGTGGCTTACCTGCTAGAAACCTATGGTGGGTGAATGTATTCGCTGGTTTAGCAGGGAATAAAAAACATCACGGTTTCTGTCCAGCCTTCGGTGTAGTGGCGCAAATACACTTTGTAGTCGCTGCGAACGCCCAAAACAATTTCAGGTACTTGCCAGAAATGTGCCGGGTCGTGGTACACGGCCACAGCCAGTTTTGGGTGGTCTTCCTGAATGTGCCATTTCATGCCTTCCAGCGCTTTGGGCTCTGCGCCTTCCAGGTCCAGCTTGATGAAGCTGACTGATTCGGTGGTGCGGTTGTCCAAAGTGTCGACATCGATTTTCACTGATCCACTTTCTGAAATTCTGCAGGCCGAGCCTGCGCTTGCGTCAAACGACAAGGTCTGCTTTTCATTGAACAAACCCACCGGGTGAAATTCAATCTTGCTGTGTGCGGCCAGTTTGGTTTTGGCGGCGCTCAAGGTACTTGGTGTGGGTTCAAAAAAATGCACGCCACCATAGTTGGGGCAGCGTTTGATGAATTCTTCGGTGGTGTAACCATCGAAGCCACCACCGTCCACGAACACCTCGCCGGGTGCAAACCTTACGAAAGGCTCAAAGTACTGCTGATCGGCGGTGTAATCGAAAAAGCGCATGGCGCGCAGGTTGGCATTCAAACGGAATTCCATCACGCGGTTGAACACTTCACGCGATTCCTGATCGGCAAACAGCTCGCGCACCCACTCAAATTTTTCTGGAGCCGCCGCGTATTTTGCTTGTGTTTCGGCCAATGCTTCAACCTGTGGCAGCTGAAAGTGGCTGGCATCCGCCACTGCAAAATAATCCATGGACACCACACCATTCAAGCGCAGCAGTTTGTTCATTGCTGTTTTTGGTCGTGCTTGTGTAACCGTGGAAATCACCATGCTGCCCGCGGGTACTTCGTTCAACTTCACTATTGGTTTGCCACGGTACTCGGTGGCGGTGGTGTATTCGTCGATGAAACCATCCAGATTTGCTTTGTCAGCAACCGCATCGGCAAACTCGTTGATGCCCAGCACAAAGCGCTTCTGGGTGGTGTTGCCGAAAAATTCCGCATGGAAGGCGGCGGCGTGTGCTTTCTGGCTGAGTTGTTTCATGGCGGTGCATATAGAGGTGGCGATGAAACCAGTCTATCGACCTGCCTTGGTGTGTTAGGCACGGAAAAGCGAGGGAAAACAGGTGCTTATAAACTTATTCAGCACCTGTCATCGGGCCTGCTTCTTAACCCATCAAGTTGGGATACGCCCTTTGATACTTATGCAGGAAACCCCGCGGAGCCGCTGGCTCATGCGCGCAATTTCGGGCCAATGTGTGCGCGTAAATCGCAGGCCAATCGTGCGCTTGGGCCAACTCGGTTTCTGTGCGCGGGGGCTTTACAAACGATTTGGCCAAACGCAGCGGTCGCGGTGTGATTTCAAATTCGTCGATCAGCTCAAAGTTGGAATCAAGCGATTCATGCACAACCCGGCTGCGGTCTTCGTCGCTGATGGGTGGAGTACCGAAATACTGGCTGATAATTTTTCCGGGGCTGATGGTGTACTTGCTAAAACCAAGGCCCACAAAATGCTTCTCCGACCATGCAGAAATATTGGGCTCAAATTCACGGATGGATTGGCCGCCTGTGCCAGTCATCACCTGAATGTAACCCAAGGGGTTGGCTTGCCCAAGCACCATGGGTTTGGAGCGCTGGTACACATGGTCGTGGCCGCAAAGCACAAGGTCCACGCCATAGCGCAAAAGGATTTGATCTTCAACTGCGATCAGCGTGGGGTTGCCTGGTGCGCGGCCCTCCTGGTCGGTCCAGATGGTGTAGTGCTGAAAAACCACGATGAAATCGATTTGACCCAAGGCCCGGCGAACTGCTGCCACTGCCAGGTCGGCTTCCAGTGTGGCCAGTTCTTTCAGAATTTTTCCGTCTTCCAGGAATGCACCACCTGTGAAGCCGAAAAAATGCACCCGGTTGTAATCGAATGAGAAGAACGACACTTCGCCAGGTTGGTTGAATCGGTTGTTAAAGGCGTAATCTTTAAGCGGCAGCAGGGGCACGTCGGCCGCTACATTGTCTTTGTTCTCGTGATTGCCGGGCACTGCCATCGTTGTGGTAGTTGCCAGCAAGGCTTGGTTCTGATTAAACCAGGTGTCCCAAATGGGCTGGTTGCCGTCGGCATAACAAAGGTCGCCAGCCAACAACAGCAAGTCGTGCTGGTGCTGGGGTTTCATGATTTCAGCAGTCAATCGTTGCGGCAATTCACCAATTCCGTGATCACCAAAGTGAATCATGGTCCAGGTTTCGTCGGCTTTTGGCGTGGGGTCAATCACGAACACTTCTGACCAGCCACTTTCACTCGAGCCGACGCGGTACCTGAACGCCTGGTCTGGATCGATGCCATTCACCACCACTTTGTGGGTTTGATTCTCAAGCCCTGTGGTTTGTGTGGTGGAGGCCATTGCGCTGTTGGGAAGCGGGTTTGCCAATGCGTTTTTTGCATCCGTAAGCGACATGCCCGCAGGCACGGGGCCCCATTGAATTTCCGTGGCTGGGCAGTCGAGGCCATCGGTGAACCAGCACAGGGCCCGCGAGGTCGATGCGTCGTTGAACAAGGCGGCGTGTACGCCCCGTGGCGGGTGGCTGGCAGGCACTACTACATTTGGCGGTGTAACAGGGTTGCCCACCCCAGGTGTTTCCGTGGGTTGGGTTGGTGAAGGGTTCGGGTTGCTGGCCAACTGCGGGTTGTTTTCCGACCCGCAAGCTGCCGCCAAACTGATGACAGGCACGCTTGCACCCAGCTTCAAAAATTTGCGTCGGTTGCCAAATGATTCAGTGCTCATGATTACTCCCGGTGATCCCATTGGTACTGCGAGTGTGAAGCTTCAGCTTCGAGGGACTTGTCAGCAAGACAAGTCAAAAATACGTCATGATCGCCTTGTGTTTATTTGAAACCGAGTGGTGCTACGATGCTTCAAACTATTCCTTTTTGATGGTGGGTCAGCCAATGAATGAATCCATGAAACTTGCAGAAGAATTTCTCGACAGCCTGGATGAAGAACTCGAATTGTCGCTCGAGGATTTGTCATTCGACCTGGCCATTGACTTGTCAGAAGAGCAGCACAAAGCAAGGCGTAGTTACTTCACCCACTTGTTTGAATTACAACGTGAGTTGGTGAAGCTGCAAGAATGGGTGGTTGCCACCGGGCACAAATTGGTCGTGATTTTCGAGGGGCGGGATGCGGCCGGTAAAGGCGGCGCCATCAAGCGGATTACCCAAAGGCTGAACCCGCGCGTGTGCCGAGTGGCGGCATTGCCTGCGCCCAACAGCCGAGAAAAAACCCAATGGTATTTTCAGCGCTATGTGCAGCATTTGCCCGCAGCGGGTGAAATGGTGTTGTTCGATCGCAGTTGGTACAACCGGGGTGGTGTGGAACGGGTGATGGGCTTTTGCTCGGAAGCTGAGGTTCAGGAGTTTTTCAGAACAGTGCCTGAATTTGAAAAGATGCTGGTGGGTTCAGGCGTTCAAATTATCAAATACTGGTTTTCGATTACCGATGAAGAGCAACACACACGGTTTCAGGCCCGAATTCAGGACCCCATGAAGCAGTGGAAGCTCAGCCCCATGGATTTGGAAAGCAGAAAGCGTTGGGAGGCGTATACCAAAGCAAAAGAAGAAGTGCTGGAAAGAACCCATTCCGACTTCGCACCGTGGTGGGTGATTCGAGCCAATGACAAGAAACGGGCTCGTCTGAATTGCATTTCGCATTTGCTCAGCACCGTGCCGTACACCGAGGTAGCCCAAACCGGTGTTGATTTGCCTGCAAGGGTGAGAAACCCTGACTACTACCGGCAACCTGTTCCGGAATGGATGTATGTGCCCGAGATTTATTGATGTTTGCCCATTTCGGCTTTGTTTCGGCGAATCACCGATTCAATGATTGATTGAACTTCTTTGAGGTCTTTTACTGTGCGTTCGGCCACGGGCTTTTCTTTGGCGGTGTCAATGGCGCGTTCGATGGATTGTCGGGCAACTTTCAGTTCTTTGATCAGGTCTTGCATAAAAATTCTCCAGAAACGGATCGTGATTTTAGTTGCTTCGACATTGTTTGGTGAAAGTCCACATACGTATTTTAGCGAGTGTTTCCTCAAGATGACATGTCATTCAGTCCTGATAATTGATGTAAATCGGGTTGCTGATGGCGACCATGGGCAAGTTGGGTATGAATGATCCAGGTGCATTGGCCAGCGGTGTGGCCACACCTTCCATGGTGACCCGGTAGTAGGTTCTCGTATTCGCGCCGGGCTGATCGGTAAACGACACGCTGGTTTGGCCCGGCAATATGTTCATGCTTGTTAAAACAGAACCATCCCGAATCACATTGGCTCGGTAAAACTTGGGTTGAAACTGGATGTTCTCCAAGTCAATTTTGAGTTGAACTTCCCTGTCTTCAGTCAGTTCCAGGTTGTCTCCCATGCCCAAATCATAATTGCCATCAGATTTCGATGAAGCAGTCAGTACCAGTCTTGGAGACCGTGGGGTTGCGGAGATGGAAACACGACCGGCATTCAAGGCCTCAACCACGGCTTCACCGGTTTTTTCGCGGGCGCGAACCCAGGTGGTCGGCGTGCCCATGGCATTCACAAAGGGTTGAAAGTTGTTGGGGTCGATTCGCGTTGGAAATGACTTGATATAACCATGGTGGGAATCGCTGCCACCGCGCCCAGTCATTCGTCGACCTGTTCGAATTTGATCATCCCAAATGGTTTGTGCATTGGTGTTGAGTAACCACACCGCCGATTGCCAAACCTCGATGGAACGCACCACATCGTAGCCATATCCCCATGGGTCGCCCGAGGCAGGGTGGTTGGCAGAGAAGTGAATGCCCAATGAGTTGACCACTTGTTGAACCTCGATACTTTGGCCATCGCGCACCGCATACAAGGCTTGATGGTCGTACGGACTTGCGGAAAAAGTGTTGGCGTGGCCCTTGCCCGTGGTCCATTCAGCGCCGTACAACACCACCAGTTCATCGTCTGATTTATAGTCAGGATCGGCCCAAGTGTTGTTCGCCAAATCGCCGTTGACCTGGTTGTCGTGGTCAGTCACACCCAGGTAATCAAGTCCGTTTGATTTTGCAATTGCAATGACCTCATTCATCGGGCGATTGGATGCGTCGGTGCTGTAGTTGGTGTGCACATGCAGGTCGCCGGCCATCCAGATGCCTTCATTCACAGGCAAAGCAGCAGGCACAGGAAATCCACCAAAGGCTCTGGATGCAGTGGCCCCTTGGCTGGGGTTGACTGTTGGTGCTTGGTTCGATCCGTTCTCGTTGTTCAAGCTGTCGCTGGAGCAGGCACCCAGGCCGAGCAAAGCAAAAAGGGCAAACGAAAAGTACGCGCGGTGAATCATGAGAATGTGCCTATGCTGCTGGGTGAAACCGAAAAGTTTCCTGGTAAGTAGACTTGATACTCCGGCTTGCGCGAACTCGATTCGAACTGGGTGTCTATATGAATCGACACCGAGTTGTCATGTGGCTGTTCAGAAGTTGTGTTTAAAGCGACTGGTTTTTGACAACTCCAGTTCAATGTCGAGCCAATTCAGGTAATAAGCTCGGCTGGCCGGGCTTTCCGGATTGAATTCGGATATGCCAAGCCCCGCCTGGGTTGCTCGCACCACATCGCTGAGTTCTTTCACAACGCCTGGGCAAACCTTCGCGATTTTAAGCAATTCCTCAGCCACCGCTTTTACTTCTGCCCTGGGCAAAACAACACCCGACAGCAGCCATCGAACTGGAATATTTTTCTGAGTGGCGGCTTCAATGGTTGGAACCACTGCGGCCATGTCGAACAGGCTCGCTTTGGTAGGAATTACCAACAAATCACTGAAAGCCATCACGCGGGCCAGCCATGCTTTGTCGATGGGTGGCGTGTCAATAAAAACAAATTCATGGCCGCTGTCTTTCAGGTGTTCCAGCTCCAGTGCAAAGTCGGCCTTGTCACTTTCGATCAAGCTTAATCGTTTGCTTTTAACCTCGGGGTTGGACTTGCGCGCATCAAACCACACACCCAGCGAACGTTGGGGATCCAGGTCGAGCAGCGCCACTTTCTTTTTGGTCGATTGCAGGGCATTGACGGCTAGGTTGATGCAGACCGTGCTTTTGCCAACGCCACCTTTGCGGCTGGCGACAATAATGGTTTTCAATGTGTCCGAATTGTTGATCAGAAAAACCAATCATACTTCATATTAAAAAGGCAGCGGAATATTCAGTGGCAATGCACCTTCAAACCGGTTGGTGCCGCGCTGAACTGTGAACGATTTGCGCATGGCTTCGTTTTCAACGCCAATCAATGATTCATCGGTAATGCTTTGTGCGTACTTCCAGGTCACGTTCATTTGCTCGCGCTGCATGTCAATCAAGGCGAAGCCTTTGGTTTTCAATTCGCTGTATTTGATGTGCGGGTTGATCAAAGGAAGCAATGTTGACACCAGGTCGGCCACTTCGTCGGGAAAGCCCGATGAGGTGACAGAGGGGGTTACAATTTCAACGCCCAGGCTGCGTTGAAGCTGGTTGCCACCAATCAGGGCAATCGGGTTTTCATACAGTTCAATCGCCCAGCTTGTGTGAATGTCGCCAGTCAACACCACCAGGTTTTCAATGCCGATGTCTTTGATGAAATTGAACACGCGGTTGCGCTCGGCCACGTAGCCGTCCCATTGGTCCATGTTGATACTGACCAAATTGCCCAGTAATTTTTGATCCAGCAATTCAATTTGTGGTGCTTCCAGAATGTTGAGTTGACCAAACATGACCTGCTGGCCCAACACGGTCCATACGCTGTTGCGCTGTTTCGATTCAAAAAGCCGGTCGCTGAGCCAGCGGCGCTGCTCGAACCCCAGAAGTTGGCGGTTGGGGTTAAAGCGATCGGGATCAACCGCCATGATTTCAGCTTGCTTGTCGCGGCCCACAATGCGGGTGTCCAGCATGATCAAGCTGCACAAATCGCCGATTTGAAAGTCGCGGTAAATGACTTCGCGCGGGTCGGGTGCCAGTGTGTTTTCATCGCGCGGGAAGCGTTCGCGCAACGGCATCCAGTTGTAATAGGCGCGTATGGCGGTGGCTTTGCGTTCCTGGTAATCGCCTTCGTCGGGCTGGTGATTTTCAGCACCGTCGATGTAAGCGTCGTTGGTAATTTCATGGTCATCCCACACAGCGATCATTGGGTGGGTTGCATGCAAGGCTTGAAGCTCGGGGTCGGCTTTGTACTGCTGATGCCTTAAAACATATTCCTCGCGGCTTACCATTTCCTTTTGCGGATTCGGGGTGCGTGCAATGCCATTGCGCATCAAGTCAGCACCGCCGCCACCGCCTTCGTACAGGTAGTCGCCCAGGTGCACCACAAAATCAAGCGGTTCACGGCGAACCATTTCATACACCGAGAACAAACCGGCCGGGTAGTTCGAGCAGCTTAGGGTGGCAAACTTCACCGATTCAACCTGCCCGCTGGGCAGTGTTTTTGCCTGACCTATTCTGGAGGGCTGGCTACCCGCTACGAAACGGTAAAGCAGCGTTTGGTTTCCTGCAAGTTCAGGCAGCTCGCCTTGCATGAACCGTGTGTCGCCATACAAAGCCTTGTTACCCAGGTCTACCTTTACGGTGTAATCGCGGTCGCGAAATGCAATGAATTCACCAAGGCGGTTGATGGGGCCTTCCGCAAACCTGGCTTCCCATTGCGCCATGTCGGCCAGTGGTGCGTCCAGCAGCACGTACTCCAGCATCACGGGAATTTGTTCGACCGATTCTTCTCGCGGTGAAAGCGCGGTCCACAGAATGATGGCTTGGTCTGTGGGGTCGCCACTGGACACGCCCCATGGAAATGCACCTTGTGGGTTCAACAATTGGTTGACCGATTCAGCCGGTGTGACCGGGTTTGGAGAACCCGACGAATCGCCGCTGTTGTTTGGGTTCAGACCATCTGATCCGCAAGCCACCAAGGCAGGCAATGACAAGCCGGCAAGGCTGGTTCGAAGAAAGTGACGACGGTCCATGGTGCATCCAGTGAAAGCATTGTGTTGATATTTATACTGGAGTGGCGGCCGGTTTGGGTTCGAGTATTTTGTCAGCGTGACGTGTCATGGGAATTTCATAAACAATTAAATGGAACCCCTTGGGTAGGTTTTGGCCACCCAATTAAGTCGACCATTGAATGAGCGCAATTTCGTATGCGCTTTAACAGCCTTTCACGCGCCACAGGAAACCTTGCAAAACATGTTCGTGGCATCAGCCAGGAATCGGCGCGTATTGCAGACTGCGACGTCATCAAGTTGCTTGGAAAGCATTGCAATTTGAACTATCTCAGGGAAATTGTAGGCAATGGTCGAAGCGCAATCCAGCCCAGAACCGCTCAAACGTCTGTTTCCGAGGCGGGCTTGCTCGCGATTGCTGCCTATACCTCGGCAGGGCTTGACCGCATGATTCATGAAACGTATTCGAGTACGGGCGGACCTAGTCACCATCGCGGAGCCATGCTTGCATTGGAATCGCTGATTCTCAGAACCCTGCACACAATGGCCCTTACCCGGGTCGGTGCCGTAAAAAGAAACCTTACACTGAATCCGGAAGAGTTCAGGTCAATTTACAAACCCGGCGCACTTGTCCGCTTTGATCGAATTACTTCGGTGACCTTGCAGCCCCACCAGGTGTACCGAGGTGGAAATGTTGACTTGACGATTGGTTCTGACATCGATGTGATTGATGTCTCGTCGCTGTCCGCTTTCTCGGGTCAACACGCCAGAGGCGAGAAAGAAGGTCTGCTCGAGCCGGGCAGTATCTTCGAGGTGCTTCGTATGGAGCCGCGTAAAGAACATTCGCCGCTAGATTTACCACAACCGGGTGCGCCGTTGCATTGCGAGGAATGGAGCGTGGTTTTACGTCAATCTGAGCTCACCTTCGATCCCAAGTCCCCATTAGCCAATCCATAATCGGATAAGTAATATTGAAGTTCTTGTGCGCCATAATTCGTTGATCGTGGTGGGTGGTGTGCAGCCGCGCAAAGCGCGTGAAGCCCGGAATGCGGTGCACCCAGTGGCCTTCTTTCAAGTGATAAGAAAGGTGCAACAGCTCGTAGTTCAGGTAATACGCCATGCCCGTGGCCACCAGCAACAGCGCCACATTGGCATTGAACAGCCAGGCCACCAAAAAGCCCATGGGCACAAAAAATGCGGCAATGAAGAACCCCACAATGGTGATGGGAAACAGCACAGCTTTGAAATCTTGGTTGCTGTCAATTTCCATGTGCGTGTCGGTGAAAAATTTGTGGTGCTGCAACGAGTGGCGTTTGTACACAAAGCCCAAGCCCTTCACAGGGCGGTGCATGGCGTATTTGTGCCCGGCCCATTCAGCAAAGTTGGCATACAAGAAGGTGGCGGGAATGGTCAGCCATTCAAGCAAGCTGGGCGATTCAATCCAGTACACGCACAAGGCGATAACACCCAGGCCCAGCGTCATCGTCATGGCCAGGTGCAAATAGCCTTTGTACCCCGCAGAAATAAATTCCGCCCGGTAGTTGGCGCGCACGGATTGAACCGCAGAGTTCTGAGAATCTTTGGGCACCAAGGGTTTGACTTTGGCATGCATGGTATTACTGTCTCCTGCACTATGATTTTTATCTTGTAATGTTAGCTTGCCCTTGATCGGTTGGAATTTCAAGTGCTTTGGTGGGCGTGGGCAAGCTTCGCCGCCTGCGCTGATACACTTTATAAAAAGCACAATTAAAGACGAAGCAAAGGAGCCGATGATGAACGCACTGATTTCCGACAACCCACCCGCCCACATTGCTGCAGCCGAATGGCAGGCCCGTGTCGATTTGGCTGCCGCTTACCGCCTGGTCGCCATGCACCGCTGGGACGATTTGGTGTTCACCCACATTTCAGCCCGCGTGCCCAATGAAGACGGCCACTTCCTGATCAACCCCTACGGCTTCATGTTCGAAGAAATTACCGCCAGCAGCCTGGTGAAGGTGAACATGAATTGCGAGAAGGTGGACAACAGCCCCTATGATGTAAACCCCGCGGGCTTCACCATTCACAGCGCAGTGCATGCAGCGCGCCACGACGCCCATTGTGTCATGCACACGCACACTGTGGCAGGCGTGGCTGTGTCCACTCAAGAACAGGGCTTGCTGGCAATTTCCCAGCAGTCGCTGTTTCCCTTGGCGGGTTTGGCGTACCACGACTATGAGGGCCTGGCCCTGCGGGAAGATGAAAAAGCGCGGCTGCAGGCCGACCTTGGCGAGTGCAACAACATGATTTTGCGCAACCATGGTTTGCTGACATGCGGCGCCACGGTGGCCAATGCATTTTTGAATATGTTTATTTTGCAGCGTGCTTGCGAGGTTCAAATTGCTGCGCAATCGGGTGGGGCAACGCTGATTCCAATTCCCCAAACCATTGTTGAAGGCATTAAAGCAGCAGCCGCGCAGGTTACCCGTGGTTTGGGCGGCAACATTGCCTGGCCCGCGCTGTTGCGCAAACTAGACCGTGAGCAGCCTGATTACAAAAACTGAATTTTAAAAGCGGGCTACTGACTGGCAAGGCTCAGGGTGCGGCCTTGGGTGGTTCAGCACCCGTTACCGTGGACACATATTTCGCCAGAATTTTCATTTGATCCACAGTTAAGTGATCAACAAAAGGGGGCATGCCCCCTTTGCCGTTCTTGAGTGCGTTCAGCACACGATCTTCACTGGGTTTGAGTACATCCAGCACTGGGCCGATTTTTCCTTTCGTACCTGCGTCGGCCAGGGTGTGGCAAATGGCACAAGCTGGCTCGGCATCGGTTTGAAACAGCTTGCGGCCTTGTTCAAGAATGGCAGCGTCGTCCATTGCAAATGCACTGGATACACACAAACCCAAAACCAACACGCAACTGTTTCGCATCATGATCAAGCCCTCAATTTACGGGCTTTGAACAAGCCCCAACTGCTGTCCAGCATATAGAAAAACAGTGCTTTCAGGGCACCTTCATTCGGCACAGGGTTTTTGCCCTTGCCCATGCGGTGAATTTGGCGGGTGTACCACTGAATTTCAAGCAGGCCGGTGCGGTCTACAGCCTTCACGCCCGTTATCAGCGGTTTAACCGGGTACAGAGCCTCTTTGTTGTCCAGCAGGCGGTTGGGCAAATCAGGTTCCATGGCAATAGAACGGGCAAGTCCAATCAAATCCACTGCACCGCTGTTCAGTGCCTCTTTCATGCCGCCCACGGTGCGGAATCCGCCGGTCAGCATCAAGGGCACTTTGCACACGGCGCGCACTTTCTCGGTGAAGTCGATGAAATAGGCTTCGCGTTTTGCGGTGCTTTCTTTCTTGGGTTTTGCGCTGGCGCCTGTCATGGCTGGGGCTTCGTAGGTGCCGCCAGACACTTCAATCATGTCGATGCCGCGTGCAGTCAGTTCTTGAATCACCGCCAGCGATTCTTCTTCAGAAAATCCACCTTTTTGAAAGTCGGCAGAATTCAGCTTGATACCCACCGGGAAATCGGGGCCCACTTGTTTACGCACTTCGTCGTAAATGGCCAGTACAAAGCGGCGGCGGTTTTCTGCACTGCCGCCCCATTGATCGGTGCGCTGGTTGCTCAGGGGGCTTAAAAACTGACTGATCAAATAGCCATGCGCACCATGAATTTGTACGCCATCAAAACCAGCATCTTTGCACACCTTGGCGGTGCGGCCCCAGCGTGCAATCAAGTCCAGAATTTCAGTCTCGGTCAGTTCGCGCGGGGTGGCAAACATCATTTGCAGGCTTTTGTGAAACGGCACGGCTGAAGGCGACACGGTTTCCTTGTTCATGCCTTTGGGGCACTGTTTGCCAGGGTGATTAATTTGCACCCAAATTTTACTGCCGTTGGCCTGGCCTGCTTTGGCCCACTGTTTCAGCATGGGCATGTCGCGGTCGTCTTCAATCACGACGTTGCCTGGCTCTGCACGCGCGCGCCGGTCGATCATCACATTCCCGGTTATATTCAAGCCAATGCCACCGGCTGCCCAACGCTGGTAAACGCGCACAATTTGCGGGGTAACGCGGTTGTCTTGGGTGCCCAAGGCTTCGCTCATGGCAGCTTTTACAAGGCGGTTGGGTACTGTGGCGCCGCAAGGCAGGGTAAGGGGATCGCGAAGTTCTATGCGCATGGGGTGTCTCCGGTGTCTCTAAATTGAAAATTATTGTTGTCACATGGTAGCGTGGACGCATGAAAAAAATTGAAGTCAACACACTAATTTTCACAGCCTTTGCCATGTGCGCATTTGCGGCCAATTCCTTCTTTTGCCGGGCCGCTTTGGGTGCAGGGCAAATTGACCCGGCCAGCTTCACCACAATTCGCCTGATCAGCGGTGCCATTACCCTGTGGCTGTGCCTGCGCATTCAAAACAAAGGCGCGCAACAAGGCAACTGGGTGGGGGCCTGGGCTTTGTTCGGTTATGCGGTGCTGTTTTCCATGGCCTACCTGTACATGAGCACGGGCACGGGCGCGCTGATTTTGTTTGGCAGCGTTCAACTCAGCATGATTGCCTATGCGGCAAGCCAGGGCGACCGTTTAAAGGGCCTGCGCGCGCTGGGTGCGGTGGTGGCAGTGGCTGGCCTGGTGCTGTTGCTGTGGCCGCATCTACAAACACCTGCTTCCATACTTGCGGCGCTTAGTATGGCTTTGGCCGGCGCATGTTGGGGCGTGTATTCGGTGGTGGGCAAGGGTTCGAAATTTCCTTTGGCCGACACCGCGGGCAATTTTTCGCGTGCTGCATTGCTAATGGCGCTGGTGTGGCTGGCCGTTTATCTGGCTGCCCAAGCAGGCATTCATATTCCTGGCGTAACCACTGAACGTGGCCTGGCCCTGTACACGGTGTACTTGCCCACGCCCACTGTGGCAGGGGTGCTATTTGCAGTGGCTTCGGGCTGCCTGGCCAGTGGAATTGGGTATGCAGTGTGGTACAAAGTGTTACCGAATTTGCCCACCACGTCGGCTGCCAGTGTGCAGCTGAGTGTGCCGGTAATCGCCGCACTGGCGGGGGTATTGTTTCTGGATGAATCGTTGACAGCCACTTTGCTGGTGGCCATGTTCATGACTTTGGGTGGCGTGTACCTTGTTTTACGTGCCAAGCGTTAATGCGTTAATGCGAAGTTGACGATGAAATACATTACGCAATGAAAGGGATTTGATGAAAGAAACTGACAAGCCAGCCAATAAACCCGTTGCCAAACAAACCAACAATTTGTCGACTCTGGCCAAGCAGTTTTATTTGCAGCATTGGGGTTTGCTGTTAAGCGCAGCCTTGGTGTTGGCAGTTGTAATCAATTTGTGGCCGGTTTTGGCACCTTTTGTAGCGGCCTTTGTGTTGGCTTACTTGCTGGCTGCGCCTAGCCGCTGGGTGCATGCCAAATTGCGCGGCCGCATACCCCTGCCGGTGTGCGCAGTGCTTACTTTTTTCGTACTGCTGGTAATTTTCTCCAGCGTCAGTTTGTTGTTTATTCCAGTGGTGCTGACCCAGCTTGAACTGATACAGACCAATCTTCCGCAACTGATTGTGAATGTGAAACGCACCGTGTTGCCTTGGTTGAACGAGGTCTTCGGCTTAAGCATTTCAGTGGAAAGCACTGATTTAAAAGACCGCATTGCAGGTTACATCAGCGACAACCGGGGCACCCTGGCTGAAATCAGCACCAAGGTGCTGCGTTCCGGTTCCCAGTCGGTGTTGGGTATTACGGGTTTTGTGTCGCTGACGATTATCGCCACGCTGTTTATTCTTCCGGGGTGGACACAAATCTGCAAACAGTTTCAGCAGGTGTTTCCACCGCATTTGTGGAAGCGCGCCCAGCCTTTTTTTAGCGAAATCGACACGGTCATGACCGAATACATCAAGGGCATGATGATCGTGGTGCTGTTTCTAAGCACTTTTTATTCGATCGGCCTAAGCCTGGTGGGATTGCAAAGCGGCTGGGCGATCGGCATGCTGGCCGGCGTGTTGTGCGTGGTGCCCTACCTGGGTTTTGCAGTGGCTTTGCTGGTGGGCTTGCTTACCGCTGCGCTTGAGTTGCAAGGGTTCTTGCCCATATTCCTGGTGCTGGCGGTGTTTGTGACGGGCCAATTTCTGGAAGGCTTTGTTTTAACGCCGTTGGTGGTGGGCGATAAAATCGGTCTGTCGGCACTTGCTGTGATTTTCGCGCTGGCGTTTTTCGGCGCCATATTTGGCCTGGTCGGTGTGTTTTTGGCACTGCCGCTGGCTGCGATTTTCAAAGTGGCCTACATGCATGCGTTTGCGAAATACGAAAAAAGCGACTACTACACCCAGCGTGGTTAAAAAAAGACCGGTGGGCTGCTCACTTCTCCCACCGGTTGATCATCCCAAGTTTTCTGTCACGAAATCTTCGGCTTTTTAAACGTCAACAAATCTTATGCTGCATTGGCCTTTAACTGGCTGTTCATGCGGGCGCGAATTGCATTGGCAATTTCAGTGTTGGGCTTGCGGCCTGAGCCTTCCACGGTGGCCACGAAGTTGTCGATTTCTGTCAAGAACCGGCTGTTGTCGTGCATCCAGGGATGGAAGTCGGCTTTGAAATAGTCCATGAATTCGCCGTTGGCAACCGGCTTGCGCAGCACGCCCACCTTGTTGCCCCACAACATCTTGGTGACAGTCCAGAAGCCTTTCAAGTGGCCGCCTTTGATTGTTTTGTCGGCCATTACCAGGCGCACATGGAAGGTCATTACCAGTGGCCAGAATATGGCAGTGGCCAGCACCATGGCCAGGCGGCGGCTGAATCGGTTGCGCACGGTATTGGGCAGCACATGGTTCCACACATCGTAAGCCACGGCTTTGTGTTCGGTTTCTTCGTAGGCGTGCCACATCCACATTTGCTTGTAGGCGGGGTCGGATTTTTCGCCCAGCACATCGGGATTGCGCAGCAATTGGTCGGCCATCAGCGCGGTGTAGTGTTCCAGTGCAATGGTGCCTGCCAGTGTCAAGCGCTTGCCCAGCGTTTTTTTGATGAAGGCCAAAAAGCCCCACAGGAAATTGTCCAACTGCGAAGCAGGCAGGCCGGCACGGTCCAACATTTCGTTGTATTCCACATGCTCGCGGCTGTGCATGGCTTCCTGCCCAATAAAGGCCACTACGGCTTTTTTCAATTCGGGGTCGGTAATTTCATCGCGGTAGTTGCGCACAGCGTCCATGAACATGCGCTCGCCAGCAGGGAAGAACAGCGACAGGGCGTTCATGAAATGGGTCACGTGGGGGCCTTGTTCATGCCAATTGGATACCTTCTCTTCGGGAAGATTCAATTTGACATCGCGGCGTACAGGCATGATGTTTTTCATGGTTTGGCTCCTACTTTTATTGTATTGTTGTCGACACGATAAACCGTGACATTGAGCAATGTAACAATAAAATTTCAGGGCGACAATACCTAAAACTGAGAATAACTTCTAGAGAATGATTCGGGTTTACCCGTACTAAAGGCTGGTTTTAAAGCGCTCTGGAATGGGTGTTGAACGGCCTGTTTCCGGGCTTACCCACACCATTTTTGCGCTGCCTGTGGCCACCAATACATCGGGTGCGTCGGTGCGGCGCATTTCATAATGTTGCACCAGGCTGCTGCGGCCCATGTCGCCAGCAAATATTTTTACCTCAACGACGCCCGGTGCTTTCAGCTCTTTTAAAAAGCTGCACTCGGTGTGAACAATCACCACATAGGCGGGGTTGTTGTCGGCGCTTTCGGGGAACAGGTCGATCCATTCAACGCGCGCTTGCTCGAAACAACGGAAATAGACGGTGTTGTTTACGTGGCCAATTTGGTCCATGTCGCCCCAACGCAAAGCAACGGTGGT
Organism: Limnobacter parvus; assembly: GCF_024623725.1. GTDB lineage: Bacteria > Pseudomonadota > Gammaproteobacteria > Burkholderiales > Burkholderiaceae_B > Limnobacter > Limnobacter parvus. Next base: position 62,296 of record NZ_JANKHG010000018.1, on the reverse strand, counting down.
GGAATAAATTTCTTTCATGGTGGCCTAGCGTTGGTTGCGTTGTTCGGTGCGCCATTGCCAGGGGGCGAGTGGCGCTGTTTGTTGCCACAAACCTTTGCGGCTGTTGCGGGCCTGGTCCTCGGCTTCACCGTACAGCGCACGGTCTTCACTGCTTTGGCTGCGCGCGAATTCCTTGTACCACCATGCATGCCCTGCCTCAATCGCTTTCAGGTTAAGATCGATTTCGCCTTCGCACAGGCGTTGCTCGCACCCCTTGATCGGCAGCACCACCTTGGCCACTTGGCGCTTGTATCGGTCGGTGTTGTTCACCACGATCTTCACATTTTTATTCAACACCTGCTGAGTCAGCCAGTTTTTGGATTGTTCGCCGCCTGCCTGGTTCAATTCCGGTGCGTCTATGGCGTGCATCCGGATTTTGTGGGTGGCACCGTCGCGGTTGCGCACAGTAATGGTGTCACCATCTGCCACACGGGTTACGGTGGCCAGGTAAAAACTACCCGACGTGGCCGAGCCCGGTTTGTTTTGGCTTTCCGAGGCATTGGGGCCGTTACCAATACCTGGACCATAAGGGCTGACGTAAAAGCCTGCCAGCGCCAAAAGCAGAGCCAACACTTTAAAGATCATATTGGGTTTCAGAATGTTCAAGGTTAAGATGGTTGGCGCGCCGAATTGTCAATGTTCGCCGCTTTCCGTCATTATTAAAAAACCAGCCGAGATTACCATGGACAGAGTCAACCTGCAGTTCAACAACGACAACACCGTGGCCACCGTGGCCTTGAATCGACCCGAGAAGCACAACGGTGTGGATTGGCCCATGCTGAAAGCGGTGCGAAAAGTGCAGTTGCAACTGGCCAGTCACAAAACCCTGCGCGCAGTGATTCTGAAAGGCGAAGGCCCTTCATTTTGTGCTGGTCTTGATGTGAAGTCGGTGATGAGTAACCCGAGAACCGCCGTGGTGATGTACGCCAACCTGTGGTTGCCCATGCGCAATATTTTTCAAACCTGGAGCATGGGCTGGCGGGACTTGGGTGTGCCGGTGATTGCACAAATTCATGGCAATTGCTTTGGTGCCGGCATTCAGCTGGCCATGGGTGCGGACATTCGGGTGTGTACACCCGATTCGCAGTTGTCGATTCTGGAAGCCAAATGGGGCCTGGTGCCCGACATGGGTGGCGCAGCACTGGTTCGTGAACTGTTGCCTGTGGATGTGGCCAAGGAATTGACCATGACAGGCCGCGTGTTGAGTGGCTTGCAAGCCAAGGAATTGGGTTTGGTGACCCATGCCGTGGACAACCCCGAAGAAAAGGTGCAGGCACTGGTGCAAGAAATTTTGACGCGCTCGCCCGATTCAGTGGCAGCAAGCAAGTTCATGCTGCAGCGTATTTTCGGCATTGATGAAGACGCGCATTTAACCCAGGAACGCCGCTGGCAGCGCCGCGTACTGGGCTTCAAGAACCAGCGTATTTCAGTTGCGAAAAACAGCAAACAGCCGACCATGCCATTTGCAAAACGCCAGATTCGTTGAAATTGCTGCCGGGCCGCATCCAGCAGGGCACTTGATGAAGTACCAAACAATTAGAAAATAAAAACAATCCGGAGACACTCCCATGAAGGCCCTGACCCCCAACGACCAACTGTTCTTGTGGCTGGAGCGCCGCAACCAGCCCATGCATGTGGGCGGGCTTGTTTTGTTGAAGCCCGGCAAAGGCCAAAACACTGCGGATTACGTTCACAAGGTGGTGGCCGACATGCGAACGTTCACGCAGCCTGTGGCGCCCTTTAATTTGCGTTTGAAGTCGCGTTTGGGCATGTGGTTTTGGATGGAAGACGATGAATTCGATCTCGAGGCGCATTTCATTCATTTGTCACTGCCCAAGCCCGGCCGCATTCGCGAACTGCTGGAATTGACTTCCAAACTGCATGCTTCACCGCTAGACCGTGGCAAACCCCTCTGGGAGGCCTATGTCATTGATGGTCTGGAAGACGGCCGAGTGGCCTTGTACACCAAAGTACACCATGCCCTGGTCGATGGCGTGGCCTGCATGAAAATGTTACAGCGTTCAATGGCCGATAGCCCGGAGATTATGGATATTCCGCCGCTGTGGGCCAATCCGAACCTGCGCGGTTCAGTACAGCGTTCAGACGCTGCCGAAGGCTTGGTCACCTTGCTGAGTCAAGTTGCAAGCACCGCCAAAACCCAGTTGCTCAGCTTGCCCAAGGTGGTGAAGGAAGTGGGCCGTTCGCTTTGGCAAACCAGTGTGGCTGATCCCGATTTTGTGTCAGTGATTCAGGCACCCCGCAGTGTGTTGAACCGCCGCATTACCGCCTCGCGCCGGGTGGCGGCGCAATCGTGGTCGATGGAACGAATCAAGGCCTGTGCCACGGGCTTGAACCTGACTTTGAACGATGTGGTGTTGGCCATGTGTGGTTCGGCCTTGCGTTCCTACCTGGGGGAACTGAATGCCTTGCCGGCCCGCCCGCTGGTGGCCATGGTGCCGGTATCGCTCCGCAAAGACGACACCGCCACTGGCAACCATGTGGCCTTGTTGTTGGCCAATTTGGCCACCGACACCGAAGATCCGGTGGAGCGGATTGAAACCATTGCACGCTCGGTGAACCATTCCAAGGAACGCTTTGCCAGCATGAATCAAACCGAAATCATGAATTATGTCACCACGATGATGGGCATCAGTGGCTTCAACATGCTGACTGGTTTGGCACCCAAGCTGCAAGCGTTCAACATCGTGATTTCGAATGTGCCTGGGCCCAAGCACACCCTGTATTTCAACGGTGCAGAAGTAGACGGCGTTTACCCGGTTTCATTGCTGCTGGATGGCCAGGCTTTAAACATTACCCTGAACAGTTATGCCGGAAAGCTGGAATTTGGTTTGGTGGCCTGCCGCCGCACCATGCCTTCCATGCAACGCCTGCTGCAATTTCTGGAAGATGGTTTGCTTGAGCTTGAACAGGCAGCGGCTACGCGTCGTCGATAGCGCGCGACGCCATCGCAATATTGAACAGAAATGGCCAGCGCTGGAATGAATCGTACACAGCCTGGTCCAGTTGAATGTCTTGGTACATGTTGTAATCAAAGCCCTCTAGCTGCGCGCTGAGGGCGTAGATGTCGTGTGCCATGTCGGCGGGTGGCATGAACAAAGCAGGTGGATCGTTGGGGTTAAACTTTGCCATGTGGTTTCCTTGTGCCCTCAGTTTGCCGTCGCAATGGTTTGTGCGGGCCCCAATACTTTCCAAGCCGCCCCTGGTGCCTTGATCCAGTATGAACCCTGACTTTCCATCACGGTGATATTGCCCTGTTGAGAAACCAACCGTGTGTTGGTCAAGTCACTCAACAACACCGGCCAAGCGGGCTGAAGCTGTTGCTCGCTGGGTTGTGCCAGCCAGCGGGCCAGCAACTCGCTCAAGGCGGTGTAGCTGACTGATTGTTTCACTGAAAAAGGCCCGGTCGCTGCCGGCACATAGCCCGGTGCAACCCAATAACCAAACACGGGCACTTTGGTGATGGCCGGTGTGGGCAGTTCACGTAACCCCACAAGTTGCCCGTATTCGCCCGTTAAGCCAGCGCCGTGTTCCGGTACCACCATCACCAACGCTTTGCGTTCGCTTCGTTTGATTTCTCCCAACACCGATTGAATGTCATTCAACACACGTTCCAGGCGCAATGGGTAGCTGTTCAGGCTGTTCATGTTGTTGTTGGGCAAGCGGTTTCCGTCGTGCAGGGTGATGCTGTTGTAGTAGTACGCCACGGCGGGGCCACTTTGTTCAAGCCGCTTTTTCCACCAGGCGCGCAAGTAGTCACCGTCGCGGCCCACCACCGAGCCGTCAAATGCTTCAACGCCCTCTGGTACTTCGTTGTGGGCTACAGATTGCTTCACTGTGCCACCCATATTGGTTTTGACTAATTGACTGAAGTCCTGAAACTTGCCATCGTGATTCAGGCCCATTTCAATTTCAAACCCCGAGTTGCGCAATTGCTCAAACAACATGCAGCTGCTAGTTGGGGCGCCGTACAGTTCATCGTGTCTGGCTTGTCCGCATTTTCCGCGCAACAGTCGAATGGCTGCAGGGCCAGAATAGCTGGTGGCGGAATTGAAGTTCTCGAAAATGAAATCAGCTTGTCGAATAGCCGGGTGCTGGCTTTGCTTCGCGTACTGAAGATCAGCCCAGGACAAGGAGCAAATTTGCAGCACCACCACATCAAAGTCGGGCGCAATTGCAGGCGCAAATGGCGAAAGTGCCACGGTGCGTTGCCGGTCAAAAAATCCACTGAGTACAGCACCTGGGCCTGCACCTTCGTTTTCATCGTCGCGCAATTTGGTTTGGTTTTCCTGGTCGCGCGCCACGCGCAATTTTTGAAATTCAAGTTGGCCCAAAGCAAGGCGCTCGGCTGGCGACAGGTTCTCCCGCGCCTGTATTTGCGGTTCCGCATTGGCAATGACGTTGCCGGTTTCGGTTTGCTTTTGCAGGAACGGCAAGGCCTGCAGTGCCAGCAGGCCCAACAAGCCGAATGCCACAATGGTACTAATGCGCAGGTAACGGTCCAGAACGCGAATCAGCATGAATGCGAGCAGCGCGCTCCACAGCATCCAAGGCTGAATGGTGCGTTTTAGCAATTCCCACAGGTAATCCAGTGAAAAGCCAAACAGTGCTTTGATTTGATCCACCAGTGCCAGCGAAACCACCAAACCCAATTCATGCAACAGCAGTGCAATGGCAGGGCCGGTGAACACCAGGTAACGGAGTACGCTTAACAGTTGCCTGTTTTGATAGGCGGCCGGGTTTGTGATGATCAGTAGTGCAAACAGACCCAGGTTCCACAGTGGGCTCAAGGTAAGCTGGCCTGCAAAATGCAAGCCAAATTTGATCAGGAAATAAAGGTTCCACAACAGCACGGCCCTAGTTCTCCCACTTCTCGTTTTGGGCCTTGTTACCCATCAGGCGATTGCCCAAGATCACTGCACCGCCTTTGATCCAGGCAAATAGGCGCACATAGCCCGTTATGCCCTTTGCAAACACATCTTTCAGGCCGCCCAAGGCACGGTCGCGTGTTGGGTCTTCCTGCCAATTTAGCCAGGCATCGGCACGTCCGAAGGTGCATTGAATCAGTTGGGTTTCCTGTTCGGGTGTCAGGTTGGTGAACAGCGCCTCCACGCGGCCGCTTTCAGTAAAGTGCACTTTGGCGGGGAACAGGAATTCACGGTCACCGCGATGCAGGCCCACCTGAACCTCGCTGAACTCACGGATGCCGGTGGTGTCTGCAACAGCCAGTGTTAAGCCAGCGGCTGAGTATTCTTCGGTGTAGCAACTCACGGTGTATCCACCGGGCAGTTTTAAAAATGCGGGCATGATCATTCGAACCCGGTGGTGCACATGCTTCTGGACCGACTCGGTGGCCACGCCCACAGCAGCCCCCAAAATTGCCAGGTTAAAACCACACCACAACAGGTTCATCAACACCGTGCCGGTTTCGTGCGTGTTGAATACAAACAGCCGGAACAGACCCACAACGAAACCCAGCAGGTTGATCAAAAGCAAGATCAAATACGGTTTGGCAATGTTGGAATCAAAGTAGCTTTTTTCAATCAAGCCACCTTTGGAGGTCACGTTGAACTTGCCCAGTTTGGGGTTGATGAAGGCCAATGTGGTGGGCAGAATAATGTACCAGGACAACACGGTTTCATACACTTCAGACCAAAACGACCGACGGTATTGGCCTTGAATAACCGAGTTGGTGTAGCTGGAAATAATCAGTTGCGGCAACGCGTAGCTCAGGATGGTCAGCGCGGCGGCGTTGATCAGGTGTTGCTCAAAGAACAGATAGGCCATCGGCATGATCAGGAAAATCATGCGGGGTATGCCATAGAAAAAATGCAACATGGCATTTGAATAACAAATGCGCTGAAAAATGCTAAGACCTTTTTTGAACATGGGGTTGTCGGTCCGGAATATTTGGGCCATTCCCCGTGCCCAGCGAATTCGCTGGCCAATGTGTCCAGCCAGGGTTTCCGTGGCCAGGCCAGCGGCCTGGATGTTGTTCAGGTAAACGCTGTTGTAGCCCAGGCTGTGTAATTTCAGTGCGGTGTGCGCGTCTTCCGTCACTGTCTCAACGGCAATGCCACCCACTTCTAGCAGGGCTTTTCGTTCAATCACGGCACAACTTCCGCAAAAAAATGAGGCATTCCAATAGTCGTTTCCGTCTTGAATCAAACCGTAGAAAAGCGACCCTTCATTGGGCATTTGCCGAAATGAGTTGAAGTTGCGTTCGAATGGATCAGCTGAAAAAAAATGGTGGGGTGTTTGCACCAGCACGCATTTTGGGTCGCGGCTAAACCAGCCCATACAGGTTTGTAGAAAAGACCGGGTTGGAATGTGGTCGCAATCAAAAATTGCGATGTACTTGCCATGGGTGTGCTTCAAGGCATAGTTGATGTTGCCTGCCTTGGCGTGTGAATTGTCCGGGCGCGAAATGTATTCCACACCCGCCTGTTTGGCAAATTCCTCAAAGGCGGGGCGGTGACCATCGTCCAGAATGTACACCGTTATTTTTTCCAGCGGCCAATCCAGCCCCTTGGCTGCATACACGGTTGGGCGCACCACCGACAAAGGTTCGTTGTAACTGGGAATGAACACATCGACGGTGGGCCAGTCGCTTAAATTCAATTCCAGTGGCATGGGCTTGCGCTTTAAGGGCCAAGCAGTTTGAATAAAACCGAAAATCAGAATAATCCAGGTGTAGGATTCGGCGATCACCAGGGTGTAGCCCAAAAATATTTCAGCGCCTGTTTCAAGGTCGAGCGAGCTGGTGAAGCGCCAGAACACATAGCGTGCCAGCAGCAGCATGGTCAATGCCATCAGGCATAGGTTGGCGAACCGCTCGGGCAGCCGTTTAAATAACATGGCGAACAGGTAACACACCACAATAAAAACCCATTGCCCGGCCAGTGGCAACGAGGCTTGTGCTGTGAACAGGAACAGCGCCAGGGCGGACAAGCCCAGCAACCAGCCCATCACTTTAAATCGAAGTATGAAAGCACTGGTGTATTCGATTTTCTGTTCAAGCCTGGCAGCAACAACAAAGCGGTCTGCCAGTCGGCCCAGTCCGCGCTGGAAAGCTTTTAATGGTCGCTGAATGGTGAACCGGAACACAGCAAGCACTGGGCTGAACAGATCATACAAAGCCACCAGAAAAACCCGGAACGCCGCTTTCAAGGGGTGCGTACGCTCGGTGCTCGCCAAGGCACGGTTCAGGCTGTTAGGACGCAGCCACAGGGCCTGAAACAGGCGCTTAAGCCGCACGCCGCCACTTAAGTTGGGGTATTCGCGCAAATCAAGCAAGCGCTCCAGCCGGTTGATCCAGTTCGATGACTTGCTCATCCGATCTCCGAATCTATCCAGTTGCACAGTTTTTGCTGATCGTCCACCAGTTGCGAGCGCGGCGCATAATCGGCCAACGGCAAACCTGCGGCCATGCTTTCCGACAAGGCTTGGTCTTCATGCAGGTAAAAAGGCAGCAAGCGGTGGCTTAATTTCATTTTGCACAAGGTCCACAGGTCCAGATGCAACACCTTTGCCGAGTCGAACCGGTTCATCAAAAAATAGGATGCACCACGGCTTTTCAGCAGGTGTGGCAGCATGGCGTCGATGCCCAATATGGACGCGGAGTCTGGCACCAGGGTAACCAGATTCAAGTCGGACATCGCCATGGTTTTCAAGCACCAGGGCGCTGGCCAGCGGGGAAGGTCAATAACTACAACCGCGTTGTCTTTGATCGCCGGGTGTCGCAAAAGCTCAGCCAGCCGTTCCGGGCGCTCCATCAGGGCGCGATCAACTGCCAATTGCTGCGCAATGCTCAGCTGGCCGAAGGGCAGCAGTTGAAAACCAGCGTCCGTTGTTTTCAAGGAGTTTGGCAGGTGTTCAGCACCCTGCAATATCACCTGCCCCAATCCGTGCGCGGTGGCAGCAGTGTAGCCCAATTGGAATTCAATGTTGTTGGCGGGGTCAGCTTGTACCAACACCACATTTCGACCCAACATGCACAGGTGATTTGCCACTGCAATCGACAAGCTTGTGCGGCCTGCGCCGCCCGAGGGGGAAACCAGGGCAAGAATGATCATGCGTCCTCTTCCTCATCAGGGCCTGCAATCCACTTGCCATGTCGCACGAGCTGGTCGCAGTCGTCTGGCAACTGATTGTTGCTCCAATTGGCCCAGTCGCTTAACCAGATTCGAGTGCCTGGACTTCTCATCATTTTTCCAACCATCAGAATTGTAACCAGAATACCTAGCAACAGGCCGCTGATTACCAAGGTGATTACGATCATGACGGCACCCCTCGCAACAATTGGCCCATTCGTTTAGTCCAGGGCCTGTCGTTGCTCAACGCTTCAGGTGCGTCGTTCCAAAGCTCTGCAAGTTTGGCGGGCTCATTAAAATCATGGCCCATCAGATCTTCAACAGACAGGGGCTCCAGTTCTTTGTACAAATCGGACAGCAGGTCGGCCTGGGTCTGTTCACCTAGAAACTGAATGTCGCCACTGAACAGCACTGCAATGTTCTCCCTGAAACAGGATTCAAGCCAGGCGCGATAGGTGGTTTCATCAGGCTCCACTGCCCACAATTTCAAAACATAAATTGCCTCGCGGGTGGCTGTGAACATGCAAGTGGCCTGTGACCAGTTGGCCAGTCGAAGTGCTGTTTGCGCGGTCATGTGCCGCATCAGGGAAAGTCGTGTCATGGTGCAGGAAACTGACCACCGCTTTGCCAACTGCATCATCATGAGGCCGTGAACGGCAAAAGTGGGGTTCGGTATCACCGTCAGCAGGCCTGGCATGAATACCTCGTGAAGGTCGCGTGCAAAGTTTGCCGAGTGCGAACCTCTCGGGAGTTCCTGCGGCCTGGTTTTAGTAATTTTCTCTGAAGAAAATCCGAGCCAGTTTTCAATACTTTCCTGTTGCAACCACACGGAGTCCGCACCCATGCGAAGCAAAACCGACGCTTCTTGCCGGCTTATATCGCCATGGGCTTGAACATGGATACCTTCCATCTCATTGTTACCAAATCGAAGGCTGTGGCAGGCCTGGGCCAATTCGTTCAGTCCGCTGAAAGTCTGGCTGTCCAGCACATGGTGGATTTTCAATTGGGGCAGCAAGGCATTGTCTGTCCACAAATTGGTTTGCAATCCCCACTGTGTGGGCCACCAAGGGCGAAATTCAAAATCACCCTGATCGGTCACATCGGCCAGCCCGTCGGCAAACACGCCCCAGTCGGGTAGATCACCTTGAACTGGCGTCACAACGTGCGCTTGCGCGTGCAGTGCCCATTGGTTCAATAGGCGCATTTGCGACATGGGGTTTCGCTCATGAAGCAGTTCGTCGCCATGGTCAAACCACATGTCCGCATGCTCAAGAACGACCAGAGCGGGTTGCAGCACACACAGGGAGTCCATGGAGCGGCACAGTTGACGCACGCCATTCTGGCTTCCTGTTTTGCCCGGCAAATTTTTGACTGACACCACGTCCAGGCCTTTCAGGGCTTTGGAACGCTTGCGCAGGTAAGGCTCCAGCAGGCTTCTAACCTCTTTGTGAGGGCTCGCGGTCAGCCACAGGCATGCCTTGAAGGGGGTTTCTTCTTGCGAGTTCAACCAGTATTGAACAAGGCCTTGCGAAAAGCTTTTCGCGTTTGGAGCACGCACCACATACGCACCGGGTTTGGGCAGGTCGATCATTCAGAACCTCGAGTACGGTGAAATGCCTTCCGGTGGAACACTGAGTTCAAAGAAATCACCGAAGGAGTATTTCAGGTACACCTGCATGCGGTCCGGGTTGTAACCTTCCGACCGGTCAATTTCAAAGTAGCCGCCCGCGACCAGGTTTGTGGTCACCTGTTTTTCCAGCGCAAGGCGCAAACCTGTGCTGGTGCCACCACCGGGCCCACCAATTTGAACTGTTGGGTTGCCCTGTGCAGCAGCGGCGGCAGCCAGTTCGGGGTTCAGTGGATAGAGATCGGTGTCGTCTTCGCGTGATTCGCTGGCGCCAATTCTGGCTTGAGCTTGCCAGGACCAGCCATTCATGTTGCCAGTCCATGTGATCGGAAAAGACAGCGATCCGAAGGCTTGTGGGCTGTAATAACCCCCTTGCCCAAATGTGTAGAAGCGCAAGTTTTTCTCGAAAGTCCACAGAAACAGCGAAGCACCGATTTCCACCTCATGGCCTTGCCGCTGGAAGACTGTTTTACCCAGAATACCTTGCAGGTTGAATTCGGTGTTGTCCGGAATGTTTTTGCCGGTAATCAGGTTTGCGCGCGCAATGCCCACGAAATCAAATGTGGGGTTAAATGCTTCGTAATAAACAGCGCTGACACCGTTGCGTCTGGCGCCGCCCCAACTTTCACCCGTCAGTGGATCGATCGCCCCGGTGGTCGACAGTACACTGCCATTGACCATGCGCCGGGCCAGTTCCAGACGCAGCGAACCATCGCCAAGGTTGGTGAACCATTGCAGACCACCCACCCAGTCGTTGACCGGAAAATTGCCCACGGTGGTGCCCAGATCAACCCGGTATTGATCGGTTTGAATGCCCATCCCCACAACATGGCCACGGTAATTTTGATCAAGTCGACCGGGTACAATCGCAGGGTCAGTGGGCAGGGTGGTACCCAGCTTGGCAAAGTTGGCTGCAGTGGCCGGGTCAGCCCGTCCCGACCGCGTGTTGAGTGAGTCGGCCCGAAAGAACAGGGTGCGTTCAAAGTCCATCGGCACGTCAAGCTGTAGTGGTATCTCCTCGCTGTCGATTCTCGAGACGCCCGCGTCGCCGTCGATAAGGGAATTCTCAAATCCCATTCGGAGTCGAATCTGCTGTTTGCGGCGAAGGTCTTTTTCAAATGCCAGTATTTCAGGTTCAGCCCGCCAGGTGGGTGTTTCCCCCACGGCGCTGGCCAGGGCGTTGAACTGCCCGGTCTGTTCAAGTGCGCGCAGTTTGTCAAGGTGTCGGCCGTACAACACCCGTTTCTCAAGGGCGCTCATGCCCTCGGTCCATTTGTCGCGAGGCACCGGTTCAAGCAAGGCAATCGCATCGGTTTGCCTGTCTTGTCTGGCTGCCAAAAGTGCCGAGGCAAAGCGCATTTCCTGGCCCTTTTCAAGGGCCAGGCCATCCGCCATCACTTTTTGCGCCGCCAATTTGCTTTCCTTGTCGCCCTGCTCATCGAGCAACACGGCAAGGTCGTAGCGAAACCAGGGGTAGTCCGGGTTCAGGTTGACCGCCTCTTGAAGCAACTTGGCTGCAGCGCTTGCTTCCTTGGCCTCGATTTTCTTTTGGGCCTGATCGCTCAATCGCTGGCCCAACTCAAAATTCGACAGCACCGGTTCAGTGTCCTCGGCAGGTACCACCTCGACAGGCTGGGCGATCACTGCCGCAACAGGTGCAGCACTTGTTGCCGGTTGACGGGGATTGGGTCGCGGTGTTGCTGGACGTGTGCCTGCTGCTTGCGCAGTGTTGCCGACCGCATCCCCGAGTTCAGCCAACAATGTTTTGTAGCGCTTGTCGTTCGGAAACCTGCGTGCAAGTTCAGCAACTTGTTGGCGGGCGTATGTGCGCCCATCGGCTGTGCGGTTCATCAGGCGGTAAATTTGAACAGCGGCCTCGCCCAAGGGGGGCTGCGGCAAGAGCTGTCTAAGTCGTTCAGTCAGGTTCGCTGGAACAACCTCTGAATCTGCCAAATAGCGCAGTTCCGCGTACTGTTGCCGCTTTTCTGCGGCCAGCGTAATCGCTTGTTGAAGCTCGATGGCAAAGGGATGGTTGCCATGCACCACCTGCAATTTTCCAAGCCATACGTTGGCCGCTTGAATGTCGCCGCGCGCCAAGTCAACAAGACCCTGCCAGCGTAGCGCCGAGGCATTTCTGGGTTCGATCAGTAAAATTTTATTGAACGACTGAGCAGCTAGATCGAATCGAAACCGCTCGTACCAGTAAACACCTTTGTCATTCAACGCCAGAATATTGGTTTGTCGGGTGTCAACCGCCGCATGGGCCGTGGCAGGAACACTTAAAGGCAATGCAGCGCAACACGCTTGGATAGCCAGTGCAAGCCCACACAGGCGTGGACGGATCAGGTCATGCTTAGCCACAGGAAGGTACCTCTTTACCACGGGGCAACAACTCGCCAGTTGCGTTGAATTGATACAACTTGTCCATGTAGCCCTGGCCGAACAGGCTCAAGGCGCCATTGTAGTAGCCGTAGGCCAGCCAGCTGTCCTTGTTGGCTTTTTTCAGGCTTCTTGCGTTGAATTTTTTGGCTTGGTCCGGCAACCCTGCGGCTTGCAGGAACGGCGCCATGGCGACCTGAAAACCGGCAGGTCCGGCCTGCGTAGACACATTTTTCCCCAGCGGTTCAAACCATTCAGGCATGTTCTGGCGCTTGAGCAACAGCCCAATAGTCGGTGATAGTTGTTTCAACAGCGCGTTGGTCACCGGGTCGCCGTTGTGGCTCATCCCAATCCACATGTAGGTTCGAATGGCGTCGTAGTCGCCCCGCTGTTCATCTTCAGGCAAGGTCATTTGCCCGTTGTTGTAAAGCACCCAGTCCGGATAGCTTCCTGTGGCACCGGTTTGCAGCAACAGTTTTTGGCTGGCCAGGTACACTTGTGCCCAGCGGGCATCGTCAGCCCATGCATCGGCAAATCGGGCCATCATGAAGGGTGGCAAATAGCTTGGATTCAGCTTGATCGCACCGTCTTCCTGAACAAACCCGGTGTGGCCGGGCAGAATGCTCAAGCCCAGTCCATTCACATCAATGCTTTCTTTGCTCAAAATCAAATTGCCCAAATCGCGCGCTTTGTCCGCGTACGGTTGATGGCACCACACCCGGCTGGCTTCCAGCAGTGCATAGGCAATCCACAGGTCTGCATCTGACGCACTGTTTGCGTCGATCACCCCCCATGAATCGCCCTGCTTGCCCCAAATCCAGGCCGGCAATTGTTTGCCCATGTCACCTGCACTCAGGTTGTTCTCTGTCCACTTCAATATGGAATCGAATGCCTTTCGGTCTTGCGCAACCAAGGCAAAAAACAGTCCATAAGATTGACCTTCGGACACGGTACGCAGGTCTTCCTGGCTGCGATCAATCACACGGCCGTCTTCACTCACGAACGCCGCTTTGAAACCCTCCCAGCCAGGCCAGCCCGAAGGTGGCGCAGCACTGCAAGCAGCGGCGGATGCCAGCAACAATGTGCCCACGAAAAGTCGCCGCGCGCCCTGATACCACTGCACCATCTTAACCGCCCTTCGTGCGGCGCGATGCCCGGCTCGACAGCCAGCCAAATGCCAGAATGGCCAGAATTACACCGGCCAGTGCGCCACCCACTGCAATCAGGGCGGGGTATTCCGAGAATGCAATCCGCAAACGCAGCCACCAAGGCAAGGCACCACTAATGTAAGTGTTCCCAAGGCTGTAACTTTGAATTTCATCGCTGCGGATCAAACTTACACTGCCTTTGATTTGTGCAACATCACCATAATCCGACAAAGCAGCCACGGCGCGCTCGAAGCTGTCCTGATCGGTTCCTGTAATGACCAGTCCCGCTTTTTTGTCAGCCAAATGCGATTCGAATCCCATGATCGCACCCAGTGAACCAGCCGTTTGGATCAGTGCCCGGGCCTGCTCTGTGGGTTGAAGTTCCGAATCACTTTGCCAAAGGCCTTTTAGCCACTGGAATGCAGGTGGTAGCCCCATGCTGCGTTCAGTAGAATTCAACACCATTGGCAAGTTCATCTCGGCAGTATTAAGCCAGCCCAGTCGATCACTTGTACCCAAGGCCAACCAGTGTTTGTTGCCAATATTTTCTGGTGAGTCAGTGACCAGCACGCTGGTGCGGGTTGCCGGCAAACCCGTCCATTGTCCGAACAAGCCCATGACATTCAAATAAGACTTGATTTCAAGCGGGGTGGGGTTTGCGGGCAACACCACAACGGTGTCGGAAAGGTCAGCCATGATGGTGAATGGGTATCCACCGTTGGCAAACGCTGTCAGGTTGGGCATGCGGGTGTAGTGCGGCAAATCGGAAAAATCAAGCGTGGATTCCGGATCAATCGATCCGCGTGCCACTTGAGTGACGCGGGTGCAATTGCCACCACCTTCCGCCATGAATCCAAATGAGAAGGCCAGCTCGTTGTTACCACCCACGCGAAATGCCGGAATCTGAAGTGATTCCTCACTGGTCAGTTCGGCTTGTCCCAGCAAGTTGATGTTGATCTTGTTTTGTACCTGTTCTGAACGCGGTGCAAGGCGAAACGACTGAATCAAGGAGTTATTGATTTCAATGTTCAACAGCGAGTCATTCCACTTGGAAGGCGCGGTGTAACGGTACTTCAGGTCCATCGGAATGTTGCGGCCTGCCCAACTGAACAGATCAGGTGGAAGGCGCAAACTGACCGCGGCTCGTGGCTTGTCGGAACTGACTTCCAGTTGACCCTGAAAATCAATCAGTTCGCCAAAGCGCACAGGGCGTTCAGTGGACACGTAGCGAGGCGCATCATAGGGCTTGCGCGGCGCACCCAGATCCACTTTCTTGACCAGGGCTTTTTGGCCACTCAGTACTTGCCCTTCTATCACCAGACCATACACAGCCTGAAGCAATTCTTCATCAGTGCGGCCCATCACGTAAAGGTGTTTGATCCATGGGTTCTCGGCTGAGTTCGCCATCATCAAGGTTGGGCCTTCAATGTCAGTGGCGCTCATGCCTTCCGGCATTTTTTGACCCGTGGTCAAAATTATGGTGTGGCGAGTTGGTGACGCTGAATCAATTAAATCGAACTCGGCTTGTCTGTAAAAAGCCTGCGCGCCCATCCACGAGGCCAAAACCCCGGCGGCTTTTGTGCTGGTTTCAGTTTGTTCCGTGGGTAGCACCAAAGGCAAACGCAGCTTGCGGTTGTCGCGTGGATCAAAAAAAGGTGCAGGCAAAAGTGCCAGATCATTCACCAGATTTAGCGGAGTAGAAACAATCGACAAGGTACTTTCAGGGCGAATGTCAAATCGCAAGGTTGGATTGTTGGGGTCGACGCATTCTGTGTCGTACGTTCCATCGTATTCAATTCTTACTGAGGCGAAATCAGAGAAAAGAACCGGGTCCAATTCAATGTCCATGGTGTGTGGCACGCCAGCTCGGTTTGAATTCAGCTGCGAAATTCCCGACAACTGATTGTTCACGTACACCCGAATAAAGGATTGGTCGTGCCGCATGCCCTGTGGATAAAGCACTTTGAGACTTAAGCTGGCCCTGGTTACAAGTTCATCCAGGCGAATGCCGGAATTGAGTTCAATGAATCGACTGCTTCCACTTAAGCGCACGCCGTCTGCCTGACCCATTTGGGCAAAGGTCAATACCCGCGCCCGTTCCGCCACCGGCGCCGAATCTTGAGCGGATGTGGGTGTGGTCACCGTGGTTGTGGCGTTTTCTTGCGCGTGGCTGGACAGGCAAGCTAGGCAAACTGCAAGGGCAATAAATGGTCGCATATACTGGGGTTTGGTCAACTTGATTACAATCATCAAAGCGAAATAGAAGTTAGGTTCTTTCTTCGCAATCCACTGTGGTTAAACAATATTTATTAATTAGTTGGTTTTTAATAGTTTGATGGAATTTATCCACTACATCTAGGTACGTTATCCTATTGTTTTTGTATATGCTCACTCTATTGAGCAAGATTTATACAATTATTATGTGAAGTGTCGTACTGCGCACACTTTGTATGCGAATAATTTAGAGTTTTAGGGCGGAATATATGGTTTCAACTGAAGAGGTCGGCGACGTTTTCGTTTTGCGTGTGGAAGCCGTTCGGCTAGACAGCGCGGTGGGAACAATCGTTCGAAATGCCGTGGTTGACAAACTCGATTCCGTGTCCAAGTTTGCACTGGACATCGGCGCCGTTAAATTGGTGGATTCAGGTGGCTTGGGTTCTCTGGTTGCTTTGTTAAAAAACATTTCGAACCATCAGGGCAAACTGGCCTTGGTGGGCATGAACAAATCAGTTCGCATGATGTTTGAGTTGTCCAGAATGGACCGCCAGTTTTCTTTGATTGAAGACATGCCGCACGCCATCGCGTTTCTTCAGCAGGCTTAATCGAAAGTGACTGAAATCAACCTGGTCAAACCACTGCCCAAAGTTTTGGTCGTTGATGATTCAGTCGTAGAGCGCAACCTGCTGGTTCACATGGTTGCGAAGTGGGGCTACCCTGTCGAGTTCGCTGCGAATGGCCATGATGCCATCGAGTTGATCAAGCAAGAAAAAATTCAGTTGGTGCTTGCTGATTGGCAAATGCCCGGTATGCAAGGTACCGAGCTGTGTATCACGCTGCGCAATCTCGAGTTGGGGCAATACACCTACATCATTTTGATGTCGGCCCAAAACGACGAAGAGTTTTTGATCGAAGCCCTGGGCGCTGGCGCAGACGATGTTTTAGCCAAACCTGTGGACGGCAACGAACTGGAAGCCCGGCTGCAATCGGCTGTGCGTCGTATTGAACTGCAGGCGCGCCTTGCCAACAAAACTGAAGAACTTTCCCGGGCACATGATGTAATCGCTCACGATCTTCGGGCTGTGTCCGGGCTGCAGCGCAGCTATCTACCCGAAGTCGACAGCCCTTTTCCCGGTGTGAATTACAAATGGTTGTCTGTGCCTTCCAAGTATGTGTCGGGTGATCATCTGCATGTGTTCGAATTAACTCCCCAGGTGTACGGTTTCTACCTGCTCGATGTTTCGGGTCATGGCATTCCAGCTGCGGTGAAGTCGATGCAGTTGGTCCAAATGTTTGCCGATCATTCGAGCTCCAGCATTGTTTTCGATCAAGGTGTGGATGCGGATGGCCAGCGTCTAGTTTCCCGGCCACGCGATGTTGTTGCACGTTTGAACCTGTTGTTTCAACAAACAGAATCAGACCTTTCGTATTTCACCATGATCTACGGGTTGATCGATGCCCGCACCCGACAGGTGTCGCTGTGCCAAGCGGGGCACCCTTCGCCTTTGCTGCTGCGGGACGGTAAAAGAGTTGAGATTCTGGGAGACGGTGGCTACCCGGTCGGTTTGTTTGATTTTGACGAGTTTCAAGATGTTGACCTGGTCCTGGGCGATGACGATGCCTTGATTTTGTATTCCGACGGGGTCACCGAAGTTCTTTCTGCAGATTCTGAGGGATTTGGGGAAGATCGCCTGCTCGAATTTGTGAAACAACAAACGCGACTGGGTCGTTGTACCGATTTACCCGAACGCATTCAAATGCGGGTGCAACATTGGGGTGGGGCTGTTGTTCAGCAAAAAGGCTTTGAAGACGACGTTTCCATTTTAATGCTGGCACCGCGCCCCGGCCTGCTTGATCGCGTGGAGGAGGGCGATTCCGACCGCCAGGTGCCTGAACTTGTTTTCCGTTTGCAGGAAATGCAAAACGAAGTTGCTGCACCGTTGTCCGACGATTCAGCCAAGTCGATCGTGATTGTTGACGACTCCCGCAGCTTTTTGCGTATTTTCGAGGCCATGCTGCAAAGTTGGGGTTACAAGGTTCACTCCGCAAAGAATGGTCATGAAGCGCTTGTTCTGATCGAGAAGTTTCAGCCGGATTTCGTGCTGACAGATTGGGACATGCCCGGAATGAGCGGCATTGAGTTGTGCGAGCAGGTCCGTTCCCAAAAGCAAAACGCCTACACCTACATCATCATGATTACTGGATATGCCTCGCGGGACGACCTTTTGAACAGCCTTCGGGTTGGTGCCGACGACTTCATGACCAAACCAGTAAATCCCAGCGAGTTGAAAGTGCGCCTGAAAACCGCTGCGCGCATTGCCAACCTGCACACCGGGCTTGAGCGTCGCCACAGCGAATTGAGTCATTTGTACGAAGCCCTTCAGCGAGACATGCGCGAGGTGTCTCGCATTCAGCGTGCCTTGTTGCCCAAAAGCAAATCAGATCCATGGCCCTTTGCCATTCAAACCCTGTACCAGCCCTTGGGCTATGTGTGCGGCAAGCAAATGGGCGTGCTGGAAACACAGCCGAATGAACACGGGTTTTTCATGTTGTCCATGCCTGGTGACGACACCGCCACTGCCTTGCAAACCATGGCACTGGCCCGCTGGTTTTCCATGGCTCGCGCTACCCGGGTTTTGTTTCCAGTAGAAACCACGAGCGCCAAGGTGCGTCGTTACCTGGCCAACCCTGAGCAAGTGCTCGCCCAGCTCTCCAGCATTTCGCCCACCTTGGGCGAAGAGGCGCCTCAATTCGATTTGTTGTACGGTCTCATCAATCTTGATCAAGGTACCTTGTTGGTTGCCGGCATTGGTGACTGGTCCATGGTTTTGGCCCAGCCTGGTTTCGAGCCAATGTTCCTGGGTGAACATGGTCAGCAGCAGGCGACCCCCCGCGAGGGCAAGGTGATTTATCAGGGCGTGATCTCACCCGGGAGTCGCCTGTATTTTTACCCGAAAGAATGTGCGCAGGCACTCGGGGTGGCCGATGAACAGGTTTGGAAAAACCAGATACTTGCCATCGAGGCCTCGGGCAACCTGATGCACAAAGAGTTTTCACGACTGCTGGACAGCGGTCGTCTGCAAATCGAGATGGAATCGGACGTGGCGTTGTTGGGTTTGCAGTGGCGTGAAAGTTTTGAGCCTACTCGCCTTACCTTGCCCCCTGATCAACTGCAACAATTGCTGGTCACATTACAAACAACGGGTTTGGCATTGAACGATGAATTCACGACCTACCCTAAGGCTTTGAAGACAGGCGAATACCTCGATCACATGGCTTTTGATGCGGTCGCAGACACAGTCAATATTGGCGTGTTAAGCCATGCTGTGCGCGCGTTTGTTGAAGGAATGGCTTACCCTGAAGACATATGTTACAACACCGACCTGGTGGTTTCAGAAGCCCTGACCAATGTCATGGTGCATGGCTTTAAAAGCAAGAAACCCGCCCCGGTGCAGCTTGTTGTGGTCGCATTTCAGCAGATTGTGGGCGTGATGTTGCGGGACACTGGCAGTGCGATTCCGTCTGCAGTGTTTGACAAAATGCGCAATGAGCAATCATTCCAGGATGATTTGTCATTGAGTGAATTGCCCGAGGGCGGCATGGGCCTGGTGTTCATGCGTGTGGTGTCGCAACGCTTTAGCTACCAGGCAACACCGGAAGGCAATCAGTTAATCCTGCTGTTGTAATTTTCAGGAAACGCAGGGCAAGCCACTACTTCTTTTGCTTTTCAGCAGAAGGGGTTTCAGGCTCCCCCACTGTGGGAATTACGCCTGTGGGTTGCAGCGCCAGGTTGTCTGGCATTTCCTCTGCCATCTTGTCGATCAACCCAACAATCCGGTCGTCCACAAACTTGCTGGCCGATTTTTGTAAGGCCCGGGACACCTCGGATTCAATTGCTGTCATGGCCAAGGGCCGTATTTTCCAGATCAACTGCGCCAGTCTGGGTAATTCTTCTTTGGGTGGCAGGTTGTCGCCGTATTGGTCCAGTTCCTTGACGAACAGCGACACGGCCTGGTCGCAGAAGCTTTCCAGGTGACCACGCAATGAATGAATCAGATCGAGCAGGTCGACCAGCGGAATGCCTGCACTCGCCATTTCAGCACCCGCATGCAGAATTTTAGGACTGGGCGCCCGGTAACGCAGGCCGTCGGGTTCCAGTAAACCCAATTCGATTGTCTTGGCCAAGGCCCCCCGGCTTAAATTAGTGCCAAACAATGTGGCCAAATGCACAGGATTGTAATTTTTTGGAATTTCGTCGGTCCACGGACTGGTGATGGCATGCGTTAAGCCAAGCAACTGGCGAAGGTCATAACCTTTGTCGATTGCATCAAGCATTTCCTGAATATTGCTCAAGGTGTAACCGCGACCCAGCATTTGCCCGATCAGTTTCAGGCGTGAAAGGTGGTCTTCGTTGTAAAAACCAACGCGGCCACGCTTTTCTGGTGGTGCTAGCAACCCCCGGTCTTGGTAGGCGCGCACGTTTCGTACCGTTGTGTTGGCAGTGCGTGCCAACTCATCAATGGTGAACTCACGGCCCTGCCCACTTGCGGAAGTGTCTTTGTTTGCCGACGATTTTTTGAAGCGAAATGAAACCATGTAAGAATTGTAACCAAATGTGAGAGTATCTAGCCAACCAAGAATCACGCCGTAACGGATTATGAACAAAACCATTTTTCTAACGCTCGGCCTGCTCGGCGTCGCAATCCAGGCCAACGCCCAGGAAATTCAGAACAAGACCCTGGATGAAGAAGCGCTTCGTTCCTGCTTGTTTCTTGAAGACGACCAACTGCGGCTTCGCTGCTTCGATGATGCCACAGGCCGCAGCCTTGTGGTGAAAGATGGCGCAGCCCCAGAGGCCGCTGCAGCCATTGACGGTGGCTTGTTGCTGTACAAAAGCAGTGACGACACAACCCTGAGCTGGCTTGATCGCCGTTGGGAATTGGCGCCCGCCTCCAAGCGTGGCACCTTTTCAATTCGGCCTTACCAGCCTGTGTACCTGTTGCCCGTGTTTCACAACAAGTCGCCCAATTTGCGCCCCACCAGCCCAAACCCCGACAACACAGTTCAGCCGGGCGATGCACCCGAAAACCTGGACCGCAACGAATTGAAGTTTCAGGTCAGCTTGAAAACCAAGGTGATGGAAAACATGTTTGGTGACAATGGCGATCTGTGGTTTGGTTATACGCAATCCAGCCGCTGGCAATCCTTTAATTCGGACGTGTCGCGGCCGTTTCGGGAAACCAACTATGAACCGGAACTGATATTCACCTGGCGTTCAAGCTGGACCGACTTCGCCGAGGTCACCGGATGGGAGCCACGCCTGTTGGGTTTAAGCTTGAATCACCAATCAAACGGGCGTGCATTGCCTTTGTCGCGTTCCTGGAACCGAATAATTGGCATGGTCGGTTTTGAGCGTGAAAACACAATGGTTCAGTTCCGGCCTTGGTTGCGTATTGAAGAAGATGCCGCCGAGGACGACAACCCGGACATCAGCGAATTCATGGGCCGTGGCGACATGTTGTTGGTTCACAAACGGGACGGCCATGAATATTCATTGCTGACCCGACACAATTTTCGCGGTGGTGATCAATCTCGCGGCGCAGTGCAGTTCGACTGGGCATTCCCGCTGACCAGCAATTTGCGAGGCCATCTTCAATATTTCACCGGCTATGGCGAAAGTTTGATTGATTACAACTACAAGTCTGATTATTTGGGCGTTGGTTTGTCATTGGTGGGTTGGTATTGAAAGCTGCGCTTACGTACTTGTTGGCTGCATGGTGTTGCCTGGCTGGCGTGGCGCATGCCAATCAAGCAGTCGTGTTCGTGCTGGCAGCCGGTGAAAATGTGGTGGTTACCAATCTCAAGGGGCAACGCTACAGCGCCTTGCCCACGCAGCGCCTGCTGCAAGGCCACACGGTCAATGTGCCCAAGGGGCAGCGGTTTTCGGTGGTGGTGTTGAACACCGGCAATCGGCGGGTTTTCAATGGCCCTGCAAAACTCAAGGTAATATCAGACACAATTCGTGTGCTCAGTGGGCCCGCTGTAAAAGTGTTTCCACTGGAGCAATCGCAACTGGATCTGATTGAGCAATGGACCAGCGTTTATGCGCGGCCACGCGACACAGCGCTGATCAGCAGCGCAGAATCAGAAGCAAAGCCTGTGCTTCAGGTGACTCAGCCTATTGATGGTTCTTTGCTGCTAACCCGCACTCCTGAATTTATTTTCCAGGGTGATTTACCGCGCGAAGGTAATTTGATTATTTTCGATGCCAAGGGCAAGCGCTTTTGGGTTGAGCCACTGGAAAGCAAATACGTCAGTTTTCCACCCGCAGCCAAATTCGATTGGGGTCAAAGCTTCACATGGGAAGTGCGGCGCCTGACCGGCGGGCGTGTAGTCAGCGGAAGCTTTCAAATCGCCAGTGAAGAAACCGCGCGTAGTTTGCTGGAAGCGCGCGTTCCCGACTTGCCGGGCACACTGCCCGAAAGCCAGTTGTTCTATGGAATGCGCCTGCAACTTGCTGGCGCCTACAAGGAAGCGATTGAAGTCTGGCATTCTTTGGGTATGACTTTAAGCCCTGGCGGCCAGCCAAGTCGCTTGCCTTAAACACGCGCTAGCTAGCCAAACCAGCATCAATGAATCAAGCGTCCAGTTCTTCCCACCGCGCATAGGCAGTTTGTAACTCACTTTCCACCGCAGCCATGCGCGCCTGAGCTGCTGTAATTACACTGGCTTCTTGCTGATAAAACCCGGGGTCGCCAATTTTTGCTACCAGTTCAGTTTGTTCGGTTTCCAGTTTTTCAATCAAGGCGGGCAACATTTCAAGCTCGCGCTGCTCTTTGTAGCCCAGTTTTTTGGCTTTCTTTGCGGGTTCGGCAACCGGGGTGACAGTAGCCGCAGCGGTGTTCAAAGCAGGCTGTGATTGGGTTTCAATGCGTTCTTTGCCCACATTGGCCCATGGGTCGGTGGTGCGCTGGCGCAACCAGTCGTCATAGCCACCCACGTAATCACCCACCACGCCATCACCTTCAAACACCAGGCAGCGGGTCACAATCTGGTTCAGAAATTCCCGGTCGTGGCTGACCAGAATCAGCGTGCCCTGGTAGGCCATCAACTTTTCTTCCAGCAGTTCAAGTGTTTCAATGTCCAGGTCGTTGGTGGGTTCATCCAGCACCATCACGTTCGACGGCGTGGAAAAAAGCTGCGCCAAAATCAGCCGCGCGCGTTCACCACCCGACAAGCTTCTCACTGGCTGGCGCGCCCGGTCTGGCGTGAACAGAAAGTCTTGCAAGTAACCAATTACATGCTTGGCCTGGCCGTCGATGGTAATGAATTCTTTGCCTGCGCCAATAATTTCAACCGCAGTGTCTTCTTCATTGAACTGGCTGCGCAACTGGTCGAAGTAAGCAATTTCCAGTTTTGTGCCCAGCTTTACATGGCCTGAATCAGGTGGCAGTTGGCCCAGCAGCACCTTCAGTGCTGTGGTTTTGCCAATGCCGTTGGGGCCCAGAAAACCAATTTTTTCACCCCGCATAATTGTGTTGGTGAAATTGCGCAGAATCGGCAAGTCGCCCAATTGCTTGCTGATGTCAGTCAGTTCCGCCACCAATTTACCGCTTCGTTCGGCTTCCTGCACCTGTACCTTGGCGGTGCCCACCACATTGCGGCGGTCTGAAAACTGCTTGCGCATCTCCATCAAGGCGCGCACACGGCCCTCATTGCGTGTTCGGCGCGCTTCAATGCCACGGCGAATCCACACTTCTTCCTCGGCCAGTTTTTTGTCAAACAGGGCGTGGGCTTTTTCTTGCGCATGCAAAAACTCGGCTTTGCCTTTCAAGTAGCCTTCGTAACCGCCCGACCAGCTTTTCAGCATGCCGCGGTCCAGGTCGCACACGCGGGTGGCCAGCTTGCGCATGAATGAACGGTCGTGGCTCACGAAAATAACCGCGCCTTTGAACTGGCGCACCTGTTCCTCCAGCAATTCAATGCTGGGAATGTCCAGGTGGTTGGTGGGTTCGTCCAGAAGCAGCACATCGGGGTTACTGACCATGGCTTTGGCCAGCATCACCTTGCGCTTCATGCCACCCGATAGTTTTGCAAAGGGCAAATCAGGTGGCAATTTCATGCGGCTTAAAATTTGATCCACTTCACTTTCAAGGTGCCAGCCGTGGTGCTCGCCCAACTCGTGCTGTGCATCTTCAAGAATTTTTGCTTGTTCGGGGTTCAGTGAATCGTGGTCAAGCGGACCCAGGGTGCGGCTAATGCTGATGTGTTTGCCCAGTGCACCAAAACCTTGGGCCACCACGTCAAAAATCGTTTCATTGTGTTCTTGCGGCACGGCCTGTTCCAGGCAGGTCATGCGCAGCCCGTCTTGCTTGATCACCAAGCCATCTTCAGGCGTTGTTTCGCCTGTCAAAATGCGGAACAGCGTACTTTTGCCCGTGCCATTGCGGCCCACCAGGGCCACGCGCTCGCGTTCTTCAATCGAAAAATCAACTTGATCCAGCAGAACGGTGGTGCCGATGCGGTACGTGGCTGCTTTTAAACCCAACAACATGTTTGTTCCTTTCGTATTTATTTGGTGGCGCTCAACGCCAGTGCGCAGCACAGGGCTGCATCGGGCGTGAACTGCCAGGCGTTGACTGCTTCAACGCAGGCCTTGGGGCGCATTAACTGGAATGCACCCACTTCGCCATCGCGGTTACAGGGGCGGTGGCCTAGCTTTAACTGGCCGTGAAACAGAATCACGGTTTCATGATGCCAGCCACCATACAGCAAGGGCCGACTTAACACCAGTTCATGGGGAACCAAGGGCTTAATCCACGAAAAATCGTCTGAATTTAGCCCGGCTTCTTCATCCAGTTCACGCCACAAAGTGCTTTCAACGGTTTCCGCGCTGGCAATCCCGCCCGCTGCCAGGTTGTCCAGCATGCCGGGATTTTCATGTTTGCTGGTGGCCCGTACACCGACCCATATATGTCCCAAGTGGTTTTCTACATGCACATGCACTGCACGGCTTCTAAGTCCCAGGGTTTTGAACAAAGCCCGCTCGGCAGTGGCCAGGATTTGCCCCCTCGGGCTGAGCACCAGTTGTTCCTCATCGCGCCAGCCGGGTACCAAGCCCAAGGCGCGAAGGCGGTTGGCAATCGAAGCGAATGCGGCACTTAGTGCTTGCGCGTTCGTGTCAGTGAATAAATCAAACCCACGCAGGCTCTGCGTCAACGGCAAGTCCGCTGCCTCGAATGCGGGCAGCAACAGGTGCAAGTGCTGCCGGTCCAAGTGCCCCAGGTGTTCGTCGTTCAGGTACCAGTTGCAGAAACGCTGTGAAGGTGCGCTTTGCCCGTCGCGCCAGCGCGCGATGAACGGTTTGAAATGAGCGGGTACGTTGTTTTGCAACCAGTCTTGATGAGCGGAAATCATAGTTGCTGTGGCTTAGGTTTGAATCAGTTTTTTGTTGTTTTGAATGCTCATTAAAATACCTGCGCCCATCCCCAGTGTAACCATGGCAGTACCGCCATAACTCATCAAAGGCAGGGGCACGCCTACCACCGGCAAGATACCGCTGACCATGCCAATGTTCACAAAGGCATAGGTGAAAAAGATCAGCGCCATGGCACCGGCCATCAAACGGGAAAACAAGGTAGGCGCATTGCCTGCAATCACCAGCCCCCGAACGATCAGGCAGGTATACAGGGTTAACAATACCAAGCAACCTAGCAGGCCAAATTCTTCCGCCAACACTGCAAAAATAAAGTCAGTAGTGCGTTCGGGGATGAACTCAAGGTGGGTTTGTGTACCCTGTAGAAAACCTTTGCCGGTAAAGCCGCCTGAGCCCACCGCAACAGTGGATTGAATAATGTGAAAGCCTTTGCCCAACGGGTCTTGTGTGGGGTCAAGCAAGGTAAGCACGCGCTGGCGCTGGTATTCATGCATCATGGTCCAGAACATGGGCAGGCTGGCCAGGAAAAGGCCGGTAAGCCATGCCATCACTTTCCACGAAAGGCCGGCGAAGAAGATCACAAAGAAGCCCGAGCCCAACACCAACAGCGCCGTACCCAGGTCAGGTTGCTTCAAGATCAATATGCCGGGAATGGCCAAGATAACGGTCGCCACTGCAAATTCGCGCCAACTGGAGACATTTTCCCGCTGCTGGAAAAACCAGGCCAGCATCAAGGGCATGGCAATTTTCATGATTTCAGAAGGTTGAATTCGGATAAACCCCAGGTTTAGCCACCGTTGTGCACCTTTGGAGATGTCGCCAAACAATTCAACTCCGATCAACAGCACCACGCCCACCACATAAAGGGGCACGGCAATCCGCATTAAAAATTGCGGCTTCAGGTTTGCAGTCACCCACATCACGAAAAACGCAATCAAAAGGTTGCGGGAATGATCGGCAAACCGACCCTCGAAATCAAAGGCTGCGCTGTATTGTGTGATCAGCGCAAACACCACCAGCGACAACAGAATGGTACTAAGAACTGGGTCGAAAACGGTCAAAAAGGGTTTCACACGCGGCCAGAATGGCTCGCGCTGCATGGGGCGGCGCATGTGCCTGTTCATGGGGCTGCCTCCTCGGTCGGAGCTAGCGGTGGTGTCGGCAACATGATCGAAGGATCGCTTTGGGCTTCCTGTGCCCAAAATGTGTCCAGAACCTGTTTGATTGCAGGCGCGGCGGATTGGCTGCCAAAGCCGCCGTTTTCTACAATCGCCGCCAGCGCAATTCTTGGTTGTTCCATCGGTGAAAAGGCAATGAACCAGCCGTGGTCTCGAAGGCGTTCCGCCGAGGCCGAGCGTTCCTTGTAGGTTTCGCCTTGCTTAAGGCCAAAGACCTGCGCAGTGCCAGTTTTGCCTGCAACTTCATAGGGGGAGTTCTTGAACACCAAACGTGCCGTACCTTCCAGCACGGCACCACGCATGCCCAATTTCACGGTGTCCACATGGGCTTGTTTCAAATCAAGCTGACGAAATGCCTCCAAGGGTTTTTCCGTTACTTTCCCGCTGACCGGGTTTTGAAACGCACGTACCAATCGCGGCGTGGCATTCATGCCTCCGCTGGCCAATACGGCCGTGGCGTGGGCCAATTGAAGCGGGGTGTAATTGTTGTAACCCTGACCAATTGCCACCGACACGGTTTCGCCTGAATACCAGCGTTGGGCCTCCGCCTTCTTGAATGCATTCGCTTTCCATTCCCGTGAAGGCAGCACACCAGTGCGTTCACCATCCAGATCAATGCCAGTGCGCGACCCGAATCCGAACCTGCCCATGAATTCGGAAATAATGTCGATGCCCATGTCGCTACCCAACATGTAGTAATAGGTGTTGCATGATTCCGCAATCGATTTGTACATGTCGACAAGGCCGTGACCGCCAATTTTGTCGTCCATAAAACGGCGCGAACCGAAATCGTAATACCCCGGGTCGCGCAGGGTGGTGGATGCGGTACGAAATCCTTTTTCAAGCGCGGCCAAAGCCATGAACGGTTTGAAAGTAGAGCCTGGTGGGTAGGTACCTGAAAGCGGGCGGTTCAGCAGAGGGCGGTCAATGCTTTCATTCAGCAATTTCCAGTTTTCTGAATCAATGCCTTCGACAAATAAATTGGGGTCGAAACTGGGTGCGCTCACCATGGCAAGAATGTCGCCATTGCGTGGGTCGATCGCCACCAGCGCGCCCCGTTTGCCCGCCAGGGCTTTTTCCGCCGCATCTTGCAGGCGAATGTCGATCGACAGCATCAGGTTTTCACCCGGCACGGCGGGTGAGCGAGAAAGAACCCGAACTGCGCGACCGCCTGCCGAGGTTTCCACTTCTTCAAAGCCAGTGCGGCCATGCAACTCGGTTTCATAGCGCTTCTCGAGTCCGTCTTTGCCGATGTAAGCGGTGCCCCGATAATTGTTGGTTTGGTTGAGTTCTTCTATCCGGTCTTGGTCGCGCGCCGAAATGCGGCCAATGTAACCCAGCAAGTGGGCTGCGTGCGCACCGTAGGGGTATTGCCGGAAAAGTCTTGCGCGAATTTCAACGCCGGGAAAGCGAAAGCTTTGGACGGCAAAGCGCGCAACTTCTTCATCGGTCAGTCGGGTGCGAATCGGGATGGATTCAAAGCGTTTGGATTCAGCCCGCAGCTTCTTGAACCGGCGGCGATCCAGCGAAGAAATTTCCACTATCTTGCCCAAGTCGTCAATCATCTCATTGAGATTTTCGATTTTGGAAGGCGTAATTTCGAGTGTGTAGGCCGAATAATTGTTGGCCAGTACCACCCCGTTGCGGTCCAGTATCAGTCCGCGGTTTGGAACCAGCGGAACGATGGTAATTCGATTGTCTTCTGCTTTGGATTGGTACTTCTCGTAACTAATAACCTGTAGCCAAAGCAAACGTGCCACCAGCACCATGAACAGGAGCACCACAAACAGGCCAGCCAGAAACAGCCGAAACCGGAATCGTTTAATGGCCTGTTGTGGATGGGTGAATTCGGTCATATTGGGCGGTCATTGTCTCGATTTTGCGGTAGCTTTTGTGGTGCAAGCAACAGAAAATGCATCAGCGGCCACAGGGCCGCAGTCAGAGCGCTTTCGGCAAAAATGTAGGCGCCCGGAAACGTGCCGCCGAACATCACTCGAATGATCACCGTGATGGCTTGCGCCGCCAGAAGCAGGGGAAAAATGTGGGCGGCCTGCATCAGTGGCGAGAACCACATCACCCTGCGATGAATCGTGATCGCAAAGTAAGACAACAAGGTATAGGCCAACGCATGTTCGCCAAACACACTGGCAGAATGCACGTCGATGGCAGCACCAAAACACCATGCAACGCCAATTCCAATTCGGCGCGGTTGCCGAATGTTCCAGAACACGAGCACCAAGGCCAGCATGTCGGGGGTAATCCAATTGCGATCAATTGGTATAAATTTGAACAACATTGCTGCAAACAGCGAAAAAGCGATGAACCAAGGATTCACCGGTCGCAGAATTTCCGAATCGCCAAATGGGTTAATTGCCATTTCCTGCCCTCAGGTTGTTGCTGGGCAACGGCAAGGCGGTGCTCGGGGCAGTTGTTGCGGCGGCGGCGGGGGGCGCCGTGGTTGGCGCATTCTCTGCAGGTGCTTCGCCTTCTGTGGTGGGGGCGTTCTCAACGTTTGAACTTGTTGTGTCCCGAAAGGTATCCAGCACCAATACAAAACGATGGCGCTCTACACCAGCAATTGGTTCACAGAAAATGCTGGCAAAGGCATAACGCGAGTTTCTTTCCACGCGAATAACCCGCGCCACTGGAATGCCCCGCGGGTAAACTCCATCAAGTCCAGAGGTCACCAACAGGTCGTTGTTCTCGATGTCGGCATTGGCTGCCATAAAGCGAAGTTCGATCAGCCCACCATCCAGGCCACCATACGCCACGCTTCGTAAGCCATTTCGCAGGCTTTCCACAGGGATTATTTGTTCTTTGTCCGTAATCAGGCTGACTTCAGCGCGGCTTGGGAAGGCGCGTGTTACCTGGCCCAGCAAGCCCAGTTCGTCAATTACAGGCATGCCTTCTTTGACACCCTGAATCAAACCCTTTCCGATGATGATTTTGCGGGAAAAAGGATCGCGAGCATCGCTGACAATTTCACTGAGAATGGAGCGTTTCACCTGCAAGGTGTTGCCCACATTCATCAGTTTGCGAAGCTTCTCGTTCTCCTGCTTCACTGTTTCCAGTTCATGCAGCTTCTGCTTGTCTTGAATCTGTTCGCGAATCAGTTCTTTGTTTTCAGACTGAAGTGTGTCCAGCGTGGAAATGTAGTCGATTCCAGCACGACCCCATTCAACTGGTAGGCTGGCAACCTTCTGTACTGGGTACAGCACGGTGCCCACCACTTTGCGCACCACTTCCATAGCACCAAAGCGCGCATCAGCAAACAAAAGCCCCACCGAAAGCGCAACAAAGAAGACCAGCCGCACACGTGCGGATGGTCCCTGTTTGAACAACGGTGGTGGTGTGTACTCCATAGGCTTTTCGCCGGTTCAATGCCAAGCCGTGTCAGAAGCCAGAGTTCGAACCGTTTGTACTCTACTTATTCGCTGGTGAAAATAGTGCCCAATTTGTCCATGCGTTCAAGCGCAAGGCCACAACCACGAACCACGCAAGTCAAGGGGTCTTCGGCCACGTGTACTGGCAAGCCGGTTTCTTCCATCAACAAACGGTCCAGGTCGCGCAGCAAAGCGCCACCGCCGGTCAACATCATGCCGCGCTCAGCAATGTCAGCGCCAAGTTCTGGCGGTGTTTGTTCCAGTGCAGACTTCACGGCGGAAACAATTGCATTCAAAGGTTCGGTTAAGGCTTCCAGAATTTCGTTCGATGAAATTGTGAAGCGTCGTGGAATGCCTTCCGACAAATTGCGGCCGGTTACTTCCATGTCTTTCACTTCTGAACCGGGAAAAGCCGAGCCAATTTGCTTTTTGATGGCTTCAGCTGTGGGTTCGCCGATCATCATGCCGTAGTTGCGGCGAATGTAACTGATGATGGCTTCATCAAACTTGTCGCCGCCCACGCGCACGCTGCCTGCGTACACCATGCCACCCAGGGAAATAATGCCTACTTCCGTGGTGCCGCCGCCAATGTCAACGACCATTGAGCCTGAGGCTTCTGAAACCGGCAAACCAGCACCAATTGCAGCAGCCATGGGTTCTTCAATCAGGTAAACCTGCGACGCACCTGCGCCCAATGCGCTTTCGCGAATGGCACGGCGTTCAACTTGTGTGGACCCGCAGGGCACGCAAATGATTATTCTGGGGCTGGGTGAAAACAGTCGGCTTTCATGCACCATCTTGATGAACTGCTTGAGCATTTGCTCAGTCACCGTGAAGTCGGCAATCACGCCGTCTTTCATGGGGCGAATGGCCTCAATGTTGCCCGGCACTTTGCCCAGCATCTGCTTGGCTTCAAGGCCCACTGCAGTGATGGTTTTTTTGCCGTTGGGGCCGCCTTCCTGGCGAATTGCAACTACGGAGGGTTCGTCAAGAACGATTCCCTTGGTGCGGGCGTAAATTAGCGTGTTGGCCGTGCCCAAATCAATGGCCAAATCGTTTGATAAGTAGCTGCGTAGAAACCCAAACATGGTGATGTTCTAACCTGTATTGTGTAGTTGGAGAGCTGCCAAGCCCGCGAAGCTCAAAGTTGTCTAGAAGTTGTCCGGCTCGCCACTATTTATGGAACTTCACTTGTCAAGTGGCGTAACTACCGATGATAACCTATAAAATATGCAGACTTTGATCAACACAGACTTTCACCAAGTGGCTTTTGCATCATTTAGAAGCGATGCTCTGGCCTGCTTGTTGGCGGAGAAAATTTATGTCCCTGGATTCTGGGCAAATTGCAAAAATTGCGGCTTTGTCGCGCTTGAAAGTAGCACCCGAGCAAGCCCAAGCCCTTGAGCAACAATTGAACAACATCATGCAATTGGCCGATCGCTTAAGCAGCGAGAACACCGACGGTGTTGAACCCTTGGCGCACCCAATTTCGTTGATTCAACCCATCGCCTTGCGCTTGCGCGAAGATGCCGTTTCGGAGGCCGACAACCGCAGCGCCAATATGGCCAATGCGCCCGCGGCCGAGAAGGGGCTGTTTCTGGTGCCCAAGGTGATCGAGTAATTTTTTCACTGCCTTATGTCGTGAGTTCTTCATGAATAGCGTGGTCCCCCTAATTTTAAAAATCTGACATTGGAATGTGGTTTTAAGCATGTCTTCCAAACTTCAAAGCATTTCCCAGCTGCGCACTTTGCTGGACGAGAAAAAGGCCAGCGCCACCGAGTTGGCGCAGCAAGCGTTGCGTGAAGCGGGGCAACAATCCAAATTGAACGCATTCGTCGACATTCGCGATGACCTGACGCTTGAACAAGCCAAGGCCGCCGATGCGCGCCTGGCTGCAGGCGAAACCGGTGCCTTGCTGGGCATTCCTACCGCGCACAAAGACATTTTTGTCACCCAAGGCTGGACCAGCACTGCGGGCTCGAAAATGCTGGCAGGCTACCAAAGCCCGTTTGATGCCGAAGTGGTGGCCCGCCTGAATGCAGCAGGTACCGTGAACATTGGCAAGGTGAATTGTGATGAATTCGCCATGGGTTCCTCGAATGAAAAAAGTGCCTATGGCCCTTGCTTGAATCCTTGGGACACACTGGCCGTACCCGGTGGTTCCTCTGGCGGCTCGGCTGTTGCCGTAGCTGCCGGTGTGGTGCCTTTTACCACGGGTACCGACACAGGCGGCTCAATTCGCCAGCCCGCTTCGCTGTGTGGCATTACGGGCATTAAGCCAACTTATGGCAGTTGCAGCCGTTACGGCATGATTGCCTACGCCAGCAGCTTGGACCAAGCCGGTCCGATGGCCCACAGCGCACGCGATTGCGCACTGGTGTTGAACGCCATGGTGGGCTTTGATGTGAAAGACAGCACCAGTGTGCAGCGTCCGGCTGCTTCCCAAGGCGTCAATGAAGATTTCACCGCTGGTTTCGGAAAGCCCTTGCGCGGCGGAGATGCAGCAAATCCACTCGCTGGTGTTCGCATTGGTTTGCCCTCAGAATTTTTTGGTGAGGGTTTGGCCGCCGATGTGCGTGCGCCAATTGATGATGCGCTGAAGCAATTGGAAGCCATGGGCGCAACCTTGGTGAGTATCAGCCTGCCCCGCACGGAATTGTCGATTCCAGCTTATTACGTGATTGCACCCGCCGAGGCCAGTTCCAACCTGTCGCGCTTTGATGGCGTGCGCTATGGTCACCGCGCTGCCAATTACACCGATTTGAAATCCATGTACGAGAATTCGCGCAGTGAAGGATTCGGTTTGGAAGTGCAGCGCCGCATCATGGTGGGTGCCTATGTGCTCTCGCACGGTTATTACGATGCGTACTATTTGCAGGCCCAGAAAATTCGTCGCCTGATTGCACAAGACTTTCAAGCCGCTTTTCAACAGTGCGACTTCATCGCCGGGCCGGTTAGCCCTACGGTTGCGTGGAATTTGGGCGAAAAATCTGCCGACCCGGTTCAAATGTACCTGGCCGATATTTATACGCTAAGTACCAGCCTGGCTGGTTTGCCCGGCATGAGTGTGCCGGTGGGTTTTGGCGACAAGAATCGCCCGGTTGGCATGCAGCTGATTGGCAATTATTTCAAGGAAGGGGAATTGCTGGCGCTGGCAGATTACTACCAAACCGCCACCGATTGGCACCTTCGCACACCGTTTTAACAAGGATCGCACCATGCAATGGGAAATTGTGGTGGGTCTTGAAACCCACACCCAGTTAACAACAGAGTCAAAAATTTTCTCTGGCGCAAGTACCGCCTTCGGCGCTGAACCCAACGCGCAAGCCTGCGCCGTGGATTTGGCATTGCCGGGCGTACTGCCAGTGATGAACAAAGCTGCAGTACAGCGCGCCATTCAGTTCGGATTGGCGGTGGGGGCCAAGGTGGCCGAACATTCTGTATTCGCCCGCAAAAATTATTTCTACCCCGACTTGCCCAAAGGCTACCAAATCAGCCAGTTTGAAATTCCGGTGGTGCAGGGCGGCACAGTCAGCTTCTTGCTGGGCGATCAAATGAAAACCGTGCGACTGGTGCGCGCTCACCTCGAAGAAGATGCGGGCAAAAGCCTGCATGAAGACTTCGCGGGTCAATCGGGCATCGACCTGAACCGCGCGGGCACGCCCTTGCTTGAAATTGTGACCGAGCCCGACATGCGCTCGGCCGAGGAAGCGGTGGCTTATGCCAAAACTCTACACACTTTGGTTACTTGGCTGGGCATTTGCGACGGCAATATGCAGGAAGGCAGTTTCCGTTGCGATGCCAACGTGTCGGTGCGCCCCAAAGGTGAAACCAAGCTGGGCACGCGTTGCGAAATCAAGAACCTGAACAGCTTCAAGTTTTTGCAGGCCGCCATTTTGTATGAAGCGCAGCGCCAAATCGAGATCATTGAGGATGGTGGTGTCATCAAGCAGGAAACACGGCTTTACGACCCGGATCGCAACGAAACCCGTTCCATGCGCAGCAAGGAAGACTCGGAAGACTACCGTTATTTCCCCGACCCCGATCTGCCACCGCTTGTTATTTCTGCCGAGTGGGTTGAGCAAGTGCGCGCTGAAATGCCTGAACTGCCGGGCCAGAAGCAGGCGCGTTACACCGCCGAATTGGGCCTGAGCGAATACGACGCTGTTACTTTGACTGCCAGCCGCGCAATGACCAATTATTTCGAAAGCGCATTGGAGGTGGCTGGCAATGACAAAGCCAAGCCCCTGGCCAACTGGTTGCTGGGTGAGTTCTCGGCCAGCCTTAACCGCGATGATAAATCACCGGCCGAGTCGCCGATTGTCCCTGAACTAATGGCGGCACTGGTGAAGCGCGTGGTGGATGGTACCTTGAACAACAAAACTGCAAAAGTGGTTTTTGCCGCTTTGTGGGATGGCAAGTACAGTGATGTTGATGCGTGCATCAAAGGCGAGGGGCTGGAGCAAATTTCCGATTCTGGCGCGGTCGAGAAAATGATTGACGATGTGCTTGCAGCGCACCCAGGCCCGGTGGAGGAATACAAAGCTGGCAAGGAAGCCTCGTTT
The DNA here is from genome assembly GCF_024623725.1 of Limnobacter parvus. Taxonomy (GTDB): domain Bacteria; phylum Pseudomonadota; class Gammaproteobacteria; order Burkholderiales; family Burkholderiaceae_B; genus Limnobacter; species Limnobacter parvus. The sequence goes on along the minus strand of NZ_JANKHG010000018.1, from coordinate 28,212 downwards.
AACTTCCTGGTGGGGCAGATCATGCGCGCGGCGCGTGGGAAGGCCAACCCGGCGCAGGTGAACGAGATTTTGAAAGCGAAGTTGAGCGCGTGATTTTGCCAACTCGTCAGCGTTGCCTGCTTCCTCACTGAAAACCGCTTGATCCCTTATTGAATCAATTCTTGCTCACCGAGCTCGGCAAAAAAGATGGCCGAGTCTCGGTGCCGGCTTTCAGCCGAACGCTGCGAATGGATTCATATGGGGCGGTTTTCTTGAAGTTCGGAACAGGCAAGCCCATTGCCGAGTTGGCATGAATCTGCGCCAGCGACGCTCTACAGCCACGCAATTAAGCGCTGGGTTTGACGCCCAATCGGCAGCGTTGTTCCAATCGCTTCGCCTTCAAGAAAACCTGCCCGTTTGAATTCACACGCCACGTTCGACCAAAGGTCGACACCGAGGATCGGCCATCAGTTTTGCCGACCTCGGTGAGTCAGTGTGAACTTCAAAAAGGGGTCAACAGGTTTTCGGGCGAAAGATTGTGACTCGCGCCGATTCGGGGTCCGGATTTGATTGTTGAATCAGCGGTCTCGCGGTTTTGGAGCCCAGAAACAGACCGGTCATAGCGGATGGTCGTAATCTGCAATCAGCGGCGCATGGTCCGAAAACTTTTGCGCCTTGTACACACTCACTTCGCGAATCGAATCCCGCAAAGCAGGGCTGACCATCTGGTAGTCAATCCGCCACCCCACGTTCTTGGCATAGGCCTGGCCTCGGTTGCTCCACCAGGTGTAGCAGCCTTCCGTTTCTTCGGGGTAAAGCACGCGGTAAGCATCAACCCAACCGCGTTTTTCCATGGCGTTTCCAATCCACGCGCGTTCTTCAGGCAAAAAACCGCTGTTCTTCAAGTTGCCTTTCCAGTTCTTCAGGTCAATTTCCTTGTGGGCAATATTCCAGTCGCCACACAACACAACAGGCTTCTTCTTGCTCTCAAATTCATCGAAAACTTCAGCAAAATGATCTAAAAACCGGAATTTGGCTTCCTGGCGTTCTTCTGAGCTGCTGCCCGATGGAAAGTAAATGGACGACACAATCAGGTTCTCGAATTCCGCAGTCACCATGCGTCCTTCTGCGTCGAATTCAGCATTATTTAGGCCATAAGTCACGTTAAGTGGTTTTATTTTGCTGTAAAGTCCCACCCCGCTGTAGCCCTTTTTCTCCGCTGCCTGAAAGTAGCCAGTGTATTCACCAGGTTGCAGGTGTTGGGGCCCCAGGTCGGCAAGGTGGGCTTTAATTTCCTGAACACACACCACATCGGCCTGGCTTTGGTTCATCCAGTCGAAAAATCCTTTTGTGTGTGCAGAACGAATTCCATTCAGATTTGCTGAGATAATGCGGGTCATTGTTTGAAGTCTGTTTTTAGGGATTGATCGTGGTCGATTCAAATCAAAATTTGCAGGTGCTTTCCGATCAGTTTTTGCAGTTCGCTGTCGAAAAGCAGGTGTTGCGCTTCGGTGAATTCAAAACCAAGGCAGGCAGAATGTCGCCTTATTTTTTCAATGCGGGTTTGTTCAACTCGGGTTCATCACTTCAAAAGCTTAGTGAATTTTACGCACAAACTTTGTTGGAGCAAACCGCTGAGCGTGGAATTGAGTTCGACATGTTGTTTGGCCCGGCGTACAAGGGTATTCCATTGGTGGCGGGTGCAACCATGGAAATGGCCCGGCGCGGCCGCGATGTGCCCTATGCATTTAACCGCAAGGAAGTAAAAGACCATGGCGAGGGTGGCTCACTGGTTGGGGCACCGCTTGAAGGTCGTGTTGTGATTGTTGATGATGTTATTTCAGCAGGCACATCGGTTCGCGAATCGGTGGAAATTATCCGTGCAAACGGTGCCGAACCGGCGGCGGTGTTAATCGCATTGGACCGCATGGAAAAGGGTGTGCGCGACGGGCAAGACACAGAACACTCGGCTGTTCAGGAAGTAGAACAGCTTTATGGCATTCCCGTAATAGCAATTGCCAACCTGCAAGACTTGTTGCGCTATCTATTAACACGGCAAGCAGCCAATGTTCGCTTGGCTGGCTGGTATGAAAAGGTAAAGGAATACCGCGCCCGCTACGGTGTGCTTTAAAGCACGACCGACACGAGTTCATGCCCCGAAAGTGCGCGGTAAATGGCGTCCAGCTCCTCTTGGCTGTTCACTGGCACATTGCAGGTCAGGCTCAAGTAGTTGCCTTTGCTGCTCGGACGCATTTCTACGCCCGAAACATCAAAGCTTGGGTTTAAGGAAAGCAGCAAATCGCAAATGACCTGAGAAAACTCCGGTACATTTTTGCCCATCACCTTGATCGGAAAATCGCATGGAAATTCGATCAGGCTTTGCTTGCCTTGGCCGGGTGTTGTCTCGCTCATTGCTTACTCTTCAAACCAAAGTTTTGCCGAATCCACCACACGCCCGAACAGGCCTGCTTCCTCAATGGTTGTCAGCGCTAGCAAAGGCACCGTGCCGATTGTTTCTCCGTTCAAGGTCAGCTTCAATGAGCCCAGTTCTGTACCCGCAGGAATAGGCGCAATCAAAGTGCTTTTCTTCTCGACAGTGGCTTTAAGTTGTTTGGCCATGCCGCGGGGAACGTTGATTAACAGGTCTTTGTTCACCCCCAGTTTTACCTCTTTTTCCTGGCCCTTGAATACTTCGCTGGTGCTGATGGCTTGCTTGGCTGAATACAGTTTCACGGTTTCAAACATTTGGTAGCCATAGTTCATCAGTTTCAAGCTTTCCTGGGTGCGTGCCTGATCAGACGTGGTACCCAGTACTACGGAAAGCAAGCGACGGTCTACGCCATTGGGCAGTGTGCGATTGGCTGAACTCACCAGGCAGTAGCCTGCTGCATTGGTGTGGCCGGTTTTCATGCCGTCGACCGAGGAGTCAATCCAAAGCAGGCGGTTGCGGTTGGGCTGGCGAATCCCGTTGTAGGTGTATTCCTTGGTGGAGTACATTGTTTTGTAGTATTCCGGAAAATCCAGAATAATCCGTTTGGCCAAAATTCCCAAATCGCGTGCGGTCGTGTAATGCTGAGGATCGGGTAGACCAGTTGCGTTTCTGAAGTTGGTGTCTGTCAGACCCAAGCGTTTGGCCTGCTGATTCATCAGCGTCGCAAAATTGTTTTCATCGCCAGCCAGTAATTCAGCAATGGCGCGGCTTGCATCATTGCCCGATTGCACAATCACGCCATACAGCAGTTCTTCTACGGTCACTGGCTTGTTGGGCTCAATGAACATGCGCGAACCCTCGGCTTTCCATGCGAATGGCGAAACTGGCACTTGCTGGTCCATGCGGATTTGTTTGCTTTCCAGCGCTGCAAATGCCATGTAGGCAGTCATCAATTTGGTCAGTGAAGCAGGGTCAAGGCGTTCCCGGCTGTTAAATTCAGCCAAAGTTTGCCCGGTGGTCAGGTCGAGCAACATGTAACCTTTCGCGCCAATTTCAGGCGGGGGCGGCATAACGCTGGACTGGGCAATCGCCTGGCTTGCGCCAAAGCCAAGGCCCACGATCAAGGACAATTGGCCCAAGTGGCGCTTGAATCGGGAAATTCCTGAATTAAACAAGTAAAAAGCTCCTGTATTTTAAAAATGGAAAAACATGTTTGTTGGCGTTCAGCTAGGGTAGTAACGCACAACCAGCTCTTTAAGTTGAGGCAGTTTTCCATGAAAAAAGTGTTCCACCCCGGGCATTACCACCACGGGAACATTGGTTTGCCCCGCCCAGCGCAGTACATCGGTCAGTGGCACGGTGTCGTCGACCTCGCCGTGAATCACCAGGGTGTCCTCGGGTACGGGTGCAACGGTAAAGCGGCTTGTTGCTGTGCCCACCAGCACCATTTTGCCAATTGCTACGTCTGCTTTACGCAGCTGCTCCGCAGCGTGGGTGGTCACAAAAGCACCAAACGAAAAACCTGCCATGGCAACTGGCTGATTTTGTAGTGTTGCGGGCAGCAGCTTAACCTTGGCTTCATGAGTTAGTTGAACCATGTCGCTTGTTTCACCGTCGCCATTGTCGTGCGCTCCGGCACTTTGACCCACGCCTCGGAAGTTGAAGCGCACTGTGACATAACCCAGTTGAAGAAAAGCGCGCGCCAGCGTTTGCACCACTTTGTTGTCTTTGGTGCCGCCAAACAAAGGGTGCGGGTGCGCAATTACTGCCAGCCCTTTAACATCTTCAGCTGGTTCGTCAATGGACACTTCAATGGGACCAGCCTTGCCTTCCCACAACTCATGTCGTGTTTTTGGATTCATGGCAGTCGAAGGCGTTCAACAATTTGACCGCCCACCAAGTGGGAATCGATGATTTCGTCCACATCGGTGATGTCCACGTAGGTGTACCAAATTCCTTCGGGGTACACCACCAGCACTGGGCCTTCATCACATCGGTCAAGACAACCTGCCTTATTCATCCGAATTTTACCCTGACCATTCAAGCCCAGTTTCTTGATGCGTTCTTTGGCATGCGCGTGGGCTGCCGATGCATGGCAATCCGCGCAACAACTTTCGTTGTTGGGCCGCTGGTTCGTGCAAAAGAAAACATGCTTCTGGAAGTAGCTCATGGCTGGTGGAATCCGCGTGGGTGCTCAGGGTTGCTTTCTATTATCGCCGAAAACGCCGTTCGGGCAGGCTCAAAAACGTTAAAACAGTCACTGCCAGAATGGGCCACAATTCACTGACCCAACGGCCAGCCTCTTGCAAAGTTCTGAAAATCGCCAAAACCCCGGTACCTGGGTCACCCAGTTCCGGATCGTGCACGCCAGGCAGCAGCAGGGTGATCAGCCAGCCGGCAAGAAGGTGAATCAAGCCGATTCGCGCCATGTGGTGCGGCAACACTGGCATCATTGAAATTGCCAGGGACGCCACAAAAGCAATTGCCAGCCCCAGGCTGTTGGCTTCAAACCAGCGCTGGACCAAATAGCTCCATGCTGGCATGGGTGCCAGAACCAGGTAATCGAGCAGGCGAATTAACAAGGTCAGAATTATCAAAACAATCAAAAGGCGTGCGCGCGGAGACCCGGCGTGGGTTTGTGCAAGGCCAATCATCCAGGCGCACATTAAAAAACAGTAATTAATGAATGTAGGCGCCATGGTTTCAATGTGCAGTAAAACCTCCAGTGGAATTCCGAAGGGCGTGCCTTGTTGCAAAGGGTCGGGAATTTCAAACAAGTTTCCCAGCCACAAACCGGTGCTGAACGTTGGGTTTTGGGGCGGAAATATGCTGATGAACCACAGGCTAAGCAACCCCATCCCAATCCATGCGCGCTGAATGAGCCAATGCTCCAGGCGGCGATTCAGCGAGGGGGCGATTCGATGTTGTGCGGTGACATAGATGCCAATCATCACGCCCAGTGCAGCGCCCATGGTGTTTGTTGCCAAATCCATTTTCGAAGGTACGCGGCTGGGTAAAAAGGTTTGCACCGACTCCAGCGCAAATGAAATCAACATGCACAACAAGACCGCCAAAATCTTGTCGAAGGTGCGGGGTTGTTTATTCAGACCCAGCAACATCAAAAAACCCAAGGGGATGTAACCCAAGGTGTTGATCATGATGTCGCCCCAAAGCACTGTTTGGTGCACGGGGATCCAGGGTCCAAACAGAAACTCCAGCGGGCCAATGCCGATGTGTCGCCAACCGCTGTAGGGAAAAAGGCTTAGGTGGATCACCACGCATGCATACAAGCTCGCAAACATCAGAATCCCGGTGTACGGAGTTCTTTTCAGCAGGCTGGAATGGATTGGCGGCATGGAGTTTGAACAATTCCTTGGTTTTATGGCACGTTGGGGGGGTAATATGAGCGCAAATCTGTCATTTACCCAGATGTACCCCTCATTCGATGTTAACCCAAGCCGATGTGCACTGGATCGAACTCGATTCGGTCGACTCTACAAATGATTACCTGACACGCGCTTACCAACAGAGCCGCGTGTCCGGATGTGTTGCTGTGCTGGCGCATGCGCAAACGGCTGGCCGCGGGCGTTCTGGGCGTAGCTGGCAGTCCGCGCCGGGCGCAAGCCTGTGTTTGTCGTTAGGGATGCCATTGGCGGGGTACCAACTTCCCTTCCTGCCCCTGTGTGTGGGGGTGGCCGTGGCGCAGGTGCTGGAAATGCTGAATTTGCCCGTTCGCTTGAAATGGCCCAATGATTTGCTGATTGACGATCAAAAACTCGGTGGCGTGTTGTGTGAATCGTTTCAAACCGATGGCGGACCTGTCACAGTGATGGGTGTAGGGCTTAATCTATTGCCTATGAATGTGCCCGATGCGCTTTCTGGGCAAGGCGCTACAAGTCTGGCAGCCAGCTTGCCAGAAGGCGCAACCCCGTCTGCGCTCACTTTGGCGCAGAGCATCATTCCTTCGGTTTTGAATTTGATCAATCAGGCCCAACAACAGGGTGTAGCCGCAGTGTTTAACCTGTTTACACAACGTGATGCATGGTTGGGTCGCGAGGTGCAGGTGCTGGATCAAGGCGAAGTTTGCTACATGGGCAAGGCCATGGGAATTAACGAACACGGCGCATATTTGGTGAACACCACCGGTGGATTGAGGGCGTTGAATGCGGGCGATCTGTCTTTGCGGGTGAACGCGTGAGCGGCGCCTTGTTGTGCATTGATGCAGGGAATACGCTTGTGAAATGGTGCGTTCATACCGAGCCAGCCCAGCCTTTTGGGTCGAAGAATGAATTTTTTAGTCATCCCACTTCAGGCTTCAAGCCATTTTGCAATTCATTGAACTTGATCCAAGACCAACTCGGGCAGGTCTTGAAGAAGCAAGATTTTTCATTTGAAGCCGTGGTCTTGAGCAATGTGTTGGGTCCCGATTTCGAGCAGGCAGTGCGCCAGTTGTGTGATGCCTACCAGGTGCCTTTGCATGTGTTGGCGGTGAACACGAACACGCAGTTGCAATCGACCTACGACAACCCTGCCGCTTTGGGGAAAGACCGCTGGGCGGCGTGCCTTGCGCTGACGCAGATCAGTCGTTTCAGGGTCAATTTACTCGTCAGTTTTGGCACCGCTACCACGCTGGACGTTGTTGTGAAAACTGCCAACTGGCAGCACCAAGGCGGTTTCATCGTGCCCGGTGTACAAACCATGTTGCGCAGTTTGAATGCCAATACAGCAGAGTTGCCACAGGTTGAATTACAGATTCCCGTTGCAGGTGGTGTGTGGCCCACCAACACGCAACAAGCCATTGGTGAGGGGGTAGGCAGAATGCAGGTCGCGTTGGTTGAGTCGTTGGCCCAAGAGTTGCAAACCCGCCATGGCGAGCTGCCCGCAGTGTGGTTTTGTGGTGGCTTTGCTTCAACGATGCAAACTAGTTTGCCGCAAGCCTTTGTGCTGGAACATGCCGTATTCAAAGGCCTGGTTTTTGATTACCAGTTAAGCAGGCGTGGTTCGCGATGAACAGATGGCGTGCTTTGTTGGGCCTTCTGATTGCAGGCAATCTGGGTTTGTTGGCTTGGGGGTTTGGTGGCAGTGGGGGGAATATTAAAACCATTGAAAGCCCGGGCTTGCGCGCAGAATGGGTATCAGTGGAGCGGCCTTGGCAGGAAGCCGTCGAGGTGGTGCGAACACCTGCCCCAGTGGCCCCGAAAATTAATTTGAAGCAAGGGCAGGCGCAGCTGGATTCCGCAATTGAAACAGCCAGCAAGCAGGTGTTCGACGATCCCAAAAACAATCAGGAATGCTTGGTTTGGGGGCCGTTGTTGCAAAGTGAATCAGCACGTGTGCAAGATTCGCTGGCCAATTGGGGCGGTGAAACAGACCGGCTTGAGCGGCAGGTTCCGGTGGGCTACGTGGTGTACCTGCCGCAAGACATGGTGAACAGTGGCGTGGGTATTGAGCAGTTGTCGGGCAAGGGCATCACCGACATGTTTTACATCACAACCCCTGGCCCTCTGCAGGGCACGATTTCACTGGGGCTGTTTCGTGATGAGGATCGGGCAAACATTCAGAAAGACGAGTTGGCCCGCCGCGGTGTCGAGGGTGTACAAATTCGTGAACGCCTCGGTCCAGTGCGTGTGTTTTTTGAACTGCGGGGTACGCCCGCGCAACTGGATTCAATGCGCGCTATTTTCAATTTGAATCGCAAGGGTGAATTAAAGCCTTGCGAGTCCTAAAGATCTCCGCTTCGATCGTGCTTCAGGAACACACTGTTTAACGCTGTGTCGTCGGCATTCACGCTTTTGCTCCAGCAAATTACCTTGAATGCCTCACCCATGTCCGCTTCGTTCAATAGCGTATTGAGGTTTTGGCGCAGCAGTACCCCAAGTGTAGGGTGTGTAAATTCTGCTTGTTGCGCTGCCAAATCCAGAATGCCATGTCCCAGCAAAAATTCCCCTTGGTGGCAATAGCCTTCCAGTTCGCCTGCGCAGCTGCTTAGCGCCTCATACACTGCGCTGAAGTTCACATGCGCAGTCAAATCCTGTTCCCCCACCTTCACCAAAAAATCATCGTGCGCCGTGTGGCGGCTGGTGGCACGCAAGGTGCCCTGGCTGCGGGTGGGGTGGTAGTACATGGCGGCGTGAAAACCATAGTCAATCAACAAGGCCACGCCGTTTAACCGTTCGGTAATTGTGCGCACCCAAGCAGTGCTCTGTTCTGCAATTTCTGATTCGAACCCCTCAGGCCATGGGCCATACAAGGCGTTCATTTTTTGAATTTCCGTGGCAAACAGTGGGTCGGCTGGTTTCCATACAAACTGCAATCGATCGTCAATATATTGGACCCAGGCTTCCAGTGGCCCGTTGCTGTGCCATTTGAATCGCCGCACCGGGGTTGCATCCAGAATTTCGTTGCCAAGCACCACGCCTTGGATACGTTCTGGCAGCTTGCTCAGCCATTGAATTTTCTTGAGTACTTCCGGGCCATGCTGCGCGGTCAGCCTTGCAAGTTGAACTGTTTTCAGGCCCCCTGACAAATCAACAATGTTGTATTGCGTAACCAAGTCGCCCGCACTGCTCAATACATCACAGGCCAGTTGCCCTGTGCCCGCGCCAAACTCATACACCACGCCGTTGCAGCGTGGCAGTACACCACGAATTGCCTTGCCAATGGTTTGACCAAACAGGGGGCTTAGTTCGGGCGCGGTTATGAAGTCGCCATCGCGGCCAAAAATGCGGTCGCCCCGGCTGTAATACCCGTGTTGCGGGTGGTACAGGGCAAAGTGCATGAATGCATCAAAGCGAGTGGCTTGATTAAAATTCGACAGCATGGGGCAGGTCTGGTTTAGAATAGAGGGTTGTTCTTTTAAAAATCAAAGCCTTGGGGCAACATTGCAGCAATATTCATGTTCGCTTTGATACGTTTTAGATTCTAACCGATGACGCAATTAAAACTATCGACATCATCCTCACCGCAGTTCGCCTTGGTAACAGGCGGCGCGAAGCGATTGGGCAAAGCCATTGCGCTTGAATTGGCGCGCGCTGGCTGGTCGATTGTGTTGCATTGCCGAAGCTCCCTGAACGAGGCCCGAGACACCGCAGTGGAAATCCAGGCTTTTGGCGTTCAGTGCGTGGTGGTTCAGGCCGATCTTGAGAAGCCTGACGAAGTGGACGCTCTGTTTGATGAAGCCGAGAAAGCTGGCCCCATCCGCTGCGTGGTCAACAATGCTTCCTTGTTTGAATTTGATTCAGGTGAAAATTTTCAACCTGCACTGTTCCACCGGCACATGGCATCCAATTTGGCTGCACCCATTCAATTGGCCAAGCGCTTGTTTCACCACGTGCCAGACTACGAACAGGCAGTTGTAGTGAATTTGCTTGATCAAAAACTGAAAAACCTGAACCCCGATTTTTTAAGCTACACGCTGACCAAAGCCGGGCTTGAAACTGCCACCACCATGCTGGCCATGGAACTGGCGCCCAAAGTGCGCGTGGTGGGCGTGGCCCCCGGCCTAACTTTGATATCGCATTTACAAACCGACGCGCAATTCGAGAACACCCACCGAATTTCGCCCTTGAATAAATCTTCCGAGCCCCAAGACATTGCCAACACGGTGCTGTTTTTGGTGCAAAGCCGCGCAATCACTGGCACCACCATTCTTGTGGATGGTGGGCAGCATTTGGTGCCCATGGCGCGCGATTTCAGCATGATGACACCATGACAGACTGGTTTTTTGACCCTCGCTTGGCCGATTGCCGCCGCGTATTCATACGCGATTTCGACGTGTCGGCAGCCATCGGCGTTTTTCCCCAGGAGTTGGGGCGCACGCAGGCTGTGCGCATCAATATCGATTTCTGGGTGAAGTGCGCTTCCACGCCTTCCGAGCGCGATTTGTTGGTTGACGTGGTCGATTATGACTTCGTTCGACCCGGTATTCACGGCCTTATCCAGTCGGGCCACATTGGCTTGCTTGAAACGCTGGTCGACAAAACCCTGGCCCTCGTGCTTGATCACCCCAAAGTACTGGCAGCCCGCGTGCGCGCTGAAAAATCCGAGGTGTACCCCGACTGTGAATCAGCCGGTGTGGAGGTATTCCGCTTCAAATCTTCGCTGAGTATTTAACCATGCAAACCATCACCATTTTCCCCAACAAGGCCGAGCAAAAAGAAGCGTTTGAATTCAACAAACTTGAAAAGCGCTTGACCAAACAGGTGGGTCAAGCCATCGCTGACTTCAACATGATTGAAGACGGCGACAAAGTCATGGTGTGTGTCTCCGGTGGCAAAGACAGCTATGGCTTGCTCGATGTTTTGTTGCTGCTTCGCCAGCGCGCGCCCATTCACTTCGACATCATTGCGGTGAACCTGGATCAAAAGCAGCCCGGTTTCCCGGAAGAGGTGTTGCCCAATTATTTGCGCAGCATCAATGTGCCTTTTCACATTGAAGAACAAGACACATATTCAATCGTGAAGCGTGTCATTCCTGAAGGCAAAACCACCTGCTCCTTGTGTTCACGTTTGCGCCGTGGAATTTTGTACCGTGTTGCGACTGAGTTGGGTGCCACCAAAGTGGCCTTGGGCCATCACAAAGACGACATATTGCAAACTTTGTTGTTGAATTTGTTTTACGGTGGCCGCATGAAAGGCATGCCACCCAAGCTCGTCAGCGACAATGGCGAGCACACCATTATTCGCCCCCTGGCTTATTGCCGTGAAAGTGATTTGGCCCGCTATGCTGAAGAAAAAAGCTTTCCGATTATTCCGTGCAACCTTTGCGGCAGCCAGGAAAACTTGAAGCGCAAGGAAATGGCCGCCTTGCTCAAGCAGTGGGAAAAACACAACCCGCGCTGGATCGCCAATCTGTTCACATCCTTGTCCACCGTGGTGCCTTCGCACCTGATGGACCGCAAGCTGTTTCCGTTTGAAACCATTCGCCCCGGCGCAGTGCTCGAGGACGGCGCGGGCGACACGGCGTTTGATGCGGATGACGAGTGTTAAGCAAGATCCGAAGGCGCTAGGAAATGTTGTGTGCCTGATGCTTTGTGGCCGATTCAAGGCGGGCTTCCCGGTTTGATTTAATGCGAGGTGCAGGCCCGAAGGGCATGATGCGAACACGCTTGGCGTTTCGCATGCACCGAGCAAGAATCAAATAAGGGAACCAAAGCCCGACAAGGCCATGAAGCATCAGGCATTCAATCTGCACCAAGCGACTTCAAGCTTTGCGAAGCATCGTCATCACTTCAAAAACAGCTTGTACGCCGGGTTCTCGGTTTCGTTCACCGCCGGGTAGCCCAACTGTTTCACAAACTTGTCGAACTCAGCATGGTCCGCGGGTGGCACTTGAATGCCCACCAGAATGCGGCCATAGTCAGCACCATGGTTGCGGTAGTGAAACAGACTGATGTTCCAGCCAGGGTTCAAAGCGGTCAGGAATTTGGTCAGTGCACCAGGCCGCTCGGGAAATTCAAAGCGGTACACCAGTTCATGGTCAGCCAAATTCGAACGGCCGCCCACCATGTGGCGCAAGTGCAGCTTAGCCATTTCATCGTCGGTCAGGTTCAGAGCATCAAAGCCTGAGGCGATAAAGCGTTGTTGCAGCTCATCAGCCTGCGCCCGGTTGCCGATTTGAATGCCCACAAAAATATTGGCCTTGGCTGAATCGGACATGCGGTAGTTGAATTCAGTCACATTCGTGGGGCCCAGCAGGTCACAAAATTTCCTGAAACTGCCGCGTTCTTCCGGCACTGTAATCGCGAAAATTGCTTCGCGCTGTTCGCCCACTTCGGCACGTTCTGCCACAAAGCGCAGGCGGTCAAAGTTCATGTTGGCGCCACAGGAAATCGCAACCAGTGTCTGGTTTTGCAAACCCATTTCAGCGGCGTATTGCTTCAAGCCCGCCACAGCCAATGCACCGGCGGGTTCCAGAATGCTGCGGGTGTCTTGAAACACGTCCTTAATGGCGGCACAAGCTTCATCGGTTGTTACCCGCACAATGCCGTCCACATATTTCTCGCACAGGCGGAAGGTTTCTTCGCCCACCAGTTTCACTGCGGTACCGTCGGAAAACAGGCCCACCTCAGCCAAAGTCACGCGTTGGTGGTTCTCCATGCTTTGGGCCATGGCGTCGGAATCTATGGTTTGCACGCCAATGATTTTAATATCTGGGCGCAGTTGCTTTACATAAGCACCCACACCCGCAGCCAAACCACCGCCACCAATGGCAATAAAAATGGCATGAATCGGGTTTTGGTGCTGGCGCAGAATTTCCATGCCCACGGTGCCTTGGCCCGCAATGACGTCAGGGTCATCAAATGGGTGTACGAAGGTTAACCCTTTTGCTTTTGCCAATTCGGCGGCGTGGCCTGCCGCATCGCTGTAACTCTCACCAAACAGCACCACATTCACCCAGTCGCCGCCAAAGCGTTTAACCGCATCAATTTTCAGGGCGGGGGTGGTGGTGGGCATCACAATGGTGGCCAGGCAATTCATTTTGGCCGCAGACAAGGCCACGCCCTGCGCATGGTTGCCTGCAGATGCAGCAATCACGCCGCGTTCAAGCTGAATCGGGGTAAGGTGCGCCATCTTGTTGTAAGCACCGCGCAGCTTGAAGCTGAACACCTTTTGCATGTCCTCGCGCTTGAGCAACACCTCATTGCCGGTGCGTATCGACAAAGAATGCGCACGCTCCAGTGGAGTTTCGATGGCCACATCGTAAACTTTCGCAGTCAGTATGCGTTTTAGATAGTCTAGACCCACAAAACACCTTTTTTGGCGACTTTTTGATTGAAATATGGGCATTGCCCACGCAGGCTACACTTTACAGCATGAGGACAATCCCATTCAGTGCCCGGCGCGTTTGGGTCGCATCTGCGGGTCGCCTTCGGGCATAATTCAGGGTGAGTTTTTCAAGGACAGGTTCAAACCCCCAATGGCACAATCAAAATCGGCTCAATCAAAAGCAAAACCCCAAGCCCACAAATCCAAGGGCAACGCCATTCCGGCTTTCGTATTCGGCATGGTGTTTGGACTGCTAATCGCGTTGGGCGTGGCCCTCTTTGTCAGCAAGTCTGAATTGCCTTTCTCGGGGGCTGAAACGCAGGGCGCGGTGGCCAAGGTGTCGCCAGGCCCTGGCAATAACCCCCCCGATCCGAATTCTGCAATTTATGGAAAAGCCAATGCTAATCAAGGCAATGTGGTAACTGCAGACCCATTCCAGCAGGGAACGGAACCTCAGACCGCCGACTCCACTCCAACCGAGCAAGTTGAACCTGTTGCCCAGACCGTCTACTTCTTGCAGTTGGGTAGTTTCAGGAATCGGGAAGATGCGGAGCAATTGCGGGCGCAGTTGGCCTTCGTTGGAACTGAATCGGAAATCGCTGTGGGTGAGGTCAACGGAAATATTGTGAATCGCGTTCGTGTTGGCCCCTTCGTCAGTGCGAATGAAGCCTATCAAGCCCGAATCCCGCTTACCAAAGGTGGATTCGAAGCAACTGTAGTCAAGGAGTAAAAACATGAAGCGTCGTGAATTAATTCAAAGTGCGGTGGCATTGGGTGTGGTGGGCTCGCTCGGCGGTTTGTCGCCGGTCATCGCTCAGGATTCTGGAGCCTTTCGCAAGGTCAGCAAAGAAGTGCCGCGCTCTACTCCAGGAAAAATCGATGTGGTTGAGTTTTTCTGGTATGGATGTATTCATTGCTACAACTTTGAGCCCAAAGTGAATGCTTGGGCCAAAAAGCTGCCCAGCGACGTGGTGTTCACCAAGGTGCCAATTGTGTTCCAAAGCCAGCGAGTCAACTTCCAAGGCCATCAGCGTCTGTATTACACTCTTGAAGCGATGGGAAAGCTGGATGTGGCGAACATCAAAGTGTTCGAGGCCATGCACAAAGACAAAAAGCAATTGGCCAACGACGCCCAAATTTTCGATTTCGCCGAGTCAATAGGCCTTAAGCGAGAAGAGTTTGCTAACGTATTCAAGTCCTTTGGTGTGAACGCCAAATGTGCACAAGCCAAAGCCTTGTTTGAAAACTACGGTGCCGATGGTGTGCCCACTCTGGGCATTGATGGCAAGTTTTTCACCTCTGCGTCCATTGCGGGTTCTGAAGACAATGCAATTCGGGTTGCGGAAACGCTGATCAAGCGTCAGCGTCAGGCTTAATCGGTTAGGGGGTGAGCATGGGGGCAGTGGTCTGTTGGGGTAGCTTGATTCGCGGTCTGGCAGTGGCCAGCTTGGCGTTGGGACTTGGTGCCTGTTCGAGTGTTCCTCTGGATCAGCCAAGCCCCCCTCCTGCGCCGCGTCAAATTGCAAGCAAGCCCAGTGCGCCACCGCCGGTCAAACATGAAAATTGGGAGCCTGCGCCCCAAGGTGGTGGATACTACTTGGACGATGGCCCCGGCGATCTTCGCCCAGCCAACCTGGACGATCTGCCGTCCGCAGTCCCCCAGTTGGAGCCCATTGCGATTCGCAACACTCGGCCATACACCGTCATGGGTCAAAGCTTCAAACCGCAAACATCGTTGGAAGAGCCTTACACCCAAAAAGGACGAGCCAGTTGGTATGGCAAGAAATTTCATGGTGCCAAAACTGCCAACGGTGAAATTTACGACATGCATCAAATGACAGCGGCGCACCCCACTTTGCCGCTGCCCAGTTATGCCAAGGTGACCAATCTGACCAATGGCAAGTCTGTCATTGTTCGTGTGAACGACCGAGGCCCCTTCTTGCGGGGCCGAATTATCGACCTAAGCTACGCCGCGGCTTTTCAACTCGACTACATTCGACAAGGCAGTGCAGACGTGCTGGTTGAAAAAATGACACCCGATGCAATTGCCCAATACCACGCCGATAAAAATGGCAGGCAGCTGGCCAACAATGGCGTGCGTGTTGAGCAAGTTGGCATGCCTAAGCCATCAGCCTTGGTGCCTGCTCACCGGACACCGCTCTACCTTCAAATTGGCGCATTCGGCAGCAAAAGCAACGCCGAAGCCTTGGTGAATCAGGTTTCCACCAATCATGAAAGTTTTGGCAAGGTCAGCCAAATTTTGTCTGAGTCGGGGGTTCACCGCGTCCTGGTAGGGCCATTCATGTCAATTGACCAGGCCAATGAAGCGGCCATCGAGCTCACTGCATTTGTTAACGTCGAGCCCGTCATCAAGCAAGACTTGATCCTGCCCTGATCGTCCCCAAATCAAGAATCAGCCCGCCAAAGGGCAACACACCCAACTAAGGAAAGGCATGGAGCAATATCACGGAACCACCATTTTGTCCGTACGCCGGGGCAGCAAGGTTGCACTTGGTGGCGACGGGCAGGTTACTTTGGGCCACATTGTGGTCAAAGGCTCAGCGCGCAAGGTTCGCCGCTTGCATCACAATAAAATTCTCGCTGGGTTTGCGGGCGGCACGGCCGACGCGTTTACGCTGTTTGAGCATTTTGAGGCACAACTTGAAAAACACTCGGGCCACTTGCTGCGTGCTGCGGTAGAGCTGGCCAAGGAATGGCGCACCGATCGCATGCTGCGCAGGCTAGAAGCCATGCTGGCCGTGGCCGATGAAAATCATTCCCTTATTATTACCGGCAACGGTGATGTACTGGAACCCGAGCAAGGTCTGGTGGCCATCGGCAGCGGCGGCGCGTATGCACATTCCGCAGCCAAAGCATTGCTTGAAAACACCGAATTGCAGCCCGAAGAAATCGTGAAGAAAGCACTTACGATTGCCGGCGAATTGTGTATTTACACCAACCAACACCACACCATCGAAGTGCTGCCATGACTCAATTGACCCCCGCAAACATTGTTGAAGAACTCAACAAGAACATTGTCGGCCAAGATGCTGCGAAACGCGCTGTCGCTGTGGCACTTCGCAACCGTTGGCGCCGCATGCAAGTGGCCATGCCTTTGCGCCAAGAAATTACACCCAAAAACATTTTGATGATCGGCCCCACAGGTGTGGGCAAAACCGAGATTGCACGTCGCCTTGCCAGGCTTGCCAATGCGCCTTTCATAAAGATCGAGGCCACCAAGTTCACTGAGGTGGGTTATGTGGGTCGCGATGTCGACACCATCATTCGCGACTTGATGGAAATTGCATTGAAGCAGGTGCGCGAAGAAGCGCAGGGCGGTGTGGTTGAAGAAGCCAAGACAGCCGCTTTTGATCGTGTACTGGATGCTTTGCTGCCTCCCGCACGCGATTTCGGATTCACAGAAAAAGCGCCGGAACCCGACGAAAACCGCACGCGGATTCGTTTTCGTGAAAAGTTATTCGCAGGCGAACTCGACGACAAAGAAATTGAAATCGAAGTGGCTGCAACGTCACCCAATTTGGATGTGGTTGGTCCCCCCGGCATGGAAGAGCTGACCGGGCAATTGCAATCCATGTTTCAAAACATGTCGGGCGGCAAGAAAAAGTTGCGCAAAATGAAAGTGTCTGAGGCACTGAAGGTCATTCAAGATGAAGAAGCGGCCAAGCGAGTAAATGAAGAAGAAGTGCGCGCTAAAGCAATTGTTCGCGTTGAACAAGACGGTATCGTGTTTCTCGATGAAATCGACAAAATCGCCACCAAGGCCGATGGCCGTGGCACCGATGTGTCTCGCCAGGGTGTGCAGCGCGATTTGTTGCCATTGGTTGAAGGCACCACGGTCAACACCAAGTACGGCATGATAAAAACAGACCATATTTTGTTTGTGGCCAGCGGCGCATTCCACTTGTCCCGTCCTTCGGACCTTATTCCTGAACTTCAGGGTCGCTTCCCGATCCGGGTTGAACTGGAATCGCTTACCGTGGACGATTTCAAGCGAATTCTGACCAGCACGGACGCCTGTTTGACCGAGCAGTACAAAGCCTTGCTGGCCACCGACGGTGTAGAACTGGAATTCACCGACGAAGGCGTGCGCAGGCTGGCCGAGATAGCATTTACTGTGAACGAGAAAACCGAAAACATTGGTGCTCGACGTTTGTACACAGTGATGGAGCGTCTTTTGGAAGAAGTAGCTTTTGATGCCAATGGCCAGCCGAAAGCTGTAACAATTACAGCTGAATTTGTTGATTCCCGCCTGGGTGAAGCCGCCAAATCGGAAGATCTCGCGCAATTCATTCTCTAGAATCGGCTGATCGGCATTGCCGCATCATTTGTCCGGGTAGATTGGCTTTAAAATGTTTTTTGTGCCCACATTTCTACCCGGACAGCCCATGACCACCGACATTCTTACCCCAGCCATCAAAGCCAAAGTTTTGTCCGAGGCGCTGCCTTACATTCGCCGTTTCCATGGCAAAACCGTGGTGGTGAAGTACGGTGGCAACGCCATGACTGATGTCAACCTGCAAAAATCATTTGCGCACGATGTGGTGCTGCTCAAGCTTGTGGGCATCAACCCGATCGTGGTGCATGGTGGGGGCCCACAAATCGATGAGGCTTTGCGCCGTATCGGCAAGCAGGGCACATTCATTCAGGGCATGCGTGTAACCGACGAGGAAACCATGGAAGTGGTGGAGTGGGTACTCGGTGGCCAGGTGCAACAAGACATCGTCATGATGATCAATGAACACGGCGGCAAAGCCGTGGGGCTGACTGGTAAAGATGGTGGCCTTATTCAGGCACGCCGCATGAAACTGGCTGACAAAAGCGAACCTGGAAAATTTCACGACATCGGTTTTGTGGGTGAGATTGCATCCATTGACCCCGCCATTGTGAAAGCCTTGCAAGACGATGCTTTTATTCCTGTCATTTCACCCATCGGTTTCGGTGAAGACGGCATGGCCTACAACATCAACGCAGACTTGGTGGCTGGCAAAATCGCTGAAATATTGAAAGCTGAAAAGTTGATCATGATGACCAACACGCCTGGTGTTCTGGACAAAGACGGCAAGCTGTTGACCGGGCTGACCGCCAAGCGCATTGATGAGCTGTTTGAAGACGGCACCATTTCAGGTGGCATGCTACCCAAACTGTCCTCAGCCATCGAGGCGGCAAAAAGCGGAGTAAACTCGGTTCACGTGGTAGATGGTCGTGTGCCGCACTGTCTGTTGCTCGAAATTCTCACCGATCAGGGTATTGGCACCATGATCCGAAGCCACTGATTACGCGCGGGCCAATCCGCGAAACACGCAGGGGGAGATATGTCGAACAAACGAATACCCAATCTGTCGGTCACCGATGGTTTTGATTTTGTAAAAAAAATCTGGGGAAATTTACCAATCCCCAGCGTAATGAATCCCACCACCGATCTCGACGAGCTCGACAAACGGATTTCCGATTTGAAAGCAGTCGAGCAGTGGTTGAATGTCAACCTCAGCATGTTGCGCGCCACAATTCAAGGGTTGGAAGTGCAGCGCGGCACCATTGCGACCATCAAGTCTTTTAGCTCGAACTTGGGTTTGGGTGGCGATCGCCCAAGCGATGTCAACAAAGCCGTGAATGACGAACTGATTCGAAACGCCATGCAGGCTGCAGTGGCCCCGCCGCCGGTCCCTCGAGTTGAGCCCGTGGCACCCCGCATGCCAGATCCCGATCCAGAGCCAGCGGACAGTGATGCAAGCGCTGCCTCGCAAGAATCATCCAAAGCCATGATGTCCAACGCAACCGCATGGTGGGGCTTGTTGCAAGATCAGTTCAACAAAGTGGCGGCGGCAGCCATTACAGCCCCTGGACTGAATCCCGACGGCGAAGCTGCGGCTAAGAAAGTTGCAGCCGCTGCAGCAAAACCCAAGGTCAAGCGCGCGTCAACTCCGCGTAAAAAGCCGGCAAGCAGCACTACCACCAAGGCTCGCACCACGCGCACAAGGACTTAGATGTTTCGATTTGGCCACGCCACACACCCCAACTGGAGGGAAGCACTTGAACTCGTGTTGGTGCAGCTCGAAGGCCAAATGCAACTGGAGCAGTTCGCAAGCGACATCACTCGGCCACAGAAGCTGGGCCTGATTTACGCCACTGAAGCATTTGCAGAAACCATGCCGCAAATTTTGCAAGGTTTAAAACAGCGAACCGGTTTCAAAGACTGGGTGGGTGGCATTGCGCCCGGGGTTTGCAGCAGTGGCGTGGAGTACTACCAAGAACCCGCATTGGCCGTCATGTTGATGGAATTTCCTGCAGACTCTGCTCGTGTTTTTTCAGGCAAGGTGCCCCTTCCAAAGCCTGGCACACTCACCGCCTCGGGTCGGGAAGCCATGTCTTCTGCGCTAATACACATCGATCCTTTGACAGAAGACATCGACGACCTGCTTGATGACTTGTCATTGAAAGTCAGCACCCGTCAAATATTCGGTGGGCTTGTTTGCGCAGGCGCGGCAAAAACGCACATTGCAATCGAGCCTTTGTCTGGCGGGGTATCTGGCGTGGTGTTTGCCAGTGGCCTGCCCATCGAGGTGCGTATGACCCAAGGCGTACAAGTGGTGGGTGCTGAACATGAAATTACTGGCTTGCGCGGTAATTTTGTTGAAGAACTCGATGGTCTTCCTGCACTCGATGTCTTGCTCACCGACCTTGGCTTGCAGCCCGACACCGATGAAGAAAATCCGGCCAATCAGGCCGCCGATGTGTTGGCCAAACGATTCGCCCACGGTTTGTTTGTAGGCCTAACCGACCAATCGC
This sequence comes from Limnobacter parvus, assembly GCF_024623725.1. Lineage (GTDB taxonomy): Bacteria > Pseudomonadota > Gammaproteobacteria > Burkholderiales > Burkholderiaceae_B > Limnobacter > Limnobacter parvus. Next base: position 8,229 of record NZ_JANKHG010000018.1, on the reverse strand, counting down.
TGGCCGAGGCAGTGGCCTTAAGGGGCATTTCAGCAGGTCGCTCGGAAGCGCATCAACTTAAGGTTCGCCCGGTTGTGGGCATGGACCCCAACAAGAAATCTCTGGCCGTGGCCGAAGACTTCAAGCTGGGTGACCGCCTTTCATTTTGCACACGCGATGAAAACTCAGCCCGAATGGACCTAACCCGCATGTGTGCTGAACTTCGTGAAGACTTGGATGCACCGGCACCCAAGCTGAACGAACTTCAGGCTGCTGGTTTTTCTGGAATCCATTCTCAGCGCAAACCGCGTGGTGCAGTGTACATTGCATGCAATGGGCGAGGCGCAGCACTTTTTGGCTTGCAAGGCGTCGAGCAACAAATTGTGCGCGAACAACTTGGCGACATTCCCTTGATCGGGTTTTCTGCCAATGGTGAAATTTTCCGGGGTGCCCTGTATGGGTACACGGGCGTGTTGGCCTTATTTTTCTAAATTTGATTACGAATATGAATATTTTGATTCTGGCTGCAGGCAAGGGCACGCGAATGAAATCCGCCTTGCCCAAGGTGCTTCACGCTGTGGGTGGGCAGTCCATGCTGTCGCGCGTTTTGGGTACTGCTTCACAATATGAAAACCCACATGTGGTGGTTGTGGTTGGTCATGGTGCGCACGAAGTAAAGCAACACTTGGCGTCGAATTCCAGCGTTCATTTTGCAGAACAAACCGAGCAGCTTGGCACGGGCCATGCCGTTCAATGTGCCAGCTCCGCCTTGGCAGACCACCCGGTTACGCTGATTTTGTACGGCGATGTGCCGCTTATTCAGTTTGATTCTTTACGACCCCTGGTGAAGGCCGCACAGGCTGGTCAGCTGGGTTTGATGACATTGAACATGCCAAATCCGCAAGGCTATGGGCGCATTCTTCGCGATGCAGAAGGCGCAGTGGTTGGCATTGTCGAACAGAAAGACGCCACGCTCGCCCAGCAGGCCATCACGGAAGTCAATACCGGCATTTTGGCTTGCCCCACGGTGCAGCTTAAGCAATGGGTCAGCCAGCTCAGTAACAACAATGCTCAAGGCGAGTACTACCTCACCGACATCATTGCCATGGCGCATGCCGAGGGCTTGCTGGTGCGCACTTCGCAGCCTGCAAACAGTTGGGAAGTCTCTGGCGTGAACTCTCGCATTCAGCAGGCAGAACTTGAGCGAATTTGGCAGTTGCACCAAGCTGAAAAACTGATGCTGGAAGGTGTGCAATTGCTCGACCCCGCACGAATTGATTTGCGCGGCGATCTGGTCTGCGGCACTGACGTGTCCATCGACGTGGGCTGTGTGTTTCAGGGCAAGGTGAGCTTGGGCAACAATGTGTCGATTGGCCCCTACTGTGTTCTGAATAACGTCACCATTGCGGCGGGTACGCGCGTAGAGGCTTACTCCCATTTGGCAGATGCAACCGTGGGTGAAAATGCCGTCATTGGCCCCTACGCACGCCTGCGCCCCGGTGCCAAGCTGGGCAATGAAGTACACATCGGCAATTTCGTCGAGGTGAAAAATGCAAGCATTGCCCACCAGTCCAAGGCCAATCACCTGGCCTACATCGGTGATGCGCAAATTGGCGAGCGCGTAAACGTGGGTGCAGGCACCATCACCTGCAATTACGATGGGGCGAACAAACACCTCACCATCATTGAAGACGACGTATTTATTGGCTCCGACACCCAGCTGGTTGCGCCAGTCACCGTGAAAAAAGGTGCCACACTCGGTGCTGGCACCACGCTGACCAAGGATGCACCTGAACATGCGTTGACTGTTTCACGCGCGAAGCAAGTTACGATCACGGGCTGGAAGCGCCCGGTCAAATCAACCAAAAAATAAAGGAATACCTCCCACCATGTGCGGAATAGTCGGCGTACTTTCAAAAACCAACAGCGTGCCAGTGTTGATTGATGGCCTGAAAAAACTCGAATACCGCGGATACGATTCCGCAGGTTTGGCCATTCAGTCCAATAGCGATCAATCCATTCAACGCGCACGCAGTGTGGGCCGCGTTGTTGAACTCGATTCCACCACCAAAACACTGGCCGCCCGCATGGGCATTGCCCACACACGTTGGGCCACGCACGGCGTGCCCAGCGAACGCAACGCTCACCCGCACGTCAGTGAAGGGCAGGGCATTTCAGTCAGTGTGGTGCACAACGGCATCATTGAAAATCACGAAGACATTCGTAGGGCACTCACCGCGCAGGGCTATGTATTTCAATCCGACACCGACACAGAAGTAATAGCCCATCTGTGCCACAAGCACTTGGTGCAAGGCCTGCCATTGTTGGCTGCGGTGCAGGCCACAGTCAAGCAACTGGAAGGAGCGTTTGCCATCGCAGTGATTTGCAACACGGCACGATTGAATTTGGTGGCCTCCAAGAAAGGCGCACCATTGCTGGTTGGGCATGGCGAAGGCGAATTCTTTCTGGCCTCGGATGCCTCCGCTTTGGTGGCATACACAAAGCTGATTACTTACCTTGAAGAAGGCGACGTGGTTCAGTTAGAAACTACAGGCGTGTCTTTTTACGATGAGGCTGGCAACACCGTCGAGCGGCCTATTATCGAAAGTCAGTTGTCAGCCGATGCGGTGGAACTGGGTCCCTACGCCCACTACATGCAAAAAGAAATTTATGAGCAACCCGGCGCCATTGCCGCCACATTGGAAATGGTCAGCAATGCGTCGGCCGTCAAGCCCGAGCTGTTTGGCGCCGAAGCGGGCGATGTTCTTCCCGGTATTCAGCAGGTGCTGATATTGGCTTGTGGCACAAGTTACCACGCCGCTTTGGTTGCGCGTTACTGGCTTGAATCAATTGCCGCCTTGCCTACCAGCGTGGAAATTGCCAGTGAATATCGCTACCGTACCAGTGTCAGTTTGCCCAACACCTTGGTGATTACCATTTCGCAATCTGGCGAAACAGCCGATACATTGGCAGCGCTGGAACACGCCAAATCTCAAGGCATGGTGAACGCCTTGTCCATTTGTAATGTGCCAGAATCTGCGCTGATTCGCGCTAGTAAATTAAGGTTTCTTACACGCGCAGGCCCAGAAATCGGCGTGGCTTCCACCAAAGCATTCACCACTCAGTTGGCCGCGCTGTTTACCTTCACCATGGTTATGGCCAAGCTGCGTGGCAAATTGTCTGCTGATCAAGAGAAGACGTTAATCACTCAGCTTCGGCATTTGCCTTTGGCCATGCAGAACATCCTTGCACTTGAACCTGAAATCAAGGAATTGGCCGCGAGTTTTGCAGAAAAGCGGCACGCACTTTTCCTGGGGCGTGGCGTGCATTATCCAATCGCCATGGAAGGTGCGCTTAAGCTGAAAGAGATCAGTTACATTCACGCAGAAGCATATGCCGCTGGCGAGTTAAAGCACGGCCCGCTAGCACTTGTAGATGCCGACATGCCCGTGGTTGCCGTTGCTCCGAAAGACACCTTGATTGAAAAATTAAAATCGAATTTGCAAGAGGTGCGCGCGCGTGGTGGCGAACTCTATATTTTTGCCGACCGCGACACCAAAATTGAAAAAGCCGATGGTGTGCACGTCATCAATTTGCTTGATCATGCCGGGCACTTGTCGCCCATTTTGCACACCCTGCCTTTGCAGTTGTTGTCTTATCACGTGGCCTTGGTCAAGGGCACGGATGTTGATAAGCCCCGCAACCTTGCGAAGTCGGTTACGGTCGAATAACCGTTTTTGCTTCATCGTCTTTGAACTTCCGCAAGGCTTTTTCGGAGCCTTGCATGCGGCTTAGTTTCTCAGCCACCCGGTGAAACAAACCGGGTGCCAAAACCAAAGGTGTAATCGTCTTTGGCGCAATAATTTTGCGCTGGCGTTTTTCAATTCCCCGGTACATCGCATCAATGACCTGTTCGGGCTCCACTGCACCAAAAGCGCCTTTGTGCCCACCCCACAGTACGCCCGCGTTCACCTCCTTAATCATGGCAGTATTCGTGAAAGTAGGGTGCACGCAACCTACATCAATACCGTCCAGTGCCAGTTCTTGTCGTGCCACATCCGCCAATGCCTCCACCGCAGCTTTGGACGCAGCGTAGTGCCCCATCAGCGGCGTGTGAATCGCGGCAGCAAGAGATGAAATCACTTGCAAGTAACCTTTTGTCTCTCGCAAATAGGGAATGCCGGCACGAATTGTGTTGAACACACCATTCACATTCACCTGCATCACTGCATCAAAATCTGCAGGATTCATGTTTTCAATTGAACCCATTTTTAGAATACCCGCATTGGCCACAATCACATCAATTCGGCCAAACCTTTCTTTGCATTCGGCCATGGCCAATTCAAGTTCAACCTGATTGCATACGTTGGCCCTGCAGCCTGCAATCGCCTCGCCGCCCAAAGCGTCCACCTGTTGAAACACTGCATCTGCATTCACATCCACAATGAAGGCTTTTCCGCCTTTGATCAATACGCGCGCGGCCAAACCAGCGCCCAAACCGCGTGCACCGCCTGTAATAAAAACCACTTTGCTTTTCATGATGAAGTCCAAATAATTAAAATCATATTTTTTCAATGAAATCGATGCAGTCTGCAGCAAAACGATCCGGTGCTTCTTCCATCGGAATGTGTCCAATTTCGCGGTAAATCTTTAATTCTGAATTTGGAATGTCTTTGTTGAATTTCACCGCCATTTCTATGCTGACCCAACGATCGTTTCCGCCCCACACAATCAGTGTTTTGCACTGAATTTCCGGCAATCGTTCAGGGCCCAATTCACCATCGGTAAACACGCCCACCATCTTGCCCACCGCACTGCGGTTGGGCTTGTGCATGAACAGCTCCAGATATCGGTTCAGAACCTCTTTCTTCAATTTCCGTTTGTCGCCATACACATCGCGAACTGCCATGCGCAACAAGAAGGCAGGCACTGTGTACTGGGTAAGCCAGGCAATCGGTTTAATGGTGAACAAGGTAATGTAAATCGGCAAGGGGGCGTGGTACCCCACCGCATCTGAAATAATCAAGCCGCGCACGCGTTCAGGGTGGCGTTGGGCTTGGTCCCAACTCAAAAATCCACCGAATGAATTCCCGATCATCACGCACTTTTTAACTTGCAGTTCATCCAGCAGTGCATCAACAAATCGCTGATAAAAAGCCACATCCATCTTGCGCACTTTCCCGTGTTCGTCCAGCACCGGGCCAGTCAGTCCAAAGGGTGGTAAATCGAATCGAATTATTCTGAACTGCTTGCTCATGTGGCTGCACACATCGTCCCATGTGTGCAGGCTCGCAGCAAAGCCATGAATCATCACCACATCAGGCCCACTGCCCTCAATGCTCACGTGCACATCAATGCCCATGCAGTGCACAAATGTCGATGTGTTCAACGCATGTTTTGCGCGAAGCGCGTGTGCGCCTGGGCCAGCCCATCCAAACTCATTCAGCAGCGTGTTCAAATCGAGTCTCCTGATCGTTGTGTTTGAATAGAGTGTAGAAGTACCCTAGCATCGGCGAACTTGATTACAATCAAGTTCAATTGACATTTCCGGACAAAACTATTTTCGTTATGCCAGCACGTCGAACCGTTGTCAGCGTCAAAATTTTATGCGATCTGGGTATGCGTTTGGGCTCTCCCCTGAATGCATTGCTTACAGGCTCTTCCATTTTGCCTGCACAACTCGCGGATCCTCATCTTGAAATCGATCCAGATCAGGAGCTACAAGTCATACACAACCTGGTCCGTTTGCACGGCAAAGTGCCGGGTTTGGGGTTGATGGCTGGGTCTGAATATCACTTAACCACCTATGGTATTTGGGGTTATGCGCTTATTACCAGTCCGACTTTTCGACAGGCAGTTGAGTTGGGCTTGCGTTACCTCGACCTTACATTCGCATTTTCAAAAGTAGAGCTAAAACAATCTGCTGGCGTTGCATCCATTGTGTTGTCAGTCGATCATCTTCCGCCTGCTGTGCGTGCATTTGTGGCCGAGCGAGACAGCTCCGCCATTCAGGTTTTGCAACGTGAGCTGTTCGGTGTCAGCTTGCCTTTGCGTGCCATGGAATTCACCTTCGCGCCCAATGCGCCCATGTCCCAATACGAAGCCATGTTTGCCTGCGTGCCGCAATTCAATACAGAATTCAATCGCGCTACTTTTGATGAGCAATGGCTGAACCTGCCGCTGCCAAAATCGAACGAAACCAGTGCCAAGTTCTGTGAAGTGCAGCTCGAAAGTTTGTTGTCGCGACGCATGCAACGGGGCGGTGTTTCTGCATGGTTGCGCAACAAATTGCTGGCTGATATTTCTTCATCGCCCAGCCTGGCACAAATTGCCACCGACCATTTCATGACTGAACGCACGCTGCGCCGCCGATTAACCACTGAGGGCACCAGCTACCGCGACCTGCTCACCGAAGTTCGGCAAACCATGGCCGAAGAATTACTCACCTCCACAGGTCTTAGCGTGTCGGAAGTGTCGTCCCGGCTAGGTTACTCGTCGCCGTCTGCATTCATTCACGCCTTTCAGAAGTGGCATGGCTGCTCACCGCGTCAATTTCTTGATACTCGACCTGAGCAGGTAAAGCGCGATTAATCCAGGAATGGCCGCCGCAGTCGAGAAAATAAAGAAATCGCTCCATCCGTATCCCGCAACCACATAGCCAGCCGGGGCGGCCAGATACACCCGACCCATTGCTGCAAGTGAGGAAAGCAGCGCGTACTGCGTTGCTGAAAATTCTTTGCTGCACAGGCTGGTCAGCAGGCCGACAAATGCAGCAGTGCCCATGCCACCGCACAGGTTCTCAACAAATACTGCGCTGCCCATGGCCCAAATGTTGGGCTCCATAATCGACAGCACCCAGAACGACAAATTCGACACCGCCTGAAAAATTCCGAACAGCATCAACGACCCATACAGGCCCATCCGTGTCATTAAGGCGCCGCCCAGAAATGCTCCCATCAAGGTAGCGATCAGGCTCACTGTTTTGTTCACTGCACCCACTTCAGTCAGGGTGAACCCAAGCCCTTTCAGCAAAAAAGCAGTGGTTAGCGAGCCTGCAAATGCATCGCCCACCTTGTAAAGCACAATCAACAGCAGAATCCAGATTGCAGCTTCTTTGTTCAAAAAGTTGCGTGTGGACTCTTTCACAATGTCGAACAACTTCCTTTTTACCTCTCGTCTGGCAAGGTCCTCGGGTGTGTCCGCAGTGGGGCTGAATGCTGTAATTACCGCGCAGGCCGCAATCAGGCCCGCCATCAGCAGGTAGGTGCCAGTCCAGCCCAGAAACTCCCCAGCCAGAATCAAGGCCAAGCCGCCAGAAACCAGCATCGCGACTCTGTAGCCCGTCACATAATACGCGGCACCCAACCCCCTTTCCTGGGCAGGAAGCAGGTCGGTTCTATAGGCGTCGATCGCCATGTCCTGGGTTGACGAACAAAAAGCAATCGCCACGGCCACTGCCGCCACAGTCCAGGCCGAATGCGCATCCACGAATGCCATGGCGGCAATCAAGGCTGCACAGGCAAGCTGCATGATTGCGATCCAGCCACGCCGCTGATCAAAAAAACCAGGCTTTAGATAATCAAGGAAAGGCGACCATAGAAATTTGTAGGTGTAGGGGAATCCCACCACTGCATACAAACCAATGGTCTTAATGTCTACATTTTCAACCGCCAGCCACGCTTGAAGCGTGCTACCGGTCAAGGCCAAAGGCAGGCCGCTGGAAAAACCAAGAATTAATATACAAATAAGTCGGAAAGGGGGCATGAGGTGTTGACGTTGTGTGAAAAAGCATACATAATCCGGGGTTCTCTTTTGGAGAGATGTCCGAGTGGCTAAAGGAGGCAGACTGTAAATCTGTTGGCGTACGCCTACGCTGGTTCGAATCCAGCTCTCTCCACCAAGAATTCAAGCAGTTTAACCGAGTGTGCCCCTGAAAAGGGGGTCACAAGGTGTGCGGGTGTAGCTCAATGGTAGAGCTGAAGCCTTCCAAGCTTATGACGAGGGTTCGATTCCCTTCACCCGCTCCAGGCTTTTATAGAAAGATGCTCATGTGGCTCAGTGGTAGAGCACTCCCTTGGTAAGGGAGAGGTCGGCAGTTCGATCCTGCCCATGAGCACCATACCGTTTAACCGCACTCCCCAGTTTGGGTGCTCGCACCGAGGTCGTCATGGCAAAAGAAAAGTTTGAGCGTAAGAAGCCACACGTAAACGTTGGAACGATTGGTCACGTAGACCATGGCAAGACAACATT
>NZ_JANKHG010000017.1 GCF_024623725.1 Limnobacter parvus | reverse complement strand
GATGCAGCCGGTGGCGCAGGTGGCGGTGGTTCAGATGGCCCAACCGGAACACCTTTGGATGCAGTGCTTGGTATGGCAGCAGATTCACCATTGGCACCAATTACTAGCATGCTTGACCCAAGTATTTTGACCGATGCGATTGGCGGCGGTTTGCCTGTATAACTGAATGGTTTATTGAAATCAGCCTTTCTAGCGGGAGGCAAAACGTGACAAAATCGGGCAAGTTAACTTGCCCGATTTTGTTTATGGACCTGATCAATACAAATGGTGTACCGACTTGGGGGCGCATGCTCAAACTGCCAGAAAGTATCAATTGGCAGCAATACGACCTGCGCAACGCCATGGGTGCTCGGCGTATGGCCTGGCAAAAGAGATTTCTTTTCAAGCATTTCGATTTTTACGGCGCTTTGGGCGATGGTTTTACATTTGGTTGTGGGATGGTCCGTCTTGGTTTGTTGAATTCCACTTTCGCATATTTGAATGGACCAAAAGGTTTGCATCGAGTGCAGTTTGATTTGCCACTGGATACTGGCTTTCAAAGTGATTATCGACCGATTGGTCGAACTACCTGGAATCATCCGTTTAAATCCGACCATCACGTATTGGCCAGCCGTACGCTCGAATCGCGGGATTTGCACTTTCGTTTGGGTAAGCATTTTCATGGTTACTTGTCCATCGATTGCTCAAATTCTCAAACCCTCGCTTTGAATACACCTATTGCAAACACTGGATTTGCTTACGCTCAGAAAAGTAGCGGTGGCCAGGTGTCGGGGTGTATTCACCTGAACGGTGTGGAATATGTGTTGAGGCCGGAAAGAGACGGTTGTTACCACGACTGGACAGCAGGTTTTCTTCGCCGTGAAACTTTCTGGAACTGGGCTTGTGCAAGCGGGCGAGTAGGGGACGACCAACCATTGTTGTCACTGAATTTGGCGCGCGGCGTGAACGAGACCAGTGCACATGAAAACGTGCTTTGGGTCGACGGAAAACTTCACGATCTGCCATTGACCCTATTCGATTACGATAGAGACGATGTACAGAGGCCTTGGCGAGTTTATTCCCAATGTGGTCTGGTTAATTTAAAATTCATACCGATCGGCAGCATTGACGATCATAGAAATTTGTTCGTTTTGGCAAGTCGTTTCAACCAGTGCTTCGGCAAGTTCGAAGGCACAGTTACCATCAAAGAGACAGGTGTCACTTATTCATTGGCAGGTTTGACCGGCTGGTGCGAGGACCACTACGCCAAATGGTAGTTTTTTAAACTTCCACCATCTCAAAATCGCCCTTCGACACGCCACAATCTGGACACAACCAGTCCGCGGGTACGTCCGCCCACGTCGTTCCAGCCGGAATGCCTTCCGAAGGCATTCCAGCCGCCTCGTCATAAACTAGCCCACACACGATGCACACGTAAGTTTTCATTGCTATTTCTCCGCGAATCAAAAGATTTGATGCCGAATGCTACCAATTTGTTTTTCAAAAAAGTTGGTGTGATCCTCAGGTAACGAATTTTGATCGTTTGAAGTTTGGTCAAAACAATGAAAACTGAAGATGACCCACTTTAGGGTAAACGCCAATGATGCGAACGGGGGGCTTTCCATGACGTGCAAGTTTGCTGTGCTCAAAACAGGCTAGACTCACGGCTATACAGAGCAAAATCATACTGAAAAGATTCGAGGAGAGTGTTTATGTCAGTGAGTATCGACACCGTACGCGATGCATTGCGTAGTGTCATTGACCCCAATTTGAACAAAGACTTCATCAGCGCCAAGCTGATCAAGAACATTCAAGTAGACGGTGGCGATGTCAGTTTCGAATTGGAGTTGAGCTACCCTGGAAAAAGCCAGCTTGATGGCTTGCGAAAGGCTGCGATAGCTGCCGTGCGGTCAAAGGTTACTGGTGTGGAAAATGTTAGCGTTAACGCGACCATCAAGATTCAGACTCATGCGGTTCAGCGTGGCTTGAAGCCAATGCCCAATGTGAAAAATATTATTGCTGTTGCTTCTGGCAAAGGTGGTGTGGGGAAAAGTACCACTGCCGTAAACCTGGCTTTGGCCTTGGTGGCAGAAGGCGCGCGCGTGGGTATGCTGGATGCGGACATTTATGGTCCGTCTCAGCCCACCATGTTGGGTATTACAGGTCGCCCTCAATCCGATGATGGCCAGATTATTGATCCAATGGAGGGGCATGGTGTACAGGCCATGTCGATTGGTTTCCTGATCGACGAAGACACACCGATGGTATGGCGCGGCCCCATGGTTACCAGTGCGCTCGAACAATTGTTAAAGCAAACCAACTGGAAGGATCTTGACTATTTGATCGTCGACATGCCGCCAGGCACAGGCGACATTCAACTGACCCTCTCCCAGAAAGTGCCAGTAACAGGCGCGGTGATTGTAACCACACCTCAGGACATTGCTTTGCTGGATGCCCGCAAAGGCCTGAAAATGTTCGAAAAAGTGGGTGTGCCAATTCTAGGATTGGTTGAAAACATGGCTATTCATGTGTGCACCAACTGTGGTCACAAAGAACACATCTTCGGCGAAGGTGGTGGTCAGAAAATGGCTCAAGACTACAATATTCACTATTTAGGTGGATTGCCTCTGGACATGCGCATTCGCATGCAAGCGGATTCAGGCAAGCCAACTGTGGTTGCCGATCCAGATGGCGATCTTGCAAAAACCTACAAGGAAATAGCACGCAAGGTGGCAATTCGCATCGCCGAGCAATCAAAGGACATGTCTTTGAAATTTCCGTCGATCGTGGTGCAAAACACCTAAGTCAGTGTATTGCGGCGCGCCTGTGGGGGCACCTTTTGCATAAAGAAGCACTTTTGTTTAATCAAATTGCAGCCCCAGCCCCGCAGTCGGGGTTGGCTGGCGTGTGGTCTACCCCGCAAACCATGATCGACGCAGGTGGTAATCTGGCGGTCTGGGCGGAAAAAGGGGCCAAACAGCCGGAGCTTGCTTCAATCAAGGACATGCCTTGGTTGGTCCTTCACGGTGGCCCAGGTAACAGCCTAGGGGCTTCTCATGTTGCTCCATTGCGATTCGCAGGGGTGCCATGGTTTGGGTTTGACCAACGAAACAGTGGTTTGAGCGAAGACGTAGATCTCAGTGCAATTGATCTTCAGCGTTTTATTGATGACGCATTGGAAGTTGCAGATCGGCTTGGTGTTGGCCGTTTCCATATTTTGGGCGGATCTTGGGGCGCTACTTTGGCTCTGGCGATTGCTGTGTACCGGCCGAATCGTGTTGCCAGCGTCGTACTTCGGGCGCCTTTTATCCCTCTCAGACCCCGGGTGGATGCCTTTTTCGAATCACTTGAACACCTTGCTCCCGAGTATTTCGCAGAACATTTTGGGCCCGGTGCGAGAACTGACGTGATCTGTGAGTGCTTTGACGTTGCCACCCCGGAGCATCTGGTGGAGATGTCTGTGGCATGGAACAAGCTTGAGATCGCATTGCTAACTGGCAACACGGACAAGTTGGAAGGAAAGAAATCTTTCTTGACCGACATTCAGGAACTTGCGCTGGTACGAAAATATCGGTTGCAATCTTACTTTTTTAAACATGACTGTTTTTTGTCCCCATTCGATCTGATCGCGTTGATTTCCAAATGTTCGCAGGCTAAGTGGCCCTTAACCATCATTCAGGGAATGAATGATCGAGTTTGTCCGCCTGGTGGTTCTTTGATGCTGTCAGAGATGGTGGCGAGAACTCATTTGATTCAGTTGCCCGATACCGGACATCTTGCCGACTCAGGCCCAATGATGGCGGCCATATCGGAACAGGTTGCGCGCCATCACAAACTGCCAGAACGGAGTGGTTAAGGAACCCTTTAGAGGCGGTTGCCCACTAAATTGACGTGTATCAATCTTTTATTGGGCGATTCAATTCATGAACAATCAATCTGGACCCCGTCAGCCTTTTGGTCCTCGCGTTGCCACTGCAGCTAAACCAGGTCAAACCAGTCAGGCAAAAAGTTCTGAAAAACCCCTTGAAAACGGCTTTACTGCGACTGAGTCGGCATTGCTGCACGAGGCCATTACTTTGTCAGGAATGAAGTGGTTTGATGGTGACAATGTCATTATGGCCAAACAAGAGCAGTTCGAACTTTCATTCCGCTCCGGAGAGTCGCCTAACACCCGATGGGTGGTAATGGCCTTCCCGCTGTACAACATGAATGACCCTAATTCCGCCGAAATTTGTCTGCACTTCCTCGCTGAAGCGCACACCATGATTCACGTTCTTGATTTTCAGTACCAAGTTGGAATCAATATGGAGAGCGAGAATTTGGAGTTTTTGATGCAATTGCCGCTTACGGGTATCACCGGGGCGCAAATGGCAGAGTTAATTCGAGTTTTCTTTGATGCGCTGGCTAACTCAGTCATGAAGGAATTGGACGAGATTCTCGGAGAGATGAATCAGTAAGGGCCTTGCTCATGTAACATTTCGAATTATTGAACTTCTAACCAGTTGAATCGAGCATGAGCATCAAGTCTGACAAATGGATTCGTAGGATGGCCGAAAGTGAAGGGATGATTGAGCCTTTCGAGCCAGGCCAAGTGCGCTACGCTGGCGACAAAAGAATAGTTTCCTATGGTACGTCTAGCTACGGCTACGACATTCGTTGTGCGAACGAATTCAAGATTTTTACCAATATCAACAGCACAATAGTGGATCCCAAAAACTTTGATGAAAAAAGTTTTGTGGATTTCCATGGTGATGTTTGCATCATTCCACCGAATTCATTCGCTTTGGCCCGAACGGTTGAATACTTTCGAATTCCTCGGAGTGTGTTGACAATATGTCTGGGCAAAAGCACTTACGCTCGTTGTGGCATTATTGTCAATGTCACGCCTTTCGAGCCTGAATGGGAAGGGTATGTCACGCTGGAGTTTTCCAATACCACTCCACTGCCCGCGAAAATTTATGCGGGTGAAGGCTGCGCACAGGTTTTGTTTTTTGAAAGTGACGAAGTCTGCGAAACTTCCTACAAAGACCGTGGCGGCAAATACCAGGGACAGGTTGGCGTTACGCTGCCGAAAACCTGATTTGTTTTGTATCGCAAATATTGCCTTTCCAGTCGTCGCACATATTCACATTAACTTTGGCGAGAATTAGGGCAACCAAAGCAAACCCACAGGCGATGGCCCCAATCATGGACAGTCCGACTGTCAGTGGTGCCATTGGAACAGACAAAGCGGTTGAGGCCGCTATAGCAGCGGTCAGCGCCACTCGACATCCCAGCATTTGTCCGTGATGTTTGGCCAAAAGCCGTCGACCTATCTCTGTGCCGATGTGTTTGTCAAACGACACCAGCAACTTGTTTACACCTTGGAACGTCGCATAGGAAAACTGCATTAGGCCACGCGTCAGCGGGCCGTATTGATGCAAATTGTTCAGGATGTAACTGCTATGCGCTTTCCGTTGATTGACCATGTACTCTGGCACGGCCCGATGATTGCGTGACAATTGTTTGGTCCACTGCCGAATCGTATCAACAATGGGATTATTGGCACCATCAGTGTGGGTTAATATTTTTTCTAATTGATATTCTTTTGTGGTCAACAGTTTTCTGGCGATCAGCAAATACATGCTGTGTGAATTTGAGCTGTTCATCATGGCTCTCCGCATTTCGTCAGGCTGGCGCAGCTTGGCATATCTAGAGCTAGCGAACGCTATCACGGCGATGCTGGTGGTTGTCGACAGCAGGTAAAAAGATGCACCAACAGCTTTGTGTAGGGCAAATCCGAACATACTAAGTTGAGCGGAAACTACTCGACCAAGTGCAGATGACATCACTTTGGCCATGTCGAATTTTTCCCCTGATGAAATAATATTTCGGGTCGTGCGCTCAGTCAGACCTGAAATATCAGCAGTGTTCTCACCCAATTCTTCCAAAAGTCTGCTGACATGAATTAACCCCCGCAAGGTTCGACTTTTAAATCGTTCAGGGTGAGCAAGAATTTGATCGTAGGCATGCTGACGATTAGTGCACCCGCTGGCACTGTTTCGAACGCGTGCCATACGTTGATAACTGGTTTCGTAGCTATTACAAAGATTTCCAATAACTCGGGTTGGTCCGCGTCCCGCGAATTCCTTGCTCTTACTTTCTGACATTGCAGAATAACTGGAGACGCTACTGATTGGCATGCAGTTTGTGGGGCTCGAAAAGGCCTCATTGAACCTTGTCTGGATGACAATTGTATGAAGTAGCTATATCGAGGGATGGTTCGTTGACAATAGGGCTTGGAACAGTTGCCGACGTAGTGGATAATGCAGCCTTGATTAATGGCATATGCCAAATGCCAACCGTCTGTTTAAGAACCCGAACACAGGAAGATCAATGAAATTTCGTTTTCCCATCGTTATTATCGACGAAGATTTCCGCTCCGAGAACGCATCCGGCCTCGGCATTCGCGCCTTGGCTGACGCCATAGAGAAAGAGGGCGTTGAAATATTGGGTGTGACGAGTTATCATGATTTGTCCCAGTTTGCGCAACAACAAAGCCGAGCCAGTGCTTTCATCTTGTCGATTGACGATGAAGAGTTTGGTTTGGGTAGCAAAAAAGAAACAGAAGATGCTCTTCAAAATTTAAATAATTTTGTTCAGGAGATTCGTTTCAAAAATGCTGATATACCTATTTATCTGTATGGTGAGACAAGAACCTCCCGCCACATTCCCAATGCGATTCTGAAAGAACTGCATGGTTTCATTCACATGTTCGAGGACACGCCCGAATTTGTGGCTCGTCACATTATTCGCGAATCGAAAAGCTACCTTGATTCTTTGGCTCCGCCGTTCTTCCGGGCATTGGTGCATTACGCGCAAGATGGCTCCTATTCGTGGCACTGCCCTGGCCACTCAGGCGGTGTGGCGTTTTTGAAAAGTCCCGTAGGGCAAATGTTTCACCAGTTCTTCGGTGAAAACATGTTGCGTGCCGATGTTTGTAACGCGGTGGATGAGCTTGGCCAGCTGTTAGACCACACTGGCCCTGTTGCTGCTTCAGAGCGAAATGCTGCACGCATTTTTAACGCAGACCACTGTTTCTTCGTAACCAATGGCACATCCACTTCCAACAAAATGGTTTGGCACGCCAATGTGGCACCCGGCGATATTGTTGTAGTGGACCGGAATTGTCATAAATCGATTTTGCATTCGATCACCATGACCGGCGCTATTCCTGTGTTTTTGACGCCCACTCGAAACCACTTGGGAATTATTGGCCCAATCCCGCTCGAAGAGTTTCAGCCGGAAAGTATTGCCAGAAAAATTGCTAATCATCCATTTGCCAGTAAGGCCAAAAACAAAAAGCCTCGCATTTTGACCATCACACAAAGCACTTACGATGGTGTGCTGTACAACGTGGAAATGATCAAAGAGGTGCTAGGTTCGGAAATTGACACCTTGCATTTTGACGAGGCATGGTTGCCGCACGCCAGCTTCCACCCCATGTACAAAGACATGCATGCCATTGGTCGTGACAGGCCACGCACTAAAGATTCCTTGGTGTTTGCAACCCAGTCCACTCACAAGATGCTGGCGGGCTTGTCCCAGGCCTCGCAAATTTTGGTGCAGGAATCCCAGAACCGCAAATTAGACCGACATATTTTTAACGAAGCGTATTTGATGCACACGTCAACAAGTCCGCAATATGCAATTATTGCCAGCTGCGATGTGGCTGCAGCCATGATGGAGCCTCCAGGCGGTACCGCCTTGGTTGAGGAAAGCATCATGGAAGCGCTCGATTTCCGCCGCGCCATGCGCAAGGTGGCTGAAGAGTTCGGCGATGACTGGTGGTTTAAGGTGTGGGGCCCTGATGTGTTGAGCGAAGAGGGCATGAGCCCGCGCGACGACTGGTTAATTCACACCACCGACACTTGGCACGGTTTCGGCAAAATGGCCAATGGATTTAACATGCTCGACCCGATCAAGGCGACCATTGTGAACCCGGGGCTGGACGTGAATGGTCAGTTCTCTGATGCAGGTATTCCAGCGTCGATTGTGACCAAATACCTGGCTGAGCATGGTGTTATTGTTGAAAAAACAGGTCTTTATTCATTCTTTATCATGTTCACCATCGGGATTACCAAAGGCCGCTGGAATACCCTTGTAACCGCCTTGCAGCAGTTCAAAGACGATTACGACAAAAACCAGCCTCTGTGGCGTGTTATCCCTGAGTTCTGTCAGGCTTATCCTAGGTACGAAGCGGTGGGCCTGCGTGACCTTTGCAACACTATTCACGATATGTACCGCAAGAAAGACGTTGCCCGCCTAACTACCGAGATGTATTTAAGCGATATGCAACCGGCAATGGTGCCTGCCGATGCCTATGCGAAAGTGGCGCATCGGGAAATTGAACGTGTGGCGATTGAAGAATTGGAAGGCCGTATTACGTCTGCGTTGTTGACGCCTTATCCACCGGGTATTCCGTTGTTGATCCCGGGCGAAATTTTCAATTCCACCATTGTGGATTATTTGAGATTCGCGCGAGATTTCAACAAGCAGTTCCCGGGATTTGAGACCGATATTCACGGCTTGGTGGAAATTGAAGGTGAAAATGGGCAAATGGGTTACTTCGTGGATTGCGTGAAGGCCTGAATGCAGCATCACTGCGGGATTTGGCATATTCGCTTTGTTTCGGTTGAATGCCACATCACCTCGCCTATGCAAGGCTTCTGATTCCGGCTCATGATTCTGGCTTTGGGCATGCGAAACGCGAAAGCGTCTTCGCATCGATTGCTGCGCAATCGCCCTGCGCTGCGAATCCGCCGGGAAGCCTTGCTTGAAACCGGCAAAGTGATGTGGCACTCAAACCTGCCGCGCGCAATACACACTCTCGCTGGTGAATATAGCCTAGTGACGGCGCCAGTGATGGCGCTGAAGCCACAGCCGAATCTGGCAAACCACCGGTCCGCCTAGGCAATTGCAAAGTCCGCATTGCCCTCATTTCGCCTTCAAGAAAGCCTGCCCGTTTGTTGAATTCACCGTCCGGTCGGCGTAAGCCGAAAGCGCAGCCCGCCCGCTTTTTTAGCGGGGGCGCTTAGGGCAGTGAATTCAACAAAAAGGGAGTTTTCAGGCTTTCAGGCGGAGGAGGGCATGCGGCTTTGCAAATGTTTCAGCTTACTTTGTCTAACGCCTGCATCAAATCAGCAGTTAAGTCAGCAGGCTCTTCAAGCCCAATCGCCAAACGAAGTATCGGCCCACATTGCCCATGCGCATCTGCCAGATACCGCTTACGACTTTCGGGCACATTCACCACAAGCCCCAGGCTTTCTGGCCCGCCCCATGAATAGGCAATCTTGAAAAGTTTCAGCTTGTCGATGACTGCACAGGCTTGCTCATCGGTGAATTCAGGTTTTAACACCAAGGAAAAGATGCTGGCAAAACCCTTGAAATCACGTTTGTAAAATTCATGGCCAGGGCATTCCGGAAATTCCGGGTGCAGCACCTTTGCAACCGCAGGGTGATCTTTCAAAGCGCGGGCAACCTGCAGCCCGCTTTCGGCCTGCTGCGTGTATCGCAAAGGCAGGGTAAGCAAGCCGCGAAGTACCAAGGCACAATCGGCTGGCGACACACCCAACCCGAGCACGCGGTTCTTGCGTTCTACATCAGCAAAAGCGTTGGTGTTGTCGCTCAGTACTGCGCCCATCAACACATCGGCATGGCCGCACTGGTATTTCGTCAATGCTTGCACGCTGTAGTCAAATTCATGTTCAAACGGCTTGTAAGCAATTCCCGCTGCCCAGGTGTTGTCGATGCCAGTGCGTGCGCCGTGGGCCTTGGCAAAAGCCACTATAGCTTCCAGATCTGGCACCTCAAAGGTAAGCGAGCCAGGTGCTTCCGTCCAAACCAGTTTGGTGTTGGCTTGCAGGGTGGCTTTCACGGTTGCAGCATCGTAGGGGTCGTATTCCGAAAACTCGATTCCGTAGTCCATTTTCAAGCTGCGCGCCAATGCTTGTACCGGGCCATATACATTCTCGGGAATCAGCCAATGGTCGCCAGTTTTCAGGCAGGCTTGTGCCACCAAAGCGATGCCGGTAAGCCCAGAAGGGCACACCAATGCATACGTAGCTCCTTCAATCTCGGCCAGTTTTTTGGCTAAGGTGTATTGCGTGGGGTTGCCGTGTAGCCCATAGCTGTAGTCCAGCCCAAGCGGATTCACCGTGGCGCGCTGCGCTGCGGTGTTGTCAAAGAACGTGCTGGACCCGCGGTACACAGGCACCGGCAAGGATGAAAAACCTTCTTTGCTGGCAGGCTTGGAATGAACAATGTTCGTGCTCAAACCATGCGCGGTTTTCGGATGTTTGAAGGTGCTCATTTTGCGCTCACAGCGTCTTGATCATCACTTGCGACTTTCTGTTCCAGTCGTACAGGCGCTTGCGTTCAATCGGCAGTTTGTCCACATCGCCCACCACGAACCCACGCTTCAAGAAAAAGTGTGAGGTTTGCGTGGTCAGTACAAACAATTGTTTTAAGCCTTGCTTGCGCGCATCGTGTTCTATCTTCTTCAGCAAACGCTCGCCATCACCCGTGCCTTGCCAGGAAGGGTGCACCACCAAGCAGGCCAGTTCAGCCACGCGTTGCTCGTGGTAGGGGTACATGGCTGCGCAGCCCCACAAAATGCCGTCGTGTTCCAGCACAGTGAAATGATCAATGTCGCGTTCAATTCGGTCGCGGCCCCGGCGCACCAAAATACCTGCCATTTCAAGGGGTTCAATAAGGGTTTTAATGCCGCCTGAGTCATCCAGCGTGGCTTGGCGTAAGCTCTCAAGGTTTTCCTCTGAAACCATGGTGCCCACACCGTCATGGGAAAACAGCTCAAGCAACACACCACCATCCAGATTCAACGGCACAATGTGCGCGCGGCCAACGCCGCCTTGCACCGCCAAAATGCAGCACTCCAGATAGTCTTTTGTGAGTTCGGGCAATTCTTCTTGAAGCATGATTTCGCGTGCACGGTCCAGCTCAAGTTCTTCAAGCAGCTTGTCGTCTTTGTCAAAGATGCCTTCAATCTGGCTGACAAAAATCAGCTTGTCGGCTTTCATGGCGCGCGCAGTGCTGGTGGCCACGTCTTCCATGGTCAGGTTGAATGCTTCACCCGTTGGCGAAAAGCCAATTGTGGATAACAAGACGATTGCGCTGCTGTTCAAACTCAACTGAATGGCAGACACATCAATCTTCCGCACCAGCCCGGTGTGTTGCAAATCCACGCCATCCAGAATGCCCATGGGCCTCGCGGTGATGAAGTTGCCGGAAATAACCCGCATCGACGAATGCGCCATGGGTGTGTTGGGCAAGCCTTGTGAAAACGCAGCCTCTATGTCTAGCCGCAGTTCACCCGCTGCTTCTTTGGCGCATTCCAGCGCGCCTTTGTCGGTGATACGCCAACCCTTGTGAAACGCTGGCTGAATGTTTCGCAAAGCCAGTTGCTCTTCAACTTGGGGGCGAGAACCACATACCAGCACAATGCGCATGCCCATGGCGTGCAGCAGCGACAAATCTTGAGCCAGCGAATTCAGATAGCCATGGTGTGCCAGTTCACCATCCACGGCTACCACAAAAGTTTTCCCGCGGAATGCATGAATGTAGGGCGCAACAGTACGCAGCCATTGAACAAAAGTTTGGCTGTTCATGGAAAGGTCATCGTGGCTGGGGGTGTTGCTCATCGGCTTGGGGGCTGTCCTGAAAAAAGGGAATACACTGTGGGCAGCCGTTGCTGCCTGTTCGATTGATTATAATTTCCGATTGTGTGTAGTCCAGCGTTCACACTGTTTTTCCCCGATTTGATCGGAATTTGAACCTTATATTGGTCATTTGTGTTGTCAAAAGAGCAAACCATTCAGTCCCCACCCGAAATTCGCTATCCCGAAGAGTTGCCGGTTTCCCAGCGTCGTGAAGAAATCAAACGGCTCATTGATGCAAACCAGGTTGTTATTGTGTGTGGCGAAACCGGTTCGGGTAAAACCACCCAGCTACCCAAAATGTGTCTTGAACTTGGGCGTGGTTTGAAAGGCCAAAGTATTGTTCACACCCAGCCGCGCCGTTTGGCAGCGACCGCAACCGCCAAGCGAATTGCACAAGAATTGAATTCAGAAGTGGGCCAGTGGGTGGGCTTCAAAATTCGTTTTCAAGACCAATCCAATGCCAATACCGCGGTCAAGCTGGTCACCGACGGTATTTTGCTGGCCGAAAGCCAAACAGACCCGCTGTTTAAAAAGTACGACACCATCATCATCGATGAGGCGCACGAGCGCAGCCTGAACATCGACTTCTTGTTGGGCTATTTGAAAGAGGTTCTGAGCAAGCGACCCGATTTGAAGTTGATTGTGACGTCTGCAACCATCGACGCAGAACGTTTTTCCAAACATTTTGAAGATGCCGCAGGAAAGCCTGCACCTGTGATTGAAGTGTCGGGCCGACTGTACCCGGTTGAAGTGCGTTACAAAGACCCCAACGACTTCGATACAAACCGGCGCAAGAATGCCCCGGTGAACCCATCGGACGAAGTGGATGAGGACGCCTTTCAGGCCGCCACCCTGGATGCCGTTGAAGAGCTATGCCGCGAGGGCCAGGGCGACATTTTGATGTTTCTGCCCGGCGAGCGTGAAATTCGCGACATGGCCAATTTCCTGGGCAAGAACATGCGGCTAGCACTTGAGGTGTTACCGCTGTTTGCCAGGCTGACTGCGCAGGAACAGGAACGCATTTTCAAGCCAAGCGGTCGCAGGCGCATTGTGCTGTCGACCAACGTGGCTGAAACCTCGCTGACAGTGCCCGGCATACGCTACGTAATTGATTCAGGCCAGGCGCGTGTGAAGCGCTACAGCTACCGCAACAAGGTTGAAATGTTGCAGGTTGAGCGTATTTCCAAGGCATCGGCCAATCAGCGCGCAGGCCGGTGTGGCCGTGTGGCCAACGGTGTGTGCATTCGCCTGTACGCAGAATCTGATTTCGCAGGCCGTGCCGATTATTCCGACCCGGAAATTCTTCGTTCTTCGTTGGCTTCTGTAATTTTGCGGATGAAAAGCCTGCACCTGACCGAAGTCGAAGATTTCCCATTTTTGCAGCGCCCAATGGGCCGAGCCATCGCCGATGGTTACCAGTTACTCAGCGAACTGAACGCACTGGACGAAGCAGGGCAGCTAACCAAGATTGGGCGGGCATTGGCCAAATTGCCATTGGACCCACGCATTGCAAGAATGTTGTTCGAGGCAAGCCAGCGCGCCTGCCTGAATGAGTTGTTGGTGTTGGCCGCTGCCTTGTCGATTCAAGACCCACGCGACCGGCCAATTGACGCCCAGGAAGCCGCCGACAATGCGCAGCAGCAATTTGACGACACAGAATCAGACTTCATGTCATTTCTTAAATTGTGGAAGTATTATGTTAATTTAAAAGAACAATCATTGACCAATCGCGAAATGAAAAATGCGCTGCAGCGCAAATTCTTGTCAGCCAACCGCCTTCGCGAATGGGGCGAAGTGCACCAGCAGCTAACCGCCATGGTGAAAGATCAAAAGTGGACCTTGAACACCAAAGCAGCGGAATACGATCAAATTCACATGGCTTTTATGGCGGGTTTGCTGGGCAATATTGGTTTGAAGCACGAAACCGACCCGATTTATTTGGGTGCACGCAGCATTAAGTTTTCAGTGCACCCGGGGTCGAATCTGTTTAAAAAAGGATTTAAGTGGATTATGGGCGCAGAGCTTGTTGAGACCACGCGCCTTTACGCCCGCAGCGTGGCCAGAATTCAACCCGACTGGATAGAAAAGGTCGGGGCACACCTGCTAAAGCGAAACCACACCAATCCGCATTGGGAAAAGGGTTCAGGCCAAGCTGTTGCACTGGAAACTGGCACCATTTACGGTTTGCCCGTGTATTCACAGCGCAGGGTCAGCCTTGCCCGGTTCAATCAGGCCGATGCGCGAAGGCTGATGATTCACGAGGGATTGGTGCCGGGGCAAGTTAAAACCAACGTGCCCTTTTATGTTCACAACCGCAAGTTGATTGAAGACTTGGAAAAGCTTGAACACAAAGCGCGTCGCCAGGATATTTTGGTCGACGAAGCATTGATCGCCCAGTTTTACGACGACAAGCTGCCAGCAGGTGCCTACAACCAGCAAACCCTGGAAAACTGGGCCAAGCAAGCCAGCAAAGAAGACCTGGCCGCCTTGTATTTGAACAAGGAAGACCTGCTGAGCAAAAAAGCGGGTGACATTACCACCGAGTTTTATCCCAAGAAGCTGGAAATGGGTGGTTTGGCCTTTGATTTAAGCTACCACTTCGAACCAGGCAGCCCCCGTGACGGCGTTACCTTAACCATACCTTTGATGTTGCTGAACCAGGTGAATGTAGGCCGCACGGAATGGCTGGTGCCCGGCATGCTGAAGGAAAAAGCCTTGCTGCTGCTGAAAAGCTTGCCCCAAAAAATTCGCCGCCATTGTGTGCCAGTGCCGCAGTTTGCAGAGAAATTTGCGCAGGCGCATTACGACCCCAAGCTATATGAAAAACCTTTGCTTGAACGCCTGCGCGACTTTGTGGCCAGTGAAACACCCGCACGGCCCTTGCTGAGCGACTTCAGAATTGAAACCCTGCCACCGCACCATTTCATGAATTTCAAGCTGGTGGATGAACATGGTCGCCAACTTGACATGCAACGCAGCCTGTCTGCCTTGAAAGCCGAATGGGGGCGCAAAGCGCAAGAAAGCTTCAAAAGTTCAGCTGTAGTTGAACAGGTTCGCGCGCAGGTGCAAGTGCAAGTGGGGGTGGGTGAGGGAGCTGCCCCCCAGGCTAACGCAAAACCCGGACACCACAATGTTACGCAAAACAAGCTGACGCAAAACAGTCAAGCCGCCAAGACCAGTGAGGCCAGTGAGGCCAATAAGTTCAACGACCAGCCAATCACCGACTGGAGTTTTGGAACCTTGCCCGACATGCTGGAAATCAAGCGCGGTGGGCAAACCTTCTTTGGCTACCCCGCTTTGAAAGACATGGGCGAGCACTGCATTGTCGAGGTGTACGACGAAGAAGAAATCGCACGAAAGGTTCATCTGGATGGTGTGCTGCGCCTGTTCAATATCGCGTTGAAAGAACCGCTGAAATACCTGACCAAGAATCTGCTTGATTTCCAAAAAGTGGCCATGCTGTACATGCCTTTGGGTTCGGCAGAAGATCTTCAATTGCAGTGGATAAAGTTGACCTTGATGCGCAGCGCTTTGGCTGCTGGTCTGCCTTCCACGCAAGCAGAATTTGCAAGCAAAGTGCAAGAAGCACGTGCACGAATGAATTTGATTGCACAGGAAATCGGAAAAATCCTGTTGATTATTTTGAATGAGCACAGTGCCTTAAGTAAAAAGCTTCAAGCCTCTGCCAAAGCCTTTCCAGATTGTGTGGCAGACATTCAAAACCAGTTGAACTGGCTGTTGCCCAAGGGCTTTCTGCTGAAAAAACCATGGGAGCAATTGGCCCATTACCCACGTTATTTAAAGGCAGCACAGATTCGCCTGGAACGTGCGCGCAATTCAATCGACCGTGACAAGCAGTTGATGAAAGAAGTCATGGATCTTCAATTACACTGGGTCCGTGCAAGTTCGCAATTGAAAGGTCAGGAAGACGAAAGCTTGAGTCAGTTTGCCTGGCAGCTTCAAGAACTAAGGGTGTCTTTGTTTGCCCAAGAGCTGAGAACCCCCATGCCTGTGTCGGCAAAACGACTGCAGAAAGCCTGGGAAACCATGGCCAGGCGAAATCAATAAATAAGGAACGTGTATGAACAATGCAATGTCCATTCTTTTTAATGCCCTGGTCGATTCTTTCCGCCCAAAAATGCTGATGCTGACTTTGGTGTCAGTGGCCATCGCCTCTGTATTCTGGCTGGTGGTTATCTGGCTTTCTATTGACCCTTTGGTCAATGCGGCCATGTGGGCTTTGTCGTTTGTTGGGCTCGACTTTTCTGTAGAAGCCTTGGCCACCGATGCAGCGTTTCTAGGCTGGCTTAAGTTCATTCTTGTGCCGTTGGCTGTATTTGGATTGTTGTGGCCAATTGTTGCCACTTCAGCAGTGCTGCTGGCTGGCTTGTACGTCACCCCGCCTGTGGTGAACTATTTGACCGACAAAGAGTTTCAAGGCATTGCGAAGAAGGGCGATTCAGGCACGGTCATGAGCTTGTGGGTCACCTTAAAAGCAGTTGTTGTCTTCTTGATTGCCTGGATTGTGACATTGCCCCTTTGGCTGATTCCCGGCATGGCTTTCGTGTTGCCAGTGTTGCTTACTGCCTATTTGCTCATGGCGGTGATGCGGTTTGACTCCCTGGCTGGGCATGCCACCAAGTTGGAAATAAAGGAAATCAAAAAGCGCGACAGCACTTCGGCCTGGCTGATCGGTTTGGTGTGTGCGTTTCTTAGTTTCATACCGCCCATCCTGTTAATCATGCCTGTAATGTCAGCCCTTGCGTTCACACGCCATTACATGGGCGCATTGGTCAAAGTGCGTGAAGACAAAGTCATTGAAATGCCCATGATTGAAACAAACTAAAAACCTTATCGAAGAGCAACACAATGGCAGTACCTAAAATTGGCCTCATCGTGGTCGGCGATGAAATTTTGTCGGGCTTGCGGCAAGACAAGCACATACCTGCAGTCATCGAAAGACTTTCAGCACGAGGTTTGCATCTTTCTTGGGTGCAGATGGTGGGTGACGACCGTGAATTCTTGACTGATACATTAAGGCGTTCATTCGCAAGCGACCACATTGTGTTGAGCTGCGGCGGGATTGGTGGCACACCCGATGACCACACTCGGCAAGCAGCGGCACAAGCATTGGGTCGGCCTATCGTTCGCCACAGTGGGGCAGTGGAATTGATTCGCCAGCGTTGCGAAGAAAGTGGTCAGCCGATGGATGAATTCAGATTGCGCATGGCTGATTTCCCTGAAGGTGCCACTCTGATCCCCAATCCTTTTAATCGAATCGCTGGCTTTACTGTGGGGCAGCACCATTTTGTGCCAGGCTTTCCGGTCATGGCATGGCCCATGATTGAATGGGTTCTAGATACCTTGTACATCGAGTATCACCATCAGGAACTTGAATACAAGCGTGCCTTGCTGTTGTTTAATACCCCCGAAGCGAGAATCACGCCTGTAATGGAGCTGCTTGAAACGGCATTTCCCGACTGTAAGCTGTACAGCTTGCCCAGTGTTGGCGACAATAAAATGGCCAGGCACATTGAACTGGGTGTTAAAGCGCGTGGTGGCATCGAGAAGAAAGAGGTGGTTACAACTGCATTCAACGAGTTGTTAAAAATTCTTGAAACCATGCAGTGCAAAGTTGAATTGATTGTATAAAAATTGAATAAAAAAAAGCCTGCCACAAAAGTGGACAGGCTTTGAGAATTCGTTCCAGGAGGAACGAGGAGACATCGTTACAGGCAAGCTACCAATTAGGCAGCTTTGCGGGCCTTGGTTGTGGCTGTGTTGGTGGCCTTGATGGTTGCCTTGCTTGCGGCGTCCATATTGGCTTCTGCCATTTCAACAGCTTGTTTTGTGGCCTTGCTTACACCTTCGTAAGCTGTATTCGCTGCCGTCAGTGCGGACTTCATGAATGCAACTGCACTCTCAGAACCGGCTGGGGCGTTCTTGCTGGCTGTTTCAACGATTTCGGCCAGTTTTTCATTGCTTTCAGCAACTTGCTGCTCAACCATTTTGGCTGTCTCAGAAGCGAAACTGGAAGTCAAAGCGTAAAGATCTTTGCTGTATGCAACTGCTTTCTCAGACATTGGCTGAGCAACAGAGCTAGATACAGCCATAAATTCTTGGATGTCTTTCGCAGATGACAAAGCCTTCATGGCTTCAGCGCTGTCTTCCATGTAAGATTTAACAGCATTCAAATTCAATTCGACTACTTTCTCAACGTTGCTGAACGACTGCTGGCTCAGACCCAAGATCTTCTCAAGGTTGGTTTTTTGAACGTCCAGGAATTGTTCGGGGGTCATCATCATAGTTTGCTCCGTCAGGTTTTTTAACGCTAAATTTGTCGTTTTGAACACCGTTTGACGCGGTGCACAAATTGAATTCTACCAAAATTTTTTTCGCTGTCAATAAAAATGTTGCGATGCAATAATTTATGTTCGTTCTGTTGTATTAATGATGATTGACGTTTTCTACACCGATGAGTTCGTGCTGCCGCTGCCTGCTGGTCATCGGTTTCCAATGCAGAAGTATCGGATTCTTCGTGACAAAGTGGAGAAAACCCTTCACACAGCAAAGCTTTGTGTGCCTTTAGCGGCCACGCCAGGACAATTGGCGCTTGCGCACTGCACCGAATATATTCGTCGAATTGAAAGTGGTGAAGTTTCCGCAAATGAACAAAGGGCGATTGGTTTTCCCTGGTCTGAACGAATGGTTGAACGTTCGTTGCGCTCGGTGGGGGCGACTGTGGCGGCAGTTCGGAGTGCGGTGCACCATGGGGCATCAGTAAACCTGGCTGGCGGCACTCACCATGCCAAGCGTGCTGAAGGTGGTGGTTTTTGTGTGTTTAACGATTTGGCAGTAGCGGCCAGGGTGTTTCAAACAGACGCAATCGCGGCGGGCACCAGAACTGATCATTTGGCAGCCGGCCCTACGGTTACTCCCAAGGTGCTGGTCATTGATCTGGATGTTCACCAAGGTGATGGTACGGCAGAAATTTTGACTGGTGACAACAGCACTTTTACTTTTTCAATGCACGGCCAGAGCAACTATCCATTTGTGAAGACCAAAAGTGATCTGGACATCGCTCTGTCGGACGGAACTGGCGATGCGGACTATCTCACTCAACTTGAATCCGCACTTGAGAGCATTGAACGGGTGTTTTCTGCCGATCTAGTCCTGTATGTGGCAGGGCTTGATGCTCACCATGCCGACCGATTGGGCAAACTGTCACTGAGCGATGCGGGCATTGAGCAAAGGGATCGAGTTGTACTTCATTGGGCTAAAAAACAGGGGTTGCCTGTGGTGGCGGTTATGGCGGGTGGTTATTTTAACGACCTTGAATACTTAACAGACCTCCAATTGGGGGTGGTCCAAAGGCTCGCAGAATACGGTCAGCACTACTCAATCTAGGTATATTTAAGAAAAAGCTCGAAATAGGCCACTTAAAAGCCTGTTATTAAAAGATCTAGGGCCTTGGCTGCGCGAGGGATTCTGCGTAGAATTCATTGCATTATTCGTACAAATAAAAAAGACAAACACACCATGATTTACAAAGCGCTGTTGTTTAAGGTAATTCTGGCTTTTTTCATGGTGGCGCATTCAGGTTTACATGCCTCTCCGACTTCAATTGAACGTGCCGATTTAAAACAGGCCCACGACCCCCTGTCGTTAAACAGTTCGGTGGCACTGGTCGCAGATGCCGACTCGCTTGAAGTGCTATACGCAAAAAACCCATCTGTAGTACTCCCGATCGCTTCAATTACGAAGGTCATGACCGTGGTGGTTACGCTCGAAGCCGGGCTCGATCTCGATGAAGTGATTACCATTACAAACGCAGACATCGACTATTACAAAAATACGCGCTCACGCTTGACGCCTGGAAGCGAATTTACTCGTCGAGAATTAATTCATTTGGCATTGATGGCGTCGGAAAATCGTGCCGCCTCAGCCTTGGGTCGCAGCTACCCGGGTGGTTTGGCCGCATGTGTGGCACAAATGAACCGCAGGGCTACTTCCCTGCGAATGTTCAACACAAATTTCGCTGAAACCACGGGTTTGTCGGTTGAAAACAAGTCGAGTGCAAACGACCTCGCTCGCATGGTACTTCATGCTCAGCGCTTTCCGTTGATCCGCCAGTTTTCAACAGACCCGCAGTTTTCTGTTCAGTCCGGGAAAGGTCAACTCAACTTCAGGAATACTAATCGGTTAATCAAGAACAAAGAGTGGGATATTCAAGTTCAAAAAACCGGATTTATTAATGAGGCAGGGCGTTGCCTGGTGATGAAAGCTCGCGTGGGAGATCGCAATCTGGTTATCGTGCTGTTGGATGCATTGGGTTCTCAAGCCCGTTTCGCGGATGCAGAGCGCATTCGCGAATATGTGATGGCTGTTGAGTCAAACATCAGCCCGACTATCACTGCCACCGGCTACGTGCCCAAACAAGCCAACTAAAGTCTGAATTTGCCGCTGGGGGGAATGACCCGACCCTGCCAGCCTAGTGATGCGCTGATGCGCTGGGCTGTGTGCATTAGTTCCTGTAACCAGTCTTCCTGAATTCGGTCGGCAGGCGCGGAAATCGATAAACCGGCAATCAATTTTGAAGAGTCATCGAAAATGCCTGCGGCCATGCAGCGCACGCCCATTTCAAGCTCCTCGTTGTCCCGTGCAAAGCCATCGATTCGAACCAGATTCAGCTCTTTCTCGAGTTTTTCCAATGTGGTCAAGCTGTTCATTGTGGTGCCACGCAAGGTGGTTCGTTCTGCATACAGCCTCAAATGTTCGGGTGTTTCACTGGCCAAAAATAATTTTCCAGTGGATGTAAGATGCAAAGGTGCTCGGCCACCGATGGCGCGCACCACCTGCATGCCGGAACGTTCGCTGTACGCGCGATCTACGTAAACAATTTCGTCGCCCTGGCGAACGGACAGATTAACGGTTTGTCCTGTCAAGCGGTGTAGCTTACGCATCAATTCCAGCGCAGCGTCGCGCACGTTCAGTCTGGCTTTTACAAGGTTGCCCAATTCAAGCAACCGCATACCAAGTCTGTAAAGACCTGGGTCGGTTCGGTCCACAAGTCGGCAGGCCACCAAATCATTCAAAATACGGTGTGCTGTGGAAGGATGCAGCTTGGTGTCTCTCGCCAGGTCCTTCAATGCAACCGGGTCTTGGTGTTCGGCCAAAGCATCCAGTAACTGCATCATTCGTTCAATAACTTGAATACTGGTGCGCCCAATCGACTCTTCGCTCATACCAACAATTTCCTTTTCATCAAGTGGAAAGTGTAAACCATATTGTGAAAAACGTCACTCCTTATGGTTATCACTACTGGCTTGAAAGCGGCGCGCTGCATACACTTGATCGGGTTTGATAAAAATTTGGGGAATGACCTTGCGTGTCGGTTTGTTTGTAACTTGTCTCGTGGATTCAATGCGGCCTTCGATCGGGTTTTCAACCGTCGAGTTGTTGGAGTCAGCGGGTTGTGACGTAGTGGTTCCACAAGCGCAAACCTGTTGTGGTCAACCCGCCTGGAATTCGGGCGACCATGAAAGCACACACAAATTGGCACAAAAGTGGTTAGCGGAGTTTGAGCAATTTGATTATGTTGTGGCGCCTTCAGGGTCATGTGCCGGAATGACCAAGGTGCATTACACCGAAGTGTTTAAAAACGATCCGGATTTGAAAATGCGCGCAGCACGCCTGGCAACGCGAACTTATGAATTAACCGATTTTCTGGTGAATGTGATTGGTCTTGAAAAGCTCAAGCTGGGTGCCAGTGAGTTAAGTCAGATCACGTACCACGATTCGTGTAGCGGTCTTCGTGAATTGGGGGTTCAACAGCAGCCCCGAACCTTGATCGGAAAGATGGGTGGCGTGGAAATTCTCGAGATGAAAGACAGCCGCCAGTGTTGCGGTTTTGGTGGTACTTTCGCATTGAAATACGGCGAGGTTTCAAGCGCAATTTGCACTGACAAGTGTGAACAGGTTCAAGCCACCGGCGCGCAAGCCGTGGTGCTGGGCGACCTGGGCTGCATGATGAACATTGAAGGGCGCCTGCGCCGCATGGGTGACAACACGCAGGTGCTGCACGTGGCTGAATTGCTTACCGGGCGCAAGCCGGGCCAAGTCTAAATTGGAGTTGTAACACCATGCAAGTTCAAAGCATGTTTTTTGAGCGCAAGGCCAGTGAAAAGCTGAATGACCCGCGCTTGCAGGAAAACCTAAAGCGTTTATCCAGCAAATTCGTGAATGCGCGCGCCACCAGTATTTTGGAATTGGAAGACTTCGAAGGTACGCGTTCAGCGGCTGTTGATATTCGCAACCGAAGCATACAAAACCTGGATGTATGGCTTGAATTGTTTGAGCAGAAAGCAGTTGAAGCTGGGGCTAGAGTTTTGTTTGCCCGCACGCCACAGGAAGCAGCAGAATTGGTTGTGAAAATTGCCAAGAAGCACGAGGTGAAATCAGTAATCAAATCGAAGTCAATGGTGACTGAGGAAATGGCACTGAACAAAGCACTTGAAGCCGCCGATGTGAAAGTGCGTGAAACTGACCTTGGCGAATACATTCTGCAGATCAATGACAACGAGCGGCCCAGCCACATTATTGCGCCTGTTGTTCACAAGGACAAAGAACAGGTGGCCGACCTGTTCGAGAAGCACCACCACCTGCCTAGAAAAACAGACATCGCCGAAATGACCCGCGAGGCGCGGGAAATTTTGCGCCCGCAATTTTTGGCAGCCGACATGGGTGTAACGGGGGGCAATTTCATTATTGCCGACACTGGTTCGGTGGCTTTGGTCACCAACGAGGGCAATGAAGGCATGTGCACCATCAACCCGCGTGTGCATGTCGCCATAACCGGTGTTGAAAAAGTAGTGCCCACACTGGAAGACTTTGCGACGCTGATTCGCTTGTTGCCTCGTTCAGCAACAGGCCAAAGTATTTCCAATTATGTATCGCTACTCACAGGCCCAAAACGTGAAGGCGATTTGGATGGCCCTGAGCACATGTACTTCGTAATTTTGGATGGTGGTCGAACCGGTTTGCTGGGCGGCGAATTTGAGGAAATGCTTCGCTGCATTAAATGTGGTGCCTGCATGAACCACTGCCCCGTGTATCAAAAAATAGGTGGTCATGCTTACGGTTGGGTGTACCCAGGCCCTATGGGTTCTGTGTTAACGCCAAGTTACACCGGCATTGAAAAGGCACTGGATTTGCCTCAGGCTGCTACGCTGTGCGGTGAATGCCATGTGGTGTGTCCGGTAAAAATTCCTTTGCCAGATTTGCTGCGCAAATTGCGTGAACAGCAGTTCTCGCGAGGCTTGCGCCCATGGCAGGAAAAAACAGCATTTAAGGTTTGGGCTTTTGTGGCACAACGGCCAACGTTGTACCGTGTTTTATCCCGTATCGGCATTAAAGCCATGGCATGGTGGGGAAGGCGAAAAGGTGGCATTCACAGCCTGCCAGGTGCAGGCGGATGGACCGGTCAACGCGACTTTCCTGTGCCCACAGGCGAAACCTTTTCGAACCTGTATCAAAAGCGGAAAAAAAAGTGAGCGCCTCGTAAACAAAAAAGCGGCTTTAATTAAGCCGCTTTTTTTTGTTGCAACAGACCTGACTATTTGCTTTTTTATACAGCTTTTCGGCGCATTGGAATTTTGCAGTTCGCTCGAATTGTCGCGGCACATTCGGTGACCAACTCGGGGCCTTTGTAAATTATGCCAGTGTAGATTTGAACCAGTTTTGCGCCAGCGCGAATTTTTTCCACAGCGTGTTCACCGCTGGAAATACCGCCTACACCAATAATCGGAATGTCATCGCCCAGTTCTGCGTACAAACGCTTAATCACATGGGTAGATTTCTCCAGCACTGGTGCGCCACTTAGGCCGCCTTGTTCATCACCATATTGCAAACTTGCAACGCTGCTTTTGTCGATGGTGGTATTGGTTGCGATTACGCCGTCAAATCCAAAGTGAGTCAAACGCTGCGCAATGGCATCGATCTGATCATCATCCAGATCGGGTGCAATTTTAAGGGCCATAGGTTTGTACAGGCCATGCTCATCCGCCAGCGCTTTCTGCTTCTCTTTCAAAGAACCCAACAAAATATCCAGGCTGTCGCCGCCTTGCAGGTCGCGCAGGTTTTTGGTGTTGGGTGAAGAAATATTCACCGTTATGTAAGTGGCATAGGGGTACACAGCCTCTAGTGCAGCCAGGTAGTCATCAGCGGCTTTTTCCACCGGGGTTACTGCATTTTTGCCAATGTTGATACCCAGTACGCCCGGGTAATTGCTGGCTTTCACATTCTGGATCAGCTTGTCCACACCCTCATTGTTAAAGCCCATGCGGTTGATCAAAGCGTCAGCCTTGGGCAAGCGAAAAATTCGAGGTTGTGGATTGCCTGGTTGTGGCTTTGGAGTAACGGTTCCTACTTCCAGAAAACCGAAACCCATAAGGCCCAATTCACTGATGTAGGCGGCGTCTTTGTCCAGGCCTGCCGCCAAACCCACACGGTTCGGAAAATCGATGCCCATGACCTTCACAGGGTCAGCCACTGCTGTGGGTGAAAAATATTTCAGCAGACCCAGTTTTCGAAGTGTTTGCAGGTTACTGAAAGTGACGTGGTGGGCCTTCTCAGGATCTAGTGCAAAAAGGGCGGGGCGTATCAGGGAATAGGGCAGTAACATGCTTGTGGGGTAGGGTGTATGACAACAGCCTGCATTGTAACGGGGAATGAGGCTGCTTATTTGATATACGGGTCTGGCAAAGTTTGCCATGCGTTGTCTTGCAGAATTTCTGCTGCAGAAAAGCGTGCTTTGTAAGCCATTTTCTCGCTTTCTTTGATCCAGTAGCCCAAATACAAATAGGGCAACTCAAGGTCGCGGCATTGGTCGATTTGCCACAATACGCCATACACACCCAAACCGCTTCGTTCCTCAGGGTCGAAGAAGGTGTAAACCGATGAAAGTCCATCAGTCAGTATGTCAATAATCGACACCATCACCAATTTGCCTTGTGCATTTCTGAATTCCACCAAGCGGGAATTTACACGTGTTTGAAGCAGAAATTGTGAATATTGTTCGCGGCTGTCTTCGTCCATGCCGCCGCCGTGGTGGCGGGCGGATTGGTACTTTAGATACAAGGCATAGTGTTCTGAATTGAAATGCAAGCGTTGCACACTGGGCTTTAGATCTGAAAATGTTTTTACTGTGCGTCGCTGGCTTCGGTTGCTTGAAAAGTGGGCTACTTTCAAACGCAAAGGCTTGCAAGAAGTGCAGCCGTCACAATGCGGCTTGTAAGTGAACAAACCGCTGCGCCGGAAACCCAGGCGCACCAGTTCGCTGTAAACATCTGCATTGATCAGGTGGCTCGGCGTTGCCACCTGCGACCTGGCCAAGCGGTTGTCCAGGTAACTACATGGATAGGGCGCAGTTGAATAAAACTGCAATGTTGAGAAGGGCAGTTCCTTAGGTCTGGTCATACGTCCAAATTAATTCGCGTGGTTCCCAATTCAAGGTGGGCTGCACAATGGAATTTGCCATTTCAGTTTCAAACACCTTTCGATTTACCGTGCGCGCCCCCATCGACATCAAATGCCCCGTGGCTTGCTGGCAGTCAATTATGTGCACATTCTGGGATTTTAGCCAATACACAAAGTGGGCGAATGCCACTTTTGATGCATCGGTTTGGGTAGAGAACATGCTTTCGCCATAAATCATCTTGCCCAAAGCCACGCAGTACAGCCCACCCACCAGCTGATCACCTTGCCAATGTTCAACCGAGTGGGCAAAGCCCCGGCGGTGAAGTTCAACATAGGCGGCGATCACTTCTTCGGTGATCCAGGTGCCTTCTTGCCCCTGCCGTGGGGCCGCACAGGCGCGCATCACCGCTTCAAAAGCAGTGTTGATTTGAATGCGGTTATCACGGTTGTTGCGCATTTTACGAACGGCTTTTAACAAAGACCGGCGCAGCTTGAATTCTGTTGTGTACAACACCGCACGGGGCGAAGTGCTCCACCACAGCACGGGCTCCCCTTGGGAATACCAGGGGAATATGCCTTTGGCGTAACTGGATTGTAGCCAATCAGCGTTGATTTCCTGGCTTGCAGCCAGCAAGCCTGATGGGTACTCAAGGGCTTCAGAGGTATCGGGAAAGTCTTTGGGTGAGTCCAGCCAGGGAATGGTGGTTTTACTCATCAGGCCTTGAATTGCGACTCGGTCCAGTCGGTGTGATTAAACACATCGCCTGTATGCAAGGTGTAGCGTCCAGCCTTGCGGTCTGCAAAAAAAAGTGAAAGGGTTTTTGACACGGTTTTGAAAGCCAGCTCATCCCAAGGAATTTCTTCTTCTGAAAATAGTTTCACATCGAGACTTTCTTCACCGGCAAAGTAATCTGCGCTTGGCATTTCTGCACGGAAGAAAAGATGAACCTGATCTGCCCTGATCACATCGAACATCGTGAATAAAGGGCCAAGGACAATTTTCGCGCCTGCTTCTTCCCAGGTTTCACGCGCGGCACCTTGATGGGTGGTTTCATTTAATTCCATGAAACCTGCGGGCAGGGTCCAAAAGCCAAGCCTTGGTTCAATCGCCCGCTTGCACAACAGTACCTTACCGTGAAAAGTTGGAATGGTTCCAACCACGATTTTGGGATTCACATAGTGAATAGCGCCGCAGCCTGGGCAGCAACTGCGTTCACGGTTGTCGCCTTCAGGAATTTGAACTTCAGTCGGGGTGCCACATGTGCTGCAGAATTTCATTTGTTGTTTGCTTCTATTGCGATGTAAAAACTACTTGCAGTGTAACCGACAATTGTGTGTATAATTCGGGCTGCTCGAATTGCTGAGGCAATGCAGGCAGAAGGCAGATTGGCTTAAAAGTTTCGTTTAAAAAGGTTGGTCAAGTTGTTGACAAGCTGAACGAAATAATTAATAATCTTGGTCTTCGCTTAGGGGGTATAGCTCAGCTGGGAGAGCGCTTGCATGGCATGCAAGAGGTCAGCGGTTCGATCCCGCTTACCTCCACCAAAGCACACGGTTTTAGGTCCCCATCGTCTAGAGGCCTAGGACACCGCCCTTTCACGGCGGTAACACCGGTTCGAATCCGGTTGGGGATGCCAGTTACGGCAAAAACGCTTCTCACCCACAGGGTCAGAAGCGTTTTTTATTTGCTGACCCGAATTGCACATTGTTAACCCGTCTTTTAAGACTTACAGGGTTCGAAATTCTGTGTAGCATCGAAATCAATCTTCCTCCAATTTCAGTTTCTCAAACGTGCGTAATTTAAACATGGGAAAACCATTTCGAAGCGGCATTATTTGTTTGCTCGCGCTGACCGCATTTGCAAATTTGCAGGCCTGCGCAGTGGTCAGCGCAACAGCGGGTGCGGCTATATCCATTACTGGCGCAGTCGTGTCTACTGGTATCAAAGTAACAGGTGCGGTGGTTGAAGCAGGCATCGATGCGGTTAGCGACGACGATGTGCCTGAATAGTGGTGGTTAAGCTAAGTATTATCCCCAATCGGTAGGGGTTATTCGAACTATTTCCCCCCACTTGTGTCTGCAAGTAGGTACTTCCTTACGTGTTAATCTTCCTCGTCGCAGTTGCAGTGGAGCCATCGGCTTGATCAAACGTCTCGTTTATTTCCTTATTGTCGTGCTTGTATTGGGTGCTGCTTACGCTCTGGCCCAAACATTGATAGGCAACGCATCTTCTGAAACACCCAATCAAGGAAGCAAGGGCGCTGCGCCCAAAGTCTTGGTTGAACCCGTGGTTTTTGAATCGACTGGTAGCTCGTTTGGTGCAATCGCAACTGGCTGGGCTGGCCAATCAACAGACATATATGCCGTGGTTGATGAAAAAGTCAGCAAGGTATTGTTCAAGTCCCAACAGAAAGTAAAGCGCGGCGACCTGCTGGTGCAGCAAGATGATCGCGAAGAGCAACTGGCGCTGCGCCTTGCACAGGTACAACTTAAAAACACCCAAAGTCTGTTGGAACGCTACAAACAGGCCGTGGGTAAAGGCGCAGTCCCTCAAACACAGGTTGATTCAGCCCAAGCTGATTTCGAAGCTGCGCAGGTTGCAGTTGAACAGGCGAGGCTGGCCATTTCTTTTCACCAAATTCGCGCGCCTTTTGACGGTGTTGTCGGAATAACTGACATTGATCCAGGTCAGAGGATTGGACCTGATGTACTGGTAACTGGAATTGATTCAAGAGAAATAATCTATGTTGATTTTGATGTGCCCGAAGCGATCATCAGTCAACTCAATCCAGATTCGATGGATCAAATACAGGTTACCGCAACTACCCCTGCAGTCGCCGGCAAACAATTCGACGCGGCTGTAGTTGCGCTTGACAGCCGACTTGACGCTGAAAAGCGAACCCTTCGTGTGCGAGCAAACATTAACAATTCTGAAGATTTGCTTCGCCCGGGCATGTCGTTTTCTGTCCAAATGGCTGTGAAAGGGCAAATGCTTGCCGCAGTGCCTGAAATTGCCCTTCAGTGGGACCGTGAAGGGTCTTATGTTTGGCTGGTGCGTGATGGCAAGGCCGATAGGGTAAATCTTCGCGTGGCAGACCGAAGGCAGGGAAAGGTTTTTCTTGAAGGCGACATTCGGGAAGGTGATTCGGTTGTTGTAGAAGGCGGTCTGCGTCTGTCGGAGGGTGTGCAGGTAGAGCTGGTTGAGGATCCTCTTCAATGAGCCGCGCCACTGAAGGTTTAACCGCCCTGGGGCTAAAGCGACCTGTACTGATTGTGGTCCTCAATTTGCTGATTATGCTGGCAGGTGTTGTCAGCATGTTCGGCATGGAAGTGCGTGAATTGCCAGACATTGACCGACCTGTTGTGTTGGTGCGTGCTGTGTATCAAGGTGCATCGCCGACTACCATGGATGCCGAGGTAACGTCCAAAGTAGAAGGCGCGGTTGCCCGCGTTTCCGGCGTGCTGCGAATTCAAAGTTCAAGCGAAGAAAACAACATGCGGGTTCGCATGGAATTTTCGCCCGATGTGGATGTGAACGTGGCCGCCAACGATGTTCGGGAAGCGGTTAGCCGAATTACCAACCAACTGCCGGAAAATCTGGATCAGCTGCTTGTGATCAAAGCGGACGACGATGCTCGGCCAGTGGTGCAACTTGCCGTTTATAGCAACACCTTGGCCATGCAGGATTTGGCCGAGCGCGTAGAGCGCGACCTGGTGCCCGCATTTGTCTCTGTAACAGGCGTGGCAGATGTGCCGCTGAATGGTAGCCAACCTCGCGTACTGCGGGTGTTGCTCGACCCTGCAAAGCTTGCCCGGTTTGGCATGGTGACCACCGATGTGCTCAGTAGCCTGGAGTCGATGAATCTGGATGTGCCTGCCGGCAGTTATTTGTCTGGTAAGCAGGAACTGCTGGTGCGTGCCAATGCTTCAACAATTGATACTGAGGCAATCAATTCAATTCTGATTGGAAACGGTGTTCGGGTTCGGGACGTGGCCGATGTATTTTATGGCCCAATGTCTGCAGAGTCCTATTCATTGCTCAATGGCCGCGCGGTGGTGGGCATGGGCGTACTGCGTCAGGCCGGGGGCAATACGATTGCAATTGCCAGTGATGTAAAAAAGCGTATGGCTGAAATTAATGCGCAGTCCAAAGACCTTCAGGTCATCATGATTTCCGATGACTCGGTATTTATCAAAGGCGCGTTGCAAGAAGTTTTAACCTCGCTGGTATTCGCCGTGCTGGTGGTACTGGTGGTGATCGCATTGTTTCTGGGGCAATGGCGCGCAGTGTTAATTCCAGCCGTTACCATGCCCGTTGCCTTGGTGGGTACGCTCGCTGCGATCTGGCTGGCGGGTTTCTCAGTCAATATGCTGACTTTGCTGGCCCTGGTGCTGGCCACCGGTTTGATTGTTGATGATGCCATTGTGGTACTGGAAAACATTCAACGCCGCAAGAAGTTGGGTGAGTCCATCACCGTTGCATCGGTGCTGGGTACTCAGCAGGTCTTCTTTGCGGTGATTGCAACCACAGCTTCACTGGTCGCAGTGTTTCTACCCATCGCTTTTTTGCCTGGAGAAACAGGTCGCCTGTTCCGGGAATTTGGCATGGTGCTGTCCATGGCAGTCATTATCAGCACGTTTGTAGCGCTTAGCCTTTGCCCCATGTTGGCAGTTCGATTGTTAAAAGAAGACCCACCCACCACGGGCAAAGGTGCCCGGTTCATGGGTCGAATGGAGCATGCCGGCGATAAAATTGCCAATTATTATTTCCGCACGCTGGACAGTTTTTTGAAACACCGTTTGGTGTCTCTTCTCTTTTTCGTTGGAATTGCCATCTCGGGTGCATTCGTCTTCACATTGCTGAGCCAGGAACTGGTTCCTCCCGAAGATCGCGGCCGTTTGGTAGTGGATTTCACCGGGCCTGATGGCGCTTCACTGGAGTACAGCGGCAGGCAGGGACAAATTGCAGAGAAAATAATGCGCCCTTATCAAGAGCAGGGCCTGATCACTGATTTTTTCACCATTGTTGGACGGTATGACAAAAACCGTGTTGCGATTCAGGCCAATCTGGCCGATTGGGGCGATCGTGACACGTCACAGCAGGAATTGGCGGCCAAGTTAAGCAAAGAACTCTCCAGCATTCCGGGCGCACAAGTGCGTTTCCAAAATGAAAGCAGCTTGAACATTCGTGGCGGCGGTGGTGGTTTGCAAGTTGCTTTGTTGGGTGATGACTACGACGTGCTGGCCAACAATGCCGACCTGCTTGCCGATGCATTGATTAAACAGATTGACGCCGTGCAAGACGTTCGAGTGCAGTACGACACATCACAGCCGGAACTGGGATTTGAAATTGATCGGGAAAAAGCCACCGACTTGCAAGTGCCGGTGAGCAGGATTACGCAAACCCTGCAGATTTTGGCTGATGAATATCAACTGATCGACTTGAGTGTGGGTGATCAAGCGGTGCCTGTCATGCTCGGCT
This sequence comes from Limnobacter parvus, assembly GCF_024623725.1. Taxonomy (GTDB): domain Bacteria; phylum Pseudomonadota; class Gammaproteobacteria; order Burkholderiales; family Burkholderiaceae_B; genus Limnobacter; species Limnobacter parvus. Next base: position 673,558 of record NZ_JANKHG010000017.1, on the reverse strand, counting down.
CAAGCAAGGGCAGCCTGAACTCGCCATTTGATTTGCTGAATGTTTACACCAAAAGCGATGCTGATCAATTGGTACCCCTGGCCTCAATGATTTCGGTTGAAGAGCGTGGCGTTGCAGCGGAACTGGACCGCCATGGGCAGCGCAGGGCAGTGGAATTGAATATTGGTATTCCGCCCGGTACAGATTTGGGTACAGCCATGCAGCAAATTCGCGCTGTGGCCGCCGCGGAGTTGCCTTCTACTTCGACGCTGATTTTCTTGGGTGAAGCGGCCACGCTTGAAGAAACTTCCAATGAAATGTTCATTACCTTTGCTGTGGCATTGGTGGTGGTGTTTTTGGTACTGGCTGCGCAATTTGAAAGCGTAGGCAGCGCTGTGGTGGTGATGTTCACGGTGCCGTTTGGTTTGGCAGCGGCGGTGTTTGCGCTGTTGCTGACCGGCCAATCGCTTAACCTGTTCAGCCAAATTGGTTTGGTCTTGCTGATTGGCTTGATGACAAAGAATGCAATTTTATTGGTTGAAATGATGGATCAATTGCGTGATGAAGGGCACACAGTTGAGTCGGCCGTGCGTGAAGGCGCGCGTTTGCGCTTGCGCCCAATCGCCATGACAGTTCTATCCACTGTGTTGGGCGTGTTGCCCTTGGTGCTTACGTCGGGCCCAGGCGCAGAAGCGCGTGAGGCGATCGCCTGGGTGGTATTGGGTGGTTTGGGTTTGTCGACCGTGTTTACACTTTACTTGGCACCCATGGGCTACAGTTTCATTGCGCCGTATATGAAGCCCAGAGCGCATGCCGCCGAACTTCTCGACAAGGAAATTGATGAGTACGAAGCCCGGGTGAAGAAAGACGAGGTGAGCGCATGAAAGGCCTTTGTTCGTTATTCATTCTTTCTCTGGCCATTGTTGGATTGTCGGCCTGCGCCACCGCGCCTTCACCTGAAATACCGGAATCAAAAACACAAACCCCCGCGCAGTTTGTTGCCCAAGACATTCTGCAGAATTTAAGCAGCGTGAACGACGCAGGTGTGGCGGGCGTTCGCTGGTGGGAAGGATTCAATGACCCGATCCTGAACCAACTGGTGCAAACCAGCCTGGAAAGCAATTTTCAAATTGCATCGGCTGCAGCCCGCGTAAAAGAGGCCAGGGCGCTTCTGGCGCTCAGTGAAACCGGCGACTCACTGTTGCTTGAACTGGATGGCGAAGTCAGTGGGCAGCGTTCAGACCGCGGTAATTCAAACGGCGGTTCATCCAATAACACCGGCAATGTCGGAAACAACAACCGCGATGAACGCAACGCCCTGCTGGGCTTGGGATTCACGTTACCAATTGATTTGGCGGGCAGGGTGGAGCAAGAGGTGCGCGCAGCCGCTGCAAGCTTGTTGGCTGAGCAAGCCAGCCTTCGTGCGCAAATTATTTCAACCAGCACCAATGTGGCGCAAGAATATTTGCTGTTGCGCGGCAATCAAAAGCAATTGGACATGCTGCGTGATTCCGTGAGCTTGCAGGAGAAAACACTGGCCATTGTGCAAACCCGTTTTGAAAGCGGTTTGTCGCCCGAGCTAGATGTTCGGCGCGCGGAAACATCGGTTGAAACATTGCGTGCTGATATTGCCCCCCTGGAACAGGCACTTCAAGATTCCAGGCATCGTTTGGCCACGCTGGCTGGCCAGTTCCCCGGCGCTTATGAGGAATTGTTAAAGCCAGAAGGCGCGCTGCCGCAATATGGTTTAAGCATTCCTACACGTTTGCCGTTTCAAGTGGTACAAGCCCGGCCAGATGTTCAGCTCGCCCAGGCTCGCTTTGCGCAGTCGGCGGCTGAAGTGGGTTTGGCACAAGCTGATTTTTATCCAAGTATTGAATTGATGGCCAGCATTCAAATTGGAAGTACGGCGCTCAATTCAAACCCTGCGACCAGTATTTTGATCGGCTCTTTGTCTGCTTTGCTGAATCAGGTCATTTACGACGGCGGTGCAAGAAACGCCCGGCTGGATGCAGCCAAGGCCCGTGCTGAAGGTTCATTGGCTGACTATGAACAAGTGCTGCGCGAGGTAACTCAAGAAGTCGAAAATGCATTGACGGCAATAAACTCATCCGCATCGCGACAAACCGCGCTGGGCAAAGCGGTGGTTTCCAGCAAACGCAGTTTTGAACAAGCGGATGCGCTTTATCAACTGGGTTTGGTGAGCTTTCTGGATGTGGTGGATGCGCAGCGTGTGTATGCCAACGCTGAACAGGCCCTTGCCACGGAACAGACCAACTATGCCACGTTGATTGCAGGTTTGTTCCGCGCTTTGGGTGTTCAAAGCTGATTAAAAACGTTCGGTGAAACCAATACCGAAGAAGTGAGTATCTAGCTGCACATTGCCTTGAAATTCCCCTCCGCGCACTTCGGGTGGGTCAATGCTTCGGTTGTTTCCCACTGGCGCCGGGTCTGTGTCCAGCTTCTGGTATGCGAAATGAATGCTCGTGTCGCGGCTTAAATCAAACTGGCCACCGAGTGCGAAATATTGACGATCGCTGTCGGGCAATATCGTAATTCTGGTTGCATCATCAATTACGCTGTTTTCAATGGCATAACCCGCGCGCAAGGTAAGTCGTTTATACAGTTTGTAATTAAGGCCCACGCGATAAGATTCAGCAGCCTTGAAATTCTGTGGAATGTTTTCCAGAGTGCGGCCATTGCTTTCACGCTGGAAATTCAAAGTGGTTACGGAAAAATCCTGCCGTGTGTAAGTACCCATTAAATCAAGTTTTGGTGTTGCATGGTGAAACACCGATATACGGAGTTCATCGGGCAAGGTTATTTCCTGTTTGATAATTTGCTCTGGTGCCAAATCCCCAGCGGCCTGGGGACCATTCACACCCAAGGCGGCAAAGGCTAGGCTGTTGATTAAGCCATCGCTGTTCAGGAAGGCACGGAAAGCGGCTTGTTCGGGCGAATCATTAAGTTTGAATTTGCCCCTGTTGCCCGTGAATTCTGTTTTCGGGCGATATGAAATACCCACGCGCGTTTTTTCTGTGGGTTCCCACAAGCCACCGACTTGCGCATTGAATGCCCAGCCAAACATCCGCAAACCCGCATTGCTTTCGCCTGGAATTGGTGGCGCTCCAATTAACGCGCCGGCCGGACTTTCGAGCAAAGCCGCTGAACCGGGTGCAAGTGCCTCGACTGCTTCGCGGTAATTCAGCTTCAGCTTGATCGATTGAAAGTATCGTTCATAGGAGCCATTCACGCCCAAGGACAAAGTAGGGCTGAGTTTGTAACCAAGACCCAGGTTTAATCGCGTTACTTTGAAATCAATATCGCGCCCTTGATTTCGTCCTGGAAAGTTTTCATCGTAGTGAATCACCAGTCCGTGTGAAGCCGAAGCCCCAAAGCCCATAACCAATTTTTCATTGATTGGGATCGCTACATACAAATTGGGGGCCAATGCGCCAGCATCAAAACCATCTTTGCGGCTAAACACCTGGCCGTTTTGACCCCGTGGCGCCCCAGAATCCGCACCATCATTGTTTTGAGTCGATGTGTAATCGGTGCCAATGGCCACCACCGCAGCACCTTGAGTAAGCTCGGCACGTTTGAAACGCGTCAGCGCAGCCGGGTTTGCAAACAGTACAGACGCATCGCCTGCTTCAGCGGCTTGACCAGCGGATGCGTTGCCCATTGCACTAATGCTGGTCGCATCAAATGCCGTTCCACCCGCCAAAGCCGACGATGAGGAAAAACAGAAAACAAAGCTTGCAGCCAAGCGTGTGTAGCGAAACGAGGATCCGGCTCCTCGAACAGAAGATTGCATGGGTGATGTCTCCGATGTATCGATCAGTGCACTTGCTTCAAGTGATTAGCTCAAGGTAGTGACTTTTATGTAGTCATTTCAGTGTATCACCAAAGCCTAAAACTGTTACTTTTGACTTGTGAAGTAGATCTCATACTCTAAAGAGTGCCTTCGGCATTGATTCAGCGCACGATCCATGGCAGCCCCGCTTTGGGGGTAGTCCAATCATGTAGTTGATTTGTTGTAGGAATTAATTGTTAATGGTTGTAAGTATTTTTCTGTATTGAAGGAGGGCATGATGAGAACATCGGTCATGAAACGGATGACAGTGTCGCTTTCAGTGATTGCTCTTGGCGCCACGTTGACTGGCGCTGCCCGTGCTGGCGACTACTTGGTCTTGAAGACAAGCCGTACATTGAGTGTAATCAATCAGCCAATTCCTGAATACACGACAGCAAAAAAAATCGATCCTGGTTTGCTGGCCAAAGTGCCTTTATTTCGTGGTGTGAAAGTGGACGAAAGTCCTCGCCATGCCACCAAATCCACTCAAAGCAAAATTAAGCTTGATGACAGCGAAAACCAGGCGCTTTCCATGGTCAAAGCCGTTTATGGCGGGCTTCAAATTTCACTGAAAGAAAATTTGAGTTTGGTGTATGCACCGGGGCGCTTGTCAGGTAACTCCATGAACAGCGAAAGCCAAGGCCTATATTTGTTGGCCAATCGTGGTGGAGTGGCCAACTGGTTCGTGGGGGTTGAATCGCGTTCATCCAATCTCACAGCGGAATCACGCCGCAGTGCCAACACTGCACGATTTGGCGTGGTGATGAATCTGGATTAAACAGTCTCTCCGTGCCTGCCGGATCCTTCTTTAAACGCAGTAGCACCTTCCACGGTTTCGCCCGAAGTGAGGGTGTTCAATCCAAACTCAAACTCTTCTTCAAGCGCTTCGCGTTCTCCAAATCCCCACTGTGTCAGCACACTTTGCCTGTCATTTCGCATGCAGGTTTGCGGATGTTTGCACAGCAATTCAGCCAATTCCAATGCACCTTCAAATGCAGTTCTGTCTATTTCCAGTCTGTTTGCCAATCCCCACGAAAAAGCTTCGTTCGCTTCAACGCCACGGCCAGTAAGGATCATGTCTAGCGCTCGGCTTTGACCAATCAATCGGGGTAAACGCACCGTGCCGCCGTCAATTAGCGGTACGCCAAAGCGGCGGCAAAACACGCCAAACACAGCAGTTGAATCGGCCACGCGCATGTCGCACCAGGCCGCCAGTTCAAGTCCACCCGCCACGCAATAACCTGACACTGCTGCAATAACAGGTTTACTTAATTCCATGCGACTAATTCCCATGGGGCCCGCACCGTGGCGCTCCATGCGATTGACGCGGCTTGGGTCGCCAGAAGCAACCGCTTTCAAATCTGCCCCTGCACAAAAGTTGCCACCTTCACCTGTGAAGATTGCCACTCGCGCTGTGGCATCAGTTTCGAAAGCCTGAAAGGCCTTCTCTAGTTGATCCGCTGTGTAACGGTCTACGCAGTTTCTGGCTTCGGGGCGATTAATCGAAATTTTCCAAATCTTTCCTTGCTGTAATATCGTAATGTTGACGGGTTCTTCTGTTGTGTTGTCCATCATGCGCCCTTTGTTAGATTTTGAATTGAACACTGCCCAAAGCATACCGCGAGTTCGGTCCATGCGCCTGCCTGCACGCTTTGTGAGTACGCGGAGTGGTTTGTATTTCGAATGGGGAATGCGTTTGCGGGTCAAGTTGGCAGAATCCAGCCCGGTGCTGTTAGACGATTCGTCCGCATGGAATTTGAAAGCTGAATTGATGCGTTCCATTTGGCAGCCGCCGCCCAGTATCCGGGTTCCAGAAGAATTTCAAAATGCAGTACTTAACCTTCCCATTGAATCGGTGAGTTTGAAAGATGTCCAACGTGCTTGGTCAGCTGCAATAAGGCGGCGGTTTGGCTATGAAGTGTTCAAGTTAAGTCTGCGTGTGTTGCCTCGCAAGTCCACTCTGTTTGATTTAAGCCAGGTGGCTGCTTTTAAGCATGTATTGAATGCAAGGCTTTTGGAAAACCCTGCCTTGGCTCCACTATTGGCCCAAGACCGTGGTATGTGGAGTAACTTGCCCAATTGGCGAGTGGTTAAAAATCGAATGCTTGCGCAGGGACTCAGCCAGCATTCGTGGCGTTGGCTGACACACCAGAAAAAAGCTTACATTGCCAGAATCGACTGGGGGCAATTAAGTCACCTAAGCTGGGTTAATTTTCACTCGGCGCTGGCGCGTGAAGTTCCAATTTCCTGGGTGGACAAGCAAACCGCGGCCTTGTTGGGTTTTGGCGGTTTGGGAACCTGGTTGCGTCGCAACCACGAGGACCTGAACACAATGCCAGCCCTGAACATTTTGCGCGGGGTCAGGCTAGCACTCCAACGCCGCCAAAGTACCGACAAACTGGCGCACCGGCATGAACTTGCCCACGAGGAGTTCCCACTCATTACCGATTGGTTGTTGGGTAGTGCTGCGGGTTCAGGCAAACAGCGCGTGGTGATTTCGCGGCATTGGACATACGACACTTTGATGTCTCGCCAAGTGCACTGGCACTTGGTCGAACTCGACCTTGAAATGGGCCGACCGAATGTGTTCTGGCCTGAAGTAATCGGAATGGGAAGTTTGGGTAACAACATTGATTTTATCGAACTGACTTCGCTAAATGCTTTGCTAAGCGAAGCAAAGAAAATGCACCATTGCGTGCCTTCCTACATTGACCGCTGCATGGCTGGCGATGTGTGTATTTTTCACCTGCAGATTAAAGGCCATGCTCCGCAACGCGGTACGCTGGAATTTCGCAGGGAAGGTGCGAGCGGGTGGCAAATCAGTCAGTTAAAGGGTCCTTGCAATTCCCCGGTCTCCAGCCAATTGTGGAGTGCTGCCCATGTATTGCTCAGCAGGCTGGGTTGATTGACCTGCACCCTGAAATGCTTCTTTTGCCTTGTGTGAAAATTCAGACCACATAACAGCTGTACGCTGAAAAATAATCATTTGTGCATAAATTTCAGCAAGGCTGGCGGCCTGTGAACACAATGTCATGGTGTCGCGCGACGAGGGAAACTGCTGTCGCCAGTAGTTAATTGCCCTCTCAATTTCTACCACTGACACTGGGTGGTCTGGAGATTTGGATTGTTTACTTGTTGGCATTGTGTGCCCCTGCGTGGTGATTCCATGTTCTCAATTGTAAACCAAAATACTGTCGATTTAAACAGTATTAGGCCGTGAAGAGGAAACATTAACATGCAGGGAGTTAGAGTACTTTCTTAAGAAAGTTCGCAATTTCAACCACTTCCTCGCCGCACACGGAATGTGCCATTGGGTAGGTGTGCCAGTCCACAGAAAAACCTTTTTCAAGCAATAACTTGACAGCTTTTTCTCCGCGTTCCATCAACACAATATTGTCTTGTTCGCCGTGCGCAGCAAGCACTGGAATTCTGATATTTTCGGGGTTCATTTCGCCATCTAAAGCGCTTTCACAAGGCAGGTAGGTGGACAAGGCAATTAAACCTGCCAGCTTGTGCTGAGTACGCACGCCGGTTTGGTAAACAATTGCGCCGCCTTGCGAAAAACCAGCCAGCACAATTTGCTCGGCCTTGAAACCCAACTCAATTTGATCGTTGATAAGCTGTTCAAGCGAGGCTTGGCTTTGGCGGATACCGCCTTCGTCTTCTTGGCGTTGTAAATCAACATTTTTAATGTCGTACCAAGCACGCATTACATAGCCACCATTGATGCTCACCGGAATTTTGGGTGCATGTGGAAACACAAAGCGGGTATTGGGCAAGCCCATCTGCTCGAGTTCTTTAACAATGGGCACGAAGTCGTAACCGTCTGCGCCCAGGCCATGCAACCAAATAACACATGCCGTGGGGTTGGGCCCGGTTTCTACTACAACACATTCAATGCTTGGATTCGAATTTGGGCTCACTGGGCATTTCCTTCAACGGGTTTGCTTTCTGCTGGCTTTCGTATGGCCGATTTCGGTCGAAACGCTTGGATCACGGTTTCACGGGTTTCCATGTAAGGGCCGCCGATCAAATCGATGCAGTAGGGTACCGCAGCGAAAATGCCTTTCACCAAGCTGTTGCCTTCCTGGTCTTTCAAACCTTCCAGTGTTTCAGCAATCGCTTTGGGTTGACCCGGCAAGTTCAGAATCAGGCTTTCACCACGAATCACTGCCACTTGGCGAGACAATATCGCCGTGGGCACAAAATGCAGGCTGATCTGGCGCATTTGTTCGCCAAAACCTGGCATTTCCTTGTGTGCCACGGCCAATGTGGCTTCAGGGGTTACATCGCGCTTGGCAGGGCCTGTGCCACCGGTGGTGCAAATCAAACTGCACTGGTGTTCATCGGCCAGCTTCATCAAAGCATTTTCAATTTCAGCCTGTTCATCGGGAATTAAAATTTCAACAAACTCAACCGGATTCAATAGCGCAGTTTGCAACCAGGTCTTCAGGCTTGGAATGCCCTGGTCTTGGTAAACGCCGGCCGATGCACGGTCGCTGACCGACACCAAACCAATTTTTACGGCATCAAAATTCATTCTTCGCCTCTGTCAGCATCTTGCTCGGCTTTTTCTTCGATCAAGCGGTAAATGATCTGAAACAGCTGTCGAAAATTGCGGGGGGCTTTTTTGGCAGCACGTTCCTGAACGGCTTGCCGAATGATCGGGTTCAGGTTCTCGCGCGCAGCAGCTGGGTAACTTTCAATGAAGGTCGCCAGCAGTCCTGGGTCTTCAATCAAGCGGTCACGCCACTGCTCGGCGGCGTGCAGGTGCAGCACTTTGAGCTTTTGCTCCACGGTTTCGCCATTCACCCAGGCTTGAACCTCTTCATGCTCTTCATCGCGCATCAATTTGCCAATGAACTGCATTTGGCGTTTTTTTGCACCAAATGATTTGCATTTGTGAAATTCTGCGATCTCGATAAGCAGGCGCTCGCCGATCGGTGCCCTCTTGACTTTGTCAAAGGGCATTTCGCACAAGGTTTTGCCCAAATCTTGCAGGGCCAGCATGTCTCGCTTCACTGATGACTTGCTGGGGCGATCATATTCTTCAAACTCGCCCTGTTTTTCGTTTTCTGGTTCCATGGGCTGTATATTAGCCATTTTTGGCAGCACTTTTCGCAGGGCAATATGGGCTTTAGCTTTAAATCCGAGACATTTCAGGAATTAACCGAATACGCATTGAAAAAAGCCAAATCACTGGGCGCCACTGATTGTGCAGTGGACATCAGTGAGGCTGTGGGCCAGTCGGTCAGCGTGCGCATGGGTGAAATTGAAACCATTGAACACACCCGAGACAAGAGTTTCGGCGTTAGCGTGTTCAAGGGGACCAAACGGGGCAATGCATCGTCTTCCGATTTTTCAATTGAGGCAATCGATTCCGCCATTCGAGCCGCGCTGGACATTGCAAAATACACTGCGGCCGACAAATTCGCAGGCCTGCCAGACGAAGGCAATATCGCCAAGCGGCATCGCGACCTTGATTTGTACCATCCGTGGAGCCTAAGCACCGCCAAAGCGGTTGAGAAAGCCTTGATCATGGAGCAGGCGGCATTTGATGTCAGCAAACAAATTCGCAATTCCGATGGGGCCAATGTGTCCACGGAATCGGGGCATTTTTACGCAGCCAACAGCAAGGGTTTCAAGGGCGGTTATCCGTATTCACGGCACTCTTTGTCGGTTTCACCAATCGCTCAGGCCAAGAAGTCAAAAGACAGCCCCATGCAGCGGGATTTTTGGTATTCATCCGAGCGAAAAGCCAAAGACCTGGCAAAGCCTGCAAAAATTGGTACGTATGCCGCACAACGTGCATTGGCACGTTTGGGGTCTAAGCCAATAACAACGCGCAACTGCCCAGTTATTTTTGAAGCTCCGATTGCCGCCAGTCTGGTCAGCCATTACGTGGGGGCAGTGTCGGGTTCATCGCTTTATCGCAAAACCAGTTTCTTATTGAATTCATTGGGCAAGGAAGTGTGGGCACCGCACATCACCATCAAGGAAGACCCATTTATCGAAGGAGCGCATGGTAGCTCACCTTTCGATGAAGAAGGCGTGAAAGTAAAGGCCCGCACGGTTGTTAAAAAGGGCGTGTGCAACGGCTATTTCCTGTCAAGCTATTCGGCGCGCAAGCTGGGCATGGAAACCACTGGAAACGCGGGTGGAACGCACAACCTGATTTTGAGTTCGACCAAAACAGTGGCGGGTGGTCTGGATGCATTGTTGAAAACGATGGGCACTGGCCTGCTGGTCACTGAAATGATGGGGCAGGGTGTGAATGGCGTTACTGGCGACTATTCGCGTGGCGCATTTGGCTACTGGGTTGAAAACGGAATTATTGTTCACCCTGTTGAAGAAATTACCATTGCAGGTAACCTCAAAGACATGCTGGCCAATATCGTGGCAGTGGGCGACGACGCATACTGGCGCGGCAGCAAGCACGTGGGCAGCATTCTGATTGAATCCATGACGGTTGCAGGCAACTAAAAACAAGTTGGAGAGAAAGCAATGGAACGTCGTTCCTTTCTTAGAAAAGCCAGCGTGGGTGTTGCTGCGGCTGCGGCCAGCACCGGCGTAGCGCTGGCGGATGGGCCCAGTGTTCGCTGGCGCCTTACTTCAAGCTTCCCGAAAAGTCTGGATGCCTTGTGGGGTGCTGCGCCCCAACTGGCCAAACGGGTTTCGGATTTGACGGGTGGCAAATTCGATATTCGCCCCTTTGCCGCTGGTGAAATTGTGCCGGGTTTGCAAGTGCTAGACGCGGTTCAGCGGGGCACCGTGGAATGCGGGCACACCGCGGGCTACTACTACGTGGGAAAAGATGCCACTTTCGCTTTTGAGGCGGGTTTGCCGTTCGGCCTAACCGCCCGCCAGCAAAATGCCTGGTTGTACCACGGTGGCGGTTTGCAAATGACCCGCGATTTCCTTAAAAACTACAACATCATCAATTTCCCTGGCGGCAATACCGGAACCCAAATGGGCGGCTGGTGGCGCAAAGAAGTGAAAAGCCTGAACGACCTGAAAGGTTTGAAAGTTCGCATTCCCGGGTTTGGTGGCAAGATCATGGCCGCACTGGGTGCAGTACCGCAAACCATCGCGGGCGGCGACATTTACCCTGCATTGGAAAAGGGCACCATTGATGCCGCCGAGTGGGTAGGGCCCTATGACGACGAAAAGCTGGGTTTCCAAAAAGTGGCCAAGTTTTATTACTACCCGGGCTTTTGGGAGCCTGGTCCCTCGCTGAGCTTCTACATCAATCTGGACGCCTGGAACAAACTTCCCAAAAACTACCAAGCTGCGCTGGAGGTTGCTGCAGCCGAGGTTAATGTCACCATGGTGGCTGAGTACGATGCCAAAAACCCAGCGGCCTTAAATCGCTTGATTCAGTCTGGTGCCCAGTTACGGATTTACCCTCGGGATATTCTGGACGCAGCCTACAAAGAGGCCGAAAAGCTGTATGCCGATGAGTCGAAGTCAAACTCCCAGTTCAAGAAAATGTTCACTTCATGGAATCGCTTTAGAAACGACCAAAGCAATTGGTTCAGAGTCGCGGAAAATTCAATGGCCTCTTACATACCCAGATCGAAGTAAGTTTTTGACCTACAGGTAGGTAGTCAGATATAACAAGCGGCTCTAGTGGCCGCTTTTTTTCTTAATGGAACTATTTGCGTGCCACAAGTCACCCAACGCAGTGTCGCTCCACTCGGGGTTGTTTGCACTTCTTTTGGCTGTCGTAATGAGTGGTGTGGGCACTATTCTTTCCACTGCGACAGTTTCTGGCACTTGACTTGTATGGGACAAATTTATGTCGACTCCTAATCAGCTACGCGTTTTCATCATTGACGATCACCCAATCATTGCAATGGCTTTACGCGACATCATGAACTCGCGGTACACCGACCTGGAGGTGAAGCTGTTTAGCCGAATCGGCCCAGCACTTGAACACAGCCGTTTTGAACAACCCGATCTGGTTCTACTTGATTTGGGCCTACCCGACATGTCACCAGAGAAAGTACTCGAAACTGCACTTGAAACATTCGATTACAGTCGAACATTGGTCATTTCTGGGAATGAAGAAATTTTGGGTGATATGGCTGATGACTATCCAGAAACGGAATTTGTCTCGAAAGGCATTACCCAGGACCGTGTACTAAGCGTGTTAGACAGCATGGTTCTTCGTCTTCGCAGAAATAACTGGACCGATCAGATCAGCCAGAAAAACCAACAGGCCAATGGATTCACGATTGGTCAGCGCATGGCGCGAATCACCGAACGTCAGGTGTCGGTGCTGTATCGCATCGCCAAAGGCGAGTCGAACCATGAAATTGCGCAGAACCTGGGACTGTCACCAGAAACTGTTAAAACCCATGTCCGAAGCATTTTGGCACGTTTGAACGCACGCAATCGACTGGAAGCAGCCATGCTTTACCGCGCATGGCAGGAGCAAAAAACCGATGAGGTTTATTCCGATTAAGCTGCGCTCCATGAGGAAAATCAACCAGCTTAGCGCTTGGGTTCAGCAGCATTACGATGCTTGTTTATTGGCCTCTTTGTGCCTGCTGCCCTTGTCGTTTCAGCTGGTAGGGCTGGAAACAGGTGCGCAAGCTCAATTGGCCTACATCGCGTTTGTCAGTGGATGTTTGCTGAACGCCAAGGTTTCTTGCCGCCGTGCTTTTCGTGTACCCCCAACCGAGAAATTGTGGTTTCTGGTGTTTGCCTCCGCATTTGGTGGTTGGGTGCTTTCATTGAACTGGCAATCCATCAGCTTCCTGGTGTTGTGTTGGGTGACACCTTTTACCTTGCTTGCTGTACTCCTAGAGCGACAACACCGCTATAGCATTGCAAAGCAACGCATTCAAAACAGGCGCACGCAGCAAGCGAGGTGGCGCAATGCCAAGCACGCGGTGTTGAGCGAATGGAAAGACCGCCTGCGCTGGCTTGCAGGCGTGCAGCATGACATGCGGCAACCTTTGCATGCTTTGGGTCTATTGGTGGGCCACCCGTCACTGGAGAATCATTCGCAGCATGCCCAGTCAAGTCAGGTTATTCGTCAAATGACCAGTTGCCAACGCTGGTTGCATGACCTTGCAGAGAACATGTTGGAAGCCACCCGCCTTGAACTGGGTGAGCAACGTGAAAAACGCATAGACAGTGTTTCAAGCACCGAGATGTGCAGGTCGCTTGAAGGCTGGATGGGGCAGTTGGCCGAAACCAAAGGCCTGACATTTGAGGTTGATGTTGAGGAATATCTGATTCACACGGACACCCGCCGACTGAAGCGCGTGATGGGTAACTTGGTTTTCAATGCAGTTCAGCACACCTATGAGGGCGGTGTGTTTTTCTCTTATCGCCGCCACGGCGGGGTGCATCGGTTTACTGTCAAAGACTCTGGCCCGGGCATCAGCGAAGATTTGATCAGCGACAAAGCGCAGAAAAATTCGAGTTTTGGCAGTGATCTTCCAAAGACTGGTATTGGCTTATACGTTGTGAAGCGTTTGTGTCAAGAAATGGAATGGAATTTATCGATGTGCAACGTTCAGGAGGGCGGCACAGTTTTCGTGCTGGAGTTGGCTGATCGAATTCCATTAAAAGCGGAAACGCCTGACGGAAGAATTCAACGAGCCAGTTAATTATTGTGTGAACTGTGGGTTGAACTGTGGCGTGAAAGGTTGTTCGTTTCCATAACCTTGTGCGGGCAGTTCTAGCTGTAGCGGGCTGTCTTCGTATTCCACTTGCTTGTCCCGGGACACCAGTTCAGGAAACACAAAAATAAGCACCACCATCAGCAACTGCATCAAAATAAACGGCACTGACCCTTTGTAAATTTCCAGGGTTTTGATTGCCTTCGGTGTAACCGATTTCAAGTAAAACAAGGAAAAGCCGAACGGTGGTGTTAAAAACGATGTTTGCATGTTCATGGCGATCATTACGCCAAACCACACCAGGTCTATTCCCAGTTTGTCTGCCACCGGCACCAGCAAGGGAATTACAATAAAAGCAATCTCGAAAAAGTCTAGAAAGAAACCCAGTACAAAAATCAGGATTTGAACGGCGATCAGAAAGCCTAGTTCACCGCCGGGCAAACTACCCATCAAGTGCTCAACCCACAAATCGCCTTCGACCGCTCGAAAGGTCAAGCCAAATACTGTGGAGCCAATCAGGATAAACAGCACAAAGCAAGACAGCTTGGTGGTGGAATTCAGGGCTTGTTTCAACATAGAAAGGCTCAGCCGCTTTTTTGAGGCTGCAATCAGTAAAGCACCAATCGCGCCCATGGCGCCGCCTTCGGTGGGTGTGGCAACACCCAAAAAGATGGTGCCCAGCACCAGAAAAACCAGGACCAAAGGCGGTAGTAGTACAAATACTACGGCTTTCATTATGCGGGGCCCAGAGCCAGGCTCGTCGTAATGGCAGGCTTCAAGGGGCAGGGCAGGAAGCGCGTTTCTTTGAAATCGGGTCACCAAGAACACATAGGCGATGAACAGGGCAACCAACATCAGGGCAGGAAGCAGGGCGCCCTGGTACATGGCACCAACGGATACGCCAAGCTGATCCGCCATCACAATGAGCACCAGTGAAGGTGGCAGAATTTGTGCCAATGTGCCTGAAGCCGCAATGACCCCCGTAGACACCGATTTGCTGTAACCGTATTTCAACATGACAGGCAATGAAATCAAGCCCATTGAAATAACCGAGGCAGCGACCACGCCTGTGGTGGCAGCCAGCAAGGCCCCCACCAAGATGACTGCATACGCAAGGCCACCGCGTACTCGGCCAAAAAGCTGGCCGATGGTTTCCAGCAGGTCTTCGGCCATCCCACTGCGTTCAAGCACTAGGCCCATGAAAGTAAAGAAGGGAATGGCAAGCAGCGTGTCGTTGCTCATGATGCCAAAAATACGTTCGGGCAGTGCTTGAAGCAGGGCAGTGGTCATTAACCCTTGTTCAATGGCAACGTAGCCGAATAAAAGGCCATTAGCGGCCAATGCAAAGGCCACCGGAAAGCCACTGACCATGAACACCACCAACACGGCAAACATGATGGGGGGCAACCATTCAACTGGAATTATGGGCATGGTGTGGCTAGCCCTTTTGCGTGATTTTGTAACACGTCAATTTTCTTGATGACTTCAGAACACACCTGCAAACCCAACAGTACAAAACCCACAACAATCAGCGCTTTGGCTGGCCAGCGAATCAAGCCGCCCGGGTCTGGGGAATACTCATTAACCAGAAAAGATTCGTACGTGAAATGCCAGCCCGACACCACTACAAAGCCAATCAGCGGCAGGGTGAATAAAACATGGCCCACAATGTCGATCCATGCCCTGGTTTTTTCAGAAAATCTTCCTGAAACCACATCGATGCGCACATGCTCGTTTTGCTGAAGGGTGTAGGCTGCGCCTAGCAGGAAAACAGCGCCGAAAAAGTACCACTGAATTTCCAGCAAGCCATTGCTGCTGGTGTCAAATGCCTTTCGCACCACCGCGTTGTAAGCGGAAATAACGGTGGTCAGCAAAATCAACCAACCCACAGCCAAACCGACCTTGGCACTTAGCCAGTCGATTCGGCGGGACAAGGCCAGCAAGGCATTCAATTTTAGAAACCCAGGCGCTTGCGGGTTTCAGCAGCCGCTGCCTTTACTTGGTCAGGGTTGGTGCCGCCAATGTGATTGCGCGCCTGAAGCGAACCTTCCAGGGTAAGCACTGCGCAAAGGGCGGTGTCGACCAAATCGTCGCTGTAGCCCAATTCAGTAAGTCGCAATGCTTCCTGTAACTGGGGAACGGTTAAGGCTTCCAGGCCACACTGTTGCGTGTCGCAATAGCGAACTGCGCGTGCAACCGCCTCGTGAGCATCGCGAAACGGCATGCCTCGCTTCACCAGTGCATCGGCCAAGTCGGTGGCCGTGGCATAACCTTCCAGGGTAGCTGCGCGCATGTTGTCTGCCTTTACCTGAATGCCCTCAACCATTTCAGCAAAGATGGTCAATGTGTCGACTACCGTGTCCACGGTGTCGAACAGGGGTTCTTTGTCTTCCTGATTGTCTTTGTTGTAAGCCAGTGGCTGGCCTTTCATCAGGGTCAGCAGACCCATCAGGTGGCCGTAAACACGGCCTGTTTTGCCGCGCGCAAGTTCGGGCACATCCGGGTTTTTCTTTTGCGGCATGATGGACGAACCCGTGCAAAAGCGATCGGGTAAGTCAATGAAGGCATATCGCTGGCTCATCCAGATAATCAATTCTTCCGACAAACGCGACACGTGCATCATCAAAATGCTGCTGGCTGCGCAAAATTCAATTGCGAAGTCACGGTCGGAAACAGAATCGAGGCTGTTGCGCGTGGGGGCATCAAAACCAAGTAGTTCGGCAGTGCGGTTGCGGTTGATCGGAAACGTAGTACCAGCAAGTGCCGCAGCGCCCAGTGGCAGGCGGTTAATTCGCTTGCGGCAGTCTTGCATGCGTTCAAGGTCGCGTTCAAACATTTCAGCGTAGGCCAGCAGGTGGTGGCCAAAGGTGACAGGCTGCGCCACTTGCAAATGGGTGAAACCGGGCATCACGGTGGCGTGGTTCTTTTCAGCGACCGTAACAAGCGATTGAATCAGGGCTTTCAACAAATCCTGAATGCGGTCCACTTCATGTCGCAAAAACAGGCGAATGTCGGTGGCCACCTGGTCGTTGCGCGAGCGGCCCGTGTGCAGCCGCTTGCCAGCGTCGCCAACCAGTTCGGTCAATCGGCGTTCAATGTTCAAGTGAACATCTTCCAGATCCAGCTGCCAGTTGAATTTACCGGCTTCGATTTCTCCAAGGATTTGCTTCATTCCGCCTTCAATGGCCTGCAGGTCGGAAGCAGCAATTACATTGGATTCAGCCAACATGGTGGCATGGGCCAATGAGCCCTGAATGTCGAATTCCGCCAGTCGCTTGTCGAAAAACACGGAGGCCGTGTAGCGCTTGACCAGCTCTGACATGGGTTCATTGAATCGCGCTGACCATGCTTCCTGTTTTTTGGACCATTGGTTCGACATGGGGAATCCTTTATGCACTTTGGAATAGGGGCTAATTATAAGGGTTTGACGTGCTAGACTTTCGCAATAAACGCCTTCTCACGGCCTTGCCGTTGGGAATACACCAAATTTTCTCAACTGAATCGCGACTTGTCGGGTCGCCACACCGAATGAAAATAAGAATTGCATCAAGGGAAAGCCGCTTGGCCATGTGGCAAGCGGAGCACGTTCGAGATCTTTTGTTGGCACTGCCCGAGGTAACCAGCGTTGAAATTGTGGGCATGACCACCAAAGGTGATCAAATTCTCGACCGCTCATTGGCAAAAATAGGTGGCAAGGGCCTGTTCATCAAAGAACTGGAGCATGCCCTGCTTGAAGGCAGAGCCGATTTGGCCGTGCATTCCGGGAAAGACATTCCCATGGACTTAGACCCTGAGTTCCGATTGCTCGGCTTCATGACCCGTGAAGACCCGCACGATGCATTTGTATCCAACGACTATGCAAGCTTGGCCGACCTGCCAGCTGGCGCGGTAGTGGGCAGTTCAAGTTTGCGTAGGCAAGCGCAGATTCTGGCCCGTTACCCGCATCTAAAAGTTGAACCCTTACGCGGTAACCTTGATACTCGTTTGGGCAAACTTGATTCCGGGCAGTACCAAGCCATTGTATTGGCCGCTGCCGGCTTAAAGCGATTGGGCCTTCATTCCCGAATTCGCAATGTAATTGACTCTGTGGACATGCTGCCTGCGGTTGGACAAGGGGCGCTAGGGCTTGAAATTCGTGCAGAAGACGAGACCCTTGCCCGTGTGGCCATGCGTTTAACCGACCCAGTGTTCACCACCTTGGTGAGTGCTGAACGTGCTGTGTCCAAGGCGCTGGGTGGAAGTTGCCAGGTACCTATCGCTGGTTACGCCACGCTGGACAACTCAACTCATTTCACATTGCGTGCATTGGTGGCTAGCCCGGATGGAAAATCAGTCATGGAAAAAAGCGCCACCGGCGCTTTGGCAGACTGGCAGAACGTATCAGCCAAGGTAATTCAACAATTACTTGAAGATGGTGCGCAACAATTGATCAACTCTGCCATTCAACAGTTCAAGGAATAAACATCGACATGAGTCACACTTTGGTCGTTTGCAAACCCAAATTGCCAGAGCAGTACTTGGCGCAAAGACTGGATTTAAAGTACCAGCTTGAGCAGGCTCAGCACGCGAACGTGCTGTACTTTCCTGTGTTTGAATTGGTGCCCGACTTTGCGGCCATGGGTGAAATCAACTCATGGCTATCACAGGAAACCGAACGTACAAAGCGCATGATTGTCTTTGTAAGCCCATCGGTACTGGAAATTACAGTTACACACATGGGTAAGTGGCCTACAGATGTTTATTGTGGTGTGATGGGACGCCAAAGTGCCAAGCTGGCCAGTGATCTCGGGGTGCCACAAGACCGAATCATTGCGCCCACTGGTGAAGGCAATGATGAAACCGAGGACTCTGATGGCTTGGCACGTTTGGTGTCCAGTCAATTCGAGGCAGGAAGTTGCGAAGTGTTGGTGTGCAAGGGGCCTCGCGGGAGGGTTGAATTTCCCAAGAAACTTGAGAACATGCAGCACGGTGTGAAAGTGCTGGAATGCTACGATCGACGCGTAATCAAGCAAAGTGATGCCCAATGTGAGGCACTTCTATCTCTTTCTAACAGTGCTGTTTTGTGGATTACCAGCAGTGAAACCATTGACGCACTCGACCGAGAACTTGAACTTCGTGTGGACCCGCGATTGGATGTTCTTAGAATGCAGTCGGTTGTGTTGACCACCCACCCACGCATTACCGCCAAATGCAAGGAATTGGGATATGCCCATGTTGTGCAGATAGCAACAGGGATACAATCAGTGAACTCTTGGCTTAATTCCAACAAGAAGAGCATGGACAATAACAAACCTACACCCGCATCAACCCCAGCGCCGGCAACCCCACCTGCAGCCCGAGTTGGCACCGGCCAGATTGCTCAAGCCAACAACCAATGGTTGGGCAAAGCCGCGTTTTTTATCTCGGTTGTCAGCTTTGTTCTAATTTTGTTGATCGCATTTGCCGGAAAAAACCAGATTGAAAAAACTCGCATGGCCTTTGGTGAGCGAATCCAAAAAGAGTCGACCACCCTGGACCTTGTGAAAGAAGACATTGGTGAAGCCGGCGACTTGGCCAAAGACCTGAAGACGCGCTTTGATGTGCTAGAACAGGCGCAAAAAGAGGAGGCCAGCCAGCGCGCCAGCCTCGAAGAAATTTACAACAGTTTGTTGTCGAGCCGCACTGAAGTCTCTCTCAGCGAGGTCGAGCAGTTAATTTCAATCGCCAAGCGCCAGCTTTACCTGCTGGGCAATGTCAATGGAGCTGCAATCGCCCTGACACAGGCCATTGAGTTACTTGAAAGCAGCGAAAAGCCGTCTTTGTTGAACTTGCGCGTCGCGCTGGAAAAGGATTTGTCAGAAATCAAGGCATTGCCCACCGATGACTTGCTTCGATTGGCAATTTCTCTGGATTCGGTCGTGAATTCGGTAGAAAGTTTGCCTATGCTTTCTAGTGTTGACGCGACCAAAGACCAAACCCTGGCGGAAATGACTGACGAGCCAGCCGCAAATAACAATACAGAAGCACCACCCGTTCAACCCAACCAAAACACTGCGCTGGGATTTCAGCAAGCGTGGATTACCGTTAAGGATTTGGCGAAAACGGTTTGGTACGACGTGAAGTCGCTGGTTGAAGTGACCAAGGTCGACAGCCCAGAAGTATTGTTGCTTTCAAGCAGGCAGGAAACTGATTTGCGAAACTCGCTGCGCCTTTCTTTGCTAAACGCCAGAATTTCCTTACTATCCCGCCAGGCCACCTTGTTGAGATCCGATCTGGAGCGATCCTCCAACCTTCTGAACACTTATTTCGACACCCAGTCGATTCAGGTGCAGCGCGCACAATCTGTAATCGGCGAAATTGGCAAGGTTCAGCTCGATTTGGTTTTGCCTGAATTGCAGGCCACTTCAGCCGCGCTTCGACTGGCTGTGGCGGGGCAGCAGGGGGAGCGTCAATGAAGCAACTGATCGGTTTGTTGCTGGTTGTTGTCGTAGCAGTGGCAGTGACACTGATGGCTCAAGGCAATTCTTCCAAAGTGTTGATCTTCTTTGGTCAATACAGAATTGACATGTCGCTGAATTTTGCAATCATTGCAATTTTGTTTTCTTTCTTTGTTCTTTATATTCTGATGCGTGCGTGGCGCGCCTCCAGCCAGTTGCCAGGCAAATTCAAAGAATATTGGATGAACCGCAAGCAAAATGCTTTGCTGAAAGCCAACACACAAGGCCTGATTGCCCTGATCACCGGTGACGAACAAGGTGCTCAGAAGGCATTGAATCAAGCCAGCAAAACTGGCATAGAAACCGATTTGAGTTACTTGATTCGAGCCATGTCGGCTATTCAGGCTGACCGCTACGACATCGCTGAAGAAATACTTAATCAGGAAAAAGCCATGGTGGGCGAACACTCCAACGCGTTGGTTGTGTTGAGAGGCAAAGTGGCCTTGTCCAAACAAGACTTTGCAGGTGCGCTGGCCCTGCTTGAAGCGATGGATCCGTTGGCTGCGAAATTACCCCAGGTTCAACGTCTTCGCATGTTGGGCTTGATGGGCCTGCGGCGCTGGCAAGACGCCCTGGTTCAATTTCGTGGCTGCGTGGCTGTTTCTGCGCTTACCCACAGTGAAAAGAATGAAGCACTAACTCGAATTTATGCTGGCCTGTGTGAAATTGCTGGCCAAGACTCGGCGAAAATGCAGGAAGTACTTTCAGGTGCCAAACCTGTCGAACTTGAAAGCAGCAGTGTGTTACGCATGCTAGCCGCTGGCCTGATGCGCAGTGGGCTGGTTACTGCAGCGCGCACCATGCTGGAAACAGCGTTGAAGCAGCAATTCAATAAAGATTTGCTGCCTGTGTACCACCAGGTTGCGGTGCTGGAACCACGGGAATCACTTCCCAATGTTGAACATTTGTTGATGCAACATCCTGCAGATCTTCGTCTGCTTGAGCTGGCTGCCGACGTGTGCGAACGCGAGCAGTTGTGGGGCAAGGCTATTTCACGATTTGAAGCGGTGTATGCCAAACAGCCTTCAGCCCATGTGGCGGGAAAGCTTGAGCGCCTGTATGAGTCGGCCAACCAGAGTGAACGCGCCAAGGTTTGGCGGGAAAAGTTGAACAACCATCTACAGAACGACCGTCAGCTTGTGTAAAGCAATATTCGATACAATACGAGCAATTTTATTTTCAAGGATTAACAAGCATGGGCTACGAAAGCATTTCCCCTGGTAAAGACCTACCGAACGATGTGAATGTCATTATTGAAATCGCCGCGAATTCAGATCCGGTTAAATACGAAATCGACAAGGAAAGCGGTGCCTTGTTCGTGGATCGCTTCATGGGCACCTCCATGCAGTACCCCTGCAACTATGGCTATATTCCTCAAACTTTGGCTGCCGATGGCGACCCCGTGGATGTGTTGGTGATGACGCCTTACCCCCTGCAACCCGGTTGTGTGGTTCGTGTTCGCCCCATCGGCATGTTGAAAATGACAGATGAATCGGGTGGCGATGCCAAGCTGCTGGGTGTGCCGGTTGAAAAGTTGCTACCGCAGTACAAGCACTACCAAAGCATTTCAGACGTACCCCAGGAATTCCTGGCGCGTATTCAACACTTCTTTGAACACTACAAAGACCTGGAAAAAGGCAAGTGGGTAAAAATTGAAGGTTGGGGTGACATGAAAGACGTTGAGAAAGAAATCAGCGACGGTGTAGCCAACTACAAAGGCTGAATGCTGCCTTGAACCGTGTGTGAAAAAAGCCAGCCTGCGGGTTGGCTTTTTTTTATTCTTCCAGCGTTGTGCCTGCACGGAATGCAGTGTGCTCGCTTAACTCGGTGGCATAAGCTTGCAAGTGTGCTTTTTCACGCCTTAAAAAATTCTCGATGGGTAGCTTGAATTCATTGTCGTGCACATAGTGCGCACTTACCATGGTTTGCGGGTTCAAGCCACGAGCCATTTTGTGCTCCCCCTGCGCACCACCCTCGAACCATTCAATGCCTTGTTCAACCGCAAATTCAATGGCCTGGTAGTAACACAACTCAAAATGCAGACATGGCAGGTTTTCCACGCAGCCCCAATAGCGGCCGTAGAGTCTTTTTTCGCTGTACAGAAAAAATGAACTGGCCACAGGCTGCTCATTCAGGCTTGCTTGAATGATTAAAATCTGTTCACCCATGCTGGTACACAGTTGCCTGAAAAACTTCAAATTCAAATAGGGACTGGAAAAATGTTCCATGTACGTGCGTGAATAGCACTGGTAGAAAAACTCCAGCTGTTCAGCCGTAACTTGCGTGCCGTGAATGCGCTGAATGCGCAAACCTTCGACTTGTGCCTTGCGCCGCTCAGCGCGAATATTTTTTCGCTTCTTTTGGTTCAAGCTATCCAGAAATTCATCGAATTCGTCAAATGGCTGCCCGCTTGAAGGGTTTTGGTTGCGCCAATGAAACTGCACCACATGGCGACTGCTGTTATTCAGACTGGTGGCGTTGCCAAGTAGCAGTTGTTGATCTTGCTCGGTCAAGAACAAGGCATGCAGTGTTGAAATTTGGGTGCCCAAAAGCTCGGTGTTTTCAGCTGCTTGCCAGGTTAATTGGGCCAAGCCCTGCGCCAATGCAGCGCCCGCATGAAGATCAGTACACAACACCTTTGGCGCTAATATCGGGGTAAAAGGAATGGCGCACAGCAGTTTGGGGTAATAACGCAGGCCGTTTTTTTCATAGGCTTGGGCCCAAGCCCAATCAAAGACATATTCACCGTACGAATGTGATTTCAAGTACAAAGGCAATGCAGCCAGCAAACCGCCAGTATCGCTGTGAATGGCCAGATGCAAAGGCCCCCAGCCGGTTTCAGCCGTGGCGCTGCCGCTGCTTTCCAAAGCCAGCAGGTATTCATGGCGAAGGGCAGGGTGAAGCACACCACCATTGCATTTAAGCACAAGTGAATTCCATTCAGCTTGTGCGATCTCGCCAATGGATTGGCAAATCTGCATGCGATAATTCATAAAGGCGACAACTACTATGCAGGTACCCAGTGAGTTTATCCCGAGTCCGATTGGCGATTGCGCAGTTAAACCTGACTGTGGGTGATTTAAAAGGCAATTGCGCAAAAATTCTTGAATATGCGCAGCAAGCCGCAGAACAAGGTGTGCGAATCCTTCTTACGCCTGAACTTTCAATCACTGGTTATCCACCTGAAGACCTTTTGTTGCGACCGTCTTTCCAGCGCCAAACCGATGCTGCACTTGATCGTTTGCGCGAAAGCCTGGCCTCGCTTGATCTGTATGTCGTGGTGGGCCACCCAGCACACCGCGAAGGCGAGCTGTTCAATGCTGCCTCGGTGTTGCACAAAGGGCAGGTGGTGGGCATGTATCACAAGCATGATTTGCCCAACCGCGAGGTGTTTGACGAACAACGCTACTTTACGCCCGACAATCGCCCGCTGGTGTTTGAAGTAGATGGCATTCGTTTTGGCTTGAATATTTGCGAAGACACCTGGAACCGGTACGCACCCGAGGCTGCAGCCGCAGCTGGTGCCGAGGTACTGTTGGTGCCCAATGCATCGCCATATCACATGGGCAAGCAAACCATTCGAAAATCGATGGTTGCGCAGCGTGTGCAAGAAACTGGAATGGCGATTGTGTATGCCAACATGCTGGGCGGGCAAGACGAATTGGTGTTCGATGGTGCTTCTTTTGCCATGGACGGCAAACAGCACGTGGCCATGCGTTTGCCCCAGTTTCAGGAAGCGCTGGCAGTGCTTGATGCTGTGGCGCGCCCGGGCGAACCGATTGTGCTTGAAGCGCATCAGCCATGTGTGCCTGAACTTGAGATACACGCGCAGGTGTATGAAGCCCTGAAAATGGGTGTGCATGATTACGTGACCAAGAACCGCTTTCCTGGCGCAATAATTGGTTTGTCTGGCGGCGTTGATTCAGCACTAACGCTCGCGATAGCCGTGGACGCGCTGGGCGCCGACAAGGTTCGCGCTGTGATGATGCCATCGCCTTACACCGCCGACATTTCGCTGGACGATTCCCGCGACATGGTGAAGCGTCTCGGCATTCAGTACGATGAAATTTCCATTCAAGACTGCATGAAGGCTTTCGATTTCAGCCTTGCCCCCTTGTTCAAAGGCTTGCCCACCGACACCACCGAGGAAAACCTGCAGGCCCGAATTCGCGGCACCATGCTGATGGCGATTTCCAATAAAACCGGTCGCATTGTTTTAACCACGGGCAACAAAAGCGAAATGGCCACTGGGTACTGCACCCTGTATGGCGACATGGCTGGCGGCTTTGCGGTGATCAAAGACATCTTCAAAACCCTGGTTTATGAGCTGTGCGAATACCGCAACGGTATATCCGAGATTATTCCGACTCGAATCATTACCCGCCCACCTTCTGCCGAGTTGCGCCCTGACCAGGTCGACCAAGACAGCTTGCCTCCATATGCTGTGCTTGACGCCATTCTCGCGCGCTACATGGAAAAAGATGAATCGGTGGAAAACATCATTGCCAGCGGCTTTCAGAAGGACGATGTGTTCAAGGCTGTTAAACTGCTTCGTATCAACGAATACAAAAGAAGACAAGCGCCCGTGGGTATTCGGGTCACGCACCGGGCATTCGGTCGTGACTGGCGCTATCCAATCACATCAAAGTTCAACGATCTAGAAGGATTCCAAGAATGAAACTGATCAGCGCAATCATCAAACCATTCAAACTGGACGAGGTACGCGAAGCATTGTCGGAAGTGGGTGTTAATGGCCTTACTGTGACGGAAGTAAAAGGCTTTGGTCGCCAGCGCGGCCACACCGAGCTGTACCGCGGTGCGGAATATGTGGTTGATTTTCTGCCAAAGGTAAAAATTGAATTGGTGGTTGACGACAAAATGGTGGATCAAGCCATTGACGCAATTCAGAACGCGGCGCGTACCAACAAAATTGGCGACGGCAAAATTTTCGTAACCGATGTTGAGCGTGTTATTCGGATTCGTACCGGCGAGCAGGGCGAAGCCGCAATTTAAACCAATGACTGATTGGGCGAGTGTTGGGCAATTTGCTGCCTGACCTTGCTTGTCAGGGCTGAAAGTTCGCTTATTTCAAGACTTCGATATTTGGCATTTGCTTCATTGTTGGCTGTGACCACGCCCAAATATTGTTCACTTAATTTTCCATACCTTGCTTCTGTATCAGCCAATTGCTCGGCCAGGGCAGCGACTTCCTCAAACAACATGGCCTTTTCTGCGCTGGCTTTGGCCACCGCTTCGGTGTATTCAAGCGGGCAGTATTTCGCCATGGCGTGTTTCCAGGGTTCCCATGCTGCAAGGTATTTGTTCAGATTTTCGTCAGTGGCCAATTCCTGAATTTGATGCCGAGCGCGATCAATGTCAGCACCCGTAACCTGTAATGCGCAGCGCTGAAAAATCATCTCGTTCAGTTGGCTGGGCAAGTTCAATTCAGTTGAAAGCTTCACCACATACTTCAAGATAATTTCAGTGTGATCTACAAATCCAACCAAGGTGCCAATTTTCTTCTGGGCAATTTCCTTTAACAACTGCGATTTATGCAGGCCTTTGGCAGTGGTAATTAAATTTTGTAACGTATTCACATCACGGCGGCTGTCCAAATCAAGGCTTAACTTGGCACTCCGGTGGTGAACAATGGCTTCTTCCAGCTCAATAAATGCAAGTGCGATTCGGTCATCACATGTTTCTGTACCCTCAACTGCAACTGCCGCGCAGGTGTGCAATACATCCACGTTGTTGTGCATGTAATCAAGCACATCGTTGACTCGTGCCACAAGGTTTTGGGGGGCTTTGGTGTAGTGCGCTGTTGCTCGCATGCGGGCAAGTTGCGAAGACAGTGCACTTGCCGCGGGCGCTGGCAAAAACTCTATTGCTTGTGACAAATCCACAGCTTGCGAATAGCGCCCAGAAAGGCCTGCTTCAACACGCCAGGAGTCAATTTCTTCCTTCAACGGCAGCACTGTGACCATCTGATTTTCCAATGCCATGTCATGGTAAATTTGTGGGCCCTGCTGTGGGTTTTGGGCATGCAGAGCCACAATTGCATGGTGCAACTGCTGGCGAACTGTTTGTGGAAGTAAATTGGCATTCAGATTGACATAGCACCGATGGCGAAGGTGCGCGAGGCTACGCGGAAGTTCAGTCAAATTGTTGTCGTTTAGCCATGCCTGGCGAAGTGATTGCAGATTTCCAAAAGCTTCCGGCAGTTGAACAAGCACATTGTCGTTGGAGCGCAAAATGACCAGTGATGCAATTGAACAAATTGATTCCGGCAAACGTTCCAGGCGGTTGTTGGCCAACCTTATTTCGTGAATGCCGTTCAAAAAACTTAAGTCTTCTGGCAAAGCTATTAAACCAAGATTTTCAAGATTTAGCGTGCGATGGGGTGTTTGGCTTTCCAAGCACTGCATCATCCTGTTCTTGGCTTCGATACGATTTTCACAAGGCGCAGCGTCGCGAATGTAAACACTCAGCATGCGCTCAAGCTCAACCGAATTCATCGGTGTTTGGTGTATTTGATTGGTACCTTGATACTGCGTGCGGGCAGAGGTCGCGAAATGGCTTGACCTGCTGCCCGACGCACAAGGTATGGGACTTGTTCGTATCAACTCAAATGACTATGAATGATTTCCGCGAAAGTGGGTGCCAGGGGTTCGGGCAGGTCATGACCCAACCCCTTAATCAGGTGAAGCCGCGAATTTGGCACCAGCTTGGCGATTCGCTCTGAACACACTTTTCTTAGCAATGGGTCGTCAAGTCCATGAATTATGCACGTTGGCACCTTGATTTCCCGGGTGTAATCCTCGATTGAGCCTGTTGCCACTACGCAGTGGGTTTGGCGCAAAACACCCGCAGGTTTGTAGGAACGGTTGTAAGAATTTCGCGCGCGCTCACGCAGTTTGGCAGGGTCTGGTGGGTAGCCGGGGCTGCCAATGGCGGTGAAAACGCGCTCCACATGCTCAACCACATCTTCGAGCTTCTGGCTTTTCGGTTTCTTCAAGAACATGTTGTGCAACACATTGGGCGAAGGCATGGGCAGCTTGGGGCTGTTGGTGGTCGACATCAAGGTCACCAGCTTGCCGATTTTGTCGGGGTGCTGGGCGGCCACAATTTGCGAGATCATGCCACCCATTGAAATGCCCAGCAGGTGAGGGCGCTTTAACTGCAACGCATCAATCAGGCCCACAGCATCATTGGCCATGGTGTCGAGTTTGTAGTTTGTCGGTGTTTTCAAGCCCAATTTGTTGCGAATGAATGTGGCGGGCACATTCACTTTCATGCTGCTGGGATGCTGGTCGGTCAATCCGATGTCGCGGTTGTCAAATCGCAGCAGGCGGTAACCACGTTCAAGCAAAGGTCTGCAAAACTCATCGTTCCACATGGTTAACTGGCAACCCAGACCAGCCACCATGAAAATGGTTTCTGCATCTGCGGGGCCGGCACTTTCCCAAGCCATGGTCAATCCAGTAGTGGTCGATTTGGCAAAGCCTTGTTGCCATGCAATTGCCGGGCTGGAAGTTTTCATCTGCGTGTGTCTCCGCGTTATTTAACTGTCGTTTTTATTGTCGGGCTTTCAGTATCACCAGCAGTGCACCAGCACCGCCATCGCGCGGCGGGGCCTGGCAAAAGGCCAGTACTTCATCCTTTTGTACCAACCATCGTTTTACTTTCTCTTTCAGCACGGGTTCTTTGCCGATTGAGCCCAAGCCCTTGCCATGAATGATTCTTACACAACGAATGTCATGTTTTACGCTGGATCGCAGAAATTCTCCAACTGCTGTGCGGGCTTCATCAGAACGCAATCCGTGAAGGTCGATTTGAGCTTGCACAACCCATTTGCCTTTCCGAAGTTTTTTCAGCGCTTCAAGGCCTACGCCGTTGCGGCGATAGGAAAGTTTGTCATCAGTTTCCAGAAACCGTTCAACATCCATTTCATCCGAAATACTTTCCCAAAGCACCGATTCATCGTCCAGTTCGCGTTGACGGGCAATGGGCAAAGGTTTTACTGGTTTATGGATTTTGATGTTGACATCGCGTAGGGGCGTTACGTCACGAACCTGCCGCTTGAACAGGTTCGCTTCGTCGTGACGTTTTTTTTCTTCCTCAGCCTTGATCCTTGCTTTTTCTGCCTTGATTTCCCCAAGGCGTTCAGCCTCAAGGCGCTGTGCTTCAAGCGAGCGCCTGACCCCTTCAAGATCAGCCATGGATGTCAGCTTTTTCACTGCATGATTACCGCTGTAAAAACAAGTCAGCCTTCCTGTGCTTCCAACCAACGTTGTGCATCCAATGCAGCCATGCAGCCTGTACCTGCGCTGGTAATGGCTTGGCGGTAGACATGGTCTTGTACGTCGCCCGCTGCGAATACGCCTTCGATGCTGGTCATCGTCGCCAAGCCGTTCAAGCCGCTGCGCGTGGTGATGTAGCCGTTCTTCATCTCGATTTGACCTTCGAAAATATCCGTATTCGGCTTGTGGCCAATCGCGATGAAAACGCCTTGCAAAGCCAAATCCTGGGTTTCACCGGTTTTGGTCGACTTGATGCGTGCGCCATTCACACCCATTTCATTGCCAAGTACTTCATCCAGGGTGTAATCGGTTTTCAACTCAATTTTGCCTTCCTTCACCTTGTCCATCATCTTGTCGATCAAAATGGCTTCGGCTTTGAACTTGTCGCGGCGGTGAATTACGGTGACCTTTTTGGCAATATTGCTCAAGTACAAGGCCTCTTCAACAGCGGTGTTGCCACCACCCACCACACACACTTCCTGATTGCGGTAGAAAAAACCATCACAGGTGGCGCATGCCGAGACGCCTTTTCCTGCAAACGCTTCTTCAGAGGGCAGACCCAAGTACATGGCGCTGGCGCCGGTGGCCAGAATAAGTGCATCGCAGGTGTAAACGCCTGCGTCACCTTTTAGCGTGAACGGGCGTTGTTGTAGTTCAACAGTATGAATGTGATCAAAAATGATTTCGGTGTTGAAGCGTTCAGCATGCGCCAGAAAACGGTTCATCAGCTCTGGGCCTTGAACGCCTTCGGCGTCGGCGGGCCAGTTGTCTACATCGGTGGTGGTCATCAATTGGCCACCTTGGGCCATGCCAGTGATTAATACTGGGTTCAAATTGGCGCGGGCGGCATACACTGCAGCAGTGTACCCGGCGGGGCCAGACCCTAAAATCAGTACTTTGGCGTGGCGTGGCGTGTTAGAACTGGTCATTGCTACCTCTTTTGTGCTTCAAATGGTGTTCGTTCAAGATATTTCTCTCGAACTTTGTCAGAATACAGGCTTCAATTATATGCTGCATCACGGGCTACTCTTATTACAGTGAATTCCAAGACCACACAAAATACAAGCACACTTCGAATCAGCAAACTGCTGCTGGAAATTCGCTGGTTGTGCCTGCTTGTCTTCTCGATCTATCTGTTTTTGATCCTGGTTTCACACAGCAGCCAAGACGACAGCTTTTCTCATGAATCCGGCAGTGCAGTGGTCAGCAACTTTGGCGGGGCGGTGGGCGCGCATTTGTCCGATCTGTTGTTTTTCATCGCCGGTTATTCGGCCTACGCCTTGCTGGGTTTGTCGTTTTTCATGTTGTGGCGCGCCCGCAAAATGGTAGACACCATTGACCTACCAGGATTTAGCGAGCCTTTGCCTAAATGGATTGCCTGGGTGCGGCCAATTGGTTTCATCGTGCTGTGGGTTGGCTTAATGGGGCTGGAATCACTTTCGGTTTTCAAAGGCGAAGGTTTGCCTGCGGGTGCCGGTGGTGTGGTGGGTCAAACCATTTCAAGCGTTTTTCAACAATTGTTGGGATTGTCTGGCGCTGTCATGCTGTTGCTGCTGTGCACCGCCGCTGGTTTAAGCGGATTGCTGGGCTTAAGCTGGGCTGTGATGGCTGAACGCGTGGGTGGTTTTCTGGAAGGCTTGGTCTTTAAAACCAAAGATTTCATTACTGCCTATTTTGACCGCAAGGAAGGCAAGAAGGTTGCTTTGGCGCGTGTTGAAAAAGTGGAGCAAAAACGCGAGAAGTTTGAAGAGCACAAGCCCATTCGAATTGAACCGGTGGCTGTTGCGGCCGAACCCTCTGTTCAGGCCATCAAGGAAAAGCAACAGCCATTGTTTGCTGAGTTAACCGAAACTGAATTGCCACCCTTGGGCTTGCTGGACGATGCCCCGGCCACCATTGAAACGGTGTCTGCCGATACCCTGGAATATACGTCACGGCTAATTGAGAAAAAACTCAGCGACTTTGGTGTACAGGTTCAGGTGGTCGCAGCCCAGCCCGGCCCGGTGATTACCCGTTTTGAAGTAGAGCCTGCGGCCGGTGTGAAAGGTTCGCAAGTTGTGAATTTGGCCAAAGACCTGGCCCGCGCGCTTAGCTTGGTGTCTATTCGCGTGGTTGAAACCATTTACGGTAAAAACCTGATGGGCCTGGAATTGCCCAACCCACGCCGCCAAGTGGTCAAGCTGACTGAAATTCTGGGTTCACAGGTGTACAGCACCAATAAATCACCAGTAACCATGGCCTTGGGCAAAGACATTGCAGGCAAACCAGTGGTGGCCGACTTGGCCAAAATGCCGCATTTGTTGGTGGCAGGCACCACGGGTTCAGGCAAGTCGGTGGGTATTAACGCGATGATTTTGTCGCTGCTGTACAAAAGCGGCGCCGAAGAAGTGCGGTTGATTTTGATTGACCCGAAAATGCTTGAAATGAGCGTTTATGAAGGCATTCCGCACTTGCTGTGCCCGGTGGTCACCGACATGCGCCAAGCTGCCAATGCGTTGAACTGGGCGGTGGGCGAAATGGAAAAGCGCTACCGATTGATGAGCAAAATGGGTGTGCGAAACTTGGCAGGTTACAACGTTAAAATTGCCGAGGCCAAGAAAAACGGCACCAGCATTCCAAACCCTTTCAGCTTGACCCCCGACGCACCCGAACCGCTCGACACCTTGCCGATGCTGGTCATCGTGATTGACGAATTGGCCGACTTGATGATGGTGGTGGGCAAAAAGATTGAAGAACTGATCGCTCGCCTGGCCCAAAAAGCACGTGCGGCGGGTATTCATTTGATATTGGCCACCCAGCGGCCCTCTGTCGATGTAATTACCGGCTTGATCAAGGCAAACATTCCCACCCGAATTGCCTTTCAGGTTTCTTCGAAAATTGATTCCCGTACCATTCTTGACCAAATGGGCGCAGAAGCGTTGCTGGGTCAAGGTGACATGCTGTTCCTGCCGCCAGGCTCTGGCGTGCCCCAGCGGGTGCATGGTGCCTTTGTATCGGATGAAGAAGTACACCGTGTGGTTGAATACCTGAAAGAGAAGGGTGGTGAACCCAACTACATTGAAGGCATTCTGGAAGGTGGTACTGTAGAGGAAGGTGGCAATGCCAGCATGGATGCCACCGCGGGTAGTTTTGATGGTGAGAAAGACGCACTGTACGACCAAGCCGTGGGCATTGTATTGAAGCACCGCCGGGCCTCCATTTCATTTGTACAGCGGCACCTGCGCATTGGTTATAACCGGGCTGCACGCTTGCTGGAAAGTATGGAACAAGCTGGTTTGGTGTCTGCCATGCAATCAAACGGCAACCGGGAAATTCTTGCCCGTGCTGAAGCTGGGCAAGACGACGACTAACCAAGCGGGTGTAGTTGGGTGAACTATATTAAGTTTGGTTAAGTGTGTTTACCACCACCAATACGCGTGCGTTAAATGGGTGTATTTCACCCACATGAAGCAACAAAGGAAGCAAAATTTCATGCAAGTTCAACAGTTTTTTAACCGCACAGCCGTGGTGTTTGCTTTGCTGATAGGGGCCAGTTCAAGCGCGTGGGCTTCTGCGCAAGAAGCATTGACCAGTTTTGTGAAAGACCGCGGGTTTGCTGAAGGCCAGTTTTCCCAAGTGGTTATTTCTCCAACAGGCGCTATAAAACAACGTGGCACAGGTGAATTTACTTTCTCCCGGCCCGGCAAGTTTCGCTGGGAAATCAAGAAGCCTTACCCCTTGCTGCTGCTTTCAAACGGCACCAATGTGGTTTCTTACGATGAAGACATGGGTCACGCCACAGAAAAGCCGATTGGCAACGCAATGGACTCTACCCCCGTGGCCTTGCTGTTCGGTAGCAAGAACGTCGACAAATTGTTCGATTTGAAAGACGAAGGCATGACAGATGGCAAAGAATGGCTTGTGATCAAGCCCAAAGACAAAGACAACCTGTTCGACTACGCCCGCATTGGCTGGAAAGATGGTTTGCCAGTAAGCCTTGAAATTCACGATGCCTTGGGGCAGGTGACTCAGCTTGAGCTGACGAATTGGGACTTTTCCAAGCAACGACCTGCTGCTTATTTTGACTTCAAAGCACCCGCCGGCGTAGACCTTATTCGAGCGCAATGACACCAGACCTGTTTGGCGACGATCCTTCGCACGCAAACCACCGATTTACAGGCGGCGAGGGTGTGCCAAACTCAGTCAAGGGCTCTGTGCCATTGGCTGAGCGCATTCGCCCAAGCCAGCTTGCTGAAGTAGTTGGGCAAACGCACCTGTTGGGGCCTGGCAAACCACTTACTTTGTTGTTCGAGCAACAGCACGTTCACTCGCTGATATTGTGGGGGCCACCCGGGGTTGGGAAAACCACGCTGGCCCGCCTGTTGGCAGGTGCCGCAAAAGCACAGTTTATTGCCTTGTCGGCCGTGCTTTCCGGCGTGAAAGAAATTCGTGCTGCCATTGACCAGGCCAGTGAACACGCCCGCGCCGGCAAGTCCACTATTCTGTTTATCGATGAAATTCACCGATTCAACAAATCGCAGCAAGACGCGCTTTTGCCTTTTGTTGAAACTGGGCTGGTCACCTTCATTGGTGCAACCACTGAAAATCCTTCGTTTGAAGTGAATTCGGCATTGCTTTCGCGTTCGCAGGTGTATGTGCTGAACAGCCTGAGTGCTGAGGATTTCTCGCTTTTGCTTGAACGCGCCCAGCTTGAACTGAGTACTGAGATAAACGTTGAAAGCGATGCGTTCGATGCCTTGTGTGCCTATGCGGATGGCGATGCGCGCCGTTTTTTGAACCTGCTGGAAATCACCTTGCTACAAACCAAGGCACAGGGCTTGAAAAGTCTTGATTTGCCCGCATTGAAGCAAATCGCCCCCTCGCAAATTCGCAGGTTCGACAAGGGTGGCGATGCGTTTTACGACCAAATTTCAGCCTTGCACAAATCGGTTCGCGGTTCCGATCCCGATGCTGCGCTGTATTGGTTTTGCCGAATGCTAGATGGTGGCGCCGACCCGCGTTACATGGCCCGGCGCATTGTGCGCATGGCTTGGGAAGACATTGGCCTGGCAGACCCACGTGCATTCACCATTGCCAATGAAGCGGCCCAAACTTACGAACGCCTTGGCAGCCCTGAAGGTGAACTGGCTTTGGCCCAGTGTGTGCTGTATTTGGCTGTTGCCGCGAAAAGCAATGCGGGCTACAACGCGTACAAGCAAGCCATGGCCCATGTCAAACAAAGCAGCTCAATGCCAGTGCCCATGCATTTGCGCAACGCGCCCACCAAGCTAATGAAGGAACTGGGGCATGGCTCAGGCTATCGATATGCCCACGACGAAGAAGCAGGGCATGCAGCAGGTGAGAGTTATTGGCCAGACGGCCTGCAGACCCCGAAATTCTATCAGCCCACCGACCGCGGCCTTGAAGGTAAAATTGCCGAGAAACTGAATTGGCTGGCCGAGCGCAATGCCAAAGCGGCTGAAAAAAAGTAAGAAGCGCCCGCCCAAGCCCTCACTGTGCTTTAAGTTTTAGTACCATCACCGCTATTCACACCAACCGCAATTCGAGAAACTTCCATGCTAGACATTCAACTGCTTCGCAAAGACCTGAACAATGTGGCCGATCGCTTGGCCCAGCGCGGTTACAGCCTGGACATTGAACAGTTCAACCAGCTGGAAGGCAAACGCAAGCAACTTCAAACCAGCACCGAAGAGCTGCAAGCCAAGCGCAACAGCTTGTCCAAACAAATTGGCCAGTTAAAAGCCAAGGGTGAAGATGTTTCCACTGTAATGGCAGAAGTGGCTGGACTGGGCGATGAATTGAAGCGAAATGAGGCTGACCTCACGGCGTTGCAAGAGGAAGTGAATGCATTCTTGTTGAACATCCCCAATTTGCCGCACGAGTCAGTTCCACAGGGCAAATCCGAAGAAGAGAATGTGGAGCTACGCCGCTGGGGTACACCCGCGAAGTTCGACTTCGAGGTAAAAGACCATGTGGACGTGGGCACAAACTTGGGGCTAGACTTCGAAACAGCCGCTAATTTGTCAGGTTCACGTTTTGCCGTTCTGAAAGGTCAAATTGCAAAGCTGCACCGCGCTTTGGCTCAGTTTATGCTGGACACTCACACCGAGCAGCATGGTTACACCGAGCATTACACACCCTACATTGTGCGTGGTGAAGCCTTGAAGGGCACAGGCCAATTGCCTAAATTTGCAGATGACCTTTTTTCAGTGAAGAAGGGCGGAGAAGAGGGCGCTTCAGAGCCTTTGTATTTAATTCCCACCGCAGAAGTTACTTTGACCAACCTGGTGGCAGACCAAATGCTGAAAGCCAGCGACTTGCCCATTAAAATGACAGCACACTCACCTTGTTTCCGGTCAGAGGCGGGCAGCTATGGCCGCGACACGCGCGGGCTGATTCGCCAGCACCAGTTCGACAAAGTGGAAATGGTACGCATTGAAAACCCTGAAAACTCCTACGCGGCGCTGGATGAAATGACCCAGCATGCCGAGAATATTCTTCAAAAGCTCGGCTTGCCTTACCGGGTCATTGTGCTGTGCACCGGCGACATGGGTTTTGGCTCTACCCGCACACACGACATTGAAGTGTGGCTGCCCGCCCAAAACACTTATCGCGAAATTTCCTCATGCTCCAACTGCGAAAGCTTTCAAGCGCGTCGCATGAAAACACGCTTCAAAAATGACGCCGGGAAAAGCGAGTTTGTGCACACGTTAAATGGCTCTGGCCTGGCTGTGGGCCGCACTTTGGTGGCGGTGCTGGAAAACTACCAGCAGGCAGACGGCTCTGTGAAAGTGCCTGAGGTATTACAACCTTATATGGGCGGTAAAACAGTATTGACCGCCTGAAAAACAGGTCGTGATTTTTTAAGCTTTTTGAACAGGTAGTAAAACCGGGCACAGCACGCAGGCCAATGCGGAAAGAATACTGAACATCCACAACATGGCGTGGGTGTCTTGCCCGGCGATTATGCTAACCAAAGCACCCATGATCAAGATCAAAAAGCCGATGGCGGTGTTGCTAACCGCAACGTAGGCTGAACGGGTTTCCGCGGTGGCCATGTCCACCAACAAGGTTTTGCGGCCCAAACGCACACCGGCCAAACACACTGAAGCACCGAAGTAAGCTGCGACGAACAGCACCAATGCGCTTATTTCAACTTCAAATTGAAGCAATAGAAGCACTGCAATACCTACTAAAGCATTCAATCCACTTGAAATGGCCATCAACACCCGGCTTGAATAATCGGCCAGTCGCCCCCACACGTAACCTGAAACTGTGTTGGCAAGGCCAGACACAATCAGAAACAGACCAATCAGTGCAGCATTGCCCAGCGCATCTTGAGCCAGAATAATCAACATGGGGGCGCCCAGCGATACGCTAAGTAGCAGGGTGCGAACAATTACGAAATTGCGAAATGGTTTGTCATCCTTAAGCAGTCGCAGCGATTTCAGCGCTTCAACTCCCGCATTGCCCCCACCTTCAGTGGCACCCGGTTCTTCACGAATCGCCCAAATTGCGGCTGAAGAGATAATCCAGCACAAACCAGCAATGCCGAACAGGCTGGCCAAAATTAACTCGTTGTTTTTAATTTGATTGTAAAAACCCAGGTTCAGCCCCAAAAGCAGGGTGAAAATTCCCGAAACGCTGGTGGCCAGGCCCATCAAAGTGCCCCGCCTGGATTTCGATATGGTTTTGCCCAACACATCTTTTGCAGCCACAGAGCAAATTCCCCGGGCAAAACTGAACATTAGTAATGCGCTGAACACCAGCCAAGTGGCTTGCTGTGCAGGAATATCCATGAACAAGGCGAATCCACAGGCCCACAAAGCCAAGCCACTTAACAACCCGCCAAACATCCACACATACTTCCGCAAGGCCTTTGCTCGAATTTTTGCAGCGATGAATAACTGCGGCAACAGTACGCCCGATTCCCGAATGGGCACAGCAAGGGAAACCAGCAACATTGGAGCGCCCAACAAACCCAATACCCACGGGAAAACCAGGCGCGCGCTGGCAATTTCATCGGCCAGTTTGGTGAAAAAGTTGCTAATCAGGTGCAGAAAGAAATTGACAGGCTGGTGCCGGCACGATTCATCAGGAATGTCTCTGCACACCCGGGCATCTTCGTCGCCAGTTATCAGGTCGTACAGGGCTGTGCTGGTGTCTTTGGTTTTTTGCATGGCGCTACTTTGGCAAAGAAAAAAGGCACCCTAAGGTGCCTTTCAATTAACGGACGACGCGGAAGTTAATTACTGAGCGCCTACTGTGGCCTTGATTGCGGCAATAAATTTCTCGCTTTGGGCAATGTTGCTGACCGTGGCCTCTAGGCCATGGCGCGCGGAGGCCAGCCGAATAAATCGCTCCATGCGGCGGGTTTCATGTTTATTCCAGCGCACGGTGAACGATACAACCCGATTGTTATCCACCCAAACATTACTCGGCTTTAAGAACATAAAATCACCGAGTGCGGCTTTTGGAAGCCCAATTTCACCCGTGGCATCTACCCCCGTGAATTGCACCAGCAGGGGCGTACCATTTTGCAACCAACTGTTGTGCTCAATGGCATCACAAAAAATTGAGCATGTAGACCAAGTCAGGCCGCTGTAACGCACCATGAAAGCCAAGCGTGACTCTTCAAAATTATCTGTTACATCTGAACCAACTGCAGCCAAGTCTTCAGGTTTTACCTTAAGAGAAAGAAGTTCTTGCTCCAAAGTACTATAGGCAACACTCGACCGAATTTGCTCCGGGATGGGCTTGACCTGCAGCCAATGAAATAGGCAATATGATCGGGTCAGGCGCTCAGCGATCGAACTCATGATTAACTCCTGAAAACTAGCAACAACGTTATTTGTACTATCCGCAGTGAGCATTCAGATTCAAAAAAATGAGCGCTGCAGAGTCTATTTAAATGGCAATTACGTGTTTGTGTGCCAATTAAAAATAAAGTTTCAAATATTGTTAACGTGGCCGGTCTAAATAGGACTACACGAGCTGAAAAATAGTCAAGATCAGGCTGCTTTTTCCCGACCTTTTTGCTCCTGAATCTGGCTTTTTGTCGATTGTTCAGCCAAAAACTGGGGGAGAAGATCGTCCCACTCGGGATTCAAGGATTCAATCAGCAGCAAACGCATGTCACGAGGCCAATTCCTCACCCGGCGCAAACGTGCCACAAATTTGTCGTGATCAGACCAAACTTCAAAATAAACCAGTCGGTCTAAGCGATGGTAATGCGCATAGTCACGGCGTAGGCCTGCATGATGCTCATTCATTCGGGAAAGCAGACAGGCTGCATCACCCAAATACAAAGGGCCATTCGGTTTGGTATTGGACAAAATGTAGAGCCAGTACTTTTCTTGCTTTCGGGCGGTTTCATCTTGGCTGTAATCCGGGGTCGTACTCAATTCATCCTCCGCACAGATTAATAAAAAATAGAAATCAAGGTCTGTCAGTACAATGCTTACTAATTGTATGTGTATTGCTATTTATGAGGTCACCATTTCTCACTCTTAAGGGGTGTGGCCATCGCTATTTTTGCCCGATGTTCGGTGTTACTATATTGATGGACAGTTATTTTCTTCGCTAAAATTTAATTTACATTTTTAAATTTCCATTTAAAAATCAAGGGCTTATATGCTTACAGCTATCCTCGTGGATGGTCCCTTCTTCATTCGCAGAATTCGTCAAATCTTTCCAAGTTCGGTGCATCATGATGCAAAGGTCATGGCAGATTTGGTTTGGCGCCTGTCGGCCGCGCATTTGTTCGAACGAAACCAACCCAAACGGCATTTGTTCCGTATTTTTTTCTACGACACACCTGTTTTCACTCAACGAGTGACTCTTCCAATTTCAAAACAACAAATTGACTTGTCAAAGTCGAAGGAAGGGCAATTCCGGGTGGCTTTCCAGCGACAACTTCAGCGAAAACGAAAACTGGCAGTGAAACTGGGCGAGGCTCGCGAAGCAGACAACTGGAAGCTCAACGAAGACGCAATGGCTGATTTGCTGGGAAAACGCATCTCGGTCGACGATTTGGCTGATGAAGATTTCACCCCTGATTCTCACCCCAAAGGTATTGAACTCAGGATGGGCGTGGATTTGGCCACTTTGGCATACAAGCGTCAGGTTCAACAGGTCGTTTTACTGACAGGTGATGGTGCGTTTTCCAGCGCTGCTGAATTGTTGCGCCATGAAGGAGTAGATGTGGTGCTAGATCCCATGTGGCAAAACATTTCTGAAGATCTGTTTACTTACATCGATGGGCTTCGATCGACGTGCCCCCCCCCCGAGCGTGCTGCCGATTTTCTGGCCAGAATTGGATCAGACAATTACGACCACGAAGACCTTCCCACAGAATAAAAAAAGCCCACGTTGAAGTGGGCTTTTTCCGCTGACAATGCATGAATTAATCGCCCATGCCTTCCGCGTAAAGATCATTGATGCGGTCCTTGAATGCCTCAATTACCTTTACCCTTTTTACTTTCAGTGTGGGTGTCAACAAACCGTTGTCCACAGTCCAAGGCTCTTTGGTTGTGATAATTCTACGTACGCGAATGTACCGAGGTAGATGCTGAAGACGCTCGTTCGCACGTTTAATCAACTCTTTCTCATTGGAATTGGCGGTTACTGCGATCATTCCAATAAAGGGTCGCCCTTCACCAATCAAAACAATTTGCTCAAAAACATCATCACCTACAATGGCAGTTTCAGCGTCTTGTGGTGAAAACTTTTCGCCGTTCGACAACACCATAATGTCTTTGATGCGGCCACGAATATAAATCCGTTTGTCTTTAATTTCCGCCACGTCACCAGTGTGCAACCAACCGTCTGAATCGACCGCGCTTTGGGTGGCCTCCTCGTTTTGCCAATACCCCATCATGATATTGGGGCCGCGGGCAAGCAGTTCATCGTTTTCACCGAGCTTGACTTCAACATTGGGCAAGGGAGGGCCCACAGATTCAGGCACATTGCCTTCAGGCCGATTCACGGAAATCACAGGGCATGCCTCTGTCATGCCATAGCCGTGAAGTATCGTCAAACCCATGGAGATAAATGCCTTGGCGATGTTGCTGTCCAAGGCCGCACCGCCCACCACGGCTACACGTAATCGTCCACCAAGGCGTTCAAGGATGGGCTGCGCTACTTTGGCGCGCAGCAAAGGCAACTGGAAGTGATCAACGATCCCGCCTTTTCCCTGTTCCATGCGCCAGCCGACATCAACCAGTTTTTCGAATGCTTTGCGCTTGAATCTTGAATCTTTTACCGATGCCTGAATCCGTCCGTAAAATTTCTCGAAAATACGCGGTACGGCAAACAATACGGTTGGAGCCTGGGTGGCCAAATCCTCTGGCAACTGATTGATGCCCCGCGCGTAAATTACCTTTGCGCCTGCTCGCAAAGGCAAGTAGTACCCACCAATTCGCTCAAACATGTGCGACATGGGCAGGAAAGACAAAAACACATCGTCAGGTTGCGCAATGTCAAGCTGAAAACAACTGTCAACGTTGGCTATTACATTTTTATGTGAAAGCATGACACCCTTGGGTCGACCGGAGGTGCCCGATGTGTAGCAGATCGTGGCCAGAGTGTTTTGCTCAAGATCCAAAAGCTCAAACGGCTCCACTTTCTTTTCAAGGCTCTTCAGCAGTTGCAGGGCGTTTTCAACGC
Organism: Limnobacter parvus; assembly: GCF_024623725.1. GTDB lineage: Bacteria > Pseudomonadota > Gammaproteobacteria > Burkholderiales > Burkholderiaceae_B > Limnobacter > Limnobacter parvus. Next base: position 633,645 of record NZ_JANKHG010000017.1, on the reverse strand, counting down.
CATCGGCATTCTTTTCAATTTCAGACTTCAAAGAAAGCACACGGATGTCGCTCAGCCCCTCTTTAAGCAAGTTGCGAGCGATTCGATCGTTCTCTACCAACACGGCTTTGGAGCCTGAATCCTGGATGCAATAACAGATGTTGCTGGCGTTGTCATCGACATACAGAGGGACTGATACCAGCCCCATCGCTACGGCTGCCTGGTCGAAGGCCACCCAATGCACGCTGTTTTTCAAACAAATGGCGACACGGTCACCTTTTTGTAAACCCATTGACCGGAAAAATGCCTGCCAGCCACGCGCCATGTCCAGCATTTCGCGGGCCTTGAAGTCGACCCATTCGTTGTCGATAAACTGGCGGTACAAAACACGATTTGGTGTGTCGTCGTGTTGGAACAAGAAAGTGGCGATGTTCGCCATAAGCTGATCTCCCGAGTCTCTATTTTTTATTAAATTGCCCGTAGTGTACTGAACTGTTCAATCAATGATATGAACAGTCATTCTAGAATCAATTTTTGCATGCTGCATGACGCCAAGTAGGCTTCGCGCAGGTTGATCACCCAAGCGGGCACACTTATTCACCTTACACCTCGATTGCACTTGAGGCCACTGGTAAGAAACCGACTTCAGTGAACCTGCGATGTAAACAACATTGCCTTTTCCAGGTTGGGGTAAATGGGCGGGCTAACACGTTCGTGCTAGGTCATTTCTAGGATACCTCATGAGGTAATTCATTGCGTATCCTGAGGGCTTGCTGGAACGATTGAACTGCGAGACCCAATGACCACTATCCTGAATTCTGCTCTCTGGCATACCTGTGTATTGATTGCCACTGGATTGTGGCTGTATGCCGTTCCATTGCTTTCATATGGCCTTGAGATGAGTGTACCCGCAGGTGTTCAGGACATTGGAAAGAAGCTTCAGCTCAAAAGCACCTTGTCAGGTATTCCAGAGGGCACTGAATCGCAACTGCGCTCTACCTGTATGCGTTCTAGAATCCAGTCAATCGACACCGCCACGAGTGGCCGCACAATCGATGTGTGGGTGAACTTTGAGCCAACTATCAGACAGGGGGGCATGGTCGAGTTTGAATCCGTGTCACCAATCAATCATGCTTTGGTGCAACTTGAGTTGGTCTCTGAATGCCCGTTGCTTACTTTCACGAGCCGCTGGACCTTGATCATGAATCAAAACCAGTCCGTGCCAGAGCAAACCACAGAAACCGGTAATACAAAGCTTGCAAGCAATAATTTTGATCCAGCCAGCTCTTCAATATTGGCAAAATCGCGTATATCGCCTACCCGCAGAATTAATTTGACACCCGCTTACGACGCGCCAAATTCGACTCCGAATGTTGTGGAAAAGCATATGGCTGAGTCGGTTGCCGTTAACGAATCGCAAGCGGACACACCGATAAAGTCCACTGACGAGCCTATACGCATTGCTTCATTGGGCACAAACTTAATTGGAAATGGATTGATAGAGAGCCGAAAGGGCACTGGTTCATCGCACAGTGGCCTGGGGTTGAATGATGAGCAGAGTATCGGTTCAATTGGAGCTTTAGGACTTAGTCAGTTGCATTTGATGGCACTGGCAACAGGCCTGCTAATCCTGACAGTGTTGATTTACCTAACACGAAAATACAGGCTGTTTGGTGGGGCTTCAATTCGCAAAGGTCGCCCGTCAGGACCTTCCTCCATGCACGAGCCCCAACTGACAGAGTTCCGGCACAATGCCGAGCTCGATACCAGTTTGAAGAACCCAGTGAATGAGGTTTCCCATTCACCAGAAGTTTTTGGTCAGGATCGCTTTTTGGAGTCTTTGATTGCCCACGATGAAGATTCCACATTCCAGAACGAGATGGCATCCCCGCCCCACACCGACGATACGAATTTACAAGATGTATCAAGCCGTTCGTCACTTAAAATCAGCCTTGAGCTGATTAATCGCGCGGACAGCAGAAAGTGGAACTTGCCAGAGGCTTACCACGGCTTGATCGAGCAAAGAAATCGTTCGCTTGAGCAGTCGAAGATGACAGAGGCACTTATTTTGCGCAGTCAGATTGGGCTTGTTGAGTTGGCATTTCAAGATGCAAAGCAGGGCGGATCCACTCAATCACAAACTGCACTGGACTTGCTGATGCTGGTACTTGGTGAGCATTTATATGATGCAGAGGTTTACCCATCCCTTGGGGTTCCCGACGTAGTCAAAAGTCACGTGCGCGCGAAAATGTGCGAAATTTCCGGTGCAGATCTTCGTCAATTGCTGCGTGAAAACTTGGTAAATTTAAATACTCAAGTAAACAGTTCTGCGCTTTGTTTTCACTTGGACGCTTGGCGGGAGTTTTTAAGTGAAGAGGGCATGTTGAGCTAAAAGGCGTTTGTTCAAACCCCCAAAGTTTCTTCCAGGGATTCAATTTCCACCATTGCTTCAAGTAACTCATTTTCGGCGAGTTCCAGGCGTGCTGAAACTGAATTCCGTTCTTCATGGTGCTGAGCTGCTTTTTTTGCAGAATCCGAATCACTGTAATTGCATTTTGCGAGGGCGTCGTCCAGCGCAGCCAATTTTGGGCGGTCCGCTTCAATCTGCTTCTCGAGTTTTTTCACCTGATTATTCAATTGCTTCAAACGCTGGCCGGCCGCCTGGCGATCGACTGGCGCCGCGACGGTGGCCTGGGCTTTCACGACTGGCTTGTTGCCAGAACCTAAATTCTGCTTGTTTCGTTGATTGTCGGCATTGGTTTCCTTGCGCAACAATTCAGCATAGTCGTCAAGGTCGCCTTCGAACTCCGTTACTGCGCCTTGGTGCACACGCCAAAAACGGTCAGTGATCGATTCCAGCAAATGCCGGTCGTGGGAAACCATGATCAGCGCGCCTTCAAATTCCAGCAGGCTGCTGGCCAGGGCCTGACGTGTAGCAATGTCCAGGTGGTTGGTTGGTTCATCCAGTAGCAGAAGGTTAGGGCGCTTGTAGGCCAGTAAGGCCAAGGCCAAGCGCGACTTTTCGCCTCCAGAAAAACTGCCCACCAATTGGCGCACCTTGTCGTCACGGAAGTGATAACGAGCCAAAAACTCCCGGGCCTTTTGTTCTGATATTTGCCGTTCAAGGCGTGACATGTGCTGCAAGGGCGTGGCATTCATGTCCAGTGATTCGATTTGATCCTGGGCAAAGTAGCCGTAAACAAGCCCTTTGCCTTCCACACGTTCGCCACCCAGCATGTCACGCTCGCCCACCAAAGTTTTTACCAAGGTGGTTTTGCCGTTTCCGTTCGCACCCAACAAGCCAATTCGATCACCGGGGCGAAGTTCCAGGCTGATGCTTTTTAAAATCGGGGCAACGCCTTCGTAACCACAATCACTGCGATTCAATACCACCAAGGGGTCGGGGCTTTTGTGCGGCTCCATGAATGGAATAGCCACATGTGGCTCAACTTGAAGGGTTTCAATCAGCTTGATCTTTTCAAGGCGCTTTACACGGCTTTGGGCCTGTTTGGCCTTGCTGGCTTTGGCCTTGAAGCGGTCAACAAACTTCTGCAGCTTTTCCATTTCACCAGCTGCTTTGCGATTGGCCTGGCTTACCTGGTCAGCACGCTCGGCAAATGCGCGTTCGAATGCTGAATACCCACCGCTGTACTTGGTCAGTTTTACGTTGTTCAGGTGTACTGTGTGGGTACACACTTCATCCAGAAAATCACGGTCGTGAGAAACCAGAATCACGGTGCTGTTGACCTGCTTGATCCATTGCTCAAGCCACACCACAGCCTCAATGTCCAAGTGGTTGGTGGGTTCATCCAGCAATATCAAATCTGCTCTGGAACCCAAAACCTTGGCGAGGTTCAAACGCATTTTCCAGCCGCCTGAAAACTCGCCAACCTTGCGTTGCAGGTCCTCGGTTTTAAAACCAAGACCGTGCAAAATGGTGGCCACGCGTGCTTCTGCTGTGTAGCCATCCAGGTTTTCAAGTTCTTCGTACAAGTTGCCCAGCTGCTCCATGTCGCCACTTTCTTCAACGGCATGAATTTTCTGGCGTACCTCATGCAGGGCGCGGTCACCTTCCAGGGCGAAATCAATCACGCTGAGGTGGTTGGCGGTTACCTCCTGATCAATCCAGGAAAGGCGCCACACCTTGGGCAAGTCAATACTGCCCTGGTCGATGTGAAGTTCGCCCAGCAATGCGCTAAGAAAGCTTGATTTGCCCGCGCCGTTGTGACCGATCAGGCCCACTTTTTCGCCAGGAAACAGGGTAAGTTCAGCGTTGGTTAAAATGGGCTTGCTGCCACGCGCAATGCTAAGGTTATTGATTTGAATCATTGAATGGGTTTAGACCAAGTCTTCTTTGTTAAGTAAAAACACCTGTTCGTCACCTGCCGAGGTTTCAAGCCAAATGGGATTTAAATGCGGAAATGCGGCTTCGAAATGAAGTTTTTCATTGCCCAACTCAACCACCAAAAAGCCACCATCTTTCAGGTGCTTGGGTGCTTGGGTCAAGATCTCTTGAATCAGGTCCATACCACTGTCGCCACCGGCCAAGGCCATTCGGGGTTCGTGCAGGTATTCAGGCGGCAACTTCTTCATTGACGCTTCGTTCACATAAGGTGGATTCGTCAAAATGAAATCGTACTGTTTGCCATTCAAGTTTGAAAACAGATCGGACTTTACGGTGTGCACGCGTTGCTTCAAGTCGTGAAGGGCGATGTTCTCGCGAGCCAGTACCAATGCATCTTCAGACAGGTCAACTGCATCCACTTCAGCATTTTCAAAAACATGCGCAGCCAGAATGGCCAGGCAACCCGACCCAGTGCACATGTCCAGAATGTCAAAGGGCATTTCAGGCGCGTTAACCCAAGGCGTGAATTGATCTGCCAACATTTCCGCGATGAAAGAACGGGGAATAATGACCCGCTCATCCACCTTGAATGAATGACCTTGTAACCAAGCTTCGCCAGTAATGTAACTGGCGGGCTTGCGATCAATAACCCGCTGGGTAATAAAACGCAGCAGGCGAGACGATTCCTGTGCGGTTACGCGTGCGTCCCAGAAAGGGCTTAAGTCGCCGATCGGCAAATGCAATGCTGATTGCACCATGTAAATGGCTTCATCAAATGCATTGCTTGATCCGTGGCCGAAAAACACATTGCCGCGGCGCATTTCAGTGACATAAAACCGCACCCAATCGCGCACAGTGTGCAGTTCCTTGGGGTCGACTGCAATGTGCACTGCGTGGTCCTGATTCATGAATTGCCTTTGCTGAAATCTGTTTGCCCAATGGTTAATTCACCGTTGAGCTCAACCACCGGGCGTTTAATAATGCTGGGGTATTCCAACAGAAGTGCCTTGGCACCTTCGGGTGACAGGGCTTTGATTTGCATGCCTTCGTCCAGCCCGCGCCAAGTGGTGCCTTTGCGGTTAATAACCATGTCCAGTCCGAATTCAACAATCCATTCGTCCAGCAAATCTGCTGGCACGCCGTGTTTCTTGAAATCGTGAAAAAGCACTTCAATATTGCCTTCCTTCAGGGAAGCAATCGCCTTTTTCACACTCGAACAGTTGGGTATTCCGTACACCTTGGCAGTCATTCTGATGGGGGCTCCTTATTCTGCGTTGCGCAGCAATTCATTGATACCGGTTTTGGCACGGGTTTTCGCATCAACACGCTTCACAATTACTGCGCAGTACAGGCTGTATTTTCCACAGGCACTTGGCAGTGAACCACTTACCACCACTGAACCAGCTGGGATTCGACCGTAAGTGACTTCACCGGTTTCGCGGTTGAAAATTTTGGTACTTTGGCCCAAATACACGCCCATGGAAATGACAGAGTTTTCTTCCACAATCACGCCTTCCACCACTTCGGAACGTGCGCCAATAAAGCAGTTGTCTTCAATGATGGTAGGGTTGGCTTGCAGGGGTTCCAATACGCCACCGATGCCCACGCCACCGCTCAAGTGCACGTTTTTACCAATCTGTGCGCATGAACCCACTGTGGCCCAAGTGTCGACCATGGTGCCTTCATCGACATAGGCGCCGATGTTCACGTAGCTGGGCATCAATACCACATTCTTGGCGATGAAGCTTCCGCGGCGGGCCACTGCTGGGGGCACCACTCGGAAACCGCCTTTCTTGAAGTCTTCTTCGGTGTAATCCACAAACTTGGTGGGCACTTTGTCGTAAAACTGCGTAAATCCGCCCGCAGCCATGGGCTTGTTGTCTTCAAGGCGGAAAGAAAGCAGCACCGCTTTTTTAATCCACTGGTGGGTAACCCAGTCGCCACCTTCTTTGGAACACACGCGCAACTCGCCAGTATTCAGTTTCTCAAGCACGTCGCCCACGGCAGCGCGCACGTCAACCGGTGCAGACGATGGTGAAATCTCTGCACGGTTTTCCCATGCGGCTTCGATAATGGTTTGATGATTTGTTGTCATGGTTATTTCCTGTGTCAGGGTATGTTTTAAATTTGTTTTGCGATTCGATTGGCGGCTTCGTTGCACTCATCAAGGCTTGCAACCAAGGCGATTCGCACATGGTTTGCGCCTGGGTTGTAACCGTTCACTTCGCGACCCAAAAAGCTTCCGGGCAACAGGGTAACATGCGCTTGCTCAAACAGCGTTTTTGCAAATGCCGTATCGCTTTGGCCCACATCGGCCCAAAAGTAAAAGCCTGCAGGTGGAATACGCAGCTGTAGCTTGCTTTCCAGAATGGCGCTAAATGCTTTGAATTTTTCAGTGTACAAGCGGCGGTTTTCGGCCACATGTTCTTCGTCGTTCCATGCGGCCACACTGGCCATCTGGATGGTGGTGGACATCGCCGAGCCATGGTAGGTGCGGTAACGCAGGAACGCCTTGATTAAATTGGCATCGCCCGCCACATAGCCCGAACGCAAACCTGGCGCGTTTGACCGTTTTGAAAGACTCGAGAACACAATCAGATTAGTGTAACTGGACCGGCCAAGGCGGCTGGCTGCTTCCAGTCCACCAATTGGGGCCGCGGTTCCATCTAGATAAATTTCTGAATAACACTCATCCGATGCAATCACGATGTTGTATTCATCGGCCAGATCAAACAGCTTTTGCCAGTCTTCCAGCGTATACACCGCACCAGTGGGGTTGTTCGGCGAGCACACATACATTAATTTGGTTTTGGCCAACACATCCGGGCCAAGCGCGTGAAAATTCGACAAGCCTGTTTCAGGGTCAATGTTCACAAATACCGGACAGGCACCCCCCAGAAACGTTGCACCTTCATAAATTTGGTAAAACGGGTTGGGAAAGGCCACATGGCTGCCAGCCTCACATCCGTCCAGCACCACTTGTGCGAATGAAAACAGCGCTTCCCGAGAACCCAAAATGGGCAACACCTGCGTTTCTGGATCAACAAGTGCGTCGAAGCGGCGCAATATCCAGTCGGAAATGGCCTTGCGCAACACAGGCAGGCCCTGCGTGCCGGGGTAAACCGACAATCCATCCAGATTATCAATCAAGGCTTGCTTGATCAACTCAGGAGTAGGGTGCTTGGGCTCGCCAATCGACAAATTTACGTGCGCAAGCCCACCTTTGTGTTGCACCCCTGTGTACAGGGCACGTAGACGTTCGAACGGGTATGGCTGAAGTTTGTCTAGATTTTTCAATGCGTTCACCGAAATTGCTGCATTAGCCACGAGTAGGGTTCATGGTTAAAATGGAATCAAGTTCAACTTTGGGCAAGGGCTGAAAGCTGGCATGGCGGTGCTCTGCCACCACTGTGGTGTAAACGCCGCCGCGCACATACCATTTTGCGGTCAGTTTCATGTACCGAGGGTCGGTTGCGGCCACCAGGTCGTCCAGAATCTTGTTGGTTACCGCTTCATGGAATGCACCTTCCTCGCGGTAGCTCCACATGTACATTTTCAGGCTTTTCAGCTCAACATTTTTTTGGTTGGGCAGGTAGTCGATCACCAAAGTGGCAAAGTCGGGTTGGCCAGTCAACGGACAAAGGCATGTAAATTCAGGCACTTCGATGTGAACGTGGTAGGGCCGGTCCGGGTTTGGGTTCGGGAAAGTTTGTAAATCTCGGCTGGGTTTGTTGCTCATGCTTCTCTCGTGGGCCTTCAGGGCACAAAGCCGTGTGGCGTTAAACAAATCAATCATCCTGCCAACTAAGGGCAGGGTGCCCGGCGTAAAGCGCAAAGGCTTTGCTATTATAAGGTCAGCGGGTTTTCAAGTTCCCGTGGGTTGAAGTTTTTATTCGTTCTATTGGTCTCATTTCCACCTCATCGTGCGATTAACTCACATTCGTTTAGCTGGCTTTAAGTCATTTGTTGAACCGACGTCCTTCGCCGTGCCCAGTAATCTGGTTGGGGTGGTGGGTCCGAACGGCTGCGGAAAATCGAACATCATCGACGCTGTGCGTTGGGTGTTGGGTGAATCCAAAGCGTCGGAGTTGCGTGGCGAGTCCATGCAGGACGTTATTTTCAACGGCTCTACCAACCGCAAGGCAGCATCTCGTGCCAGCGTGGAACTGGTGTTCGACAACGCCGAAGGCCGGGCAGGTGGCAGTTGGAACCAATATTCCGAAATTTCCGTGAAACGCGTGCTGACACGCGACGGTGCATCAACCTATTACATTAACCAGCAGGCGGTTCGCCGTCGAGACGTTCAAGACATTTTCCTGGGCACTGGCTTGGGTCCCCGCGCTTACGCCATCATTGGGCAGGGTATGATCGCCCGAATTATTGAAGCCCGCCCCGAGGAACTGCGCATTTTCCTCGAAGAAGCCGCCGGGGTGTCGAAATACAAAGAGCGCCGCCGCGAAACGGGCAATCGCTTGGCCGATACCCGCGACAACCTGACCCGAATTGAAGATATATTGCGCGAGCTAACCAGCCAGATAGAGCGCCTTGAACAGCAAGCCACCGTGGCACGCCATTTCAAGGAACTGGAAGAAGCGAAAAATACCAAACAACGTCTGCTCTGGATTATTCGGTACACCGAAGCGCTGGAACAGAAAAACACTGGTCAAGCCAAACTTGAACGGGCCAAAGCCGATCTGGAAGCCATTCAAAGCAAGTCGATCAGCACGCAAACTGAGCTTTTCGCTGTGCGAGAAAAGCAGGTGGATGCCCAGCAGCAATTGGAAAATGATCAAACCCAATGGATTGAAGCCAACCGTCAGGTTAGTCGCCTTGAAGCTGATTTGCGGGTAATGGCCGAATCGCGCGCCCGCCTGGGTGCGCGCGTGGCTGAACTTGAACTTGAAATTCAAAACTGGACCGTGCGTGAAGAAGACGCCAAGGCCCGTCTTGAAGAAATTAGTGGCTCGAGCGAAGAACAACAGGCCGAACTTGAAGAACGAATTATTGCACTGGAAGAAGCCGAGCTGGCAGTTGAGCCGGTTGAGCAGGCTTTGCAGGCGGCAAGGTCAGCTGTTGATCAGAAGCGCGCTGGCGTCATGCAGATTCAGCAGTCTTTGAGCCAAATCTCATCGCAGCAAGAATCTGCAAGCCGTGCTGAAACCACGATTCAAGTAAAACTTGACCGGCTTGAGAGCGAAAAACAGCAAATTGCGGCGCCCTCTGTGCATGATCTTGACGAGGTCCAAGCTCGCGTCCTTTCCCTTGAAGCCGAACTTGCTCAAAGTGCAACGCAATTCAATGAGCTGGAAAGCAAGTTGGCCAACAGCAACAGTGAACTTGATCATGTTCAAGTGGCCTTCAACTCGGAGCGCGACAAGCATGCCAATGCGCAAGCGCAATTGCAGGCGCTCGAAAACCTGAATGATCAACTGGCGGAAAGCGCAGAACTGAAGCCGTGGGTTGAATCCAGTGGCCTGGGTGAAACCCCGCGCCTCTTGGGCAAGCTCCAAGTAGAGCGCGGCTGGGAAAGGGCGCTGGAATCGGCCCTGCGTGAGTCGCTGGACAGCTTTCAGGTTCGTACACTGGACATGGTTGAAGGGTTCGCCAAACAGCCACCACCTGCGCGCGTTGCGTTTATGGAGTCTTCGCCTGCCAACACCAATTTGCCTGTTGGTCCTGAAGATCTGGCCAGCCTTGTGCGCAGTTCAGACTCAGCCACCCAACAGTCATTGGCGCAGCTTCTGGCCGGCTATTTGATGGCCCCAGATTTGCAGGCTGCGCTTTCCAAACGCAAAAGCTTAAATCCGGGCCAACGAGTTTTCACACCCCAGGGGCATTGTGTTAGTTCCACGGGCGTGTCGTTTTACGCGGCTGACAACGCGCAAAGCGGCAGGCTCGAACGCCAGCAACAAATCGACGCACTGCGCACCGAAGTTCGAGCGCTCGACATGTTGAAAAACGAGTCCATGGCCAAACGCGATCAGCTTCAACTTCGTACCGGCGAGATGAAAGCCAATGTGGTTCAGGCCCGCAACCTGGTGGAAAGCCTGACCAAACGCCTTCATGAAGCCCAGGTGCAGTTAATCCGTTTGCAAGAACAGCAAAGCAGGGCAGACAGCCGCCGTGAGCAAATTGGGCTGGATGTGGCCTTGCTGCAAAGCGAGCTGGAAGAACAGCGCGCTATTTTGTTGGAATCCGAAGACAAATACGCAGAACTTGACGAGCAACTGGCCGTGGCCAGCGATGCACTGGAAAGCCAGAAAGACCGGGTAACCGAGGCAGAGCAGGTGCTTCGCGACAAGCAGGCGCAGGTTCAAAATGCCTTGCGCAAAAAACAGGACGCCGAATTCAACATTCGCAATCAGGAATCGCGCCAGCGTGAATGCGAACGCGACATTGCATTTGCAAGCAGCCAAATTCAACAAATCCAGCAGCGCAAGCAACTTGCCTTGGCTGAACTTGAAGGGCTTTCTGAAATTGAAGGTCAGGAATCGCTTCAAGCTGCGCTTGAAGAACGCGTGGTGGCCGAGGAAAAAGTCGCTGTATCGCGCGATGCACTTGAACAGATCATGAGCAAGGTTTCCGAGCTTGAGCGCACCGAGAAAGAAAGCGACAAGCTGGCCGACCCGCTGCGTGATGCAGTGCAAGATTGGGCGCTAAAAATTCAGGCTGCCGAGTTGACCATTGAACAATACAAAAATTTGTTGGATGAAGTTCATGCCGATGTAAACGAATTAAGTGCGCAACTCGTTGCCTTGGAGGTGCCGCCCAAGGCGTCTGTGTTGCAGGCGGAAGTTACCCGCCTGACCAACAGCATGCAGGAATTGGGGGCGGTGAACCTGGCTGCACTCGATGAACTGGCTGCGGCCACGGAAAGAAAGTCTTTCCTGGACCAACAGGCTGGCGATTTGATTGAAGCGATGGAAACCCTGGAAGATGCAATCCGCAAAATTGACAAAGAAACTCGCGACTTGTTGTCTGAAACTTTCGGTGTGGTAAATGGTCACTTCTCACGTTTGTTCCCAAAACTGTTCGGTGGCGGCGAGGCACGTTTGGTGATGACAGGCGACGAAATTCTGGACGCTGGCGTGCAGGTGTTTGCTCAGCCTCCAGGTAAGAAAAACGGCACCATTCATTTGTTGTCGGGTGGTGAAAAGGCGCTTACAGCCACTGCTTTGGTCTTCGCAATTTTTGAATTGAACCCGGCGCCGTTCTGCTTGCTCGACGAAGTGGATGCACCGCTGGACGACGCAAACACCGAACGCTTCACGCGTCTGGTGAAACAAATGTCTGAACAAACCCAGTTTTTGTTCATCTCCCACAACAAGATCGCCATGGAAATGGCCCAGCAGCTAATAGGCGTTACGATGCAGGAAAAAGGTGTTTCCCGAATCGTGGCTGTTGACTTGGCTGCTGCAGAAAAAATGGCAACGGAAACAGTATGAATGACTTACAACTAACCCTGTTGATTGTTGGTGGTGGTGGCATTGCCGCCATGATCGGATACAACTGGTGGCAAGACTACCGCTTGCGCAAGCAAGCAACGGAACGTTTTGGTGAAACTGACCAAGATCCTTTGCTCAACAATAATTCAAGCAAACAAAACTACGAACGAACCGAACCTGGGTTTACTGGTGCGCAGGACCAAAGTATCGGTACCTATCAAGGCGATTCGCAAAAAGAACTTTCGGGTGAATTTACCGATCCGCTGTCAAACAGTGATGGCTCCGTAAGCGACCTGACAATCAACGATGAAAACCTGAAAAATGAACCACAAAATTTAATCGACAAAAAAATATTTGCTGATTTCATCATTCGTTTTGATGAGACCAAAGATGCAAACACCTGGAAATCGCTGACTGACGGACTTGAACAAATCAACCGCAAGCGAATTGTTTATTCGGCAAGCCCTGACTCAGCAGACAGCATTGAAACCTTGTGGTTCAAGGCCCAGCCCTACCAAGGCATGGCAAAGTCGCTGAAAGCCAGTGTGCAAATTGCCAATCGAAAAGGGCCGCTGAGTTCAATTGAATTTTCCGAAGTGCTTGGAAAACTCAAACGGTTCGCTGAAGATCAAAACGCTGACATTGAATTTCCTGAGATGAAAGAGGTCGTGGCCAAAGCGGAAACACTTGACCAAGCCGCCGCTGCGCTCGACACCCTGCTGGGCCTTCATTGCCTATTGCCCGATACCGTGCAGGAAAGCATAGCGGTGGACATGTTGGCTGCGGCTGGCTGGGTCCAAAAAGGTCATCAATGGTTCTTGAGCGACAGTTCTGGAACCCTGGCCACGATGGTGATCCACAACGCACCGGGCAAACGTCTGCTTAGCTTTAGCATTGATGTTCCAAATTCGGCAGAACCGATTAAAGCCTTGGGCGATATCGTCACGGTTTGCCACGGCATGAACGAAAAATTCGGTGCCCCCCTGATGGACGATTCAGGCCGTACCCTGAGCACTCAAGCCATTGAAGGCATATACAACCAACTGATCGAAAGAGTCCGTGATTTGACCGACTCAGGTTTCAAACCCGGCACACCTATCGCCCGCATATTGTTTTCATGAGTAATCTGGATTTGTTCGAACATGGCAGTGGCGAACCCTCGTCACCAGCGCAGCCGGCGCAGGCCATGCGCAGCATGATTGATCAGCTTGATCGGTGGGAACATGCGTACTACGTGCTAGATGCTCCCGAGGTTCCCGATTCCGAATATGACCGCGTTTACCGGGCGCTGCAACAACTTGAAGCTGATCACCCAACTTTGATTCAAAGCGATTCACCCACGCAGCGAGTAGGTGGAAAACCCTCTGAGGGGTTTGAACAGGTTAAACACCGCGTGCCGATGCTTTCTTTGGGCAATGCGTTTGACGACAGCGATGTCATCGCCTTTGACCGCAGGGTTAAAGAGTTGGCAGATTTACCAGCCAACACCGCGATCGACTACGCAGTCGATCCGAAGTTTGATGGACTCGCCATCTCGATTCATTACAAAAACGGATTGTTCGAACAGGCCATTACACGCGGCGACGGCACCGTGGGTGAAGACGTGTCGAGCAATGTCAAAACGATACGCAGCTTGCCATTGAAACTAAAAGGCGACAATCTGCCCGCGCATCTTGAAGTGCGCGGCGAAATCTTTATGTACAAAAAAGATTTTGCACAAATGAATGAACGCCAAGCCGACTTGGGGCTCAAGGTGTTTGCAAATCCACGCAATGCAGCGGCAGGCACCATTCGTCAGCTCGACCCCAAAATCGCAGCCAGCCGACCTCTGCGATTCTTTTGTTATGGCGCCGCTTTGAGTCGAGACCAGTTGCGCGAATTGAAGAATCAATCTGCCCTGATGAGGTGGCTAGCCGGTATGGGCCTGCCAGTTTCGCAGTTAAGCAAGAGCGCTAAAGGCGCGCAAGGTCTGCTTGACTACTACCGGCATGTAGGCGATAGCCGCATCCACCTTCCATTTGAAATTGATGGCGTTGTGTACAAAGTTGACTCTTTCGATCTGCAAGATCAACTCGGTTTTGTGGCCAAGGCACCACGGTTCGCGGTAGCGCATAAGTTTCCGCCCGACGAAGTGCTCAGCCGCATTTTGACTATTGAAGTACAAGTTGGCCGAACTGGCTCAATTACGCCAGTGGCCAAACTGGACCCAGTCAAGGTTGGGGGTGTGATGGTGTCGTCAGCCACCTTGCACAATCTGGATGAAATTCAGCGCAAAGATCTGCGCGTCGGCGATCAGGTTTTGGTTCGTCGCGCAGGCGATGTAATTCCCGAAGTACTACCATTTTCCGGTAACTTGCGAAGTGCTTCCAGCGTGGCATTTCAAATGCCTACCCAATGCCCCATTTGTAATTCACTGGTGCGCAAAGAAGAGGGTGAAGCCGCCTTGCGCTGCACAGGTGGCCTGGTTTGCAAAGCGCAACTGACCCAATCCATTATCCACTTCGCGCACCGCCGGGCCATTGACATTGAAGGCCTTGGCAGCAAGCTGATCGAAGTGTTGGTCGAAAAAGAATGGGTGAAAACACCAGCTGATTTGTTCCGCCTCCAATTCGAAGACATCGTTCAACTTGAACGCATGGGTGATAAGTCTGCCCGCAATTTGCTCGACAGCATTAACAAGGCCAAGCAAACCACCTTCAGTCGATTTTTGTTCGGGCTGGGTATTCGACATGTGGGAGAGGCAACTGCTCGCGACCTTGCCTCCCATTTCAACAGTGTTGAAAAGCTGATCGGTGCAAGCATCGACGAGCTTTTGGAAGTGAATGACGTGGGGCCAATTGTGGCCGAATCAATCCGACAGTTTTTCGATGAGCCAGCGAATAAGCAAGTGGTTCGAGAGCTAATCGATTTGGGCTTGGAATGGCCCGAAGCACAAGCCCAGACCTTTGACGAAACACATCCTTTTTTTGGTAAAACATTTGTGCTGACCGGCAGCCTGAGCCAGTATAGCCGCGATGAAGCTGCTGCGTTAATCGTTGAACGCGGTGGCAAAGTCAGCGGCTCGGTGTCGAAAAAGACAGATTTTGTTTTGGCAGGGGAGTCTGCAGGAAGCAAGCTGGACAAGGCCGCTGGTCTGGGTATCACCATACTTGATGAGACGACATTTCAAGGTATGCTTTAATTATCGCTCGAACTAATTAATTATTTTTCTATTGGGTAAATCATCATGACACGTGTTAGAAAAGCAGTATTCCCAGTGGCCGGTATGGGCACCCGGTTTTTGCCAGCGACCAAAGCCAGTCCCAAAGAAATGATGCCGGTGGTCGACAAACCGCTGATTCAATATGCAGTTGAAGAAGCGCTTGAGGCTGGTTTGACAGAGCTGGTGTTCATCACAGGCCGCAGCAAGCGCGCCATTGAAGACCACTTTGACAAAGCCTACGAACTTGAAGCCGAGCTTCAGGCACGTGGAAAAACAGCATTGCTTGAACTGGTAAAGAACATAGTTCCAAGCCATGTAAACTGTATTTACATTCGCCAAATGGAGCCCTTGGGTTTAGGGCATGCTGTGCTGTGCGCAGAACCTGTTGTAGGTCCAGAACCCTTCGCCGTGTTGTTGGCGGATGACTTGATGGACGTTGACAAGGGCACGCCCTCTGTTACGCATCAAATGGTGAAAGTGTTCGAGCGTGAGCATGCCAGCGTGCTGGCGGTGCAGGAAGTTCTGCCCGAGGAAACAAAGTCTTACGGTATCGTTTCAAGTACCCCATGGAACAACCGCTCTGAACGCGTGAATGCGATTGTCGAAAAACCGGATCCCAAAGACGCACCGACTAACCTCGCTGTTGTTGGACGATATGTTTTGAACTCGCAAATTTTTGATCACATTCGCAAAACAGGAAAAGGTGCCGGCGGAGAAATTCAGTTGACGGATGGCATCGCTTCTTTGCTGGAAGATCAGCCAGTGCTTGCTTATCGCTTCAACGGAACACGTTTTGATTGTGGCTCGAAAATTGGTTACTTGAAAGCCACAGTAGAGTTGGGCTTGAAACATCACGAAGTATCTGCTGAGTTTTCCGAATACCTAAAAAACAGGAACTAATCGATGTATGCAGTGTTGGGTGGTAGCGGCTTAAGCCAGCTGCCGGGCTTTGAAGTCGTTAAGCGCAAAGTGCAACGCACTCCCTATGGTGAACCATCGGGTGCGCTGACCATTGGTATGCTGGCAGGCCACGAGATTGTATTTCTGGCGAGGCACGGCTATGGTCACACCATTGCACCGCATGAAATCAACTATCGGGCGAATCTGTGGGCCCTGTCGCAGTTGAACATTGATGGCATATTGTCGGTGGCGTCCGTGGGCGGCATTCGGCCAGACCTAAAGCCAGGGCAACTGGTGGTACCAGATCAAATTCTGGATTACACCCACGGTCGCGAAGCCACTTTCTTTGAGGGCGACAGTCAGGCAGTGCAACACATCGATTTCACCTGGCCATATGACCAAGCATTACGTTCCTCATTGTGCTTGGCCGCCGATGCAGTGGGTGAGCAGGTGGTGCAGGGCGGTTGTTATGCATGCACCCAAGGTCCGCGACTTGAAACTGCCGCTGAGGTTAAACGCTTGGCGCGCGACGGTGCCGACATTGTGGGCATGACCGGCATGCCCGAGGCGGCACTGGCACGGGAACTTGAAATTCCCTACGCGCATTTGGCTTTGGTGGTGAATCAGGCCGCTGGCGTGGGTGAAAGTGCGCATGCAATTTCCCATGCGCAGATCAGCAAAACGGTGCATGAGGGCATGGCCCGCGTCATGGGAATTATCAAGTCCATGGTGCAGCTTCACGACGAATAATTTGAATGTTCTGACCTACTTAAATTGACAACAATTCCAGAAGGTCTGTTTCCAACTGAATTTGCAGCTTTTGCGAATTCAGCGATTGTCCGTACAACAAAAATGAATCTTCTGCGCGCTCGCCCAGGGTCATGATTTTCGCGGTTTGAACGTTGACTTTGTACTGTGCCAACAATCGAGTAATTGAATACAGCAAGCCTGTTCTGTCTGTTGCAGAAACAGTTAGCAAATACTGATTGCCCTTTTCATCTGGCTTCAAATCCACATTAGGCCGAATCGGGAAGTGGCGGGACTGCCTCGACATGCGCCCAAACACAGGCGGTTCAAGTGGTAGGCGCTTCACCAGCCTATCTTGCAGTTCAGCTTCCAGAAGCGAGAGTGTTTCCCTGTAAAACTCGGTGTTGCTTTCATGTTGAATCAAGAACGAATCCAGCGCGTATCCATGTGAAGTCGTGTGAATTTTCGCATCAAGAATACTAAGGTTCTTGGAGTCAAAATAGCCGCAAATCCGGGCAAACAAATCCATTTCATCGCGGGTGTACACCAACAATTCAAGGCCTTCACCGATGGGCGACAAGCGCGCCTTTACGATCGGTTGTTCTGTGTCCACGCGCCAATACAGGTGGCGGGTGTGCCATGCAATGTCACTGGGGCCTTGGCGTAGAAAATACGACACATCAAGCTGTGCCCACAATTTGTCTTGAACATCGTCTGAAAGCGCGTACAAACGCAAAATGCGCCGCGCTTCAGCCTGCTGTTCGGCCAGCATCTGCCTGCGGTTCGGCGCTTCACCACCCAGGTATTTCAAAGTCAAGCGATATAAGTCCTCTAGCAGCTTACCCTTCCATGCATTCCACACCTTGGGGCTGGTGCCGCGAATGTCGGCCACAGTCAACAAATACAAAGCGGTCAGATTTCGCGGCGTTTGCACCAAGGCGGCAAATTCCTTCAACACCTGCACATCAGAAAGGTCTTTTTTCTGTGCCGTGTTCGACATGGTCAGGTGATGCTTCACCAAAAAGGCCACCAGATCGGTGTTTTCTTCGTTCAGACCATGTTCTTTACAAAACTTTCTCGCGTCCACTTCACCCAAAATGCTGTGGTCACCACCACGGCCTTTGGCCACGTCATGAAATAGGGCCGCAATGTACAACAGCCAATGGTCATCGAAATTGGCCATCAACTGGCTACAGTAGGGATATTCATGCGCATGCTCTGCCATTGTGAAGCGGCGCAAGTTGCGAACCACAGTCAAAATATGCTGATCAACCGTGTACACATGAAACAGGTCATGCTGCATCTGCCCAACAATTTTGCGAAAGGCAGGCAAGTATCGCCCCAACACACTGGTTTCATTCATGCGCCGCAATTCATGCACAATGCCCTGCGGCTGCTTAAAAAACTCAATGAACAATGCTTTGTTAACTGGGTCCTTCCGAAATTCGCTGTTAATTTTCACCCGGTTGTGCCAAAGCTGACGTAACATGCGCGCGCTCATGCCCTTCAGGCGCGGGTTTTGCTGCATCACGATAAATGCACGAAGCATCGCCGAGGGGTTTTTCGCAAAAACGTTGTCATCCCGAATGTCGAGCAGCGAATCTGTTTCCTGAAATTCATCATCGATCGCGATAGGTTGCGCGTTCGAACCGAAAATCGACAGTTCGATGTTTTGCAGCAGAATCGTATTTAGCTGCATCACTGCCTTGGCAGCCAGGTAGTACTGCTGCATCAGCTGTTCGCTCGAGCGCTTTGCCGCGGTGGGCTTGTAACCTAGTGATTCAGCCAACTGCGTTTGCACGTCATAAACCAAACGGTCTTCCCTGCGGCCCGTGGTTACGTGCAGTTGATAGCGAATTTTTTTTAATGTGCGCTCATTGTTTCTAAGCTTCGCCGCTTCGAAAGGGGTAATCAAGCCTTGTTTTGCCATCTCTGCCCAGCTGTTTCCCAAATCAGCCGCTAAGCACACCCATGAAATCACGTGCAGATCCCGAAGACCACCTGGGCTTTCCTTGCAGTTGGGTTCCAGGCTGTAAGGGGTTTCTTGAAATTTGGCATGTCGCTGACGCAGTTCAAGCGTCTTCTTGCGAAAAAAAGTTTTTACATCAAGTGACTTTTTGAGTCTAGACGTCAAGTCGCTAAAAACTTTGGCCGTACCAGCAAGAAGCCGGGACTCCACCAAGGCAGTTTGAACCGTGATGTCTTTGCTGGCTTCTTCGATGCACTGCTCCAGCGTACGAACACTGTGCCCAATTTCCAGACCAATGTCCCAACCTGAACCGCAAAAATTTTCGAGTTTTTCCGTGTTTGATTCGTCAGGTTCCCCATGGATCAGGATTAACACATCAACATCTGAAAACGGAAACAATTCACCCCTGCCGTATCCACCCACCGCCACCAGGCAATAAGTTAAGGGCATTTCTAGGGCATTCCACAGAGATAAAAGCGCGTTGTCGACGCACTTGCAACGAATTTTCAAGGCAGTTTCGATTGCATCCGCTGGCGTGTCAGAATTGAACGGACTGAGCCAGTGATGCGCTTGTGCCTTCATCTCACCCTTGATACGAAGTTTAAGCTCGTTCAAATTGTCTGAAGAAATACGCGATTCCGAGGGGTTTGAACTTATGTCCAAATTATGCAGCCTCTTTCTTCAACCGTGGGTTGGCCGGTGTGCCTTCAGACACGGTCAAAATTTCATAGCCATCGGCGGTAACCAACACGGTGTGCTCCCATTGGGCCGACAGGCTGTGGTCTTTGGTTACGATGGTCCATCCATCCGGCATTTCTTTGATTTCACGTCGACCCGCATTTAGCATGGGCTCGATTGTGAAAATCATGCCTTCGACCAAGGTTATGCCAGTACCGGGCTTGCCATAGTGAAGTACCTGGGGTTCTTCATGAAATTTGGTGCCAATGCCATGTCCGCAGAATTCGCGAACGACAGAATAACCGAAACCTTCTGCAAACTTTTGGATGGCTGCGCCCACATCACCCAAAGTGGCACCAGGCTTCACCTGTTCAATACCCAACCACATTGCCTCAAAGGTGATTTCGCACAAGCGTCGTGCAGCCAGCGAACCTTCACCTACAATGAACATGCGGCTGGTGTCACCGTGATACCCATCTTTGATCACCGTGATGTCAATGTTAATGATGTCGCCATTCTTCAATTTCTTCGGGCCAGGTACGCCGTGACAAATCTGGTGATTCACAGACGTGCAAATAGACTTGGGGTAGGGGCTATAACCGGGGGGCGCATAATTCAGAGGAGCAGGAATAGCGTCTTGAACCTGCACGATGAAATCGTGGCAAAGCTTGTCAAGTTCTTCAGTGGTTACACCAGCAACCACGTGCGGGCCAATAAAGTCTAGTACTTCAGAGGCCAAACGCCCTGCAACACGCATTTTTTCAATGTCATGCTCGTTCTTGATCACAATATTCATGGTTTTGTTTAATTCCTGCTTGAGCTAACGTATTTTAACCGAGTATAATCTTTGGCTGCTCTACCGCCACGTGCAACTTAATCAGTTAATCAGCGCTAAAGAGTAAATTTAACGGTTTGTGCGACAGGGTGCTAGCAAAGTTCGCTTTAAAAGCTACTTTTTAGCCCAGTACAAACCCACTTAACCCTGTCTATACTGGAGAAATTCATGGCAGCATCAATGCGCGAAATGCTGGAAGCTGGTTGCCACTTTGGCCACCAAACCCGCTTCTGGAATCCTAAAATGGCCCCTTATATTTACGGCCATCGTAACAAAATTCACATTATCAATCTGGAAAAAACTGTCGTAATGCTTGACGACGCGCTGAAGTTTGTAAAGCGCCTGTCTGCCAATCGCGGCAACATCCTGTTTGTATGTACCAAGCGTCAAGCCAAGGAAATCATCGCTGAAGAAGCAGCACGCTGCGGCATGCCTTTCGTTGACCAGCGTTGGTTGGGTGGCATGTTGACCAACTTCAAAACAGTCAAAACATCCATCAAACGCCTGAAAGACATGGAAGCCATTATCGCCGACGGCG
Organism: Limnobacter parvus; assembly: GCF_024623725.1. GTDB lineage: Bacteria > Pseudomonadota > Gammaproteobacteria > Burkholderiales > Burkholderiaceae_B > Limnobacter > Limnobacter parvus. The sequence goes on along the minus strand of NZ_JANKHG010000017.1, from coordinate 613,007 downwards.
GTACAGAGCACATGTCCAAGAAAGAAGCATTGATGTTTGCACGTGAAATGGAAAAACTGAACCAGTCAATCGGTGGCATCAAAGACATGCCCACATTGCCTGATGCAATTTTTGTTTGCGACGTCGGCTTCCACAAAATTGCGATCACCGAAGCCGAGAAGCTGGGTATCCCAGTGGTCGGTATCGTTGACACAAACCACTCACCAGCTGGTGTCAGCTACGTCATTCCTGGCAATGATGATTCTGCACGCGCAATTCGTTTGTACGCCCGTTCTGTTGCAGACGCCGTACTGGCCGGCCGTGACCAGGCTGTTAACGATGTAGTTGAAGCAATCAAGGGCGGCGACGAGTTCGTTGAAGTGTCTGAAGAGGGAGCAGAAGGTTAATTAAACCTTCGTCTTCCAACGGGGCGATCAGTCGCCCCTTTTTTTTGTCTAATTCAGAATCCGACTTTAGGAGAACATCAATGGCTGAAATTACAGCAGCAATGGTTAAAGTACTGCGCGAGAAAACCGACGCACCCATGATGGAATGCAAAAAAGCCCTGACCGAAGCCGGCGGCGACATGGAAAAGGCAGAGGAGATTCTGCGCGTGAAATTGGGCAGCAAGGCTGGCAAAGCGGCAGCACGTGTAACCGCAGAAGGACTTGTTGGTATTTATATCAACGAAAACAATACCTTGGGCACAATTGTAGAAGTAAACTGTGAAACAGACTTCGTGGCCAAGAATGACGACTTCCTAGCTTTCGTGGCCAATGTATCCAAGTTGATCGCCGACAACAACCCAGCCAGTGTAGAGGCATTGTCTGCCTTGCCATTGGGTGAAGGTACTGTTGAAAGCGTTCGTACAGCCTTGATCGGCAAAATTGGTGAGAACATGTCCGTTCGTCGCTTCAAACGTGTTGAAGCAAAGGGCAGCCTGAGTTCCTATATTCACGGCGGCAAAATTGGTGTTTTGGTCGACTACACAGGCAGCGACGACAATGTTGGTAAAGACGTTGCCCTGCACATTGCGGCCACAAAGCCAAAAGCACTGCACGAGAGTGGCGTACCACAGGAAGACATCGATCGTGAACGCTCGGTAGCCAAAGCCAAAGCGGAAGAGTCAGGCAAGCCAGCCGACATCGCGGAGAAAATGGTTGAGGGTTCAATCAAGAAATTCCTGAAGGAAGTTGCCCTGTTGTCTCAGCCTTTCGTGAAAGACGACAAGCTGACCGTTGAAGCCATGCTCAAGAGCAAGAACAGCGAAGTAAATAGCTTCGAACTTTTCATCGTGGGCGAAGGCATCGAGAAGAAGGTGAATGACTTCGCCGCTGAAGTAGCCGCGCAAGCCGCCGCTGCCGCCGCAGGCCGTTAATTGCCGCAGTGAACGAGGGGTTTCTCTAGTCGAGAAACCCCTTTTTATTTGCGGGTACTCTAATCCGAGCGTATTACGTTATAGAATCCTGTCAATGATCCAACTAGAGGCTTGAATGGCAGCATACAAACGTGTGTTACTCAAATTGTCAGGCGAAGCCCTGATGGGAGAAGACTCCTACGGCATCAATCGCCAGACGATAGAAAGAATGGTTGCAGAGGTAGCTGAAGTCTCTGCTTCAGGAGTTGAGTTGGCCGTGGTAATCGGCGGCGGAAACATTTTCAGGGGCATAGCACCGGGCGCTGCGGGCATGGATCGCGCAACTGCCGATTACATGGGAATGATGGCGACCGTAATGAATGCCCTGGCTTTGCAAGACGCATTTCGACGCGCTGGTGTTGAAGCCAGAGTGCAATCTGCTTTAAATATTGAACAGGTTGTTGAGCCCTACATCCGTCCGAAAGCAATTCGTTACCTGGAAGAAGGCAAGGTCGTAATTTTCGCTGCCGGTACAGGCAACCCGTTTTTCACCACGGACACCGCTGCAGCACTGCGCGGCTCTGAAATTGGAGCGGAAGTTGTATTGAAAGCCACCAAAGTGGATGGTATCTACACCGCAGACCCCAATAAAGATCCGACCGCTACACGGTACGAAAAAATCTCCTTCAATGAAGCAATTTCGAAGAATCTCGAAGTAATGGATGCAACTGCATTTGCGCTTTGCCGCGATCAGAAGCTTCCAATTCGGGTGTTTTCCATCAACAAGCCCGGTGCGCTGCATCGTGCAGTTGCAGGAGAAAACGAGGGCACCTTGGTGCACATGTAATCAATCGAGCTATTAATAGAACATTAATATCGACCAAAGCAGTGAGAATCCAATCATGAGCGTTGCAGACATTCGCAAGACCACAGAAGACAAGATGGTGAGATCCATTGAATCTTTGAAAACCGACCTACAAAAGGTACGAACCGGGCGCGCCCATACAGGCATCCTAGACCACGTTCAAGTGGACTATTACGGCTCCATGGTGCCAATTTCCCAAGTGGCCAACCTTAGCTTGGCCGATGCGCGCACCATTGTGGTTCAACCTTGGGAGAAAAACATGGCCAATGCAGTTGAAAAGGCCATTCGCGAGTCAGATCTTGGCCTGAACCCTGCATCAATGGGGGAAACGATTCGCGTGCCGATGCCTGCGTTGACTGAAGAACGTCGCCGTGAATTGACCAAATTCATCAAAGGCGAGGGCGAACAGACCAAGGTGGCAATTCGTAACTTACGCCGAGATGCGAACGAATCCTTGAAGCGCTTGGTGAACGACAAAGAAATTTCTGAGGATGATGAGCGCCGGGCGCAAGGTGACATTCAAAAGCTGACCGACAAGTTCGTTGCAGAAGTCGACCAGGTTTTGCAATCCAAAGAAGCCGAAATCATGACGGTTTAAGCAATTAATGACTGCCTTCACCAGCTCAACACTGGATATCCCTAGCGTATCCAGTATTCCAAAGCACGTCGCAATCGTGATGGATGGCAATGGTCGTTGGGCAAAAAGTCGCTTGATGCCGCGCATTGCGGGGCACAAACGCGGGGTGGATGCAGTCAAAAGAACGGTCGAGGCCTGTTGCGAACTGGGTATAGAGCATCTCACCCTTTTTGCGTTTTCATCCGAAAACTGGCGTCGACCTGCGGAAGAGGTCAGCCTGCTGATGCGCCTCTTTGTGCGCGTATTGCGCAAAGATGTGGAAGCGATGCACCGCGAGAATATTTGCCTGAGAATTATTGGCGACACCACTGCGTTTGAACCGGAACTGCAGGCAGCCATTGCGTCCGCACAGGATCTGACCAAAAACAACACTCGCTTGTGTCTAAATATCGCAGCCAATTACGGTGGGCGCTGGGATATCTTGCAAGCCACAAAAAAAATGCTGTCGGTTCGACCCGAATTGGCCAGCGATCCTGGTCAGATTACAGAGGCAACCCTAGCTCAGCATTTGTGCCTGCACGGTAGCCCCGAGCCAGATCTTTTTATTCGCACAGGCGGCGAGCAGCGCGTCTCCAATTTTTTGCTGTGGCAATTGGCATACACGGAGTTTTACTTCACTGACAAGTTTTGGCCCGACTTTGGCAAGCCGATGTTGCTGGAAGCCATTGATTCCTATAACAACAGAGAACGTCGCTTCGGCCGCACATCCGAACAGATCCAGCCCATGCTGATGAATGTTCGGCAGTCTGCCCAGTGAAATCGTTCACATACGAGACATAAAAAACATGCTTCGAACGCGCGTGATCACCGCGGTGGTCTTGCTGGTCTTGCTGCTTGGAGTGTTGATCTACGGCGGCAGCACTGGCTGGAACATTTTTGTACTGACCGTACTAGCCTGCGCTTTTTGGGAGTGGGCGAGACTTGGTCAATTTAAATCGACCAAGTCAATTCTTTACGCACTTCTAGGCACTGGCATCTGTTTGCTTGCCAATTACGCCTTTAATTTACAAACCCAGGGCTTCCCCTTGCTTGCAATTGCTAGTGTGTTTTGGGTTGCATTTGCCCCGTGGTGCCTGCGAAACGTTTCCGTGGGTGTGCTGGGCAACCACTATCTGTTTGGACTAGTCGGTTTTATGCTGATCGGCGCTGCAGGCCTTGCATTGATCATCACCAAAACGCACGGAATAGTGTTTTTACTAAGCACCATCGCAATTTGCTTCGTCGCCGATATTTTCGCCTATTTCTTTGGAAAAACCTTTGGAAAACGAAAGCTGGCTCCGCGAATTTCTCCAGGAAAAAGCTGGGAAGGCGCTGTGGGCGGCGCTTTTAGCGTGCTTGCAATTAGCTGGGTCGTTGTTTTGCTAGCTGGCGCCTATCCCTTCCTAGAAAGTACCTGGCAAGTGATGGCGTTCGAGCGGTGGCACCCTGCAGTGTTTTCATTTTGGTTGTTGGTGTTAAGCGCTTACAGTGTTGTGGGTGACCTGTTTGAGTCCATGTTAAAGCGAAGGGCGGGTTTGAAGGACAGCAGTCAGCTACTGCCAGGACACGGTGGAGTGCTGGATAGAATTGATGCGCAGTTGCCAGTGCTCCCATTGGCCATTTTATTGGTCACAGCGATCTCGGGTTAGATAAATGGCTTCACAGAAACTTTTGCTTTTGGGGGCCACTGGCACAATCGGCGTGAATACGCTGGATGTCGTGGCCAGGCACCCCGACCGGTTTTCTGTTACCGGGCTCGCTGCCGGCAAAAACATTGATTTGCTGTTTAAGCAGGCTTGCGCTCACAGGCCAGAATCACTCATCATTTGCGACGACACTGCGCTTTCAAGCTGGCAAAAAGGCGGTTACAGCGAGAAGTTGAGGCATCAGCTAGGCTATTCACCCGACCTAGGCTCTGTGAAAGACTTACACCGTGTATGCCAAAGCACCAACGTCGATACGGTTGTGGCTGCCATTGTTGGATCCGCAGGTTTGAAGCCAACACTTAGCGCGCTTCAGGCGGGCAAAAAAGTTTTGTTGGCCAATAAAGAGTCCTTGGTGCTTGCGGGTCGATTTATGATTAAGGCTTGTCTGGAGTCAGGGGCCACCATCTTGCCTGTCGATTCCGAGCACAACGCCATCTACCAGTGTTTGCCGTCGAATTACGATTTAAGCCGACCTCAAGAATTTGGTATTGAGCGTATGATATTGACCGCTTCTGGTGGCCCATTTCGCAAAAAATCTCTCGCTGAACTTGAGCAGGTTACACCCGCCCAAGCGGTTGCCCATCCAAACTGGGTAATGGGCAGAAAAATTTCTGTCGACAGCTCAACCATGGCCAACAAAGGCCTGGAGCTAATCGAGGCATTGTGGCTTTTCGGTCTTCCAGCCACGCAGTTGTCGGTGCTGGTTCATCCGGAATCCATCGTTCATTCGCTGGTTGAGTACAAAGACGGCAGCATGCTAGCTCAGCTTGGCTGTCCAGACATGCGAACCCCGATTGCACACGTGCTGGGCTTGCCCGATCGAATCGAGTCGGGCTCACCTCGCCTGAATCTCGCCCAACTGGCTCGGCTACATTTTGAAGAGCCTGACCTAACGCGCTTTCCAATGCTGAAGCTGGCTTTTGAAGTACTCAACAAGCCAGACACTCTGGCGCCGGTGTTCAACGCAGCCAACGAGATCGCCGTAGATCTATTCCTGAACGAAAAAATTTCTTACATGGACATAGTCCGCTTGACAGAGGCCTGCTTATCTCGTTTTGCCGGTGAATCTGTGCGCGGCCTGGATGATGCATTCGCCTTGGACAACACAGTTAGGGTTTATGCTACTGAGTGTGTCGGAAAGCTTTAATCGCAGGACAAATATGTTGAATTCGATCATTTCATTTTTGGTGGCCTTGGGAATTCTGGTGTTCATCCATGAATACGGGCATTACTCGGTGGCGCGCTTCTACGGCGTGCGGGTTATCCGCTTTTCGGTGGGTTTCGGCAAACCAATTTTTCAATGGGTTAATAGGAAAACGAAAGTAGAGTGGACGATTGGGTGGATTCCACTGGGTGGGTATGTGCGCATGCTGGACGAACGCGACCCCGACAGCCTGAAAGGCCACGATATTGATCTGTCCGAGTCCTTTAACAGGAAACCTGTTGGACAACGAATTGCAGTTGTGCTGGCAGGCCCCATGGCCAATCTGATCCTTGCCGCACTGATTTACGGCTTTTTGGCATACATGCAACCCTTGGGCCTCGCCACCCAAACGGCAGCCCCCATTCAAAACTCAGCTGCTGCTCAAGCGGGCTTGAAATTGGGCGACGAGATCACTTCTGTCAATGGTGATGGCACCAAGAACTGGAATGAAGTGTCCTGGGCACTGATTAAGGCAAAACTGTTTAAAAACGATCTTGATATTGCAGTGAATCGGGGTGGAGAAGCGCTATCGCTCCAAACGATTCCAGCGGCTTCCATCGATGCGGAGTTGGGTCCAACACTTAGTCGTGAGCTTGGATTTCTGCCCTTTGAGAAAAGTGTGTTTGTGCGCGCAGTAGGCGAGGGCAGTGCCGCGGCCGCCGCCGGGTTTGTCAACGGTGACCAGTTAATTAGTGTTGCAACTATTCCGGTCGAGACGTCTGCGCAGTTCACCGAACTGATCAAGCAGCGGCCTTCTGAAGTCACGGATATTTTGGTTCGACGAGATGCTCAAGAAATCTCGTTGAAGGCGACCCCTGAGCCCGTCGAGCAGGATGATGGGTCAACGATTGGGCGTTTGGGTCTTTCAATTGGCGGTGAGTCTGTCATCGTGAACAACCCACTGGGTCCTATTGATTCTTTGCTGGAAGGCGCAGGTCGAATGGTCGAAGTCAGCGTATTTTCACTGGCTGCGTTGGGTAAAATGGTAACCGGCGATTTGTCGTGGAACCACTTGAGCGGCCCCGTGTCGATCGCATCTGCCGCGGGTGAATCGTCTAGCTTGGGAATTCTTCCGTTTTTCGGATTTCTGGCGATGGTTTCTGTTAGCCTAGGGATTTTGAATCTTTTGCCTATTCCGCTCTTGGATGGTGGGCACTTGATGTATTATTTGGCCGAAATAGTCAGAGGCAAACCAGTTGAAGAAGTCTGGCAGATTCGTGGCCAAAAACTTGGTATTTTGCTCATTGGCGCATTGACCAGTGTTGCTTTTTTTAATGATATTCAAAGGCTGATTTTCTGACAGCCTTCACATATTGGTTCCAGCCGATACCGGCTGGTAGGAACGATCTGAATGACAATTAGAAGTACTCTGTTTCCAGCGCGCTTGGTTTATCCAGTCGTGGCCACCTGCGCATTGTCTGTGAGCGTCGTGCACGCCCAGGCCAACCAGTTCGTCGTTAAAGACATTGAAGTTGAAGGTCTGAGACGCACCGAGGCCGGCACGGTATTCAGTTACTTGCCTATTCGTGTGGGTGATACTTTCACTGACGAGAAAGCGCTTCAAGCGATTCGCTCCCTGTTTGCGACAGGTTTTTTCGAAGATGTAAAAATCTCCGCCAAAGGCGATGTGCTCGTTGTCACCGTGGTTGAGCGTCCTGCGATTGCCTCGGTCGAGATTAACGGCACCAAAGAATTCGACAAGGAAACGCTGAAAGAGGCGCTCAAAGGCGTTGGGATCGGTGAGTCGTTAATATTCGACCGATCTTTGCTGGACAAAGCCGAACAAGAATTAAAGCGCCAATATCTTTCACGCAGCAAGTACGGTGCCCAAGTACAAACACGAGTTGATGAACTGGCCCGCAATCGGGTGGGCATTGTGTTCAATGTCGACGAAGGCGAATCAGCGTCCATCAAACAGTTGAAAATTCTTGGCAACAAAGACTTTAGCGAAGAAGAGCTTCTCGACGAGTTTGAACTGAGCACCAGTGGCTTCATGTCCTGGTACTCGAAAAACGACCAGTACTCTCGCCAAAAGTTAAGTGGTGATGTTGAGAAGTTGCGTTCGTTTTATCTGAACCGTGGGTATGCCGATTTCAATATCGAAAATACCCAAGTACAGATTGCACCGAACAAGCAAGACATTTTCATCACCATCACAGTGAAAGAAGGCGACAAATTCTCGTTTGGCAATGTGGAATTGAGCGGTCAACTTTTGGGGCGAGATGAAGAACTGCGTTCTTTGCTTCAAATGAGAAAAGGCGAGACGTTTAATGGCGAATTGATCACCGACAGCACCAAAGCCATACAAGATCGCTTGGGCAACTATGGTTATGCGTTCGCAAATGCAAACGTGATACCCGAACTGGACCGTGAGAACCGCGTTGTGAATATCAATGTGGCAGTGGACACAGGCAAGCGGGTTTATGTGCGCCGCATGAATGTGGGTGGAAACACGAGGACAAAAGACGAAGTAGTTCGTCGCGAATTTCGGCAGTTTGAATCGTCATGGTACGATTCTCGAAAAATCCAGCTCTCAAAAGAACGCGTGGACCGATTGGGTTATTTCTCAAATGTGGAAATTGAAACCCAGCCTGTTCCTGGCACATCAGATCAAATCGATGTAAACATGCAGGTTGAAGAAAAACCGACCGGCAATTTGCTCCTTGGCGCGGGTATTTCCAGTACCGACAGTTTGGTGCTGTCGGCAGCCATTCAACAGCAGAACCTGTTTGGTACTGGTAAAACCGTTGGGTTGGAACTGAACACCAGCCGGGTGAATCGCACCATTTCATTTTCACAGACCGACCCGTATTTCACTATTGACGGTGTTTCCCGTAGCTTTGAGGTTTACAACCGCCGCACCGATCCAAGCGAGTTGAATCTGGGTGATTACATCATCGAAACAACGGGTGCTGGCCTGCGTTTTGGCTATCCAATCAGCGAATTTGAGAGAATTTCATTTGGCGCAGGCTACGAAGGTACCGACCTTGAAGTAGGCCCCTTTAGTCCCGCACGTTTCCAGCAATACGTCAACGACTTCGGGAATTCGAGCTATGCAGTTCTTTTGAATGCCGGATACTCGTTTGATACGAGAGACTCTGCCATTTCGCCCACACGTGGCCGGGTTACCCGCCTGACGGCGGAGTATGCAACACCGCTGGGAGACCAGGAGTTCATTCGCACCACTTACCAAGAGCAAGTGTATTTCCCGATCGGCAAGCAATACACGCTGGCCCTTAATGGTGAAATTACTGGTGGCTTTGGTTTGGGCGACTCGCCATACCCGATTTTCCGAAATGTGTATGCAGGTGGTATTGGTACGGTTCGAGGCTACCGTTCATCAACACTGGGCCCTCGCGATCTGGACAACGTTCCGGTGGGCGGCTCCAAGCGGGTCATTGCCAACGCCGAGTTCTTCTTCCCGATTCCTGGCATGACGAAAGATCGAACATTCCGCGCATTCACTTTCCTGGATGCCGGCAATGTGTTCCAAAGCAATGAAAAGGTGAAATTTGGCGAGCTTAGATACTCGACTGGTCTGGGTATTTCTTGGTTATCGCCGGTGGGCCCACTGAAATTCAGTTTGGGTGTGCCTTTGAATACTGAGCCACAAGATGAAACCCAGCGTGTTCAATTCACGATTGGTACGGGCTTCTAAAGCCTGAAAAATTCAGATTTATATTGGAGAATGGTTTTGAATAGTTTGAAAAAAATGTTGATCGGTGGTGTGCTGTCAGTGGCAATTGTTTTGCCGATGTTGAGCCATGCGCAAGCAGCAAACAAGATCGGATTCGTCAATACCGAGCGGATTTTGCGCGATTCGAAGTTCGCTGTAGAGTCGCAGAAGAAGCTGGAGCGCGACTTTTCCAAGCGTCAAAAAGAACTGGAAGATTTGGCGACCAAGGTGAAAACCGAAGCCACAAAACTGGATAAAGACGCAATCACGTTGCCAGAAGCGGAGAAGGTTCGCCGCCAGCGTGACTTGGCCGAAATGGACCGTGACTTTCAGCGCAAGCGCCGTGAGTTTGAGGAAGACTTGGCACAGCGCAAGAATCAGGTGGTTGGCGAACTTGTAGAACGCGCTAACCGCATTATTCGCCAAATCGCTGAAAAGGAAAACTATGACATCATTTTCCAGGAAGCTGTGTATGCCAACAAGCGCATCGACATCACTGACCAAGTGCTTACCAGCTTGGACAGCGCGAAGTAAAGCGAGTCAATGAATTTTATTGAAACGAAGCTGGGCGATTTGGTCGCCGAATTTGGTGGACGCCTGGCTTCCTTCAACGCTAAAAATGCTCTCACGGATCAAACAGCCTACGCAAATTCCCTTTTGTTAAAAGGCATTCAAGCCCTGGGAAAAGCAGAGTCATGTCATCTTGCTTTTCTAACCAACCCGAAATTTCGTGATCAGTTGCTTTTGACCAAGGCAGGCGTAGTGCTGATCCGCGAAACGCAGTATGGTGAGGTTTGCGAGTATCTGGAAAACAATTCAAGTGAAGCGGTTGAAACCATTGCCTGGTTGGTCAACGATCCCTATTTGTATTACGCGAAAATTCAGCAATGGTGGGTTGCCAAAAGCGAATTCAAACCTGCACCTGGCATACACCCACGTGCAGTGGTTGATCCCACTGCTGAAATAGCCTTAACAGCCAGTGTTTCCGCCAACTGCGTGATTGGTGCACATGCAAAGATAGGCGCGGGTAGCCGAATAGAAGCGGGTGTGGTATTGGGTAACCATGTTGAAGTCGGTTCTGACAGCCGAATATATCCGAATGTGACTGTGTACGATGAATGCTTGATTGGCTCAAACTGCATCATTCATTCAGGTGTGGTTATTGGTGCAGACGGTTTCGGCTTTGCCAACGAGAAAGGTACCTGGATAAAAATTCCCCAAGTGGGCAAAGTTGTAATCGCTGACCATGTTGAAATTGGTGCCAACACCACAATTGACCGCGGCGCTTTGGATGACACTCTGATTGGATTTGGCGTGAAACTGGATAACCAAATTCAGATCGCTCACAATGTGACGGTGGGTGAGCATTCAGCCATGGCTGGTTGCGTGGGCGTTGCAGGCAGCACGAGCATTGGCGCACGTTGCACGGTCGGCGGTGCTGCCATGGTGTTTGGTCACCTGAATATTACGGACGGTACACATGTTTCAGGTGCGTCTGTGGTGATGAGCAGCATTAAGGAGCCAGGTGCCTACACCGGCATTTTCCCTTTACAAGGCCACAAGGATTGGGAGAAAACTGCGGTTACTCTCAAACAATTGCTTAAGTTACGCGGTGAAGTGCGTGAATTGAGAAATAAGTTGAAAAAACAATAAACCTAAATTTACATCAATGTGAACTCAGAAGCTATGAATACGCCAGTTATGGACATCAAAGGCATTTTGGAAAATTTGCCGCATCGTTATCCCTTTGTACTCGTTGATCGGGTGCTTGAGCTTGAACCCAATGTTCGAATTCTTGCCCAGAAAAACGTCAGCTACAACGAGCCTTTTTTCCCCGGTCATTTTCCAATTCACCCGGTAATGCCCGGCGTGCTGATTATGGAAGCTTTGGCCCAGGCAGCGGGTTTGCTTTCATTCAAGTCCATGGAAGCATCGCCCAACAAAAATTTGGTGTACTACTTTGTGGGCATTGATGATTGCCGATTCAAGCGCCCAGTGGTGCCAGGCGACGTTTTGATGCTGGATGTTCGAGTTGAACGTGTGTCACGCGGCATCTGGAAATATGCTGCCAAAGCGCTGGTTGATGGCAATGTGGTTGCCTTGGCCAATTTAATGTGTACCGCCCGCGAAGTTTAAGGAATACGCTCAAATGCCAATTCATGCGTCTGCAATCATTGACCCCAAGGCAGAACTGGACAGCACAGTTGAAGTAGGGCCGTTTTCAGTGATTGGTCCCAATGTAAAAATCGGCGCGCGCACCAAAATTGGTCCGCACATGGTGATCAGCGGCTGCACCACCATTGGTGAAGACAATGTTTTTCATGGCAGCGCAACTATTGGTGGCGACCCGCAAGACAAAAAATACAAAGGCGAACTCACGGAGCTGATTATCGGTGACCGGAATACCGTTCGTGAATACTGCACCTTTAACACCGGCACAGTTCAAGACGGTGGCAAAACCACCATGGCCAACGACAACTGGATTATGGCGTATGTGCACATTGCGCACGATTGCCACATCGGTAGCCACACCATTATTGCCAACAGTGTGCAACTGGCAGGCCATGTTGTGATTGGCGACTGGGTTATTTTGGGCGGTATGAGCGGTGTGCACCAATTCATTCGGATTGGTGACCACGCCATGACCGCCTTTCAAACCAAGTTGATGCAAGATGTACCGCCATTTGTCATGGCTGCGGGATACCCTGCGGTGCCTGCAGGCATTAACTCGGAAGGCTTGAAGCGCCGGGGGTTTTCACCTGATACGATTTTGAATATCAAGCGTGCTTACAAGGCCATTTACAGGCAAGGCCTAAGCGTTGCTGAGGCCAAAGATGCAATAGGCACCTTGAAAGATGCTGCGCCTGATGATGCAAAAGCACATTTGGAATACATGAAGGTGTTTTTGGACGAAGCCACCCGCGGCATTGTTCGCTAAGGCATGACAAAGTACCCCTCATCTTCACCTTCAGCCCAGGTTGATTTGGCCATTGCTGTGGGTGAGGCATCTGGCGACTGGATTGGTGCGCTCGCCATTGAACACCTGATTCAAAACCAGCCGCTGCAAATGGAAGGCATTGCCGGGCCCAAACTACGAGAACTGGGCGTTAATCCCTTGCATGGTTCGGAGGAACTTTCGGTCCGTGGCTATGTTGAAGTAATTCGCCACTTGCCGCGTTTGCTAAAAATGCGCAAAAACCTGATTGAACACTGGTCAACAGTGCGTCGACCAAAAGTGTTCGTGGGGGTAGACGCGCCCGATTTTACTTTGAACCTTGAGTTGGCCCTGCGCGAAAGCGGCGTGCCCACCGTGCACCTGGTTTGCCCGTCGATTTGGGCTTGGCGCATGGAACGCATTCACAAAATAAAAGCAGCTTGCAGCCATGTGCTTTGCATTTTCCCGTTCGAACCTGAAATTTTGGCCAAAGAAGGCATTTCCGCCACTTACATTGGTCACCCTATGGCAGCCCTGGTGCCAGAAATAATTGATCAGAACGCTCACCGCGCCAAACTGAATCTTCAAAATGAAGGGCAATTGCTGGCTGTACTGCCAGGTAGCCGCGGGGCAGAAGTGAAACACATTGGACCAGCCTTTCTGCACGCCGCCGTTGAGTTACTGAAACACAAACCAAACCTACGTTTTGTAACCCCCATGCCACCTGCCAGTGAACTGTTGGCTCTGTTTAAAGCCATGATTCCCCTTGAGCTGCTTGATCGCTGGACTTTGGTCGAGGGCAAATCGCATGAATGCATGGCTGCCGCAGACGCGGTAATGCTGGCCAGCGGTACCGCCACTTTGGAGGCGATGATGTACCGCAAACCCATGGTGATTGCCTACAAAATGCCTTGGCTGAGCTACCAGATGATGAAAGGCAAGGGCTACATGCCCTATGTGGGCTTGCCCAATATTTTGCTGAATGAATTTGCAGTGCCAGAACTGCTACAAGATGAGGCCACACCACAAGCACTGGCCAAGGCTGCACTGTTTCAACTCGACAACGACGCCAACCGCCAGCGGCTGGAAAACCTATTTGCCGAACAGCACCAGCGTTTACTAAAACCATCTGGCGAAATTGCTGGCAGCGTTATTCAGCAGGTGATTAATGGCTAAGTTTCAGGAATGGTCCGAACTTCAGGCCTTTGCAGCAGCGCACAGTTTGGTCATCATTGGGGTAGATGAGGCAGGGCGTGGCCCGCTGTGCGGCCCGGTTGTGGCCGGCGCCGCTTTGCTTGACTCTCCAAACCCCATCGAAGGCTTGGCCTGCTCCAAAACACTAACACCCAAAAAGCGCGAACTGTTGGCAGCTCGCATTCAGGAATTGGCACCGGCTTGGGCTGTGGCGCATGGCACAGTTGAAGAAATTGATCGCGTAAACATTCTTCAGGCCAGTTTGCTCGCCATGTGGCGTGCCGTCGATGCGGTGGTTCAACAGGCGGGGCTAAAACCTGAGCAATGCCTGATCGCAGTCGATGGCAACAAGCTGCCCAAGTGGCCCTACAAAGCAGTTGCGGTGGTAAAGGGCGACACAAAAATACCGGCAATTTCAGCGGGATCGATTTTGGCCAAGGTAGCCCGCGATGAATGGTGCAAAACCCACGCTCAGCAATATCCGGAATATGAATTCGATGTGCACATGGGCTACCCGACCGCTCGCCACATGGCCTTATTGATGCAATATGGTGCAACGCAAGTACATCGAAAGTCCTTTCGACCGGTGCGCGAGGCACTGGAACGCGAGCAACAAGGCCTGCCTTTTTAAAAGAACCCATGAGTTACGAGCGCAATTTCACCACCATTGAGTCGACCCAGAATGAGCGACTGAAATCGGCCATCAAGCTGCTTTCTTCAAACAATGCATTGCGGCAAAGCGGCCTGGCGGCCGCTGAAGGCTTACACCTGGCCGAAATCTTGTTGCACCTGCCCGGCGTGAATATTGAATCCGTCTGGATACCGCAGAGCCTTTTGAACAAGCCTGAATGGCTGACCATGTCGGCGCTTAGCGATGTGCTGGAAAATGGGGAAGTGCGATGCTTGGTGTTGGCCGATTCCTTGTATGCCAAATTGAGCAAACTGAAAAGCCCCACTGGGCCGATGATATTTTTTGAGCCCGTGAATGCCAGTGCAGCAATTGATTTAAATAAAGAAGTGGCCTTGCTTGATGGGATTCAAGACCCCGGCAATGTGGGCACATTGCTGCGAAACTGCGTGGCAGCGGGTGTTTATCAAGTGGCCGTAAGTGATCACAGCGCATGGGTGTGGAGCGACAAGGTGCTGCGTGCCGGCATGGGGGCTCAGTTCAGCCTGCAACTGTTTTCAGAAAGTGAATTGCTTGCAGCCTTAACAGCCCAACAAGGCAAAATTTCAATTCGGGTCACCAGCCTGCACCCGAAAAGTGTGGATCTGTTTGAAGCTGACCTGAAACCGGCAGGTGTTTGGGTTTTTGGCAGCGAAGGGCAGGGCGTTAGCCAGCCTTGGCTGGACCGCGCCACGCAGCACATTCGCATTCCGCAAAGCACACTAATCGAAAGCCTGAATGTGGGCAGCAGCAGCGCAGTGTGTTTGTTTGAACAATTCAGGCAACGGCGGTAAAATCAAATACACTGTACAATTAAACAGTGGTATTTTGAAGTTGCCTGCATGCACCTGCACCTTGTTTGGTTAAAAAAAGACATTCGTTTAAGCGACCATGCGCCCCTGCACATGGCCGTTGAAGCCGCACGCGCACAAGGTGGTCGTGTGGCCTTGCTGTATTGCCTTGAACCCAAACTGATCAAACAGCCTGACAGCGCCCCCCAGCATTTTGAATTTGCCCGCGAATGTCTGGAAGCATTGGCGAGTCAGCTTCCCGAGCATGTGCCATTGTTTCTCGCCAAAGCGAATGCCTTGGTCGCATTTCAAACATTGGCTCTATCAGGCGTTGATCAGCTCTCGCTCTACAGCCATGAAGAAACTGGTAATTGGGCCAGTTTTCAACGCGACAGGGAAATAAAGGCCTGGTGCAAAAACAAGCAAGTCAAATGGCATGAATTCGCAAACAATGCGGTAGTGCGTCGCTTAAAAAACCGCGATGAGTGGGGCAAGCTTTGGCTTGAAACCATGCGCAAGCCCGTATTGCCTGTGCCTGTGTTCGATGACTTGCCGCAGGCTATGCAGTTTGATTTTCCACAAGCCCTGCACACCCAGTTACAGGAAAATGGCTTGCCCTGCGTGCCCTTGAACCACTCACCATGGCCTACGTGGGGGAAAGTTGATCATTTTTACCCCAAGCATTTCACCGACAAAGCGCATCGTCAACACGGTGGAAGACCCCAGGCAGAAGCGTGTTTGAAAGCGTTTTTGAATGAACGCGGCATGAACTACCGGTTCGAGATGTCCAGCCCCTTAAGCGCCGAATCGGCTTGTTCTCGAATCTCGCCTTATTTGGCCTTTGGTGTGGTGTCGATTCGTGAAATTCTAGACATGCTGGGCCAAGCGCGTGAGCAATTGACGCAAAGCAACTTGCCTGCGAAATCACAAACACAGTGGCGGCAATCGCTGAAATCGTTTGAAAGCCGCTTGCATTGGCATTGCCACTTTATTCAAAAAATGGAAAGCGAGCCCGAGCTTGAACACCGTTCTGCCCACCGTGGTTTGAACGGCATGCGCAATTTCGGTGAGCTAACTGCGCAAGAGCAAAGCAGGGCAGAAGCCTGGATTGAAGGGCGCACCGGTTTCCCGATGGTTGATGCTTGCATGCGCATGCTTCGCGCAACCGGTTGGGTGAATTTCCGCATGCGGGCCATGCTGGTGGCCTTTGCTTCTTATCAGCTGTGGCTGGATTGGCGGCACACTGCGCCCATGCTGGCGCGAGAATTTCTGGATTATGAGCCGGGCATTCATTACCCCCAGTTTCAAATGCAGTCGGGTGTTACCGGCATCAATACCTTGCGAATTTACAACCCGGTAAAACAGGCCAAAGATCATGATCCTGATGGCGTGTTTATTCGCCGCTGGATACCTGAATTAAAGAACATTCCGAATGAGTGGATCGGCGAACCCTGGAACACCCCCTTGCTACTGCAACAGGAATGCGGCTGCACAATCGGCGAGGATTACCCATGGCCCGTGGTGAACCCGGACACTGCAATCGCACAAGCACGCGCCAACATTACCGAGTTTAGACAACGCAAAGGATTTGTTGAGGAATCCAAACGCGTTTATGAAAAACACGGCTCCAGAAATCCGAATCGAAACGGAACTCTGAAACGCAAGCGAAGCAATGTGAAGCAAAAAGACGGCGCGGTTGAAGCCGAGGCGCCAGATAACGCACAGCAAAGCCTTTTTTAAATCGGCTTAGTATATTGGTGAACCCAAGTTCAACTGCTGCAAAATGGTAGTTGAAATTTCTTCAATCGATTTACTGGTTGAGCTTAACCAACTGATGCCCTCGCGGCGCATCATGAATTCAGCAGCCTTGATTTCCTGCCTGCAGTTTTCCAGCGAAGCGTACTTGCTGCCCGGTCTGCGTTCATTTCGAATTTCGCTTAACCGTTCTGGCGAAATCGAAAGCCCGAAAATTTTGTCTTTGAAGGGCGGCAGGGCCGCTGGCAATTCACCACGTTCAAAGTCTTCAGGAATGAGGGGGTAGTTAGCAGCTTTCACACCATATTGCATGGCAAGGTACAGGCTGGTGGGTGTTTTTCCAGATCGTGAGACCCCCACCAAAATGACGTCAGCCGCCTGCAAATCTTTGTGGGTTTGACCATCGTCGTGCGCCAGCGTGTAGTTAATTGCCTCAATCCGGTTTTTGTATTGCTCATCGTTTGCAATGGTGTGCGACCGGCCAATTCGATGGGTGCTCTTGATGTTCAATTCTTTTTCAAGCGGCTCTACAAACGTCAAAAACAAATCCATGAATACCCCATCGGCTTGCTTCACGACATCGTTGATCATGGCGTTTACCAGCGTGCTAAACACCAATGGTTTCTGACCATCGTATTTTGCAAGGTCATTAATTTTTTGCCTGGCAGATATTGCCTTCACTTCGGAATCGATGAAAGGGATGCGGATTTGTTTGAACCGAATTCCTTCAAACTGCGACAACACAGAATGGCCAAGAGTTTCAGCGGTAATGCCTGTGCCGTCTGACACAAAAACGACGGTGCGTTCCTGGCTTGCATTTTCTGACATGGATCAATCCTGTGTGTATCGGTGGCAAAAGGTCGGGTAACAGTTACAATCATAAAAAGAAATCAGGGGAAATAGTGAATGTGCGTGCAAGCAAATCGCCGCATTCACTATTTCTTTTGAACTACAAGGTGAACCAATGTCAACAAATCAAGGAGTTAGCCCCACAGCTCTCGTTGCACCATTCGAAAAACTTCGAATGGAAGATGTAGAAACAGTCGGCGGCAAAAACTCGTCTTTGGGCGAGATGATTTCCCAGCTTGCTGAAACGGGTGTTCGAGTGCCCGGCGGCTTTGCCACCACAGCGCACGCGTTTCGCGAATTCCTGAAAGCCAATAACCTGGTTGAACGTATTAATAGCAAGCTAGATGCCTTGAACGTCGAGGATGTGCGTGCGTTGACCCAGGCCGGAGCTGAAATTCGCCAATGGGTGATTGATGCACCACTGCCAGCTGACCTTGAGAAAGAGATACGCGAGTACTACGCCGCCATGATGGCGCAAAGTGGTGGCGATATTTCTGTGGCGGTGCGCTCGTCGGCAACCGCCGAAGACTTGCCGGATGCCTCCTTTGCAGGCCAGCAAGAATCTTTTCTGAACGTGACTGGCATTGACGATGTTCTGGAAAAAATCAAGGAAGTATTTGCTTCGCTGTACAACGACCGTGCCATTTCCTACCGCGTGCACAAGGGCTTTGCCCATGCCGATGTCGCTTTGAGTGCGGGCATTCAACGCATGGTACGTTCTGACAAAGCCTCTTCAGGCGTTATGTTCACCATGGACACGGAAAGCGGATTTGATCAGGTTGTATTCATAACGTCGAGTTACGGTTTGGGTGAAACCGTCGTGCAGGGTGCAGTAAACCCGGACGAGTTTTATGTATTCAAGCCCACTCTGGCCCAGGGCAAGTACCCGATTATTCGTCGCCAAATCGGTTCCAAATTGATCAAGATGGAATTTGATTTGCAAAAGGAAAGTGGCAAAAGCGTGCGCACAGTTGATGTGCCAGCCGAGCAGCGCAACCGCTATTCATTGACCGATGAAGATGTAATCGAGCTGGCGAAGTACGCCATGATCATCGAAAAGCATTACGGCCGCGCCATGGACATCGAGTGGGGCAAAGACGGGATCGACGGCAAGCTGTACATTTTGCAAGCACGCCCGGAAACAGTGAACTCACAGAAAGACAACGATGTGCAGTTGCGCTACAAGCTAAAGGGCAACTCGGCAATTTTAAGTTCAGGCCGCGCAATTGGCCAAAAGATTGGTGCGGGTTCGGTGCGTATCATCAACGACTCCGCTGAAATGGACCGCGTTCAGGCAGGTGACATTCTGGTGACCGACATGACCGACCCCAACTGGGAACCGGTCATGAAACGCGCCTCCGCAATTGTGACAAACCGGGGCGGACGCACATGCCATGCAGCAATTATTGCTCGTGAACTTGGTATTCCGGCTGTGGTGGGCTGTGGCGATGCCACTGAAAAATTGAAAGAGGGCATGCTGGTCACGGTCAGCTGTTCTGAAGGCGACACGGGTTACATTTACGATGGCCTGCTGGAAACCGAGATCAGCGAAGTAAAACGTGGCGCGCTGCCGGAAATCCCGGTGAAAATCATGATGAACGTGGGTAACCCACAATTGGCGTTTGAATTTTGCCAGCTTCCAAACAAGGGTGTAGGTTTGGCACGCCTGGAATTCATTATTAACAATGCGATTGGTATTCACCCCAAAGCAATCCTTGATTATCCCAATGTAGATGCTGATTTGAAAAAAGCGGTGGAAAGCGTGGCCCGTGGCCATGCCAGCCCAGTGGCTTTTTTCGTGGACAAGTTGGCTGAAGGCGTCGCAACCATTGCAGCAGCGTTTTACCCCAAGCCTGTGATTGTTCGCATGTCGGATTTCAAATCGAACGAGTACCGCAAGCTGATTGGCGGTAGCCGGTACGAGCCGGAAGAAGAAAACCCAATGCTTGGCTTCCGAGGCGCAGCCCGCTACATTTCGGAAGAGTTTTCAGAATGCTTCGAAATGGAGTGCCTTGCCTTGAAGCGGGTTCGTGAACAAATGGGCCTAGACAATGTCCAAATTATGATTCCATTTGTAAGAACACTAAACCAGGCAGCCAAGGTGGTCGATTTGCTAGGCCGAAATGGTTTGAAGCGCGGTGAGAATGGACTGAAAGTCATCATGATGTGTGAGGTGCCATCCAATGCAGTGCTGGCAGATCAATTCCTTGAGTACTTTGATGGTTTTTCGATCGGTTCAAACGACTTGACCCAACTTACTTTGGGGCTGGACCGCGATTCCGGTCTCGAGTTATTGGCTGCTGATTTCGATGAACGCGACCCAGCTGTGCGTGCCTTGTTAAGCAAAGCCATTGAGGCCTGTAAAGCGAAGGGAAAGTACGTGGGCATTTGCGGGCAGGGGCCATCAGACCACCCCGACTTTGCATTGTGGCTGGCAGGCGAAGGAATTGAATCTATTTCCTTGAACCCCGACACTGTAATTGACACCTGGCAAAAACTGGCAGACAAGTTCAAGAAAAACTGACACTTCGCACAAGGAGCAACACCATTGAGCAATTTTTCACTGTGGCTGGTATTGGCGGGAATTTTATTGATTGCCGAGATCACCACGGGCACGTTTTATTTGCTCATGGTGTCGCTGGGGGCGTCTGTCGGCGCGCTAATGGCCTACCTTGGATACGGTCTTGAAATTCAAATAGGCGCGGCAGCTGTATTTGCAGTGGCTGGCAGCCTTCTTCTTCGCAACCGGTCGGTAAAGCGAAGCAAAAACGACAAGCAGAACGATTTACTCGACATTGGCAACAAACTTGAAATTGCCCATTGGAATGCAAACGGGCTTGCCAGTGTTCAATACCGCGGTGCCACTTGGGCCGCTGAAAGCACCGACACACAGCCTGTAACTGGCTTGCATCAAATTGTGGATGTTCAGGGCAATGTTCTGAAAGTGAAAAGCATTTCCACACACGCTTAAACGGTACAGCCTTCTACCAAGGCTGGCCAATCGAAGGAGAAATTCATGGAAGTATCAATTGTTATATTGATTCTGGCGATCGTATTTGTCAGTCAGGCATTGCGCATTGTTCCCCAACAAAGTGCTTGGGTAGTTGAGCGTTTGGGCAAGTACGATCGAACCTTGCAAGCTGGCCTGAATTTTTTGGTGCCATTTATTGAAAGGGTTTCATACAAACATTCTCTGAAGGAAATTCCGCTGGATGTACCCAGCCAGGTGTGTATCACCAAAGACAACACTCAGTTGCAAGTGGATGGTATTTTGTATTTTCAGGTGACCGACGCCATGAGGGCCAGTTATGGGTCCAGCGACTACATCAGCGCGATTACCCAATTGGCCCAGACCACCTTGCGTTCAATTATCGGCCGCATGGAACTGGACAAGACCTTTGAAGAACGCGACCTGATCAACGCTGCAATTGTTCAAGCGCTTGATGAAGCCGCACTGAACTGGGGAGTCAAGGTATTACGCTATGAAATCAAAGACTTGACTCCGCCTCGTGAGATTTTACTGTCAATGCAGGCTCAAATTACGGCCGAACGTGAAAAGCGAGCGCTGATCGCTGCCTCTGAAGGACGCAAGCAGGAACAAATCAACATTGCCAATGGCGAGCGGGAATCCTCGATTGCGCGTTCTGAAGGCGACCGGATCGCCGCGATTAATCGTGCACAAGGTGAAGCTGGTGCGATTAAAGAAATCGCAGAAGCCACGGCAGATGCTTTGCGTAAAATTGCAGCAGCTGTTGCCGAGCCAGGCGGCATGGAAGCGGTTAACCTGAAAGTCGCCGAGCAGTACATTGAAGCGTTCTCGGGTGTAGCCAAGGTGGGCAATACGCTGATTCTGCCTGGTGATTTGTCGAACATGGGATCGATGGTTGCTGCAGCCATGCAGGTGGTGAAGCAAGGGAAATGAGATTAGATTTGACAAGTGAGAGGCGAGTTTTGCTATTGGCTTTGCATTGCGTACATCATTTCGCCTTGATCAAGTCGAATTCCCCATTTTAGATTCTGGCTCAGGGAATGCGAAACGCCAAAGCGTCTTCGCATCGACCTTGCAGGTCGCCCTTCGCTGCGAATCAAACCGGGCGACTTGATCCTGAATCGGCAAAATGATGCAACGCTGCTGCAAACCCCCACAATCTGCAGCATCTTGCAAGCTGAACCCGATGTGACTTCGCAATCACCAGCAAAATTCAGGTTCGGTGAATCTTCATCAACCGTTCCTGCTCTCGTTTCCAGTCTTTGTCTTTCAGCGTGTCGCGCTTGTCATGTTGCTTCTTGCCCTTGGCCAGCGCCATGTCGACTTTTACCCGGCCATTTTTGAAATGCATGTTCAATGGCACCAGCGAGTAACCCTTTTGCTCCACCTTACCGATCAAGCGGTTGATTTCTTTTTTGTGCATTAACAACTTGCGAGTGCGGGTGTTCACTGGGTTCACATGTGTCGACGCGCTGGTCAACGGTGAAATGTGGCAATTCAAAAGCCACAATTCCCCATTGCGAACCACAATGTGACTTTCCTTGATTTGCACGCGGCCATCGCGAATTGATTTGACTTCCCAGCCTTCCAATGCAATTCCTGCTTCGTACTTCTCTTCAATGAAGTAATCAAAACCTGCTTTTTTGTTGTCAATAATGCTCATGAATTCGGCGAATATGTCCTTTGGATGCGGCGCTGCGTGAAAAACGCTAAAATAGAGAGTTTAATCCTTTCTCCTCAGTGGGAAACACACCAAGCACCGTTCATGGCCATTGTAGAGAAGTCTGTACTTGTTCATTTTTCAACGCGTCAAATGTTCGATTTGGTGCGCAATGTGGTCGACTACCCCAAATTTTTGCCATGGTGTGGTGCTGGCAGCATTGAGCCTCAAGAAAACAATCTTGAGAAAGCCACCGTTGAAATTGCATTCAAGGGCGTAAAACAAAGTTTCTGCACCATGAATCGACTCCTGCCACATCAAGAAATTCACGTTACGTTGATTGAAGGTCCGTTCACACTTCTAGAAGGAACCTGGCACTTTCTCGAGCTGACCCAAGACGCCTGCAAGGTTCATTTCAAACTGGAGTATGAGTTTTCCAGCAAAATTCTTGAACAATTGGTTGGCCCGGTTTTCACAAGTTTGGCCAACAGCTTTGTCGACTCATTCATCCAACGCGCTGAAACTCTCCACAACTCCGGGGCAGGCCAGTGATCCGCATCCAATGGCTTGAATTAAAGCCTGAAACCGGCGGCACTCTGACTGACCCACCCAAACTACTCGAAATCCCTGTGGGCAGCACCGTGGTGCAAGCTTTGAAGGCAATTGGAGTGGCTGATGAGCGAATATGCCAATTGCTTGAGCAGCGGGCGGTGGCGGTTTTTGGACTGTACGCCACAGAAAATACCGTGCTACACCCCGACGATCGGCTTGAAATACTAGACGAGCTGAATTTCGACCCGATGGAAAGCCGGCGACGCCGGGCCCAACACAAAGTATTGACGAAGCGGCAGAAAGAACTGGCCCGGTTTGAACGCCGAAGTCGAAAGCAAGCCAAAACCAAGACCTAAATCTGAAATTCCCGGTTTTTCTGTTTGCAAATCAAATCAGCCAGGCTGGGTATCCTTTATAATTCGCTTTTGCGCAAGGAGAAATTGCATGCGTGTCACGCAGAAAGCGTTAACGTTTGATGATGTATTGCTGGTTCCTGCGTTTTCAGACGTTCTTCCCAAAGACACATCGTTGTCAACCCAACTGACAAGAAACATCAGCCTGAACATTCCGTTGGTGTCCGCTGCCATGGACACGGTAACAGAAGCAAGACTGGCCATTGCAATGGCACAGGAAGGTGGTATCGGCATTGTCCACAAGAACTTGACTGCAACGCAACAAGCGGCCGAAGTGGCTAAAGTAAAACGCCACGAATCTGGCGTGCTTCGCGATCCTATTACAATTGAGCCTGAACTCACGGTTCGGCAGGTTATCGCGCTGACCCAGCAACACAAAATTTCCGGTTTGCCTGTTGTTAAGCACGGCAAGGTGGTGGGCATCGTTACCAACCGGGATTTACGGTTTGAAACCAATCTGGATCAGCCGGTATCCAACGTGATGACCCCGCGCGAAAGGTTGGTCACAGTGAGCGAAGAAGACAGCCTGGAACAGGCCAAAGCACTGATGCACAAACATCGCCTGGAACGAGTTTTGGTGATGGACGCTGACAATAGCCTCAAGGGACTGATAACAGTCAAAGACATTCAAAAAGCCACCGAGCACCCCTGGGCCAGCAAAGACATACACGGAAAATTGCGCGTGGGCGCGGCCGTGGGTGTGGGCGACGGCACCGAAGAACGGGTAGAAAAGCTTGTCGCTGCCGGTGTCGATGTGCTGGTTGTTGACACTGCGCATGGGCACAGCAAGGGCGTCCTGGATCGTGTACGCTGGGTAAAACAAAACTTCCCGCAAGTGGATGTAATCGGCGGCAATATTGCAACAGCAGGTGCAGCATTGGCTTTGATGGAACATGGTGCGGACGGCGTGAAAGTGGGAATTGGCCCCGGGTCTATTTGCACCACCCGAATTGTGGCTGGTGTCGGCGTACCACAAATCAGCGCGATTGCAAATGTGGCCAAAGCCCTGCAAGGCACGGGTGTGCCCGTGATCGCCGATGGCGGCATTCGCTATTCTGGTGACATTTCCAAGGCATTGGCAGCTGGTGCAAGTTGCGCAATGATGGGTGGCATGTTTGCGGGCACCGAAGAAGCTCCGGGCGAGGTCGTGTTGTTTCAGGGTCGCAGTTATAAAGCGTACCGGGGAATGGGTTCCTTGGGTGCAATGACCCAAGGGTCTGCAGACCGGTACTTCCAGGACCCGGCCAACAATGCAGACAAACTGGTGCCTGAGGGGATTGAGGGCCGCGTTCCTTACAAGGGTTCGGTGTTGTCTATCATTTTCCAATTGGTGGGCGGTGTCCGTTCATCAATGGGATATGTGGGTTGCCGTTCTATTGCAGAAATGCACGAGAAAGCCGAGTTTGTTGAAATTTCATCCGCCGGTATTCGAGAATCGCATGTGCATGATGTACAAATAACCAAAGAAGCTCCGAATTATCACGTGGACTAACTATTCACTACCGAAAGGCCAATATGCAGAAACCCGACATACCTTACAACGAAGAAGAACGAACACGCGCAATTCAAAACCTGGGAATGATTTACTCCCCATCGGAAGCACGGTTCGATCGAATCACTCGTTTGGTGTGTCGGCACTTCGACATCGACACGGCTTTGGTCACCATTGTTTACAAGGAAATTCAATGGTTTAAATCGCTTCAAGGCTTGAATGCCTGCTCAACGGATAGGGAAGTGTCTTTCTGCGGCCATGCCATTTTGACTGATGAACCGCTGATTGTTGAAAACGCATTGTTGGACCCAAGGTTTATGGACAACCCCTTGGTGGTTGACAGCCCACGCATTCGCTTCTACGCAGGGCAACCGATCAAAGATGCATTTGGCATTCCCTTGGGCACGCTTTGCCTAATAGACAGCGTGCCCCGCGCATTTTCAGCAGAGGACAAACGTGACCTGCGCGACTTCGCCCGCCTGGTTGAAGCCGAGGTCGCAAAGCCAGTTGAAGACACCGTAGTCTCTCGATTTATCCAGAAATTATCTGAAAATCAACGGTCGCTGCTGATTGACCCAATTGTGGGCTCATGGAATAGGCGAGGGTTTGAGGCCTTGCTCGACAAGGAAATGGAGAATGCGGCACGGTTGGGCGAAGAACTATCACTGATCCATGTCAAGTTAAGTTCTTTTGACGTAATCATGAGCCGTTTTGGCCATGACCGGGTCGTCGATTTCAGCAAGTTCACAGCATCTATCATCCGCGATATATTGCCCAATGGATCAAGCGTTGGATCTTTAGGGGCAGATGCATTTGTGGCGGTTTGTTCCGGCATGAAAGTATCAGAGGTGGTTCGTCTAATCGAAGAGTTGAAAGTGCGCTTTGCGGAAACCACACTTGAAACCCACGGTGTTAAAGCCTTGGTTGACGTGGAAATTCGTTTTCTGACCTTAAACGGCGACGGCCTGAAACGAACCGCCGTGGCCGCTGTGGATCAACTCCTGAGTCTGGATTGATCAATTTGCCGCTGCTCTCACAATCAAAAACTTTTTAGAAATTCGAAGAAAACTTTCATGAATCATCAAAAAATATTGGTACTCGATTTCGGGTCACAGGTTACTCAGCTAATTGCCCGACGAGTTCGTGAAAGCGGTGTTTTCTGCGAAATTTTGCCTTGCGATGCTGATCCACAGCGAATACAGGAATATGGCGCTTCGGGCATTATTCTTTCAGGCAGCCATCAGTCTGCTTACGAAGAAACCACCGACAAAGCGCCCCAGTTGGTGTTTGAGTTGGGCGTGCCGGTGTTGGGCATTTGCTATGGCATGCAGACCATGGCCATGCAGCTGGGTGGCAAAGTAGAAGCCGGTACAGTACGCGAATTTGGCCACGCGCAAATTCGTGCCCACGGTCACACCAAGCTGTTTGATGGCATTCAGGATGAAACCAATGAGCAGGGCCATGGGCTGCTGAATGTGTGGATGAGCCACGGTGACAAAGTCACCGAATTGCCACCCAACTTCAAATTGATGGCTTCAACGACGTCATGCCCAATTGCAGGCATGGCCGATGAGACGCGCAATTTTTACGCCGTGCAGTTTCACCCCGAAGTAACCCACACCAAAAAGGGCAAAGAAATTTTGGCCCGCTTCGTCCGAGACATTTGTGGCTGCAAGGGCGATTGGTCCATGCCCAGCTTTGTCGACGAAGCCGTGGAACGCATTCGCGCCCAGGTGGGTAGCGACGAAGTAATTCTGGGATTGTCTGGCGGGGTGGACTCGTCTGTAGCCGCAGCCCTGATTCACAAAGCCATTGGCGACCAACTGACCTGCGTGTTTGTAGACCATGGTTTGCTGCGCTTTAAAGAGGGCGAACAGGTCATGGAGACTTTCGCCAAGCATTTGGGTGTGCGTGTGGTGCATGTCAACGCCACCGAAGAATTCATGGGGCAACTGAAAGGCGTGACCGACCCCGAAGCCAAGAGAAAAATTATTGGCAAGGCTTTTGTGGACGTGTTCCAGCGCGAAGCGGAAGTTCGGGCCAACGCCAAATGGCTGGCTCAAGGTACGATTTATCCCGATGTAATTGAATCGGCCGGTGCAAAAACAGGCAAAGCCACCAGCATCAAAAGCCACCACAATGTAGGCGGACTTCCAGACACACTAAACCTGAAACTGCTCGAACCCCTGCGCGATTTGTTCAAGGACGAAGTGCGCAAGCTGGGCGTAGAACTTGGACTTGACCCTGAAATGGTGTATCGCCACCCGTTCCCAGGCCCGGGCCTTGGCGTTCGAATTTTAGGCGAAGTGAAAGCAGAATACGCTGAAATTTTACAGCGTGCCGACGCCGTTTTTATCGAAGAATTGCGCAATACCAAAGCCACGTCCAAAGACGCCGCGGCTGAATTGTGCTCTGAGGAACAAATTGGTAAATCCTGGTATGACCTGACCAGTCAAGCCTTCGCAGTATTCCTGCCTGTGAAATCAGTGGGTGTTATGGGCGATGGCCGTACTTATGAATACGTGGTGGCTATACGCGCCGTACAAACCCAGGATTTCATGACAGCGCATTGGGCGCATCTGCCGTATTTATTGCTGGGGCGAGTTTCCAACCGCATTATCAACGAAGTGCGGGGCGTGAACCGGGTAGTGTATGACGTGTCTGGGAAACCACCGGCCACAATAGAGTGGGAGTAGGAAATAGGGGACGCGTCCTCCAAGTAGAAGAAACATCACCATAACAATTTCCACGCTGGCGGACCGTTGCGAATCTGCAGATTGAATTGTTTATTGACATAGCGCGTAAAGCACTCACAGCATGGACTACAGACGAGAGATAGACGGACTTAGAGCGCTTGCTGTTCTCCCGGTCATATTGTTCCACGCTGGTTTTGAAACCTTTAGTGGGGGCTTTGTCGGAGTAGACGTATTTTTTGTAATCAGTGGTTATTTGATTACAACCATCATCATTACTGAGCTTGACGCGAATAGATTTTCGCTCGTTAATTTTTATGAGCGACGAGCACGACGAATTTTGCCGGTCATGTTTCTTGTCATGCTCGTCTGCATACCTTTTGCATGGATCATTTTGCCGGCGGCGGAGCTGACAAACTTCTCAAAAAGCCTTGCGGCAGTGCCTCTATTTGTTTCAAATTTTTTCTTTTGGGGAGCTGGAGGATATTTTGAAACAGCAGCCGAACTAAAGCCACTGTTGCACACTTGGAGTTTGGCTGTAGAAGAGCAATATTACGTTCTATTTCCATTGTTTCTAATGTTCTTTTGGCGGCGTGGAAAGCGCAGGTTACTAACACTGCTCGGCGTCTTCTTTATTGCGAGCCTCGCTTTAGCTCAATGGGGTGTGTATGCAAAACCTACGGCTGCTTTCTTTTTATTGCTTACGCGGGGATGGGAACTATTAATCGGTGCGTTTGCGGCTTTCTACTTGTCAAATATGGATGACAAGACACCCAATCACAATTTTCATGAAATTGCTGGATCGTTTGGTCTGCTACTGATTTTTTACTCTGTATTTTTTTATAACAAAGCCACGTCATTTCCCGGATTCTATGCACTTGTTCCAACGATTGGCACACTACTAATCATTGTATTTGCGCGGCAAGGAACAATTGTCGCAAACCTGATTGGCAATAAAATATTCGTGGGAATCGGATTAGTCAGCTACAGCGCATATCTTTGGCATCAACCAGTCTTTGCTTTTGTGCGATATGTAAACCCACAAGTTGATTACATCTTCCGATTACTTCTAATTTTATTTGTATTTTTTCTATCATATTTTAGTTGGAAGTATGTGGAAAATCTGTTTCGCTCAAAATTATACTTAGATCGAAAATCAATCTTTATTTTTTCTTCGTTAACAGGTGGATTATTTGTATTATTTGGATTATTCACCGCAAAAATTGACTTTCGGCCAGAAGATACTATGGCGAAAGAACTGTCGCGTAGCCCGGCGATTTTTTTCTCTAATTCCGACGAAAGAAAATTCATCAAAGCTCGAATAAAGTATGAGACAGAAAATCCGCATACGATCGTCATTGGTTCATCCAGAGTCATGCAGATCGGAAGTGAGTTTACGAAAAGTCGAACACTTAATTTGTCGGTCAGTGGTGCATCAATTGAAGATATAGTCGCTATTTGGGAAATGTCATCGGATAAGTTCAACCCCACTACATTTCTTATTGGTGCAGATCCGTGGATTTTCAATTCCAATTCCGGGCAAGACAGGTGGAAGACGCTTGGGTCTGAATACAACAAGGCTTTGGTCGATTTGAATATGAAAGCTGAAAATCAGCCTGATACGGAAAAAGAGACGCTGTTGTTTAATGAGAAAATTGTAAATCTATACAATTCGATTAACATAAGTGATATTAGATCATCGGACGATTCTCCGTCATTGATAGACAAAGTAAGAAAAGATGGCAGTCGGGTTTATAACACTCTGTACGCGAACAAGTCTCAAGTAGAAGTTGAAAGGGGTGCATTGAGTTTTTTAAATTACGGGATGTCAAATTACATTTATTCAGACGAGGCGAAAATTACACTTGATGCATTAATTAAAAAAATTGCATCTCATCAACAGGTAGTATTGGTACTAACCCCATATCATCCAATACTTTATAAGCAGATGAAGAACGAGAATCAGCCATTTTTATTGATTGAGGAAATCTTTAAGAAAATCTCGAGCAATCATGGGATAAAAATTATTGGTTCATATAATCCTGAAACAGTTGGCTGTACATCAGAAGAATTTTTCGATGGCATGCACCCCAAAGACAGCTGTATTGAGAAAATCTTACTACAGTTACATTGATTCTATGCTGTTATATGATCTGCAAATATATTGTATTTATAATTAAATATTTTGTTTTTGAAAATCGATAAACCGCCCAAACGCCGAGTCAAATGTTGGCATAATATTAGAGCGACAACTCTGCAATATGCTGTTTACAGGCCTACAAGCAATCCAGCCTGCTTCTGCGGGTGCTGCACGCCTGACTAGCTCCTTTTGCTGACCACAGGCATTCGCAAGTTCAAATGCGAATTCGTACCAACTAATTGAACCTAGATTGGAGAGATGCCAAATACCTTTTTCGCCATCTATTAAGAGATCAATCGAGTGATTGACCAAATCAGGAATATAGGTGGGCGAAACAGCAACGCTATCCACTGCGTCGACCGCTTTGCCAGTCCTCAAACGTGCAAGCGTTTGAGTTGCGAAGTTATGGGGGTCAAAAGCGCAAAAAAATGCACTTGTACGAATAATCAATGCATCGGAGTGTCTTGCCAAAACCAACTGCTCTGCACCCGCTTTACTTTTCCCATACACATTCAATGGGGCGACTTCATCAGTTTCGAGATAGGCCCCCGCCTTGGTTCCATCAAATACCAGATCGCTTGAGAATGTCAGCATGGGAATGCCAAGCTGCGCGCAGGTCTCTGCAAGTTGCATGGGGCCAATGCAGTTGTCGCGCCAGCAACGTTCTATCTCAAACTCGGCCAGGTCCACATCCACACAGCCGGCGGCGTTGATCACCGCCCAGGGTTTTAAATCGGCAAGCACCCGCTCAACTGCATTGGGGTCCGAAATATCCAGAATTTCACGGCTTAGCAAGTGATGTGGAAGGGCACGTTGGGTGCAGGCACGAGCAAGCGCGCGACCAAGCGTGCCTTTTGCACCGATGATGAGTAACGCGCGCGGTTTGTTTGGGTAGCCAATCGGGCACACAGATGTAGCGATCGGTTCTGATCCAACGCATTTGATCGGTGCATAGCTCAACCGGTCGGCGCGGTGCCACCAGCCGGGCGAGTCGAGCACAGGGTGATCACACAATCCACCGTTATGAAGGTCGTGCAGTAGTTTAACCATGGCAGTAGCACGCGGTTGTCCAGCACGAATATCGAATATGCCGGGCTCGTAATACCCCCCCAAGCGCGTCAATATGCTGTTCCAGTCGGTTGCGCCAAGCAGCGACCAGGCAGTGATTGCACGTATGTCCACTCCTTCCGCTTGAAGTCGCAAGGCTGCGCGCCACATTTCTGCAAACCAGCGCATTTGCTCATCGCGCGTGCAACCGTTGTGAACTTCAGTGACCGCAAGCGGCAATTGGTAACGTTGCCACGCCTGCTGTAAAAGTGTGTGGGGGCCAAACCCACCATCGGCAAGCACCCGTTGCGCTTCGACATCGGCATAGCGCTGGCGGCCGTTGCCCCCCCAGGAGCTGTCCTGATATTTCTGCAGGTTCTCGTCTAGAAAACGCTCGCTGGTCAGGTAATGATTGACACCAATCACACTGGGCGAGCAGGGCGCAACGAGCCAACTTTCAAGTTCATGCTGCCCAATACCGTGGCCTAGAACATATTCCCACAGCGGGTGTTCGCGATTTACTCGACCACACAGTACGTCCCATGACAGCCAGCGCCGCTGGTTTTCGAAATCAGCCTGATAGGCAAGTTCAGGTGTTGACCAGGTATAACCCAAATCGTCAGTTTGAATCAGCGTGGCTGCGGGGTTGACAGCGCGAATCGCAGCCATGCTCAACCTGATTCCATCAAGCTGATTGAACAGCATGCGCAGAAACAGTTTTGCATCTTGCCCATGCGGATACCAATGGCCATACAAACCGCTGAAACGGGCAGTGGTAAGCGGCTCATTCACGGGGGTGTAGGCTGTTGCCCATGGATAACGTTCGGCCACGCGACCGGCAAAATCCGCGAGCTTTTGAGCAAACCGGTCGTCGGAAAGGCTGGTATAACGGGGCCCACTTCCGTGGTGAACCAACGTTAAAATCGGCTCGATTCCCAGTTCACGCAAGCGCCCCAAGCGGGCATCTGTCCATGACCAATCGCACAGGTCTGGGTGCTCGGGTGCTATGCGTTCCCAAAGCACTGGGTAACGCAGTGCTTTTAACCCAAGGCCCGCAAACAGATCCAAATCAGTAATTCGATTGTGGTGCCCAGTGGTGTGAAGTTGATCGACGTAGCGATCGCCAATTCGGGCGACGGTACATTCCACACCGCCCCACAGGTCAAGCGACAATGGATTGCTTGGTGCGTTCATCCTGAGCCAGGCTTCCATCGAGTTCGCTTAACTGGCTATAAAGCGCCAAGGACTGCGCCACAACCTGGTCCATGTTGTAGTAACGGTAGGTGGCCAGTCGTCCAGCGAACCAAACCCCGGGAGTTTTTGCGGCAAGCGTTTCATACTTTTTGTAAAGAACGGCATTCTCGGGGTTGGGCACTGGGTAATAAGGGTCCCCTTCGTCACAAGGCGTTTCATATGAAATACTGGTTTGGTCGTGCGTTTGACCAGTCAAGTATTTGTATTCTGTAATGCGGGTGTAGGGCACATCAGTCGACGGATAATTCACAACCGCCGTTGGCTGAAATTGTGGCCTGTCAAGAGTGACATGCCGGAATGACAATGAACGGTAGGGCAGGCGGCCGAAGCGATAATCAAAAAACTCATCAACTGGGCCGGTATAAATTAGCCGGTCATGCCGGAAACTTTTCACAATTTCGCGGTAATCGGTGTTCACCATGACCTTGATGTTCGGGTGGTCCAACATGTTTTCAAATAGGCGGGTGTAGCCACATTTTGGCATGGCCTGGTAAGTGTCGCCAAAGTAGCGATCGTCGGTGTTTGTGCGTGTTGGAATTCGCGCCGTTACTGATTTATCGAGCTTTGAAGGATCTACCCCCCATTGCTTGCGGGTGTAACCCTCAAAGAACTTTTCGTAAAGGTCGCGGCCCACCGCTGCAAGCACCACGTCTTTGGCTGTGCGAATTGTTTCGGGCTCTTCAGCGCGTTGTGCGAGGAAGACTTGCATTCCCTCAGACGACAGGTTCAGCTTGTAAAGCGTATTGATGGTGGTCAAGTTGATCGGGATCGGCAACAACTTGCTGTTGATATTGGCAAGAACCCGATGTTCATAAGGACGCCAGGTAGTAAAGCGCGACAGGTATTTCCAAATGCGCTCGGCGTTGGTGTGGAAAATATGCGGCCCGTAGCGATGCACCAGTATTCCGGCGTCGTTGTAGTAATCGTACGCGTTGCCACCAATGTGCGGCCGACGATCAACCAGTAACACACGCTTTCCCGACCCCGCTGCCAATCGCTCTGCCAGCACCGCGCCAGCAAAACCTGCACCAACAATCAAATAATCAAATGGCTTCGCCGCAAGGTTAAACAGTTTTGATGCAGGTGCAAGAACAGGTGCTGTGGCTTCTTCGTCGAGGGTATCGGCTACGCATTTCATCATTCGCTCGCAGGTGGTGTCCCAAGACAATTTGGCAAGCGTTGAATCAACACGACTTAGCCAGTCATTGCTTTCCTTGCTGTCGATAATTTGGTTGATTTCCTTGGCAAAACCAGCTGCATCAGCCGCAATGGCAACAAGGTCTTTTCTTCCGTAATCGTTGACCACGTCAACAATTGGCGTTGACACAACAGGCCGCCCAGCAGCCAGATATTCCGGTGTTTTCGTGGGGCTGATAAAGCGTGTTGCATCGTTGATTGCGAACGGCATGATCGCCACATCCCAACTGGATATATAAGCCGGTAACTCACCGTAAGTTTTGCTGCCCAAGTAATGAATATTTGCGGCCTTGGGCAGGGTTTCCAGGGAAATTTTGACCACTGGGCCGACCAAAACAATGTGCCAGTCCGGGCGAAGTGCTGCCAGTTTCGCAATCAGATCAACGTCCATGCGCTCGTCGATCACGCCATAAAAACCAAGAC
The DNA here is from genome assembly GCF_024623725.1 of Limnobacter parvus. Classification (GTDB taxonomy): domain Bacteria; phylum Pseudomonadota; class Gammaproteobacteria; order Burkholderiales; family Burkholderiaceae_B; genus Limnobacter; species Limnobacter parvus. The sequence goes on along the minus strand of NZ_JANKHG010000017.1, from coordinate 579,553 downwards.
GTGGGTGTGGAATTTCCGCTTGGTCAGCAGGTTCGGTCAACTTCTGGCGAGCAGCACCAAAATGCTTTGTGTCAACGCTGCTTGGGAATGCGTGTGTATTTTCATGCAGCTTTTTCTTGGCTTTGAAAAGGCTGTGCCCACCGGCGAAGACTACTTTTGTACGCGCCATCAGTTGTTTTTCTGAACTGCGCAAACGCTCGCAAGGGGCGCCCAGAAACCCGGTCAGTTCATCCATGCAGTCGTACACGGTAGCTGCTGGCGCAAGGTGATCGGAAAATGTCAAGCTAAGCGGTGTGTAATACCACAACAGCGCGCGGTTAATGCTGTGCTGTGCAAGCAAGGAATCGAGCAGCACGCGCTGTGCGTCAACTGTATCAGATTCCGACAAACCTGGAGGTAACTGCGGTGTGGCAATCGTTACCGCATCTTCTCGTCGAATTTCAAGATGAGGTAAGTGCGCGCCGTCACTGACCACAGGTTCCTCAAAAAAATAAACAGGAATCGCTTTGGAAAAACGGGTCATCAAATGTTGCGGGCGCTGGAATACAAAATCCCAGCGCAGGTGCGAGAAGCAGATAATGGCATCGAATGATTCCAGATGCTTGCTTAAGGAAACTAATGAAATATTGTTGGTCATGGCCAGATCACCTAATGAGTTCAAGGAACATTCGCCTTCAGTAATAGAGGCGAAACGGGACAATTTTTGAATGACAGCAGTAGTGGTAGTAATGAATGCGTCGGACCACCGGTACAACGCGTTAGTCAAGCTTAGGCCGGGCGGGAAAAAATCTCTGTTTGTTAGCACACACGGCATTTCTATCCGAGGGCGACTTTGGCGTTATCCATCAATGGGTTTCTTTTATGTCAAACTAAAGGCATTTGATTGCCCAACACCCAATATGCACAACACCAAATTTCCAGTCCAGGCCAACCCAGGGTCAGCAGAAGACCATCAATGGATGCAACTTGCACTGGCACAGGCTAATTTGGCTGCTTTTGCCGGGGAAGTGCCAATTGGTGCCGTGGTAGTGCAGGGTGGCAAAGTAATTGCGAGCGCGCACAATGCACCAATCTCAAAAAATGACGCTTGTGCGCATGCTGAAATTCAGGTTATTCAACAAGCCTGCCAAGCGGTTGGTAATTATCGCTTGGGTGCGCAAGCCACAATGTATGTGACCTTGCAACCTTGCCTGATGTGCTTGGGTGCCATATTGCACGCACGAATTGGCAGGGTGGTGGTGGGTTGCTCACAATCGCGATACAACAGCGATCTACGAAACGCTTTAAAGGCCTTCGAGGAATCTCAAGCATGGCACCCGTGCAGTTTCGAAACAGGCTGCATGGATACTGAATGCGAAACGGTGTTGACCAGTTTTTTCCAGAATCGACGCAGACAGCGCGAACAATCCATCCGTGAACTGGCCGGTTTGATGCACCTTCCCAATGTCAACAAGGAAACCATTGTTGAACTTGCACATTTGGGATACAGCACGCCAGAGGATTTTCTGCAGCTTGGCCTTGAAAAGGTGGCAGACGATTTGGCATTGCGTGCCCGAACATTGAAAGACACACAGGCAACGCAACAGGCGGCGATATTGGCCAGTTTGTGCGATTATTTCAAAGGCGAGCCAGTGCGCTCGTGGAAGCAATATTTGTAACCTTGAGATCCCATTGAGCCAAACCAAGACCATGCCTTTGAACAAAGCGGTGATGTTTTCACCCAGCGGTGCGCTAATCGACGAAGCGTTGCTGGACCGTGCATGCGTTCAATTACAGAACCTTGGGTTTTCCATTTCAGAGATACCGCAAGCCCGCCAACGCGCGCAACGGTTTGCCGGCACGGAAGCCGAAAGAATTCACGGTATTAAACAAGCCATTGAATTCGAAGAACCAGCCTTACTGATGGCCACGCGTGGCGGATATGGTTTGAGCCGCTTGCTGCCACTACTGAGCTTTACTGAACTTGCAACACAATTAAACGCAAATAGGCACGTTCTTTGTGGGCACAGCGACATCACCAGTCTGCAATTGGCGTTGCTGCATGCAGGCGCAAAACCTGAATCCTTGCTGCACGGCCCCATGGCGTGTTTCGATTTCGGGGCGGAGCAGGGCGCAGACCCACTGACTTCAAACCACTTTCTAAGCGCAGTGAAGGGTAAGCAAGTTGAGATTGACTGGCAAGCCGAAGGCTTCGGGGTTGCAAAAATTGCCAACTGCGAGATAGATGAGCTTCACATTGAAGGCCCGGTGTGGGGCGGCAATTTGACGCTGCTGTGCAGCTTGGTGGGCACACCTTGGTTGCCCACAATGCCTGGCGGAATTCTGGTGCTGGAGGATGTAAACGAACCCGCCTACAAAATTGAGCGTATGCTGCTTCAGTTGCTGCACTCTGGCGTTCTTGCGCAGCAAAACGCTGTGGTGCTGGGTAACTTCTGTGAACCAAAACCTGGTGTTCATGACAACGGCTACAACCTTGCCAGCGCTGCGGAGTTTGTTCAAAACCAAATGGGCCGGGTTCCACTGTTGATGAACTTTCCCTTTGGACACTGCACCCCAAAAGCATGCTGGTTTCAGGGCGGCACAGGGCAGCTTACTTTAAGCAATGAAATGGCTGCACGCCTGACGCAGAACCTTTCCTAGAAGCGGCAGCCCATCCACCCGCACTTTGGGCATGTATAATGCCCCCTTCGTCAAAAATCACTGAAATTTCCAATACTTATGCTCACCGCGGTCAATATTACGATGCAGTTCGGCGCAAAGCCGCTTTTTGAAAACATCAACGCAAAATTCGGCGACGGTCACCGCTATGGCTTGATTGGCGCGAACGGCTGCGGCAAGTCCACATTCATGAAAATTCTGGGTGGCGACCTTGAACCCAGCAGCGGCAATATTGACATTGATCGCCATGTACGGCTGGGTAAGTTAAGCCAGGACCAATTTGCTTTTGAAGAGCACCGTGTGCTGGACGTGGTAATGATGGGCCACAAGGAAATGTGGGCTGCAATGACCGAACGTGATGCGCTGTACGCCAACCCCGAAGCCACCGATGAAGATTACATGCGCGCCGCCGACCTAGAAGCGGTGTATGCCGAATTTGGTGGCTATGAGGCGGAATCACGTGCTGGTGAACTGCTGCTTGGCGCAGGTATCCCGACTGAACAGCACAACGGCCTGATGAGCGAAATTGCACCGGGCTGGAAACTGCGTGTGTTGTTGGCACAGGCTCTGTTTTCCAAACCCGATGTGTTGTTGCTCGACGAACCCACCAACAACCTCGACATCAACACCATTGCCTGGCTTGAAAACGTGCTGAACCAGTACGAAAGCACCATGATCATTATCAGCCACGACCGCCACTTCCTGAACGAGGTGTGCACGCACATGGCCGACCTGGATTACGGCACGCTGCAAGTGGTACCCGGCAATTACGATGATTACATGTTGGCTGCGGCCCAGGCGCGCGAACGCGCACAGGCTTCAAACGCCCGCGCCAAAGAACGTATTTCTGATCTGCAAGACTTTGTGCGTCGATTTGCAGCGAACAAGTCAAAGGCTCGCCAAGCCACGTCACGCCAGAAGCAGATTGAAAAAATCAAGCAAGACACCGTGATCCTGAAGCCGTCTTCACGCCAGAATCCGTTTATTCGTTTTGAACAGAAAAAGAAAATGCACCGTTTGGCGGTGGAGCTTGAGAATGTCAGCTTGGCCTACGCTGACAACAAAGTTATTCGAGACTTTTCCATCATGGTGGAAGCAGGTGACAAAGTGGGCATTGTGGGCGCCAACGGCGTGGGCAAGACCACATTGCTTAAGCTACTGGCCAAGGCGCTTGAGCCCAGCTACGGCGAGGTGAAGTGGTCAGAAAACGCAGACTTGGGTTACATGGCCCAAGACGTTAGTGATGAATTTGACACCAAACTAAGCCTGCGCGAATGGACAGAACGCTTTGCCCAAGAAGGCGATGACGATCAGGTTATTCGCGGCATTTTGGGGCGCTTGCTGTTCAGCAACGATGAAATTACCAAAGAAGTAAAAGTGTGTTCCGGTGGCGAAAAAAACCGCTTGGTGTTTGGCCGCTTGATGCTGGGCCGCCACAACGTGCTTCTGTTGGATGAACCCACCAATCACCTTGACATGGAATCGATCGAATCGCTGCAGTACGCGATTGAAAAGTTTGATGGCACGGTGTTTGTGGTGTCGCATGACCGTCAGTTTGTTTCGGGCATTGCAACGCGAATTTTTGAAATGCGTGAAGACGGTATTACGGACTATCGGGGCACCTACGAAGAATACCGCGAGAGCTTGGGTCTGGCATAAAGGTGATGGGGTGCGTGTGGCGGTTTGAATGCCGAATCACCTCGCCTATGCAAGTCTTCTGATTCCGGCTTAGTGGTTCTGGCTTGGGGCATGCGAAACGCAGAAGCGTCTTCGCATCGATTGCTCCGCAATCGCCCCGCGCTGCGAATCAACCGGGAAGCCTTGCTAAATTCGGCAAGGCGATGCAGCACACAAACCTCTCGCGCACACAACAAGTCGCTGATCTGTTTTCAGCATTCGCGAAGTTCGCATTGCCCTCATTACGCCTTCAAGAAAGTCTGCCCGTTTGAATTCACACGCCGCGTTCGGCTGCAAGCCGACACATTGCTTGGCCATCAGTTTTGCCAAGCGATGTGAGTCAGTGTGAATTTCAAAAAGGGAAATACAGACTTTCAGGCGGAGGAGGGCATGCGACTTCGCGGATGCCAACTAATGAAGCGGGATGCGACTTCACAAATGCCAGATAGAAAACTGGCATGCGTCTCCGCGAACGCATTCAAGCAACCGGCTTTACTTTCGCCGCAACACGCTTGGCTTTCGCTCGTGCTTCATCCACGTCAGCATCGCGCGCCAAGGCCACACCCATGCGCCGCTTCACAAACGATTCAGGCTTGCCAAACAAACGCACATCAGTGCCCGGTTCCGCCAAGGCATCGGCCACGCCCTCAAAAGCAATGCCTTCCTTGTCCATACCACCGTAAATTACCGCACTGGCACCCGGCGTTTTCAGGCTGGTGTCCACTGGCAAACCCAAAATGGCGCGGGCATGCAATTCAAACTCGTTTTGCCATTGAGTAATCATCGTCACCATGCCGGTGTCGTGCGGGCGGGGGCTAACTTCAGAAAACCACACCTCGTCGCCTTTCACGAACATTTCCACGCCAAACAAACCCGTTCCACCCAGCGCCGTGGTTACACGATCCGACATTTTTTTGGCTTCATCCAGCGCTTTCGTGCTCATGGCCTGGGGCTGCCAACTTTCCACATAATCACCGCTCACCTGAATATGGCCCACCGGTTCACAGTAACTGGTTTCAATCGCGCCACTTTTTGGGCAACGGCTGCGCACTGTCAGCAAGGTAATTTCATAATCAAATTCAACCACAGATTCAACAATGACTCGGCCAGAATTCACGCGACCCGCACTGCCTGCATAATTCCATGCGGCTTCCAGTTCGCTGGAATCATCCACCTTGGATTGGCCTTTGCCGGAAGACGACATCACTGGCTTGATAATGCAGGGGTAGCCCACTGGCTTGTTGCCACCAATGCCTTTTTCCACAGCCGCTTTCAACGTGTCGAAGTCGTCTGCAAATGCATAGTGTGAACAGCTCAGCTTCAATTCCTCCGCTGCAAGGCGGCGAATACCTTCGCGGTTCATGGTTAGCCAAGCCGCGTTGGCGGTGGGCACCACACGCACCACACCATCGGCTTCAAGCTCTTTCAATGCAGGGGTGGCAATCGCTTCAATTTCCGGCACTACAATGTGCGGTTTTTCTTGCGCAATCAAGGCTTTCAGTGCATTGGGGTTGGTCATGTCAATTACATAAAAGCGATGAGCAACCTGATGGCCAGGCGCGTTCGCATAGCGATCCACTGCGATTACTTCTACACCCAGACGTTGAAATGCAATGATCACTTCTTTGCCAAGCTCACCGCTGCCCAACAACATCACCTTTAGGGCGTTGGTGGCCAATGGCGTACCGAATTGGGTCGGAAAATGAATCTTGATCATAGAAAACGCTCGCTAATACAAGTCAATTAATTAATGGGCTCATGGGTATCATGATTGTGTGAATGCGATGCCTCATCAAAAAACACCACCAGCAACACCAACAGCACCGGGCCAATAATCAGCCCCACAATACCCATGGTAATTACGCCACCAAACACACCGAACAAAACGGCCAGGAAGGGCAAGTGGGTGCCGCCCTGAATCAGCAAGGGGCGCACCAGGTAATCGGCAACCAATACAACCAACATGCCGACAGTGACCAACACCACAGCGTCGGCGCCGTTGCCACTCAGAAACAGAATCATACCCAACAAAGCCAGTAAACCGGGCGCGGCCATTGGAATAAAAGCAATCAATGCAGTGGCGGTGCCCAACAACACCGGAGCGTACACGCCACAGGCTGCAAACAACACGGAAAGCACAACCGCTTCAGCGAAGCTGACTATCACCAAGCCGTTGACTGCCGCGCGAAGGGCAGGGGGCATGTGAGACACATAGGGCTTCCAGCGGGGCCCTAGCCAATCGCTGCCAATGCGGTTCATTCGAATACTGATCGATGAGCCATCTCGATAGAAGAAAAACAGCACCCACAAGGCAAAAAACAGCGTGGCCACCCGTCCCAACAGTTCAAGCAATATGGCTGATGCAGTGCCCTGTACATCGCCAAGCCGCTGGGTCAGCGTATCGCGCAGCAGCCCTGAAATTTGTTTTGGAACACTTAAATACTCTTTCCAGCTTGCAACCAGCAACTCGCCAACAATCGGAATTTCAGGCAGCCAGTTAGGGACTTCCACGCCAGCCTCGTCAGCCATTCGCAGGAAGGTGGTAATTTGCAAGAGATCTTGAACCATGAACACAATCAAACCGATCATGGGCCCTACCAACAAAAATGCAACCACCAAGGTTGTAAGAAACGCTGTGCCGTTGGGTTTGCCCGGAAAGCGCCCACGAATACGACAGTGCAGCGGCCAAAATGCAGTGGCAATGATGCCTGCCCACAAAATAGCCAACAGGAAAGGTGACAGCACTATGGCCGCGCCAACCAAAATCAAGACGGTAAACAAAGTGCTGATCAGCGACTTCGGTTGTTTCAGATGTTCTGCCATGTCAGCCAGTGGTGCAGTGCACGCGTTATTTGTAGTCTTGTTTGTGGTTCAATCATTGTAGCAACGCATGAATTACAAATCGATAAGCCCGGTGTTACTCCAACACCCTCATTCATACCAACTACGAGATCTTTCATGAAATTGAACAAGCAATTGCACATCGCCCTGTTTGGAAGTGTTTTAGGATTACTCACCCCAACAGCGGTTTATGCCGACCTATGCGAGAAAACACCGGCCGCGAACCTGAACGCAGTGAGCAGTGAAGACGTAGACAACGACATGGTTCGTTTGAACTGGCAGGTGCAAATTCAAGCTGGTACTGCCAATGAAGCAATGAATGCGATTAACACGGTGCTGGAAAAGTCGATCAACAACCTGAATAAAAACAAAGACATCAGCAAACTAAAAAACAATATCCAGACGTATCCGCAGTATGCAAAAGACCGCAAAATTCAAAGTTGGCAGGGTGTGGGTTCGCTGACATTTGAAATGCCTGTGCAAGCACTGAAAGCCCAAAAAAACCTGAATGTGGCCGACGGGCTAACCTTAAGCAATCTGGAGTATTTTCCCAGCGACGCCCGCATTGAGCAAAGCCGTGAAAAGTTGTTGCAAAGCGCGATGAAGGAGTTCCAGGACAAGGCCACCGTAGTCGCCAAAGGATTTGGCAGCAGTGGTTACACTTTGGGTGAAATCAGCATCAATGATGAAAATCAGGGTTCACCGGGTTACCCCAGAATGTATGCAGCTTCTGCAGACATGATGAGCAAGGGCATGGAAGTTGCCCCCGCTGCAGGATCAAGCAAATTAAGCGTATCGGTTAATGGGCGCGTTTGTTTGAAACCGTGAATCGGTAAACACGTGCAGAGTTAGCAGTTTCACCAATTTCGCTCTCGGGCGCACTCGGTGTTTCTGCCTGCGATTGTTCGGCTGAAGAATCAATCAAACGCAGGCCATTCTGACGAAGTGGGGCAGGGCTTAACTCCTGCTCCAGCTTGTTTACTTGCTCACGCAGCTTCCCAAACGATTCCCACATCAACTTCGACGATTCCATCGCAGATTGCAGTGGGCTTTTCGAGCGCTGGCGAACCATTCGAATTTTGAACAAGGTTTGCTCAAGCGCAAGTCGCCGTTCAGGATCTACGCTGGCCACATAACCTTCCAGCACTGCTTCGCGCCGCTGTTCAAATGCTATGGGGTCCACCTGATAAAGGTCGGCCCATTCTTTGAAATCAAAATGTGTCATGGCTGCTCCTTGCTGTGCTTGATTAGCTCGGCTTTGTTGCTGTCTTGATCATCGATACCCATCAAAAACGCATGCACTGCTTTTTGTAGAGTTCTTAATCGCGTAGTTTTTAGGTTAAGCTCATGTTTAAGAGCTTCGTTCTCTTCCATGAGTCTGTCAACCAGCGCGAGAGTTTCAAATTTCTTTCCCAAACTTTCTACCCTGTTCACTTCAACGCTTGAATGGTGGCCCATGATGACTTTTAATAATGGTATTAATGTTTGTACTGCGAAACCATCGAAATGGTTTTAGTGAGACACCTCAATAAATAAAAAGAAATGATGACAACTACCTCGCTGACTTCACGCAAAATCTGGACAGTGTTTTGCTTCACCTTTGTTGTGCTTTTGTTTCCTGCTCAAGCCCATTCCAGCACTCAAGCAGAACAAAACACGCGTTGCGAGACCAGCTTTGGGAAAGACCCGGTCATTACCACAGTTGAAACCTGTCGCCTGGAACTTGCTGGTCCAGTTACCCGAGCAAAGCGAATCGCCATTCTTGAAACTTTGGGCAAAGCGTATTTGGCTCAAAACGAAGCCGACTTGGCCATTTCTACCTGGCATGAAGCAAGCCAATACACCAAGCCCGATCGCAATGACCTTGCCACCGCTGAGTCTTGGACTCGACTTCAGGTGCTGATTGGCCAAACCTATGCGCAAGCAGATCAACTGACCAAAGCAGAGGCACAGTTCAAAAAAACCTTGAACACTGTAGAACAATCAATCGGACGCTATTCTCTGCCTGCCGGCATTGCGCAAGACGCGATGGGCACCTACTACGCGCTTCAAAACAAACCGGAAGAGGCTGAAACCGCCTTCAAGCAGTCGCGAATTGTGTATGAAATTCGCTTGGGCAAATTGAACGCCCGAACCCTGGAAACACGAATGAACCACGCTGTAGGCTTGCTTGACATGGGCAAAGAAGCCGAGGCGCTGGAAAACTTTCAGGTGTTGGGTGAAATCATCAATACCTCACCGCAATACGAAAAAGCGCCAATTCGTGCGGAAATCTTGACTTTTCTAGGCACTCTGCAAATGCGCGGCGATCAACTGCAGTCCGCAATTGGCAACTACAAAACCGCCTATGAGGTTCGAGAAGCGGCATTTGGCCCCAACGACATTCGAACAAGCCAGTCTTTAAATAACTTGGGGGTGGTGTTGTACAGGGCAGGGGACTTGAACCGGGCGGAAATCGCGCTGAGCAAAGCTTATGTAATCAGAAATGATTCACTGGGTGGTCAAGACCCACTCACATTAAGCACCCAACGCAATCTTCAAGCTGTTATCGCTGCGCAGAACGCAGCGAAAAACAGCACATTGAGCAGCGACATCAAGCGAAAATAAACTTGATAAAGCTCAATTTTGAGCAGTTACGGCTTGGTAGACCGCACCAATTTACGGTTTGCCTTGAACGACTTGAATTCATACACACCCACCAACAAGACTGCAGAAAATACGCAGCCTAGCGCGGCAAGAACGCTTGGGCTAGCCACTTCATAATTGATGTAATCAACCAAACCATGAACCAGCATGGCCGCTGCAATCAACATCAACACCAAAACACCAGGATAAGAACGAAGAGCTTTCATACGACACCTCTCAAAATTTACTGCATCAATTGCTGACCTATGAGTCAACAACTGAACTTTACCATTGAGCAATGTCACGTATTGGAGCCGTACTTCTAACGTTGTATTTCAGCAAAATCATCAAAAACAGCAATCCGAACAGACTCAAACTGCCACCACCACCTGTGCCAACAGTTCCACCCGTTCCGCCAAGGTTGCCTGAACTCCCATCAGAGTCAGACCCACCCACGACGGAATCACCAAATTGAAGAGCTGGGCCGCCCACACCTGCTGCCGCGCCGTTAATTAATGGGGACAACAAACTGGCCAGCAAAGTAGGGGAGGTAGCCCCCTGATTCTGAACCACCACAGAAGCAACTGCAGCTCGTCCATTCGAAGTTTGAGCACGCAAATCGAAACCCAATACCCCCGTTGGTGCAGTGATGTCCGCTTGCAAGCCAGCCACTGAAAGCACTGGATTTGCCACAGCACTGGATGATTTGATGACATTAATTAAATCAAACGACATCGCAGACACTTCCTGACCCATCGAATTGGTCGAACCAATTGCCGAAAAAGAACGGCTTTGACCGGGTGGAATCACATTCCCAGTATTGGAAAAAAGATTGGTCAAGCCGCCCGACGCAACCGAATTCACAAGATTCGCAACATCTAACATTCCCGCGCCACACAATGAAGTGGTGCAGTTACATTCCACCCCTGGCGCGGATACATTACAAACCGGCCGATTGTTCATCGAAATGAAGGGGCGGGCAGTGAACCTTAAAGCGTTTTCAACATCGCTAACGCTGGCGGCGGGGTTCAATGACCAATACAAAGAGGCAGCGGCGGCTACCATTGGGGCAGAAAAGCTGGTGCCGATTTTGGTGTTGTAGGTGTTGGTTAATGGTGCGTTCAGACCTGTGTTGCTTGCGCTCCAGATTGGAAAAGCTGCATCGCCACCGGGTGCAACCAGCTGAATGGATGAACCAAAATTACTATAATTGGCCTTCAAACCTTCCTGGTCAATCGCCGCAACGCCAAAAGCCCCTGGGCAATTTGCGGGTGAATCAACCGTGCCGCCGTCGTTACCGGCTGCCACGATAACCAAAGATCCGGCCTGCCGAGCCGCCGCAATCGCAGCACCTTCAATAGGCGCCACACAAACGCCCTCGGCACCGAGGCTTAAATTAATGACTTTGGCGGGGAAAGGATTGGACGGCACACCAGGCACACTCAAACCCGCAGCCCACCGAATACCGTCGGCCAAATCAGTCGAAAAACCGCCACATTTACCCAGCACACGCACAGGTAAAACAGATGCATTCCAGTTCACCGAAAATACACCTTCGGCTGGAATGGGGTTGCCAGCCAGCAAACCGGACACAAATGTACCGTGCCAACTGGAACGCGACACGCCACTGCAGGCAGAATCAGCAGCCAGATCAGTAGGTGTAACCCCATCGCCGGGATCAGTGGGATCAGCATCGCGACTATTGCCACCGGTGGACTGCCCATCAGCACCAATCAAGGGGTCCGCAACAAAATCATAGCCCGGCAGCAAATGCCCCTGAAGCATGGGATGGGAAGGCAGTACACCCGTGTCTAGAACTGCAACAACAGTGGGCGCACTGCCGTGGAAATTGGCCCACATTGCGCCTGTGTTGATGGACGCGGCTTGTACAGAAACATCCTGATGAAACCAAGATCTGTTTTGCCGGGTTAGATCAAGCGCATTCAACAAGCCAACAAGAGGCGACTGGGCATGCAATTTTACCCGTCTATCCACAGCTACCGACCGAACCATTGGATCCGACAACAACCGTAAGCGAAACTGCTCGGGGTCAGCCCCAGGCGTGGTGTTCACGACCGCAGCACGTTCACCGAACGGTCGCACCAATGACAACTTCTTTTTGTGCGTTGTGGAAAGCACTGCCAGCTTTTCCAGCAATCTTGCTTCGCGGACGTCGGCTGATTCTGCGGAGACCGGTAACTGAGTTTGCGCGGATGAATCCTTAAACTCGATCACCCAACGCTCAGCCGCATTGGCAGACGTGGAAGCAAGGAAGAAGAGGCAAGCGATCACATGGGTGGATACTGAACGAAACTGCATGAAAGGCCCTGAATGCGTGTGCATGTAGATAGTACTTAACGAGGCATGAATGCAGATTCAATTTATATTAGTTTACATAATACAAATTATACGACAATTATAGATAGACGCTAAAAGGGGTTACCTCGAGTGACCCCCACCAATATTGACGATACTCTGCATCGGGAAAATGCCGAAAAAGTACATAGGTCAAACAACTTTTCATAGAGGCAGTGCCATGTACAAATTCATGTTTTTCGCGCTTGTGGTGTGCGCTGTTTATCCAGACTGGCCAATTGAAGCCATGGCAGCTGGGCAAGACATTATCGAAGGCTTTCAATCCAAAATAACCGTGGTTAACCAGAACATGTAAACGCGCAAATTGAGGCTTGTTTTGGCCTCTGTTGCGGCTCTGCACCATTGGGTTTCATTCGTATGATGTGTTGGTATTTCGACCAACCTGGTATGGAACCTTCATGTCAAACACCGCTCAATCTGAATTAAAGGGCCGCAGTGCCCGTATGGCAGTACCCACCACAGGCGTAGAACGCCTGCTTGACCCCAAAGTTCCTATCGTAACCAAGACTGACCTGAAGGGTCGAATCACCTACGCAAACCCTGCTTTCGTTGAAATTTCTGGATTTACACTGAATGAATTGATGGGCCAGCCCCACAATGTGGTTCGCCACCCCGACATGCCGCGCGATGCATTCAAGGATTTGTGGGACACCACCAAACGCAACGAGCCCTGGAAAGGACTGGTAAAAAATCGTTGTAAAGACGGCGGCTACTACTGGGTCGACGCCTATGTCACCCCCCTAACCCACAACGGCGAGAAAATTGGCTACATGTCGGTGCGATCCAAGCCCAGCGACAGTCAAAAAGCCGAAGCTGAAGCCTTGTACAAAGCAGTCAACGCCGGCAGCGCAAAATTTCCTTTCACCAAGCCAGCCAAGGGTCGTCCATTTGTAATTGACTTGGCCTTCGTCAGCTTTTTACCAGTAATGATCGCCCTGCTTTCATTAATCGACATTCCCGCCGTGATGTACACCAGCACAGCTGCTTCGTTTGTGGTCGCTGCATTGGGTCTGTTGTGGCTGAAAAATCGTGTTGAAACAACCAACAACGCCATGCTGCAAGCCATGCGTGCATTGGCTGAAGGCAATTTCAAACATGAAATTCCTGAATCGGACACACGGGAATTCAACAAAGTACACACCGCGTTCAAAAGCATGCAAGTCAACCTGCGCGCCATTATCGCAGACGTTATTTCCAATTCATCTGAAGTAAAAAACAATGCCGAGGCACTTAGCCAACTGGCCATTAATCTGATGACCCGTTCACGTCAGCAATCTGATGGCATCAACGGCGTTGCCGCTGCCTTGGAAGAATTGTCAGTGTCGGTCTCCGAGATTTCAGAAGCCACCGGTAAAAGCTCAGCACATGCCAAAAACGCGATGGACGTAGTAGACACTGGTGCAGAAAGCATGGACAAGTCCACACAGGCGACGCAAAAGGTTTCCGAAGTGGTTCAAGACGCCAAGCAGAATATTGAAGAGCTGAACCGAGCTGTAGTGAAAATTAGCAACGTGACCCGCACGATCACTGAAATTGCAGAGAAAACCAACCTGCTGGCTTTGAATGCGGCCATTGAAGCAGCGCGTGCTGGTGAATCGGGTCGCGGTTTCGCGGTTGTGGCCGATGAAGTGCGCAAACTGGCCGAAATGACACGCCAGTCCACCACCGAAATCGCCGCCACGGTGCAGGAAGTTCAGTCGGGCACCAACAAAGGCTTACAAACCATGGGCCGTGCCGTGGATGAGGTGAATATTGGCACCACATTGATTCTGGAAGCTGCAGACAGCCTGCAAGCAATTAAGGCAGCCAGCCGCGGTGTGGCGCAGTCGGCGAAAGACATTTCAGCCATGCTGGAACAACAATCGCAGGCTTCTTTGGAAGTGGCAAACAGCATGGAACGCATGAGCGCCTTGACTGAAAGTAACGTGGCAGCCATCAATGACTTGGACGGCGCTGCCAAGCAATTGGCTTCCACTTCAGGTGATTTGCGTACGCTGGTCAAGCACTTCGAGGCCAGCTTGTAAGTCAGGCAAAAGCAGTTATTTGTCTAGTTAGGCTTCAAAGGCGCTTTTCGAAGCGCCTTTTCTTTTCTCATGATCTCAAAAGCCAGTTCTTTACGATTGGCCTTTAGGGCATAGCCAGCTGCATTGAACCCAGCCTGGTTTTTCAATGCCGGGTTCGCTCCCAGTTTAAGCAGGGTGCGCGCTGCTTGCTCCCTACCTTCCCGTGCAGCCATCATTAACGGTGTGGTGTCATTGGGCGAAAGTACGTCGATTGCCCCGCCTGCGTTTACCAGGTATTCAATGGATTGGCTTGAACCTGAAGCTGCGGCGTTGTGCAGCGCAGTCCATTGTCCATTGGCGCCCTGCTTCGCACCTTTGTCCAGCAAAGCCAATACCCATTCAGGTTTGTTCAGTGTACAGGCCACCATCAAGGGGGTTTCGCCACGGCGATCAGGCAAATTGGGATCAAGCTTGTTTGACAGCAAAAGAGTTCGAACCGCGATGGGCGATTCTTTCATCATCGCGAAAACAATGGCTGGAAAACCTGCCTCATTCACGGTGTTGGGGTCCATGCCCTTCAGCAAGAGCGACTTTAAGCGATACTCGTCGTCGAACTCAATCGCCAGGAAGAAGTCTTCAAATGCATTGGCCTTTGCGGGCTTGTGCCCTAACAAAAACCCCGTAGATGCGATTGCCCACAAGGTGGCCTTTCGTAAAAAAATGCGCCTTTTCAAACCGCAACATCCTCACGTTGCTTCATGCCAAACAGGCGGTCGAAGTTCGCCGATGTTTGAATGCCTACTTCTTCAATTGCAACGCCTTTCTCATGCGCAATCACTTTCGCCACATGGGGCACAAAGCTGGGCTCGTTGGTTTTTCCACGGTGCGGCACGGGCGCCAGGTAGGGGGAATCAGTTTCAATCAGGATTCGATCCATGGGCGCAAACCTGGCCACTTCCCGCAAGTCGGACGCATTCTTGAAGCTGACAATGCCCGAGAACGATAAATACATTCCCAAATCAAGGGCTTGGCGCGCAAACTCAAGGCTTTCTGTGAAGCAGTGAATAATGCCACCGCAACCTTGTACATTTTCTTCAGAAAGAATGCGCAAGGTGTCGTCGCCTGCTGCACGGGTGTGAACAATCACCGGCTTCTTGCAAATGTTGGCCGCGCGCAGGTGCACCCGAAAGCGCTCACGCTGCCATTCCAGGTCACCCTTCAAGCGAAAATAATCCAGCCCGGTTTCACCAATACCAATGACTTTGGGGTGATCCGCCAGCTCTAGCAGTTTTTCAACCGTGGGTTCTGTGATGTCTTCGTAATCGGGATGAACACCGGCAGTGGCCCACAAATTGGCATGGTTTTCGGCCAAAGCAAGTACATTGGGGAAATCCTCAAGCTGTACGGAAATGCAAAGCACGCGACTAACCTGCGCTTCTTTCATTCGGTTCAGAATGTCTGGGAGCTGCTCGACCAGACCGGGAAAATCAAGATGGCAATGTGAATCAGTAAACACTACAAGGTTGCTGTTTTTTTCATGGAACTTTGCATTTTACCTATCATTTGTTCAATTGCCACCCGTGCGCCTTCACCACTGTCGTCTTTCGGGAATTGAACACCAATACCCTGCGTCTTGTCGCCACGCGCATTGGCACCGCACACCCACACCACCTTGCCGTTGATGGGAAATTTTTTGGCATCTTCGCCCACGGTTAGCAGCACAAACACCGGGTCGCCCAGGTTGTATTCCTTGTCAGATTCCACGAAAACCCCACCGCCCTTGATAAACGGCATATACATTGATGCTGCGGTGTTTTTATCGCCTAAGGTGAGTGACAACATCCAAGGGCGGCTGGCCTCTTTATTAATGCGCGAATTGCTGATCAAGTTATTGCTCATGGCGTACGGTGTCCGGTCGTTTTCTTGGTCAATTGCAAGGGCTTACTTGGTTAAAGTTTGCCACTGTTGCCCCACATACTCTAGCGCCAAACGGGGGTTAATTGGATGATTTGCCAAACGAAATTCTTTTTGCAGATTCTGATACAAATTGCTGAATCGATCAGCCCCTACCGATTTCACCCACATCAATTTAGGCTGCAGCCAAGGAAAATTGCTGCCTTTCAAGCCATGGGCTTGGGCCACGCAGTCGCTACAAAGGCGCATGGCCAGCTCCAGAACCACGGGCAAGCCCACTTTTTCTAGCCCAGCAGGAGGGTTGGCATGCTGGTCGGGGTTGGCTAGCCAATCCAGAAACTTCTTGCGCAATTCAAGTTGATCTGCCGCGTTTTGGGCAAGGCCCAGGGCCTCAAAGGGGTCATTCATGGCAACGCCCAACGCGACACCTGGCTGGGCAACGCCCTGCCCTTCAAGCCAGCATATGCACTCGGCAATGGCGGGCATGGGCATGGTCAGTTCCTGGCAACGCGACCGAATGGTGGGCAGTAACTTGTCGATTCGGCTGCCCACCAGCAAAAACCGCAAGCCATTGGCGGGTTCTTCCAGGGTTTTTAACAAGGCATTTGCGGTGTTGGCGTTCATTCGATCGAACGGATACACCACCACATACCGGGACGCGCCGCGGCTTGATGCCGTGTTGAAGTAGTTTTGTAAATCACGTACATCGTCGATTCGAATGTCTTGGCTGGGTTTCACGCCGCTTTTCACTTCGACATTGAAGCCAAGCTCCAGCGCCACGGCCTGCGGCATCAAATAACGCAAGTCAGGGTGGTTGCCCGCAAGGCGCATGTGGCAGCCGGGGCATTGCAGGCAAGGCTTTTTGCCCGATGCTGATTCATCTGAAAACTCGCACAGCGCTTCAGCCAAATGCTGATTCACCAGTTCATACAAACCTTTGGGCTGGTGGCCATGAATCAAAACCGGCGCTGTGGTGGCCTGCATCAAATTGCCCAGCTGGGCCTGCGCGCGCAGCAACCAGCTTGCTGTGCTCATGCCAGGCCCAGGTTCAGGTTGGTGCGCATGAATTTGTCCAGCTCGGCCAGCACGGTTTCGCCCACTTCCTGTTCGGAAGGCTGTGCATCAATCAAGCGAATGCGCCGTGGGTTCAGTTGGGAACGCTTGATAAACCCCGCACGCACCGCCTCGAAGTAACTGGTCGGCTTTTGCTCAAACTTGTCGCTGTTGCCTGCCCTGCTTTGAATACGCGCCTGTGACACTGCAATGGGCAAATCGAACAGGAAAGTTAACGCAGGCTCAAAACCCTTCAACGCCCACTTGCTTAGTTGTTGGCAATCTTCCCAACTTGCCCCACCGGCACCGGCCTGATAGGCAAAGCTGCTGTCTTCAAACCGGTCGGTGATGACCCAAACACCGCGGTCCAGCGCAGGTTGAATGGTTTCCACCATGTGCTGCCGGCGGGCCGCGTACATCAAAAGCAGCTCGGTGTTCACATCCATGTCGTGGTGAAGCACCAATTCACGAATGGCCTCACCAACGGGCGTGCCGCCGGGTTCACGGGTTTGCAGGCACTCGAAACCTTGTCCTTCAAGGCGCGCTTTTACCCGCGCAATGTGTGAAGATTTGCCCGCGCCGTCTACGCCTTCAAAACTGATCAAATAACCCTGTTTCTGTTTTTTCATGAAGCAATCACCGGCGAAGTTGGTATTTTCGGACTGCGTTGTTGTGCTCGTTCAAATTCTTGCTGAAATAACTGCCGCCGTCACCTTTGGCCACAAAATAATAATATGGGGTCTCATCGGGATTCAAGGCCGCATACAGGGCAGCTTTACCCGGTGTGGCAATGGGCGTGGGCGGCAAACCTGCACGCGTGTAGCTGTTGTAAGGGGTGTCGGTTTGCAAGTGTTTTCGGGTCAAATTGCCATCGAATTTTTCACCCACACCGTAAATCACAGTGGGGTCGGTTTGCAGCAACATACCAATGCGCAGGCGGTTCACAAACACGCTGGCCACTTTGCCGCGGTCGCTGGCCAAGCCGGTTTCTTTTTCCACAATCGATGCCATTTTCAAGGCCTCGTAAGGTGTTTTCAACGGGGTTTGGGGATCACGTTTTGCCCAGGCTTTTTCCAGCTCCACCTTCTGCAAGCGAACGGCCCGATCCAACAATTCAGACAACTTCGAGCCCGGTGAATATTTGTAGGTGTCCGGGTATATCCAGCCCTCCAGGCTGTTACCTTCCAACCCCATTTTTACGGCAATGGCCTGTTGGTCCAGGCCCTGCAAATCATCCACCAAATCAGGCTGGTTGCGCAATTTAGCCAGTAAGGCACGCGCGGTTTGCCCCTCAACCAAGGCCACACTGCTCAGCACGCCCTGCCCTTTGCTTAAATAATCCACCAAGCCCAAAGTGCTAATGCCTTCTGGCAAATCATAGCGCCCTGCTTTCAGTTGCCCTGCCGTGTTGGTCAAGCGCGCTGCAAGCACAAACAAAGTGGGGTTCACTTCAAGGCCTTGCTGATTCAATTCTGCCGCAATGGCACGTGCGCCCTTGCCGTTGCTCACATGCGCATCCACCCGCGCCTGACTGCGTTCAATCGACATGCTCAACAAGCCATAAATGCCAACAGTCATTGCAACTGCAACAATTGCCACCGCGAATACAGTGTGCTTAAACCATTGCCACACAGATGTGTTTTTCTTCAGCACTTTCTTGGATTTTTGACCTTTGCGCACGTGATTGCTATACCTTGGGTTATCAACAGGCGAGACCTTACCAGAAGCCACTACAATGTGGAGATTGGTATTCATGATAGCGGGAAAGTTTTTGCCCGTGATCAACGCAGGTTTGTTTTGTTCGACACAAAGGATTTCAGTATGTCTGCACAGTTTTTATCACGTTGGGGTGTTATCGGCGTAGAAGGTGACGATGCAGTGGCATTTCTGCAAGCACAATTGAGCAACGATGTGGCTGGCATGGCCGAAAGCCAGCTGCGCATGGCCGGGCTGTGCACCGCCAAAGGCCGCCTGCTGGGTAGTTTTTTTGTACTGCGTCACGGCAAACAAGTGTTTTTGATGTGCCGCAAGGAAACCATACCCGCACTGGTGAAGCGCCTAAGCATGTTTGTGTTGCGCAGCAAGTGCAAGGTGCGCGATTGCACTGCTGAATACAAGCTTGCCTATTTGCCAGATTCCGCCTTGGTGGCACCCATGCGTGTGCAGTGGGAAGACTCAGCCGACGTTAAAAATGCCACTGCCAGCCTGCGCCAGCTAAACGGTACTACACCGGGGTTTCAGCTAGTTGCAGCCACTGGGGCGTTAGAACAGGCTGAAGCAGACGATGCGTTCGAATTTGCCCTGCAGCAGTTGGGTATCGCCTACGTGTCGCAGGCCACAGTTGAAATGTTCATTCCACAAGCCATTAATTTTGACCTGGTGGGTGGTGTCAGTTTCAGCAAAGGTTGTTATCCCGGTCAGGAAATCGTGGCACGCAGCCACTACCTGGGCAAGGTAAAACGCCGCGTGTTTCAGGCCACTGCCAATTCAGATGTGCTTGTACTGGCCGGACAAGATGTTTGGCTGGCCGGTAAAGAAAACGAACCCGCTGGGCAAGTGGCCACCGCTGTTTCACACAATGGCGTGCAACACCTGTTGGTTGAATTGGCCGTGGGTGATACGGAACAGGCAGGGGCCACATTCACAGTCAAAAATGATTTGGGTGAAGTCAGCCTGCAGGTGAATGCGCCACCTTACGATGTGCATCAGAAAGGCAATGTGTTTGAAGTTGCATGATGCGCCAACTGTTCATTTACTACCGAATTCCCAAGGCAGACATTGCCTTGGGTCTGACCTGCGCGGGCCAGCTGATGGATGCATTGAAGAATCAGGGGCTGGGAAGCGGTGAGCTGTTTCAGCGCGAGGAAGCCGACAAGCCCTACTTCACATTGATGGAAGTAATTACCCCAGCCACGGCGCACGCGGATCACATCGAAGAGTTCACGCGAAAAGTGCAGATACAGGCCGCGGCCAGTTTCGCACTGCTGCCCAACCCACCAAGTCGGCATGTCGAGGTATTCAGCCCTGTCGGCGCTAAGGGTAGTAAATAATGTGCTTGGCCGCGGTGGCGCTGAACGCGCACCCTGATTTTCCATTCATTTGTGTCGCCAATCGCGATGAGTTTCACAACCGCCCCACTGCCCCATTGCATGTTTGGAATTCCACCATGGTTGCTGGAAAGGACTTGCAATCGGGCGGTGCCTGGTTGGGGGTGGGTACCAATAGTGAATTTGCTTTGCTAACCAATGTACGCAATTCCGCCTTGAACATGCCCGCAACTGCCCCCACGCGTGGCGAGCTGGTTGTGAATTCCATTGCCACAGGCAAAGGCCCCAGCAAGGAAAATGCGCTTGGATATGCGGGCTTTAACCTGATTCACGGCAATTTGAACAGTCTGGTTTTCAGTTGCACCAGCAATCAAGGCTTGAAACTGCAGAATGATTTGCCATTTACGGTATCGCTTAATCAAGGCATTCACAGCCTTTCAAACGGACACTTTGGCGCACCTTGGCCCAAAACCCGCAAGCTAGAAGCGGGCCTGAAATCACAGCTTGAAACCCCGAATACACAAGCTATAACCATCAAGGAATTGGAATCGGCTTTATTTGATTTGTTGGCCAACACGAGCCTTGCCGCCGATGATCAACTTCCCAGCACGGGCGTGCCTTACGAGTGGGAAAAAATGTTGTCGGCTGTGAAAATTGTGTCGCCTTTGTATGGCACCCGGTCAAGCGCGGTCGTGCTACTGGACCACAACAACACGGTTCATTTCACCGAAATTACCTTCAACCCGGCCGGAAATGAAAGTGGGCAGCAAAGGTTTGAAATACCCCTACCGCCCAAGCTTTGACTTAATGCTTTTTAAATTAACGCTTTTTTAGACTTCGTAGTCCATGCACTGGCGCGCGCTGCGCACCTCGCCGATAAAGCTTTTGATGGCTTCGTGAGTGGGGTGAACCGCGTAAGCGTCCAAAGCAGCCTTGTTCTCGAAAGTGGAGTACAACACCACGTCGTAGGTGCACTCCAGGCTGGTTCCGCCCAAGCCCACTTCAAAGTCCACAATACCCGGAACAATATTGGCGCAGGTCATTAACTTTTCTTTCACCAGTTCCATATTGCGGGCCTTGTTGTTGCCAAGGGCTTCGTCTTTCAACTGCCATAATACGATGTGCTTGATCATTGAACTTCTCTAGAATTGATTGAATAACTTTGGTTGGGCAACCTTAGTTGGGTAACCTTAATTGGGCAACTTGTAGTCTTTAAACTGCTCACGCAGTTTTAGCTTCTGAAGTTTACCAGTCGCAGTGTGCGGCAGTTCATCCACAAACGTCACATCGTTGGGCAAACAGTATTTGGCCACCTTGCCTTCGTAGAAATTCAGCAATTCCTCACGCGTTACTTCTGCACCGGGCTTGCGAACCACCACCAGCAACGGCCGCTCGTCCCACTTTGGGTGGTACACGGAGATTACCGCCGCTTCATGCACCGCCGGGTGGGCCATGGCCACGTTTTCCAGGTCGATGGAGCTGATCCATTCCCCGCCAGATTTAATTACATCTTTGCTTCGGTCGGTAATCTGCATGAAGCCTTCGTGGTTGATCTTCGACACGTCGCCAGTGGCAAACCACTTTTTGCCATCTTTGTCGGTGGTGAATGCTTTGGCACCTTCGCCGCCATAGTAGCTGTCGATTACCCAGTGGCCGCGCACCAGCAAGTCGCCAAAGGCCTCGCCGTCCCACGGCAATTCTTCGCCGTCATCGCTGACAATTTTCATGTCCACACCAAAGATTGCGGTACCCTGCTTTTGCATGATTTTTTGCTTGTCTTCCAGCGACAAGTCCTGGTGTTGAGCCTTCAAACGGCACACAGTGCCCAGGGGTGAAAGCTCGGTCATGCCCCAAGCGTGGATCACTTCCACACCCAGGCTGTTCAGGGTTTTAATCATGGCTTCAGGCGCAGCAGAGCCACCAATTACAGTTCGGTTAAAGTACGTGAACTTCAGCCCGTTTTGCTGAACATGGTTCAGCAGGCCCAACCACACCGTGGGCACACCGGCTGAGAAATTCACCTTCTCGCTTTCCAGCAGTTCGTAAATTGAAGCACCGTCCAAAGCACCGCCGGGCATCACCATTTTGGCGCCTGTCATCAAGGCAATGTATGGAATACCCCAAGCGTTCACATGGAACATGGGCACCACAGGCAAAATCGTGTCTCGGCTGCTCAAACCCAAGGCATCTGGCGTGCAGGCAGCCATGGCGTGCAACACAGTTGAGCGATGTGAATACAGCGCACCTTTGGGGTTACCGGTTGTACCTGAGGTGTAACACAGCCCTGAAGCAGCGTTTTCATCCAGTTGTGGCCACACATAGTGTTCAGAAGCGTCTTTGATCAAAGCCTCGTAATTCAGGCAACCTGCCACTGCAGGCTCGGGAGGCATGGCAGCTTCATCACACATTTGCACCCACCGTTTTACAGTGGGGCAAGCAGGCGCAATCGCTTTCACCAAGGGGGCAAAGGTGCTGTCGAAAAACACCATGGTGTCTTTCGCATGGTTGATGATGTACACCAACTGCTCGGGAAACAAACGCGGATTCAGGGTGTGCACCACAGCGCCCATCCCCGATACCGCGTAGTAAATTTCCACGTGGCGGTAACCGTTCCAGGCCAGCGTGGCAATGTTCTCACCCTGCTGCACCCCCAAACTGGTCAATGTATTGGCCAACTGCTTGGTGCGCCTGGCCACCTGCCCGTAGGTGGTGCGGTGAATGTCGCCTTCCGTGCGGCGTGAAACAATTTCAGCATGTGGGTGATGCCGTTCTGCGTGTTCCATCACCGATGAAATCAACAGGGGCATATTCATCATCAAACCTTGCATTTGCGGTCTCTCCTCCAGGTCATTCGTGTGTTCTGTCGCCTTCCCCGACTACAATGGTGGGGTTGTTTACCGAAACTATACTGCAGGACCACCCTTTGTTTCATAATCACGATTCTATTTTGGTTCAGGAATACGCAAGTTTGGGCGCGCCGTATTTGGCCGCGGTACCGGCCACGCCACTTCGTACGCCCCCCAGCCTGCTGCACCTGAACACCGAATTGGCTTCGGAAATTGGCTTGAATGTTGAGCAATTAAGCAGCACACAGGGCATTGATGCGCTTTCCGGCAACACGCCCTTTCCCGGCTACCAAAGCCAGGCCAGCGTGTATTGTGGCCACCAGTTTGGCCAATTTGTGCCGCAACTGGGCGATGGCCGTGCCTTGCTGATCGCTGAAATACGCAAAGGCAAGCAATACCGCCAGCTGCAATTGAAAGGTGCTGGCCCCACACCCTATTCCCGCCATGCCGACGGCCGCGCCGTGCTGCGTTCCTCGATTCGTGAATATTTGGCGTCTGAAGCCATGCATGCGCTGGGCATACCCACCACCCGCGCACTCAGCCTGACTGCCAGTGCCGACCCCGTATTTCGCGAAACCACGGAAACCGCCGCCATTGTGTGCCGCGTCAGTGAAAGTTTCATGCGATTCGGACATGTGGAGTTTTTCTGCTACACCAATCAGCTCGACGCACTGCGCAACCTGTTGACCTGGCACATTGAGCAGCATCACCCTGAAATTGACCTGGGTGAATCTGAGGAAAGTTTTCACAAAGGTTTGCTGGCCTGGTTGAAAATCGTGGTTGAACGCACCGCCCGCATGGTGGCCCAATGGCAGGCCGTGGGGTTTTGCCACGGCGTGATGAACACCGACAACATGAGTTTGCTGGGCCTGACCATCGATTACGGCCCCTATGGTTTTATTGATGGGTTTGATATTGACCACATTTGCAACCATTCCGACCACCAGGGCCGCTACAGCTACCGCAACCAGCCCCGCATTGCCCACTGGAACCTGTATGCACTGGCCCAGGCCCTTAGCCCACTGATTCCCGACAGCAAAGAAAACCTGCAAAACCTGCTCGATGGGTTTGCCGATGTATTTCACACCGAACACAGCGCCCTATTCGCGAGAAAGCTTGGGTTGTCTGTAGAGCAAGGCGAGTCGGCTGACACCCTGATTGAAAACACCCTGAAATTCATGCATGAACACAAGCTTGATTTCACGCGCTTTTTCCGTTCGCTCGCCGCATTGAATCCGCAAGCCAGCGCGGCGGACAACTTCGCCGCCTGGCAAAAAAGTACATTCTTTCCCTTGGCTTTGGGCGATGAAGACCAGGTGAACAATGCGAAACTTTGGCTGAATGAATGGCTTTTGCAGGTAAACAAGCAGGTGGAAGTTTCAGCCTGGCAAGCGCAGTTGAACCTGGTCAACCCGGCCTTCATATTGCGCAATCACTTGCTGCAAAACGCCATTGAGCAATCTCAACAAGGCGATTTTACCGAGGTGAACCGATTGTTCGCAGCGCTGTCTGATCCTTACAGTGCAGCGCAATTGCCAGCTGAATACACCGCCGAACCGCCCGACTGGGCAAAAACACTGGTGCTAAGCTGTTCGTCTTGAAGCGGCGCATGAATAAGTCACCATGGAGACGATGAAATGGTTGAGAAAGTAGTAAAAACTGAAGAACAGTGGCGCGAAGAACTAACGCCCACCAGCTTTGAAGTAACCCGCAAAAAAGGTACTGAGCGCGCCTTTACCGGCGAATATTGGGACCACCACGAACCCGGCATATACCGCTGTGTTTGTTGCAGCACCCCCTTGTTTGCTTCTGACACTAAATTTGATTCTGGCTGCGGCTGGCCCAGTTACTTCGCGCCACTGAACCCCGACAACGTGGAGGAACACTCAGACCGCAGTTACGGCATGGTTCGCACCGAAGTGACCTGTAAAATATGTGATTCGCATTTGGGCCACGTGTTTGAAGACGGGCCAGCGCCAACGGGCCTGCGCTATTGCATCAACTCAGTCAGCCTGGCTTTTGAGCCTTTTGCTAGTGATTCATCGGCATAATTTTTCAGCGCAACAACACCACAACTACAACATGAAACTGCTACTCGACTTTCTTCCAATTGTTCTGTTCTTCGTCAGCTTTAAATGGGCTGGCAGTAACTTAGAACAAACACAATCTTTGCTCGAACCCCTCTTGACCAGTGTTTCCAGCGCTGAAATTCAAACCGCCCAATTGCCGATTTTGCTGGCCACGGTGGTTGCCATTTTGGCCACGGTGCTGCAAATCATTTACCAGAAAGCCACTGGCAAGAAGGTAGAAAACATGCAGTGGATTGGGCTGGCCCTGATCGCTGTATTCGGTGGCGCCACCTTGATTTTGCAAAACGAAACTTTCATCAAGTGGAAGCCAACCGTCCTTTACCTGGCCATGGCAGCTGGTTTCCTGATCGCTTACGCATTCAAGCGCAACCCCATCGAAATGATGATGAAAGGCCAAGTTGACCTTCCCGCCCATGCCTGGGCTACTTTGTTGTGGGCTTGGGTCAGCTTTTTTGTGGTCATGGCCGTTTTGAACATTGTGGTCGCTTACACCTTTTCAACTGAGGTGTGGGTTGACTTCAAATTGTTTGGTTCATTGGGGGCCACTTTGGTGTTCGTGGTTGGGCAAGGGATCTACATGTCCAAGCACATGAAAGAAAGCAGCGAGGCCAAGTAAAAATGACTGTGACCAGTGAAGACATCAAGCAAAGACTTGAAACCAGCCTGGAGGCTGAAGTTGAAGTAATCGACGAATCACACTTGCATGCTGGGCATGAGGGCGCGAAGTCTGGTGGGCGGCACTACCGCGTGAAACTGAAGTCTGCCCGCTTCAATGGGCTAAGAACCTTAGCGCGCCATCGTCTCGTGTATGATGCTTTGGCAGATTGGATGAAAAAAGAAATTCACGCTTTGGCCATTGATTCAACTGAGGATTCCGCTGAGGAAGCCCCAAGAAACGCGTCTTAGGCAGCGGCTTAGACCACCCGTATTAACTCTCTGAAAAACAAGGTTATTTTGTTATGTTGAAAACCACATTGAAAGCAACTTGTCTGGCCGCTGTTTTGGTTCTGGGCACCCC
Source organism: Limnobacter parvus (assembly GCF_024623725.1). GTDB lineage: Bacteria > Pseudomonadota > Gammaproteobacteria > Burkholderiales > Burkholderiaceae_B > Limnobacter > Limnobacter parvus. The sequence goes on along the minus strand of NZ_JANKHG010000017.1, from coordinate 553,405 downwards.
CGTACACGCTCAAAATGCAGCCGTGGTGAACGGCCAGTCCATCCCAAGCGCCTTGGTCGACTTCATCATGGCCGAGCAGGAAAAACGTGGACAAGCCGCCTCACCTGAAATGCGTTCCACCATTCGGCAGGAACTTATTAATCAGGAAGTGATGAAGCAGGAAGCCGTGAAAAAAGGCTTGAGCAGCGCTCCTGAAGTGAAGTACCAGGTTCAAATGATGAATCAGGCCATTCTGGCCAATGCCCTGCGTGAAGATTTCTACAAGAACACCAAGCTGACCGACAAAGAGGTCAAAGACGCCTACGCTGAAATCGCCAAGATGATGGGCGGCAGCGAGTTCCGCGCCAGCCACATTCTGGTTGAACAGGAAGCCGAAGCCAAAGCAATTATTGACCAGTTGGGTAAAGGTGGAAAATTTGAAGAGTTGGCCAAAACCAAATCGAAAGACCCCGGTTCGGCGCAAACTGGCGGCGACCTGGATTGGGCCAATCCAAACAGCTTCGTGCCCGAGTTTTCGCAGGCCATGGTCGGTTTGAAAAAAGGCGAATACACAAAAACGCCTGTGAAAAGCCAGTTTGGTTACCACGTCATTCTGCTGGCAGACACCCGAGAAGCAACTCCACCCAAACTGGAAGAAATTCGCCCACAACTTGAACAGAAAATGATCAACGACAAGTGGGATGAGTATCAAGGCAAGTTAATGTCAAACGCCAAGGTTCAGTAAGGCCTTTTTAGCAAGCACTTGACGTTGACTCAATTAAAAAGCCGCCAGATCCTACGATTCGGCGGCTTTTCTTATTTTCTGTCCAATTTCATCAAAGTGTCGTGATGCGATCGATGGCAGCCTGATACATGTAAGTCTGCCTCAAGCTAGACCAATCCAAAGAACTGCCCGACAACAGGCGACGCAAGCGCCGATCACGAACCTCTTTGTTCTCATTTACTTGGGGGACTGGATTATTCACCAGTGTTTCGATGTCGTCAAAGTTATTGCACACCAAAACAGCGTCACAACCAGCTTGCAGGGCCGCACTGGCGCGGGCGCGAATGTCCCCTACTCCGTGTGCACCCACCATATCCAAGTCGTCACTAATCACAGCGCCATCAAAACTGAACTTCACGCGCAACACTTCTTCAATCCAGAAACTTGAAAAACAAGCCGGTTTCGGGTCTACCTCGGAATACACCACATGTGCCGGCATAATGCTGGCCATGTTAAGCGTGCTGTTCAATTGGTAAGGCAAGGCATCCACTTTCAAAATTTCATTCAGGGAACGCGTGTCATGTGGCAATGCCAAATGACTATCCAGCTGAACCCAACCATGACCTGGAAAATGCTTTCCACAGGCTTGCATGCCAGCCAAAGCCATACCGTTCATCAATGCGGACGAAAGGCGCGATACCATGCGCGCGTCTTTACCAAAAGAACGGTCGCCAATAATTTCACTGTTGCCCCAATCCAGATCCAGCACCGGGGCAAAACTCATGTCAATGCCACAGGCGCGTAGTTCCGCTGCCATTACAAACCCAGCTTCTCGCGCCAGTGAAACCGCATCATCGAAATCCACCTCTGCTCGCTGACCAATTTGACGCATGGAAGGAATGGCCGTAAACCCCTCCCGGAATCGCTGTACACGCCCGCCCTCGTGGTCCACAAAAACCGGTTTATTTTCTCCACCGTTTTTACGAATAGATTCCACCAAATCAATAAGTTGGGCCTTACTTTCAAAGTTTCTGGAAAATAGAATCAAACCGCCTACAGCCGGATTCTTGATGTGCGCGATGTCTTCTTGGGACAAAGTTAAACCTGTTAAACCAACGATGAACGGACCTAACATGGCGAATTAATTCCTTTAGCTAACCTATTGTTTTTGAATATAAAATAACAGTCGACATTGCGTAATGCTGCTCATCGCTGATTGATACTTGTGCACAAGCCCTGCGTGATTGTAACCACTGGGTCAATCGGGTGGAATAGACCAAAAGGGGGCGTCCAAATTCGTCATTAAGCACCGAAAGGTCCTGAAATGAAAAATGCTCGCCAACGCCCGTTCCCATGGCTTTTGAAAATGCTTCTTTTGCGCAGTAACGCGTGGCGATGTACAAAATACCTCTTGGGGCCGATTTGTCTGATCGGCGCTCATATTCAGCAATTTCCTCTGGCGTTAGCACCCGCTTGATGAAACTTTCATGCCCTTTTCGAAGCAAATTCTCAATTCTCTCGATTTCGAGAATGTCGCACCCAAGGCCCAACACTTCATCAATCATTCCAAGCACCTTGCCTTTATCTCGGTCGAATTGCTTCTAACTTCGCTTTAATCATCAGTTCTTTCATCTTCTTGATCGCAGCTTCCCAGCCCATAAACACCGCATTGGCCACAATGCTGTGTCCAATGTTCAATTCTGCAATGGTTTCGATCGCGGCAACTGCTTGTACATTGTCATAATTCAAGCCGTGCCCGGCGTTCACTCGCAAACCCTCGGCAGCCCCGAAATTGGCGGCTTTTCGAATTCTGGCTAACTCAAGGTCCAAAAGTGAACCCGTGGCATGGGCATAACTACCGGTGTGCAGTTCAATCGCATCAGCACCACATTTCAGGGCTGCCTCGATCTGATCCATATCCGGGTCAATGAACAGTGAAATTCGCATTCCTTGGTCCTTCAGACGGGCCACCGCAGGTGCAATCAAGTGAAATCCACCAATGACATCCAGGCCACCCTCGGTCGTCACCTCTTCCCGGCGTTCAGGCACAAAGCACACATCCTGCGGCTTGATTTCCTCAACCAGGCGAATCATTTCCTCAACCACAGCACATTCAAAATTCAGACGCGTACTGATTTGCGGGCGAATGCGCCGCACGTCGTCGTCCTGCATGTGTCGGCGATCTTCACGCACATGCACAGTAATCGCGTCAGCACCGAATTCCTCAGCCAACAATGCAGCCTGCAATGGATCGGGCTCATGCCCCCTGCGCGCTTGGCGAATGGTGGCCACGTGATCAATATTTACACCAAGTTCAATCATGTCTTAACAAATGCTCCATCCAGACTCTAGACATCAAACCATTGGGCGCAACATGGGCTAAAAGCAATCGACGGGTAATCGGCTTCAAAGCACTCGCGGCGGCTTTCGACCACAGGCCCTGTTGAATCTCGACCATCCAGTGTCCTTGGACCATTTGTTCAACGAGACCGTTCTGCAAATTGCCTACATTTAACCCGTTCGAGGTAGTCCAGCCCACTTGATCTTGCCACACATAAGCACTATCGGACTCAATGTCCCTGCCTTGTGCATCAAATTGCCAATCAAAGCCGTAACCCAGTGCTTGAAGCAAACCCACTTCGAAACGGCGAATACACACATTCATGTCTTCACCGGCCACCAGTCCAATCAAGGTTTGCTGATACAAATCAAACAGTTCAGGGTGATTGTCTTCCCGACCCAAACCGCGCATCAGCAATTCGTTCAGGTAGTAAGCGGCAAACAACGCCTTGCCATCTGGCGACATCAAACCACCCATCCATTCAGCTTGGGTCAGGGTTTTAACATCCGATTTACCTGTAAAACGTACCGACAGGGGCTGAAAACTGACCAGCACCGCACGCAAACCCGAGTGCGGCCGCTTGGCCCCTTTGGCAACCACCGGCATGCGCCCATGTTCTTTGCAGAACAATTCCACAATCAAACTGGTTTCCTTGTACGGCACGCTGTGCAGCACATAGGCCAAATCCGAATTGGATCGGGGGTTATTCATACCCCAGGGTTTGCAGCAAAGTTGCATTGTCCGCCCAGCCACTGCGAACCTTCACCCAGGTTTCAAGATGAACACTGCCGCCAAAAAGGCGCTCCATGTCTTGGCGTGCCTCGGAACCAATGCGTTTCAGTTTTTCGCCACCCTTACCGATAATCATCGCTTTGTGAGAAGAACGATCCACTAAAATTGACGCGAAAATAACGCGTCGGCCTTCCTCAATTTCAAATTTGTCGATCACCACTGTGCAGGTGTAAGGCAATTCATCGCCCACCAAACGAAACAGTTTTTCCCGAATTCGTTCAGCGGCTAGGAACTTCTCTGGCCGATCCGTCAACGTGTCTTCGTCGTAAAAGAAAGGCTGCTCGGGCAACAAAGCAGATACAGCTTCCTTCAGACTGTCCAGATTCTTGTTGGTTTGCGCGCTCAAAGGCACGATCGCATCGAAGTTACGCTGGCCGCTCACCTTTTGCAGAAAAGGCAGCACTTCGTTTTTCTTCTCTAGCAAGTCCACCTTGTTCACCACGGCAACCAATGGTACGCCCTTGGGGCACAGCTCCAGCACTTTCATGTCAGCAGGCATTAGTTTGCCCTGCTCAATCACCCACAAAATCACATTCACATCCGCCAAGGCGGTTAACACCGCGCGGTTCATGGTTTTGTTCAGGGCGTTGGAATGCTTGGTTTGAAAACCGGGAGTGTCCACGAAAATAAACTGCGTGGGCACGTCTTTCACAGTTTCAGTCATTACGCCCAACACACGGTGGCGTGTAGTTTGCGGTTTGCTGGAAGTAATCGACAGGTGTTCACCAATCATTCCATTCATCAGTGTAGATTTGCCCACATTGGGGCGCCCTACCACGGCAATTACACCGCACTTGGATTCGGCCATGTTCATTGCCTCCTGCTGGCTTGATTGGGATCAGAATACTCCCGCTCAAGTAGTTCGATAAGCACCGCTTGTGCGGCGTGCTGCTCTGCCACCCGCCTTGAATGACCTTGGCCCAACTGGGTAATTTCAATGTCCTCCACAGTACACTCCACACTGAATTCAGGGCTGGAGGATGTACCGCCCTCTACCAGCACATTGTAGACAGGCAACTTCATGCGTTTGCCTTGCAGCAACTCTTGTAGACGGGTCTTGGGGTCTTTGCCCATGGACTCGATCGGTGTTTCCAACACCACAGGGGTCAATAAGCGAATGACGCAATCGCGTGCTGCCTCAAAGCCTGCATCCAGCAAAATCGCTCCAAATAGCGCTTCCAGAGCATCGGCAACAATGCTTTCCTTGATGGTTTTAGCACTTCGAAGCTCGCCAGCGCCCAAAAACAGGTACTGATCCAACGCCAAATTGCGGCCGATCAGGGCCAAGCATTCTTGTTTCACCAAGTGAGAACGCACCCGGGACATTTTGCCTTCATCCATATCGGGGTGCGTTTCAAACAGCAAAATTGAGGCCGCGCAATTCAGCACACTGTCGCCCAGAAACTCAAGACGCTCATTGTGCTGGCTGCAATAGCTTCGATGCGTCAAGGCAACCCGCAGCAACCCCTGATCTCTGAACTGGTACCCCAGTGCAGCCTCAAGGCTGGCGTATTTAGACTGCTCCATGCAAAACCTCCTGCCTGGCCTTAGTGGAAAAGGCCAATTCGGGAAAAGTCGTTGAAGTTCATCCACACCAAAAATGCCTTGCCAACCACTTGCTCGTCTGACACGAAACCCCAAATCCGGCTGTCACTGGAATTGTCTCGATTGTCGCCCATCATGAAATAATGCCCCTGTGGCACCACACAGCGAAACCCGTTCACATCGTATTTGCAATTGTCGCGATTTTTGAAAGTTTGTGCACCGATGACATACGGTGGTGCATCTTCATCATTCAGCACCAAGTGTTTCTTGCCACCCAATACCTCTTGGTACTGCAAGGAATAAGAAAAACTGTTTGGGTCGTAGTACTTGTCGAGCTCTTTGACTGGCAACGTTTTGCCATTTAAAGACAGTTTTTTGTTGCGATACTCCACTACATCGCCACCCACACCGATCACTCGTTTGATGTAATCAAGCGAAGGATCCAGCGGGTAACGAAAAACCATGACATCCCCCCTTTGCGGGTCTGACACTTCAATAATTTTTTTGTCGATGATTGGCAAACGAATACCGTAGGTGAATTTGTTCACCAAAATCAGGTCGCCAATCAACAAGGTGGGGATCATCGACCCCGATGGAATCTTGAAAGGCTCCACCACGAAAGACCGCAACACAAAAACAAACAGAATAACAGGGAAGAAACTGGCACTGTACTCAAGCCAAATTGGTTGCTTCATGTATTGGTTGCGGATGCGTCTTTCCGCCTCACCACCAGCCGCCGTCCCAGCCAAAGCCTGTTCGGCAGCCATTTTTCGTTTTGGCTTGAAAACAAAAACATCAAGCACATAAAAAAAGCCGGTGAACAACACCAGCAAAAACAGAATCAGGGAAAAATTCATTGTTATTTGTCTTCCACTTGTAGAATAGCCAAGAATGCTTCTTGGGGAATTTCCACATTGCCCACTTGTTTCATTCGTTTTTTACCGGCTTTTTGTTTTTCGAGCAGTTTTTTCTTTCGGGATATGTCGCCACCATAACATTTTGCCAGCACGTTTTTACGCAAGGCCTTCACGGTTTCACGGGCAATGATGTTCGCACCAATTGCGGCCTGAATGGCCACATCAAACATCTGCCTTGAAATAATCTCACGCATTTTCCCAGCCACGGCACGGCCTCGGTAAATTGAATTACTCCGGTGAACCATGATCGACAGGGCGTCTACTTTCTCGCCATTGATCAACATGTCCACTTTCACAATGTCGGCGGGACGGTATTCTTTGAATGCATAGTCCATCGATGCATAGCCGCGCGATGTCGACTTCAACTTGTCAAAGAAATCGAGCACGATTTCCGCCATTGGCATCTCGAAAGTCAGCCTTACTTGTCGACCGTGGTAAACCATGTTGGTTTGCGTACCGCGCCTGCCGGTGCACAAGGTCATTACCGAACCCACATATTCCTGAGGCATCAACAAGTTAACAATCACGATCGGTTCTCGGATTTCGTCGACCTTGCTCAGATCTGGCATTTTCGACGGGTTGTCGCAACGCAATATCGTGCCATCTCGCTGTCTGATTTCATAAACCACCGTGGGCGCAGTGGTGATCAAATCCATGTCAAATTCGCGTTCCAGACGTTCCTGTACAATGTCCATGTGCAGCATACCCAGAAAACCGCAGCGGAAGCCAAAACCCAGTGCTTGCGACACTTCGGGTTCGTAATTCAGAGCAGCATCGTTTAGGCGCAGCTTGTCAAGCGCCTCGCGCAAAGCCTCATATTGATTTGATTCAACTGGGAACAGGCCAGCAAATACTTGGGATTGCACTTCCTTGAAGCCGGGCAACGGCTTGTCTGCTGGCTTGCCAGCCAAGGTTACCGTGTCGCCCACCTTCGCACTTTCAAGCATTTTAATGCCTGCATTGATGTAACCCACCTCACCGGCTGACAATGAATCGCGGGCAATCGATTTTGGTGTGAACACACCCACGTCGTCGGCAATATAGGTGTCGCCAGTGGCCATCAACTTGATTTTGTCCTTTCGGTTCAATACGCCGTTGACCACACGAACCAACATGACAACACCCACATAGTTGTCGAACCAGCTGTCAATAATCAAGGCTTGCAGTGGCGCCTCACGGCTGCCTCGTGCCGGCGGAACCTTGTTGACAATCAACTCCAACACATCGGCAATTCCAACACCGGTCTTGGCCGAAATGGCGATTGCCTCGGATGCGTCAATACCAATTACGTCTTCAATTTCAGATTTGGCATTTTCGGGGTCGGCTTGCGGCAAATCGATTTTATTCAACACAGGCAGCACTTCTACACCCAGGTCGAGTGCGGTGTAACAGTTGGCCACTGTTTGGGCCTCCACACCCTGTGAAGCATCCACCACCAATAGCGCGCCTTCACAGGCCGACAAAGAACGACTTACCTCATAGGAAAAGTCAACGTGCCCCGGAGTGTCAATCAAATTCAGCAAGTAGGTGTTACCGTCTTTGGCTTTGTACGAAAGGGCTGCGGTTTGCGCTTTGATGGTAATACCGCGTTCTCGTTCAATGTCCATTGAGTCAAGCACTTGGGAATCCATTTCCCGGTCACTAAGCCCGCCGCAGGTTTGGATCAAACGATCCGCCAGCGTGGATTTCCCGTGATCAATGTGGGCGATGATTGAAAAATTACGTATGTGCTGCATTTGCATCATTAAAAAGGGGGCTGCTTGGCCCCCTGGAAATTTCGGTAACGTCTTATTTTACCTGATCAGGCCTTGCTTTACAGCATATTTCGCAAGGCCCCTAGCCTCGATGTGGCACGCATCACAGGCATGCACCGAGGGACGAAATGAATCAGGGCGTTAGAACCACAAAGAATGAATTTTCACCTCGGCGCACCAACATGGGTGTGGCCTGCCCTTTGGGCACCGCGTTGACTAAGTCCGCGAACTGCTTGGCGCTGCCAACATCTGAACGGCCAACCCGCAGGATAACGTCACCAGCCGCCACGCCCGCCGCAGCTGCCACGCCAACTGCATTGCGCACCACGACACCGCCCGTCAAATTCAAAGTCGACTTTTCCTGCGCGGTTGGCTCACCCACAGTCAAACCGAATTTGTCCGCTTCCGCAGCCTTGGGCTTTTCAACAGGTGCAGGCGTCGCCTTCGCAGTTTCAGTTTCAAATTCAACCACGGTAATCGCCACTGTTTTTTCGGCGCCTTTACGCCACAGCACCATGTTCACCTTTGAACCGGGCTTTGTTTCTCCAACGATCCGCGGAAGGTCCGAAGCTTTCACCACCTTCTTTCCATCGAACCGCAAGATGATGTCGCCAGCTATCACGCCCGCTTTTTCAGCTGGACTGTCTTTGCCAACCGAGCCAACAAGTGCGCCCACCGCCGAGTCAAGACCCAGCGCTTTGGCCACATCCTTGTCCACCTCGCCAATACCCACACCAATACGGCCTCGACTCACTTTGCCGTTCTCGCGCAGTTGCTTGGCCACACGCGTGGCCTCGTCAATCGGGATCGCAAATGAAATGCCCATGAAGCCACCGGTACGGCTGTAAATCTGTGAGTTGATGCCAATAACCTCACCATCCAGATTTAACAACGGTCCGCCCGAGTTGCCTGGGTTCACTGCCACATCCGTTTGAATAAACGGCAGGTATTCACCCGTATCACGGCCCTTGGCACTGACAATACCTGCGGTCACCGAGTTTTCAAGGCCGAATGGTGAACCAATGGCAACCACCCACTGACCGACTTTGGTGTTAGCCACGTTACCAATTTTCAAAAACGGAAAATTCTTCCCCTCAATCTTTACCAAGGCAACATCGGTGCGCTGATCAGAACCAATCACCTTGCCCTTGAACTCGCGATTATCCGGAAAGGTCACAATGATGGAATCGGCACCGTCTACCACATGGTGATTCGTCAAAAGAAAGCCATCGGCGTCAATTACAAACCCTGAACCCACACCGCTCGGTACTTCACGTTCAGGTGCTTGCTGCTGCCCGGGACGAGGCGTTTGACCTGGCTGGCCTGGCATGGGTGTGCCGGGTGGCATGAATCGACGGAAAAATTCAAAAAATGGATCATTGGGATCCATGCCAGGAAAGCCAGGAAAACCTTGAGGGTTTTGACTGACCTTCTGTGTGGTGCGAATGTTCACCACAGCGGGTCCAACCCGATCTACGAGATCAGAAAAATCGGGCAAGCCCCGCGTATTTGTCTGCGCTGGTGCAGGAACTGCCCACACAGTCAGAATTATCGCCAACAAAAAAAAGGCGATTGAAATTGTTTTTCCGGAATTCAACACTTCAGATCTCATTTAAAAATTTCCTTGTTATTGAGACTTCCAACGAACAGACTTTAAAAAAAGTCCCAAGGTTTTTTCGGGCACTTCGCCCAAGACAGTCACCAGGTGCTGCCCTTGTGTTTCCGATTTTGACATGACTGCGCCGTGGCTCATCGGCACTTGTGGCATGGACTGACCCGCGTTGTGCTTCTGAATAAACACCGACAGAGTCGACAATCCATCTGAATACACAGTTTGATGAATAAGCTCATCCTTGCTTTTCACACGGCAAACTGTGTCAGCCTTTTTGAAACCAAAGGCCAGATCTGGCAAATCATAAGTCAACTCTTCCGGCGACATTTTTCTTACTTCGGTGCTGCTAGTACGCCATCCGGGCCCGGCTTTCACCAATGCGGGGTTTTCAATCACAGTGGGCTCAAAAGTAATTTCCTTGAATCCAATGTTCTCCAGAACCTCGCCTTTTGGTGAATGGAGTTCAGAACGCATTAACAAATTGTTTTCACGATCAATGTACAGACGATATTCATAACGCATGTCGTCCTTTGGGGTTAACTTCAACACGCGAACCGCCCTGCCTGCCACCCTTTGACCTGGCATCTCGCTGATGTTGTAAAGCTTCTCCAGTCCATTACCGCCGTCCTCACCAGCCAACACGCGGGGAAAGGCGATCGAGGTGTGCCGACGCTCCGTTAGGATCATTTTTCTGTCAGGAATTACACACTGGATTTGATCGTTGTGTCGAATCCACTTGGCCGGTTGTCCGTCTAGTCGCTCAAGCACCTCGAATTCGCCCCCGCTGGTGGACTGATGTTGTAACTTGCTAGTTTGTGAGTGCTTGCCTGATTCGGTGATCAGCAAACCAGAATAGTTTAGGACTTTTGCTTGGTCATGACTGGCCCACACCAAACTCCACAAACCAGAGTCTGCTTGCACAGAAAATGCTGAGGCCGCCAGAACAAGGCCCGCCATCGCGTGTTTGGCTAAATTCAAGGGGCGGTACATCTTCATGGCATGGTCGTCACTGGGGTTGGCACAAACTCTTCAATCAACGGCTTGAAGACACATAATTAAACTGAACAGATGGGTCAGCGCCATACGGTGATGGCTCCCAGACATTCATCCAGTCAGCCGCCTGCGCATTGTTCAAAATAACGCGTTCGGTGTTGTTCAATGTTGGGCGATCAGCTTCCACGCGAGCAATTGGCGATACTCCAGATAAACCGCCTCGGATGCTGTTCTGCTGGTGAGCCATGAAGTATTCCTGCCACAAGGCCAGTTCTTCATCACTAATCGTGTTGTTCATGGTTTGGGTGCGAACCATTTGCACCTGGCTGTCCAAAGGAGGAATAGCCTGGTTCAGGGCAAAACTGAAAAACCCAACCGCGGCCACCGATGCAATCAAGCGGCGGGAACGCCCAGCGTTGAAAAGTCTTTGGATTGTCGACTGCCGGGCAACGGCCGTTGCCAATACTGGCGCAAACACCGTCGGTTCCTCATTCAGGCTGGCCTGAATACGGTCAAGAAGCGTTGGGGAATGAAACGCGGCCATGTCGCTTGATCGAATTAAGTCACCGACTGCACTAAAAGCTCGCCAAGTTTGCACTTCTTCGTCGGCCATCGCCGACAAAATTGCTTTCAACTCAGCCTCTTCAAGCTCGCCGTCCAACATCGCGGAAATTTGTTCGTTTCTATTCATCACTTTACTCACCGGTTTACCAACGCTTGCTACCCTTGGGCTCCAACAGCGGCTTGATCCTCACCGCGATCGCTTCACGAGCCCGGAAGATCCGGGATCGAACAGTGCCGATTGGGCAATCCATTGCTGCTGCAATTTCTTCATAACTCAGGCCATCGATTTCTCGCATCACGATGGCAGACCTCAATTCTTCAGGCAACGCCGCCATGGCCTCGTTCACCGCCTCGCCAATCTGCTTGGTTTGGTACAACGATTCAGGCGTATCAATGTTACTAAGAGCGGCATTGTCTTCAAAAGTTTCATTGTCGCCATCATTTGGTTCTTTCAAGGTAGAAGGTCGCCTGCCCTGAGTCACCAACAAATTTTTGGCAGTATTAATCGCGATTCGGTATATCCAGGTGTAGAAGGCACTGTCTCCGCGGAAGTTGCCAATGGCGCGGTAGGCCTTGATAAAGGTTTCCTGAACCACGTCCTCAATGTCTTCCTGATTACGGACCATGCGCGTTAACAAACGACCCACACGCCTGTGGTATTTGTTGACCAGTAAATTGAATGCCAACTTGTCGCCCGCTTGAACGCGCTGAACAATTAGCAGATCTTCGTCTTTATCGGAGGACATGCATCCTCCAAAAATAAGTGGAAAGTGATGTTTTTTCGAAGGACTGCTGTGCCTGCATGCGATTCAGAACTGCACGAGGCATTGCAATCTGTGGACTGGAGGCAGGTACAAACATGGTATGCAAATTGAACGAACTGGGCTTCGCCATGAACAGGAATACGCCCAGGGGCATTGACCAAGCCCGGGAGAGTTTCAAAGTGCGCACGGTTTCGATTGAATCTTGAGACTCCACAAGATAAAAGCGAGGGTCGAATTTCACAACCGGATCGAGTTCGTCGAGCATACTGAACCGCACGACTACCCTGCGAAATCCAGAAAGCACAGATGCAATTCGGGCAGCGAATGTGAATTCATTCAAAATGCTGCCCGACTGAGTGTTTGACAAGGATCGCCCCGTTACACCCTTGCAATGGCCAAGGTACCGTTGGTACCGCCAAAGCCGAAGGAGTTGGACAAGGCCAGTTTAATGGTCATGTCGCGCGCAGTGTTGGCGCAATAGTCCAGATCACAGCCTTCACCCGCTTCCAGCAGGTTGATTGTGGGTGGAGAAACCTGATTGTGTACCGCCAAGGCAGTAAACACTGCTTCAATTCCGCCCGCTGCACCCAGCAAATGCCCTGTCATGCTTTTTGTTGAATTGACAACGGTTTTGAAGGCGTGGTCGCCCAAAGCACGTTTCACAGCCATGGTTTCTGCCACGTCGCCAAGCGGCGTGGAAGTGCCATGAGCGTTCACGTAATTCACGTCTTCAGGGTTCATGCCCGCGTTGCGCAAAGCGGCTTTCATGCAGCGTGCCGCACCGTCACCGTCTGCACAGGGCGCGGTCATGTGGCTGGCATCAGCACTCATTCCGTATCCAACAACCTCGCCATAAATTTTGGCGCCGCGCTTTTTCGCATGTTCGTATTCTTCGAGCACCAATACACCGGCACCCTCACCCAGCACAAAACCATCACGGTCTTTGTCCCAAGGGCGGCTGGCGGCTGTTGGGTCGTCGTTTCGAGTCGACAGCGCCCGCATGGCGGCAAATCCACCGATACCCAAAGGCGAAACTGTGGATTCAGCGCCACCCGCAACCATTACATCGGCGTCGCCGTACTCAATGATTCGCGCCGCTTCACCGATGGAATGCGTACCTGTGGTGCAAGCCGTAACCATCGCAATGTTCGGGCCTTTTAAGCCATACATAATGGACATGTGACCCGAGATCATATTGATGATGCTGCCCGGTACGAAGAATGGGGAAATTCGACGGTAGCCTTTATTGATCAAATCGGTGTGTGTGTCTTCGATCATTGGCAAACCACCAATACCCGACCCAATGCTTACCCCGATTCGTTCAGAATTTTGTTCGGTCACTTCCAGACCAGAGTCTTTGAAGGCCTGAATACCGGCAGCCAAGCCGTAATGGATAAAAGTATCCATGCGTGCGGCTTCTTTACCTGGAATGTATTCTGCCACGTCGAAGCCTTTGACTTCGCCGGCAATTTTTGCGGTCAGGGCCTCTGTCTCAAAACGGGTAATGGTTGAAATGCCAGATTTGCCCTGGGTCAGGCTTGTCCAAGCCTCGCTTACAGAATTACCCACAGGGCTGATGATGCCCAAACCGGTAATAACAACACGTCTACGGCTCACAAGCCCTCCCTTTATCCAATGTTTGCCTGATTTGACAGGGGCCGGCGCAGCAAAAGCCGCCCCGACGACCCTTCAAATTCAGCCATTAAGACTTAGAGTTTGTCTTAACGTAGTCAATCGCTTGTTGAACTGTGGTGATCTTTTCTGCTTCTTCGTCTGGAATTTCTGTTTCAAATTCTTCTTCCAAAGCCATGACCAATTCCACTGTGTCCAAGGAATCAGCGCCGAGATCATCTACGAAAGAAGATTCAGTTTTAATTTCCTCTTCTTTAACGCCGAGTTGCTCGGCCACAATCTTCTTAACGCGCTGTTCAATGTTTTCCATTACGGAGCCTCCGTGGGTTTTTAATAAAAATCGAGTGAGAATAGCAAAGCGATATGACAGATCATATTCTAAATGCCTTGCTATTAGCCCATCCACATTCCACCATTTACATGTAATGTGGTTCCAGTTACATACCCCGCCTGATCACTGGCCAGGTACAACACTGCCGCAGCAATGTCGCTTACCTGCCCCATGCGGCCGAGCGGGATTTGTTGCTTCAACTGATCCACCTGCGTTTCAGACAGGGAATCGGTCATGTCAGTTTGGATGAATCCGGGCGCAACACAGTTTACCGTGATATTGCGACTTCCCAGTTCACGTGCCAGCGCTTTTGTCATTCCGGCCACGCCTGCCTTGGCAGCAGCATAATTTGCCTGCCCGGCATTACCGCTTGTGCCCACCACCGACGTAATATTGATCATTCTGCCGGTCCTGGCTTTCATCATGGGTTTCATGGCCAGCTTGGACAGCTTGAACACCGACGACAGATTGGTAGCAATCACCGCATCCCAATCCTCGTCTTTCATACGCATGGAAAGCTGGTCGCGGGTAATACCTGCGTTGTTCACCAAAATGGCAAGCGTACCCAACTCCTCGGCGATCCGCACAAACAAGGGCTCAAGGCTGGCCGAATCAGTCACATTCAGCACGGCGCCAAAACCCTTCACACCCGCGGCCTTCAGGCCTTCGGAAATGTCAGAAGCACCGGCTTCAGAAGTAGCAGTACCCACCACGGTGGCACCTGCTTTGCCCAAAGTAACGGCGATTTCACGGCCAATGCCACGGCTGGCACCAGTGACCAAGGCAATTTTTCCTGTTAAATCAAACAATGACATGTCTCTTGTCCTATTTATTCAGCGTGAAGAGCTGCTTGAATGCTGTCTGGATCGAAAATATTGACAACTGGCACATCGCTGATTCGTTTGACCATACCCGCCAATACTTTGCCTGGACCACATTCTACAAACAGCGTGGTTCCAGCGGCGGTCATGGCCTGAATGGTTTCAACCCACCGAACGGGCCCATAAGCCTGCCGCACCAACGCATCACGAATTCTTTCGGGGTCGGATTCTACAGCCACATCAATGTTGTTGTACACAGGCAATGCTGGTGTTTCAAATTTAGTGTTCGCCAAGGCGGCGGCAAGCTTCACCGCTGCGGGTTTCATCAAGCTGGAATGAAACGGTGCGGAAACTGGCAATTCCAGAGCACGCTTGGCGCCCAAGGCTTTCGCAGCCTCGCAGGCAGTTTTCACGCCCTGCGCACTGCCTGCAATAACAACCTGGCTTGGCGCATTGAAGTTCACTGCTTCAGCCACTTCGCCATTTACGCTGGCCTGGCGGCACGCTTCTTTCACTTGTTCATCGGCAAGGCCCAGAATGGCAGCCATGCCGCCTTGCCCAACAGGCACTGCCTCCTGCATGGCTTGCGCACGAATGCGAACCAAGCCAAGCCCTTCGGACAAACTGAAAACACCCGCAGCAACCAATGCTGCATATTCACCCAAAGAATGCCCAGCAACCAGGTTTGGTGCAGAACCACCCGCAGCCAACCATGCGCGAAGCACCAACACATCGGCCATCAACATGGCGGGTTGGGTGTTCGCGGTCAAATTCAGGGATTCAGCGGGACCATTTTCAATCAACAAGCCAAGGTCCTGCCCCAAAGCCTGTTGGGCCTCAAGCCCAGCTGTTGTGTACAAGCTGGCTGTAGAAGCGTTGGTTTTAAATGCATTCAGCATTCCAACTGATTGGGAGCCTTGCCCTGGAAACAGAAAGGCGATTTTTTTTGTCATTTTCGAGGAGTTCGTCTAATTTGCAATTTGCGCTATTTTACATGCGAACGAGCACACTGCCCCATGTAAAACCACCTCCAACACCTTGTAAGAGCACGTTATGGCCTTTTTTAATCTGTTTTTGTTCCACAGCGTGGTTCAATGCCAGCGGAACGGAGGCTGCCGAGGTGTTGCCGTGCATACCCACCGTGATCACCACGCGTTCTTCAGGCAATTTCAATTTTTTGGCAACGGAGTGCAAAATCCGCACGTTGGCCTGATGTGGCACGAGGAAATCAAGATCTTCTAGCTTGAAACTCAAGCTTTCGAACAATTCCAGAGCGCTGTTACCCAGCACAGACACGGCTTGGCGAAAAACAGCCTGCCCGTCCATACGCAAAAACGGGTCGCCCACAATTTTCCCACCATCAATGCGACCGTTTGCATTCAATATACCGCTCAAAGTGCCATCTGAGTGCAATTTGCAACCCATTACTCCTGGCGCTTCACTGGCTTGTAAAACCACCGCACCCGCGCCATCTCCGAACAACACGCAAGTGGTTCGGTCATGCCAGTCCATTAAACGGCTGAACACCTCAGAGCCAATCACCAATGCGTTGCGGGCTTGCCCGGCGCGAATCATTGAATCGGCCACGGTGAGCGCATACACGAAGCCGCTGCACACGGCCTGAATATCGAAAGCCATGGCGTTTTTAGCGCCAATTTCCGCTTGAACTGCGCAAGCGGTGGATGGAAACACCTGATCAGGAGTTGAAGTGGCAAGAATGATGAGGTCGATTTGATCTGGCAACAAGCTGGCAGCAGTCAGAGCCCGCAAAGCGGCCTTGGTCGCCATTTGGCTGTTGGTTTCATCAGGTTCACAGAGGTATCTTTGTTGGATACCAGTGCGCGTTTCAATCCATTCAGCACTGGTTTCTACGCCTTTGGCGGCCAGGAACTCAGTTAATTCTTGATTTGAAACCGCACGCCTTGGCAGGCTTGCGCCTGTGCCAAGGATTGCACTATAAGGAGACATTAATTCACTTGGTCTGGTTTCACCGCGACTACAACAGATGCGGCTTCTCCTGCGCTTTCGGCCGCCGGAGCGGCCAGCGGCACGTAATGTGACATCGTGAGCCTGATACCGTCCAGCAGATTGCCTTTGGCTGCATCGTAAGCTCGCTTGATCGCATAGGAAAAGGCATAGGCGTCTGCCGAGCCATGGCTTTTTATCACAATCCCTTTAAGCCCAAGCAATGCAGCTCCGTTGTAGCGGCGGTGGTCCACCCTTTTTTTAAATCGAAGCAACACTGGCGCTGCAAATATTGCAGCCACTTTGGGCCACAGGCCTCTCTTGAACTCTGTCTTTATTATATCGCCCAGCATTTGAGCCAGGCCCTCAGAGGTTTTCAGGGCAACATTGCCAACAAAACCATCGCACACCACTACGTCGGTGGTGCCTTTGTATATGTCATTGCCTTCTACGTTGCCGTAAAAATTCAAATCGCTTGCACGCAACAACTCCGAGGCTTTTTTCACCACGTCATTGCCTTTGATTACTTCTTCGCCAATGTTCAACAAGCCAACGGTTGGGCGCTCAATTCCTTCAGTGCCCTTCACGAACGCTGAGCCCATGACGGCAAACTGAAAAAGGTGAGTGGGCTCGCAATCCACATTGGCACCCAAATCAAGCATCAGTGTGCCCTTGCCTTTCATATTGGGCAAAGCAGATGCAATCGCTGGGCGGTCAATGCTGTCGAGCGTTTTAAGCACGAAGCGCGAAATGGCCATCAATGCACCTGTATTACCCGCACTGACGAACGCAGACGCCAACCCGTCTTTCACCAGGTTGGCACACACTCGAATAGACGAGTCTTTTTTGTTGCGTAGGGCTTGAGCGGGCGGCTCGTCCATTTCAACCACTTCACTGGCGTGACGAATGGTGATCTGGGGATGCTCCAAGGCTTTTTTCTTGGTTAAAGCCGCTTCAATTTCAACCTGCTTACCAACCAGCACAAGCTGAGCATCGGGATGCAGCTTGATAAAGCGCAAACAGGCCGGGATGGTGACCGACAATCCGTGGTCTCCACCCATGCAATCAATCGCTATGCGAACCATCCGTTCTTAGACCTTTTGGTTTTCATGGCAACATGACTGCAGTTGCCTTGTTGAGCTGTAAATAAATTACTCGTCAGCTTTTGTTTTTACAACTTTCTTGCCACGGTACATGCCATTGGGGCTGATGTGGTGACGCAAGTGAATTTCGCCAGAAGATGAGTCAGCCGACAAGGTCGGTGCAGTCAGGTTCTGGTGCGAGCGGTGCATGCCACGCTTGGAAGGTGATTTTTTGTTCTGTTGAACAGCCATTTTAGAGCTCCATGTATAAAGGTGTTACTTCTTGCTGCCCTTGAGCAAATCGCTCAAGTTGGCAAAGGGACGCTGTACTTCCTGTGTAGGGCCACCAGCAGTGTCATCCTGGGACTCATCAGTATTCTCTTCGCCATCACCCTCTTCCCGCCAGCTTCGCCCAGCTTCTTCAGCGCAGGCGTCATGCTTGGGAAACATCGGGCAGGCCAGTAATATTTCGTCTTCAAGCCAATCTCGTAAGTTTATCGCACCCGGGCATGCAACAACGTCAGTGTGCTCATCCAACGTCTCTTCATCGTATGCGTCGGCTTGCGCCTCGGAGGTCACTAAAACCAAATGACGTTCAAAATCAATGGCGTATTCAACGCCAGAACCACACACCACACAAGAAAGTTCAGCATTGAACCGGCCTTTGAACCGGACCACGCTTTCAGACTTGGCATTTACACGCGCAGACACTTCCCAGAACTCTACCGTGCTTGAAACAATGTTTTCGTCTTCGGCCAGCCTTGGGAAGTCAAACTTCACTTCATCGCTGCCAATGCGTTCGCCCAAGCGAGAAAACGACCATGCGTCGAATTCATCAAACTGTTTTAGTGGGCCTTTTTGGCGCATGCAGATAAGAAAAGCAGGAAACGCGCGATAATACTCTGCTTAAAGTATTCTGTCAAAGCCAGCACACCCCAACCATGACTCGTTCCCTGTATTTAGCATCCAGTTCCAAATACCGCCGCGAGCTTTTAGCCCGCCTGCAAATAAATTTTCGTTGCCAGTCACCTCAGATTGATGAGTCAACCAAACCCAATGAGACGCCTTTGGACACGTGCCAGCGACTGGCACGTGAAAAAGCGCTGGCTATTGCGGCTGAACACCCAGCATCAGTCGTGATAGGTTCAGACCAAGTGGCCGATGTAGATGGCGTCGCCATTAGCAAGCCTGGCACGCATGACCGCGCACGTGCACAACTACGAAGCATGAGCGGCAAAACCATCGTATTTCATACTGCCGTTTGCGTGTGTTGCATTGAAACCAAACAAACCATTGAGTTCACGGTACCTACCTCAGTTGAGTTCAGAGAACTGAACTCAGCAGAAATTGAGCGCTACCTGATTGCCGAAGAACCTTACGACTGTGCAGGCTCCGCCAAAAGCGAAGGACTTGGTATTTCACTGTTGAAACGAATTGAGTCAAGCGACCCAACCGCTTTAATCGGTTTGCCTTTAATTGAAGTGGCCAATGCCCTTCGACAATTTGAAGTGACCCTGCCCTGACATGCTCTATTTGGTACCCAGCCCCCTTAGCCAAAAAACACCAAAACTTCCCGTGCTGGCTGCTGACCTGCCCAAGGTACAGCAATGCAAAGTTTGGTTGGTTGAAAACGCAAAACCTGCTCGAGCGGCGTTGAGCCATTTCAATATGCCGGTTGCTATTCGCGATCTAGGAATTTTTGAAATTGCTCAACTTGATGCCGAACAACGCAAAAAGTTTATCGAGCAATCCAAAGCGGGAGAACCAATCGCAATAATGAGCGACGCAGGCTGCCCGGGTGTGGCGGATCCAGGCGCAGAGATTGTCGCTTTGGCGCACAAGCTGGCCTGCCCGGTGTATCCACTTGTTGGACCAAGTTCCATTTTGCTTGCGCTAATGGGCAGTGGTTTGAATGGACAAAACTTTCGGTTTTATGGCTACCCACCCTTGGAGCCCGCTCAGCGCGACACCTGGATTAAACAAACCGAAAAAGAATCCAAAGCCCAAAAATGCACTCAGATTGTGATTGAAACGCCGTTTCGCAATGAAAAGCTGATTGAAGCATTGCTCAAACAGCTTTCAAGCGACACCTTGTTGTGTGTTGCTTGGGACTTAACAGGTGATGAGCAACATATTCACACGCAAACTGTTGAGCAATGGAAAAAGCAGCCGCCATCACCAGGGAAAGCGCCCTGCCTGTTTTTGTGGCTCGCCAGCTGATTCGCTGCCAAGTCGGTGAGAGTGGTACGCCAACCCGGCGTTGGTTCACTTGTTCCGCACTAAAAACCGCTTGATCCCTTTTTGATGTTCGCCCTTGCTCAAAGAATTCGGCAAAACAGATAGCCGACATCTTTCTCGACCATCTGTTTTGTCGAGAAAGATGAGTCAGTGTGAACTTCGAAGAGGGATCAACAGGTTTTTAGGCGAAACGTTGGGATTCGCGCCGATTCGGGCAATTAACACCCGAGCCTACCGAGCGCGTTGGACCCGCGCCGAATGGGCCAGAACCCTCGCCGACCGGGCGAAAACTCGCAGCAATTTACTGAAAGCCCAGTCGCTGGCTTGCGCCAAACTCAGGAAACACGCTTCGCACACCCTGACCAAACACAACCCCTACTCGCTCGGCGAAGCGTTCAGCGAATGAATCTTGCTCAGAGTAGTCCAGAATGTTCTCGGCCTTTATTACATCACGAGCTACGGTATCAATCGAGCCCAACGCGTCGGCCAGGCCAAGTTCCACGCTTCTTTCACCCGTCCACACCAAACCACTGAAAAGCTCGGGGTTTGAAGCAAGTTTATCGCCTCGACCATCTTTCACCACCTTAATGAACTGCTGGTGAATTTCCTCGGCCATTTGCTTGGCAAACTCGGTCTGATAGGGATCTGCCTCGCTAAATGGGTCTAAAAAGCCCTTGTTGTCGCCTGAGGTGATCAAACGACGCTCCACGCCCAATTTTTCCATGGTGCCGGTGAAGCCAAAACCGTTCATGACAACGCCGATTGAACCAACCAAGCTGGCTTTGTCAACGTAAATTTTGTCCGCAGCGGCTGCCACGTAATAGCCACCCGAAGCGCACACCTCCTCAACTACTGCATAAAAAGGCTTGTTTGGATACTTTGCACGCAGGCGTTTGATTTCATCATTAATCAAGCCTGCCTGAACAGGGCTGCCCCCCGGGCTGTTGATCCGCAAAATAACCCCCGCTGAACTTTCACTTTCAAAGGCGCTTCGCAAGCCCGAATTAATGCGGTCCGCACTGGCCATTGTGTCACTTGCAATCACGCCCTCAAGGTCCACAAGCGCAGTGTGGCGACTTACCTCCAGGCTGGGTCCATTGATCAATCCCATTAAGGATGCGATCACAATGCCAATGTATGCGAATCCGATCAGCTTGAAGAAAATTCCCCACCGGCGCTTGCGTCGTTGTTCTACCAGGGCCTCTGAGGCCAGTTTTTCGAGCAGCTTGCGCTCCCACTGCGTGTTTTCGTCGCTCATTTTTAATCCTCAATACCGTCAGCAGGCACTGTAATTAGTTCGGAGGGGGTCCAGAACACTGCACCCTCTTTCTCTTCAATGTTTAATCGCACCAGTGGGTTGCCGTCGCATGGGCCACCCAGGCAGCTACCGTCGGTGGCGTCGTAGCTGGCGCCATGGGTGGCACAAACGACAATTCGACCAGAATCATCGAGAAATTCACCGTAATTCCAATCCAGTTCCACTGGTACGTGGGAGCAGCGGTTCAGGAAACAGCGTGCTTGGTTATCAACACGCACCACAAATGCGGTGGTTTCTTCACCATTGTACAAAACCTTGAAGCGGTAACCTGTACCGCCCTCTTCAAGGTCGCTTGATTTGCATACTTGAAGTTGTTGCATGATTAAAGCTTGGAAGAAATGGTTTGAATAAGCCAAGGTGCCAGTTCATTGATTGACCTGAAAGACTGCAGATGCGGCACTTGGTTCAACAATTTGGGTGGGTGTGCACCAGTTTGAACCGACAAGGCTTGTACGCCAGCAGCCTTCGCCATATTCAAGTCGTGAGTCGTATCGCCGATCATGACAACATCCGATGGGTCGGTGTTGAACTCGTCCATCAATTCCAGAATCATTTGCGGGTGTGGCTTGCTGTGGCATTCGTCAGCACAACGCGAGCCCAAGAAATACTTCGCCGTGTCGGAATTGGACATGGCCCGATTCAGTCCATGCCTACTTTTGCCAGTGGCCACTGTGCAAATTACACCCATGTCATTGAGTTCTTTCAACAAAGGAATGGCGCCAGTGAACAGCTCAAGTTCATGGTCTTTACTTAAATAGTGTGTGCGGTAACTCTGAACAAGCAAGGCGATTTGATCTTCACTTGCGCCAGGTGCGGCATGGCGCAACGCGTCGCTTAATCCCAAACCAATGACATAAGAAGCGATTTCCTCACCCGGGTCGGGCAAGCCTGCGTCTACACATGCACGTTGAATAGAACGGGTAATTGCACCGGTTGAGTCGAGTATGGTGCCATCCCAATCAAACACCACCATTTTGTAAGTCATTTGCTGTCAACTGCCTGTAACGATTTTAAAAAACTGGCCAATTCAGGCGCCAATGGCGCCTCTAGTACTATAGTTTCATTTGTGGCTGGGTGTATCAACTGCAAGCGGGCTGCGTGTAAAAACATGCGTTTAAGGCCGTTCCTGGCCAACTGCTTGTTCATCTCGAAATTGCCGTAGCGATCATCACCAGCAATTGGAAACTTGTTGGCACTGGTGTGGACCCGTATTTGATGCGTTCGCCCAGTCAAAATTTGCGCCTGAATTAAAGTAAAGCTCGAATAAGCTGATTTATATGCTTGAATAATCTTGAATTTGGTACATGCCTTGTCGCCGCTTTCATCTACAAAAACCCGGGCCTCTTTCTCGCCAGTATTCGTTTTCAGCAAAGGCAAATCAACCTGCTTCAGTGACAAAGGCCAGTTTCCCAACACCAGGGTTTGATAATATTTCTTCCAGGAACGCGCTCGAAGTTGTTCTTGTAATATTCTGAGCGCACTGCGTTTTTTTGAGACGATCAAAATTCCTGACGTTTCACGATCAATCCGGTGAACAAGCTCGAGATCTTTATGAGTTTCCGCTCTAAGCGCCCGAATACATTCAATTAAACCAAAGGACGAACCTGAGCCGCCGTGTACCGCCATACCCGAAGGCTTGTTAACAACCAGAAGGTGATCGTCTTCAAACAAAATCGGAATGTCGGCAGCCGATTTCAAAAGCTGTACTTTACTTAAAGTGCTACTTGATGGAATGAATTCAAAGCTTTGTTTTTCCAACACCTGAATGGGTGGAACACGAACCACATCACCGATACAAAGTTTGGTTTTGGCTTCTGCCCGTTTGCGGTTGATTCGCACCTCGCCAGACCGGATTATCCGGAATACGTGGCTTTTGGGCACACCTTTGCAAAGGCTGCACAGAAAATTATCGAGACGCTGGTCTTGATGTGATTCGTCAATTTCGATCAGAACAGCCCTGTCGGGATTGGGTTTTTCCTGTGTTTTCAATTCTTTGTTTTACCAATTGGGCGGGTTCAGCATATAATCGGATTATCGCTTGGGAAGCGTCCGAATAGACTTCTGGATACGCCCCACCGCGGTTTTATTTAGTGGGTGTGCCGCCTACCCTGGATGGTGGCAATGATGGCTGAAAAAGAGGCGCGCGGCTTTTAGCCCGCCTGAAGCTGGAAACAAAGAATTTTACGCACCAGCGCGCACTAGAAGCGCTGGGTACTAACAAGAACGACGCAGGCCCACCTCACCAGGTGAAATTTGAACCAATATTTATTATTAAATATCAATGCCTTAGTATAATCGCCGCCCTTGCTTAAGCCGGGTGGCGCTTTGTTGTGTTCGTTGTTGATTCTCTTTGCTCCTTCCGCTTTTTCAGCATCTCTTTTCGCACTACGGTGCCATTGGAGTGTGCATGAAGCGCATGTTATTTAACGCAACTCATTCTGAAGAGTTGCGGGTCGCGATTGTCGACGGCCAGAAGCTTATCGACATTGACATTGAAACAGCTGGCCGTGAACAACGGAAAAGCAACATCTACAAAGGGATCATTACCCGAGTAGAACCCAGTCTGGAAGCCTGTTTCGTCAACTACGGCGAAGACCGTCACGGTTTTCTGCCATTCAAGGAAATTTCCCGTCAGTACTTCAAAGAAGGCGTAGAAGCCGGCAAAGCCCGCATTCAAGACGTTGTCAAAGAAGGCCAGGAACTGTTTGTTCAGGTTGAAAAGGAAGAACGTGGCAACAAGGGCGCAGCCCTGACCACCTTCATTTCACTGGCAGGCCGTTATTTGGTGTTGATGCCCAACAACCCGCGTGGTGGTGGTGTTTCCCGTCGCATTGAGGGTGAAGAGCGCCAGGAACTGCGTGAAGCGCTGGACAAGCTCGATTACCCCAAGGGCATGAGCATTATTGCCCGCACTGCAGGCATTGGCCGCTCAGTTGAAGAACTGCAGTGGGACTTGAATTACCTGCTTCAGCTGTGGACAGCGATTGATGGCGCAGGCAAGTCAGCCAATGGCGCATTCCTGATTTATCAGGAAAGCAGCCTGGTAATTCGTGCCATTCGCGACTACTTCAGCCCAGACATTGGTGAAGTACTGATCGACACCGATGAAATTTACGACCAAGCCAAGCAATTCATGCAACACGTGATGCCTGACATGATGAACTTGGTGAAGCGTTATCGCGACGACATTCCGCTGTTCAGCCGTTTCCAGATTGAACACCAGATTGAAACCGCATACAGCCGGATGGTTCCCCTGCCTTCAGGCGGCGCTATCGTAATCGACCACACTGAAGCATTGGTGTCGATCGACGTAAACTCGGCACGCTCTACCCGCGGAACCGACATTGAAGACACCGCTTTGCGCACCAACCTGGAAGCCGCTGAAGAAGTGGCTCGCCAACTGCGCCTGCGTGACCTGGGCGGCTTGATCGTGATCGATTTCATCGACATGGAAAAAGCCAGCAATCAGAAAGAAGTTGAAAACCGGGTTAAAGACAGCCTGCATTTTGACCGTGCGCGCGTGCAAATGGGCAAGATCAGCCGTTTCGGCTTGATGGAGTTAAGCCGTCAGCGTATTCGCCCCGCCCTGAACGAAGGTTCCCACACAACCTGCCCTCGCTGTAATGGCACTGGCGTAATTCGCGACACCGAAAGCACGGCTTTGCATGTACTACGTATTTTGCAAGAAGAAGCCATGAAAGAAGGCACAGCCAGCGTACACACGCAAGTGCCAGTTGATGTGGCCACTTTCCTGCTGAACGAAAAGCGTTCAGAGATTTACAAGCTGGAAGCGCGCTTGAAGGTGAATGTGCTCTTGATTCCAAACAAACATTTGGAAACGCCGCACTACGAGATCACGCGCCTGCGTCACGATGATGAGCGTCTGGAAGACACACGTCAAAGCTTTGAACTGGCAACGCCCAAAGAAGAGCAAAACTACTACGAAAAGAAAGTAGAAGGTGAAGCTGTAAAACGCCAGGAAGCAGTGATCAAAGGCGTAATTCCTACCCAACCTGCGCCGCCCCACCAAGAACGCAAGCCAAAAACTGAAGTTGCAGTTGCAGCAACAGTGGCAGGCCCTACTTTCATCCAAAAAATCATCGCATGGTTTAAAGGCAGCGCAGCCCCCGAAGTACCAGCAGTGGTTATCGATCAAAAAATCGGTGAACGTGGTGGTCGTGGACAAGGTCGCCCACAAGGTGATCGCAACGACTCACGCGGCGGACGCGGGCGCAATCGCCGCCGCGGTGGTGGTCGTGGTCGTGAAGACGAGGCGACAACTGGTGCTGGTGATGAAGTAAAAGCAGGCGACGCTCAACAACCACGTTCTTCACAACAGAACCGTGGCGGTCGTGGCAAGCCACGCGACGAACGCACGGCTGGTGCGGAAGTTCTTGAGGTCAAGCCCTTGGCTGCTGTAGAAGCGGCAACCAGTGAAGCGGCTGACACGGCGGAACAAAGCGAACGCACGGGGGGTCGCCGCAGACGTCGCCGTGGTCGCGGTGGTCGGGGCGCCGGTGAAGGCGAAGGCGAAATGGCAGCTGGCTCCGCCATGGAGCAGTCAGCGCTACAATCTGAAGATGCCTTCCAAGCGGCAGATGCAGCCGATGATGAAGAGCTGGCCAACAAGCTTGCCGAAACGATGTCCTACGGCAGCGACGAAGAAGCTGGTGGTGACGAACCACGCCGCAGACGTCGTCGTGGTCGCGGGGGTCGGGGTGGAAACCGTGAAGGACGTGAAGTACTGGGGGTTGCAGAAGCAACTGAAGGCACCGAAATTGTTCAAAATGTCGAAAATGCCAACTTGGAAATCGGTGATACCCGTGATTACGCATCACCAGTTAACGCATCCACCGGGTTGAACGTCTCGGAAATGGGACTTCCAGCTGAACCCACGCAGATGGGATCAACGGAAAACAACCCTGATGAATCGAATGTTCAATCAGTACAGTCGGTAATCGCTGCAGTTGCTCACACCGAAGCAGTGGAACAGACAATTGATGAGAACAAGGTTGAAAACAAGATTGAGCCTGTGGCCGAACCTGAAGCGACAGATCATGAAATTTTGACTGCTGCTGTACCAGCACCCCCGGAACAAGTGGCAGAGGCAACAGCCAAGGAGGACGCCGCTCCGTTGGTCTACACAACAGCGATAAGCACGACGCCCAAGCTGGACAAAGCTGGCTTAGAGCAAATGCTTGGTAACGCGGGCATGTTGTGGGTTGAAACAGACCAAGACAAATGGAATGTGGTTCAGTCAAGTTTAAAGGCTGCACCCAAAGCAGCCCGCGTTCCGCGTGAACGCAAGCCAGTTGTTCAAATTGCAAGCGAGAACCTGGTGTTGGTTGAAACCAAACCCGAGTTCCGAAACAGCTCGAACTAATCCAGCTCACGCTAGACGAACTCTCGTTTTGTAAAAACCAAGCCCGTGGAAAGTACTTTCCGCGGGCTTTTCTTATTTGCTTTCAAGAACATGCGCTTAAATCAGAATTGAGTTTGTTTTTGACCCCGAAAAAGCGCAGGCGTAAAAGTTGTTTGGCATTGATCTCCAATGCATTGATCGTCAGATTGAGTTCAGGATCTGCCGGTCAACCACCTAAAAAGGAGGTTGTTATGTCAGATGAAAAAGCAAGTATGTCTTCAGCCAGGGCCGTGCGTATTCGGTCCTCGGGAGTTGTATTTCAAATGGATGCGCTCAGTGACAATTTGAAAGCGCAGGTTGCATTGCTGGACGACGATGAACTCGCTGTGCTCAGCAGTATCAAGTTGAAGTTGAATTCTGGTCTGGATGAAAAAATCAAGCGAGCTGCCGACACAGTGGGCGGCTTCGTCTGGTAAAACTCCAGCAGCAACTGCAGTAACTTGAGGGCATTGTCTGCATGACTGCATCAATGCCCCCCATTGATTGCTTTGTTTCATGGACGTCAACCACCATGCATCTAGCTGAAATGCTTGCAAATCGAGCGGTACCGGCAGCAGGAATATCGATCGGAATCACCAGAAAATGCCCTTTAAGCTGCGCGCATTGCTCAACCAATTCGTCAATGGACAGCGAAGAGAGTCCAGCCGAACTTTACACCCGGTTCGTGGACACCTTTTCCGTCAAATCGCATCCAAAATTCATGGCCATGTCGGGCGGCGAAGCTCTACTGCGCCCTCAACTGGTTAGAAAGCTTGCAGTCAAGGCAAGGGAATCAGGCACCAAATCAAGCGTACTATCCGGCATGTTTTTCGCTCGAAAAACCAGCATTTCCAGATCGGTAAAGGCGGCAATCGATGCAGTCGATCATTTTTCGGTCAGCATGGATGAATTTCACGAAAGAGAAGTTTCACGATCCAATGTCTTCAAGGTCATTGGCCGTCTGCTGGATGACGGCATATCGATGAGCATGCACATTGCTGGTCGAAGCAATGATGACCCTTATCTGGATGATTTGGTTCATGACGTTCAAAAACACTTCGGCGATCGAATTCCGATGCTGGTCAACACGCTTTCTCCGTTTGGACGTGCAAAAGCCTTTGTGATCAGGGTGGTTTCGAAACTTGATAAACCCAGGGCTAATCCGTGCACCATGGCCGCCTGGCCTGTGGTCGGTTTTGATGGTGTGGTGGCGGTCTGTGGAAACGATGATTTAATTGGATGTGTGCCATCGCATCTTCGGCTCGGTGACATTCGAACCGACACTTGGCCGGAAATTCAGGCAAGGTGCATCGGCGGAACAATGCCCTCTGCTTTGAGAACATACGGACCGGAATACTTGCAGAGTAGCTTTGGCAAAGCCGGGTCCGCATGCGTGGGTTATTGCAACTCGTGCATTAGTCTGGAAACAAAAATCGCGCTGCAAAATCTCGTGTCGACCCACATGAGAAAACCAGGATCGAAAGTATTGAGCGATTCCGTCACTCAAATGCAAGTCGAAATGGGTGCTGTTCAATTTGCAAAGCGATACAGTCACCCGCGATTCGCTGAACTGGTTTTGTTGGGTTCTCGCCAATGAATCATGATGACATTGAGCGTATTCGACGCATGCCAGGTTCCTCGCTGTTGCTGTTCATCACAGACCGTTGCCCGGTGAATTGCGCCCACTGCTCGGTGGATTCGCGGTCAGATGGTCCGGTCATCTCCGATTACGATTTATTCGATGCGCTTTTAACTGGAATATGCCAACAAGAAAAAATTGAGGTGGTCGGGATCTCTGGCGGGGAGCCATTTGCAGAGCGACGGGGGTTGACATTAGCGTGTTCGAAATTCAATGAATGTGGCAAATCGATTGTGATTTATACAAGTGGGGTGTGGGCTAAGGCTTCAAAACCCCCAGGCTGGATTACCGATGTGCTGAAAAAGTGCAGCACCATTTATTTGAGTACTGATTCATTCCATCAAGCTGGGGTTCCGGTACAACATTTCACTCACGCTGCGTGCCAGATCGCGGACGCAGGGGCACATATTGTTGTTCAAACTTTGGATGTTAAACAGGCGTCGGATATCCTGCACAAGGCATTCAAGACAGATTTCACCAGTTTTGCCGAGATTGTTCCTATCGTTCCACTTCAAAATGGTCGAGGCAAACAGATTTTCAACTTCAGGCCAGCCACTCCGGCCGCTTCAGTTGGTAGTTGCGCCCTGGCCATTACACCGGTGGTTAGGTATGACGGCATCGTCACTTCCTGCTGCAACGAAGAAATCATCATGGGACATGGTCCCCAAAGGTTTCGTTCAAAAGCAAGAAGCAGTGATGATCTGGATGAAATACTGGTTCGCTACAAACATGATCCATTGATGCGCTGTGTTGCCGGGGTGGGTCTTGGGCAATTGCTGATACACCCTCGACTGGACTCGCTGAATAAACAAAAGTACGTAAGTACCTGCCAATTGTGCTGGGAGATCATGAAAAAATTTCCAGCCTTGCCTCCAACTGATCGATTAATCCATGCAATCGCCGAACTGGGAGAAGCCGATGAACACCACATCCACTCGACTTGAAGAAAAACTGGAGTTATTGCGACCAGCCATGCAAGAAGCGGCTGAAAAACTGTGGTCTTCTCCGAATGTCAGGAAAATTTATCCCTTGTATTTGGAGCAGATGCACATGGTGGTGCGAAGCGGCGTTTCCCTCATGAGAACAGCCGCTTTGGCAGCCAGCAAATTGTCGGAATCTTGCGCCTTTCGAAGAACCTTGGTGGATTACCTGGACAAACACATTGAAGAGGAAAAAGGCCACGATCAGTGGTTAATGGATGACTATGAAGCCACGGGTGGCAGGAAAGAGTATTTAATTTCCAAAATTCCATCTTGCCAAGTGGCCTCCATGGTTGGCGCTCAATATTACTGGATTATTCACCACCATCCTGTGATGATCATGGGGCACATTGCCGCTCTGGAGATAAATCATCCACCCGCAGGATTTTCCAAACGTTTGGCCAAATTAACTGGCTTTCCGAGCAAGGCCTTCAGTGCCATAGCGCGCCATGAGGTGCTCGACCTAAAGCACAAAATAGAGATTCTGGACTTAATAGACCAGCTTAATCTGGAAACTCGAGAGGAAGTCGCTGTTGGGGTCAGCGGTTTGCACACGCTACAAAGTGGTGTGAGTGTGTTAAGCGCAATTCGGAGCCGGTCTAAAAAAAACCCGCTCATTGCTGAGCGGGTTTTTAATCTTCCTTGGGGAATACACAAGGTTAAAAACTCATCTTAGCGAGCCATTACCTGTGAACCCATTGCAGTAGCACCCTCTTTCGAACGCACAGGCGAAATCTTGCCTGATTTGATGTCCTCGTACCAAGCGTCGTGATGCGCCTTAGCCCATGTTTCATCCACGTAACCATCACGCATGGCTTCGAGGGCACCTTCCATGCCAACAGAGCCGATGTAGATGTGCCCCATGGACATGATCATGAACAACATGGCTGCACTTGCATGAATGACATGCGACTGCTGCATCAACACGCGACCCTGGTCAAAGTTGGGGAAGTCGAGGATCAAGCCTGTTACGGACACCACAATGCCAAGTACCGTAACGCCGCCCCAGAACCAGATTTTCTCGCCCATGTTGAAGCGACCCGCTGGCGCATGCCCGAACAAACCACCACCTTTCTTCAGCCACTCGATGTCATTCTTCTCGGGCAAGTTGTCTTTCACATACATGATGAAGAACACGATGACGCTAACTGCAAACAAAGGACCCACGAAGTTGTGAATCACAATGCTGATGGATGCCAGCCATGAATTGAGGGTAAGCCCCATCCATGGTGCCAACACATATTTGCCGAACATCAACAACAAGCCGGTGATTGCCAACGCCACAAAACTGAATGCCATGGTCCAGTGGGCCACACGTTCTGCAGACGTAAAACGCTCAATCAGCCTGCCGGTACGTGGCTCGGGCAATTTTACAGGGCCTTTTACCAAATGAGCACCCACAATAATCAGGAAAACCAACGCAACGGCCCAGCCGCCATAGTAAGAAATCCAGTCATTGCGGATCATGCGCCATGTTTCACCGCTTTTGTTAATCAACACCCCGGTTTCACGGCCTTTTGTTACGGTGGTGAAAGACTCACCCGACGCAACACCTTCCCAAACCGGTGCGTTATTCAGGGGCTGCGTTTGTTGCTTCTGAACTTGCGCTTGCGAGCGTTCAGTTGCATCTTGCGCCATGGCCCCCGCCGACCAAAGTGAGCAAACTGCCAACACCATGGCCATGAACAAAGCCACAAGGGCCTTGTTCAAGCCAGGCTGTGCAGCGGCCCGAATGGTTGAATGTGTCATGATTGACTCTCCTTATTGGGCCTTTGCCGAATCACCAGTGCGAACATATTCGTTCTGTGCCTTGGCTCGGTTGTTCAGGGTGTCTGACCAGCCTTGCTTGTCACCCGCCTTGAAGCCGCCAGCGGTGTATTCACCGCCACCAGTTTCATACGCGGGTGTATCGGCCTTGCCTGCGTACCCCTTGCCTTCATTGGCATCTTCCAGAGGTGAACAGCCAGCAGCCAACACAAGACCGAAAACTGCCCCAGACAGAATCAACTTGCTGCGAAGCGCCATAATTACGCGCCCTCCTTGGCAGGTTGACCATAAGCAGAACTCCAGCCCCACACTTCAGCGCCTTTGCCACGAACAACCACGCGATTGCGGAAGATGTCGGAGACTACGTCACCGTCACCAGCCAACAAGGCCTTGGTTGAACACATTTCCGCGCACAGTGGCAGCTTGCCCTCGGCAAGACGGTTGCGACCGTACTTTTCGAACTCGGCTTCAGAAGCGTCTTCTTCAGGACCGCCTGCACAGAATGTGCATTTGTCCATTTTGCCGCGCTGACCGAAAGCACCTTCCTGAGGGAACTGTGGTGCGCCGAACGGGCAAGCATAGAAGCAGTAACCGCAACCGATACACAGGTCCTTGTCGTGCAACACAACACCTTCGTCGGTCTTGTAGAAGCAATTCACAGGGCAGACAGCCTGGCAAGGCGCATCTGAGCAGTGCATACAGGCTACGGAGATTGAACGCTCTCCGGGTTCGCCATCATTAATCGTTACAACGCGGCGGCGGTTAATGCCCCATGCCACCTCGTGCTCGTTTTTACAGGCGGTGACGCAGCCATTGCACTCAATGCAACGCTCGGCATCACATAGAAACTTCATACGTGCCATTTTCTTATCTCCTTTGCATTAGTGCTTATGCCAACTTTTCGATTTGGCATACGGTGGTCTTCGTCTCTTGCATCATGGTGACGCTGTCGTAACCGTAAGTAGTTGCAGTATTCACTGCTTCACCACGCACGATTGGTGCTGCGCCTTCCGGATAGCTGTCGATCATGTCCTTGCCTTCCCAATGTCCAGAGAAGTGGAATGGAAGGAACACAGTGTCTGGACCCACGCGGCGTGTAACCAAGGCTTGAACCTGGATTTTTGCGCCTGTCGGTGTAGTGACACGAACCTGATCGCCATGCTTGATGCCACGGTCGTTTGCCGCAACCGGGTTGATTTCAACAAACATGTCTTGTTGAAGTTCCGCCAGCCATGGGTTGGAACGTGTTTCCTCACCACCACCTTCGTATTCCACCAAACGACCTGAAGTCATGATCAAGGGGAAAGAATTGCCGATGTCGGCATTCTTTTCCTGAAGTGACTTGTACAGGGTTGGCAGGCGCCAGAAGCCAGCCTTGTCGTCATGTGTAGGGTACTTGGCGACCAAATCAGGCTTGGTCGAGTAAATCGGCTCACGGTGCTTGGGCACTGGATCCGGGAAGTTCCACACCACGGCGCGGGCCTTGGCGTTGCCAAACGGATGGCAGCCGTGCTTCATCACCACACGCTGGATGCCACCAGAAAGATCGGTCTTCCAGTTTTTGCCTTCAGCTTCGGTTTTTTCAGCTTCGGTCAGATCATCCCACCAGCCCATCTGCTTGACCATGTCGGCGGTAAATTCTGGGTAACCTGTGGTGATTTCCGCACCCAAAGAATGGGAGCCGTCTTCAGCCAACAAATTAACACCGTCCTTCTCAACACCAAAGTTGGCGCGGAAATTGCCGCCACCATCCATCACGTGTTTGTCGGTCTGGTACAGGTTGGGTGAACCTGGGTGCTTGGCGTCTGCGTTGCCATAGCATGGCCATGGCAGGCCGAAGTATTCACCATCACATGGACCGCCTTCGGCTTTCAATGTACGAACGTTGAAGGTGTGCATGTTTTTCATGTGCAGCTTCAAGCGCTCTGGGCTTTGGCCGGTGTAACCGATGGTCCACGTGCCCTTGTTGATTTCACGCAAAATGGATTCGATTTCCGGTTCCATCATGCCGCCCTTGCCTTTGACCATGGTCAAGGTCTTAGTCAATTCCGCAGCAAAGCCCAGCTTTTCGGCCAATTGATACATGATCATGTGGTCGTTGCGGCTGTCATACAAGGGCTCAATTACTTTCTCGCGCCACTGAATCGAACGGTTGGATGCTGTGATCGATCCTGACGATTCAAACTGAGTGGTTGAAGGCAGCAAATACACTTCACGATTTGGGTTCAAACCAGCGGGGTCGCCAGGCATTGCTGCCATAGCGGCAGCTGCTGTTGGATAGGGGTCCACGATCACCAACAAATCCAGCTTGTCCATGGCTTTCTTCATGTCCAAACCACGGCTTTGCGAGTTGGGTGCATGCCCCCAGAAGAACAGGCCACGCAAATTGCCAGCTTTTTGATCAATCAGCTCGGGGTTTTCAAGTACACCGTCTACCCAGCGGGAAACTGTCATGCCGGCCTTGGTGCTCATCCCTTCGGCGTAGCGGCTCTTAATGTATTCATAATCAAGATCCCACACGCGGCACCAGTGCTTCCATGAACCCTCGGCAACACCGTAGTAACCGGGCAACGAATCTGGGTTTGGACCTACATCGGTCGCGCCCTGTACGTTACAGTGACCACGGAAAATGTTCGCACCACCGCCAGATACACCCACGTTACCAAGTGCAAGCTGCAAAATGCAAGATGCACGTACCATGGCGTTACCGATGCTGTGCTGGGTTTGGCCCATACACCACACGATGGTTGCTGGCTTGGCTTTGGCCATCATTTCTGCGACTTTGTACATCTGGGCTTCATTCACGCCGCAGGCTTCTTCAACCTTCTCGGGGGTCCAGTTGGCCATCACTTCAGCCTTGATCTGGTCCATGCCGTAAACACGGTCATTGATGTACTTTTTGTCTTCCCAGCCATTTTTGAAGATGTGGTACAACATGCCGAACAGGAATGGAATGTCTGAACCTGAACGAATTCGAACGTACTCATCAGCGCGGGCTGCGGTGCGTGTAAAGCGTGGATCGACCACGATCATCTTCGCGCCGGTTTCCTTGGCATGCAGCATGTGCAACATGGATACAGGGTGTGCTTCAGCTGCGTTAGAACCAATGTACAACGCACACTTCGTGTTCTGCATGTCGTTGTAGGAGTTGGTCATTGCGCCATAACCCCAGGTGTTCGCAACGCCAGCCACTGTCGTGGAATGGCAAATACGCGCCTGGTGGTCAGTGTTGTTTGAACCCCAGAGAGAAACCCACTTGCGCATCAAGTAGGCTTGTTCATTGCTGTGCTTTGAAGAGCCAATTACAAAAATGGAATCGGGGCCATTGGCCTCGCGCAATTCCATCATTTTCTTGCTGACCGCTTCCAGCGCCTCGTCCCAGGTAATTTTCTGGTACTTGCCGTCCACCAGCTTCATGGGGTATTTCAAGCGGTGTTCGCCATGGCCGTGTTCACGCAAAGCTGCGCCCTTGGCACAATGTGCGCCCAGGTTGATCGGGCTTTCGAACACAGGGTTTTGGCGAACCCACACGCCGTTTTGCACTACTGCATCGGTGGCGCAACCCACGGAGCAATGTGAACAAATCGTGCGTTTAATTTCGATTGTGCCGCCAGCGGTGCTGCCTTCGGCAGCGGCTTCGGCCTTGCGAACCATGCCAAATGGAAGGCTGCCCGCAACGGCACCTGCACCCACACCAATGCCTGAGCGCTTCAGGAATGACCGACGGTCCATCGTGGCGCCCAAGCGTGACCCAATTTTATTGAGCAGGCTGTGGTTGTGATTCGGAATCACTTTGGCCACTGTCTTTTCTTCTCTTCTCTTTAACATCCTGGTCTCCTTGAATTACACCAGCAAGGTTCTGTAATAGGTTTTCACATGCTCAGAGAGCTGATAACCCTTGGCTTTTTTCTCAGTGCCTTCAGCAGCCGCTTGCTCTGCCACTTCAGGCTGTTTGCTAACCACCAGTGCAGCACCGGCAGCAGCTACGCCCACACCAGCGCCTACCAGGAATTGGCGTCTTGCTAGCTTGGGTTGGTCTTGGCT
Source organism: Limnobacter parvus (assembly GCF_024623725.1). GTDB lineage: Bacteria > Pseudomonadota > Gammaproteobacteria > Burkholderiales > Burkholderiaceae_B > Limnobacter > Limnobacter parvus. The sequence continues at coordinate 518,202 of NZ_JANKHG010000017.1, read as the reverse complement.
TGTTATTTTCTTGGTCATCTCATCACCTCCAATCAAACGGCACTTTCAAAATCGAAAGACTGTGTTTCAACATCAAAGAACACGCGAGCCAAGCGGCCCACGGTTTTATAAAAATCGGTATTGGCTGCTGCCTCAATGTCATCGGCCATCTGGGTGTACCAAGTGGCCATGTGGGCATGGAAGAACGCGCGCTGCTCGGGAAACGCAACGGGCGGATCATCGGCCAGAATCAGGTAGCGCATTACTTCACACAAAAATGCAATGTGGTCTTCTGTCTCAACCAAGGCTTCGTCACGGGTCAGTCCGAACTTGGCCAAATCGTCGCGTAGCAACACAAGCGGCTTTTCGTTCAGAAAACCAGACATGTAATAAGAGCCATACAACATGACTTCAGGACGACCGACACCAATAAAATTATCGACAAATTCCTGATTGATTTTCTTGGCATCGAATTGAGTAACTGCGCGAATCAGCTCAGAAAACTCAAAACCCAAGGGGGTTGTGATATCGAGGGTCGCGCGATCTATTTCACGAAATTTGGCCAAAAATTCGTCGGTCACATTGCCAGAAAACAATTGCGAAAGCAGACCGTAAAAATCGGCGCGGGCCCAGTCTTCACCAGCAATCAGGTTGTCGTCTTGTTGCGCTGGGGCGATCATTTCTTCACCTCAAAAATGGTCATTTCGTCTTTGGCGCTGTACATGTCGGTAACACGGCAATCGGCGCACATTTTCAGGCGATTGGCATTGCGTTCAAACATGCTGTGTGCGCTCAATTTGGCGAACATGTTGTCAATCATGTGCTTGGTGCCAAAAGCCTTGCCACAGCTAATGCAGTGGAAGGGTTGCGATTCATTCAACACACGCTTTTCACGCGCAGCCGGGCCTAGTAACAACTGGGGCACCAGCTCCATGGCATTTTCAGGGCATGTTTCAACGCACAGGCCACACTGGACGCAATTGCGTTCAATAAAGCGCAATTGCGGCATTTCAGGATTATCGATCAATGCAGACGCCGGGCAAGCGCTGGTACAACTCATGCACAGGGTACATTTGTCTTTGTTTACCATTACTGCACCAAAGGGCGCTGCAGCCGGCAAGGCGATAGGCTCTGCGAAACTTAAACTTGCATGCTTTTGTGCATGTTCCGCAAGGTGATCAACTGCAAACTCCATGCGAGTGCGCTTGTTCGATGACATCTCGAAGCTTGCAGGCAAAACCCCCGTTGCGTTTAACTGACTTGGCTCAAACAATTGTTCGGTTTGGCCAATATGCAACAAACGCACACGACGCTGCAGGCCAATGGATTCAAGCAAGGTGTTTACCCACTCCACCTGCGCGCTTAATGGCTCGCTATAATGGCTGGCTTCCACTGCAGACTGCATAATGGTGATTCGATCTGCACCAAAAGCCAACGCAGACAACCAGAGGTCTGGCCCGACACTAGCGCTGTGATTCAATTCAAGGGGCAACAGGCTGAAATCTGAGACAGGTGTTTTGCTTGACGCTGGCTTGCTGGCTTTTTTGGCTGCTTCAAGCCAATTGTGCTCAAGTTCAGGACCGTGAAAAACCAGTTCCAACTTCTTCCCTTGATTGGCGCGAAATGCCTTAACCGCGGTTTTTACTGCACGCCCCTGAATGGTGGCTGGGCTTAATGCAAATTGAATCGCACCTGTTGGGCACACGGTGGTACATGCGCCACAACCCAAGCACAAATGCGGGTTCACTTCAATTTTTTCACCGGCAGACTTTATCGCCTTGGTGCTACAAGCATCAATACAGTTGTTGCAACCGTCTTTGTTGGATCGGCTGTGTGCACAAATGCCCTGCTTGTACTCGAAAAACTTGGGTTTTTCAAACTCACCGACTGTTTGCACCGCATCCAGCATGGCTTCAAGCATCAGTTGCTCGCTGTCGCCCACATGCCAGTAGCCCAGGGGAGCTTGGCGGTCTGCAAACAAACCCGGCATGGTGCAATCGATCACCATGTCATATTCACGGGCCGATACCGAATTCATGTCACCAAACGAAATGGCTTTAAATTCGCCGCAAGCCTTGATACAAGCACCGCTTTGGTCGCAACTGTTTAAATCGATGGTGAATGAATCTTTTGAAATGGATCCAGTTGGGCAGGCATCGACACAAGCGCCACAACGCGTGCACATTTCCATGTCCACAGGGTTGATTTTGCGTGTGGAAAGTGAAAAAGCACCCAAATAGCCTTCAGCGGACTCAACGCCCAATGCCAGCACATTCAAGTTACGCTTGCTGGGCAAGACCACCCCGGTAGGGTCTGCGGTCAGCAGGTCTACGGTCAGGTTGTTGGCAAGGGTCTGAGCATGGTGCAGCTGTTTGTCATTCTTGGCCACAATGGCCACGCGGCCTTGCGATTTAAACAATACCGCAGGAACAGGCTCAACCTGAAAATCAGTTTCATATGCAGCAAGAGCGGCCAATGTAGCCACCGCGTCGAGCGATGACTGTGCAGAGGGCTGTCCGCGCATTAAGCCGCGAAGATTAACAAACTCGATGTTTTGAACCGCAGCACCTTCAGCAACCGATTCGAAGACCGCTTGCTCTTGGGTACAACCGACGAAACAGCGGGCGCCGCTGGTTTTGTTCTTGGAATCAAGGATTGTGGTGATCCCGTCGCGACACGCGCGCTGGGCAGACAAAAAGCGTATACCGTCAACTTTGGCGTTTTGCAACGCCTTGTCAACCATTTCGCCACTGCCCTGGCAACCACACACAAACACATCCGAGTTGGTCATCTGCTACTTCTATTTTGGTTATTTGTTATTAAATTGCAAAACTTGTGCCAAGCAACGCCCAGAAATTTTCTTATTTAGAATCATTGCACTAGAGAGCCGCGCTTGCGCCCAATAACTAAGGGTGGTGCATTTTGTCTGTATCGATCTGGGCAAAAGGTATGACAAAATGTACCAAATCAACGTGGTTTTTGCTCAAGGTTTTCAAACGATCGTTCTTCTATTAATTGTTCAGAATCAGCCACTTGCAAACCATCAGGGATTACCCTAGGCCCTTCTGGCTCTTCATTCTCGGCCACTGCCAGTGGCTTCTCAACATTCGGTTTGTCCAGCACATTCTCATCCACCTCAACCGGGTCTTGAACCGTCGAAACCAACTCTTTCACCTTGGTTTGTATGTCTTCGGTATTCAACACATCCAAGTCAGGTCGACTTAAAAGCTGCTTGGAAAGAGTCATTTTTCCAATGTCTTCCTGGGTAAGCGGCGTGAACTTGTTGTAGTCATCGATGTAGATATCAAGACCATCCATCACATTGAACTCTGGTCGAGAGAACAGGGCCTTGAAGGCCTTGTTTCGGAGCTCTGTGGACACCTTTTCCACCATAAATGCTTTGATGTCCCCACCTTGTTCCACCGCCAGAAGGTCCGCCTCCGTTGGCAAGGGCAATTCCGGTGGCGGGGTAGCCTGCAGCGACTCGGTGTCGACTACAGCATCATCGGCGGGTAACTCGGCAAGTTGACGGGCCTCGGTGACTTGTTGCAAGGGCGAGGACTCGGCAAGTTTTTCCTGCTCTCGCGCTTCCAGCTTTCTCTTAGACCAACGGCTTAAAAAATTGTCACTCATCGCTTATCCACGCTCTTCGGGTTTCAGAAAGGATTGTGGGCGCCGCCGTTGTTTTGGCTCAGGCTGGTATTTTGCCTCCACCAACTCGCCCAACCAGCGCGCAATGGGAGCGGGCATGGGCAACGTTTGAACTTCCTCATTTGAATCCATCAGCCGTGCAGCTTCGTCGTAGCTCAAAGTTGCTTCGAAAACAGTGGGCATTAAATTTTTGTTGTCCTCCGGATAGCGCACACCAAAAAAGACGAAAGGTGTGTCGTTGTCCAAATTCAAGAAGTAACCTTGCAACTGGTCTTGGAACACCTGTGCGGTCAGCGTTTGAACGCCCTCTTCCTCAGCTTTGGGCATTGGCACATCTGCGGGTCCCATTTCAATAACCTGCCAACGAAACGGCTGCCAAGGCGACTTTTGCGCAACCTTGCCTATTTTTACATTCAAAGCCAGTTCAGCCAGCACCAAAAAATTTGCACTCAAAAAACACCTCTGCGAGTTGCCCGTGCCCGTCAGTAAGGGCACAATTCATGGTTAATAGATTAGAAGATACAACACAAGTATCACAATAGGAGTTTGCCCCATGGGGCGAGGGATTGAACGATGACAGACCGAGTTATTCAACTGGTCCAAGACAATTCGCGCGTAATTCCACTGAATTTCAGCGAACCGCACAATCAAGAAGTACCCGCAAAAGATCATTTCAATCGCAGGCTTCATGACTTGCGCATTTCTGTCACGGACCGCTGCAACTTTCGCTGCGTGTACTGCATGCCCAAGTCAATATTCGACAAAGACTATCAGTTTCTGCCGCACAAGGATTTGCTCAGCTTTGAAGAAATCGAGCAAGTGGCCCGCCAATTTGTGGCGCTTGGCGTCGAAAAAATTCGCCTGACCGGCGGCGAACCCCTGCTTCGCAAACACATTGAAATTTTGATTGAACAACTTGCGCGCCTGCGTACACCTGGCGGCAAACCAGTTGAAATCACCTTGACCACAAATGGCACCCTGCTTCGAAAGAAGGCCAAAATCCTGAAAGAAGCAGGTCTGACCCGTGTCACGGTAAGCCTCGATGCAATCGATGACGCAGTGTTCAAGGCAATGAATGATGTGGATTTCTCGGTTGATGAAGTATTGGATGGCATTGAAGCGGCCTATGAAGCCGACCTGGGCCCGGTGAAGGTCAACATGGTGGTAAAAGGCGGCATGAACGATGACCAAGTGCTGCCCATGGCCAGCCATTTCAAGGGCAGCCCACACATATTGCGCTTCATAGAATACATGGATGTGGGGAGCAGCAACGGCTGGAAAATGGACGAGGTGGTGCCTTCAGCACGCATCATCAACATGATCTCGCAGGGGCTTTCACAACTGCAAATGGTGAACCCCAACTACACCGGCGAAGTGGCCGAGCGCTGGAAATACAGCGATGGCAGCGGTGAAATTGGTGTTATTTCCTCAGTTACCCAGGCGTTCTGCAAAGACTGCTCGCGCATTCGTTTGTCCACTGAAGGCAAGCTGTACACCTGCCTGTTTGCGAGCAAAGGCCATGATCTGAAACCCTTGATTCGGTCCGGTTCCGAAGCGGCGCAAATTGACGAGCAACTGAACCACGCCATCCGGAATTTGTGGTCTGTTCGCGCAGACCGGTACAGTGAAATTCGTACCGGAAACACAATCCAACCCAAAGACAGAATTGAAATGTCGTACATCGGTGGTTAAAGGCATGGCAACACACATTCAAACCACCGACGCGAGCATACCCAGCACAGTCGAAATTACCGCCACCAACGAACGTGGCGAACAAGTGTCAGTTCAAATTTCAGGTGAGCATCCACTGACGCTTTATTTCGACAAAAAAGAGCTGCTTACCATCATGACCCTGGGCGCACAACCGGAAGCCTTGGCCTTGGGCTGGTTAAGGAATCAGCGCCTTGTTGCAGACCCTTCTGAAATTGCCGCAATTCATGTGGACTGGGAAACGGAAAGCGTTGCAGTCACTTCAACTGTGCTGAAAACCACGGGCCAAACGATTTGGGAAACTACAGAGAAAGCGCAGAAGCTGGAGAAGAAAACGACCACTTCAGGCTGCGGGCAAGGTACTGTGTTTGGCGACCTGATGGAAGACCTCGACAAGGTACAACTAAGCAACGCATACAGCTTGTCGCAAGACGTGTTGTACGGCGTGATGGACCATGTACGAAAACACGAATCGATTTACAAGCAAGCCGGTGCGGTGCATGGCTGCGCGCTGTGTTCCAACAGTGGCGAAAATCGCGGAGAAATTCTGCTGTTTGTTGAAGATGTTGGGCGTCACAATGCAGTCGATGCAATTGCAGGCCAAATGTGGTTGCATGGCATGACTGGCGAAGACAAGATTTTCTACACCACCGGACGCCTAACTTCCGAGATGGTCATTAAATGCGCGCAAATGGGCATACCCGTTTTGGTGTCGCGTTCAGGGCTTACGCAAATGGGCTACGAAATTGCTCAAAAACTAAACATCACTATGCTGGGGCGCTGCCAAGGCAAACATTACCTGCTGTACACCGGGGCGCATCGGTTCAACACACTTCACGACACACTATACGCATGAGCATTTCTTTAGACGATATAACCGGGGTAATTCTGGCCGGCGGCATGGGTCGCAGAATGGGCGGCATTGACAAAGGGCTGCGCAATTACAAAAACGCGCCATTGGCCTTGCACGCCATGATGCGCCTAAGTAACCAGGTTGGCAGCATCTGCATTAACGCCAATCGGAATATCGGTGTTTATGAAGGGTTCGGGGTCGAAGTGGTGTGCGATATTCAACCCGACTATGCAGGGCCACTGGCCGGCATGCAGGCGGCATTAAGCAATGCAACAGTACCGTTTCTGGTTACCGTGCCCTGTGATGTCCCCGCCTTCCCGACTGACTTGGTGAAAAAGCTCAGCGAGCCATTCGAAAACAATGTGAGTTTGATGTTGACTGTGGCGGCGACCAAAGGCCGCCATCACCCGGTGTTTTGCTTAATGCGCACTGAACTGCTGCCCAGCCTGGAAGAATTTCTGCGCAAGGGTGGAAGAAAAATTGATGCGTGGTATGCCAACATTCCTCACCAGGCGGTTGAGTTTGGTGATGAAGCCGCATTCCACAACGTAAACACCCTTGAAGAACTCAAAGAACTTGAACAGAAATCCTGAGTGGTAAAAGTAAACAATGCAAACTGATTTTCAAACCGTTGACCAGGCCCGGCAAAGTATTCTTGATCAACTCAAGCCGATCACAGGTACACGCACGGTTGCAATTCGCGAAGCGCTTGATCAGGTTTTGGCCTTTGATGTCCTTTCGCCAATTAACGTACCCGCACACGACAATTCAGCGATGGACGGCTACGCCTTAAATGGCACCTGCATTCAAACCGCGGGCATGACTTCCCTGAAAATGGTGGGCACAGCCTATGCAGGCAAGGCCTTCAACGGCACATGCAACACAGGCGAATGTGTGCGCATTATGACGGGCGCGGTAATGCCCCCCGGGTGCGACACTGTGTTGATTCAAGAAAACGCGACCGTGAATGGCGACACCATCAGCTTTCCGCCGGGCGCTGTGAAAGCAGGCGACAACCGCCGATTGGCAGGCGAAGATTTGACCGTGGGCAAGCCCGCCCTGCCCGCTGGCAAAGTACTTCGCCCCGCTGATTTGGGCTTGCTGGCCTCATTGGGTATTGCGGAAATTGCGGTACGTAGAAAGTTGCGTGTGGCGTTTTTTTCAACCGGCGATGAATTGCGTTCGCTGGGCCAGGCGCTGGACGAAGGCTGTGTGTACGACAGCAACCGATACACCCTGTATGGCATGCTGACCCGCCTGCGCTTTGTCGAATTGCTCGACATGGGGGTGGTACATGATTCCCCGGAAGCACTTGAACAAGCCATGCTGCAGGCCATGGAACAAGCCGACGTAATTCTTACCTCGGGAGGAGTTTCAGTCGGCGAAGCCGATTTCACCAAAGAAGTGATGGAAAAGCTGGGCAGTGTGAATTTCTGGAAAATTGCAATGCGCCCGGGTCGCCCCATGGCTTTTGGTCAGGTTCAAAATAAAGCCAATGGCGATTCCGCCTATTTGTTTGGCTTGCCGGGCAACCCGGTTGCGGTCATGGTGACCTTTTACGCTTTTGTGCGCGATGCCCTTTTCAGGCTGGCCAGTGCACGCAGCTTGCCGGTGCCCATGGTGACCGCCAAATTGGCTCAGGATGTGCGCAAGCGCCCTGGCCGCACGGAATACCAACGAGCACGCTTGACAATGGAAAACGGGGTGCTGACCGCACACATGACTGGCTCGCAGGGTTCGGGTATTTTACGCAGCATGTCGGAATCGGATGGCCTGCTGGTGCTGGAACATGCACAGGGCGACCTGAAAGCTGGTGAAACGGTTCTGGCCTTGCCCTTTGAGGGTTTGCTGTAAGGCTTGGACTAATCGCATAGGGTGATACCCCCATCAGGTGGAGTGAACCAAGTGAGTGATTTTCAGGGCTGAATGCAAACGCTACCATGGGCGCTCTTGATTTCAGGCCCCTGACATGCTCCAAGATCCACGCCCAATAAAACCGCTGCAACACGCACTGTGCGAGGTTCTGGAAAATCTTGGCATTGAATTCCTGCCCAGCCAGTGGCAAATGCAGGAAGCATTGCTTGAACCGGCTGAAGAAGCCGAGCTCGCACAACTGCAAGCATATCTAAAGGCTTGCAATATTCCCCACCGTATTTTCAATGGTGTGGAACCCCAGGAAATTCAGCACTTGGGGCCCAATACCATTGCAATGACCCACACTGGGCAACCCGGATTGCTCAAGGACCTGGAAAGTACCGGCAAACCGACAGTGTCATTGTTGTGGGCACTGCAAATTGAGAGTGGCAACACCAAAAAGCAACCCTCGAAACAGGCAATTTTAGAAGAACAGGCACCTGCAAGTTTGTGGGACTTCTGGCGCAAATTGCGTGAAAGCAAATGGCTGCGTGAAGCACTGAATTTTGAAAATGGCAGCTTCAAACCTGTTATTTATGCATCCCTGTTGATCAATATTCTTGCGCTGGCCGGCCCGCTTTTTTCATTGCAGGTGTACGACCGAATTATTCCAAACCAAGCCTATGCATCCATGGCCGCCCTGCTGCTCGGCGTTGCAATTTGCCTGGGCTTTGAACATGCACTGAAACATGCCCGCCACCGTTTAATGGAAATTGCGGCCACATCCATTGATACGCGCTGCACTGGGCGCCTGTCGCAATCGTTGCTGAATGTACCGATTCACAAAACCGAACCCACCATACTGCTGCAACACCTTCGATCGTTTGAACACCTTCGGGAATTAATTACCGGTGTGTTTTTGCTGGCACTCATCGACCTACCGTTCCTTGTGCTGTTTCTGGCCGTTATTGGTTTGATTCACCCTTTGTTTCTGTTGCTGGCAGGCGGTGTAATTGGCCTGACCTTGCTGTTTGTAGTCAGCTCACACCGCAGCCTTTCCCGCTTGGGGCAAATCCAGATGAAGCAATCGCGTGAAACCCAAAGCCAATGGCTGGATTCACTTGCGTGCCTGGACAACATTCAGGCCCATGGTGTGCAGCAAGCGCACAGCAAACTGCTGAACAAGCTCCAATTGAAAGCGCGCATGGGCGGCAATGCGGTGCGCGATCAATTGTTTCTGGTCAACCAGCGCATTCACCTGCTGCAGCAAGGCAGTTGGGTCATCACGATTGCCATGGGTGTTGTTTTAATTGTTGAAAAGCAAATGACTGTGGGTGGCTTGATCGCTGTGTCCATGCTGACCATGCGGTGTTTTGCGCCAATTCAGAAACTTCAGGGCCACTTGGTTCAAACCCATTCAGCACAGGCAAGCTTTGAAGAACTTGACAAGTTTTTGGGGCAGGAAATTGACACTGCCAATGCGCGCTCAGCACTTCCTTCGATTGAGCATTTGTCGCTGGACTCTGCCAGTGTATTAAAGCCCGGGCACACAGCGGAATCAGGTCAAGCTTCAAGTTTCATTTTGCGCTCGGTCAGCATGAATTTGCCTGCAGGTAGCCGCATCGGCATTATTGGCCCCACTGGTTCAGGCAAAACATCGGTGTTGAAAGTACTTGCGCAGCAGCTGCAATGTGACCAAGGCACTGTTGCGGCCAATCACTTGTCGATCGATCACTACCACCCCGGTGAATACAGCAGCAAAGTGGGCTACGCATCACAACCCCCGGTATTAATCAAAGGCAGCCTTTTAGACAACATTCGTTTCATGCGCCCACAAATTGACACCACCAATTGCTGGAAAATTTTGCAAGAACTTGGACTAAAGGATTGGGTAGAACAACACCCCGATGGCCTGCACATGCAAATTGAAAGCCAAGGCAACAATTTATCTTCTGGCCAAAAACAGGCCGTGTCGCTGTGCCGCGCACTGGCTGGCGAACCACAACTTGTACTGCTGGATGAACCTACAGTTTGCCTTGATCAATTCATGGAAAACAAGCTGGTTCAGTACCTTCAAAAACTTGGGGACAAAACCATTCTGGTGTTCACCACGCACAAGCTTTCTTTGCTGGCCTGCGCTAATTCACTGGTGTTGATGAATCAAGGGCAAATTCACAGCCAGGGCCCCAAACCGCAGGTGCTTCATGATGCAAATGCACTTGCCAAAAACCGTGAACAGAAATCGCAGGCCTAATCATGAAAATCAAACCTAAATTAAAGCAAGTCAAAAACTGGTTCATGGGCCGAAGCGGTGAATATCACATGCCCGCAGAAGCGTCTCTGGATCAATCACGTCTGTGGGCAGAGCAGCAAGTACTCACCAAGCGCCTGGTGCACTGCTGCGCCTTCACCCTGCTGGCACTACTGGCTTGGTCAGCGATTGCCACAGTTCCCCAAGCAGCGCATGGGGAGGCACGCGTGGTGCCCTCTCAGCGCCTGCAAGTTATTCAAGCAGTAGACGGCGGCATTATCAATGATGTCTTTGTGCGTGAAGGCCAACTCGTAAAAGCAGGCGACAAGCTGGTGCAAATCGACATCACGCGTTTTTCTTCCAGCCTGAAAGAAAAAGAAGCAATTGATGCCTCATTCAAGTTTCGTGAAGCGCGCCTGTTGGCCCAACTCAACAAGACCGCACTGGAACTTCCTGAAGAACTCAGCAAACTATTCCCGGAAATGTACTCGCAAGAATCCAAGTTGCTTCAAAGCAAGATGCAGGAATGGGACGCTCAAACTCAGATTTATGAACAACAACTAGACCAGCGGCAACGGGAACTTGATGAAGCTCAAAGCAATGCAGCCGCGGCCAAGCGCAGCTTGGTAAGTGCTGAACAAGAACTGGCCAGTATGCGGCCTTTGTTAAAAAGCGGCGCTGTGTCGCCCATTGAAGTACTTCGGCTTGAACGGGATGTGTCAAAGGCGCGTGGCGACTTCGAAGGCAGCAGCGCACAAACCAACCGGTTGTATTCTGCAATTCGGGAAGCCCGGCAGAAAATTGAAGAAACCCGACTGAAACAGATTAACGAGGCGCGCACGGAATTGTCTGAAGTTAAGGCAAGGCTCGCCAGTCTTGAGCAAAACCAGATCGAACTAAGTGACCGAGTAAACCAAGCCACCTTGAAAACACCTGTGGATGGGTTGGTGCAGCGCATTTTGTACAACACGCGTGGCGCTGTAGTGCCCGCTGGTAAAGAAGTAATCGAAATTGTGCCAATTGATGAACAATTGGTATTTGAAACCCGAATCAACCCCAAAGACATTGCCTTCATACGGCCGGGTCAAAAAGCCAACATTCGGGTTACCGCGTACGACTATTCAATTTACGGTGCACTGGAAGGCACTGTAGACAGTATTTCTGCGGACAGTTTAATCGACGAATTCGGTCGCCCCTACTTCAGTGTCAAAGTGACTGTGCCACGCTTGGAAGTGAATGAAAAAGTGCGACTGATGCCAGGCATGGTGGCCAACGTCAGCATCGAGACTGAAGACCGAACCGTGCTGTCGTATCTCACGAAGCCGATCGTACGCGGCTCGATACAAGCTTTTACGGAACAATAAAATATCTCGGCTTGGGTTCCATAACTACAAAGAGTTAACTCTGCATCCTCCTGATCGAATCACCTGTTTTGCGCACAGGTAATTTGGAACCAAACTCGCGAGTCGGTCACTTATCAATGACACCGCACCCGAGGATTACGAGGATTAGTATGAGCGAAAAGCCAGTTGTAAATGCCCAAGAATGTGACCCAAGTACGCTAGGATTGGCCAGAAAGCCACGCCCTGCGATGAAGCGCAAGCCGCAAACTGAGGTGGTTGTTCAACTTGGCCCCTTCACCGAAGGGCAAATTACTGCGCCTGAAATGGTACGCCCGCTTGAGGGTCCGACTGAATGGTTGATTAATCCCAAAACCGGCGAGATCGTTCCTTTCGATGCAGGTACGCCCCCGGAAAAAGATGTCATTCGCAAATACATCACCGTCGGCGCACAAGACAACGACGTGCCCGAAGACCTGCCGAAGCTCAGCGAAGGTTATGTGATCGAGCGTGTAAACCAGGAGCCATTGCCCAGCCTGGATGGTACTGTCGGCGAAAATGGCGTGGATACAGTGCGCGTGGTTGAGAGAGAAGGCCCGGCAAGCGTCGATTGCGAAAGCACACCACCGACTCCACCAGTCAATGAAAATGAAGAACCACCACCCGTTGAACCTCCACCTGTCGACCCCCCTCCCCCGGTAGATCAAGAGGAGGACTGCGAATGCCCACCCCCCCCATATTGCCCACCACCTGCTGAAGAACCCGAGGTTTGCGACCCCCCCCCCCCATATTGTCCGCCGGTGGATGAGCAGGAAGAATGCGAAACGCCTCCTGAAACACCGCCGGTGACACCACCTGTAACGCCCCCGCCCATGAATCCACCCGTGGACGAACAGGAGGAATGCGAGCCGGTCCCACCCCCTTATTGCCCTCCAGTGAATGAGCAAGAAGAATGCGACACACCCATTGATGCAGTAAACGATTGCGCCACGACGCAGAAAAATTGCCCAGTGACAATTGACGTGATGCAAAACGACATTGGTTGCGGCGACATGGAAATTACTGAAGCTTCAGCAGAAAACGGTTCAGTTGAAATTAAAGACGGCAAATTGCATTACACGCCCAACGAAGGCTTCTGCGGTGAAGACGTAATCAGCTACACCATCGGCGATGAAAACTGCATGACTGACACAGCACACGTGTACATGACTGTTGAGTCTGGTTACAACTCGGGTTCAGACAGTGTTTGTGATGATATCGCCGGTGAAAACTCCAATGCAGATTGTCCCACCGACTATTCCCAGAACGACGGCAAAACCAATATGCATGACCACGAGTATTCGTCGGAATCCTACGAGTCATCTAGCGACTCACTTTTCGCAGATGCCAACAGCAAACTGCAAGAGATTCTTGACAGGGTCAACAACGTAACAGAAAGCAAGGCTGGCTGGAGCAGTAACTTCGGCCCAAACAGCATGGAAGCTTCTGCCTGTGCACCTGCTGAAGAACCAGCAGCAGTTTGCTGATGCAATTTATTAGACGAGTCAACATGAACAAACGCACCACACCCAATACATCCTTGAAAATCCTGCCCTCGGCGATTTTGCTGGCGCTGTGCGCCTTCAACATGCCATCAGGCTGGGCTCAGGAAAGCCAAGCGATCCCTGAAGTACAAACACTGTCTCCGGTGGAAAACACACCTGAACCAGCCGCGGCAAGCACGGATCTCAACCCACTGCAACAAAGCGTTATAAGGGGTTTGCAAAACAGCCCCTCGCTCGATGCAGACGTGCATGCACTGGAAGCACAAATGGAAGAAGCGAATGTGGTGTATGGCACCCTGCTTCCAACAGTTGATGCCCGTGGCTCGACAGGTCGTGAACGCACTACCATCGATGACACAAATTCACGTACCTACAACGCCAATTCCTACGGTATTGAAGCACGCCAGAACCTGTACAACGGCTTTGCATCGCATGCCAGGTACTTCGCGGCGCATTCAGGTGCCATGCAAAGCTACTACCGCTACCTGAACAAGGCCAACCAGGTTGCTTTTGATGCATCCAGTTCGCATGTGGATGTATCTAGGTTTCAGGCGCTAACCCGCCTTTCGGAAGACAACCTGAAGTACCACCAAGAATTGATGAACCGCATCGAAGAAAAGGTGAAAAGTGGCGTTACTCGCCAGTCTGACCTAGAACAAGCGCGCAGCCGTTACACATTGGCACTGGGGAATTTGGCCACCGAAAAGGCAAATACATTTTCGTCGATGGCCAACTACCAGCGAATTACTGACAGCGTATGGCCGGTGAATGAGGCTGGTGAATATGTGGTCAACGCCAACTTCGAAGTTGAAAACAAGGAAAGACTGGTTTTCGCTTTGAACAACCACCCCTTGCTAAAAGCCTCGAACGCATCAATCAGTGGTGCCAAACAAGAGATAACCGCCGCCAGTGAGGGCTTTCACCCCCGTATCGACTTGCGCGCAAAAACGGACATGTACAGCAATTACCTGTCAACTTTCGATGAACGCCAAATATCATCAATTGACCTGCTGGCCTCGATCAACCTGTACCGCGGTGGCGCCGACACTGCCTCGCGCAACGCTGCAATCAAACGCCGCATGCGCAGCCTGGATGACAAACTTGTTGTGTGCCGGGCAATTCGTCAATCCACGCAAACGTCTTTGTTCGACGTGGTTAGCTCACAGAAGAAGCTGAACTACTTCCGTGAACAAGCGGCAGCAATTACCAAAGCACGTGCAGCTTACGAGCAGCAGTTCGCAGTAGGCCGCCGTAGTTTGCTTGACTTGTTAAGCGCAGAGAACGAGTACTACCAAGCTCAGCGCGCGTTGATCAATATTGAGGCTGACTTAAGTATTTCAAAATTGAAATTGCTTGCGGCAACCGGACAACTGATTACGCTTTTTTCTGTGGATGAATTGGTGAATGCCGATGAACCCACAAAGCGCAACGTTTTACTTTACAAGCAACAAGCTGAAAACGGTGCGGAAGCTGATGGCTGCCCGGCAAGCTTAATTAATCTTGAAGACTTCGATTTGCCAAACATCGGATTTGATGAGGCTTTGAAATCAGTGGATGCCAGCCAAAGCCTTGCACCCATTGAATTGGCGCAGCTTGATAACGGCGTTGCAGGCCAAAAAGTTGCTTCGTTTGGAGATCCTGCTGAAGTATCAAAAAGCCTGATCGACAAAACAAATTCGTGGGCGAAAGCGTGGGAAAACAAAGATGTGAACAGCTACATCGCTTTTTACGCACCGAACTTCAAACCCGAAGAAGGCAGCTATGAGTCTTGGGTCAGCAACCGCAGGGAGCGAATTGCCAAAGCCCAACAAATTAATATCGACATTGCTGACCTGCAGGTCGTGCCGAGCTTCGACAAGCCGGATGAGTATGAAATCAGTTTTGTTCAGGACTACCGTGCGAAGTTTTATCAGGAACGATCAAAGAAGGTGTTGACCTGGAAAGAAAGCAAAGGGGTTTGGCAGATTATTCGCGAACAGAACATGCCCATGAGCGCCATGACAGGTCCAAACAAGAAAAACATGAATTTGGCTGAAGCGCCAACTGAGTAAATAGTCGACTAAGCCTGACGGCAACGCACTTTAAACTGAAAGGCTGTGGGCCAAAACCCGCAGCCTTTCATACATCACGCATTTGGAAAGGCTCAAACTGCCTGCCTCAGAAAAAATACCGAAACCGGGTTTGTTCACACCTTCCCGAAAGTTATCCAATGCATCAAACTCACCGCCCTGTTGCACGCCACCAGCACTGACACGGCTTGCACGTACTACACCAACTCCGTTTAACAGCAATCGGCGCAACGCCGGTACACATACATCTGGAATGTTTCCATGCCCAGGGGCTGCAACTACCACAGACGCTGGCTTTCGGTTCAACAGGTCATTCAATTGACGCAACGCCGCATTGCCGGGCGTGCAATACACCACAGGTACTTCCATGGCTTCAAACAAAGGATGTTGGCTGGCATTTGATTCGAATAACAGTGAGTACTGGCCCTGCAAGCCCAGGTCGTCGGGTGAATTCAAACCAGTCCAGTTGACAAGCCATTGCGCATCAGCGGGCACTGAATAAGGACCATCAAATACATCCAGGCCCGAAGTGCTTTGTTTTTCAACACAATGCGCTGGTGTAAAGAGACCCTGCATGACCAAACCGAATGGAATTTCGTTTTGGCTTGCTTCCACACATTGAATCAAAAAATCAAGGGTCTTCCCAATGTTGGAGGGCCCATCGGCCTGGTCATGATCGGATGGCAGCATGGCGCCAGTGAATAAAACCGGTTTATTCATCAAGTGCGAGGGCAGCGTCAGGTGCAGAAAATACAACGTGTCTTCCATCGTATCGGTGCCATGGGTCACAACAATTCCGTCAACTTCGGAAGACTCTAGCAGACGAATCAGTACTGCTCGCAATTGAAGCATGTGCGCCAACTCAATGTTTTGGCTGCCAATGCTGAAAGGCTGTTCGAAATGCCACTGCGCGCGGCGCAACAAACCGGGAATGGCCATGACCAAACTTTCACCGCTGCGCCTGGCTGAATCGTAGGCATAGATATCGCCCGCGGCACTGGCCTCGGTCAATTCACCCGCGATGGTACCGCCAGTGGCCACAAAAGCCACTCTTGGCAAGGAATCAATTGTTTGCGGTCGCATCATCGTCATCCAGCAGGTCTGGCTTTGAGTCTTTGAATCCTAGAACGCTGAGCGCATCTTTCTCGGGCAATTCGTCCACACCCTTCAACTTGCGTTGCATGGCGCGGGAACGTATTTCGGCACCTTCAATGTTCTTGGCTGCTTTCTCGAGCGTGTCGCGGGTTTTGGCCAGAATGTCGCCAAACTTGCTGAACTCGGTCTTCACGGCACTCAGCACAGTCCACACCTCGCTTGAACGCTTTTCCAATGCCAGGGTTTTAAAGCCCAGCTGGAATGCATTCAGCAGCGTGGTCAAGGTAATTGGGCCAGCCACAGTAACGCGGTGAACGCGCTGCAAATCGTCAACCAGGCCGGGGCGCTTCACCACTTCGGCATACAAGCCTTCGGTGGGTAAAAACAAAATACCGAAATCGGTGGTGTACGGCGGGGCAAGGTATTTGTCTGCAATGGTTTTGGCTTCCGCGCGGATGGCCATTTCAAGGGCCTTGGAAGCCACGGCCACGCCGTCAGCATCCGCGCGGTCAAAACACTCCTGCAAGCGTTCGTACTGCTCTTTTGGGAACTTGGAATCAATGGGCAGCCACACAGGTTGATCTTCTTCTTTGCCGGGCAGGCGCACTGCAAATTCCACGATGTTGTTGCTACCCGGCACGGGTTTGATGTTGCGGCCAAACTGCGAGGGCGTCAGCATTTGCTCAAGCAGAGCTTGCAACTGAACCTCGCCCCAAGTGCCGCGACTTTTTACGTTGGTGAGTACGCGTTTTAGGTCGCCCACGCCAGTGGCCAGGGTTTGCATTTCACCCAAGCCTTTGTACACCTGCTCCAGACGCTCGCTGACCTGCTTGAACGATTCGCCCAAACGGGTTTCAAGCGTGGCATGCAATTTTTCATCCACAGTTTTGCGCATCAACTCCAGCTTGCTGGCATTGTCTTCTTGCATGTCTTTCAATTTTTGCTCAACCGACAAGCGTATTTGAGTGAGCTGGTCTTGAATTAGCGTATTGGTGCGGTGGAGAGTTTCAGAGAATTGGTTCAGCTTTTCAGATTGCAACTGGTTACCTTGGGTGAACTGCCCCACGATTACCTGTTGCAAACCGTGCGCAGCCTGCTGGCTTTCCGTGCGGGCCTGCGCAAAAGTTTGTTGCAATAACTCGGCTTGCTTGCTTTGCCTTGATTCAATGTCCTGGTTCAACAAACGCAACTGTTTACCAAGTTCTTCAGAAACAAAACGTTGCTGCACCTGGGTGTCCATCACTTCGTCCAGATTGGCCAACACTTGCTGGCGAAACTGGGCAAATTCAGCGGAGCTCTCTGCGGACATCTTTCGATACACCGCCCACAAACCCAACAACACCAACACGAGCAATACCAGCACAGCCCAAATCAAAGTACTTTCAAATCCGCCTGCCAATGAAGCCTCCATGAACTTATTCGCCCTTGATGGAAATGGTGCTTAGGCCCTTAGCGCTGCCCTCGGGGTCGGGCTGGTTTCGCATCCAGTCGGCGGTGCGGAAAAATGAAAGCATCAAGCCCTCGATTACTTTTTCAGGCAATGCCATGGCGCGCAGGGCATTCACCATGCACAGTAGCCATTGATCGCGGTCTTCGCTGGAGATGGGAAACGGCATGTGGCGCATGCGAAGGCGCGGGTGACCAAACTGTGGAGAATACAAATCGGGGCCACCCAACCAGCCGGACAGAAACAAGTAAAACTTTTCGCGGGAATGATCCAGATGCATGGGGTGTAACTTGCGAATACGCTCGAAGTTGGGATTTTGGTCCATCTCGTCGTAAAACAAATCCACCAGCTTGCGCACACCCACCTGCTGGTCTTCTGGCGTGTTGCCGAAGTAAACGATGGGTGCAACCGGTGATTGGGGTTCCGCGTCGTTGTGTGTGCTGGTGGAATCGTTGTTGCTCATGGAATTGCCGGCCTGAATGTCGATTGGGATAAAGCGGATAAACAAGTCACATTGTAACCGTGACCTGCCCTGTAATATCCGCTGTTACCCGATTAGGCGCTGGCTTGCCTAAGCGTTTGCATGACTGGCGCGCGGCACACCTTGTTCACCGACCAAGCCCCGAAAAACACTGACACCACTGACCCAGCAATAACGCCTGCAACGATGTGCATGGGCGACAGGAAATACTCAAATTCGAACACGAAGTGCGCCACACCCCAGCCCAAGCCTTGCGCCGCAATGGCGGCCACCAAACCCGCCAGTGCACCCAAAACGGAAAGCTCGAGCCACGCAGCGCGTTGCAACTGGGCTGTGGATGCGCCCATTGCGCGGTAAATTGCAGCTTCTCGAGTGCGAACCCGTGCCCCTGTCATGACGCACGCCACCACCACCAAGCCGCCTGCGGCCACGGTAAACAGGAAAACAAATTGAACCGCCTGACCCACCTGCCCTAAAATTTTACGCAGTTGGGTAATTACCAACTCAGTATCGAGCACTGTGAGGTTTGGGTATTCGCGCACCAGTTCGCGCGACACAGGCACGGCATTGTCGCTCTCCAGACTGACCGATGTAATCCAGGTTTGCGGGAAGGTTTCCAGCACCTTGGTTGGAAACACCATGAAGAAATTTACTTCCATGGAATCCCATCGCAGTTCGCGAATGCTGGTAATTTCTGCGGTGAGTGGCGTGCCTGCAATGTCGAATGTCAACTTATCGCCAAGAGTAATACCCAAGCGCTCGGCCACTCCGTCTTCGACAGACACCTCGGCCTTCACCTGCGTTTCATCGAACCAGTTTCCGGCTGCAATCGTGTTGTGCGTGGGCAGTGTATCGGCAAAGCTTAAATTCAATTCGCGTTCTACGGTGTTGCGGGCGCGTTCGTCAACAAATGTTTCAGCGGTAATGATTTCCCCGTTGATGGCGCTTAAGCGCCCGCGCACCATAGGATACAAGCGAACCGGGCTTTGGCTTGCAGTGTTCAATGTTTGTTGAACGCCCTGAACCTGATCAGGCTGAATATTGAATACAAAACGATTGGGAGCATCGTCGGGTACGGCTTCTTGCCAACGATCGATCAAATCGCCCTGCACCACCGCCAGCATCAACAATGCGGCCAAACCCAAGGCCAAGCTAACACCTTGCAAAACCAGCGTGCTGGCGCGTTTGGACATACTTTGGAACACGGCAATATTGGTTCCTTTGCTGGCGCGGCCCTTGCCGATGAACGCCAAGCCTTTCAACAAGCCCCAGAACAGCAAGGCGAACACCAAAGATGTACCCACAAAACCTGCAAACAGCAGCAGCGCCAGTGTGATGTTTTTCACGATCAGCAAGCACACGGCAATGGCAGTAAACACGCCAAACAAAACCGACAACACCAACTGCCCGCGGCTGCTTTTCAAGGTTTGATGACGAATCACCGCGATTGCGGGGGCGCGCAAAGCATACCAAGTGGGCACCGCCGCAAAACCCAACAACAACAGGGCCGACAACAACATGCCCATGGGCAGATAATGCAAACCAGCCATGGGCAAATTAACACCGACCAATTCCGCCAGCAATGCCAATAAGCCCCAATGCGCGGCCCAGCCCAGCGCCACACCCAGCGCACCTGCGCCCAAGGTGAGCATGCCCATGCCAACGGCCCACATGCGCAACAATCGCTTGGGTGTGTAGCCCAGGCTTTTCAGCACCGCCAATTCGCTGGATTGTTCTTTGGCGAACAAATGCGCAACCAGCGCAATACCCACGCAGGCCACCATGGTGCCAATTAGAGCAGCCATGGCCAAAAAGTCGTTGGCACGTTCAAGTGTATTGCTGACTTCCGGGCGGCCATTTTCAAGTGTTTCGATTTCTTCAACGGGCGACAGCACGGGGGTTAGCTCGGCGATCAGTTGATCCACCACTGGCTGCTCGCCGGTGAAGTAAATGCGCCAGGTGGCACGGGAGCCCAAACCCAGCAACTTGGATTCCTCCAGGTCGGCGGTGTTCATCATGACGCGCGGCGCGAAATTGACAAAACCACCACCACGGTCGGGTTCTGCCAAAATGACACGGGTAACCGGGCGTGTAATTTCGCCCACTTGTATATCGTCCCCCAACTCAACATCCAGAGAACCCAACACGCCTTGATCTACCCACAACTCGCCTTGGGGCGGACCGCTGTCAAGGCGTTCATCTTGGCCCTGGGCATCACGCACGGTGAGCTGGCCACGCAAAGGGTAAAAATCATTCACTGCTTTGAGCGACACCAACAGGTCTACGCGCTCTGAAGGCACCACGCTGGGAAACACCACGCTTTGCGCCTGTTTGAGGCTTGCGTATTCTGGCTTATCCAGTATGGGCAGCCATTGGGCGCCGGCCACATTGCGTTTGGACTCAATCACCAAATCGCCACCCAGCATTTGGCTGGCGTCGCGCACCAAGGCTGCTTCAATGCGCGCAGAAAAAACGCCCACTGAGGAAATGGCCGCCACGGCCAATACCAAAGCCACAAACAAAATGCGGAACGACGAGCGGCGGGATTGCCGCGCCCAATACTGGAAAGACTGCATGAAGGAAACGCTTGCTGGATAAAACACCAGTTTAGGACAAAGCAAAGGGGTACAGGTTCCCTTGTATATTGCAGCGCAGTAATTTCTTCACGAATAAAACACGCAAAAAACCGACCGATCGTGCTATTTTGAGGTCTATTTGAGTGCCAACCCAAACAATAAAAATTACTTTTAAGTAACATAAGTAGATACATTACAAAAAACGACCGATTTT
Source organism: Limnobacter parvus (assembly GCF_024623725.1). Taxonomy (GTDB): domain Bacteria; phylum Pseudomonadota; class Gammaproteobacteria; order Burkholderiales; family Burkholderiaceae_B; genus Limnobacter; species Limnobacter parvus. Next base: position 497,138 of record NZ_JANKHG010000017.1, on the reverse strand, counting down.
TAAGGAGACGGTAACGTGCCTGACGCATTCCCCCATTTGAATTCTCCGCTCGACCTGGGTTTCACCACGCTGCGCAACCGCATCATGATGGGTTCGATGCACACCGGTCTTGAAGACAAATACAAAGAATTCGACAAATTCGCAGCCTACTTTGAGGCGCGCGCCAAGGGCGGCACGGCGCTCATCGTAACCGGCGGCTTTTCACCCAACCTGGAAGGCTGGCTGTATCCATTTGCATCGAAGCTCAGCAGCAGCGGCGCGATCAAGCACCACAAAAAGGTTACCGAAGCCGTGCACAAGCACGATGGCAAAATTGTGATGCAGCTGTTGCACGCGGGCCGTTATGCTTACCACCCGCTGAGTGTTTCGGCATCGAATGTAAAATCGTCGATTAACCCGTTCAAACCCCGTGAAATTGGTGACTTCGGCATTCGCCGCACCATTGCGGCATTCGCACGTTCGGCAAAAATTGCGCAAGAAGCGGGCTACGACGGCGTGGAAGTGATGGGTTCGGAAGGCTATTTCCTGAACCAGTTTATTTGCAAACGCACCAACCACCGCACCGACCGCTGGGGTGGTTCAGTGGAAAACCGCGCCCGTTTGTCGGTGGAAATTGTTCGCCGTATTCGCGAGACTGTGGGTGAAAAATTCATCATTATTTACAGACATTCCCTGCTGGATTTGGTGGAAGGCGGCAACACCTGGGACGAAGTCAGCTACATCGCGAAGGAAATTGAAAAAGCCGGCGCCACCATGATCAACACTGGTATTGGCTGGCATGAAGCCCGTGTACCAACCATTGTAACTTCAGTGCCGCGCGCAGCTTTTGCGGAACTGACTGCACGCCTGCGCAAGGAAATCAAGATTCCGGTTATTGCATCGAACCGCATCAACAAACCTGAAGTGGCAGAGCAACTTCTGGCCGAGGGTTCGTGCGACATGGTGTCCATGGCCCGCCCTTTGTTGGCTGACCCAGAATTTGCCATTAAGGCGAAGGAAGGCCGTGCTGATGAAATCAATGTATGCATTGCCTGCAACCAGGCCTGCCTGGACCACACTTTTAGCCTGAAGCGAGCTTCCTGCCTTGTGAACCCACGCGCCTGCCACGAGACCGAAATTGTAGACAAGCCACTGGAACGCAAAAAGAAAATTGCCGTAGTGGGCGCAGGCCCCGCAGGCTTGGCAGCCGCCACTGAACTGGCTCGCCGCGGCCACAAGGTCACTTTATTCGACAAAGCCGGTGAGATTGGCGGTCAGTTCAACATGGCCAAGCAGATTCCAGGCAAGGAAGAATTCCACGAAACCATTAGCTACTTCAAGCGCCAACTGGAATTGAAGAAGGTCGATGTACGTTTGAATACGGTTGTGGATGCCGCGCTTGTGTCCAAAGAAAAATTTGAAGAAGTCATTCTGGCCACAGGTATCAAGCCCCGAACACCCGGCATTGAAGGTATTGACCACCCGAAGGTGCTGAGCTACATCGATGTGCTGCTTCACAAAAAAGAAGTGGGCCAAAAAGTCGCTGTAATTGGCGCGGGTGGCATTGGCTTCGATGTGTCGGAATATTTGACACACGACTTTGCCCACCCTTCCCCCACGCTTGATCTTGAAAGCTGGAAAAAAGAATGGGGTATTACATTTGATCCAAAAAATGCAGGTGGAATTGATGGCGTACGGGCCGAACCACCCAAGCCCGCGCGCGAGGTGTGGCTGTGCCAGCGCAAAGACGAACCCTTGGGCAAACGATTGGGTAAAACTTCAGGCTGGGTGCACAAGGCCAGTTTGAAAAGCCGCCGAGTTCACTTCATGCAAGGCGTGGAGTACCTGAAAATTGATGATCGTGGTTTGCATGTAATGAGCGCGCACGGCCCTCACATTCTGGAAGTGGACAATATTATTGTGTGCGCTGGCCAAGACCCCTTGCGTGAACTTGTGGAACCCATTGAAGCACTGGGCGTGCCTGTGCACCTGGTTGGTGGTTCATCAGTGGCAGCAGAACTTGATGCAAAACGCGCAATTAACCAAGCCACTCGACTGGCTGTAACCCTGTAAAGGCAGACCTAAAAATGACACAGAAATCAATGCTGCAAAAGGTGTACGCGCAAGTGGACAAACTGCCCACACCTTTGAAAACCCGCGCTTTTACACTGCTGTTTGGCCGTGCCGTGAAATACTTCAAAACCAGTGGCCTGAAGTTTGAATGGATTGAACCCAACCACTCCATCGTGGTGATTAAGAATCGCCCAAGCGTTCAAAACCACATTGGCACCGTGCATGCAGTGGCCATGATCATGATTGCAGAATCAGCCACAGGTGCGCTGGTGGGATTGAACGTGCCAGCCAATGCTATCCCTGTGATCAAGCGCATGGAAGTGGATTATCGCAAACGCGCTACAGGCGACATGAAAGCCGAAGCAATGCTGACCCAGGAACAAATCACCATGATGCAAACCGAAGAACGTGGTGAAGTGGATGTGGCAGTCACCATTACTGACGGCGAAAGCAAAGAACCGATCTTTGTTCGCGCAATCTGGGCCTGGACACCCAAACGCAAAGCTTAAAATACAAGAAAACAGCAAGGAGACGCGAGCATGGCCCCATTCGAATTCAGAACAGTGAACCGCATTGTGTGCGAATCAGGCAGCTCAGTACGAATGGCGGATTTGCTGGCCCCCTTGCTGACACAGCATGGCTTGAAAACAGCACGTGTGTTCATGCTGGTTGACCCCTTCATTGCAGGCACAGCCACGTTCAAAACCATATGTGAAAACCTGGCGACAGCTGGCCATGCCGTGCACAGTTGCAACGATGTGGAACCCGATCCGCCCGAGGCACTGGTGCACCGCGTAACCGCACTGGCCATGGAATTCAAGGCCGATGTGGTGGTGGCCATTGGTGGTGGTTCCACACTCGATGTTGCCAAGCTGATCGCCATTCTGGCACGCAGCAAACAAGAACTTCAAACCATGTACGGCGTGGGCAATGTGCACAGCGATCGCCTGCCCTTGGTGTTGGTGCCTACCACAGCGGGTACTGGCAGTGAAGTGACCCCTATTTCAATTGTGACTACGGGCGTCGACACAAAAATGGGTGTGGTGTCGCCCGTGCTGTATGGTGACTTGGCCGTGCTGGATGCTGACTGGACCCTGAGCCTGCCCCAGCATGTAACAGCTGCCACCGGCATTGACGCCATGGTGCACGCGATTGAGGCCTACACCAGCAAACGCCTTAAGAACCCCTATGCCGATTTTCTGGCCTGCGAGGCATTGCGCCTGCTGGCTGCCAACCTGCACACCGTGTGCAAAGAACCCACCAACCGCGAGGCACGCCAAGCCATGATGCTGGGTTCATGCATGGCTGGTCAGGCCTTTGCAAATGCGCCTGTGGGTGCCGTGCATGCTTTGGCCTACCCGATCGGCGGAATTTTTCATGTGCCGCATGGCTTGAGCAATTCACTGGTGTTGCCCCATGTATTGCGCTTTAATTTGCCCGCTGCAGAACAACAATACGCTGAGCTTGCGCAGGTGTTGAAGCTTGGCCACCACGGAGACAACACAGAGCAACTGGCCCAAGCCTTCATCGACTTCACAGCAACCTTGTCACCGTCCACTGGCCTGCCAGTTGGGCTTCGCGAGGTGGGCATTGGCGAGAAAGATTTGCCCGTGATGGCCAGCGCAGCCATGCTTCAAACCCGCCTGCTGAGCAACAACCCACGCGATGTCAGCGAAGCTGAAGCCTTGGCGATTTACCAAGCCGCCTACTAAACTCATTTCAATTCTGATCATGACCACATTGGCTCAATACCCCCTGCACCAATCGGTGCAAACTCGTTGGCACGACAACGACATTTACGGTCACGTGAACAATGTTGTGTACTACAGCTACTTTGACAGCGTAGTGAACCGCTTCCTGATTGAAGAAGGTGGACTGGACATTCACAACGGCACGGAAGTGGGTTTTGTGGTGGAAAGCCAGTGCAAATACCTAAAGCCATTGGCTTACCCGGAACCGGTAACCGCAGGGTTACGCGTAGGCAAGCTGGGCAACAGTTCAGTGCGGTATGAATTGGGATTGTTCAATGCCAAAGGCGAGCTGTGTGCAGAAGGCTATTTCATTCACGTGTTTGTGACCAAGGCTGACAACAAACCAACACCGATACCCGAGGGCATACGCAGCAAGCTGGCATTGTTGTTGGTGTGAAAGGCTGGCGGTTACTGTCAGGTGTCGTATTGAGTCCGCATTTGTCTCGCAACTTCCAGCAAACCAGCCGGCGACAAATCATTCAGTTCAATCAGCGGAGATTGGTCAATCTTCGGGTATTCACGCAAAATTGATCGCCGGTAGGCTGGGTCGTAGTGGTTCCTCATCAGGCGCTCGAACAACTCCGGCATTTGGCCTTCGTCGGCTAGTTTTACCCATTCCTCATATTCCTTGCCACCCACCAGGCTGCGAATAAAACGCAGGCGTTCAAGCATGCCCTGCGGATCTTCTTCGAAGTGTTTGTAATCCTGCCTCCACAGTTCAACGCGTTGTCGCATGTCGGCATGCACGCGAATGGTTGTGCCCTTGCGCATGGAATCGAGCAATGATGCAGGCAACTGCACGTTGCCAATTTTTTTGCTCTCGGCTTCTACCCACAACGGCCGAGCTGGGTCGCACTTGGCGAGTTCCTCCAACAGCAAGGTGTCGAAATACTTTTGCGAGGGTTGGGGCGAACCAGGTACTGCACCGATAATGGAGCCACGGTGGCAAGCGATTTCTTCCAGGTCCACAACCTGACAACCCGCTTCCCGCAGGGCACACAACAAGCGGGTTTTACCGCAACCGGTGGGGCCGCTTAACACGTGGTAATTGAATTTTGGGGGCACTGTTTCGAGTTGCTCGTTTACCCAGCGACGGTAGGCTTTCCAGCCACCCTGCAGCTTTTGAACATCGTAGCCAATGGTTTCGAGGGCATCGAACCACAACTTGCTGCGTTTCCCGCCACGGAAACAATACACCAGTACTTTGCCATCTTTCGGGTATTTGGGCAGGTCTTCACTCAAGTGCCGGGCGATATTGGCCAGCGAATAGCGTACACCGATGCTGTAAGCACCCATTTTGTCGGTGCGGTGAAGGGTTCCAACTTCAGCGTATTCATCGTTGTTCACCACCGGCATGTTGACCGCGCCCGGTATGTGATCTTCGGCGAACTCACGGGGAGAACGGGCATCAATAATCAGGGAATAACAGGAAAAATCATGCATGGGAACAACTTCAAAACAAACTATTCAAGCGGGCAGGATAACGCAAAACATGGCCTTGAGCGTGGTACTGAATGGATACTGGGTGGTCACTGAGTTAGTCACTCGGTTAGCAACTAAGTCGGCAAATTCCGGCCCGGTAAGGTTTTAAGTCCGTTGGCAATTGTTTTGACCCCTCGCCAATCAGTGGCTTTGCGCTTTTGAAGCATGGGCCACAGTTTCATCAGCAATTGCGCGGTCGCCAGCACATCGGCGGCGGCCTGGTGACGTTGTTCGCACTCAATAGCATAGCGCTGCATCCACACATCGAGCGGCAACTGGTGGTCTTCTTTGTGCAGCACTGCAGCCAAATGTTCAAGGTCAAGCCAGTGCTTGTGCGTAGATCGGCCCAATACTTTGCGCATGGCTTTGTTGATCAAAATTTCATCAAACCAACTGTGAAAAGCGATCAACGGCGAATCGCCCACGTAACTCAGAAATTCAGACAAAGCCACTTCGGCTTTAACCCCGCGTTGTTGTTCGCCAATGCCAATGCCGTGAATCAAAATATTGGTTTTGTCGATAGCCTCAAATTCGATCATGTCGACGATTTCCGGTGGCTGTTTGATCACCACTTCAAATGTGTCGGTTAATGAAATGCGCGGCCTGCGTTGGACATCAAATTGAATTGCAGTGGCTGCAATTGAAATAAGCCTGTCCCGTTTTGGGTTTAGACCAGACGATTCAACATCGACCACCACCCAACGATCGGGGTTGGGGTTTGAAAAATCAACTGATTGAAGCAAACGATGCTTGAGGTAAGCAGCCCAGCCTTGCGGTGGCAACAATTGTCCGGATGCGGCGGTGCTCAACGCATGTGCTCCGTCTCAATGCGCTGCTGCAAACGCCGTCCCACTCGAAAACATTCTTTCAGAATTCGACGGTCAATGTTATCCAGCACATCATAATTCACTACGTTCGGTTGGTCGGGCAGATTGGGCACGGCCACCCCTTCGTCAAGCTGAATGCGCAAACGCATCATCTGTAAAAATTCAAAAGCGCTGACCCATGCGTCGCGTCGCTGTGCTTCAACACTTAAACGCTTGGCCACAGCTTCAAACCGGCGGCGGGTGTTTACTTCATCAATACCAAACGCCAATGAGAAAAACCGCGCTGCATCCACAAACACGGCGGTGCCATGCTTCTTCAAATCAAGCGTACGCACGTCTTCAATTTCAGTGGTATCAATGCTGCCGTGCCAATTCAAGGGCGGGCGGAACCGCATTATGTTTTCAGCCAACAAGCGCAGAAAAATTGTCGACTCCTTGGCTCGGGTCACAATGTAGTCCCGCAGAGGTTGGGCCAATTCCTTGTTGCCAGCCAGCGGGCGCAAGTCAAAAAATATATTCACACGCAACAGATTCTCCGGAGTGGCTACATCGATCCACTTGGCAAATTTGTTCAGCCATTCGGCCGCGGTCATGCAGCACTCTGGGTTGCTGGCCATGATATTGCCCTTGCACTGCGGATAGCCACACAGGTCGAGTGTCTGGTTGACTTCCTTGCCAAAGGCCAGCCAGCGTGGTCGGTCCACGTCGGGCTGATCGCTGATGAACAACAAGCCATTGTCCTGGTCGGTCGCAATGGTTTGTTCTGATCGACCTTCCGACCCGAAACTAAGCCAACAATAGCTGCTGGCGTTGATTCCCATTCGGTTGCCCACCACCTCCAGAATTCGTTCGGTCAGTACATCATTTAAATGGCTGATTAGCTCTGTCAGCTGCTTGGCCGCAATGCCCTGACCCAACAAGTTCTTTGCGAAGCTGCGAATATCATTGGCGCATGCCCTAAGCATTTCTGCGTCTTGTGCCGAACGAATGTTGCTGCTGATCTGTTTAAGCGACAAACGCTGCATGGCGAAAATATCGCGTTCAGACACAATTCCACTGAGTTTCCCATTCCGTGTTACCGGCACATGGCGAATACCAAACCGCGACATCAAAAGGGCGGCGTCTTGCGCGGTGCTGCTTTCATCCAGCGTGTGCACGGGCGTATTCATCACTTCTGAAATCAGGGTACTGAGTGGCTTTTCGGTCATGGCAATTCGCGAAAGCACATCCTGACGGGTCAGTATGCCTTCAACATGCATTTGATCATCCACCACAATCATCGAGCCAATTCGGTGCTCGTGCATCACTTCCAACACCTGCTTCAACGGGGTGCTGGCTGAGCACGAAAAGGGCTCGTGACGGCACACATCGCGCAGCGGTTTCTCTAGCGTTTGTTCAGCCAGTGTTTGCGACGAATAAGCCATTTGAATTGCTTTTCTGGACAAGTCCAAAAACTGCATGGTGCGGCGCGTCAGGTAATCAGAAAAAACCGGGCTTTTGCGGGCCAGAGCTTGCACGGAATCAAAGGTGAACATCAGGCAAAAGGTGTCTTCCCGAGCGCTGTAGGTGGCTGTAACTGCGCGCTTGGCCAAAAAGGCATTCACGGGAAACATTTCGCCAGCTTCGTACTGAAACCCGGTGGAAGACAAATCAGCCAAGCCCTTTCGCCCAACGGTAGAGCCCTTTTCCACATAATACAAAAAAGGCGGGGGACCATCTTCGGGCCGAACAATAACTTCATTGGGGGCAAAATAGGTTTCGGCACACCCTTCTAGCAAACAGTCCAGGTCGCGAAGTGGTATTTCACTGAAGGGAGCATGTTTGATAAGGCGCTGCTTGATGTAGTCCAGCATTTGCCCAGACGGGCTGGTGTTCGCCTGGCTTGCTTCAGGGGCGCCAGCCCCCAAATCGGCCGCAGGCGCGGCATTCGGTCGATTCACAGTCTCTCCACTCGCTTGGCAAAATGGTTTTTATAATGGTTTTCCCTATTGTAGCCTCAGGACCTTACAAAAAGCTTGTTTCTTCGAAACGACGGGTCTTGAAAATAGTGCTTGCTTTGCCTCAGGGCTGGGAATATATTCGCGCAACTCCCCTGATGGCTGTTCTTTCCCGAGGTTCAATTGCAGTCAAATCCAACCACTGTCATTGTTGATGGCCAAGGTGTTGAAGCCCTTTGCCAAAGTTGCGGCGTTTGCTGCTCGACTTTTCGAATCAGCTTTTATTGGGGCGAAACCACGGCTGCAGAAGGTGGCACTGTGCCTGTTGAGATGACAGAGCAAATGAACCTCTACCGCAGTTGCATGAAAGGTACTTCGCAAAGCAAACCGCGCTGTATTGCCCTTGCTGGCAACATTGGAGAGTCGGTCACCTGTACCGTATATGAAAACCGCCCATCGCCCTGCCGTGAATACGATGTATTTGATGCGCAAGGCGAACTGAACCCACGTTGCAACCAGGCCCGTGCGAAACATGGATTGGCTGCACTGGACGTTCGCTTTGTGCCAACCGTGGGCATGCCTGCTCACATTGGACTGCCGATAAAGGAAATCGGTCCCAAGTAAATGAGCTTAATTAGTCTGCGCCGCTGAACGCGTCTTGATCGTGTTCGGTGACCGCTTCACGCACAGCCTGCGCATTGGCAAGGGCTTGGGGGGTGTCGCCATGAACACAAAGCGTTTGCGCCATTACCACCCGGCTTGAACCACCCAAGCAGATCAAAGGGCCTTTTCGAATGATTGATAGCGCTTGAGCCTTCACCTGTTGTGGTGCTTCTATCAGCGCACCTGCTTCGCTTCGTGGGGCCAAGGCCCCATTGGGCAGGTAAACCCGGTCGGGAAAGGCTTCTTCAACCACAACAACACCGGCCGCACGTGCCAAATCTACCAACGGGCTTTGGGCCAAGGCCACCAACTTCAAGTGCGGATAAGCTTTCGCCAGATGAATGACAAGATCCGCCTCGGCCTGCAAAAAAGCCGCGTCATTGTACAACTGGCCATGGGGCTTGAAATGCGCAGTGCGGCAGCCAAATTGCGCAGCGATGTTTTCAAATAAATCCATTTGCCGTTCCAGTTCATCCAACAATTGAACACGTTCAATTTGAGGCTTGTTGCGACCAAAACCTGCACGGTCTGGATAGCTGGGGTGCGCCCCCACTTGCACGCCGTGTTCAAGTGCAAGTTCACAGGCTTTGCGAATGCTGCTTTCATCGCCAGCATGCCCACCGCAGGCAATATTTGCCCAATCAACAAGTGCGAACAATGATTCGTCGTTCGCGCAACCTTCGCCCAAATCGGCATTAATCAACATAGTTTTCGGAATTGTTTGATTCGATAGCATGGTGGTACCGCCTTGTTTCTTGCTCGTGCTGTAGCTGCAAGCGTGTGGCCTGTGCAGCATCAACCAACACCCAGTGTACGCCCTGGCCACCCCCCAGGTGTGCAAACTTCCAAAGCTCGCTGGCCAACACACTGGCAATGCGTGGGTAGCCGCCGGTAACCTGTGCATCCGAAAGCAGCACAATCGGTTGCCCACTGGGTGGCAGTTGCACCATGCCAGGGTGTACTGCATTGCTTCGCAGTGACAAAGGATGTTTCATGCTTAAAACCGACCCAGCACTTTCAAGTCGATAAGCCATGCGGCTGCTTTGTTGGCCCAGCATAAAAGCCTGACTGACAAAAACCTGTTTCGATTCTTCCGTAAGTGCATCAAATTCAGGACCTGCCAAGCATCGAACCTGCAAACATTTTGTTGGATCCAACGATGCAGTCGGCAAACCCAACCGAACTTCCGATACAAGTGTGGCAGTGAATTTGTCGCCAGCGTGAATTTCATCGCCAACCTGCAAGGCACGGCCAAGATACCCACCAAAACCTGCGGGCAGACAGGTGCTGCGAGATCCCATGACAAGGGGCACATTCACACCGCCCTGCACGCACAACATATTCCAGAACCCAAGCCATGGAGGTTTGGTGCGCAGTAAATCACCTTCCTGCAACTTAAGTACACGGCCGCCCAATACCGGTTTGTTGTTCAACAGAGCTTGCGCACCACGGTTGGCCAAAAACACCTGGCAGGGCTTGCCGCACACAAAATCGAACTGCCCCATCAGTTCCAAACAGGCGGCATTCTCAGGATTTCCAAGCGCCAGATTGCCTACAGCAAATGAGAATTCATCAAGCACTCCGCCAACAGGAACACCCTGATACTGGTAACCCCAACGCCCTTTGTCGCTAACAATTCCCTGACCCTGTGCCTTAACAAGTTTAAGCATATTGGGCCCGTACAAATTGAACGGTGTCGCCCGCCTTGAAAAGCGACTGCCCCTGTGCGTCAGTGTGATCGGGGTTAAACAACACCTGCTCGACATGGCCCAGCAAATGCCAGCCACCCGGGCTTTCCCAAGGGTAAACCGCGCAATAGTGCGCGCCAATGGCCAAGGTGCCTGCGGGTACTCGCGAACGCGGGCTGCTGCGCCGTGGAAAATGCAGCGCTTTGGGCAAACCGCTAAGGTAGGCAAAACCGGGCAGAAAACCCAAAAATTCAACGGTGTACACCGAACTGCAGTGCAGGTCGATTACGCCTTCAATACCCAAGCCTGTTTGCTCAGCCAGCCATTGAAGATCTTGCCCTGCCGGTCCACCATAATTTACCTCAACCACATGGCGCCGCGCGTTAAGAATTCGTTTAGTGGCCCTGGTGTTCAACATTCCAAGCGATGATTCAAGCTGAAGAACTATGTCCCAAATGCTGAACGGGCCACCCGGAGGTTTTGCGAAAACAATGGACACGGAACAGTCCGCCTGCACTATTTGAAATTCAGGCCAATGTTTGCTACCACCATGCTTGACCAAGGCTTGCGGGAAGGTTGCCAATTGCCCTGAGGAAGGAACATTGGAGGAAGTCATGGGCCAGTCGATTTGAATGGCTCTGTCGGAAACACTATAAATTTTCAGCATGCTTAAGCAAGGTTGCCTGTACAACACATCGATGAGCAAGCAGCGTGGCAAGCTGGTAAACAGGCGCAGACTGCGCAAATCCGGGTGCCAGCTCGATGATTTGTAGCCTGTACGGAATGCTGCTGCCAGTTCGTCTTAGCAAGTAAATGTCCTCGCTTTGGATCGGCACACTGTCAGGCCAAACCGCAAAGGCTGCGTTTTCAGACCAATGAATCGGCTGATACGTTGAATCGGCTTTTCTAAGCGCTGCCAACTCCGCTCCTTGGGAGTTTTGCCGAAGTAATTGCACCCGCTGACTGGGCACAATGCACTGCACACCCTCATGCTCTGCAGACACCACATTCCAGCCCTGCTTCGCATGGGCGGGAAGCCACTCGGTGGATGACCCCAGCCGGCGCACTGTGCCCAAGGTGCTGGTGTCCTCGCTGCGGGCGGTCAAAAGTCGCCCCAACGCTGCTTTAACATCTGCCAAACCGTCAATCGATTCGCTGGCCAGCAACCATGCGCCGCGATAAGGCCCACGTATGGTTTTCATGCTGCCGTTTTCCGCCACCACAGTAACAACCCCGGATTTTGCTACGCTAAGCACAGCATCAGCCTGCAATAGGGTTCCTGCAGGTAGGGCTTTCACATTCGATTCAAGCACCACTGCCTGCATGCCCCATGCAACAGGCTGGAACAACAAACATATGAAGCCAAAAGCCACCCCAAGAAAACCGCGCAAGCCCGTTTTTAGCATTTTCATTTGTCCTCAAGAACAATGGGCGAGTGTGCCAAGGCTGCCGAAAGCCGAGTTCGCTGAAATAGCACCAGCTTGGCCAGCTCGGTTTGATCTGCTTTCATGGTTTCAAACAAATTCACTGCGGTCTGGGTATCGCCAGCGCGCAGTGCGCACATGGCGATTTCATAATTGGCCACCTCTTCCCGAGCGGTTGAGTCAGTGCATGGAATCGTAGTAAATACCCGCAATGCATTTGTTTTGCCTTTCAACACCACCTTTGCCACTTCACAAAGTCCCAATTCAAAACGAACTTTCTCATCAATTTCATGCACCGTGGTTTCGCCCACACACACACGGGTGTGCAAGTATTTGTTCAAACCCTCCAGCCGCGCAGCCGTGTTCATGGCGTCTCCCACCGCAGTGTAGTCAAACCTGTTTTTACCACCCATATTGCCTACGGTCACATCGCCGGTGTGCACGCCAACTCGGGTTTCGCCCCAGTGCAGGCCTTGAGCCTGTGCGGTTGACATGAATTGCTGTGCAAAAACGTCCAGCTCAATCGCGCACTGCACGGCGTGCCTGGCATGGTCAGGTACATTCAACGGCGCATTAAACAAGGCCACTACTGCATCGCCGATGAATTTGTCGACAATGCCATGGTGCTTGGCAATAATTTCGCTCATGCCGTGAAGATATAGGTTCAAGGTGTTTAAAAGTAGCGCGGGCTCTACCCGTTCAGACAAACTTGTGAAACCAGCAATGTCTGTAAAAATCATGGTGAGTTGCCGACGCTGCCCACCCAACCGCAACTTTTCCGGATGCTTTTGCAAATCACTTACTATTTCCGGGGCTACATAATGTGACATCGCATTGCGAATAAACAGCTTTTGGATGCGGTGTTGCCGGCTTGCAATAGCAACCCCTACCGATGCCGCCAACAAAGTACACATCAGCGGGGTGATCACAAGCGTTATCAGTTGCACTTGCAGCATCAGAAAATGCCCTGCTGCCCAAAACACAGTCAATGGCATCAAGATCGTAATGAACTTGAGCACCCAATGCCAATCGCTTCGCCCCACCAACAATGCCAACATGGCAAGTACGAACAAAGCCGGCAAATGGCCTGCAAATTCGAGCCGGCGATAATCGGTGTTGTTCATCAAATTTGACATGGCATGGGCATGTATTTCCACACCAGGCCGTGTACCCTCTTTCAAACCCAGCAAGGCTTGAAATGAGGTGGGGTAACGGTCTTGCATGGGCAGGCTTGCACCAATCAACACTTTTTTTCCGGCAAACCATTCGTCGGGCAAACTGGCCACGTTGTGCGCTGGATAAATCGGGAATGCGGCAAGTGAACCCGTTGCATCGCGCTGAAGCGACAAAATTTCAATGCTGCGAGAACTGTTCGCCAAAGCATTGGCAAGGCCAGACAAGCCAGTTGAGTTTTGTGCCAACACAGAACGCACCACACCATCGATTGAATCGCGTCGCAAGTTCACCAAGGCACGTTTACCCTCGGGAACAAATGCATTCAAATAGGCCTGCTGAGACTCAGTTAAATTGTCTTGAAGGGTGGCGTATGCGGCAAACAGCGGTGTATCCAGTTGGAGAATCACCTCTTTCAAGCGCTGGTCTTTTTCAGGCTCAGTGGCTTGATCAAGCAACACATCAAGACCAATCACCAAAGCGCCGGCATTGTCGACGCGTTCAAGCACATCGGCCAGCAAACCGCGATCCACAGGTTGGCGGTAAGTCAGGTTGGCCAAGGTGTCTTCGGTAATTCCAACAATCACAATGTCACTGGCCTTCGATCTCATGGGTGCCAACGCCGCAACACGCACGTCAAGCAGCCAGTTCTCGACCTGCGCCAATGGGGAAAAATAGGCGGACGCGAACCAGCATGCACTGGCCAATATCAAAGACAAAAGCGCCGCACCAACAGTTTGAGCGTTTACCAGCCTCAAGGTGCCACCGAGTGCAGCGTGTATCCGTTCAATACAAATGCCGCGTACACAGCTGGTGGCTGCCCCGCTTTCTTGCTGGCTTGAACAGCCCGGCTTAAAGCCACACCGACGCCACGTGAAAGGTTGGAATGAAACACAGCCATGAAGTCTCGCACGCCCTGATCAGACACGGGCCATAGGGTATTGACCACCTGATTCGCACCGTTCATGTAAAAACTTCGTTGCAAACCCAAAATATCATTGTCTTCCAACACTTGACCCACGCCAGTTTCACAGGCGGACAACACCACCAGGTCGGCACGTACGGGTCGTTTAAAAATGTCTTCAGCAGTCATTGGCTGCGCGCCGCCCTTGCCCGCCTCACCACTGAAATACAGGGCAGATTGCAATGGATTTCGATAATCAAACACGCCGTGCGTGGCCAAATGCAGAACGCTCAACTTTTTCTGAGCTTGCGCAACAATTGCCGCCGCAGTGGCCTGTCTGCCCATCAATGGATTGACCCGATATTGCTGAGAAATCCGTGTGACCTCGCTGCGTGCACCCGGCAATTGGGGCAATTCACCCGCAAAATCGGGATCACCGACCACCAAGTAGGTGGGTGCTAATTCAGTCTTCCTTCCCTGACGCAACAGCCAACTGCCATTGGGTAACACCGACACCCATTGACCCAATTCCAATCCAAACCACGGAACAAAATGCAGTTGCTTATTGGGTACCACGTAGAATTTGCTTGCTTTGGGCCAAGCTTCAAGTTCAAGCGCGGCTTTTATCTGCTTGAGCGATTTGGCTTGCAAATCACTGTTACCCAAAGCGATTGCGTCGGTGAAGTCGAGCAAAGCGCTGTTCAAGGTCAAGTGACCTTTGGGCAGGTGTTTAATCGATGACTTGGCGCGTTGCACAAACATCAAATAAATATCGTCTGCATTACGCCCCGACACGGCATACACCAACATTTCATCTGGGGCCAGCCTTGCTTGCACCTGTGCAAGCGTGGCGTATCGAACACTGTAGGCCGCTGACCATTCGGTGTTGATCGCGCTTAACTTGTCCATCAAGGCGCTTCGCTGGGTCAGCAGTGATTGAATTTCGGCTGCAATTGGAAGACGGCTTTCCGATCGCTTCTGCAGGCTATGCTGCAAACGCAGCTTTCGAATTTGCACGTCCAGACTTCGAACCATTTGGTTGGTTTGCAGGTCATCGCTCAAAGTTAGTTCTGCGTCAGTGAGCAAATCCACGAAGGCACGCGCGCGACCACGTTCGGCATCTTCGAACAGTTGGGCAGTGTTATTGGCAAGCACATCAAAGTCGACCAGGTGTGCTAGGATTTCTGACTTCCCTACGCCAAATTGTTGCTTGGAACGGTCACTCGCCAGGCTGCCGTTGACCAAATCCACCGCGGCTTGTGCGCCTCGAAAAGCATTTTCAGCCAGATCCATTTGTCCGGTTTTTAAATAAGCCTTGCCCAACAGTAACTGCGCGCGCCAAATTAAATCAGGCAAATTCAAATGATTGGCAAGCTGAACAGACAAATTGCCCATTCGAATTGCTGTTTCATACTGCCTGGTTTCAAAGGCCACATAAGCCTGCATGGCCAAGCTGTTGGCCAAGCCGGGTGGGTTACCAGCTGCCAGATAAAGCTGTTCAGCATTTTGAAAGTTTTGCGAAGCCAGTTGTGAATTTGGCTCTTGAACCGCCGTGCTGGCAGCAAGAACAGTCAGGTTGTTCGCACGACCCAACTGATTGTCGACGTGTACTTTGAAATACCGTTGGTATTGGCTGCTGACCGCCAAGTCATGAATAGTCGAATACACGGCTTCTGCCCTATTTGACCAATCTTTGGCCAAATCAAACTGGGCATTGCGCAGTGCCAAATTGGCCAAGCCGGAATAGGCCCTGGCTTGCGCATGACTGCGATGCGAAAGCCAGGGCACATTGGGCGTTTCCCTGTAGCTGGTCGGCAAGTCCCAGTTTTCGAGGGCCTGAGCCACAGCGCTAAATTGTTGGCTGGCTTGTCCGTAATCCTCTAACTTGATCCGGGCTTCACCTTGAATGGCTTGCGACAACAGCGCAGTTCCAAAAAGTTGAACTTCAGACTTTGCCGTTTGCTCCAAAATATCGAGTGCATCCGAAGCACGTCCCATTTGCATAAAAACTTCAGCACGAAGCAGTTGCCCAAACCATTTTCGATGAGCAGTGTCTGTCTCGCTGGATTCGTTTAAAGCCGCAAGGGCTGCATCTGCGTCACCAGCCACAAAGGTGCTGTAAGCTTTTTCCAGTGGTGCATCTACCAATATGCCGAACGCATTCATCTGGCCCTGTGCGGGCAGCGACAGCGCGTGTGCAGGGGGCGCATTCCCCAAGCCGACACACATAAGCGCAAGCTGCAACAGAACTGCTCGAAAGGCGATTGTCATGTCCGCGCTTTTAATAATTGTCCATCGGCTAGTTTAAACACAAAAAAAGCAGCACAAGGCTGCTTTTTTTGCTGATCAACGCTGATTCATACAGATTCATCAGGCTGCGGCTTGATCGTGCCCTTCTGATTCAATCGTGCGCAAGTTGGTCTGGCCAATAGGAATGCGGCGCGCCTTCATTTGCTCGGGAATAACCTTGAGCAACTCGACCACCAACAAGCCATTTTTCAGATTAGCGCCTTCCACCTGCACGTGATCAGCCAAGTTGAATTTGCGCTCGAAGCTGCGAAACGCAATGCCCTTGTGCAGGTACTGCTTGCCATCCTCGTCTGCCTTTCGGCCACGCACGGTGAGCACACCGCGCTCTACTTCAAGCTCTAGCTCTTTTTCATCGAAACCCGCCACAGCCACACTAATTTGGTAGCGGTTTTCTTCCAAAGCCTCGATGTTGTAGGGTGGGTATCCTGTGGAGGTGTCGACGCGCATTGCGGCATCCAGAATGCTAGCCATCCGGTCAAAGCCAATGGTGCTGCGGTACAGGGGTGTTAAGTCGATTGTTGCCATGATTCATTCTCCTAAGAAGCAAAAAATCAGTTGTTGAACAAATTGGGGAAACTCTCTCGGAGACATTTCCCACGACACTGATTTATGAGCCCACCAAAGGAATTTCAAGGGATAACTTTAAAAAAATTCAATCCTCAAACAAGTCGCCATCCACATAAAACCAATGCCCGTTTTCCCGCGCAAAGCGGCTAAGCTCATGCAATCGGCTGGCAGGGCCAGCCTTGGGTTTGTAGCGTGCCACGAATTCCACTTCGGCATTGTCGCCTTGTTGGCTGTGTGCTTTAACCGAGAGCCCCAGCCATTTTCCGTTGGAAAGTTCTTGCTGCAAATCAAGTAGTTGCGCTGGGCGTGTTGTCGTATGCCAGGTGCGTTGAACATACTCACTTAAACCCAAGGCATAAGCGCTGTAGCGCGAACGCATCAGGGCCTCTGCGGTGCATGCAACTTCCCGCCCTGCGTGGAAATTTTCGCAGCAAGTTGTGTACTTGCCCTTGCCACAAGGGCATGCGAGAGGTTGCGAAGCGAGTTGATTTTTTTGAGCCATGTGGTACGGATGCATTCGGTTTTGCGGGTTTTTCATTTTAGACTGAATGCAGAGACAGCCAACCCAATACCAACAACAATGACCAGCAAACCAACACAGGTGCACGCCTTCAATCAAGATGATGCACTGGGCCACCACGATGCTGTGGGCTTGGCCGAACAACTGCAAACCGGGAAAACCAGCGCCACTGAGTTGGTGCAAGCCGCCTACAAACGACTTGAACAGGTTGACCCCGAGCTGCATGCCACTGTGTGCTTGCAGGAAGAATCTGCCTTGACCCAGGCCAAGCTGTATGACGAACTGGGTAATTTTCGTGCATTTCAGGGCATACCAAGTTTGCTGAAAGACAACCTGGATCTTTTGGGCTTACCAACCCGGCATGGCTCAGCCGCCCTTCCGGCCAAGCCCAAAAAAACCAATAGCGCAGTGGCCCAGCAACTGATCGACACTGGCCTTGTTTTTCTGGGCAAAACCAAACTGCCTGAATTCGGCTTAACCGCAACCACGGAATACAGCCAGGCTGAACCAGCCCACAACCCTTGGCACACCGGGCACAGCACGGGTGGTTCCTCCGGGGGCTCGGCTGCATTGGTGGCTGCTGGCGTGGTGCCCATTGCGCACGCCAATGATGGCGGTGGGTCTATTCGAATTCCAGCCGCTTGTTGCGGGTTGATCGGTCTTAAACCCAGCCGTGGCCGCTTGGTCATGAATGAAATGGCAAAAAGTCTGCCAATTAATATCGTTAGCGATGGTGTAGTCACGCGCAGTGTGCGCGATACAGCCGCCTTCTTTGCATTGGCGGAAGAACACTACAAAAACCCAACCTTGCCGCCCTTGGGCCACATCACCACCCCTGGGCGCAAACGCCTGAAAATCGGCATGTTCACCCAAAAAGTATCGGGCCATGCCACCGACGCAGCTTGCGTGGAAGCCGTGCACAAAGCCGCAGCCTTGTGTGAAAGTTTGGGCCATGAAGTGCGGGAAATTCAGATACCGATTGGCGAACAATTTGCCGACGACTTCTTGCTGTATTGGGGCATGCTGGCCGCTTCTATTTCGCATCTGGGCAAATGGGCAGTGGATCGCGATATGAATACCGGCAAGCTGGAACCCTTGACTTACGGCTTGGCGGGTCACTTCACCCGCAATCTGTGGAAGTTCCCGTTCACAATGCGCAGGCTTTATCAGTTCGAAGCAGAATACGCCACCGCTTTCAATGACCTGGACGTGTTACTAAGCCCCACACTGGGCCAGCCTGCGCCGCCCTTGGGCCATCTAACGCTCGATTTGCCTTTCGACGAAGCTCGCCATCGCCTGGTGAACTTCGCATCGTTTACCGCCGCTCAGAATGTGGCTGGCGCACCAGCAATCAGCCTGCCGATGCACCACACCGAAGAAGGCATTCCGGTGGGTGTTCATTTCGCGGCGGCCATGGGGCATGAATTCAGGCTGATCGAACTCGCGCTTGAATTGGAACAAGCGCAACCATTCAAGATGCTGGCATGAACGCCAAATGGGCCTTGTAAACCAGCGAGGCCCTGTCAACCATTGGGCAGTGCCCGGTGTTTTCAAGCATCACGTCATGAATGGCCGGGTTGGCCTGCTTCAACGTCGCCAAGCCACTGGGGTGAACCAGCTGGTCTGAATCGCCCCACACCACCATCAGCGGCACCGTGGTTTTCTCAACCATGTCGTTCAAACTGACATTGGCATCTGGGTTCACAAACTCCATGAATACCTTATCCAGCAAGCCTTTGTTTTCAATGGACATGCGCCCAAAGTACTTGCGCATGAAGGTGGGCATGGCAGGCGGCTTGCCGCTAAAGCAAAGGTCGATAACCTGCTCGTATTCCTTGAAATTGCTGGGAGCAAGAATAATTCTGCCTTCCTCTGCGAACGAGCGGCCTATTGCCGTGTGCTCAGTGCCTGCTACACCCGCTGGGTTCAACAGGCATGCGCTGAGCACCCGGTTCGGAAAATTCGCTGCCAAAGCGCCTGCCATGTAACCACCCATGGAATTTCCAATCACATGAAAACTCTTGACGCCTACTGCATCCAGCCAGCGCACCACGCGGTCAGATTGCTCTGCGATATTAAATCTTGCGTTGCTGGGGCGGTCTGATTCACCAAAGCCGATCAAATCGGGGATCCACACCGTGTAATGCCGCATCAATCGGGGAGCAAGCGCAAGCCAGTTTTCCTTGTTGGCACCAAAACCATGAATCAATACCATGTCGGGCCCTTGTCCGCCCTTGAAATAAACCGTGCGGCCGTCAACTGTGTCTGCAGTGGACCTTGCCAAACCCATTTGCTTGCACTTGGAATCGATCAGTTTTCGGCACAGCCAGTTCATAAAAGCATTGCTCATTGTTGTTCACCCCATCTTTTTGTCTGGTTTTTCCCTACACCATCATAAGCTGCTCGCTGATCTCGCTTACAGCAAATGGATGGCTTAGTTATTTTCGCATTTGTTCAACAATACATTCACTGGCTTCGATGTCTGTGGGAAGCGCCGAAACCAGCCTGAAAAGATTGCTCGATTTGAATAGGAGGATGTTCAAAATGAAAGCAAATGAACTACTGGAACAAATTCGCGAAGCCAATTTATCTTACCTGCTTCTTGCCAAACAACTCATCAATGAAGACAAAGCCGAGGCCATCATTCGCCTGGGTATTGATGAAAACACTGCCGACCTTCTGAATCAACTGACCACCGCACAGGTTTTGCGTATTGCGGCAAGCAATATGCCGATGTGCAGTATTCGGTTTGAAGATCCGGCTGTTTGGAAACTACTCTCCGACCACGGAAAAGACCGCGCCATTTCTGGCATGCACGCCGCCATCCTGATGGCAGGCCGCAGTGCACAGATTTCCGCTTAAAAAAAAACCGTCGCAAAACGTGCCTGCTGGCACACCGGAGAACAACATGTCCAAGATTAAATCATTGGTGGCTGAAGCTGCCCAGATCAAACTCGCCTCAGAACTGATCAAGCTGGACGCCCGCTTGCAGGTGCTGGAAAGCGAAACCCAGTTGTCACGTGAACGCTTGATTCGCTTGTACAAGGAAATCAAGTTCAAATCGCCACCCAAAGGCATGCTGCCCTTCTCCACCGACTGGTTCATGACCTGGCAGCCCAATATTCACTGCTCGCTGTTCATGAATTTTTACTCGGCCTGCATCAAACACACGGACATGGACGATGGCGAATGCCTGGTGAAGTCTTACAAGCTGTACCGTGAACAAATTACTGCCTTGGGCCTGCCTGAAGTGTTATCACTAACCCGCGCATGGCGCTTGGTGAAGTTTTTTGATGCCGGCATGTTGACCACAACGGGCTGCAAAACCTGTGAGGGCAACTTCGTTGTGCACACCTACGACCTGGTAAACGACTATGAATGCGGTTTGTGCAATATGCCTTCCCGCGCAGGCAAAACCAAACAGAATGCCGCAACACGGTTCTTCAATGAAGAATCTGCGATGGAAATTGCCTAAAGAATTGATTGGTAGTGCCGTAGTACAGCTGTAGCTTGTTTTTGTCTCTCTCCCCAGTCCGTAGTTCAAGGACAATTCAATCGCCTGTGAGATTTAACTCACAGGCGTTTTTTTGCTCAAGCCATGAAACGGGCAAGAATCTGCCTGCTGCGGGCATCCAGCGCGAATAAATCATCAATGATGAACTGCATGCCGTTGGCATGGGTCAACACCAAACTGTTACCGGCCAGTCTGCGAATGCTTTCATCGCTTGGCAACTCGAATTTGCAAGGGCCCCTGTCTGTTTCAAGCATCCAGATGCTGGGGGTTGAATAGGTTGAAACCGAAGTAATTCGCAACACTTTGGGCCTGAACTCACGCAAGGCCAGGTAAGCCTTCACAGCAGCCTGCGAATCTGCATCCAATTGATCCATGCGGTCAATCCAGGCCATTTCCTTGCTGTACTCATCCACAATGGAAATACTTTCTTCGGGCGCAGAAAACGGAAATGCCAACACCGGCATGACTTGGTCGGCCACAAGGGTCTCGCATTGAAAAAGTGCCAGCTTCCCTTGTGTGGACTCGCGTAATCGCCAATCAGTCATAGTGGGCCTGCTCCTGCTTAAGTTTTTCCTGGGCCTGGTGCAAATGCCAGAAGTGGGATTTGGCAGCCAGCAGTTTATCGTGTGGCCCCTCTTCCACAACCTTACCCCGATCCATCACCACGATTCGGTCTGCCTTGCGCAGGGTCGAAAGCCGGTGGGCAATTGCAATGGTGGTTCGACCCTGTACAAGATTGTCCAGTGCTTTCTGAATTTCCTTTTCGGTTTGTGAGTCGACCGAACTCGTGGCTTCGTCCAGAATCAGGATTTTGGGGTCGATTAACAAAGCGCGCGCTATTGAAATACGCTGGCGTTCACCGCCAGATAAACTTTGCCCGCGTTCACCCACCAGTGAATCGTAACCATGCTGCAGGCGCAGAATAAATTCATGCGCGTGTGCAAGCCTTGCTGCGGCAATAATTTCTTCACGTGTGGCGTCGGGGCGGCCATAGGCAATGTTCTCGGCAATGGTGCCAAAAAACAAATAAGGTTCTTGCAGCACCAGCCCAATATTACGGCGGTAGCTGGCCATTTCGATTTGGCGAATGTCAATGCCGTCGGCCAACACCTGACCGTCGCTAACGTCATAAAATCGGCAAAGCAAATTCACCAGTGTTGACTTGCCTGAGCCACTGTGCCCGACCAGGCCCACCATCTCGCCCTGCTTTACTTTCAGGTTCACGTTGTCCAGTACCTGCCTGCTGCCGTAGCGGAATGACACATTGCGCAATTCCAGTTCACCCTTCAAGTGATCAATATTCACCGGGTTCACTGCTTCAGGCACAGAAGACTTGTAATCAAGAATGTCAAAAATTCGTTTGGAACCCGCGGCTGCCTTTTGGGTGACTGACACAATCCGGCTCATGGAATCTAGGCGAGTGTAGAAGCGGCCAATGTAGGCCAGAAATGCAGTCAGCACACCCACCGTGATTTCGTTGTTCATGATCATCCAGATGCCCGAGGCCCAGATCACCAAAATACCCAACTCGGTCAAAAAACTAACTGTGGGTGCGAACAGCGACCATGTTTTGTTGATTCGATCGTTCACTTCCAGATTGCGCAGGTTCGCATTCAAAAAGCGGTCTGATTCGCGGCGTTCTTGTGCGAAAGCTTTCACCACGCGAATACCGGGAATCGTGTCAGTCAAAATATTGGTCACTTCACCCCACACCCGGTCCACTTTCTCAAAGCCGGTGCGCAGCTTTTCGCGCACCATGTGGATCATCCACGCGATGATGGGCAGTGGAAGCAAAGTGAGCAAAGCCAGCTCAAAATCAATGTTCATCAAGATAATCGCGGTCATCACGATCATGATCACATCGGTGATGAAATCGAGTGCATGCAAAGACAGAAACAAATTAATGCGGTCTGTTTCAGAGCTGACACGGGCAATCAAATCACCGGTTCGCTTCGCGCTGAAGTAGTCCAACGACAAGCTCATCAGGTGATTGAAAGTGGTGGTACGCAAGTCGGAACCAATTCGCTCTGAAACCAGCGCCAGCAGATAGGTTCGGGCCCAACTTAAGGCCGCCGCCACCACTGCAGAAACTAACAATGCACTTAAATAGAGGGTCGCCAACTCGGTGTTCATTGGCTCGCCATTCTGGAAGGGAATTAACACTTCATCCATCAAGGGCATCGACAAATAGGGCGCAACCAAGGTGGCCGCTGTCGACATCAAAGTCAGCAACAAACCCGCCAGCAAACGCCAGCGATACGGATGCGCGAATCGCCACAGGCGCAACAAAGCCCGAGACGAAACTGGTTCCTCGAACCCAGCTTCCTCAAGATCTTCGTCAGCCAACAACTGAGGAACCGGGTGCTGAATCTGGGCAACATGGGCTGTACCGTGCTCAAATTCACGCACAGCCGCTTCCAGAAGCCCTACAAATTCCTCAAGCGCGCGATGCAAACTGAAGCTGGTATAAAAACGGAATACCTGACCTGACGTTACCTGCACCAAAACCGTAGAAAGCCCGGAATGATCCGACATTGAAATTTTCTCAATGGCCGAAAAAGGAGCCTTAAAAACAGGCACTTCCGATTCCTTGTCTACCACAATTAATTCATTTGCGTTAAAGGCTACAAGGCTTCTTGAAAACTCACATCGAGTGTTCATGTCAGCCACAAACACTGCTTGGGTTGGTGAATTTGCGGCCCATACCTCTGAGAGGCGTTGTACCTCGTTTTCAGACGGTGAAAATCCAACGATTTTCAATGAGATTACCCCCTCAGTTCACGAATTCGCTGATGTTACACCACTATTTCCAGCGACACGGAGTTAACATTGACTGAAAAACCAATCCTAGAAACTAATCCTGCCGATGCCCAGCTTATGACGCAAAAACGCCTTGTAATACTCCGAACAATGTGGCTTGACGGCCCAAACATCTGGACCTATCGAAGTTGTATTGAAGCGTTGGTGGATATTCAAGAACTGGAACAATTCCCTTCTAACCTGCTGCCAGGTTTTTATGAACGATTAACGACTTGGCTACCCGGTTTGGTTGACCACCGCTGTGGAATCGGGGAACCAGGCGGATTTTTGCTCCGGGTACGTGAAGGCACCTACGCCGCCCACATGCTGGAACACATCGTAATCGAGCTTCACACCCAAGCGGGCCTGGAAGTGGGTTTTGGCAAAGCACGAATGACCAGCAAGGAAGGTGTTTATAAAATGGTGTTTCGCACGCCCGACCCGGTGGTGGGCATGGCCTGCCTGGAAGCGGGCGTACGCCTGCTACACGCCGCGATCGAAGACACCGAATACGATTTACAAGCTGAACTTAAGACAATCAAGCGCCATTGCGACATGCACGGCCTGGGCCCAAGCACCCAACATATTCTTGATGCCGCCTATGCACGCCGCATTCCGATTGTTCGCCTGAACGATGGCAACCTGGTGCAGTTGGGTCATGGCGAGCAGCAACAACGAATCTGGACTGCTGAAACCTCCAAAACCTCGGCAATTGCTGAAGGCATTGCCTCGGACAAAGATCTGTGCAAAGACCTATTGGCCCAGTGTGGCGTACCAGTCCCCGAAGGCGAATTCGCAAAAACTGCAGAGCGGGCTTGGGAAATTGCTCAAGAAATTGGACTGCCTGTGGTGGTTAAACCAGTGGACGGCAACCAGGGGCGCGGCGTTTCGCTTGAACTTGATAAGCAAACGGACATTGAAAAAGCCTGGGCGTTGGCCTACGAGGAAAGCTACAGCGGCGTCATTGTTGAGAAATTCATTCGTGGTGTTGAGCACCGGGTTTTGGTGGTGAATTACCAGGTGGCAGCCGTGTCACGTGGCGAACTGGTTTGCGTACACGGCGATGGACAATCAACATTGCAAGCCCTGATCGACCAGCAAATTAATACCGATCCTCGCCGTGGGGAAACTGAAATCACACCGCTTAAAACCATTCGAATTCAAACCAATCCAGTGGTTTCCCTGGAAGTACAACGCCAGGGCTACACCGCAGATTCAGTGGTGCCCGCCGGTGCACAGGTCGTAATTGAACGCAACAGCAACGCGTCAGAGGACGTCACAGACTTGATTCACCCCGAAATTGCGCGCCTGTGCTGCACGGCAGCGCGCGTGGTGGGTCTTGATGTTGCTGGAATCGACTTGGTGTGTGAACACATCGACCAGCCGCCCAAAACGCAGTCGCTGGCTGTGGTGGAAGTCAATGCAGGCCCCGGCTTACTAATGCACATCAAACCCGCCAAGGGTCAGGCGCGCAACGTGGGCAAACCCATCATCGAATCCCTGTTTCCTGGCGAAGCAAATGGTCGAATTCCTACCATCTCCTACTCAGGTGGCGATGAAATTCTTGGATTTGGCCCCGAATTAACTGAGATTCTGCAAGATCAAGGGCACCGCGTGGGTTTGGCTTGTGACCAGGGCTTGGTGATGAATGGTCGGGTGATCACCATCACACCCTCTGCAAACTGGCAAGCTGGACGAAACTGCCTGATCAACAAGAACCTGGACACGGTGGTGATGCAGGTCAAGGCAAGCGCAATTTTGTCTGAAGGCCTGCCCTTTGACCGCTCCAGCCTGGCCATCATCACCAGCCTGGGCTCGATAAATGGTCTCGACGAATGGGACATTTTGAATAGGGAACAACATTTCAACGTGATGCGCACAGTGATTGACCTGGTGCTAAGCAGTGGCCATGCAGTGATCAATGCCGATGAAGTCAGCCTGTTGCCCTTGAAGGAACTGTGCGACGGCAAAGTCATCTGGATCAGCGCGATAGCAGACAATCCAGTTGTTGATGAGCATGTAAAAAACGGTGGCATGGCGGTTGTTTGCCAAGGCGACAGCATTCACTTCAAAGGCAACCGAGCTGAAGCGGAGGCCCGCACACCAATTTCACTGAGGCAGCCCCCGCTCAACCTGATCAAGACACTGGCACTGGCAGCGTCTGGATGGGCCATGGATGTTCCTCACAACCTGCTGCGCGCCGACATTCGGCAACGCTATTGAATTCATGCCGACGTATCAACAAGGTAAACAAGAATCATGAAAATTGAACGCATCCGGGCCCTGCGCGGCCCAAACTTGTGGAGCAAAAACACCAGCATGGAAGCGCTGGTGTTTTGTGAGGAAAATGAGCGGCTTTATGACCGCTTCGCCAACATTGAAATGCGGGTACGCAGTGCGCTGCCCGGTATTGGTTCACTGCGTGCCACAGGATTCGAGCAAAGCAACATTGCACTGGCGCACATTCTTGGTCGTACCGCTTTGCGACTTCAGGTGGAGGCGGGTTCACAAGTCACCTTTGCCCATGTTTCCGACAACATCACCACGGGCTACTTCCGTGTGG
Source organism: Limnobacter parvus (assembly GCF_024623725.1). GTDB lineage: Bacteria > Pseudomonadota > Gammaproteobacteria > Burkholderiales > Burkholderiaceae_B > Limnobacter > Limnobacter parvus. Next base: position 470,964 of record NZ_JANKHG010000017.1, on the reverse strand, counting down.
TGGTTCAATATGAGGAAGAAGACTTGGCACGCGTCGCTTTTGAAGAGGCCCATCAGCTCATTTTGGCAGCCGTGGCCGGCGAAGAATTTGATGCCAAGGCGGCCATCGACAAGTTGAAGGACATTTTTGAAAGCTGCAAGCTTGGCCCAAGCACAGGGTCGATAGTAAATGCTGCCCTGCGCCGCGGAATACCAATACGCCGCTTGACCCAAGGCAGCCTTGTACAACTGGGCTGGGGGTCCAAAGCACGCCGCATTCAAGCAGCTGAAACTGACACCACCTGTGCTATTTCTGAAGAAATTGCGCAAGACAAAGACCTCACCAAAACAATTCTTTCAGCTGCTGGAATTCCAACACCCAAAGGCAAACTGGTTAAAACCTTCGACGAGGCACTAGAAGCATTCCGTGAGCTGACCAGGATTACAAAAAAAGGCGTGGTAATCAAACCCAGCGATGGCAACCAAGGCAAGGGCGTCACGGTAAATATTGTGGATGAGGAACACTTGAAAGTTGCCTTTGATGCCGCCAAGAAATACGGCAGCGGCGTGCCAATTGTGGAGGAATTCATTCCCGGCCACGATTACCGGTTTTTGGTGGTTGGCGACAAACTGGTGGCCGCTGCGCGACGCGAACCGCCCTCCGTGGTTGGTGATGGCGTACACACCATTGAAGAATTGGTGGAAATCGAAAATAGAAACCCCTTGCGTGGCGAAGGCCACGGTAGCGCGCTCAGCAAGCTTCGACTTGATGAAATTGCAATTGCCCGAATCAAGAAGCAAGGATTCACCTCGCAATCAGTGCCTGAACAAGGCGTGCGCGTGGTGTTGCGCAATAATGCCAACCTAAGCACTGGCGGCAGCGCTACCGATGTTACAGACAATGTGCACCCCGCAATGGCAGAAATGGTGATTCAGGCTGCACAACAAATTGGCATTGAAGTATGCGGCGTGGATGTGGTGTGTGAACGGGTAGATGAATCACTGGAAGCCCAAGGCGGAGGCATTGTTGAATTGAATGCGGCACCCGGCTTGCGAATGCACTTGGAACCATCCATCGGCAAAAGCCGGGACGTGGGTGCTGCGGTCATCGACCTGATGTTCAAGAAAGACGAAAACGGCCGCATTCCTGTGGTCGCGGTGACCGGAACCAATGGTAAAACCACCACAGTGCGCTTGATCGAACAAATTTTGCGTTATCACAACCTGCGTGTCGGCTTCACCGGCACTGAAGGTGTGGTGGTGAATGGCCACCTGATCGACACCGGTGATTGCAGCGGCCCAAAAAGTGCGCACAAGGTGCTGGTACACCCTGAAGCCGATGCTGCTGTGCTTGAATGCGCACGCGGTGGTATGTTGCGCGAAGGGCTGGGCTTTGACATGTGCGATGTGGGCATCGTTACCAACATTGGCGAAGGCGACCACCTGGGTTTGAATTTCATCGACAGCGTAGAAGACCTCGCGCTGTTAAAAAGCGTTCTGGTACAGAACGTGGCTCCAAACGGGCTTGCAGTACTCAATGCAGACGACAAACACGCCGCTGGCATGGCCAAGCTGACACCGGGGCGTGTTCTGTTTTTTACCAGCAACCCAGACAACCCGATTGTGGCTGCTCACAAGGCCAAAGGGCGCCCCGTGATTATTCATGATGGCCGAGTGATCAACATCAGCTACGACGGCATTGAAAAAACCGTGGATTTAATGGATGTGCCCTTGACCAACAACGGCCTTTTCACCTTCCAGGTTCAAAACGTGATGTGCGCAATTGCCGCAGCGCTAGGCCTGAATGTGCCCTTCACGACCATACGGGCCGCACTGGGCAGTTTTCAATCGACACCCGACACCGTACCTGGCCGGTTTAACTTCTTCAAACACAAAGGTGGCTCGGTCATTGCTGACTATGGGCACAACCCCGATGCGGTGTCTACACTGGTGAACACGCTGAAAAACATCCCCGCAATTCGACGCACTGTCGTGATCAGTGCGGCAGGCGATCGACGCGATCAAGACATCATTGAACAAGGGCGCTTGGTCGGCGGTTTCTTTGATCACATTATTTTGTACGAGGACGCCTGCCAACGGGGACGGCCCGACGGCGAAACACTTTCCCTGTTGCAGCAAGGCATTGCACTGGCCACATCAGAGAATAAACCGAAGGTAGTCGAAGTGCGCGGGGAATTCAAAGCCATTCAAATGGCACTGGATGAAACCGTTGCTGATCATTTGGTGTTGGTGTTGATCGACCAGGTGAATGAGGCACTGCAATACCTTCAAGACAATACTTCGGGTGAAACTGCACGCGTTTAAAGCTGCAAACGTTTCAACATGCGGTGAAAGTTACCGGAATCGAGCCCCAGTTGCCTGGCGGCTGCGGCACGATTTCCGTCATGTTGTTGCAAAACCTGCTCAACTAGACTTTTGGAAAACGAATCAACAGCATCGCGATAACTTAGCCCCCCCATGGGCTGAAACAGCCCGAGAGATGCCTGGCTTTTTTGAAGCTGCATCGGCTCGTCGTTGTGCAAATCCAGGTGCTCAAGTTCAATGGTCACCATGGGCCCGGGCTCGTCTCGCCTGGCTTTCAGTGCAGCACGACCTAGCGTGTGTTCAAGCTCCCGAACATTGCCGGGCCAGCCATACCGCTTCAAAGCGGCTTCGCAACCACGGCCCAGCCTCAAATTTCGCAGCCGCAACCGGCTGCGGTTCTGTTCAAGATAATAGCCAGCCAGCAATACCACATCATCCCCGCGTTCACGAAGGGGTGGAATGTGTAGGGGGTACGCGCACAGGCGATGGTATAGGTCCGCTCTGAATCGCCCTTCTTTCACTTCTTCCGACAAATTCCGGTTACTTGCGGCCACAATTCGCACGTCCACCCTGTGCTCTTTGTCACTGCCCACGCGTTGCACTTGCCCGCTTTGCAGCACTCGAAGCAACTTGGCTTGCGCCGACGCACTCAATTCACCCACCTCATCCAAAAACAAGGTGCCGCCATTGGCCAGTTCAAACTTTCCCAGGCGTTCCCGGTCTGCCCCTGAAAAGGCACCTTTGACATGACCAAACAATTCGCTTTCGATGAGCTGATCGGGCAACGCCGCACAATTGATGACGACCAAAGGCAAACCCGCCCGATTTGACATGGCATGCAAAGCTTGCGCCACCAATTCTTTTCCCACACCGGTTTCACCATGCACCAACACGGCCAACTGGCTGTTGGCCACGGTCAAAATCTCCTGCTTTAAATTGCGGAGTACCTGACTGTCGCCGATCATTTCACGGCGTGCAACCTGCAAGCCCTCCAGTGAAACAAGCCCAGCCGATTCTGCCGCCTGAACCTTCCATGTGGCCGACTTTTCCGAAAGTGAAGCCACATGCACCACAGCCTCACCAAGACGCGCAAACATGGCCATAGCCCTTTCAACCCGCGCATCAAACACCCCAGCTTTCAGGGAGTCCAGGGTGATTGCTCCCCAAAGCTTGCCATTGACATACAAAGGGCAACCCATGCAGTCGTGCACATTCAAATCACCCACATGCACGCCTTCCAGCAAACCATCATAAGGATCGGGCAATGTCGATTTGTTTGGAAAGTGGGTCACACCCCGGTAATTCACAATGGCGTTCAAACGAGGGTGCTCATTTAATTCAAAGCGCCTGCCCAGGCTGTCTGGCGTAAGGCCACGAACAGCCAATGGTTTCAGTGCGTTGCCCTCTTTCTTGAGCAGTGCGCATGCGTTGCCAGGAAGCGCAGCGGCCAAAGTATTCACATAACGGGCATAACGTGTAGGCTGATCAAGATCTGCACCCAAATCTTCGATCACCGACAACACAAAACTGGACAACTCCATAGCTTGTCATTTCCACAATTTATTGTAAAAAAGACAATATTCTTTAATTGTCCAAAACACAATAATTAATTTGCTCAATACTTTTTATTTAAACGCAAGCCATTGTTTATATTGACAAATATAAACGGATAGGTGCATGGCATGAAACTTGATAACAACAATCATTAAACTTTTCGACAAATATCAAAACCCGAAGAAATAAGGAAAAAATCATGGCTGTCAGCACCGAGCAAAAGCAATGGATCAAGGCAACCATTCCTGCACTTGAGCTAGGCGGTGAAACACTAACCACCCATTTCTACAAACTGATGTTCAGCAAATACCCGGTTACCGCCACATTCTTCAACCCCACTCACCAACAGAAAGGCACGCAGCCCCGTGCTTTGGCCAATGCCGTGTTGGCTTATGCAAAGCACATCGACAACCCCGCCGTGTTAATGAATGCGGTTACTTTGATTGTGAACAAACATGTCGCTTTGGGGGTCAAGCCCCAGCACTACCCCATCGTGGGTGAATGTTTGCTGCAAGCAATGAAAGAGGTGCTCGGCGCTGCGGCCACGCCAGAAATTATCGACGCCTGGGCAGCCGCCTATGAGCAATTGGCTGACATGTTGATTAACGCTGAAGCCACTCTGTATGCCAAGCAAGCCATGTCCACCGGAGGGTGGGAGGGCCAACGCGCCTTCAAAATTACCGCCAAAGAGCAAGAAAGCGAACTGGTCACATCCTTTTATTTGCAGCCGGTCGACGAAAAAGAATTCATGCTGTTCAAGCCCGGACAGTACATCACAGTGCACCTTGAAATTGATGGAAACAAAGTCACGCGAAATTATTCGCTGTCCGATTCACCAAATGGGCAACATTACCGCATTTCTGTAAAACGCGAGGATGGTGGCGTGGTGTCTACCTTCCTGCACAAGAATGTGAATGTGGGAGACACCCTTAAGCTCGGCCCGCCTTGCGGTGAATTTGTGCTCGACAACAGCATCGACCCGGTCGTGTTGATTACGGCCGGGGTGGGGCTTACTCCCGCCATTTCCATGTTGAAAGCGGCAGCGGGCAAACGCGACATCCGGTTCATTCATGCCTGTAAAAACAAGGCACAACATTCCTTCGCAGCCTTGACGGAACAGTTAAGCGCTGAATACTCCAACCTGGAAACTGTCTACATTTATGAAAATGTGGAAGGGCAAATCAAGCAACATCACATCGAAAACCATTTATCCAACGATGCACAGGTCTATTTTCTGGGCCCAATCGGGTTTATGAGTACGGTGAAAAATATAGTGGGGAAATTGGGGGTGCCCGCAGAACGCCAGCACTTTGAATTTTTTGGCCCTGCACAGGCCATTTAAAATCAGCCAAGACTTTTAGAGCGTGAGGCTTTTGGCTTTGCCAGACGCTTCCGCTTGAACAAACTCAAGCAACTCATCAATCTGGAATGACTTGTCGAAAAAGGCTTTCGCTCCCAGGTTCAAGCACCGGTGGCGAATAATCAAGTTCGAGTAATTGGAAAAAATAACCACTTTGACATGCTGATCTGTGTCCAGCTGTTCAGACAATTCTTTCAGAAAACCCAAACCGGTCCCTGTCGCAAGCTCAAGGTCCACGATGGCCAAATCTGCACAACATGCCTTAAGGGCTTGTACCGCAGCCGCCTGATTGTCCACACTGGCAACCACTTCCACACTTGGAATTTCATTCAGCATCGCGCGCAGCAAAACCTGCAAATCCATAGAATCTTCCACCACAAGTACTTTCAATACTGGCTGGGTTGTTCTTTTCTCGTTCAAGATTGTCACCTTCAACTTCCCGTCAGTTGGCAAACCAACGGGAAGTTGCATTGCGAGTGTTTACAAACTATTTAAGATTTTGGCTTCAGCTCAATCATATTTGAAACTGACTTCACGCCTTCGACCTGTTTGGCCAAAACTTCAGCGCGTTGAATTTCACCTTCTGTTTTGGCTTCGCCAGACAACACAACCACGCCCTGCTTGGTTTCAACTTCAACACGCATGGCGCTAACCATTTTGTCTTCAGCGTGCTTGGCTTTCACCTTCGCAGTAATTGTGCTGTCGTCCACATACTGGCCAACTGCCTTCATGGGTTCTCTGTTTTTCTCTGTGGCATACACAGGGGTCAATGCAGACACTGCAAGGCTGGAAGCAATCAATGTTTTAGCGATTAGTTTATTCATGGTTCTACTCCTAAAAAGTTATTGAACTGACTACTTACAAGAAATCTGGATCTAGGTATGTACTGATCAAGTTTCATGCGTTCAATAGTACGGAGTGGCAATTTATTGATCTGTCCGACAAAGATGATTTATTTGTAGGAATAGTCTGGCCTTCCCCTACACCTCACAACAGCAAAAGGAACCACCCATGATTCGATTGGCTATTGTAGACGACCATGCCATAGTGCGAGCCGGCTTTCGGGAAATGCTCAATGAAGAACTGGGCATGTCGATTGAATTCGAAGCGGGCACCGCTGAGGAAGCACAACAACTGCTGCGCCAGCATCCCTGCGATGTACTGATGCTTGACCTGTCCTTGCCAGATCAAAACGGAATCGATCTGCTGCGCGCGGTGAAACAAAGACACGATGACACGCAGGTATTGATAATCAGCAGCTTTTCTGAAGAGCGTTATGCCCTGTCCATGATTCGTAGCGGCGCAAGTGGCTATCTTTGCAAAGACTGTGACCGTGGCGACTTGATCAATGCCATCCACACCGTGGCACAAGGCAGGCGCTACATTTCATCCAATACGGCTGAATTGTTGGCACGTGAAATGACCGGCGAAAGTGACAAACCTCCGCATGAAAGCTTGTCTGAACGGGAAATGCAGGTGTTTATGAGACTGGTCAAAGGTGAAACCGTGTCCGTCATTGCCGAAGCCTTGCACTTGAGTGTGAAAACTGTCAGCACGTACAGATCTCGGCTGCTCGATAAACTGGTGGTGTCCAGCAATGCAGAATTGGCCACTTACGCCCATCAGCACGGGCTGTTGCTCAGCTAAGCATCCAGCTCTGACGTAAAGGGCATGTGTACCTCCAACAGCGTGCCCTTGCCTGGCGCCGAAGTAAGGGTCAAATTCCCACTGAACATTTGTGTGCGATGTTTGATGCCAGCTATTCCATGTCCGTGCATTTCGACGTGTTGAGTATCGAACCCAATGCCGTTGTCTTGAATACTCAAGATCACTTGCTCAGCTTCTCTAAACAAACTCATTTTCACCTGTGTCGCACCGGCATACTTTCGAACATTCGTCAGCGATTCCTGAGCGATCCGGAACAGTGCAAGTGACTGTGACTGCGGCAGGGGAAGTGCCTGTTCCGGAAGTTCCATTTCGACGGGTATGTCCATCTGAAATTGTTCGCCCAAAGCGCGAAGTGCTTCGACCAAACCCAAGCCTTTTAATAAGGGGGGCTGCAGATCATCCACAAGACGACGAGTCAGTGTGATTGTGGTGCTTATGCTTTCAATCAAGCGCAGGATGCGTTCCTGAATATCATCACTCACCTGCGAACCGAGTGAACGGCGCAACCAGCTTGCATCCATCTTTGCAGCGGTCAGAGCTGACCCCATTTCATCGTGCAATTCCCTGGCGATGTGATGGCGTTCTTCTTCGCGTGCGTTGGTCAAATGACTCGCCAAATTGCTCAACTCGAGTGTGCGCAAAGACACCTTGGCCTCGAGGCGAGAATTTTCCGTTTTGAGCAAATCATGAATCCGCGCGCGCAACGCCACTTGTCTTTGTTGCACCATGAACAAACTGACAATCAATAAAAGCGAGGCAAGGCCCAAAGCGTACCCAACGTACTGAATATTTTCTGCACGCTCCAGGTACATGTTTTCCAGGTCTTTGTGTGCTTTCTCACGGCGGGTCTTCAACACGGCCAAGCGAACGCGTATTTCATCCATCAACTGCTTACCAAGCTCACCGTGGTCTTCCGACAAAGCAACAGGCACCCTGCCCTGACTCAGCATTTCGCCAAGGTATTGAAACTTGGCATCCACCAAGCGCTTTAGAATCTGCAAATCTGCATGATCTTCCGACTCAGGCGGAATATCAAAATTCATTGACGCCATCAAGGGCTCTAGTTTTGCAGCAGCGCTGCGGTAGGGCTCCAGATACATGTCGTTGCGCATCAACAAAAACGACAATGCACTGGCCTCGGCATCGACCAAAGAAACCCACAATTGATCCAGTCGATCAATTCGCTTCTGGTTGACTTCAGACATGGCCACCACATCAGAATTCATCCTGGAATGGGTGTAGGTGATAACCAGCAAAGCCAACACCATTCCACAACCGAACGCGAACAGCCAATATGGCCGACTTTTCCGCAAACGGCTGCGTGCAAACTGAATTGAATATTGTGCAGAGTTACTCAAATTGGCCTAAGCAAAAAACAATGGGGACCCCCCTAAAGGGGCCCCCACTGCGACGATAGAATCCTGACCAGTAATTTACGGTTTGGATTTTATCAAGTTATAAATAAAGGTGATCGCAGCAAGAATGATGAAAATGAAAAACAGCACTTTTGCAATTTCCACCGCACCGGCTGCAATGCCACCAAAGCCGAATAAGGCGGCAATCAGCGCGATCACAAAGAAAACAACGGCGTAGTGCAACATATTCAACTCCTTGGATCGTTAATTGGTTGACTGCTTAATGGTTCTGCTTTTCCCAGCTCTGCAAATGCTTTTCAGCTTCGTCTTTGCCGTAGCCATAACGTTCCTGCAGTTTGCCAGCCAGTTCAGTGCGCTTGCCGTCAATCAAATCAAGATCATCGTCGGTTAATTTGCCCCACTGCTGTTGAATTTTGCCTTTCAGCTGCTTCCAATTTCCTTCGAAAATGTCTTTGTTCATGATTTTTCTCCTGATCGTAAATTGACAAAGGTGACTAAGAAACATCACAACTTCACTTTAATTGGCGACAGAAAAAAAGTAGGTCAGCGAAGGCCGAATGTGATGTGGGCAAAGTCCTACAAGGTAATCGAAACCTGGAGTTCCAGAATTTTCAAAATCATGATCAGAAATTAACCATTTTTGACAGTCTATTCAGTAGTTAAAAATGCCAATAACTTGTTAGTCTGATTTCTTACCCCACGACCCCAGCCAAAGGGTATCCCATGGCCTCCACCATTAACACCGCCGTTGTAACGCAGCAGGAAATTGACACAGTGGCTATTCTCATGACGCCGGCTGTAGACCGGGCCGAAGGTCTTTATGAAAGAAAAGACCTATGCCCTGACATCGTGCTGATCATTGATGACGACCCAGAGGTATTGCAGGCGCTTCGCAAAGAATTGCGCAAACAAAACCTGACTGTTCTTACCTCACTGGATGCCCGCGAAGGCGTTTCACTGGCCAAGCGCCACAAGCCTGGCGTGGCGATCTGTGACATCCGAATGCCTGAATTAAACGGCATTGAAGTATGCGAGGCCATCGGTCAAGTTACCCCCGACACCGCGCGAGTCATGCTGACGGGGTTCAGTGACCTAGAATCGGTGATATCAGCGATCAACCTAGGCCATGTCAACCGCTTTCTTTGCAAACCCTTGGATGCCGACGTGTTGCAACTCACCATAGCAGAACTGGTGGGCGTCAGTAAGGTACGTCTGGAGCGGTCGAAATCGGCTCGGGAACTAAGCAATAAAGCGGCTGAACTGGAGTTGTTGAATACCTCGCTCGAGCATTGCATCAATGAAAGAATCAGGGAGTATGAGCAAGCAAAACTTTTTCTTGACATGTCGCATCGGGAACGAAAGGCGCAGTATTTCAGCGCCATCAAAGTATTCTCTGGCTTAACTGAACTGCGCTCACCCCAGCTTGGGGCGCACAGCAAACGGGTTGCAGAACTGGCCAGACTAATGGCCATTGAACTGGAATGCCCGCCAAATGACATCAACGAGATCTACATTGCAGGCCTTCTTCACGATGTGGGGAAAATCGGTTTATCGGATGAAGTCCTTTTCTCACCTGTGGGCAGTTTAAGCAAAGAACTGAAAAGCGAATTAATGAGCCATTGCGCAAAAGGCCAACAGCTGTTCATCGGTCAACCCGACATGGAATCAATTTCCACCCTGATCAGGCACCACCATGAACGCTTCGATGGCGAAGGCTATCCAGACGGAATATTGAGCAAAGTCATCCCCATGGGCTCTCGAATTTTGGCTGTGGCGGAAGATTACGACGAACTACAACAAGGCTGGCTGGCCCCCAAAAAGCTGAGTGAAGAAGAGGCCATGTCTTTTGTTTTAAAGTCGGGCGATACACGCTACGACCCCCACGTACTGGCCGCCTTGCCACCGGCGATTGAAAAGCTGAGGGCCGCACCGCGCTTGGACGAACGCCTGTTATCAGGGTCTGAACTAATTGTCGGGCAAACCTTGTCACGCGACTTTATTGGCCCGGATGGATACATGTGGCTTTCAAAAGAAAAACTGCTGAGCAAGCACTTCATTGATCAGGTCAAAGAGCATGAAGCTTTCACCGGAAAGCCACTTAAAGTGTATGTATTTCGCCTGAAACGATCGGGCCGAAACGCGGGCCGATAGCCACTTTATGGAATGTGAACGATGAGTATTGATGAAACCGTTGAAAACCAGGCAAGTCCACTAATCCATGGATTCACAGGCTCGATTCACACCAGCAAACGATCCAAGCACAAAATACTGTTCGTGGATGACGACTCCAATGTCATCAATGCGCTGCGTAAAACCTTTAGCCTTGAACCGTACGATATTCTTTTTACCACCGATGCACGGGAAGCGCTCTCCATGACTCGTCGGGAAAAGCCCTCCGTCGTCATTTGCGATTTGCGCATGCCTGATTTAAGCGGCATCGACGTGCTCCAGGCAATCTCCGAATTTTCACCCCACATCGGCAAAATCATATTGACTGGCCATGCTGAAACTGAAAGCTCGATCGACGCCATCAATCTCGGGCAAGTTGACCGTTTTCTGATCAAGCCCTGTAATGAAAACGCAATTCGGCACGCAGTGAGCGAACTTATCGAGGTGTACGAGCTGAGGGTTGAAACCGATCAATTGAATCAGGCTCTCGCTGAAAAAGTGTATGGACTTGAAAACTTTCAACATCAGCTTGAGATCAAGGTGAACGAAAGGCTCGACGAAATCAAGCAGGTGAATTCACTGCTGGACAAATCGCGCAAAGACATCAAGCTACAGTACCTGAGCACCATCCGTGTGTTCTGCAATTTTTTGGAATTGCGGTCTCCTGCCCTGGCATCACACTCCCGCCGGGTAGCCGACCTGTCGCGAATTCTGGCACAGCAGCTGGCGCTGGATGAAAACGAGGTACAACAAATTTACATCGCCAGCTTGTTGCACGACATAGGAAAAATAGGTCTGCCAGATCGCACACTGTTTACGCCATTTGCCAGCCTGGACGGGGAAGCCCAGGCAAGCCTGCTTAAACACCCCATCCGCGCGTAAACCGTTTTTCTGAATCTGCCAGACATGAGTGAAGTCAGCACCATTATTCGACACCACCATGAACGCTATGACGGGCAAGGATTCCCGGATGGACTCATCGGTGCAAACATCTCAATTGGTGCGCGAATATTGGCCGTTGCAGAAGATTACGACGAACTGCAACAAGGCTGGTTGGCGGATCAAAAACTTTCATCCAAAGAAGCGGCACGTTTTGTCACCAATGCCTCAGGCCGCCGCTATGATCCGGAAGTGATCGGTGCATTGCCCAAGGCATTGGAGGAATACGGCAGCACACCGCTGGCGCATGAGCAGATTGTTCCAGCCAAGAAACTTAAAATTGGAGCCATGCTGACCCGTGATTTCATAGGCCCAGATGGCTACCTGTGGGGCACCAAAGGCCAAGTAGTTAACGGAAGAATGCTCACCAAGTTTCGCGATGGTGAAGAAGTGATTGGCCATGCGATGAAAATTTACACCATGCGACCCGAAGCCTTGAGCAAATAACTTGCTTATTGCTTGCCAATTAGGGCCCGTGTGGTCTTGACGGCATTCATTTGTGCCTGAATTTCACTGGATAGAGCTTTCAGTCTCTTCTGGTCCACATCACTGAATTGCTTTATGTTTTCAAGATGCTGGTCGAGCTCAAACACAAAAGGCAACATTGCATTGTTCAGTTTGTGCACATACCGTGCCAGAAAATCATCCACAAGCTTATCGGTCTTGACTTTGAGGGTTGCAGCTTCTGGCATGCTTGCCCCAAGAAGAGGTTGCTGCAGACTTTTCACATGAAACGCCCGCTCAACCACGGCCAGCAAATCAGCACTGCGAAAGGGCTTTTTCAGATATTCGCGCACGCCCATGGGGCTTGCTTCTGCAACGCCTTCGATATTGCCATGACCGGTCATCAACACGCACTCAATATTGGCGTCAAACAACTTGACGCGCTTGACCAGCTCCAAGCCGTCTATGTTGGGCAACACGAAGTCGCTTAGCACCAAGACTGGAGGGTTGTCCTTGATGTAGGTCAATGCTTCATCCGCGGTGCCAAAACCAGCCACACTAAAACCATGGTCTTTCAAAACTGCTGTCACTGCCAATAGTTGGGGCGTTTCATCGTCCACCACCACAATTTCTTTAGTATGGGTCAAGGAGTGCCTCACGAGTGGGTGTGACGCCAAGCATAGAACCTTCAGACCCAAATAGATAGCACCTGTGATGGGTCTGCACCAAGCAAAAACCCCGAGGGTGTTGATCACTCAACATCCACTCGGGGTTCTCGGTATTCACTGGCGGAGACGAGAGGATTTGAACCTCCGATACCCTTTTGGGGTATGCTCCCTTAGCAGGGGAGTGCCTTCGACCACTCGGCCACGTCTCCAGAAGGCCGAATTATACACGGTTTCGGCCAAAATGTTGAATGTGGGCACAAATCACTTTACCGCGTGTTGCGCCACAAACAGGCAATTCAAATCAGAATTCAAGCAGTGACTTTTTCAAGGTCAAAAGCCTTGTGCAAAGCGCGCACCGCCAACTCCATGTACTTGTCATCGATCAACACCGACACCTTAATTTCAGATGTGGAAATCATCTGGATGTTGATGCTCTCTTCCGACAAAGTTTTAAACATCAGGCTGGCCACGCCCACATGTGAACGCATGCCAATGCCAACGATCGACACCTTGCACACGTTCGCATCGCCGGCCACTTCACGCGCACCCACGCTGCCTTGAATCTTGTTTTGCAACAAGTCCATGGTTTTGTTGAATTCATTGCGGTGCACTGTGAAGGTGAAGTCGGTGGTGCCATCAGAACCCTGGTTCTGAATAATCATGTCCACGTCAATATTGGCATCGGCCACTTGACCCAGAATTTGATAAGCCACACCGGGTTTGTCGGGAACCCCACGGATGGTAACTTTCGCTTCATCACGGTTGAAAGCGATACCGGAAACAACAGCCTGTTCCATATGTTCATCATCCTCAAAAGTAATCAGCGTGCCAGACACTTGTTCTTCGTCCAGCGATATCATTGGGTCGGTCAAGCTTGAAAGTACACGGGTGGGCACACGGTACTTGCCTGCAAACTCAACTGATCGAATTTGCAGAACCTTAGAGCCCAGCGAGGCCATTTCCAGCATCTCTTCAAAAGACACCACACGCATGCGGCGCGCTTCGGGCACCACGCGAGGGTCAGTGGTGTAAACGCCGTCTACATCCGTGTAAATTAGGCATTCCGCGGCGCCCATGGCCGCGGCAATTGCCACAGCCGAGGTGTCAGAACCACCACGGCCCAGTGTGGTCTGGTTGCCCGCTTCATCAATGCCCTGAAAGCCGGTAATTATCACAACCTTGCCCGCATTCAACTCGGCTTTGACACGGGTATCGTCAATCGATTCAATACGCGCCTTGGTATAACTGCTATCCGTTTTAATAGGCACCTGCCACCCGGAAAAGCCGATCGCGTCCAGCCCTTCGGCCTTCAAAGCCATGGCCAGCAAAGCCACAGAAGCTTGTTCACCCGTACAGCAAAGCATGTCGAGTTCGCGGGGATCAGGTTCAGCCTGAATTTCCTTGGCCAAGCCGATCAATCGGTTGGTTTCGCCCGACATGGCCGAGGGAACCACCACCATCTGGAAGCCGGCACGATGCCATTTGGCCACGCGTTTGGCCACATTCTTGATACGTTCTGTGGACCCCATCGAGGTGCCACCGTATTTATGTACTATCAGTGACATAGTCAGATCGCCCTGCACAAATAAAAAGCGCGAACCATTTCGCGCTTTCTTATCAATAAGTTGGCTATTTTACCTGAAATTATCCACCCACTTACTGGTTGGCGGAATAACCCAGATTCATTTGCAAACCACCCGATTCCAAAACCTCCGGGTGCATTCGCATGTACTCGAGTCTATCCAAGTATTCAGTGGTTACGTCGCCAGTAATGTAATGCCCGTCGAAACAACTGGCATCAAAGGTTTGAATTTTCGGGTTCAGGTCGCGAACCGCCCGCTTCATGTCTTCGATGTCTTGGTAAAACAGGGCATCTGCACCAATTTCCGCACAAATTTCTTCGTCGGAACGACCTGATGCGATCAGCTCATCCCGCGTGGGCATGTCAATGCCGTACACATTGGGAAAGCGCACAGGCGGCGCGGCTGATGCAAAAATTACCTTTTTGGCCCCAGCTTCACGCGCCATTTGTACGATTTCCCGGCTGGTGGTACCGCGCACAATCGAATCATCGACCAGCAACACAGTTTTGTTTTTGAATTCAACGGAAATGGCATTGAGCTTCTGGCGCACGCTTTTTTTGCGCACCGCCTGGCCCGGCATGATAAATGTGCGGCCAATGTAGCGGTTTTTGATGAACCCTTCGCGATACGGCACGCCCAAATGATTCGCCAGTTCCAGCGCTGCGGGGCGACTTGAATCGGGAATGGGCATGACCACATCAATTTCGCCAGCAGGCATGCTTTTGCGAATTTGATCAGCCAGGTATTCACCCATTTTTACCCGGGCTTCATACACGCTGATTCCGTCCATTACGGAATCGGGGCGTGCCAGGTAAACATACTCGAAAATACACGGGTTCAACGATGATTTTTCCGCACATTGCTGCGCGTACAGCTTGCCGTCCAAATCAACGAACACTGCTTCACCGGGTTCAATATCGCGCACAAATTCAAAACCCATGCCCACAAGGGCAACAGATTCCGATGCAAACATGTACTCGGCACCCTGCTCTGTTTCAGCCTTGCCCAGCGCCAGGGGGCGAATACCAAACGGATCGCGGAACGCCAGCAGACCATAGCCCGCAATTTGCGCCACACAGGCATAGGCACCGCGTGCACGCGCATGCACACCCGCCACCGCGCGGAAAATCGTGGCGGGATCGAGTGAATAACCCGATGCGTTCGACTGAAGTTCGTGGGCCAACACGTTCAGCAACACTTCCGAATCAGAATTCGTGTTGATGTGGCGGCGATCATTTTTAAACAGCTCAGCCTTCAAACGCTCGCTGTTGGTCAGGTTACCGTTGTGGGCCAACACCAAACCATAAGGAGCATTTACATAAAACGGCTGCGCTTCATCGGAGCTGGCAGCGGAACCTGCAGTGGGGTAACGCACATGTCCAATACCCATATTGCCAGGCAAAGAACGCATGTTGCGGGTGCGAAATACATCGCGCACCAAGCCATTGCCCTTGGACATTGAAAATGAATTCGTGTGCGCTGTTGCAATGCCTGCGGCATCTTGCCCCCGATGTTGCAACAACAACAGACTGTCGTAAAGAATTTGATTAACAGGAGAAAAACCGGCGATACCGACAATCCCGCACATTGAAAGCTCCTAGTAGCGCACCCACTTGGCCACACTTTCGGGCAAATGCGGCTTGATTTCTCTCATCGCATCCACGGCCAAAGGGGACAACATGGCATCTCGCCAAAATGGCTGTTCCGGAAGCGAGGTAAATCCTGCCCCTGTGACCAGCACCAACACAATAAACAAACCACGTGCGAAACCGAACGTTCCGCCCAGACCACGATCAGCAAAACCCAAGCCCGCCGCAGCAACTATTTTGCCTAGCAGGGAAATTAAAATGGCGCCCACAATCATGGAGGCGAAAAACGCAGCGGCGCAACCAATCAAGGCCTTCATCGGCGGCGTGAGCGATTCAGCCCAATCCATATACACCGCAAGGTCTGCGCCGTATCGGTTTGCAACCCAAAACGCAAGCACCCAGTTCGCCAGTGAAAGCACTTCTTTGACCATGCCGCGGAACAAACCAAGGATGACCGACAACACCACAATCGCGATTACGACATAATCAAATATCGTCACTGAACCACTCTCCCGGCCGTGTAACCGGCAGCAGAAAGTTTGGATTTTGTTTCATCTGCTTTGGACTGGCCAGCGATTGGCCCCACACGCACCCGGTACACCGTTCCGTTTGCCGTGCTGGTGGACTCAACCTTTGCAGGGAATCCTTTGCCACTTAGTTCTGTGCTCAATGTATCGGCGCGGGCCTTGTCGCTAACGGCGGCAACCTGAACCCAGTACACTTCTGCCTTGGCAAAGGCCGCTATGGGGTCTTCTCCGGCTGGCTTGGTTTCAACCTTTGGCTCAACCTTGACTTCGGGCTTAGGTTCTGGCTTTGGTTCAACCTTGGGTTCAACCTTAGGCTCGGGCTTGACTTCTACTTTTGGTTCAAGCTTGGCTTGTGGCTCAATTGCTGGTGCAACCGGTGCACTGGCCACAGCCTGTTCTTGCGCTGCTACAGGTGCTTCAAGAGTAGGCTGCGCGACGGGAGCTTCTTTGGGGGATTCAATTGAGGGTCTTTCAGGCACCACCAGCTCCACATCACTGGGAGTTTGGGCAGGCTCATTTTCAACCAAGGCTGGCACGATAATGATTGCTGCCAGAAAAAGTGCGATCGAGCCGACCAATCGCCTTCTGGACCTGCGTTTTAACTCATCAACCGGATCGTTGTTGACTTTGTTCTTGGCAGTAGAACGCGAATTTGAACTCACCAGCACTCCTGAGATAAATTAACCGGGACGTTTTCGAAGCGCTTCTTTGGCTTGCATGGCTTGCGCCACAACCAGAAAGGATCCGAAGACCAGAATTCTATCATTGGGTGGCACTGCAGAAGTGACCACTGCATACGCTTGGCTCACACTCTCGTAACTCTGAACACTTTTTTCTGGGGGCTGCTTTGCAATACCCCCTTTTGCGAGTGCATTGGAGTTGGCTTGCCAATCAAAAGCCGCTGCATCGACACCGGCCAGCGCCAACTGCTGCATCAACTGCTCAGTGCTTCGACCACGATCGCCTTCAAGGGGCACCAAATGCCAATGGTCGACCCGGTCTTTCAATGCATTCACTACTTCCACCGCATCTTTATCGGCCAGAATCCCGAAAATACAGTGGGTGTACGGAAAGAATCCCATGTTGTCGAGGCTTTCACGCAGGTGCGCTGCCGCATGCGGGTTGTGGCCCACATCCAGCACAACAGTAGGCTGCCCAGGCAACACCTGAAAACGCCCTGGCCATTCCACCAGCAAGAAGCCCTGGCGAATTGATTGCGCCGGCACCGGCAAACGGTCACGCACCGATTCAAGCGCAGCCAAAGCAGCAGAAGCATTCAGCAACTGGTTGGTACCGCGCAAAGCCGGGTACGCCAAAGCAGCGCGGCGCATGGTGCGCCCGCCATAGGCCCATTGCTGCTTGTCGCCGCTGTAGTTGAAGTCGCGCGCGAACATCCACAGGTCTGCACCAATCGATTCAGCATGGTCGATTACACTTTGCGGTGGCTTGGGGTCGCCCACAATAGCTGGTTTGCCGGCACGGAAAATGCCCGCTTTTTCGCGGCCAATGCTTTCGCGGTCTGGCCCCAGAAAGGCTTGGTGATCCAGGTCAATGCTGGTGCAAATTGCGCAGTCGGTGTCGAACAAGTTCACCGCGTCCAGGCGACCACCCAAACCCACTTCAAGAACCACCGCGTCCAGTTCTGTCTGTGCAAACAACCACGCAACTGCCAGCGTGCTGAACTCAAAGTAGGTTAAAGAAATTGATGTAGCAACCCTCGCCTTTTCAACCTGCTCGAAAGCTGCAATCAAATCGGCTTCAGCCACTTCCTCGCCGTTGATTCGGGCGCGCTCTGTAAATCGAATTAAATGGGGCGAGGTGTACATGCCCACTTTGTAGCCTGCCTGCACCAGAATGCTCTCAAGCATTGCGCAGGTGGAACCTTTGCCGTTTGTACCTGCTACGGTAAACACCACGCCGTTCAACGCGAAATTCATGTGCTGTTGAACCACCTTCAAGCGTTCAAGCCCCATGTCAATCGGCTTGCTGTGAATTGATTCAAGATAAGCCAGCCACTCGTTTATAGTGGCGTTGGCAGTGGGCTTCAGCGGGTTTTGTTCAGGTACTACTGGGTTCATAAGTGTTTCAGGCTGCCTGGTCGATTTGCTTTTTCATCAACAAGGCCAACAAGCTTGCCAGTGTTTTTTTCATTTCACGGCGATCAACAATGCAATCCACGGCGCCTTTCTCCATCAAGAATTCAGCACGCTGAAACCCTTCTGGCAAGGTTTGCCGAACAGTTTGTTCAATCACACGCGGGCCGGCGAAACCAATCAAGGCCTTGGGTTCGGCAACCACCACGTCGCCTAAAAATGCAAAGCTGGCGGAAACACCACCCATGGTTGGGTCGGTCAGTACAGAAATATAGGGCAATTTGGCCTGGCTCAATTTGGCCAGCATGGCCGATGTTTTCGCCATTTGCATCAGTGAGCCCAAACCTTCCTGCATTCGGGCTCCACCCGATGCAGCGATGCTGATGAATGGCACTTTGGCATCAATTGCCGCCTGCACACCGCGGCAGAAACGTTCACCCACCACAGAGCCCATCGAACCGCCCATAAAGTCAAACTCAAAACAGGCAATCACCACTTCCATGCCATTCATCACACCCTTTTGCACCACCAAGGCATCGGTTTCGCTGGTGGATTCTTTGGCCTCATTCAGGCGGGCTGTGTAGCTTTTGCTGTCTTTAAATTTCAGGGTGTCCATGGGCAACACTTCCTGGCCAATCTCCACACGCTCGTCGTTGTCGAACAGCAAGTTCAGCCGTTCACGCGACCCAATCCGCATGTGGTAAGTGCAAGAAGGGCACACCATGGCATTGCTGACTAAATCGTTTTGGTACAGCACTGCATCGCAGCTTTTGCACTTTGCCCAAATTCCTTCTGGCACACTTTTCTTGGCGGCATCGCCCGGCGTTTTCGAGGAAATACGGGGTGGAATAATTTTGTCTAACCAACTCATACACTTTCCCTTGCTGAGGTATTTTTATTGTGTGCCGAATTTGGCATCAAGTGCAGCACGAATCGGGGCAATGAATTTGCCCGCCAATACGGCTGCCTCTTGTGGGTTTCCTGCTTCAAGTGTTTGTATTAAAGCCGAACCAATCACGACCGCGTCTGCAGATTCCGCCACTCGGCATGCCGACTCCGCATCGCGTATGCCAAAACCAACGCCCACAGGCACATCGGTGAACTTGCGAATGGTGGGCAACTTTGAGCTGACCTCTGCCGCATTCAAATTTTGTGCACCGGTTACACCTTTCAGTGACACGTAATACACATAACCACTGGCGGCTTTGGCCACTTTTTCAATCCGTTCATCAGACGATGTAGGCGCCAGCAGGAAAATAGGATCCAGCTCAGCGGCCCGCAAGTACCTCGAAAACTCCAGCGACTCTTCGGGTGGGTAGTCCACCACCAGCACGCCGTCTACACCCGCCTTTTTGGCTTCGCTGACATACTTTTCCACACCCATGCGTTCAATCGGATTGGCATAACCCATCAACACGATGGGTGTGTGCTGATTGGTTTGGCGAAATTCAGCCACGTAATCGAGAATTTTGCGAGAGGTAACCCCCTTATCGAGGGCGCGTTCACTGGAGCGCTGAATCACAGGTCCGTCGGCCATGGGGTCAGAAAATGGCACGCCCAGTTCGATTACATCGGAACCGGCATCAGCAAGTGCGTGGAGCATGGCCACGGTTTGGCTTGGTTCAGGATCGCCACCGGTTACAAAGGGAATCAAGCCTTTGCGGCCCTCTTCTTTCAGCTTTTTGAATACTGCTTGAATTCTTGACATGGTTTGAAACTGTTATCTTTTGTTGCAGGCCATTTCTGCGCCTGTTTTGCAATCGGGGTGGCAATAGAATTCTGCACCGCTTAAGCGCGCCACGGTGTGCATGTCTTTGTCGCCTCTACCGGAAAGGTTCACCAAAATAACCTGGTCTTTCGACAAGGTTTTGGCCAGCTTTGCCGCATGAGCCAAAGCATGGCTGCTTTCCAGGGCTGGAATAATGCCTTCTATGCGGCAGCACTGGTGAAATGCTTCCAGTGCTTCAGCGTCGGTTACACCCACATATTCAGCACGATTCGAATCTTTCAACCACGCATGCTCGGGGCCAACACCGGGATAATCCAAACCTGCAGAAACCGAGTGGGTTTCAATGATTTGTCCATCGTCGCTTTGCAACAAATAAGTGCGGTTGCCATGCAAAACGCCTGGTGTGCCTGCACTGAGTGATGCCGCGTGCTTGCCGGTTTCAATGCCCTCGCCTGCGGCTTCAACGCCCACCAGCTTCACACCTTCAACATTCAGGTAAGGATGAAAAATACCCATGGCGTTTGAGCCGCCACCCACGCAGGCCAGCACATAATCAGGCTGTTTGCCCACCATCAAGGGCATTTGTTCAATGCACTCGCGACCAATCACGCTTTGAAAGTCGCGAACCAGCATGGGGTAAGGATGTGGCCCAGCAACAGTGCCGATGATGTAGAAGGTGTCTTCCACATTGGTTACCCAATCGCGCATCGCTTCGTTCAGCGCGTCTTTCAGGGTTTTCGAACCTGAAGAAACCGGAATCACTTCAGCACCCAGCAACTTCATTCGAAACACGTTCTGCGCCTGGCGGGCCACGTCTTCCTGCCCCATGTACACAACGCACTTCATGCCATAACGCGCTGCCACAGTGGCCGTGGCCACACCGTGCTGGCCCGCACCTGTTTCAGCGATTACACGGGGCTTGCCCATGCGCTTGGCCAACATGGCCTGCCCAATGCAGTTGTTCACCTTGTGGGCACCCGTGTGGTTCAGATCTTCGCGCTTGAAATAAATTTGTGCGCCGCCCACCAGGTCAGACCAGCGCTTGGCATGGTAAATCGGACTGGGCCGACCTACGAAATGCTTCAGTTCGCTCTGGAACTCAGCCAGAAATTCTGGGTCGTTTTGATAATGTGCATAAACGCTTTTCAGTTCTTCAAGGGCGTGAACCAGTGTTTCAGACACAAAGGTGCCACCGTAGGGGCCGAAATGGCCAGAGGCGTCGGGAAATTCATAGGGTTTGTTCATGATGCTGCTCTATCTGGGTTCACTTACAACAGCCCTGCGTCGGCCTTGTGAACCGCTCTGCAGAACTTTTCGATTTTTTCCACACTTTTCACGCCGCGCGCAACTTCTATCCCGCTGGACACGTCCACGCCGTAGGGTTTTAGCGCAACAATGGCTTGGGCCACATTGCTTTCTTCCAACCCCCCGGATAATACCAAAGCCTGCTTCAGTTCACCCGCTTTGGGCAACAAAGACCAGTCAAAAGTATGTCCTGTCCCACCATACGCCTCGCTCCAGGAATCCACAAGCAGGGCCTGTGCGGCCTGGAATTTCTGGCTTTCCTGCAACAGGTCCACCCCTTCTTTCATCCGAATGGCTTTGATAAACGGTCGCTTGAAACTTTCACAAAAATCTGCGCTTTCATCACCATGAAATTGCAACAGCACATTGGGTATTTCAGCAATTACGCTGCGAACGAAATCTGCCTCCGGATTGACAAACAAGGCCACAGGGGTTTGCCAGGCACCCATGCAGCGGGCCAAATGCGCCGCCTGCGCCAAATCAATGTTTCTGGGTGACGATGGATAAAACACGAAGCCCACTGCATCAGCACCCGCCTGCACTGCCGCGCGCACGGTTTCTTCGGTTTGAAAGCCACACAATTTGATACGGGTTCTCATTCAAACAATTCCTGTATGCCGAAGTGCTCGGGGTACTCAATATTCCACAAGCTCAAGCCTTGGGCCGGGTAAGTTTTCGCCGCAAGGCTTCTGTTTTTTGACTCAAGGACGTTTTCAAGCCAGCTTTCCGGCTGCCTGTGCAAACCTACTTCCATCAGGCTGCCCATCAAGTTGCGAACCATGTGATGCAAAAATGCGTTGCCATGAATCTCAAAATAACAGTGATCAGCCTCCTCGATCAATTTCATGGCATGCAGCGTGCGCACTGGGCTGGCTGCTTGACATTGCGAGGCCCGAAAGGCGCTGAAATCGTGTGTTCCCAACAAGCAAGCTGATGCACTGCGCATGGCCTGAAGGTCAAGCGGATAGTGCACCCAAGTCATGAATCGCTTAAATGGGTCGCGGACCGGGGAACTGTAAAAATAGTAACGATAGGTTCGCGAAAGTGCACTGAATCGTGCATGAAACTCGGCATCAACCAGCTTCGCGCCCTGCACTGAAACCGTGGGTGGCAGGCTGTTATTCACGCCTTTCACCCAAGCCGACATGGGTCTTACTGCTGCCATGTCGAAATGCACCACCTGCTGGCGGGCATGCACCCCCGTGTCAGTGCGGCCTGCACAAATCAGAGTGAGCGGTTCTTGCGCAATAACTTCAATGGCTTTGGTCAGCTCGTCTTGAACCGTGCGGCCGTGGGGCTGGGTTTGCCAACCTTCAAAATCATGGCCGTCGTAACTCAGGCCCAAGGCCACTCTGTTCATTAATTCAGTGTAGCCAGAAGCGCCTTGGCTTTGCGAACCTGGTCCACATCGCCTTTCTTCACGATTTCATTCAGCAATTCCTTGGCACCATCGGCATCGCCAATTTCAACATAAGCACCCGCCAAATCCAGTTTGGTGGCCACTTCCTGCCAGGTTGCATCGTCTACTTTGGGGTTTGGCACATCGACATCCAAGTCCACCATGGCTTGATCGAACGCGTCTTCGGCATTGCTATCCACGGATTTCGCACCTGACTCTTCAAGTTCTTTATCCAGAGCACTCTCTTTTTTGTCCGGATTGGATTCAATCAAATCGTCGAATGCCGAAGAAGCGTCAAAGTCATTTTCATCAACGGCACTAATTGGCTGCTTTCTAATTTCTTCCAGTTCTTCCTGAGCCGCCAGAGTGCCTTTCTCGATTTCATCCAGATCATCCAGAATTGAATTGGAAGTGTCCGCAGCTGCGGCGTCCTCTTCCGGAAACTCCAAAGTAAGCTCGCTGTTCAAAGAGTCTTTTTGTTTAAGCGCCTCATCCGATGCC
Source organism: Limnobacter parvus (assembly GCF_024623725.1). Taxonomy (GTDB): domain Bacteria; phylum Pseudomonadota; class Gammaproteobacteria; order Burkholderiales; family Burkholderiaceae_B; genus Limnobacter; species Limnobacter parvus. The sequence goes on along the minus strand of NZ_JANKHG010000017.1, from coordinate 447,757 downwards.
TCGTTAAGCTCAGGAATGTCGTCAATTGAAGGTGTAGGCTCCTCTTGAACTGGATCAGCAGGCACTGGCGTAGACAATTGGGTTGCCTGCTCAGGCTCCGCCTGCTTTAGTCGGTCGTTCAAGACTTCGTCCAGATCGAAATCGGAGTCCTCAGACTTGTTCAAGGAACTTGAGCTTTGCACTACTGCGCTTGTGCTGGCCGCTGCTGCAGCTTCATCGAATTGGTTGACCTCACTGAATGATGCATTGTCATCCGCATCAAAGCCCTTTTCCTCTTCTTCGGTTTTGTTGCGGCGTGACCTCGCAATCAGCAAAAGAATTACAAAAACTGCCAAACCACCAGCACCAGCCAATATCCACGGCATCCAGTCAAAGGGCATGTCTTCAGCGAGCGCCTCAGCAACCGGTGCTTCTGTTCCTTCAGTAGCGCCTTCGGTAGTATTAGCAGTCGCTTCATCGGTTTGCTCAGCGGCCAGATCGCTCAATGTGTCCGAGGGCAGTTCTAAAGCAGCAGCAGTGTCAGTATCAGTGGATTGGGAATCTGATCCGCTACCAATACCCACTTCTCCCTCTACAGCGGCTCCCACCGGCTCAGAAACATCTTCTTGCATGTCCAACAATCGCTGCAAGTCACTGACATTTTTTTCCAACAGCGCAATCCGCTCATTGGCCTCTGCCAACGCTTTGTTTTTGGCGGTCAACTCTTCAGCGCTGGCGTCTGGATTGTTCGTGCCTTGCGCAGCACCTGGGGCTATCTGCAAACGGTCCACTTTCGGGGTGGCCGCTGCGCTCGTGTCTTGCACTGGCGCAATTGTGCCTTGCGTGCTGGTCGCAGAAGCAGCTGTGCTTTGATTCTCCACAGTCAACAAGCCAATTTGACGGGCATAGGCAGAGTACACATTGCGATCATCGTTTTGAGCCAGAACCAGCAAGGCCTCATTGCCGGAACGGGCACGCAAAGCGGCGCGATTCGGCACCTGAATTTGTGCCCCCTCGCGAATCATGTGCACACTGCCATTGATGAAGGATTCCTTGTTGGCCTCATACAGCGCTGCCATGGCCTGGTTTAAAGTCACCCCGTCACCCGCCAATTCCAAGGCAAGCTCGGACAGGGTGTCACCCCGCTGAACCTGAATACTGCCACCCTCGGCCACGTTGCTAGTTGGCTGGGCGGGAGGCGCCAAAGAAGCTGGCTGCGATTGCAAAGGGGGGGTGGCCTGGGTGGGCTGTGTCATGGGTGGGCGAATTTCGGGCAGCCTAGTCGCTGGCGCCTCTTGCGCTGCAGTCGGCCCCACAGGCACAGTCAGCGTGTATTCACGTGCAACCCTGCCACCAGCCCAGGTCAATTCAACCAAGGTGTCAATAAAACCTGCTGGCAGCGGCTTGTCCGCGGTAATTTTTACCCGCGCAGTACCTGGTTCTGCGCCATCTTCAACCGAAAAACGCAGGTTTTGCAGATTGGGGTCCATGGTCAGGCGGGCAGCGCGAAAAGCATCCGTCGAGGCCAGCTTGGCTTGCAGCGTAGCCCTTTCTTCTGGCGCCACTGAATCAACCTGAATTTGGGCAGAGAAAGGCTCACCCGCGCCAGAGAGCACTTCAAGCTTTCCAAGTTGCGCTGCCTGAGCGAAGGAACTTGCCAACAAACCTGATGCAAAAACAAAGGGCAAAATTTTCTTTTTGGTATGCCTCACCCGTTTACTCCATGAATGTTCAAGTCGCCCCAGGCAACTTTTTGGTCAATGATGATGCTGCTTAGCGTTCAATCAAAATTCGCAGCATGCGGCGAAGTGGCTCTGCCGCTCCCCACAGCAACTGGTCACCCACGGTGAAAGCGCTCAAGTAATTGCCACCCATGGCCATCTTGCGAAGTCGCCCCACTGGCACATGCATGCGACCGGTTACGGCGGCAGGCGTTAAATCTCGAATGGACGCATCACGCTCGTTGGGCACCACTTTAACCCAATCATTGGCCTTGGCAAGCATGTCGTTGATTTCATTCAAGGGAATGTCTTGCTTCAGCTTGATGGTCAATGCCTGGGAGTGGCAACGCATGGCGCCCACGCGCACGCACAAACCATCCACGGGCACGCAACCGGGCGAACCCATGGCTGATTTACCCAAAATTTTGTTGGTTTCCGCACCGCCCTTCCACTCTTCCTTGGATTGCCCATTGCCCAGGTCTTTGTCGATCCAGGGAATCAAGCTGCCACCCAAAGGCACGCCAAAGTTATCGGTCGGGTAAGAATCCGAATTGATGTGCTGGGCCACCTGGCGATCAATGTCCAAAATGGCAGATGCAGGGTTGTCCAGCAGTTCCTTCACCGATCCATGAATGCTGCCCATCTGGGCAATCAACTCACGCATGTTCTGTGCGCCTGCACCCGAAGCGGCCTGGTAAGTCATGGAGGTAATCCACTCAACTTTGTCGTTCTGGAACAGGCCGCCCAAGGCCATCAACATCAGCGACACAGTGCAGTTGCCGCCAACGTAGTTCTTTACGCCTTTGGTTAAGCCATCCTTGATCACAGGCATGTTCACGGGATCAAGGATAATAATTGCATCGTCTTTCATGCGCAGGCTGGAAGCCGCATCAATCCAATAGCCTTTCCAACCCGCTTCACGAAGCTTGGGAAATACGTCATTGGTGTAATCACCACCCTGACAAGTCAACACCACGTCCATTTGCTTCAGGGCTTCAACGCTGTTTGCATCTTGCAGCGGGCCCGCATTGCCCGCGAATGCGGGGGCCTTGCCACCTGCATTGGAAGTTGAGAAGAAAATCGGCTCGAAATGCGCGAAATCATTCTCTTCCAACATGCGCTGCATCAGCACCGAACCCACCATGCCACGCCATCCAATCAAACCAACTTTCAACATAACCACTCCAGTGTCTTTAAATTCTTTGAAAACCCGTACTGCTCAGGACTGCTTGGCAAGGGCCTCAACAATCGCATCGCCCATGCCAGCCGTACCTGTGCGCATTTTGCCGTCGCGCCAAATATCGCCCGTGCGCGGGCCCGTGGCCAACACCGCTTTCACCGCATTTTCAATGCGGGTGGCATGAGCCTCCAGGCCGAAGGTGTAGCGCAGCATCATCGCAGCCGACAGCACAGTGGCCATGGGATTGGCCAGATCTTTGCCGGCAATGTCGGGTGCTGAACCATGAATTGGCTCGTAAAGACCAAAATTCGTTTCATTCAGCGAAGCCGAGGGAAGCATACCGATCGATCCGGTCAACATCGAAGCCTCATCAGACAAAATATCACCGAACAGGTTGCCAGTCACGATCACATCAAACTGCTTGGGGTTTTTCAGTAACTGCATGGCGCAGTTGTCCACATACATGTGGCTAAGTGCCACATCGGTGTACTCAGTGCCCACTTCAGTCACGATGTCTCGCCAGAACTGTGTGGTTTCAAGCACATTGGCTTTGTCAACTGAACACAGTTTACCGCCCCGCTTTCGGGCCGCCTGAAACGCCACATGGGTAATGCGCCTAATTTCAGACTCGGCATAACGCATGGTGTCGAAGGCTTCCCGCTCGCCTTTGAATGGACCATCTTCAGCGATTCGATTGCCGCGAGGGGTACCAAAATAAATATCACCAGTCAATTCACGCACAATCAGGATGTCCAAACCAGCCACGACTTCGGGGCGCAAGGTGGATGCATCCGCCAGCTCTTCATACACCATGGCAGGCCGAAAATTTGCGAACAAATTCAATGCCTTGCGAATACCCAGAATGGCCTGCTCGGGGCGCAGGTGCCTCGGCAGCGTGTCCAGTGAAAAATCGCCCACTGCACCAAACAGTACCGCGTCAGATGCTTTGGCCAAGGCCACGGTTTCTTCAGGCAGGGGCACGCCTTTTTCTCGGTAAGCCACGCCACCGATCAATGCGTGTTCAAATTCAATGTTCAAGCCATCAGTTTTAAGGGCCTCTAGCACCTTCACTGCCTGTGCTGTAATTTCCGGACCAATGCCATCACCGGGCATTACGGCAATCTTTAAAGTCATTCTCGTTCTCTGGTTGGTCTCAAGTCAAAGCAGTTAAATGGTGTTCGCAAGCCAAGGCTGCTGGGTCAGGCGATTTTTTTCGAATTCAACAATGGTCTCTCGGTGTTGAAGGGTCAAACCGATGTCATCAAAACCGTTCATGAGGCAGTGCTTTCTAAATGCGTCTACGTCAAAGCTGTAGTTGTGACCTGCAATACTCACCATTTGGTTTTCAAGACTGACAGTGATCTCGATTCCAGGCTTCTCATTAATCGCAACGAATACCTCTTCAAGTTCTTTTTCTTTCAAAACAATAGGTAAGAAACCATTCTTAAAGCAATTGTTGTAAAAAATATCAGCAAAACTGCTGGAAATTACTGCTTTGAAACCATACTGCTGCAACGCCCACGGCGCATGTTCACGGGATGAACCACAGCCAAAATTGGGACCAGCCACCAAAACAGTTCCGCCTTGAAACTGGGGTTGATTCAACTCAAAATCGGGATTCAACGGACGCTTAGTGCAATCCATGCCGGGCTCACCTTCATCCAGGTAGCGCCAGCCGTCGAACAGGTGCTCGCCAAAACCAGTTCGCTTGATACTTTTCAAAAACTGCTTTGGAATAATGGCGTCGGTGTCCACATTGGCGCGGTTCAAAGCCACGGCAATGCCAGTGTGGGTTACAAATTTGTCCATGATCAATCCGTGAATGATTGGTGATTATCAACAGCACTAGCGAATAACTCAGGGCGGGCGAGCAAAAAGCCCGTCCGCCCTGGTGTCACACTATTTACGAATTTACTTCTTGTTTTCTTCGGCGGTGCGCTCGATGGCTTCGCCACCCGCTTTCAGATCTTTACCAACACCTTCAACTGTGTTGCAAGCAGACAAAGACAATGCAGACAAGGCAAGCAGCAGTGCGGAAATAATTTTCATATCAAATACCCCTTTTTTAATTTTTAAAAACTACGGAAATCGGTGAAATGGCCTGCAATTGCTGCCGCAGCCGCCATGGCTGGGCTGACAAGGTGCGTGCGGCCCCCTGCACCCTGACGTCCTTCAAAATTTCGGTTGCTGGTCGATGCACAACGTTCTCCACTGCCCAGTCGGTCTGCATTCATGGCCAGGCACATTGAACAGCCTGGTTCACGCCATTCAAAACCCGCATCCAGAAAAATTTTATCCAAACCTTCTTCTTCTGCCTGCGCTTTTACCAAACCCGAGCCAGGCACGACCAAAGCCAATTTGACTGAACTTGCCTTTTTTTTGCCCCTCACCACTGCCGCGGCATCGCGCAGGTCTTCAATCCGTGAATTGGTACAAGAACCGATGAACACGGTATCAATTGAAATGTCTTCAATTTTTTGAAGAGGCTTCAAATCCATGTACTGCAAGGCACGTTCATAGCCTTGGCGTTTGACCGGGTCAGCCACCTGCGCGGGGTCAGGAACAACTCCATGGATGTCTGTGACCATTTCTGGCGAGGTGCCCCAACTAACCTGCGGCTGGATATCCTCAGCCCTCAGTTCCACCACATGGTCAAAATGTGCACCTTCATCGGAATGCAACGTATTCCAGTAAGCAAGGGCGTGATCCCACATCGCGCCTTTCGGGCTGAAGGGACGGCCTTTCACATACTCGATGGTTTTTTGATCAACGGCCACCATGCCCGAACGTGCACCGCCTTCAATGGCCATGTTGCACATCGTCATACGGCCTTCAACTGACAAGCTGCGTATCGCAGACCCGGCAAATTCAATCGCGTAACCCGTGCCGCCAGCCGTGCCAATTTTCCCGATAATGGCTAAAATCACGTCTTTGGCGGATACACCCTGGCCCAAAGTGCCCTCCACACGCACCAGCATGTTCTTGGCTTTCTTCATCAACAAACATTGGGTGGCCATCACATGCTCAACTTCCGAGGTGCCAATGCCGAAAGCCAAGGCACCGATTGCGCCATGTGTGCTGGTGTGGGAATCGCCACACACCACAGTCATTCCTGGCAACGTGGCGCCTTGCTCAGGCCCAATCACATGGACAATTCCCTGGCGCAAATCTTTGATGTCAAAGTAGGTCAAGCCGTGGGCTTTTGCATTGTTGTCGAGCGTTTCAACCTGCAAACGTGACGTGGCATCAGTGATGCCCTTGGAACGGTCAGTGGTGGGCACGTTGTGGTCAACCACAGCCAGGTTGGCGCTATTGCGCCACAACTTGCGACCTGCGAGCTCCAAACCCTCAAATGCTTGAGGACTGGTCACTTCGTGCAGCAAATGACGATCAATGTAGATCAGGGAGGTGCCATCCTGTTCGGTGCGCACCACGTGACTTTCCCAGAGTTTGTCGTATAAGGTTTTTGCCATTTTCAAGGACCTGCTTCGGGCTAAATTACTGAGTTGATTGCAAAGCGAATAACTCCCAATTATGCCATATCCAGCCATGGGCTAGCGGCACGGCCAGCAGGGCCGTACCGCCAATCACAGGTTTTAGCGTCTGCTCGCCTGCTCGTAAAGCGGCTGCACGCGGGCCGAATACACTTCAAGATCACGTATACGGTTCTCTGGTGATGGATGGGTAGACAGCAATTGGGGGGGCGAACCTCCGCCAGCCCGACTCATTTTCTGCCACACGCTAATTGCCGCGCGCGGGTTGTAGCCGGCACGGGCCGCCAATTCCACGCCAATGCGGTCAGATTCCACTTCGTGAGAGCGACCGTAAGGCAATGAAATTGCGACATTGGCCGCCATGCCAGCAAGGTCTGAAGCACCGCGAGACAATCCAAAACCAGCGGAAATCAGATCAAGTCCGACCGAAGTAGCCAATTGTTGGGAAATTCTCTCACGACTGTGTTCGCGCAAGGCATGCGCAATTTCATGGCCCATGATCGCGGCGATTTCATCGTCGGTCAGCGCAAGCTTCTCAATCAGGGCCGAATAGAATGCGATCTTTCCACCGGCCATGCACCAAGCATTGATTTGATCAGATTCGATCACATTGACTTCCCACTTCCACTGCGGAGCATCTTGCCGAAATGCCACGGTTTGCGGAATCAAACGATTGGCAATTGCGCGCACGCGCGCAACTTGCTTGGCATCGCGGTTCAACTTTCCTTCTTTTTGCGCCTTCGCAAGAACCTCTGCGTAACCTTTGGCAGCGGCTGCATCAACTTCGGCAGAAGACACCAGTACAAACTGGGATCGTTCAACCCCAACAGCACCACCCGATGTGGTTTGTGTTGTTAAACAGGCTGTAAGCGCACCCGTTGAAAAAGCCAACGCCAATACCAAAGAGGTGCGCCGCTTGAAACCGGACAATGCATTCATTAATTCACCCGCAATTGTTTGTAAAACTGATCGAATGGCTTCGAAAAACACTAACGAAGTTCTGTACTACCAAGTTGACAGTTGGACCGTCTATCGAGTCAAAAGTGCCGAACCTGAATACCGGCAGGCAATTGTAAACCGCCACCCTAGTATCAAGGCAATCAAACCACCCAGCGAAGCCAGGGCAAACGCGCCTGAAGGCCCGGTAAACTCCCATGCGAGTCGCCCCAACAAAGTCCCAGCAGAACCACCCAGGCCGTAAGCAATCGTTGCATACATGGCCTGCCCACGCACCACCAAATTACTGGGTAAATTTTCGCGCAACCAAGAAATTGTGGCGGTGTGATGTGCCGCAAAAGTAAGTGCATGTAGGCCTTGAGCGAACACCACCACCCAACCCAGCTCAGGAAAAACAGCAATTAGCGCAAATCGAAAAGTGCAGGCACCAAAACTGATGCACAACCAAGTATTCAAGGTAAACCGATTGAAAAAGCGAGCCTGCAGGGCAAAAAACACCACCTCACACATGACGCCAAACGCCCACAGGCCGCCGATACTGAGTTCCGAATAATTGAACTCAAGCAAATAGAGCGAAAAGTAGGCATAAAAAACCCCATGCGAGAAAATCATGAAAAACGCCGCCAGCCAAAACAATGGCATGGGCCCAGGCAATAGCAGGCGCTTAAAACCACTGCCAGTAAACAGTGGGGCTGATTCAGCAAGTGAAGGAGTTCGAGCAGAATCTGGGGTGAATTTCAATGCCGCCACGAAACCCAACAACAATGCGGCACATGCCCACACAGGGTAGGATTCAAAACCAAAGCGATCTGCCACAGCCCCGAAAACGAGTACCGCCAATACAAAACCAAGCGATCCGTACAGACGCACCTGCCCGTACTTGCCTGTGCAACCCGCGCAACGTTCCATGGCATAGGAATCGGACATGGGCACCAAACCGGAAATACTCAGATTAAGCAGCAGAATCAGAACAATCAGATTTGCTGGGGATTGCTGATTCAAAAAAGCCAGCACTGCGAAGAAAAAACCGGCGAAAGTACCCACCCGAATCCAGCGCACCCGGTTTCCGGTGTAGTCAGCCAACCAACCCCATGCAAACGGACCCACAATGCGCATCAGCTGCATCATGCCCAAGGAAAGTGCAATCACGTCCAGGCTGTGCCCAATCGATTTTAAATAGGGGCCTAGAAACGGCGAATACAAGCCAACAAATGCGAAATACGCCGCGTAAAAAAGCGCTAACCAGCCCAGTTGCAAATGCCCGCCTGTCTCAGTGGAGAAACACTGTGTGAAAGATCAATAGTTGGAAGTACCGGGTGGAATTTGTGGCGTGTCCACTTTCACATCAGCACACTGGGCGCGATGCATCAACAGGTGGTCCATAATGACCAAGGCCAACATGGCTTCAGCAATAGGCGTGGCGCGAATGCCCACACACGGGTCATGGCGACCATAGGTTTCAACCTCGATGGGATTGCCCGCCTTGTCAATCGACTTTCTGGGCAATCGAATGCTTGAAGTGGGCTTGATGGCCATGCGTACTTCAATGTCTTGCCCTGTAGAAATGCCGCCTAAAATGCCACCCGCATGATTCGAGCCAAAGCCCTCAAGCAGCATTTCGTCGCCATGCTCGGAACCTTTCTGAGCAATGCAGCCAAAACCCGCGCCAATTTCCACACCTTTCACAGCGTTGATGCTCATCATGGCGTGGGCGATGTCGGCATCGAGCTTGTCGTACAAAGGGGAACCCAAACCCACAGGCACGCCAGTGGCTTGCACGCGCAAACCCGCACCGCATGAATCACCCGACTTCCGAAGCGCGTCCATGTAAGCCTCGAGTTCTGCGACCTTGGAATTGTTGGGCGCGAAAAACGGGTTGGTGTGTACGTCATCCCAATTCGAGAAAGGAATTTCCACTTCGCCAATTTGTGTCATGCAACCACGAATCTGGACACCCAAATTGGTAGCCAGCCACTTTTTGGCAATTGCACCTGCCGCCACCATGGGTGCGGTCATTCTTGCTGAAGAACGGCCACCACCGCGATAATCGCGAATGCCGTATTTGTGCCAGTAAGTGTAATCTGCATGCCCTGGGCGGAAGGTATCGACGATGTTGCCGTAATCTTTGCTTCGCTGGTCCTGGTTGCGAATCAACAAGCCTATCGGCGCACCGGTTGTAACTCCTTCAAACACACCTGAAAGAATTTCAACCTGATCCTCTTCCTGACGCTGAGTAACATGGCGCGAGGTACCGGGCTTGCGTCGATCCAGGTCGGCTTGCAAATCGGCCGCAGTCAGGGGCAATCCGGGTGGGCAGCCGTCTACAACACAACCAATGGCAGGTCCGTGGCTTTCCCCAAAATTACTGACTACAAATAGGCGACCCAGGCTGCTTCCGGACATGCGCGTTCACTCGTTGTGCAAAACGTTATTTTATCGGAATATCCCGCACCTGAGCGGCACGGGCGTTGAGCTTGCTCAATTCCAACCAAGTTGCTACTGAATCAGCGTGGTGTCCAGTGCATTCAACAACTGATTACCCAGCGTGTGGCCGCTTAAAAAAGCATCTTCCACACGGGCACCAGTCAACCAGTCGCCACAGGCGCCCAGCATATGCTCCTCGCTAAAATAACAAGGCACGCCCACAGGGTTACTGGGCAGGGAATACAGCCAGCGGTGCGCGGTAACAGACAAGGGCTCTTCCACAAGCTGCCCCGTCACATTGCTAAACACATCCATCAACATTTTGCCGACCTCTTCGGGCGCATAATCTTGGTGCTGGCGCGACCAATCGGCTGTGGCCTGCAGCATCCAACGGTCTCCCATGGCGCGGCCCGGCTTCGAAGAATCCCTGCAAATCCAGCCCAGCGGGCTGTCCACCACGAAAGCACCGTCGAAGTCGACTTTCACCACTTCACGTGGCGTTAACATGACCGACCAGGTCACGTTGGATTGAATGCCTGCAGCCAAACTGGCAAGTGGGGGGTGAACGGCTTCAAACAATGGCACCACCTGTTCAGCAGGTATGGCACAAGCCACCGCATCAAAGCCCGATTCCACACGAACTGTGCCGTCGGCCAAATGCAAGGTGAGCTGATACTGACCATCGATTCGCGCCACACCAGCCACACGGCATTGCAAACGCACATCCAAGCCGTGCGCCATGAAACGTCCCAAGCTTGCCATACCTGGCGTGCCCACCAAGCGGGTGGTATTGCTGGCATGCGGCGAAGAAACACCGTAAGCAAGATTTACAACAAGGCCAGCCCATGGCGCAACGGCCCCGGCGCTTTGAGCCTGCTCAATCAGATGAACAAATGCGGGCGTGGAGGCCTGAAAATATTGAGTGCCATGATCAAACCCAAGCGGCGGGCTTACATCGCGGTTTAACCAACGCGTGGGCATGCGTCCGCCTGGCCCTCGACTTTTCTCAAAAACTACGACCTCGTGTCCTTGATGCGCCAATTCACGGGCGCATGCCAAGCCAGATACACCTGCACCAACTATTGCGACTCGTTTAGTCATTTCAAACCACCTGTACTGATCTTCATAGTCAATCAGTTGCTGCTTTCTTCCATGGGCCAGTCACGAATGTAGCCTTTCAACATTTTGTTCTCGAAACCCTGCTCTTCCAGTACGGCTTTGGCCACGTCGTGAAAAGAAATCACTCCGCAAAGGGTGTTACCGTCCATGACTGGCAAATAGCGCTGGTGATTCTCAAGCATGAGTTTGCGAAGGCTGTCCACTTCCATGGTCAACGTGGCCACAGTGGGCTCGGGGTTCATGACCTCGCGAACAACGATTTCCGCTACCGGTGGCGTGGGTCCTGTGCGATGCTCTTTTTGGCGCTTGGCCAGCACGCGGATAACTTCTCGGAAGGTAACAATGCCTACCAGCTCACCCTTGTCCATTACAACCAAAGAGCCCACGTCGTGATCGGCCATGGTCACTACACAATCAGACAAATTCGTTTCGGGCGTGACAGTGAACAGTGTATTGCCTTTCACCCGCAGGACTTCTTTAACTTGCATCGCAAACCTCCTAGGTTCTTCTTGTGATGGTTTTTATTCATCCTACCCGAAATGGCGCAGCTTTCAAGTCAAAATTTTTGGGCAAATGCAGGCCTGAAGCGGCAGGAGATGTAAACTATGAAGACTAAAAATGAAGAACAGGAGACACATTCATGCCAAAAACAGGAAACAGATTTCAAACTTTCGCTGACTTTTACCCATTTTACCTGGCTGAACACACAAATCTTATCTGCCGACGCCTTCATTTTGTGGGCTCGACCCTGGCCTTGATTTGCCTGTTCAAATTGCTGACAACCGGTCAGCCAATTTGGCTGCTTTATGGTTTGTTGGTGGGTTATGCATTTGCTTGGGTGGGGCATTTTTTCTTTGAGAAAAATCGCCCTGCCACTTTCAAATACCCGCTTTACAGCTTCATGGGCGACTGGGTGATGTACAAAGACATTTTGACGAGAAAAATTCCGTTTTAATCTTTCTTGTCGAACGGGTTCACGTTGCTTCGGAATTCAACTCGAAGCGGCGTACCGTCTAACTTGAATCGGTCGCGAATACGGGTTTCCAGATAACGCTTGTAGTTGTCTGGGATGGCATCCAAAGCCGTACCGTGCACAATTACGATGGGCGGATTCTGCCCGCCTTGATGGGCGTAGCGAAGCTTGGGCCGGAATATGCCCTTGCGTGGAGGTTGTTGATGCTCTACACACTCTTGAATCAAGCGTGTCAGTTTGGGTGTAGACAGTTTGGCGAACGCTGCTGCGTGCGCTTCATCCACCGACTTCATCATGGCGGCAATGCCGAATGGCTTGGTGGCCGACACATAATGAAACTTGGCATAACTCAGAAATGTCAGTTTGCGCCCTACTTCAGCCTTGATACGTTCCTTGCGGTAATCATCCAGGCTGTCCCATTTGTTCACCGCCAATACCAGCGAACGCCCTGCCTCAACAATAAAACCAGCAATCGAAGCGTCTTGATCGGAAATGTCTTGCTGGGCATCCAGCATCAAAATAACTACATTGGCGTCTTCAATCGCTTGGAGTGTCTTGATCACCGAAAACTTTTCAACTGACTCAAACACCTTGCCGCGTTTACGTAAACCAGCGGTGTCAATAAGGGTGTACGGCTTGTCGTTACGCTCGAAGTCGATGTAAATACTGTCGCGGGTGGTGCCAGGTAAATCGAATGCAATTACGCGTTCTTCGCCCAGCAAGGTGTTCACCATGGTCGACTTGCCCACATTCGGACGCCCGGCAATGGCCACTTTGATGCGTCGGCCGCCTTCTTCATCTTCAGGTAGAACAGGCAGCTTTTCGCAGGCAATATCCATTAACTGACGGACGCCATCTCCATGGCTTGCAGAAATGGTTTCAGGTTCACCCAACCCCAACTCGAAAAAGTCGGCTGCAGCCATTGAGTGTGTATAGCCTTCGGTCTTGTTAACCACCAGGATTACATCTCGCTTGGCTTTTCGAAGCTCGGCTGCAATCACATGGTCGTGAGGCGTAACGCCCTGGCGGCCATCAACAAGAAACAACACCAAATCGGATTCAACAATTGCCTGTCGGCTTTGCTTGGCCATTTCTGCATAAATGCCGTCTTTGGCCACGGGTTCCAAACCACCTGTATCGACCACCAGGTATTCACGTGGGCCGAGGCGACCCAAACCGTAGTGGCGATCGCGGGTTAAGCCAGGCTGGTTGGCCACCAGGGCGTCTCTTGTTCGGGTCAAGCGATTGAACAATGTGGACTTACCCACGTTTGGGCGCCCAACCAGGGCAATGACAGGTTTCATGTTTTACTTTTTACTGGACAGATATCAGGGCCACACTGCCGCCACGCGACTGCACAATCAAGGCATCGGTGTCTGCAGCCACAGGCTGGCTTGCAAAAGCGGTTGAACCCACTTTCGTTCGCGCAATGGTTTTGCCTGTGTCTCTTTCAATGAAATGCAAATACCCATCAAAATCGCCCACAGCCACAGCTCGACCAATGACGGTCGGGGTGGTCGGCAAGCGACGCTGGAAGGTTTCGATACGCCAAACTTGTTTTCCACCGCTGCGGGAGAAAGCAAACATATTTCCCAACTCGTTGGGTGCAATCATGTAGCGATCATCCACAGACGCGCCATTGGGTGCTGAAAAATCAACAGTCCAGACGGGGCGTGCGCTGACGGAATCCAAACAACCCAGTTTGCCCTGGAAAGCAGCGGCGCATACCTCCCGGAAATTATAAATCGGGGTGCCGGTCACGTCGGTAATCCTTTCAATCTCGGTCGTACCCGAAGGCGAAGCCAGTGTTCCTTCCCAAGACACAGTGCCAGAATTCAAATCAAGTGCAACCAGACGCCCGCCGGGAAAACCGGCATACACGCGAGCATTGTTCACATCAACTGGTGTATTGACTCGCAGCGTAAGCGGCGGAAGCTGACGGGAGTACTTCCAGCGCTGCGCACCATTTGACGATGAGTACGCTATCACCGAAAAATCAATACTGCGCACAAGAATTGTACCGGCAGCGCCAATGGGTACGCTGCTTACGTCAGCACCCACACCAGTCTGCCAAATTTGCTTGCCGTTCGCGTCAAACGCTATCAAATTGTTGTTCACGTCGATTACAGCAACCGCATCCAATGTGGCAGCCACACCCGCTTTCAATTTCGAGCCCACCTTCACTTTCCACTTGATTTTGCCAGTGGCTTTGTCAATGGCGACCAACTGGCCTTCTTCGGAGGCTGCATACACGGTGGATTCGAGCAACACAGGCACGAAATTACCTTGCTTGGAATCACCCACATCCACAGACCACACGTTGGTCACTTTAATTTGCGGCGTGAAATCTTGTAGTGCAGCCGGTTTCACAGCATTGCCGCCAAAGGGGTTTAAATTGCTCATTGTTGAGCTGATGGTCGAGCAACCGCCCAGCAGAGCCAGCAACGCGAATGCCGCTGTGAATTTGGCGGCTTGATTCATTCGTTCACTCATTAACTTGGTCTCCAGTTTTGGGCAAGGCACTGATCTTGCGCTCAATCACTTGCTTCCATGGGCTGTCAGCTTGAATGGTGCTTTGGGCCAATTCATACTCTTTTCGTGCTGTGGCAATGTCTTTCTGCGCAAGGGCCAAATCACCCAAACGATCATGAAACAAACCTTCAAAGCCCGGATAACTTTCATTCAAGGCTGCCTTGGCACCCTCAAAATCAGATTGCTCGATCAAAATAGCGCTCAACATCAAACGTGCTGTGGCTGCATATTCGTCGAGCTTGGCCTCTTCGGCCGCCCACTGCAGTGCGGCCTTGGCTTCATCCAACTTGCCTTCATCGAAATAAGCCTTTGCGGAAATCAAGGCTCCACGCTGCGCGTATTGTGAGCCAGCATGTTCTTCAATCAGGGTTTTGTTGATTTCCCCAACAAGGTCCAAATTGCCTTCGCGTGTGGCTGCTTCCAATTGCTCGTACACCAGCACAGCATCAGTCGACTGGCGCGCTTGCCACCACTTCCAACCATTGTGGATGGCGAAGGCACCGAACACCAGAATTAGTACGGTCAGAATGAAACTGCCATACTTGTCCCAGAAAGATTTCAAACTGGCCAGTTGTTCTTGTTCCTCAAGGCTGTATCGACTCAAGACTCCTCTCCTTCTCCGTAAAGCAGACCGAAAATGGCTTCGGCCAATCCCTCTTGTTTGAATTCTTCCTGCTTGCTTTCACCGCGCAGAACTTTCACTGCTGCAGTGCCAGCATTCAATTCATTTTCGCCCAGAATAACGGCCACAGCGGCCCCGCTACCATCGGCACGTTTCATTTGGCTTTTAAACCCGCCACCACCTGCATGCAACACCACGGCAAATCCAGCATCGCGAAGTTCTTCAGCCAAGGTGAACGCACGGCGTGAGGTGCCCTCGCCCTGATGCACCACATACACATCCAGATCAGCCACATCATCGGGCTGATTCACTTCGAGATACAACTCGAGCAAACGTTCCAGGCCAATTGCAAATCCGATTGCCGGAGTGGGCTTACCGCCCAGAATTTCGATCAAGCCGTCGTAGCGGCCACCGCCGCAAATGGTGCCTTGGGTTCCCAAAGCATCGGTGATCCATTCAAACACGGTCAAATTGTAATAGTCGAGCCCGCGAACCAGTCGCGGTTTTTCGATGTAGCGCACGCCGGCATCGTCGAGCAAACGCTTCACGCCCTGGTAATGCGCCAGCGACTCGGCACCTAAAAATTCAGACAAACGTGGCGCATTGTTCACCATGTCTTGCATGGTCGGGTTTTTGGTGTCCAAAATACGCAATGGGTTTGTGTGCAAGCGGCGCTTGGCGTCTTCATCCAGTAATTCGGTGTGTTGCTCAAAATACGCAATCAGGGCTTGTCGATGGGCCAAACGCTCAGGAGCCTCACCCAGGCAATTGATTTCCAAGCGCACGTCTTCCAGCCCCATTTCACGCCACAGGCGTGACAGCATCACGATCAGTTCAGCATCAATGTCGGGACCACCAAAACCAAGCGCTTCTACATCAAGCTGGTGAAACTGGCGGTAACGGCCGCGCTGTGGGCGCTCGTGGCGAAACACTGGCCCCATGGAATAAACCCGCTGTGGCGCTGCATACGTCAAATTGTGCTGAATGGTGGCACGCGCAATACCCGCCGTGAATTCAGGGCGAAGAGTTAATTCGTCGCCGTTTAAACGATCCACAAAGCTGAACATTTCTTTTTCAACAATGTCGGTGACCTCACCAATGCCCCTGCGAAATAGCGACGTAGGCTCCAGTACAGGGGTTTTGATCAAGCGATAGCCATACGAAGTCAACCACTCGCGCAGCATCACTTCCAGGTTTTCCCAATGAATACCCTCGACGGGCAATACATCGTTCATCCCCTTGACGGATTGAAGTCGGGGTTGTTTCTTGGCTTTGGATTGTTCCGGCGACTCAGGATGACTCATTGACACTATTATCTTTATTTCTCAACCGGGTATTGTCGCCTATTCTTGGCTTACTTATCGGCGCCAGCGTACCTTTGCTCGACATAACGCTGCACAATCGCCTGAAATTCCTGGGCAATGTTCTCGCCCTTCAGGGTAACAGTGCGCTTCCCATCCAAAAATACGGGCGCAGAGGGTGCCTCGCCTGTCCCCGGCAATGAAATTCCGATGTCAGCGTGCTTGCTTTCACCAGGGCCATTGACCACGCAACCCATCACCGCTACTTTCATTTCTTCAACGCCCACATACTGATTTTTCCAGATGGGCATTTGATCACGTAGGTAGGTTTGAATTTGATCTGCCAATTCCTGAAATACAGTGCTGGTGGTGCGACCACAACCTGGGCAGGCAATAACCTGTGGGGTAAAAGCCCGTAAGCCCAAGGACTGCAAGATTTCCTGGCCGACCAGCACTTCCTTGCAGCGGTCCCCATTGGGTTCGGGGGTAAGTGAAACACGAATGGTGTCACCAATCCCTTCTTGCATTAAAACCGCCAAGGCTGCAGTAGAGGCCACAATGCCTTTGGTACCCATGCCGGCCTCGGTCAAACCCAAATGCAGTGGAAACTCGCTGCGACAGGCCAGTTCGCGGTACACCGCGATCAAGTCCTGAACCTGGCTAACCTTGCACGAAAGCACTATTTTATTGGCTGGCAAACCAAGCTCCACGGCTTTGTGGGCGCTGCTTACCGCCGATTCAATCAGCGCCTGGTACATCAATTGCTGCGCCGGAAGTGGCTCGGCTTTCTGACCGTTTTCGTCCATCATGCGGGCCAGGAGGTTTTGATCCAGACTGCCCCAATTCACACCAATTCGCACGGGTTTGTCATGCTCAGCCGCAATGGCAATCATCGCGGCAAAGTTGTCGTCTCGGGAACGCGATGAGCCCACATTGCCAGGATTGATTCGATACTTCGAAAGCGCCTTGGCGCAGTCTGGATACTTCTGAAGCAGCAAATGACCGTTGTAATGGAAATCGCCCACCAGCGGAACGGGAATTCGCATTTTGTCGAGCTGATCGCGAATGTAAGGCACAGCCGCAGCGGACGCATCATTGTTCACCGTGATACGAACCATTTCGCTACCCGCCAAATACAAGGCCTTCACTTGCAGTGCTGTATTCAGGGCATCTGCGGTGTCGGTGTTGGTCATGGATTGAACAAGCACCGGCGCACCACCACCGATGGACACCACGTGTTCTTTCCAGCACACATCAACTCGATGTGTCGGGCGGCGCTTTAGGGGAGTGTTTGGTATCACGATAAAACTTCTGAAATTAAGGCAGGTTGCAAAAAACCGAGGGGTGCCTTGCACCCCCTTCTGCTAAAACTTATTCGACAGTGACTCGAGCCACTTCTCCGCGAATGGAAGAAGACAAATCAACTGGCTTGCCGTTGGTCGAAACTGACACAGCCTGCGCATTCCCGACAATCAGCTTGAAGGGGAGTTGCCCACGAACTTCAAGATTGCTTCCACCATCATTTAATTGGGAAATCAATACTTTGTCGTTTCCATCACGAACGGTCACCCAAGACTGCTCTTGAAACTTAAAACGCAACACGCCTTGGGGCGCCGAATCGGTGGGAGCAGCCGCTGCTGGCGACTGTGCACCTGCCGGGTTCAAAGGCGCCGCGGATGGGCCAACCGGAGCCGAAGTACCAGGTGACTCAGATGGACCAGACGGTTGCTGCAAGGCCGGGAAAATTGCAGTGTCACCAGCAGTGGCTGGCGCTTCAAGCGCCAAGGGCGATGAATCATCTGGCGCACCTTCAGGCGCGATAGGTGTTTCAATTTCAGAGCCCAATGCAGTTGTCGGCGCTTCGTTGGCTTGAATTTCATCGGAAACCAGCGGTTCAGAATCTGAGACCTGCGCGTCCTCGTTCGACATGAACACGGGGATGTAAAACACCGACATGACAGCAACTGCAGCCAAAACAATACCGTAGCTCAATGATTTTTTGCCTGATTTTCGGTCAAAATTCAAGGAGGAAAGACGCTTGGAGCTGCTGGGCATTTTCGGCTCAAAAGGCTCAGCTCGCGCACTTTCAGCCTGGCCTAGCCTTGCAACTTTGGTGTGCACGCCCGACTCGGAATAACCGAATGCCATGATGACTGGAGCAGCATCAATTTTCAGAGCCTTGCAATAACTTTTTATGAAGGCCTTGGCAAAAGTTTCGGGCGGCAAACGGGCAACATCTCCACTTTCGATTGCCAAAAGTTGTTTTTCGTTGATTTTTGTTTGTGCACTGATATCGCTAAGCGAATAACCAGCTTTTTCGCGAGCGGCGCGTAAAATCCCACCTGGATTTTGACCAGATTCCAGCAAGGTCAGATTAGGATGTTTGTCGGCGGTTAAACCAACGTTGCTACTGACATTTTGCTCAAGTTTTTCGTCTTGGTCTGCACTGGCATCTGATGATTCAGTTTTGCTCATAGCACGATTTTCATTCATTTGATCTTTCCAAGCCTCGGCTGGCACAATGGCGCCGATTATTAATTGTAGTTACTTTACCGCTACCACACTTGCAGCATAATCGAAGCATGCCAGTAGATTCAAGCGATATCTATGAAAATTCAAGGCGTTGAGCAATCTTTTGAGAAAGCGCTGCAAGTTCGCATTGAATTGCGGAGCAGGGTGATATGGAATACACATGCTGCAACACCACCACACGCTGCACCGTACAGTCATTGTATGACAAAGGAAACCACGCTTAGGCTTAACTCCTGCGTTTGGAGGAAGCCCTCAGTTCTTCCAAAGAAACTGTACTCACCGTACGCTCACGAACCTTGGTTCGATCTTTGACCTCACCAGCCAATTGTCCGCAGGCGGCATCAATGTCGTCACCTCGAGTTTTCCGCACAGTGGTTACCACTCCGCCTTCGGACAGTATTTCTACGAACGTTTTGATTGCGGGTGTGGTTGACTTTATCAAACCCGATTCGGGGAACGGATTAAATGGAATCAGGTTAAATTTGCAAGGCACTGTTTTCGCAATGTCGAGAAGTTGGTGAGCATGCTCTGGTTTGTCATTTACGCCATCAAGCATCACATATTCAAAGGTAATGAAGTCTCGTGGCGCATGCTTTAAATAACGTAAACATGCATCCAACAATTCACGCAATGGATACTTTTTGTTCAACGGCACCAGGTGATCACGCAATGCGTCATTCGGTGCATGCAAAGAAACCGCAAGCGCCACAGGGCAATCTTGAGACAGCCGGTCCATAAAAGGCACTACACCCGAAGTAGAAACAGTAACGCGGCGGCGAGACAAGCCATACGCGGTGTCATCCAGCATAAGCTGCAAAGCCGGTACCAAAGCGTCATAGTTCAACAGGGGTTCGCCCATGCCCATCATTACGACGTTGGTAACGGGGCGCTCTTGTGCGTACACTCTGTTGCCTGAATCACGCAGCAGTACATTTGCTTTCCACAATTGAGCAACAATTTCTGCCGTGCTTAAGTTGCGGGAAAAACCCTGTTTGCCCGTGGAGCAAAACCGGCAGTTCACGGCGCAACCCGCTTGTGAACTGACACACAAGGTTCCGCGGCGTTCTTCAGGAATAAATACTGTTTCAACTGCATCGCCGTGGCCAACATCGAACAGCCACTTGCGTGTGCCATCAACCGACACATGATCGGAAACTATGTCAGGTGCCTGAATGCAGGCTCGGCTATGTAAATTCTGGCGAAATGATTTCGCAAGGTCGGTCATCGCGTCGAAGTTGTCGACACCCGATTGGTGAATCCACTTGGCCAATTGCTTGGCGCGAAATGGTTTTTCACCCAGATTGCCACACCACTGAATCAACTCGGGCACCGAGTAGTCCAGCAAATTATCGAGTTGTTCACTCATGGTGTGTCCTTTCAAAACAAACGGGGACGCAAGTGCGTCCCCGGTATTCAACGCAATTAATTGGGCTTGTTGCTCAAATCAACGTGCGAATACTTGTGACGCCGGGAAAAAGTAGGCGATTTCATTGGCAGCGGTTTCTGCGGCATCCGAGCCATGAACAGCGTTTGCATCAATGCTTTCAGCAAAATCTGCACGAATGGTGCCAGCAGCCGCTTCCTTGGGGTTTGTGGCACCCATCAGTTCGCGGTTTTTCGCGATGGCGTTCTCGCCTTCCAGAGCTTGAATCATAACTGGGCCTGAAATCATGAATTCAACCAAGTCGTTGAAGAAAGGACGTGCCTTGTGTACGGCGTAAAAGCCTTCTGCTTCAGCGCGTGACAAATGGGCCATGCGTGCGGCAACCACTTTCAGGCCAGCGCCTTCAAAACGGCTGTAAATTTGACCAATTACGTTTTTTGCAACAGCATCAGGTTTAATGATGGACAGGGTGCGTTCGATTGCCATGGTAATAACCACTCCGAAAAATTAGAAAAGCGAGAAAATTAACCGGCGATTATAGCTGGTTTATATAAAAAACCCAATCATGGGCCTGACCCACCACTTGAATTGAAACTTTTAAGCCTTACTATTAGTCTTAGTAAATAGCAATTCGCGTTTTACAAAGGAGCGAAAACACATGTCTGAATTTAAAACAGCACAATTTGGCCGCACAGCCGGTGGTGTTTCAACCGTAGAAACCAACCGTGTTCTGCGAAATACATACTTTTTGCTGGCGCTATCGATGATACCGACAGCTTTGGGCGCGTTTGCAGGTGTTCAGTTCGGCTTCTTCCGACTGTTCGCTGGCAGCCCAATCTTGTCATTTGTAGTGATGCTGGCCGCTATGTTCGGCTTTATCTGGGGTATTCAGCGTAACCGCGACAATGCCTTCGGCGTGGTACTGATGCTGGGCTTCACTTTCTTCATGGGTTTGATGTTGTCTGGCATTTTGTCGGTGGCACTTAGCCTGTCCAACGGCGGTTCCATCATCATGATGGCTGCCTTGGGTACAGCCGGCATTTTCTTCGGTTTGGCCAGCTATGCAGCAGTTACAAAGCGTGACTTCACGAACATGGGCAAGGGCTTAATGATTGGCTTGGTCATGGTGATCGTGGCTTCTGTGGCCAACATCTTCCTGCAAATGCCGGCCTTGTCGCTGACCATTTCTACCATCTGTGTGGGCTTGTTTTCGCTGTTCATTTTGTATGACTTGCAGCGAGTGATGCGCGGTGGTGAAACCAACTACATTTCGGCGTCGTTGAGCATTTACTTAAGCTTGTATAACTTGTTTGTGAATTTGCTGCAGTTGCTCATGGTGTTCACTGGCGGTAGCCGCGAGTAAATACGTGGAGACTCAAGCAAAGTTACTTTAAAGTAATTGATTTGAAAGCTTTTTTTGACACTTTGCAGCATCGAAAGTTGTTGCAAAGTCGTTTTTAAAAGCGCAGTATGAAGTCTCAGTTGGTCGGTATCTATACTGACCGCCGAGTTGGTGAGGCAAACACACCAACGAAAACGGGGCCGCAACGGCCCCGTTTGTTATTTATACTGCTGATTTTTCAGGAATAGTCGCTGTAAGCCACTCGCTCAAACACCGCAATTGATTCCACATGCGAGGTGTGCGGAAACATGTTCACCACCCCTGCTTTCATTAATTTGTAAGAGCCAACATTGCAAAGCACGGCCGTGTCGCGTGCCAGGGTGGCTGGGTTACAACTTACATACACAATTCTCTTGGGTTGAAATTCAGCCCGCGCACCCACAATCGCTTTGCAAATTTCAAGCGCACCGTCACGCGGTGGGTCAACCAACACTTTGTCAAACTGACCCCAGCTTTCCCACTCCGCGGTTTCCACTTCAAACAGGTTGCGCACATGAAATTCGGTTTTATCGGCCAGCCCATTGAACTGTGCGTTTTCACCGGCACGGTCGACAAGATCTTGGGACCCCTCATAACCCTTTACATAACTGCTTCGAGTGGCCAAAGGTAGGGAAAAATTGCCCAGGCCGCAAAACAAATCGAGGACACGGTCTTCAGGTTTCAAGTCAAGCAAGGACACAGCACGGCTAATCATCGCGTCGTTGATCATGTGGTTTACCTGCGTAAAATCGGTAGGCCTGAACCGCATGCGAATGCCAAAGCTGGGAATTCGATAGGTCAGGTCAACCGCCGTGTCAACTTCCAGGCGATGGGCGCTGGCCGGCCCTGCAGGCTGCAACCACCAATCAACTCCCCATTCTTGTCCGAAAGCTTTCAGCGTGCTCAGGTCTGATTCACTAAGCGGCTCAAGATGGCGAAGCACCATGGCGGTAACGCCATCACCCACGGCCAACTCGATCTGCGGCACGCGCATGTAAATACTCAGCGTCACCAGCATTTGGCCCAGTGGCACCAACATATTGGAAACATGCTTGGGCAGTACATGACATTCCTGCATGTCGGCCACATAGGAAGACGCTTTCTCGTGAAAGCCCACAAAAAAACGGTCTTTCTTAATCACAAATCGGGTGCTTAAACGGGCACGGTGTCGGTACCCCCAAAAGGATCCGTAAATGGGCAGCATCATTTGCTCGGGGGTTTGGCGACCTATGCGCTGCAACAAGTCCTCGAGTGCACGGTTCTTGATGGCCACTTGCGCATTCGGTTCAATGTGTTGCATTGCACAGCCGCCGCACACACCGTAATGGGGGCACTTTGGCTTGGTGCGCGCAGACACACTGGAGAGTACTTGCAAGGTTCGACCCTTGGAGTAGCTGGGCTTGATCCGCACAATTTCAGCCAACACAGTTTCACCGGTGATGGCACCTTCAATGAAATGTACTTTGCCATCCACATGGCCAATGCCACGCCCCTCGAGGTCAATCGACTCAATAGCAAGCTGCACCTGCGGAAATACCACAGGTGTTCTGTCTTTTTTCTTTTTTCGGCCCATGGCTACATTTGATTAAGGTTTAACGGGCCGGGAGGTAATCCATCGGGTCAACAGGTTTGCCCTGCTTGCGCACTTCAAAGTGCAGCTTGGGGCGATCGGAATCCGATTGCCCTGCTTCAGCGATTCGCTGGCCTTTGGTAACAGGCTCGCCTTCTTTCACCAACAATGTTTTGTTGTGCGCGTAAGCGGTCAGCAAATTGTTGTCGTGCTTCAAAATAATCAGGTTGCCATATCCGCGCAGAGCATTGCCGGAATACACCACCCGGCCAGCTTGCGAGGCCAGCACGGGGTCTCCTACTTTGGCAGCTAAATCAATGCCCTTGTTGACACCCGCTTTATAACCTTGAATCACTTGCCCCGGGTGCGGCCAAATAAAACCCAAGGTAACAGCAACCGGCGCAGGTGGCTTGATTTCGGGCGTGGGCGTGGCCTCAACTGGCTTGGCACCGCCAGCGGGTGTAATCGGGGTAACTTCAACACCACTGTCTTCCGTGATTGAACCAAGTGCCGCAGGAGCTGCCGCCACCTGCCCTTGCGTACCAGTAACACGCAACCTTTGCCCAATGCTCAATTTGGTGGGGTCGCTGATGTTGTTAATACGCGCAAGCTCACGCCAATCCATACCAAAGTCGAGGGCAATGCTGTAGAGCGTGTCACCACCTTTAACAGTGTATGACCCATCTACAGCACCTGCGTCGACGGCGCGCGAGGGCAAACGGTCAATGACAGGGGCTTGATTACCGGTTGAGGTACATGCACCCAAAAAAAACAAAGTTGCAAAACCAACTGCCAATGCACGTGTTTGACCCATCAATGGGGCTCGATTTAATACGCCACGTTTCATACGATGCGGGTTCCTTGTAACAGGGGTACGAATTTTACCAAGTCTTTCTTTTCGCGGTGCCATTTGTCGATCGCCAAGCGATCCACAATGACCAGATTCTGCTGGTTTTGATCAGCTACGGGCACGATCAAGCGCCCACCAATTTTCAGTTGTTTTAATAAAGCCTGCGGAATTTCAAGACCGGCAGCGGCCACAATAATGACATCAAACGGGGCCTGTGCGGGCAAGCCCGCCAAACCGTCACCATGAATTACTTTGACCTTCTGAAAGCCTGCGAGTTTCAAATTGCGCAAAGCCTTGTCGTACAACGCTTCAATGCGTTCTATGCTGACCACGCGCTTTGCAATGTGAGCAAACACTGCGGCTTGATAACCACAACCTGCACCCACTTCAAGCACATTGTCGAGTTCCTTGCGGCCGTCCAAAGCGTATTCAGCAAACCGGGCCACAGTGAAGGGGCGCGAGATGGTCTGCTGGTGGCCAATCGGTAGCGCAGCGTCTTCATAGGCACGTGAAGCAAACCCTTCATCCACAAACAAGTGACGCGGCACCGCACCGATTACATCCAATACTTGCTGATTCGCAATGCCCAAGGTTTTCAGCTTCTGAACCAAATGGCTACGCGCGCGCTCGGAAGTCAGGCTAGAGCCGCCGATGCGTTCCGGAATGCGATCCAGCTTGCGCGCAGACTGGGTAATCAGCGCGGGTGCTGGCTTGAATCGGGGCTTTTGGTCCATGTCTTCTTGTTTTACAGCCAATCGGCCAGGGTCTTCATTTGTTCGGTGTGCGTAAGGTCAGCCTTCAACGGACTGATCGAGATTTTACCCTGCTTGATGGCATAAAAGTCGGTGCCGGGGCCAGCATCTTTTGCCCCACCTGGGGGGCCAATCCAGTAAACAGTTTCGTCTTTGGGGGTTTGGGTGGGAATTACCGGTTCGGCATGGTGCCGTTTGCCCAAACGGGTGCACTCATAGCCCTGCATGTCGTCATAGGCAATCGGCGGAATGTTCACATTCAGCAAACAGTGTTCCAAACCCAGCTTGTTGTTCAGAAAACGATCGACGATTTCAGCAGCCACGCGGGCTGCGCTGTCCAGGTGCGCATAGCCCTTCCCGGCCAGTGAAAACGCAATTGCAGGCAATCCACACTGAAAGCCTTCCATGGCAGCGGCCACTGTGCCGGAATAAATGGTGTCGTCGCCCATGTTGGCGCCATTGTTAATACCGGAAACCACCAGGTCGGGCCGCTTTTCAAGCAAACCTGTCACCGCAACGTGTACACAATCGGTTGGCGTTCCATTCACATAGCGAAAACCATTGGCTGCTGTGCGCACTGTAAGTGGCCGATCCAGAGTGAGCGCATTCGATACACCCGAGCGGTCTTGTTCGGGGGCCATCACTTCAAGGTGAACCGTGTTGCCGAAGCGTTCAAGCAAGGCACCGTGCAAAGCCAAAATACCAGGGGCGCTGTAACCGTCGTCGTTGCTGATCAAAATGTGTGGAATGGTCACGATCAAGCTTCCTTGCGGCGAAACACCCAAGTGTTTTCAGTGGATTCTTTGGCCGCAAATGCGTAACCCGCAACTTTGAATTTTTTCAGTTGTTCTACATCGGTAATGCGCTGATCAACAATGTAGCGAGCCATCAGACCCCTGGCTTTTTTTGCGAAGAAACTGATGATTTTGTACTGACCATTTTTATAATCTTTAAACACGGGCTGCACCACGCGGGCATTCAGTGCCTTGGTGTCGACTGATTTAAAGTACTCGTCTGAGGCCAAGTTAACCAACACCGGGTCTTTCTTGCCCAGATCTTTGTTCAAAGCTGGGGCCACGGTTTGTTTCCAGTAGGCGTACAAATCTTTGCCAGCAGAATTCGGAAGCTTCGTGCCCATTTCAAGGCGGTAAGGCTGCATCAAATCGAGCGGGCGCAAAATACCATACAGGCCAGACAAAATTCGCACATGTTTTTGGGCAAAAGCCAAGCCCTCTTCGTCCAGGGTCTTTGCATCAAAACCATCGTAAACATCGCCATTAAAGGCAAGCAATGCCGGGCGTGAGTTTTTCTTGGTGAACTTCGGAGACCATTCGCTGTAACGCGTGGCATTGAGCACCCCCAGCTTGTCAGAGACCGACATCAGTTCAGAAATATCCGCTGGGCTCATGGGGCGCAAAATATCCACCAACTCGGCAGCCTGCTCGGTAAATTGCGGCTGGGTGCTGGTTGACACGGAAAGAGGTGTTTCGTAATCGAGCGATTTTGCTGGGGAAAGTACGACAATCATGGACATCAATCACCTGTAGTTACTACGTGCTTATTATCGCAGGATCTGGCAGGTGATTCAGGGACAGAGTGGTGTGAAGTCGGGAAAAATACCCATTACAAGGTATGCGCAAGGTACAAGGCAGCCTGTCGAAGGGTTGGCCGCGGATGCGACTTTGTCGCTCCGCTTCTGGCCGTGTCTCCCGAGGCTGTCTCTCCCGAAGATGTATCTATTACCTGAGATCACCCAAATCGGATTCAGGCGAATAAGTTTGCAAGAATTCGATTACTGTATATAATCACAGCATGTCAATTCGAGATTGCTGCCATGAAAGGTTTAACCGCTCGTCAACAAGAAATTCTGGATTTGATCCGCGATCAAATTGCCCAGTTTGGCCGACCACCCACACGCGCAGAAATTGCAAGGCAACTGGGGTTTCGTTCTGCCAACGCCGCTGAAGACCACCTGCAAGCCCTGGCCAAGAAAAATGTGATTGCACTCGATGCAAGCACATCGCGCGGCATTCGCTTGCTGGGCGAATACGCAGAAGGTCTTGAAGAAACAGCGAATAAAGTCATGGAACAATTCATGCAGTTGCCGCTAATTGGCCGCGTTGCTGCAGGTAGCCCAATACTTGCGCAGGAACACATTGAAAAACAGATTCCAGTTGACCCCGCCCTGTTTCCTGACAAACCAGACTATCTGCTGAAGGTACGCGGCATGTCGATGAAAGACATCGGCATTATGGATGGCGATTTGCTGGCTGTAAAAAAAGCAAGCACTGCGCGTGCAGGCCAGGTTGTTGTGGCCCGCGTGAATGAAGACGTTACAGTGAAACGCTTTTTCCAGAAAGGCCATTTGGTTGAACTGCAAGCCGAGAACAGCGACTTCGCTCCAATTGAAGTGGACCTTCGCACGGAAACATTCGCAATTGAAGGACTGGCTGTGGGTTTGATTCGCCAAGGCCAGTTGCATTAAACAAGGGGTTTGGGGGTTGTTGTGTCATCCGATCTTGCCAACATTCACCCTGACCTGTGGCGTGCCCACCAACTGGGTAGCGACAACAGCACACGCATACCCAGTGGTTTTGTACACCTTGACCAGCAACTGCCAGGCGGCGGTTGGCCCACGCGAAACCTGATTGAACTGCTTTTAAAACACCACGGCATCGGAGAACTGCGGTTTCTAATGCCCGTGTTTCGCAGGCTCTCGCTGGAACAAAAGAAACTGGTGCTGATTGGTGCACCATTGCTTCCGCTAACCCCAGTATTTGAACAGTTCGGCGTGGCCTTGAATCAAATTAATCTGATTCAAACCGACAAACCTCAAGACCGTTTGTGGGCCATTGAACAAGTGCTGCAAAGCGACTCCTTTGGTGCACTGTTCATGTGGCTGCCTGAAGAAAAAACCCTGTGCAGCCCTACCGTGTTGCGCCGCTTGCAATACCAGGCCACGCGTTCAAGGGGCTTGAGTTTTGTATTTCGCCCAATTCGTGCGCAACTGCAACCTTCGCCTGCTTCGCTGCGCCTGTGTTTAACCGCGCAAAGTCCCAACAGCTTGCGTGTGCATCTAATTAAGCGCAGGGGCCCCGTGCTTGAACAGCCCCTGTTAATTGATTTGCCCAATCCGCAAAGCGCCCTGCCCGGCCTTGTGTTTGAGCATGAGTTGATGAACACCCCGCACTCACAGGAGTTTGCAAGTGCGCTGGATCGCCCTGAGCTACAAACAAGCTTTCAAACAAAGCCACAACCCGCAGGAAGTCAAACCGCAATTTGATGTCGATTCACTGTTTGAATTGGCAGCGCACTACAGCCCTGTGGTGTGTTGGCGGCAAGACCAACACCATGAGCATGCAGGTTGGCTGGTTGAAGTGCACAGCAGTTTCAGGCTGTTTGGTGGCCCGCAAGCATTGCTTTCACAACTGTGGCAAGGTGCAGAAGAGTTTCCTGCCGAATTGCAACTGGCCAACCACCACACCGCAACAGGCGCATGGTGGCTGAGCAAATGCGCACCTGCCAGCACTGAAAGTGATTTTCTGGACATGCTGAATTTCAATGAGAACAGCCTGCTGGCTTTGCCAATGGGCGTGCTGGATTGCGACGCAAAATTACAAGCCACCTGGCATCAATGCGGCTTCACACGGCTTGCTGATTTGTGGCGCTTGCCGCGCGATGGTTTTTTAAAACGTTTTGGTGCGCATGCACTGGCTGAACTTGATTCAGGATTTGGCCTGCAAAACAAACTAGCACCGGGTGCAGCGAGCCACAAACCCGCAGACACGTTCGAGCAGGAAACGGAACTGCCTTTTCACAGCGATCGGCTGGATTTGATTGAACACCATGCCCAGGGTTTGCTGCAAGCCGTGTGCAACTGGCTTGGCCAAAAAAAACAGGGGGCGCGTGAATTGCACTGGGCCTTCAAGCACGCCCACGGTGAAGAAATTTTGTGCCTTCGAAGTGCGCAGCCCACCGATTGCATTGAAACCTGGAGACGCCTGCTGCACCACCAGTTGGCGCGCATGCAATTTCACGACGACATACGCAACCTTCGTGTGCGCTGCATGCACAGTGAATTGCTTCCCAATGTGAATACCAGTTTTTTGCCCGACCCAGCGGAAGGCACACGCAACTGGGACAACACCTGCGATGTGCTACGCGCCCGCTTGGGCCAACAAACCGTGCTGTTTGCCGCCACGGAAAGCGATCCCAGGCCTGAACGCAGCATTGTGTTGCAGCACACGCCGTTCACTAAAAATACAGCGATAGTGTTCAAAAAAATCGCCGACAAAAACGCACCTGAACTGAACAACACCACCCTGGCCAGCAGCACACCGCGGCCTTTGTGGCTATTGCCCACACCCAAGCCACTACAAGGCAAAACACCCAGTTGGCAAACAGGCGGCCCTTGGCAATTGCTGACCGGGCCGGAACGAATTGAGTTTGGCTGGTGGGACGCACAGCCCTGCAAGCGCGATTACTATTGCGCACGTGACAACAATTCAAGTTTGGTGTGGTTGTATCAAGATTTGCACGATGATTCATCGCGCTGGTTCTTGCACGGCTATTTTGCTTGAACGGCATGAAAAATATGACTGCTTCATTGCCAACACCACCCCGCTTTGCCGAAGCTTTGGCTTTAAGCAACTTCAGTTTTTTGAAAAGTGCATCGCACCCCGAAGAACTGGTGCAACAAGCCAAGGCGCTGGGCTACAGCGCCATCGGTATTGCTGATGAATGTTCACTGGCAGGTATTGTGCGCGCACACCAAGCCGCCAAAGAACAAGGTATTCAGCTTCTGGTGGGCGCACAGTTCATGTTTGCCCACAGCAGCCCGTTTGCAGGTCAGCGCATTGCCCTGATTGTAAAAAACAAAACCGGCTATACCCATTTGTGCCGCTTGATTACCCAGGCGCGCAGCCGCGCATTCAAAGGCGATTACCTGTTCACGCGCGACGACCTGGCCTGCATTCCACCCGGCTTGCAATTGCTGCTAATACCCGATGAACGCAACAAGGAAGGCTTTCCTGCCTTGTTAAGCTGGTGTGCAAAACGCTTCACAGGCCGCATGTTGGTGGTGTGCAGTTTGCACCACCGCGGCTTCGAAAACGCATGGCTAAGCCACTTGCAGGCCTTGGCCCACTTGCACCAAGCGGAACTAATGGCCAGCAACCTGCCAGTGATGCATTCGGCTGAACGCAAAGCCCTGCACGACGTACTGACTGCGGTTCGCTTAAATTGCAATTTGAATGATGCACGCCCATTTTTAGAACCCAATGCGCAACGCTGCCTGCAACCTTTGAATGTGCTGGCAACAACATACCCAATCGCACTTCTGGAAAAAGCCGCTGACTTGGCTGGGCAATGTGTGTTTTCACTGGATGAATTACGGTACCAGTACCCGCGAGAAATCAGCCCTGAAGGTCTGGAGCCGCCCCAATACCTACGCCAGTTAGTCACTGAGGGCGCAGCACTTCGCTACCCGCAGGAAATACCAGCCCAGGTACAAAAGCAGATTGATTATGAGCTGGCACTGATTGAGGAACTGAAATACGAAGCTTACTTTTTAACCGTGTACGACATTGTGCGCTTTGCCCGTTCACAAAACATTCTTTGCCAGGGCCGGGGCTCAGCCGCCAATTCAGTGGTGTGTTATTGCCTTCACATTACGGAGGTAAACCCGGCGCAAATGCAGGTGTTGTTCGAGCGTTTCATCAGCCGCGAACGCAACGAACCACCCGACATTGATGTGGACTTTGAGCACACACGGCGCGAAGAAGTAATTCAGTACATCTACAAAAAATATGGTCGCAACCGAGCGGCTTTGGCCGCCAGTGTGGTGGTGTACCGGCCACGATCTGCCCTGCGCGATGTGAGCAAAGCACTGGGGTTGAATACTGAGCTGATTGATCAATTGGCCAAGTCGCAAGACGGCGGCTTTACCCGAAGCATGAACATTGACCACATGGTGCAAGCAGGCATTGATGTGCGACAAACAGGCATACAACACTGCGTGCATTTGGCCGATGAACTGCTGGGTTTTCCACGGCATTTGTCGCAACACACCGGGGGCTTTGTGATTGCGCGCGACAGCCTGTCTGAACTGGTGCCAGTTGAAAACGCATCCATGCCAGACCGCAGCGTTATTCAATGGGACAAAGATGACCTGGACGCTATGGGCCTGATGAAAGTGGATGTATTGGCACTGGGCATGCTCAGTGCCATTCGCATGACGCTGGATGAACTGCACAACAAACCCGGGGCGCCTAAAACCCTGCAAGCCATACCCAACGAAGACAAAACAACCTACGACATGATTTGCAAGGCCGATACGGTGGGTGTGTTTCAAATTGAAAGCCGCGCCCAAATGGGCATGCTGCCACGCTTGCGGCCCCGTGAATATTACGACCTGGTCATACAGGTGGCAATTGTGCGCCCCGGCCCAATTCAAGGCGGCATGGTGCATCCGTACTTAAAACGCCGACAAGGTTTGATGGAAGTTGACTACCCTTCTGAGGATTTGAAACAAGCGCTGGGCCGCACCCTCGGCATTCCAATTTTTCAGGAACAGGTGATGCAAGTGGCTATTCTGGCTGCTGGTTTCACGCCGGGTGAAGCTGATGCCCTGCGCCGTGGCATGGCGGCCTGGAAACGCAAAGGGGGTTTGCACCATTTTTATGGCCGCGTAGTAGGTGGCATGGTGGAACGCGGCTACACCCGCGAATTTGCGGAAGGTATTTTCAAGCAGATGGAAGGCTTCGGTGAATATGGTTTTCCGGAAAGCCATGCCGCCAGTTTTGCCATGCTGGTGTATGCATCGTCTTGGTTGAAATGCCACCACCCCGATGCATTTTTGTGCGGACTGCTGAATGCCCAACCCATGGGTTTTTATGCGCCGTCCCAACTGATTCAAGATGCACAGCGGCACGGCGTGAAGGTGTTGCCCGTGGATGTGCAGTTCAGTGCACTGCAAAGCACACTTGAAAACATGCCTGGGTCATCACACAACAGCACCGCCTTGCTACCTGTACGTTTGGGTTTAAACCGGGTCACTAGTTTGAAATTTGAGGCGGCACTTCGAATTATTCAAGCTCGCGAAAACGGCCTGTTCGACAGCGTGGAAGATTTGACCAAGCGCGCACAACTGGACCGGGGTGACTTGATTGCACTGGCCGATGCCAATGCGCTTGAACAACTGGCCGGGCATCGTCGCCAGGCCGTGTGGCAAACAGCAGCGGCTGAAACCGGTCGACTTTACCAGCATGATTTATTGGCTGACACACGCAGCACGGAAACACCGCTTGAATTGCCCAAAGCCAGCGAACTGGACGACATGCTGGCCGATTACCGCGCCACAGGCGCAAGCCTTGAACACCACCCAATTTCATTTTTACGACAACAACTGGCACCTTACAAAATAAGGCAAGTTGAAGAATTGCGTGCTTATCCCAACGGGAGGCTGGCGCGTGCCTGCGGTATTGTGACCCACCGGCAACGCCCAGCCACGGCACATGGCACTGTGTTTTTGAATCTTGAGGATGAAACCGGCAATGTGAATGTGATTGTGTGGAACAGCCTGGCCGAAGAACAGCGGCAGGTGCTGCGCAATGCGCAAATCATGGGGGTATTCGGGATTTGGCAACGCGAAGGTGAAGTGTGCAATTTGGTGGCTCGCAGATTAGTTGATTACACCCACCTGCTGGCCAACCTGCAAACACTTTCGCGCGATTTTAAATAAAACAAGAAAAGCAAAAACTGGATTGAGCGCTCAGTTACCTAAATATCCACTTCCACCAAATTGCCTTTGTCTTCCAGCCAGGTTCGGCGCGCACCACTTTCCGTGCGGCCCATCAGCATGTGCATCATGGCATTGGTTTGGTCCACGTCCATGCTGCCCAAGGTAACAGGCAGCAAACGCCGTGTGTCTGGGTTCAGGGTGGTTTCCCACAACTGCTCGGCATTCATCTCGCCCAGGCCTTTGAAACGGGAAATTTTGATGTTCGCTTCCTTCACACCTTCCTTGCCCAGTTTGTCTTGCACCGCATAAAGCTCGGCTTCATCCAGACAATACAGTTTGCGCGCGGGTTTTTTACCCTGTGCCGGCACATCCACACGGAAGAGCGGCGGGCGCGCCACATACAAATTCTGGCTACGAATCAGCGCCGGGAAATGCTTGTAAAACAGCGTGAGCAGCAACACTTGGATGTGTGAACCATCCACATCGGCATCAGAAAGAATACAAATTTTGCCGTAGCGCAAACCGCTTAAATCAGGGCTGTCATTCACACCGTGTGGGTCCACACCAATGGCCACTGCGATGTCATGAATTTCCTGATTAGCAAACAGGCGATCTTTGTCAGTTTCCCAGGCGTTCAACACCTTGCCGCGCAAAGGCAATACAGCCTGAAACTCTTTGTCTCGGCCCATTTTCGCCGAGCCACCTGCCGAATCACCCTCGACCAAAAATACTTCATTCAAAGTAATATCGGTGCTTTCACAGTCGGTTAATTTGCCGGGCAAAATCGCCACTGAAGAGCTTTTGCGTTTCTCGACTTTTTGCGCGGCGCGCGAACGGGCCTGGGCCTGTTTGATGGCCAGTTCGGCAATCTTTTTACCGTCCTCAACGTGCTGGTTCAACCACAACTCGAACGCAGGCTTGACCAACGACGACACTAGGCGCACCGCATCGCGGCTATTGAGCCGTTCCTTGATTTGACCTTGAAACTGTGGGTCGAGCACCTTGGCTGAAAGCACAAAATTCGCCTTGGAAAAAATGTCATCTGGCATTAATTTGATGCCCTTTGGCATCAGCGAATGCATTTCACAAAACGCCTTGATGGCCTGAAACACCGCCTCGCGAAGGCCCGATTCATGCGTACCACCTGCGGAAGTCGGAATCAGGTTCACATAGCTTTCGCGCACTGGCGCGCCTTCGGCCACAAAGGCCAAAGCCCATGCAGCGCCCTCGCCTTCAGCAAAACCTTCATCGCGCAGTACATCCACATTCAAGTCACCGCTGAACATGGGGGCCACCAATTCACGGTCCAGCAGCTCTTCTTTCAAAAAACCGCTAAGGCCATCATCAAATTTCCAGCGCTTGGCCTCACCGGTTTTTTCAGTCACCAAGACCACTTCGACGCCTTTAAGCAGCACAGCCTTGCTGCGCAGCAAGCGGTCTACCTCATTCAAAGGCAGTATTGCGGAATCAAAATACTGGGGGTCGGGCCACACACGCACTGTGGTGCCCTTTTTGGGGTCGCCATTCACTTGTGGGCGTACCTTTAGTGGCTCGATCACATCGCCGCCACTGAATACAAGCGTGCCCACCTGTTTGTCACGTACCGCGCTGACTTCAAGCCGGGTCGACAAAGCATTGGTGACAGACACACCCACGCCATGCAAGCCACCTGAAAAACGATAAGCGCCGCCGTCGGCCTTGTTGAACTTACCCCCCGCATGCAGACGGGTGAATACCAACTCAATAACAGGTACTTTTTCCTCGGGGTGCAGGCCAATGGGTATACCCCGCCCCTCGTCTTGCACAGACACACTGCCATCGGTATGAATAGTCACGGTAATGCGAGCACCAAAACCGCCCAGCGCCTCGTCGGCCGCGTTGTCGATCACCTCTTGAATGATATGCAAAGGGCAATCTGTGCGCGTGTACATGCCGGGCCTTTGTTTAACAGGCTCCAGCCCTTTCAGCACGCGAATTGACGATTCTTGGTAATTGCTCATGACAACCTGAAGATTCAATGACCGCTTGATGATACCAACAAATGTGGCTGTTATTCGCCAGCCTTGGAACCATCTGCTCTTGGCTTTGCACTCAGCATCAGAGAGAGAAAAAAGGCCGGAATATTCAAACTCATACTTTTCAATATTTGGAAAGCGCTGCGTCCGCCCACCCCCCTCTCTAGTGATACCTAGGCAGCAGTTTTGACGGGCTTGGTACCCTGTGCCGTTATTCAAGAAATTCGCCGAGGCCGACCATGATTCCCCTACCGTTCCAAGTAGAAAGGCTCGACATGAAACCAATTGCACCAAAACTCAAGATCACAGCGATTCAGCGGTGTTCCGTCGCAAAGATGGACGCCACCCGCTCCGAATTCGAGTTGCTGGTCGCCAAGCAGGAAAAACGGCTACGGAATTTCATCATCAAGCACTTTCGCGATGAAAATGCGGTGGAAGATATTTTTCAGCAAACCTTAATCGAGGCCTACTGCTGCTGGGACAGCTTTCGAGGTGATGCCAAACGGGCCACCTGGCTTTTTGGAATTGCGCTTAATATTATTCGCAACACCGCGCGCCGCTCACCCCAATACAAATTTCACTTCACATCGGATGAAGACCTGGAGCTTGAGCAAGCCGAGGGCTCGGACCCCATGCAGCATTGTATGAAAAATGAATTCAGCATCAAGCTTGAATCTGCAATTGGCAATTTGCCCAATGATTTGCGTGAAACCTTGATTCTGGTGGTTCAACATGGAAATTCCTATCAAGAAGCAGCAGACATATTGGGCATCCCGATTGGAACAGTGCGCTCTAGAATTTCCAGATCTCGCGCTCAATTAAAATCAATTTACGACATGTACATGGACTGATGACAGCATTACTGAATACTCGTTATGGTGCATTAAATCTGATTCTGGAGTCTCTCGGAATGACTTTGGCAGATACCGAACAAGCTGCAGAATCAGATGCTTACCGTATTGATTATGAACAAAACTTGACCATTGAACTTCAACATTTGAAAGGGGCAGATTGCAGAGTAAGCGCCCGTATATTTTGTTTGGGAAAATCATTGCAAGTTCAAGATGACCAGCTGCGCATGGCCATGGGTATTTTTTCAGAACTGTTGAATGACCTGCCAAATGGCACATCCATGGCAATTTCAGATCATGACAATTGCTTAAGAATTTGCATTGAAATCACCAGTGAAAATGCCGACCAGGCCTTATTTCAATTCAATCAGTTCATTCACGTGGCGTTCGCCTACAAACAAACTTACTTTCAACACAAAACAGCCATCTAAGTACATTTTTCGAAGTGAATTATTTGCGGGAATGATGGGATTGTTCGCGCTCACGGGCCACGGCATCCAGCCAATCGTCGAACTGCTTTCTTGCATCCAGTAAGTTGTTGGCGACAATTGGTATCACAACAATCAAGCCAAGACCATCAACCATGGAGACACAAGTCCCTTCGAGTGATTCGGAATTCCAACGGTGTGCAAGCCAGTCTCGCAAACAATTGCTTTCATAGCTGTTCAATGCGATTTTGGCCTGAAATTCACAGGGTGTGGAGGTGGATTGCAACAACTCCCCATGACCAAGGCCAATGACGACACGGCTGTCAACTTGCATCCAGCCGGACGATCGCGCCAGCACCGGCTAGGCCTTGTGCGCGGGAATCATCAAGCTAAGCAATGGCAGCGGTGTCGCTGCGAATTTGCTGAGCCAGACTGCGAGGAGGCTGCAGCCCCGCGAATTTTTGAACGCCCAAAGGCTTTAGAGGCCGCTTGGCAAGATCGCTCAAAATGCCTTGAAAGGTGCCGCACACAGCAGAACCTGCGGCCCCGGATTGGCCAATGCCATGGTTTGCAGCTTGAATAGAATGAGAATTTGAATTGATCATGGTCATAGAAGCGCCTGTTAGTTAAATTTGAGTGGTGATGTTTTCCAAAGAGTTCCCGACTTTTTCAAGTAATTCAAACCGCTTCATTCTGTAATACATGGAATGCAGGGGAACTCCCAAACTTTCACTTGCAGACTTGGCACAACCATTGTGCGCATGGAGTGCTTGAGTAAGCACGGCTTTCTCAAAAGACAACAGCCGTTGCTTGAGGCCCAAACTAGAAGTGGTCTCCGCATTGTCGCAAGGAGTACCCAGTCCAATCACATGCCTTTGAGCGCAGGCGTGCAACTCACGAACATTGCCGGGCCATGGTTTACTGAGCAATTCGTCCAGTTCTTCAGTACTGATTGCAGGCACATCGAGCCGAAATTGAAAGGCAACTTCACTAAGAAAGTGACGATACAGCGGCAGGATATCCTCAAGCCTTTCTGCAAGACTGGGAATTTGAACTTGCGACACACTTAGCCTGAAATGCAGATCTTCCCTAAACTTTTGCTGCTTCACCAGCTCAGGAAGGCTTGCCTTGGTGGAAGCAATCACTCGAAAGGTCGATTGATAAAATGAGTTACCACCCAAACGTGTGGCTCCACGGTATTGCAAGGCATTCAGCAACTTTGCCTGACATGACAACGGAAGACTGTCCATTTCATCAAGGTAAAGTGTGCCTTCATTGGCCAGTTCAAGTTTTCCCGGCCTGTCTTTCTGGGCACCTGTAAAAGCGCCTGCCATAACGCCAAAGAGCTCGGCCTCGAACAATTGCTCGGGCAACGCTGCGCAATTAACATGAATGAATTCGCCTTTGACGCCCGACTGAGCATGCAGCCAGCGCGCTGCTGTGTCTTTGCCTGCGCCGGTTTGACCGATCAGCACTGTATCAACCGGCAATTGTTTGAGTACTTGCAACTGCGCCACTGCGCGCTGCATGGGCTTGGACCGAACAAATTCTGGGGCGTAAGGCCCATCGGAATCGACTGCCAGCTTCTTCTTTCCAAACTGAAGTGGCTTGGTTTTAATCAAACGCTCCAAAACATGCACCGCAGCCAAAGGATTGGGCGGTCGAACAATGGACGCGAATATAGGAATGTCGTGATACACATATTCTTGCCAGGGTTTATCGATAAACCGAATGATATGGCATTCCGGCTTTCGGCCCATGGCCTTGAAACGCTCAATCAAACCACCCAGCTCCTCCAACCCATGGTCGACCAACACCCAATGCGCAGGCAAACTGCGCTTTGTGATCAGCTCTGACAGCGGCAATTCGTGAACAGTGGCCTGCATCAGCAAGGCTGCTGCGCGTAGCCGGCTTTTTAATTCTTGCGATTCAATACACAGGGTTAATTCGGTCATGGATGCCAATTGCGCCAAGTCGGTGGGAACAACCCATTGTGCAGGTGAAGCAAAGCCCCCGAATCACCCCTTTGAACTAGTCATTGCTGAACGCGACAAATTTAATGGGTTGTTTCAGAACGCTCCATCACCTCAAGGCGCAGCATGTCTCGCGCCCTTGACAGACGGGAACGCACGGTGCCAATTGGCAGGTCCAGTTCCAGTGCGGCATCTTGATATGTAAAACCTTCCAAAAGCACCAACTGAACCACCAACTGCATTTTACCGGGCAAGTGATCAATCGCCTGCTTCAACGATTCCATGCGTTCTTGCTGCATCAACGACTCTTCTGGCTCGCAGATGGAGTCGGCTGCAATCATGCTGACTTGCTCTTCAAAGTCGTCATCCTGAAAACGAAAGCTGGTATCGCGATAACGGAAATTTTTAACCAGGTTCAATGCAATGCCAAACAACCATGTTTCTGGCTTGGACTCACCACGAAACCGACTCCAATTGCGAAACGCAGCCATGTGAGTTTGTTGAATGATGTCGTCGATGAAATCTTCGCGACGTAGGTGCTTGCGCACAAAATGGGTAAGACGCGATTTTTGATCTCGCAGCAAGGCTTCAAGTGTTTGCAGTTGCGCTGCGGTCAGTGGCGCGAGTGAGTCTTCGTTGGACTGAATGCTGATTTCGATCTGTTGAACTTGGTTTTGCTGCGCCATTTTCTGCCTCGTTTTGCTTGTGGGTGGTACCAAGCGTTGTGCAGTGTGCATGCCAGGGCAGCGTAGTTTTTAAGATATTGATTTCACTCCCTATTTATTGATTAACTCGTCTAAGCATTTGTGTTTTTTATAAAAAACCAGGAGCGCACTCGCCAAAAATTCAAAACGCCGTCCAGACAAGTGAGCAGTCAATGCCAGTTGCAGTGTAAAATGCGGGCAATTCTCCCGGTCGTATAATGGATAATACAGCCCCCTCCTAAGGGGCAAATATAGGTTCGATTCCTGTCCGGGAGACCACGGGTAAAAAAAAGCCCTTTCTGTTTTTTTACAGAAAGGGCTTTTCAACTAAGGGTTATCTGATCAGCTGGCTTGTTCAGTCACAATTTTCCAGCGGCCATCTTCCTTCTTCATGCGCAGTGTTTTGCGCACATTGTCAGAGTAGCTGTCAGCTTTGTAAGCCTGATCAAATTCAGCAGTGGCTTCTTCTCCATTCACCTGAATATTCAAATTGCTGATCGCCACTTCGATATTGGCTTTGCTTGCAATTCGATTCCTGCGCTGGCTTTCCCACTGTGCGCGACTGATAGCCCCAGGCAATTCGAAGTTGGCTGAGTAAAAGCTCAAATACCCTTCTACATCGCGAGCACTCCAGGCGGCCGCCCAATTGCTGACAACCTCGGTCACCTCAGATTGCGCCACTGCTGGGTCAGCAATGGCTGGTGCTGCAGGTACCGCTGGCATTGCCAAGTCGGCCGTGGATGTAGCACTACCTGACGGATCATCCAGTGGAATATCCACCGCTGGATCGACTGTGCCCGTAGCGTCTGCTGAGAGAATGTCTGCGGCTGGGTCCAGTGCAGAATCAACAGACGTTTGCGGGCTTGCTGCTGGCTCAACCTCGGGGGTTTGATCCAGCACAGCGGGCCGCAGTTGGTCCAGCCCCAAGAAATGGCTCACTGGCTTCAATGTGTCTGCGTTGTTGATCAGGGCTTGACCGCCGTAGGTCACGATCAGCAATCCAATGAACAAGGTGTATACCGGCAGCAACCAACGCTCATAACGATAATAGAACGCTTTGCCCTTGACTTCTTCGGCAACCTTGTCCATTTCAGCCTCGCCAACGACTTGTCGGGTGAGAAGCTGATTCAGCGCAACAGGCGGAGACAGGTAACCCAACTCGAACGCGGTGATCACGATCATCCAGAAATGCACTGGGTGGATGCCATTGCTGTACGCAATAGGAGCCACGGTGGCCGAAACCAGAATTACCGCGCCGAACGGATCCATCACCATACCGATGAATACCATCATGATCATGAATAGAGTCAACGCACCCCAAATACTGGCCATTTCAGCGGGCACGATGCTCATCAAACCAGATCGTTCAATCATGCCACCCACACTGATGGACAAGGCCATCAACATGATCAACGCGCCAATGTGACCAATGGTTTCCGTGGTGGCGCTACGCACCGCCATTTCCAGGCCCTGATTCTTTTTCTTCTCGGCAGGTGTATCACCGCCCACTTTGGTGGGGCCGCCGCGCAGTTTGTCGAAAATGATCACAAACAGCATGATGACCGGCAGCATCACAGGTGCAGTGAACTCGTCAAGCTTAGTGTCCAGCAGATATTCATATCCAAACACAACCAGCATGACAATCACGATGTAAGGCGATACAGGCACCAATGCACGAAGCGATTGTGGCAGCGCCTCTTTGGCCCTCGCACGTTCAGTAACGCGCCCTTCTGCCTTAAGCAAAGCAATCAGCATGAAGATGGTGGACGTCAGAATGAATACAAAAAGACCCCAGCCATAAAGCTCACTGGTCGTAACCTCTTTGTTCAAAGCGGCAATCACCACAATCAGCAAACAGGGACGAAGGACCACGCCCAGCGAACCTGACATGGCAGTGGCCGCCAAGGCAAATGGTCGACGGGCACCTGAGGCCAATACTTCCCTGTATACAATCGCACCCGCAGCAATCACGAATACACCGGATGCACCTGTGTAGGCAGTCGGGATAGCCGCAGCCAACAACACAATGTAAGTGAACACCTCGGGCGGCAGCTTCCAGGGCTTAAGAATATCCATGAACAAGGAAACCACGCGGGTTTGCTTGAGCAACATACCCGCCCACAGGTACAAGGCCAAGTTCAGAAAAATACTAGACAATTCGGTAATCTGGCCGAAATAAATCGCCAGACCCGCGATGTAATCGTCCATGAAGAAATTAATACCCGCATTCAAAGCCATGAAGGCATACAGCGGAATACTCAACAAGCCCATGCCATAACTGCCCCCCTCCTCGGCCTGGGCGGGTATCTTCAGCACATCCTTCAAACTGATGAACGACAAGCTGGCGAACAGGGCAATTGCAATAATACTGATCAGTGGGTTTTCAACTGCAACCCCGGAATCGTATTGCAGCTTCAAGTAATAGCTGGCTGAAATCGTCATCAACAGGTTGGCGCCCAGCATGGCCAGCGAGTAAACCTGAAAGTCTTTCTTGGTTCGCGGTGGTCGCAAACTGATGTGATGGAAATGTTTGGTGGTTGAAATGGCAGCAATCGCGACCATGATCAACAATATAAGGGGTCGGTTTTCAGTACCAAACTTGAAGATGCCAAAGAATCCGGTTTCTACCTCGCGAAATACTTCGACTTCCGGTGTAATGGCCTTGCTTACGCGTTCATACACAGCATAGCGCTCGCGACACTGATCACGGGCGGCTTCCAAAGATGCACGAATTTCATTCGGGTCAATTGCCACATCGCCAAACAGCAAATCAAGGTCTGACTTCGGCGCAGTTTCCGCATCAGCAACCTGCTTGGCAACCAAAGCATCAATGTCAGGGTTTGCTTCACAAGTAGGGGCCGACGGGTCGGCACGCAGCAAAAAGTACTGAACCTGGTTTTCAGGGTCGCCAAACATGCGTTCGCCCAGGCGAAGCAACTGGCCATGCACCATTTCACCCGTACCAATAATCAGGGTGAGTAACAAAAGAGAGAAAATGGGAAGGCTGGAAAGCCATTCAGATGGTGTGCGACCAAACCATTTTTTGCCGGCGGAACTCTGCATAACGGATCCTTGTCAGCGCCAACTTTTATGTTGACTGATCGAAATAGCTGTTTAAAGGTAATAAAAAGGGGGCAACGGCAAGCCCCCTTTTACTGCAAAGGCAAACAGGCAGGTATGTGGCCTGCCTTGAATTCTTTAAAGCTCGGTTTTCGTAGCACACTCAGAATCGGCACGGTTCACACCGCAACGAATCTGTTTCATGATGTTCAAGGCCTTTGGATCATAAGATCCGCTTTTTGCCAGGCTGATGCGCGATTCACGCAACAAAATTGTGTACTTCACCGAGTCAGCAGCAGGAATGTCCATCCAGGCGCCACCAGGAATACCCTTCTCGGCATTGGTAATGATTTGCATACCCGCCGGGAATTTCTTGGACCAGTAGTCACGTGATTTCTGTGCAAAACCGTCCGGGAACTTGGACTTGTTGACGATCAACTGATAGGTCAATACGGCAACCGGGAAGCGGACGATTGCGCCTGCATTGCCCAAACCTTTGTAAAGTTCAAGTGGCTTGTAAGCCGCGGCGGGTGCAGCGATGATATCTACCGAACCGTTGTTGAACTTGGCGCCAAAGTTGGAAATGTCTGCAGACACGGGCGATGCACCCACTTTGGAGATCATTTCTTTCTGAGCTGAATCGTAGTCAAAAGATGCGATTTTTTTACCCGCCAGTTTTTCAACTGAGTTGATATCGCGGCTTTTCACGTAAAGGTACGCGGCACCAAACGGGAAAATACCTGCTACCTGGAAGTTGCCCTGAGTCATCAGCGCATCGGCTTTTTCACCAGCGAACAACTGAATGGTGCGCTTCACCACTTCGTAGCTCAAAGGCATGTCGACCTTGCCGTCTTTCACAACCGACGCTGCACCGAGTGCATCAATAGAACCAGCCACCGAGTTGTAAGCCCGAGTGCGGAAGGAAGTGGCCACCAACATGTCGCACTGACCGGTCTTGAAGTTCTCAGACGCAATTTTTTCGTCAGTGAAAGCTTCCAGATGCAGATCGGCGCCGAAACCCTTGGCCGCCAGAACATAGTCTTTGCTCAAGTTAAACACGTCGCCACCAGCGCCGAGAATGTCGAATACACAAACTTTTTGTTTGGCCAAGGCCGGTGATGCAGATGCCATCAGTGCCAGGCCGAAACCGGCCGAGATTGCTTTGATTTTAAAATTCATTTGTCTGGTCTCCCAAAATTGTGTTTTTGCATGCCCGGGCGCATTTGCTAGAGGGTGGCCCGGCCTTGCTGTGAGCAAAAACTTAGTTCAACAAGTCGTCCACGTTCATGCCTTCGGGCATCGCAGCTTCTTCATCCCAATATTTTCCCATGCCGCCCACTGGGGTGCGGGTACCTACGTTTTCTGCCCAGTAGCGGTCAGAAAGGTTGGTCATTACAGCAACGGAAATACCTTCAACCAAGGCGTATTGTTCGCTTGGTTTGAAATCTTTGACTTCTGCAAATCGCTTGGTTGAATCGCGAAAACGCATGGTGTCACCCACAGCCAGTGCGGACAGACCGTACATCACGTGAGAAAGGCGAACGCCTTGGCGCTCGCCAATCAACATGGACAAACGGAAGGTTCCCCAAACATCTTTACCATCGGAGGCACCGGGCAAAATGCTCCACACCACAGCACGTGCTGCATTGGGAGCGCCCCACCATTTTGCATTGGAAAGACAAGTGAGCGCACGCTCGGATTTTGGTGCAATGTCGGTGGGCACGCCCACCATTTGCTGCGAAGCGATGTCGTTAACAACTGCTTGAAGACCTGCAACCGTGCCCAGCAGGTAGCTCAGTTCGTCAAAGTCACGCTCAAATTCAGGGCAGCCTTCGCCGTACTCAAAGTTGTATTTGTCTTCGAGCTTGTTGCGCATGGCTTCAAACGCGCGCAATTGCCGGCGCGCAGTAATTTCCAACAGACGTTTTTGACCAATCCGTGCGTCTTGTGCTTCTTCAATGTTGTTTTGTTTGGATGCGCGCAGGTAGCGCAGCTCTTCCTCGACAGCACGTTGCTCGGCGCATGCAGCAGAAGAAACCAGCAGAAGGGATTCGAGCAAGCGTGGATCGCCACCGAAGGCGCGGGTACCACCAGAAATTAAAGGGTAATTGCCTGTTGCGAATCGGCAAGCCATGTCGACATCGTCGATTTCAAGCTGAGGCGGAATAATTCTGCGTTCAATCAGGTTAATGGCGAGGTTAGTCGCCCCACGCTCCACGCTTGCACAACCTGCTGCAAACGCGACCACTCCCGAAATGGCTATCGCACGCCATACGCCAGCTTTGATCATTAATGTCTCCGTTGATTTTTCTTTTATACCTTGTCTAGCCAATATTGGATTTGACCTTTGAGTAACAAGGATTTCGCTCGTTATTAAACCATGAAAAATTCACCCATCCAAGGGAAAGTAAACAGTTGTTAATAGAAGTGCCATTCTATTCACTTGCGCAAACGAGAAGAAGAAGCCAGAAAACCCCCTTAATTGAGTGCAAGACAAACCTGAAAACCCAGGAGAATGAAGAGTCACCATTCGACCCGACCGCATGCGCCATGAGCCAAATTGAATTGCCTGCCGAAAGCGCCGAGACCCCGCTGAACGATCCCTCATCCAAGCCAGACCAAATGAAACAGGCGGTGAAGGACATGACGCCATTGAAAGGCAAAA
The DNA here is from genome assembly GCF_024623725.1 of Limnobacter parvus. Classification (GTDB taxonomy): domain Bacteria; phylum Pseudomonadota; class Gammaproteobacteria; order Burkholderiales; family Burkholderiaceae_B; genus Limnobacter; species Limnobacter parvus. Next base: position 403,549 of record NZ_JANKHG010000017.1, on the reverse strand, counting down.
CTGCCTTGGTGGTGGATTCAGCACTGGCCACAAGGCGGGCATTGCAAGACCAGCTATCGCAACTGGGCTCCAAAGCGGTTATTTTCGCCAGCTCAGTTTCCGAAGTTGAACAGCATTTGGCCTCGCGTGAGTTTGCATTGATTGTGTGTGAATATCAGCTTGAAGGTGATCGAAACGGCCAACAACTGCTGGAAGACCTCCGGGTTAACAAAAAACTGGCCTGGTCAACTGCGTTTATGATGGTGACCGGTGAGCGCAGCTACGGCAACGTAGTTGCAGTTGCCGAGTTTGAACCCGATGACTACTTGATCAAACCGTTCACAGCGTCGACCTTGTCAGACCGTGTGGTGCGCATTTTCAACCGCAAAGCGCGATTAGCAGACGCTTACCGCGCCATGTACGATGGGGAATACGAAGCGATACACCCAATATGCGAAGAATTGGAATCAAAATTTCCTCAGTATCTAAATGAGCTTGAGCGAATGCGCATTGAGTCCTACTTTCGTTCTCGCCAATATGACAAGACCGAAGCGGAACTAATTGAAAAACTTGAAAAAATCCCCAAACCCTGGATGCAACTGTTGCTGGCCAAAGTCAACCTTGAAAAAAAGCAGTTTGACGACGCCAACAACTTGCTGACTGCAGTGGTTAAAACAAACCCGGAATACCTGGCTGCCGGAGATTTGTTCGCGGAAGTGCTTTGGGAACAGAATCGCCCTGCGGAGGCGCTTGAAATTCTTGAAAAAATGGGGGCCAAGGCGCTGTCATCTACAACACGTCTGCGCAAGCTGGCCGACCTTGCTGTGCGCATCGGGGACAATACCAGGTCGAAAAACTATTTGACCAAGGTGATTGACCGATCCCGGAATACGTCGCTTTCCCAAATACACGATTACCTTCAATTGTCGAAAATTTATGTGAAAGAGGGCCGGCACGAAGAAGCAGAAAAACTGACTGCAAAAATGCGTACCACGGTCAATTCCTCGGAGCTGGACTTGGCGCGGGCCATGATGGCCATTCAAAAAGAAATCGCGGATGGTCGCGACGCGAAAGCAGCAGACAAGCTGGCGAACTTTTTTGAAAGCAATTCTGACGATTTGCCCTCATTTGAACCGGAAACGCTGACGAGCCTGCTCGAACTGTGCTTTGCCGTCAACATGGACAACAAAGGTTACGAACTGGCGAGCCAAATCACCAGACAAAAACCGTCCAAAGCAATGCTGGACAGAATTCGCGGCGCAATCGCCGAATACAAGGACAAACAAATCTCAAGCGGTGACTAAAATCGGGCAGTTCAGAGAGCCCACGCATTTTTGATCAGTTCGTCCAAATAAGCTCCGTAAAATTCTGGCAACCCGCTACCCAGCAGGGGTCTACCCGCAACAGCACCTGTGCCACCAAACACCATGACGGTGGGTGAAAATTTCACATTCAATGGTGCAGCAAGTGACTTGCCCGTGTAGCGCCTGCCATCAAACCAGATGAAGCTGCGTTTTTCATCTGAAAAATCGATTTCGTACACACCCACCCTGCCCTTGTAATTGGGATCAGTGTGAATGTGCCGCAAAGATTGTTGCCGTACTTTTTCACAGTACGCGCAATCGGGCAGGGAAAAAAGCACAATCACCGCAGGCATGTCCTGCTGATGCAAATTGTTGGGAAAGGCCAGAGAGGCACCACCCGCCGCATGGGCAGTGGGTGCAAACCACGCAAACAAAACCAATAGCCAGATTGCTTTCATGAGATTTAGACAGCCACACCCGGGTTGTCGTTCATTCCAATCAATTTTGGTGTGTAGGGCACTTTGGTGGCGATGGTTTTCTTGTCTTTCAAATAGGTTTCAACCACATCCCAAATAGGCGGCTCGCCATTGCTGCGCGCTTCTTCGGCCACGGGTGCCCAACCGGCCACCTTGTAGGTTTTGGACGCTTCAATGGGCTTGCCATTTAAACGCATGTCCGAAATTCGCTGCCCTGCTTCACCATTGGGATTGCAGGTGTAGGTCAGCCCGCCCACACGCACCATGTCACCGCCCTGCTGGTAATACGGATCAGGGTTGAACAAGTTGTCGCAAACATCTTCCAGCACAGTTTTGATGAATTCGCCTTTCATGTCGGAAAGCGTGGTGTTGGGGTACGTAATGGCAGTTTGATCCATCAAGTGCTCGCGCGTGATGGTTTGACCCGGTAGCAAACTGGTACCCCAGCGAAAGCCTGGAGAAAAGGCAATTTCAGCGCCTTTCACTTCCATAAGCGCATCCACAATTAATTGGTCCCAGCTGCCGTTGAAGTTTCCACGACGATAGAGCAAGCCTTCACTCAGGGCCAAGGGCTCACTGAGTTTTTCGATGTAGGGTTTGCGTACGTTATTTACAAAGGCTTGCATGTCCGGGTCGGCGGGAAGCATGTTCGAAAACACGGGCAACAGGCGGTATTTGAAATCACGCAGCTTGCCCCCTTGAATGTCCATGTCCAGCACACCCAAAAATTTGCTGTTGCTGCCCGCATTGGTGACATAGGTAGTGCCAGATGAATTCTTCACCGGAATGGCGTTGGGTACGCCATCATGGGTGTGACCACCCAAAATAAAATCAATGCCGGTTACACGGCTTGCGAGTTTCAAATCCACGTCCATGCCGTTGTGTGAAAGCAGAACGACAACTTGAGCGCCTTCTGCACGCACTTGGTCAACCACTTCCTGCATGCTTTCTTCCTGAATTCCAAATGACCAGTCAGCCACTTGGTAACGCGGATTTGCAATTGGTGTATATGGAAATGCTTGGCCAACAATGGCCACTTTTGCACCGTTGATGGTTTTCATTACATGGCTTGGAAAAACCGGGTCCCCGAAATCAGCGGTTTTGATGTTCTGGGCAACTATGTCGATTTTGCCTTTGAAATCGTTTTCGGCAATTTCAAGCACACGGTCCATGCCATAAGTGCATTCCCAATGCAGGGTCATCACGTCAACGCCCAACATTTTTGCAGCATCAACCATGTCTTGCGCATTGGTCCACAAGCTGGTGGCAGAACCCTGCCAAGTGTCACCACCATCCAGCAACAATGCGCCGGGCCTGCTGGCCTTCATCATTTTCACCAGGGTAGACAAGTGCGCGAAACCGCCCACTTTGCCGTAATGCCGGGCAGCTTCTTCAAAATTCAAATAGGTGAAGGCATGCGCTTGTGCAGAACCTGGTTTGATGTTGAATGCCTTCAACAACGATTCACCCACCAAATGAGGCGCCTTGCCAAAAGCATCACCGATACCCAGGTTCACATTGGGTTCACGGAAATAAATGGGCACCAGTTGAGCGTGGCAATCGGTCATGTGCAACACGCTCGCGTTGCCAAATGGCTTCAAATCGTAAAGCTTTTCACCATGACCACCCGCCAGTACCTGCGGAGGACTGATTGCCATGCCAGCCGCCGAGGCAGCAGCCAGCATGCCCATGAATTCACGTCGATTCATTTGCATTGGGTATCGCTTCGCTTATTTGTTGACCGGTGAATCGGGTGACAACAGCAAAGCCATTGCGTCTTTCATCTGTGTTTCAGTCAAGATGCCTTCAGCACCGAAACGCGGCATGTTGGAACAGGCATTGTAGGCGTGTGAATTCCAGATCTTCACCCAGGTGTATTTCATGATTTCTTCGGAATTGCCGCGCAACTTGCCGTATTGGTAAAGCGAGGGCCCCAGGTTACCGTATGAAAGCTCTTCAGGTGCCAACTGGTGACAGGCATAGCAGTTGCCACCTGCCGCCGTGCCCTCCTTGTCGGAAAACTGAAACCCAACGCCTGTCTGGGCCAGTTTCTCACCCGCTTTCCAATCGCCCAAATACTTTCCATCGACCGGAAACTTCACTGCCGCAAGCGCGGCTTCTTGAAGTTTCACACGTTTTGCGTCGGTCAAACTACCGGGATCCGACTCCGCAAGTGAACACGCTTTCTGAAGCTCGGTCTGGTTCACGCGATCCAGTTTGGCAATTCCCTTTTCCTTGAATGAAGAGATCATCAACTGCTTGATTTCTTCGTCGGTCGGCTCAGCCACCTCGGGGCGACTTTCCGTGTTTGCACATCCACCGATCAGAGCCCCAGATACGGCAAGCAACAGCACACCGGCGGAATTTTTAAATGTAATACGCATAGTTGTTCTCCTTGTTGTTAGCGCTTAAGCGAAGTGGCCTGCATGGTACCGCCCTCGGCTTTTACACCCAGGTAGGTAATCAGGTCGATCGACGCTTGCGAGCCATACTTCAACTCGGGGAAACGTTGTTGACGGAAACAATCGTACATGCGCCATTGCACGGAACGAACCGCCCCCTGCGACACCCGGTAAGCCGGCCATGCGCCAAAGGCTGCCTGTGCAGGCTCGGGCTTGGTCAAATTCGGCAAACCCTGCAGGCGAATACGCTGGTCATCCGTTGCATGGCAACTGGCACAGGAAAAATCGTAAGGACCAGCCCGGTAGAAAAATATTTTCTCGCCCCGCGCGCGGGACGCTTTTTCCTCAGGATGCCCTTGAGGCACCTTGATGGTCGCCCCGCGCGACTGAGCGTAAACATAAGCCACCAGTGATTCCAGCTCTGTGGGCTTTTCGCCAGCACCTGAAAATGGCTTCTTGGTGATTTCAGCTTCGGTGCGGCCTTGCAGGGTCATCATGCAATGCACCAAGCGAGACTCCACATCCATGACTTTGCCTGTGTCACTGAAAAAGCGGGGCATGGTGGCGACCGCACCTGCCAACTTGCCAGGGCCGGAACCCAAATCACATTGCTCAAGCGAAGCAATTTTCGGCCCCTGTGGCTTGGTCCACAGCTCTTCACCGCGCAGTTCAACCAACTCAGCCGGGTTGCCATCGGCCAACATGTCACGGTATTCCTGAATGCCCTGCTCGACTGTTTTTTGCGCATGCGCATTCATGGTGATGGATGCCAAAGCACTGGCACCCACGAAGGCCACAGCGGCCATACGAACCGCTGTTTTTGCTGTTTGCCTCATCTCACGCCCCTTTCTTGTCGTTATGAATCGATTTGGGATCACGCCACTTTTGTTTTGTCAGTTCGGGAGTCGCCTTTGTTGTCGGTCCAGGTTATTTCTACCGTGTCGCCAACCTTGCCACCCTTGAATGAAAACGACATGAAAGGATTCTTGGATACGGCTGGACCCCAGTTGGCTTGCAGTACGACCTTGTCGCCGCACTTGGCAGTCACATTTTGAATAAACCATGCGGGCACCAGGCTGCCATCTGAGGCCTTGCGCTGGCCAGTTTCCATTTCGTGTGCCATCAACACTTTCACTTCAACTTCGTCGCCGTTTGCTTTGGCGCGAATTTTCATTGGATCACCCATGTTCTTCTCCTGAATATTGATTTAACCGCCGCAACCACCGAGAGTCACTTTGACTTCTTTCTTGGCAAAGTAATACTTGCCATCGGCTTTTACGAGTGCATACACATCGCTGGACCTGCCCATTTTTACACGGGTGTTTACTTTGGCATCAGTTCCGGCAGGAATCATGAATTGAGCCGACAACATGGATGGGTTGTTGGCCACCAACAGCGAAATTTCACTGGTTTTTTTTAGCTTGCTGTCTGCGCCCACAGGCACCACTGCACCGTTTTCAGCAATGTCGGGAGCGATTACGGTGATGTCAGCACTTTCCGTGGGCATGCTGCCCCCCAAAGCTTTCATCAAATCATCCAATGACTTGGCGCCAAACACCTTATCGGGATATCCGGCAGCAGCGAACACCTCTTTGGGATTGATCAAGCCTGCAGCCACGGCCAAACCCAGCACTGTCAGGCTTGAAGAAGCCTTCAGCACATTGCGTCTGTTTTGGTTCATTGAGTAACTCCTCCTAAAAATAAATCTGCTCACTTTCTCTTGGACAAAAACCAGTCAGAAAGTGCGTTTAAATCTTCATCTGACAAATGCGATTGCGCAGGCATTGGCATGTCGCCCCACACCCCGCTACTGCCAGCCTTGATGCGTTGCGCAAGATACGCCCTGGCATCGGCTTTGTCTTTGTACTTGTTGGCAATAGCAACAACGGATGGACCCAGCTTTTTGTTGTCCACTCCATGGCAGGCCACACAACCATTTGCATTGAACAACGACTCGCCTGAATTCATGCTGACCTTGGGCGCCGATGGTTCAGTGCCCGCTTGCGCCACGGTAACCACGCCACGCACGGGGCCAACCAAACGATTTTGATCTTTCAAGTTGCCATGCGCATCTTTTGCATAATCAGGCATAAAAGAAATGACTTTCGCGTCAGGCGTGCAGTTTGACATGCAACGCGTCTCTTTTACATCGGGTTTACCCGATGGCAACCACATACCATGGTTGGTTTGCATGCCATTGCGATTGGGGAGCCGGGCTTGCGTGGCAGCCATGTTGGTGTGGCTCAACACAAAGTCATCGCCCACTACACCGCCCATATTCAGAATGTATGCAGTCACTGCATACACCTCCTCGGTACTCAGACTTTTAGGCGCATTCCAGGGCATGGCGCGGTTAATGTAGTCCCACAAAGTAGAAAGCGTGGGTACCTTCATCAGGGTGGTGCGTTGGGGCGATGAGCCATCTTTAAGCGATTGAACCCGACCCGTCTGAATATCGGTGACGCTTGTGCCACCGACAATCGGTGTAAATATTTCGTTGCTTTCACCAAAAACACCATGACAGGAAGCGCATTGGGCGTCCCACACTTCCATGCCTTTCTGCACACTGCCGCTGCCTTTGGGCAGGCCCACAAAGTCCGGGCGAACATCAATGTCCCAGGCCGTCACCTCCGCAGGGGTAGCCACGCGGCCCAGACCTTCAAATGCCAGTGCACTTCCACCAAACAGCAAGCCTGTACAAACGGCGATTAGCATTTTAAGCGGTTGTCTCATGCCCTACCCCACATGCACATTGTGCACTTCACCTGCCGCATCAACGCGCCAACTTTGAATTGCGTTGTTGTGATAAATGCTTTTGTCGCCGCGCTTGTCGCGCAGCGTTCTGTAGCTGGGTTGCACATAGGCAGTGCTGTCGACTGCCCTGCTTTGCAGCAACACTTCACTTTTCCCATCCCACACCCAAGGCAGGTTGAAACGGGTCAGGGATTTATCATGGACCGGCCCTTGCAGCTTGGCGGTTTTCCAGTTCCTGCCACCATCGGTAGACACATCCACTGCAGTAATTTTTCCGCGGCCACTCCAAGCCAAGCCTGTGATGTTGTAAAAGCCAGGACTGAGCAGTTGTTGTCCGCCAGAAGGAGTGGTAATCACGGATTTGCATTCCTGCACTGAGGTGTATTGCCGGTGCAAACCGTCTGGCATTAAATCAATGTAGTGAATCGCCTCATCTTTCGTGCCATAGGGCTTGTCGCCCACCTCGATTCGGCGCAGGTATTTCACCCAGCTCACGCCCTGCACACCTGGCACCACCAAGCGCAGCGGGTAACCGTTTTCAGGGCGAAGCATTTCACCGTTTTGGCCATAGGCCAAAAGAACTTCACCACTTTCAATTAATTCCATGGGAATGGTGCGGGTCATGGATGAACCATCGGCACCCTCAGCCAACACAAAGCGCCCCTTTTTCAAATCCACACCGCAGAATTCCAATACCTTGATCAAAGGCACACCGGTGAACTCAGAACAACTCAGCATGCCATGTGTATATTGCACAGTGGGCACCGCCACATTGGCCCATTCCATGCCGGAGTTGGCACCGCATTCAATGAAATGGACGCGCGAAACCGATTCCATTCGCATCAGTTCATCGACAGTGAACACCATTTCTTTTTTTACCAAACCGTTGATCATTAAACGGTGCTGGGTGGGGTCAATGTCCCACCAGCCCTGGTGGTGGCGCTCGAAATGAAGACCCGATGGTGTAATAATTCCAAACAAACCCTGGAAAGGACAAAACGACACCGATGAGCCACCCACGCGAGTCAGCCCAGGCGATTCACGGCGCTGCAGATTCTTTTCATACTGTGAAGGCAGACCATAGGGCATGGTGGCAACAGGCTGACCAAGACCTTTGCTGTGCAAAGGCAAATTCAGAATGGCTGGGTCGCCTTTCGCTGTACTTTGAGAAATGGCCATGCCTGGTGTTGAAGCCACTGCGCCCACCGCAGCGGCAGCAAAGGCTTTTTTGAAAAAACTGCGGCGATCTGTTTCACTGGCGCGGTTAACAAACGCAATGTCGGTTCGACTTACGAAATTTTCAGGGGCGCGTTGAATCTGACCCAATGGGGTGTTCGAAGGAATGTCCAATGACACACATGTCTCCTGAATGCTTTTTAATTATATATGCGCATACGCTCATAATATTAATGTACACTCTGGCGCAGGCTTGTGCAAGTCATTTGGACCTAGGGTTTCTTCCTAGTTTTTTGCTCGGTTTTGCGATCAGCTTTGTTTTTACGCAAACTGTCGTGATCAATTTTGTACTCGGGTTTGGAAATACCCTGGCTGGTCGGGTCTGTGGGCAACACATTGTGCACAGCCTGCGCACCCACCTTGGCCACCAAACGAACTGTGTCATAGGCAGAGTGAGTGATTTTTTTCTCCACCATGTGTACAGCCGATGAAATCGGCGCAATCGGGCGAATCTTTTTGAGTACAGAAAACGGAATATCGGCGATTCGCCGATGCACGCCCTCTACCTGACGTGTTCCTTCGTCCAGCGTGGCAGACACCAAGTCAACAATGCCGCGCAAATGGGGCTCAAGTGACTTTTTTCGGGACATACAAACCTCTTGGGGCCGTGATTGTTGTTAATCGAATTCTAGAAGAGATTCAATTGCAGCGGTAGACAAACCATTCCACTGTAAAATACCCAAATTCTGAGATTGATTCAAACATTGTGGCAATTATCATTTACGACCTGGAGTGTGAATACTCCCATCGCTTCGAAGGCTGGTTTCGCTCGAACGACGATTTCGACGATCAACGAGAGCAACAATTGCTGACGTGCCCGGAATGTGGCACCTCCGCCATTCGTAAGGTACCATCCAAAATTAATATTGGCAGCAAGGCCTCGGTTGAAACTAGGCTTACCGAGCCAAAACCTACCGAACCAACAGCAGCTGTGGCTCAAAAAGCAAATTCAGTTGATGTGGCAACTGCATTTGTAATGGCACGCCAAGCTATTCAAGCGCTGATCAATCATTCCGAAGACGTCGGCGATCGATTTGCCGAGGAAGCTCGGAAAATTCATTACGAAGAAGCGCCAATACGCGCCATTCGTGGCCAAGCCAGCCCGGAAGAATTTGAAGAACTGCGCGACGAAGGCATTGAAATTATTGCCCTGCCAATTTTGCCCAGTGAAGAAGAACTGAATTAATCACTGGGCTTAAGTGGCCATTGACTCATTGGCTTACTTACCCAGTCCGCCCAGCAAGCTGGGTTGAACAATTTCAATCCAGTAACCATCCGGGTCTTTTACAAAGGCCACGTTTTTCATTTTCCCCTGCTCAGGGCGCTTTACATACTCAAGTTTGTTTTCGTCGAACCAGGCCACCGCCTGATTTAAATCGGGAACAGCGAAGCAGATGTGCCCGAAACCCTGCGGCTGGGCATTGCCATCGTGGTACTTGAATTCAGCGTCTTTCTCGGTGCCCCAGTTGTGGGTTAATTCAAGTACACCACGCTGGGAAAATGTCCATGTTGTGCGCTCGGCTTCATCCGCGGGGGGTGTTTCACCGTCACCCAACTTGGCCAGAAAATACAGCGAGAACGACATTTCCTGAAAATCGAGTTTACGCAGCAGGATCATGCCGAACACTTTTTCATAGAAATTCAACGACACAACTGGGTCTTTGATGCGCAGCATGGTGTGATTAAACACAAATCCATCATGTGGGTTTTGGCTCATGGTATTTATCCTTTATTTAACGCGGCGTTTTTCAAGCTTGCGTGCCAGTGTTCGGCGGTGCATGCCCAGCCTGCGCGCGGTTTCTGAAATATTGAAATCGGTTTCTACCAGTACCTCGTGAATGCGTTCCCATTCAAGGTTCTTGATTGAGGTGGCCCGGTTGGTCAATTCCACTGGTTCGCTCCCGGCAACGTGGCCAAAAGCGGCTTCAATGTCGTCGGTGTTCGATGGCTTTGCCAAATACTGGCAAGCGCCCAGCTTAATGGCCTCGACTGCGGTGTTGATGCTCGCAAAACCAGTAAGCACAACAATCAACATGGCCGGGTTGTGTGCATTCAAAGCCTGAACGCAATTCAAGCCTGATGAACTTCCACTGAGTTTCAAATCCACCACGGCGTGCGTGGGTGTGTGCTTTAAAAGCAAGGTTTCCATTTCATCTTGACTGCTAGCGTGAAGTACCTTGTAGTCGCGCCGCTCGAATGAGCGCTTCAGCACGCGCGCGAATGACTCATCGTCTTCGACCAGCAACAACAACCTTTCCTTACTGCTACTTTGGTTCATCGCGCTTGGTTCTCCAAATTACCATCTTGCACCACCAGCGAGCTCAGGGGCAGAACGATTCGCACCTCGGCCCCTCCTTCTGAACAATTGCGTGCCTGAACCGAGCCGCCCAAAGTGCGCGCCACATTCATCACCAAAAACAAGCCCAAGCCCCCCCCCGGGCGGCCTTTGCTGGAGTTGTAGGGTGTGCCCACCTGTTCCAAAATATCGGCCCGAAAGCCTGGGCCCTGGTCGGTAACAGTCAAAAACAAATGTTCCTGGTTTTTGGACACGTCAAAACGCAGCCAGTTCGGGGAAACTTCCAAAGCGTTGTCCAGCACATTGAACACCATCTGCTTCACAGTGGAATCAAAAGCCACTGTAAACTCTTCTTCAACCTGGTTATTGAACTCAAAGTGCTGCGCTGGTCGGCTACTTTCCCACTCTTGAACCAGATCTTCGAAGAAGTCGTGCAAAGTGGTTTTCGCTGACGACTCACCGCGTGTTTCCCCGGCTGATAACAATATGCCACTCACAATGCTTTTGCATCGAATCAACTGGCTTTCAACTTCCTCAATTTCTTCGAGCATGTCGGCGTTGTTTGCGAACTGGGGCATGCGCTTCCAGTCGCTGAGCACCACTGACATGGTGGCCAGTGGTGTACCCAGTTCATGTGCAGCGCCACTGGCCAGCAGGCCCATGCGTACAATGTGTTCTTCCTCAGCAGCGCGTTGTCGCAACGCGGCCAGTGTGGCATCGCCCGCACGCAGATTGCGCCCGATTCGCGTGATAAAAATTACCAGCAAAGCAGCATTGAGTACGAAGCAAATGACCAGGCCGCTGGCATACAGATCAGCCAGCTTGTAAGTGCTGTTCAACGGCAGCACAAGGGGGTGATTGAACACAGACAAGAATGCAAGGCACAGCGTCGTGATGCCCACCACCAGCCAAGTGGACTCAGAACGCAACAACACCGCACTTAAAATAACCTGCAATAAAAACAGAAATACGAAGGGGTTGTTGATGCCACCGGTGAAGTACAGCTGTGCGGTCAGGCTGGCGATGTCGACCAGCATGGCCAAAAACAATTCCCGGTTGCTGACCACACGTTCTTCATGCCAGCGCAAATGACTGCCAATATTGAAAGCAATCAAACACACCATCACTGACAGCATTTGAAACAGGGGCAGCTGAATATTCAAGCCCCAAGTGGCCACCAAAATGGTTGCAATTTGCCCACCCACCGCCAGCCAGCGCAAGTGAATCAAATGCAGCATGTTTTTGTGACCGGTTTCATTCAGTACATTCGTTTCATCAAAGGCGCTTGCGCCCTGACGAATGGAAACAATGTCGGTATTGATGGCCATGTGAATGTGGATCCTGCGGCGGTATTACTTTCGATTCAACCAGACGGTAACACCCGCTACCATCAAGGCCAAAGCATACCAAGTGAAGGCATACACCAAGTGGCTGTTGTGAAACTTGATTACAGTTAATCCATCGACCGGGTAGGTTTTGGGGGTAAACCCGGTGATTTCCTCGCCCAAATTTCGGGGTGCCCCCGCATCAATAAAATAGGGGGCAGCTGGTTGCAAATTGTAGTGCTCGGACAAAGCTGCAATGTCGCGTGAATACCAGCGATTGCCCGCAGGGTCGTTTTCCCGTAAAAATGCCCCACCCTCTTCGCTGATGCGCAACAGGCCACGCACTTCAAACTGGCCTTGCGTGTTCTCGACAGTCATTGGATCGACTTCATTCAAAGGAATATAACCGCGATTAATCCACACAACTTCTCCGCCTATTTGGCGCAGTGGTGTGAGTAGCCAGTGTCCTGCCCCCAACACCGTGGTGGCCTGTACGCGCGTGGTGAACTGGGGCAGCAATTGACCCTGCACCTTCACGCTCAGGTATTCATGGGTGTCGCGGCCCACCTTGGGCCATTCAGTAGCTGCTGGTGCGTTTACAGCTGGCGCATCAACGCGGCTTTCCACCCGCTCAATCAAATCGAGTTTGTAATCAAGCCGGTAAACCTGCCAAGTGCCCAGCGCAAAAAAAGCGCTGAAAAAAAAGGCCGCCAGGGCAAAGCCCAGCAGCCTTTTGATCGAGTTGGGGGCACGGTTTGAATGGGTAGTTGATCCGTCATTCATTGTGCGCCCCGCTCCTTCACTTCAGCTGTTGAATCGACTCGATCGCTTCGTGGTTCATGCCCGGCATCATGTTGGTGTTCAGGTGGTACATCACCCAGATCGAACCCACCAATGTGATCACCACAATAATCAGCGTGAACATCAGCGCCAACATGGTCCAGCCGCCTTCCGACTTGCTGTTCATGTGCAGAAAGTAAACCATGTGCACCACCATTTGAACAGCACCCAAGGCAAGAATTACAAGCGCTGTGGTGGTCGAACTCTCAAATACACCGCCCATCACCAAGGCGAAGGGAATTACTGTCAGGATAACTGCCAGTACGAACCCTACGGTGTAGTCGCGCATGCTGACGTGAATTTCATCGTCATCATCGTGGTGATCGTGGTGGTCGTTGACGTTGTGTGGATGTGCGCTCATGGCAATACTCCCATCAAATAAACGAAGGTAAACACGCCGATCCAGATCACGTCGAGGAAGTGCCAGAACATGGACAGGCACATCACGCGGCGGCGATTTTCAGGAATCAAGCCGTGCTTTTTCAATTGGAACAACAACACCACAAGCCAGATGATGCCGAAAAACACGTGCAAACCGTGGGTGCCCACCAGTGCAAAGAAGGCGGTTAAAAATCCACTGGTTTGCGGTGTTGCACCAATGCTGATGAAATGCCAAAACTCGTAAATTTCAACAGCCAGAAACGCCAGGCCCAACACACCCGTAATACCCAACCACAACAGGGTGGTATTCAGCTTGCGGTTTTGCATGCCCACCATGGCCACGCCATAGGTAATTGAACTCAGCAACAGAAACGCGGTGTTGATTGCCACCAGATTCAAATCGAAAATTTCCGCACCAGTGGGGCCACCCGCATAGTTGCGGCCGATCACCGCATACGTGGCGAACAAACAAGCGAAGATCAAGCAATCGCTCATCAGGTAAATCCAGAAGCCCAAGGACGAACCATTTTTAGGATGGTGGTCCTTCACGTAATAACGTGCACTGGGGTCATTGGACAAATCTGCGGATGCGTTCATGGCTGCATTCATAGTTAGTTCAGACATGGGCTTGCTCCAGTTTTGTACGTGCGGCTTCTGTTTGGGCCACAACATCGGCCTTGATGTAGAAGTCGCGCTTGTAATTGAATGTGTGTGCAATCACTGCCACCACAAGGGCAACTGTGCTACCTGCTGCCAACCACCAAATGTGCCACACCAGAGCAAAGCCAATCACTGCGCTGATACCAGCAATCACAAAGCCTGCCGCGGTGTTCTTGGGCATGTGAATGTCCGCAAAACCGTCGGTTGGGCGCTTATAGCCATTCTTTTTCATGTCGGCCCATGCATCGGTGTCGTACACCACGGGTGTGAACGCGAAGTTGTAATCTGCAGGTGGGCTTGAAGTGGCCCATTCCAGCGTACGGCCACCCCAGGGGTCACCGGTGGTGTCGCGCAACTTGGCGCGGTCACGCCAGGTGACATAGAACTGCATGATCATGGCGGCAATACCCACGGCGATCATGGCGGCACCCAGTGCTGCGATCTGGAACCAGATTTGCAGAGAGGGATCATCGAACTGGCTCATACGGCGGGTTACACCCATCAAGCCCAACACATACAACGGCATGAAGGCGAAGTAGAAACCGACAACCCAGAACCAGAACGACACCTTGCCCCAGAATTCATCCAGCTTTACACCCAATGCTTTTGGTGCCCAGAAGTTAATGGCTGCAAAAAGGCCGAACAACACACCACCAATAATCACGTTATGGAAGTGCGCAATCAGGAACAGGCTGTTGTGCAACACAAAGTCGGCTGGGGGTACGGCCAGCAACACGCCGGTCATGCCACCAATCACGAAAGTGATCATGAAGGCGATGGTCCACATCATGGGCAACTCGAAACTAATCTTGCCCTTGTACATGGTGAACAGCCAGTTGAAAATTTTCGCACCCGTGGGGATGGAAATAATCATGGTGGTTATACCAAAGAAGGCATTCACACTGGCCCCGCTACCCATGGTGAAGAAGTGGTGCAACCAAACCAGGTAGGAAAGAATGGTAATAACAACCGTGGCGTATACCATCGAACTGTAACCAAACAAACGCTTGCGGCTGAATGTGGAAACAACTTCAGAGAACACACCAAACAGCGGCAAAATCAGGATGTAAACTTCGGGGTGACCCCAAATCCAGATCAGGTTCACGTACATCATGGAGTTGCCGCCCAGGTCGTTCGTGAAGAAGTTGGTGCCCAAATAACGGTCCATGGTCAACATGCCCAACACAGCAGTCAACACGGGGAAGGCGGCCACAATCAACACGTTCGCACACAGGGAAGTCCAGGTGAAAATCGGCATCTTCATCAGGGTCATGCCAGGGGCGCGCATTTTCACCACGGTTACGATCAAGTTCACACCCGAGAGTAAGGTACCCACCCCGGCTATCTGCAAAGCCCAGATGTAGTAATCAACCCCCACGTACGGACTTTGCAATGCACCCGACAGTGGTGGATAGGCCAACCAGCCAGTCATGGCGAATTCACCCACGAACAGCGAAGCCATAATCAACGCGGCACCCATCGCAGTCATCCAGAAGCTGAAGTTATTCAGAAACGGAAATGCCACATCGCGTGCGCCAATTTGCAGCGGGATCAGGTAGTTCATCAAACCCGTAATCAAAGGCATGGCCACGAAGAAAATCATGATCACGCCGTGGGCTGTGAAAATCTGGTCGTAATGGTGTGGCGGCAAGAAGCCCTCATTGCCATTAAACGCCATGGCCTGCTGCGCCCGCATCATGATGGCGTCTGCAAAGCCGCGCATCATCATGACCAAACCCAGCACCATGTACATGATGCCGATTTTCTTGTGGTCAATGCTGGTGAACCAGTCATTCCACAAGGTGCCCCACAAACGGTGTTTGTGAATCAGGTACAGCAGGATCAATCCACCCGTCATGGCCACAGCCAACGTGCCCATGATGATTGGGTCGTAGTATGGAATCGCGTTAAGAGTTAGCCGCCCGAATATCGGGCTTGTTTCAATTGGATACTGAGTCATAGCCATTCTTCTTGGATGAAGTGATGAGTGGGAGTGCGTCGTCGTTTGGGGCGATGGTGCACATGGCTTCGTTGATCAAAATTGCCAATTCATCGGCAGACAAACCGGTGCGGTTGCGCATGGAATCCGCCATCATTTGCGTGTCCATGCACACAGTGCCTTCCACCACGCAACGATTTACAATCGCGTGGAACAAGTTGTTTTCAACGGTCGCAAAGCGCTCTACCGGGTGTTTGGTGGTGGGCTTCTCCAGCTCAAGATACGCTGCGCGATCCAATTGTTTGCCGTACGACTTGTTGCGTGCCACCCAGTTGTCGAACTCTTCCTGACTTACGCCGTTGTACTTGAAGCGCATGTGAGAAAACCCGGCGCCACTGTAGTTCGCGGAGAAACCTTCCCAGCTTCCTTTTTCGTTAATCACGGCATTCAATGTGGTTTCCATGCCGGCCATGGAATAGATTTGGCCGGCCAGTGCTGGAATGTAAAACGAATTCATGACTGTGCTTGAAGTGATCTTGAAGCGCACAGGCACATTCACAGGCGTCACCAGCTCGTTCACCGTGGCTATGCCCTGCTCGGGATAGATGAACAACCATTTCCAATCCAGCGACACCACTTGGACCACCAAGGGCTTGTGATCCGCTGGCAGTGGTGTACTTGCGTTAATGCGGTCTAGCGGGCGATAGGGGTCAAGTTTGTGTGTGCTTACCCAAGTGACAAGGCCCAGCACAATAATAATCAGCAAGGGTGCGCCCCAAATGACCAATTCCAGCTTGGTAGAATGGTCCCACTCAGGATCGTATTCAGCCTGTGTATTGGCTTGCCGATATTTCCAGGCGAAGAAACAGGTTAGAAAGATCACTGGCACAATGATGATCAACATCAACACCGTGGACAACACGATGAGGTCAGCCTGCTGCGACGCAATGTCGCCTTTGGGATTCATCACGATGGTGTTACATCCTGCTAGCAGGAGAAGCGGCACCAACAAAAGACTTCGTTTCAGTGGCTTGAACATAATACCCAGCATGGTTAGAAAATGATTTCATGCTAATTTACTGACATGGTTGAGCCTTGGGCATTGGACATATTGTCCAAGCAAGCAGATTTAACTTTCAAGCCATTGAAAATAAAAATAATATTGTCGCAAGCAAAAGATTCGAGGAGAACTACAAATGTCCGGCACAAGCACAATTCACGCGGAACAAGGCGTTACACCGGGCCATCATGGCAGCAACAGCAACGTCACACCCGGCGAAATCGCCATTGGGGTGGTTATTGGGCGTGCTTCGGAATATTTCGATTTTTTCGTGTACGCCATCGCATCGGTACTTGTATTTCCAAAAGTGTTTTTTCCTTTTGAAGACCCTCTGACTGCAACCCTGTACTCATTCATTATTTTCTCGTT
Organism: Limnobacter parvus; assembly: GCF_024623725.1. Taxonomy (GTDB): domain Bacteria; phylum Pseudomonadota; class Gammaproteobacteria; order Burkholderiales; family Burkholderiaceae_B; genus Limnobacter; species Limnobacter parvus. The sequence goes on along the minus strand of NZ_JANKHG010000017.1, from coordinate 386,528 downwards.
TGCATTCATCGCTCGCCCCGTTGGTACGGTTGCATTGATGATGGTGCAGCAGAAATTCGGACGTGAAACCAAGTTAACTGTGGCTTTGTTCATGCTGGGCATTTCAACAGCGGGCATTGCTTTCTTGCCAACCTATGCGTCGCTGGGTGCCGCATCGATTGTGTTGCTTGCTGTGTTACGAATTGGACAGGGTTTGGCCTTTGGCGGATCCTGGGATGGACTGCCATCGCTGTTGGCATTAAACGCCCCTGAAAAGAAACGCGGCTGGTACGCCATGCTTGGTCAGTTGGGCGCACCATTGGGTTTCATCATTGCCGCCGGCTTGTTCGCTTACCTGCTGGCCGCTCTTTCTCCTGCTGACTTTCTCGACTGGGGTTGGCGCTATCCTTTCTATGTGGCCTTTGCGATTAACGTAGTGGCTTTGTTCGCCCGCCTGCGCTTGGTAGCCACCAGCGAATATGCGCGCTTGCTGGAGGAACGTGAACTTCAACCGGTAAAGGTCACTGAAATTGTTGGTTCCCAAGGTCACAATATTTTGGTGGGCGCTTTGGCTGCCTTGGCCAGCTATGCGCTGTTCCATGTGGTCACAGTGTTCCCCTTGTCCTGGATTGCGTTAAATTCCGACCGATCCATTCCCGAGTTTTTGGTGATTCAAATCGCGGGGGCGGTGCTGGCCGCCGGTTCAGTCGTGATCAGCGGCTTGATTGCTGACAAACTGGGCCGCCGCAACACATTGGGCTTTTTTGCGATTCTGATTGCGCTATTCAGCTTTTTCGTGCCATCCATGATGGACGGTGGCGACAACGGCCAGACTGCGTTCATTCTGATTGGTTTTGTGTTGCTGGGCTTGTCCTATGGTCAAGCAGCAGGCGCGGTAACCGCCAATTTCAAGGCCAAGTACCGTTACATGGGTGCAGCGCTTACCTCGGATTTGGCATGGCTGGTGGGTGCAGGCTTTGCTCCCCTGGTGGCCTTGGGTTTGGCTGCGCATTTCGGTTTGGAATACGTTAGCTTGTACCTGCTTTCTGGCGCTGTGGGCTCATTGGCTGCGCTTAGTTTGAACCGTGCGCTTGAATTAAAGGACTGATTCTTCGCAATTCAGTGGTATCTCGATTCAGGAAGCGCTTAACCAGCGCGTTCCTGAATCCAACGGCTGCTCGTGGAAGTAGAAGATGCATATACATCAATAACTTCACGAGACATGCAACACCCGCAAGCCCCAAAATCACCCTACCCCGGTAAGCGTGCTTTGGCCATCACCATCGTGGCCATTGTGGCGCTCGCGTCTGGTTTTTTTGCCTTCCAAAACCCAAAGCCAGTCGCTCAAGAAAAACAGGTAAGCCAAATCGACGCCGGCTTCGCTCGCAGCATGATGCTGCACCACGCCCAGGCCATTCAAATGTCCATGATGATGCGCAATGCCGCATCACCCGAAATTCAAGCACTTGCACAATCTATCATCCTGAAACAAACCCGCGAAATGGGTGTAATGGAAGGTTGGCTGACCGCGTGGAAAGAACCCGTCATGGTAGATGGCGCACCTATGGCATGGGTTGAAAACGCCAAGAATGTTCGCCACCTGGACGACCAGTTGTACCAAGCCCAATGCAAGGCTGACGGTGGCGCGATGGCAGGCGTGGCCACGCCGGAAGAACTTGCTCAGCTCAACTTGGCAACTGGCACCGACAAAGAAATTCTGTTCATCAAACTGATGTTGGCCCACCACCGCGCGGCAATTCCTATGGCGTGGTTTGCAAACCGCAATGGAGAATCCAGCCTAGTGAAAGCCATGGCGGCCAGCATGGTGCGCGAACAGGGCATGGAAATTGGCTGGATGCAAATGAAACTACAACAAATCGACAAATCCTGAACCGGAGACATTCCACATCATGTTGAACAATATTCCACAATTGCGCCTGGCAATATTGCTACTACCCACGCTGATTGCAGGCTGTTTTGGGGGTTCTGGTTCCAGCAATACTGCTGCTGGCGGGCGGACCAACCCGAGCCAGGTGGTGGATGGACTAAACATTACAGCCACGCCTCAAGGTCGGTGTGGCCCAGGTTCACGCCCTGAGACAGGCATGCAGGGCCGTGTATCGCAAGCCGACCACGATGCGGGTCTGGCTGCCGCTGGATTTGCTTGCAACACACAAATGGTGGGTTCATTCGCGCCTGAACGCGTGATTGGTACAGTGGGTGGGTTTAAGGTTGAACGCTACCGCGACAAAGCGGGCCGCGATTGTGCATTTGCAGACAGCACCTTGCTGTTTCCAACAAATATTCTGGACCTTGAACTGGGTGTGAATGTGTTTGACATGAGCGACCCCACCAATCCGGTTCGCACTGCGCGGCTGATTACACCGGCCATGTTGTCACCACATGAATCGCTGGTGGTTAGCCAGGAAGGTGGCGTGCTGGCCGCCGTATTGGGCAACCCGGCTTTCGGCCCCGGTATCGTCGATATTTACGATGTATCTGAGGATTGCCGCAAACCCGTGTTGAAATCATCCACACCCTTGGGCCTGTTTGGCCATGAAAGCGGCATTTCTCCAGATGGAAAAACATTCTTCTCTGGCTCTCCGTCCACATCGACCCTGGTGGCCTTGGACATATCCAACCCCAGCCTGCCCCGCCCGCTTTGGGCGGGTCAATATTCATCCCATGGATTGTCAATCAGCCCCGACGGAAACCGTGCTTATGTGGCCAGCATTGGCGACCCGGCTGGTCTGGTGATTCTGGACATTTCAGAAATTCAGGCGCGCCAAGCGAACCCGCAAGTGCGCGAGATTTCGCGCCTGACCTGGGACACAGTGACCATTCCACAAAACGCCATTCCCTTCACCAGCAATGGAAAGCAGTATGTGATGGAAATTGACGAATTCTCCGCGGGTGGCAACTTGCCACTGCCGGTTGGCATTCACGGTGATCTGGTGGGCGCCGCCCGGATCATCGACATTTCTGATGAAACCAAACCCAAGGTCATTTCCAATTTGCGCCTTGATGTGCACAACATGGAAAACCGCGAAGAAATTGCGAACGATCCCGGCGCACAAAATCCAATCGGCGGTTATGCGGGGCACTATTGCAACATACCAACTCGCGTGAACCCCACCATTGTAGCGTGCAGCATGATTTTGTCGGGCTTGCGAATTTTTGATATTCGCGACCCAGCCAATCCGGTAGAAGTGGCTTATTTCAACGCACCCGTAAAACCACGAATCATTACCTTACCTGCGCCAGCCAGCAACTGGGCCATGTCCAGCCCTGCATTCGTGCCTGAACGAAAGGAAATCTGGTACACCGATGGCTTCCAGGGCTTTTATGTAGTTAAAGTAACCAACGACGCTTGGAAATAACAACAACTGGAAACAAGACAAATGAATTTTGAATATTTGACGCTGGAATTAGCTGATCGCGTGGCCACTGTCACCATTAACCGCCCCGACAAAGGCAATGCGCTGGCACCCGATGTACTGGAAGAAGTGACACACATGTTCAACGCGCTTGGTGCGCGGCAAGACGTGAATGTGATTGTGTTCACAGGTGGCGAACGCTACTTTTCAGCAGGCTTTGATTTAAATGAAATTCGAAAACTTGAAAAAGTAAGCAACGAAGCCTACACCGCATTGTTTCACCGGGCCTACCGCGCCATTCTGTTTTGCGAACAGCCAGTAATTTGTGCAGTGGGCGGCGCCGCAATTGCAGGTGGATTTGACCTAACCATGATGTGCGACATTCGGTACGCATCCACCCGCGCCAAATTCGGCCAGCGTGAAATCGTGTTGTCGTTGACCCCGATCATGGACCCGCTGTGGCGAATCATCGGTATGGGCCGCGCAAAAGAAGTGGCGCTGACGGGCCGAATTTATGATGCAGCAGAAGCCGAACGCATGGGCTATGTCAGCAAGGTGTTTCCTGAAGGTGAATTGCTAAGCTCGGTTGCACAAATTGCGCGCGACATGGCGCAATACGACCGTGCATGTTTGGCTGAAACCAAACGCCTTTCCAACGTGGTGCTGAATCAAGATCTGGACATGTCCATGCGCACGCAGGAATGGCTGTTCAGAAGTTACATTGGTTCAGAAGACAACCACCAGCGCATTGACGCGCTGCAAGCGCAATTGGCAGCAGCAAGAAAGGCAAAAAGCTGACCCTGATTCAACTGTAGCGCGCGAACTCTACGGGGTCGTGCGCGCAAAACAGCTCGACTTCATCGCCACTGCTTTTCACCAATTCACGCAAACGCGCCTGTGTGGCGACACGCTCGGCAGGCAATGTTTGCACAAGCTTCTCAAAGAAAGCCACACCCGCCGGCATGGGGTCCTCGTGCTTCAACGCCACCTCACTTCGGTGAAAGTATGCGTCTCCACAATGCAAAAGCCACTTGTTGCCGTTCTTCACCGCCACGCCCACATGCCCACGTGTGTGCCCAATCAAAGGCACCATCAGCAATTCAACACCAGCAATGGGTCGAATTGCCTGAAAGCCAAACCAGGTTTCCGTGGGTTTGTCGTGAATATTCCATTTGGGTTTGTGTTCGAACTGCGCTTTTCTGAATCGCAATGAATCGCGCAGGCTTGGCTTGATTGCATGACGGTGCTCAGGCTCGAACACATGCACATGTGCCTCGGGAAAATCACTCAAGCCCCCAGCATGATCCAGATCAAGGTGAGTGGGCACAATGTGCTTTACATCACCAGGCTTCAAACCCAGTGCCCTGATTTGCTCAATCGCTGTTTCTTCCATGCGCAATTGGGGAGCCAACATGGCCACAAAGCCAGCACCCAAGCGCCTTTTTGGCTCTAATACATCACCCGTACCCAAACCTGTATCTACCAGAATCAGACCCTGTTCGCTTTCAACCATCAGGCAATGGCACACCATTTCAGCTCTTTCAAAAAAACCACCACTGCCATTGATCAAGCGTTTGCAAACCGGGCACATGGTGCCGCAATTCAGGTGGTGAATTTTCATAGGTCAGGTTCCGAATAGATGGGGTAAGTTCAGTTTAAATCGCAACGCATCAACAATGCACCATGCTTCTTCAATTGCTGAGATCCTGAACCAGCAACTCAGCAAAATAATCACAGGGTGGGCGTTTCGATTTCAAACTTCGCGACAACACCACTTCGACGGGCTTCAAGGGTGGCAGGTCTTCTGCTCACGGGAATTACCTTGCTTGCATTGAGCGCAGAGATGGCAATGCAGGCTCTGGGTTGATATGCTTGGCGTGTTGTAGAAGTTTTACCCGAGGAATTCGATGATGTCTCAAGCGGCCACCCCCCTCTTCCCTCTCGCTACGGTGCTGTATCCACAGGGTGTATTAAACCTTCAGATTTTCGAGGTTCGTTATCTCGACATGATGAAAAAATGCCTGCGCGACAACACATCATTCGGTGTAGTCAGCCTGATTGACGGCAACGAAGTACGCCGCCCGGATGAACAAATTCAACTGGCAAAAATTGGTACTTTGATAAAAATTGAACACCATGAGTTTGTAACACCCACTTTGATTGAAGTATCAACAATCGGTACACAACGCTTCAAGATGGACACGGCCAGGCAAGAGAAAAACGGCTTGTGGATGGCTGAAATTCAACCCATGCCAGCCGACTCTGTGGTGGAAATTCCGAATTATTTGCAAGGCAGCGCCAATGCCTTGGCGAAGTTAATCAACACCATCGATGAACAAGGCATTTCTGAGGAACAACTGCCCTTTCGCAAACCATTCAAACTGATGGATTGCGGCTGGGTGGCCAACCGCTGGTGTGAATTATTACCACTGGACAAGCCCACCAAGCTGCAATTGCTCGCGCTCGACAACCCACTGCTTCGTCTGGAGTTGATCGATGACATTTTGCAAGAACAAGGCTTGGTCAAACCGCAATAAACTCACCGACTTTACCCTGCGGAAATCACCACTTTGCCCACCACTTTTCTGTTGAGCAAATCTTGCAAGGCCTGCGCGCCCTGCGAGAGCGGATAAACTTTGGACACCAGTGGCTTGAGTTTGCCCTGGTCAATCAGCATGAACATTTCGCCAAGGTCTTTGATAAAATCAAACAACTGGCGATTCACAAATTCACCCCAGAACACACCCACAATTGAAGCACCTTTCAGCAGTGGCAGGTTCAGCGGAATATTGGGTATTTCACCATCAGCAAAACCCACCGCCAAATATCGACCGCCCCAGCCTATGCTGCGGAATGCGGGTTCAGCGAACTTGCCGCCCACGGGGTCGAAGATCACATCAGGACCCTTGCCCGCCGTAAGTTCTTTTACACGCACGCGCAAATCTTCGCTGATGTAATTGATCAATTCATCGGCGCCGTTTTCCTTACAAACATCCAGCTTCTCGGTGCTGGATGCTGCAGCAATTACCTTGGCCCCAAGCGCCTTTGCAATTTGAATCGCTGCCAAACCAACACCACCTGCCGCACCCAATACCAAAAGGGTTTCACCTTCTTTCAACTGCGCACGGCCTTTCAGTGCGTGATATGAGGTGCCGTATGTCAAGGTAAAAGCAGCAGCCGTTTGAAAACTCATAGTCGGCGGCATGGGAATAACCTGCTTGGCTTGCACCAAGACTTTTTCTGCGAACGCACCGTGTGTGCACATTGCAATTACGCGGTCGCCCACTTTTACATTTTTCACACCCTCGCCCAGTACGGCCACCACACCAGCCAGCTCAGCACCCGGCGCAAACGGCAAAGTGGGTTTGAACTGGTATTTGCCTTGAATAATCAGCGCATCGGGAAAATTCACGCCCGCCGCTTTCATGTCAACCACTACCTGGCCAGGACCCGGTTGCGGGTCAGCCGTTTCCTGAAATACCAAGGTGCTGGGTAAACCCAGGCTATTGCACATCAATGCTTTCATTGTTTTGTCTCCGTTTTTGTATTTTATTTGGGCAGCGTTGGGTTTTGCTGAGTCAAAATTTCCTTCATCCGGGTTTCAATCACCGGAACCATGTAGCTGTGCGGAATCACATAAAAACGCTTTTCAGCAATGGCCGTGAAAGTTTCTGCCGCCATGTCTTCAGCAGTCAATTGCCCGCTTGCAATGGCCTTGCCAATTCGTTTGTTCAATTGCGCTGTCAAACCTTCAATTGGATTGGTTTGCGCCACATCACTGGGCCGGTTGCGCTCGGAATTGCCAATGCCTGTAGGTACCCAGGCCGGGCACAGCAGGGAAATGCCGATGGGCGATTGGGTCATTTGCAATTCAAGGCTTAAGGTTTCGCTGAGTGTAACCACGCCATGTTTGCTGACGTTGTATGCGGCCATACCCGGGTTGGAAACCAGGCCAGCGACAGAAGCCGTATTCACAATATGCGCTGGGCCGCCTTGGGCCTGCATGCGTGGCAAGAATTCAGAAATACCGTGCACCACGCTCCACAGGTTCACTTGCAGTATCCATTCCCAATCTGCCACGGTGTGTTCCCAGGTGGTGCGCGCCAGGGCAACGCCTGCATTGTTGAACAACAAATGGACTGCATCGAACTGCTTGTACGCTGCATCGGCCAGCGCCTTGATTTCCGCTGCATGGCGCACGTCGGTGCGAATAGCCAGAATTCGCTCGGCAGGCAAGCCAAGTTGCCTTACTGCCTGCGCAAGTGCCGTTTCGTCAATATCTGCTAACACCACATTCATACCTTGTGCAGCAGCATGCTTGGCAAAGGCCAACCCAATACCGCTGGCAGCCCCTGTGATCACAGCGGTTTTGCCCTTGAAGTTGTTCATTGATTGTTGTCTCCGTGTGTTTGTATTTTTATGGCTTCTTTCGAGCCATTTGAGATTATCAGAACAACTCGGTACGAAAAAAAGAAAACTTATGAAACACAATGAATTGAACGATAATCAAATTAGGCTTTGATCTGTAGGAAGTACACATGAACAACTCAGTGAAGAAATTATTTGAAGTGTCACTGATACTGGCACCCTTGATTCTTGGTTCCAGCGCATGGGCCGCATGCCAATACAAAACAATTTCAAACCCCCACCCCGATGGCATTGGTAAATCATACTGCGATCGCCCCATTTCAAAAGTGATGGGTTGGCAAGGCGCACCGTGGCTTGAACGCCCGCAACGCATCGAAGAAGAACGCACCGATTTGCTGATTCAAAAACTGAATTTGAAACCAGGCATGGTAGTGGGTGACATTGGCGCAGGAACCGGGCACATCAGCCAGATGATGGCCACACCGATTGCACCCAACGGTGTGGTGTGGGCGGTTGATATTCAACCGCAGATGATCAAGATGCTGCAAAAAAAAGCCGAAACCTTGCCCAAGGGTCGAATGGAAGTTCGACAGTCAGAAAGTAAATCGCTGAACCTGCCAGACCGAATCCTGGACGTGGCCATTATGGTGGATGTGTACCATGAGCTGGAATACCCGCGCGAAACACTTCAATCACTGATGAAAGCCGTGAAAAAAGGCGGACGTGTTGTGTTTGTGGAATACCGCGCGTTTGACCCCGATGTACCCATCAAACCGCTGCACACCATGAGCGTGGCGCAGGTTCAAAAAGAGGCTGAAGATTTGGGTTTGAAATACGAGAAAGCAGAAAGCCTGAGCTGGCAAAACATGATTACCTTCATCAACCCTTAAGGAATTTGTTTGCGGTTTGATGGGTCATTCAGCCAATTCAACGCGCCCTGCCCGGCAGCCAAGCCAGTTGCAAAGCAGGCGGTGAGCAGATAACCGCCGGTGGGTGCTTCCCAGTCCAGCATTTCACCAGCCACAAAGGTGCCGGGTTTGTTCTGCAACATGTAGTTGCTGTTCAAACTTTCAAAGCACACACCACCCGCAGTGCTAATGGCTTCAGCAATGGGCCGAACGGAATGCACGGTGATTGGTAACGCTTTGATCGTTGAAACCAGTTTGTCGGTATTTTTAAAGTCTTCTTTGCACAGAACTTCATGCAGCAAGGCCAGTTTCACACCTGCAAGTCCCAGCTTGCTTTTGAAGTAACTCGACATGGATTGGCTGCTGCGTGCAAGGCCTGCTACTTCAGTGCGCACCCGTTCAACAGGTCGCCCCGGTAATAAATCCAGCGTAAAAGTTGCGCTGCCTTGCGCATTCAAACGCTGGCGAATTTCTCGTGAATAGGCATAGATCAGGCTTCCCTCTACACCGTGCTGGCCAATCACCATTTCACCTTGGCGCTCACTTTCATTGCCGTGCAAGTCAGTGAACTTCAAGGCCACCGACTTCAAAGGTGCGCCAGAAAATTTTTCGCGCAGGTAATCACTCCACTTCACTTCAAACCCGCAATTGGCACTTTCCAGTTCAGCGACTTGCACACCCATGCCGCGAAGCAAAGGCACCCAAGCCCCGTTCGAACCCAGTTTGGGCCAGCTTGCGCCGCCCAGAGCCAACACGGTGGCTAGTGGCGAGAACTCGCGAACACCGCCGGGTGTTGAAAACATCAACTGCCCCTTTTCCCCCCAACCTTGCCAAACATGGCGCACATGCATGCGCACGCCAAGGCTGCGCAAACGATGTAACCATGCTCGTAACAAAGGTGCCGCCTTCATTTCTTTCGGAAACACCCGGCCCGACGTGCCTACAAAAGTTTCAACGCCCAAGCCATGCACCCACTCACAAAGCTTTTCAGGAGTCATTAAGTTAAGTGTGGGTTGCAGCGGCTTTTGCTTGTCTGCATAGCGTTTACAAAACTGCGCATACTCTTCACTGTGGGTAATGTTCAAACCGCCAATGCCAGCCAATAAAAACTTGCGCCCGAATGAAGGCATGGAATCGAACAGATCCACCTGAACACCCGCATCCGCAAGTACCTCAGCCGCCATCAAGCCAGCGGGGCCACCGCCAACAATGGCCACAGTTACATGCGATAGTTCAGACATACAAAGCTTGTTTAATTGGAATCGGTGTTGCGAAGGGGCTTAAGCAGATGGCTTAAACCGTTGTGATCAATTTCCTGCATCAAGGCCAGCAAACGGCCTATTTCGCCTTTCGGAAAACCTTCGCGGGCAAACCAGTTCAGGTAATTGCCGGGCAAATCGGCCAGCAACTTGCCTTGGTGTTTACCAAAAGGCATTTTCATGGTGACCAGCTTTTGAAGATCTTCAGCGTTCATGCTCACAATTATAGAACACGCAGTTCGCACAAGCTGACTGGTGTTTAGATTTGCACCCGGGTACCCAATTCAACCACCGCGTTCAGCGGCAATCTAAAGAAGTCGACTACACCCCCTGCATTTCGGCTCATCGCTGAAAACAGTTGTTCTCGCCACTTGGCCATGCCCGAACCTGCGGTGGGCACCACAGTTTCGCGACTTAAAAAGTATGTGGTCTCGAACAGCGAAATGGGTAAACCCGTTTCCTGAGTTAACTCAAGCGCGTCTGGAATGTTAGGTGTGTTCATGAAGCCGTAGTGAACAGTTACTTGCCAGAAGTTTTGTCCAAGTGCCTTCACCTTCACGCGGTCTTTGGTGCCTACCCAAGGCACGCTGTGAAACACCACCGTCAAAATAATATTTCTAGCGTGTAGCACCTGGTTGTGCTTCAAGTTGTGCAGCAAAGCCATGGGCACCTTTTCAGGATCTGCAACGGGGTACACCGCCGTGCGTTCAGCCCGGTTAATTTGTTCAGAATTTAAGGTGGGCAGAAAGTCACATAAATTAATACCGTCTTTTTGAATGCTTTGTATCAGCAACTTGCGACCGCTCCACCAGGTCGACATGACCACAAACAAGCCCAGGCCCAGCACAATTGGAAACCACCCACCGTCAAGCAATTTTAGTGCACAACTAACCACCAGCAACACATCAATCAAAATGAAGAAGATGGTGGCACCGACAGAAAGCCAGGCTGGCAGGCCCCAACTGTGGCGAATTACAAAGTAAGTCAGCACTGTGGTGATCAGCATGGTCAAAGTCACTGCAATGCCATACGCACCTGCCAGGTTAGAAGAGTTTTGAAACAACAACACGGCCAGCAGTACACCTGCCAAAAGCAACCAGTTCACGGCGGGCATGTAAATTTGCCCGGATTCTTTCGCCGACGTGTAGTGAATTTTCATGCGCGGCAGAAAACCTAGTTGTATGGCCTGTTTGCTCATGGAATATGCACCGGAAATAACAGCTTGTGAGGCAATAATGGCGGCCATGGTGGCCAGGCACAAAGCAGGAATAACCCAGGTTTCGGGGAAAGAGCGATAAAACGGATTTTCAATGGCAGACGGATCTGCAATCAACAACGCGCCCTGCCCCAAATAATTCAAGGCCAAACATGGAAACACAAGAAACGTCCATGCAAAGCGAATCGGCTTTTTACCGAAGTGCCCCATGTCGGCATACAGGGCTTCTGCACCAGTCAATGCAAGCACAATTGCACCCATGGCTGCAAACAAGGCCCAACCGCGTTCAAGCACAAACTGAACACCATGAACAGGGTTCAGTGCAGCCAGAATTTGCGGTGCGTTCACTATGTTGACCACACCCACCATACCCAAGGTAACAAACCACAACACAATAATCGGGCCGAAAAATTTACCCACCACCGCCGTGCCGTGCCGCTGAACTGCAAACAAGCCAATCAATATCATGATGCTCAGTGGAATAATATAGGGCGTCAACGTGGGGGTGATCAACGTTAATCCTTCCATCGCTCCCAACACTGAAATGGCCGGTGTAATCACGCTGTCGCCGTAAAAAAGCGTTGCGCCAAACACGCCAATCAGCAACAACACGGTTTTCAGCATGGGCTTTTTCCTGACTGCTTCTGAGGCCAGCGCAGTCAGTGCCAATCCACCTCCTTCACCGTTGTTGTCCGCTTTCAAAATCAGGATCACGTATTTGAGTGTGACCACCAGCATCAATGCCCAGAAAATGACGGAAATTGCACCAGTCAGGTTTTCCGGATTCAGAGGCACGCCTGAATTTTCGCCAAACACTTCCTTAACGGTATACAGCGGGCTGGTGCCAATGTCACCGTACACAACGCCAATGGCACCCAATGTCAGTGCCGCAAGGCCAGCGCGGCTTTGTTCGGTTTTTTCAGTCTGGTTCGTGGTCATGGCGGGTCTGTAAAGTAAACACAGACTGCATAGTGCGCCGCAACATATCAGGAAGTTATAAGGAAGTGGTGCGGCTGTTTATTCGGCAGCCAGCATGCGATAACCCACACCGGTTTCAGTCAAAATAAAATGCGGATCGGCCGGGTTTTTCTCCAGTTTGCCGCGAAGCTGACCCACATACAAACGGGTGTACTGGGTGTGTTCCAAATACTCTGGCCCCCACACGTCCATCAATAACTGCCGATGGGAAACGGCTTGGCCTGCGCTTCGAACCAAACGGGCCAACAGTTCATATTCAGTTGGGGTCAACTTCACATCATCGCCATTCAACACGATTTGGCGCTTCACCAAATCCACCTGTAAACCATCTCGTTGGTAGTGCAGTGTAGCGGGCTGCGCATGGTTTCCGCGATGGCGCAAGGCAACACGGATTCGCGCCAACAATTCGCCGACACTAAATGGTTTCACCAGGTAGTCATCGGCCCCCGCATCCAGCAACTCAATTTTGCTTTCTTCCTGCGGACGCGCTGAAATGATAATCACTGGGGCGGTACTGCTTTTTCGCGCAAGGTGAAGAAACTCTTGTCCCTCACCATCGGGAAGGCCAAGATCGAGCAAAAACAAATCGAAGGGTTGCCATGCAGCCTGATTTGCCATCAAGGCCTGCGCTTCAGACAAACTGGCTGCGGTAGTAACCGCGTGACCCTCGGTTGTCAGTGTTGAGCGAAGCGCCCTACCCAACTCGCGGTCATCTTCAATCAAAAGAATACGAATGGCCATAAACCGTTTTGTTCCTACTCAGGCAAATTTGGCAAAACCAGACCCGCCACAGTGCCTTGCCCATTGTTCGAACTGAAAATCAAATGACCACCATGTATTTGGGCCACTGCATGGCAAAGCTGCAAGCCAATGCCCATTCCGCGACCGCGATCGCCCTTCCATTCTGAATCAGTGTTTGCATGAATACCCAAGCCCCGCCCCTTGTCGCTCACTTCAAACAACACCGAACCCTCTTCCTTGCTCACTTTAAGCTCGATGGTTGCTGGCTTTCCTGAATGCTTGCTGGCATTGTCGATTAGGTTATCGAGCGCTTGTTCAACCAGCACCATATTGCATTTCAACAATGGCAGGCCTGGGTCAACATCAACCTTTGGCAAATGAACATGTTTGCGCTGGCGCAAACGTTGAAATACAGACGCTACCATGTCTTCTACAGATTCGAACTGCATGGGTACTTCAACCCGGTCGCCGCTTAAGCGTGCCAAGGTCAAGGTGTTGTCGGTTAAGCGAGCAACCTGTTCAGATTCCGCATGAATCAATTCGGCATAGCGCCGAATTTCCTGGGTAGACAATTGGCCCGCCTGTTCCAGAATGGCTGTGGCAGACGTCATGATGCTGGCCAGGGGGGTGCGCTGGTCATGCGCAATTGAGGTTAAAAACAAGCTGCGGGTTTTCTGGCTTTGTGCCAGTTCACGCGCGCTTTGGGCGCGCAGCAAGCTTTCCCGGCGTTCGCATGCCAAACCCATTTGGTCAAGCAGGGCCTGCACATCGCGAGTCCACTGCATGTTCTGTGCCTTTGAATCATTCAGCGTACAAACACAAACCCCGAATGCCTTCGACTTCCCGCGCATGGGCAAATAAATATCGGGAAGGCTTTCATACCGCCCCGTGTTTCTGCCCAAAGGCTTGTTTTCTTTCAAACACGCCTTAAAGCCCTCGAGTTGTTGCGGGTTCAAGCTGGTGATATCCGAGGAAAGGTCATGCGCTTCAAAACCAAGCGCAATCGCATCGCATTCACTAGCCAAACCTCGCACCAGTTGATTAAGTTGCGACAACAAGGTGTGGGGGTCATCAACTTCGCGAAGTTGTTCGCTCCATTTCATCAAGCGCAATGTACGTTGAGCCTGTAATCTTTCCAAAGCGGCAATCTGCTTTTGTCGACGCAACAAATAGGTGACCAACCACGACACGCCCATCATCGTGATCAGCAAGATGCCGTGTTCATGCAAATCCACGTGAAAGGTGTGGACTGGCGGGACCATTTGATAATTGAACATCAACACCGCGAAAGCGCTAAGCATTAGCGACAAAGCCAGTGGCAGCAACAATGAATAGATGGACGAAACAAGTATCAGAAGCACAGGTGCATTTGTTAAGGTAACCCAGTCATGGGGATATACTAGGATCAACATCAATGCTGACCACAAAGCAAAACCAAAAAATCCTGCGATAAATGCGTTTCTTTTCATCTGCACATGGTATCAATTTAAGCACCGCGAAAGCATGGGCGAATGTGACCATTTGATGACCTGTCACTTAGGGCATGCCCCCTGAATCCTTTCGCCGCGTAATTGAGTATTAATGGCTTGTAGCATCAAAAGTAAACGGGGTTGGAAATGGCTGTAATTCACAACGAACTCAAAAAAATTGAACAACAAGGTCTGTCTCGCAGGGTGTTCCTGCGAAACATGCTACTGACTGCAGGTAGCATTTCTGCGGCGCAATGGTTAACCGCGTGTGGCGGGGGTTCTTCTGCAGGTGGCGCAGGGGTGGGGCCCAGCGGGTCTGGCGCTCCGCGAACCAGTCCTTTCGCTTCGATGGGCCCTTTGATGCCGCCCGATGCAAATGGCGTTCAGTTGCCGGCAGGCTTTACATCGCGTGTAGTCGCGGTGTTCAATGAGCCGCCCATCCCATCCCAACCCGACTTCCGTTGGCATTCCGACCCGGACGGAGGCGCTGTTTTCGCCACTGAAGACGGTGGCTGGATTTACGTGTCAAATTCCGAAGCCCGCGATGCCACAACCGCATTTGGTCAAATTCCAAGTGAGCTTTCAGCCATACGCCAACTGGCCAGCCGCGATTCACTTCAACTGCTTAGCCCAATTACCAACGCCATCAGCGGCCTGGTGGATACCCTGCTGCCAGGCGGAATTCCATTGTTGCTGCCATTTGGCGGGGGTGCCAGCGCCTTGCGGTTTGATCAAAGTGGTAACTTGATCGACGCCTACCCAATTCAAAGAAACACCACCACCAACTGCGCGGGCGGTGCCTCGCCCTGGGGCACGTGGATCAATGGCGAAGAAATTCTGGACGGTTACATGTTCGAATGCAGCCCGTTGCGCAACGGTGGCGAACCGATTCGACTGGATCGATTTGGACGCAAGGCACATGAACAGGTCGCCTACGACGTTGAACGCAGGGCGATTTATCACAGCGAAGACATCACAGGCGAAGACCGGTTCTACCGCACCGTATTTACAACCACAGATTGGCCTGCCAATTCCCGCCCCAATTTTGAAAACGGAAAACTGCAGGTACTTTCTGTACCCGCTGGAATTGAGGCAGCCCGTCAAGGCCCGACCCCAATTACCTGGTTGGACGCGATTGACGACGGTACCCCACAGCCGGATGTATACCTGCCCGACTCCACCATTTTTGCTGGCAATGAAGGTGTGTGGTTCTTGAATGGCTTCGTTTACTTCTCAACCAAAGTGGACAACAACGTGTGGGCCATCGACGTGGCTCGCGGCACCATTGAAAGTATTTATGACCCCACAGATGGCCCAATCGGTTCGCCGGTGGATCCATCCGAGCCAAAAATGATGGGCGTGGACAACTTGAGCATGACCTTGGATGGAGAAATGATTGTGGTGGAAGATGGTGGCGACATGCGCGCCATGGTGCTGCTGCCAGATCGCACCACCATACCGTTGCTTCGCCTGCCAGGAGATGCCAGTGCCACTGAAGTAACAGGCCCAGCCTTCTCGCCGGACGGGCGCAGGTTGTATGTGTCAAGCCAGCGTGCATTGCGCAATGGCGTGTCGACTCAAACTGGACAAGGTGGTGTTGTGTATGAAATCACAATGCCCTTTGCCGTGCGAGTGAACCCGCCAATTGCACGGGCAATGCCGTCTTAAGACAGGGGAAGCATCCTTTTAGAACGGACTGCTTCCACACTTGAAAAAGTACGGTAGCGAATCAATGGGTGCGGGTACGGTGATATCCGCAGGGCCATTAAATTGCTCGCCCGTGTCCACATGCCTCCAGCAACCTTGGGGCAGGTACACATCGCGTGTAGTGGCACCTTGCACCACCACGGGTGCCACCAACACGTCACGGCCCAACAGCCATTGTTGATCTTCCTGCCTAGCGCGCTCATCCCTGGGGTATTCCACCCACAAGCCGCGTACAGGTGGCACGCCAGTGGTTTGCGCCTCTTGCCACAACCGCATGATCAACGGCGCCGCTTTCAAATGCAGCTCGGCCGCTTTGCGCCAGTGCTCCAACGTTTCTTCCCCATAAAACCAGGGCATGCGCACGCCATTGCTGGAAGAATTGTGAACGCGAAACACGGGCGACAAAGCCGCCCAGAATGACCACCGCGTGTACAACTCCGCACTGGCCGCACCCACGTGGAAGTCGAAATAACCACCGATGTCGGTGTTGTAGCCATAAGAGCCAGTTGCACCCCGGCTCAGCATGTCGGTAGTTAACGATGCAATGCCCGAGGCGCGCGACCAATCGCTGGTTTCATCACCCGGAAAATTCGAGGACTCAAAACCCGAACTGCCCTGTCTTCCGGAATAACCCGCGCGGGTCCAGAAGAAAATATGCCGTCCGGTTTTGCGCTCAATGTCGTCAATAATTTTTCGTGTCGTTTGATGGAACACGGTGGGGTAATGGTTGTGCATGGTTTCGCCCGTGCTGCCATCAAAAAAATGCATGTCCAGCGCTATGTGTTCACCAAAGTCTTGCATGAATCCGTCAGCACCCAGCTCTTCCAGCATTTCCCGAATACGACCCTCCCACCACGCAATTGCTTCCGGATTGGTGAAGTCAATGGCAGCACCCAGGCCACCAAACGGTGTACCAAACAGGTAAGGCAAGCCGGCTGCGTCGTTCACCACATAGCCTTCCTGCAAGGCCTCGGTGAAAGTTTCTAGCCGCTCGGTGTTGGCCACGTCGATGCCCACATAATTCCGAATGTACAAGTACGCGCGAATGTTGCGATCGTGCAAAGCTTTGATCACTGTCTTGCTGGTTTCGCGCGGCAAAATTTCCCAGCCCTCAAACACATAACCCTTCACGGGCAATTTGAATGCATCAATTTGTGCCAGGTCGTCCCAAATTTTTGCCTCATAGCTGCTTGCGTCATCTGCCTGAGCAGACAACACCCGCACCGCACGCGACAAGGTAGGACCCAAGTCAGCTTGCAAAGGCACACGGTGTCGCCCCTGCAAACCCGACAGGCTTTGCAACGCTTTCTTCTCGGTGCCTGGCGCCACCAAATACGTCATCTCGCTGCCCGACACATTCACTTGCCAGTTTTCGGGGCTGGATGCACCCAGGTCGTAACGTGAAGGCCGCGTGCTATCCAGCATGAAGCCGTATCCGCCTGTTGAGGCAAATGCTGTTGAAATGTAATACGCCGCATCAGGACCCGAGGGAAACATGTAACCCTCGCCCTGCCCCGAAGCAGTATTGGCCACGACACCCAACGGCCCTGCACCAATGTTCTGCGCCTGAATAAAATTAGTGAGCAAATTTCCGCGCTGGTTCACCGCATTGTGGCGCCCACCAAAACCATAAAATGATTCTTCATCGCGCAACACAAAACTGTCTGCCACCATCACAACGCCCTGCGCGGGGTTCACTGACATGCGCACTTCAAAACTGTTGTTGTCCGAAGGCTTTACTTCAACTTCAATAACCCGGCCAGTGGGGTCGTTGGTCGCAATCGTCAGTTCAACGCCGGTTGCAGTTTGAGTGGCTTCCAACACTTCGGTGCCATGGTACTGAATACCCAGCAACGCCTGCGTAAGGTAATTGCCCACCCAGGGCGTGGCCCGCAATTGGGGCGCAACTTCCGCACCCACCATATAACTGAAAGGTGCATTCAACAAACGCCGGGGAACATAGTCGCTGCCCAAAGGCTCGTCGATGGCCAACCCTGGTTCAAGCGCACCACCCTCGCCGCTGACCTGCTCTAGTATCAATTCATCACTCGAGTTAAAAAAACGAATCCGCAAAGGGTTTTTCGAGATTTCCACACGGCCGTTGGTATTGCTCAGCTCGATCTCCTGCTCGCCCAGATCAACCTGCGCGGGCTGTATTACTCCGCCTGAGGAATCGGCGGGGCTGGTGACCACACCACTTTCTTCTGTGCCCAAACATCCTTGCAGGGTAATCGCCAGAAATGCCAGCACCAGCATGCGCGCACTGCTTACAATAAAGGTGTTCATGGTTGTCTCTCAAACAGATTCAAATTCACGCAATCCGCCATGGCCGAATAGCCCGCCGGGTTGGGGTGTAAGTTGTCACCGCTGTTGTATTCAGCAGCCAAAAATCCTGGCCGATTTTTGTCTTCCAGACATTGCTCAAAATCCACCACACCGTCGCTCAAGGTTTGGCTGCGTATCCAGGCATTGGCTTCATCGCGCCCGCGCTTGGCTGAAGCGGCGCCGTGTAACACAGGTACCAGTTCAGTTACAGTTCCCTCCGCTGGTGGTATGGTGCCCAGAATGACTTTCAGCCCCGCATTTTTTGCATTGGCAATCAACTCTTTGTACCCGGCAATCAGTTCATCAGATGTAGGGGCCTGGCCTGGCTTGGGGTTACCGAAGTCGTTGGTGCCTATCATTAGCAACACATGGCTTACACCTTGGGTTTGCAGTACATCGGCATTGAATCGCGTCAGCAGTGCCTTGCCAAACTGGGGCAACCAGCCATCGCGCAACAGCTCGTTGCCACCAATACCAGCATTGGCCACCGTGAACGGCATGCCTGCACTGTTGAATCGACGCTGCAAATGATTGGGGTAACGTTGGTCGGTAGCAACAAGGGGTGAACTCCGGCCGCTTAAAAAAGCGGTGGTTGAATCAGACCCATCGGTGATTGAATCGCCCACTGTCACCACGGTGCCCACATTCTTTGGGGCCAACACTTCCAACGCCTCGATTACCAAAAAATTGGCGGTGTAACCCTCGGGCGCGGCAACAAATACGCTGCCATCCGCGCTGCCTGCATAATCGCCTGGCAGGCTCAAGTAAAGCACCTCGTTTGCATTCAAATGCCGTGTGACCTGCGGCGTAAGGCCAGGCGCATAAAAGCTTACCCCCACGCGCTTGAAAGACTCCACCGGGTACACCATCCAATCGCTCACCACGGTTTCGCCAGCTTGCAGGGTAACGCTGGGCTGCTCATTGAAAGTCAGCTTGCATTCTGTGTTGGGTACCATGTCGGCCCCACCCGGCTCGGCTTCTTCAGCCAAATGAAAGTTGGTGAACGTCACTGGAAGGCTCGAGTAGCGATTGCTTAAACGCAAACGCACCACATTGCCAGCCCAATGGGGTGCGAACGATTGGCGCACGGTCAGCCCGCTGATCGGGTGTGTGATCAGCGCATCGCCAGGCGCAGTTTTCCAGGAAGTGACCACCCGCGCCTGCGGCAAATTGCCTTGCATAGAGTTACAAAAACCCGCGCCGCTTGGGCGAATGGATGTGGCTGCAACGTTTAAGTTGTTGGAAGACTCACCTCCGCAGGCTGTCATCAACAAGGCACTGGCCAAAGCCAGACCATGCAAAATAGAAAGTTTCATTGCAAACAGCCGAAGAATGAGTGAGCCGGTGACTATTTGACACGACTTCGTATCAGAATATCACCACCAGAATAATTGTGATACGATCCAGTGTCAAATACTTTAAACCATTCCATTGACTGAACCCAAAGCCCCCCTGCCCGCCCAGGCATCGCCGCGCAGTTACGGTGGCAAGTCTGCCGAAGAACGCCAGGCCAACCGCAAACGGGCGCTGGTGGACGCCTCCGTACGTTTGTTTGGCGAACAAGGTTTCGCAGCCGTCAGTATTGATGCCATTTGCGCCGAGGCTGGGCTCACCAAACGCTACTTCTACGAAGCCTTCCCCAGCCGCGAAGCCTTGCTAACCGCGGCCTATGAATCAGCAACCCGTGAGTACATGCAATCGATTTTGGCGGCCGTAGCTCCTCACCTTCGTGATGCACGCCAACTGGTGCATGCCGGCCTGCAGGAAAGCTTTGGATTCGTAAAACGTAACCCGGCAAAAGCGCGACTCATTTTGATTGAAGCCATGACAGTGCGCGGCCAGCTGGGCGAAATGTACGGTGAACGCTACGACGCTTTCGTAGATTTGATGCTGCAATTTACACGCCCGTTTCTAAGTGGCCCGAAAGTACCTGACAAGGTATTGCGGGTAATGGCCAAAAGCGCTGTGGGTGTAATTATTCACCTGTGCCAAAGCTGGATAGCCACTGACTTCAAACAACCCATGGCCGAACTGGTCGACGGCACGGAACGCGTATTCGGTGGCATGGGCCGCGAGCTGGGCGTGAAAGGCTACACGTAGGTGCAACAGTGCAACGGTATACTGCCGCATGAACGAATTACTGCTGCGCCTTAAACTGGCCGTTGAGCACCCCCACGAAGATCAGGTTTCCGTGCGCTTTCTTGCCGACATGCACGGCGAATCCGCCCACGGTGCACTGCTTCTTTTCCTGGCAGTGCTTACGCTGTTGCCGATTCCTTTTTCCGGCTTTCTGTTTTCATTTGGAATATGGTCTGTGGCGCGCATGATGTGGATCAACAACAGCGGTCATGGCCTGCCTGAAAGGGTATGCCGTGTGAAATTGTCCAAGGCTTCTGCCACGCGCCTGATCAAGATTTTGAGTTGGATTTACACCAAGGCCGATCGAATTTGTGCCCCGCGATTGCTGTCGCTAAGCAGCCCTACCCACCGAGGCTGGCTGGTGCCTTTCATTGCCCTGATGGGCTTTATTATTTTTCTGCCCATCCCCGGCGGCAACGGCACCCCAGCTGTTGCGCTAATTTTGATTGGGCTTGGGCTCATGGCGCGAGATGGTTTGGCGATTATCGCGGGAATTTTGACTGGCTTGATGGGTGTGGGGGTTTTGACGTTTTTAGTGTGGATGATTGTGAGAGTGGTTTAATCAAGGAAAAGCGGCTCAATTTCCCGAAGACAATCCAAAATTAAAAAAGGCCCAGGTCGAAAAACCTGAGCCTTTTAATATTTGGTCGGAATGAGAGGATTCGAACCTCCGACCCCTTGCACCCCATGCAAGTGCGCTACCAGGCTGCGCCACATTCCGAGAAGGCTGGATTATACCCAGAAACGCTTAAGCTTTCAGGGCTTCGCGCAAATTTAGCAGTTGTTCTTTCAAAACTTCTCGATCAATCAAAATTGGCAGAGGTGCGTCGCCCGCTGGCCCGTTCTTTTCTTGATCCAGCCGATTGCGGGCACCGTTGATTGTGAAGCCATGCTCGTACAACAATTCCCGGATTCGGCGAATAAACAGAACCTCATGGTGCTGATAATAACGGCGATTACCGCGTCGAGTAATCGACTTCAGTTGCGTGAATTCCTGTTCCCAGTAACGTAGTACATGGGTTTTTACGCCGCACAGCTCGCTGACTTCACCAATAGTGAAGTAACGCTTGGCCGGAATCGGCGGCAAGCTGGCTGAGGGTGAAGCTCCGTCTGCGTTTACGGTTTTTTGCATTAGATTATTTGCTTTTACTTAAATAATTTAGTGAAAATTATTCAACCAAAGCTTTAAGTTTCTGGCTGGGATGAAAGGTTACCACTCTACGCGCTGCAATGGGTATCTCTTCGCCGGTTTTTGGATTTCTGCCCGGGCGCTGGGGTTTGTCGCGCAGCTGGAAATTACCAAAACCCGACAATTTTACAGAGTCACCCTCTTCCAGCGTGGTACGAATTTCATCGAAAAACGCATCCACAAAATCTTTTGCTTCACGCTTGTTCAAGCCCAAGCTATCAAACAGCATTTCGGCCAGTTCAGCCTTGGTCAGCGAGCCCGACGCCAAACCATCTTCTATCAGGTCCATGCGGTCTGAGCGGGTGCTTGATTCATTACTTCGGTCGTCGTTCAACACAAATTGATCCACAGTGAGTTCTACCTATTCTTCAATATTTACCGCAGACGGGCCGAGCAACGCTGGCCTGCTTGCTCAATCATTTTTTTCAACAATGGCTCGATGTCGGCGTCAGTCAAGCTACGGTCGCTTGCCTGAAGGGTTAACCTGAATGCCAAACTTTTCTCATTTAGATTCAGACCCTTACCTTCTTCTTTTGGAAGGAATTCATCAAAAAGGATAACCGATTTCAGCCAGGCAAGGTTGTCATCTTTCACTTCAGTGAAGGCTTTTTTAAGTTGCGCAGCAGCAATGTTTTGATCCACCACGAAAGCAAGGTCGCGTACTACAACGGGTTGCTTTGAAACTTCCTTGAATACAGGCACTTTTCGAGTGTTCAGGCCATCAAGCAGCAGCTCAAACACAATCGGGGCATGAGGCAAGTCGAATTGTTGCACCAACTTCGGATGCATTTCACCGATAAAACCGACAGGCTGCTTGTTCACCAGCACTCGCGCGCTGCGGCCGGGGTGCAAAGCAGGGTGCGACTCGCCTGAATAGACCTCGAAATCCACCTTGCGGCCGTGCAGCAATTGCTCCACGTCGCCTTTCACATCAAAAAAGTCGAGTGCGCGGTTGTTGCCAGCGGCCCACTGCAGCTGGTCAGCAAGGCCATAGGCCAAACCACCCACTTTCCAGGTTTGCTTGAAGCCGGCCACAGTTTGCGCGCCGTCTTGCACTTTTTCGTCCAGTTCAAAGACCCGCGCAACCTCAAAAACACGCAGGCGGTCTACGCGGTGGCCCAAGTTGTGTTTCAACACACCGGTCAGGCTACCAATCAATGTGGAACGCATCACGCTAAGATGGCTTGCAATCGGGTTGAGCAAACGCACAGGGTTCGTGTTGTTGTTGAAATCGGCTTCCCACTGTTCAGGCGTAAAGCTGTAACTGACCACTTCCTGATAACCCAATGCAGCAACCTGGCGGCGAATCGCATGGTGACCTACTTTGCCATCTGGTGCAGGCAACATTTTCAGTTTACCAATGGGCGCGCGCAGCGGCAGGCTGTCGTAGCCCACCACACGAATCACTTCTTCGATCAGGTCTTCTTCAATATTAATGTCGAAGCGGTAGCTGGGTGGGTTGACTACATAACGAGTCTCAACACCCTGCCCGTCAACATTGAACTGGAAGCCCAGCTTGGTGAACACATCTTTCACCTGCTCCACAGTGAACGGCATGCCAATCACCATTTCCGCACGCGCATGCCGCAAGGTAACCGGCTTGCGCGCTGGCAGGTTCAACACTTGGTCCACCACAGGACCAGCTTGACCACCACAAATTTCTAGGATCAGTGCAGTAATGCGCTCGATGTGCTCGGGAATGGTTTGGAAATCAACCCCGCGCTCGAAACGATGCGATGCATCGGATGAAAAATTGAACTCACGCGCGCGGCCCACAATTGCGTCGGGGTGCCAAAACGCGGCTTCCACAAAAATATTGGTGGTGCCCTCATTCACAGCGGTGTGGTCGCCACCCATGATACCGGCCAGTGCTTCCGGGCCATTGGCGTCGCAAATTACGCCCATGTGCGGCTTAAGCGCCACTTGCATCTCGTTCAGCAGCTTCAGCTGCTCGTCTTCGCGTGCCCAGCGCACTGTAAGGTCGCCCTGCACTTTGTCCAGATCGAACACATGGCTGGGGCGGCCCAGTTCAAGCATTACATAGTTGGAAATATCCACCAGGGCATTCAAGCTGCGCTGGCCTGCACCCTCAAGGCGATCGACCATCCACTGCGGCGTTTTTACGCTGTTGTTCACACCACGAATGACACGGCCTGCGAAGCGGCCACACAAGTCGGTGCTCTCAACTTTCACATTCAGGGTGTCGGAAATGGAGGCCACCACCGGCGCAAATGAAGGCGCATTCAATGTGGCACCGGTGAGCGCAGCCACTTCACGGGCCACGCCCCACACGCTCAAACAATCTGCGCGATTGGGCGTCATTTTCAGGGTGAACTTCATCTCGTTCAAGCCGAGAAGTTCACGCACATTGCCGCCCACGGGAAACTCTTCGCTCAGAATGTGCAGCCCATCCACATCGCTGGGCACGCCCAGCTCTTTGCCGGAGCACAACATACCGCCGCTTTCTACGCCGCGCATCTTTGTGGGTTTGATCTTAAAGCCGCCAGGCAGTTCAGCACCAGGCAAGGCACAAGGTACTTTCAAGCCTTTAGCCACATTGGGCGCGCCGCACACAATTTGGCGCACATCGCCTTCAGCCACCTGCACTTGGCAAACGCTCAAGCGGTCGGCATCAGGGTGCTTGTCTTTCTTGACAACCAAACCCACCACCACACCGGAAAATTCCGGAGCCAAGGGTTCAAGTTCTTCCACTTCCAAACCCGCCATGGTGAGCTTGTCGCCCAACTCTTGAGTATTCAACGGCGTGTTGACGAGTGACTTCAGCCAGGATTCTGTGAATTGCATCTTGAAATATCCGAAACTGGTTTAGTTAAACTTAATTGAATTGCTGCAGAAAACGAATGTCGTTTTCATAGAACAAGCGCAGGTCATTAATGCCATAGCGCAGCATCGTTAGCCGATCGGGGCCCACACCAAATGCGAAACCAGTGTAGGTTTCGGGGTCGATACCCACGTGGCGCAGCACATTGGGGTGCACCTGGCCACAACCAGCAATTTCCAGCCATTTGCCCTTGTTCGGGCCGCTGGTGAAGGCCATGTCAATTTCTGCAGACGGTTCCGTGAACGGAAAAAACGAGGGGCGGAATCGAATGGTGATGTCGTCGGTTTCGAAAAATGTTTTCAAAAAATCCATGAACACCGCTTTCAAATCCGCAAAGCTGACGCCTTCATCAATCCACAAACCTTCAACCTGGTGGAACATCGGCGAATGGGTTGCATCGCTGTCTACGCGGTACACGCGGCCTGGCGCAATAATGCGAATCGGCGGCTTGTTGGTTTGCATGTAGCGCACTTGCATGGGCGAGGTGTGCGTGCGCAGCAGGTTGCCACCTGTGCCTTCAACGTAAAACGTGTCGTGCATGGAACGCGCGGGGTGGTTTTCCGGTGTGTTCAATGCAGTGAAATTGTGGAAGTCGGTTTCAATTTCAGGGCCATCGGCCAAATCAAATCCAATGGTTGTGAAAATTTCCTCAATCCGTTCAAGCGTACGCATGGCCGGGTGCAAGCCGCCGGTGCCGCGCATGCGGCCGGGTTTGGTCACATCAATGGCCTGGGCCTGCAGCTTGGCTTGCATGGCCGCATCGGCCAGCGCCTGACGCTTGGCATTCAGTACTGCTTCAACCTGTTGCTTCAACTGGTTGATTTCAGCGCCACGGGTTTTCTTCTCTTCGGGCGACAACGCAGCCATGCCCTTGAGCAACTCAGTGACTTTGCCTTGTTTGCCCAAAAACTGGGCCTTGATGTTTTCAAGACTGGCTGAGTCGGTTGCCGATGACATGGCCTGTTCGGCCTCGGTAAGAATAGCGAATAGCGAAGCATCCATGGGTATTGAGTCGATTCTTTTTGAGATTGGAACGGCTTTCAGTAGAGCCATGAATTGTACCGCCTGAAAACAAAAACGGAGCCCGAAGGCTCCGTTTTTACTAGTCTTTTCGCCAACTTAAGAGAAATACTTAAGCGACAAATAAATGACTATTGCTTAGGCTTGTGCTGCGCGCACTTGACCTACGATCGCAGCAAAAGCTGCTTTGTCGGTCACTGCCAGATCGGCCAATACCTTGCGGTCCAGACCAATTGCAGCTTTTTTCAAGCCATTGATGAACACGCTGTAAGTCATGCCGTGTTCACGCACTGCTGCGTTGATACGGGTGATCCACAGGGCGCGGAATACGCGCTTCTTGTTGCGACGGTCACGGTATGCGTACTGACCAGCACGCATTACCGCTTGCTTGGCAACGCGGAATACATTGTTACGACGACCGCGGAAGCCTTTGGCTTGGGCGATAACTTTTTTGTGACGGGCGCGAGCCGTTACACCACGTTTTACTCTAGGCATCTTTCACCCTCCCCTTATGCGTAAGGCATCATGTCGCGCACGCGACCGATGTCTGATTTGTGAATCGTTTCCATGCCGCGAAGCTGACGCTTGCTCTTGGTCGTTTTCTTGGTGAGGATGTGGCGCTTAAAGGCGTGGCCACGCTTGATCGATCCGCTTGAGCGGACCAAGAATCGCTTTGCAGCGCTCTTTTTGGTCTTCATCTTGGGCATCTTGGTGCTCCTAGTGCTGCTTGCAGGTGGTTTCGACGAAACTCTTTTCTAACCTGGTGGGCAATTGGTGCCATGCGCATTAAGCGCAAAGCAGCAAGCCCGCGATTATAACGCGGGTTTGCGTGTGCTTGCAATCTTTTTGAAACGAGATGAGGTAAAGACGCTTATTTCTTGCGTGGCCCGATCATCATGACCATCTGGCGACCTTCCATCTTTGGCATTTGCTCGACCAGACCGATTTCGTCCAAGTCGTTGCGAACTCGCTCCAAAAGGCGGGCACCAATGTCTTGGTGGGCCATTTCACGTCCGCGAAAACGAAGAGTGACCTTGCACTTGTCGCCGTCTTCAAGAAAGCGGGTCAGGTTTTTCAACTTCACGTTGTAGTCACCGTCGTCCGTTCCAGGTCGAAATTTGATTTCCTTGATTTGAACCTGCTTTTGCTTGGACTTGGCTTCCGCAGCCTTCTTCTGCTCTTGGTAGCGGAATTTGCCGTAATCCATCAGCTTCGCCACCGGGGGAACAGCCTGTGGCGCGATTTCTACCAAATCCACACCGCCTTCTTCAGCCATCCGCAATGCGTCTGATGTTTTAACGATGCCTAACTGCTCACCCTCAATTCCGATGAGGCGCACTTCAGGGATTCGAATTTCCTCGTTCGTGCGGTTTTTCTTTTCTGCTACGATGTTTGGCCTCTTTTATCTAGTTTAAAGATCAGGCTCTGCTGCTAATTTCGCCCAGCAATCGCTGAACAAATTCATCAACAGGCAGTGAGCCCAGGTTTTCATTGCCACGCAGGCGTACGGCAACTTGATTTGCGTCACGCTCTGCATCGCCGATTACGGCAATATAAGGCGTTTTCTGCATTGTGTGCTCACGGATTTTACGATTGATCTTTTCATTACGCAAATCCGCCTCTACTCTAATGCCTTGTTTTTTCAACATTTGCACCACAGTGTGCGCGTATTCATTGTGCGCTTCGGTAATGGTGGCAACAACCACTTGCACGGGCGACAGCCACAAGGGCATGGCACCCGCGTGGTTTTCAATCAAGATACCGATGAAGCGCTCCATGGAACCCACAATGGCTCGGTGCAGCATCACTGGCACTCGTCGGCTGTTGTCTTCGGCCACGTATTCAGCACCCAAGCGCCCGGGCAACTGGAAATCGACCTGAATGGTGCCGCACTGCCATGAACGTCCAATGGAGTCTTTCATGTGATATTCGATCTTGGGGCCATAAAAAGCACCCTCGCCTGGCAGCTCGGTCCACTGAACACCACAGGCCTGCAAAGCCTGACGAAGTGATTCCTCCGCTTTGTCCCAGGTTTCATCGGTTCCCAAACGGGCTTCTGGACGCAGGGCCAACTTCACATTGATTTCATTGAAGCCAAAGTCAGCGTAAACCTGCATGGCTACTTGGTTGAATTTGGTGACCTCTTCCCGCACTTGGTCTTCAGTACAGAAAATATGACCATCATCCTGAGTAAAGCCGCGCACTCTCATAATGCCGTGTAGCGCACCCGAACTTTCGTTTCGGTGGCAAGCGCCGAATTCGCCGTATCGCATGGGCAAGTCGCGGTAGCTGCGCAAATCGCTTTTGAACACTTCAAGGTGACCAGGGCAGTTCATCGGCTTTAGCGCGTAATCGCGCTTTTCCGATTCAGTGGTGAACATGTTCTCTTTGTAATTTTCCCAGTGGCCCGACTTTTCCCACAGCTTGCGGTCCAGAATTTGCGGGCAGCGAATTTCCTGATAGTCACCGTCTACGTACACCTTGCGCATGTACTGCTCCACTTGTTGCCACAGGGCCCAACCCTTGGGGTGCCAAAACACCAAGCCTGGGGCTTCATCTTGCATGTGGAACAAATCGAGCTGCTTGCCAAGCTTGCGGTGGTCGCGCTTTTCAGCCTCTTCCAGGCGGTGCAGGTAAGCGGCCAGGTCTTCTTTCTTGGTCCAGGCGGTGCCATAAATACGCTGCAACATTTCATTGTTGGAGTTACCGCGCCAGTAGGCACCTGCAACTTTCATCAATTTGAAGTGTTTCAGCTTGCCGGTGTTGGGCACGTGGGGTCCGCGGCACAAGTCAATGAACTTGCCTTCGCGATACAAGGAAATATTTTCGTTGCTGGGAATGCTGGCGATAATTTCAGCTTTGTAGTGCTCACCCTGATCTTTGAAAAACTGCACGGCATCGTCGCGCACCCATTCTTCACGGGTAACCACTTCATCGAGCTTGGCCAGTTCGGCCATTTTCTTCTCAATCGCTTCCAGGTCTTCGGGGGTGAAGGGCCGCTCATAGGAAAAGTCGTAATAGAAGCCATCTTCAATCACCGGGCCAATGGTTACCTGGGCAGTCGGGAACAATTCCTTCACGGCGTAGGCCAGAAGGTGGGCCGTAGAATGACGAATCATATCCAGTCCAGCCTCGTCTTTTTCAGTGACGATGGATAAGCTTGAATCAGATTCAATGGTGTAAGAAGTATCAACCAGTGCGCCATTCACCGTGCCAGCCAATGCGGCCTTGGCCAGGCCAGGGCCAATGCTGGCGGCCACTTGGGCCACGGTCACGGGATGATCGAAAACACGTTCGGATCCGTCAGGCAGGCGGATTACTGGCATAGGTACTTCCCTTTCGGTGAATTGGCTTTTTTCTAACCCTCTATTTTAGCCTTGCGAATGCTGCCTGACCATTCCAAAGGTGCCGATTCACTTGAAAAGCGATTGCTATTAGCCGATTTGGGGTTTGTGGATGCCATCCTTGATGTCTTTCTTCACCTTCTTGGCGGCTTTTTTTTCTTTGGGGGTACTTAAAGCCTTCTTTTTATCTTGTTTGTTACTTTTCTGTTCATGACCCATGAAATGACTCCGCTCTGGCGCAGGCCAAGGGCTCTCAGCCTCTGCAAGTTGATGGTGGTACGTTTGGAAAAAAACGTATGTGCGTTACCGAACATAGTTTACCTAAGGGATTACACTAATCTATGTGCAGTCGCCGGTAATACTCGATTATCGAGAAGCCGAGCCCTCACCGGAGTCTCGATACCAATGACAAGCCCCACATCCAACCACTTGCTTAATGCGCTGCCACGGCAAGAATACGAAAGGCTGGCACCCCACCTTGAATTAATAAAACTGAATTTGGGCGATGTATTGTACGAATCGGGCAGCCAAATGCGACATGCCTATTTTCCGATTACCTCGATAATTTCCCTGTTGTACGTACTTGAGAATGGATCGTCTGCTGAAATTGCAGTGGTAGGCAACGAGGGCATTCTCGGTATAGCCCTGTTCATGGGCGGCAATACCACCCCAAGCCGGGCGGTCGTGCAAAGTAAGGGCAGCGCTTACCGCCTGAAAGCAGATATTTTGCTTGATGAATTCAATCGTGGCGGCCCTTCCCAAAACCTGCTGCTTCGTTACACGCAGGCGCTGATTACACAAATGACACAAACCGCGGTTTGCAATCGACACCACACAGTTGAACAACAGTTGTGTCGCTGGCTTTTACTAAGTTTGGATCGTTTGTCGGGCAATTCGCTGAACATGACTCAGGAACTGATTGCAAACATGCTGGGCGTGCGGCGTGAAGGCGTGACAGAAGCGGCTGGCCGCCTTCAACGAGAAGGCTTGATTAAATATTGCCGTGGTCACATTGAAGTGTTGGACCGAAACCTTTTAGAGGCACGTGTGTGTGAATGTTACCAGGTTGTTCAAACCGAATTTGAGCGATTACTCCCTAACAAGGACCAGAGCCCGCGCCTTGGCTTTCCAATCGCCTGCTCTGAAAAAATTGCCTCCTGATTGTTACTTTTTTGATCATTCCATATGACATGACTCCGTTCTGGCGGAGCGCTAGGATTTTCAACCCTTTCAAGCGTGATCACATGCTCAATTAAGTAGATAAACAAGCCACTGCACACTTGCCCTTAAGGGATTACCACTAGAATTCGTCATCAAGCGATAGTGCATAGCCGTTAAAAAGCCTCATTCACTTCAATGGAGCTTAGCACTATGTCTCACACTGCCTTGAATCACTTACTTAATTCATTGTCCCCAAAAGATTTTGCATTACTCGAGCCGCATCTTGAGGCAGTTGATTTAAATCCCGGTGCTGTGCTGTATGAATTCGGTGAGCAGATTCGATACGCCTATTTTCCTATCACCTCAATCATCTCATTGTTGTATGTACTGGAAGATGGCGCGTCTGCTGAAACCGCAGTGGTGGGCAATGAAGGCGTGCTTGGCGTTACCTTATTCATGGGCGGCACCACCACACCTACTCGAGCTGTGGTGCAAGGCCAAGGTATTGCGTACCGCATTAGAGCAGACATCTTGCTTGAGGAATTTAACAAGGGTGAAGCCATTCAGAATTTGCTGCTTCGCTACACGCAGGTACTGATTACCCAAATGAATCAAACGGCGGTTTGTAATCGACACCACAGCGTTGAACAACAACTATGCCGCTGGCTTTTGCGCAGGCTTGATCGTGTTTCAGGCAATTCACTGAACATCACCCAGGAATCGATTGCAAATATGCTGGGGGTGCGGCGCGAGGGCGTAACCGAGGCAGCTGGCCGCCTTCAGCGCGACGGATTGATCAAATACAACCGTGGTCATTTAGAGGTGTTGGACAGAGATTCGCTAGAGGTTCGCGTGTGTGAATGTTATGAAGTCGTTAAAGCTGAGTTCGAGCGTTTGCTTCCGGATAAAGAACAGCAAGTGAGTGAAAAATTGCCACCCGATTATTTCAGAAAAGTGGGTTCGGAACAGTTAAGCATGGAATGAAATGTGCGAAAGCGAACAGTCAGCGGAGTGCAGAAGGACTACTTTAAGAGTCCTTCTTTCATTTTAAACGGAGATAACCATGGAAAAAATTAACACCAATACCAACGGCAACATCAACCCGAGCAACAACTCAAATGAGTTGCGGAACAAGTCGATCGACACTTTTGCAAACGACAGCAAAGCGACTTCGCACAGCAGCAGCCTGAACCATGAAGACAGCAACCTGGAACAAATCAAGAGTTCAGTGAATGGTACTTTCAACGAAGCCAAAAACAAGTGGCAGGATCTAGAACATGCAATGCTGGCCAAGGGCCAGGAAGCTGGCAAGGCAGGACGCATTTACATTTATCAAAACCCATTCAAATCTGTGTTGGCAGCCAGCGCAGTGGGCTTGTTGGTCGGCTTTTTGTTCTCGGCAACACGCAGGTAAAAACCAGCAAACAATTGGAGAGAAATTACTATGCATCTTCGTCTACATTTGGCCAAATACCTTGGCTTTCTCGTACTGGCTTTTTTGGTGGGGTGCGTTTCTGGTCCGGGGCAATCCGGCACTGGTGAATACATTGATGATTCGGTAATCACCACTAAGGTGAAAGCGGCAATTTTCAATGAACCCAGCTTGAAGTCAGCAGAAATCAATGTTGAAACGTTTAAGGGAGTAGTTCAGCTCAGCGGCTTTATCAATTCCAGCGCTGACATGACTAAAGCAATTGAAGTAACCCGAAGCGTGAAAGGTGTTGAGTCTGTGAAGAATGACATGCGCTTGAAGTAACACTGATCAATTTTTTGGAGAAAGGCGTGGGCAAACGCAAGTTTTTTGGCGCCGAACATTACGTCCGGAATGAAGAAGAAAACTTCTTCATTCCGGACGATGTCACATTGAACAACACAATCAAAATGATTTTGTTGAAAGAGCCTATGCTATTCGATTCGATTATTTGCGTGAACACGATTAACCAAGAAGTCACGTTGAGCGGGTTTGTTGATTCCGAAATCGAAAAAGATTATCTGGATCGAGTCGTACTGGAATTATGCAAATTTATAAACGTAATTAACAAAGTTGAGGTAATGCCCAAGCTTTGGAATTTCACGGGAGACACAGGATGTGACCCTATGCAGGCAAGCCACTGATAAAAACCGCAAGCAACATTTCAAGCTACTCGCGGATTTGATATTTTCACTTCATATTATTTTAAAACGGTCACTTCAACCCGACGATTTAATTGGCGACCAGAAGCTGAGTCATTTCCAGCCACAGGTGAGCTTTCACCCATACCTTGTACTGAAAGGCGCCTGTTCGAAATGCCCTTACTTTGCAGAAAAGTGCTCACAGTAAACGCCCTGCTTTCCGACAACTCCATATTGCTTTGTGAAGAGCCAACATTGTCTGTATGACCCTCGATGGCCAGCCGGCTTTCCGGATTGTTGTTCATGAATTCATACAACTTGTTTAAATCAGCGTCTGCGCCTGCATTCAAATTTGATTGCCCGGTTGCGAACAACACGTCACCCAAAGTAATCAGCATGCCGCGCGGGCTAGGCTTGGCATTCAAAGCTGCCAGTTCGGCCGCTAATTTGTTGGCGCGATCTGTGGCGGTGTCGGCGCGGTCTGCGGCGGTGTCGGCTTCAGCCGTGCGAGAGGCCAAGCGCGCATCTGCGGTGGTAGTGCTCATTGCTTTCTGCTGGTCCAGCATATAAGCCTCTCGCGCTCTTACTTCCGCAATTTCGATTTTTCGAAGCGCGACAAAATTATTGTGCATGACAAGCTGCGAAGTTGTTTGTGGTTGCTCCACCTTGTTTACAGCTGCTTCAGCGTCTGCACGAGCTTGTGGCGCGTATCGACTGAGTACCGGGTCATTCTGTAACACGGTAAGCTTACTGCGAAGTTCTCCTTGCTGATCGGACGAAAGCATGGGTGAGGCACACGCCGTCATCAGACTGAGCGTGACTGCACTTAAAGCAATGCGGCGGGGTAAGTTGTTCATGGTGACACCTTCCTGTTGCGCAACATTTCCTGTTGCATGGCTTTGTTCTGGTTCTGCATTTCACTGTTAACTGCCGATGTTTTACCCAAAGCGGTTTTGGCAATCGCCAAATCAGAACTCAAAATCGACTCGATGGCCAGCATTTCGGCCAGTTCCGATTTACCATCCAGCGAAGCCAATCGTGACGCTTCCAGACGCTGCCTGGCAACCGTCAATTCCTGATTGCCGTGAGTGTAAACCGGCATTTTTTCAGCATTCGCGACGGCCACTTGGGCCGCCACGTAAGACCTACCAACAGGGGTAGGAGCGGTTGCGCACGCGGCAAGAATGCCAGCGCCCATGAGTAAACTCGAGATAGCAATCTTCATTGTGTTTCACCTAAAAAAATATCGAAAGTTAATGCTTGCTGAAAAACTCTTTCACTTGCTTGTCAGCGTCGGCCTTGTTGGTCGAATAGCGTTTTTGAACCAAGGTTGAAAGTTGATCGCTATTGCCACAACAGGCCACCAGTTCCTCTTGTTCAAGCTTGCTCCACTGTTGCTTTGCACTACCAATCTTTGATTTCCACTGGTCTTGGCTCATGACATCAGTGTTCGTATTTCCATTCAGATTGCCATTGCTGCCGTTGTTTACCTTCTGGGCGCTGTTACTGTCCATGTCTTCCACATTCTTCTTGTCTGTGGATTGCGGTGCGGCATCTTTCGCTGCAGACTTCTTATGTACATTGAAATCGCCATCTTGAACCTTGTTGGCCTGAATTGGCTTGGGAGGGATTTTAGGGATGTTGTCCGTGGGTGAAGGTACGTTTGTCATTGTGTATGCTCCGTGGTTGTAGGCCAATTTCGAAAAATCGAATGGCAGCTTCAGGGAAGCCACAACCACCATATGCAAACGCGCACAATAGGTCGGTACGCTGACGCACACTTGAAAAATTTTGGAAGGGAAAAAGGGATTACCAAAGATTGGTAGGACCGACTGGAATCGAACCAGCGACCTCTGCCATGTCAAGGCAGCGCTCTAACCAGCTGAGCTACGGTCCTAAGAAGACTGCGAAATATACACCAGCACGAACATGGGGGCAAGCCCAAATGCGCTTGACATGGCTTTTGACAACAACTATTGTCATATTCAGTTTTTTACTATTACGCCCTATTAGGACAAATTATGGCCGTCAAGGTAAGTGCACAATCATTTGAATCAATGCGCAAAGTCATGAATGGCTTTTGGATCCTGGTTCCCGCTTATTTGTTAATCAGCCTTGTGATGCCTTTCTTGCTGGTATTGGCTGCCCTGTTGCTGGTGGCGCACACCTTGGAGTTGCCTATCGCTTTCCTGCGCCTTCGCGGCAAAAACCTTCCCACCATGGAAGTGGTCTCCAAGACCCTTTTGTATGGCTTTACCTGGTGGCTACCGAAAAGCCTGGAAGCAAAATAAAGGATCAGGCAAACCTCGTTCTGTGTAAAAAAAGCGTCATATTACTGTCACAAGCTGGTCAAATCGAGCGCGTCTAATTGGATTCATGACAAGAACATGGACATTCAAAATGCGCTCGAACCAGTTGAACTTCAAGCATAAAATTGCAGAGCAGCTGTTTACAAAAGGTGAGAGCGCTGAACAACTCAAACCTGAGGCGCTGTCGCCCGCGAATTTTCAAGAACCGGTAGACACCGGATCTTCGGCCGAAGAGCAAGGATCCAACCATTACAGAACCATCTGGATTTCAGACATTCACCTGGGAACCCCCGGTTGCCAGGCAGATGCCCTTCTTCATTTCCTGAAACACAATGAAAGCGACACCCTGTATTTGGTGGGCGACATTATTGATGGCTGGCAGCTGCGCAAAAGCTGGTTCTGGCCTCAAAGTCACAACGACGTCATTCAAAAAGTGTTGCGCAAAGCACGTAAAGGCACACAGGTTGTGTTCATTCCGGGCAACCACGATGAAGCTGCAAGACAGTTTGCAGGCATGACTTTTGGCGACATTCCGATTCTTGAAAATGCGGTGCATGTAACAGCAGATGGCAAGCGCCTGTGGGTGGTGCACGGCGATGAATTTGACCAAGTAGTTCGTTACGCCAAGTGGCTGGCCTATCTGGGCGACACGCTGTACAACTTTGCGCTGACACTGAACCGTGTGTTGAACAACATACGAATCAAGCTGGGTTACCCATACTGGTCGCTGTCGCAATTCCTGAAGCAGCAAGTGAAAAACGCAGTGAATTTCATCCTTGAGTTCGAGCATGCGCTGATTCACGAAGCCAAACACCGAGGCTATGACGGCGTGGTGTGTGGACACATTCACAAGGCTGAAATCAAACAGGTCGACGGTTTGCTGTATTGCAATGACGGCGACTGGGTTGAAAGCCTGACCGCCCTGGTGGAACACCCTTGCGGGAAGCTGGACATCGTTCACTGGCCACACCGCGACCTGCCCGTACGCAAACAAAAGGCGCTTGAAACCGCCACAGTGGAGTAGATCGCGATGCGCATTTTGATTGCTACTGATGCATGGGCACCACAGGTCAACGGTGTGGTTCAAACGCTAAGCCAAGTCGTGGCGCAATTAAGCGCGCAAGGGCATGAAGTTCGAGTCATTCACCCTGGCCTGTTCCGAACAATACCCTGCCCCACTTACCCGGAAATCCGTTTGGCCTTGTGGCCATTTTCACGCTTAAGCCAAGAGTTAGATCAGTTCAAGCCGCAGGCTGTGCACATTGTGACAGAAGGCCCTATTGGCCTTGCTATGCGCTTGATTGCGCACGCCCGCAAGCTGCCTTTTACTACGGCGTACCACACTCAGTTTCCGGAGTATGTGAAAGCACGTTCGGGTATACCCATTCGCTTTACGGCAGCGCTGCTGCGATGGTTTCACCGGCCTTCTAGGGCAGTGATGGTACCCACATTGTCGGTCATCAACACATTGAAAAGCCGTGGCCTGAGTAATTGTGTGTTGTGGCAGCGCGGTGTTGATTTGAAGCGTTTTAATCCCGAACAATCTGCGGCCAGCAAACATCTGAGTTACAGCCCAATCGACCTACCCACGGACGACGTCCAACAAGTGGAGTTGCTGCGCCGTTTAAATGCATGCAGTATTGAAAAGCCTGTATTTTTATACGCAGGGCGAGTGGCAGTTGAAAAAAACCTGGAGGCTTTTCTAGGCCTTGAACTGCCCGGTGAAAAATGGATAGCTGGCGATGGGCCTGCACGCAAGGCGCTTGAAAAGCAATTTCCTGAAGCCAAATGGTTCGGTATGTTGAACCACGCCGCGCTTTCTGAACTTTACAAACGCGCAGACGTATTTGTATTTCCCAGCCTGACCGACACCTTCGGGCTGGTGTTGCTTGAAGCAATGGCCAGTGGTTGCCCTGTGGCGGCTTTTCCAGTGAATGGTCCCCTGGATGTGGTGGCCAATTCCGGTGCCGGCGTGCTGGACTGGAACCTGAAAACAGCCGCGATGGCGGCGCTTCAAATTGAGCGTGATGTGCCCCTAAGGCATGCCAGCACCTTCACCTGGGAAAGCTGTGCTGAGCAGTTTCATGGCTACTTGGCACCCATTGGGCTGGGCAGCAACGCTTCTAAAAAACTGCAAACAAGTTCGAAAGCCCTGTCTAACCGGTCCTGAAGCCAAGCCTTCAGCTCAGCCCAAAGTCGATTGCCCCGAGAATTGCCTATAATAGGCACAAAATAAACACCTAAAACACATTCTCGGGAGCAATACAAATTGGGATTCCTAGCCGGTAAAAAAATTCTGATCACAGGCCTGCTGTCTAACCGTTCGATCGCCTATGGCATTGCCAAAGCCTGCCACGCACAAGGCGCGGAACTGGCCTTTACTTATCAAACAGAGCGATTCCTGGGCCGCGTTACCGACATGGCAGCTGAATTCGACTCCAAGCTAGTATTTCCTTTGGATGTGGCCGAAGATGCACAAATTGAAAGCCTGTTCACTGAACTGGCCAAGCATTGGGATGGCTTGGACGGTTTGGTGCATGCCATTGGTTTTGCACCCCGCGAAGCCATTGCAGGAGACTTTCTGGAAGGCATTTCACGCGAAGCATTCCGCATTGCGCACGACATTTCGGCCTACAGCTTTCCAGCACTTGCCAAAGCCGCCTACCCGATGATGGAAGGCCGTGAAGGTGCATTGCTAACCTTAAGCTACCTGGGTTCAGTGCGCATGGTGCCCAACTACAACACAATGGGCTTGGCCAAAGCTTCACTGGAAGCGTCAGTGCGCTACTTGGCCGAATCGCTCGGCCCCAAAGGCATTCGGGTGAACGGAATTTCTGCTGGCCCAATTAAAACCCTGGCGGCGGCTGGCATCAAAGGCTTCAGCAAAATTTTGCATGCGGTGGAAGAAGCTGCGCCACTGCGCCGCAATGTGACCATTGACGACGTGGGCAACACCGCAGCATTCATGCTTTCTGATTTGGCACGCGGAATTACTGCTGAAATTACTTATGTAGACGCAGGTTACAGCACTGTGGTTGGCGGCATGGCCGAGTAAACAACAGTGACGTCAAACGCAGCACCCAACCCAACCCTCGCGCTGGCGGGGGTTTCAAAAACACTCGGTGGCGTGAAGTTATTCACCGATGTGAATCTTCAACTCCACAGTGGGCAATCGCTGGCTGTGGTCGGTGAATCGGGGTCGGGTAAATCCACCCTGCTTCACATCATGGCTGGCCTTGACCAGGCCGACACTGGCGAGGTGCTCTGGGCTGATTCTGCCATTCACACTTTAAATACAAGTCAGGTTGCCGCCAAACGTTTGCGGCACGTTGGCTTGGTGTTTCAAGCCTACTACCTGATGCCGCACTTAAGCGCGCAACAGAACATTGAACTGCCGTTTTTGTTGGCAGGTGAACAGCCCAATACACAACGTTGCTTGCAGCTGCTGGAACAGGTCGGTATGGCACACAAAGCAGTCAGTTTTCCGCGTGAAATGTCGGGCGGTGAACAGCAGCGCGTGGCCATTGCCCGTGCACTGGCCTTGAACCCGCCACTAATTTTGGCAGACGAGCCCACAGGCAACCTGGATGAAGACAATGCCGAGCGCGTGCTTCAGGTGTTGCTACAGGCCTGTTCAGCGCAAGGGTGCGCTTTGGTGATGGTGACCCATTCACTGAAAGCGGCAGGCCATCTGAACAAGCAATTAAGCCTGACCGAGCACCGCTTGGTATGAACACGCCGCCCCGCCTTGCCTTGAAACTTCAGCTGTTTGCCGGTGCGCTTCGCGATCAGCCCGTGAAGTGGTTAATTGCCACCCTTTCGATTGCGGTGGGCGTGGGCTTGGGCTTTGCAGTGCACCTGATCCACAAGCAGGCGCTGGACCAATTCAACAACGGCGTTCGGCAGTTTTCCGGGCAAGCTGATTTGCAGTTGCTGCCCCACAGCACCCTGCTGCCTGAAACAGTTTTGAACACGCTTAGTAGGCTACCGGAAGTGGCTGTGGCGTCGCCAGTGATCGATATTGCAGTGCCCGTTGAAGGGCTTGAGAAACCAGTGCGCTGGCTGGGGCTGGACGTATTCACTGCGGCGGCAGTAACGCCCAACTTCATCGGCCAAAACGAAAACGACAGTGACAATGACAGTGAAGCTCAGCAGGGCGATATTCCCTTGCTGAACAGCAGCAATGTGTTTTTAAGCCCGGCCTTGAAGGAACAATTTG
This sequence comes from Limnobacter parvus, assembly GCF_024623725.1. Taxonomy (GTDB): domain Bacteria; phylum Pseudomonadota; class Gammaproteobacteria; order Burkholderiales; family Burkholderiaceae_B; genus Limnobacter; species Limnobacter parvus. The sequence goes on along the minus strand of NZ_JANKHG010000017.1, from coordinate 347,866 downwards.
CATCTGGGCAAAAAGTGTTGAAGGCATTTGCTGACGGAAAAACAATGCCATGGAATATCGCAGGCAGCGTACCAGCGGCGGGCGCTGGGCAACTGATTGCGGTAGCCGACATTGCAGCAGTGCAGTGGAAACTTGGTACGCTTGGGCAATTGTCGCGAGTGGATTTAAAACTTCAGGAAGGTGTAAGCCCTGCCGCTTTCCAGAAGCAATATGGCGAGAATTTCGCCGACCTGGGTCGCCTTGAAACACCCAGCGAACAAGGCACACGCGGTGCCAGTGTGTCGCAGGCTTACCGCGCCAACTTGTCAATTTTGGCCATGGTGGCTTTGCTTACGGGTGGTTTTCTAACGTTCTCTACACAAATGTTGGCCGTAGCACAGCGATCACGCCAGTGGGCCTTGTTGGCTGCACTGGGTGCGCGCGCAAGCGCACTGCGCACACAGGTGTTGTTCGAATCGATGTGTTGCGGCTTGGTTGGCGGTGCGCTGGGCGTGGCCATGGGTTGGGGCCTGGCAACCGCCGTGGTTCTCTACCTGGGCGTTGATTTGGGCGCTGGCTACTTTGAAACTGCACAAGGCAGCGTGGCGCTTTCGCCAGTTGATGCGTTGTTATTTGGTGGCTTTGGTGTGGTGGCCACGTTGCTGGGCGGTTTGTCTCCAGCGTTTCAAACTGGCCAAATGGCCTTGCACCAGCGCCTGCGAGCAGGCACTGAAGAAGCAGGTTTGCAATTCGCCAACAAAGCACACTGGCTTGGCTTGGTGCTTTGCGCAGTGGCTGTGGCCTGCTTGTGGATTCCGCCTTACGGCAATATTCCAGTGGGTGGCTACCTTTCCGTGGCCTTCGGTTTGTTTGGCGGCATCGCGATGATTGGTTTGGTGGTGCGCACACTAATCCGCCAGCCTGCACAACTGAACCATCTTGCGGACCTTGCAAAATCGCGTTTGGCCAGCACCCCGAATTTGCTGGCCGTGGGACTTTCCGGCGTAGTGGCCAGTTTTGCGCTGGTAGTGGCCATGCATGTGATGATTTTCAGTTTCCGGTATTCGCTAGACAACTGGCTAACCCAGGTGCTGCCTGCGCCGCTGTATGTGAAGTTAAACAGTGCCACCATTCCAACCTTTCCCACAAATTTTCAAGACAAACTGGCTGCCTTGCCTTGTGTCGATTTGGCAGAATTCTGGGGAACCCAATCGATTGTGCTTGACCCAAAACGCCCGGCTGTGGAACTGATCGCCAGGCCAATTTCCATAGCAGCGGCACAGCAACGCCTGCCCATGACAGGCAGTACGATTGACGCGCCACAAGCCGGCACATTGCCGGTTTGGGTCAGCGAACCGATGACTGACCTCTATGGCCTGAAAGCGGGCAGCCAGCTTGAATTGCAACTGGACAAAGGCACGCGTGTGCCCGTTACAGTGATGGGTGTTTGGCGCGACTACACCCGCCAACACGGCGCAATCGTTCTTCCAAAACTAGAACTTCTGCAGCAATTCAATGTGCAGTTCAAAGACACCCAGGGTGCCGTGTGGCCAAAAGAAAACATTGCCGTGAAAGACATGGTTCAGCGAATTCAACAAGCAGCAAGCGGCACCATGTTGAAAGACAAAATCGACTTTGCCGAGCCTGGTGAAATTCGCCAGCTTAGCCTGGACATTTTTGATCGCAGTTTTGCAGTTACTTACCTGCTTGAAATTGCTGCGGTGATAATTGGTTTGTTCGGAGTGGGTACCACATTTTCTGCCATGGCGTTGCAACGCAAGCGGGAATTTGCATTATTGGGCGCAATGGGTGCCAGCCCTGGCTGGATGCTGAAATTGATCGCTCGTGAAGCATTAATTGCTTCAGCCGTGGCCGCTTTGGTGGGTTTAACCATTGGCCTTGCTTTTGCCGCCATTCTAATTTTTGTGGTGAACCCTCAGTCGTTTCACTGGACCATGGAATGGTTCACGCCCTGGCGTGATTTGTTCATCATGGTGGTGGTATTGATTGGCATGAGCAGTGCCACCGTAACACTGGCCCTGCGCAGCAAACTGAACACGCAGCTGGTTGACCAACTGAAAGAGGACTGGGCATGAAGCGGCGCGAATTGCTGAAAGCGGGTTTGGCTTGGTCATTGGTGGGTGCGCCAAGCTTGTTACACGCCGATCCGAATTTGCAGCGCGTGTATGCTCAGCCCAACCCGGAATTTCCGCCCGTTCTGCCCCGCGACCACGGCGTGCATCCGGCCTTTCGCACAGAGTGGTGGTATTTCACGGGCTGGTTTGAAAGCCCCGAACTTGATTCACCATTCGGTGTACAAATTACGTTTTTCAGGTCTGCGCCCAACGTAGACGTTCGAAACCCCAGCGCCTTTTCACCCAAGCAATTGTTGTTCGCGCATGCAGCCATTGCCCTGCCAAAAGCAGGCAAACTTCAACACGAGCAAATCATTCGACGCGCCGGAAGTGGCGGCGCTGAATTCAAAACCAATGGCAGCGAGGTGCTGAACATTCAAATGCCTGGCTGGCGATTGCAAACCGCACAAGGCGATGAATGGCTGTGTGTCATTCAAACGCCTCAACTGGCCATGAATTTGCGCATGGAGCAAACCCAGGCCCCGTGGATGCAAGGCCGTGGCGGCTATTCACAAAAAGGCCCGCTGCCTGAACAATCCAGCTACTACATCACGCTGCCACACATGAAAAGCAGCGGCACCATTCGTGTGAATGGCAAAACATCGCCAGTTACGGGCAGTTTCTGGATGGACCATGAATGGTCAAGTACCGTGTTGGCACCCAATGCACAAGGCTGGGACTGGGTAGGCTTGCACGGCAACAACGGTGAAGCGCTGATGGGCTTTCAAATTCGAGATAGGGATCAAACGCGCGACAACACAAAACCGCCAGTGTGGACCCACGCTGCGCTGCGCCAAGCCGACGGCAGTGTACGCAATTTCAAACAAGTGAAATTTGAGGTATTGCGCACCTGGAAATCGACACGCACGGGCATTGAGTACCCGGTTGCACAACGGCTGCTACTGGATGATCAAAACTTTGATTTGGAACCTTTGTTCGATGATCAGGAACTGGACGCCCGCGCCAGCACAGGCACCTTGTATTGGGAAGGCGCGGTGCGCGTGAAAAGCGAGGGCGCTTCACCCTGGGGGCAAGGCTACCTGGAAATGACAGGGTATGATCGGCCCATGCAACTTTAAACATCCCAATGAGCAACAACAAACTTCAAACCCTGGGCTCTACCCTGGGCTCGCTGGTAAAACCCCACAAAGCCTGGGCGTTTGCCGCCTTGGGCGCCCTGCTGCTGGGTTCGGCCATGTCGCTGACCATGCCGGTGATGTTTCGCTGGTTGATCGACAGCGGCTTTTTGGCCGGCGAGAACCCGGAAGGCTTGAACACTGCATTTGGCTACTTGTTAATACTGGTGTTTGTGTTGGCAATGGCCAGTGCCATTCGCTTCTACCTGGTAACCACACTGGGCGAACGCATTTCAGCCGACTTGCGCAACAGGGTGTACACCCACCTGCTGGTGCAACGCCCCGAGTTTTTTGAAACCTTGAAAGTGGGTGAAGTGTTGTCGCGCTTAACCGCCGACACCACATTGATTCAAACCCTGGTGGGCAGCAGTCTATCCTTTTTCCTGCGCAACAGCCTGACAACCCTAGGTGGGCTGGTCATGTTGTTGCTGACCAGCCCCCTGCTCTCGGGCGCGGTGTTGCTGTTGGTGCTTGTGGTAATGGTGCCTGTGGTTATTTTGGCGCGGCGCGTACGCAAATTGTCGCGGGCCAGCCAGGACAAACTGGCCGACAGCAGCGCGATTGCCCAAGAAGTGCTGAACCAAATCACCACGGTGCAGGCTTTTAACCAAGAACACACAGAAGCCGGAAAATTCGTAACATCGAGCGAACAAACCTACCAAACCGCGCGCAGGCGCACCGTGAACCGGTCGGCCTTGTTGTTCGTAGCGATTGGTTTGGCGTTTGCTGGCCTGGTGGCGGTGCTGTGGATGGGTGCAAAAGCAGTGGCCACTGGAGAAATGAGCGCGGGCGAACTAGCCCAGTTTGTTTTGTACGCGGCGTTTGTGGGTGCAGGCTTTGCAGCTTTGTCTGAGGTATTGGGTGAATTTCAGCGTGCCGCTGGTGCGGCTGAACGATTGGTTGAACTGTTGAATCTGGACACCACCATTCACAAACATGGTTTGCCACCGCCACCCAAGCAAGGCGGTTTTTTGATTGAATTCAGCCATGTTGATTTTGCCTACCCGTCTGCACCAGAAAAGTTCATTCTTGAAGACTTCAACCTGAGTATTCAACGGGGTGAAACGCTGGCCGTGGTCGGCCCGTCAGGGGCGGGAAAATCAACCCTGTTCAGCCTGCTACTGCGCTGGTACGACGTTTCACAAGGTCAAATTTTGGTTGAAGGTAAAGCACTGGAAACCTTGCACCTGGAGCAATGGCGTGCCAATTGCGCTTATGTGGCACAAGAAGCCGTTATTTTTTCTGGCAGCTTGAAAGACAATGTGCGCTACAGCAAACCCGATGCCACGGCAGCGGAAATCGACAAAGCCCTGGCCGATGCAGCCGCCAGCAATTTTGTGCGGCGAATGCCACAGGGGCTGGAAACCAATGTGGGTGAAAAAGGCGTGCGCCTCAGTGGTGGCGAACGCCAGCGCGTTTCAATTGCCCGCGCCGTATTGCGTGATGCCGGTTTGCTGCTGCTGGATGAAGCCACAGCCAGCCTGGATGCGGAGAGTGAGCAACTGGTGCAACAGGCCATTGAGAAAAGTCGCCACGGCCGAACCACATTAATTATTGCGCACCGACTGGCCACCGTAATGGCAGCGGATCGAATTGTGGTGATGAACGAAGGCAAAATTGTTGAAATGGGCACACACAAAGATTTGATGGCCAAGCAGGGTTTGTATGCCAAGCTGGCTTCATTGCAATTCATTGATGAGAATGCGCAGAAGCTGATGGCGCAAGTTTGATCGTCATCTCGTCGCGGCTTGCCTGATTCCGCACTGAAAACCGCTTAATCCCTATTTGAAACTCATCCTTGCTCAACAAATTCGGCAAAAAGGATGGCCGAATTTGATGTCGGCTTGCAGCCGAGCGCTGCGGCTGATTTCAAACGGGGCGGTTTCCTTGAAGTGCGGAACAAGCAATCCCGCTGCCGAGGTGGCTGCGAAAACGCGAGAGTGTGAGCAATCACCGGCAGATATAACGCCCAATCGATAGCGAATTCCCGATCGCCTCGCCTTCAAGAAAACCTGCCCGTTTGAATTCACACACCACGTTCGGCTACAAGCCGACAACCCGCTCGACCTTCAGTTTTGTCGAGCGGATTGAGTCAGTGTGAAGTTCAAAAAGAGATCGACAGGTTTTCAGGCGGAGCATTGGGACTCGCGCCGATTGAGCATCAACAAACTGGGTAACTGATCGGCACCGCGCTACCAATTGGAAATTAACAAGGTAAACTTGGGGGCCAGACTCCAACCGATTTCGCAGCGAAAACACCATGCAACAGTACCTCGACTTGATGCAGCACGTGCTGGACCACGGCACCAACAAAATGGACCGAACCGGCACCGGTACGCGTTCCGTGTTTGGTTATCAAATGCGCTTCAATCTGCAAGACGGCTTCCCCATGGTGACCACCAAAAAGCTGCACACCCGCTCGATCATTCACGAGCTGCTGTGGTTCCTGATGGGCGACAGCAACATTCGTTACCTGAAAGAAAACGGCGTTAGTATTTGGGATGAATGGGCCGACGAAAACGGCAATTTGGGCCCGGTGTATGGTGTTCAATGGCGCAGTTGGCCCACTGCCGATGGCCGCCACATTGACCAGATCAGCCAGTTAATGCAGCAAATCAAAAATAACCCCGATTCACGCCGCCACATTGTCAGCGCGTGGAACGTGGCTGAAATCAATAATATGAAGCTGCCGCCCTGCCACGCATTGTTTCAGTTCTATGTGGCCGATGGCAAATTAAGCTGCCAGCTTTACCAGCGCAGTGCCGACATTTTTCTGGGTGTGCCTTTCAACATTGCCAGCTACGCGCTGCTAACGCACATGGTGGCGCAGCAATGCGACCTGGAAGTGGGCGATTTCTTGTGGACTGGTGGCGACTGCCATTTGTACAGCAACCACATGGATCAAGTGGCCGAACAGCTAAGCCGCAAACCACATACGCTTCCTACACTTGAAATAAAACGCAAACCTGCCAGTATTTTCGATTACAAATTTGATGACTTTGAAATTCTGAATTACACCTGCCACCCGCACATCAAAGCCCCTGTGGCGGTTTAAATTATGAAAGTATCCATCGTTGCAGCCATTGCCAAAAACGGCATTATTGGCATTGACAATCGCTTGCCTTGGCACCTGCCCGAAGACTTGGCTTTTTTCAAGCAAACCACCTTGGGTTGCCCAGTGCTAATGGGGCGGAAAACCTATGAATCAATCAACCGCCCCCTGCCCGGTCGCCTGAATGTGGTGCTGACCAGCAACACGGACTGGCAACCCGCACCAGCGAAAGACGGCACACCACGCAACGTGATTGCGTACCCCACACCGCTACCCAGCGGAAGTACCACACAAATCGCCACAGCCACCAATTTGCCCAATGCCTTGCAGTGGCTTGCTAGGTTCGAGCAAATATTTTTGATTGGTGGCAGTAACTTGTATCAGCAGGCGCTGGAGCAAAACCTTGTGGACGAACTGGTATTGACCGAAATCCACCAGAACTTCGATGGCGATGCAAGCTTCCCGCAATGGGACCGCGAACGCTTCACTGAAGTGGATCGAATCACCAATCCAGCCACTAGCGAACGCACATGGGCCTTTGATTTTGTAAAATACGCCCAAGTCAACACGGGATTGTAAGGAGTTTAAGAAATGGCACGTACAGTGAATTGCGTTAAATTGGGAAAGGAAGCAGAAGGCTTGGACTTTCCACCCGCCCCGGGTGAGTTGGGCAAAAAGATTTTTGAGAACGTGTCCAAACAGGCTTGGCAAGATTGGTTGAAGCACCAAACCATGTTGGTGAATGAAAACCGCTTGAGCCTGGCCGATGCCCGAGCCCGTAAGTACCTGATGGAGCAAATGGACAAACACTTTTTCGGTGATGGTGCCGAACAGGCTGCGGGTTACGTGCCGCCCAGCAACTAATCTGTTCAAGAAGTGATGAAAACCTCGAAAGCCCCTGATTACAGGGGCTTTTCTTATTGGACAGGCCGTAGCATACTAAAACTGTCAACTGGGGTTTTAGCATGAGCAGCTTCCAAGACAGTGTGGTATTTCGATATTTTTTCTTTCACTGGCTGTTCCGCGACGCCAGCGTGAAAGAGTTTTATCAACGATCTGCGGCCATCGCGCACAACAAAGCCAATCGTCATCATCTGCTGGCGTACTTGCGGCGATGGATCGTGCTTGCCTTGTTGATGTTTTTTCTGGGCATCATGCTCGAACAATTCAACACGCCCGCCTGTGTATTTTTTTATACCATTGCCGCACTGTGCAGTTGCACCATTGTGAAGATCACTGTGGCCTGGATATTTTTGGGTCAAAGAAATTTATAGCGGGAATAAGAAATAAAAAAAACCCGCTTGACACTTTATGTAAAGCGGGCTTTTTAGAAGCAAGAACTAACTTCAGCTGTTGTCAGATGCTTCCTGCGCAACGGCTTCCGGGTTTTGGTGGCGCACATCACGCCCCTTGACCATGTACACCACATGCTCCGACATGTTTTTGGAGTGATCGCCGATTCGCTCAATCGCCTTGGCAATGAACAGAATCTCAATCGACCGAGAAATGGTGCGAGGATCTTCCATCATGAACGTGATCAATTGGCGCAGAATAGCTTTGAATTCATCGTCCACTTCAATGTCGGCCTTCACAACCTCAGCCGCAGAAACTGCGTTCACCCTGGCATAAGAATCCAGCACCTTGCGCAGCATGGCAATTGCATTGCTGGCGATTCTATGCAGATCCACTTTGGGTACAAAGTGTTTCCCAGCATCAGCGATCATGATGCCCATGCGAGCCACTTTCTCTGCTTCGTCACCGATTCGCTCAAGATCTCGAATCATTTTGATCGCAACAATCACTGAGCGAAGGTCAACCGCAGCGGGTTGACGACGGGCCAGAATGTGATTACACAGCTCGTCAATTTCCAGTTCGATCTGGTTAACTTCTTGCTCTCGGCGAATTACTTCTTTAAAAATGTTTGTGTCTGTGGCACCCAGGCCCTCAATGGCGGACACAATCTGATTTTCCACCAAGCCACCCATCTGTAGAACACGGGTACGCAGCGACTCCAGTTCTGCGTCGTACTGTTTGGACGTGTGTTCAGTCATTTGTCTTCCTTACCCAAATATTGTTGTATTCATACAATGTGGCACAAGCACATGACAGAAATTTGTCAAACCCACCCACTGCGCTATTTTATTCTGACATGTTACGCACAATTATTCAGGTCTTCATCCCGTCTGTTGTGGGGATTAACGCGTTTTTATGCCCTCTGCTGTTGCAATTAACACCACATCCGCTTTTCGAATGGCAAAAAGTCCATTTGTAACCACGCCCGGCCAATGATTGATCTCTTTTTCCAAGCTCACCGGGTCTGTGATTCTTAAGCCCGCTACATCCAGAATAATATTGCCATTGTCGGTCGTGAATCCTTCCCGAGGCTTCACCTGCCCACCCAGAGCTTCCAGTTTCCGGGCAATTGCATTGCATGCCATCGGCAGCACTTCAACTGGCAAGGGAAATGCGCCCAACACCTGAACCAGTTTCGATTGGTCAGCAATGCACACGAACTTCTCTGAAATGTCAGCCACGATTTTCTCGCGTGTGTTGGCACCACCGCCACCCTTGATCAAGCAGTTTGCGGGGTCCACTTCATCCGCACCATCCACATAAACAGACAGGCTTTCAACATCGTTCATGTCAACAATCGAAACACCGATTTCCCTCAACTTCTTCTCGGAACGTATGGAGGAAGAAACTGCACCTTTCAGTTGAATGCCCGAATCCGCCAGCGCATCGATGAAGCAGTCCACGGTTGAACCCGTGCCCACGCCCAATACTGTGCCTGGTTGAACATATTGAAGCGCAGCCTTGGCCACCATTTTCTTGAGAGTTAAAGCGTCCATGCGGTGCGAAAATTTCCTGGTGTGTGAGATGAGAACGTTCGATCAATGCTGCGATCTTTTACAGCGAAGCTGCAAAAGCTACAAACCGTATTTTAAATGGTCTTTGGATGAATCACCCCACTACGGGTCAAAACAGAAAAACCAACTGCGAACAGTTGGTTTTCCACATGCAGCACAGCAGTTTGCGCAGTACTTACTTCTTCTTTTGTGCCGGTAGATCGGTACAAACGCCTTTGTACACCTCAGCGGCCATGCCCACACTTTCACACAAGGTTGGGTGGGGGTGAATGGTTTTGCCAATGTCGACTGCATCAGCACCCATTTCGACTGCCAAACACACCTCGCCAATCAGGTCGCCCGCGTTCATGCCTACAATGCCGCCGCCCACAACACGCTTGGTTTCTTCGTCAAACAAAAGTTTAGTGAAGCCATCATCGGCGTTGTTGGCAATGGCCCGGCCGGAAGCCGCCCATGGGAATACTGCTTTGCCCACTTTGATGCCTTGGTCTTTGGCCTGGTCTTCAGTCAAACCAACCCAAGCCACTTCCGGGTGTGTATAAGCCACGCTTGGAATAACGCGGGCATCGAAATAAGCTTTTTCATCGGCTGCTGCTTCGGCAGCCACATGGGCTTCATGCACAGCTTTGTGCGCCAACATGGGCTGACCCACCACATCGCCAATCGCAAAAATATTGGGCACATTGGTGCGCATTTGTTTGTCCACAGGAATGAAGCCACGGTCGGTGACCGCTACGCCTGCTTTTTCGGCAGCAATTTTCTTGCCATTCGGTGTACGGCCTACTGAAACCAAAACCATGTCGTAAAGCTGTGGTTCTTTGGGGGCTTGTTCACCTTCGAAGGTCACCAAAATACCCTTCTTGGTTGCTTCAACACCCACCGTTTTGGTTTTCATCATGATGTTGTCAAAGCGAGGAGCATTTCGTTTTTGCCACACTTTCACTAGGTCGCGGTCAGCGCCTTGCATCAAGCCATCCAGCATTTCAACCACGTCCAGGCGTGCGCCCAGTGCGGAATACACGGTGGCCATTTCAAGGCCGATAATGCCACCGCCAATAATCAACATGCGTTTTGGAATGAAAGGCAATTCCAGTGCGCCGGTTGAATCAACAATGCGTGGGTCTTCAGGAACGAAAGGCAAGTGAACTGGTTGTGAACCGGCTGCAATAATCGCCTTGCTGAATTGAATCACCTGCTTGCTGCCTTCAGCCGTGACCACTTCAATGTGATTGGCACTCAAAAAGCTGCCCACACCCTGTACGGTTTTTACTTTGCGGCCCTTGGCCATGCCAGCCAAACCGCCGGTGAGCTTACCCACCACGCCCGCTTTGTGCGCGCGAAGTTTGTCCAAATCAATTTTGGGTTTTGCGAAGGCAATTCCATGTTCGCCCATGTGTTGCGCTTCTTCCAGAACCTGTGCGGTGTGCAGCAGTGCTTTGGATGGAATACAACCCACGTTCAAACAAACGCCACCCAAGGTGCTGTAACGCTCAATCAGAATGGTATTCATGCCCAGATCGGCACTGCGGAAGGCGGCCGAATAACCGCCGGGGCCGGCACCCAACACCAGCACGTCGCAGGTGTGATCCACCTGGCCGTTGTAGTTGCTGGCTGGGCCGGCGCTGGATGTGGCAGGCGCGGCCGGGGCTGGCTTTGCTTCAGGCTTGGGCTCTGCTTTCGCAGCGGGCTGTACCGCCGGCTGTATCGCCGGTTTTACTGCCGGTTGTGCGGCAGACTCACCGCCGCCACTGACTTCACAAATCTCGCTGCCCTTGGACACCTTGTCGCCCACTTTCACAAGCACTTTGGTTACCACGCCGTCATCGGATGCAGGAATTTCCATGCTGGCTTTGTCGGACTCAACCGTGATCAAAGACTGCTCTTTGCTGACTTTGTCGCCTTCTTTCACCAGCACTTCAATAATCTCTACGGAATCAAAATCGCCAATATCAGGAACGATCAATTTCATGTGTTCATCCCCTTAAAGCAGCACTTTGCGCATGTCGGCCAAAACGCCAGCAAGCTCGGTGGTAAATCGGGCTGCCATTGCACCATCAATAACCCGGTGGTCGTAGCTCAGGCTCAAAGGCAACATCAAACGCGGCTCAAATTCTTTGCCGTTCCACACTGGTTTCATGGCTGACTTGGACAAGCCCAAAATTGCCACTTCGGGTGCGTTAATAATCGGCGTGAAATAGGTTCCGCCAACTCCACCCAGTGAAGACACCGTGAAGGTAGCGCCTTGCATATCAGCACCCTTCAATTTGCCATCACGCGCTTGTGCAGACAATTCGCCCAATTCGTTGGCAATTTGCGAGAAGCCCTTTTGGTCCACGCCTTTAATGACGGGCACCATCAGACCGTTCGGTGTGTCTGCTGCAAAACCAATGTTCCAGTACTTCTTCACAATCAGCTTGTCGCCTGCTTCGCTTAACGATGCATTGAAAGCGGGGTACTTCTTCAGCACTGCTACGCAGGCTTTCATCACGAAGGCCAGCATGGTCAGCTTCACGCCCTGCTTGGCAAGCGCTGCATTGGTGTCTTTGCGGAACTGCTCAAGGTCGGTGATGTCGGCTTCGTCGAACTGCGTAACATGAGGAATCATGACCCAGTTGCGGTGCAAGTTGGGGCCCGACAATTTCTTGATTCGGGAAAGATCTTGTTCTTCAATTTCACCGAATTTGGTGAAATCAACTTTGGGCCATGGTAACAAATCAAGGCCAACACCACTGCCACCCTTGGCTGCACCTGCTGAGGAAGAACCCACGCCGGCAACGGCTGCTTTCACAAAGTTGCGTACATCGTCGGGGGTAATGCGGCCTTTCGGGCCAGAGCCTTGCACAGTCGCTAAATTCACACCCAATTCGCGCGCGAACTTGCGAACCGAGGGGCTGGCATGCGGTGCATTCACCGATGCGGCTGTTGGATCGTGTGGCTCAGTAGGTGAAGTGGGTGCGGCGCTAGCAGCAACCGGTGCAGCCGCAGCTTTAGGAGCCTCCTTGGGGGCTTCAGGCTTGGGGGCTTCCTTCGGTACTTCGCCTTTGGCCTCAGCAGCCGGTGCGGCTGGCGAAGCAGCGTCACCTGCTTCCGGTTCTAGAATCAGCATCAAGGTGCCTTGGGCAACCTTGTCGCCTACCTTCAGCTTCATTTCTTTCACAACACCGGCCTGTGGGCAGGGAATTTCCATGCTGGCTTTGTCAGATTCAACGGTGATGATGGATTGCTCCGCCTTTACCGTGTCGCCTGCTTTCACCAGCACTTCAATAATTTCCACCCCGTCAAAATCGCCAATGTCGGGTACTTTGATTTCGATTGTCATTTCTCGAGTCCTTTATGCGTAGGCTGGGTTGGGCTTATTGGGATTAATACCGTATTTCTTGATTGCTTCACCCACGGTGCTTAGTGGAATGTCGCCCTGATCGGCCAAAGCCTTCAGTGCAGCAACGGTTACGAAATGACGGTTCACCTCAAAGTGCTCACGCAACTTGGAACGGAAATCGGAACGACCAAAACCATCGGTACCCAATACTTTGTATTCACGACCCTTGGGCATGAATGGGCGAATTTGATCAGCAAACAACTTCATGTAGTCAGTTGAAGCCACAATCGGTCCTTCGGTTTTTGCCAGCATGGTTTCCACATAGCTTGGCTTGGACTTCTGCTCGGGGTGCAGCATGTTGTCACGCTCAACATCCAGACCTTCGCGACGCAACTCTGTGAAACTGGTGACCGACCACACATCGGCTGCAACGCCCCAGTCTTTCTCAAGCAACTCCGCTGCTTCCAGTGATTCGCGCAAAATAGTGCCGGAACCCAGCAATTGCACGCGCTTCTTGCCAGCCTTTTTCAAGGTCGATTCGCGGCAAACGTACATGCCCTTGATGATGCCTTCCTCTGTGCCTTTCTTCAGACCAGGCTGGGCATAATTTTCGTTCATGACGGTGAGGTAATAGAACACGTTTTCCTGGTCTTCGACCATGCGCTTCAAACCGTGCTGAATGATCACAGCCAGTTCATGGGCAAAGGTGGGGTCGTAGCTGACGCAATTTGGAATGGTCGAGGACAGAATGTGACTATGACCATCTTCATGCTGCAAACCTTCGCCGTTTAGCGTTGTACGGCCAGCGGTGCCACCCAACAGGAAGCCACGCGCCTGCATGTCGCCAGCAGCCCAGGCCAAATCGCCCACACGCTGGAAGCCAAACATCGAGTAGTAAATGTAGAAGGGAATCATCACGCGGTTGTTCGTGGAATACGAGGTGGCCGCTGCAATCCATGAACTGAACGCACCGGCTTCGTTAATACCCTCTTCCAGAATCTGGCCGGCTTTGTCTTCGCGGTAGTACATCACCTGGTCACGATCAACAGGTTCATACAATTGGCCTTGCGAGGAGTAAATACCCAACTGGCGGAACATGCCTTCCATACCGAAGGTACGGGCTTCATCCGGCACGATTGGCACGATGCGCTGACCCAGTTCTTTGTCTCGAACCAAGGCCGTTAAAACTCGCACGAAGGCTTGGGTTGTGGAAATTTCGCGACCTTCCTTGGTGGGTTCAAGTACCGCTTCGAATGCATCCAGCCCTGGCACTTTCAGCTTTTCATCGGCCTCGCGGCGGCGCTTGGGCAAGTAACCACCCAAGGCCTGACGGCGTTCATGCAGGTATTTGATTTCCGGTGCGTCGTCGGCGGGCTTGAAGAAAGGCACGTCGTCGATGATGTCGTCTGACACTGGAATGTTGAAACGATCGCGGAATTCCTTGATCGACTGAATATCCAGTTTCTTTTGCTGGTGGGTGGTGTTTTTACCCTGACCCACTTTGCCCATGCCGAAACCTTTCACGGTTTTGGCCAAAATCACTGTGGGCTGACCTTCATGCTTCATGGCTGCATCGTAAGCAGCATGCACCTTATGGGGATCGTGGCCACCACGGTTCAAGCGCCAGATGTCTTCATCCGTCATGCGGGCAACCATTTCCAGCAACTTGGGGTGTTTACCAAAGAAGTTCTTGCGCACGTAGGCGCCGTCATTGGCTTTACAGTTCTGATATTCACCGTCGACCATTTCCAGCATGACTTTGCGCATCAGGCCATCTTTGTCGCGGGCCAACAATTCATCCCAGTAGCCGCCCCAAATTACCTTCAAGACATTCCAGCCGGAACCACGGAATTCGCCTTCCAGTTCCTGAATGATTTTACCGTTGCCGCGCACCGGGCCGTCCAGGCGCTGCAGGTTACAGTTCACCACAAACACCAGGTTGTCGAGCTTCTCGCGTGCGGCCATGCCGATTGCGCCCAGTGATTCAGGTTCGTCCATTTCACCGTCGCCACAGAACACCCACACTTTACGCTTGGACGTGTCGCAGATGCCCCGCGCGTGCAAATACTTTAAAAAGCGGGCTTGATAAATTCCCATCAAAGGACCAAGACCCATGGACACAGTCGGGAATTGCCAGAAATCAGGCATCAACTTGGGGTGCGGGTAACTGGAAAGGCCCTTGCCATCGACCTCCTGACGGAAATTGTCCAATTGTTCTTCAGTCAATCGGCCTTCCAGAAAAGCACGGGCATAAATACCTGGAGACACATGGCCCTGAAGGTAAAGTAAGTCGCCGCCGTGGTTTTCATCTTCAGCATGCCAAAAGTGATTGAAACCAACACCCAGCATTGTGGCCAGCGATGCGAAAGAAGCAATGTGACCACCCAGGTCACCGCCATCGGGCGGGCTTTTCTTGTTGGCTCGCACCACCATGGCCATGGCATTCCAGCGCATCCATGAACGAAGACGCTCTTCATATTCCATATTGCCCGGGCAGCGGGTTTCTAGGTGAACGGGAATGGTATTGACGTATTCAGTGTTGGCCGAAAACGGAATAAACGCGCCACTCAGGCGCGCTTTTGAAATCAGTTGTTCGAGCAAGTAATGCGCGCGCTCAGGGCCTTCACGCTCTAGCACGGCCTCCAAGGCATCTAGCCATTCTTGGGTTTCTTGGAAATCGGGATCGTTTGATCCGGGGAAATCGAGTTGCGCTGACATTGCTTCCTCCTGGGGGTCTCTTGGTTCTTTTGCAGAACTGACAGCTTTTGACTGTAATTCCTGTAGATATTAGAGTATCACACCTAATCCAGAAAGTTTCAAATTGTGATTTATGTTTTCACATTATGGGATTTATAAGGATTTTCCCGAATCCCCTCCAATCCATTTCACCCAGCCTATCGCATGTTTTGTACACTTCAAGCATCTTCCGGTTTTCGAGACTTAACCAACAGTGCGCCTCAGCGATCAACCCCGTACAAGCCCCCTGGTGTGGGCCACCCCGCTGGTGGGCATCATCCTTTTTCTGTTGGCCATGGGTGCGTTTTTCTATACCCTGCATTCGGAAGATCAAAACCAAACCCAACTTCGCGTAATCCGGGATGTGGAACTGGCGCGTCAAACCATTCGCACCCGCCTGTTGACGTCACAAGAAAGACTTAACCAAATAGCACGGGCTGTTGAGCAAAACAGCGCAGATTTCGATGGCTTCAAGTCGCCAGCACAAGCCCTGCTAAATGAATTCCAGGAAATCAGTAGCGTGATGGTGATCGACAATGAACGCAGGGTTACCAAGCTGGCCCTGCCTGCACTGCGGTCTTCGGAGGTGTTGCACCCGCTTTACCAAACCATTGAAGACGCTGAAAGTTACTGGGCTTTTAACACGGCAAAAGAAACCCGGTTGGCAGTATTTTCGCGTCCATTTTTAGGGCCATCGGGCAAGGTGTTTATTGAAGTTCACAGCCCGGTTTTTGATAAAACCGAGTTTCAGGGCACTGTAGCAGCCACCATTCCCATGGCATCGCTGTTAAATGACGCCGTGCCGGATTCCTTTGTGCAGCTTTATCTTGTAAGTATTGTGGATGGTGGCGGCAACCCTGTGGCTTCGAATGTAAGTCGATCGATCGACAACGCCAAACTAAGTCACGAAGTACCCCTGGACCCCCCGGGACATGGCTTGAAGCTGCGTGCGGTGCTCTACAAAACAAACACCGAGCTGTTTTCAAACATGCTGGCCTGGACCGTATTTGGCCTTTCGCTGGTGATTGTATGGAGCTTCATTTTGCTGTTTCGGCATGCCAAGCTGCGTAGCCAGGCCGAAAAGCGCCTGCTGGCGGAAACCAAGTTTCGCCGCGCCATGGAAGACTCTGTGATTACCGGCATGCGCGCGATCGATATGCATGGACGCATAACCTATGTGAACCCCGCATTTTGTAAAATGACCGGCTTCAAGGAATCGGAATTGGTGGGTATGGTACCGCCCTTTCCGTATTGGCCTGACAGATCTTATGAAGCGCAACAAACCAATCTGGACTTGATTTTATCCGGCAATGCGCCACAAAAAGGCATTGAAGTACAAGTGCGCAGGCGCGATGGCAGTGTTTTTGATGCGCGCATGTCTGTGTCGCCACTTGTTGATAGCGATGGACAGCAAAGCGGCTGGATGACCTCGATGACCGACATTACAGAGCCACGCCGAATTCGTGACGAATTGGCTGCAGCCCACAGGCGATTTGTTCGCATTCTGGAGGAACTGGATGCCGCAGTGTGCGTTCAAGGTCCCGAGGCAGGCACCGACGAGTACATTTTCGTTAACCGACTTCACCGCGAATGGTTTGGCAAGGCGACGCCACCCCGCATGTCGAAGAATCGCAGAAACAGAACCAATTTGTATGAGCCTTTTGAGTGGCTGAACCCTGTTTCTCAGCGCTGGTACGAGGTTCGCCGCCGTTCTATTTCTTGGGTAGACGGCGCGACGGTGGTTATGCAGGTGGCCACCGACATTTCGTCACGCAAGGAAGCCGAGGACATGTCGCGCCAGCAACAGGAAAAACTGCAATTTACATCGCGCCTGATTACCCTGGGTGAACTGGCCTCTTCCTTGGCCCATGAAATCAACCAGCCGCTTGCCGCTATTTCCAACTACAACATGGGCAGCGTAACGCGGTTGAAAGCAGGCAAGGTGAGCCCGGAAGAATTGTTGCCTGTGCTGGAAAAGGTCAACGTGCAGGCCCAAAGGGCTGGCGATGTAATTCGCCGTATTCGGGAATTTGTAAAGCAACAGGAGCCCAAGCGCAGCCCTTGCCCGATTGGCAAGATTATTGAAGATGCCATCAGCTTTTCCCGGCTGGAAGCCAAACACCAGTCTGCCCGGATTGAAATGGACCTGCCTGACGCATTGATGTCAGTGGTGGCCGACCCGGTGCTCATTGAACAGGTTTTGATGAATTTAATCAAAAACGGGCTTGAAGCGATGGGGCACCTGCCCCCCGATCAGAAAAAGGTGGAAATTCGCGTGGGCCAATCAGCCCAGTTTGCCCTGGTTGAGGTTAGAGACCATGGTGTTGGTGTGCCAGAGGAAATCCGCCAGCGTCTGTTCGAGTCGTTTTTCACCACCAAATCAGATGGAATGGGCATGGGCCTGAACATCTGTCGTACTATTATTGAGTATCATCAAGGCCAATTGTGGGTAGAACCCGCGCAAAGTCAAGGCAGCGTATTCAAGTTCACATTGCCATTGGCTGAAGATGCTGTGCTTGCGCACATGAACCCACCTGTTATGGAATAAAACCAATGCTTCACACACAGCCACGACCCACTGAAATGCACGAAACCGTATTTATTGTGGACGACGATGAAGCCGTGCGCGACTCGCTGCAATGGTTAATTGAAACCGAGGGTTATCAGGTCAAAACCTTCGAAGACCCTGAACTTTTTCTTGAACAACTGCAGTGGCCACAGCCCTGTGTGCTGCTTCTTGACATTCGCATGCCCAAACTTTCAGGTCTGGAAGTCCAAAAAACCCTGAACGAACGCGGTATTCCAATACCAATTGTGTTTATTACTGGCCACGGCGACGTAACCCTTGCGGTGGAAACCATGAAGAATGGTGCAGTAGATTTTCTTGAAAAGCCTTTCAACGAGGTCAAAATCAAAGAATTGATACATCAGCACATGCGCTTGGCACATGACCTGGCGCAAGCGTACAAGCTTGATGAGCAAATCAACAAACTGTATTCCAAGTTGACCACCCGGGAATTGCAAGTGCTGGAACGCATTGTGTCGGGTCGTTTGAACAAGCAAATTGCAGACGACCTGAACATCAGCATTAAAACAGTTGAGGCGCACCGGGCAAACATCATGGACAAGCTACAGGTAACCACCGTGGCCGATTTGTTAAAGATTGCTTTGCGCAAGTCGCCTGAACTGGCCCAACCCTGAACCCATCAAAAAAAGACCTTCTTCGTGACAAAACAGAAGGTTTTTTTCATTTGAACTATTTCATTTCTTAGAACTCACTCAACCATGTCTGCACAAATCATTAGCGGCACTGAACTGGCCGCCTCAATTCGTGAAACCATTGCCACCCGAGCGGCAGAGCTGACTACGCTTGGCCACAAGCCAGGTTTGGCTGTAGTGCTGGTGGGCGACGACCCGGCTTCTCGGGTTTATGTGCGCAACAAGGTATCCGCCTGTGAAAAGGCGGGATTTAAGTCAGTGATGTATGAAATGCCTGAAAACACGAGCCAGGATGCCTTGGTGGGCTTGGTTCAGCAGTTGAACGCCGACCCGAGCATCCACGGTATTTTGGTGCAATTGCCTTTGCCCAAGCACCTGGATTCGCATGTCGTGATTGAAACAATTAGCGCTGCGAAAGATGTAGATGGCTTTCACATAAGCAATGCAGGACTGCTGATGACTGGCAAGCCACTTTTTCGCCCGTGTACACCCTACGGTGTCATGAAAATGCTGGAATTGACAGGGATCGAACTGCGTGGCGCCGAGGCCGTGGTGATTGGCGCCAGCAACATTGTAGGCAAGCCACAAGCCATGCTGCTTTTGCAGCAAGGTGCCACTGTAACCCTGTGCAACAGCAAAACAAAAGACCTGAAATCGCATTGCCAGCGTGCGGACATACTTGTAGTGGCTGTGGGTCGCCCCAATATGATTACGGGTGACATGATTAAACCCGGCGCAGTGGTGATTGATGTGGGCATTAACCGCGTGGACGGAAAACTGTGTGGGGATGTGGATTTCGATTCAGCCAAGGAAGTGGCCGGCTGGATAACGCCAGTGCCCGGTGGCGTTGGCCCAATGACTATTACCATGCTGTTGCAAAATACAATTGAAGCTGTTGAACGTAGCCTGTAAGCGCAGCATTTAAGAAACTTTTTAGCAGGACCCAAGAACCATGAGCATGACGATGAAAGTGAACAATCCCCTACTCGACTTTTCTGGACTGCCCCGTTTTTCGGACATTAAAACCGAGCATGTGGAACCAGCGATTGATACGCTGCTGGCCGCTGCAAGAAAACAGCTGGAAGTTACTGCCAGCACAGCGCCTGCACATGCAACCTGGGAAGAAACCCTGTTGCCTTTGGATGTGGCCTGCGAGCAGTTGAGCCGCGCCTGGGGTGTAGTTGGGCACTTGCATTCCGTGGCCGATACCGAAGAACTGCGCGCCGCTTACAACGCTTGTCTGCCTAAAACCACTGAGTTCTGGACCATGGTGGGGCAAGACGAACGCCTTTACGCCATATACAAAGCCATTGAACAAAGCGAAGTGGCCAAAGGTTTTACAGCCGCACGCCTGAAGGTGCTGGCCAATTCAATTCGTGGTTTCAAACTGGGCGGAGCGGAACTGCCTGCTGACAAAAAGCCCCGCTACGCTGAAATTCAAGATCGCCAAGCCGCTATTACCGCCAAGTTTTCCGAAAACGTACTGGATGCCACCAATGCCTTTGAATTGATCGTAACCGACAAGGCTGACCTGGCAGGTATTCCTGAATATGCAGTAAACGCTGCCGAGGAACTTGCCAAATCAGAGGGCAAAGAAGGCTACAAATTTACGCTGCAATTCCCCTCGTATTTTCCAGTACTTCAATATGCCGAAAAGCGCGAGTTGCGTGAAGCCCTGTACGAGGCCTATGCAAAGCGTGCTTCAGAATTTGGCCCCGCAGAATTGGACAACACGGCCCTGATTCGTGAACTGCTGCAACTGCGCTTAGAAGAGGCGCAAATGCTGGGTTACAACAATTTCGGCGAGCTAAGCCTTGTGCCCAAAATGGCTGACACACCCGATGAAGTGGCCAGCTTTCTGCGCGAACTGGCAGCCAAAGCAAAACCCTTTGCTGAACGCGACCTGGAAGAATTGAAAGGATTCGCAAAAGCCGAATTGGGCATGGATGAACTGCAAAGCTGGGACATTAGCTATGCCTCTGAAAAACTGAAAGAAAAAAAATACGCTTTCAGTGACCTGGAGGTGCGCCAGTACTTTCAGGAAGACCGCGTACTGGATGGCCTGTTTAAGCTCACCGAAAAACTCTTCAGTGTGAACATTGTGAAAGCCCAGGCTGAAACCTGGCATGCCGATGTGCGCTTTTTTGAAGTACAAAAAGAAGGCAAGGCCATCGCGCATTTTTACCTTGACCCCTACGCGCGGGCCAGCAAACGTTCTGGCGCATGGATGGACGATGCCCGGGGCCGCAAGCGCACCGAACAAGGCGTGCAAACACCCGTGGCCTACCTAACCTGCAACTACACCAAACCCGCTGCGGGCAAGGCTGCGCAGTTGTCGCATGACGATGTACAAACCCTGTTCCATGAATTCGGGCACGGCATTCACCACATGCTGACCAAAGTTGACGAACTGGACGTGGCTGGTATCAATGGCGTGGAATGGGATGCGGTTGAGCTACCCTCGCAATTCATGGAAAACTTTGCCTGGGAATGGAGCGTGGTTGAATCATTAACTGCACACGAAACCACAGGCGAGCCCATGCCAAAAGCGCTGTTCGACAAAATGGTGGCGGCCAAGAATTTCCAGAGTGGTTTGCAGGCGCTGCGCCAAATCGAATTTTCTTTGTTCGACATGTTGGTCCACACTGAATTCGACCCGCACAGCAACGCCAATATTCTTGACTTGCTGGCCACGGTTCGCGAGGAGGTTTCGGTGCTGGTTCCCCCAGCCTACAACCGCTTCCCGAATTCATTCAGCCATATTTTTGCAGGTGGTTATGCCGCTGGTTATTACAGCTACAAATGGGCTGAAGTGTTGTCTGCCGACGCATTTGCCATGTTTGAAGAAAATGGCGTGGTCAGCCCTGAAACAGGCAAAAAGTTTTTGGAAGAAATTTTGTCGGTTGGCGGCAGTCGCCCAGCCGCCGAATCATTCAAAGCCTTCCGTGGTCGTGAACCCAATATTGACGCCCTGCTTCGCCACACTGGCATGGTCGACAACCGACAAGCCGCGTAAGGGACAACACAGTGGCAACTATTCAACTGGCGAGCTGGAATGTGAATTCGCTGAAGGTGCGCCTGCCGCACCTGCTGCAGTGGCTTGAAACCAACCCGGTCGATTTGCTGGGCTTGCAAGAACTCAAATTGACCGACGAAAACTTTCCGCTGACCGAGCTGGAAGCCGCAGGTTATGGTGCCGTGTTTGCCGGGCAGAAAACCTACAACGGAGTGGCGATTTTGTACAAGAAAGCCACCATGCCTGAACCTGTCGATGTGCTGGTGAATTTGCCCAGTTTCCCAGATGAGCAAAAGCGTGTAATCGCGGCAACTTTTGGCGACTTGCGTTTTATTAGCGCTTATGTGGTGAATGGTTCTGAAGTGGGTTCAGAAAAATTCGAGTACAAAAAGGCCTGGCTCGATGGGCTTTTGAAAGATTGCGAAGGCTGGCTGGCCCAGTACCCCAAACTGGCACTGGTGGGCGACTACAACATTGCCCCAGACGATCGGGATGTGCACGACCCCAAAGCCTGGGCTGGGCAAGTGTTGTGTTCAGATGAAGAACGAGGCCGGTTCAACACCCTTCTCGGCTTGGGCCTGGTCGACAGCTTCAGGCTGTTTGAACAAGCCGAAAAAACTTATTCCTGGTGGGATTACCGCATGCTGGGCTTCCAGAAAAACAAAGGTCTGCGAATTGACCATGTTTTGCTGTCCAAACCCCTGGCCGAAAAATGCACAGCAAGTGTGATTGACCGAGCGCCCCGAAAATGGGAAAAACCTTCCGATCACGCGCCTGCAATCGCCACTTTGTCCATTTGAACTCTCAACATACCCCCTACCAGTTTGGGGGTACCAGTTTTCAGTAAGGCATTCGCTTTAAGTTGCTAAAGCAGGCGATTTACCCCTCTTATTGGGCGATTAGCCGAGTTACCCCGGTGCGATTATCTAGCTTGTTCTTCAACCCATCAATCGCATCGAACCATGAATCTAAAAACCTTGCCCTTGTCCAAGCAGATCAGCCTAACCAGTGCTGCCTTGGTGGCTTTGATTGTTTTAACTCTGGTGGGCGCAACAGCATGGTTCACCTTCAATGCGGCAACCCAGCGCACAGAACGCGCGGTGACAACCCAGGCCGAAGGTTTGAAACAAACCATGGACATTGCTTACAAACTGTCTGAAAGTTCTGTCACGCAACTGGCCGATTTGTTTGAACTGCAATTCAAGGGTGAACTTGCTGTAGACCCTACCCAGATGATCTCCATTACCCCGGAAGTTGAAGGCCCCATGGTGACCTTGGACTCCAACTTCATTACCGGCAATTTCGGCGTGGTAGACAACTTTTCACAGATGACCGGCGGGATCGCTACGGTGTTTGTACGCACGGGTGAGGACTACCTTCGCATTTCCACCAGCCTGAAAAAGGAAAACGGCGACCGCGCTGTGGGTACGAAACTTGACCGTAGCCACCCCAGTTACGCCAAGGTAATCAAAGGCGAAACGTACGTTGGAGAAGCGCTGTTGTTCGGCAAACGCTACATGTCGAAGTACCTTCCAATTAAAAGTACCGATGGCAAAACAGATTTGATTCTGTTCATTGGTTTTGACATGACCAACCTGTTTGCCGACCTGCAAAATGCGGTGCTGGGCACAAGAATTGGTGAAACCGGCGTGCCTTATGTGCTGTACACAACGGGCAGCAACGCTGGAAAGGTGATGATGCATTCGGAGTTAAAGGGCGACGACTTCAAAGAACTGGCCGCTACACAGGCCGATTTGCAAGCATTGCTGGCCACTATCACCGAAAAAGATTCTGGCATGGAGCAAATCAGCTGGACGGACCCCAAAACGGGTGCCAAGCGCGGCGAATTTGTTGCGTTCAGCAAAGTGCCTCAGTGGGGTGGTGCAACAGTGATTGCCCCTGCCTTAAAGTCTGAAATGTTCAGCACGATTTACTCCATGACGATTTTAATGATCGTAATGGGTTTGGTCGCCACAGTGATCATTGCGATGGCCCTTTTCCTGGTGACCAGCCGACTGACAGGCTCAACCAAGGGTTTGACCGCCTTGGCACTGAAATTGGGCAATGGCGACATGACCGCACGCGCCGCTGACGAGGTAACCAACGGCAGTGTGAACACCAAGAACGAAATCAGCCTGCTGGCACGTAGCATGAATCGCATGGCCGAAAGCATGGAACAGGCCTTGGGTGCCGTGAAACGCAGCACAGACCAGGTTCAATCTGCTTCGGAAGACCTGGTTCAAACAAGTGAGGAACTCAGCAAAGGCGCAGCTTCGGGTAGCGACGCAGCTTCGGGTATGGCCGCAGCTGTTGAAGAAATGTCCTCCTCAATTTCCAGCGTTGGCGAATCTGCCACGGAAGCCAAAGACGTCAGCAACAAGGCCCGCCAATTGGCAGACGATGGCTTGGGCGCAATCAATTCTGCGACTCAGCAAATGCACAAGATTTCAGAAAATGTGCAAGGCACAGCCGACGTGATTCAACAGCTTGGTGCACAGTCTCGTGAAATTTCCGCGATCGCTTTGATTATCAAAGGCATTGCCGAACAAACCAACCTGTTGGCCTTGAACGCAGCCATTGAAGCAGCACGAGCGGGTGAACAAGGCCGAGGTTTCTCGGTGGTTGCTGATGAAGTTCGCAAACTGGCCGAGCGCACACGCAAGTCCACCGACGATATTCACGGCATGATTGAAGCGATTCAAAACAGTTCGGGCGTTGCTGTGAACAACATGGACATGGCTGTTGAAAGCGTGAAAAAAGGCGTGGAGCTGGTGGATCGTGCCGGGCAAGCCATGAACCAGATAACAACCGATTCATCCGCTGTGGCTCATTCAGTTGAAAACATTCACGCGGCTCTGCTGGAACAGAACCAGGCTTCGGAAAGCATTGGCCACCAGGTTGAAGTGGTTGCCCAGCTGTCGGAAGGCAACCTGGACATGGCGCGCCGTGCTTCTAACGCAGTTTCTGGATTGAAAGGTGTTGCCACTGACTTGTCGAATATCCTGAAGAAGTTTCAGGTTAAAAACATGTAATTCAGCTCGGCTGCATAAAAAAACCTCTGCATGCAGAGGTTTTTTTTCGCACTGATTTCAGCCAACTTCATGCAAATCAATCCAGATCTTTCACATCAATGTTCAAGTCCTGAATTTTTCGAGTAATTGTGTTGCGTCCTATTCCCAGCCGCTGGGCCGCCTCAATTCGCTTGCCATGGGTGGCTTTCAAGGCCGCCTGAATCATGGTGGTTTCAAATTGGGCGGTTAGTGCATCCATTACATCAGGCATGCCGCTTTCAAGCGCTTTCTCTGCTTCCAGAAAAAGCAATTCGAGCCAACTGGCACTGCCTGCCTGAAGTGGCAAAGCAGCCAGCGAATCACTCGGTACATCGAACGGATACTTGCCTGCTGACATGCCAGAAGACGAAGGCCCCGTTCCAACCACCGCAACACCAACGGCACTGGGAACAGGCGCATTGCTTTCAGAAAGCCACAAATTCGGGCTCGGTGAATTGCCTGCCATTTTTTCAAGCGCAGGTGCACCACCCGATTGAAAAGCCTTGAGTTCTGGCGGCAAATCGCGTGCTTCAACCAGTTGCGCGGGGGCCATCACAGTAATCCAGCGGCATACGTTTTCAAGTTGGCGAACATTGCCGGGAAACGGAAATTCGCAAATAATTCGCACAGCAGAATCTGACAAACGCTTGGTTTCAGTGCCCAACTCGCGAGCCGACACACTCAGGAAATGCTTGGCCAGAATTGGAATGTCTTCCTGCCGCTCACGCAGTGGTGGCAAGCGCAGGCGAATCACATTCAAACGGTGATACAAATCTTCGCGGAACATGCCCTGCTTTACGCGTTCGTCCAAATTCTGGTGGGTAGCGGCAATTACCCGCACGTTTGCCTTGATGGGTTGTTGCCCACCCACACGGTAAAAATGTCCATCCGAAAGCACGCGCAACAAACGGGTTTGCAGTTCTGCCGGCATGTCACCAATTTCATCCAGAAACAATGTGCCACCTTCGGCTTGCTCGAACCGGCCTTGCCGCTGGGTTTGCGCCCCTGTGAATGAACCCCGTTCGTGTCCAAACAACTCCGATTCAAGTAGGTCTTTTGGAATGGCGGCTGTGTTCAGCGCAATAAAAGGTTTGTTCGCACGCGGGCTGTGTCGGTGCAAAGCTCGCGCAACCAATTCTTTGCCTGCGCCACTTTCGCCGGTAATCAACACCGTTACATTCGACTGTGAAAGCCGGCCAATGGCACGAAACACTTCCTGCATGGCAGGAGCCTGGCCTAGAATTTCGGGGGCCGATGTATCAGCCTCTTCAACAAATTCCTCGGTTTGAGATTCGCGCACCGCACGCAATATCAATTCGACCGCTTTTTCAATGTCAAAAGGCTTGGGCAGGTATTCAAAGGCACCACCTTGAAAGGCAGACACTGCGCTGTCCAGGTCGGAATACGCCGTCATGATAATAACCGGCAAATCTGGCTGCATTTCACGCACTTTGGAAAGCAGCGTCAGCCCGCTTTGCCCCGGCATGCGTATGTCGGAAACCAGCACCTGGGGCACTTCAGTTTCCAGTCGTTCTAATACTTCGGCAGCTGACGAAAAAATTTCGCAAGGAATACCTTCGCGGGAAATTGCT
This sequence comes from Limnobacter parvus, assembly GCF_024623725.1. Taxonomy (GTDB): domain Bacteria; phylum Pseudomonadota; class Gammaproteobacteria; order Burkholderiales; family Burkholderiaceae_B; genus Limnobacter; species Limnobacter parvus. The sequence continues at coordinate 321,765 of NZ_JANKHG010000017.1, read as the reverse complement.
TTTTGCAAAACCCAACGAATAGAGTGGTCATCATCAACAACCCAAATTGGACGCATTAATTGTGGTTCCTTAAAACCGCTCAGCTGGTAGCGTGATCAAACTGCAGCGGCAATGTGACTTTGAAAAGTGTTTTTCCCGGTGTGGAGCTGCATTCAATAATGCCCTCGTGTTGTTGCACGAATGTTTGAGCCAGAGTTAAGCCCAAACCACTGCCCCCCTCGCGCCCTGAAACCAGCGGGAAAAAAATTCTTTCCATGATTTCTTCAGGTATGCCGGGACCGTTGTCTATCACTTGCAAGTCTAATGCCAGCCTGTGTTGCTTGCGGTTTAAGGTTACTCTACGCACCACTCTGGTGCATAGCGTTATTTGTGCGGTGCCGTCAGCAATTTTAGGTGCCAAAGCTTGTGCAGCATTGCGCACTATGTTCAGGATCGCTTGAATAAGCTGCTCAAGATCGCCCAGAAATTCAGGGATGGATGTGTCGTAGTCGCGAATAAACTTTAGGCCCTTGGGGTGCTCAGCCAAAATAACTGACCGCACACGCTCGCAGACCTCGTGAATGTTCATCATTGACACAATGTGGGGCTTTCTGTGGGGGGCCAGCAAGCGATCCACCAAGGTTTGCAAGCGATCCGACTCCTTGATCACCACCTGGGTGTATTCCTTTAATTCCGGCGAGGGCAGCTCCACTTCAAGCAACTGCGCCGCGCCGCGTATCCCACCCAAGGGGTTTTTGATTTCATGCGCCAGGTTGCGAATCAATTCCTTGTTGGCCAAAGACTGATCCATCATGCGGGCTTCACGGTCCACTTTCAACTGCTGTTCGATTTCTCGCAATTCCATGATTGTGGCGCCGTGGGCACCATCCGGGCAGGAAAGTGTGACATGAACATGTTCAGCCGTGCCGCTGGGCCGGATCAACTCAAACACCTGGCGCTTTACACCAAATGGGTCAAGTTGCGACTTCCTGAGAAACTCGCGAAAGGCAGTTGCTTCAACAAAAAGAGCGGCCAGTGCCTGCCCGTCTAAACTACGCCTTGAAACTTCAAGCAATGTTTCCGCTGACAAATTGGCGTACAACACCACACCATCGGGATTGCTTACCACCACTGCTGTGGCCAGCAACTCCAAACCTTGAAACCGTTCTTTGTTCAATTTGCCCTCATTTCGACAATCGGATCAATTCTGTTTTTAGTATTTCAATGTTGTCATTGGTCACCATGATCTCTTGCTCAAGGCGGGCAACCCGGTCCAGGTACTTCTGGTAGTTGCGCTCTTCGCCAAGTCGATCTGGCTGACCGTTCTTGTATTCATCTTGCAATGACTTCAGTTTGCTTTCCTCTATTCGCAACTCTTCTTGCAAAATTTTCATGCGGTCGTCTTTTGCATTGAAGTCACTGGCAGTTCGGCGGTCGTAGGCAGTTCCGGAATCAGTGTTTCGACCAGAATTGAATGATCCCGATTTCGGTACGCTTGATTTTGGCGCGGGTACTACCGTGATTGGATTGAGGTTCAAAGGCACGCAACCGGCACCACCATCGGAATTTTGATAGGTTCTAACACCGTCGCTACCTGTGCACACAAACATTTCAGAACCCTTGGCCTGCACGTTCGGCAGAGCCAATACACCAAACGCGATCAAAACCAAAAAATGCTGAACGGCCGGTTGCTTCACCATGATTACATCTCGGAAAATTTAAGGACAATTTTCATGATAACCGATCATTCCACGCCACCCCTCCCCTTGGAAGGCGAGTGCTGATACCAGACGGGTGAGGATCTTTACAAAAGCCTCAAAGCAAAAATGGCCCTTTGCAGGGCCATTTTTGATCAACTGAATACCAAGGTCTGATTAGAGGCCGTAGTACATGTCGTATTCGATGGGGTGCGGTGTCATGCGCATGCGCTGAACTTCTTCCATCTTCAATGCAATGTACGCATCGATCATTTCCTTGCTGAACACGCCGCCACGAGTCAAGAACTCGTTGTCGGCTTCCAGGGCTTCAAGAGCTTGCTCCAGGCTATGACACACGGTTGGTACCAATGCGTCCTCTTCTGGAGGTAAGTCGTACAGGTTCTTGGTAGCAGCTTCGCCTGGGTGAATCTTGTTCTGGACACCGTCCAGACCAGCCATCAACAAGGCAGAAAATGCCAGGTAGGGGTTGGCCATAGGGTCCGGGAAACGCGCTTCAATGCGGCGACCCTTGGGGTTTGCCACATGTGGAATACGAATTGAAGCTGAACGGTTCTTGGCAGAGTAAGCCAGCTTCACCGGTGCTTCGTAACCAGGTACCAGACGCTTGTAGGAGTTGGTAGAAGGGTTCGTAATCGCGTTCAAGGCACGTGCATGCTTGATGATGCCGCCGATGTAGTACAAGGCGAAATCGGACAAACCGGCGTAGCCGTTACCCGCAAACAGGTTCACGCCATCTTTCCAGACAGACTGGTGTACGTGCATGCCTGAACCGTTGTCGCCCCACATTGGCTTGGGCATGAATGTGGCGGTTTTGCCATAGCTGGCAGCCACGTTCCACACGGTGTACTTCAAAATCTGGGTCCAGTCAGCGCGCTTGGTCAGCGTGGAGAACATGGTACCGATTTCGTTTTGACCAGCGCCAGCCACTTCGTGGTGGTGCACTTCGACTGGCACGCCCTGCTGTTCCAGCAACAGACACATCTCGGAACGGATGTCCTGGAATGAATCAGTTGGGGATACTGGGAAGTAACCGCCCTTTACTGTTGGGCGGTGGCCCAGGTTACCGTGCTCGTAATCAATGCCAGTAGACCAAGAAGCTTCTTCAGACTTGATCTTGAAGAAACAACCAGACATTTCATCACCCCAGGTGATGCTGTCGAAAATGAAAAATTCGGGTTCTGGGCCGAAGTAAGCTGTATCGCCCAAGCCAGATGACTTCAAATACGCTTCAGCGCGACGAGCGATGGAACGTGGATCGCGGTCGTAACCTTTGCCATCAGTTGGTTCGATCACATCGCAAGTCAAAATCAGGGTTGGCTCTTCACGGAACGGGTCCATGCGAGCAGTGTCGGGATCGGGCATCAACAGCATGTCGGAAGCTTCAATGCCTTTCCAGCCAGCGATTGAAGAGCCATCAAATGCGTGACCTGACTCGAATTTGTCGTCATCAAACATTTTTACTGGCACGGACACGTGCTGCTCTTTGCCTTTGGTGTCGGTGAAGCGGAAGTCAACGAACTTGACTTCGTTTTCCGCAACCATCTTCATTACGTCTTGGGCGGTCGCCATTAAAAATCTCCTGGTACGTGAGGTGGGTATTGATCTAAAAAAATTTTGAGTTGAACTCTTTGATTTATGCGAAACAATAGCACGTTCGGTATAGCTATATATGACGCTTAGCACGAATTCACTCAACGACTTGGGGAACAAAAGCAAAGACCATACCAGCGGTCCGCTCACGTGAAACTGGGGCTTTCAGACCCACCACGACATCACCCACAATCGGTACTCGCCCAATTATGGTGCGTAACGCACCATTTAAGTGCATGCTGGTATTTTGCTAGGCAATCACATGCTTGTATTACAATATGCTCATCAAAAAAATCAACCCCACAAAATCTTTATGAGTACAACACTGAACCTTCTGGAATTGGCAAAACAACGTGCAGCCGAAAAAGGCTTGAGCTACCTTGGCGCACTATCGCCGAACGAGGCTTGGGCCTTGCTGAATTCCGATGAAAACGCGGTACTGGTGGATGTGCGCACTGACGCCGAACTGGATTGGGTGGGACAAGTGAGTTTTTCAGAAGACCGATCCTTCCATGTGGAATGGAACAATTACCCCGATGGAATTCGCAATTCAGACTTCATCGCGCAAATTGCGGCACGCGTGGAAACACACCAGCCTGTGCTGTTTATTTGCCGCAGCGGTGCGAGGTCACACCATGCAGCAACGCTGGCCGCCAAACACGGGTTCGAGTCTGCAATCAATGTGCTGGAAGGTTTTGAAGGCGACAAAAACGACAACCACCAACGCTCCAGCGTTAACGGCTGGCGTTTCCACGGGCTACCCTGGGAGCAGCATTGAACGCGTTTTCAGTGTTTACTGAGCAAACAAGCCAAACAATTTGCCTGCGATAAAAAATGCAGCCAAACACCCGGCAACATGTATCACAGCGTGGCCCAAAGCCAGCAACGGCTTGTCCAATAATAGGTTTGCACCTTCTGCTGTGAAGGCTGAAAAAGTAGTCAACCCACCCAGAACCCCGGTCATTAAAAACAGACCCACAGGGTTGGCCTTCAGCCACACAGGGCCAAGGGCTGCGAACAACGCACCAGCCAGAAAACCACCAATGACATTCGCCGCCAAAGTGCCCACAGCAAAAGGCATCCAACCGGGCTGCGCCAGTGCAAGGCCCAAACCATAACGACCCACACCCCCCAGGCCTGCGCCCACAAAAACCGCAAAGGCATTCATTACGTTCACTCGGCTTGCTCCCAACGCTCTTTTGCAGAGTCGTCACTGTCGCGGGCTGAAACCCAACGTGCGCCCTCGGGTGTGTCTTCCTTTTTCCAGAAAGGTGCCTCGGTTTTAAGGTAATCCATGATAAATTCGCAAGCCAAAAAAGCCTGTTGTCGGTGTTCACTGGTGGCGGCAGCAAACACAATTTGGTCTTCGGGGTACAGGGGGCCAACCCGGTGAATGATCATGGCCGAAGTAACTTCGAACCTTTCATCAGCCACCTTCAGAATATTCTCAAGCGCTTTTTCCGTCATGCCAGGGTAATGTTCCAGGGTCATTGCGCGCACTGTGCTGTTCTCATTGATGTCACGCACCGTGCCAACAAAGGTAGCAACTGCACCAATTTCAGGCAAGCCTCGCCGCAGCCATTGAATTTCTGCGCCAACATCGAAATCAGATTCCTGAACCAGTACTTTGGAGCGCTTCATTCAGCCCCCTGTCACAGGAGGAAAAAACGCAACCTCGGCGTGGTCTGCGACCGGGGTGTCGTCATCGGCCATGTCCTGATTCACCGCTGCCCGCAAGCGCCCTATTTCTGCAATCGCCTTTGCAAACGCAGGGTGCTCGGCACACAAATGGGCTCGCAAACCCGCTACAGTTGCTGGCTCGAAAACAGTGCTTACTTCCAGGCTGTCTTGCCCGAACTGTTCTTTCAAACTAGCGAAAAAACGAACCTTGACTTTCATTTCATTAAATCCTGATACGACACATAATCAACCCAATCACCAATATTCACCTGCTGACCCTTGGCCAAGCGAACCAAGCCGGTGGATTGCGCAAGCGAAGTCAACACACCAGAACTTTGGTTCGCGAACAGGGTCGCTTTGCCAGATTGTACATCCACGCGCAAAAACTCCTCGCGGCGCGAATCGGGCTTTTGCCAGTCAAAAGCAGCTTGGACCTTGCGCGTGCGATGACGCCAGTCCACTTGATGCAACGATTGCCCTTCAAGCAGATTCAAAAAGGGCTTCACAATCAGTTTAAATGCCACTGCGCTTGAGACCGGGTTGCCAGGTAATCCAAAAAACCAGCTGTGCCCGCCGCCTTGGCGATTGATGTGACCAAATGCAATCGGTTTGCCTGGCTTCATGGCCACTTTCCACGAACGCAATTCACCCACTTCTTCAATCGCAGGCTTCACATGATCCTCTTCACCCACTGACACACCGCCGGAACTGACCACGGCATCGCAATCAGCCAGCGATTCCAGCGCAGCACAAGTGGCCTCGAAATTGTCTGGCACCACACCGACCGACTGCACATCAATGTGCATACTTTCCAACAACCCACACCAAACGAATTCGTTGGAATTGTAAATTTGCCCTGCTTGCAAAGGTTGCCCCGGGCTTTGCAATTCGCTGCCAGTGGCCATTACCCCCACCTTCAGGCGCTTAAACACATTGACTTGCGGTACGCCAATTGAGGCAAGCAGACCAATGTGAATCGCACCCAACCTTGTACCCTGCTGCAGAAGGACCTGCCCTCTTGAAATGTCTTCTCCCGCACTGCGTATCCATTGGCCCTGCTTAGGCAATACTGCAAACGCGACTGAGCCATCTTCATTCACCACGACATCTTCCTGCATCACTACGGCATCCGCGCCGGGTGGAATTGGCGCGCCTGTAAAAATTCGGGCCACGGTGCCGGGCTTTAACGGGCTTGGCGATGAACCCGCCGGCACGCGCTGCGACACTTCGAACTGCGTTGCAAGCTGACAGTCAGCCACGCACACTGCATAGCCGTCCATCCCGCTGTTGTCGTGCTGGGGGACATCAATCGCCGACGATACATCTGCAGCAAGCACACGGCCAAGTGCTCGCCTCAAGGGCACAGTTTCCGGTTGGCTCGATCTTTGTGAGGCCAAAGGCCACACCTGTTCAAGCAGTTCATTCAAATCAATCATTCAAAAACCGTTTCACAATAAATTCTGCAATGGTGACTGGATGATTCAATGGCAACAACGGCAGGCCTTTGCAGTCAATTTCGGCATCGCATGCCACGGCCACGATGTTAGGGTCTTGAGGATACAACATTGGCTTGCCATTGGCCTCTCGCCATATCTCGATTTTGGGGAACTCCACGCGCTTAAACCCCTCCACGATCACCAAATCACAAGGCGATAATCGGCCCAGTTGCTCTTCGAGTGTTGGCTCGACTTCATTGCGCAATTCATGCATCAACACCCAGCGCTTATTGGCAGTAATCAACACCTCATGGGCACCTGCGGCGCGATGTCGGTAAGAATCCTTTCCGGGAATGTCGATGTCGAAGTCGTGGTGCGCATGCTTGATGACCGACACGCGAATGCCCTTCCCGATCAAAATCGGAAGCAGCTTCTCTATCAATGTGGTTTTACCCACGCCGGAAAAACCGGCAAATCCAAACACCTTGGGCACTTCAATTTCCTTCTGACAGTTGCTTTTCAATCAACAAAAGCTGTTGACCTGTTTCTTTCAAAATATCGGCAGATGGGCGTGCCCTGCAACGCAACACAATTTCGAAACATGCGCCGAATTGCGGCTGTGCCGAGGGCACCACCGGGCTGTTTGCAAACAGATCGCCGCCATAACGCTGCACTAGCATACGAGACACCGGCAAACCAAGACCAGTTCCACGACCGGCCTGCTTGCTGGTGTAAAACATTTTGAAAATCAATTGAAGTCGTTCCGCCGGAATTGCTTCTCCGTTGTTCAGCACCCTGATTTGAACTGCGGGCTGACCATCACCCAACACCACATCCGCAGTATCAATAAAAATGGTCGGTGGCTCTTGCAAAACCGCCCGCTGAGCTTCAAACGGCCCCTCAAGTGCGTGGCTTGCGTTAATCAATAAATTAACCATCACTTGTTGCAATTCTGTTCTACTAATTTGCACGGTACGTTTTGCTGCAAATTCGAATTTCAGCTGGGCACGTGCCAACTCCACTTCATTGCGTACAAACAAAATACTGTCCTGAATTACTTCGTTGACATTCACTTCTTCTGTGTACGAGGCGTATTCATCGGGTCGGCAAAACTGCAACAGCTTTTGAACAATGTTGCGCATGCGGTGAACCTGCTCATCCAGCAAACGCAGTGTTTTTGCGCTCTCCGGATCATCCAGAGTAATCCGTATTAAATCCAGATGCCCCATCATAATTGCCAAGGGGTTATTGAACTCATGCGCAATACCTGCTGTTAATTGGCCCAATGCAGCCAACTTTTCAGAAGCCAGCAATTGCTCCACCGCCTGGTGCAATTTCTGATTGGCAGCCTGTAGGTCGGCGGTGCGTTGACGAACCCGTTCATCAAGTTGTTCATTCAAACCAAGCAACTCGCTTCGGCGCGCGTCCAACTGATCGAGCAGCACATCAAAGTGATTGGCCAAATCAGCGAATTCATCGTCGCGACGAAGGTCACCTACACGGGCCGCGCTGTCGCCATGCTCTTGCAGACTCATGATGTAGTTCATTCGACGCAACGGGTAAAAAATACCCGACGTCAAACGGATCACCATCATGGCGCCCAGCACCATGGCTGCGCCCACCGCCAATAGAAACAGAATCAACAACTGGGTTTTAATGCTGGCGTAAGGTGCCTCCAGAAATCCGACATAAAACATGCCGATTCGGGCGCCCTCCGGGCTTAGCAAGGGCGCGTAAGCCGCAACATACCAATCATTGACCACGAACGCGCGTTCAAGCCACACTTCGCCCCGGCCCAACACACTTTGGCTCACAGCGTCTGACACGCGCGTGCCCAGCGCGCGGGACTCACCATTGCTTCGAACCGTGGTTGCCACGCGTACATCTTCCAGAAAAATGGTCGTGGTTCCTATTGATCCTTCCAGCAAAGTGTTGGGTGAGTAAATCAAATTGTTAATGTCGTCAACAATACCCAGGTTGCCATTCAACAGAATGCCTCCTTCCAGGTAACCCAGCATGTTTCCATTGTTGAATACAGGCTGAAGAACTTGCACCACCAAACCACGGTCCTCGGAACTTTTTGGCGTTGGACTGGCATTCGATGTAGGAACAATCGCCTGCACGGCACGCGTTGCGAGGTCGGTAGAAATTTCCATCAATTCGGAATTTGACAGCAGCACAATATAACTGCCCGATTCGCGAAATTTCACCGACTTTTGCAACTCAGGGTTCATCATGTACGGCAAGCGGGGCGGGTAGGAATTCATCACCATGCCGGTTGGATTGATCAAACGCAGGTAAGTGAAACCTAGCTTCTCGGCTTGCGCTTGAAGGTCTTTGCTGTTTAGTTTTCCACCGCGTTGTTGCAGCAAATTTCGAAGGTAAGCACTTTCCGACCAAGCTTTGAGGGCCTGCGATTTGTCGTCTTGAGCATCAGTAAATTTTTGCTGTGCCAGTACCAGGTCGCTGCGAACTTTGGAAATCAAAATCTTGGTGTAAGCGGCCTGGCCCGCCGACCACACCAGCATCGCTACCACCGGGATCAACACCAGCAAAGGAATGCAAGCGGTTACAACCAGTTTGGTTTTAACTGTCCAGTGGGAGGGCCACAAGTGCCCTCGGGGCGGGAAAGGCCGCTGACCTATTCTTGGCTCCACGCCATGCATTTTCGTTCTAGGGTTTTTCTGGACACACCCAAACGGCGCGCCGCTTCAGACTTGTTGCCACTGCATGCATTCAGCACGCGCAAAATATGTGCTTTTTCAACCTGCTCCAGCGACTCGTCTTGGGGATCCTCTTCAACTTCGCTGCGATCATCCAGATTCAGATTCAAAGGCAGATCTTCTTTGGGGAAATAACCCAAAATCAAAGACCGCTCAATAAAATTTCTCAGTTCGCGTACATTGCCTGGCCATTCATAGGCCTGCAGACGGGCCAGCATTTCAGGGCTGATTTTCAATGCATCAATGCGAAGTTTTTTAGCGAAAATCTTGATGAAGTAGTTGGCCAACAGCTCAACGTCTTCAGGACGAGAACGCAGCGGCGGCATTTCAATTGGCATGACCTGCAAACGATAGTACAAGTCTTGCCGGAACCGACCGCGCTTTACTTCCACATCAAGATTCACATTCGTCGCAGCAACAATGCGCACATCCACATCGACCTCTTTGGTGCTGCCAACGGGACGAATGCGGCGGTCTTCCAGCACACGAAGAAGCTTGGTCTGCATGCTCAATGGCAACTCACCGATTTCATCGAGAAACAGCGTGCCTCCCTGTGCGTAATAAAATAAACCTTGGTGCGACTCGTTCGCGCCGGTGAAAGCGCCCTTTGCATGGCCGAATAGCTCACTTTCAATCAATTCAGGTGAAATTGCGCCACAGTTAATGGGCACGAATGGCCGTTCGCTGCGCAAGCTCATGCCGTGCAAGGTACGGGCCAGCACCTCTTTGCCAGAACCTGATTCGCCGGTCAGCAACACGGTTGAATCGGTGGGGGCCACTTTCGCGACTAGCTTGCGCAATTGCCGCACGATAGGGCTTTCACCCACCATGACCTGTTCATTTTGCTGCAAGTTCGATACCGCTCGCTTCAACACAAAGTTTTCACGCTTCAAGCGGTTTTGATCGGCTGCCCGGTCTAGTGCATACCAAAGCTGATCGATTCGAAAAGGTTTCTGAAGAAAGTCTTGCGCGCCTGCGCGCAGGGCGCCAATTGCGGTGTCCATGTCGGCGTAGCCGGTAATCAGAATCACGTCACCCTCGTACCCGCCTTGGCGAAGCTCGTTCAACCAAGCCAACCCACTTTTTCCCGGTAAGCTGACGTCGAGAACAATGGTGCTGTAATCGTGGCCATCAAACATGGCCTGTGCCATTTCCACTGAACCTGCTGTGTCGACCCGTGCAAAACGGGTTTCCAATGCTTTCTCAAGAAAGTGGCGCATGCCGGGTTCATCATCGACTGCCAGCGCAGACAAACCCTTACGGGGCTGGGCGTCAATGCCTTGCCCAGGGATTGTTCTTGGGGTGTCAACTGTGTTGGATTGAAAGGTCAAAACAATGGTTTCTCAGGGCGATGCCGAACCCTCACATTGTTAATGATTCCGCCTAACGCTGCAAGTTAGGTAAACCCTATTTGTGCCTTACAAGCCCGTATTCTGGGCGATGAATGCCTTCACCATGTCCACGGAAATCGGCATCTCCACCACTCTCTGTGGCAGACCTTCAATTCCCATGAACTGCGGTGGTACAGCTGGCATTTGTCCGGTCGCTTCCTGAATGGTCTCAGCAAACTTCACGGGCAAAGCTGTCTCAAGCACAACCATGGGCACGCCAGGTTCGACCAACTCCCGGGCGACCTTCACCGCATCGGCCGTGTGAGTGTCGATCAGCGTGCCGGTCCGGGCATGCACCTCGCGAATTGTGTCTAGTCGATTCTGGTGGCTTGACGAACCTGACTGAAAACCGAAGTCTGTTTCGAGGTGTTTAAAGCGGGAATCCTCTGACAAATCAAACTGGCCTTCCTTGGCCAGTGTTTGCCAAAGGGCTTTCAACGCTTTGGGGTCGCGGCCCAGCAAGTCATAAACAAAGCGCTCGAAATTTGAGGCTTTGGAAATGTCCATGGATGGACTGGACGTGATGTACGTTTCCGCTGACTTGCGCGGGCGATACACCCCGGTTTTAAAAAACTCATCCAGCACATTGTTTTCGTTGGTCGCCACGATCAACTTGCGAATGGGCAAGCCCATTTGGCGTGCAATGTGCCCAGCCAGTACGTTGCCGAAATTACCAGAGGGCACCGCGAAACTGACGGGATCACCAATTTTTTCAGCGGTGCGCAAATAGGCATTGAAGTAGTACACCACTTGGGCTGAAATTCGCCCCCAATTAATGGAGTTCACCGTGCCAATTTTTTGTTGTGACTTGTAAAGCAGGTCTTCGCTGACCGCTTTCACAATATCTTGGCAATCGTCAAATAAACCATCAACAGCAATATTGAAAATGTTCGGGTCTTGCAAGCTATACATTTGTGCGCGCTGAAAGGCGCTCATTTTGCCCAAAGGGCTTAGCATAAAAACACGCACGCCTTTTTTGCCGCGCATGGCGTATTGGGCCGCCGAACCTGTGTCGCCACTTGTGGCACCCAGAATATTCAATTCACGGTTGGTGCGGGCCAATTGATATTCAAACAGATTGCCCAGCAACTGCATCGCCATGTCTTTGAAAGCCAGCGTGGGGCCATTCGAAAGCTCCAAGATCTTGATGCCATCAAACAACTCACGCACCGGGGTAATTTCCTCGGTGCCATACACCGCTTTGGTGTAAGTTTTGGTGGTCAATACTTTCAGGTCAGCTTCAGGAATATCGGTGACGAAAGGACGCAGCACCTCAAAAGCCAGTTCACCGTAGCTTAGGTGTTTCCAGCTTTCCAACACGTGCAAAGCCACCTGGGGATAAAACTCGGGCACTGCCAAGCCGCCGTCTGGTGCCAGGCCTTCCAGCAAAATTTCAGAAAAATCTTGGGGCGTCATGCCACCGCGGCTGCTGAGGTATTTCATATTCAGCTCAAGTCCTCGACACGAATGCGGGTTAGCGGGCCATGCACGCTGTCCAGTGCTTCAATGGTTGCGATCGCCTTTTTTACATCGCCTTCAAGACAGCGGTGGGTCAGCAACACAATTTCAGCAGTGCGCTTTTCATCAGTGGCTTGGCGCTGAATCATGGCTTCGATAGAAATTTGATTGTCGGCCAGCACGCGGGTTACTTCAGCCATCACACCAGGGCGATCTTCAACCGCCAGGCGCAAATAAAAGGCAGTAACCACTTTATCCATGGGCAGCACTTCAAGATTTTGGATGCCTGCTTTCTGGAAAGCCAATACAGGCACACGGCTGGCCAAAGGTGCCTGGCTAGCCCGGGCAATCTCTATCAGGTCGGCCACCACCGCAGATGCCGTGGGCATACTGCCCGCGCCTGCGCCGTAATACAGGGTTGGCCCCACGGCATTGGCCTTCACCAACACCGCGTTCATCACACCTTCCACGTTGGCGATCAAACGCTTACCTGGAATCAGCGTGGGGTGCACGCGCAATTCAATGCCTTGATCTGTGCGCTTGGCAATGCCCAGCAGTTTGACCCGGTAACCCAGTTGTTCTGCAAACTCAATGTCTTCTTTCGTCAGCTTGGTAATGCCCTCGATGTAGGCCTTCTCGAACTGAACAGGCACACCAAATGCGATTGAACTTAGCAAGCTGATTTTGTGGGCTGCATCGACACCTTCGATGTCGAAAGTGGGATCTGCTTCCGCATAGCCAAATGCCTGCGCCTGAGCCAACACCTCGGCAAAGGGCAAACCTTTGTCACGCATTTCCGACAAAATAAAGTTACAGGTGCCATTGATAATGCCTGCGACGTATTCAATTTTGTTGGCGGCCAAACCTTCTTTCACCGCCTTGATCACAGGAATACCACCAGCCACGGCGGCTTCAAACGCCACCATCACGTGTTTGGCTTCGGCGGCTGCGAAAATTTCATCGCCATGTACGGCCAACAACGCCTTGTTGGCTGTAACCACATGCTTGCCGGCTTCAATTGCGGCGAGTACCAATTGTTTGGCAATGGTGTAACCGCCAATCAATTCAACAACCACATCAATGTCATCGCGCTTTACAGCCTCAAAGGCATCGCCCACTACCTCAACACCGGGGCCAGCCAATTCTCGGGCCTTTTCCGTGTTCAGGTCGGCAATTACCTTGATCTCAATGGGAAAACCCACTCGACGTTCAATTTCGCCCGCGTTGTCTTTCAGCACATTGAATGTGCCTGAACCAACTGTACCCAAACCCAATAGGGCCACTCGAAGAGGTTTACTCATTTTTAAATCAGCCAAGGTGTTGTTTTCGATAACTTTCTAGGAAGCGTGCAATTCTACCAACTGCATCCGCCAAATCATCGGTATTGGGTAGGAAAACCACCCGGAAATGATCCGGGTTGATCCAATTAAATCCCGTGCCCTGCACCACCAGTACTTTTTCCGCCTCCAGAAGCTCCAGCACAAAGCGCTGGTCGTTCTTGATCGGGTACACCTTGGGGTCAAGGCGCGGGAACAAATACAAGGCAGCTTTGGGTTTTACGCAGGTAACACCGGGAATAGACGTCATCAGGTCGTAAGCCATGTCGCGCTGGCGAGTCAACCGCCCGTTTGGCCCCACCAAATCGTTAATGCTTTGGTAACCACCCAGCGAAGTTTGAATGGCGTATTGGCCGGGCACGTTCGCGCACAGGCGCATGGACGCCATAATGCCCAAGCCGTCGATGTAATCAGTGGCGTGGCGTTTGTCGCCTGAAATGACCATCCAGCCGGCCCTGTAACCACAGGCACGGTAATTCTTGGACAAACCATTCATGGTAATAAACAGCACATCGTCTGCCAACGAAGCAATCGAGGTGTGCTCTGCACCGTCGTAAAGCATCTTGTCGTAAATTTCGTCCGCGAAAATAATCAACTGGTGTTCGCGGGCTATTTGCACCAATTCCTGCAACACTTCCTCGGGGTACAAAGCACCTGTGGGGTTGTTGGGGTTGATGATGACCATGGCTTTGGTTTTTTCATTAATCAGACTGCGCAAGTGCTTTGTGTCCGGGTACCAGTCGCTTTGCTCATCGCACAAGTAATGCCTTGGCGTGCCGCCAGAAATACTGACCGCGGCGGTCCACAGCGGGTAATCGGGCGCTGGCACCAACACTTCATCGCCATTGTTCAACAGGCCTTGCATACTCATCACGATCAATTCCGACACACCGTTGCCGACAATAATGTCGTCGAGTGTCACGCCCTTGATTTTCTTTTGCTGCGTGTAATGCATGATGGACTTACGCGCTGCAAACAAACCTTTGCTGTCGCTGTAGCCAGAGGCATCTCCGAGGTTCATGATGACGTCCTGACGTACCTCGTCGGGCGCCTCGAAGCCGAATGGCGCCAAGTTGCCGATGTTCAGCTTCAGAATGCGGTGCCCTTCCTCTTCCAGCTGACGCGCTCGCTGCATCACCGGTCCGCGGATGTCATAGCAAACATTGGCCAGCTTGGCAGATTTGAGAATGGGTTTCATGTCGACCTGTGTGGATTGTTTTGTTGCTTGTTTGGGGTGGTAATTTTTTTGCTTGCGCAAAGTCTTATAATTTAACCGTTTAGGCCAGTGCCTGCAAAGGTTTGGCCGCATCCTGGAGCATCTTTCGAATGAAATTTCAACCTGAATCGCTCGACAATCAATTCGTCGTGCAACGGTATGACGAAGACGGTGTCGTGATCAGCGGCAGACTTCAAACCGAAAGCGTGGTGTTTGGCACCGACTTCACCCCCCGAATCTGGGAAAATGCGGGTTCTGGCCCCCTAAACATTGCGCACTGCGAATGGCTGCACAGCCAATGCCCGCCCAGCATGGAAGTGTTGTTGATTGGCACTGGAACAAAGCAAATATTTCCGGGCATGGACATTCGCAAATTTTTTGCCGACAAGCGCTGCCCAGTGGAATACATGGACAGCCAGGCCGCCTGCCGCACCTACAATATTCTGGTGGGTGAAGGCCGTCATGTAATCGCAGCGATTCTGATATGACCGCCTACGCTGCCCTCTTGGTACTTTCAGGCGTTGTGTTGAATGCAGTTGCACAACTTTTGCTAAAAATGGCCACCAACAAAGTGGGAGTGATCGAAGCTTCGAGTGCGCTGAGCCTGGGGGCCATGTCTGCCCTGTTTTTACAGTGGCCAATGATCCTCGGTTTGTTCTGCTACGGATTTTCCTTGCTTATCTGGTTAATGGCTCTTTCCCGTGTTGACGTAACGCTGGCCTACCCCATGCTGGCCATTGGTTACGTGATCAATGCTTTTGCTGCCCAATACTTTTTGAATGAGCCGGTCAGCCTGCAACGCTGGGTGGCCATTGGAGTGATCGTACTGGGTGTTGCCCTTTTGGCACGTTCCTGACGCTGGGCGCATTTTGTTGTCAAAAGCTGTGGTTATACTAATTCATCAAATAACCTCCAGAAAGTGCAAGGAGCAGTACCGTGTCAGTCGAAATCAACGGCAAAGTGCCTGATTTTTCAGCAAGTTGTACAGGCGGTGCTGATTTTAAATTGTCGGCCCATGCCGGTAAAAACCTGGTGATCTACTTCTACCCCAAAGACAACACGCCGGGTTGCACCACAGAGGGCGAAAACTTCCGTGATTTGCATCCAGAGTTTGTGAAAGCCGAATGCGCGGTGTTCGGCGTTTCTCGCGACTCGTTGAAATCGCATGAAAATTTCAAAGCCAAGCTTGAGATGCCGTTCGAGCTGATTTCTGATCCGGATGAAAAGGTATGCGTAATTTTTGACGTCATGAAGATGAAAAACATGTATGGCAAACAGGTGCGCGGCGTGGAAAGAAGTACCTTTGTAATCAACAAGAAAGGTGTTCTTGTGCAGGAATGGCGCGGTTTGAAGGTGCCAGGCCATGCGCAGGCAGTACTTGACTTTGTACGCACAATCGGGGACTAATATCCCCACGGGCGCAGGAGTGACGACCCCGCGCGATTCATGAGCTTCTTACTTCAGATCGTTGACAATGCCACTTCCCAAAGAACCCAGCAAACCCGCAACCACACTGAACGAAATCCCGCCGATTACGGCGCCCAAATCGAGAAAGCCGACCAAGAAGGCGGACCCAACCGGTGCGCTCGCTTCAGGGGGC
The DNA here is from genome assembly GCF_024623725.1 of Limnobacter parvus. Taxonomy (GTDB): domain Bacteria; phylum Pseudomonadota; class Gammaproteobacteria; order Burkholderiales; family Burkholderiaceae_B; genus Limnobacter; species Limnobacter parvus. Next base: position 305,637 of record NZ_JANKHG010000017.1, on the reverse strand, counting down.
AAAGCTCCGCTAACACTGGCTGCCGACAACACAGTTATTGCCAAGGCACCAGACACAAGTCGAACTCGCAACATACCCAACGCGGCATCAAGCAAGGCACGCAAGCCTGGCACCACGTCAATCGCGAAAGCGAATCGACAAGTCACGCACACCGGCAAGAAAATCTTTGTACTCGACACCAATGTGTTGATGCACGACCCGGTGTCGCTGTTCCGCTTCGAAGAACACGACGTGTTTCTGCCTCTGATTACGCTTGAAGAACTGGACAACCACAAAAAAGGTATGTCCGAAGTGGCTCGCCACGCCCGCCAGGTAAGCCGCTCGCTAGATGCACTGATGGAGAACATCGACGACATCGAAAAGGGTGTAGCACTTGACCGCCTGGGCAACGTGGACGCCTTGGGCCGCTTGCTGGTTCAAACTACCGAGTTGTCGGCTGAACTGCCAAAAACTCTGCCCGTGGGCAAAGCCGACAATCAAATTCTGGGTGTGGTGTTTGCGCTGAGCAAGCTACACCCTGAACGCGAAGTTGCACTGGTGTCCAAAGACATCAACATGCGGATTAAGGCACGCGCGCTGGGCTTGCTGGCTGAAGACTACTTCAATGACCAAGTGCTGGAAGACCGTGATTTGCTGTACTCAGGCATCATGGAACTGGCTTCCGATTTCTGGGAGAAAAACAGCAAGGGCATTGAAAGCTGGCAACAAGGCGGCAGCACTTACTACCGCATTAGTGGCCCCGCAGTGAAAGACATGATGGTGAACCAGTTCGTGTATTGCGAAACGGGTATTCCATTAATTGCGCAGGTCATCGAAGTGAGCGGTCGCACCGCAGTGCTAAAAACCCTGCGCGATTTCAGTCATAACAAAAACAGCGTGTGGGGCATTACCGCACGCAACCGCGAACAAAACTTTGCGCTGAACCTGTTGATGAACCCGGAATGTGATTTCGTAACGCTGCTCGGCCAGGCAGGCACAGGTAAAACTTTGCTGGCACTGGCAGCTGGCTTGTCGCAGGTGCTTGAAAGTAAACAGTATTCCGAAATCATCGTGACCCGCGCCACTGTGCCGGTGGGTGAAGACATTGGCTTCTTGCCAGGTACGGAAGAAGAAAAAATGGCACCTTGGATGGGCGCATTTGAAGACAACCTTGAAGTACTGAACAAGCCCGACCCCAGCAGTGGCGACTGGGGCCGTTCAGCCACAACCGATTTGATTCGTACCAAAATTCGAATCAAATCAATGAACTTCATGCGTGGCCGCACCTTCATCAATAAGTTTTTGATTATTGATGAAGCCCAGAACTTGTCGCCCAAGCAGATGAAAACCTTGATTACCCGGGCAGGCCCAGGTACCAAGGTGATTTGTTTGGGTAACCTGGCGCAGATTGACACGCCATACCTGACAGAAGGCTCGTCTGGCCTGACGTATGTAGTAGACCGTTTCAAGGGCTGGCCGCATGCGGGGCACATTACGCTGCAGCGTGGCGAACGCTCAAGGTTGGCTGACTTCGCGTCGGATAACCTGTAAAGCCTTGAAGGGCGTGTGCGAAATCGCACGCCCGGTGCGTTAAGGGGTATTCGCGAAGTCGAATGTCCCTTATTAATAGCATTAGCGAAGTCGAATGTCCCTTATTAATAGCATTCGCGAAGTCGCATGCACTCCTCCGCCTGAAAGCCTGAAAAACCCCTTTTTGAAATTCACACTAGCTCACCGAATTCGGCAAAAAAGATGGCCGAATCTCGGTGTCGGCTTGCAGCCGAACGCGGCGTGTGAACTTCAAACGGGCAGGCTTTCTTGAAGGCGGAAAGACGGCAAAGCGAACTTCGCGAATGCCCACAACCCAATGGTGACGTTCGACTTGGCGAATGTCGCTGCCTTGGTTGGCTGATTTGTAGCAGCGTTTCATCATTCTGCCGATTCAAGATCAAGTCGCCCGATTTGATTCGCAGAGAGGGGCGACCGGCAAGGTCGATGCGAAGACGCTTTAGCGTTTCGCATGCCCCAAACCAGAATCAACAGCGGGGAATTCGACTTGATCAAGGCAGAATGAGTGACGCGCTGCAAACTTCAGACACCCCAACGAGAGAGTTAATCGCCTTCCGGCTGCATCCCCGCATAATTTTCAAACTTGGTGTACATGCCCAAGAAAGTAACCCGCACTGTACCAATCGGGCCGTTACGCTGCTTGCCGATGATAATCTCGGCAGTGCCTTTATCGGGCGAATCCGGGTTATACACTTCATCACGGTAAATGAACAGAATCACGTCAGCATCCTGCTCAATCGCGCCCGATTCGCGCAGGTCACTCATCACTGGGCGTTTGTTCGGTCTTTGTTCCAGCGAACGGTTCAACTGCGAAAGTGCAATCACCGGGCAATTTAATTCTTTGGCCAAACCTTTCAGCGATCGCGAAATTTCAGAAATTTCAGTGGCGCGGTTTTCACCTGGGGAAGACGCACCCATCAACTGAATGTAGTCGATTACCACCAGGCCCAACTGCCCGCACTGGCGCGCCAATCGACGGCAACGGGCACGCACTTCCATGGACGACAAAGCAGGCGTTTCGTCAATAAACAGCTGCGCGTTCTGCATTTTCTCAACTGCGTAGGTTAGGCGGGGCCAATCCTCATCGGTCAAACGCCCTGTGCGCAAGCGATGCTGGTCCAGCCGCCCGACAGAGCCCAACAAACGCATCGCCAGCTGAGTTGCTCCCATTTCCATGGAGAACACAGCAACCGCGTGCCCCTCTTCCACGGCCACGTGTTCGCCAATATTTAGGCTGAATGCTGTCTTGCCCATTGAGGGCCTTCCAGCCACGATAATCAAATCGCCGGGCTGAAGGCCCGAGGTTTTGCCATCCAAGTCCACGAAGCCAGTTGAAATGCCGGTGATGTCGCTGGTGCTGTCGCGGTGATAAAGCTCGTCAATTCGCTCCACCACTTTGCTTAGCACTGGCTGTAATTCCTGAAAGCCACCCGCCCCACGCGCACCGTCTTCAGCAATCTTGAAAATCTTGCTTTCAGCTTCATCCAGAATGGTTTTGGTGTCTTTGCCCTGCGGGTTCAATGCCGTGGTGGCAATGTCGTCGCTAATTGTAATTAGGCGGCGCAACACAGCACGGTCGCGCACAATTTCAGCGTAGCGGCGGATGTTGGCGGCAGACGGTGTGTTGGTTGCCAGAGTATTCAAATAGGCCAAGCCGCCCACATCCTGGGCTTTGCCGGAAGACTGCAACGATTCATACACCGTTATGACGTCAGCGGGCTTGGAGCCATCAATCAGCTTGGCAATGTGCTCGAAAATAACTCGATGGTCGTAGCGGTAGAAGTCATCGGCACGAATAACATCGCCAATTTTGTCCCAAGCTTGGTTGTCGAGGAGCAGGCCGCCCACCACCGATTGCTCGGATTCCAGCGAGTGCGGCGGCACCCGCAAGCCCGTCATTTCTTGTTCTGTAAGTCGATTTTCGGACATAAATTCGCAATAGAAAAAGGCCACCCTGAGGTGACCTTTTTGTTGGTTCAGGCAGACCAAAAGTATAACCGAATGCGGCTGTTACCTTGGGTCTGATTTACCTTTAGCCCAGCGCCTTAAGCCTTTTTAACTCTTAAGCAGCTTCGCCAGCAATAACAACTTTCACGTCTACAACCACATCGGGGTGCAGGGCTACGGTTACAGTGTGCTCGCCAGCAATTTTCAGCGCGCCGTTGGGCATGCGTACTTGCGCTTTTTCAACCTTAATGCCAGTTGCGTTCAAAGCGGCTGCAATGTCGTTGTTGGTTACAGAACCAAACAAACGACCATCCACAGCAGCCTTCTCGCTCAACTGAACAACAGTTTGACCCAACAGGGCTCCCATTGCCTGAGCTGCTGTCAATTTTTCGGCTGCTGCTTTTTCCAGATCAGCACGACGTGCCTGAAATTCAGCGATTGCTGCTTCAGTGGCGCGCTTGGCCTTGCCATAAGGGATCAAGAAGTTGCGTGCGTAGCCGTCTTTCACACGAACCACATCACCCAATTGACCCAAATTGGGCATTTTTTCAAGAAGAATTACTTGCATGTTGTTCTCCCGTCCTGCTTAGTGATTATCGGTGAATGGCAGCAAAGCCAGGAAACGTGCACGCTTGATCGCTGTGTCCAGCTGGCGCTGATAGTTCGCCTTGGTACCAGTGATACGAGCGGGCATGATCTTGCCGTTTTCGCCGATGAAATCTTTAAGCGTGTCGATGTCTTTGTAATCGATTTGCTCTACTTTGCCCACTGTGAAGCGGCAAAACTTCTTGCGCTTGAACAAGGGGTTCTGCTGTGGACGACGTCCCTTGCGATCATTTTTACGACCAAAAGCCATAATGTTCTCCAACTATTTCAAGCCTTCAACATTCGCGCACTGCGCAAACATGGAATCGAAGACTTTTTGATTTATGCGAACGAAGAGCAATAAATCCAGACCAGTTTTTCAGGCTTCCCACTTCCAAACCACTCACTTGGTTGGCTGCCACCCCAAGCGCAAGCGCTTGGACTGTACATTTCACCATTCTTGGTTTGGATGCTTCAAGCTGTTCACTTTCATGTTCAAGCTCGAATTCGCAAATGGGCAGACCTGCCGGGGTGTATCGCACAATTGATTTTGCAATCAGTGTGGCAGTCAAGGTGAACTGGTTGACACCAGCCGTTCCTTCTTCCCCGTACTTGTTTGAATTTGGTTTCCCTTCCTCCTGATTCATTGATTCAGCGTGCTGTGTCGACGATTACTCGTCGTCACCTTCGCCTGAATCGGAACTGTCGTCATTTGAAGACGATGTGGCAGTCGCGGCTTTGCGCTCTTGCTCACGCTGAACTTCCTTCATCATTGGAGAAGGAGCAGTTTCAGCTTTTTTCATCTTCACAGTCAGGTGACGCAGTACGGCATCATTGAATTTAAATGCAGTTTCCAGTTCCTCAAGAACTTCCTGGCTGCATTCAATGTTCAACAACACATAGTGGGCTTTGGCCAGTTTCTGGATTGGATAGGCCAATTGGCGGCGACCCCAATCTTCATGGCGGTGAACTTTGCCGCCGTTGGCTTCGATGGTTCCACGATACTTCTCAACCATGGCAGGCACTTGCTCGCTTTGGTCGGGATGCACGATGAAAGCAATTTCATAGTGACGCATTGATAAACTCCTATGGATTTTCCACAATTGGAAAAGCCGCCACACCCCCGTGGTGCAGCAGCAGGTAACCCGCAATTATAGTAGGGTTTTTGAAACTTGACAACGATGAAAAGCGTTGGCAAATAAGTTTTTGGTTTAAATCAGGCCGCTTGGTCTAAAAGGCGCTTCTTTTCCATGTCGCGCAGTTCACGGCGCAATACCTTGCCCACGGGGCTTTTGGGCAGCTCTTTCATGAATTCCACATGACGCGGTATTTTGTAGGCCGTCATGTGCTTTCTGCAGTGGTCTATCACCTGTTCTGCAGTCAGGTCTGGGTCTTTTTTGACCACGAACAGCTTGACCGCCTCGCCAGTTTTGCTGTCGGGCACACCCACGGCTGCGGCCTCGAATATGCCACCAAGCAAAGTGGCTACTGCTTCAATTTCCTTGGGATACACGTTAAACCCCGAAACCAAGATCATGTCTTTCTTGCGATCGGTGATGTAGAAATAGCCGTTTTGGTCCATGTAAGCGATGTCGCCGGTTTTTAGCCAACCGTCCTGCGTCAGAATTTCAGCGGTTTCACGCGGCTTGTTCCAATAACCACGCATCACTTGCGGGCCTTTCACGCACAACTCGCCTTCCTGGCCCACGGGCAGCTCATTAAAGTCATCATCTCGAATGCTGACTTCCGTGGAAGGCACAGGCAAGCCGATCGACCCGTTGTATTCTTCGTGCAATGGGTTGATGCACACGGCTGGCGAAGCTTCGGTTAAACCATAAGCTTCCGACAATCTAGTACCGGTTACCTTTTTCCATTTTTCAGCCACCGCCGGTTCAATGGCGGCACCACCGCCCAGCACCAGTTTTACATGAGAAAAATCAACCTGATCAAATCCTGGTGTGTTCAGCAAGCCATTAAACAGGGTGTTAACGCCGGTTAACGCAGTGAACGGCACGGTTGCAAGTGTTTTCACAAAGGTTTTCATGTTGCGTGGGTCGGTGATCAACAGGCAATGCCCCCCCACTTTAATGAACACTAGAATGTTCGCGGTGAGGCAGAAGATGTGGTACATCGGCAAGGCTGTGATTGCAATTTCCTTGCCTTCCTCGATGTCTTGGTTCAACCAGGCCGATGCCTGCTGCAAATTGGCCACAATATTGCCGTGCGTGAGCATGGCGCCTTTGGCAACGCCTGTGGTGCCGCCGGTGTACTGCAAAAACGCCAGATCGTCCTGGCTAATATTGACCTTGCGCAGCTCATTGTTTCGCCCCAATGCCAATGCCTTCTTGAAGGTGATGGACCCCGCAATGTTGAAAGCAGGTACCAGTTTCTTCACATGGCGGACCACAAAATTCAGCAACAGGCGTTTGAAGAACCCGTGCATTTCGCCCATAGAGGCCAGCACAATGTGCTCCACCGGTGTGTTCTTGATTACCTTTTCAAGCGTGTGCGCCACATTCTCGAACACCACAATCACTTTGGCGCCCGAATCACGCAGCTGGTATTCAAGTTCGGTGGGGGTGTACAAAGGGTTGACGTTCACAGCAACGAAACCCGCCCGAATGGCTCCCAACATGGCCACGGGATACTGCAGCAAATTAGGCAACATGAAAGCAACTCGGTCGCCCTTCTTCATGCCAGGCAGGCTTTGCAGATAGGCTCCGAAATCGCGGGTTAAGGCGTCAAGCCGTTCGTAACTAATACCTGTTCCCATGTTGCTGAACGCAGTTTTGTCGGCAAATTTGCGACTGGCGTCCTCGAAAATATCGCGAATCGAGGAATATTGATCCAAGTTCACCGCCATGGGTACGCCGGGGGGGTAGCTTTGAATCCATGCTTTATCTGTCACAAATGTCTCCTTCTGTGGGCACTGCTGTGCTTCGCAACTATTCTGAATTGCTGAAACAATTCTGGATTATCAAAGAACATGGATTCTAAAGCACTACGATTACCATGTGTACCTGCCCTATGACACTGCTTAAGGAAATGTCGACAAGGTTCCTTGTCGAATACCAACGAGAATCGACATTTCGCGCTCTTGGATAATCTGGAAGAACAGTGTGGGCTTTTCAAGCGAGGTGAATGCCTCAAGCCCCTGACTCAAGAAATCGTGGAAATCCTCTAAATTTGACTTTTGCGCTGCACCACGCGTCATCTTTAGGAGCTGTTTCAAAAAAGGCAGGCGCATCAAGCGGCGCAACGATTCGCCAATCTCGCGCACAAGAAGAATTTGTTGCTCACGAAGATCGTACTGGCCTTGCATTTTAAAAGCATGAATGTAATTGCTTTCTTGAAGTAGTTTATTAGAATACCATTTCTCAACGTTGATAAATTGAGTGATTTCATCATCAAGAAGTTCTGCCAAGTAATCCATATAGATCACTTTACGCACTGTATTCACTGCGCTGGCTGGCAATAGTTTTTCCAACTTTGGCAGGACGCGTTCTACCTGGTGATCGCGGGTACTGAGGTCATGCGTGCAGTACAACTGATCCAGAAAGAACCGGCAAGCCAATCGCATACCCTGCTGCTCAAGTAAGTCACCATAAGTATTCTCCAGTCTGTTGTTTTGAAAGCGTTTTATCTCTTTCTTTAACTTTAAAAATTCAACAGATCGATCGCTGCCCTGCCGCAAGGTGCGAATCGCCTGTTGTAATTCAACGGGAGAACTGTTCGTATCAATCATGGCTGCAAGGCTGGGGTGGTTTCATGGAGTGCTCGGTTTCACTGCTGCAATGCAGCACAAATCAGACATGGAAAATAGTCAAAATTTATGTTTACATCCGTTAATGTTAAACCGGAGAGTGAGACAAAAATGAACGCCCCATCCAAAGCACACGGACAAGAATTAACGGCAGCAGAACTAAAAGCAACTTTGGAGTCCTTGAAGCAAGCTTACCGCATCAACCCCTACCCAGAATGGAACCAACGCAAAGCTTGGTTGTTGGCTTTGAGCGAAATGATCTACGACAACAAGATGCGCATTGCAGAGGCCATTTCGGAAGATTTTGGCCACCGCTCACAAAACGACACGCTGTTGGCAGAGGTGTTTCCATCGCTGGAGGGCATTCGCCATGCAATCAAACACGGCAAAAGCTGGATGAAGCCCCGCAAACAAGGTGCCAGCATTTGGTTCAAACCCGCCAGCACTTGTTTAATGCCCCAGCCCTTGGGCGTGGTTGGTGTCATCGTGCCGTGGAACTACCCCTTGTTTCTGTCGATCGGCCCAATGATCGCCGCGCTGTCTGCGGGCAATCGGGTTTTTATCAAAATGAGCGAATACACGCCCCGATTCAGCGCGCTGCTCGATGAGCTATTAAGTAAGGCCCTAGGCCGTGAAGTGGTGCAAGTTATCAACGGTGGTCCGGAAGTGGCGGCAGAGTTTTCGCGCCTGCCATTTGATCACTTGCTATTCACTGGCTCCACGCCAGTGGGCAAACTGGTGATGAAAGCAGCCAGTGAAAACCTGGTGCCAGTCACACTTGAACTGGGTGGGAAAAGCCCGGTTATTATTACTGCGCCCACTGTGGCGAACGCTGGCCGATTCGAAAACGCCATTGCACGCACACTTTCTGGAAAATCGATCAACGCAGGCCAAACCTGCATTGCCCCCGATTATTTGATGGTGCCGGAAGGATGTGAAGAACAATTGATCAGTCATGCAAAGGCAATCACAGATCGTCGCTTCCCCGACGGCATACTGTCCCAAGACTTCACGGGCATTGTTTCCGATCGCCATGCGACACGATTGCAGCGTTTAATTGACGAAGCGGCGGAACAAGGTGCGCGTGTGGTGACACTCATGAAAACCGCTGACAGCCCCGGACGCAAGATACCCATGACCCTGGTGTTCAACGCGAAACCCGATTCGATGCTGATGCAGGAAGAAATTTTTGGCCCGGTACTGCCCGTGATCACCTACAAACGGCTGGATGATGCGCTTGATTTCATCAATGACCGTCCTCGCCCACTGGCCCTGTACTTATTCGATGATGAATCGAAAACCCAGGACATGGTCATGAAGCAGACCATTGCAGGTGGCGTATGCTTGAACGAAACCCTGTTTCACATTGCTCAGGAAAACCTGCCATTTGGTGGCGTGGGTGACTCGGGTATGGGCCATTACCACGGCAAATTTGGTTTTGACACCATGACCAAATTAAAGCCTATTTTCAAACAAAACCGTTTTCATGTGATGGAAATGTTGTCCCCCCCCTATGACAACAAATTATTTGCCTTCATGACCAAATTGTTGACACGCAAGGTATAAAGTCAAGGCCAATGAACAGACGTAAATTCTTTAAATTCGGTGCCGCTGGCCTGCTTATGGCTGGCGGCCTGGGTTGGCTGGGCAAGCATTTTGCTCAAGTTGATGTAATTGCAGGGAAGTCTGTTGTTCAGCCACAGCACATGTCCATGTTGCGTGCCATTGCGGCAGGCCTTTTACAGCCTGCATTGCCTGCAACCGGCAGAACTGAAGCAATCGAAAAGGCAGCAAATGCATTTGTGGACGCCAGCAAAACTCTGGCTGCCAGCGCGCAGGCGGAGCTGGGTCAGTTGCTGAATATTCTTGAAAATCCCGTAGGGCGAAGACTAATTGCCGATTTGGGTACCAGCTGGGAAGAAGCCACGTCCGCGCAAGTGCAGGCCTTTTTGATTTCATTTCGCGACCACCCCATTCCGGCGTTGCAGCCTGGTTACCATGCGCTACACGACCTCATGATGGCGGGCTGGTACGGCCTGCCTGAGCAATGGGCTGAAATGGGCTACCCTGGCCCACCCTTCCAAGTTTCCTGAAAATGACTGAACAAGAAATCAAACCCATGGGTAGCTTATCCAATACGTTGGTGCCCGACCTGTTTGCGGCGGGTGTTGCCGGTGGCTGGAATGCCTACGAAGCGCACAGCCGCGAAATGCCCAAGCAAATGACCGCTGATGTGGTGATCATTGGTACGGGCGCGGGTGGCGGCATTACTGCTGAAATTTGTGCCAAGGCAGGCCTGAAAGTACTGTTGATTGAGGAAGGTCCACTAAAAACTTCCAAAGATTTTAAAATGCTGGAATCGGTGGCCTACCCCACGCTGTACCAGGAAAGCGCGGGCCGCAAAACAGCAGACAAGGCCATCAATATTTTGCAGGGCCGCGCTGTGGGTGGTTCAACTACAGTGAACTGGACATCCAGCTTCCGAACACCCGCCGACACCCTGGAATTCTGGCAAAACCAATTCGCCTTGAAAGACATGACGGTTGAGGCCATGGCACCCTGGTTTGAACAGGCCGAACGCCGTTTGAACATCGCCGACTGGCAAGTGCCCCCGAACGAGAACAATGACATTCTGCGCCGCGGGGCAGAAGCCAAGGGCATTTCTTGGGGCGCCATTCGCCGCAACGTCAAAGACTGCTGGAACCTGGGTTACTGCGGCATGGGCTGCCCCACCAATGCCAAACAGTCCATGCTGGTATCAACCATACCCACGGCGCTTGAAAACGGCGCTGAGCTGGTGGCCTCCCTACGCGCACACTCATTCAAAATATCCCAAGGCCGCATTCGTACCCTGCGTTGCCAGGTCATGAATCCGGATGGCGTGCTGCCTTCTGGCAAAGAAGTGGAAATTACTGCCAAGCATTTTGTATTGGCTGGCGGATCCATCAACAGCCCTGCAGTGCTGCTGCGCTCCAATGCAAGCGACCCTTATGATCGCCTGGGCGAGCGCACTTTTTTGCACCCGGTGGTGATATCCGCGGCATTCATGGACCAGGAAGTTCGCGCCGATGCGGGTGCACCGCAAACCATTTACAGCGACCATTATTTGCACACTGATCCGATTGACGGGCCCGTGGGTTTCAAACTTGAAGCGCCGCCCTTGCACCCGGTGATTTTTGCATCCACTTTGCCCGGCTTTGCAAAAAAACACGCTGAGGTGATGCGCAACTTTTCAAAAACCCACATGCAATTGGCCTTGCTGCGTGATGGCTTCAATTCAGGCAGCGTGGGTGGTCAAGTTCGTTTAAACAGCGACGGCAGCCCAGTACTTGATTACAAACTTACTCCTGCCATTTGGGATGCTGCACGCCGCGCATTGGTGGCCATGGCTGAACTGCAACATGCCGCAGGCGCGTTAACCACTCTACCCGTGCATGAGTTCGCGGAACCCGCTAGGAATATTGACGAAGCGCTCAAACAAATCAATCAACTTGAAATGAAACCGTTAAGCATGAAAGTGGTGTCGGCTCATGTGATGGGTGGTTGTGCCATGGCAGGAGAGGAAAAACTGGGCGTGGCCCGCCCCGATGGGCGCCACTGGCAAATCGAAAACCTGTCGATTCACGACGGTTCATTATTCCCTACCAGCATTGGTGCAAATCCGCAGTTGTCTATTTACGGATTGACCAACAAACTCAGCCAACAACTGGTGGCCGAGTTGACAGGGCAAGCCGCCACCGCGCTCGCCTAAGTACCATGATTCGCCACCTGAACAGGCTTTACTGGATTGGCTACATTTCAGTCATGTTTGGCCTGTATTGGGTGCTTCATCACTGGCTTGGATTTCGCGCAGACAATGCCGCAGTGGCTGCAATTGGTTTGGTGGTGGGCGTGCTATTCGCAGCCCATGTCGGCTTCAATATTTCAGGCTTTGCGCTTTCATACAGCGTTCGCCAAATTCCGCAAGTGCGCGACAAAGGGTTGCCCTTTCACAGCACCGAAGGCGAAGGTTTCCATCGACTCAGCATTGCTCGATGGATTAAGGCAGTGCTGCTCGAAAGCATCGCTTCGCTGAAGCTGATTACTCTATTACAACCCTGGGCACCCAATCCAGACGGCATTAAACTGGCGGGCAAAGCCTGGCGAAAGAAAAAGCCACTGCCAGTTTTGTTGGTTCATGGCTATTTGTGCAACTCAGCAGTATGGGCGGGTACGCGTGCTTTGCTAGACCGTGCCGACGTGAGCACACACGCCATTACACTCGAACCTGCGATAGGGTCCATTCGCAGTTACTCCGAAGCCATTCATGAAGCAATTGATGAACTGCTGGTGGCCACAGGTGCGCCGCAGGTAAAAATTATTGCGCACAGCATGGGCGGCGTGGCGGTGCGCTACCACGCCACTGAATATGGCCACCACCGAATTGCAGGCATGATCACGGTGGGTAGTCCACACTACGGCACAGCGTTGTCAACATTGGGAATCGGTAAAAACGTCAAGCAAATGGCCTGGGGAAGCTTTTTCCTGAACACCCTGCGCGAACACCCAACAGATCAGGAATTTCAAACAAAAATTTGGTCATTGTGGAGCCCGCAAGACAACATTGTGTGCCCGCCGGTTTCAAGCAAACTGGAATTTGGAAAGAACACCGCCGTGCCCGGCTGCGGGCACGTGGCCTTGCTGAACGACTCCACCACGGAAGACCTGATACTCAACTGGCTTGCAGAAGATTCTCAGGCCTACCCGCTGGCAGAAAACCGGGCTTAGAAGTGAATGCCCTGCATCAGGGTGGAGAATGCAACCTGCTCTGCTGAGGGCCCACCGCCCTTCTTGCCCTTGGCCGCCGATTCCGAATCGGGGAACATGCGGAACGATGTATTCATCAAAATTTGAGCTGGCTTCGGGATCAACGCATGCATCACCTGACCCAACACACCCAAGCGCGTTGCAATTCGAACCGGCTTGTGAATTACGGCTTGCGCAATCAGATCAGCAGCCTGTTCAGGGCTAAGAGTGGGTACATTGTTATAAAGCTTGGTCGGTGCAATCATGGGCGTGCGCACCAGCGGCATATTGATGGTGGTGAAAGTGATGTTCAAGTCTGCAAACTCAGAGGCCGCACAACGGGTCCAGGAATCCAAAGCGCCTTTGGAAGCCACATAAGCCGAAAAGCGCGGGGCATTGGTCAGCACACCGATTGAAGAAATATTCACCACATGGCCTTTTCGGCGTTCCATCATTTTGGGCAGCAAACCATAGGTCACACGCAAGGCACCGAAGTAGTTCAGTTGCATGGTCCGTTCCAAATCATGGAAACGGTCAAAGCTGTTTTCAATGCCACGGCGGATTGAACGACCAGCGTTGTTCACCAACACATCCACATGACCGAAATCAGCCAACAACTGCGCCACAAATCGATCACAGTCTTGCATGTCGGCAATGTCGACAGAATACGTGTGCAGCGTATTACCTTCAGACTTTACCAAGGCTTTGGCCTCGGCCAGTTTTTCCTCATCACGACCACAAATAATCGTGATGGCACCCGCTGCTGCAAACTTTTGCGCTGCAGCCAAACCAATGCCGGAAGAGCCACCCGTGATCAACACCACTTTGTCTTTGACCTGCCCATTCAAGCTTCGGTCAATGAACAAATCGGGGTCCAAATGGCGCTCCCAATAATCCCAAATGGTCCAGGCATAATCTTCAAGGCGCGGGCATTCAATGCCACTCCCATCCAGCGCAGTCAAGGTTTGGCGGCAATCGTAACGGGTTGGCCAATTGATGTAACCAAACACCTCCTCGGGTAAAGCCAGGTCTTTCAGCAAAGCGTTGCGAATTCGGCGCACAGGGGTAAGGCTCATCAAACCCTTTTTAACAGCACCTGGCACAAAACCAAACATGGCTGCATTAATGCGCATTTCCATTTTTGGCGCATGGGCAGCGCGTGCAAAAATATTCAACACATCGCCAATGCGGTTGGGGCTGGGGTCCACCAAATGGAAAGCTTTTCCATCCAGATCAGGTTGGTGTGCAATGTAGTCCATGGCATTCACCACAAAATCAACAGGCACGATATTGATCCGCCCGCCTTCAATACCAATGGTAGGCACCCAGGAAGGCAGCAACTTGCGCATTTTCTGGATCAGTTTGAACAGGTAATACGGACCGTCAATTTTATCCATCTCGCCGGTTTTTGAGTCGCCCACTACAAAGCCAGGTCGGTAAACACGCCACGCGCCTTTCACTTTCTTTCGAACAATGGCTTCCGAATCGTGTTTGGTGCGAAAGTACGGGTGATCCAGGTTTTCTGCTTCCTCAAACATGTCTTCGCGAAACACGCCCTCGTACAAACCGGCTGCCGCAATCGAAGATGTCAATTGAAAACAACCCGCGCCAATCGCATTGGCCAAATCAACTGCGTTTTCTGTGCCCTTGATATTGGTTTCCTGCTGACTTTCAGCATCAGCGGCCAAGTCATAAATGGCAGCCAAATGGAAAAAGTGAGCAACGTTTTTGCTCAATTCTTTAATTTCTGTGGCCTTCAAGCCCAGCTTGGGTTTGGTCAAGTCGCCCACCACTGGCACACACTGCCCTTTTTTGGCACCCCAGTATTTTTGAAGTTCAGAAACTTTGTCCAAACTCGATTCACGAATCAAAAAGTAAATGGTGCCTTTGCGCTTTTGTTCCACAAGGCGCTTTACCAATCGTTTGCCAATGAAGCCAGTGGCTCCTGTTACAAAATAATTCATCGTATGTCTTCTCCGCGCTGGGTTTTTTATTTGGAATGTAAGGCTCACGAAGGCTTACTATAACTTCCTGTCTGCGTTTCGCAAACACTGCAAATACGGCATGGCTGTTTTGTCAGTACCCTGCGTACGGGAAAACACGAATGGGGTTTAGTGTGCCTTCTCTAGTGGGGCCTCGATAAACTACTACAATAAGTAAAAAAAGCGGTGGCCCATTGGGGCCCCTTCGCCAACCACAAGGAGAGACAAAATGGCCGGAAAGAAAAAGCCCATGAAAGGCGCCGTAGACAGCGCGCAACAACTGTGGACAGCTGGAGTGGGCGCCATATCCAAAGCGCAGGAAGAAAGTAACCGTGTTTTGGAAAGCCTGGTAAAAGAAGGCCAAGACATACAGGAGCGGACCGTGAAATTTGCAGATCAAAAGGTGGTCGAAGTGACAGGCAAAGTCAGTAAATTGGCGGGGTCTGTGTCCAGCAAGGCCACCCAGCACTGGGATAAGCTAGAACAGGTTTTTGAGGAACGAGTTGCCCGAGCGTTGGGTCGGCTGGGTGTCCCTACGAACAAAGACGTTCAGCAACTGTCGGAGCGCATCGATCAACTTTCAGCGGCGATTGCAGAGTTGACTGGCAAAAAGCCTGAAGCCAAATCAGCTCCAGTCAAGCGCACTACAACACGCGCCAAAAAATCAGCTGAATAATTGAAACTATCAAGGTCAAGGCCAACGGCGGTCTTGACTCGCACACCTTTGGGCTGGAGTTTACGACCCGCATGAACAAACAAAACTCTGGTCCAAAAATAGGGCTGGCTTTGGCTGGCGGCGGCCCTTTGGGTGCCATTTATGAAATTGGTGCTCTGGTTGCATTGTCAGAGGCAATTGATGGCCTCGACCTTAACGACATGAGTGTGTATGTGGGCGTTTCTGCGGGTGGCATCGTCGCCACCGGACTGGCGCATGATTTAACCCCACATCAAATTTACCGTTTGTTTATCGAAGGCGAACCCGAAGAATTTGCCTTTGAGCCTTCAATTCTTCTGCGCCCGGCGTGGAAAGAATACTGGATGCGCCTTCGCAAGGTTCCCAGTTTGCTCGGCACCGCAATTTCAGATTATTTTTTACGCGACGACGCTACTTGGGTCAGCTGTATTGAACGCCTGGGCGCAGCCATTCCAACCGGGCTGTTCAACGGCGATGAACTGCATGAGTGGATGGCCGACCTGATCGCCAAGGGCGGCGGCACGAACGACTTTCGCAGCCTTCGCAACCGGCTTATTCTGGTGGCCACGGATCTGGATTCAGGCGACTCCATTCCTTTTGGCATGCCGGGGTTCGATGATGTCCCGATTTCCAAAGCAGTGCAGGCTTCAGCCTCACTTCCAGGCCTATTCCCGCCGACTCGAATCGCAAACCGCCATTATGTGGACGGTGCGTTGAAAAAAACACTGCACGCTTCCACCGCCTTGAAAGAAGGCGTGGAACTACTGATTTGCTTGAATCCGCTGGTGCCTTACGACGACCGATTGAACCCGAAGAACCACCGTCGCCGCACCAAAGGCAAAGCTTTTCAACCAGGTTCACGCTTGTACGAAGGTGGCTTGCCACTGGTGTTGTCACAAACCTTCCGTTCAATCATTCATTCACGCATGGACATTGGCATGGAACGCTATGGCCACCAATACCCGAATGCGGATATTGTGTTGTTCGAACCGCAACACGGCGATGGCGAATTTTTCTTCACCAACCCGTTCAGTTATGCCAGCCGCCGTCGGCTTTGCGAACATGCGTACCAGCGCACGCGCGAAGAACTTTGGGCACGGCGCTATGACTTGTCCGAGAAATTTTCCAGGCATGGCCTTGAGCTAAACCTTGAAATTTTGAAAGACCCAAGCATGCAATTGGCCAACAAAGTGGCCAAAAAACCGGCGCGTGCGGGCTCTATGGTGTCGAAATTCGACCAGCTTGAAGACTCTCTTAATGAGCTGGATCGCTACCTTCGAATTGCAAAAACAAGAAATGCTGCCTGATTGGCGCTGTTTCAGTCCTTTTACTGCGTAAGCAGTCCCCCAAATGCGTGATAAAACAACGTAGACTAACTAAAATTAAAAAACCAAGAACAGACTTGCTGCATGAAGTCTTATGTTCAATCAGGACTTTGGCCAGACAGGAGACGACCCGAAGATGGAACGCAAGCCTCCAAGAAGAACAAGAGAACGAATCCTTGATTTGTCGCTGCGGCTTTTCAATGAATTTGGAGAGCCAAACATTACGACCACGGTGATTGCTGATGAAATGAATATCAGCCCCGGTAATTTGTATTATCACTTCCGAAATAAAGACGACATTGTCAACAGCATTTTTGCGAGCTTCGAGAAAGAAATTGACGGCTTGCTGGATGTACCTGGCAACCGCCAAGCCAATATTGAAGACGCATGGCTTTACCTGCAAGTGTCGTTCGAACTGATTTGGCGCTATCGCTTTCTATACCGTGACTTGAACGATTTGCTGTCACGCAACCGCACACTTGAGATACATTTCAAACGTATCCTGAAACACAAAGTGGATGTGGCGCGTCGTTTGTGTCAGGGTTTGGTAGAGTCGGGCGACATGATGGCTTCGCAAGCACAAATCAACGCCTTGGCCACAAACATGGTCGTGGTGGCCACCTACTGGCTTTCATTTGAATACGTGAGAGACCCCCGCCATTTCAATGATGAGGCCACCATGAGTGCAGCCCTGGCCAATGGCGTTTATCAGGTGATGTGCCTGCTGGCCCCCTACCTTCAGGGCAACGCGAAAGAACTTTTCGAAAGCTTGGCGCAATCTTTTATTACTGACGAAAACACATAACAAGACTTAGGAGAATTTATGAGCGACCTGAAAGCCCGTTTTGAAAAAGCGGTGGCTGAATCTAAATCACTGCCAGCCCGCCCAGACAATCAAACGCTGCTGAAAATTTATGCACTGTTCAAGCAAGCCAGTGAAGGAGACAACACCGGCAAGCGCCCAGGCTTTACCGACATTGTTGGTCGCGCCAAATACGACGCATGGAAAGGCCTTGAAGGCACTAGCAATGAGCAAGCGATGCAAAACTACATCGACTTGATTGAATCGCTGAAATAAGCTGAATTTCGATGAAAAGCCGGCCGTTCGATTCAATTCGTATGGCCGGTTTTTTTATTTCTGTCTGAAAAAGTCGCTTAGTTGGGTGGGCTCTGCGGGTACTGCGTCCATTTTGGCGGCCACATGCACACACACTGTGCGACACAACTCCACCACTGTGGGCTCTTTCACCTGATACAAAACCAGCGTGCCTTCCTTGCGGCGCTGCAAAACCCCTGCCCTGTACATCAAGTTCAAGTGGCGTGAAATATTGGATTGGGTGGAATCGACCTCGTCAACAATGTCGTTGACAGACTTTTCACCGTTACACAAAGCGTGAATAATCTTAAGCCGGGTCGGCTCGGAAAGCACAGCAAAGTAGCCGGAAACTTGTTCCAACAGGGTATCCAGTTCGCTCATTGCATGACCGTAGTATTTGTGTATTGTTAAGATTGTACCCCCGTTTGCCAACGGGGGAAAAAATCAATGATTTGCCAGCAGTAGTCCGGCATGCTCGCGCATAGGGTGGAACTCAATGGTCTCCCAACGTTTCTGCATCACATCCAGATCAAAACGAGAGGTGGCCAGAAATGCGTTGGTGTCGGATGCATCTGTAACCATGCGACCCACATTTGCCTCCATGAAGCGGCGCAAATCGTTTGCATTTTTACTGGTGACCCAACGCGCGCAGCTGTAGCGGCTAGGAGCCAAACGCACTTCTACACCATACTCTCCCTTCAGGCGTGCTTGCACCACTTCAAACTGCAACTGGCCAATTGCACCCAACAACATTTCAGAACCCACCACCGGCTTGAACACTTGAATCGCGCCCTCTTGCCCCAGTTCCATCAAACCCTTTTGCAGCTGTTTGCTGCGCATCGGGTCTTTCAGTTCAACGGCGGCAAACATTTCCGGTGCGAAAAATGGCAAACCTGTGAATTGCAAACCTTCGCCTTCACTCAGGGAATCGCCCAGCTGTAGGCCGCCATGGGTGGTCAAACCAATAATGTCGCCAGCGTAGGCTTCATCAACGCGATCGCGGCGCTGCGAGAGGAACGTCACTACGCTGGTGGGCCTGAAGTCTTTGCCGGTGCGCAGCACCTTGAATTTCATGCCATGTTCAAACCGGCCAGAGAGCACACGAACAAACGCAATTCGGTCGCGGTGCGATGGGTCCATATTGGCCTGAATCTTGAACACAACGCCGCTGAACTTGCTTTCAGTGGGCGCCACTTCTCGCTCAACGGCCTTGCGTGGGCCGGGGGGTGGAGCAATGTCCACCAAAGCATCCAGTACTTCCTGCACGCCAAAGTTATTTACTGCAGAACCAAAAAACATGGGGGTTAGCTTGCCCGCCAAAAATTCTTTTTCATCAAAACTTGGCGCAGCGCCTGTTACCAGCTCAATTTCCTGCTCAGCCTGCTTGAACTCTGCACCGAAGCGGGACCTTAATAGTTCCCGGTTGTCACCATGAATTACCTCGTCGTCTTCACGACGACGGTCGGCCCCGGGAGTAAACACGCGCATGTGGTTCTTTCGAATGTCGAAAATACCGTGAAACAACTTGCCCTGCCCCACTGGCCATGCAAAGGGAACACACGGGATGCCTAAGGTGCTTTCGATTTCATCCATCAGTTCAAGCGGATCGCGCACTTCGCGGTCCATCTTGTTCACGAAGGTAATAATAGGAGTATTGCGGGCACGGCAAACCTCGATCAAACGCAAGGTTTGGGGTTCTACACCGTTGGCCGCGTCGATCACCATCAAGGCAGCATCTACAGCAGTCAGCACCCGGTAAGTGTCTTCAGAAAAATCTTTGTGACCAGGGGTATCAAGCAGATTAATGACCTGGTCGCGATATTCCATCTGCATCACCGAGCTGGCCACAGAGATACCACGCTGCTTTTCAATTTCCATCCAGTCCGAAGTGGCATGTCGCGTCGCTTTACGCGCTTTCACGCTTCCTGCAATTTGAATTGCACCCGCAAACAACAGCAGTTTCTCAGTCAGCGTTGTTTTACCGGCATCGGGGTGGGAAATAATTGCGAACGTTCGACGACGCTTAACTTCAGATTCGATAGACACAGCAGCCCTTGTGGCGCAAAAGTCGTGATTCTACACGGCTCGAGCCGTAAATTCACTCCCCTCTCGATTGATATCGATTAGCGAAACTCTTTTGTCAGGCAAACCCGGATGCGGACATCCCGTATTGCCCTAAATACCGATAGATAAGACAGTAACGAGGTGTTTTCCAACACCAAAGTCTTTTAATTTAAGAATGATATAAAACACCAAGCCCAAAACCCAAAGGGCACGGTGCCATCAAAAACATAGGGGATACGAATGAAATCAATTCTGGCAAAGTCAGCGGTGGCAATCAGCTTGGCAGCTTTCGCCATGGGCGCAGCCCATGCAGACAAATCCAAGTGGCCTAAAAGTTTCACCGTAGGCACGGCCTCCCAAGGCGGCACTTACTACGCCTATGGCGCTGGCTGGGCCAACCTGGTAGCTGAAACTGTTGGCATTACCGGCGGTGCGGAGGTTACCGGCGGCCCCACGCAAAACCTGGCGCTTGTTCACACAGGCAAGCTTGCATTCGGCATGACTACCATGGGCCCTGCCCGCGAAGCGCTAGACGGCAAAAGCCCATTGGCTCCCGGTTTGAAGATGAACAAGGTTTGCGCCATGTTCCCCATGTACGAAACACCATTTTCAGTCACAGTACTGTCTTCAAGCGGTATCAAGTCGATCAAAGACATTCCAGCCGGCTCGAAAATTGGTTTCGGCCCAGCAGGTTCAACTTCTGATGTGTACTTCCCGAAAATGCTTGAAACTCTGGGCGTGAAATTTGAGCGCCGCAACGGCGGCTGGGGCGACCTGGGTGGTCAATTGCAAGACGGCTTGATTGATGTGGTGGCCTTTGCCGCCGGTGTGCCCATTCCTGCTGTTACACAGCTGGAAGTGCAAACCGACATCAATATTCTTGAGTTCAATGAAGCTGAGCAAAAGAAAATTATTGATGCTTACCCCGTGTCTGCATTCCCAATCAAAGCAAGCACCTACAAAACCTTGAAGAATGATGCACGTGCCGTGTCCATGTGGAACTACGCGATTGCGAACTGTGACCTGCCGGAAAGCTTTGTTTACGAAGCCACCAAGGCAGTACTGGACAACAATGCAAAAATGATGAACATCCACAAAGGTGCCCGCACCACATTGACCGAGAACTGGGACAAGAACACATTAATCCCGTTCCACCCAGGTGCAGTGAAGTACTTCGAAGAAAAAGGCATCAAGATTCCAGCGAATCTGAAGCTGAAGTAATACAGTTTCGATCAACCTGATCGAATAGACGCCGGGCCCTGCAAAGGGTTCGGCGTTTTACAACAATCAATTCCCCTTTCACTTTTAATCGGTTTCATCATGACCACACCATCTAGCGCAGCTCGAACCGCAGAAGAGGACCGTCTTATCGCCCAAGGCGTTGATGACGAACCACTTGCGAATAACCAGCGCACATTTACCCAAAAAGCAGCATTGTTTGTTTCTGTGATTTCAGCGATCTACGCCTTTTGGCATGTTTTTACGCTAAACGTTGCGCCAGTTGAAACATGGGCTTTCCGCATTCTTCACGTGGCAGGCGCGCTGGTAATTGGTTTCATTGCCTATGGTTCCAGCAGCACCGACCACCCGGCTAGAGGAAACCAGAATCTGATTAAAATACTGGCAGCACTTTTGACGCTGCCAGTTCTGTATTCGCTCTACATCGTCTTTGAGATGAGCCAAATTATCGCCCGCGGCGAAATGATTACGCCGGAAATGGAAGTGAATCAATTCGGCATTCCATTGGCAATTGGCGCATTGACGGCAATCCTCGCCTCCATGTTCTTGCGCCCGGCCGGCAACAAATTCAATTGGCTGGATGCAACCCTGGTGTTGGCCGTTATCGCCAGCACTGCCTATCTAATGGTGCACCTGGACGGCACTGCCATGCGCATGCGCGCCGGCACTCCGTTCGCTTCACCGGGTAATGCATGGGCCGCCATGGTGGGTATCGCCTTAATTCTGGAACTGACACGCCGCGTTGCAGGTACAGCCCTGGTCATTATTTCGGT
Source organism: Limnobacter parvus (assembly GCF_024623725.1). Classification (GTDB taxonomy): domain Bacteria; phylum Pseudomonadota; class Gammaproteobacteria; order Burkholderiales; family Burkholderiaceae_B; genus Limnobacter; species Limnobacter parvus. The sequence continues at coordinate 283,836 of NZ_JANKHG010000017.1, read as the reverse complement.
GATCTTTGTGATTTATTCGTTTGTTGGGCCTTATTTACCTGGCTTTTTAACGCACGACGGTTTCGATTTCAGTCGATTCTTCTCGTACATGTACACCGATGCAGGCGTGTTGGGTGCAACCACGGCAGTGTCGTCCACCTACATTATTTTGTTCATCGTGTTTGCGGCATTTTTACAGGCCTCTAAAGTGGGCGATTACTTTGTTAACTTCGCTTTTGCAGCTGCGGGCCGCTCACGGGGCGGACCGGCGAAAGTGGCCGTGTTTGCATCTGGCCTAATGGGCATGATCAACGGCACCAGCGCAGGCAATGTGGTGGCCACTGGCTCACTGACCATTCCTTTAATGAAAAAGGTGGGCTATAGCGGCAAAACCGCTGGTGCGATTGAAGCTGCTGCGTCTACGGGTGGGCAAATCATGCCGCCCATCATGGGCGCAGGCGCATTCATCATGGCTGAAATTACGGGTATTCCTTACTCCGACATTGCGATTGCGGCCATCATTCCAGCGGTACTCTATTTCCTGTCAACCTACCTGATGGTCGACTTCGAGGCAGCCAAACTCGGCATGCGCGGCATGCGCTCAGATGAACTGCCGCAGTTTTCAAAAATGGTGAGGCAGGTGTACTTGTTCATCCCTATCATCATTTTGATTGTGGCTCTGTTTATGGGCTACTCCGTCATCCGTGCGGGTACTTTGGCCACTGCCGCAGCAGCAGTGGTTAGCTGGCTCACTCCATTCAAAATGGGACCAAAAAGCATTTTCAAAGCCTTTGATCTGGCTGGTGTGATGTCTATCCAGATCATAACCGTGTGTGCATGCGCTGGCATTATCGTCGGTGTGATCGCGCTGACCGGTGTAGGTGCACGCTTCTCGTCCATTCTTCTGGACATTGCGGAAAACTCACAGTTAATCGCTTTGTTCTTCGCAATGTGCATTGCCATTTTGCTGGGTATGGGCATGCCCACCACAGCGGCCTATGCAGTTGCCGCTTCAGTTGTGGCACCGGGTCTGATCGAACTTGGCATTCAGCCCTTGGTCGCACACTTCTTTGTGTTTTACTTCGCCGTAATCTCGGCCATCACGCCGCCTGTTGCATTGGCAGCCTATGCGGCTGCTGGAATTTCTGGGGCCAATCCCATGGCCACATCGTTCACATCATTCAAGATCGGTTTGACCGCGTTTATCGTCCCTTTCATGTTTTTCTACAACGCTGCGTTGCTTATGGAAGGTGAATGGTTCGTCATCCTGCGTGCATTCGTAACAGCCTGCATTGGTGTGTTCTTCCTGGCCTCTGCAATCCAGGGTTGGTTCTGGGGGGCACATGCCAACTGGGTAGTGCGCGGGGTTCTGCTGATCGCCGCGCTGTGCATGATTGAAGGCGGTTTGTACACTGACATTGCCGGCGCAGTTTTGGCTGGAATCGCCATTGTTCTTAATAAGTTCTTTAAAGGAAAACCCGCACCTGAACCCATGGTTCAATCGCGCGGAATGGACTAAAACTGCAACATCCTGAGGCTTTTACACCAATTTTTAGTGTAGAGCCTCAGGTTCAAACCCTTTCATTGCGTAATCGATTTCCCTATAGTGCGAAGTGTCACGAAATTTGACTACCCGCTACCCCAAGGAGATCTCACATGTACGCATTCGAAAAAACAGCAGAGCTGCTGACCAAAACCAACACTGAACTGAAAAACCAGCACCAAGCCGCTGCCAAAGCTTTGAACAGCTTGGTACAAACGCAGTTTGGCCTGTTGTCTCAAGGTCTGGGCAACGCTTTCACAGCCGCTGAAAAACTGCCTTTGGCCGACAAGCCCGTAGTTGTGAATGCCCGTACCGAGATCAAGCAAGGTCTGGAAAAAGTAGTGGGCGTAAGCCAGGTTTACACACAGAAAGGCGTTGAGCTGTTTGAAGTTCAACTACCAGTTGTAATCGACAAAGGTTTTTCGTACGCAGCTTTGGCCTTGTCACAAGCTGAATCGTTGACCGAAAACGCCATCACCATGGGTGTTAGCGCTTTGGAACAAGCCAAGAAAAACGAAACCTTGAAGCCTGCGATTGAACAAGCTGAGCAAATTGCTGCCCAGTTGTTCGAGAAAATCGGTGTGAAAGGCGAAGCCGGCGTTAAGAAAGCTGCAAAGAAGCCAGTTGCCAAGAAAGCCGCTGCACCACGTGCCAAGCGTGCTGCTGCAACGCCAAAAGCTTCTGTATGAATGGGCATGGCCCAGCTTGAGCTTGGCTTTGACTGAAAAAACCCTCGACAAATCGTCGAGGGTTTTTTATTTGTAGTTCAGCACAGCCACAAAATCAACGCATAACAAAAGCTTGCGCCTAGAATTCCCACGATCCATTCGCGTTTTGCTTCCATTTCGCCCAAAGCCTGAACACCTTGGTTTTTGTAATTAAAATCGTCCATATTCATGCTCCAAGCGCGCAATCCACGCGCATATGTTGATGAATGGATTAAACGTCAGAAACGTTGATTCGTCTGTCCCACAATGGGGGCCACCTTATACGGCTACCCCCAGGGGATGACATTTTAAAGGTCAATCATGTCCATTAGTGCAGCCACCTCCTTCGCAATTTTCTCAGCAGGCGTGTTTCTACTTACCGGTCTTTTCAGCGGCTTGTGGAAATTCATTCAGATGTGGCGCAGCCCCCAAGGCCTTGCCCACCCTTATGTTGACATTGCCCACCGCGCCAGCCTGTTGTACGGATTCGCCTGTATCACGCTGGCTGCTTTGGCCCACTTCAGCGTATACAGCCCCCGCGGCAATTTAATCGCGATGGTCATCACCATTTTGTTTTTCGCCCTTGCCGTAATGGGTTACCTGCTACAAGCCGCGCTGAATGGCCCTGACAACCAATTGCGCCAGCCCCACAAGCTGGGAAAGCATCCAATGCCTCGAGCAGGGCTGATGGCATTTATGGTGGCACTGATACTGTGTGAAGTAGGGGGAACGCTCTATTTGTTTTTAGGCGCAGTGCAGAACCCTTTGATTCAATTTTGGTCATAAACAGTGAAACAAGCCGACTCGACATTTTCACGACCATGAAAAACATCCGCTCATTGATCGCCGTGTGTAGCCTTTCACTATTCGGCTTGAGTGCCTGCAGCACAACCAAGGGCGAGGGCCAGTACAGCGCAAAAGCAAACTGGACCAGTTCTTTCCTAAGCCAGGTGGTGGGCGGGCAAACTGTGCCTGATGGTGTGAACAACTGGCAATGCAAGCCCGCCGAAGGGCAAAACCCAGTGGTGCTGATCCACGGCACATTTTCTTCAACCATGTATTCATTTGGTGCATTGGGCCCTGCCCTTGCCAACCAGGACTTGTGCGTTTATTCAATAGATTATGGTGCGGCTGACCCCAGCGATTGGTTCAAAGGTGTGGGAGCTGTGGATGAATCGGCCCAACGGATTGCAGATTTCATTGTGTCAGTTAAAACAGCAACTGGCCAAGACAAGGTCACCTTGGTGGGTCATTCACAGGGTGGACTTATTGGCTTCTATTATTTGAAAATGCTGGGCGGTTCACAGCATGTAGACCGATTTGTGGCGCTTGCACCTAGCGTGAATGGTACATCGATAGCCAAAACCCCAAATCGTGAACTCGTGGACTATTGTGTGGCATGCGCCGACCAACATCCCAGGTCAGCTTTGCTTCGAAAGTTGAAAGAAGGAAATATCACAGTGCCTGGCGTGCAATACAGCGTGCTTGTCACCAAAAACGACAAGGTTGTGTTGCCAGTTGAAAAGCAGTTTGTTGAAGAACCGGGAGTTCAAAACCTATACATTCAAGACCGTTTTCCTGGCAAAAGGGTGTCGCACAGTGGCATGCTGTACGACGAAGAGTCCCTTGGCTTGATATCCCAACTGGTGAAGGGCGAACAGGTAGAAACTGCCGCCAACAAGCCCTAATTGATGGAATAGTAGGTTTTTCGCTTCGTATCAAATTGGTACAGCGGGTCACTGAAGGCAGCTGGGTTCGCCCCATCTTTTTTAAGTTGTACTTTCTGGTACTTAAATGTGCCGGTTGTTTCAACAGCGTTCAACACGCGCACAAATTGAGGCACTGCATAAGTGGGTAGATTTGCGACCAACGCAGCAGCCAAGGCGTTCATGTCAAGATGATGGCCAGATTTAACAGCAACTGCGGCCATCCCTGCCCTTCCGTCGGCGCCGTCGATTTTTACGCCGTAAACCACCGCATGTTCCAGAAAAGGCAATTTGGCCAAGGCACCCTCTACCTCGGAAGTGGCCACATTTTCTCCCTTCCAGCGAAAGGTATCGCCCAACCGGTCCACAAATTGAATATGCTGCCAGCCTTGCCGGCGCACCAAGTCACCTGAATTAAACCAACAGTCGCCCTTTTTGAATACATTGCGCAGCAGCTTTCCCTCGTTGGCTTTTGGATCGGTATATCCGTCAAAAGGGCGCAATTCAGTAACCTCGCTGATCAGCAAACCTATTTCACCGCGCTCTACTGATTCACAATAACCTTGTCGATTCCGAACCACTTGCTCGGTGTCTGCATTGCATGCCACCACTTCAAATGGCAAAGGGCAAAAACCCACTGTTTCCTTCAAACCAAAGGCATTCATGAACCCAAGATTTGATTCACTGGCGCCATAAAACTCAAAAATGTGATGAATACCAAATCGGTCTTCAAAGTCATTCCATATTTCCGGTCGCAAACCATTGCCAAGAATTAAACGTATTTCGTGATTTTGATCACTCATGTGCTCGGGCTGGTTCATCAAATACCGAAGTAATTCGCCGATGTAGCAAAACGCCGTGGCCTTGTAATGAACGATCCGCTGCCAGAACTGGCTGGCGCTAAACTTCTCATCCAAAGCAAAACAGGCCCCTGAAGCCAACACTACCCCCAGCGACACGGTGAGGGCATTGTTGTGATACAGCGGTAAGCAACAATAAAATACGTCACTGCTATTCAAGCGCACCGCAGTGCTCATGCCCTGCGAGGCTTGAAGCCAGCGATAATGGCTCATTACCGACGCTTTGGGCAAGCCAGTAGTGCCCGAGGTAAAAATGTAGAAACACGGCGAACTGGCAGCAATTTGCGGTGTTTGCGCCAAGTTGTGAGAAGGCTGCGTGCACCAAGCACTTTTAAAATCGCTGACGCGAAGTGTGGCGCTTTCAGTTTCCAGTGAAAGAATTTCAACGCCGTCCAGCGCGCCAGGATACGAAGCAAGCATTTGGCTCACAATCTCAAGCCCTTGACTGCACGCCAGCAATAGCTTGGGTTTGACCAAACTCAAGCTGTGGGCCTGTACCTCACCCCGCTGATTGATATTCAGCATGGCTGCCACCGCTCCCAGTTTTGCGCATGCAATCACCGCCAACAAAGTATCCGCGTGGTTTGCCGATAACAAACCCACCGTGTCCCCTGCTTTCACACCCATGGCGAGCAGACCTCGCGCCATCTGGTTGCATATCAAATTGGCATGTTGATAGGTCCAGCTCTCAGTGCCGCTTTTTAAAAAAGTGCGTTTTGCGTACTTCCGTGCTGTCTCTTGAAACAGCAAACCCATCGATTTTCTGGCATGTGGGCGAAGCAAAGCCAGGCTGGCCAGTGAAGGAATGATTTGCGGTACATCCGGCAAATAGCCAATCGCGCCTTTCGCGATGTCAAACACTGAAACTCTTTTGCCTTGTGCTGTCATTTTGTGCCGCCTCCCGGGCTTTTTCTCATGTTTTTTTATACAGAAAAAGATACACTCAACGGGTCAACGAAACACGCGTGCACACCGTTTTTATCAATGTCATCACGATGCTCAGTTAAGTATTTCTCCATGCCAATAGCCAAAGTACGCCTTAATACTGTTCTTTGCCTGTTTGCGCTGCTGTCGGCTTTGCCGATTCAAGTCGCAAATGCGAAGAATTTTATCGGCTACACCGGCAAAGGATGGAACAGCGACTTCGGTGTATTGCGCGGGCAGTGTGAGGCCAAGCTGGTGCACAATGAAGCCATGAAAGGCACCGCGACTCAGCTGATGGCTTATGTGGAATCCAGCGAAGCATTCAGAACCATTTTCCCTGAATCTGAATTGGTCGACGCCGTTGCTGTGGATTCCCATTGTTTCGGTCACACCATGGAGCTGGTGCCTTCTGGCCAGGCGGTACGGTGGTTAAATCCAGTGAATGGAGTGGGTGTTTATCTGTCACCAGGTGCGAAATCCGATACATGCCGCACCTACCTTGGCGTCACCATCGTAAATGGAGAGAAGAAAAAATTTCGGGGAGAGATGTGCTCGCCCAGCAAAGGAATGTGGAAGGTTCAGCAGTAAAGTTCTGTTGAACGTGCTAAACCGCACCGCATCATCATGAATGCGCTGCACTTTTCAAGCGCTGCAATGTGTCTGCATGCCCCACGAACACCAACAGCAATTTGGCCCGTGTCATGGCCACAAAAAGCTTTCTGAAATCGGCTTCATTGAATTCTTCAAATGCAAGCTCGGTGACCACCACGGCCTGGGCTGATTGCCCCTTGAAACGATAAACCGATTCAGCATGCACATTGCCCTCAGTGAATATCTGGCTGCCATGCTCATCATACCGACCTGTAAAATGCCGCAGGCTGTGGGGCCCAAGGCTGGGTTGTGCCAGCACCTTTGATTTTTCATGACCACGCATGCTGAGCACCGCGATTTTGTCGCGTGTAAAACCATGGCGCAAACAGGCAGTGATTGCCTTGGCAGTTTGGCTTAGCAAGCCCTCGTCGTCGCTGTACTCAAAAAATTCCAGCGGCAAACCTTCCAGCGGGCATGCGGCTTCCACATCAAGGTTAAGCGGCGATTCGAACTTGAACTCATGCTGCACCAATTGCAAGGCCTGCACCACACGCTTTGGGTTTCGATAATTCATGGGCGTGTGCAAACTGACCCAGCCGGGCAAGCTAACCGCGGGTTTGGCATACAGGTTCTGGATCGGGTCTTCCAGCCACAACCAACGGGTACCAGAATGCGAACACCGCTGTAGTACGGGCAGCCAGCTTTGGTCAAAATCCTGACCTTCGTCCACCACGATTGAATCAAACACCCAACGCTTATCAAGGGAGGTGGCCAACACCTGTTCGGCCAAACGCCCAAACACGCCCGGTGCGGAATAATCCACCTCTTGGCCCGCATCCCTCAGCATTCGGTCGCACAGTGCGTGGAAATTAAATACCGCTGCGCCCATCAAGTTTGCGTCGCGAACCTGCTTCGCCATGTGCGACGAAAGCGGGCGGTTGTAACACACGTACAGCGTTCGGGCCTTCAATCGGTGGTTGCGTTGCAATTCACTGAAGGCCAGCTGCGATTTTCCGCTGCCTGCAGTGCCGGTAACTCGCAATCGAAAAGGCTCGAAACTAAGGCGCGCCACCCATTGCTCCAGACCATGTGAAAGTCGGGTGACCAAGGTTTCCGCAGCTTGCGACAAAGCCCCCACTTCAGGCACCAAATTTAACTCATTACACAGGAAAGAATGAATTGGTTTGGTGTCGGGGTGGCTGCTGAATAAATCTGTACTCAAGTCGATTGCTTGAATCAAGGCGGCCAATTCATTTTTGTGCCGCGCGTCAACTACGCGCTCTGCGTTCACGGTCAAACCGCTTGCGTCTGGCACGGTGAAATCGGGGCAATAAAAAATGGGTTCGATGCGCAAAGTGCCCTGGTGTTGCTGCTTGAATTTTTGACTCAGCAAGGCGCCCTGCTCGGCCAAGGCGTTGAATACGTCTTGCCGTTGCTCACCAAGCTGTTTGATCACGCGGCCCTGGTCCAGCTTCATCAAACCGGTTTTCATCAAAATGCTGTACACAATGCCACTGGGGCCCAGCACCAAAAATTGAATGCGCCCGGTTACAGTCAGCCCATGTTCAATGCGCGACCAATGAATGCCGTGGTAAACCGTGTAGTTTTCAGGCAGGTCGGCCTGCAACTGCAGCAACACATCGCGTTCCCGGGCCTGCGCACCGTCAAGTGCCATTTCACTGGTGTCTGTGGGGTAAACCTTGGCGGGCACGCTTTACACCTCTTTGAACTGCTGCTTTAACTCGGTGCCAGAATAACGATCCACACCAGCCTGAATACGAAAGCCCAACATGATTTTTCCGGTGGTGCAGTAAACCTGTTCACGCAACCACTCAATCACTTCTTTGCCCTCTGAAAAACCCACAGCTTCGAATTCCCACACGCGGTCGTCCGGGTTCCATCTAAAGCCCTTGGACTTTAAAAAGTCTTTCTTCTCGAAAGGCGCTTTCAGTGCGGCAATTTGAAAGATGGACTCATTTGCGCTGTCGAACAACACTTGAAACGGCATGCGTTGGGAAGTTTTCAAAGGCTGCGCCAGCACATGGGCCAAAGCATTGCAGTCTTCCACCGCCCGGTGCGCGCCGTGAAAATAGCCGCAATCCGACAACAAATATTCAAGCTTTCGACCCGAGTAGCTTTCCTGAGTCCAAGGCAGTTCGCGGAAGGTGCAGGCCCATATGGATTTGTTTAACCACGGAAACCGGCGCAACATGAAGGGTTTGTCGAAGGCGGCATTGTGGGCCACGAACAAAGCTGCCTTGTCACACAATTCTTTCAACGCATTTTCATCAAATCGCTGGCCTTTCACCATTTCATTGGTGATGCCATGAATGGCAGAATTCTCGGCGCTTATTGGTACTTTGGGCTCTTCAAGCCCACCAAAACTGCCCAGCACCGCGCCTATTTCACCGGTGTCCTGGTCTACCTCAAGCAGCAACGCGCCCACCTCAATCACTTCACTTGTGGCGTAATCAAGACCTGTGGTTTCCGTGTCCACCACCAGTACTTTCACCGGGCTGTTGATTTGCCCGCCAAAATTTTCCTGCATTTGTATGCGGCGCAGTATCTTGTAATTGCCGGTGCTTTCAAGCCACTGGGCGACTGTTTCCGGGTCAATGTTGTTATTCAATTCATTGCTGTTCAACACGTATTTCCTTTGTTTGGCCTTGTACCAGAATGGCCTGTTGGCGACTTACCTTCACATGCCAGCCCTGTTTCACTTCGCGAACGCCGCCTTTGTTAATGCGCAGTTGACGCGCCAACTCAATTAACTTCAACTTGCCGCAGCGCACACCCTGCCCCAACAACCAATGCCGAAGCATGGTTAACTGAAGCGATTCATCCAGTTCACGCCATGGAATCAGCTGCAATTCGCCCGCAGCTGAAACCACATGCGGCGCACAGGCCTCGGTGTGTAAATCTTCGTTTGAATAGTGTGCCTGAAAATGCTCGGCCAGTTGTAAAAGTGCCTTTGGGCTTTGCGGAAAGTGTTCTTCAAGCTTGGGCAGCAACGCATGCCGCACCCAGTTGCGGCGCAAGCTGGTGTCATCGTTACTGGGGTCTTCAATGTGTTCTAGCTTGTTTTGCTTTGCATATTCAAGCAAGCTTGTTTTGCTGCAGTTTAATAGCGGCCGGCCCAAAATAATTTCCGGGTGAAGGTGGCGGTCAACACCAACCGGGCCAATGGGGCGCATGCCGCCCACACCCCGTAAACCCGACCCGCGCAGCAATTGAAGCAACACAGTTTCCAGTTGGTCATCCAGATGGTGGGCACACAACAACACGGAGTGCCCTTGTGATTTCATCCAGTCGAACATGGCGCGGTAGCGCACCAAACGGGCTTGGCCTTCCAGCCCCAAGTCACCGGGCTCTACGTTCACACGCAAGGCAGTAAAGGGTACGCCCATTCGCTCGCACTGGGTTTTGCAATGCAATTCCCATTCATTGGCATGTTCTTGAATTTGGTGGTTTACGTGCAGCGCGTGAACGGGTACGCCCAGGGCATGCAGAGCATGCAGCAGCACCGTAGAATCCGCCCCACCGGAATACCCCACCACGAAACAGGCAGGCAACGGGGCGTGGTGTTTGACGTCGCTTAGAAAGGCTTCAAGCGACTGTTTCAATTACTTGTTCACCTTGAAATGGCCGTAGCTCATCAAGCGATCGTGGCGGGCATCCAGCAAAGTCTTCGGTTTGTACGAGACCAGCATATTCAATGCAGCCCGGATCGAGGTTTTCAGGTTATTCGCTGTTTGAGCATGGTCGCGATGCGCTCCGCCAAAACTTTCCTTCACGATTTCCTGAATCAAACCCAGTTCGCGCAAACGCTTCGCGGTAATGCCCAAAGCCGCTGCGGCATCGGATGCTCTCTCTGCACTGCGCCACAAGATGGATGCACAACCCTCTGGTGAAATCACGGAATAAGTTGCGTTTTCCATCATGATCACATGGTCGGCCACTGCCAACGCCAAAGCACCGCCTGAACCACCCTCACCAATAATGGCGCTTACGATGGGCACTTGAATTTGCGCCATTTCAATCAGATTACGGCCGATGGCCTCAGATTGACCACGTTCTTCAGCGTCAATGCCAGGGTAAGCGCCCGGGGTATCAACCAAAGTTACAATCGGAATGCCGAATTTCTCTGCGGTTTTCATCAGTCGCAAAGCCTTGCGATAGCCTTCGGGCCGCGGCATGCCGAAATTGCGCAAAGTTCGCTCTTTTACATCACGGCCTTTTTGGTGGCCAATCACCATCACGCTTTCGCCGTCCAAACGCGCCAAACCACCTACGATGGAAGGGTCGTCGGCAAAATGGCGATCGCCGTGTAACTCGTGAAAATCGGTGAATGCATGGGCAATGTAGTCGAGCGTGTAGGGGCGCTGGGGGTGGCGCGCCACTTGCGATACTTGCCAAGGGGTCAATTTGCTGTACAGGTCCTTGGTCAGCGTGTCGCTTTTGCCTTCTAGGCGCCGAATTTCTTCCGACAAATCCACGGCCGAGCCGTCTTGTACAAGTCTCAGCTCGTCTATTTTGCCTTTCAGTTCGGCAATCGGCGCTTCGAAATCCAGAAATGTTTGCTTCATGAGGCTCTCTTAGTAGTCCACAACGGCTGGGTCGAGGCTGCGCCACAAATACCACGCTGCCACAGTGCGCCAAGGTTGTAATTTTTCCCCGAATTGTAGTGCTTCTTTAGGCCCGATGGGCTCACCTTCGAAAAATTGACGCGAGATACCGCGTTGCACGCCGATGTCATCCACAGGCCAAACGTTGGGTCTGCGCAAACAAAACATCAGGAACATTTGTGCAGTCCATGGGCCTACACCTTTGATTTCACAAAGGTGTTTGATACAAGCATCGTCATTCATGCTCTCGAGCAACTCAAGTTTTAAGCCGCCAGTTTGTTCAAATTCACTCAAAGCACGCGCGTACGCAATTTTTTGTCTTGAAAGCCCGGCGGCTTTTAAGGTGTCATCAGGAAGGGCTAGTACAACATCACTGGCAATCCTGCCATTCAATGCATCCACCATACGTGCCCACACTGCTTCGGCGGCCTTCACGGAAATTTGCTGCCCGGTCAAAGACCTCAACATGGTCTCGAAAGGTGCGCCACGCGAACGAAGTGCCCGTTCCGGGTAGCGATTGACCAATTCCGCCCACACGGGGCTACGCAAAACAAGCGCCTCGCAAGCCTCTTGCCAGTAGGCCGGAGCTTGGACGTCATGATTCAACTTCAGGCCCGCCGCCATTCGGTTGCACCGCCGCGCTTGTCTTCCAACACCACGCCCAGGTCCAGCAACTGTTGGCGAATGGCATCGGCCTTGGAAAAATCGCGGTCCGCCTTGGCTTGCGTTCGCGCGTCGATCAGGGCTTGAATACCAATTTCGTCCAGTGCGCTGGCCTGTTCGCCTACCTCAGCCTTTTGAAATGCTTCAGCGGTACGACCCAGCAAACCCAAGACCTGCGCCAGTGCTTTCAAGCGTGCGGCCAATGCAGAGTCAGTGGTGCGGTTAACCTCGTTGGCCATTTCAAATAACACCGACACAGCAATTGGCGTGTTCATGTCGTCGTTCATGGCCTCGGCAAAACGGCCCTCAAACTCTTGACTCCAGTCAATCCGGCTTGCTGCCTGGGTATTGCCTACTGCCGTGTACAAACGGCCCAAAGCCGCTTTCGCATCCTGAACATGGCCTTCCGAATAAGTCAGCTGGCTGCGGTACTGAGCGCGCAGAATGAAAAAGCGCACCACTTCAGCGTCGTACACCTTCAATATGTCGCGAATCGTGAAGAAATTATTCAGCGATTTCGACATTTTTTCCGACTGCCCATTGTTTTCAACGCGCACGAAACCATTGTGCATCCAGTACTGGGCAAAGCTTTCGCCCGTCGCACCTACACTTTGCGCAATCTCGTTTTCATGGTGGGGAAACTGCAAGTCGGCCCCACCACCGTGAATATCGAAGGTGTTGCCCAGCAACTTGCAGCTCATGGCAGAACATTCAATGTGCCAACCAGGGCGGCCTGAGCCGAAATCGGAATCCCACTTTGCATCCGCAGGCTCATCAGCCTTGGCACTTTTCCACAACACAAAGTCGAGTGGGTCATTTTTGCTGCCAGAAACACCCACCCTTTCGCCTGCCCGCAGTTCATCGAGGCTTTTGCCCGAAAGGCGGCCATAATCCGGAAAGGCGCGCACTGCAAAGTTCACATCGCCCGAATCATCCCGATACGCCAGCCTTTTATTCATCAAGGTGTGGATCATTTCCTGCATTTCTGCCACATACTCGGTGGCACGTGGTTCATGGTCAGGGCGCTCAATGCCCAAGGCATCTGCGTCTTCATGCATGGCGGCAATAAAGCGGTCGGTCAACGAACGGATGCTTTCACCGTTCTCAACTGCGCGACGAATAATTTTGTCATCAATGTCGGTGATATTGCGCACATAGGTTACCGGGTAACCCGAGGCCCGAAGCCAGCGCTTTAACAAGTCGAAAACCACCATGACACGGGCATGACCCAAATGGCAGAAGTCATACACTGTCATGCCACACACGTACATTCGGATGTTCTGAGGATCAAGAGGCGAAAAAGCCTGCTTTTTCCTTAGAATTGAATTGTAAATTTGGAGAGACGATTTCATTGGGCTCAGAAAAAAAGCGGCCTTGGCCGGTCAAAACGGTACAATCTGAAACAGGATTCGACAGGAAACCCTGTTCAGAAGCCAACCCGCTCTGGGGCTTGCTACAATAGCGGTCGAGTATATCATTACGCATGATCGAGTTTTTCCCTACCAATCAGATGAAACGGGTAACCCCGCAAAGGCGCAACCGAATGCAGGACAAAAAAACAATCACGTCATCAATCAGTGGCAAATTTCAGAAAAGCAAATACGCGCTTCTGTTCGCACTGGCGGGCCTGGCCTTCGCCGGCGCACCCAGCCATGCAGACGAAGCGGATGAAGTATCCAAACTCATTCAAAGAAGCCAGTTTGAGCAGGCACAAGCGCGCGCTGACGCTTATTTGGCCAATCGCCCCAATGACGCGCAAATGCGCTTTTTGAAGGGTTTGATTTTGACTGAGCGCAACAAAACCGGTGAAGCCATCACTGTTTTCACAAAACTGACTGAAGACTTCCCCGAGTTGCCTGAACCCTACAACAACCTCGCTGTGCTGTACGCAGGCCGTGGTGAATACGAAAAAGCCCGTGAATCGCTTGAGATGGCGATTCGCACCCACCCCAGCTATGCCACTGCCCACGAAAACCTGGGCGATGTATACGCAAAATTGGCCAGTCAATCTTACGACAAAGCCTTACAGTTAGACGGCCGCAATTCAACCGCACAAACCAAGCTATCGCTTGTACGCAACTTGATCGCTGGTAAGCCTGAAGCTATCGCAGTGGCAGCGGTGGTTCCTGCACCCGTCACCCCGGCGCCCACCCCTAAGCCTGCACCAGTTGAAACAAAACCTGCTGCAGTTGAGCCCAAACCCGCCCCTGCGGTTACACCACCGCCCCCAGTGGTTGTGGCGCCACCAGTTGTTGCTGTTGCGCCAAGCAAACCTGCGCCAACACCTGCCCAACCAGCCATTACGGCCAGCCAGCCGGCTGAATCCAAGACCAATACAATTGGAATGGATCGCGACGTGCTGGCCGCAGTTGAAGCGTGGGCCAAGGCTTGGACTGACCAAAACATGGCGGGTTATCTCGGCGCTTACAGCAAAGACTTCGACACCCCAGGCAAGATGAGCCGAGCCAACTGGGAAAAAATGCGAGAGCAACGCATTGTGGGCAAGGAAACCATTCGCGTGGTCGTGGAAAATCCTTTGATTACCATCACTGGCAACCAGGCTGTCGTAAAATTCAAACAAAGTTACTTTTCCAACCGCTTGAACAATGTGTCAACCAAAACGCTGACCATGAAACAAGAGAATGGCACCTGGAAAATTACCACTGAACAGGTGGGCGGCTAAATGTTTTCAAGAAGTGGGCTTCGTGGGGTGTTTAAAGGGTTGCGTATTGTTGCACCCTTGGTGTTTTGGACATTCACCGCAGCCCCCTCCTTCGTAAAAGACCGCCCGGCGGATTCCTTCAATTTGGCTGCGTACAGCAGCCCGGCTGAAAGTTCCTCCAGTTCTTTGGCTAGCAAATTGTTCGAGCAGGCCTCTTACAAGCCAGTCATTGACACGGCAGTTGAGGAAATTTACACCGCACTTAGCAACCACGAGTTGAACAAAGCACTTGAGCTTTCAGATCGCTTGCTTGCGGAGTTCCCGAACTTCCATTTGGGGCACATGCTGCGTGGCGATATTTTGTCGCTTAAGGCGGGGCGACCACTTAAGAACATCGGCGACATGCCCAACGTTCCAAAAGGGAAGCAGGAGGACCTGGTTGAATTGCGTGAAGAGGCCATCGCCCGCTTCAAAGCGGTGAAAGACCGTCCTCAGCGCGACCTGTTACCCGCCGAGTTGGTGCAACTTCATGATGACCAGCGCTACGTTATTTTAGTGGACACCACACGCTCTCGCCTTTTTCTTTACGAAAATGCATTTCCGCAGCCCCGCCTGGTGACCGATTTTTATGTGTCTCAGGGAAAAATGGGCGCGGTAAAGGTACGCGAGGGCGACAAGCGCACGCCGATTGGCGTTTACACGATCACTGAATTGCTGCCCAAAGAGAAATTAACCGATTTTTACGGCCCGATTGCCCTGCCCATCGACTACCCCAACGCCTGGGACAAGCGCTTGGGCAAAACTGGCCATGGAATTTGGCTGCACGGCATGCCGAAAAATTATGTAAGCCGTCCACCCAAGGCAAGCGACGGCTGTGTGGTGTTGGCCAATGAAGACCTGTTGGCGCTGAAGCGTTTTGTTGACATCGGTAACACGCAGGTGGTGATCAGCGAGAAGCTGGACTTTGTGCCTGCTGATGTGTGGAAAAGCCACCGCAAGGCTGCACTGCGGATGGTCGACACCTGGAAAAAAGATTTGGAAAAAGGTTTTTCTAAAGGAATTTATCACTATGCAAGCAATGTGAAAATTGACGGACAAGGCTTGGTGGAATGGCAGCAAAGCAGCCAAATCGGCAGCAAATCATTCGGCAAGATCACGATTGATGACCTCACGGTAATGCGCTACCCCAGCGACAAGGACATGATGTTGATTTCCTTCAAACAGGAAGACAAGTTGTCAGGTGAAGTTCGTAAACAACAGTACTGGATGAAAGTCGGCACACGCTGGCAGATTGTGCAAGAAGACAGCTATAAACTTTAAAGGATTTGTCTGTGACTCAAAGCAAACGTGTTTTCCTCAAGTGGTCGATGTTCTCGGCGATTGCTGTTAGCATCGGTAATTCTTCAATCTCCTCTGCGTTTGCAAAAGCGAAAAAACGAACCATGGTTAAACTTAAAACTAATTTTGGCGACATCACAGTTGCGCTGGACGCCGAAAAAGCGCCTGCGACCGTTGCGAACTTTTTGGAATATGCAAAAAGCGGTTACTACGCCAACACAATTTTCCACCGTGTAATCAGTGGCTTTATGGTTCAAGGCGGCGGCTTCGAGCCTGGCATGAAACAAAAGCCAACCAAAGACCCGGTAAAAAACGAAGCAGACAATGGCTTGAAAAACGAGAAGTACACGCTTGCAATGGCGCGTACCAACGATCCCCATTCAGCCACTGCGCAGTTTTTCATCAACGTTGAAAACAACGAATTTTTGAACTTCAAAAGCCCTACCCCACAAGGCTGGGGATACTGTGTTTTTGGCAAGGTAACAGAAGGCCAAGACGTGGTGGACAAGATAGTGGCTGTGAAAACAGGCTCCAAAGGCTTCCACCAGGATGTGCCGGTTGAAGACGTTGTCATTCAAAGCGTAGAAGTTCTGTAAGTATTGTGTAATTCAAAAAAAGCCCTTTTTTAAAGGGCTTTTTTTATCACCTCATTTTTTAATCAGGTAACAAGTTGATTGAAATTCCGCAACACGGTGCCGCGTTCTTTGCATCAGATCTTCATCTGTCTGAACACACCCCACACACCCTCGATGCATTTGAAAACTGGCTGGCCAGCGTGTCGCAAGACGATGCATTGATTTTTCTGTTGGGCGACCTGTTTGAAGTTTGGTACGGCGACGATTACAGTGACGCCACCAGCAACAGGGTGGTTCAGGCTATACAAAGCGCTAAATCGGCAGGCGCCAAGGTGTATTTTATGCACGGCAACCGCGACTTTTTGATTGGCGAAACATTTGCAGAGGCTGCGGGCCTGGAAATTCTTCCTGATCCGGAGTTCTTGCTGGTCAAGCACCATGTGGTGCTGATTACGCATGGCGACCAACTGTGCACCGACGACAAGCCATACCAAAAATTCCGAACTCAAAGCCGTGACGAAAAATGGCAAGCAAATTTTTTGGCGCTACCGTTGGAAAAACGCATTGAAACAGCCAATTCAATTCGTACCGAAAGCAAAGCCCACAAGGCCAACAGCGCGCTCAGTATCATGGATGCAAATACGCAAACCGTGGCTGAATCATTCCAGGGCAAATGGCCCGATGGCTATTACATCGGCAAAAACGATGTAATTTTGCACGGGCACACGCACCGCTGCGCGATTCACCCAGACCTGAGCAGCAAAGCGCCAACCAAGCCTGAAAGTACGCAGGGCGAGCTCCTGAAAGGCTTGCGAATTGTGCTGCCCGACTGGAATTTCGACAACCCAGAAAAAAACCGCCCCAAAGGCGGTTTTTTGAAAATGCTGGCAACTGGCGAATACAGCCTGAATCTGTTCAGCTAATCGATTTTAATCATCAACCAGCTTGTTCAAGGCTTTTAGTTCTTCACAATCTGCCGAATCGCCGCATTCGGGCTGTGGTTTGCCTTTACTCAACTGCTTTTCGAGTTGCTCAATGCGCTGTTGCTGGGCAATGGCCTGGTCGATCAAGCCATGCATGGCTTTGATCAAAGGGTCATCGCCATTTTTTGAAACACCGTAGGCTGAAAACTCTTCTTTGGTTTTCGCAGCCCCAGTTAACTCTTCAGCGGGCATTCTTTCCTCTGCCTTCAAGATCATTCGGGCCGGGTTGCCCACCGCAGTTGCGCCGGCGGGCACAGGCTTGGTTACCACTGCATTGGATCCAATTTTCGCGCCCTCGCCCACAGTGAAGGGGCCCAGCACTTGCGCGCCAGCTCCCACCACAACGCCCTTTTCAAGCGTGGGGTGTCGCTTGCCTGGGGCAAGCGATGTACCACCCAAAGTAACGCCTTGATAGATCGTCACATCGTCGTGCAACTCGGCAGTTTCACCGATTACCACACCCATGCCATGGTCGATGAATACCCGACGGCCAATGCTGGCGCCAGGGTGAATTTCAATGCCAGTGAAAAAGCGTCCCAAATGCGACAAAAAACGCGCCAGTGTAGTGAATCCCGCTGCCCAAGATTTGTGAGCCAGGCGGTGCCAAATCAAGGCATGCAAGCCGGGGTAGCACAAAAAAACTTCCAGGCGGCTGCGAGCCGCCGGGTCTTTCTTCAAAATTGTGTCGATGTCTTCTTGCAGTCGAATCCACATGCGCGGAATACCCTAGGTCTAAAGCTGGTCGCCGCAGTGTATCACGGCTGCATCATGGCTTCTTGCGCTCCATTTCATGCGGATACAGGCGGTTGTCAACCACACGAATTACATCTGAAAAAAAGCCCCGCAGCATGTCCACTTCCTCTTGTTCCAGCGGGGTTTTTGCCAACATCCGCGCCAAACGTTGTACCACCTTCTTCGGCTTGTCCGGGTTAATGAAGTCGACTGCTTCCATGGCTTGCAGCCAATGGGCCTGCAAGTCAGCCACCGCCTTCACACTGGCCAGCCTTTCACCCTTGACCAAGCCTGCTGCAAGTGAATTCTCGCCACCATATGTACCAAGCTCTGTCTTGTCTGCTGCCCATTCCGTACGCAGCGCATACGCCACAATTTGCACAGCCTGCGACAAGTTCAGCGAGCTGTAAATGGGGTTGGCTGCAATGGTGACCTGCCGGTTGCACACCAGCAATTCATCGTTGCTCAAGCCTGTGCGCTCGGCCCCAAATACAAATGCCGCGCCCACACCAGCTTCTGTCAGCGTTAAAGCCTCGCGAGCAGCTTCTTGCGGACTTTGCAAAGCGGGGCCCAGGTCGCGCAGGCGTGCGGACAAAGCAAAAGCCACACTGCGATCAGCCAAAGCATCGGGCAAAGAATCGTAAATTCGCGCGCTTTCAAGTACATCTGCCGCACCGCTGGCCAGCGAAATGGCCTCTTCGGCAATGCAAATGTCAGCTGTTTTTGGCTCGACCAGGCGCAGGTCACTTAAACCCATGGTTTTCATGGCACGCGCCACCGAACCCACATTGCCGGGATGACTTGTTTTTACAAGAACTATTGAAATGGATTCGAGGGAAATGGCTGCGGTCATTTATAATGTCGGGTTAAACGTATTCAAATTGAAAGGAAAGGCCATGCATCCGATGTTGAACGTGGCGGTGAAAGCCGCTCGCGCTGCGGGAAAAATCATTAACCGAGCCGAGCTTGACCTGGATCAGGTAAAAATCGGGGTCAAAGGCCCAAACGATTTCGTCACCGAAACTGACCAAGCTGCTGAAAGCGCAATCATCGAGGTGTTGAAACAAGCCTTTCCTGATCATGCCATTTTAGCCGAGGAAAGCGGTGCTTCCGGCAAATCCGACTACGAGTGGGTCATCGACCCCATCGACGGCACAGCCAACTTCATTCATGGCTACCCGCACTATGCGATTTCTATTGCCCTGCGCGTCAACGGCAATGTGCAACAAGCCGTGGTGTACAACCCAGCAACCAACGACCTGTTCACCGCATCCAAGGGCGAAGGTGCTTATTTGAACAACCGCCGAATTCGCGTTTCGAAGCGCGGCAAGCCCAATGAGTTTTTGGTGGGTTTTGCTTTTCCGAGTGGTCAAAATGAAGGCTCACTTGGTGTGAAGCGCAAAATGCTGGCCTTGACTGAAAGTACCGCGGGCATTCGAAAATCAGGCTCTGCTGTACTTGATTTGGCCTACGTCGCCTGTGGTCGGCTGGATGGTTACATGTGTTTTGGCTTGAAACCTTGGGATTTGGCCACTGGCGTGTTGTTGGTTTCTGAAGCGGGTGGCTTGATCACTGACCCACAAGGCAACGACACGTTCATGGAAACTGGCGACGCAGTGGCCGGCAACCCAAAAGCTCTTCAATACCTGCTGAGTTTCAAATAAAACAGTGACCAAACAGTGACATTGAGTTCAACCCAACCATTTGCATCACAGGCGTTTGAAAACCACACGCCGATGATGCAGCAGTACCTTACCCTAAAAGCCGATTACCCCGACAAACTGCTTTTCTATCGCATGGGCGATTTTTACGAGCTGTTTTTCGACGATGCACAGCAGGCGGCGCAACTGTTGCGCATTACCCTGACCCATCGCGGCCAATCGGCCGGGCAACCCATCCCCATGGCTGGCATTCCTTTTCATGCCGCTGACCAATACCTGGCCAAGCTGGTTGCCTTGGGCCATTCAGTGGCGATTTGCGAGCAAGTGGGCACACCTGGGCTAAGCAAAGGCCCCATGGAACGCAAAGTGGCGCGTGTGGTAACACCGGGCACGCTGACTGAATCCACCCTGCTTCCCGATCAGGAAAACAAAACCCTGCTTAGCCTGTATTCCGAGGATGGCAAACACTGGGGTGTGGCTTGCCTTTCCCTATCGGCAGGCAGCATTCGCTTACTTGAATGCGATTCAGGCGCACTGGCTGCACATTTAAGCCGCTTCAACGCAGCTGAAGTGCTGGTGAACAACCGCACATGGGCGCAGCAAAGCCAAATCACAGGCAGTGGCAAGCAATGCATAGAACGCCCGGCTTGGCACTTTGATGCGGGCTTTGCACAAACCCATTTGCAAGCAGTGTTGCAGGCGGCCAACCTTGAAAGCCTTGAACTGAACAAAGCCAAATTGGCCGTGCCTGCCATGGGTGCAGCGCTGCAGTATGCCAAAGAAACCCACCTTAGCATCGACACCTTCAAGCATGTTTCAGATGTGCAGGTACAACACGAGCACGATTTTTTGGTGCTCGATGAGGCCGCCCGCCGCAATCTGGAACTGACTGAAACCCTTCGGGGCGAGCCAGCCCCTACGCTGTTTTCGCGCGTTAACAGAGCGGGCAGTGGCATGGGTGCAAGGCGCCTTCGCCAGTGGCTTCTTGAACCAATGCGCAACATCGCTGCGATCGAGGCACGACAAAACAAAATTCAACACTTGTTGGCCACCTTGGGTCAAGCACCCGAACCTGCATGCTTTGGGTTGGTGAAAACACTGCGCACCATGGCGGACATTGAACGCATCAGCAGCCGCGTAGCCATGCAAACCGCCAAGCCACGGGATTTGCTGGCCCTGCGTGAAAGTCTGCAAGCCCTGCCCCACGTGGCCGAGTTAATTAACAGTTTTGAAGGCGACGAATTCAACGCAGCAATCCAAGCTCTGCAAGCGCCACCGGAATTGCTGGCCGAACTGATGCAGGCCTTGGCCGAAAACCCACCTGTGCTGATTCGCGATGGCGGGGTAATTGCCGATGGTTACCATGCTGAATTGGACGAGCTGCGCAACATTCAAACCGGCAGCGGCCAGTTTTTAATTGAACTGGAAAAACAGGAACGCGACGCCACTGGCATTGCCAACCTGAAAGTTGAATTTAACCGGGTGCACGGTTTTTACATTGAGGTCAGCAGCGCGCAGGCAGACAAAGTGCCAGGGCACTACATACGCCGGCAGACTATGAAAAATGCCGAGCGTTACATTACCGAAGAATTAAAAGCTTTCGAGGAAAAAGCGCTGTCTGCAAAAGACAAAGCCCTGAACCTTGAAAAAGTAATTTATGAAAACCTGATGGCCTGGCTGGGCCAATTCACACCCTTTTTGCAGCGCTGCGCCCGGGAATTGTCTGAACTGGATGCTTTGGCAGCACTGGCCATTGTGGCGTTTGAAGCCAACTGGGTTCGCCCGCAACTGGTGCCACATGCCCTGCTGAATATTCAGCAAGGCCGGCACCCGGTACTTGAAATGCAGGTGGAGCAATTTACCCCCAACGACTGCGCCCTGCACCCCGGCAAACACATGGCACTGATTACCGGCCCCAACATGGGCGGCAAAAGCACCTACATGCGCCAAACTGCCTTGATTGCGCTGCTGGCCCACATGGGCAGCTACGTGCCCGCAGCCAGCGCACAAATTGGTTTGCTCGACCGAATTTTTACACGCATTGGTGCTTCAGATGACCTTGCGGGCGGACGCTCCACCTTCATGGTGGAAATGACGGAAGCAGCCACCATTGTTCGCCAGGCTACACCGCACAGCTTGGTCATCATGGATGAAATTGGGCGGGGCACCTCCACTTTCGATGGTTTGTCACTGGCCTGGGAAATCGCCAAGCGCCTTGCCAACACCAACAAATGCTTAACCCTGTTTGCCACCCATTACTTTGAAATTACGGCGCTGGGCAATGAACTGGACAGCGTGTTCAATGTGCATTTGTCAGCCACTGAACACCAGGGCAAATTGGTGTTTTTACACCGCATTGAAGCAGGCCCTGCCAGTCAAAGTTACGGCTTGCAGGTAGCCAAGCTGGCGGGTTTGCCCGCCTTGGTGGTAAAAAATGCGCAGAAACGCCTTGACCAACTGGAAGCAGAAAAACGTTCAATGACTGCGCAGGTGGATTTGTTCGACCTGCCTGTTGAGACCGAAACTGAAGCCCCTGCCAGCACAGAACATGTGAACCTGATTCTGGAAAAGCTGAGCGAGATCGACCCCAATGAACTTAGCCCTCGCGAAGCCTTGCAACTGGTGTTTCAATTGAAAGGCTTGCAAGGTTGAGCAGGTGGCACGCAGCCTTTAAACACTGCGCGGCGCAAATGATGGCGCTGTGCCTGCTGGTGTTATCGCCCATGCAGGCAGCAATCGCGCAAGTTGCTGAATTCAGTTTTGCATTGATCGGCGACCAACCCTACAACGACTTTTTTGAACCCGCCACCGATCAGCTCATTCAGAGCATCAGCAACGATTCGGGTGTGCAATGGATTTTGCACATCGGCGACATCAAGGGCGGTGCCGAGCCCTGCACTGATGAACGGCTGGAACGTCGAATTCAGCAATTGAATCGCAGTACAAAGCCTCTGGTGTATGTGCCGGGCGACAATGAATGGACAGACTGCCACCGAGATTCCGCAGGTGGTTTTAATTCGCAAGAACGATTGGATTTCCTGCGCCAGCTGGCATTCAAACCGGTCAATGAAGTAACTTCGACACTGGGCAGCAACACCTTTCCGGTTCGCCAGCAAACTGAACACTCTTACCCTGAACACCTGATGTGGCAACAAGGCAGCACCTTGTTCATCAGCTTGAATGTACCGGGCAGCAACAATGACCTGCACAATCCGCCTTCAAGAAAAACCAGTGGAAGTGAAGTAAAACGGCTGCTAAAACAACGCAAGTTGGCGATTGCTGATTGGTTGAAAGATGCAGAGCAGCTTTTTCAAGCGAAGCACAATGCGCCGACTGAAACGGTGATCACCATCCAGGGCAATCCAATTGATGGCTCAGGTGGCCAATCCACCAATCCAGGCAAAAACGGCTATGCGGAGTTCATGAAACGCATCGTGGAATACATCAACACAACGCAACGTCCTGTGTTGCTGGCTCACGGTGACACACACCGGTTCAAATGGGACAGGCCAAGCCTGAAGAAGTTTGGCGGCACTGCGGCCACCGATGCCTTGTTTTACCGCGTGGAAAGCTGGGGGCATCCGTTCCTGAATGTTTGGGTAAAAGTCAGTGTGAAGCCCGGCGCCGAAGTGCCTTTCACAGTTGAAAGCATTTCTGAAACCGCCGAGCCCAACAACTAATCTCAATTCAATTTTTTGGCGTCTGGATTGGGCGCTATGCTGAACAAGGATTGTGCCGCTGCACCTTGGGCCTTTTCTTCCTCGTTGGCCAAACGAATGTCCAATACTTTCAAGTGGTAACGCAAAGCCATGCCAGCGAATGGATGGTTGCCATCGAGCACCACTTTCCCCTCTGCTATGTCTGTCACCGTCCACACACGGCCAAATCCGGTGTTTTCGTCTGTAGCGGTTTCATCAGGTTCGTTTTCGTCATCAACTGGCACCTCTTCAAGCTGCATGCCAATTTCCAGTTCCTCACCGAAACTTTCCATGTCTTCCACCCGCATTAAATCCGGGTCGAAGTCACCAAACGCGTCCTCTGGCTCCAGCTGAACAAACACTTCATCGCCCACCGCTTTTCCTTCGACAGCTTCCTGCAGTTTCGGGAACACTTCGTTTTCGCTGCCTTGCAAGTAAATGATTGGCTCACCACCGTGTTCCTGAATCAATTCACCCTGCGCATCACGCAGCTCAAAATCAAGGGTAACCACCGTGCCGTGTTCAACAATCATCGTACATAACTCCAGAAATCAGCGCCCGAACAGTGGGCAGTCTTTTAAGGTGGCCTATGATACCCGTAATCGACAAATCACCCAAATTCACAAAGCATCCAATGATCAAACCCCTCACCCACATTGCTGGCGTTTCAGTAGAACAGTTCATGAAAGAAGACTGGCACACCAAGCCACGGCTGTTTCGCCAGGCCTTCCCGAACTTTGAGCCCCTTTGCGATTTTGACACCATTGCAGAAATGGCCTCTGATGAAGACATCGAAAGCCGCCTTATTCAGCACAGCAAGAAAGGCTGGACCCTTGAACAAGGTCCCTTTGAAGAACTGCCCGGCATGAACAAAAAAGCATGGACCGTCTTGGTACAGGGCATCGACCACCATTTGCCCGAGGCCTACGACCTGCTTCAGTTGTTTCGCTTCATTCCCGACGCTCGGCTTGATGATGTCATGCTCAGCCTGGCCAGCGACGGTGGTGGTGTAGGCCCTCACTACGATTCCTATGACGTGTTTTTACTGCAAATGCACGGAAAACGTCGCTGGAAGATTGGGCCACTGCTGAACATGGATCTGGAAAAAGACGTTCCACTGAAAATTTTGAAGAATTTTGAAGCCACCGAGGAATTTGTGCTCGAGCCAGGTGACATGCTTTATCTGCCACCAAACTACGGCCACGATGGAGTGGCTGAAGGCACTTGTTCAACGCTAAGTATTGGCTTTCGGGCGCCAACCCAGGCCGAGGTGCTTGCAGGAATTCTGCGCGACTTGGCAGATCAGGTTGAAAGCAGCCCCGAAATGCAAAACACCCTGTTTTCCGATCCAGGTCGTGGAACACAGACCAACCCAGCAGAACTCCCTGACGACCTGCTGAATTTCGGTGTTAATTTATTCAGGCAATACACCAGCAAATCACCGGAAGTACTGCGAAGCACAGGCTGTTTGCTAACAGAACCCAAACCGCATGTGTATTTTGTAAACAACACTGAAGATCAGGAATTACACGAAATTATTGGTGTATTGGCAGAGCGCGGTGTGGCACTAAGCATGAAAACTAAAATGTTATTCAAAGACAATGTTTTTTTCATAAATGGCGAGTCTGTCAACCCGACAGACGACCTCACCGTTAAACAGTTGCAAATGCTCGCAAACCAGCGCGAAATGGACCCGTCCGACGCTACAATGGCATTGGAAAATCCTGAATTTCAGTATTTTTTACTAGGCTTTGTAAAAGCGGGCTGGGTAGAAACCCTAATGTGATTAAATTCATTTAGAATTTGAAACGACTCAGTAAAGTCAATAGAATTTTGCTTCCAAAATATGGTCGAAACAATGACTTGAATTTGGCGCGCTATTCGATAGAATTTGCAGAGTTTTCCGCGTGAGTGCTTGAACACCCGGCAGGAAAATGGGTGATTCTGGGTTCTCTTGTGAGCCTATTTGCTCTAAAAAAGGCGCTTGAATCGGCGCCTAGTTCGTGACCCCAAAAGGAAATAACATGAAAAATTCAATTTTGATCGCATCATTGTTCGCAGTTGCTTTGGCCGCTTGTGGCAAGAAAGAAGAAGCTGCTCCAGTTGAGCCAGCAGCACCTGCCGTAGTTGAACCAGCACCTGTAGAGCCAGCACCTGCTGAGCCAATGGCAACTGAGCCAGCACCTGCTGAGCCAATGGCCACTGAGCCAGCCGACGCGACAGCGCCAGCCGAAGAAGAAAAGAAGTAATTTCACAGCGCCTTTAATGGCGCTTGAAACGAAAAAGCCCCAAGCGAAAGCATTGGGGCTTTTTTTATGAACACCAGAATATTCTACAGAATAGTCTGTTGTGTAGAGCATGAATCCAATTGCCTGCTCACCGCCATTGGATCAAGACTGGTCCAATCCATTCCCTCAGCCTGGCAAGCAATTTCAAACATAATTCCGCGGGGACCCAAAACCTGCTGCCACATGCTGTTAACCACCTCTGGAGAATTGGTAGTCTGGCTCAAATGTGCAGCCACCACAAACTTCAATCTGCCAGAATCCAGCTTTTGAAGAATGTCGCAGGCCACTTGATTGCTTAAATGCCCGAAGTCACCGCCCACCCGTTTTTTAAGACTCGGTGGATAAGGCGAGTTGGACAACATTTCTGGGCAGTGGTTGGACTCAAGAATCAAAGCATGGGCCCGGTTCAGCATACTCACCAAGTGCGGCGTGGAACTGCCACAGTCGGTCAAAATGCCAGTCACGAATCCGGTCTTGGACTCGATCAGCATTTGAATGGGCTCCACAGCATCGTGGGGCACAGGAAAAGGATGAAGTGTGAGGCCATTGATTGAAAACGGAGAATGGCTGTCAATCAAAACCACGCGACCCGACTGAAGATAATCCTCATCAGTCAGCTTCGAACGCAAGGCTGCACGCCAAGTACCATGGGTCAGGTAAACCGGCGTTCCAAACTTTCGGCTGAATTTGAACACACCACCAATGTGATCGCCATGTTCATGGGTCACTACAATGGCGTCGATCTCAGCAGGGGTTAAGCCAACTCTTTCCAAACGGCCCACAGCTTCTTTGACTGCGAAGCCGCAGTCCACCATCAACCGAGTGGGGTCAACAGTCAGCCCGCATTCGAACAGCCAACTATTGCCCTCGCTACCGCTTCCCAAACTAGCAAAACGCACACCAGTTACCGCAACTTACCGGCCAGTTTGGTTGCAGCCTCTTCAGAAATGGCCACGTCGATTGCCGCACCCCGCTCCGAAGTAAACTTCACTGATGTGGCTTTGCTGCCCTCGGGCGCCACGACAACCTGGAAACGCTGGTCGGCTTTCAAGGTTTTGTCGTTTGCCGCGCCACCGAATATCTTGCCGAAAAACCCGGTTTTTCCGCCTTCTGCTGAAGCAGAGTCAGGGATGTATTTAACGTAGTACACGCCATTGGAACGGTCTCGGTCTTCCACGATAAAACCTGCGCGATCCAGGCCAAAACCAACTCGGCGCCAAGCCAAGGGGAAGTCTTCCGCCAAAACGATGGAAGTGCCTTCAGGCTTTTTTTGGACAGAAACCAATTCCTGGGCTACAGGGCGACCCGATGCCGCAGCAAGTTGTTCGTTGCCTGTGAGTTTGGACATGAGGCGGTTCAACATTTCAGCTTCCAGCTCAGGATCAGATGGACGATTCATCCAGACCAGATTCGACTGAGATTGATCTGTGTAATTCTCTTCCATGCCACGGTGGGTTACAAAAATTTCCACCCCGCCGCCCTCAATAGGCTCTACACGTGTGCGATACCTATCGCGGGTATTGCTTGAGTAAAGACCGTCAAATACAGTACCGATGACTTTGCGCAAACCATCCAGTGGAATATTTGCACGGTTCTCCGCCCAGTTCGTTTCCATCAGGCCAATCTTGGGGTCGTCCACCGCCAATTCGAAACCTGTGTCTTTCCAGAATTCTCGCAGTTGGGGCCACAATTGCTCCGGAGGCATTTTAACCTCCAGTGACCGCAGATTGCCTACTCGCTTGATTTTCACATCCTCAGAACCTACCAACACCGGCGCTACAGCAGCTTGGGCTCTTGAACCAGCAGGACGAGTACCACCGTAGAATTCAGCCGCAGAAACCGCGCCTGAACCGGATTCGCCAGGAATCATGAACTGCTCATCGGCTGACTGCGCTGTCAAATCTGGTGGCACTTCAAGCCCTTGAACACGCTTTTCGGCAGTGCGGTATGCAGTCTTTTGACCTTCAACCGCCTCTTTGTAGGAAGCACAGCCAGCGGCTGTAGATACAGCGGCAGCAATCAGCAACAGCTTGAATGGGGTCTTCTTGTTCAATTCCATGGGTTTCACAGCCTTAAATAATCTTTAGTCGATCAAGCGATGTGCGCGCAATGCAACATCAACCGCTTGGTGATAGCCCGATTCAAGTCGGGTCAAAGGCAAGCGCACGCCGGGTGCCATCTTGCCCATTTTACTCAGTGCATACTTCACGGGAATGGGGTTAGCCTGTACAAACATGGCCTGGTGCAAATCAAGCAGAGCCAGATTCAATGCATGGGCTGTTTTTGCATCACCAGCAATTGCGGCGGCACACAGTTCATGCATCAACTTCGGTGCCACGTTGGCGGTCACAGAAATATTGCCTTTGCCACCCATCAGCATCAAATTCACTGCAGTGGGATCGTCTCCGCTATACACCGCGAAATCTGCTGCTGTGTCGCGAATTAGCCATGCCCCACGCTCCAGGTTTCCAGTTGCCTCTTTGATACCAGTGATGTTATCGATCTGGCTCAATCGGACCACCGTGGAATGCGCCATGTCAGCAACGGTTCGCCCTGGCACATTGTACAAAATAACCGGCAAATCCACTGCTTCGGCCACTTTGCGCATATGCAGGTAAATACCTTCCTGCGTGGGCTTGTTGTAGTACGGCACTACCTGCAAACTGGCGGCAGCGCCCACCTTTCGGGCATATTCAGTCAGCTCAATAGCTTCAGTGGTCGAATTACCGCCTGTACCCGCAATAATCGGGATGCGGCCCGCGGCCTGTTCAACGGCTACACGTATCAATTCTCCGTGCTCTTCCACGTCCACAGTCGGCGATTCGCCGGTTGTGCCAACGGCAACGATTGAATCAGTGCCTTGTTCAATATGCCAATCAATGAGCTGACGGTAGCTGTCGTAATCCAGCGAACCGTCTTCAAACATCGGCGAAACAATCGCGACAATGCTGCCAGTGATCATTTAATCCCTTTGAGTGAGTGTTATTGATCCAGATTGTATCTCAGACCAAGTGCCTGTAATGCCCATGGCCCGTTGAATCATTGCAGGGCTTGGAATGCTGCGAAGCCCTTGTTCAAAACGCAGAATATTCAATGACGACATACAGGAAAGCAATTCGCCCGGTTCAAGCAAAAACTCGGGGCTGCGGGGCGAACCAAACTGCGCATTGCCGTCCATAAAGGTTTCATACACCAACACTGCCTGTTCAGACTCCAGGTTGGCCAAAAGGTTCTTGAAGTGTGGGCGGTGCAAGTAATTGGTCACCACGATCACATCGTATTGCTGCCCGGCCAGCGGCCAGTCCGCTTGCTCAAGATCCATGACTTCGAAGGTCACCCCCGCAGGCCATTCGGTTTCTGGTGTTTTCACGTCGACTGCATGCACGCTGTAACCAAGGCTGGCCAAATAAAGCGCATGTCGGCCACTGCCACAAGCAAGGTCAAGCGCACGCGCGCCTTGCTTTGGCTGTTTGCCTGCCAGTAAGCCTTCAAGGCAACTTCGTACCCAGGGTGAAGCGTCCATCTCAGGAATAATCCAGGCCCATGTGCTTGCGCACATCTTTCATGGTGTCGGTGGCCATGGCACGCGCACGGTCACAACCTTCCTCGATAATCTTGCGCACCAGCGCGGGGTTTTCGGTGTACATGGCCGCCCGTTCACGCATTGGGGCCAGCTCAGCGGTTACCGCTTGAATAATCGGTTCTTTGCACTGAATACAGCCGATACCGGCCGATTTACAACCTTCCTGCACCCACTGCTTTGTGTTGTCATCGGAATACACTTCATGCAATTGCCACACCGGGCACTTGGCCGGGTCGCCAGGATCGGTGCGGCGCACACGCGCTGGGTCAGTGGGCATTTTACGAATTTTCTGCGAAATATTTTCTGGCGTTTCTCGCAAGGCCAAGGTGTTCTGGTAACTCTTGGACATTTTCATGCCATCCAGTCCCGGCATTTTGCTGGCTTCAGTCAACAAGGCTTTGGGTTCCAGCAGAATTGGCTTGCGGCCAATTTCAGCACCTTTGGCGTCCAGCAGTTTTTCTTTGCTGTAAAAATGATTAAAGCGCCGGGCAATTTCACGCGTTAATTCAATGTGCGGCACCTGGTCTTCGCCCACAGGCACTTGCGTGGCGCGATAAATCAGGATGTCGGCCGACTGCAGCAATGGGTAACCCAAAAAACCATAAGTACCCAAATCTTTGTCGCTTAACTTTTCCTGTTGATCTTTGTAGGTGGGCACACGTTCAAGCCAGCTCAAAGGTGTGTTCATGGAAAGCAGCAAGTGCAGCTCCGCATGCTCGGGCACCTTGGATTGAATAAACAGGGTGGCCTTCTCAGGATCAACGCCAGCAGCCAACCAGTCGATCACCATGTCCCACACGTTTTCCTTAATGACTTCAGGTGTTTCATAGTGCGTGGTCAGCGCATGCCAATCGGCCACAAAAAACAGGCAGGGAAACTCGTTTTGAAGTTTCACCCAGTTTTTCAATACACCGTGGTAATGGCCAAGGTGCAACAAACCGGTGGGGCGCATGCCCGACAATACGCGTTCAGGAAACATGGTGACTTAAAAGTTAAACAAGACGGTTAGTGCGCCCAAACCCACATTTACAATGGGTTGGATGAACATGGGCAAAATACCCAACATCAAGAGTGCGATCAGCACGATCATGCCATAGGGCTCGGTTCTGCTGAAACTGTAGGCTGCAGAACTGGGCAGGAAGCTGAACAGGATTCGCCCACCATCCAGCGGCAAAATGGGCAGCAGGTTCAAGGCTGCCAACACCAGATTCACCACAATGCCTGCCTTGGCCATTTCTGCAAAAAACGGCTCATTCAGGCCCGTCATGAATTGCAGCTTCAAACTAAGCGCCCACATCAAGGCCATGAAAAAGTTGGCACCAGGCCCGGCAAAAGCCACGTAGCGAATGTCTTTTTTGGGGTCGCGCAAATTGCCAAAGTTCACGGGCACTGGTTTGGCCCAGCCAAACAAGAATGCGCCCACACCCATCAGCGTGGATGAAACCAAAATTGCTATGGGCACCAGAATGGTTCCCACAGGGTCAATGTGCTTGATTGGGTTCAAGGTAATGCGCCCGGCCAACATGGCCGTGTTATCGCCATACATGCGCGCCACGTAGCCGTGTGCTGCTTCATGCAGCGTAATGGCGAACAACACCGGCAAGGCGTACACCGCAATGGTTTGAATGATGCTTGAATCCATTACAACTCTTCCTGTACTTCAATACTGACCGGCTCAAGCGGCCCCGTTAAGGGGCCTGCACCAACACGTATTACAACTGGTTCATCGGCAGTCCAGTCAATTACCGTGGTGGGAAATGCGCCGCAATATTCGCCGTCGTCCACAATCAGGTCCACATCGTTGCCAACCGCTTCCTGGGCTTCCCAACCACTGCGCGCGGGCTCTTCCATGCCGGGCAGCTGCAAGGTGGTAGCGATTAACGCACCCTCAATATGTTCAAGCAAGCCCTGCACCACCACGTGGGCAGGCACACGCAAACCAATTGATTTTTTGGAGGGGTGTGAAACCCGTTTGGGCACTTCCTTGGTGGCTTCCAGAATGAAGGTGTACGGGCCGGGAAACACCGACTTCAACAAGCGGTATTGCGCGTTGTTCACTTTGGCGTAACTGCCCAGTTCGCTCAAGTCTTTGCACAGAAGCGCCAAGTGCTGCTTCTCGGAAATACCTTTTAACCTGCGAAGGCGCTCAACCGCATTTTTGTCATCGAGGTGGCACACCAAGGCATAGCAACTGTCGGTCGGAATGGCGGCTATACCACCCGCATTGATAAGGTCTGCCGCTTGTTTGCACAGGCGGGATTGCGGGTTTTGAGGGTGTACATTGAATAACTGCGCCAAGGGGGATCCTGTTAACTGAACAACTTACCCCAATTATCCCAGATTGGCACGCAACCATCAGGCAGGCGGGGCAATTCACCCAAATTAACCCTGGATTCATTGGGGCCATGGAAATCAGACCCACGTGAAGCTTTCAAGCCCGAACGCACCGATTTGCGCGCATAGGTGGCGTACTGGTCGGTGGTGTGGCTGCCAGTGACCACTTCAATGCCCACGCCACCGATTTTTACAAATTGCTCCACCAACTCGTCCATTTGCATGGGATTCAAACTGTAGCGGCCAGGATGGGCGATGACGGGTAAACCGTTCGAGTCTAGAATCCAGTCCACAGCCTGTTTCAAACTGGCCCATTCATGCGGCACATAGCCGGGCTTACCAGGGGTTAAAAAGCGCTCAAACACCTCGCGAATTTCGCTGCAAACACCCCGCTCAACCAGGCAACGTGCAAAGTGGGTTCGGCTGATCAAGTCGGGGTTGCCCACAAACTTCAACGCGCCTTCGTACACGCCATCGATCCCCACCTTCTCAAGCTGACGTGACATTTCTTTCGCGCGCTCGGTTCGGCCACTGCGCACACTGGCCAAGCCGTTTGAAAGGGGTGAGTCCACATAATCCACATTCAAACCCACAATGTGCAAAGTAACCACAGACCAGGTCACAGAGATTTCCACACCGGGTATGAAAATCATATTGTGTTCGGCGGCGGCCTTGGCCGCGCGGGCCAGCCCGCCTACTTCATCGTGGTCGGTCAGCGACCATATTTGTACGCCGTTTGCTGCCGCGCGGGCGGCGAGTTCTTCAGGGGTCAGGGTGCCATCAGAGGTGGTGGAATGGCAATGCAAATCCGCGTTGATAAGATGCGGGTCGCTCCAGTCGAGTTCCTTTACCAAAACGTGTGCTGCTGTACTCATACTTTTGCAATCGGCTTATTGGGCAGATTGCTCCAATTCAACTTGCATCAACCAGGCCAATTCTTCTTCGGAAAAACCAGCTTGCGCGCGGGCCTTGAAATTGAAGGGCGAACGGGGCTGCGGTGCAGTGTATTCACGCAAACAGTACTCGAATGCTTCAATTGGATCGCGTTCTTCATTGTTACACACTTCATTAAACCAGCGGTTGCCAATGGCCACATGACCAATTTCATCGCGCAAAATAATGTCCAAAACTTCGGCACTTTCCGTGTCGCCTGCAGCGGCCAGTTTTTCACGAATGGCCGGGGATACGTCCAGTCCACGGGCTTCCAAAAGCCGGGGCACCAAAGCCAGGCGAGCCAACAGGCTGCCCTTGGTTTTCTCAGCCATTTGCCACAGCCCGTCGTGCGCCAAGTAGTCGCCGTATTCCAAATTGTAAGCAGCCAAACGCTCGCACAACAAAGTGTGGTGATAGGCCTCTTCTTTGGCCACCTTCAGCCAGTCGGCATAGAACTGGGCGGGCATGTTTGAAAACCGAACCAGCAAATCAAGCGCCAAGTTAATCGCATTGAATTCAATGTGGGCCAGTGAATGCAACAGCATGCCCCGCCCCTCCGGCTGGCTGACCTTGCGGGTGGGCACGCGCGCCGGGTGCACCAGTTCAGGCTGATCAGGCCGGCCCACTGTCGATTCAAATTGCAGGTGTACGCCAAGTGGCAATTGTTCATCAATGCAATGCACCAAGTGAACTTTGTCCACGGCGTTTTTACATTCCAGTGCCTGCAAGGCGGCATGCCTTAAGGTGTGTTCCTGTTCACTGCGCATTGGGGGTCACTGCATTGAAGTTCGATGCATGTTATTTTAAGCCAAACAAGGCAAGGCACCACCCGAAAACAGGAGACGAATGTGGCCAAATACAAAATCAATGGGGAAGCCCCCACGGTACACCCCAGCGCCTATGTGGCTGAAATGGCCAGCGTGATCGGCAAAGTACAACTGGATGAGAACACTTCGGTGTGGGATTTCGCCGCCATTCGTGGCGACAATGAGTTGATTCACATCATGGAAGGCAGCAATGTGCAAGAAGGCGCAGTGCTGCACACCGACATTGGCTACCCAATGGTTGTGGGAAAAAATGTAACCGTGGGCCACCAAGCGTGCTTGCACGGTTGCACCGTGGGCGAAGGCAGCTTGATTGGCATTCGTTCTGTGGTGTTGAACGGCGCAAAGATTGGAAAAAACTGTATTATCGGCGCCGGCGCTTTGATCACTGAAGGCAAGGAAATTCCTGACCGCTCCCTGGTAGTGGGCTCGCCTGGCAAAGTGATCCGCACGCTGAACGATGATGAAGTGGCACGCCTGATCGGCGCAGCCTTTTATGTTCACAAAGCCAAATTGTTCAAAGACACGCTTGAAAAAATTGACGATTAACATATGAAGTTTTACTTCGGCACCCCTTCCCTACGCTCATGACCGACACGCTACGCACCCTGATATTTGATCAATCCAGCTGCCGTGCACACCTTGTGCACCTAACTGATGCCTGGCAAAAAGTGGTTGCCAACAACAGCTACCCAGCGCCTGTTCAACAGGTATTGGGTGAATTGGTGGCAGCCAGCACCATGCTGTCGGCTTCGCTGAAATTTGAAGGCTCCCTGATTATTCAAATTCAGGGCGATGGGCCCATTCGTTTGCTGGTGGCTGAATGCAACAGTCGCCTTGGGTTACGTGCCACGGTAAAGCTTGCCGACGGTGCAGAGATCCCGGAAACAGCCAATTTCAAAAGCTTGGTCAACGCCACCGGCAAGGGCATTTGCGCCATTATTCTCGACCCCCGAAACCGGCTTCCAGGCCAGGCCCCTTACCAAGGCATTGTGCCGCTGGAAGGTGAATCTGTGGCAGATTCGCTTGAAGGTTACATGCACAGCAGTGAACAGCTTGAAACCAAGCTGATTTTGAATGCAGACTCAAGTACCGCCGCAGGAGTGATGTTGCAGCAAATGCCACAGCATGGCGGTGTGGTGTCGACCAAGCCACACGATGCAGACGGCTGGGATCGCTTGAAAGCGCTGATCAACACGGTTCAATCAGCAGAACATCTAAGCACCGACACCGATGAAATGGCCAAGCGCCTGTTTTGGGAAGAAGACCCCGACGGTTTGGCCGAACGCCAAGCACGTTTTGAATGTACTTGTTCGCGGGAAAAGGTGGGGTGCATGTTGGTATCGCTTGGGCAAGCAGAACTGGACGATGCCTTGTCCGAAACTGCAACCGTAGAAATTCAATGCGATTTTTGCAATGCGAATTATTCGTACACTCGGGAGGATTGCAACGCCTTATTCACCGACGATGCTGGCGACAATTCAGAACCTTTGCCACCTACGCTGCATTAATTTGATGTGCCTTGGGGCGGATTTGGCTTCGCGGTGCCTTGCTGCCCCGTGACCTGTTGCCCTGCCCTCGGCTCGATTAGCTGAATGAAAACTTCGTCTTTCTGAATCATGCCGAAGTCGTTGCGCGCTCGCTCTTCAATCGCTTCCACACCTTCGGTCAAACTGCGCACATCGCCTTCCAGCTGCTGATTGCGCAGTCGCAAGGCCTCATTCACCAGCTTTTGCTGGTCCAACTGGTTTTCAAGATCACTGACGCGCAGCACTCCGCCTTTGCCAAACCACAAGGGGTATTGAAGCAAAATCAGCAAACCAAAAAGGACAAGTGAAATCAGCCTGGGGTTCATATACAAGAAGGCCCCGCAGTGCGGGGCCACCTTCGATTAATACCGATTAATCCAGGTTGTAAAAAGCTGAACGGCCGGGGTAGTAGGCGATGTCGCCCAAGTCCTCTTCAATGCGCAGCAGCTGATTGTATTTTGCAACGCGATCTGAGCGGCTCATGGAACCGGTTTTAATTTGCATTGCATTCGTTCCGACTGCGATGTCGGCAATTGTGCTGTCTTCGGTTTCGCCTGAACGGTGAGAAATCACTGCGGTGTACCGCGCACGCTTGGCCATTTCAATGGCGGCGAATGTTTCAGTCAAAGTGCCGATCTGATTGATCTTGATCAAAATGGAATTGGCAATTTTCTTCTCAATGCCTTCAGCGAGAATTTTGGTGTTGGTTACAAACAGGTCGTCACCCACCAACTGCACTTTGCGGCCCATGGTTTTGGACAGGTAAGCCCAACCGTCCCAATCATCTTCGGCCATGCCGTCTTCAATTGAAATGATGGGGTACTTGTTGCACCAGCTTTCAAGCAAGTGCGCAAATTCCTGTGAGCTAAGCTCCATGCCCTCACCAGCCAGCTTGTATTTGCCGCCTTTATAAAACTCGGACGCTGCGCAATCCAGACCCAAAGCCACTTGCGTGCCGGGTTCGAAACCTGCAGTTTCAATGGCCTGAATAATCATTTGAATTGCGGCTTCGTGGTTGGCCACAGAAGGCGCAAAACCACCTTCATCGCCCACCGCTGTGGACATTCCTTTGTCGTGAATAATTTTCTTCAGCGCGTGAAACACTTCCGCGCCGTAGCGGATGGCCTCACGGAAGGAAGGCGCACCCACGGGCAAAATCATGAACTCTTGCAAATCCAAATTGTTGTTGGCATGCGCGCCACCATTGATCACGTTCATCATGGGCACTGGCAGGCTCATGCCGCCCATGCCGCCAAAGTAACGGTACAAAGGCAAACCGGTTTCTTCGGCTGCCGCGCGGGCCACCGCCATGGAAACAGCCAATGTGGCGTTCGCACCCAAACGGCTTTTGTTTTCAGTACCGTCCAGGTCGATCAGGTTCTGGTCCAGAAACACTTGTTCTTGAGCATCCAAACCCAGAATGGCTTCGGAAATTTCGGTGTTGATATTTTCAACAGCGCGCAATACGCCTTTGCCCAAGTAACGGGACTTGTCGCCGTCACGCAGCTCTACAGCTTCGCGAGTGCCTGTGGATGCGCCGGAAGGCACAGCCGCACGGCCCATTGCACCGCTTTCCAGCAACACGTCACATTCCACGGTGGGATTGCCGCGAGAATCAATAACCTCACGGCCAATCACGTCAACAATTGCGCTCATAATTTCCTCTTCAATGGATTAAATTCTGTTTTTGAATGCTCTGCCTGTTTACTGCATCAGGTCTGTTTCCGCCATTGGGCCCGACTTCACCATGCGATCCAGCTGCTGCAATGTAGCAAGCAAGGCCTTCATGCGCGGCAAAGGCCAAGCATTGGGGCCATCCGACATCGCTTTGGCGGGATCTGGGTGGCTTTCCATGAACAATCCTGAAATGCCTACAGCCACTGCCGCACGCGCCAATACTGGCACAAATTCACGCTGACCACCGGACACATTGCCCTGCCCGCCTGGCAACTGAACACTGTGCGTGGCATCAAATACTACAGGGCAACCGGTGTTGCGCATGATGGCCAGGCTACGCATGTCTGAAACCAGGTTGTTGTATCCAAAGCTGACACCGCGTTCACACACCATGATGTTTTTGCCATCACCGCCCGCTTCAATCGCTGCGGCGCGAGCCTTGTCGACCACATTCACCATGTCGCCTGGGGCCAGAAACTGACCCTTTTTGATATTCACTGGCTTACCACAGGTGGCCACAGCTTCAATAAAATCAGTTTGGCGACACAAAAACGCGGGAGTTTGCAACACATCGACTACGCTGGCCACAGCACCAATTTCTTCAATTGCGTGCACATCGGTCAAAATATTGACGTTCAATGTTTTCTTCACATTGGCCAGAATATCCAGACCTTTTTCCATGCCCAAGCCACGGAAGCTTTTGCCTGAACTGCGGTTGGCTTTGTCGTACGAGCTTTTGTAGATGAATGGCACGCCCAGTGACTCACAAATTTCCTTGAGTTGCCCAGCCGTGTCCATGGCCATCTGCTCACTTTCAATCACGCAGGGGCCTGCGATCAGAAAAAACGGCTTGTCCAGACCCACTTCAAAATTGCATAGTTTCATGTGACTTTCTCCTGTTAGTTCCAGCTTATAACGCTTTTCCTAACTTGTGGGCCAAAGCGGCTTTCACATAAGCCAGGAACAGGGGGTGACTGTCGCGCGGAGTGCTGGTGAACTCGGGGTGGAACTGTACACCAAAGAACCACGGGTGATCTGGCAATTCCATGATCTCCGGCAGGTCTTCGTTCGGTGTGCGGGCCGATATGCGCAAACCCGCCTCTTCAAGCTGATCCACGTAATTGTTGTTCACCTCGTAACGGTGACGGTGGCGCTCGTTGACC
This sequence comes from Limnobacter parvus, assembly GCF_024623725.1. Taxonomy (GTDB): domain Bacteria; phylum Pseudomonadota; class Gammaproteobacteria; order Burkholderiales; family Burkholderiaceae_B; genus Limnobacter; species Limnobacter parvus. The sequence continues at coordinate 246,258 of NZ_JANKHG010000017.1, read as the reverse complement.
TCGGGGCCGTAAATCGACTCTGCCAAAGTACCGGGCTTGATGGGGCAGCGCTGAGAACCCAGGCGCATGGTGCCGCCCAAATCGCTTTGATCTGTGCGCAATTCAACCTTGCCGGTGCTGTCTTTCCATTCTGTAATCAAGGCCACTACAGGGGTATCTGCCAAGCTGTCAAATTCAGTGGAATTGGCTTTGGGCAAATCCGCACAATGGCGCGCAAACTCGATCACCGCCAATTGCATGCCCAAGCAAATTCCGAGATAAGGTACTTTGTTCTCGCGGGCGTATTGAATGGCTTTGATTTTGCCCTCAGTGCCGCGCTTGCCGAACCCGCCTGGAACCAACACAGCGTCCAGCTTTTTAAGGCTTTCTGTGCCGTTGGCTTCAATTTCTTCTGAATCAATGTAATTGATGTTCACCTTGGTTCGGGTGTGCAGACCCGCATGGTTCAGGGCTTCAATCAGGGATTTGTACGATTCCGTCAAATCCACATACTTGCCCACCATGCCGATGGTGATGTTTTGCGCCGGGTTTTCCTGCGCGTAAACAATTTCTGCCCACTTCGACAAATCGGCAGGTGGTGCCTCAATATTCAGCTTTTCCAGAACGATGTCGTCAAGCTTCTGGGCTTCCAGCATGGCTGGAATTTTGTAAATTGTGTCTGCATCCCAAACGGAAATTACTGCGTCAAGCTGCACATTTGAGAACATGGAAATTTTTGCGCGTTCATCGTCTGGAATACGGCGATCTGCGCGGCACAGCAAAGCATCTGGGAAAATACCGATTTCACGCAGTTTCTGAACACTGTGTTGTGTGGGCTTGGTTTTCAATTCACCCGCAGACGCAATGAATGGCACCAAAGTAAGGTGCACAAAGCATGCGCTGTTGCGGCCCAATCGCAGGCTCATCTGTCGCACGGCTTCAAGAAATGGCAATGACTCAATGTCGCCTACCGTGCCGCCAATTTCAACAATGGCCACCTCGGTTTCGCCACCCCAGGCAGCGCGTGCACCCTTTTCGATGAACGCCTGAATTTCATTGGTGATGTGCGGAATAACCTGAACGGTTTTGCCCAAATATTCACCACGACGCTCTTTGCGCAATACAGACTCGTAAATCTGGCCCGTGGTGAAGTTATTCGACTTCTTCATTTTGGTGGAAATGAAGCGCTCGTAATGGCCCAAATCCAGGTCAGTTTCTGCACCATCCTCAGTCACAAAAACTTCACCGTGCTGGAAGGGACTCATGGTGCCTGGGTCCACGTTGATGTATGGGTCCAGTTTCAGCATCGTGACTTTCAAGCCCCGACTTTCTAAAATCGCGGCCAAAGAGGCTGCGGCAATGCCTTTGCCAAGGGACGAGACTACCCCGCCAGTAACGAATACATATTTGGTCATAGTGCCAGGCGGCGCTATAAAGCGCGCTCAGTTGGGCACCCAATTGAACAAATTGAGTGCTGTTTGAAAGCAGAATTATAACCTGAGCGCGCTGGGTGCATGCCAGTGAACTTAACTAAACTTCAGTTCGCACGCTGTTTTTTCCTGAAGCTCTTCCCTGCTGACTCCCGGGGCGATTTCCAGCACTTGCAAGCCCTGCGGCATAACGTCCATTACCGCCAAATCAGTAATAATGCGGTTCACCACAGCCTTGCCAGTCAAGGGCAAAGTGCATTCAGGCAAAATTTTCAGATCGGTGGTACCGTCTTTCTTGCGGGCCACATGCTCCATCAGCACAATTACTCTTGAAACTCCTGCCACCAAATCCATGGCACCGCCCATGCCCTTCACCAGCTTGCCCGGAATCATCCAGTTGGCCAAATCGCCTTTTTGGCTGACCTGCATGGCACCCAAAATGGCCAAATTGATGTGCCCACCACGAATCATGGCAAATGATTCTGCACTGGAGAAAAACGCAGAGCCTTTCAGGGTAGTGACAGTTTGTTTGCCTGCGTTGATCAAATCTGCATCGACTTGTTCCTCGGTCGGGAAAGGCCCAATGCCCAACAAGCCGTTTTCACTTTGCAGCATCACATCCATGCCATCGGGAATGTGATTGCTCACCAAAGTGGGCAAGCCAATGCCCAAATTCACATAAAAACCGTCTTGCAACTCTTTGGCAGCGCGCGCCGCCATCTCATCGTGATTCCATGCCATTTTTTATTCTCCTTCTTATGCAGTGGCAGCCAAAGTGCGCTTTTCAATTCGCTTTTCGGGGTTGGCGTTCAACACCACACGCTGTACATAAATACCCGGGGTGTGAATGAAGTTGGGGTCAAGTGCGCCAACCTCCACAATTTCTTCTACTTCAGCCACTGTGAACTTCGACGCAGCTGCACATTCCGGATTGAAGTTACGGGCGGTAAGCCGGTAAATCAGGTTGCCAGAGGTATCCGCCTTCCAGGCTTTTACCAGTGAAATATCCGCTTTCAGGCTGTGCTCCAACACATAATTTTCACCATCGATCACACGGGTTTCCTTGCCCTCGGCAATCACGGTGCCAAAACCTGTTTTCGTAAAGAATGCGGGAATGCCTGCACCACCTGCACGCAGCTTTTCAGCCAAGGTTCCTTGCGGCGTGAACTCCAGTTCAAGTTCACCGCTCAAATACTGGCGCTCAAATTCTTTGTTCTCACCCACATAGGAAGAAATCATTTTTCGAACTTGCCGGGTTTCCAGCAAGCGGCCCAGACCAAAGCCATCGACGCCCGCATTGTTTGAAATCACGGTCAGGTTCTTCGCGCCCGATGCACGCACCGCCTCAATTAGCGCTTCCGGAATGCCGCACAGGCCGAAACCGCCCACAGCAAGAGTCATTCCATCTTTAATTTTGTCGACCAATGCTTCTGTGGCACTTGCTGAAATCTTATTCATCCCCATGTCTTTGTTCCTCATGCTCTAAATTTGTGTTCATAGTTTAACGTTTAAGCACCTACAAACATCTTGCTGCAACGCACAAAAGCAAGTTTCTCAGACTAGAGATCAAAGTCAACTATTTTTTCCCGTTATGCAATAAGCTTTCGGCTTAAAATCAAGGCAGCACCTAGCTGTAGTACCTGCGAAATACTTAAAGGAGACGCACCCAATGTCGGCAGTTGAACGAGACATGATGGAATACGACGTACTGGTTGTCGGCGGAGGCCCAGCCGGCCTTTCCACAGCCATTCGCTTGAAGCAAGTGGCCGCTGAAAAGGGCCAGGAAATCAATGTGTGCGTGCTGGAAAAAGGCTCGGAAGTTGGCGCTCATATTTTATCGGGTGCTGTGATGGACCCACGCGCGATAACCGAGTTGTTCCCTGACTGGAAAGAACGTGGTGCACCGCTGAATACCGAAGTGACTGAAGACCAATTTTTGTTCTTGACAGAGACATCTGCCAAAAAAGTACCCAACGCACTGTTGCCCGAATGTTTTCAGAACCATGGCAATTATGTGATTAGCCTGGCGAACGTGGTCCGCTGGCTGGGCGAACAAGCGGAAGCGCTAGGCGTTGAAGTGTTCCCTGGTTTCGCAGGCGCGGAAATTCTGTACGACGACAAAGGTGCTGTGAAGGGCGTACAAACTGGCGACATGGGCATTGGCAAAGACGGTGAACACACCCACGCATACCAGCCCGGCATGGAACTGCATGCCAAATACACCGTGTTTGCTGAAGGTGTACGTGGTCACTTGGGCAAACGCGTCATTGAAAAATACAACTTGAATGAAGGCCGCGACCCACAGGTTTATGGCATTGGTTTGAAAGAACTGTGGGAAATTGACCCCGCCAAACACAAGCCCGGTTTGGTCGTTCACTCCGGCGGCTGGCCGCTCGATTCGAATACCTACGGTGGCTCATTCTTGTACCATCTGGAAAACAATCAGGTTGCTGTTGGATTCGTGGTTGGCTTGGCTTATGAGAACCCTTACCTGTCACCTTTCGAAGAATTCCAGCGATACAAAACTCACCCGGAAATTCGCAAATATTTTGAGGGTGGCAAGCGCATTTCTTATGGCGCACGTGCCATTGCCGCAGGCGGCTTGATGAGCCTGCCCAAGCTGGTATTCCCCGGCGGTGCACTGGTGGGCTGCGATGCTGGCTTTTTGAATGCATCGCGCATCAAAGGTTCGCATGCCGCCATCAAGAGCGGCATGCTGTGCGCAGATGCGATTGCAGACGCATTGACCCAAAACCGAGCTGGCGACGAATTGGAAGCTTACCCAAAGGCCTTCCACGACTCTTGGTTGTTCGATGAGTTGTACCGCGCCCGCAACTTCAAGCAGTGGATGAGCAAAGGCCTTTACACCGGCACCATGATGGTGGGCATCGAGCAAAAGCTGTTCAAGGGCAAAGTGCCATGGACCTTGCACCACAAGCACGCCGACCATGAATGTCTGCGCCCTGCTTCTGAATTTCAGCCGATCAACTACCCCAAACCCGATGGCAAGATTACATTTGACCGGTTGAGCTCAGTATTCATTTCAAACACGAACCACGAAGAAAACCAGCCTGCACACCTAACATTGAAAAATGCCAATGTGCCAGTGGCCACCAACCTGACCACCTATGCAGGTCCGGAACAGCGCTACTGCCCGGCGGGTGTGTATGAGTACGTGAAGAAGGAAGACGGAAAAGACCAGTTGCAGATCAATGCACAAAACTGTGTGCATTGCAAAACCTGCGACATCAAAGACCCCACGCAAAACATTGTGTGGGTAACACCGGAAGGTGGTGGCGGGCCGAACTACCCGAACATGTAAGCAAGATTGGAACGCCGGCTTTTCAGTCGGCGTTTTTGTTTAAGCAGTGTGCGCTCAAGCCAAAGCAGCGAGTGAGAATGCTTAAGCCAATAACGCAGTGCTGCGTTCATTTTGCCGATTCAGGCGAACGTCCCGTTTGATGCGTAGCGAGGAGCAATTTCGAAGAAATTGATGCGAAGACGCTTTAGCGTTTCGCATACCCCAAGCCAGCAATCAAAAAGGGGAGAACGTTTGCCAAGGCGAAATGATGCAACACGCGATATTGGTGAAAGCAGCGCCACTCACTGGCAAGCAATGGTGCATGTGCGCGCATTCAACAATCAAGACGATAAATCAGAGGTAGTGTCGTTCAACAATTTTGAATTTTCATTCGCATCAATCTCGAACGTGTATTCGCCCTTCAACACGTTTGTGACGTAAGCAAAACGGCCATTCACGGTCACCCCATCCAACTTCAACTCGTAGAAACAGCCTGCCGACTGCCCACACCCGTTTTCAAACAAATGTCGGCTGGTGGCTTCGTCAATCCATTTCACTGAATATTTTTGATCGGCGATGTGAACAGTGACGGGTTTCCATTCCGTTTCACAGAAGTTTTCCACCACTTGGGCACCGCTTGATTTGTAAACCAATTCGCAATCTGTTTTAGCCAGAAATGGCAATTTAAGCGTGGGCGTTTCAGGCGCAGGTTTGCAGGCAGACAAAACAACTGCCGCTGAACATACAACGCACGTGAGTAAACTTTTCATGGTGAATTTTCTTGGAGTGGATTTTGAAACTACAACGCGCCACTGTATATCAAGTGGACACACGACCCGGTCGGGGTAAGTGATTTAACCCTTAGGTGCGCGCCATAAGAAACGGTACACAAAACCCGGAAACGCCAGCACTAAGAACAAACAAGCTGTAAGCGCATAGAACTCCCAGCGTTGTGGAGTAACCTGACTTAAGCTGCCTTCAATACCAAAGCCAATCAAACCCACGATGAAGTAACCAGCAATCACTTCAAGTACGCGAGTCCAACCGCCCTTTTTGACCACGGGCAGAACGCCCATAATGCGGTTACTTACAAAGGGCAGGTTTGCAAACAGCAAGGCCAAGCCAAACAACAACCAATGCCCAATCGTCTGCGTCAAAACCTGCTCCCTTCATAAACCAAAAATTTCAAACTTCAAGTAAAAATGTGATTAACCGGCCAGCGTTTGCTGAATGGCGGTCATGCAGTAAGCCATCAAAGGCGCGGGCAACAAGCCCAGTGCAATCACGGCCAAGCCGTTCAAACCCAATACAGCGCGCGCATCATTGCCCATCACAATTTCTGTTTCATCGGCAGGGGCCTCGAAATACATTGTTTTGACAATACGAATGTAATAAAACGCACCCACCAGGCTGAACATCACTGCATACACGGTCAACCACACCTGCCCGGTCGCCAACAAGGCTTTCAACACCGCCAGCTTGGCTGCAAATCCCACCATGGGCGGAATACCAGCCAGCGAGAACATCAACAACAACATGATCAAAGCCAACCAGGGTGCACGCTTGTTCAGGCCCTTTAGGTCGCTGATATTCTCTACTTCAAAACCTTTTCTGGACATCACCATGATGACGCCAAACGTACCCAATGTGGTTAGAACATAAATAATGCTGTAGAACATTGCCGAAGAATAAGCCTGGGCAGCATTGCCAGTGTCTTCACCACTTACGCCTGACAGGAAACCCAGCAACATAAAGCCCATTTGAGCAATTGTTGAGTAAGCCAACATACGCTTCAAACTGGTTTGTGCAATCGCTGTCAGGTTACCAATTGCCAGCGAGGCAATGGCCAACACCATAAGCATGTTTTGCCAGTCAAAAGCCATCACAAACAGGCCATCCACCAACAGGCGCATCATCATTGCAAATGCGGCCAGCTTTGGTGCACCGCTGATCAAGAGCGTTGAAATAGAGGGCGAACCTTGGTATACATCAGGCACCCACATGTGGAAAGGCACCACGCCAAGTTTGAACGCCAAACCCGCCACCAAAAATACGATGCCGAACACGAAGATGATCGACTTCTCGCCAGACACTGCTGCGGTGGCTGCAAAGGCGATGTCGGAATGATTCAAAGAGCCAGTTGCGCCGTAAATCATGGACATGCCATATAACAAGAAGCCAGAAGCCAATGCACCCAAAACGAAGTACTTCATCGATGCTTCTGTGGCGCGCACATTGTCGCGCTGCATGGCAACAGCCGCATACAAGCTAAGCGACAACAGCTCAACACCCAGGTACACCAGCAACAGGTTGTTGGCCGAAATCATGATCATTTGGCCCAGCAAGGTAAACAGCACCAAAGCGTGCAGCTCGCCCTTAAACATGTCGCGGTCTTTGGCGTAATTCGCGCCCACAATCAATGTGAAAGCAATTGCCAGCGCAGAAAAGCCTTTCAACGCCAAGGCCATGCTGTCGGCAATGTACATATTGCTGAACGCAAGCTCGGTGCCCGTGGTGGGCACTTGCGCCAAGCAGTACACACCCAAGCCGATACAAAACAACACAACGATATTGTGCAGGATGGGCAAAATACGGCCCTTGGTCACGCTGTCTGCAATCAGAAAGGCACAGGCGAATAGCGCCAGTGCAATTTCAGGAATAGCGAGTGAGAGATTCATCTGATCCACGAACATTCCTCAATTAAAGCTTGGACTGAGCCACATGCTGCAACAGGGCATCAACTGACACCTGCAACACATCAGTAAAGGGTTTGGGGTATAGGCCCATGGCCATCACCAGAACTGCCAAGGCGCCCAGCATCATGAATTCGCGGGAATTCACGTCGGTCAGCTTCTTGACATCGTCATTGGCGACTTCGCCGAATACCACGCGCTTGTACATCCAAAGTGAATACGCGGCACCAAAAATAAGCGTGGTGGCAGCCAGCAGGCCAATCCAGAAGTTGTACTTCACAGCGCCCAGAATCACCATGAACTCACCCACAAAACCACTGGTGGCAGGCAAGCCGGCATTGGCCATGGCAAACAAAAGGAAGAAGGCAGCGAACTTGGGCATGGTGTTGACCACACCGCCGTAGGCAGAAATTTCACGGCTGTGTACACGGTCGTAAAGCACGCCGATACAAATGAACATGGCACCAGAAACAAAACCGTGCGAAATCATTTGAATGACGGCGCCCTGCACCGCCAGGTCTTGAAACATGAAGAAACCCAGAGTTACAAAGCCCATGTGTGCAATCGACGAATAGGCCACCAGCTTTTTCATGTCTTTCTGAACCAGCGCCACCACGCCGATGTACACCACCGCAATCAATGACAAGGTAATCATGAAACCAGCCAGTTCCTGGCTCGCATCAGGCGCGATCGGCATGCTGAAGCGCAGGAACCCATAGGCACCCAGCTTCAACATAATGGCGGCCAGCACCACGGAACCGCCCGTTGGCGCCTCAACGTGCGCGTCTGGCAACCAGGTGTGTACGGGCCACATCGGCACCTTCACGGCAAAAGCCATAAGGAAAGCCAGGAAGATCAGGATTTGCTCCGTCATGCCCAGCGGCAAGTCGTGCCAAGCCGCAATTTCGAATGTACCCGACTGAAATTGCAGGTAAATAATTGCAACCAGCGTCAGCAGCGAACCTAACAGCGTGTACAAGAAAAACTTGAAAGCAGCGTAAATTCGATTCGGACCACCCCATACACCCACGATGACGTACATCGGGATCAGGGTTGCTTCAAAGAACATGTAAAACAGCAGGCCATCAGTAGCAGCAAATACACCCACCATCAAACCTGACAAAATCAGGAAAGCCGCCATGTATTGCGCCACTTTTTCAGTGATCACTTCCCAGGCTGCGACCACCACAAACACAGTGATCAAGGATGTCAGGATTACGAACCACACCGACAAGCCATCAACACCCAAACCGTAAGAAGCACCGAAAGACTCAATCCAGGGCAGCTTTTCTACGAACTGCAATTGCGCGGTGCTGGTGTCGAATCCGAAATACAGTGGCAACGTGATGACAAAACTGATCAAGGCGGCAATTAAAGAGGCACCTCGAACCGCGCCAGCGTTCTTGTCATTGCCCAAAGCCATGATCAAGACACCGAAGGCGATTGGCAACCAGATCGCCAAACTTAGATAAGGAATATTGTTAGACATTGATATTTTCCGATCGTAAGAACCGAAGTTCCGCCTTGTTTATTTGAGTGTGATGAAAGTAATGATCATGGCCAACACGCCAAGGATCATCGCGAATGCATAGTGGTAAATGAAACCGCTTTGCGCGAATCGAACCACACCCGAGATCAAACCCACCAGCTTGGCGCTGCCATTGACCAACAAGCCGTCGATCAACATGCGGTCACCAAACTTCCACAGAGCCTCGCCCAAGCCACGTGCACCGCCGGCGAACACCACTTCGTTGAATTTGTCCATGTAGTACTTGTTGTCCAACAGCGTGTGCACGGGCTTCAGTGCCTTCATGAATGCGGCAGGAATTGCAGGCACCCACAGGTAACAGACGGCGGCTGCCACCACACCTGCCAAGGCCATCCAGAATGCTGCTGTTTGCACAGAGTGCAGACCCATGGCCGCTGCTCCATGGAAAATACTGCTTAAGCCAGCCATGGCGCCGTGTTCAGGATTCACGGTAATCACGCCTTCAAAGAAGGTGCCGTGCAACATGGGCTCAACAGCAATGTAACCAATGATCACCGAAGGAATTGCCAGCAGAATCAACGGCAGGGTAACAACCCAACGCGATTCATGCGGCTGCACCGGGCCATGGTGCGCGTGGTGATCATCATCACCATGGTCGTCATGGTGCTGAATGTCATGGAAACGCTCTTTGCCATGGAACACCAGAAAATACATGCGGAAGCTGTAAAACGCTGTGATGAACACACCGGCAACCACTGCAAAGTATGCGAAGTCGGCAGCAGGCAGGTTGCTGAAATGCACGGCTTCAATAATGCTGTCTTTGGAGTAGAAACCTGAAAAGAAAGGCGTACCAATCAGCGCCAGTGAACCCAATAGCGAAGTGATCCAGGTGATGGGCATGTACTTCCACAATCCACCCATGTGGCGAATGTCCTGATTGTGGTGCATGCCGATAATTACAGACCCTGCACCAAGGAACAACAGCGCCTTGAAGAACGCATGGGTCATCAGGTGGAAAATTGCGACCGGGTAAGCAGACACACCCAAAGCCACGGTCATGTAACCCAACTGCGAAAGTGTGGAATACGCGACCACGCGTTTGATGTCATTTTGAATAATGCCCAGGAAGCCCATGAACAAGGCTGTGATCGAACCAATCACCAACACGAAGTTCAGTGCAATGTCGCTGAGTTCAAACAGCGGCGACATGCGACTAACCATGAAAATACCCGCGGTCACCATGGTGGCGGCGTGAATCAGCGCAGAAATCGGGGTTGGACCTTCCATGGAGTCGGGTAGCCACACATGCAAGGGAAACTGGGCTGATTTACCCATGGCACCAATGAACAAACAAATACAAGCCACCGCCAACAAAGGCCAGTCAGTGCCGGGCATGGTTTGACCCACCAGGCTATCAGCTTGAGCAAACACCTCGGCGTAGTTCATAGAACCGGTGGCGGCCATAACAAGGCCAATACCAAGAATGAAGCCGAAATCGCCCACGCGGTTGACCAAGAACGCCTTCAAGTTGGCGTAAATCGCGCTTTGCTTCTTGTACCAAAAACCGATTAGCAGGTAAGACACCAGGCCCACCGCTTCCCAACCGAAGAACAGCTGCAGGAAGTTGTTGCTCATGACCAGCATCAACATTGAAAACGTGAACAGCGAGATGTAAGAGAAGAAACGTTGATATCCGTCGTCTTCTTCCATGTAGCCAATGGTGTAAATGTGCACCATCAGCGACACGCTGGTTACCACAAGCATCATGGTGGCTGTCAATGTATCAATCAGAAAACCGACTTCAAAAACCAGTGTGCCAACCACAGCCCATTCGTACAAGGTGCCGTTGAAGGTATTGCCTTCCATCACATCCATAAACACCATGATGGATGCGATCAAGGAGATCGCAACGCCGGCAATCGTGACAGTGTGAGCACCTGTTCTACCAATCTGCTTGCCAAAAAAACCGGCAAGAATGGCACCAACAAGCGGGGCGAATGGAATGATCAAATACAAGGGATTCATTCGCGCTTACCCCTTTAGTTGGTCGAGGTCTTCGACATTGATTGAATTCATGTTGCGGAAAAGGACCACCAATATTGCCAAGCCAATTGCAGACTCGGCAGCAGCCACTGTAAGAATGAAGAAAACGAATAACTGCCCGGACAAATCGCCCAGGAAGTGGGAAAAGGCAACGAAGTTCATGTTGACCGCCAGCAGCATCAGCTCGATGGCCATCAGAATCACAATCAAATTTTTGCGGTTCAGGAAAATCCCGATCACGCTGATTGAAAACAATATCGCGCCCAGCACGAGGTAATGAGACAGTGAAATCATTGTTGTTTATTCCCGTTCAGGCTTTGGGACCACTGGGGGTCTCGCTTTTTGTTTGTTTGCGGTCAAGGTCGGCTGGCATGCTGACCAGCTTCACGCGGTCTGTCGACTTCACACGAACCTGGTCGGAGGGCACCTGCCCCTTGGTGTCTTTGCGTTTACGCAGGGTTAGTGCAATCGCAGCCACCATCGCAACCAGCAAAATCAACGCCGCGACCTCGAAGGGGTATAGATACTCGGTGTAAAGCAATACACCCAGAGCCACTGTGTTGTTGGCTGCCTGTTCAGGCACTTCCAGATTTGGGTCCCAAAAGCCACGCAATAACACCACAGACATTTGAAACGCGATCAGGGAACCGACAATCGCAGCGACCGGCAGGTTTTTCCAGAACCCCGCGCGCACCTTGTCCATGTTCACATCCACCATCATGACCACAAACAGGAACAACACCATCACAGCACCCACGTAAACCAACACAAGGGTAATGGCCAGAAATTCTGCTTCAAGCAACATCCACAAGGCAGAAGCCGAGAAGAAAGAAAGCACCAGATACAACGCAGCGTGAACCGCATTGCCCGCAGTAATTACACGCAACGCTGCAAACACCAGAATGGCGGCGAACACATAGAAAAAGCCGGTTATTGCATCCATGAAATTGAGTCTTTTAAGTTTTGTTTCAAGTTAACGGTAAGCCGCATCGGCTTCGCGGTTGGCTGCAATTTCAGCCTCATAACGGTCACCCACGGCCAGCAACATTTCCTTGGTGAAGTACAAGTCACCACGCTTTTCACCGTGATACTCGTGAATGTGCGTTTCAACAATCGAGTCGACTGGGCAAGATTCTTCACAAAAGCCGCAGAAAATACACTTGGTCAAATCAATGTCGTAACGGCTGGTGCGACGCGAACCGTCTTCACGCTGCTCAGACTCAATGGTAATGGCCATAGCAGGGCACACTGCTTCGCACAATTTACAGGCGATGCAGCGCTCTTCCCCGTTTTCATAGCGACGCAGCGCATGTAATCCACGAAAGCGTGGCGACATCGGCGTTTTTTCCATTGGGTACAGCACGGTGATTGGCTGGGTGAACATGTAGCTCATGGTCAACGCCATGCCCTTCAGCATTTCGCGCAACAGCAGACTGTTCAAAAACTCTTTAACAACTTGAAACATGGTTCGCTCTCAGTTAATTCCAGATGTTCCAGGGGGTCTGCATCCAGGCTGCAACCACCACCAGCCAAACCAGGGTCAGCGGAATGAACACCTTCCAGCCCAAACGCATGATTTGGTCGTAGCGGTAACGCGGGAATGAGGCGCGGAACCAGATGAACATGGACACCAGCAAGAAGGTTTTCAGGCCCAGCCAGATCCAGCCCGGAATGAATTCCAGGAAGGCGACAGGTGCGTCCCAACCACCAAAGAACATGATTGCTGCCAGACACGACAACAAAATCATGTTGGCGTATTCGGCTAGGAAGAACACCGCGAAAGTCATGCCTGAATATTCAACCATGTGGCCAGCCACAATTTCAGACTCGCCTTCCACGACGTCAAACGGATGACGGTTTGTTTCAGCAACTGCTGAAATCATGTAAATCACCACCAAGGGCAACAAAGGCAACCAATTCCAAGACAAGAAGTTCAGGCCCATGTCAGCAAATTGACCTGTGGTTTGCGTCATGACAATGTCTGTCATGTTCAAACTGCCCGCCACCAACAACACGGTGACCAGCACAAAACCAATCGCCAATTCATAAGAGACCATTTGCGCAGACGCACGCATGGCCGCCAGGAAAGCGTATTTGGAGTTGGAGGCCCAACCCGCAATGATCACCCCATACACTTCCAGCGAAGTAATCGCCATCAGGTACAACAAGCCCGCATTCACATTGGCCAACACAGTTTCGGGCCCAAATGGAATTACGGCCCAAGCCGCAAGCGCGGGCATGATGGTCATGATCGGCGCAATGATGAACAGCCCTTTGTTTGCGTTCATCGGCACGATGATTTCCTTGAACATCATCTTGACCGCATCGGCAATTGGCTGCAGCAAGCCCATGGGGCCCACATAACTTGGACCCATGCGAATGTGCATGCGGCCAATCATTTTACGTTCCCAGTAGGTAAGGTAGGCAACCAAGCCCAACAGCGGCAGGGTGATGCACAAAATTTTGACCAAGGTCCAGACAGGCACCCAGGCGGGGCCCAGCAAATCAGCACCAAAGGTGGTGATCATTTCAACCGGTGAACTCATGCCTGCACCTCGTCAGCCACAACTGCTTCAACCGTTGCACCACCAAACACGGTGCGCAGGCTTTGCGTTTCAATGCGGCCCATTGGTACCAGCACGGTATTGTCTGCAATGTTCTTGTTCACAAATACTGCAGCTTGCAAGGTGCCGCCCTCGGAGTCTGTCAATTGAATTTTATCGCCTGTGTTCAAACCCAACGCTTCAGCAGTTTGCGCGCTAATTTGTGCCAAAGCGGGTTTTGCTGCTTTGGTTTTACGCAAGGAATCAGCACGTCGAACCACGGAATCAGTGTCGTAAATTGGCGCATAAGCAGCCAGTTCAAGCTTGCCATTCAGATCAACACCGGTCACGGTTTGCTCCGGCAGGCTGTTGTTCAATCGCGCTGGTAAATCAGCAGGCATGAAAGCACTCAGCACTTCTTCTGAACTGTTGAATTCGAAATTTTCCAGCCCCAACAAATTGCCTAAAACACGCAGCACTTTCCAGCCTGGACGAGTTTCACCCAAGGGGCGCACGGCCGCTTTGAAGGTTTGCGGAGTGCCCGCAATGTTAATGAAGGTGCCGGAAGTTTCGGTGCTGGGTGCAATCGGCAGCAACACGTCTGCATACTGCTTGGCATTGCCCACAAAGGCACTGGCCTGCACCACAAACTCGGCATCGATAAGACCACGCAACACCTTGGAGCCTTCAACACAATCCAGATCAGGCTCGGCACCAAACACGATGGCGGCCTTGGCTTGACCGGCCAACATGGCTTGAACGTTTTTACCGCCATTTGCACTGGCTTGAACACCCGCAACAAATGAACCTACCCAGTTGGCACCATCGCCCAGGAAGCCCAAAGTGGCGCCAGTTGACTTAGCCAGTTCAGCGGCCTTGGCCACAATCTGACCTGCAAACGGGCTCATCAGAGCCTGCTGACCAATCAACACAAATTTGCCACCCTCTGACGCATTCAGTGCATCAGCCACAGCTTTGTGATGCAGGGTGTCTGCCCACATGGATGGCGCCGACATCAACCACACTGCTTTGGGCATCAAGGAGTCAAGTCCACCAGCATTGACAACCAACACGCGCGCGCCCTGCTTTGCAGCCTGGCGAATACGCTGGGTTAGCAAGGGTTGGTCATTGCGGGGGTCGGAACCGACTACAACAATAGATTCCGCATCGGCCACCTGTTGAACCGACGCGCCCAACCAAGGCATTGCACCGGTCAAATTCAAATTCGCACCATGGCGAAGGCCCGCATCAATGCTGGTCGAACCCATGCCGTCCATCAAGGCTTTGGCCAAAGCCATTTCCTCGAAGGTGCTGTTCGGCGAAATCAGCATGGCAATACTGTTCAGGTCGGTTGATTCACGGCGCGCTTTTTTCAAGCCTTCGAACACCACGTTCAATGCGGTTTGCCAATCAGTGGTCACCCACTGGCCGTTTTTCTTGATCATGGGTTCGGTAAGGCGGTCTGCCGCCAGCAGACCTTCGTAGCTGAAGCGGTCACGATCAGAAATCCAGCACTCGTTAATGCTTTCATTTTCCTGAGGAACGATTCGCATGACCTTGTCGGCCTTCACCTGTACTACCACGTTGGAACCCAGGCTGTCGTGGGGGGCAACCGACTTGCGGCGGGCCATTTCCCAAGTGCGGGCTTGATAGCGGAATGGCTTAGAGGTCAAAGCGCCCACCGGGCAAATGTCGATCATGTTGCCTGACAATTCTGAATCGACAGAATCGCCAACGAAACTCAAAATCTCGGAGTGTTCACCACGATTGGCCATGCCCAATTCCATGATGCCGGCCACTTCCTGACCAAAGCGCACACAACGGGTACAGTGAATGCAGCGGCTCATTTCTTTTGCAGACACAAGCGGACCAATGTCTTTGAAAAACACCACACGCTTTTCTTCTTGGTAGCGAGATGCTACGCCGCCATAGCCCACGGACAGGTCTTGCAACTGGCACTCGCCACCCTGATCGCAAATGGGGCAGTCCAGCGGGTGGTTAATCAACAAGAATTCCATCACGCTTTTCTGGGCGCTTATCGCTTTCTCGGATTTGGTGCGAACGATCATGCCTGGCGACACAGGCGTGGCGCATGCAGGCAAAGGCTTGGGCGCCTTTTCTACATCGACTAGGCACATGCGGCAGTTCGCTGCAATCGACAACTTTTTGTGATAGCAAAAGTGCGGTACATAGCTGCCCGCCTGTTCAGCAGCAGTAATCAGCATGCTGCCTTCAGCCACTTCAACTTTTACGCCATCAATCTCTAATTCAACCATTTGTATCTACCCGCAGGGAATCAAACGTAAGACGGCACAATGCACGACTTGTGTGTGATGTGATGCTCAAATTCTTCATGGAAATGCTTCAGGAAAGCGCGAACCGGCATGGCCGCAGCATCGCCCAAAGCGCAAATTGTGCGGCCCTGAATGTTGTCAGCAATCGAGTTCAACATGTCCAAATCTTCCGGACGACCTTCACCGTGCTCAATACGATTCACGATTCGGTACAACCAACCCGTGCCTTCGCGGCAGGGCGTGCACTGTCCACAGCTTTCTTCGTAGTAAAAATAAGAAAGGCGCAAAAGGCTTTTCACCATGCAACGTGTTTCGTCCATCACAATTACTGCGCCTGAACCCAGCATGGAACCTGCTTTGGCAATGGAGTCGTAGTCCATGTCAGTGGCCATCATTACGTCGCCAGGCAATACCGGCATTGATGAACCACCGGGAATAACTGCCTTGATTTTCCGGCCACCTTTCATGCCACCCGCCATTTCAAGCAAGGTTGAAAAGGGGGTTCCCAAAGGAATTTCGTAATTGCCAGGCCTTTCGACATCGCCAGAAATCGAGAAAATCTTTGTGCCGCCGTTGTTGGGCTTGCCCAATTCCAAGAACCAATCGCCACCGTTTTGAATAATGAACGGCACCGCAGCAAATGTTTCAGTGTTGTTGATTGTAGTGGGCTTGCCGTAAATGCCGTAAGAAGCCGGGAATGGCGGCTTGAAACGTGGCTGGCCCTTCTTGCCTTCAATCGATTCAATCAAGGCAGTTTCTTCACCGCAAATGTAAGCGCCATAACCCTGGTGTGCGTGCAACTCGAAATTGAAAGTCGAGCCCATGATGCTGTCGCCCAGGTAGCCCGCTGCACGTGCCTGCTCCAACGCCTCTTCAAAGCGCTCATAGGTTTCCCAAATTTCGCCGTGAATGTAGTTGTAACCCACGCTGATTCCCATCGCGTAGGCGGCAATGGCCATGCCTTCGATCACGGAATGGGGGTTGTAGCGCAGAATATCGCGGTCTTTGAATGTGCCGGGTTCGCCTTCATCCGAATTGCAAGCCAAATACTTCTGGCCTGGAAACTGGCGTGGCATGAAGCTCCACTTCAAGCCCGTGGGGAAGCCCGCGCCTCCGCGACCACGCAAGGCAGATTTTTTCACTTCTGCAATCACATCTTCCTGCGAAATACCTTCGGTCAGAATCTTGCGCAGGGCTTTGTAGCCACCACGAGCCTCGTAACCTTTCAGGTCCCAGTTGGTGCCATCGAGACCAGCCAAAATAACCGGGTTAATGTGTCGTCCATGCAAACAAGTCATAACTTCAACTCCTCTACCAGCGCATCGATTTTCTCGTTGCTCATGAAACTGCACATGCGGTGATTGTTCACCAACATCACTGGGGAATCGCCACAGGCGCCCATGCATTCACCTTCTTTCAAGGTGAACAGGCCGTCCTGGGTCGTTTCGTTGTAACCAATACCCAGCTTTTTCTTCAGGTACTCAGCCGCATCCGTGCCGCCCGACAAGGCGCACGGCAGGTTGGTGCACACCACAATTTTTGACTTGCCGACTTTTTTGGTGTCGTACATGTTGTAAAACGTCGCCACTTCATAGGCTGCAATTGGTTGAATTTCAAGATAATTGGCCACAGCCTCAATGGCTTCGCTGGACAACCAGCCCAATTCCACCTGCACAATGCGCAAGCCCGCCATGACCGCAGAAATCTTTTGGTCAGCCGGATATTTCTTCAGTTCTTTGTCGATCAGACGACAGGCGTTTTCGCTCAACTTCATGATTCTCTTCAATCCTTAGCGATCAATTTCACCGAACACGATGTCTTGGGTACCAATGATGGTGACCACGTCGGCCAGCATGTGGCCGCGAGACATTTCATCAAGGCCTTGCAAGTGGGCAAAACCTGGCGCACGAATTTTCAAGCGATAAGGCTTGTTTGCACCGTCTGCAACCAGATAAATTCCAAACTCGCCTTTGGGATGTTCCACTGCCGCATATGATTCACCTTCAGGCACATGCATGCCCTCAGTGAACAGTTTGAAGTGGTGGATCAACTCTTCCATATTGGTTTTCATGTCCACGCGGTTGGGTGGCGACACCTTGTGGTTGTCGCTCATCACAGATCCGGGGTTCACACGCAACCATTCCACACACTGCTTGATGATTTTGTTTGACTGGCGCATTTCTTCTACGCGCACCAGGTAACGGTCATAGCAGTCGCCATTTTTGCCCACAGGAATGTCGAAATCCAAGCGATCGTATACTTCATAGGGCTGCTTCTTGCGCAGATCCCAGGCAATGCCTGACCCGCGCAACATTGGGCCCGTAAAGCCCATGGACAATGCACGTTCAGGCGTTACCACACCCACGCCCACCAAACGCTGTTTCCAGATTCGGTTGTCTGTCAAAAGCGTTTCATATTCATCCACGTACTTCGGGAAACGCTGCGTGAAGTCATCAATGAAATCCAGCAGGGAACCCTGGCGGTTCTTGTTCAGCTGATCTACTTTTTTCGATGAACGCACCTTGGAAGGCTTGTACTGAGGCATGCGATCGGGCAGGTCACGGTACACGCCACCGGGGCGGAAATATGCTGCATGCAAACGCGCACCAGACACCGCTTCGTAGCAATCCATCAGGTCTTCGCGTTCGCGGAAGGCGTACAGGAAAACCGCCATGGCGCCCACGTCAAGGCCGTGAGCACCCAACCACAATAAGTGGTTCAAAATGCGGGTAATTTCGTCGAACATCACGCGGATGTACTGCGCACGAACAGGTACTTCAATATTCAACAGCTTTTCAATCGCCATGCAGTAGGCGTGCTCATTGCACATCATCGACACGTAATCGAGACGGTCCATATATGGCAGCGATTGAATGAAGGTTTTGTGTTCAGCCAGTTTCTCGGTACCACGGTGCAGCAAACCAATGTGCGGGTCAGCACGTTGAACCACTTCACCATCCAGTTCCAGCACAAGGCGCAACACGCCGTGCGCGGCCGGGTGCTGCGGTCCAAAGTTCAGGGTGTAATTTTTAATTTCAGCCATAATTATTTCGCTCCGCCATATTGAGGTTCGCGAATGATGCGTGGTGTAATTTCACGCGGCTCAATGGTGACCGGCTGGTACACCACTCGACCCAGTTCAGGGTCGTAGCGCATCTCAACGTGGCCAGACAAAGGAAAGTCTTTGCGAAACGGATGACCCACAAAACCATAGTCAGTCAAAATGCGACGCAAGTCGGGGTGACCTTCAAATACGATGCCGTACAAATCAAACGCTTCACGCTCGTACCAATTGGCTGAAGACCACACATCGATGACAGAAGCCACGGTGGGCAAATCGTCATCTGGGCAGCACACCTTCAGGCGCACACGCTGATTCTTGGACACAGACAGCAGTTGGCAAACCACCCAAAAACGCTGCGATTCATTCAATTCATTGCCGTATTCACTGCGATCCACGCCGCACAGGTCTAGCAACTGCTCGAACTTCAGGTTTTCATCATCACGAAGAATGGTGCAAGCCTCGAGGTAAGAGTCTGCTTTCACTGTCAGGTTAATTTCATTGAACGCGATTTTGCACTCAATGACTCGATCACCCAATGCGGCGATCAAATCATTGCTCAGCTTTTGAAGATTCAGGGATTGATTTTCAGTCATGGCCAAATCCCCTTATCGCGCAATCGTTGAAGTGGTTTTGATTTTGTTTTGTAACTGCAGCAAGCCATACATCAAGGCTTCCGCGGTGGGCGGGCAGCCAGGAACGTAAACATCAACAGGAACAATCCGGTCACAACCACGAACCACGGAGTAGGAGTAATGGTAATAGCCGCCACCGTTCGCACAGGAACCCATGGAAAGCACCCAGCGGGGCTCGGCCATCTGGTCGTAAACCTTGCGAAGCGCAGGCGCCATTTTGTTGCACAGCGTGCCCGCTACAATCATGAGGTCGGATTGACGCGGGCTTGGGCGGAAAATAATGCCAAAGCGGTCAAGGTCGTAACGACTTGCCCCTGCATGCATCATTTCAACCGCGCAACAGGCCAAACCAAAAGTCATCGGCCAAAGCGAGCCCGTGCGCCCCCAGTTGATCAATTTATCAGCCGTGGTGGTGATAAAACCTTCGTTTAAAACGCCGTCAATACCCATTTGCTTACTACCTTCACAAAAGTGGAGCGACTAATTGCCCGCTTATTCCCAGTCCAGCGCACCGCGGGTCCATTCGTAAATGAAACCCACCACCAAAACACCAAGGAAAATCATCATTGCCCAAAAACCGACCGGGCCAATTTCACGATAGGCTACTGCCCAGGGAAACAGGAAGGCGATTTCAAGATCGAACAAAATAAACAGAATAGCAACGAGGTAGTAGCGCACATCAAATTGCATGCGAGCGTCTTCAAACGCTTCAAAACCACACTCGTAGGGAGAAAGTTTTTGCCCATCTGGGCGATGGGGGGCGAGTACTCGGCCGGCCAGCATGGCGCCACCGCCTACACCGATCCCCACGAGGATGAACAACAACACTGGAAAATAAGACTCTAAATTCACTCTGACTCCCGTGTAAACCCTAATAGTCTTTGATAAGTCCGAAAAAAAGCCGGTCGTTTCATGCTTGACCGGCTTTGTTTTAAACCTTTGGTGCCGACGACGAGACTCGAACTCGTACAGCCTATGGCCACTACCCCCTCAAGATAGCGTGTCTACCAATTCCACCACGTCGGCGTAGTTATTACTTTGGAATATCCTGCACCGGCGTTGTGGGCTCAGTAGGTTTGTTCTCTGCAGGGGTTGCCGTTCCCTCTACAGGAGAAGCCTGAATGGATTCCATTACACCGCCAGATTCCGCTTCAACACCAGCCCTTGAATAAAAGGCCAAACCCAATGTACAAAGCAGGAAGATTGTAGCACAAAAGCCCGTTGCCCGGCTCAGGAAGTTTGCTGATCCGGTGGCACCGAACAGGCTTCCGGACGAGCCGCTACCGAAGGCTGCGCCCATGTCTGCGCCTTTGCCATGCTGCAACAAAACCAGAACAATCACAGCGATTGCAGAGACGATCTGCATCACTACCAAAAATGTGTTGAAAATGCTCATAAATTATTTAACCTCTCGCGGCGCGTATTATTCCAGAGAAATCGTCAGAAGACAAAGCTGCACCTCCAATAAGGCCCCCATCAATGTCTTCTTTCGCAAAAATCTCGCTTGCATTGCCCGGCTTCACACTTCCGCCGTACAAAATTCGGGTGCTTTGGGCAACTTCAGCGCCCAACATGGCATTTAGTCGTGCTCGGATCATTGCGTGCACTTCCTGAGCCTGCTCAGGGCTTGCCGTTACGCCTGTACCGATGGCCCACACGGGCTCGTAGGCAATTACCAGGTTCCAAACGCCGTTCTCAATGAACTTGGCGCATTGCTCAACAACTGGGTCAAGTTGATCTGCGATAACCTCTTCAACGCGCCCTGCTTCACGCTCAGCAAGCGTTTCACCCACACACACGATTGGAGTAATTCCTCCAGAAATTGCTGCCACTGCTTTTTCAGCCACGGTGACGCTGCTTTCAGCGTGATACTGGCGGCGCTCGGAGTGGCCCACCAGAACCTGCGTGACACCAAATTCATTAAGCATGTCGACCGACACTTCTCCGGTGTATGCGCCACTGGCCTTGGCCGAAACATCTTGCGATCCAAAGGCAACTTGTTGACCTTCTAGTAATTTGCCAACTTGCGCCAAATAGGGAAAAGGACAAAATACCGACACATCCACCTGTTCGTCGACTTCAGCCAAAAAACCCAGGATCAACCCTTCGTTGGCATCAAAGTTGCCGTTCATTTTCCAGTTGCCAGCTACCAGTTTTTTTCTTGCCATCTTGGCACTATTTTCAGTCATGCTGTTCCTTGATATTCAATCCTGATCTACAACATTCAAAACAATTTTACCCACGGAATCCCCCGACTCCATCAGCGCGTGGGCCCTGGCAACATCTTGCAGGTTGAAAGTGGCTTGCACCAACGATTTCAACATACCCGAGGAAAAACCTTCGATCAATTCACGTTCAACTTGCCTGGCCAGTTCTGCTTTGAATTCTGGCGAGCGTGGCCTCAGCGTGGTGCCGGTCAGCACCACTTGTTTGGTCATTAATTTTGCAGCGTCAATGTTGGCGAACCGCCCACCCAGCAATGCAATCACAATGACCATGCCTTGCGGCTTGGCGCAGCTTAAATCCTTGTTTAAATAATCGCCTGCAACCATGTCGAGAATTAAGTCGACACCCTGTTGCTGCGTGTCTTGCAAAACCAGCTGCTCCCAGTCTTGTGATTTGTACAAATAGGCTTTTTCGGCGCCCAATTCGGTACAAAAGTCAGCTTTGGTTTGACTACCCACAGTTACGAAAGTACGCAAGCCGTGTTTTTTGCACAACTGAACGGCCGCAGTGCCAATTCCGCTGCTGCCACCATGAATTAATACAGATTGACCCGGTTTGGCAGCACCCTTCAAAAACAGGTTTTGCCACACAGTCATGTACACCTCAGGCAGACTGGCCGCCTCGGTGAAACTTAAACTCTCTGGAATTTGCATGCACTGCCCTGCAGGCGTGCACACATATTCAGCATAACCACCGCCATTGCACAAAGCCATTACAGGCCTGCCCAACATAATTTCAGAAACGCCTTGCCCAACAGCCGCAACCACGCCCGACACTTCCAAACCCAGATTGGGGTTGGCATCAGGGGGTGGCGGGTACAGACCCATGCGCTGAAGAACATCGGGGCGATTCACCCCGGCAGCCTTCACTTGAATTAGTACCTCACCCGGCTTGGGTGACGGCACGGGCAGTTCGATCAACTGAAGCTGATCTACCCCGCCCGGAGCCTTGAGCCCAATGGCCTTCATCAGCCTTCGTTTGAACCTTCACCAGCCTGCTCAGCAGGTGCTTCAGGTGCCAACAAGGCTTTCATCGACAAGCGCAGGCGGCCTTTTTCATCGGCTTCCAACACTTTCACTTTCACGAGCTGGCCTTCTTTCAGGAAATCGCCCACGGTGTTCACACGCTCATTGGCAATCTGAGAAATGTGCAACAAGCCGTCTTTGCCTGGCAATACGCTAACAATCGCGCCGAAATCCAGAAGCTTCAGCACGGTGCCTTCATACACTGCACCCACTTCCACTTCCGCGGTGATGTCTTCAATCATCTTCTTGGCACGTTCACCAGCGTCGCCATCAACTGAAGCGATGGTGATAGAACCATCTTCCTTGATGTCAATGCTTGCACCAGTTTGTTCGGTAATACCACGAATGGTTGCACCACCCTTGCCGATCACGTCGCGAATCTTCTCGGGGTTGATCTTCATGGTGATCATGCGTGGAGCATAGGCAGAAAGCTCGCCGACGCTACCACCAGTCGCTTCTTTCATGATACCCAGAATGTGCATGCGGCCTTCGCGGGCCTGTGCCAGCGCAACTTGCATGATTTCTTTGGTAATGCCCTGAATCTTGATGTCCATCTGCAATGCAGTTACACCATTTTCAGTACCGGCCACTTTGAAATCCATGTCGCCCAGGTGGTCTTCATCACCCAGAATGTCGGTCAACACCGCGAACTTGTTCTCTTCTTTGATCAAGCCCATGGCAATACCAGCCACCAATTGCTTCAAAGGAACGCCTGCATCCATCAGCGACAAAGCGCCGCCACACACGGAAGCCATCGAGCTTGAACCGTTGGATTCAGTGATTTCTGACACCACACGCATGGTGTACTGGAAGTCTTCAGGGGCTGGCAGCATCATTTCAACTGCACGACGTGCCAGACGGCCATGGCCAATTTCACGACGCTTGGGCGCGCCCATGCGACCACATTCGCCAGTGGCGTACGGGGGCATGTTGTAATGGAACATGAAGCGGTCACGGTATTCGCCGGCCACTGCATCAATCATTTGTTCATCACGACCAGTACCCAAGGTGGTTACCACCAAAGCCTGTGTTTCACCACGAGTGAACAAGGCTGAACCGTGAGCACGCGGCAGTACGCCAGTGCGAACGGTAATTGGACGAACGGTGCGTGTGTCGCGACCATCAATGCGTGGCTCGCCGTTCAGGATTTGACCGCGAACAATTTTCGCTTCTAGACCGAACATGATGTCGCTAACGTCGGCATTGGTAACGCCGGCGCGTTGCTCTTCAGTCAACTTGGAAGGCAGTTCTGCAGCCACTTCCGCTGAAATTTCTTTCAGGCGCTGGCTACGGGCCTGCTTTTCGGTCATTTTGTAAGCAGCGGCCAGCTTCTCGCCAGCCAGTTCTGTCACAGCAGCCACCAAAGGCTCGTTTGCAGGCGCTGCTTTCCAGTCCCATTCAGGCTTGCCTGCTTTGGCAGTCAGCGCGTGAATGGCGTTAATCGCGGCTTGCATTTGTTCGTGACCGAACATGATGCCGCCCAACATAACTTCTTCAGACAATTCGTGGGCTTCAGATTCCACCATCAAAACGGCGGCTTCTGTACCTGCAACGATCAAGTCCATTTTGCTGTCTTTCAGCTGTGTAGCCGTGGGGTTCAACACGTACTGGTCGTTGATGTAACCCACGCGTGCACCGCCCACTGGGCCATTGAAAGGAATGCCAGCGATAGACAATGCCGCAGACGCACCCAGCATGGCTGGAATGTCTGGATTCACTTCAGGATTGATCGACATGACTGTGAGCACAACCTGAACTTCATTGAAGAAGCCTTCAGGGAACATGGGGCGCAGGGGACGATCGATCAGGCGTGCGTTCAGGGTTTCTTGTTCGGTGCCCTTGCCTTCGCGCTTGAAGAAACCGCCGGGAATACGGCCAGCGGCGTAAAATTTTTCAACGTAATCAACAGTCAAGGGGAAAAAGTCTTGACCTGGCTTGGCCGACTTGGCAGCCACCACGGTGGCCAATACTACGGTGTCGTCGACGGTAACAATGACCGCGCCGCCAGCTTGGCGGGCTACTTCACCTGTTTCCAGGGTCACTGTGTGTTGACCGTACTGGAATGTCTCTTTATGAATTTCAAACACTTTGTCTTTTCCTTTTAGTAATCTCGCCGGGCCAATACCCGGATGCGAGAGCCCGTCAGTTTTAAAACACAAATGCCCACAACCGGGGTTGCAGGCATTTGAGTCAAATCAACGGCTTGTAGCAGCGACCAATTACTTGCGTAGACCCAAGCTGCTGATCAGGTTGCGATAAGCATCTGCGTTTTTGCGCTTGAGGTAATCAAGCAGCTTACGACGACGAGACACCATGCGCAGCAAACCGCGGCGTGAGTGATGGTCTTTGGCGTTGGCCTTGAAGTGATCGGTCAACGAGTTGATTCGGGCTGTCAACAATGCCACTTGAACCTCGGGAGAACCTGTGTCGCCCTTGGCGCGTTGATATTCGGCAAGAATTGCCGCTTTATTGATTTCTGACATCATAAAACTCCACTTGCGTGAACTTACAGCCCAAATAGAATGACCGCAGTTCCGTGTAAAAAGACCACCTTTATTAGAAGGTGGTCGCCTGAACCCACTATTGTAGGGGAATTCCGGTAAAAATCAAACCTGTGGGTTCAACTTTTCATGTTTTGACTGCAATTTGTTCAGTGCAGACAAATAAGCCTTGGCTGAAGCCACCACAATATCGGGGTCTGCACCCACGCCATTCACAATTCTGCCGCCTTTTTGCAAGCGCATGGTGACCTCGCCTTGTGACTCGGTGGTGCCCGACGTAATGCCATTCACCAGGAATAAAAGGAGTTCGGCGCCACTTTGAACTTCCGCCTCGATGGCTTTGACTGTGGCATCCACCGGCCCATTGCCTTGGCTTTCAGAGACCACTTCTCGCCCATCGACTGAAAATACGACGCGCGCTTTGGGTCGCTCGCCGGTTTCCGAGTGCTGGGAAAGAGAAACATAGCGATAAAACTCGGTTTCACCCCCCACACCGTCGCCAGAAACCAATGCGTGAATGTCTTCATCAAAAATTTCGGCTTTTCGATCGGCCAGGTCTTTGAATCGCTGAAAGGTGTCGTTCAAAGCCTGTTCACTGTCCATCTCGATGCCCAACGCCTCAAGACGCTGTTTGAACGCATTACGACCGGACAACTTGCCCAGCACAATTTTGTTCGCGGACCAGCCCACGTCTTCAGCCGTCATGATTTCGTAGGTTTGGCGAGCCTTCAAAACGCCGTCCTGATGAATGCCAGACGCATGCGCAAAGGCATTGGCACCCACAATTGCTTTGTTGGGTTGAACCACAAAGCCCGTGATGTTGCTGACCAAGCGGCTGGCCGATACGATTTGCGTGGTGTCGATGCCCACATCCAGATCAAAGAAATCGCGGCGGGTTTTCACCGCCATTACAATTTCTTCCAGCGAGCAGTTGCCTGCACGCTCGCCCAACCCGTTGATAGTGCACTCGACCTGACGCGCCCCGCCAATTGCAACTCCCGCCAAAGAATTGGCCACTGCCATGCCAAGGTCGTTGTGACAATGCACCGACCACACCGCTTTGTCGCTGTTTGGGGTCATGGTGCGAAGGTCGCGCATGAATTCGCCGTAGAGCGAAGGCACGGCGTAGCCCACGGTGTCGGGAATGTTGATGGTTTTGGCGCCGGCCTTGATAACCGCCTCGCACACCTTGGCAAGGAAAGGCAATTCGGATCGATAGCCGTCTTCAGCTGAAAACTCGACGTCGTCGGTGTACTGCAAGGCAAGTTTCACGGCTTTTATGGCCTGCTCCAACACCTGATCAGGCGTCATGCGCAACTTCACTTCCATGTGCAGTGGCGACGTAGCAATAAATGTATGAATACGACGGCGTTCAGCCGGAGCCAATGCATCGCCTGCGCGCATGATGTCTTTGTCGTTGGCGCGGGCCAGTGAACACACTGTAGATTCTTTGATAACCGAAGCAATGGACTTGATGGCCTCGAAATCACCGTTGCTGGACGCGGCAAAGCCAGCTTCAATCACATCGACTTTCAACTTTTCCAGCTGCTTGGCAATACGGATTTTTTCTTCGCGCGTCATGGACGCGCCCGGGCTTTGTTCACCGTCGCGCAGAGTGGTGTCGAATATGATGAGGCGGTCTGACATGTTGTTCTCCTGAATATTTTTCAAGGATACAACAATGCAGGCGGGAAGCGGTATTGCGGGGAACCCGAGAGGGAGAGTCATCACCGGGATTGTGATTAGGTGCGACAGTGGCGGTTAACGAACGCTGTTGACGGATGAGGATGAACGGGAAACTCGCCTTGCGATTCAAGAAAAGCGCCCTGCTTCAGCTTGCCAATTGCGTTCGCCACGGGCGAAAAAAAGCCCTGACTGTCTTTTTTGTCAGGGCTTTTTTAGCAGTTTGCTCGCTGAAGAAAGGGTCAGCGCTTTTTAAGCAAAGCGAGATTCCCGCTCATCCTCATTCATAAAAACAGAGGGGTTAGTTCAAAAATGCTCATCCCGCTCAATATCCAGTCCCTTCAACCCCTGCCCTTTCACCTTCCGAACCACATACACCACATAACCCGAGAGGCCATAGAGCACGAATACGCCAAACAGTACTTTGGGTGGGTCTTGAGAAACTAGCGCGAACACCAAGGGAATCAACGCGAGCACAAGAAATGGCACGCTTCGGCGGAAATGAAAGTCTTTGCCACTGAAAAACGGTACGTTCGATACCATAGTAATGCCGGCATAAAAGGTAATGCCCCAAGCCAGCCAATCGAGTTCTGCACCCGCCATTTTGGCATCGTCCATCACCCACACAAATCCGGTGACCAATGCAGCCGCCGCAGGGCTTGGAAGCCCTTGGAACCAAGCCTTGTCAACAACAGCTGCATTGGTATTGAAGCGTGCCAGGCGAAGCGCTGCACCCGCCAAGTAAACGAACGCCGCAACCCAACCAAGCTTGCCCATGCCACTGAGCGCCCACTCGTAAATAATCAGGGCAGGTGCGGCACCAAATGAAACCATATCGGCCAAACTGTCGTACTCAGCACCAAAAGCACTCTGGGTATTGGTCATTCGGGCCACACGGCCATCCAGACTATCCAACACCAAGGCAGCGAAAATGGCCACCGCCGCAGTGGTGAACTGTTGACCCATGGCCATCACAATGCCGTAGAAGCCGCAGAACAAAGCCGCCGTGGTAAACATGTTCGGCAAGAGATACGCACCCTTGTGAGGTTTCCCAGCGGGGCGCGAAGCCGCGCCCGGAAATGCGCGGGGCGCACCAAAACGGTTTTTGTTCCGTTTGAAGCGCATGATCAGGACACCAACTCGGCCAAAACGGTCGAAGAAGCAGACACCTTGTCGCCGATCGCAACCTTCGGCACTGAATCTGTGGGCAAATACACGTCCACCCTGGACCCGAATCGGATAAAACCGTAGCGCTGGCCTTTTTCAACTGTTTCTGTCGGCTTTACGTAGCAAAGGATTCGACGGGCAATCAAGCCAGCCACCTGCACTGCAGTGACCGTGGCACCGCTTTCGGTGTGAATCACGATTGCATTGCGTTCATTCTGCGTACTCGCCTTGTCTAAATCGGCATTCACAAAAAGCCCGGGGAAATAATCCACCGATTTGATTTCACCACCAATCGGGATGCGGTTGGAATGGACGTTAAACACATTCATGAACACGGAAATTTTCAAGGCTTCGCGCTGGGCGTAGGGGTCTTCAACCCGCTCAACCGCAACAATTCGACCATCCGCAGGAGAAACCACAGCATTTTTCTGCGCAGGAATGTAACGAGGGGGATCACGGAAAAACTGCAACACAAATACGAACAATATCCAGGCCACAACCGACAAAAACGTGAGGCCAAAAGATTGTAGCGCAAGCGCCAAGACTGCGACGATTGCAAGAAAAGGCCAACCCTCGCGGGCGATGATGGGATGTGGATAGTTCATAGCTCTTTGTTGTGAATGATTATGAACCCGATTTTATAAGCCAAAAAGGCCGAGCGCGGTGAGTTTTGTGCGAATTGCCCAATAAGAATCAGAAGGAGCCGCCTACATTGCGGAAGAAAACGGCCCCCTGCTCGCTTTAGCGCGTTTTAAGCCAGAGTGCGCACGAACTTTTCACGTGCCCACTGGCGTGTTTTTGCGGCTTCAAGAAACTGATCAATATTTTGCATCGAGACAATACCTGGGTCAGTTGTTACACCCGCTTTATCCAGTAACGCCTGTGCACCAGCGTCTGCCGCTATGGCTTTCAAATGACCGAATGCGTCACGCACGAAATCAACTGCGGCAGCCTCATTGCAAAGCATAACTGCAGCCTCATCGCTCAATATCACCGCAACTGCGTCGAACATCACCGATGGAGTGCCTGCAAGCTGGCCCTGCACCTCCAGATGAGACCCATCGGACAGTTCAATTTCTCCCACATGCGGAGCAACTATTTTATGGCTTGCACCCGCACCGGCGAGTGCCGACACCATGGATCCGACCAATGCGCAATCCGAACCTTTCGCCACCAAGATACCTACCGCACGCCCTTCCAGAGTGGGCATCAATTTTCCGATAGTTTGTAACGCTGGCGACGGTTCTCGCTCCTGAACAGGTGCAGCAGCAATCGGTGGCATAGGCATGTCGCGCACACCAAGGCCCGTGGCAACGCGTTGTGCCAAATCCTTATCGATGTGCTGGAGATGACCCACAATCGCCAAGCGGATGTGCACATGCTCCACCTTGGACAATTCAAACACCAAAGCCGAAGCCATGTGCGCTTGTTCATAAACAGTTTGGCTCATGTAAAACTGCCTGGCCTGACTGTAGTGGTCGTTGAATGTTTCAGAACGGATTCGGCCTTTCACACCTTTCTCTTCAACCCTTGCGCTTTCAAACCCCTTGGGATGCTCACGGGGCCCATCAGGCATCAAGGAATTGGGTTCATAAGCCACGCGCCCCACTGGCTGATTCATTTGCATGTGACCATCGCGCTGGTTGTTTGCAAACGGGCACTTCGGTGTGTTGACTGGAATTTGGTGAAAGTTTGGGCTTCCCAGTCTGGACAACTGAGTGTCCAAATAAGAGAAAAGCCTGCCCTGCAACAATGGATCGTTCGAGAAATCGATTCCAGGCACCACATGAGAGGGACAAAAAGCAACCTGTTCAGTTTCTGCGAAAAAGTTGTCGGGCCAACGGTTCAACACCATGCGGCCAATTACCTTCAAAGGCACGAGTTCTTCAGGTATTAATTTGGTGGCATCCAGGTGATCGAATGGAAATGTGTCGGCTTGTTCTTGCGTGAACAGCTGCACTGCAAGGTCCCAGTCGGGATAGTTACCGCTGGTGATTGATTCAAACAAGTCGCGCCGATGAAAATCCTGATCTGCTCCCGCGATTTTCACTGCTTCGTCCCAAATTGTGGATTGAACGCCCAAACGGGGACGCCAATGGAACTTGACGAAAGTGGACTTTCCTCCCTCGTTGATCAGCCGGAAAGAGTGGACGCCAAACCCCTCAATCATTCGCAATGAGCGAGGCAAGGTACGATCTGACATGGCCCACATGATCATGTGCATGGATTCAGGTGTTAACGAGATGAAGTCCCAAAAGGTGTCGTGCGCACTCGCAGCCTGGGGAAAACCACGGTCTGGCTCCATTTTCACGGCATGTACCAAATCAGGAAACTTGATTGCGTCCTGAATGAAAAATACGGGGATGTTATTGCCGACCAAATCCCAATTGCCTTGATCGGTGTACATCTTCACAGCAAAGCCACGCACATCGCGCGGAGTATCAACAGATCCGGAGCCTCCGGCAACCGTTGAGAATCTGGTGAACAAAGGTGTTTGCTTGCCCACCTCGGTTAGAACTGATGCAGTCGTGTACTCAGCCAGTGATTCTGTCAGCTCGAAAAAGCCATGGGCTCCGGTGCCACGCGCATGCACAACACGTTCCGGGATGCGCTCATGATCAAAATGCGTAATTTTTTCGCGAAGAATAAAATCTTCTAGAAGGACAGGACCCCGAGGGCTGGCTTTCAAAGAATTTTGATTGTCGGCTATTGCCAAACCTTGATTGGTGGTAATCGTGGTTTCAGTCGCTTTCTGGTGCAACTCACCACCTGAACCATTTACGATATCTTGATGAGCGGTCGATTTTGGATTTGCCATGCTGAACTCCTTGCAAAGAAAACCATCCTACTCGCGCGCAATTTAATTACTAAATAACACTTCCGTTCAGAAAATATAATTAATGATTAAGAATGAATATTCCTGAAAATAAAAAATCATTTAATAAACCAGTTATTTATTTGAAATAGTTAATTATTACGAAAATTGAATCTATTAATTCACCTTCCTTTTCATCAGTGAATTTAAATATAAAAAAGCCCACAGCACTTTCATGCTGTGGGCTTTTCTAGCAGTTAAAACTGAAAGATCAGTTCTTTGACTGGTCTACCAATTTGTTCTTGCTGATCCAAGGCATCATGCCGCGCAGCTGGGCGCCCACGATTTCGATGGGGTGCTGTGCATTCAAGCGGCGACGCGCTGTCATTTCTGGGTAGTTGGTTTTGCCTTCCAGAATAAAGCGCTTGGCGTATTCACCATTCTGAATGTTGTTCAAACATTCTTTCATGGCTGCACGGGCCTGGTCTGCAATCACGCGGTTGCCAGTTACGTACTCGCCATACTCCGCATTGTTGGAAATGGAGTAGTTCATGTTGGCGATGCCGCCTTCGTACATCAGATCAACAATCAGCTTCAGCTCGTGCAGGCATTCGAAGTAGGCCATTTCAGGTGCATAACCCGCTTCAACCAAAGTCTCGAAACCAGCCTTCACCAGTTCAACTGCACCGCCACACAACACGGCTTGTTCACCGAACAAGTCTGTTTCGGTTTCTTCACGGAAGTTGGTCTCGATTACGCCACCTTTTGTGCCGCCGTTCGCAGCAGCATAGGCCAATGCGATATCGTGGGCATTGCCGGTGGTGTCTTGATAAATTGCGATCAGTGAAGGCACGCCGCCGCCTTTCAGGT
This sequence comes from Limnobacter parvus, assembly GCF_024623725.1. Lineage (GTDB taxonomy): Bacteria > Pseudomonadota > Gammaproteobacteria > Burkholderiales > Burkholderiaceae_B > Limnobacter > Limnobacter parvus. Next base: position 214,503 of record NZ_JANKHG010000017.1, on the reverse strand, counting down.
ATTCAGAGCGCACAGTGTGGCCTGGGCCTTTGGGGGCAATCATGATGACGTCGATGTCGGCGCGTGGCACAACCTGGTTGTAATGCACGTTAAAGCCGTGGGCAAATGCCAAAGCAGTGCCTGCCTTGATGTTCGGCGCCACTTCCTTGTTGTACACATCAGGAATGTTTTCGTCGGGCAACAACATCATGACCACATCGGCTTCTTTTACCGCGTCAGCCACTTCTTTTACTTTCAAGCCAGCGCCTTCCGCTTTGGACCAGGAAGCACCACCCTTGCGCAGGCCAACGGTCACTGCGACGCCTGAATCGCGCAGGTTTTGCGCGTGGGCATGGCCTTGCGAACCATAACCGATAATGGATACTTTCTTCTTCTGGATCAGGGAGAGATCCGCGTCTTTGTCGTAATAAACTTTCATGTCGTTTTCCTTTTGATTCAGGTATTTAAATTTATCTTCCGGGCTCATTTGCCGAACTCATTGAGCAGACTGAGCCTGCAGTTTAGAGGCGCAGAATTCTCTCGCCGCGACCAATCCCGGAACTGCCCGTACGGACTGTTTCCAAAATGGCTGTGCGGTCGATCGAATCCAAAAATGCATCCAGTTTGGATTTGTTGCCAGTCAGTTCAATGGTGTAACTTTTCTCGGTGACATCAATGATTCGTCCGCGGAAAATATCCGCAGTGCGCTTCAGCTCCTCACGCTCTTTGCCGACTGCGCGCAATTTTACCAGCATCAACTCGCGTTCAATATGCGCACCGTCACTAAGATCAACCACTTTAACCACTTCAATCAAGCGGTTAAGGTGTTTGGTGATCTGTTCAATGATGTCATCCGAACCCACTGTAACGATGGTCATGCGTGACATGGTCTCATCTTCTGTGGGGGCCACAGTCAAGGTTTCAATGTTGTAACCGCGAGCAGAAAAAAGGCCCACCACACGTGACAACGCACCTGGCTCGTTCTCTAGGAGAACGGAAATAATGTGTCTCATATTTGCCATCTCCATTTTATAGTTCTTCCGAACCCAGCAGCATTTCAGACAAACCCTTACCTGCCTTCACCATGGGCCACACGTTTTCTGTGCGATCAGTGATGAAATCCATGAACACCAAACGGTCTTTGTACTTGCCAAAGGCATCACGCAAGGCTGGCTCAACATCAGAAGGCTTGGTAATTTGCATGCCAATGTGGCCGTAGGCTTCCACCAGCTTCACGAAATCAGGCAATGCATCCATATAACTTTCAGAGTAGCGTGAGCCGTAATCAAGCTGCTGCCACTGACGAACCATGCCCAGGTACCGGTTGTTCAGATTCACGATTTTTGGCGTGAAATGGTACTGGAAGCAGGTTGACAATTCCTGGATGTTCATCTGGATTGATGCCTCGCCAGTAATACAGGCAACTTGCGCATCGGGGTTGGCCATTTGAACGCCCATGGCATAGGGCAAGCCCACGCCCATTGTGCCAAGGCCACCGGAATTGATCCAGCGGCGGGGTTTGTCAAAGCGATAGTACTGGGCAGCCCACATTTGGTGCTGACCCACATCGGACGTTACAAAGGCGTCGCCGTTGGTGACTTCCCACAGCTTTTCAACCACAAATTGCGGCTTGATCAGTTCATCGGACTTGGCATAATCCAGGCATTTGCGGCCACGCCACTTTTCAACCTGTTCCCACCAGCCTTGCAGTTTGCCTTGGTCAACCCGTTTGCCGCTGTCTTCCAGCAGTTGAATGAGGTCCACCAGCACGTCTTTGATGTTGCCCACAATAGGCACATCCACTTTCACGCGCTTGGAAATTGACGATGGGTCAATGTCGATGTGAATGATTTTGCGTGGAATGGACGCGAAATCTTTCGGGTTACCGATCACGCGGTCGTCAAAGCGAGCGCCAACAGCAATTAATACGTCGCAATTTTGCATGGCCAAATTGGCTTCATAGGTGCCGTGCATACCAGGCATGCCCATGAACTTCTTGTCGCTGGCCTTGAATGCGCCCAAACCCATCAGGGTGTTGGTGCAAGGCGCACCCACCCATTCCACCAAACGTGTCAGTTCAGCGGATGCGTCACCCAAAATTACGCCGCCGCCGGAATAGATCATGGGGCGCTCGGCTTCCAGAATCATTTGCACGGCTTTCTTGATTTGACCCTGGTGGCCTTTGACCACCGGATTGTACGAGCGCATTTTCACGGGCTCGGAATAATCAAAGGTGGTTTTATGAATGGTGATGTCTTTGGGAATGTCCACCAGCACAGGGCCCGGACGGCCAGTGCGGGCGATGTAAAACGCTTCCTTCATGACACGCGCCAGGTCTTTCACATCTTTCACGAGGAAGTTGTGTTTAACGCAAGGGCGTGTGATACCCACGGTGTCACATTCCTGAAACGCATCCTGACCGATCGCGTGCGTGGGCACCTGACCAGACAAAATAACCATGGGAATAGAGTCCATGTAGGCAGTCGCAATGCCAGTAACTGCATTGGTCAAGCCTGGGCCTGAGGTCACCAAACAAACACCCACCTTGTCGCTTGAACGCGAGTAGGCGTCGGCTGCATGCACAGCAGCTTGCTCGTGACGTACTAGTATGTGTTCAAATCCATCCTGTTTAAAGATGGCATCGTAAATGTAAAGAACTGCTCCGCCTGGGTAACCAAAAACGTGCTTGACGCCTTCTTCTTCCAGACATTTGACAACGATTTCCGCGCCGGTATATTCCATTTTTAAAAAATCCTGACAAAATCCACGGGACATTGGTCGGATGCCGTCCTGGATCGCATTGCCGTGGGGCACAGGCTTTTTGAAGATGAACAACCTTGTGGGTGTGGACATGTCGCAAAGCGCTGGCGATCACAACCCGATTATGTCGGGCAGGTTGGCCATGGGCTTCTGAACTCCAAGTTCAGCGCCCTAGCGCGTCTTTCGCCAAACCAGCAAGGATATGCTGTTTAACTAGAGACAAATTTAGGGTAGAACGAGATCTTAGTGCGAAGCCTGCTGTGGGTCAAGAAAAAAGCTTGTGGCTTTGATATCATGCCGTATTGTTAAATTTCGCGAATTATCCTCGCTACCCCCGGAAACCCTCTACTCAAACCTCGACACAACAATCTATGGCAAGCACGAGAGAATTAGAGGATTTTCTGAGAGAGGTATCGCACCGAGCTTATCGCCAGGCATTTTTTGCTGTAAAGAATGAAGAAAGCGCGATGGACCTGGTCCAAGAAAGCATGATGAAGCTTTCTGACAAATACGGTGACAAGCCAAAAGAAGAGCTACCCATGCTGTTCACCCGTATTTTGCAAAACACCATACTTGATTTTCACCGCAGGCAAAAGGTAAGAAACACCTGGACGACCCTCTTTTCAAGCTTTCAGAAAAAAGACGAAGAAGATTATGATGTGCTCGAGAACCTGCTTGCACAAGGCGAATCTCAGAATGCTAGTGCTCAGGAAGAGATAGAACAATCCCAGAATATGGCAGCGATTGAAGAAGCCATCGCGAATTTGCCCGAACGTCAACGCCAGGCCTTCCTGTTGCGTTATTGGGAAGAGATGGATTTGGCAGAAACAGCCCAAATTATGGGATGCTCGGAAGGCAGCGTTAAAACACATTGCTCAAGGGCAACAAAAGCATTGGCACAGGTATTAAGGCAACAGGGGTTTCGGGAATGAATGAAGAACGGCTAACCGCAAATGTAGTGAAAAGGCTACTGGATGAGTCAGCGGGACAAATTTCGCCCAACATTCAGGCCAAACTTGATTTTGCCATTTCAAAATCGGTCGAGTTGCATCGCCAAAAACTTCAGGCAAGCAAACACAGCGCATCACCCCAGTTGTTTGGCTGGTTAAAAGATGTTTCAGATTGGTTTAATCGACCTGCCCTGTCCATGGCGGTTAGTGCCCTGTTCGTAGCGGGCGCTGTATTCGGTGTGGCCCAATTCAGTCTTGAAAATTACAATGCCCGGATTTCTGAAACTGCAGATCTGGATGCGGCCATTTTGTCAGATGACCTTCCCCCAGATGCATATCTGGACAACGGTTTCATTAATTACGCGACCGAATTGCAAAAACAAAATGCCATTCCAGCGGAAGACGGCATTGAGCAATGGATGGATTCACTTCCAGCAGATTTCACTACGTCAATTTAGTACTTTGAAGGGTGTAGGACATGAAGGCCACAAGAACTGCCACCAAGCTGTATTCAAGGGTTTTGACCTTGGTGCTGCTTTTGGTTTTAGGCATTCAAAGTTTCGATGCGCTGGCGTCGGAAAAGTGGTCTGACTTGTCCAGCAAGCAGCAAGAGTTGCTTGCGCCATTGAAAGACGAGTGGAGCTCGCTCAGCGATTCGCAGCAAGAACGCTGGTTAAAGGTAAGCCGCAAGTACGAAGGTGAATCAGCCGAGCGGCAGGCCACGATGCGAGAACGAGTAAGTGCATGGAGCAAAATGAGCCCCAGAGACAAAGCTTCAGCCCGTGAAAATTACAAGGCTTTGAAAGAAAAACGTCAAGGCGAGCGAAATTCAAGCTGGAACAGTTACCAAAGCCTCGATCCGAAACAACGCGACGAATTCAAGATCAAAAACAACAAACAGGCTTCGAATTAGAGCCACAGCACTTCCAGATTGCCTGAGCAGAGATAAAATACAGGCATGGAACGATTGATTGACAATGGCCTGATTAGCCCAAGCAGAAAACGCCGACTGGCAAGCATGTTGTACGAAAGCATGCTGCTGTTTGGCGTTTTGTTCATTGCGGGCTACTTTTTCGACACACTGACCCAAAGCCGACATGCGCTGTACTTGCGCGAAGCTCGCCAATGGTGGTTTTTTGCAGTGCTGGGGTTGTATTTTGTGTGGTTCTGGCGCCATGGGGGCCAAACGCTTGCCATGAAAACCTGGCACATTCGTTTGGTGAAAGAAGATGGCAGCAAGGTGGGTTTGCTGCAGGCGATTTACCGCTACGTGTTGTGCTGGCTTTTCAATCTAACCGGTATTGCTTTCATCTACTCATTTTTCGACAAGAATGGTCAATTTCCACAAGACCGACTGGCCAAAACACTGTTGGTGTCGACAAAACCACGCGAACGAGGCATTGAAGAAGTGATGCGGCACAGCTAAATTGTCAGTTCATGGATGGCTTGGCTCAATCGCATCCAGTCGAACTCATTTTTCGGTATTCCGCATCGAAGAATGCTCCCATGATCGGATTGATAAACCCGAACCAACACCCCTTTGGCTTCCAGCTGGTTGGCCCACGCTTCATTTTGTTCATGAACAAAGCTGGCAAAATAGCCACCGCGGTGAACCACCAATTCAGCCCCTAGCTTGCTTCTCCACAAGGTCTCTAGGCGCAGGCTTACCTGTGCAAGGCGATCAATCTGGGCAGCGCGCCATTCTTCGGCCTCAAAGTACTGCAATGCCAACCACCACTGGGGCGACGACACAGCCTGTGTGCCCACTTCATTCAACAAAGCAGTACACACCGCCTTGGGGCCACACACGAAAGCCAGGTTGGCCCCTGCAAGTCCTGAGAAAGGGGCAACAGAGCGCAATACGATGGCCGGCTCCGCTTCAATGAAAGACGCATAAGACTCTTCACTGGTCCAATCCAGGTAAGCCTCGTCCAGAATAAGCCAACCGCCCTGCTCCCTAAGCCGTCTGGCCAAAAGCTTTACCTGTTGAATGCTGATCATTTGGCAGGTGGGGTTAACCGGGCGCCCCAGCACCACAACATCACATTCGGGAATTTCGCCCTCAAGAATCATGTCGACTGGCCAGTCCAGCACCACATGGTTGGCACGGCGAAAACGTTTGTCCCACTGATCAAAGCTGGGCTCGGCCAGCACCACACGCATTGAACCGTACCAGGTTTGAAACAAGCGCGCCAATGCCGAAATTCCGCTTTCGATTCCGGTTACAGCAAGCACTGCTTCACATTCGAAATAACGAGTAGCTTCTAGGTGAAAACGCGACCGAAGCAGATCGGGACTGCGCCAAATGTGAGCAGGCATGTCGGGAAGCGGCAACTCAAAAGGTGCCACCGACCCTGACAGGTCGAGCTTGGCCTGTTGCTTGACCCGCGTTTCAATGAACATCCAGGGTTTCCAAATGAACAGGGAAACCCCACAGTCGTTCGACTTGCGCCAAGGTTTTTTCGGCTTCGCCATCGTTCAGTGGTCGACCACGGCGGCTCATGTGCGTCAGCATCAAGGAACGATCCGTCATTCGTGCATACGAGGTCACTTGAATATCCGGCACCATGCTTTCACGAGAATACTGGTCTGCCAAAAGGGTGCGAATGCGTTTGTAGCCCTCGTCGTTGTGAATGCTGTCGATGAACAATTCACTTTCAGCTTTGTGATCTGCAATGGCGAACAAGCGGAAATCACGAATCACCTTCGGTGACAAAAACTGGCGGATGAAGGACTCATCTTTGAAGTTGCGCATGGCAAAGTCAGTGGCCTTAAGCCAATTGCCACTGCCCGCCAATTCAGGGAACCAGCGTTTGTCTTCCTCGGTGGGCTTTTCGCACATGCGCCGAATGTCGCTGAAAATTGCAAAACCCAAGGCATAAGGATTCAAGGCACGGAATCGACCATCGCGAGAATCGGGCTGAAACACCACATTGGTGTGCGAAGTTAAAAATTCCAGCATGAAGCCATCGGACACCAGCTTTTCGTCGTACAGCGTATTGAGCAAGGTGTAGTGCCAAAAGCTGGCCCAGCCCTCGTTCATGACCTTGGTTTGGCCCTGTGGGTAAAAGTACTGCGACATTTTTCGAACAATGCGCACCAGTTCTCGTTCCCAGTCGCGCAGCTTGGGGGCTTCTTTTTCAATGAAATAAAGAATGTTCTCAACCGGCTCACGCGGGTAATTGTCTTGGCGCCGTTCAATTTGCGCAGCCTCGACCGGAGACACCTTGGCCATGATTTCATCGTATTGGCGACGTTTTTCTTCGGCCAAATCATCACGCTTTACTTTCAGTGAGGCTTCCGATTCATAGCGGCGCTTGTAACGATCCACGCCAAAATATTGAATGGCGTGGGCTGCGTCCAGCACTTCTTCGACTGCCTCGAAACCGTATTTTTCTTCGCATTCCATCACATACTTTTTGGCAAACACCAGGTAATCGATAATGGCGTCGGCTTGGGTCCACTGGCGAAACAGGTAATTGCCTTTGAAGAAAGAATTGTGTCCGTAGCAGGCGTGGGCGATGACCAGGGTTTGCATGGTCATGGTGTTTTCTTCCATGAGGTAAGAAATGCAGGGGCTGGAATTGATCACCACCTCATAGGCCAAATTTTGCTGGCCTGTTTCATACAAATGTTCATTCACCGAAAATGATTTGCCGTAGCTCCAGTGCGGGTACATGACCGGCATAGCGCCACTGGAATAGGCGTCGAGCATTTGCTCGGCAGTAATCACCTCAATTTGATTCGGAAAGGTGTCGAGCTTGTATTTGTTGGCAGCAATGTCGTGCAGTTGCTCATCGATTTCCCGCAGCAATTCGAAGGTCCACTCATTGCCTGCTATATCCAGTTGCTTGGCCATTGTTGCCACTCCTAGCGCCCGAAGGCCACTTCTTTTTTCTCAAACAGACCACGAAACACAGGGTAGATGTCTCGCCGATTAAACAATTTGCGCATGGCAAAGTGCCCTGCAAAGCTGTCTTCTAGCCGCTCGAAGCTTTCCCATAGATCAGACGCACGCGCCATTCCGAACATGGGCGTGGGCATGGTTTCCACGTAAGCGTAGTAACGCACATGCGGCATGATTTTGGAAGAGAGATACTCCGCGCTGGCCCGGGCATCCCGAGAAGTGGCGTCGCCATCGGAAGCCTGAGCCACGTACACATTCCATGCACTGCCCGGGTAGCGGGTTTCAATGATGTGATGCATCAATTCCATGGCAGGCATAATTTCTGTGCCACCGCTTTTCTTGCCGTAAAAAAAATCTTCTTCAGTCACTTCCTCGGCTTCGTCGGTGTGGCGTATGAACACCAACTTCACTTCTTCGTATTTGCGGGTCAGGAACAAATACAGCAACGTGTAAAAGCGTTTGGCCAGGTCTTTCTTGGCCTCATCCATGGAAGCAGAAACATCCATCAAACAAAAAATAACTGCGTTGGTAGACGGTTCAGGATAGGTGACACGGTTTCTGTATCGCAAATCCACTTCGTCGAGAAAGGGCACGTAGGGCTTCTTTTTCGAATCATCAAGAAGATCGAGCTGACCTTTGTCCTCACCGTCTTCTTCGTCCTCTTCCCGCGGCTCCAGCGCAACACGTCGCATTAAAGACGCTTTCATGGTTCGCAACACCGACAAAGATGTTGGGGCACCCGAACGCGAGTAACCCGCGTTGCGGCTTTTCATGCGTTTTACCGATGAAATTTCACGCTTTAACAGCTCGGGCAGCTCAAGATCGTCGAAGTACAAATTAAGAAATTCTTCGCGAGACAGCACGAAAGTAAAGGCATCGTCACCTTCGCCCTTGCCGGGCTTACCGCCACCCTTACCCTCGCCGCCGCCACTGGGGCGTGGAATGCGATCACCGGGTACGAAATCGCGGTTGCCGGGCACTACTTGTTCTTTGCTGCCGCCTTCACCGAAAATAAAGGTGGGTTCAGAAACCTCGCGGATTGGGATGCGTACTTTCACCCGCCCATCGCCGCTAACGTCGGAAATAGACGATTCGCCTGCCACATCCGCGACCGCCTTTTTCAACTGCGTTTTGTAACGCCGAATAAAGCGCTCGCGATTGGGCAAGCTTCTGTTTTTGCCGTTGAGCCTGCGATCAATAATGGTTGAATCGCTCATGCCAACTCCTTTAAGCGTTTTGAATGATCAAGACGCTTTTTTAACGCGCAAATGCCATTCCACCAACAGGCGAACCTGTTTTTCGGTGTAACCCTTGGCCACCATTCTGTCCACGAAGTTCTCGTGCTTCTCCTGACTTTCTTTCGAGCCTTTGTGGTCGAAAGAAATAACCGGTAGCAGGTCTTCAGTTTTCGAGAACATACTGCGCTCGATCACTTCGCGCAGCTTTTCATAGCTGGTCCAGGCTGGCATGGTGCCCGTGTTGCTGGCTTGCGCGCGCAACACAAAATTAACCACTTCGTTTCGGAAGTCTTTGGGGTTGGCAATACCTGCCGGCTTCTCAATACGCACCAATTCATCGTTCAGCGAATCGCGATCGAAAATTTGACCAGTGGCAGGGTCGCGGAATTCCTCATTCTGAATCCACTTGTCAGCGAACTGAATGTAGCGTTCGAACAGGTTTTGCCCATACTCGCTGTAGCTTTCAAGGTAAGCGGTTTGAATTTCCTTGGCCACAAACTCGGCATATTTGGGTGTCAGGTAGCTCTTGATAAAGTCCAGATACTTGCGGGTTTGCTCTTCTGGCAGGTTGTCTTTAATGACCTGCTGTTCAAGCACATACAACAAATGCACTGGGTTGGCCGCCACTTCATGGTGGTCAAAGTTGAACACCTTGGACAACACTTTGTAAGCCCAACGGGTGGACGAGCCATTCATGCCCTCATCGGGGCCAGACTGGTCGCGATACTCCTGAATTGGCTTGGCGTGTGGGTCAACGTCTTTCAGGTTTTCACCATCGTAAACACGCATTTTGCTGAACAGATTGCTGTTGGCGGGTTCTTTCAAACGAGTCAACACACTGAACTGCGCCATCATGTTCAAGGTGCCTGGTGCACAGGCGGCCTTGTACAGGGATGAATGCTCAAGCAGCTTCTCGTAAATCTTGACTTCTTCGGACACGCGCAGGCAGTAAGGCACCTTCACGATGTACACACGGTCCAGAAATGCTTCATTGGTTTTGTTGTTGCGGAACTGCTGCCATTCCGATTCGTTGCTGTGCGCCAGAATAATGCCGTCAAAGGGAATGGAGCCAAAGCCCTCAGTGCCTTTGAAGTTGCGCTCCTGCGTAGCAGTTAGCAACGGGTGCAACATTTTGATCGGCGCCTTGAACATTTCCACAAATTCAAGCAGGCCCTGGTTGGCCAAACACAAGCCACCGCTGAAGCTGTAGGCATCGGGATCATCCTGGCTGAACTGGTTCAACATGCGAATGTCAACCTTGCCCACCAGGGCTGAAATGTCCTGGTTGTTTTCATCGCCGGGTTCTGTTTTGGCGATTGCAACCTGGTTCAAGGTGGATGGCATTAAACGAACCACACGGAATTTGCGCAAGTCGCCACCAAATTCAGCCAGGCGTTTTGTAGCCCATGGGCTGGCAATACCAGTCAGGTAGCGGCGCGGAATGCCGTATTTGTCTTCAAGTGATGCACCAAATTGTACGGGGTCAAACAAACCCAAAGGTGATTCATTAATGGGCGAGCCTTTCAAGGCAAAAATGGGCTGTTGCTCCATCAAAGCTTTCAAGCGTTCTGCCAATGATGATTTGGCACTACCCACAGGGCCGAGCAAATACAACACTTGCTTTCGCTCTTCCAGGCCTTGAGCGGCGTGGCGGAAGTAAGAAACGATGTTTTCAATCACGTCTTCCATGCCATAGAACTCTTGGAACGAGGGGTAGCGGCGCACCACTCGGTTCGCAAATATGCGGGAAAGTCGGGGATCGTGGCGGGTGTTCACTACTTCGGGTTCGCCAATGGCATGCAACATGCGCTCTGCAGCGCTTGCGTACGTCAGGGGATCGGCTTTGCACAGGTCGAGGTATTCTTCGAGACTCATCTCGGTTTGCTGCAAAGCTGCAAATCGGGATTGAAACTGACCAAAAATGTCAGAATCACCGGAATTCAAATCACGCGTATCAAGCTCTGTGTTCATGATGTCCTCCTGCACAACGCTTATTGCCTTTTGCTTTAACCGTGAACCTATTTCGCGCTTAAAGCATTCAATTCCATCCACTGAAAAAGTTGCAAAAAACAGGCCAGCTTGTTTGTTTACATTTTTGTGCTGTTTTGGTGCTTGCAACACTTTCTAATTAACTCTGGTTTAACTACTATCTCCCTATCAAGTGGGGTCTTAAACCCCTGAAGCGGTTAGGACTTCTTTTTTGTTTAGACGCCATACCGTGTGAGAAATTTCAGACTTCTTTAAATTCTCTTTGTTGTTCTCTTCTGAAAATTCGAGCACATTCATGACCACACCCTTTTTTGCCAGCACACCGGGCATGTCATCTAAGCGATATTGTTTGCGCAACAATTCGAACATGGGTTTGTCGATGGCTATCGACTTCCCCTCTTGTATGTGTAACGCAATCGCCTTGATTAATTCCTTTTGGGTATCAATTTCCGACAACTTGCTGAATTCCAGCACGAAGCCATGTTTGCGCATTTGATTCACGAAACGTGACGGTTTCAAGCGGCCAGACAACACCACCGTCATCTCCATGGGCAAGCCTGCCATGCGAAGCAAATAGTTCTCATGCAGCAAGGTGGGAAACACAATCAGATTCCCGCCAGCTTCACCCAAGTGTTCCAGGTTTTCAATTCTGGGCAGGTGCTTGGCAGGCACTTTGAACAGCAATTGCGTGCGCAACATCACATATGGTTGTTTGACGATCCACAAGCCAAGCACCACCACATTGATTGCGGTGACCGCAGTGAACACCCACATGACTGCACCCTGCGTGCCCAACAAGATGGCGATGGCAAACCCTGCAGAAACCACCATGAAGAAGGAATTGATGATGTTGTTGGCCGACACCACTCGGGAACGGCTTTCCCTGGGTGCGAAAGCCTGCATGGTCGCGTAAAGCGGCACACTGTACAAACCCACACCAACACTGATCAAGACAAACAAGCCCAGCACAGCCAAATTGTTGAACTGGCTGAAGAAGACAAACACGGTTTGCTGACTGGCACTGGTTTCATAGGCATGCAATACAAAATGAAGCAGCACCCCTGCCACGACCATGACGGCCAAACCGCACAGCACCAACCCCATTTCAATGCGCTTTCTGGACCATTTTTCGCACAAAAATGCACCAATACCCAAACCCACGGTGAACGCAAACAGCAGCACAGTGGCCACGCCCGGGCTTGCATTCAACAGGGTTTTTGAAAGCAGAGGAAATTGCGTAAGGTAAGTGGCGCCCACAAACCACAACCAGGAAATACCCAGCAAGGCGGGCCATACTTTCGGCAAACCTGTGGCAAATCGCACATTCCGCCAGGTTTCAGTGAACAAGTTCCAGTTCACTTTCAAGTCGGGTGAATGGGACGGTGTCAAGGGCATGCGCTGCGATTGATAAACACCCAGCAAGGCAACCAAAAAACCAAAACCACAAACCACATAAACCACCACATTGCCTGCGTCTTGACTCATCAAACTGCCCGCAGCAATGGTGCCCAGCAAAATGGCCATGAATGTGGCTGACTCAACCAAAGCATTGCCCATCACCAGTTCACTCGATTTCAACTGTTCGGGCAAATAGGCATACTTCGCCGGGCCAAAAAATGCAGACTGAGTGCCCAACAAAAACACTGCCAATATCAAAAGCTCCACCGAATTCATCAAAAAACCAAGTGCGGTGATGATGACAATGGGTGGTTCTAACCACTTGGCCAGGCGCATGACTTTGGTTTTGTCGAATTTGTCCGCAAGCTGACCACTGGTGGCCGAGAAAATTACGAAGGGAAGAATAAACAATGCAGCAATTAAATTGATCAACAAGCCAGGGGAAAAACTGCCGCGAAGCGCATCGTTGTAGGTGACGGCCAAGGTAACGGCGAACTTCAAAAGATTGTCGTTGAACGCTCCTAGGAACTGCGTCCAGAAGAATGCGCCAAAACGATTGTCACGTATCAATTGAATTGCCATGCTTTTAGCATAGCGCAAAATATTCCGCGCGAGTAACAAAAAAGGCCTCGCTTTTGCGAGGCCTTTCGATGTTTTTACTACAACAAAATTGCAGTTAAAAACTTCCTATTTAAAATCAAGCAGCTGCCTTGTATTCGTTCACTGGCTTGGCTTCAATAATTTCATCAGGAATTTGACCATTGCTGCGCAAATAGTCTTTGCTGAAGTCGTCGGTCAAAATTGCATCGAAACGAATCGGCTCGTACTCGCGAATGCCCTGCGCCAGATCGGGGCTGATCAAGTTCTTCGCCACCGCATCTTTCAACTGGGCTTCCAGTCCTTCACCAATTACTTTGCCTGAGGAAACAGCTTTCAGGAAATTGCTGTAACCAGGTTCGATCGACAACAATTTGTCTGCTGCTTCCAGAATACGACCAGTTGGGTCTGACAATCCTTCGCCAACGAACACCTTGTCTAGCAGGCGTTCAGCGAATGCATTCCGTGTCATTAACAACTCGGCCACTTCTGCGTTCACCTTGTCGCTTGGTCCTTTCGATTTGCCCATGCCCAAAGGGTAAGCCACGAAGTTCAACAACATACCAACAGCCTTGTTGGGGAAGTTGCGGTTGAATTCGGTGAAGGCCTTGTCGATTTCAGCCAGCGAATCTTCAATCGCCCACTGAGCGTGTGGCAATTCATCGGCCAAACGGCCGTTGGTTTCAAAGTACTTTAAAACAGCAGTGGCCATGTAAAGGTGGCTCAACACGTCGCCCAGGCGGGCTGACAAACGCTCACGGCGCTTTAGCTCACCGCCCAACACGCCCATGGCCACATCGGCTGTAAACGCCAAGGCTGCCGAACGACGCTCAATGGCTTTGGCATAGCTTGCCATTGGGCCGCTTACCGGGCTTTTCGCCAAGCGATTGCCGCTCAAACCCAACAAAAGAGCACGCATTGCACGGTTGAAAATATGACCCAAGTGGCCGAAGAATGCCTTGTCGAAGTCGCGCAGACCTTCTGCTTTGTTCGGATTCTGGGCGGCTTGCATTTCTTTCAGTACCCAGGGATGGCAACGAATTGCGCCCTGACCAAACACGATCAGGTTACGCGTCATGATGTTCGCACCTTCAACCGTAATGGCCACTGGCATGGCTTGGTAAGCCTGGCCCAGGTAGTTGCGTGGGCCAAGAATAACCGTACGGCCACCGTGTACGTCCATGGAGCGCAGAATGATTTCGCGCATCATTTCAGTCATGTGGTATTTCATCATGGCCGTGACAACAGACGGAGCACATTCGGCACAGGCGGTTGCTGTCAGCACGCGTGATGCTTCAAGCTTGTAGGTCAAGCCGCCGATTTTACCGGTTGCTTCCTGAACCCCCTCAAAACGGCCAATCGGCATTTTGAACTGGCGACGAATACGCGCATAGGCGCCGGTGGCCAAATACATGCCCCAGCCCGATGCGGCTGACAACGCTGGCAAAGAAATACCGCGGCCTGCAGACAGACATTCGACCAGCATTCTCCAACCCTTGCCAGCCATTTCGCGGCCACCAATGATTGAAGTCAGCGGAACATACACATCGTTACCGATGATTGGGCCATTCATGAACACAGCGCCAGGGAAGTGTCGACGACCAATTTGTACATTCGGCGTATCCGCTGGCAACAACGCGCAGGTAATGCCGTAATCCACCTTGTTTTTGTCGCCCAATAGGCCTTCCGGATCTTTCAGTTTGAATGCCAAACCCACCACGGTGGCCACAGGTGCCAAGGTGATGTAGCGCTTGCTGAAATTCAAAACAATGCCCAGTTCTTCTTTGCCGTTCACATTGCGCTTAACCACCACGCCAGTGTCGGGAATTGCAGAGGCGTCTGAACCCACTTCAGGGCCGGTCAAACCAAAACAGGGAATTTCACGGCCATCCACCAAACGTGGCAGCCAGTAGTCTTTCTGTTCCTGTGTGCCGTAGTGCATGATCAGCTCGCCTGGGCCCAATGAGTTAGGAACCATCACGGTGACTGATGCGGTCAGTGAGCGGGTGGCGATTTTTGCAACCACACAACTTTGCGCGTAGGGGGAGAAACCCAAGCCACCGTGTTCTTTGGCGATCAACATGGCGAAGAACTTGTTCTTGCCCATGAAGTCCCACACTTCTTTGGGCAGGTCTTTCAACTCGAAAGTGATCTTCCAATCGTCGAGCATCTTGCACAGTTCTTCTGTCTCGTTGTCGAGGTACGACTTTTCATCTGCTGTCAGCTCGGTGTACTTCACATTCATTAGCTTGGACCAGTCTGGCTTGCCGCCAAACATTTCAGCTTCCCACCAGGTGTCGCCTGCTTCCAGTGCATCCTTCTCGGTTGGGCTCATGGCTGGCAGCGCTTTGCTAAAGGCCTTGAAAATTGGTGCAGTCAACACGCTGCGACGCAGGCTGGACACGTTCAGTACCACGGCGATTGGCAGGTAGATTGCTGCAAAAACGACAAGACCCAGTTCACCCAAGCCACCCAAGGCGTAAAAGCCCAGTGCAGCCGCGCCAATTGCGGCTGTAAAGGTCAGCAGGCTTGCGCCGCTATATACAAGACCGATCAGCACGACTGCTGAAAAAACGGCGAAGAACGAATTTGACATGATTATTACCCCTTGAATACCATCAAAGTTACTTCTAAGTTACTTAGGCGTAACATGCGCTTTCGGTGAACGACTGTCAACCTTATTGCACCAAAAATACGCCGACTTTTCTAGAGCTTGAATTCGAAAAAATTCAATCACTTACATTGCATTGCACCATTTGTAGTTTGCAGCATTCGTCAAACAAGCTGTCAACAAAGGTTTACACAAGGATCGTCAATATTTGCAGTGCAACACGCCAGTTTTCAGTTGAACAAGTGGCCTCGAAAGAATTAACAAGCCGGCATTCAAGCACCACCCAGTTGCTTGATCGAGCTAACAAGCGCGCCGTTTAACCGATACACTTCGATTTATGCAGTAAAACATCCACAATAAAAAGCGAGGGGAATATGGCGGTTAATGTGAACGTAAAAATCGAAAAGTCTTTCAAAGTGGCCTGCAGCGCGCAAAAAGCGTTTGAACAACTGGCTGACGTGGCAGACACCGTGGCTCTATTTCCAAAACTGGACAAGATCGTGGACCTTGGCGATGCAGTATGGCGCTGGGAAATGGCGAAAATTGGTGCCGCAGGTATTTCACATCAAGTGAAGTACGCTGTGAAATACACCAACGATGGCAAAACCAAGATTGACTGGAACCCGGTTCTAGGCGAAGGGAATGCAACAGTTTCCGGTGGTTGGGTGATTAAAGAAGAAAGCCCCAAATCCTGTACGGTTTCGTTTCGCTCCACGGGCGAATTCGAGATGCCTGTGCCACGCCTGATGAAAGGCATTGCAGAAGGTATAGTGAAATCCGAATTTGACGCACAGGTCGGCACTTTTCTTGACCGTGTGAAAGCCAAATTGGAATCTTGATTTAAAAATAACAAGGGCGCCCCACCGAGGGCGCCTGCTGCGCTTTAGGAGAAGCAATGCCCTGGATGATATACGGCGCCAATGGTTACACCGGCGAAATGATTGCACGAGAAGCCGCCAAGCGCGGCATGCGCCCCATTTTGGCGGGCCGCAATGAAGCAGCGGTTACCGCACTGGCCAATAAACTAAGCTTGCCAAGCCGTGTGTTTTCTCTGGACGACGAGGCGGAAGTGCTCGAAGGCTTGAACGAAGTGGACCTGGTACTACACTGCGCTGGCCCGTTTTCTGAAACCGCAGAGCCCATGATGATGGCCTGCCTGCAGACCAAAACTCATTACCTCGACATTACCGGCGAAATTTCGGTGTTCGAGTTGGCGCAATCGCTTAGCGGCAAAGCAAGAAAACAGAAAATCGTATTGTGCCCGGGTGTTGGTTTTGACGTCATTCCTACAGACTGTGTGGCATCGCGACTTCATGAATTACTGCCAGACGCCACGCATCTGGCCTTGGGCTTCGATTCACGCAGCGGCTTGTCGGCAGGCACCGCCAAAACAACAGTGGAAGCCATGAAGCATGGCGGGCGCGTTCGTGAAGACGGGGAAATTAAACCTGTTGGCCTGGGCTACAGCACCCGTGAAATTAACTTTGGCAACGGCACCAAGTTCGCAGTCACCATCCCTTGGGGCGATGTGTCCACGGCATTTCACAGCACCGGCATCCGGAACATAGAGGTATACATTCCTTCATCGCCCAAATCAGTACGCATGATGCGGGCTGCCAACTTGGCACGCCCCGTGTTGGGACTGTCGCTGATACAGAATATTTTGAAAAAACAGGCGGCAAAGGTCGAAGGCCCCAATGAAGAACAACGCGCAAAAATGCCCGCTTATGTGTGGGGCGAGGCCAGCAATGCCGAAGGCAAAAAAGTGGTTGCCCGTGTAAAAACCGCGAATGGTTATTCTTTAACTGTAATGGGTTCACTGGCAGTGGCCAGCTTCATTTTGATGGAGAAAAACATTGCGGGTGGCGCTTACACACCTTCAAAACTGATGGGCAGTGACCTGGTTGAACGTTTGGATGGTTGCGGAAAAATCCAGATCTTCGAACAGTAAATTCCGCACGACCTTAAACTAAAAAGCCCCTGGCTGCAATGTTTGCTACCAGGGGCTTTTTTATACAAAATCAAAAATTACTTCTGAAACTCTTCGCTTTGAATTTTCCAGGTACCACTTGCTTTCGACAGGGTCAGGATTTTGGTGCCCGAATCGTTGAAGCGGTTTGATGAATAGTCTTGTTTGAACTTTACTGACGCCAAAGCCTCCGACTGAACATCAATTTGTACATCTGACACGCTCACCGAGATGGTTTCTTTGTCAGACAAACGAGCTTTACGCTGATTCTCCCAAACTTCGCGCGACTTTTTCCCGTGCTCAAAAGTGTCGGCGTAAAAGCCAAGGTAACCTGCTGCGTCCTTCGATGACCACGCAGCGGCCCAGTTGCTCAACATGTCATTGATAGCCGCTGCATCGCCAACATCGGCCCCAACTGCAAGGCTGGGTTCGGGTGCCATTACTTCACCAGCGCTGGCGGCTGGCGCTTCAACTGCGGGGGCCTGAACAGCCACTTCGTCAACAGGCGCTGCTGGAGGAGGTGTCAACGGTGCAAGACGCACCACCTTTTGATCTTTGAAATAAACCGCGTAGGGAACAAATTCTTCTTGCGCGCCTTGACCTTTTTTAAGCACATAGTCCCAACGATCATTTTGCTCTTTCCCACTGAGCATCGGCATACCCAAACGGTTTTGAACCTGAAGGGGCGACATGCCCAATTTGATGCGAGCCAGGTCTATGTTGGTGATGAAATCACGGGGGCCCACATGTTCAAAATCGGAATCCAGATACTCGGGAATGTCTTTGAGGCCAGTCATGGATCCGCAAGCGGCCAATACTGATACTGACAGCGCCAAAGCCGCAGTTTTGAAAAAACGTGAAGTGCCCATGCGATCAAATGTACTCAAAGTTGTCTCCCTTTGATGTGTATTTTGTGAAGTCGTTTGATAATAAAGGAATGCCATTAGTCTATCGTGGCGTTCGGCGTTAAAACCGAATACTTCCAGCATCTTAACCAATGCAGCTCTGTTTGGTAAACACCCGTATACATTTGGATTGCGCTTACAATGCCAATATCGAAAATGGTTATAGTAATGCACCATCATTTCAACAGATTCATAGACAGCAACTATTTCAACTGATTTGTAGCAACAGGATTAACGACATGAATACCACCATCATTGGAAGCGGCGTGGCCGCTTGGACTTTGGTTAGAGAACTACGCAAAGCAGACCCGGAATCACAGATTCGCTTGATCACTGCCGACAATGGCGATTTCTATTCCAAGCCCATGTTGTCCAATGCACTGGCCAGCGGAAAAACACCGGAAAGCCTGGTGATGACGCCTGCCGCAAAATTTGCTGAACAACAAAAAGTTGACTTGATTCCCAATACAAGCGTGAGCGCAATTGATGCCGATGCGCGAAAAGTTTCAAGCAGCGCTGGCGAATTCAACTATGACAACCTGGTGCTGGCCTTGGGTGCCGACACAATCAAATTGCCCCTCGAAGGCAATGGTGCGAGCGATGTGATCAGTGTGAATGATTTGAACGACTACACCGTATTTCGCAAACTGCTGGAAGGCAAAAAAGAAGTTGCCGTGTTGGGCGCAGGCCTGATTGGTTGCGAATTTGCCAATGACCTGCTGAAGGCTGAGATTCACACCACCGTATTTGATTTGGCGGACCGCCCCTTAGCGCGCCTGCTACCCGAACAGGCCAGCACTTTCATGCTGAACAAGCTGGCCGAGAAGGGAGTGAGCTGGAAGCTGGGCCGCTCGGTCACAGGCATTGTAAAAACCGGTACTGCCTACACCCTGACCGACTCTACTGGTGACAGTACCCAAGCTGATTTGGTGTTGTCTGCAGTGGGTTTAAAACCCCGCACAGAACTGGCCCAAAATGCAGGTTTAACCGTGCAACGCGGTATTGTGGTGAATGGCTTGGGACAAACAAGCCATTCAAATATCTATGCGTTGGGCGATTGCGCAGACTACTTGGGTAAGTTCGTGTTGCCGTACATCATGCCTGTGATGCAATCTGCGCGCGCCATGGCCCAAACACTGACCGGCAAACCAACCGAAATTAAATTCCCGGCCATGCCTGTCAGCATTAAAACACCCGACTGCCCAGCAGTGGTGAACCCGCCCCTGCCCGAACATGAAGGTGAGTGGGAAATTACCGCTGATGAAAATGGCGTGAAAGCGCTGTTTAAAAACAAAGATGGCGCGTTGCTGGGCATGGCCTTGCTGGGTGAAGCCAGCAAGGAACGACAAGCCTTAACCCCCCTGCTGCCCGCGATGATTTAAAATTGCGGCATTGTTAAACCTATTGAATTGGAAACCGAATGGCCCAGTACGTCTACAGCATGAACCGCGTGGGGAAAATTGTTCCCCCAAAGCGCCAGATTTTGAAAAATATTTCGCTGAGTTTCTTTCCCGGCGCGAAAATCGGTGTGCTGGGCTTGAACGGCTCGGGCAAGTCTACGCTTCTGAAAATTATGGCGGGTGTCGACAAAGACATCGAAGGCGAAGCGGTGCCCATGCCCAATTTGAACATTGGGTACTTAAGCCAGGAACCTGAGTTGAACCCCGAACACACAGTGCGCCAAGCGGTTGAAGAAGGTTTGGGCGAACTGGGTATGGCCCAGCAGAAACTGGAAGAAATTTACGCCGCCTACGCCGAACCCGATGCCGACTTCGACAAACTGGCCGAGGAACAAGCCAAATGGGAGGCGGTTATTTCTGCCGCTGGCAATGACGCGGAACACTTGATGGAAATTGCAGCCGATTCGCTGCGCTTGCCCCCTTGGGAAGCCAATGTGGCCAATTTGTCGGGTGGTGAAAAGCGCCGCGTGGCACTGTGCCGCCTGCTTATGAGCAAGCCCGACATGCTGCTGCTTGACGAACCCACCAACCACCTGGACGCAGAATCAGTGCACTGGCTGGAGCAATTCCTGCACAAATTCCCGGGCACCGTGGTTGCCGTTACCCACGATCGTTATTTCCTCGACAACGCAGCCGAGTGGATTTTGGAACTGGACCGTGGGTCTGGCATTCCATGGAAAGGCAACTACAGTTCTTGGCTAGACCAGAAACAAGACCGCCTGAAGCAAGAAGAAAGCAGCGAAAGCGCGCGCCAAAAAGCATTGAAGAAAGAACTGGAATGGGTTCGCCAAAACCCCAAGGGGCGCCAGGCCAAATCCAAAGCGCGTATTGCACGCTTTGAAGAACTCTCAAGCCACGAATACCAGAAGCGCAACGAAACCCAGGAAATTTTTATTCCAGTGGCCGAGCGTTTGGGCAATGAAGTGTTTGAATTCGAGAATGTCAGCAAGGCCTTCGGCGACCGTTTATTGATAGACAACCTAAGCTTCAAAGTGCCACCCGGCGCAATTGTGGGTGTAATTGGCCCCAACGGCGCAGGTAAATCCACCCTGTTCAAAATGCTGGCAGGCACAGAAAAGCCCACCAGTGGCGAGATCAAAATTGGATCAACCGTGCGCATGGCCGTGGTTGACCAAACCCGTGACTCACTGCCCAACGACAAAACCGTGTTTGATGGTGTGGCCGACGGTGCAGACATTCTGACCGTGGGCAAGTTTGAAATGCCTTCACGTGCCTACCTGGGGCGCTTTAACTTCAAGGGTGGTGATCAGCAAAAACTCATTGGTAATTTGTCTGGGGGTGAGCGTGGCCGCCTGCATTTGGCCAAAACCCTGATTTCAGGTGGCAATGTCTTGCTGCTGGATGAGCCCTCAAACGACCTGGACGTGGAAACCTTGCGTTCACTGGAAGACGCCTTGCTTGAATTTGCAGGCACGGTGATGGTTACTTCACACGACCGCTGGTTCCTTGACCGCATTGCCACACACATTCTTTCTTGCGAAGGAGATTCACAGTGGGTGTTTTTTGATGGCAACTTCCAGGAATATGAAGCCGACAAAGTGAAGCGTTTGGGTGAAGAAGGTGCGCGGCCAAAACGTGTGCGCTACAAGCCTTTGAAATAAACCAGAACCGAAGCCAAAAAAACCGAACCCTGGGCAATCATGGTTCGGTTTTTTTATGTGTTGATTGCCATTAAGGTAATGACCACACCATCGATAACATTGTCCAAGCGCTTGTAAGGCATGATTCGCACTGAAAACTGACGGCCATCACTGCCGGAAATTTGCTTCTGCGAGAATGCCAAGGTTCGCAAGGTTTCAGCTGCATCTTCATTCAATTCTGGATAATTCAAAATGCTGCTCAGGTCGCTCAATGGCCGGCCCACATCACTTTCGCGCAAACTGATAATTTTTGCGGCTCGCTCAGTGTAGCGCCGCACATTCAAATTTCCGTCCAGGAAAAGAATTGCAATTTCTGTGCTGTTCAACAGATTTTGCATGTCGCTTTGAGCCAGTGCCAAATCATCAAGCTTGGCCTGAAGTTCAGAATTAATGGTTTGCAATTCTTCATTCATGGATTGCATTTCCTCTTTGGAGGTGGTCAACTCCTCGTTCGTGGATTGCAACTCTTCATTGATCGACTGAAGCTCTTCATTTGAGGACTGAAGCTCTTCCTGAGATGCCCTGTTCTCCTCGCGAAGACGCTGATTTTCTTCTTGCTGCCGATGTAACTCGGTGGCCAATGCCCCGCTGACGTTGTCAACTTCCATCAGGGTTGATTGTTGCCGCTCGGATAAAACACCTGCATCTCGAAAGACAATCATGAACATGCCACGCAGAGCAGACGGCTCTTTCAGCTTCTGCACTGTCACATCCACAACCAGACTGGCGGAGTTTCCCATTTCTACGGGTAAGCCGAGCAATTCCACTGCACGGTCCTGAGTGGCTGCTTTCTTGAGTGCGTTGTACAGCGGTGCGCGCAAACCATCGCGCACCATTGCATGAATATTCCAATTCGCCTTGCCCGCAGCGGGCTCAAGATATTTACCGGTTCTGCCGCTGATGTACACAATGTCGCTTTCGCCATTCACCACCACCGCAGCGGGCGCGTACACCTGCAACAGCACGTGGTCAGCTGCACTTTGCAAATTTTGCAGGGAATTCGAATTGTCTGGCGTGGGTTTGGACACAGAATAATCTCGGTTTGGTACTTGAATGGTGGGGAAGGTATTTAACAACAAATCTGTGTTTAGCAATGGATCGCTGTTGCGGCGCTGGTAAAAACGCAATTTCGCATGCACAGCCGCAAACAAGTGCTCCGTGTTTCCAATGGTTTCAGAACTTCCTAACAACATTAAACCACCGGGACGCAAACTGTAGTGAAACAGCGGCAACAAACGTTGCTGCAACACTGAATCAAAGTATATCAACAGGTTTCGACAAACCACCAAATCCAGTTTGGTAAAAGGGGGGTCGAGCACAAGGTCATGCTGGGCAAACAAAACCATGTCGCGAATTCTTTGGCTTACAAAGTAGTAACCATCACGCAAGATGAAAAAGCGTGACAGCCTTGAAGGAGAAACATGCTCGGCGATCGACAAAGGGTATTTGCCCCGGCGCGCAAAAGCGATGGCGTCAGTCCCAATGTCCGATGCGAAAATTTGAACCTCGACCCGCTTGTTGGGGGGCAATCGATCAAATACTTCGGCCAACACCATCGCCAATGAATAGGCTTCCTCGCCAGTGGAACAACCCGCACACCATGCGCGGTATTTATGGGAGGCAGAAAACTCTCCAGCCACTGAGGGCAAAATCGAATCTTGTAAATGATCCCAAACATTGGGATCACGAAAAAAGTTGGTGACACCAATCAGAAGCTCTTTGAACAGCAATTCGATTTCTTTTGGATTAGTCTCCAAAAATGTGGCGTAGCTCGACATTCCCTTAAGACCATGCACGGAAATACGACGCTCAATGCGCCTTAACAGGGTGCTGGTTTTATAAAGTGAAAAATCGTGACGTGTGTGAGCCCTCAAGTGTTGAACAATTGCACTCATGGCTTCAATGTCATTCTGTTCTTGTTCTACGGCCCCCTCTGCGGGTTTGGGCGGGCCATGCAACAGGCCCATGATCCTGATGGGGAGTGAATCACAGGGAGCCACTATATCGATACAACCCGTACCGATCGCACTTTGAGGCATTGAGTCGTATTGTGCCGAATCGGGCGTTTGAGCCAAAGTAAGCCCTCCGCTGCTTTTCACTGCTTGCATACCCAAGGTGCCGTCTGACCCCATGCCGGAAAGTACCACTGCGATCGCCCTTTCGCCATATTCGCTGGCCAGCGACGAAAACAAAACATCGATTGGCAGGCGTAGCCCACGAACTTCTGTGGAATGCGAAAGTTGCAGCTTACGGCTATGAACGGAAAGTTCCCAGTTGGGTGGCAGAACATAAACACAATTGGGATCGATACTGGCATTGTGGCTAGCCTCTCGAACGGTCATGTCAGTAACTCGTTGAAGCAGCTCGGGAAGAAGTGCCTTCTTGGTGGGGTCCAAGTGCTGTACCACGAGGTAGGCCAATCCACTTTCTTTGGGCACCGACCGGAAAAACTCTTCAAGTGCAGGTAGGCCACCCGCGGACGCGCCAATGCCTACCACTCGGGTGTCTGAATTGCTTTCGGGATTGGGTTTCAAACTTTCAGCAGTTGGTCGTAACTGGACAAGCCAAACAAAAATTGACCTTCCTCGGGCGATTTGTTGATCAAAACCTGCATTCGCCTAGGGCGGCCGCGGCCTGGTTTCAATTCAAGCACACACATCACTGGGGGACCTTCGACCACGGCATGCATCAACAAGTCTTGAAGACCATAAGCACTGAGTACGGTACAGAAACTGTCGAATCGCTGACCAACGCATGATTTGTTTTTCGAGCCAAGCAACATGACGGCGGCTGAATTACAGTGAATGATTTCGCCATCCCGATTGACAATCAGATAACCAAATGGTGCATGCTCGAAGTATGACTTCAATTTGTCCATTTGCTTGGTGTGTTGCTGAGCGCTGTGTTCCAACTCTTGCTGCTGCATTTCCAGCTCAACCTGATGGGTTTGTAACTCGTGCAAAAGCTTTAGCCCGTCCATCACAGTTTCTGGAGAACTGGCCAGTTTGAACAACAGCCCCAAAGTGTCTGCACCCAGACACCAGTCAGCGCTGTTAGCCACGCCGATTTTCAATCGAAAAGCCGCCTCTGAACGCAGTTCAGACTTGTTTCTGGTTGCTTTTACGATTGCAGACATGAGGTACCACTGTGAGTAACATTATTTTTATAGTACTCCCCAATGCAATCCAAAGTTCGCTTATTCCCCAATTTAGGGTAAAGATGGGTGCTTCTGTCTTATATATGAACAAGATACAGACAATCAAGTTAGATCTAACGCGCGATGCACACTTGGCCCGCCCACATATTGCTTATGTTGGCATCGGCATTCGATGAATTCAAAAGCCCCGCCACATTTCCCGCAGAGAACTCGATTCCGATCGATGACTCGGTAACTTGCACCACTGTGCCACTGTTTTCAAGCTCGGTTCTTGTCATTCCAAGGCCAATGCCGTTCGCAGTGCGCAGCGTCGAGGCTTGGTCTTCACTGATAGACCAACCCACGAATCGCTCGGCTTGAAACCACGTGATTAGTCCATCGGACCACACCGCGTTTGTCGCACCGCAGTCTTCATTGTTGCCCTGCTTCACAGCGGGCTTACCCGTAACCTTTTCAAGCATCTCCAAAAATTCAGTTTTATTAGTACCAAATTCAACTGCGCGTGCGCCGCCTGAATTTGAATCAATTAATCGAAGCCCATCGCCATCCAGATTCAGGCTTGAAACCGTGCCTTCCGCGGGGGCGGGTGAGGGCTCAGAGGCAGCCACAGGTGGCCCCTCGCTTGTTTCATCCACCTGGGGTTTGTCACACGCCGCAAGCAAAAAAACAGCACAGACCAAGCCAAAGTTACGCATGAATTTAATCGACATTCCAATCCCACCTTAAGGAAACTACTTTTTCTTGATCCACGTGAATGACAAGCGCGTTGTTACCTTCCGAGGGCTCATACAACAAGCTGTTGCCCTTACGTGCCTTGGATGGCCCCAAGTGCTGTTCTACAGAACGGATATCGGTGCCCAGATCAAGAAACCCTGGGAGCCCCGGGTGGGGCTTACTGAGTTGTAGTGAAATGGGCAAACCCTGCGGATTGGATGCCGCTTTGGAGTGATAAGTTTGTGAAACAAAACCGTCGCAACGAACTGTTTTCAGTTGATCAATCAAACCGACAACATGCCGATTCGGGACGTCAGTGTATACAACACTTGCACCTGCGCAGCCTTGTTTCAAAATATCCAGTCCAACTTGCTCCCATCTGGGGGAATCATTGGAAGGAACAGTTGAACATGCAGCAAGCAGCGCCATACTGGCAGCAATTACAACGCGAGAACTGAACATGGCCACCTCAGAATGAAAAATCACCGATATTTTTAGCGTCAAAACTGCATAAGTGCAATGTAGCGCTCAATTCTGATCAATCCTTCTTTTCTGGCTTGGCGCTGGAATAGAGTTTTTCTGCCCACTGCGGATCAGCCTCAGCGGCCGGTGGTTTGGAGGGTTGAAGTGAAGCACTTGTACCTCGACTTACTCTGCGTGCCAGCACAACGGCAACCAGCAAGACCACAAACGGCCCCAACCAAAGCACAGCATTTTCCATGCTGTAGGCTGGCTTGTAGATTACGAATTCACCGTACCGGTCTTGCATAAAGCTCTTGATTTCTTCATTGGTTTTGCCAGCACGAATTTGCTCTGCAATTTTTTCTTTCAGGTCAACGGCAAGTGAAGCATGCGAATCCGCAAGCGACTGGTTCTGACAAACCAGACAGCGCAATTCACTGGCCACTTCCTTGTATTGTTCTTTTTCAGTTGAGTTCAGGTCGTTCACATTCATCGCGAAGCCTCTATGGCAGGCATGGCCATGCTTTCAAGATAATCAGCAGGAACAGGGCCAACTTGCTTGTGAATAATCGTATTGCTTACACTCATTAAAAAGGTTTCAGGCACGCCGTACACCCCCAACTCAATTCCGTACTGACCTTGCTGATCAATCAAAATCAAATCATAGGGGTTTCCATACTGCGCGAGCCAGCGGCGTGTGTTCGCCAAATCGTCTTTGTAAGCCAAACCCACAAGCTTGATTTTCTTCTGCGAGCTTTGCTGCCTAGCCATTTCAATGAAATGCGGGTGCTCCACCAGGCAAGCCTGGCACCAGGATGCGAACACATTCAACACCCAAGGCTCGCCTTTCAACGCATCAATGTTCTGCAAGGTTTGAATGTCAACGATTTGTACAGCACTTGATTCTGAACCTTCAAAACTCAACACCGGAAGTTGCGCTACCGGCGCGGGTTTGCCGATCAAAGCGGAAGGCAATTTCTTGGGATCAAGCCACAATCCGCGCAATAAAAAAACGCCCAGAAACAGCAGCACCAAAATTGGCAAGTACAAACGCAGACGTTTCTTGATCATGTCAGCACCTGTTTCCTTTTTGGCCTGTAGCGCCTGTCGAATACGGTAAGCAAACCACCCAAGGCCATCAGCGCGCAGCCCCACCAAATCAGGTTAATCAGTGGTTTGTAGTACAAACGCACACCCCAACTGCCCGCATTGGCGTTACTTTGCACAGCATCGCCCAAACTCAAATACACATCAGAAAACCACTCGGTGTGAATTGCCGCCTCGGTCATGATTTGTTCTGAACTTTGGTAGCGGCGTTTTTCGGGTTCCAACAAATGAATCAGATTGCCTTGCCCACGGGTTACTTCAAACACGCCCAACGCGGCCACATGGTTTTGCCGCTGAACGGAATCAACGCCAATGAAGGTGACCCGCCACGGGCCAATTTCAGTGGTTTCGCCCGGCTTTAACACGGCATCGGTTTCTGTTTCGAATGTTTTTACCCAACTTACGCCCACCACGAACACAGCAACACCCAAGTGCGCAAGCACCATGCCCCAATAAGAAAGTGACAAGCGCCGAATTCGATACAGCAAACCACTTTCAGGAATGGCGGCACCCGCCTTGCGTGTGGCCACTGCTGCGTGGGCCATTGTAGCCACGGCCATGAACACCGCACACACCACACCAATGGCCCATACAATACTGAAGTGCCCATTGAAGAAAGCTGCACCGATCAACACCAGCAAAGCAGCACCCATGGCCACTACACCTGGTTTAATGTACTGTGCCATTGGCGTTTCGCGCCAGCGAGAATCGGGACCAAGAGCCATCAGCAACACTGCTGGCAGCAAAATCGGCGCGAACAAGGCTTCAAAGTAGGGTTGGCCCACCGACATTTTTCGTCCGCCGATGACTTCAACCACCAATGGATAGAGTGTTCCCAGCATGACGGTGACCAACGCCGCACTCATTAACACATTGTTGGACAACAACAGCGATTCACGGCCCGTGGTTTTGAAGCTGCCCCCCTGCCCCACTTCGCCTGTTTTCAAGGCATATAAAATATAGGAACCACCCACCACCAGGAACAACAAGGCGAGAATAAACACGCCGCGCTCGGGGTCGGTGGCAAACGCATGCACGGAAGTCAGTACGCCAGAGCGAACCAAAAAAGTGCCGAGCAAGGACAAGGCAAAAGTGGTTAAGGCCAACAGCAGCGTCCAACTGCGCAAGGCTCCGCGCTTTTCAGAAACTGCCAGGGAATGTATAAGCGCAGTGCCGGCCAACCAAGGCATCAACGATGCATTTTCAACCGGGTCCCAGAACCACCAACCGCCCCAACCCAATTCGCGGTAGGCCCACCAGCTTCCCAGTGCAATGCCCATCGTAAGAAAAGCCCAGGCCACGTTGGTCCATGGCCTGCTCCAACGCGCCCAGGTCATGTCAAATCTGCCTTCCAACAAACCTGCTACGGCAAACGCAAAAGTAACTGCGAAACCTACATAGCCCATGTACAGCAGAGGCGGATGGAGGATCATGCCAATGTCTTGCAACAAGGGATTTAAATCGCGACCATCCAGCGGTGTGGGGTACAGGTATTCAAAGGGGTTACTGGCGATGAGGAGATACAACAGAAAACCAACCAGCACCAACTGCAGCGTAGCCAAAACCCGCACTTTGAAGCATGCTGACACCTCGAAGTTTGACGCTGCCACAGCCTGCGCCCAACCAGCGAACATGAGTACCCACAACAAAAACGAGCCCTCATGCGAGCCCCACGTGGCTGCAATTTTATAAAGCACCGGCAAGGCAAGGTTGGAATTTTCAGCCACATTGCGCACTGAAAAATCGCTAACAACAAAAGAGTAAATCAAGCCGACAAAAGAGATACCCACCAAACCGAACACCATGGTGACATTGCGCTGCACGGACTTGAGTAAAGGCACTGCGGGCTCATGGGTGAAAACGCCACGCACTGCTGCAAAGCCCGCCACAGCCCCAAAGAAAGAAAGCACCAACGCCAAGGCAAGGCTGAACTGAGATACAAATGCAATCACTGCTCGACTCCGGGTGGCATGTATTCTTCATCGTGTTTGGCCAGCACTTCAGACGCTACGAAGGTGGTCCCATCCCATTGGCCATCAGCGACCACGCCGGTTCCTTCTTTGAACAAATCGGGAACAATTCCGTTGAATTCAACAGGAACTTTGCTATTCAAGTCACTGACTACGAAACGAACTTTCAGCGAATCAGCTTCGCGTTGCACGCTTCCGGTTTCAACCATTCCGCCCAGGCGATATGTTTTTTCTCCGGTGGGCACTTCTCCGCCCAAAATTTGTGTGGGTGTGTAAAAAAACACCAGGTTTTCATTGAACACCTTCACCAGTGCAATACCAAAGCCCAAGGCCACAACCACAATGGCAGCAAGCCAGACGGCGCGGTGCGTGCGTACGTTGCTCATGTCACGTTCCTCATTTCAAACTTCCTTTGCCAATGCTGGCCAAGCGCTTGCCGCGTTGCCCTGTTCGGGCCAATTCGGTTTTGTCGGGTCCAGCACGGTTGGCAAGCCAGGCGTCCAGTGCAATTACAACAACACTGAAACCCACGCAAATCCAAACGGTTTGCCATGCATCAAAATTCATTGCTTAAGCCCCTCTATGTGCATTAAAGCCACCGCCTTTGAACCAGCAATCGGCGTGCCCGGTTTAATGCAGTGCTGGCACAGATTAGCCAAAATCCCACTACACTTAACCACATGCCTGTGGCAATTTCTGGATGAATGCTGCTGCCGCTCATTGAAACGCTATACCCCTGATGCAATGTATTCCAAAAAACCACGGACAAATAAATCAAGGGAATATTCACTGCACCAATTAGCAAACCGATCGACAATACGCGGTCGGCTTTGGCAGGGTCTGTGGTCAACTGTCCCAGCGCAATCAAACCCAGGTAGATGAACAGGAGCAGCAATTCAGAGGTCATACGCGCATCCCAAACCCAGTAGGTGCCCCAGGTTGGCTTGCCCCACAAAGCGCCTGTAACAAGAGCTATTGCGGTCATCCAAGCCCCGGTGGGTAAAAAGGCACGCATCATCACTGCGGATACATCACTGCGATAGACCCAATTCAACATGGCATATCCACACGCTACCAAATACAAAAACATGGACATCCAAGCGGCTGGAACATGCACGTAAATGGCCCGGTACACTTCACCTTGCTTTGCATCGGTGGGGGCCAAAAAAAGCCCGGTGTATAGGCCAAGCCCCAGCACTGCGATGCCAGTCACTAGCAGCCAGACCCAAACTCGACTGGCAAGGGCATGAAACTTGGGGGGTGAAGCAAACTGCGCAAACATAGTTATTCCTGTATTAACTGTATAAGCCGTCGAGCCACTGCGGGCCCCAGCAGGCAGGCAAGCATACCCATGCTAATCAACACGGCAAGCGGGGCAGCGGCGCTGCGACCCAAATCAACGGCTCGGCTAGCTTCCAAACCGAAAATCAGCACCGGTACCAGCAGTGGCAATGCGAACAAATACACCAACACGGCACCGCCCCGAGTCAGCATTACCAACAGAGCCACCACGCCCAATAGGGGAACAATTGCCCACAAGCCCGCAATCATGGCGACAATCAACTGCACGCCCTGCGTGACGGTCAAGCCAAACTGCAGAGCAAGCAGGCCAGTGACAGGCACCAACACCGCCATTTGCGCAACAGCGGTGGCCAATACACGGATCAGCCAATACATGCCCAGATTTTCAGGGTTCAAGTGTGCAACAAAACGCATCCAGCCGACTCGATGATCTTCTGCAAACCAGTCTTTTGCGCCGAGTAACACAGCAAGCAACAAACTGACCCACACCGCCACCTGGCTAAATTCTACGCCTGGCTTTCCGAGGCCAATGCCAAAAAAACTTAACACCATCCAGTGAAACAAGGCGCCCCACAAGACGGCTTGCGGATTGCCAAGAAGCAAGACCCATTCACGCCTTAGCAAGGCCGCTATTGGAATCTTTGGCTTGGAAACTGATTCGAGTGTAGTGTTTATCCCTGTACCAGCAACAGCCGATTCAGACAGTAGTTCACCGCCCTGAATGAGATGATTACATAGGCTGACACCGGGCATGTGCTGCAACAGCTGTTGGGCATCCACATGGCTGGCCATCAAGACAAAACCACCTTGGCTTAAATGGATGCATAACGAATTGGCCAACACTGAGCAACCGTCCGCATCAAGCGCATTCAGCGGTTCATCCAGCAGCCAAACCTTGAACTGGGCCAACAGCAAAGTACACAAACCCAAGCGCGCACGTTGCCCGGAAGACAAAGTGCCAATCCGCTCAAATTGCCAATCGCTTAAGCCGACCTGTGCAAGACGGGTTTCCAGCGAAGATTCTTCGCAACGAAGATGCTGCAACACATTGGTAAGATGTTCATGAACCAACAACTCGTCTCTCAAACCATAATCGGGCTTGAACAAAACCGCCTGTGCAGGCATTGCATTGCACACCGTGCGCAACAAGGTGGACTTTCCGACACCATTCGCCCCACGCAGCACATGCACTACACCCGCACTTAATGTGCAATCAAATTCGCCAGTCAACACAACCCCTGCAGCCTGCAGACCAGTGCACTTCAACCGCAGTTGATTGGATAGCAGCGCGGCTTGAATCATTTATTTCGATTGGCCTTCAGACAAATTCAAGTTCACACCCGACTCCAGTTGGTTTCGGGGTACGGCAACCCAGGCTGAATCAATGTCACCCGTACTGGTTTGGGCCATGCCTTGAATCGACAATCGGGCTTGAAAATAAAGTGTTTCGGGCAAATTGTCGATGGCGCCTTCCTGAATAAAGTCACCAGGACCAAAACGCACAGGCTGCGAACCTGCTATTAGCGCGGTGGCTGGTACACGCACCACGGCTAGAGGCATTCCGGGTCCGCTCTCACTTTTCAGGAATACAAAAAGGGCCGAGTCTTCATTCATTGTGTTCAACGCTGCCTTGGAAATAGTCACTGTGGCGATGGTCAACACATTTAGAACCTGCGCAGGTGCATTGCTTTGCAAGTCAGCTTGTTGAACCTGGCTTAGAAGCTGCCAATACACCTGTGCTTTGTCATTGTCACCCGCCTGTTCCGCTGCACTGGCCGCGAGCGCCAACGCTTTTTCGTGTCTTGGGTCGCTCTGCAAGGCCGCTGCAATGTACTGTTCAGGTTCACCTGCCAGTTTGCGTCCCTGTGCCATGGCGGTCATGTCAGCCAAATCAGCGAGTATGTCAGGGTGCCCGGGTGTAAGGGCCAAAGCAGCTTGCAGTGCCTGCGCACTTTCAGAATAATTTGCCATAGATGCATGCGTGCGCGCCATAAGCACCCACCCCTGCAAATCGTCAGGCTGCTGAGCCAACCTTGCTTTCAAGCCAGCCAACCGGTCCTCAAGACTGGCGCCATCACCGGGATGACCTTCAGTGGCCAGGACTGCCTGATCCACGGTGGGCGCATTAACCGCCGCAGAATCCATGCTGGGCCATTTGGTGGCACCTGGATTCATTGCACCGATGGTGTAGGTCAGTAATGTGGCAAGCGTGAGCGTGAGTGCAATCAAAACTGGCAAAGCTGTCGGCGTCGCCCATGCTCTTGGAGCACCTCTGGAGGACTCGACTTTGAACATATGTGGCTTGCTTTCCTGAGCCATCATCTGCCAGTTTTCGATAAGAGTTTGTTTGCTTTTCTCATCCAGTGTCGGGTCATTCTCAATTTCTTGCCGACGATCTAAAAAAGCCCTCCACTCTGGACTGTGTTCCAACAAAATACTGGAATTCAAGGCATTTTGCCCGTTCACAGAAAAAAAACCTTTCCATGAAAAATACAGGCAAAATACTAGAAAAAACAGGAACATAACACCGATAAATGCTATACCAAGACTCAATTAATGAACTCCCAGACTAGAACTAGGGATACTAACATCACCAATGATGACGTAACATTGAAGGTTATACGGAATTAAGTGTAAACCCTGAGCAGCATGACCTCTGATTATTCGCCAAGGCGCTGAACCAATGATTCAGGACAATCTATTCAATTACAAACGGTTTGCCTTCCTGAAATGTGCGCTGCTGCTCACTTTGCTTGCTTCTTTCGCTTACTTGTTTGATCAACCACGCATCAACGCCAACGGTGGCACTTGGCTGGGTTACACCCTTGGCACAATCGGAGCGCTGCTCATCTTATGGCTAATGTGGTTTGGTGTACGCAAGCGTCAATACTCCAACGAAGCTGGCAATTTAAGGGGTTGGGTGTCTGCCCACATTTACCTCGGGCTGGCATTGGCCGTGGTCGCGACCTTGCACACTGGCTTTCAAATCGGCTGGAACATTCATTCTCTTGCTTATGTGTTGACCATGACGACGATTGGCACCGGCGTGTGGGGCTTAACTTTTTATTTGCGTTACCCCACGGAAATGTCGAATGTGCTTAATCGGCAAAGCCCGGAACAAATTGTTTCCCAAATCGAAACACTTGACAGGGAAGCAGGCAAGCTCTGC
Source organism: Limnobacter parvus (assembly GCF_024623725.1). GTDB lineage: Bacteria > Pseudomonadota > Gammaproteobacteria > Burkholderiales > Burkholderiaceae_B > Limnobacter > Limnobacter parvus. Next base: position 181,198 of record NZ_JANKHG010000017.1, on the reverse strand, counting down.
AAGAACATCAATGATCGTTTGGCCAGAACTGTTTCTGAATCGACAAAACAAGGCATTTTCAATTCACGGCGAAGCCAACGACTGGGCAAAGTGAAGGTTTGCGCCACAGAAAAAGCTGTCGATATTTTGCAGAGCGAACTAACCCGCACTGACAGCCTGTCGGAGATTTACCGAAATCAGGTTCAGCGACTGCGTGCATTAAAACAGCTACGCCGGTATTACCACATGCGCTACTGGCTAGAACTTTGGTTGGCAGTGCATGTGCCGTTGTCATTCGGGTTGCTCGCTGCATTGATTGCGCATGTGCTTTCCGTGTTCATTTATTGGTAAGCGCACTCATGGCAGAACAACAAAAAAGCCCGCTTCAACATGAACAAGAAGCACTCCAAAAACCGCTGGGTTTAAAGCGACCTTTGTCCTGGCTTGTTTTTTTGCCGGTGCTGTTCGCATTTCTTGTGCTCCCTTTGTTGGCGATTTATTACCCACAACTGTTTGAAATAGGCGTACAGGCAGAGATTGCGAAACCACAAAGCGTGGCGCAGGAACGAATGCCTTTGAATGCGCACCCCAGTCTTCAAAGCAATTTCGTTGTACCCACGCGCAACACCACCGCACATGCATTTGATTCGGTGTGGAACCCAGGACCATTGGCATCAGCACATTCAAACCTTGAAGGTGATTGCCAAGCTTGCCATGCCGGAGATTTTTCTCGCGTAAAAGATGAAAGCTGCATGGTGTGCCACAGCAACATGGGTTTGCATGTTGCCGAGCAAAGTCTACCCAACACGTCCTTCGAAGAAGGCCGCTGCGCAAGCTGCCATCGCGACCATAAGGGTCGAGAAAGTTTGGCAGAACAAAACAAACATTTTGTCGGCGCCGACTGCGCAGCCTGCCACACAAATATTGAAGCGGTTGCACCAAAAACAGAAACCCTGGCGGTCAGTGACTTTGCTGGCGACAAACACCCTGCATTTCGCGTCACGGTTGCCACGGGACCAGAGCCCAGCGACCTGCGCAGAATTCGCATGGTCGCCAACGAGCCCATTGTCGAGAAAACCACCCTTAAGTTTCCACACGATGTGCACATGGACCCCAAGGGAATCGACAGCCCGAGCAAAAAAGTGGTGATGGAATGCGCAAATTGCCATGAACCGGCAGACACCAAAACCGGCTTTGAAACACTGAGCATGGAAAGCCATTGCCAGGAATGCCACAAGTTGAGTTTCGAACCTGCCCTGCCTGATCGTCAGGTACCACACGGCCCGGTGAGCGCCGTACTAAGCACGGTTGAGGAATTTTACAGCTACCTGGCCTTGCACCCCGAGGAACGCAACAAGGTAAACACCCAGCGCGCAGTGTTGCGTGCAAGGCCTGGTGAGAAAAACCCGAACCGCTCTAACTTGCGCAACTTAAGCGGCAACCCACGCGCACAAGCAGCATTTGCCACCGTAGAACTGTTTGAAAACACCGCCTGCGCAGTTTGTCATGAAGTAAAAGCAGTGGACGGATTGGGCAACACCAAAACATCGGGTTCACGCATGCCGCAATATTCAATCGCCGAATTCAACCCTGCCCACCCATGGATGCCCATGGCCAAATTTGATCACAAGGCACATGAATTCGAAAACTGTGAAAGCTGCCACAAGGCCAGCGAATCCGAAGAAGCCAGCGATGTACTAATGCCTGCAATTGACGGTTGCCAAACTTGCCATGCAGGCAGCAAACCCGCGCTGAACAAAGTTCAGTCGGATTGTGGCGTTTGCCATGAATATCACATACACGAAAAGGAATTGGCAGCGCAACAATAGCCGATCGACGCAGTAGCTTGAAAAGACAGACCAGCATTGAACTGGAGGGTGGCTAAATTGGCCAGCCCATTGAACAACGAAGAAAAGCGAGTAAGAAGTCGATGCGAACACGCACTCAAGCAGCACCCAGCAGTACAAAATTAAAACGAATCGCATTGGGGGTGGCTGCTTGTTTGGCCGCACCCCTGATTTTGGTGTCTTGCGGGGGCGGGGGTGGAGGTAGTGCTACAGCACCCAACTTCAATGTGGCGCCTCTGGGTACCCAAAGCTTGTCGATCGCAGAAGTGAACGACATTGTTGCACGCGCGGTGCAGGCATCCATTTCTCGAGGCGTCCAATCCACCATTGCGGTAACTGATCGAGTGGGCAATGTGCTTGCTGTTTATCGAATGAACAACTCAAGCCCCAATGTGACTATTACGAGCGGGCTACCGGGTGCCAACGGAAACGGCCTGGATGGGTTTAACCCTGTGCCCAGCGAACTGGCAGCGATCGCCAAAGCGATTACTGGCGCATACCTATCATCGACAGGTAATGCATTCAGCACGCGCACCGCCAGCCAGATTGTTCAGGAATTTTTTCAGCCTGGTGAAACGGGTCAACCCAGCGGCCCCTTGTATGGCGTGCAGTTTAGCCAACTGCCTTGCTCTGATTTGAATGTCTGGTTGTCGCAAAATGCAACCATCGGCCCAAAACGCTCGCCCCTAGGGCTTTCGGCAGACCCGGGTGGCTTTCCCATTTACCAGGAAGGCCGCGTGGTGGGTGGCATTGGCGTAATTTCTTCAGTGAATGCGGGTACCAATGGAATTTATGGTCTGGACCGCGACATTCTGACCAATGAAACCGATCTGGATGAAGAAATTGCGTTTGCAGCGCTTAGCAACGCATTTCGGGCGCCTGAACAAATTCGGGCAAACCGAATTACGGCCAACGCTCAAACTTTCCAGTTTTCCAACACCACACCCGCAGTGGCTGGTCTTGCAGATTTGGTGGCAAGCGGAAATTTCGTAGCAGTTGCTGGTTACAAATCAGTCGCAAATCCGATCGCAGGAACTGCTTATGGCGCAACTCAATCCGGCTATGTGGCAACCACTGCCCCTGCTTTCAACGGACTGAATACGTTCACTTTAATCACCGATCCCGCAAACAACACGGCGGTGCGTTTTCCTCCCACGGCAGGTACCAATTTAACCCAGGCTGAAGTACAAAACATACTGGTCGAGGGCATGAAAACTGCAAATCGGGCTCGAGCACAAATTCGGGTTCCACTGGGCTCCCCAGCGGAAGTGACGGTGTCTGTGGTTGATATTGACGGTGACATTCTCGGCTTGATTCGTTCATCGGACGCGCCAATTTTCGGCACCGACGTGTCTGTTCAAAAAGCACGCTCTGCCCTCACATTCAGTTCCAATGAAGCGCTGACGGATTTCACAGCGATTGACGCTGGCGCGCATGCCGCCTTTGCCAACGCGATGAATACCTTTTTCCAGCAACAACCCGCCGTTCTGAATGGCAGTGCCGCTTTTTCTGCGCGCGCGATAGGCAATGTCCACCGCCCTTATTTTCCAGACGCAGAAGTAGGCCAGGCTGAAGGCCCCCTTTCTTCGCCGATTGCAAGCTGGAGCCCTTTCAATGTCGGATTCCAATTGAATATTGTCGCCAACAAAGTATTGAGTACTCTAGGGTCGCCAGTTCGCACTGTGGTGGGGCTCAATCAATTTGCACCTGCTGCCAGCCAAACCTGCGTAGACGATGCAAACATTCCAGCAGGACGACAAAGTCGCTTCGCCAATGGCATGCAAATATTCCCGGGCGGCTTTCCAATTTACAAAGGCAACACCTTGGTGGGCGCAGTGGGTGTTTCTGGAGATGGCGTAGACCAAGACGACATGGTGGGCTACCTGGGTGTAATCAACGGTGCGAATGCTGTTGGCAGCGCGATGCGACCTTTCCCTGCAAGCTTGCGTACGGCTGATGAACTGTCGAACTCGGGCGAGTTCCTGAAGTATGCACAATGCCCACAAACTCCGTTCAACGACAGCAACGAACAAAACGTATGCCCCGCACCATGAAAAAGCAAAACCTCACCATGCGTTTAAAACCGTTGGCAGCCTGGCTGATTTTTGCAGGCCTGCTACCCTGGCCGGTACATGCCCAAATACGGACAGACATTCGCCCTAGCATAGTGGCTCAAGTTGCGGAAACTGTGGAAAAAGTCAGCCGAAAGGTGGCGGGCATTCCCGAAGTCATGGACCTTGAAAACGCTGAACGGCCCTTGGTACTGCTTCAGGTGTTTGAAAATCGGCGGGTTGTGTATGCCAAACCTGATGCCAATTCAAGGGCCATCGGCGAGTTTTTCAAGGGCCAACTGGTGGATGCTTTTGAAGAAAAAAATGGGTGGTACCGCATCCGCATTCAAGACAGCTTATTGGGAAGCACCGATGGCTGGATAGAGCAAGGTACTGGCCAATTCGGTGAACTAGCCTTGGGCGTTTTCGCGCCGCGTGCATTTTCAGCTGATGTGCTGCAGGACCAGGCCGGCACAGGCATTCGCCCGTCGCAAAACGCGACTCCCGGCATTGTTCCCACTACCCCTTTGGTGCAACGTGCTATTCCTGGTCGTGACACCATAATCGCGCCGCGCGATGTGGCCATTCCTGTCATTGATCCCAGCCAGGTACCGCCACCGCTTCCCAACCTTCCCCGGGAAACTGTGGCTGTACCTGATCGCTGGCGCATTATGCAATCCCTGGGATTCAAATTTCCCTTGTACGACCCGTACAATCAAAACGTGATCAAGGGCGACCTGCCCGTGTTACAAGACACCTTGGGGCCTGATTGGTTTTTCAATCTAGGTGTGATTGCCGACACGCTTTTCGAGCAGCGCAATTTCCCCGTGCCAGTGCCGCCGGCTACGTCGACATCGAGTGGGCAAACTAATATTTTTGGCAATGGTGACCAAACCATTTTTGCGCACAATCTGATCGTGAGTTTGTCGCTGACCAAGGGCAATACCACGTTTAAACCACCAGATTATGAATTCCGCTTAACACCCGTGTTCAACTACACCGATGTGCGGGTCAATGAAGACCGTTTGCTGAAAATTGGTGCGTCTTCGGGCGACACACGCCGGGAAGGTTTTGTGGGCATTCAGGAGGCATTTGTCGACGTGCACCTGCGCAATGTGTCCGATCGTTACGACTTCGACAGTCTGCGTGTTGGCATTCAACCTTTCATTAGCGACTTCCGCGGCTTCCTGTTTCAGGATTTACCGATGGGTATTCGCCTGTTCGGTAACCGCAACAACAATATTTACCAGTACAACATTGGCTACTTCAAACGCGTTGAGAAAGACACCAACAGTGGTTTGAACGACATACGCCAAGACCTGCGCGATGACGACTTTTTTGTAGCCAATCTGTACCGGCAAGACTTTCCGTTTCTTGGCTTCACCAGCCAGGTTTCGTATATTCACAACCGCAACAATGAGGACGGCGAACGCTATTTCGATGCGAACGGTTTTCTGGCTCGCCCCGCCTCATTCGGCGATCAACAGCCCTTTGGTTACCATGTGGATTATTTTGGTTTGAGTGGCGACGGCCACTATGGCCGCTTGAACATCACCACATCAACCTACTACGCAAGCGGTAAAACTGATCGGCATCCACTGGCGCAGCGGGAACAGAAAATTGATGCGTTCTTTCACGCCACGGAAATTTCTCGCGATTTCGACTGGTTCCGACTTCGCGGTAATTTCTTGTATGCATCCGGCGATGAAGATCCGTTCGATGACAAAGCAGAAGGCTTCGACGCGATTTTCGAGAACCCTCAATTCGCGGGGGCCGACACCAGCTTTTTCATCCGGCAAAATATACCGTTGGTTGGCGGCGGCGGTGTGTTTTTGTCCGGCCGCAACGGTATTTTGCCTTCCCTGCGATCCAGCAAAGAACAGGGTCAATCAAACTTCATCAATCCTGGCCTTTTACTTCTGGGTGTGGGTGCCGATATTGATGTATTGCCCGAACTGCGTGTAGTGGCCAACGTGTCGAAGCTTGAATTCGACAACACCAATGTATTGGGCGTGTTACGGCAACAACGGCCACCATCAACAGATTTGGGCATAGATGCCTCCGTGGGTTTTCAGTACAGGCCGTTTTTCTCACAGAACGTGGTGATTAACGGATCATTTGCCAAGCTGCTGCCAGGCAAAGGCTACAAAGAATTGTTCCCTGACGACAAAGACCCCTATTCGTTTTTGTTCAACGTTATTTTAAGTTTTTAAAGCAGGTTGTTTGTTGATGAATTTGAATAAAGCAGGCCAAAGCCAGAACCCGCACACCAGCAAATCACGCTGGCGGAACTGGCTGTGCGCGCTTGGTTTTGCAGTGGTAGGTGTATCGATAGCAGCAAGCCACGAAACAGCATTGGCAGCCGACGAAAAGCTGCCTGAGAAAGCCTACACCATGGCCCCCAATGCGCCGGAACGCCAAACTGCTGAACAGGCTTTTGCAAAAACCGAAGGCTGCATGAGCTGCCACACGCAAACCGATGAACACACCATGCACGCCAACCCCGGCGTGGTACTGGGGTGTACCGATTGCCATGGTGGCGACGCCACAGTGAAATGGCAAGGCAAAGAGGAAAAACAAGGCACGCTGGCTTACGACCACACGCGTGCTGCGCGTGAAAAAGGCTTTGCACCAGAATACCGCGCGGCGTTGGACAAAGCCCACATTGCGCCGCGCAATGAAAAATTCTGGAACTACCCTTCTTCGGCCAACCCAAAGCGTTCATATTCCAAGCTGAACAAGGAGCACCCCGCCTACATTCGCTTTATTAACCCGGGCGATTTGCGCGTGGCGCGTGAAGCCTGTGGCGCTTGCCACCTGCCCATTATTCAGGCGCAAGAACGCAGCTTGATGAGCACATCGGCCATGCTGTGGGGTGGCGCATCTTACAACAACGGAATTCTGCCGTACAAGCGCTATATTCTTGGCGAAGCCTACACGCAAGATGGCAAACCCGGTTTGTTGAAAAACCCGGTCGAAGCCAACAATGAGTTGTTTGTGCACAAAGGCATTTTGAACGAATTGGCTCCCCTGCCCGCTTGGGAAACCACGCCACCCGGCGATGTGTTTCGCGTGTTCGAGCGCGGCGGCAAAGTAATCAACAGCATCTTTCCGGAAGTGGGTTTGCCCAACGTACTGGGGCAAATTCAGCGGCTGGATGAACCAGGGCGGCCTGACATTAAACAGTCCAACCGTGGCCCCGGCACGGGGCAGCGCATTGCCGTGCCACTGATCAACGTTACAAAAACCCGCTTAAACGATCCGCACCTGTGGTTTTTGGGCACCAATGAACAGCCGGGCGATTACCGCTCATCGGGCTGCACCGGTTGCCACACCATATACACCAACGATCGAGACCCCAGACACGCTGGCCCCTATGCCAAGCTGGGCCACGATGGCACCACACAAACCATCGACCCCACAATTCCAAAAAATGAAAGCGGCCACCCGGTGAAGCATGAATTCACCCGCGCCATTCCAAGCTCGCAGTGCATGGTGTGCCACATGCACCAGCCCAATGTGTTCGTAAACAGCTATTACGGCTACATCATGTGGGACTACGAAAGTGATGCGCCCCACATGTGGCCAGAAAAACAGCGCTACCCCACCGATTCGGAAATGCGCGAAATTCTGGACCGCAATCCGGAAGAAGCTGCTGTACGCGGCAAGTGGAGCGACCCCGAATTCCTGAAGAATGTTTCAAGCCTGAACAGCAAGTTGAAAGACACTCAGTTTGCCGATTACCACGGCCACGGCTGGAACTTCCGTGCCGTGTTCAAGCGCAACCGCAAGGGCGCTTTGCTGGACGCTGAAGGTAAAATTGTTTCTGACGACGATCCGAAGAAATTCGACAAAGCTGTGCACCTAAGCTCAATACACTTGGACGTGGGCATGCACTGCGTGGATTGTCATTTTGCGCAAGACATGCACGGCAATGGCCACATTTACGGTGAAGTGGCTGCTGCTGTTGAAGTGGATTGCGCAGATTGCCACGGCACTGCGACCAAATACCCCACGCTGCGCACCAGCGGGCCTGCTGCGCCCCCCGGCGGCAGCGATTTGACCCAACTGCGCACACAAGACGGCCGCAAGCGCTTTGAATGGCGCGATGGCAAGCTGTATCAGCGTGCCGCACTTGACCCCAACAAAGAGTGGGAAATGAGCCTGGTGAAAGACAATATGAACCCGGCCCACCCCGAGTACAACGCCAAATCGGCGCGCGCCAAACTAATGGGTGCGGGCGCTGAGGGGCAGGACGGAAAATGGGGGCCCGGCGTGAAAGAACTGGCGCACGACAACGACAAGATGACCTGCTTCACCTGCCACCTAAGCTGGACCACGAGCTGCGCCGGTTGCCACTTACCCATTCAAGCCAACTGGAAAACGGATCGCCTGCATTACGAGGGTGGGGAAACCAGAAACTACGCCACTTACAACCCGCAGGTGGCGCGCGACGACATGTTCCAATTGGGTGTACACGGCCCGGTGAAAGGCAATCGCATTGCACCGATTCGTTCCAGCTCGGCCTTGATACTTTCTTCAATGAACGCCAACCGCGAACGAATTTACATACAACAGCCGCCGATCGCATCCAGTGGTTTTTCATCACAGGCATTTGCACCGCACTACCCGCACACGGAGCGCAAGGAAGAAACCAAAACCTGCAGCGACTGCCATTTGTCGCGTGAAGATGACAACAACGCCATCATGGCGCAACTGCTGCTTCAAGGCACCAACTTCGTGAACTTCATCGGCTTCAATGCCTGGCTGGGTGGTACTGAACACATTGCCGCAGTTACCGTGACCGAATGGGATGAACCCCAAGCCGTGCTGGGCAGCTACCTGCACAAGTACGCCTACCCCGACTTTTACCAGAACCACCTGAACCGCAACCGTGAATTGGCCGACACCGTAGTACCCGCATTGATGGACCACACCACCAAGGGTATGGCCAGTTGCATTCAACTGCGTGGTGAATATGTGTTTGTGGCCGAGGGCAAAGGCGGCTTCCGCGCCTATGACGCAGCCAGCGTGGCGAACAAAGGGTTTGGCCAACGCGTAATTACCGCACCGTTTAGCCCCTTGGGCCACGACACACATGTTGCAAGTAAGAATGCCACTTGCATGGCACTGCCCACCAACCAGCCCATCAACCCGGAGAAAAACCAGGGCGACTTGATGCGCATTACCAATATGGAACAGCCCTTCCACCCCATCTACAACTACGCCTTCATCACCGACAGTGAAGAAGGCCTGATTGCAGTGAATGTGAACACACTGGCCGATGGTGAACCCCGCAACAATTTCTTTGAACGCGCAATAACCTGGAATGAAAACGGCGTGCTGAATGGCGCAAGCCACATCACACTGGGTGGGCATTACGCCTACATCACCACGCCCCAAGGACTTGTGTTTGTTGACATCAACAACCCCTTGAAGCCACGCCACATCACCACCCTGCCCTTGCAGGATGCTCGCGCAACTGCGGTGCAATTTCGCTACCTGTTTGCTACAACAGCAAAAGGGCTGGAGGTGATTGACATTACCCACCCCGAGAAACCCGAGCACACAGGCGCGGTAGTGCCCATGGCTGATGCGCAGCGTGTTTATCTGGCCCGCACCTATGCCTATGTGGCAGCAAAAAAAGAAGGCTTGGTGATTGTTGACATTGAACGCCCTCGCGCGCCCACCGTGTATCAAAAATTCGCTGCTGACGGACAATTGAATGACGCGCATGATGTGGTGGTGGGTTCAACCAATGCCTCGTTGTTTGCCTATGTGGCCGATGGCGTGAATGGTTTGAAAGTTTTGCAGCTGACTTCACCCGATACTCAGCCCAGGTTTTATGGCTTCTCGCCTGCGCCCATGCCAGAACTGATCGCCTGGCGCAAAACACCAAGCCCGGCATTGTCGGTGTCGAAAGGGCTGGACCGTGACCGCGCAGTGGATGAAACTGGTGGGCAAATCGCCGTATTCGGCCGCATTGGTTCACGCCCATTCACCCGAAAGGAAATGGAAGCGTTTTACCTGCGCCCCGATGGCCGCCTTTGGACAGTGACTGACAAAATTGAAAAAGACAATTACTTGCCCAAGCCCAAAGTGAATTCAGTGGCTTTCAGAAAGGATTAAGCCATGACAGCAAACACCTTGAACTGGATAAACAGGTACCTATTGGTTCTTGCAGCTTTGCTGGTACCCGCCGCTGCATTGGCGCAAACCATGCCACACCAATCGCCGAACCAATCGGTGGGCACCGTGAATTGCGCCAGCAGCACTTGCCACGGCAGCATTGCGGAACGAACTTCCACACCGGTATTGCAAAATGAATACACCACCTGGCTGCGGCAAGACCCGCATACGCAGGCTTATGCAGTGCTTAAAAATGCACAGTCGCAACGGATTGCAAAAAACCTGGGGCTTGCGCAACCTGCACACGAAGCCAAAATCTGCCTGGATTGCCACAGCCACAATGTGCCCGACAGCAAACAAGGCCCGCGCTTTGACAAAAGCGATGGAGTGAATTGCGAAGCGTGCCATGGCCCGGCCGAGAAGTGGATCAAAACCCATGTTGAACCCAAAGCCAGCCACGCCAAAAACATCGAGAATGGCCTGTACCCCACCAGCGACCCTTACGCCGCTGCCAAGCTGTGTACCAGCTGCCACGTGGGCGATTCGAGCCGCCCAATTACGCATCAAATCATGGGGGCCGGCCACCCACGAATTTCTATTGAAGTGGAAACCTTCATGGCGCTGGAGCCACCGCATTATCGAATCGACGATGACTGGGTTCAACGCAAAGGTGCTTACGACGCAGGAAAAATATGGGCCATGGGTCAGTTTGCCAGCAGTGCCAATTTGCTGGAGTTGATTGCAAACCCAAAGCGTAACCGCCAAGGAATCATGCCGGAATTGATGATGTTCGATTGCCACGCCTGCCATTCACCCATGAGCAAACAGGACTGGACCAAGGACCTGGCACGCACACCGGGGCAAGCTCGAATTAATAATTCCAGCCTGATCATGGTTCAGGCGATTGTTCGGTCCACAGTGCCGCAGCACGGTGCAGATATTGCGAGTTTGATGAATCAGTTGCACATTGCCAGCACATCGCCAGCAGCCAACATGGCCGACATAGAACGCGCTGCAAACGTATTGCATGCGCAACTGAACACCGTTAGAAAAGTGGTGGCCACGGTGCCCTTCACTGAAGCAGTGCTGGAAAACATTTTGAAAGACCTGGTGAACATGGCTGCCAGCAACCAGTATGCAGACTTCGCGGGTGCGGAACAGGCTTACATGTCGATCAGCAGCGTGGCCAACGGGTTGGCTCGAAAAGGCAACTCGAAAATTGCGCAAACCGTAAATTCAAAAATGAATCGTTTGCTAAAACTGTTGAGCAACGATGAAGCCTATGATCGCGCCGCATTTCAAATGGAACTGCTGGCTTTGAAAGCCGCGGTGGGAGGCTAAGCAATGAGTAATCTGAAACCAATGTTCGCAGACGTGCAGGCCGAACTCGATATCGCCATTGTAGGTTCAGGTCCGGCTGGCTTGTCAGCGGCTTCGCGCGCGCAAAAACTGGGTTGCAGCTATGTGTTGTTCGAAGGTGAAAGCCACGCTTCAGACACCATTTACAAGTACCAAAAAGGCAAGCATGTCATGGCGGAACCCGGCTTCTTGCCGCTGCGCAGCGGCATGCAGTTCGAAGCGGGAAAGCGCGAGCACATTCTGGGTACCTGGGACAAACAGCTTGCAGAGCAGCGCGTGAATATTCAGTACAAAAAGAAAGTGGCGTCGATCATAAAACTGAACGATGGTGCAGGGCCTTTCGAGCTTGAATGTGAAGACGGCAGCAAAACCACCGCGCGCACTGTAATTTTAGGCATCGGCCTGCAAGGCAATATTCGCAAAATTGGCACTGAAGGCGACGACCTGCCAACGGTGCAATACACCCTGAGCGACCCTGACGAATTTCAGAATGAAACCATCATCGTGATTGGTGCCGGAGATGCCGCCATTGAAAACGCCTTGGGTTTGATGAAGAAAAACAAGGTGTTTTTGGTGAACCGCCGCGAAGAATTTGCGCGCTGCAAAGAAGGTAATTTGAGTCAAATTCTGGCCGCAGACAGTGGCGAAGATCTGAAAATTCTATACAACACCAGCACTACGCGCATTGAAGAAATTTCGGATGCAAAAGACGGCGAACCCTGCATGAACTATGTGTTCAAGGGACCAGATGGTGAACAAACCATGCCTGTGCACCGCATCATTGCGCGTCTGGGGGCCACACCACCGCGCACCCTGGTTGAAGGTTTTGGTGTGCAGTTCCCGAACAATGACCCAAGTGCGGTTCCTGCACTGTCTGAAACCTATGAATCCAACGTGCCCGGTTTGTTCATTGTGGGTGCATTGGGTGGCTACCCATTAATCAAGCAGGCGATGAACCAGGGCTATGAAGTGGTCGACACCATCATGGGCCTGCCCGTGGTGCCTGCCGATGAACCCTTGTTGGCGGAGAAATTCAAGCCAATGGGCGACCGCAGTGTGTCTGAAGTGCTAAACCTGATTCAAAGCAATGTGCCAATTTTTTCAGGTATTACCAAGTTGCAGTTGCGTGAATTCATGCTGGAATCGGCTTTGCTGAAACCGGGGAAAGGGCAAATCGTTTTTAAGAAAAATGACTACACCAGTACCTTCTTTTCAATTGTTGAAGGCTCAGTCGACATCGACCTGGTAGACAAAAACGGCAAGCCACTGGTCATCAACCTGGCCAAGGGCAACTACTTTGGTGAAATGGGCTTGATCAGCGGGCGCCGCCGTACTGCCACCATTCGTGCAGGTGAAGGTTGCGTACTGGTTGAAACACCACGCAAGGCCATGCTGAAGCTGATTGCTTCGGTTGAAAGCGTGCGAAAGACCATTGATGAAACTTTTGTTCGCCGCGCTATTGCAACCTACTTGGCCCCACCACTTGACAACGCAGCCATCAACGAACTGCTGAGTGACGGAATTGATGTTCGTCGTTATGCCAAAGGCGAAGCGCTGTTCAAAGACGGCGATGCCGCCGATGGCCTCTACCTGATCCGCCGCGGTTCAGTGGCCATTTCGAAAGTGATCAAAGACAAAGACGTGGTGCTTTCCTACGTGTCCGCTGGCAACTACGTGGGTGAAATGGCGCTGTTGAACAACAACCCGCGATCAGCCACGGTTACTGCCTCTGTGTTTACAGAAGCCTTGGTATTGCCGGTGGCACCCGTGCAACGCGTGCTGGCTGCCAACCCTGACTGGAAAGCCGTGCTTCAAGCCCAAGCCAGCAAGCGGGTTAAAAGCAATGTATTCCGGGAAGATGAAGCTTTTCGCGACAGCGACCTGATTCGCTTTTTGATGCAGGAAGGATTGGGTGAAGCCACCGACGCACTGATTATCGACGAAAGCCTGTGCGTGCAATGCGACAACTGCGAAACCGCATGTGCTGATACGCACGACGGCACATCACGCCTTGATCGAAGTGCTGGCCCCACCTTTCAAAATATTCACATCCCCACTTCATGCCGACACTGCGAGCACCCGCACTGCATGAAAGACTGCCCACCCGATGCCATTCGCCGAAACGAACACGGCGAGGTGATGATTGCTGACTCGTGCATTGGATGCGGCAATTGCCAGCGCAACTGCCCATACGGCGTGATTCAAATGGCAGTGAAAGCGCCGCCCAAAAAAGGCAACTTGTTGACCTGGCTGCTGTTTGGTTTGGGTGACAAACCCGGCGAGCGCGAGGCAGCTTACGATCCAAATGCGATTAAAAAAGCAGTGAAATGCGACATGTGTGCAGGCAGCACTGGCGGACCCGCTTGCGTGCGCGCCTGCCCTACGGGTGCTGCAATTCGCATTTCACCCGAGAAATATTTGGTGAAGCAAGGCGAGCCAGGCTAAACAATTGCCTGGCTGTGAAAGAAAAATTTTTTACTTCGTATCAAATTGCGTCACGCCATTCCAGTCTTCGGGTGGCGGGTTGGCTTCAAAATAATCCATGCGACTTTCGTACAATTCACGCAATACGGGATTCATCACGACGGTGTTTTCAAGGGCTTTTAACATATCACGCGCCTGCAACCATCGTTGTGCCCGAAAGGCCTTCAGCATTTCAGTCCACAATTCAAGCGATTTGAAATCGTCGCTTTTCAGCTTGTTGCGTTCGCCCAAGGGTGCATAGATAGACACCGGTTCATTCTTGCCCTTGACCTTCACCGCATCCAGTTCCTGGAAAAGCATACCGGGCACGGCAGTCTGGGTTTGTGGACCCACAATCACACCTACGCCATAGGTTTTGGTGATGCCTTCCAGACGCGAACCCAAATTTACTGCATCACCCATCACAGTATAGGCACGGCGAATTTTCGAACCCATGTCGCCCACGCGCATTTGCCCCGTGTTCACACCGACACCAATGGCCAAGGTTGGCCACTTGCGTGCCAACAATCGCTGGTTCAAGCGCACAGCTTCTTCTTGCATGGCAATCGCGGCTTTGGTAGCCAGTTCAGCGTGCTCGGAATCGGCAATCGGTGCGCCCCAGAACGCCATAATGGCGTCACCGATGTATTTGTCCAAAGTACCGCGATGGGCTCGAATAATTTCTGACATCACCGTGAGGTACTCATTGATGTACTCGCGAAGTTCATTCGGTTGCAGCGATTCGGAAATAGTGGTGAACCCCCGTACATCAGAGAACAGCACAGTCAACTCTCGGCTTTCGCCCTCCATGGAATAGCGGGTGGGGTCTGATGCCATTTCAGAAACAAGCTCGGGCGCCACATACTCGCCAAAAAGGTTCACCATCTGTTTCTTGCTGCGCGATTCAGCCAGGTAACCGTAGGCCACATCGAACATGAAAATAGCCAGAACCAACAATAAAACCACCGCCACAGGCAGCACCAACCCGGCTTGAAAATACAGGAAGGAGTTAATTACCACGCTGGCGACCAGGACGGTAAGCGCCACCAGCAAAGACCAGGTTGCGCTTAAGATGGGCATCATCACACTGAGCACCAAGCCAACCCCCAGCACAGTCATGAACAAAAGGCCTTGTGAATATTCAGGGCGCAATTTGTATTCACTGTCAAGCATGCCGCTGATCGCATTGGCATGTACCTCAACGCCGGGGTAGGCTGGGTTCACGGGGGTGCTTCGAAGGTCGAGCAAACCGGGCGCTGTGGTGCCGATCAAAACAATTCGGCCCTCAATGTCGTCAGGCTTTAAGGTGCCCATAAGCACATCTGCGGCCGAAACATAGCGATAACCACCTGCATCGGGACCACCCTTGGCTCGAAAATTAACACGAGTCAACAGGCCACGCTCCACTGGAATGTCCAGTTCAACATCGGCCGAACGCAAGGCAATTGCTTCAACTGCCCCATAGTCGTTGCCGACCCCCTCTGGGAATACCGGAATAACTTGCGGATTGCCCAACGCTCTGCGCAACGTGCCCAAGGCAAAGCTTTGATAGAAAGCGCCGTTGAATTCAGCCAACAAAGGAATGGAGCGCACTGTGCCGTCTTCATCCACAATCGGATTGAAATAGCCCCCATCGGCATTCCTCTGCAACACTGGAATGTTGCCGCCGTACCCTTGCCAACTTGTACTGTCCAGCGCCAAATCGCCCAACTGGCTTTTCTTGAATAAGGCAGGCGGCAAGGCACCAGACACTGCGGACGCATTTTGATTCAGGTAGTAACCCAACACCACGGGGCGATCAACCAAAATACGCGCCAACTGGGCATCGCGATCAAATTGCGCTGCAATACCCGCTTGAAGCCCCTGCAGTTCACTTTTCAAGGCAGGCTTGCTTTCAAGTACGGAATTAAACGCTTCAATGGCATCACTTTGTTGGGGCTCGGCAAATACGATGTCGAACCCAACCACTGCTGCACCCAACTTGTCTGTCAACTCGACAATCAAATTGGCCACAATGTCGCGAGACCAAGGCCAGCGCCCTACTTCGCTTAAACTTTTTTCATCAATGTCAACAATCACAATTCGCTGATCAAGCTCTGGCTTTTGTGCTTCTGCGCGAAGGCGAACGTCGTAAATCAAATAATCCAGCCGCTTCACGATGTCTGAAGGCGCAAAGCCCAGAACATGCAACAAGGCAATTGCGGTGAAGGAAAAACCCACACCGATTCGAAAAGCCTTGCCGGCGATTTTCCGCCAAGACTTGATCAACCTGCTCATGCGTTACAACCCAGCATCAGGGTGCACATTGCGGCGCTGAAAACGGGGGTGCCGACAAGGTAACGTCTTTAACAATGACATCGGGTGGTGATGTCAGCAGCTGGGGCGGCAAATTGGTTTGGGTTTGCACGAATGCACCCTCACCCCGATTGACCTCCAAAGGGGGTTGATTGGCATTCGTGATCACAATCGTGCCGTCATTCACTGCCACAAAAAGCTGTGATCCTTCGGCGCTTCCCGAGCCACCTTGCTGCAAAGACTGCACAGGGGTGGACGACAAGGACTCAAAATTCGCAGGCGTGCTTTCAGGCAAAGGACCAGAATCTGGCACATTGCCCAGCACGTTTGGCAGTGTGTTGGAAATCTGAATATTGACGTTGCCCGCCGGGATAAGCGCTGACTGCCCTGCATTCAAAGTTGAACTGACGCCATTTGCAGTCACGATGATTTGTCCATCGCGCAGTTCCACTGTCAGGTTTGAACCACCAGAACACACCACCAGTCCGCCAGAGGGCGAGGTGCACGACACATCCAGTGCCGTACCCCGGATACCCACAGTTGCAGTTTCTGTAAAAAACTTCACATTGTTGGGGTCGGCCTTCGCGATCGCACCAGTCACCGCACGAACAGCGCCCTTGAGTAACTTGAACGAAGCTACAGAAGTTTGAGGCGACGCTGGTGCATAGCGATATGCAGCCACCTGCATGGAACTGCCACCTGGCAAAGTCAGCCGCGTTGAGTCGGCCATACTAAGCACCGCAAAGCCGCCTTCAGACACTTCAACGGTTTCACCCGCGAACACAGGCGACGCCTTTTGCAAGGCACGTCGCTTGCCTTCAGCTGACACAGCAAACAGACCGCCCGTTGCCTGCGACACACGACCGGCCACATCGGCATTGGATGTGTTGGTGGCGGTCGCATTGTCCGACTCGCCGCGCGCAAGTTTCGTACATTCATTGCCTTGACAAATTCGGGCTGAAAAGTCAGTACCCCGAATGCCAATGGTGGCAGTTTCACTTTTCATCGTGAAAGCATCTGCACTGCCGCGTTTGCCAATCAAGCCTGTCAGGGTTCGCAGCCCACCCTTTACCAGTTTGAACTCGGCTTTATCAGCGATTGGAAGCTCGGGCTGATACTCGTAGTTTTCAACCACGAATCGAGAACTGGGACGCAATGCAACCTGTGTTGTGTCAACAAATTCGAGCACAGCAGTGCTTTTTGCCTGCGTGTTGATCACATCGCCCACATTCAATTTTGTGCCAGCACTGGCAAATTTGTTCTTCCCTTCGGCGGTTTGCAAATTCACCAGACCAGTCACCACTTTGATTGTGCCCACCACAGCCTTTTCAGGCTGGCTTGTTGTTTGGCCAGCCGCTGGAAGCAGATCACGGGCTTGAACATTTTGCGCAATTGCAGGGCTTCCTGCGAAAAACGTGAAAGCCAAGATCGCTGCAAAACCTGAGGTTTGCAAAAAGGATGTTTGCTTGTTCATGCTGTTCATCCTCATTTGCACACCGCTGAAGCACGTTGTGGATCGCTCTGCGTGGTTTTCAATTCAATGTCATTGGACTGCTGGGACATGGTGGTTCCAGCAGTACTTTGATTCGCAACCTCAACAGCCTCCTCTTCCTGTCTTTGCTGGGTAGTACCCGTTCCACTTGTGTCAGTTTGGGTGGCGGTGCTTGAGGGCGGGGCAAAAGCCTGATCCAGGTTTTGATTGACCACCGAATCTGTGGTTCCAGTGCTACCGGAAATTAGAGGTGGCTCAACGGGTGGTGGCTCAACGGGTGGTGGCTCAACGGGTGGTGGCTCAACGGGTGGTGGCTCAANGGTGGCTCAACGGGTGGTGGCTCAACGGGTGGTGGCTCAACGGGTGGTGGCTCAACGGGTGGTGGCTCAACGGGTGGTGGCTCAACGGGTGGCGGATTTAACGCCACTGTTGATGTGCTTAGCCGTTGTACCTGATTAACGGACGTAACAACCGGAGGCGAAAGCGTGTAGCCAGAACTCGCTGAGGACACCGACACATTGCCAAACGTGCCGTTAATTGTGTTTGCTTCGAGGAAAGCGTACTGACTGCCCGGAGTTAGCGTACCAGAGGAAATGTCAATCAGGTTCAACTGGCCCGCCAGGTTCGCATTGCCCTGAACAACGATGCAATCAAAATCCACGCCTTGAACGCCACCGTCACTTAAAATCTCGATATCAACAATGCTGTTTGCATCCAGATTCAAGTCGCCAGTGACTGTCATCAGACCGGGCGATGCACCAGGAACGATTCGACCACCCGCTACGTTCAAATTTCCGTTAATGGTGCTAAATCCATTCAGAGAGCCCCCATTAATATTGATGTTTCCTGTCAAATTGCTTCCAGGCTGAAGATTGAATACGCCACCCGACTGTGTGTAGTCACCTTGGAACACCAGTGAGCCGCCGGCCAGGTTAAACATACCGGAATTGTTGAACGGACCTGCAAACTGAATCGACTGACCCGTTCCGCCATTTAGATTCACAATGCCAGTGTTGGTTATCTGATTTCCGATTGGACCACTGCCGCCAATGTTGGCTGTGCCGTTATTGAACAAATTCCCGATGCCGTCGATAGGGCCGGCAAAGTTGTAGATGCCGCTGTTGGTAACCGAACCGTTGTTCAAAATTGCGTTGGTAAATGAACTTCCACTGGTGTTAGTCAGGAAAAGATTACCAGTGTTCTCTACAGTTCCGATTCCACTTAACAAGCCGCTGAATGTGTAGGTTCCTTGCAGCTGTAACAAACCATTGTTTTCAAAATTGTTGGAAATGTTTTCATTGGCGGCATTGGCACCAAATCGAACCGTCGAACCCATTCCGTTTACTACCCGTTTGCCGCTAAGAAAATCGGCGGCGGTGACAATATTCAAACCCTGCATAAATTGAATTTCATCGGAGGTTTGAACTGCGAACTGAACACCTGTCAAATCAGCCCCCGCGACGAACGCCACGCCACTGTTGGCCAAAGTGGGCTCAGGCGCACCCAGGGTACTCATCACCATGCCGGAGTAAGTCAAGTTTTGCGCGACATCAAACTTCACACAAAAATTGGTTTGGGAGCAGTTCAGCGAAGTGTCGACCGAAAAGTCCGGGTTTCCGTCAATTACAAAAGAGGGATTGGCAAAGTCAGTCAATACGGTGGTTGCGGGTGTTGAAAAGCCATTGAAATCGTCGTACTCGGTAATTGCCACTGCTTCCGGAGTTAGTTGCCCTACCAAAAATACGGGACGAGCTGGAGGCTGGCTAATTTGGCGCTCAGAGTAATAAAGTGCCAAACCTGGGGGCAGGCTGCTTGTATTTCCAGCAACATTCAATCGAATACCAGTTCCAACATTTAAAGTCATTGTGTCGGGCGCAGCATCCAAAGACTCAGTGTCAAACACCCGACGCCCGGCAAGAATCAAGTTACCTTGAACGCTCGAATTGATGGTCGCAGTGCCGTCCAGATTAGCCACGCCAGCAGAATCCGATTCCACAATCAAGAAGGCATCTCCACCCATATTGATTCTTGCATCGTTCAACACCACTGGGGTCACGGGTGCACCACTTTCATCTTGAAGACCCAGCATGACCACACCTGTGGGTGCCACATTGATGGTTGTTGTTACTTCAGTGTTTCGAAGCTCAAGAAAGCTATCTGGCAACACATTGATTGCACCGCTTGTGCCAGCGCTGCTCAACAAACCGCCCGACACGACCAGATCATCGCCCACAAAAATATTGCCTTTGGACAAAGGAGCCGCGGTTGCCGCATTCCCTGCAGTTACCGCACTGTTGTCCCAGAAGCCTTCGGCTGCCAGATTACCGCCGTTGCTGCGGTTGACCTGGTACAAGTCAGCAGACGTGAATGCTCCGGAAAAAACGATTGTGGAATTCGCACCATTGACGTTCAGTGAACCATCAGTCGTGGAAACATTGTCGCCTTCAAGGCGAACACGGCCACTGTTCACAGTCAAGGTGCCGTTGAAATCCAGATCAACCAAAGGTATGAAATCGTTGTTTGATGTATCAGAGAATTGGACCTCTCCAATTCGCAACGCCCTGCCATCCCCCCCAGCATTCACTTGAATATTGGCCGACTCAATCACCATGGTATTGATGGGAGTGAAGGTCGGCGATTCGGAGTCAAAACCAGAATTTTCTATTTCGGTTTGAATGGAATTTAGAAACCCATTTGATTGAATCGTCACTGGCGCGTCGAGTCGACCATCCAGGCCCGTGATATCAAGAACTGCTCCCCCCGGAGAAAAACTCGAAATACTGGCAGTTTGAAAGGGGGGAAGTTCAGAATTGGGTGAGGCTGCGCCGTTCAAGATAATTCTGGCACCCTGTTGCGCAACGAATTGTCCGTTTGTACTGGAGATGAAAGCACCAGGCGCTTTCGCCGCAATAGCCGGGGGCTGAGATCCACTTGAAAACGGCATGCCACCCAAACTGACGAAGGATCCAGAACTTGCAGTCAGTGTTGCAGTGGACCCCATACCCAAGGCCTGAAAACCAGCAAGATTGAATCCAGGACCGATATTCAAATTGCCGTTTAAATCCGTGTCGGTCGCATTCAGAAACGCATTTTGACCCAGTTCGCCAGACTGCAGATTGAACGCGCCGTTCAGCTCCGCCTTGTCGTACGTTAAGGTTGAACCTACCAAATTGATGGTGCTGGCGTTTCCAGCAGCAATGTCACCCACCCAATAAAATCCGGAAAGTGGACCACCGCTGCTACTGGCGCCATCGTCTTGAAAGTTGATGGTCCCTGCATTGACGTCAATTTGGAAAATGTCGCCAAAACCACCATTGAAATTTACAGTCCCCGAAGAAATCAAGCGGTTTAAACCGGTACTTGCGGTCAACTCAAAAGACTGATCGGGAACGGTTCGAGTGAAGGTTGATACCGTGCTTCCTGCATCCACAGTCAGGGAATTTGCTTCGACGAAGTTGTACTGCAGATTACCTTGCACCAATGCCGATGGATTACGATTGTCCACACCAACCCGTATGTCGGTGGCAGGCGTTGTCTCTATCGCAAAAAAATCAAGTTCATTCACACTTAGATTGGCGCCCAGCACATTCAGTTTGACTGTTTT
This sequence comes from Limnobacter parvus, assembly GCF_024623725.1. Lineage (GTDB taxonomy): Bacteria > Pseudomonadota > Gammaproteobacteria > Burkholderiales > Burkholderiaceae_B > Limnobacter > Limnobacter parvus. Next base: position 159,979 of record NZ_JANKHG010000017.1, on the reverse strand, counting down.
TTCAGGGCCAACAATGTAGGTTTCCTCGGTGATTGGGTCACTGGCCACCGCACTGGACACCCGGATTCGATTCATCGCCAACGGCTCAGTGGATCCTGAGCCATTCATGCCTGAAAGCAGATTCACCCCATCAAGCGGAAGCTGACCTTGGGTGTTCATGGGCAAGGCCGCGCCCGTATCGTACGGTGCCAAAATCAATTCGCCTGAATTGCCCAAGTAAACGGGTGCATCCACGTACACTGGCTTGGCAATGTCGTAACTCAAAAACAGATCGAAACCATCAAACGCGGTTTGGCCCGGGTTCAAGCCGACTGCCGCATCAATATTAATTGCCCCCTTGGCTTCAAGAAAAAGCTCGGGATTGATGCTGGCAGACTGGGACGGATTCTGGCTGATTAAAATCGGTGCTGCGATGGTCAGATTGCCATCACCCGGCTGCGTACCAGTTGTGAAAATCTGAACGAATCCGTTGTTTTCCAGACCCGCAACCACCGTGCTGTTTAGAAGAAAAGACTCGGTGGGAGAAAAGGTTGAAGAGATGTCATCAGTTGAAAAGAACGGACTTTGCTGATTGGGTTCAAGATTGAATCCGCCCTGTGGGATTTCATCCACAATGGTCAAGTTAGCCGGGTCAATCAACCACTGGCCTGCTTCGCCGTTCGGTGCAGATGTATTCGCAGCCACATTCACTGCCAGAGTGTCTTTGCCAGAGGTTTCTACACGCCCGCCATTGCCACCCAGTGCACCGCCTTTGGCCTGCACTTCAGAATCCACCGCTGTGTGCCCATCGGCCCACACCACCACTTCACCGCCGTTGCCGTTCTGTGTGGCATTCGCAGAAATTTGGGTATTTGCCTGAACCACAGTTTGCTGGGCATTGGCCAATGACGCATCCTGCCCTTTCCAGCCACCACCGACATGCACAGTGCCGCCACCAGTGGCGCCATCTGCAGAAATACGCGCACCTTCAAGCACAGCCACTCGCTCACCGGTAATGTCGACTTCGCCGCCTTTGCCGTTTTCACTTTCAGCCAGCACCTGGCCACCCACCAAGGCATCACCTTCAGCGATAAAACGGATTACACCACCCTCGCCCAACTGTGCACCGGTGGCCTCGACCACGCCACTGTTCTTGACCAAATGAGAAAACAAGGATGCATTTTTGCTGATGATTTGCCCAAGATTCACTGCCTTGTCGCCTTCTTTCACCGACACCGTCAGGCCAATCGTGGGGTGCTTCATGTCCACAATAGTGACGCTGTGGCCCGCCGCAAGCAGCACTTCACCTTCGGCGTGAACGATGCCGCTGTTTTCAATACTTGGGGCCAGCAATACGATTGATCCGCCAGAATGCGTGGTCAATTGGCCCTGATTCACAATGCCACCTGCTGTGCCGTTGGCATCGGTGAACTTCAAATGCCCGTTGAGCAAATCAGTGGTAGAAGCTGCCAAAGTACTTGCCAAAAAACCCGCTGTGTCCACAACTGCGCCCTGACCAAAAAACACACCCGCCGGGTTGATCAAAAACACCTGGCCGTTGCTTTTAAGGGTGCCCAGAATTTGGGAAACATCACCGCCGGTGACCCGGTTGAACACCTGGCTCGCTGCATTTTGCTGAATGAACTGGGTGGTTTGGCCCACGTCAATGTTGAATTGCTGCCAATTCAATATGGCACCCGGCGTATTCGTAATCTGCATCAGGTTGCCGATTGTTTGAGCTGTAGCCTGCCCCGCTACAACCGACATGCCCGTGGGATTCGCATAACCGGGGCTGGCAATCGCCATGGCCACGCCAAAGGCAACGGCTTTGCGTCGAAACTGGGTGCTTGATTTGCTGCTAGAAAGACGATTCGTTTTCATGGTGTCTTTGCCTTAAAGTGAGGTGGCAAAAGTAACGTGCAACATCACATCACCGTGCGGTTGGATGGGTACACCTGACACCACTTTGGCGAGGTCAACCCTGAACTGGTGTTTGGCTGAAAACGCGAACCGCGCACCAATGCCATACGACATCAAATGCGGCTCTGCGGGAGAACCAGCCACCGGATTGTTAAACTTCAGTTGAGCAGCATCCACAAAACCCACAAACTGCAAACGCTCAAACAAGGTTCCAAATGTTTTGCTGACATTGGGCCCCATCAGTTCCAGCGACTGCCTCAAACCACGATCGGCAGAAATAACTCGTTCTTCGAAGCCCCGCACCGAATACACGCCACCGGCTCCAAACTGTTCGCCAGAAATCAGTGAATAATCGGCGTGTTGAGCATCCAGTTGCGCAGTTAACCGCCAGTTTGGTGCCACCTGTTCCGACCAACTGAAATTTGCGCGTATCACGTCGAAATTTGCTTCGGCAGCAGGGTTGGCCTGCCTGTATTGCGCCGTAGAATTGTTGCCCCCGGTCACATAATTCTTGAAATATCCCACTTGCAATGCACGTTGACGAGAGTCTTGCGCTTCGCTTAAAGAATAGGTAACACCCACCGGCCTGCTTTCAAGATTGGGGGCCAGGGCACCAGGAATACCCACGATTTGAACATCACTTTCAAATTGCTTGATTTCATGTGAAAACGTAATTCGCTGATCGAAACCCGAAAGTCGATCGAGCAGCTTGACCCAGCGAATTGCTGCATTCGTACCTGCCCCTGCCACTGAAACACTGGTCCCGCCTGCAAGCCCAAGAATACCTGCATCCACGTTGGAATCGCTGTAAGCCAGCTCAAGCATTGAATCAAGCGAGTAAAACGGTATTTTGTAATTCAAACCGAACACTTCAACATCGGACCAGCGCCCGGGCGAAGTGATGTATTGAAAAGAGGCCATGTGGCCCTTGTTAAAAGCGTTGTTGTGTTGAAGCGCCAGACCCATCCGAAAATCGCCAGTGGCATTGGTACCGGTGTTATCCAAAGTCAGGTAGGCGGCAAGCGGGTTTTGATCAGACACCTGCACTTTGGCGTCCACCAAACCTGGCTTGTCACTGGGTTCAAGACGCACTCGAACAATCTTGGCAGGGTTGTCGTTGATCAAGCGCAGGTTTTTGTCCATGTCTACGGTGTTGATCAATGCGCCGGGCTGCAGTACCACCAGGCTTTGCTGGATTGATTCCGCCGTAAAGTGATCATTGCCGGCCACTGTAACCACATCCAGGCGCGCATCCACAATTTGCAGCTTCAATTTTTCCCCGGGTTGAATTTCCTGTTCAGGAATCAATACGCGGACAACTTCATAACCGGCCTCGGCGTGAAGCTGTTCAACAGCGGTGGTGGCGGTTCGAAGCTCGGAAAAAGAAATTGCACGCCCGGCAAAGCTGTTGAGTACTGACATGATCCGGTCGCGGGGAATAAGCTCAGGGCCCTCGACCACAAATCCAGACACGCTAAAACTGGGTTCCTGATAAGGGTCGTCGCTGGCGGACTGGTTCTCGGGCAGGCTTTCGGACACATTTTGTGCATGCGCAAGCTGTAATTGCGCACTGACCAACAGCACCACTGCACAGGCAACTGCGGATAGTTTGAATTTCATAGAATCGTATGTAGCCGTTAAATGTTAAAAATCATTCCGGCCGATAAAATGCGCAGCCGCTGAGCCCCCGGGTACTGCTGTAATTCCTGTTGAATCTGATCGTGTTCTCTGGGTTTTAGGTGGCTGATCCAGATTTCACATGCTGCATTGAGTTTTTTTAGCTCACCAAACAACAGACTAGGACACAAATGTTTCGCTAAATCTGCCAGCCACTTTTCTTTGTCAGGGAAAGCGGCTTCAATAAAGAAATAATCCACCTTTTTTGATTCATTGATAAGGGCAAACAAACGATCTGTGCAATGGGTATCACCCGAAAAGCACCAACCGCCAGTCGGCGTAAACAAAAAAACACCGATTGCTGGCACCGTGTGGTCCACTTCAACCGTTTGAATGCGACGCTCGCCAAAAATCAACACTTCTTCCGGCATGATCTCAACATACTCCATCACCGGATTTTCTGCAGAAGGAATTTTTGCGAAGTCAGGCCATATTTCCTCATTAAAGATATGGTTCTGCAAGGCCCTGATTGTGGGGAGGGTGGCGTATACCTTCAGAGGTTTTTCCCGGCCCACACCGACTGTGTCGATAAGAAAGGGAAGGCCACAAATGTGATCAAGGTGAGAATGGGTGATCAACACATGCTCGATGAGCTCAAGACGCACGAAATCAAGTTCGCACAGCCCAGTGCCAGCGTCGATCAAAATGTCGTCGTCAATCAGGAAACTTGTAGTTCCTTGTCCAGGGATACCGATACTGCCGCTGCAACCCAACACCTCTACGGTAGAGTGTTTTTGCATCAAAGCCTCGTAAGAATGACAACTGTATAGTTATGTGTTTTGGTGCGTCAACCCAAGTATATCCGGAATTGCCTTGCGACCCGCTTCGTAACCCAAAGCAATGATCTCTTCTCGGCGCTCAAATTCCATCAAACCAATCTTCTCAATCGAGGGCTGCACGTACAAATCGCTTGTGACTTTGGCCTGTCTTGATTTCTCAATACCGCCCAACTCGATGACCCGCATCAAGGACTTCATCATACTGGGCATTTGAACTTTGCTTTCATCAACCATGTGGGCGGTGATGTCCTCTTCAAGGCCGACATCCACCGTAAGAATTTTGCTCGCACCCCTGGCGCGCATGCAATCAACGGGAACATTGTTCACCAATGCGCCGTCCACCATGACATCCCGGCCTGCCATGAAAGGCTCGAAAAAAACTGGTATCGAGGTGCTTGCACGCACGGCTTTCCAAAGGGGGCCATGTTCAAATAAATGCTGGTTTCCCGTGGTCAGGTTACAACTGATTGCAAAAAAAGGAATCGGCTGATCCTCAATTTTCGAATCACCGAATGCGTTTTGATACAACTCATCGACTGCCTTGCTTTTCACAAAGCCATATTTTGGAATCCAGTAGTCCCCTAGCTTGAAAGGCAGACCTTTTCGAAAGGCACTGGCCAGCACCTTGTTGACTTCCGCGGCAGAGTTGCCAGTGGCAATTAGGGCACCGACCAGCGCCCCCATTGAGGTGCCGCCCACAGAATCAAGCACCACGCCGGCTTCCTCAAGTGCCTGAAAAAACCCCGCATGTGCGAACCCTCTGGCACCGCCACCGCCCAGCACCAAGCCCAAGGTCAGACCCAAGATGTGCCGCACCACCCTGGCATTGTCGGCATGATGACCGCGGCGAACGTGAAGCAATTTAAACCCGAAGCCAAAAGTGTCACGAATTCGCTCGACCACGGCTTGTTCAACCCAAGCAGCCTCGTGAACCAGTACAAACCACACTGGCACGTCGTCGTTGGCCGATTTCAGTTGTGCCTTCAGCAACTCACAACTGCGCATGTCATGAAGCGTGCTTGCACAAAGCATGACCACCATGCAGTCAATCGTCTCAATCAAACGATCATCGAGATGCTCGAGGGGCTCAGTTTCGATAATTTCCACAACCCGGCGACCGGCTTTACGGGATTCGCCCAAGGGAATATCCCCGAGGTGCTTCCAGCGACGCAGTTCACTGTGACGCCCCATCGCAGTGTAAAAGCTGTCTACTGCCAGAGCATTAAAGCCCTCGGGGCGCACAAACGATTGAAACAAAACAAATTGGTGTGCATTGGATGGTCCGCTGTAGCCCAATTCGCGCTTAAAACGCGAGACCAGCATGCGAATGAGGTGGTGGTAAACGGAAGGGCTGACCTTGCCGAATTTTTCAAGTGCTGTTTGGTCAATTTCGAGAAGCACCGATTCACGTCGGGCAGCAATACTGACAGTACGGGGAGCCTGATCGAAAAAACCAAGCTCACCGATCATTTCGCCGGGGAAAAATGACAGGGCAAGGTCGTTTTGACCGTCAGGTCGTACACGCAGCCCCTTTAATTGCCCCTGCAACAGCAAATAAAAGTGATGACTCGGTTCACCTTGATGAAAAAGAGTTTCCCCCCTCGGAAGATGCACCAGCTTGGCGAACTGAACAAGCTGCTCAGCCTCATGCGCCTGAACTTCAAGTTTTTTCGACAAGAGTTCGACCGCCAGACTCAACTCAATCAATGGCAATCCGGCAGGGTTAGACAAATGGCACCATAAATGAATTGTTTGCCTGATGTTAACAAACAATTCATCGCGAAGGCATCAGCGATTCATGAATCCTTTCAAGGCATCTCGTACCTTTTCTTCGGCCTTGCCTTTTAACTCTTCTTTTTTCTCATCAATCTTGGGTTGCAATTGGGCCTTTGCGGCGTCTTTGGCCAGTTCTTTGAATTGCAACTCCCACTGCACGCCAGTGAATGGTCCAAACAAACGCACAGGCACAGTAACGCCATTCAAACCGGAATCCAGCGTTTTCCCGCCCTGCCCGGTGCTGGTGGCCACCACCGAAGCGCGGGCCAAATATTCCAGGCTGTTCTGAACCAGATTGATCTGCCCTGCTCCGCCAATACGGAACAAAGGCGCCATCACATTCAGATCATTCGAGGTGGCCACACCATCATTAATATCGAAGCTGACAGACAGTGAACTGAAGTCGGTTTGCTGGGCGGTATCGGTTTTCTGGGTTGAGTTGCTTCCACTGGTCAACAACGACTTGGCGTTGCGAAATTTCTCTGCCAGGTTAATGCCTTTGATAGCACCGTCTTGCAGGCTGACCGACACTTTTCCGTCCAGCGCCGCCTTCATCTGGTTCACTGTGTTGCCAGTGGTACGAACGTTAATTGCCACATTGCCTTTGCCCTCGGCCATGTCTTTGTCGAGCAAGGCCTTGATCACAGGCTGAATTTGCACACCGGTCATGTTCTGGTTCACCGTGACTGTCTGGGTGTTCGCGTCCGCAGTAATAGTGCCCGTGGTTGAGCCTCCATACAGCTGAGCGTTCAACGGCGCAATGGTCAATTTGCCACCACGCGCAAGCACCTTGGTTTTCAATTGACTGGCTTGAATGTTTGACACTTTCAAATCACCAACGTTGGCTGTGATGTCTAAATTCAAATTGCGCAGCGGGCTTAAATCCACAGGCGTGTCTTTTCCTTCCCCACCACCCGTTTGCCCAGCAGGTTCAGTGCCAGCTTTTTTGGGTGGCAGCAACGCATCCAGATTTAAAGTATCGGCATTCAGCACCGCAGTAATTGCAGGCTTGGCAAAGTCTTTTACTGCGGCTTTTAAATCGAAACTGGTCGCTTCAAATTTGGAGCTCAAATTCAGCTGTGCAGTTTTCTCAGTGTTGTTGAGCGAAAGGTTTCCTGCAAGGGGCATGCTGCTGCTTCCCTTGGGCAGCGCTGGGTCTTGAACATCCAGTTGCCCAGCGATGTTTTTCAACTCGATCAGCTGGCTTTTCATGTTCACATTCAGCGGGCTGCTCAATTGAAGATTGACTGTGCGTTCGCCCTCGACCAGTTTCAAGGTCGAATCCAACGCGGCCGATATGTCTTGTTTCAGACTGCCATCCAGACCAGCCAATACGACCGTGGTATTGATGCTTCGGTTGGCTTGTTTCAAGTCAGCCTTTAGATTAAAAGCCTCGCCCCGTGCAACCGTTTCGCTTAATTCAAGTGACGGTGAAGTCAAACTGACATCGAATGCACCCACATTCGGCAACTGGCCCTTGGCTTTTGCATCCAGGGACTGGGCCTTGATTTCAAGCGTGTGGGGGTTCACATTCAATGTGCTGGCCTGAACATTCACATCGGCCTGTTGTTGGTCGAGTTCACCCAGCACAGCCAGCTTCAAGTTTTCAAAATTGGCGTACAGGTTTTCACCCAAACCAAATTCAAGCCTTGTGCTCAAATCAACGTTCAGGTCAGCTTGGGGTTTATTGGCTTTTACATTGCCCTTCAAAGCGATATCAGTGGGCACGCCCTGTTCAATGCGACCGCTTTGCAAAGCAAAGTTATTCAGAGACGCTTCAAGACCACTTTGTTTGTCGACATAATTTACGTTCAGATCTTCCAGCGCAATTGAATCCACTGAGAAATTCAAGGCTTGCTCGCCTTCGGCGGGCGCCTCTTCCATTTCTTTTTCAACTTCGGCAGCTTTCTCCGGGTTGTTCAGGTCATCAAAATTGAACGTGCCATCGGCGTTTTTCACGACATTGACTGAAACCCCGGTGGCCTGCACAGCATTCACCACAATTTCGGAACTAAGGAGTGGAAGCAGGCCCAATGAAATACTGACTTTGTCAGCCTTCAAAAACTGATCAGTGCTTTGAAATTCAGACAAAGTAACGCCGCTTAAATCGGCACCAATGGAAGGAAACCACTTCAATTGCACAGGGCCCGTGAATGCCAAATCACGCTGCTGCTTTTGCTTCACCACCGCGCTGGCCTTGTTCAACAGCGCCTGTTGATCAATCGTATTGACCAGAACGGCTGCTGTGGCGGCCAACACAACTGGCACGCCAACAACAATGGCTACACCCCATGCAATTGCCTTTTTCATGGCAAACCTCCTTAAACTGCGGGTTCTTCGGTCGGTTGGCTGATCTTGCTCCAAACACTCGGGCTTTTGGCCGCTTTCTCAATGTCTTCCAAGTAAGCCTTGTGCAAGGCCATTTCTTCGTCACTGGGTTCAGGTTCAGGTAAATCAAGCGCACTTAACTTGGTTCGCTCTACCCCATCGTCGTCGTGGTGAGCGTTCAGGTCGATCACCAAACTATCTTGCCCGCGAGTCATGGCCAAATACACTTCAGCCAGAATCTGCGAATCGAGCAACGCACCGTGCAATTGGCGGTGCGCATTGTTCACGCCCAAACGGTCGCACAGCGCGTCCAGGTTGTTGCGCTTTCCAGGAAACATTTCACGGGCCATGCCTAGTGAATCGATCACACCGTCAACATAATCGGCCATCTTGCCTAAACCCAGGCGATCAAGTTCGCCGTCCAGAAAACCGATGTCGAATGAGGCATTGTGAATAATCAAAGTGCTGCCCTGCACGAAATCAAGAAAGTCTTTGGCGATTTGCTTGAATTTGGGCTTGTCCGCGAGCATGTCATCAGAAATACCGTGTACCTGGAATGCGCCTTCGTCGACTGCACGCTCCGGGTTCACGTATTCATGGAAACATTTTTCGGTGACTTGTCTGCCATTCACCTCAATGCAACCAATCTCGATGATTCGATGACCCTGGCGAACTTCCAGCCCGGTTGTTTCGGTATCCAGAACCACGTATCTCATTGTTTGATTGCCTTTTCAACACCTTGGTTGGCCAATTCATCTGCCTTTTCATTGCCCGGATTGCCCGAATGCCCTTTTACCCAGTGCCAGCGCACCAAATGCCGCACACTGGCTTCGTCCAGCGTTTGCCACAAATCTGCATTTTTCACTGGCTTTTTGTCAGAGGTTTTCCAGCCATTCAGTTTCCACTTCGGCATCCACTCCAATACTCCTTTACGCACGTACTGCGAATCGGTGTACACGTCGATGCTGCATCGCTTCTTCAACGCATTCAAGCCTTCTATGACTGCGGTCAACTCCATGCGGTTGTTGGTGGTGTTCATTTCTCCGCCACACAATTCCTTGATGTGTTCGCCTGACTGTAAGTACACCCCCCAGCCGCCGGGGCCTGGGTTGCCCTTACAAGCGCCATCCGCATACATCACGACGCTGGCTATTCTCTGTTCTGTCACGTTCTAATCCTGTTGGCCTTATCCACGGTCGCCTATTGTAGGTGTTTTATTCAAAGCCTTATTGGCCACAGGTTTCAGTTGGCGTGCAGATACTTTTTTGTCTTTAAACGCGGGGCCAATCAGGCGCATGCCACGCACCCGCTTTACGGCACATACAAAATAAACGCCACCACACACCGGCCACCAACGATCACCTGCATGTTCCATGAAGCCCATGCGACCCAAACCCTTTTCAGTGAAAGCCGGAAAACGATAACATCCGAAACGCCCAAACTCGGGCTCACATGAAAGCAGTTTCAGCCAGTCTTTTAGGCGGCTTAAATGAATCGGTTCGCAACCCTTGGGCCACACAGGCGCCCAACGCTTTAATGCCGCATGGCGCAAGCCCCAGAGCGACATGGGGTTGAACCCGGTGATCACCACCCGCCCTTCGGGCATCAACACGCGCTCTACTTCACGCAACAACTGGTGCGGGTCTTCAGAAAACTCCAACACATGCGGCAGCACAATCATGTCAAGCGACTGGCTCTCAAACGGCAATTCTTCAAACTCCGCGAAACAGTCGGGCTTAAACACTTCAACACCTTCGGGCTTGCTGGCCACCATGCCTTGTTGCACATAGGCGCGGTGGGGAATTCGGCTTTCTTTCAGCCCATCAACCAGCCGGGTACCCAACTGAACCGCCCGAAAACCGAAGAGGTCGGGCACCACAGAATCTATCCACGCCTGTTCGCGACTGGTGAAGTACTGCCCGGCTGGCGTTTGAAGCCAAGCATCGAGTGCTAACATTTGGGCTTGTTGAGTACTCAAGTCGTTCAGGGGTTCAGATGGAATCATTCAAGTCTTCTCAAGTTTCGAATTGGTCGGTTTACGGCATCCCGGCCTTTCAGGACAACTACCTGTGGGCGATTGTTCACGAACCCAGCAAGGCCTGCATTGTAGTAGACCCTGGTTGCGCCAGATCGGTTCAAGCTTTTCTAAACGCCCGTGGCTACCATCTTAGCGGTATTTTGGTGACCCATCACCATCCAGACCATGTGGGCGGCATCGACCAGCTGCTGGAAAGCGCAGAGAACAATGTTCCAGTCTACGGTCCTGCAACAGGCCGAGTGCCCCAGGTAAACCGCCCCGTGCGCGAAGGCGACACTGTTGATGTGCATTGTCTGGTGGCCAAGGTGCTTGAGGTGCCCGGACACACACTGGACCATATTGCCTATGTGATCGAGCTAAAAGAAACCATGAAAAGCGACGAAGTGTGGATGTTCCCAGGCGACACGCTGTTTTCCAGTGGTTGTGGACGCCTTTTTGAAGGCACTGCCTTGCAAATGTACGAATCCCTTCAAAAACTCAATCAATTTCCAGACAACACACTGGTTTTCTGTGCTCACGAATACACCGAGTCGAATATTCGGTTCGCGCGCTTCTATGAATCTGACTCAAAAAACATCAAAGAACGTGAAGTCGAGGTCAGCAAAGTTCGGCAGCAGGGACTCAGTACAATTCCGACAACCCTGGGAGTTGAGCGGTCCAGCAATTTATTTCTTAATGCCAAAAATCCGATTGAATTCAAACAAATACGCGACGCCAAAGACCGCTTCTAATCAAGGCCTCGACTCACGCTGATTGAACAAACATACTTATTGAGTGATATACAAGCTGTGTCACTCGATCTGGGGCATGGTTAAGTTCTCGATTGACCAACCCAAGACTTCAACATAGGATGCTTCATCCTGTTCGAACAAAGCCAATCAGGCGACCCATTTCTTTGAAATTCAACTCATTCATAAATCGAAGCATAAGCCTAGTGAGCGCTGCGCACAGCCAGCTCGTCTGGGTTCTTTTTGCTGCGATGACAGGGCTTTCAGGCGTGCATGGGACTGCCGGCGCAAGCGGGGCTACACAGCACCAGCTTGCGATGAATGCCGAGAATGAAGGTGAACAACTGTTTGGTTTGATTTCGCCCACGGCCAAGCTTGAACTGAAAATGTCGGGTCCGTTGAGCCTAGTCACCCTTGATTTTTCCAGGGAAGCAGGCGATGTGTGGGGCGACATTCGGAAAGACTTTTCCATTCCCGACCTGGACACCCACGCTGTCGCGGTGCGCGAACAGGCTTTGCGAAAAAACAAACGCATGGTCGAGCGCATGCTGATGCGATCCGAGCCCTTCATTTATTACATTGCACAGGAATGCGCCAAACGTGGCATGCCATCAGAGCTGGCGCTGATACCGTTTGTGGAAAGCCAATTCAATCCACATGCCCGTTCACCTTCTGCGGCAGAAGGATTGTGGCAGTTCATACCCAGCACAGGCCGGCAGTTTGATTTGAAGCAAAACAAATGGGTCGACGAGCGCCGGGATTTGGTGGCATCAACCCGTGCAGCACTGGATTATCTCACCTACCTGTACGACATGCATGGCGACTGGCACCTGGCGCTTCTCTCTTACAATTGGGGTGAAGGTTCGGTTTTGAGGGCGATAAAGAAAGCCGAGGAGGCAGGACTGGAAATCACCGTGGACAATCTGGACCTGCCACTGGAAACTCGGCATTACATTCCCAAACTTCAGGCCTTGAAAAACCTGATTCAGTCGCCAGAAAAGTTTGGAATACAGCTACCGGAGTTCCCGAACAAACCGTACTTCGTAAAAATTAAAAGAAATACGGATCTAGACCTGCGGGAAGTGGCGAGATTGGCCGGCATTGAACTGGGTGTAATCCGGAAACTGAACCCCGGCTTGAACCAACCTGTGATGTACGCTGCGCACAGCGACACATTGTTGGTACCGATTGAGTATTCAGACAGAATTAATGCGGGTCTGAAGCAATACAAACCGCCCAAACCGACCACCAGCTACTTAGTGAAAAAAGGCGATACGCTCAGTGAGATTGCCGAGCAGTTCGATGTGAAGGTAAATGACATTACACGGATCAACGGATTAAGCAAAAAGAAGCCGATCAAGCCTGGCATGAAACTAAGCATTCCCAACACGCCAAAGCCTGGCAGCTGGGAATCCTGATCAGTTACAGCACCGGTGCTGCATTAATTAACTGCCGTGTGTAGGCGTGCTGCGGGTTGGAAAACAACTGCACCGCCGAACCTCGCTCGATCACTTCCCCTTGCCTTAGCACCACCACTTCATCAGCCAAATATTGCACAACCGCCAGGTTGTGGGTAATGAACAGCATGGCCACGCCAGTTTCATTTTGAAGGCGTTTCAGCAGGTTCAATATCTGGGCCTGAACTGACACATCCAATGCGGAAGTGGGTTCATCACAAATCAAAATTTTGGGTTCTGAAACCAGCGCGCGTGCGATTGCAATTCGCTGCCGCTGCCCGCCTGAAAACTCATGCGGAAAACGTGCCAAGGCCTCTTCGGGCATGCTGACCTGGTCAATCACTTTGAGCACACGGGCTGTGCGTGCCGCTGCATCCATGTCGGGCCGCAGGCTTAGCAAGGGCTCTTCTAGAATTTCTGCGATTCGGTGGCGTGGGTTTAGTGATGCAAACGGATCTTGAAATACAAATTGAATTTTTGATCGCCAACCTTGAGGGCCACGTTCAGTCCATTGGCGAAGCGGGCGGCTGTCCATCAGCACATCACCACCCACTTTGGCGTTGCTCCCCAACAGCCCTAGCAATGCGCGGGCTGCTGTGGTTTTGCCTGAACCTGATTCACCCACCAAGGCCACCGTGCGGCCTTGCAACAATGTTAAATCGAGCTTGTTCAGCACGGGCTTGAATTGCTGGCGCAACAAACCACCCTTTTCGGGATATGCCACCGACAAAGAAACGGTTTGAAGCACCACTTTGGATGAACCACCAAAAATATTTTCATCATTCGAAATTGTAGTTTCTGAACCGGGCTTTTGGAATGACAAATCAGCGTGGTAGAAGCAACGCACTTCATGGGTTTCAGTTGCAAAGGTTAACTGGGGCGTGGATTCATTGCAGTTTTCCTGCGCATGCATGCAACGCGCGGCAAACCTGCAGCCTGGCTTGGGGTTCACCAGCGAGGGCACACGCCCTTCCAGCGCATACAGGGCGTTACCGCGCTGGGCTTGGCTGGGCAACGACTTCACCAGCGCATGCGCATAAGGGTGGCGTGGTGCTGCAAAAAATTCTGCAGTGCTGGCTTTTTCAACAAGCTGGCCTGCGTACATCAAACCCACGGTGTCGGCCATTTGTTTCACAATGGCCAAATCGTGGGTAATCAACAGCATGGCCATGCCCTGCTCGCGTTGCAGGGTTTTCAGCAAGTCGAGTACCTGCGCCTGAATGGACACGTCCAAAGCGGTGGTGGGTTCATCGGCAATCAAGAGATCTGGCTTTACGCTCAAGGCCATGGCAATCATGACACGCTGCTTTTGCCCACCCGACATTTCGAACGGATACTGCTGCAAGCGCTTTCTTGGCTCGGGAATGCCCACGCGACCCAGCCATTCTTCAGCCTCTTTCAAAGCTTGTGCCTTGCTGGCGCCTGTGTGCAGGCTGATGATTTCGGTCAGCTGGTCGCCTACAGTCATCACCGGATTCAGGCTGGTGCCCGGCTCCTGAAATATCATGGCAATGCGCTTGCCCCGCAAGGTACGCATGGCGGTTTCACTGATGCGCAATACATCGGTGTTAGCAGTGCCTTCGCTTAACTTCACCTGGCCAGCCACAATCGCACCGCTGTCGGGCAACAGGCGTGCAATGCTGAGTGCCGTCATCGACTTGCCGCAACCCGACTCACCCACCAATGCAAAAGTTTGGCCTTTTTCAATGGCCAACGACAAATCATCAAGTGCATGCACCCAACCTGCCTCGCTGGCAAGGCGGGTACTTAATCCGTGGATGTTCAGCAAACCCATACGCTTACACCCTTACCAAAGATTGTTTCAACTGGCGCGCGCGTGGATCGAATGCATCGCGCACCGCATCGGCAAACAGGTTGGCCGACAACACCAGCAACAACATGAATACAAAGGCGGCCACAAGGCTCCACCACACCACCGGTTCACGGCTTAATTCAAGCCGCGCCGCATTAATCATGGTGCCATAGCTGAAAGTGCTGGGGTCAACGCCGACACCCACATAGCTAAGCACCGCTTCGGCCAATACCAAGCCGGAAAAATCCATCACCATGGCAATCAAGATCAGGTGCATCAAGTTTGGCATTAAATGTGAAAACAGGATTTTTACGCTGGAAACCCCACTGGCCCGCGCCGCCAGAATGTAATCTTGCTCGCGCATTTTTAGAACCTCACCGCGAATCAATCGAGCAAGTCCTGTCCAACTGGTCAAGCCCAAGATGGCACAGAGGAAAAACAGGCGAAGGTCCGCTTTTTCAATCGACGAGGCAAAAGCTTCGGGATTGGAATCAAGCGCCACCTGAAGCATGAGTACAGTGGCGGCAATCAGCAACACAGAAGGAATTGAATTCAGCGTGGTGTAGATATATTGAATCACATCATCAATCCAACCACGGAAATAACCTGCGGCCAAACCCATCGCAATGCCAACTGGCAAAGTAAGTAGTGTGGTTAGCAAGCCAATCACCATGGCCGTGCGCAGGCCTTTCAAGGCGATGTAGAACACGTCCACACCCACTTTGTCGGTGCCCAGCACATGGTAAGCCTCGGCCCACTTCCAGATCACACCGCCGAATATGCACAGTACAAACAGGGTCCACACCACGGCTTGATAGGCTCCGCTTCCGGTGAACACAGAAATGCTGTTTTGTTGGGAAGCATCTGCCATGGCCCTGCGAATAATCCACAGTGCGGCCAAGAAAAATGCCCACAACACTGCACCGCCCAAAGCCCCTTGATACGCGCGTTTTAAGAGGTCCGCGCTCTTTTGGCTTTCATCCGCCAAATGCGCACCACCAAATTGCAAACGGGCGTAATCTCGCACCGGCTTGCCATTGACCTCCATGGTTTCTTTGCTTAAGGCACGCGTGGCCAGCGGCGCTGAATACGACTTTTCCCGCTCGTAAGCCAATGGCCCCAAAGCGACATCCAATACCGAAATAATTGGGCTGGCATACCGGCTTTGCTGTTCGGAATTCAAGCGCAAATGTACGCTGTCCAAAAGCGTAATAAACACCGCCAACAACAAAATAACCAAACTGGCACTGGCAATTTTTGATTGAAACACCAAGCCCCAAGAGGCGCGGGAAAGCGGGCTTTTGACCACACTGCGGGCGTAGGCCAAAACGCCAAACACCAGCAGCCAGATTAAAACGTCGGTCAGCAAGAAAGTGGGCATCATGTGGCTGGCGCTCCTTATGCCAGACGAACCCGAGGGTCCGCAATGGTGTAGGCAATGTCAGTCAAAATCAAACCCACCAGGTAAAGTGCCGAGCCGATGAACACCATGGCACGAACCACGCCAAAGTCTTGGGACTGAATGGCCTCGATGGTGTAACTGCCCAAGCCGGGAATGCCAAAAAAGGATTCGGAAATCAGCGAGCCCATAAACAGCAAAGGAATCACTGTGACGGAACCAGTAAGAATCGGGATTAGGCCATTGCGCAAGACGTGGCGACCCAGCACTTGCACCTCTGACAAACCCTTGGAGCGCGCCGTGCGAACATAGTCTTTATTGATTTCCTCAAGGAAAATGGTGCGGTACCAGCGCGTGCCACCACCCAGCCCACTGACCACGCCAATGATCACAGGAAGAATCAAAAACCGCCAAGCTTCTACACCAGAGTCGTAGCCTGAAATTGGAACCAGCGCCAAGGTTTTCGAAAACAAATATTGCCCGCCAATAATGTAAAACAACCCCGAAATCGACATGGCCAACACGCACAACACCACACCTGTTAAATCCAGATAGGTGCCACGGAAAAAAGTGAGCAACAGCGACAACACGATGTTTAAAAACAAACCAAGAATAAACACCGGAACTGCCAAAGCCAAACTGGGGCCAACTCGCTTTGCGATTTCATTGGCGATGTTGCGGCCGTCATCAGAGGTGCCAAATTCGCCAATAAACATCGGCACTGATTTTTGAAAGAAAATGGTTTCAGCCAACTTGCCAGTGCCATCCGCCTGACTGTTGTAAAGCAAAGGCAAATCGTAGCCGCGTTCGCGCTTCCACTGGTCCACGGATTCCTGCGCAACCCGTTTGCCCCCCAAGGCCATTCGGGCCATATCATCGGGGCTATTTACTTGGAAAAACAGCACGAAAGTGATCAGGTTCACGCCCAACAACACCAACAAGCCGTACAACACGCGGCGAACAAGGTAATTGCTCATCAGTGTTTGCCCTCCGCGCCGTTTGCCAGAGTGCCAGCCAAATCTTCACGAATTCCGATGGATTGTTCCCGACGTTTCCAGGCGGCCCACGCCGGCCAAATGAACAAAGCCAAACCAATCAGCAACACCGGTATGGGCCACCAGTCGGGCTTATTCCACTCGGCGCGAGCTTCATCGCGTTTGGCTGAGTCAATGGTTTTGTACTTAATGCTGTTGCGGGCCAAATCGTTGGGTTTCACATTCCCATACCATTCGTGAATCAAACCGAACTGCTGCGGCACAAAGGCGAACAACCAAGGCACATCGTCTTGCACCAAGTCAGTCATTTCAGAAATAATCTGCGCCCGCTCCTCGGTATTTGCCATGGTTTTCATGCGTTCAAACATGGCGTCGTATTGGGCGTTTGAATAATTGGAGGCATTCTCGCCGGCTGTTTTTGCACGGCTGTTCGGGCCGTAAAGCAGGAACAAAAAGTTCTCTGGATCGGGGTAATCGGCATTCCAGCCCAGAAAGAACAATTGCGCATTGCCCTTTCGAATTTTTTCCTGAAAGCGATTCCAGTCGGTGGCTCGAATGTCGAGCTGCATATTCAATTTCGCAAACTGTTTGCGGTACCAGTCAAAGCGGGCTTTGTCGCCAGGACCACCGCCTGTGGTGTCCAGCGCCAGCGTCAAAGGCTGGCCGGTTTTAGGGTCCACGCCATTTTCATAACCAGCCTGCTTCAACAAAGCCAGCGCGTCTTCAATCGGTTTGCGCATGGGCTTGCCTTCAATGATGTTGTACACCTGCGTGTTGTAGCCTGCCTCACCTTCCTCGTAACCAAACAAGCCCGGGGGCACTGGCCCATGCGCAGGCACCGCTCGACCATTCGTGAAAATCTGCGAGAACTCTTCCCAATCGACCGCAATTGCGATGGCTTGGCGAAGCAACTTGGCGCGGCGTGCATCTTCCGCTGTGGTGCCGGGCCCGACGACTGGGTCTAACCAGTTGAACCCAAGGTAAAACATGCTGGTGGCCAACGAAGTTTCCAGGCGAATGCCTTTTTCCTGCATTTCCGGGGTTAGCGCTGCGTCCCCTTCCGCGCTGGCGCGAATGGCTTGGTCAAATGTGTCTGCGCTTACACCCGACGTGTCGTAATAACCTTGCAAGAACTTGTTCCAGTAAGGAATTCCCTCTTTCTCGCGCGTGAACACGACACGATCAATAAAGGGCATTGTTTTGCCTGCATCGGCCAGCAAACCTTTTGCTTCATCTTCAGGCTCACCCTCAGCTGGGTAAGGCTCGCCCCGGTGGTTCGGGTTGCGCGACAACACCATGCGGGAATTCGGGTCGTTTTCGGTCAGCATGTAGGCACCCGTACCCACGGGCCACCAGTCCAGCACTAAGTTGTTTTCTACAAAACCCTTTTGGCTGTAAAAAGCGTCGGCCTCCCAGGGAATTGGAGCAAAAAACGGCATTGCCAACCAGAAAATAAACTGCGGGTACTTGCCGTTCACGCGAATTTCAAGTGTGTGGTCATCCAGCGCCTTGGCACCGGGTAAATCGAACTGGCGCAGGTCAAGCCAAGGCAAGTCAGCCGTGGCTGGCGGGAAAGTGCTGCCTGTTTCTTTCTGGATTTTTTCTTTCAGAACCTTGTCGTGTTCTTGCAGGGTTTTCGACAATTCCCCCAAGCCCACCACATAATCGCCCATGTGGCCAAGAATTGGGGACACAATCCGGGAGCTGGCCAAGCGCTTGATTTCATACACATAATCATGGGCGGTCAATTCACGCGTGCCTTGATTTTCAAACTGCAAGGGGCTGCTGTAATTTTTGGCCTCGTCGCCAAGCTGGTGGTACTCGAAATCACCTTGCGCATCTTTTGCGAATGCTGGGTGCGGCTGGTACAAAATGCCGGGTTTCAGCTTGATGGTGTACACACTGGTTTTTACTGCATCCAGCGGTGCGTCATCTGGCAATGCATTGCCGGCCTCATCCAGATAAACAGGTGTGGGCATTTCAGCAGCGGCCAAGGGCTCAAGCTGATAAGGGCGTTTCAGGTAATGGTATTGAAACAGCGGCTCGTAAATTTGATAGGTGAACTCTGCCTCATCAGAGGTGTACGACTGCGCGGGGTCCAAGTGCTTGGGACGCGCCGTAAATGCGGTGTAAAGGGTGTTGAGTTTTTTGTCTTCCGCAGTTTCAACGTAAGGATTGTTGGGCGCCTTGCCACAAGCAGCAAGCGACAGGCACAAAGCCACCGCTACTGCGAAACTGCCTGTAATGCGACTGAAAACTGCCAAAAAACCACCCTCGCACTGTTGTTTTTTTAGATGGCTTATTTAACCACGCCATTTGCGTTCCGGGCCAGTGTCGGCGTGAATCCAGCCACCTTTTGAACCCACCCGGAAATAGAAGCCCACGCCACCCGTGCGGAACCCCTCGACAAGTTCACCCAGTACCTTGGGATGCAAGCCGGGCAAACGGAAATCAACCGCCTGGCCTTTCAGGTGCAGTGAATTTCGGGCGGCTGGCAAACCAGCCTCAATTAAACGGGAATTCGTTTTGGGGCTGCGGTAGCCGGAGGTAATTTCCACGGGTGCAGAAAAGCCATAGCGGCGCACAAAAGCCTGTGCAGCCCACAGGGTGTCAATAATTTGAGTGTCCATGCGGAAAATCTGATTTGCCTGCACGTCTCGAAGCAATCCACAAATCTGTTCGTAGGCGATTGGGTTAAGATGTCCGTCTTTCCAGTAAGTTATGTTCAGGCGTTCGCCCGACTGCGGGCGTACCATTTCCAGGGTGCGTGGCTGCAACCAAAAAGTCAGGTCAACCAACCCTGGATCGAACAGATCAGGCGGGGGAACTAGATCAGAGCCTGCAGCCAATACGCCCCGGTTCAGGAAGGTATCCACGGAGCCAATTACAGCCAAAGTGCTTACAGCCCTGATGAATGAACGACGGTCGAATTTGTGCATTGCCATAACTTGTTGCCACAACCTAAGAATTTACTTGAACTTATAATATAAGTTCTTTGAAAAAAAGTCACTAATCCATGTCTACAGATCGTCAAACTCAAACAATTCGAACCCGTTTTGCGCCCAGCCCCACCGGCTACCTGCATTTGGGTGGAGCCAGAACAGCTTTGTACAGCTGGGCATTTGCCCGCCATCACAAAGGGCAGTTCATTCTTCGCGTGGAAGACACCGATGTTGAACGGTCGACCCCTGAAGCGGTGCAAGCCATTATGGATGGCATGGCCTGGCTGAACCTGGATTACGACGAAGGCCCGTTTTTTCAGATGCAGCGCATGGATCGCTACAAAGCCATGATCGACAAACTGCTTGAAAAAGGCGACGCCTACCTTTGCTACTGTACGCAAGACGAGTTGAATCAAATGCGTGAAAAGCAACGAGAAAATGGCCAACGCATTCGTTATGACGGCACTTGGCGCCCAGAGGCGGGCAAAGTGCTGCCTGCGCCACCCGCAGACATTAAGCCGGTTGTACGTTTCAAAAATCCGCTGAGTGGTGCGGTGATTTGGGACGACCTGGTGAAAGGCCCCATTTCAATCAACAACGAAGAAATGGACGATTTGATTATCGCCCGCCAGGACGGAACACCCACCTACAATTTCTGCGTGGTGGTCGACGATTGGGAAATGAAAATTACCCACGTTATTCGCGGCGATGACCACATCAACAACACCCCACGCCAAATCAATATCTTGAAAGCGCTGGGTGGCGAGCAACCCGTATATGGCCACATCCCCATGATTCTGGGGGCCGATGGCGAAAAATTGTCGAAACGTCACGGCGCGGTAAGCGTAGTTCAATATCACGAAGAAGGCTTTTTGCCCGATGCGATGATCAACTACCTGGCCCGCCTGGGCTGGAGCCACGGCGACGATGAATTATTCAGCCGCGAGCAATTGGTACAGTGGTTTGATTCAACAAATCTGTCGAAATCGGCTGCGCAATTCGACCCGGAAAAACTGAAGTGGGTGAATGCCCATTACATGAAGTCGGCGCCCAAAGAAATGTTGCTTTCTGATTTGCAAACTCGCCTCGAAAAAGATGGGGTGAATGCATTTGAAGGTCCGAAACTGGCCGAAGTGCTGGACGTGGTGTTGGAACGCGCTTCCACTTTGTTGCAATTGCGCGATGAAGCCGCCCTGTTTTACCGCGTGCCGCAAGTGAATACGGAAGAATTGGCACCGATGCTGGCTGAGGAAAACGTGCGCGCTGCATTGGCTGAGTTCAATGAAGGCCTCAACAGCGTGGACTGGAATGCGGAAGCACTAAACGGTCTGGTGAAAACCACCATCAAAACCCACGGCTTGAAAATGCCCAAGTTGGCCATGCCGCTGCGCTTGATGTTGACGGGCATTACCCAAACGCCTTCAATCGACAAGGTGATGAACCTGTTGGGCAAGCAAACTGTACAAACTCGAATTGCGCAAGGATTGCAATCATGAGCGACAAAAAAACCAAAGCCAACCCTGCCGAATGGGCCACCGCCACGCAGGCCATTCGCGCTGGCAGTCACCGCACTGAATTTGGCGAGCACTCGGAAGCCATGTTTTTAACATCGAGCTTTGTTTTCGATTCTGCAGCGCAAGCTGCTGCCCGTTTTGCAGGCACCGAAGAAGGCAATGTGTACGCGCGCTTTACCAACCCCAGCGTGCAAATGTTTGAGCAACGCCTGGCCGTGCTTGAAGACATGGAATACTGCCTGGCCACTTCCAGCGGTATGGCTGCCATTACCACCACCTGCATGGGCTTGCTGAATGCAGGCGATCACATCATTGCCTCGAAAGCGCTGTTTGGCGCCACGGTGCAATTGTTCGTGAATATTTTGGCGCGTTTTGGCATCGAAACCACGTTTGTGGACGGCACCAGCATGGAAGCATGGGAAAAGGCGATCAAGCCCAACACCAAGCTGTTTTACAGCGAAACGCCATCGAACCCGCTGACTGAAATTCTGGACATGAGGGCTCTTAGCGACCTAGCCAAAAAGCACGGTATTTACAACGTGGTGGACAACTGCTTCTGCACCCCTGCTTTGCAAAAACCAGTCGACTTTGGCACGGAAATCATTATTCATTCCGCCACCAAATACCTGGACGGCCAAGGCCGTGTGCTGGGTGGTGCCATTTGTGGCCCCAAAGATTTGTTGAAAGACAAAATTCTGCCGGTGTTACGAACGGCTGGCCCCACGCTTTCTGCCTTCAACGCCTGGGTGTTGTTCAAGGGTCTTGAAACACTGAATATTCGCATGTTGGCACAATCTGCCGCTGCGCTTGAAGTGGCCGCCTGGCTGGAAGCGCACCCTGCTGTGAGCAAGGTGTATTACCCGGGCTTGAAAAGCCACCCGCAGCATGAACTGGCCATGAAGCAACAGAAAACCGGCGGTGCCATTGTTTCATTCGAAGTGAAAGCTGCGAATGAAGACGAAGCACGTACAAAAGCATGGCAAGTAATCGACAGCAGCCAATTGATGTCGATTACTGCCAACCTGGGCGACACGCGGACCACCATTACCCACCCAGCCACAACCACGCATGGAAGGCTTAGCCCTGAAGCACGCGAGGCGGCTGGCATCAAGCAAGGGTTGATTCGCTTGGCGATTGGGCTTGAAGATGTGGTGGATTTGAAGAAAGACTTGGTACGCGGGTTGGGCTAAGGCGCGGCGTCAAATCGCTGGGTATTTTTTCAGGCATTTGCGAAATCACATGCCCTCCTCCGCCAGAAAGTCTGCACTGCGAACTTCGCGAATGCTGAAACAAATCCGTGACTCGCGGGTTTTGGCTAAGGTATCGACTGCAGCACTAAGCCGGAATCAGAATACTTGCATAGGCGAGGTGATGCGACATTCAAGCCGAATTAAGCTCAATGATGCAATAAGAAGGTGATAAGGCACTCAGGCTGAATCCAACTCTGCTACATCAAACCCCAAAACACCCATAAAAAAGCCGCTGATCGCAACCAGCGGCTTTTTTGAACAACGGGCAAACAGCTTACTTAGACGCGCATTTGGTCTTCGGACATGCCCTTGGCCAATGCATCTTTCATCCAGTTGGGGCGCTTGCCGCGACCAGACCAAGTCAAGCTAGAATCTTGAGGATGGCGGAAACGAACAGGCGCTGGGCCTAATTCACGCTTTCCTTTGGCCTTGCCGCCACCCAGCTCAGCAAAAAGCTCTTCGAGCTTCAGCCCTTTCGACGCAGCCAGCTTCTTAACTTCTTCAATGGCTTCTAGTTTAGAGCTGCGCTCAGTCAATTCTTTTTCAATATCGGACTTCAATTGCTGTAGTTCGCTGGCACTTAAAGCTGACAAATTTAATTTTTTCATTTTTATCTTATAAATAGTTAATTAACAAACTTGATTGTAATTAATTTCTGCATTAATCACAAACGTCAATTTATTATTTTACTTAATCAAATCAAGTGCAAACTTGAAATGCTCGTTTTCAGCGCTTTCCAGCCACTCAAAAATAACCATTTCTGTGGTCACCAGTTCTGCGCCATTACCAGCCAAACGATCGAAAGCAGCGTCGCGGTTTCTTTCTGTTCGGGAACCACATGCATCAGTCACCACCCACACTTCCATTTCTTCATTAAGCAAATCTAGCGCAGTTTGAAGCAAACACACATGCGCCTCAACACCCGCAATAACAATGCTGGGTCTTTCTGATTCCTGCACACTTTTCTGAAGATGTTTGGGCAGACTACGGGCATTGCCAGTATTCGACTTGCCACTTAGCAAATCGATCAAACCTTCCGGGCAGGCGGTGAAATGCGTTTTACGCATGGTTGCTTTACACAACGCTGCGAGTTCAGGCACGAAGGCACCTATTTTCTCGGGTACATGCTCGGTACCGAATACAGGCACCCTCATTTTCTTGGCAAGCGTTGCCAAAATTATTGCGTTGCGGAATACCTCATCAGCCTGATGAATGGCTGGCATCAGTTTTTCCTGATAATCAATTAAAACCAACTGACTAGATTCTTGATTCAATAACATTCGATTTACGGGTTGAAAGTACAAGCCCAGAGCATACAAGGTTATTGAATATAAAAACAGAAGCAGTTCTTGAACTGGCTGACCAATAAGCTAACCTTGCTGGCTTTCGGTGATTTGACGACAATACCTTTCCAAATCATCAGGCAAATGGCTCGGGCACACACCACAGGCAAGATTGCCGGGAACGGCATAATCGATGAACTTTGGATAGGGCAAATTCAATGTGTTCATTATTTCTACAAACTCATCCAAAGTTTTGCCCGAACCCAATCTTGGGTTTCTTGATTTCTCTTGCGCGATTGAAGACACACGCCTGTGTTGGTAATCATGGCCCGGATAAACCAGGGTATCGTCTGGAAGTACAAAAAGCTTTTGCCTGACACTTTCGAACAAAACATGTGCATCGCCGTTTTGAAAGTCGGTGCGACCACACCCATCAATTAGCAATGCATCGCCAGTGAATACACAGTTGTCAGCCAAATAAGAAAAATGTCCGGCTGTATGGCCTGGCGTATGCAGCGGCGCGATATGAATACTGCCCAGAATAAATGGCCTGCCTTCTTCAATAGCAATGTCGGCACAAGGCAGTTGATCAAATGCTGGCGCAGCTATTTGACTGCCTACTTTTCGTTTCAATTCAAGCGCGCTGGTAATGTGATCTGCATGAATGTGCGTATCAAGAGTAAAGGCCAATGTCAGGCCCAATTCATTGATAACGTCCAGATCACGGTCTATTGCAGACACCACTGGGTCTATCAAGACGGCCTTTCCGGTCTGCTCGCAACCCAGAACATAAGTGTAGGTGCTGGACACTGGCTCAAAGAGTTGTTTGAAAATCATAGGTCCCTAGGTAAATGATTCAATGAACATAAATAAATATATCTATTTATAGTTTATAATTTTATAAACCAACTTAACAACCGCTTTTTGAACAAATGACCCTGCAATATTCTGACTCCAACACAGAGCTACTGCGACTTCAACTTGCTTCTGCGAAGGCGACCCGCTTTTTACGCACTTTGGGCAACCCTGCCCGATTGCTACTGCTATGCCAGCTTGCGCAAGGCGAGAAAAATGTGAATGAACTTGAAAATGTCACTGGTATTCGACAACCCACGCTTTCACAACAACTGGCCGTGCTGCGGGAAGAAGAATTGGTGAGTACTCGCAAAGAAGGAAAAAACGTTTACTACCAGATTCAAAGCGCAGCCGCGCTTGATGTAATGGCCGTTTTGTATGTGCACTTTTGCACCCCGGAAGCACTTGCCAGTTCAGGGCGATCAGCATGATAGGCACATTGGCGCTGGGTTTACTGGTGGGTTTGGTCATGGCGCTTACTGGTGCCGGCGGTGGCGTATTGGCAGTGCCTTTGCTTGTGTTTACAACAGGGCTGGCGGTACAGGAAGTATCGCCCATAGGCCTGCTTGCGGTTGGCCTGGCTGCCACCTTGGGCGCTGCGCTAGGCTTGCGTGCCGGGCAGGTGCGCTACAAGGCAGCCATGTTGATGGGCTTTGTGGGTCTGCTGTTGTCGCCTTTGGGGTTTTGGGTGGCTCAACGGGTAGACACCAAAGTATTGGGCCTTGCGTTCGCTGCAGTGCTGTTGTGGGTTGCATTCAATGCGTTTCGAAGCAGCGGCAATTCCGAATTGAATGTGATTGACGCTCCACCCGATGCTGAAAAAAGCAAATGCCCCTGCATTCGCAACCCTGTGACAGGTCGTTTTATCTGGACATGGCCCTGTGCGCGCGCCTTAATATTCTCTGGCGCCACGGCAGGTTTCTTATCTGGCTTGCTGGGTGTTGGGGGTGGCTTTGTACTGGTGCCCGCACTCCAACGATTCACGAATTTGACGGTTCAATCGATTACTGTCACTTCGCTGGCGGTAATTGCGATTGTTTCGTCTTTCGGTGTTCTAAACAGCATGAATGCTGGCGCGTTCAACTATGAAATTGGCATTACCTTTTCAGCAGCAGCGCTAACGGGCATGTTGGGTGGGCGATTGGTTTCCGACAAATTACCCACCCCGCATTTGAAAAAAGCGTTTGGGGCAATGTGCCTTGTTGTCGCCGGACTGATGCTGATTAAAAACTTGGCGTAATACCCAGTCCGATTGTGAATGCGCGAGATTCTTCAAAAGTGCCGTAATCGCTGCCATAACTGGCATCAATTTGCAAAAAATCAGGAATCACCGTGTAGCGGGCACCTAGACGCCAGCTCAAGCTGTCTTCAACGCCAGAATAAGTCTCAACAGAAAAACCAATTCGTTCAGTGAAAGAATAATCAAGTGCTGCGGCCTTGAACACGCCGTCGTCTTGCAATGCTTGGTCGCTGTACTGCAAATAGCCCAAGTTCACATGAAGCAGCAAATTTTCACCAAGCAAGGGCACGGTGGAAATGGCGGTGAACAGGGTTTCTTGAGAGGATTCATTGCTCGCTTTCAGTTGCCCCCATTCCTTGCTGGCGGCCAGCCCAAAGCCGGGTACCGTGTCGCTAAAATTTTGGAAAATGTGTTTATAACCCAGTGCGCGAAGGGATTGATCTTCCTGATTGCCGTGCACTTCGCCCAGCGAAAGGCTGAATTCACCCGACCCGGAAAAATTGCACCCGCCATTGAAATTGTCCTGACGCGTTTGTTTGGCTGTTTCTGTCCAGAAATCAAGCTGGCAGGTTCGAAATTCCGCTGCGGATGCGTCATCGGTTTCAATTGGTCGGCCTGCTTGAGCCGTGTTTAAAACACAAAGGAAAACTGGCGCCAACAACAAGCGTTTCTTAAACATATCAACTCCGGAACAGAAAATTTTATCGACGGGCCATGCAATCGTTATAGCGGGTCTCAACCCGGTTTGCAAACCACGCTGTACTTAGCTTGCGGGTAATTTTTGGACTTTTGAGCTGAATAACAGGCAGTTGTTCACGGGGCAACACGCGGCCTGTTTTTACTTCGGCCAAGCGGAAAAGCCTGTTGTAAAGTTTGCTGTCTGAAAACTCCGCGCTTTTTTCCAGCAACAAATCATCTCGAATTTCTTTTTCGGTCAAACCCAGCTCTACAGCCAGTTCTCGCACGCTCATCTCGACTTGGCTTGCTGTTAAAGAGGGGCGTTTGCCCTTGTAAATCAGTAAGTCTCCGTCCAATGCCAGCTTTTGCTTGGTCAGTAGGTTTAAAGCTGCCTGAAACGCTACATTTCGGCTTGCGTAACGCCCTGCGTTGAAATCTGCGAAACGGTAAACCGGTTTGGTGTAGGCAACAGGATAGTCCAGCAAGATAGCGCTTCCAAAGTACAAGCCCCCACGCTGTGAAAACACCTCGTCACGAATGCTACCGAGCACCGGGTAGGGGTAATCATTCTCATCGGCGTGGTCTTGGGCAAAAGCCACGCTCACCTGCATTGGGCCACCGGTTCGAACAGGAATAAAATCTTCCAGCCAGCTTCGCCCGAAAGGCAATTCAGAGAGCAGATCTTGAAACAGGTCGTTCAGCTGCTTTTCGGTTCGCAATGCGTCAATTCGCTGGTTGTAGGTGTGCCCTGTGGGCGATGTGCGTGCCAGTGCCTTGTTCAACAAAGTCTGTGGAATTAAGAATCGGGATGCGCGTTCATTCAATTCGGCGCGCACAATTTTTGACAAACCCGGCACAACAGGCTGCGCATTGAAAGAAGATTCTTGCTGAACGACTGCAATTGTTGCGCAATAAGTTGATGCCGCGCTGGGAATTCCCAATGCCTGATAAACCGACTGCAAATCTTCAGCCCATGACCTTGGCTGATCAACACCTGGCGGCAACAGGCGAAGCACCCTGCCCTGAATTTCCGAGTCGCTTAAATTGTTCCATGAATCAACAGTTCGCCCAGATTTGTCTGCAGACAAATCGGATGGCAAGGGGTCTGCTTTTTGAACGCTTGCACAACCTTGAACAATTAGAACAAGCAGCGGCAACACACGAAGCAATAGGGTCACAGTGGTCAAGTTGAATTTCGACTGCCCAAGAATACTTGTATCGCCACAATTAAAAAAGCCCCAAACCGAATTTGGTCTGGGGCTTTGCCAAAGCTAATCTAAGTCGATTGGATTTACAGCGAACGGGCAATAATCTCTTTCATAATTTCACTGGAACCACCATAAATACGCTGCACACGCGCATCGGCGTACATTTGCGCAATCGGGTATTCCATCATGTAGCCGTAGCCGCCGAAGAACTGCAGGCATTCATCAATCACTTTGCATTCAAGTTCGCTAAGGTGCAGTTTGGCGATCGAGGCAGTGGCTGCATCCAGCTTGCCAGCAACCAGTTTCTCAATGGAATTGTCAATGAAGGCGCGCGCGACCACAGCCTGCGACTTCAACTCCGCCATTTTGAAGCGGGTGTTCTGGAATTCGAAAATCGATTTGCCAAAGGCCTTGCGTTCCTTGGTGTATTCCAAAGTAATTTCAATGGCCATCTCAATGGCCGCCATGGCACCCACGCCCAGCATCAAACGCTCATAGGGCAGCTCCACCATCAACTGCATGAAGCCAAGGCCTTCGGCACCCAGTACGTTTTGGGTTGGAATGCTCACATTGTCGAAAAACAATTCGCAGGTGTCTTGCCCTTTCTGACCCATTTTTTCCAAAATGCGCCCCACTTTGAAGCCTTCTGCATTCTTGGTTTCAAGCAGCAACAAGGTAGTGCCTTTGGCGCCAGCGCTGGGGTCAGTTTTTACAACCAGAATAATGACGTCAGCCAAATAGCCATTGGAAATAAAAATTTTGGAGCCGTTCACCACATAGTGATTGCCATCTTTCACCGCGCTGGTGCGAATACCTTGCAGATCCGAACCTGCACCGGGCTCGCTCATGGCGATCGCGCCAATCATTTCGCCACTGGCCATTTTCGGCAAGAAGTATTGTTTTTGCTCTTCCGTGCCGTGGTTCAAAATATATTGGGCTGCAATGGCGTGTACATGCACACCAAATGAACGGTCGCCACTGTAAGCCAATTCTTCGAACAACACCGCCATGTGCGTAAAGTCACCGCCCGCACCGCCGTATTCCTCTGGAATGTCAGCCGACAACAAGCCCATTTCACCCGCTTTGTTCCACAATTCGCGGTCTACGTGCTGTTGCTTGGCCCACTTGTGTTGGTTGGGCTTGATTTCGGCTTCCACAAAACGGCGTACATTTGAACGGTAAAGTTCAAGATCGGAATTCATCCAGCTTGGTTTGGGGTATCTCATTTGTCTCTTCACACTCTCAAAGTTATAGGTCAACCGACCGGTTGCATTGACTCGATTATAGGTCACGTGACCGGGTTGTCAATAATCAGATCCGTATTGGGGGCACTAATTGAGTTAAAGTAGCGTCCATGAGCACACACGCCACCACTGACAAAGGTCAAATTCGTTCGCAGGAAATTTTGAGCACGGCCCAAGCCATTCTGGCTGAGGAAGGCTATGCGGGGCTTAGCATGCGCGGCGTGGCCACGCAGTTGGGTATTTCGCTAAGCACGGTGCAACATTACTACAGCAACAAAGAAGCATTGGTTGAAGCATTGCTGATCTACGTAATGGACAACTACCAGGCAGCAGTTGCGCAAGTGATGAACGCGATGAGCGACAAAAGTCAACTTGAGCGCTTTAAAACGATTGTGGATTTGATTCTGATTGAGATTCGACGACCGGAAACCTTCGGTGTGCTGGCAGAAATTTATGCATTATCGAACCGCTTGCCATTTGCGGCACGTTTGGTTGAAGCGGTGTATGCCAGGGAAAGAAAAGAAATCTTCAAGTTGATTTATGGACTTGAACCCAGAATCAGCAAGGCAGAATACAAACTACGTGCCGCAATGATTGTGGTGCAGATTCACGGTCTGGTGTCACAATTGGCGCAAGACAACGACCCCAGCCTTAGCCGCAAGCAATTGGAACAGGCTGCACGGCAAAGTTTCATGATGCTGGCCACCAAAGCCTAACCCCGCTTTTCAGGCGTAAACATTCAAGCGCGTACCCAAACTGCCGCTGGTTGCCAAGGGTGGCGGTTGAGGAATGGATTGAATCAGTTGCGCAACGGACGACTCTGCAATATCCATAGTCTTCTTGAACACAGCAATTTGACCTTGCTGAATTGTTTGGGCCTGCTTCATTTGCACCGTGGCATTCACCATGGCGGCTGGGGAAACGTCCATGCTCTGTTCTCCGAATCGATACCTTTCATAACGGCAGCGTTCAGAAAAACTTAAGCACTTGTTTCCCCTGTTGTTTTCACTGACCCTTCTTGGCACGCTCTAGAATTTGCACCACCAACTCACTGCGAATTTGCTCGCCACGCTCCACATTCTGGGCGTGAAGCAGCACATTTTCTTCAATGAGTTTTGACATGGAACTGAGCAGCACATAGAGCAGGTCTTCGGCCTGAAACATGGCTGCGTTCTGAAGAATATTCAATGCGCCCAGGCAACAAGATTGCCTCAACGCCATTTCATCCACCGCAAGGTCGCCGTAATCAAGCGGATCCTCCTTGGCAACTTCATTGACCAACATCACTAAAGTGTTCAAATCAATTTCAATTTGATGCGTTGTTGCCATGGTGTTTCTCCGTGATTGACGCACTTCTTTTCTACCATGGGGCTGTACAAAAAACCAGCACTAAATGGATTAACTACAATCAAATAGTTACAACTAATTGCATATTTATAGTTTTTAAGTAATTATTAAGTCAATGTGTTTAAAAATACTCAGGAAACCACGCCATGAAAACCGCCAAAGAACTGCAAGCCACACCCATCGCGGGTGAAACTCACCAGGTGCACAATGTGGCCAGCGATTTGCACAGCTACAACCTGTTTACCACCGACGCCGCGCTGCTGGAAGGTGTGAAACGCGAAGGTGGTGAATGGGGCGTGGGCGAGATTGCAGCCTTCGGCGAGAAATGCGGCAAACCGGAA
This sequence comes from Limnobacter parvus, assembly GCF_024623725.1. GTDB lineage: Bacteria > Pseudomonadota > Gammaproteobacteria > Burkholderiales > Burkholderiaceae_B > Limnobacter > Limnobacter parvus. The sequence continues at coordinate 129,188 of NZ_JANKHG010000017.1, read as the reverse complement.
TATCTGGAACTTGGTTTTCTGGCCAACAAGTACACCCCTGAACTGGACACGCACGACCGATTCGGCAATCGTGTGGATTCTGTTCGTTACCACGGTGCTTACCACGCGCTGATGAAATCAGCGCTGGAAGAAGGCCTGCACAGCCAACCCTGGACCAATCCACGTGAAGGTGCACATGTGGTGCGCGGCGCCAAGGCATTCATGCAAAGCCAAGTTGAAGCCGGCCACGGCTGCCCGGTCACCATGACATTCGCCTCTGTTCCCAGTTTTCGCCTGCAACCTGAAGTGGCCGCAATTTTCGAATCGAAAATTTTGAGCCGTGGCTACGACCCCCGCAATGTACCCATCGATGAAAAGCAATTCATCACCGTTGGCATGGGCATGACTGAAAAACAGGGTGGGTCAGATGTTCGCGCCAACAGCACAATGGCCACCCCGGTTAACCAACCCGGGGCCGGGCAAATGTATTCGCTGGTCGGGCACAAATGGTTTTTGTCAGCCCCCATGTGCGATGTATTCCTGATTTTGGCGCAAACCACTGCCGGTGTTTCCTGCTTCGCTGTGCCGCGCTGGCTGCCCGATGGCACCAAAAATGCATTAAACGTGATTCGCTTGAAAGACAAAATGGGCAACAAATCCAACGCGTCCAGCGAAGTGGAATTTCGCGGTGCGCAAGGCTGGCTGATTGGTGATGAAGGCCGTGGCGTGCCCACCATCATTGAAATGGTCAGCCTGACCCGCTTCGATTGCATGGGTGCGTCTGCTGGCCTAATGCGTGCTGGCCTGGCCAATGCAATTCACCACTGCAAACAACGCGCAGCATTTGGCGCAAAGTTGATTGATCAGCCTTTGATGCAAAACGTGCTGGCTGATCTGCAACTGGAATACGAAGGGGCAATGGCCTTTTCCATGCGAATGGCACGCGCACTTGATTTGAAAGACAACGACGAACATGAAGCCAATTTGGCCAGGCTGGCCACAGCGGTTGGCAAATACTGGATTTGCAAACGCGCACCCCAGCACAGCTATGAAATTATGGAATGCATTGGCGGCAGCGGCGTAATGGAAAATTCGATTTACCCACGCTTGTTCCGCGAAAGCGTGATCAACCCGATTTGGGAAGGCAGCGGCAATGTGCAGTGCTTGGACGTGCTGCGCGCCATCGGCAAAACACCCGCCGTGTTGATGGCATTCAACGCAGAGCTGAACAAAGCTCGTGGCGGCAATGCCATTCTTGATACCTACCTGAACAATTTGAACCAACAATTCATGCAACTAAACCCGGCAGACATGCACGGCTTGCAGTACAGCGCCCGCACCATGGTTGACCAAATGGCTTTGGCATTTGAAGCATCGCTTCTGGTGCGCCATGCACCGGCTGCAGTTGGCGAAGCATTCTGTTCAAGCCGCCTTGCTGCGCAAGGGCACCACAACTACGGCGCTTTGCCCAAAGGCATGAATGTCAAAGCGATTATTGAGCGTGCCGACCCGGCGATTGAAAAAGCGTAGTCAGGCTGGCGTTTGAAAAGTGTCCGATGCCCACTGCCTGGGCGTTGCAACGTCGCGCGCTTTGACCGACAAGCTGTGCGCCAGGTCGTGAAAGGGTTTGCGCATGCGGGGGGTGGGCCAAAACAACTTGCCTTGCAATTCTGGCTTTAAAGCCAACACCGCTTCAAGGGCAGGAATGCAATCATTCCACACCAGGGCATTGGGCCACAAAGTCAACGCCCACTGAATACTTTCCTGCTCAGCCAAAACAGAACTGTAGGCATCACAGGGCTGGCTTTGCAGTTGCACTACTTTGCCATTTTCCATGCACACGGCCGCCATGCAGTAGCGGCCCTGCCCTGCGCCGGACGCATCCACCAGCACATGCCTGCCAGTGTTGAATACGGCAACACTGCGATTTTCTACAGCCACACGATAAGGCATCAATTCAGCGCCTTTATCTGCATGCTTACGGAGTGTCTTGATTTCATCTCATGCTCCTGTTGAAAAAAGGAAAAGAAGGGTGGAAACAAAGAACAAATGGATTTGTTACTTCTTTTTCCCTCTTTAAATTCACAAAATTACTGCTAACCTCTTTTATTACTTTTTAGAGTCTGGCGGGCCTTCACGATGAAAGGCGTAATTTTTACTGAGCTATTTGGTTTAATTGAACAAACCCAAGGTGAAAAATTTCTGGATGACTTAATCGACGCCTGCGATTTGCCTTCTTGTGGAGCATACACGTCGGTTGGCACTTACAACTATTCAGAAATGCAGACATTGGTCACTGAACTGAGCAAGCGCTCTGGCCTGCCTGCAGCCGACTTGCTGGAAAAGTTTGGGTTCCACTTGTTCAAACGTTTTCACTTGCTGTATCCCAATCTTTTTGTGGATCATACCTGCCCTCTTCATTTCCTGACCCAAGTTGAGTTGGTCATTCACAAGGAAGTACTGAAGCTATACCCAGAAGCTGAACTACCAAGTTTCAACACCGTGGCGAAGTCTACAAACTCGCTTGAACTTGAATACCGCTCCAAGAGGGGATTGGCTCCATTGGCACTTGGTCTGATAAAAGGTTGCTTGGCGCACTTTGGCTCAATGGGCACAGTGACCATGGAAGTGTGGGAGGAAGGATACAATGCAGTCCTTTTCAAAATTCGCTTGAATCCATGAATGATCAGGATGAAATACTGCGCTTGAGAAAGCGGCTTGAGCGAGAGAAAAATGCCCGCCTGGAAGCGGAGCAACTTCTTGAGCAAAAAAGTCTAAGCCTGTATGAAAGCAACCAGAACCTCGCTGCATTGACTCAAGACCTTGAAGCACAGGTCAAACAGCGAACCGCGGAGTTAACTCAAGCGCTGCAAAAAGCCGAGGCTGGAGTACTCGCTCGACAACATTTTTTGGCCTTAATGAGCCATGAAATCCGAACCCCACTTCATGGAATGTTGGGCTTGATCGATTTGCTTGTGCTGTCGCCCTTAAATACGGAGCAGGCAAGTCAAACGGAAATTATTCGCTCGAGCGGACGTTCACTCCTTAGACTGCTTAACGATATTCTTGAGTTATCCAGAATTGATTCTGGCGCGTTCGACATTGAACTTGAACCGTTAGAGATCAATGACGTAATCAGCGGCGTGGTGCAGCTTTACAAACCATTGGCTCGAGAGAAAAATCTACATCTAACATGGGAATCGAAATCAGACTTGGCACCACGCTTGCTGGGTGATGAATCCCGAATTCGCCAGGTGCTGTCGAATTTATTGTCCAACGCGGTCAAATTCACACTGCAAGGGAAAGTTCATATTGTCTCAAAAGCGGTGAGAGACGAAAATCATCGGTGGGCGATTCTAATCATTGTCAAAGACACCGGGATCGGTATCGACGCTGAAAAAATACCGACTCTGTTCAATGAATTCACACAAGCCAATTTCAGCATTCACAAACAGTTTGGCGGCACAGGTTTGGGCCTGGCCATATCCCGCAAACTGATCGAATCCATGGGCGGTGAATTGACGGCGCGCAGCCAAGCCGGTGAAGGCAGCGAATTCAAGATCAATGTCACACTGGCTTGTGCCCCAAACACAAGCAATGACTCGTCGAGCGCCCAAACCACAAGCAACGCCGTGCCAACACCAAGAAATCGTGAAGGGCTGCGCGTTTTGGTGGTTGACGATAATTTGGTAAACCGCACATTGATGGCATCGTTTTTAAAGCGCTTCGGAATCGATGCCAGCTTGGCCTGTGACGGACAAGAATCCATTCAGACCATTCAAAACAAAGGTCCTTACGACCTGGTATTCATGGATCTGGTCATGCCTTATATGGATGGGCTGGATACCACCCGTCACATTCGAGAATTACCCATTCAACAACCCTACGTCTGCGGCCTCAGCGCCAACGCCTTCAAAGCGGACAAAGAAAAATGCATGGCTGCAGGCATGAACATGTTTCTAGAAAAGCCATTGTCATTTGAAAAGTTTTGTGAGTTCATGCGAAACCTCCCGTAAGTCAATGTTGTTTGCCAAGGCATTGTTACATTTGAAAATTCTGGGTGCGGTAACGTACAGCGCCCGCCGTGGTGAGTCTTTAAGGTTGGTTGTCAACTACTGAGGACACACCATGAAAGCGCTTGTTTACAACGGACCACACGACGTATCAGTCAACGAAGTACCGGACGCGAAAATTGAACGGGCAACCGATGTACTGGTGAAGATTACCAGTGCCAACATTTGCGGTTCTGACCTGCACATGTATGAAGGACGCACCGACATGGAATCGGGCCGTATATTGGGCCATGAAAATCTGGGTGTAGTAATTGAGGTGGGGCCCGCCGTTGACCGCGTTAAGGTGGGCGACCGCGTTTGCCTTCCGTTCAATATAGGTTGCGGGTTTTGTGCAAACTGCGAAAAAGGCTTAACCGGCTATTGTTTGACAGTGAACCCGGGCAGTGCAGGTGGCGCGTATGGTTTCGCTGGAATGGGGCCCTACAGCGGCGGGCAAGCCGAGTATCTGCGTGTGCCCTATGGCGACTTCAATTGCCTGGTATTACCCAGGGATTCCGAAGAAAAAGAAAATGATTACGTTATGCTCTCCGACGTATTCCCCACCGGTTACCACGCGACAGAACTGGCTGGTGTTCAATCCGGCGACAACGTTGTTATCTACGGTGCAGGCCCGGTTGGCTTAATGGCTGCCTGTGCTGCCACATTAAAAGGTGCAAGCCAAGTGATGGTGGTGGATACCCACAAAGACCGTTTACAACTTGCGGAAAAACTGGGGGCAATTCCGATCGACGACACTGAAGGCGACGGCGTGGAAAAAATCATGGCCCTCACTGACGGCAAAGGTGCCGATTGTGGCTGCGAGTGCGTGGGTTATCAATGCTGCAATATGCACCGCGAGGAAGTTCCGAACCTGACCATGAATAACCTGGTGCAAACGGTTAAGGCCACTGGCCGAATCGGCGTGGTGGGTGTATTTTTGCCCGAAGACCCTGGCGCAGCCGACAAGTTAGCCAAGAAAGGGCAAATCGCTTTCGACTTCGGGCAATTTTGGTTCAAGGGCCAAAGCATGGGCACCGGCCAAGCAAACGTTAAAGCATACAACCGAAAACTAAGTCGGTTGATTGAACACGACAAAGTGAATCCCTCATGGATTGTGTCGCATGAACTGCCTTTGGCTGACGCACCCGAAGCCTACGCCAATTTCAATGAGCGCAAAAATGGCTGGACAAAAGTAGTGCTTAAACCGGGAAAGTAACTTGCCCTAAAAACAGTGCTGACAAAAAAACGCCTGGCATTTGCCAGGCGTTTTTTTATTTAACCGCAACTATCAGCGGTTTTGACCTTGCTTGTTCTGGCCTTGCTTATCCTGACCTTGTTTGCTCTGGCCTTGCTTGTCCTGGCCGTCTTTGTTCTGGCTTTGCTTGTCCTGGTTGTCCTTGTTTTGACCATCGGTTACGTATTGCATGGTGTGCTCCTTTAAGTTGGCAGTCGATACCTTCGACCGTGCATTCACCTTATCCAGTTGGTCCAAAGTCTTCTGTTCGGCTTCGCGCATTGGACGAGAAAATAAATCGGCAATCGTCCTCGACAGGGCTTCAGCAGGGTATTTACCCTGAAGGCACCACGAATCAAATGCCGCTAAAATACTTTAATCAAATCACCACAAACTGAAAATGAACGCAGTCAATTCAGCCCCAACGGACAAATTATTTCGATTGGTTTTTGCACTCATCATGGGTTTTCTCATGGTGGGCATTGTGACCTTCGTGACCACAGCCAGCAATTTTGGTTTTGGGAACAACTTTCTTCAAAACTGGGGAAAAACTTATCTCATCGGTTACCTTGCAGCGGTACCAGCTATTTATTTACTCGCCCCAATCGCACGTCAAATTTCTGCCCGCATATTGAATTAGAGGATTGACAAGTTCTGTAGGAATGCGACTTGAATGCGAATAAAAATTCGCTTTAGTCTGAGTACTTCAACACTGCTCATTCCAAATCATGAACGACTGCGAAACTGTAATACCCGGCAGGCTCAGGCAATTCGAGCAAACTCAGATTCACACCCCATGGATAATCAAGAAAGTACTGGGTCGTGAATTTGCACCCAACACTGCCGAATACGCGGCGCTAAAACAGGGGCTGTTTGCAGGTGACGATGCGATGGATTGTTACGTTCAAGCCCGTATTCAAGCCTCTCCCCAAAAACCGGACTGGCAGGAATTTCATCAAGCGCTTCAAACGGCAAACCCTCTTGAATTTCAGGGGAGCAACGAACTTCGCATATTGATTCAAAACACTTTCATCAATCCAAATTGGGTTGATTGGCAACTGATGGATGAAGGTGTGCAATTCATTCAGAGCACTGGGCGTGCAGCAACCGATGTACTTCGTGATATGGCCTTGATGGGCGGCTACTTGATGGTGGCCTTCAACAAAACACTGATACTGACTGGGGAACTGGAAAAAGGCGCAGCCCCCCGGCTGGCAAGTACTGCGCAGTGGTGGCTTAAGGTGGTGAACACCAATGCCAACCACGCAGGTGGCCTTGGCGCAATTACAACCCTTCGGGTGCGATGGATGCATGCTTTGGTTCGCCATCAACTGCGCAACAGCCCGCAATGGGATTCAAACCAGTGGGGATTGCCGATCAACCAAGTGGACATGGCAGCGACCTACCTGGGCTTCAGTGCGGTCATGCTGCTGGGCCTGCGAAAGATGGGTATTGTGGTAACGGCCCGCAATTCACGTTCGGTAATGCAACTGTGGAAACTGATCGGCTGGCAAATGGGTGTTCAGGAAAAATGGTTAGTGGACACCGAACAAGAGGCATTGGTGGCGCTGCGCCAGTTCTTGTTCACCCATTCGCCTCCCGATGAGTCCACACAACGATTGGCCAGCGCCTTGGCCGGCGAACCATTAAGCCGCAATTATTCAAACTTTCAAACGCTTCGCAGAAAATTTGCTCATCACAAACATTTAAGTTCATCGTGGTACCTGTTAGGCCCGGGTATGTTCTACAAGCTTGGCTTGAAAGCACCATGGGGACCTTTCATTGCGTTGATGATGGTACCTCTGCGTGCCGCCACCCACTTGGCCCAACGTTGCATACCACTTATATCGAAGCGTCAAATTTTGCAAGGCCGACGAGCGCAGGAAATTGCTGTTGCAGAGCTTCACCAGCGTCAAGTTGCTCAATCAAAAACCCTTACTTCGATGAACGCGAGTTGAATACGAACAATGGGTCGTATTAAACTGAACGATCGTTTGAATCATAACTTTGTGGGGCAATATGGGAAGCTGGACGAATAAAACCGTGTTCATCACCGGCGGCAGCCGTGGAATTGGTCGGGAAATCATTCTAAGGCTGGCGCGTGAAGGGGCCAACATCACCATTGCCGCAAAATCAGACCAACCCAACCCCAAACTGCCGGGAACCATTCATTCTGTGGCACAGGAAGTGATTGAAGCCGGTGGCAAAGCCTTGCCTGTGGCCACCGATGTACGAGACGAAGAACAGATCAAACGTGCCATTCAAGCCACCGTACAACACTTCGGCGGCATCGATTTGCTGGTGAACAATGCGGGCTTTTTAGGGATTACCCAACTGGGAATCACCGAGACGAAAAAATTCGATTTGATGCATGCATTGAACACCCGCGCACCGCTGATTACCATGCGTGAATGTCTACCCTACCTGCAAGCCAGCCAAGGCAGCGTGTTGAACTTGTGCCCGCCCTTGAACATGGACGAAGGCTGGCTAGGCGCATTCATTCCCTACACTTCCACAAAATATTGCATGACTCTGCTCAGTATGGGATTTCAACAGGAAGTGAAAGCAAAAGGCATTGCGGTAAAAACTCTTTGGCCAGCCACACTAATTGCCACCGCCGCGGTGGGCATGTTCAGTGGCGAAGAGGGTTTGAGTGTGTCGCGTAAGCCTGACGTGATGGCCGATGCAGCGTTTGAGTTGATCAGCAATCGTAAACAGTTTTCATCGAAAGTAAGCTGGCTGGATGAAGAAGTGCTGCGTGAAACTGGTGTTACTGACTTCACCAAATACGCCAACAATCCGGAACGTGTCGATGAAATTCAGCGGGACTTCTACATCGGTAGGTTCTAGAACCCATGCGCAAAATTCCGCAGCAACAGCGGTCTAAAGAACTGGTGGCGCGCTTGGTTGAGGCCACCGCACAATCCATTCGCGAACAGGGCATGGACAAATTCACCACTCACCATGTGGCGGGGTATGCCGGTGTCAGCGTGGGGTCGCTGTATCAGTATTTCGATTCGCGCGAAGATTTGGTCGAAGCGCTGCTAGAGGATGTAACCCTGAAACTTCAACATGGCTTGAATACATTGGTGCTGGAAAAAACCACCAACTTGCGCGAAATGGTGGATCGCTCAGTGCGCTTTGGTATGGCTTTTTTAAGGGCTGATGACGGCTTGGCGATTGAACTGGTACGCAACTGGTACAAGCTGCCAACGCACAATGTGGTGCGCCTGCTTCAAGACACCCTGCTCGACTTCATGCGAATGTATTTGCTGAAAAATCCGTTGGCAAATAATCCGGAGAGGCTTCAAATTCGAAGTTTCGTGATTGCTAACTCAATCGTATTCACCATGATTCGCGCAATCAGCGAACCCAGCCCTTTCATCACCGATGAAGAGCTGACCCTTGAATTGATCGAAATGGTGATCAGTTATTTAAACGCGTAACCAAGCCATTGAATTACTGCTTGTTTTCATCGTAAATCGTGCCACCAAAGCGCAAAGCTGAATCGGCGCGCTTGGAATGGATAACGGGGTAAAACATTTGTTGGGCCCAGTGTTCCTGCCCATGAATGCGGTCGTCCATCAAGCCAATATGCTCGGGGTATTTGCGCGTAATGTGCGCAGTGCCAAAAATCACATCCCACAAAAACAGCATGTTGCCAAAATTGCCAGTGTAATTACCAATACCGTCTTTGTTGGTCAGGGCGTGGTGCGCCCAATGTGTTGCGGGCGTTGAAATAGTGCGCTCTACAACCCACATTACCGGGTGCAAAGCCTTGATTTTGTACAAAGGCTCGTCCCACCGCCAGGCGCAATGTGCACCCAGAATAATCGTGATTTTGATGGTCAGGTAAAGCGCATAAACCCAGCCACCAAAACCAAGAAACAGCAGTACACCGGCAATCCACAAACCGGGCATCATCAGGTAGTAAAAGAAGTTGTTGCGAAAGGTCATGCGCACGCTCATGTACTGCGCAGAATGATGCGCGCGGTGTAGTGGCCACAACAAGGGCGAATGCGATGCGCGGTGCCACAGGTACTGGGTTAAATCATCCCCAAGCAACAAGACACCAAACATGGCCCACCAAGGCCAATCGGCCCAAACACCCTGCCACTGCGCAAACCAGTTTTGGCCTATGGTTTGGGTTACAAGTATTGCCAAAGGCTGGGAAATTGCTACCACACTGATGAAAACCAGCAAATCCAGTTTGGTGTCATTGGCTGTGGCCTGCACCGTGGTTTGATAACGGCGGCTAGCAAACTCCATCAATGCAAAGCCAGCGATGGCAATACCAATCAACATATTCTGAAATTGCGATGCGTCCATGTGTGTCTCGTTTTATAGGTATGTACAGAATCTAACCTTGCCGCACAAATACGTCCAATGCATAATTGGTGAACTTTCGATGCATGGAGCGCATTAACATGCTGAATCTGAACCAGCTAGAACACCTACTGGCGCTTGACGAAACCCGACATTTCGCCAAAGCGGCCGACAAAGTACACCTTAGCCAACCCGCCTTCAGCCGAAGTATTCAAGCACTGGAAAGGCAAACCGGGTTAATTCTTTTCGAACGTAAAAGTGGAGAAATACGCCCCACCCCAGCTGGCCAGTTTTTAATTGATCGGGCACGGAAGTTGGTATTGGAAGCGCGCGCCGTTCAACGCGATATTCATTTGTACCAACGCGGTGAAGTCGGTGAACTTGCTTTTGGTGTTGGCCCTTTTCCCTGCGCCACACTGGCTCGTGGCGTCATTGAAAATATCCGCAATGAATTTCCAAAAGTCGCGCTGCAAACAGAGATTGCAAGCCCTGCCGAGTTGCTGGCCATGTTGCTCAAAGAGGAAATTGAGTTTTTCGTGGCCGACACCGGCGACATTGACACTGCGCCCTACCTGCAATTAGAGCCTTTGATGCGGCAATATGGCCATCTTTACGCACGGGTCGGTCACCCGCTGGCCAGCGGCGCACATACTTTTGAGCAAGCGTGGGAATACGGAATTGCCTCGGTGAAGTTGCCCGACCCGCTTAAGAATGGTTTGAGGCAACTGCTGCAACATAGCAATCGAAACCTGCCGCAACTGGCACTGGAATGTGACGACGTGAATTTGTTGCATCAACTGACGTTGAACACCAACACGGTGGTTGCCTCTACCGACCTGGCCGCCAAACCATGGATCGATAAGCAGCAGCTTGTGCAGCTGAACATCACCGATTTTCCAGCACTGTTCTCAAACATTTCGATTGTGAGTTTGAGCAATCGTGTGCGCTCGCCGGTGGCCAGTTACGCCACCGCACAATTCAAACAGACTGTCATTTAGTTTCGCGTGTCGAATCTGTTTGAAGTGTTTTGGGGTAACACATTCAACAACACGCACATTGAGACAATTTTGTGAATCACCACGCTGCTGCTCGCTTTGTATCCATTGCATGTGCATTCATTCTGGCCGCATGCGGCTCTGAAGAATCAACGTCTACCGCGCCACAAGGCAGCGCTTCCGCACAACAAATTTCCGCGAACAACGCGAATCTTGAACTGGATTTAAACTGCGACAACGCCACTTACCCTTCGGCGGAGTTGCTTCAATGTGAACTAAGCAACGTTACAAGAACGCTGGAAGCCAATGTGGAGCAGTTGATGCCTGCATTCGTTGCCAGGCAATTGCAACAAACCGCTGTCAATATTCAGACTGTGTTGCAACGTAGCCTCCAAGACCCCAGTTGGACTTTGCCGCCTGCCTTTGGCAACACTGGCTTGACTCCACTGTGCGCCAGCGGAGCCGGCCCGTGCGTGGGGGACCCCTTCAGATACCCCGGCGTGAACGGACCAGATGGCGATGTGTTCTATACCCAGCAAGCGGAGGTACTTCCTGTGGTGTATTACGACCAAGGCTGTGCACGCATCACCGGGCAAGTCTGGAAGCCCCGAAACACAGGCAATCGTAAATTGCCCGCAGTCATCATCAAGAACGGCTCAGTTCAAGCCAATGAAGCGCTGTATTGGTGGGCTGCGCAAGAACTTGTACGCGCCGGCTACATGGTGTTGACCAACGACCCTCGCGGTCAGGGTTTGTCAGACTTCTCGACGCCCACTGGCGAGCAAGGTGGCAACGTCAATGGCGCTGTGTTCTATGAAGGGCTGGTGAATGACATTGATTTTTTAATGTCGTCACCCTCAAACCCATACCCGCATGAATTGAGCTGCATGGGCACCTACCCCACACGTACGCAGGCTTTCAACCCGTTTCACGAGCAACTGGATGAAACACGCATCGGCGCGGCGGGTCATTCGTATGGTGCAGCGGGCGTTACCTGGGTACAAAGCTTTGGCGCAGCAGACAGCATGCCGTGGCCTGGCTTGCTCAGCAAAACCAATCCAGTGAAAGCGATCGTGGCCTGGGATGCACTGGGTTCGCGCAACACCCCAGCATCTGCAACATTGACCAGCCTGATCGCGTCAGAAACTGCAACTGGTACCCTGCCGCTGGGCACTTTGGTGAACCCGGCAGGTGCTCCACCCGTCAGCCCCCGCGTGCCAGCACTTGGCTTCACCTCCGAATACGGCTTCACCCCGGCACCATTTGTGCGCGAAACGCCCAGGGATGAACACTTGAATGGTTTCAAGGAATGGGCGGCCGCCAATGTACCCGTGTTCAACGTCACCATCGCTGGCAGTACGCACCTGGACTATTCTCCCGGCCCAGCCCTGCCAGCAAGTTCCTGGTGCCCCAATACCGACAACAATGCGTGTGAAGGTGGCTGGGCCAAACCCATGATCACCCACTACACCCTGGCGTGGTTTGACCGCTATCTGAAAAACCCTGGAGAAGCCGGTTTTGATGATGCGGATATTCGACTGCTCGACGACGCGCGTTGGGCAGAACGCATGAGTTTCCATTTCGCAAGTGCGCGGAAATTTTCAACGCGGGATGGACAGTTGTTTTTCAGCGAGGATATTCGGATGAAGTACCCAAAAAAATCAACCACACCCTAGGGCAGCACGCTGTTTCGTGGCACCCCATGCCATTTGATCGCTTAATTGTGGGCATCCCTAAATGAACAACACCTATCGCGCAAAGTGTCAATGCGGTCAATTGGCCGTCAGCTTTACCCAAGCGCCAGTCGCACAGCTGGTTTGCCATTGTCGGGATTGCCAAATCGTCAGCGGTATGCCTTACGCGAAGGCCGCTTTTTTTATAACCGAAGAACAATGTGCTCAAGGCGAATTCAAGGCAGTAAACATGAAAGGCGGCTCTGGCAAACCCAAGCAATACCGCCAATGTAGCCGGTGCAACGATTTTGTTTATGCCAAGGTGGATGCGCTGACTGGTCTGATGGGTGTAGCTGTAGACAAACTGGAGCCACCTTTCGAATTCAAACCCATGGCCCACGTGTGGACCAGCGAGAAAGCGCCCGAGGTGGAAATTCCTTCAGGCGTGTTCCAGTTTCCCAAAGCACCGCCATTCAGACCCGGTAAGCAGTAAAAGAAAAAGGGCTTAGTATTTGCTATGGACAACCACAACTTCTGAAAAACTTTTTTAGCCTTCAAAAGGTAATCCCTTACACGATTAGCCAGCAGAAGCCCGCCCCACAAGACCACACACATCAAGTCGCAATTAACATTCTTTGAGCGTGGTGAATCACCTCAAAAAAACGGACTCAACTCACAAAGCATTTCAAAAACAGCCGATTTTCCCAAATTGATGATATCAACTTTCAAATAATTTGGCTTAAAACGGCCTGAACCCCTTGCTACATGCGGTTTTCCGTGGCATTTTACTAACGCTCATTAACTCTTTGGAATTATAAACAATGAACAAAACCGAATTGATTGAAGCCATTGCCACAAAAAGCGAATGCTCCAAGGCTGCGGCCGGTAAAATGCTCGATGCCTTCATCGACACAGTGAGCCAGCAAATGGCCGATGGCGATAAAGTTGTTTTGGTCGGGTTCGGTACATTTCAAACCGGTGCGCGCGCAGCCCGCGAAGGCCGTAACCCACGCACTGGCGAAACCATCAAGATTGCAGCAGCCGTAGTACCAAAATTTACTCCAGGCCAAAGCCTTAAGACCAAGGTAAACACAAAGCCTGCGAAGAAAAAGAAATAAATCAAGACACGTAATTCATGCCTTAAACCGTTGCTTCCAAGTTTCGGTTTCGAACCCCTGCCGGTGAATACTTGGCGGGGGTTTGTTTTTGGTGCTCACACCTCGATAAGCTCATCTCCAGACGATGGCTTCCCCATTTAATAAAAGTGCGAAGGGAAAGCGGGGCGATTCACGTTAACCTTGCTTATTCAACCTCTAAAAGTGATTTGTTCAACATGAAAAAAACAATGATTTGGTCGGCAGTTTCTGTCCTGTCTCCGTTGTGGCTCTTGCCGGCTACTGCTGTTGCCGAGGAGATCAAACTACCCTCGGGTGTCATCGTAGCAATTGAGGGAAAATCCACGGGTGCGCAAAAACCCAAAAATACCTCGACCGTGAGTGTTCACTATGAGGGTTCTTTGGGCAATGGCACCGTGTTTGACAGCTCTTACAAACGAGGCGCCCCGGCCACCTTCCCTTTGAGTGGAGTAATACCGTGCTGGACGCAAGGCGTAAGCAAGATGTCTGTGGGTGACAAAGCAACGCTGACTTGTCCAGCCGATACGGCTTACGGCGCACGGGGTATAGCTGGCGTCATTCCTCCCAACTCAGTGTTGAAGTTCAAGGTGGAGCTGCTGGAGATTAAACGTTGAACGACCAGGGCCATTTGTGGCGAATCATTAATTGCGGAACTATTCGGGTTTTGCGGAACTAAAAGCAAAAGGCCCACATTGCTGTGGGCCTTCTGGTATTTGGCTCCCCGACCTGGACTCGAACCAGGGACCTGCGGATTAACAGTCCGTCGCTCTACCGACTGAGCTATCGGGGAAAGAGCCGAGATTATAGCAGCGAAAATTTTTTGCGCAACCCTTATTGACCCAATTAACACCCAATTGGGCAAATGAATGACAAAAACGTTTCCGCCTGCTTAATCCTTAGGCAACTTGTGTTCAACCCAGCGATTTCGCAATGCGCTCGCATGCTTTTTCAAGGTTGCCCATGCTGGTCGCGAATGAAATGCGGAAGTAACCTTCAGCGCCAAAAGCAGAACCAGGCACCACCGCAACGCCCGCTTCCAGCAGGTAAGCAGTCAATTCCAAATCATTGGCCGCCTTGATCTTGCCTTCAGCCGCCAGCTTTTCAATCGCTTTGCGTGCATCAACAAATGCGTAAAAAGCACCTTCGGCTTTCAAGCACTGAATGGTGGGCACGGCATTCAAGGCTTTGGTCACAAACTCGTTGCGCTCACGAAACGCTGCCACCATAGGCTTCAAGCAATCTTGGTCGCCATTCAGGGCAGCTTCCGCGGCCACTTGTGAAATCGAAGTGGGGTTGGAAGTGGACTGGCTTTGCAAGTTAGTCATCACATCAATCAGCTTGGCTGGGCCTGCTGCAAAACCAATTCGCCAGCCGGTCATGCTGTAGGCCTTGGAAACACCGTTCAACACAATGGTGCGATCTTTCAAAGCGGGGCAGGCGTTCACAATGTTCACAAACGGTGTACCGGTCAGGTTGATGTGTTCGTACATGTCATCGGTGGCCACCAAAATATTGGGGTGCTTCAACAGCACTTCGCCCAATGCAGCCAGTTCAGCCTTGGTGTAAACAGCGCCAGTGGGGTTGCTGGGGCTGTTGATCATGAACATTTTTGTTTTGGGGGTAATGGCCGCTTCCAGTTGGGCAGCGGTCATCTTGAAGCCCTGCTCAATGCCAGCAAACACCAGCTTGGGCACACCACCGGCAATTTCAACAATGTCGGCGTAGCTCACCCAGTAAGGTGCAGGAATAACCACCTCGTCACCATCGTTGATGGTCGCCAAAATCATGTTGAAAATACATTGCTTACCACCCACACCCACCACCACTTCGTTGGCCTTGTACTCCAGGCCGTTGTCGCGCTTCAGTTTGGCGATTACGGCGTTTTTCAGGCCAACGGTACCGCCCACGGCGGTGTATTTGGTAAAACCGGCATCAATTGCCTTTTTGGCGGCTTCTTTGATGTGGTCGGGAGTATCGAAGTCGGGTTCACCAGCGCCCAAGCCGATAATGTCTTTACCCTCGGCTTTCAGTTGGGCCGCCTTGGCTGTCACGGCAAGTGTAGGGGAAGGTTTGATCGTAAGTGCGCGATTTGAAAGCATGATTCCGTTTTGTGGGAGTGAAAAAAGAAAAAGTCAAGTCTGGAAATAAAACCAATTTCCAACGATAATGCAAGATTGGCTTAACACAAAACGCTGCGAAGTTTCTGCAGCCATCAGCCCAATGATGCAATCCGTAATTCTACGGCATTGGCCAGAAGGTTCAACCCGTTAGGGTGATCATCGGCCAAAACCACCGTGCTTTGTGGTTGCATTGCATCACGACTTGCAGTTTAACATGGCCCCAGGATTCATCAGTTACCCCAACAGTCCGTTCGAGTTGTACCAGCCCTACTCACCGGCAGGCGACCAACCGACCGCGATTGAAAAACTGGTTGAGGGCGTGAACGACGGCGAAGTGTTTCAAACTCTGCTAGGTGTCACTGGTTCAGGTAAAACCTTCACCATGGCGAATGTGATCGCACAAACCGGGCGCCCTGCCCTTGTGCTTGCCCCCAACAAAACCCTGGCTGCGCAGTTGTATGCAGAAATGCGCGAATTTTTCCCCAAAAATGCGGTGGAATACTTCGTGAGCTACTACGACTACTACCAGCCTGAAGCCTATGTACCCAGCCGCGACCTGTTCATTGAGAAAGACAGCTCAATCAACGAGCACATTGAGCAAATGCGGCTTTCTGCCACAAAAAGCCTGCTGGAACGGCGCGACACTATCATTGTAGGCACGGTCAGCTGTATTTACGGCATTGGCGATCCATCCGATTACCACGCCATGATTCTCAGCATTCGCCATGGCGACAAGCTCAGCCAACGCGACATTCTGAAGCGCTTGATCGCCATGCAGTACAAGCGAAACGACCTGGATTTCACTCGCGGTACATTCCGGGTTCGGGGCGACACCATCGATGTGTACCCCGCCGAGCATTCTGAATTGGCCGTGCGCATTGACCTGTTCGACGATGAAATAGATGGTATTCAGCTGTTCGACCCCCTAACGGGCAAAATTCGCCAAAAGCTGCCGCGGTTCACGATTTACCCCAGCAGCCACTATGTAACACCCCGCGCCACCGTGCTGCGCGCCATCGAAACCATTAAAGATGAATTGCGGCAACAGCTTGATTTCTTTGTGAAAACCGGGAAACTGGTTGAGGCGCAGCGGCTGGAACAGCGCACCCGATTCGATCTGGAAATGCTGGCCGAGCTCGGTTTTTGTAAGGGTATTGAAAACTACAGCCGCCACATGTCGGGCGCAGCGCCAGGCGAGCCGCCACCCACACTGATCGACTACCTGCCCAAAGACGGCTTGATGATTATTGACGAAAGCCACGTCACCATTGGGCAACTGGGTGGTATGTACCGCGGAGACCGTTCCCGCAAGGAAACTTTGGTTAACTTCGGCTTTCGCCTGCCATCTGCCATGGACAATCGCCCCTTGCGTTTCGAGGAATTCGAGTCCAAAATGCGGCAAACAGTGTTTGTTTCAGCCACGCCTTCGCATTACGAGAAAGAACATTCTGGCCAAGTGGTTGAACAAGTGGTGCGCCCCACAGGTCTTATCGACCCCGTGATTGAGGTGCGCCCTGCCACCACCCAGGTCGATGACCTGCTCAGCGAGATTCACGAAAGAACTCGCGCTGGCGATCGAGTATTGGTTACAACGTTAACCAAGCGCATGGCAGAAGACCTCACTGACTACCTCAGCGACAACGGTGTTCGGGTGCGCTATTTGCACTCCGACATCGACACAGTAGAACGCGTTGAAATTATCCGCGACCTGCGTTTGGGCGAATTTGATGTGTTGGTGGGAATTAATTTATTGCGCGAGGGCTTGGATATTCCGGAAGTGTCCCTAGTTGCAATATTGGACGCCGACAAAGAAGGCTTTTTGCGCAGTGAACGCAGTTTAATTCAAACCATTGGCCGCGCTGCCCGAAATTTGAACGGCAAAGCCATTTTGTATGCAGACCGTGTCACCAATTCCATGGAATTGGCGATTGGCGAAACCAGCCGCCGCAGAAACAAGCAAATCGAGTTCAACACAGAAAACGGCATTACCCCGCGAGGCGTGAACAAGCAGATCAAGGAACTTATTGATGGCGTGTTCGATCCAAACGCTTCCAAGCAACGAAAGGCCGACAAGGCCATGGAAGTTGCCCCGCTGGGTGAAAAGCAGTTGGCAAAAGAAATCAAGCGGCTCGAAAAAGCCATGCTGGACCACGCGAAGAACCTGGAGTTTGAAAAAGCCGCCCAGGCACGCGACCAGTTGGGCTTGTTGAAAGAACAGTTGTTTGGCAGCAAAGGCGATTCGAATGTGACATCGCTTGACGCCAAACGAAGCGCCTAGGTAATGTATTGCCGGGCGGCACAGATTTTAAGCGTTTTTACTTTAATGGGTTCAGGACAATAGGAAGCCAATATGAAAAGCAAAGTTTTGTTTGTGTGCATGGGAAACATCTGCCGCTCACCAACAGCGGAAGGCGTTTTCAGGCAGATGGTAAGCGAAGCAGGCCTTGACCATGAAATTTCCGTTGAGTCAGCCGGTACGCACGCCTACCACCTTGACAAAACACCCGACCCCCGCGCTGTGGCTGCTGCTGGCAAGCGTGGCTACGACATTTCTGCCCTGATTTCTCGCCAGGTTTCTGCCGATGATTTCCGCGACAGTGACATGATTCTGGCCATGGACTGGGACAACATGAGCCTGTTGCAACAGCAGTGCCCACGCCAGTATGCGCACAAAATTCAGTTGATGATGCGTTATGCCACTGAACATGACGAAGCCACCGTGCCCGACCCCTACTACGGCGGCCCCGACGGCTTTGACACGGTATTGAACTACATTGAAGACAGCTGCACCGGCTTGTTGGAAGTGTTGCGCAAGCGCGTGTTCCAGTTCGCTGCTGCTTAAACAGAATTAACCCGCTTCTTTTGCGGGTATTGAATACAAAAACCGCTGGTGATTGATCAAAATCGCCGGCGGTTTTGTCATTATCAGGCTTTTAATATCGGGATTGCCTTGTCGAGTGTAGACCACCCTGCCTTGCTCAGCGATTCATGCAGGGCATTGGCAAAGGCCGGGTTGTGCCGAAACTTGCGGTAAAACTGCTGGGCTGACTGCACCAGGTCGTCCAGGGTCGCCTTGTCACCCAACTCAAAACACACATTGGCCAATATCCAGCGCAAAAACCCAAACCGCGTGACCAATTTCAGGAAGTTGTGCATGGGCTCTGCACCGCTGAATGGAAACAGGTCTTGAAGCATGTCGTTCAGCACAGCATGTTCAAGCAAAGGGTGGCTGTTTTCCAGCACAGCATCCAAGGCTTTTAACCCGGCAATGTAATGGTGGGTATGTGCTTCGGTATTCGCAGCGCGATCAACCGTGTTTTGTAAGGCGAGCTGATAGGCATTTGCATGCGGATTGCGCCCCAGCAGCCACAGCGACCTGAAAAAGTCAGCCTGAATTCCATGCGCCGCTTCAAATGGCTGGGTTAGCTCGCTGACCTGGCCACTGCAAATCAGCTCCTCAATGCCCACAAGAACGGAATCGACCCCATCGAAGTTGTTCGCTTTGAAATAGCCTCCCAGGTTTTCACAAAGCAAGCCCAGGCACACCAGCCTTTCCCACAATTTAAGATCGGTGGTTCGCACCACCTGCAATGCAAAGGTGTGAATAGACTGCATTTGCTCAACGCTTAAGGCCCATGGGCTGACGACTTCGTGAATATCCTGCTGACGAATGTGCAAAACAGGGGCCTGAAAATCAAATGCATCCCGGTCTGTCAAAGCCAAGCGGGCCGCTTCAGGGCAAGACAATGACATCGATTGAAACTGGGTGTCGCCCAACCTCACGTTCAGCCTGGGGAAGCTTGAGCAAGTGTTGCTAAGCCAGTCTTCTCCCAAGGTGCTTTGTATGCTGCACCAGCCATCGCTTAAGAAATGACAATCCCCGGTGGTTTCGTCCCGAGTAATTGTGGATGCTGCGCGTTCTGTTGGCGCCGTGTGAACCTGAATGTATTTTTTTAATTTCGGTGACAAATCAGTGTGATCGCATTGCACATAAGCATCGTGCGTGGCGCGGTCCACAGCAACATTCCACCCCGAACAACAAGTGTCGGGGCACGCAGCGCCAGTGCATTGAAATCGCGTGACATATTTGGGCACCAAAACGGGTTCATTACTGTGTGGGTGTAACAGTTTGTTCTGCGTCATCATCAATGCCAACTCGGTTCATACCAGTTTATTGTGCCGTGAAACTCTAGTATAAAACTCCCCCGCATCAATCAGCCCACCCCGCTCGTTTTAGCTGGCAAACCAAGGTTTTCCCTATCGCCGCCATTGGTTTGAATACTTGAGTAAAACAGTCAACTTTGCTATACTTGAGTGAATTAGTAGGAATTAACCTGAAGGTTGAAAAGGGAGTGCCATGCGCTTAACCACGAAAGGCCGATTTGCAGTAACCGCCATGATTGATCTTGCCTTGCAGCAAGACACTGGGCCGGTGTCACTTGCCGGTATTAGCCAGCGCCAAAGCATTTCCTTGTCGTACCTGGAACAATTATTTTCCAAATTGCGACGCCATGAATTGGTAGAAAGTGTCCGTGGCCCCGGCGGCGGTTATCATATCGCCCGATCCCTCAAAGAAGTGAGTGTGGCCGACGTCATTTTGGCGGTTGACGAACCTTTGGACGCCACGCAGTGCGGCGGCAAGGAAAACTGCACCGAGGAAGGCCAGTGCATGACGCACGACCTGTGGAGCAGCCTGAACACAAAAATGCTTGAGTATTTGGGGTCCGTAACCCTTCAATGTCTGGTTGAAAAACACAAGCAGAAAGAAAAAGACGCGGAACGAACCATTCAGTTTCGTGACAGGCCAACGGCTACAAAAGCCGTGGCTACACAACACACACATTAATTTGCAGTTGATTGGAGCACACACATTATGAAGATGCCGATTTATCTCGATTACAGCGCCACCACCCCAGTGGACCCGCGCGTAGCCGACGCCATGATCCCTTTCCTGCGCGAAAGCTTTGGCAACCCGGCATCGCGTAGCCACGCCTACGGCTGGACTGCTGAAGAAGCTGTTGAAAAAGCCCGTGAAGATGTCGCGGCCTTGGTCAACGCCGATCCACGTGAAATCGTGTGGACTTCTGGTGCCACTGAATCAAACAACCTGGCCATCAAAGGCGCAGCGCTGTTCTATGGCGAAACCAAAGGCAAGCACATCATTACCGTGAAAACTGAGCACAAGGCAGTGCTGGACACTTTCCGTGACCTTGAACGCCATGGCTTCGAAGCCACTTACCTGGACGTTCAGGAAAACGGCCTGGTGAGCATGGACGCGCTGAAAGCGGCCATTCGCCCAGACACCGTGCTGATTTCAATCATGTACGTGAACAATGAAATTGGTGTGATTCAAGACATTCCCGCCATTGGCGAGATGTGCCGCGAAAAAGGCATCATTTTTCATGTGGATGCAGCCCAGGCCACTGGCAAGGTTGAAATTGACCTGCAAAAACTGAAAGTGGATTTGATGAGCTTTTGTGCACACAAAACCTACGGCCCCAAGGGTGTTGGTGCCCTGTACGTGCGCCGCAAGCCCCGTATTCGCATTGATGCCCAAATTCACGGTGGCGGCCACGAACGCGGCATGCGTTCTGGCACTTTGGCCACGCATCAAATTGTGGGCATGGGCGAATCATTCCGCATTGCCAAAGAAGAAATGGCCAGCGAATTGCCCCGCATGCGCGCACTGCGTGACCGTCTGCTGAATGGTTTGAAAGCCATCGACGAAATTTATGTGAACGGCGATTTAGAGCAGCGCATTCCACACAACTTGAACGTGAGTTTCAACTTTGTGGAAGGCGAGTCATTGATCATGGCGGTAAAAGACATTGCGGTGTCATCGGGCTCGGCCTGTACATCCGCCTCGCTGGAACCATCGTACGTGCTACGCGCTCTGGGTCGTAGCGATGAACTGGCCCACAGCTCGATTCGTTTTTCAATCGGCCGCTTCACCACCGAGGCCGATGTTGATTTCACGATTGAATTGATGAAAGAAAAAGTTGCGAAGTTGCGCGAATTGTCGCCACTTTGGGAAATGCACCTGGACGGCGTCGACCTAAGCACCGTGCAGTGGGCAGAGCACTAAACCAATTAAAGATTGAGGAGAAGTACCATGGCATACAGCGAAAAAGTTCTAGACCATTATGAAAACCCCCGCAACGTTGGCTCGTTTGAAAAGGGCGACGACGAAGTGGGCACAGGCATGGTGGGGGCACCTGCTTGCGGCGACGTCATGAAGCTGCAAATCAAGGTCGGGGCCGATGGCTTGATCACCGACGCGAAATTCAAAACCTACGGTTGTGGTTCAGCCATTGCATCGTCTTCATTGGTAACTGAGTGGGTCAAGGGCAAAACCCTGGACCAGGCTTTGGAAATCAAGAACACCGCGATTGCCGAAGAACTGGCACTGCCACCTGTAAAAGTTCACTGCTCCATTTTGGCCGAAGACGCCATCAAGGCCGCAGTGGAAGATTACAAAAAGAAGCACGCTTAAAAAGGAAGTTGACACCATGGCGATTACATTGACAGAACGCGCCGCCGACCACATTAGCAAGTTCCTGACCAAACGTGGCAAGGGAATTGGCCTGCGCATTGGCGTGCGCACAACCGGGTGTTCCGGCATGGCGTACAAGCTCGAGTTTGTTGATGCGGTGACCGATGAAGACAATGTGTTCGAAGCCCATGGCGTGAAGCTGTTCGTAGACCCGAAAAGCATGCCCTACCTAGAAGGAATCGAGCTTGATTTCGCTCGAGAGGGTTTGAACGAAGGCTTCAAATTCAACAACCCCAACGAAAAGGCGCGCTGCGGCTGTGGTGAAAGCTTCACTGTGTAATGGCTAATTCAGCAACTAAGTTAGCAATTAAGTTAAGCGACAGTGATTTCGACATATTTGGGTTGCCCTGCCAGTTTGAACTGGACAGTGCAGCCCTTTCTGCTTCTTATTTGCGGCTTCAAAGCCAAACCCACCCCGACCGGTTCGCGAATTCTAGCGCGCAGGAAAAGCGGCTGGCCGTGCAATGGGCCACGCGTGTGAACGAGGCCTACAAACGCTTGCAAAACCCGATGGAACGCGCCATTTACTGGTGTGAACTGAACGGTGAAAGCCCGCGTGGGCAACAAAGCAATTTGCCCCCCGCCCTGTTAATGCAGCAAATGGAATGGCGTGAAGCACTTGAAGAAATTGAAGGTGTGGAGGCGGTCGAAGACTTGCTGGATGAAGTGGGCGCTGAGAAAAAACGGTGCTTAACGCTGATCGCACAACAAATTGACGGTGAGAAGAATGCGCAGGCGGCCAACGGCACCGCGCAGGCCTTGCTGTTTATCGACAAATTCATGATTGAGTTGACCAAGAAATTGGAGCAACTGGAGGACGCCAGCTAATGGCTTTGTTAC
Source organism: Limnobacter parvus (assembly GCF_024623725.1). GTDB lineage: Bacteria > Pseudomonadota > Gammaproteobacteria > Burkholderiales > Burkholderiaceae_B > Limnobacter > Limnobacter parvus. Next base: position 106,280 of record NZ_JANKHG010000017.1, on the reverse strand, counting down.
AAATTGCCGAACCCGGCATGTCGACTGCGCCCCACGAGCATAGGCTTGCTGTGGGCATCGACTTGGGCACCACGCATTCGCTGGTGGCCAGCGTGCGCAGTGGCAGTGCTGAATGTTTGCCCGATGCATCGGGCCGGGTTATTTTGCCCAGCGTGGTGCGCTACGGTGAAAACGGTGTAAAAAACATGGGTGAAGATGCCTTGGCGTGTGCCGACACTGACCCCTTCAACACCGTGTTCTCGGTGAAGCGCCTGATGGGCCGTGGCTATGCAGACGTGCAGGGTTTGAACCTGCCCTACACCGTCAAAGATTCTGGCGGCATGGTTGAAATTGAGACCGATTACGGCACCAAAAGCCCTGTTGAAGTATCTGCCGATATTTTACGTGCCTTGCGCAAACGTGCTGAAGCCACCTTGGGCGGCGAACTGGTGGGTGCGGTCATTACCGTACCAGCTTATTTTGACGACGCACAGCGCCAGGCCACCAAAGATGCAGCCCAACTTGCGGGCTTGAATGTGCTGCGCTTGATTAACGAGCCCACCGCCGCTGCAGTGGCGTACGGTCTTGATCAAAAAGCCCAAGGCCAGTTTGTTGTGTTCGATTTGGGTGGTGGCACATTCGATGTGTCCATCCTTCGCTTGCAAGCAGGCGTATTCGAAGTGTTGGCCACTGGCGGTGATTCTGCTTTGGGTGGCGACGACTTCGACCGTGCCATGGCCGATCACTTCATTGGCAACCACGGCTTTGAAGAATTGAACCCGCAACAACGTTCACGCCTGGTGATGGCGTGCCGTCGTGTGAAAGAACAAATTTCCCACGAGCACACTGCCTTTCTAAGTGTTGAATTCAAAAGCGGTGAAACCATTGCTGAAACAGTAACCGCCGAACAGTTTGAAACCATCGTAGAACCTTTGGTCAAGCGCACCATTCAAGCCGCCCGCAAAACATTGCGAGATGCCGGCTTAACTATTGATGACATTGATGGCGTGGTGATGGTGGGTGGCTCTACCCGCATGCCAGTGATCCGCAAGGCGGTAAAAGCCTTTTTTGGCAAAGACCCTTTGGTGAACTTGAACCCCGATGAAGTGGTGGCGATTGGCGCATCCATCCAGGCGGATACACTCGCTGGCAACCGGAACGACGATGAATTGCTTTTGCTGGATGTTATACCGCTAAGCTTGGGCCTGGAAACCATGGGCGGGCTGACTGAACGCGTTATCAACCGCAACAGCACCATTCCGGTGGCGCGTGCGCAAGAATTCACCACATTCAAAGACGGCCAAACCGCCATGGCCATTCATGTGCTGCAAGGCGAGCGCGAGCTGGTTTCAGAAAACCGTTCGCTGGCCCGATTCGAGCTGCGCGGTATTCCACCCATGGTGGCTGGTGCTGCACGCATTCGCGTGACTTTCCAGGTGGATGCGGATGGCTTGCTCGCAGTGAATGCCATGGAAACCGGATCAGGCGTTTCTGCCAACATCACGGTGAAGCCTTCCTACGGACTGGACGACGATCAAATTGCCGGCATGCTGAAAAACAGCTTTGAGTTTGCTGAATCAGACATGAATGCGCGCCAGCTGCGCGAGCAGCAAGTGGAAGCACTGCGTTTGGTGGAATCGGTTGAAGCAGCCATCGCCAAAGACAGTGAATTGCTGACAAGCGATGAACGTTCCGGTATTGAAAGCAGCATTGAAGCCCTGCGTGCCCTGGCGGAAAGCAGCGAACTGCGCGCCATTGAAAAAGGTATTGAAGACCTAAGCCACCTTACCGAAGACTTTGCTGCGCGCCGCATGGATGCGGGTATTCGCAAAGCATTGACCGGAAAGACCATCGACACCGTCAGCACCACGCTGGGCGGTGCTTCTTCAAAATAGAAGCAAATTAACTGAATACGAGAGATTGTTACATGCCCATTATTAAAATTTTGCCCCATGAAAGCTTGTGCCCGGAAGGCAAAACCATTGAAGCACCAACGGGTGCACAACTGTGTGAAACCATTTTGGCCAATGGAATTGCTTTGGAACATGCCTGTGAAATGAGTTGCGCCTGCACCACTTGCCACGTGGTAATTAAAGAAGGTTTCAACAGCCTGACCGAAAGTGACGACGACGAAGATGACTTGCTGGACATGGCCTGGGGCTTGACCCCGCAAAGCCGTTTGTCGTGCCAGGTGAAACTGGCCGACAAGGATTTGGTGGTTGAACTGCCCAAATACACCATCAACCACGCCCGCGAAAACCATTAATAGTAGGAACTTGCACCATGAAATGGACTGACACGCTGGACATTGCGCTTGAACTGATCGACGCCCACCCGGATGTAGACCCTCAGTACATTCGCTTCACTGATTTGCACAGTTGGGTTTGCGCCCTGCCCGGCTTTGAAGACGACCCGGAAAAATCAAATGAAAAAATTCTGGAAGCCATCCAGATGACGTGGATTGAAGAACAAGACTAAGCCTTGAATATTCCTGCTGCTACAACAAATCATTGATGGGCAGCAGGGAATAAAAAAACACCACTGCTTTACGCCACATGGTGGCCTTGGGCTCCAGGTTGTGCACAACCTCCTTCCCTCCCTGTCTTTCTATCCACACCAGCGACTCATTTTCATCCAGCCGAACTTCATACGCTGTGGCGGGCAATGCCTGAAAGCCCAGATCTATTTGGGTGGCCAAACCTGGACTATCAATCAGAAATCCCATTTCAGTGTTCAAATTCACTGAGCGTGGGTCGAAATTAAACGACCCCACAAACACCCGTGTGCCGTCGACCGAGAATGTTTTGGTGTGCAAGCTAGAACCGGAGTTGCCCAACATCAAGTTTCGCTTGGCGCGACTGGGTGCCGACACGCCAGGAGTACTTTTCAACTCGAACAGTTTCACACCAGCCTTCAACAATTCCTGTCGGGTCTTGGCATAGCCGGAATGTACCGCTGCCACATCGGTGGCCTCCAGTGAATTGGTAAGAACCTGAACATTTACACCGGCCTTGGCCAACCTTGAAAAAAATTCAATGCCTTTTTCTGAAGGAACAAAATAAGGAGACACCACACTCAAACTGAACTTGGGCTCTCCGATGAAATCACGCAATTCAGCCACCAGGTAGTCTTCGCGGCTGGCTTCGTCCAAACCTTTCGCCGGGTCATCGCTGACCATGCGCACAGAAGTCCACTGAAAAGGCAAAATACCATTCAGGAAATCTCGAAGAAACACAGAATCTTGTACCTTAAGTGTGTACTTCGCGGCTCGGTCTGCATCAAAGGCACCCAACTCTTCTGAATCGAGTTTGTCAAGAAGGTCTGGGTCTGACGGGATCAGGATCTTGTTCGATGGGTAGGAAGAATCACTGTGCCAGTAAGCATCAAAATCGCGAGAAACCACCCGAACTACGTTGCCTACACACAATACATCGAGGTCGTTGAACAAGGCCACATTGGTAGCTCCGAAATATTCGTCGCCGATGTTGCGCCCACCTGAAATGGTCACCACGTTGTCCACGGTGAACGACTTGTTGTGCATGCGACGATTCACCCGCGGAAAATCAGTGATGTAACCCAACCACTTTGGGTTGCGGATCACAAAAGGATTAAATAAACGGACCTCGGCGTTGGGGTGCCGATCAAGCGCATTGAGCTTGTTGTCAAGCCCTGTCATGCCGTGGTCGTCCAGAAGCAGACGGACTCGCACGCCTCGATCTGCGGCGCGCCGAAGCTCGTTCAACAACAAGGTACCGGTGGTGTCATCGCGCCAAATGTAGGATTGAATGTCGATGGTGCGTTCGGCCGTTCTGGCAAGGGCAACTCGGCTGGCCAATGCCTCTGTCGGATCCTGAATTGGGTAAATTCCATCCTTGCCTTTGTTGTTGTGCTCTCGCGGAGCCAAAGCCTGCCCCAAGCGGGTTTCTCTGGCAAGTTGTTCACCCAGGGCAGCTGATGTAGTTCTTTCGTTGAGATGTGGCAGGGCGCACCCCTGCAACAGCCCCAACAGCAACGCCGCCACTGAAAGCGATTTGAAATGATTAATCATCTTTGTCCTGCTGACCCACACTTGGTCAAAAACGCATGCAATTATCGAATTAGTGAATCTTTGTTCACGCGTTGCTGCACTTCGCTTTCGCTCAATGTGCTTGAATCACACTGGGCATAGCCTGTTCGTTCGGTCACCATGTAGCGCACCCCTGTGCTTGTTTGCAGGCCGGTGTCGCGCTCACTTTCGTTGATTGCCAACTCATCGTACGCACCCGAGCCACAGGCTTTTTCAGCACCATTGCGCCAGGTAACACGTGCTGCTTCATAGTTGGCCCATGGCGCATGATTTGAACGAGCATAAATCGAAAAGAGACCTGGACCCAATTCTTCTTGTTTGTAGCCACCACCCAGCATATTGGAACCACTGGATAAATCGTGACTGGAAGCGCAACCGGCCAAGCCTGCCAGCAAGCCAATACAAATAACTTTGTGCAATTCAATTACTCCGGTTAAACGGCTTTGCCGTCAAAGTCGCTGACACTGTGCCGTTCGGGTACTTGCTCGTTGGCGTCGCCCCAGCCACGATTCACCATGCGACCGCGAACCACCGCAGGGCGTGCAGCAATTTCATGCGTCCAGCGCAAAACATGGGTGTAGGTATTCGCTTCCAAAAATTCGGCAGCTTCATAGACTTTGTTGGTGACCAAAGCCCCGTACCAAGGCCAAATGGCCATGTCGGCAATGGTGTACTCATTGCCTGAAATGAACTGGTTCTTGGCCAGTTGACGATCAAGAACATCAAGTTGACGCTTTACTTCCATGGCATACCGGTTAATCGGGTATTCATACTTTTCAGGGGCATAGGCATAGAAATGGCCAAAGCCGCCACCCAGCATGGGCGCGCTGCCCATTTGCCAGAATAACCAAGACAAGGCTTCAGTACGCTTTGATGCATCGGTGGGCAGGAATGCCTTGAATTTTTCAGCAAGGTACAAAAGAATGGCACCGGACTCGAATACGCGAGTAGCTGGCGTGGTGCTGCGATCTAGCAAAGCGGGAATTTTACTGTTGGGGTTTACTTCAACAAAACCGCTGCTGAACTGATCGCCATTGGAGATGTTGATCAGCCATGCATCGTATTCAGCGCCTGAATGACCTAGCGCCAATAATTCTTCAAGCATTACTGTTACTTTCACACCGTTGGGTGTGGCCAGCGAATACAACTGCAAGGGATGCTCGCCAACAGGTAGTTCTTTGTCATGCGTCGGCCCGGCGATTGGGCGATTGATGTTTGCAAACTTACCACCATTTTCTTTGTCCCAGACCCAAACTTTGGGTGGTGTGTATTGGTCATTGCTCACTGGAATTTCCCTTCATTTCACGGTTACTGACATGCCCTTTGGTAAGGATAGCAAACCGGACTGGGAATTTAGTAAGGCTTCAACCCACTTGGTACACAAAGCTCTCTATCAGGGCAATTGCAGCATCGCTGCCTAGCTACAACCCGAAACCGGTTCGATCGACATACTGCCTTCCAATGAATGGAATGCAGGTGCATACCTGCACCTGCTATTCATTGCGTAGACGAAGAAATAGATTGGTTCAATTTTTTAGGGAATCAGTTCCGTCTGAATCCATTCATTCATCTCATTCAACGCAAATGCAATTCGTACATGGCCATCTCGGTCAAGGCGCAACATTTCCATGTATTCCACCATCACATTCAGAACCACAAAATTTTCCCTGGCATTTTCAAGTGCTATGCCCGATGGGGATGTTTCAATTACAGAACCCGGCGCACTTAAGGTGGCGTAGTCCTTGCGCGCGTAGTCGGGAATACGCAACCAAAGACTATTCACAATCAATTCACTGGCCTGCTGCCCAGCTATGCCACATACTCGCAGTTGGGTATTGTTTCTGGCATTCCAGAACAACAATGCCACGCGCGGGTCGTTTTCTATGTCGCTGATTTTCTGGCTGCGCTTGTCGGTGTAAAACACCAACTGGCGTTCTTCTGGATTGGCGCCACGCAAAATAACGGAACGCACCTGCGGGCCATGCTGGCCTGCTGTGCCAAAGCCCACCACGCGCCAGGGGTGCTTTTTGTCAACAGTGGCGCGCACCAAAGTTTTCCATATTTCTTCGGCATGGTTCATGCTTGCCTCCACGCCGTAAACTGGTTTTGTTTGTTCGGCTTCATTTTTGGGATTACAAAGTGTCTATTCACGTTGCTCTGCGCCATATTACACGCTACCGCTACGACCGCCTTATCAACCTTGGCCCCCAAGTGGTGCGTCTACGCCCTGCCCCCCACTGCCGTACGCGCATTTTAAGCTACAGCATGAAGGTGCTGCCGCAGACCCACTTCATTAACTGGCAACAAGACCCACAAAGCAATTACCTAGGGCGCCTGACATTCCCGGAACGCACCCAAACGCTGGAAATCGCGATCGACTTGGTTGCGGAAATGTCAGTGTTGAATCCTTTTGATTTCTTTCTGGAAGAATCCGCAGAGTATTTCCCCTTCAAATACGATGAAGCACTAGACCAGGAGTTGGCCCCCTACCTGGTTGCCTGCCACACCGGCAAGGCATTCAATGCCTACATGGCCGAAATGAACTTAAGCCGGGTGAAAACCATTGATTTTTTGGTTGCCCTGAATCAGGACCTGGCCAATCGAATCAAGTACTTGATCCGCATGGAACCAGGTGTTCAAACCCCGGATGAAACCCTGAACAATGGCTCGGGCTCTTGCCGCGACACTGCCTGGCTGATGGTGCAGATATTCCGACGACTGGGCATGGCTGCGCGATTCGCTTCAGGTTACCTGATCCAACTCACCAGCGACGTAAAAGCCATAGACGGCCCGGATGGTCCTGAAAAAGACTTCACTGACCTGCATGCTTGGTGCGAGGTTTATTTGCCTGGTGCTGGCTGGATTGGGCTAGACCCCACTTCCGGCTTGCTGGCTGGCGAAGGCCACATTCCTTTGGCATGTACGCCTGAACCCGGCAGTGCCGCGCCTATCACTGGCGCACTTGATGAGTGTGAAGTTGAGTTTGAACATGAAATGAGTGTGCAGCGGGTCTACGAGTCGCCTCGCACTAGCAAACCCTACACTGAGGAACAATGGAAAGGCATTGAGGCACTTGGGTTTGAAGTGGACAAAGCGCTGGAGGCATTGGATGTGCGCCTGACCATGGGTGGAGAGCCCACCTTCGTGGCCAATACTGATCGCGGTGCTGCCGAGTGGAATATTGATGCCTTGGGGCCTACCAAACGCGATTACGGCATCAAAATGCTGAATAAGCTGGCGAAGTACTATGGCAAAGGTGGTTTCTATCATTTCGGGCAAGGCAAGTGGTACCCAGGTGAACAACTGCCGCGTTGGGCACTTTCGCTGTACTGGCTGAAAAGTGGGGAAGCGATCTGGAAAAATCCGGCACTGCTAAGCCACGAACCAAAAGGTGGTAAAGCCACCAATGCCAGCGCCAAGGCATTCATGGAAGGCCTGTGCGGCCGTTTGGGTTTGCACACCCGCTATGTGATGGCAGGGTTTGAAGATGCCTGGTACTACATGTGGCGCGAACGCAAATTGCCGGTGAATGTGGATCCGTTCGATTCCCGCCTGGATGACCCACTGGAACGAAAGCGCCTAAACAAGGTGTTTACCCAAGGTTTGACGGAAGAAGTCGGCTATTGCGTGCCCATTCAAGCCAAAAACGGTCAGTGGCGCAGCGGTCAATGGTTTCTTCGCGATGAACGCATGTACCTGGTGCCCGGTGATTCACCCATGGGTTACCGCCTGCCACTTGATTCCCAACCCTGGGTGGCTAAAAAAGATTACCCGTACACCATTCCTGCAGACCCATTCGCGCCCAAACCAATTGCGCGCAATGCCCTGCAAAAGCCTGTGGCCAAATCAGTAGAAGCCGACGACACACAGCCTGCCAACAAGGAATCGGCCACGCACATTGTGCGAACTGCCATGTGCGTGCAGGTGCGCGACGGACAGTTGTATGTATTCATGCCACCGCTTGAAGAATTGGACGACTACCTGGACCTGGTTTCACGAATTGAAGACACCGCGCAGGCCTTGAACCAGCCCGTGGTGATGGAGGGTTATGGCCCACCACGCGACAAACGCATGACCATGTTGCAGGTAACCCCCGACCCCGGCGTGCTCGAGGTGAATGTACAGCCCAGCAAAACCTGGGGGGAGTTGCTGCACCTGACCACCAATCTGTATGAAGAAGCCAGGCTGATTGGCCTTTCAAGCGAAAAATTCATGCTGGATGGGCGACACAGCGGCACAGGTGGCGGCAATCATTTCGTGATGGGCGGTGAAAGCCCAGAGCACAGCCCATTCCTGCGACGCCCGGATTTGCTGGGTAGCCTGCTGCGTTACTGGCACAACCACCCCGGGTTGTCATACCTGTTTTCAGGTCTTTTTGTGGGCCCAACCTGCCAGGCACCACGCGTGGATGAAGCACGCACCGACCAAGTTCATGAACTGGAATTGGCGTTGAATGAGCTGAATAATCAAATGCAGAAATATGGTGGGTCGCCCCCGCCATGGATCATTGACCGCTTACTGCGCAATATTTTGATTGATGCCACCGGCAACACTCACCGCAGTGAGTTTTGTATCGACAAACTTTACAGCCCCGACACTTCGACGGGCCGCCTTGGCCTGCTGGAACTGCGCGCTTTCGAAATGCCACCGAACGCGCAAATGAGCCTGGCCCAACAACTGCTGCTGCGCTCACTGATTGCAAAGTTCTGGAAAACACCCTACACCGCACGATTGGTCAAGTGGGGTACAAGGCTTCATGACCAGTTCATGCTGTCTACTTTTGTTAAAAACGACATTGCCGATGTAGTGGCCGACTTGCAGGCGGCAGGATTCCCATTTCAGCTCGACTGGTTCGACCCGCACTTCGCCTTCCGATTTCCAAAAATGGGGGATTTCTCCAGCCGTGGTGTGGAAGTGGAAATTTTCAGTGCGCTGGAACCTTGGCATGTACTGGGCGAAGAAGGTGCGCCGGGCGGCACGGTGCGATATGTTGATTCCTCACTGGAACGCGTTGAAGTAAAAGTGAAGAATTTTGTGGATGAGCGGTATGTTTTAACCTGCAACGGCACCATTGTGCCGATGCACAGCACAGGCACCGAAGGTGAATATGTGGCCGGTGTACGTTACCGAGCATGGCAGGCACCGAATGCGCTACACCCCACCATTGGTGTGCACGCCCCTTTGGTATTCGATTTGATTGACACTTGGAACAACCGCAGCGTGGGGGGTTGCCAATACCATGTGGCCCACCCAGGCGGCCGAAATTATGACATTTTCCCTGTAAATGCCTTCGAAGCGGAAAGCCGCCGACTAACCCGCTTCTTCCGCATGGGCCATACGCAAGGCACTGTTAGTACAAAAAGCCCAAGTGGAAGGCCCGAGTTCCCCATGACTCTCGACCTAAGGTGGTGTTAGACAATTACAATAGGGCACCGAATCTTAGGCAGTGACCGCTTTGAGCGCGAACCCGAACACCACCCTTGCGAACGTTGAGGTGCCTTGGCAACAAAGCATTCTCCAAGGCACCAGCGCCTATTACAGCGAATTGGCGGCTGATGGGGTGCTGCGCCCGGCTTGGGCTGATTTTGTTAACCGCTTGCCCTCAACCGGTTTAAGCGAACACCTGGACGGCAAGCTGAACGCGCTGGCCAAACAAATTCGCGACAACGGCATCACCTACAATGTGTATGCAGACCACGCCCAAGGCGCTTCGCGCCCTTGGTCGCTTGACCTACTGCCATTCATCATCGACCAAGCCGACTGGGCCGTGCTGCAAGCAGGCGTGGCACAACGCGCACGGCTTCTAAATGCAATGATGTGCGATGTATATGGCAAGCGGGAATTGCTGACCAAAGGGCTTCTACCCGCCGACCTGGTGTATGGGCATTCCGGTTACCTGCCACAGATGCAAGACATTGAGCCGGTGAACAAGGTATGGCTGCACATGGTGGCCTTTGACTTGGGCCGCAGCCCTGACGGCAAGTGGTGGGTTATTACTCACCGCATTCAGGCGCCCTCGGGTCTTGGCTATGCTCTTGAAAATCGATTAAGCATTTCACGCAGCTTCACGCGTGGATTTCGCGAAATGCAAATTCAGCATTTGGCTGGTTTTTACCGCGACTACATTGACTGCATTCGCAAGCTTTCACCCAAAGGCGACAATGCGCGCATCGCGCTGATGACGCCCGGCCCCTACAATGAAACGTATTTCGAGCACACCTACTTGGCGCGCTACTTGGGCATTTCATTGGTTGAAGGCAGCGACCTGACGGTACGGAACAACAACGTGTTTCTGAAAACAGTCAATGGTCTGGAGCCGATTGATGGCCTGATCCGCCGAACCGATGATCCATGGCTGGACCCACTCGAGCTGCGGGAAGAGTCGCAACTTGGCGTACCTGGTTTGCTGCAAGCAATTCGTACTGGCGGCGTAGTAGTGGCCAATATGCCCGGCGCTGGTTGGCTGGAAAGCCCTGCCATTCATGGCTTCATGCCCGGCTTGGGCCAACATTATCTGAACGAAGACCTGTTGTTACCCAGCGTACCCAGCTGGTGGTGTGGCGAATCGCCCGCATGGGCCAAGGCCAGTGAGCGCTTGAATAATTTGGTGATTAAATCCACTGGACCCAACCGCCGTGGTCGAACCATGGACTCAATCATGGGATCGGAACTGGATGAAATTGAAAAACGGGCCTGGTTATCGAAAATCAGCCAGAGGCCATCGCAATACACATTGCAAGAATTGATTCCACTGTCTCGTGTGCCAATCTGGACTGGTTCTGGCGGCATTGAAGAACGTGCCATGATGCTTCGGCTGTTTGCGGTAACTGATGGGCAAGGCAACTACACCGTGATGCCTGGCGGCCTGACCCGCGTTGCTGGCGATCAGCACGGTATCGTCAGCATGCAGAAAGGTGGCACCAGCCTGGACACTTGGGTGCGCAGTGGAGAACCCGTTGAACGCAGCACCAATCTAAAAGAAAAGCTGCAGGCCAAAGACCTGCAAGCATTGCGCCGCCCGGTTTCCAGCCGCGCGGCAGAGCATCTTTTCTGGTTGGGACGTTACACCGAGCGCGCAAGCTTTTCATTGCGGTTGTTGATGCGCGCGCAACTGTTGCTGAATGAAGAAGAAGTATTGGACCGAACCACACTGGGCTTGCTACATGAACTTTGCGGCAAACAGGGTTTGAGCGAAGAATTGGACCCCGCAGAACCCAAAACGCAAGACGAACTGGAAGCCAATATTCTTGAACGCCTGTGGTACAAAACCGGCTTTGACGAGCCCCCAGCCGAGGGCTTGGCTGGGCAACTCAACGGCTTGGCCCACGTAGCGGGTCAGTTGCGCGAAAGATTGAGCAGCGGGCACTGGCGCCTGCTGAACGATTGTGCAAAGGTCCTGATCGAACCCGATGCGGCCCGATTTCAACGTGTTCTGCCCACAGCCTCGCTAGAGCAAGTACAGTTGTACCTATTGGCAATGCATGGTGAACAAAGCGACCACATGACACGCGACAACGGCTGGCGTTTTTTGCAGCTTGGTCGCCAGCTTGAACGGCTGTGTGGTGCTTGTGATTGTTTGTTGTCGCTGACCAGCATGCCTGGGCGCGCTGGGGAACACGGTCTGGCTTTGGCGATTGCCTTGGCAGATAGCACAATTACTTACAGATCGCGCTACCAGCACCGGTTTGAATGGTTGCCAACGCTTGATTTGCTAATTTTCGATGAAGATGCGCCGTACGCTATTCGACGAATTCTTTACAAGCTGGACATTGTAATTGACCGTCTGCCAGGTGATACCAGCCAGATCAGGCAACTGTTCGACAGCGTTTATCGCAAAGGCAACATGCCTGCGGGTCTCAATCTGGAAGGACTTCAACCTCCCTTTCCAGCAGAAACAGGGCGCAAGTTACGCGCCTGGTTGCAGGAATTACTCGACACCGCCTACAAGGTTTCAGATCTTGTGGGTGCCCAATATTTCAGACTGGCAGAGTTACCCGACCAAGTTATTCAGGGAAGATAATTTAATGAGCTTCTCGGAAAGAAGAAAAGTGACGCATGTCACCGACTACGATTACCAACAACCTGCGGAATGTTCGCAGCAAATCTGTATTTTGCAGCCCCAGGAAGGCACCTGGATGGAAGCGGGACCGTTGCGCAAAGGCCAAAAGCTGATTTCACACACGTTAAAAATACGGCCCAACCCTTCGTCGGTACAAAGCAACAGGGATGCGTTTGGCAATGTGGTGCACCATTTCGAAATGAACTACCCACACGATCACCTTGAAGTGGTTAGCGAAAGCGAAGTCGAGGTAAGCGGCTTTTTACACACTGGGCCGATCGATGATTTGATCAGCCCAAACTGGAATGATTTGGCGGAGCAATTGCGCTACCAATCTGGCCAAGAAATTTCCTACGATTATCAGTTCAGGTTTGAATCCAAGCACGTGCCAGTGCTTGATTCGCTGCGCGACTATGGCAGCCTTGATTTCTGGCCTGGCCGCCAGGTGGTGCATGCAGGGCAAGCCCTGATGCAACGAATTTTTCGGGAGTTCAACTACCAAAGTGGATCGACCACCATTCACACCACCGTGGAAGAAGTAATGCAAAGCCGCGAAGGCGTTTGCCAAGACTTCGCCCATGTAATGCTGGCGGTGTTACGTTCACTGGGGCTTTCTGCCCGCTATGTGAGTGGTTACATGCTCACAGAACCGCCGCCGGGACAACCCAAGTTATTGGGTGCAGATGCAAGCCACGCCTGGGTTTCATTGTGGTGTGGCCCTGATGTGGGCTGGGTTGATTTCGACCCGACAAATAATCAGTTGCCAGACATGCGGTACGTTACCGTTGCTGTTGGTCGCGATTATGCAGACGTACCCCCAATGCGGGGCGTTGTGCATGGCGGTGGGGAACATGTGTTGAATGTGGCGGTGACGGTTTTTTAGATATCGCCGATTTCTTGATGCCACTGCGCATGTTACTTCATCCCACCTTGGCGGGATAAATGCAACAGAGCGCAAGACATTTAATCTCAGGATGCGATGTCGTTTGACGACTGCTTGAACACGTTTGGTTGCCCAGATGCGCCTACTTCAAAGCTGTACTCACCTTCCGTCATATTGATTCGATACGAGAAGCGCCCGCGCACCCCGGCTTCGTCTGTACTCAGTTCATAGAAACATTCATCTGCACTGGCACAACCTTCCTGAAACAGAAAACGACTGGTCTTTTCGTCTATCCAGTCGGATCTGATTTCCTGATCATCCGTCTTGATCAAAACTGGTTTCTGTTCGGTATCACAGAAATTTTCTACCACCGAAAAATTATCAGCCTTGAAGACCAGCTCACACTCGTTTTTTGAATGTAGTACTAGATGGATCAACTCGGAATCCTCAGATTCTGAACACGCCACCAATACTTGTAAAAATATAAAAGAAAGCAGAAGTTTCACGACTTGCATGATTCTTCCTTTTTCAAAAAGCGCGAGGGATCAATCTGAGTGCCTTTGAGGGTAATCTCAAAGTGAATGTGGTTTGTGATCCCAGGATACTTTATTGTCAAATCTTGAGCTGTTCCAATTACCTCACCCTGCTTGACAGTTTTTCCCACAATTTCTTTCATCGGATCAAGATAAAAAGTTTAGCTGAATAACCTGCATATCGTCCCACTCCCTCGATCACCAACTCCCTAAATCTGTCATCGGACTTATAGGGAACTGCAACACGAACGATTTTTCCAAAGATGGGCGAATAAACGTCGCCACCAGCTTCGACATTGAAATCAACCCCGTTATGAAGCCTTAATCCGCGTGGGCCAGCAAATCGTCCCTGACCAAACGAATCACTACCGCGCATGGCATTTGAGCCGGTCGGTGAACAAAATAAAGTACTTTCACTAGTTGGCATCATTGAATCTCCGGAGATAAAAATGAAGTTTAGTGAAGCCTTTTACGGCAACAAAATGACTACCCCGTTCTGTATCACTTGGGTTGGGTTCACCGCGCGATGTTGCAACCGTTCCGCCGATTTCAGGTGGGCTTCCTGCTTGATTCGCAGCGAGGGGCGATTGCGTTAGCAATCGATGCGAATACGCCATTGCGTTTCGCATGACCCGAGCCAGCAATCAAGAAGGGATTAAAGCCCGCTAAGGCGGGATGGTGCGACACGTGCGGTGAACTCAAATACGCTCTGATCAACGCACGTGTGTATTGAATCTGGCTTAGTCTTCGCGCCTCAAATGCGGAAACAGAATTACATCCCGAATATTCGGGCTGTCCGTAATCAGCATCATCAAACGGTCGATACCAATGCCGCAACCACCGGTGGGTGGCATGCCATATTCAAGTGCACGAATGAAGTCCGCATCAAAGAACATGGCTTCATCATCGCCCGCTTCTTTTGCTTCAACCTGCTTTTTGAATCGGTCGGCTTGGTCTTCCGGGTCATTCAACTCGGAAAAACCATTGGCAATTTCACGGCCGGTGATGAACAACTCAAAACGCTCGGTGATCTGTGAATTCGCATCGGATGCACGCGCCAAAGGCGACACTTCAACCGGGTAGTCCACGATGAAAGTGGGCTCCCACAGCAGGCTTTCGGACGTTTCTTCAAATAAAGCCAATTGCAAGGCACCAATGCCCGCATTTTTCAGCGCTGGCTCTTTGTCCACATGCACACCTTTTTTGGCCAAGGCCTTTTTCAGGTAATCCATGTTTTGCAAATCTTCCGTGGCATATTCCGGGAAGTATTTCTGAATCGCTTCAACAATGGTCAACCGTGCAAAGGGCTTGGACAAATCCAATTCACGGCCTTGGTAAGTCAGCTTGGCACTGCCAGTTGCTGTGGTTGCAGCGTGCTGAATAACCTGTTCGGTGAAATCCATCAAGTCGCGGTAATTCCAGTACGCCGCATAGAATTCCATCATCGTGAATTCAGGGTTGTGGCGTGGACTTACCCCTTCATTACGGAAGTTGCGGTTGATCTCGAAAACACGCTCAAAACCGCCCACAATCAGGCGCTTCAAATAGAGTTCAGGTGCTATACGCAGGTACATTTCCATGTCCAGCGCATTGTGGTGCGTAATGAAAGGCTTGGCCGATGCGCCGCCAGGAATGGGGTGCAGCATGGGCGTTTCCACTTCCAGAAAGCCGTGGTCACTCATAAAATTGCGAACAGACGACATGGCCTTGGAACGCGCCACAAACGTATCTCGGGTTTGCTCGGAAACAATCAAATCCACATAACGCTGGCGGTACTTAATTTCTTGGTCAGCCAGGCCGTGAAATTTGTCAGGCAGCGGGCGCAGGCTTTTTGCCAACAAATGAATTTCCGTGCAATGCACACTCAATTCACCTTTGTTGGTTTTGAATAGCTTGCCTTTGGCCGCAATGATATCGCCCAAATCCCAGTGTTTGAATTCGCCGTGAACGCCCTCGCCCACGCCTTCGTTGTTGACGTAGAACTGAACGCGACCAGTGCCGTCTTGCACAGTGGCAAAACTGGCTTTGCCCATCACGCGCTTCAGCATCATGCGGCCAGAAACAGACACCTCAATGCCTTGCGGATCCAAGGTTTCTTTGTCTAATAAGCCGTAGTGTGCGTGAAGGTCGGCGGCGCGGTGTTCGGGTTTGAAGCTGTTGGGGAAAGGCTGGCCTTTCTCGCGCAGTTTGGCCAGCTTGCCACGGCGCTCGGCAATAATCTGATTTTCATCGACTGGCAATTCGTCGCCAGCGGCTTGTGTTTTGTCGTTCATGGTTTAAATACCTTGCTTCAAGCTGGCTTCAATGAATGGGTCGAGATCGCCGTCGAGTACGCGCTGGGTGTTGGAAATTTCAACACCGGTGCGCAGGTCTTTGATGCGACTGTTGTCCAGCACATAACTGCGAATCTGGTGGCCCCATCCCACGTCGGTTTTGGTGTCTTCCAAAGCCTGTTGCTCGACCATGCGTTTGCGCATTTCGAATTCATACAGTTTGGCCTTTAACATGCCCCAAGCTTCGTCGCGGTTGCGGTGCTGGGAACGGTCGTTTTGACACTGCACCACAATGCCGGTGGGAACGTGGGTTAAACGGACGGCAGAATCGGTTTTGTTAATGTGCTGACCACCCGCACCGCTGGCGCGATAGGTGTCGGTGCGTACATCGGCCGGGTTGATGTCGATTTCGAAAGAATCATCCACTTCCGGGTAAACAAACAAGGATGCAAACGAGGTGTGGCGACCACCGGAAGAATCGAACGGTGACTTGCGCACCAGGCGGTGCACGCCGGTTTCTGTGCGCAGGTAACCGAACGCGTATTCGCCTTCAACCTTGATGGTGGCGGATTTCACACCCGCTACTTCACCATCCGATTGTTCCATTACCTCAACCTTGAAGCCTTTGCGTTCGCAGTAGCGCAGGTATTGACGCAACAAAATGCTGGCCCAATCTTGAGCCTCGGTGCCACCGGCACCTGCTGTAATGTCGATGAAGCAATTGGCTGGGTCAGCAGGGTTGCTGAACATGCGGCGGAATTCAAGATCCGCAATCACTTTTTCATACTCAGCCACTTCACTTTCAATGGCTTCCAGCGTGTCGAAGTCGCCTTCGGCCTGCGCCATTTCAACCAATTCTTTGGAATCGCTGATGTTGGACTGAACGGTGTTCATGGTCACCACCACGCCATCCAGCATCTTTTTTTCTTTGCCCAGTTCTTGCGCGTGTTTGGGATCATTCCAAACGTTGGGGTCTTCCAGTTCGGCGTCAACTACCGTGAGTCGTTCGGCCTTGCGGTCGACGTCAAAGATACCTCCGCAACTGGCCTGCTCGGTCGGCGAGGTCAGTCAGGGCGTTGATGATGGCATTAAGGCGTTCGGCTTCCATGTTTCTCTAATCAATTCAATGTGCGTAACCCGATATTGTAGCGCAAGGCGCCCTACAACACATGCTCCACAATGATTTGCACCGCATCGCCGCCCGTGAAAGTGTCACGTTCAAAGCGGTAAGCTAGTTTCACTTTGGCCGGCAGTGCCTCCACGGCGCGCCAGCGAAGGGCCACGAAGGTTTTACCATCGCGCCGCAGGGTGAACTTGCTGTGTGCATTTTTCACCAAGCGATGTTCAAGTACTTCAAATTCATCGCAGAACAAAGGTGCCGGGAAGCCCTGCCCCCACACCTGCGTTTCCAGCAAATCTGCTGCACTGGCGGCAATGTAGTCGGCCGGAATGGAGCCATCGGTTTCAACCACCTGCGTTAAGGCGCTGGGATCACTTAAATCAAGAATAGCCTTGGCAAATTCAACTTTGAATTGCTCAATCGCGCCCTCGGCAATCGTTAAGCCTGCCGCCATGGCATGGCCGCCGAACTTGGGAATGCTGCCTTCAGGCAAGCGTTTGCACACCAAATCAAGCACATCGCGCAAGTGCACACCTTGAACGGAACGGCCACTGCCTTTCCAAAACCCATCATCGCCAGGTGCCAGCGCAATGGTTGGGCGGTACAGGCGTTCTTTGATGCGGGAAGCCAAAATACCAATGACGCCTTGGTGCCAAGTGCTGTGTGCCACCACAATGCCCGCTGCGGGTTCTTCTTGACTGATGAATTTTTCAATATCTTCCAGCGCATCGCGTTTCATGTCCGCTTCAATGCGCTTGCGCTCTTCATTCATTTTGCCCAGCTGGGCAGCCAAGGCACTGGCTTCGACTGCGTCGTCGGCCAACAGGGTGCGAATGCCAATAGCCATGTCGGCCAAACGACCAGCAGCATTCAAGCGAGGGCCAAGCGCAAAACCCATGTCAGCGGCTGTGGCCTTGCGCGGGTCGCGACCGGCTTCATGAAACAAGGCCAGCATACCGGGCTGAGCGCGGCCTGCGCGAATGCGCTGCAAACCATGGGCCACCAAGCGGCGGTTGTTGGTATCCAGCTTCACCACATCGGCCACGGTGCCCAGCGCCACCAAATCAAGCAGTGCATCAATGCGCGGTTGGCTGGCGGCGTCGAACACACCACGTTCGCGCAACACGGCGCGGGTGGCCAGCAACACATAAAACATCACGCCCACCCCGGCAATCGACTTGCTGGGGAAATTACAGCCTAGCTGGTTGGGGTTCACAATGGCCAAAGCTTCCGGCAATTGGTCGCCGGGCAAATGGTGATCGGTCACGATCACGCCTATGCCCAGTTCATTGGCTTCCTGCACACCTTCCACGCTGGCAATGCCATTGTCCACAGTCACCAGCAAGTCTGGCTCAAACTGTTGTGCGGCCAACTGAACAATTTCAGGGCTTAGGCCATAGCCATAGTCAAACCGGTTGGGCACCAAAAAATCAATGTGGTACTTGGCCGCTTCTTCATCAGCACCGAGGCTTTGCAGCAGCATGCGCAAACCGCGAACGCCCACTGCCGTGGCAGTTGCACCATCGCAATCGTAATCGCCCACCACCACAATGCGTGCGCCGGCTTCCAGCGCATCCGCTAAAATTTCTGCTGCCTGGTCAATGCCTTTTAATTCAGAAGGCGGAATTAAATCGGCCAGCTTGGTTTCCGCTTCAGCCTGGGATTCCACACCGCGCGCAGCCATAAGGCGCGCCATCAGGGGGTGCATGCCTTGGCTGCGAAGCACTGCTTCAACTTGTGGGCGGGGGGTTCGAACCTTGTGTTCCACGGTATTCATCAATGTACTCATTACCGCCCCTCCCATTCAGCCTGAATGCTGTCTTGGTCGCGCTGGCCCTGTTGCCAGGCGGCTTGCAAGTCTTCTTCCGAAGGGCCATCTTGAATTTCAGGTTCGCCCAGCACGGCCCAATTGGGTTTGTTTTGCCAAAATTTGAATCGGTTCATCCAGTTGCTTTTTAAGGTTTTCCAGCCGTTGTTGCCTAGCAGAACCCAGTTAAAGGCCAAGCCTGCAAGGCGCATGGGCTGCAGCACCTCGCCTTCAAGCAGTTTGAATACGGCAATGTTGCCGCCCCAGCCTTGAAAATTCACACAGTACACATTGTCTGGTTTCGGACCAGATTCGGCGACAGACCCCTGTAGCGGTTTTAACAATTGGGTCCAGAACACAAAGCGGTTCACAGCTTCATCGGCATCGTCGGTCATTTTCACGGCATCAAACACGCCGTCTTCTGAAACTGATTTAATGCGCGGCAGCGGCACATCTGTTTGCCAGGCTTCACCGCCGCCCCAAAACCACAGGGCATTCAAGGGCTTCAAACCTTTGGCTTCCCGGGCCTGGTTAAATTCAGCGTTGTGCAATTCCACCTGCATGTTCAGCCACATGCGCCGCCAGTCGCTGCACTCGTGGGTCATGGGCAAGTAATCGGTCAAGCGAATGCCTTGTACAGACCAAGGAGAGGCTTGCTCCATGGGCACAGGAGTCGGGTTGCTCAACAGGCTGTGAAAACCAGCCGGGGTGTTTGACGCCCAGCCGTGTTTCGCCAGCAAAGGCTGAACCACTGCCCAAAAGGCTTGCAAATCAGACTCATTGGCCTGCAATACCTCGGGCGGCGTGAAACGCACGCCATCGCGCTCAATTTCCAAGCAACCCACTGTGCCCCAAAAACGGGTGAAAGGCATTGGTTCGTCATCAGCCGCGACGTTCTGCATCATGGCCCAAGCTGGGTACTGTTCGAACTTTGCGCTGGCTTGTGAATCCAAGTAGCACAACAACCACGCTTCAATGCGGTCTAGGCCGTCGGCATTTTGGTATTCCGGCTCAGCATTTCTGGCCATGGTCTGCAGCAAACCAGCGGGCAAGCCTGCAAAAGATTGAGTCTGCGCGCCGGCAGACAGGCGTTCAAGTGCTGTTTCAGGCACAAGAATGTTGGGGATGAACACCCACAAAGGCGCATTGCTTGGTTTGGACACGGTTTTATTCACACTACAATGAGAGCGCTTTTGAAACTTCAAAAGCACATTTGAACAATTCGGGACAATTTGTGATTAGTTTACCCTTTGATGTTGAAATTGCACTGCGCTATGTGCGCGGTGGCGGCCACAGAAGCCGCGACAAATTCATTTCCTTTATTTCCGGATTGTCCATGGCCGGCATTGGGCTTGGTGTTGCGGCGCTGATCGTGGTGCTGTCGGTGATGAACGGCTTTCAAAAGGAAGTACGCGATCGCATGCTGTCGGTGATTGCACACATCGAGGTACTGGCCCCGCAGGAAGGGTTCGAAAACCCCGAGGCGCTGGTTGACGCAATCAAATCAGCCAATCCCAAGGTAATTGGTGCGGCGCCTTATGTGGCGGGTGAAAGCATGCTGGCGCATGGAGACTTGCTGCGCCCTGCAATTGTTCGCGGCATTGACCCGACTCAAGAACAGGAAGTGTCTGATTTTCAGGAAGTGATTTCAGGCAGCCTGAGCAATTTACAGGCAGGTGAATTCCGGGTGGTGCTGGGCATTGAATTGGCCAAGCAAATTGGCGTCAGTGTGGGTGATCGCGTTACGCTGATTGCCCCTTCGGGCCAAATGACACCTGCAGGCATGATTCCGCGCCTGAAAGCCTTCGAAATTACAGCATTGGTAAGCACTGGTCATTATGAATACGACAGCGGCTTGGTGTTGATGAACATTGACGACGCCGCTCGCTTTTACCGCAGCCTGGGCCCCACCGGTATTCGCGTGAAGCTTAACGATATGGACGCTGCGCCACTTGTGGCCCGAGACATTGAACGCCAGTTGCCACCCACGGTTTGGGTTCGCGATTGGTCGGTACAGAACCGCACCTGGTTTGCCGCTGTGCAAACCGAGAAACGCATGATGTTCATCATCCTGACACTGATTATTGCAGTGGCCGCATTCAACCTTGTTTCCATGCTGGTGATGACCGTGAAAGACAAACGCGGTGAAATCGCAATTCTGCGCACCCTCGGTGCCAGCCCGTTTGCCATCCAACGAATTTTTATGCTGCAGGGTGCACTGGTGGGCTGGATAGGCACCTTTCTAGGTGTAACAGCAGGCTGGTTGCTGGCCATTAATTTGGGCGTAATTGTGCCTGCCATTGAGCGTGCGTTGAGCATGGAATTTTTGCCAAAGTCGATTTATTTCATCAGCCAGTTGCCTTCCGACCCACGTGCAAGTGACGTGGTCACCATTGTGACTGTGGCCTTGGTGCTTAGCGTGCTCAGCACCATATACCCAAGCTGGCGTGCCTCGCGCGCCGAACCTGCGGAGGCCCTGCGCTATGAGTAATGTTGTTCTGGAAACCAAAAATCTGAGCAAGGCGTTCAAGGGCATAACCGCCAACGACAAGGCCACACAAGTGATCAAACACCTGAACTTTCAGGTGTTGGCTGGCGAAACGGTGGCCATTGTGGGTGCTTCAGGCGCGGGCAAAAGCACGCTGCTGCATGTGCTGGGCGGTCTTGAGAAAGCCGATGAGGGATCAGTGCTGTGGGCGGGCCAGGCCATCGAGCCCTGGTCGGTGCGCAAACTGGGCATGGAACGCAACAAAACCCTGGGCTTTATCTACCAGTTTCACCACCTGCTGCCAGAATTCCATGCGCTAGACAACGTGGCCATGGCTTTGCGCATTGGCGGCGAGAACAAACAAGTGGCGCGTGAAAAAAGCGCTGTACTGCTTAAGCAATTTGGGCTTGAGCACCGGCTTAACCACCGCCCAGCGGAATTGTCGGGCGGCGAACGCCAACGCGTTGCGATTGCGCGCGCCATGGTGACCAACCCGAAAGCTATTTTGGCCGACGAACCCACTGGCAATCTGGACCAAGACACCGCCGACCAAGTATTTGAAAGCCTGATTCACAGCAAAGCTGCCAACAAATCAGCCTTGATCATCGTGACCCATTCCATGGAACTGGCCCGCAAGTGCAGCAAAGTGTTGCGGCTTGAGAAAGGTGAATTAAAGGCAGAGTAAAAGTTGTTTTAGTCTGCGGTTTTAAGGTCTCGTCTGCGCTTGCGCAACACCGCCATTCGCACCCCGATGTTCCAGGCCACCCTTACGCTGAAGTAGCCCAGTATCGACAAGGTCACCATTAGCGCGGGCAAACCCACGGCCAGCGAGGGGCCCATGGACAACATCCAGTCCAGCATGGCGCTGGTTGAATCGCTCCATGCCGACCAGTTCCAGTCTGGGACGGCCTGAATTTCTGCTTCGCCCATCTCGCCCAACAAGAACTGCCCATAAGCCACCGCCAGCAAATAAAGAGGCACGATGGTGACAGGGTTGGTGTACAGGGTCACGGCGAATGCCACTGGCAAATTCACTTTGGCGACCAGCACCCAAATCAGCGAGCCAAAAATTTGAAATGGCCCAGGAATCAATCCACAAAATAAACCCGCAGCCACGCCGCCCGCAATGCTTTTCCGGTTCAAAGCCCAAATGTTAGGATGCCCCAGAAAACGCTTGAATGGCCGCGCCCACACTATCCGATCGAAATGATCAACCGTGGGCAGGTACTTGCGAATTTTCCGACGAAACATGGCAAACTTTAAAGAATGTGGACCGACACGCACCTTCATCTTGATGCTTCTGAGTACGACCGCGACCTCCTTGCGGTGGTTCAGCGTGCGCGTGAACTGCATGTTACTCGCTTTGTGTTACCCGCCGTGGGTGCGTTCAATTTTGACACCGTAAAAGAACTGGCCCACCGCACACGGGGGGCTGTGTATTGCCTCGGCATTCACCCCATGTTTGTGGACAACGCAAAAGAAGAAGACCTGTTGACCCTGCAAAGAAAAATCAAAGATTCGATTGATGACCCAAAATTTGCCGGGCTGGGTGAAATCGGCTTGGACGGGTTTGTGCCAGGCTTGAACTGGGAAAAGCAAGTGCGTTTTTTTTATGCGCAATTGAAAATGGCTCGCGATTTCGACGTACCCGTGGTGATGCATGTGCGCAAGGCACTCGACCCAGTTTTGAAAGGCTTGCGCATTTACAAGCCGCGCAGCGGAATTGCCCATGCGTTCAATGGCAGCTTTCAGCAGGCTGATCATTTCCTGAACCTGAACATGTGCCTGGGATTTGGCGGTGCTTGTACTTTCACGCGAGCACTACAGCTTCGCCGCTTGGCGGCCCAACTCCCCGACCATGCAATTGTGTTGGAAACCGATGGGCCCGACATCGCCCCTGAATGGATTAACAAGCAACGCAATGCACCCGAACACTTGCCCCGAATAGCCCAAACCATTGCGGACCTGCGTGGCACATCGGTTGACCTGTTGTCGGCACTTAGTCAAGCCAACGCCACACGCGCCCTTCCTGCCTTGTCGACACAGGCACTTCCCTCCTGAAGCATCACCCGGCGTTGTCACCACCGCACCGTCATCATTGGTGAAATTTTCTGACCTGATGCACCCTGCTGGCAACAACACGCCACATGCACCTGTACCTTGCCCACCCTGTCGCTTTTTACACTGGCCTATTTGCTCAGTCTTGTGCTGTTCCATTCCCAGGCCAATCTGCCTTGGGTGTGGCAGCTACTGGACCAACAGTTCGGTAGTCAAACTATCGTTTTGCTCTCGTGGGCGGTTCTCTGCTGGCTGCTGGGAAAACAAGGGGGAATGTGCAAATCCCAATTCGCGCTTGCGCTTTGGCTGTTTGCGGGCTTTGGCGCCGCACAGTTGAATGCAGGTGTTCAAGCGGCTGCCCACAAAAACATGCAAGTACCACTTGCCTGCAACAAACAACAAGTTCAATCGGAATTTAAATTGTTGGAAAAAGCGTTTCGAGATGATGGCGCGCAAACCTGGCTGATCATGCACAAAGCTAGGCAATCAAACACCCCTGAACAGTGCCTGAAAAACGGTGCAAAAATTCAGATGTTTGTGGAGTCGGCCAACAGGTTTGAATCATTAAAACCAGGCCAGGCTTTCCAGGCGACCCTGCGCTTGAAACCGCCCAAAGGCACACTTCAACTGGAAGGATTCGACGTTCACCGACACTGGTTTGCCAATCAAATCGCAGGCACTGCACAGTTAAAAAGCGACCTTGTAATTCTGCCTGACCACTTCAACTTCAACCCACTGGTCTGGTTGGAAAGGGCGCGACTACACACCGCCGAATGGATTGTTTCAAGCTTGCAAAACCACCCAGAGCAAGCCTTGGTCTTGGCCATGGTGGTGGGAGATCAAGGTTTGATCAGTGCAGAAGATCGCGAACTTTTCAACTCCACAGGCATAGCTCACCTTGTGGCGATTTCGGGTTTGCACATTACCTTGTTCGCGATGATCGCAGGCAAGGGCATGGGGCTGCTATGGCGCAGGTCGCAACGCCTTTGTTTAAGCATTCCCGCACCCTTGGCGGGCAGCGCATTCGGGCTACTGTTCGCAGTACTTTATGGGCTTGTCGCGGGCTGGGGGGTACCCGCCCAGCGAACAGTATTTATGCTGTTCGCGCTATTTGTTGGGCAGTTACGCGGTGGAACCCAAAACAGTTGGGACACATTTTTCCTGGCGCTGTTTCTAACACTAGCCTTCGACAGTTGGGCTGTGCTCGATGCTGGTTTTCTGCTGTCTTTCGGTGCCGTTGGCACCTTGATATTTGTAACCCAAGGTCACTACCACTTCATTAAACCCCAACAGGAATTCATCGCCAACGCGGTAAAGGCACAGTACACAGTCACTGTTGGCTTGATATTGCCTTGCGCCATGCTGTTCAATCAACAATCGCTAATCAGCCCAGTGGCCAATGCGCTGTCCATTCCCTGGATGAGTTTTGTCAGTACGCCGCTGGCGCTGTTGGGTGGCTTGCTACAACAAAACTGGGCGCTGGTTCTGGCTGCAAACAGCCTTGCTTTGCAACGTGAATGGCTTGTTACATTCAACGAGCTGAGTTGGGCCACATTGCCGCTTCAAAATCAACCCTTCTGGATCAATTTACTGGTGGCGCTGGGTTGCATCATTTTGATCATGCCGCAGGGCATAGTGAGTCGCTGGTTTGGACTTGCACTGGTGGCACTGCTTGCCTGGCCAGCACCGCGGCCTGCTGAACAAGATTTCTGGCTGACCTTGATGGATGTGGCCCAAGGCACCGCGATTGCAGTGCAAACCAAGAATCATCTGTTGATTTACGATGCGGGGCCCGCTTTCAATGACCGCTCCAATTCAGCGCGCCGCGTGTTGTTACCTTGGATGGCCGCGCATGGATACAACCGAGCGGATTTGTTCATGCTTTCACATGACGATGCCGATCACTCCGGAGGCGCGCCACTGTTGATTGAGAAAGCACCGCCCAGGCAGTTCGCATCTTCAATGGTCGAGTCGCATCCACTGAACCAATTGGCCACACAAAAACAAAGTGAAATCAAGCCATGCCACAGCATGGAAAAATGGACTTGGAACGGCGTTGCATTTCAGCCAATCGGCCTTCATACACCTACCCGTGCCCACAACAATTTGTGGACCAAAAACAACCAAAGCTGTGTGTTGAAGATCAGCAATTCATCACACAGTGTGCTATTGACCGGGGACATCGAAGCAATTGCTGAGATGCATTTGCTTGCCCAGCATGGGGCAGATCATTTAAAAGCCAGGGTGATCGTGGTACCCCACCACGGATCGAAAACCTCATCCACCCTGCCTTTTTTACAAGCTGTGCGTCCTGAAATCGCTTTGATTCAATCCGGGTGGCAAAACCAGTTTGGGCACCCCCATAGCCAAGTGATTGAACGATACGAGTCCATGAACGTCAAAGTGCACAATACCGCCCAAAATGGTGCAATGAAGTGGGTTTTCCCAAACTCGAAAATCGATCCCTTCGCAACAAAAGCCAGTGAAATTCGTCAGACTTACTGGCATGCGCACGAAAGCGGTGCAAAAGCGCCATAACACTGTTAACTTTATGGCTGTACGCGAGACACTCAGCCTGCATGCGCTTGGCATGCTTCTTGTTACTCCAAAAATACATAAAACAGGAACAATTTACTTATGTCAGCAACACCATTCGATGAAATGCACATGCCCAACGGCGAAGTGCGTACCCACTACAATGATTTTTCGCGTTGGCTTGACATGCAGGCGCCGGAAAAACTTCAGAACAAGCGTGCAGAAGCTGATCTTATTTTCAGGCGTGTGGGCATTACTTTCGCGGTGTATGGCGAAGAATCAGGAACCGAGCGTTTGATTCCATTCGACATTGTGCCGCGAGTAATCAAGGCGGCCGAATGGAAAATTCTGGAGTCGGGTTTGCGTCAACGCGTTCTGGCGCTGAACATGTTCCTGAAAGACATCTACAACGAACAAAAGATTTTGGCCACAGGCCTTATTCCGCCTGAACAAATTTTTAACAATGAACAGTACCGCCCCGAAATGCAGGGTGTGAAGGTGGCGGGCGATATTTACGCCCACATTGCTGGCGTTGATGTGGTGCGCGCTGGCGAAGGTGAGTTCTACGTGCTGGAGGACAACTTGCGCGTGCCTTCCGGTGTCAGCTATATGCTTGAAAACCGAAAAATGATGATGCGCCTGTTCCCGGAGCTGTTTGCCCGCAATCGCGTGGCACCGGTTGAACACTACCCTGACAACCTGCTGGAAAACCTGCGCTCGGTCTCGCCACAAAACAGCACCGACCCGACTGTGGTGTTGTTAACACCCGGCATGTACAACTCGGCTTATTTCGAGCATGCATTCCTGGCCCAGCAAATGGGCATCGAACTGGTGGAAGGCAAAGACATGTTTGTGGACGATGAAGTGCTGTTCATGCGCACAACACAAGGGCCAAAACGCGTGGATGTAATTTATCGTCGCCTGGACGACGACTTCCTCGACCCACTGGCATTCAGGGAAGATTCTCAGCTGGGTGTGCCTGGCTTGTTGTCGGTGTACCGAGCAGGCAACGTTACTTTGGCCAATGCAATCGGAACCGGCGTGGCCGATGACAAATCAATTTACCCGTACGTGCCCGACCTGATCCGATTTTATTTGAGTGAAGAGCCGATCATTCAAAACGTGCCCACCTGGCAGTGCCGCAAGCCCGACCACCTGAAGGAAGTGCTGGCAAAATTGCCCGAACTGGTGGTGAAAGAAGTGCACGGTGCTGGCGGTTACGGCATGTTGGTGGGCCCGGCCTCTACCAAAGAACAAATTGAAGATTTCCGCAAAAAAATAATTGATGATCCTGCAAAATTCATTGCCCAGCCTACGTTGGCTTTGTCCACCTGCCCCACGTTTGTGGAATCTGGTTTGGCACCACGCCACATCGACCTGCGGCCTTTCATTTTGTCTGGCAGCAAAGTCAGCCTGATTCCTGGTGGTTTAAGTCGAGTGGCCTTGCGCGAAGGTTCGCTGGTGGTAAACAGCAGCCAGGGCGGCGGTACGAAAGACACCTGGGTACTGGAACGATAAGGAGCACACACATGTTAAGTAGAACTGCTGACCACTTGTTCTGGATGGCCCGTTACATTGAACGCGCTGAGAACACCGCGCGCATGCTGGACGTGAACGTACAAACCGCCCTGCTTCCGCAAGATCCGGAGAATGCCGAGCAAGGCTGGCGCGCCATGCTGTCGATTTGCGAATTAACAGAATCGTTTGCTGAACGGCACGATGAAGTCAGCGCTGAAGCCGTGATTGATTTTATGGTGAAAGACCCCAACAACCCTTCGAGCATTTACTGCTGCCTACAGGGCGCCCGTGAAAATGCGCGGGCTGTTCGCGGCGCATTAACCACCGAAGTTTGGGAAACCAACAACACCACATGGCTTGAATTAAAAAAGGTGCTGGCCGATGGCACAGTGGAACGTGACCCATCTGAATTTTTCGAGTGGGTAAAATTTCGCAGCCATTTGTCTCGCGGCGTAACCATCGGCACCATGCTGAAAGACGACGCCTTTCGCTTCATTCGCCTGGGTACTTTTTTGGAGCGTGCAGACAACACGGCCCGCCTGCTGGATGTGAAATTTCACAGCATGCCATTCAGTGTGCTGGCCAACTCAGGCACTGCTGATCCCCATGCAGACTATTACCACTGGGCAGCGATTTTGCGTTCTGTATCGGCGTTTGAGACTTACCGAAAAGTGTATCGCGATGTAATTACACCGGACCGCGTTGCTGAATTGCTGATACTGCGCGATGACATGCCACGCTCGCTTCTGGCGTCGTTGAACGAGGTATGTAGCAATCTAGAAATGATACGCAACGACTTTTCCGCCAGCACTGAACGACGCGCAGGAAAACTGCGTGCAGAACTTTTGTACAGCCAAATTGATGACATTTTACAAATGGGCCTGCATGCCTACCTGACCAACTTCCTGGAACGTGTGAACGACTTGGGCAACCGGATTAGTAAAGACTTCCTGGTACCGCTTGAGGCATGAAGCTGCGCATTCAACACCACACCACTTATCGCTATACCTGGCCCGTGTTGTACAGCATTCAGCACGTGCGCCTTACCCCACAGCAGCAAGCCAACCAACGCATAGTCGACTGGAAAGTCAGGACCCCAGCCAAGCAAAGCACGGCTGTTGACCACCATGGCAACACCGTATTGACATTTTCTGTGAATCAACAACATCGGGATTTAACGGTTCAATCGTTTGGGCATGTGGAAATAGACCCACTGCATGATGGTTATTTACCACCCGAAACAAATGCACTAAACCCGCTGGTGTACACACCCACTACACCACTGACGCAATTCAACAATGAAATGCTTGAGTTTTCCAGCTTCGTGGCTGACACGAATATTCCATTCGCGCACCGCATGCTAGCCCTTGCCAATGCGATTGCCGACAGAGTGGAATACACCAAAGGCAGCACCACCGTTGCAGACTCGGCGATGCAGGCCTTTGACAATGGGCAGGGGGTTTGCCAAGACCATTCACATGTGATGCTGGCTTGTTTGCGTGCACACAATATTCCGGCGCGGTATGTCAGCGGTTATTTCTTCAACCCGAATGTTGAGCAGCATGACAGCCATGCGTGGGTAGAAGTATTTGATGAAAACCGGCAGCAATGGCTGGGAGTGGATGCAACGCACAAAGCTTTGGTCGACGGAAATCATTGCAGGCTAGCGGTGGCAAAAGACTTTATTGGCGCGTCGCCGGTGCGGGGCATACGCACAGGGGGTGGCAAGGAAAGTCTGGAAGTTCAAGTTACTATTCAACGGATGGATTGAGTTTTCCATCGACGCGAGTCGTGATTAATCGCTCATGGGTTAATTGCCCGAATCGGCGCGAGTCCCAACGCTTCGCCTGAAAACCTGTATTTCCCTTTTTGAAGGCGAAACCATTGGAACATCGCTGCTGATTGGGCTACAACCTAGGCCAGCAAAGAAGCCAGTATTGATCACGCACGCGCGATTTGGCGGGTGGCTCAGAACTGAACTTGCAAGTTGTCGCACGCTGACCGGTCAGAAAACTTGCCGGCTTTGAGTGCAGGGCCAAACGGTCGCGATCAGCGAAAGCCAAGACCCGACCGTCAGTTTTGGAGGGCTTGGCTTAGTGCGGAACAGGCAACCCACGACGAGTTGGCGATAAACCCGCGCCAATTACTGCGCTACCCACCCGCCGTCCATATTCCACGCCACACCCCTTACTTCCTGGGCATCGTCCGAACACAAAAATGCAACCAAGCCGCCCAACTGCTCAGGCGTTACAAATTCTTGGGAAGGCTGCTTTTCACTCAACAAGCCTACTTTTGCCTGCTCCACAGAAACACCTTCTTTCTGCGCACGCGCATCCACCTGCGCTTGCACCAAGGGGGTTAACACCCAGCCTGGGCAAACTGCGTTGCAGGTCACACCAGTTTTCGCATTTTCCAAAGCCACTACCTTGGTCAGGCCCACTACACCGTGCTTGGCCGCCACATAAGCAGATTTATTGGCTGAAGCCACCAAACCGTGGGCAGAAGCAATGTTCACAATACGACCCCAGTTTCGAGCTTGCATGCCCGGTAAAGCAAGGCGTGTGGTATGAAATACAGCAGTCAGATTAATGGCAATTACCGCATCCCATTTGGCTGGATCGAAGCTCTCAACAGGCGCCACATGCTGAATACCCGCATTGTTCACCAATACATCAACCTGTCCAAACAAGGCCTCGGTACTCTTCATCAAATCTTCAATTTCATCGGGCTTGCTCAGATCTGCGCCGTGGTAACCAACTTTCACACCGAGCGATTCAACGCTTTGCTTGGCCGCATCAATTTGCTGTGGTGTACCAAAGCCATTCAGCATGACATTCATGCCTTTGCTTGCCAAACGCTGGGCAATACCCAGACCAATTCCGCTGGTAGAACCTGTGACCAGGGCATTCATGTTCTTAAAATCCACCGATGAACCTCTTTGAATGAATAAACTCTGAAATACTAAAGACAAATATATAAGCCAAGGGGTATTCAACAATGCTGACAGCGCGCTTGCACACCGTGCAATGGTTAAGCCCACAAGGCTTACACAAACTAGCCTATCGCGAATGGGGTGAACCCGACAACCCACATGTGTTGTTGTGTGTGCATGGGTTAACACGCATCAGCGCCGATTTTGAAGCAATGGCCCAAAACCTGGGCAAGGACGTGCGCGTGGTAGCGGCCGACATGCCCGGGCGTGGTCAATCTGACTGGCTGCCCGATCCCGCACTTTACGCGGTTCCCACCTATGTAAATGCTTGCGTGGCCTTGGTGGCGCGTTTAAACGCAAAAACGCTGGATTGGTTAGGTACATCCATGGGCGGGCTGATCGGCATGGGTTACGCAAGCTTGCCAAACAATCCAATCCGCAAGTTAATTTTGAACGATGTAGGCCCTACCTTGAATTTTACAGCCCTGCAACGCATTGGCGAGTATGTGGGCAAACCTGTCAAATTTCAGGCACTTGATGAAGCACGCAAATACATTCGAACAATTTCCCAACCATTTGGTCCACACACTGAATCGCAATGGAATGATTTAACCGATTCCGTCTTGGTGCAAAAAAATGGTGAATGGTTACCCCATTACGACCCAGCCATTGGGCAGGCTTTTCAAAATCTGTCCGAATCCACCAACCGGCTTCACGAGGCTGCACTTTGGGCCGCCTACGACAACATCAAAGCAAATACACTCCTCGTTCGCGGCGAACATTCAGACCTGTTAAGCCCACACACTGCGGAAACGATGAGTCAACGAGGCCCAAAACCACGCGTTATCGAAGTAAAAGGTGTGGGGCACGCCCCAACCTTTATGCAGAACGATCAAATTAATATTGTTCGCGACTTTTTGTTTTAAACTGTTTTCATCGATTTCACGCAAGCACACATGGTTTCTGTTTCTTCAACACTGGGTACTGAAAAAAGCGGCAGCGCATCAGCTCCGGCCTTGGTGTTGCTGAACAAATTTGACGCAGCACGCGTGGAAGAAGCGCTTAATTACGCACGTACTCACGCTGCCGACCACTTGTTGGACACTCAGGAATCAGCAATTGCCCACATGCTTGCCGTGGCTGACCTGCTTGCTGAACTTCGAGCCGATGCGAACACCCGCATTGCGGGCGCTTTGGGACCTTTGGTGTTTTTTGACAAGCACCTCGAAAGCCACATGGAGAAAAAGTTTGGTGAAGAGGTGGGTCGAATGCTCGCCAGCTTGCGCAAACTTTTCAAAATGCGGTCCATGGTGGGGCCCAGCGCCACTCGCACGACAATAGAAACACTGCGTTGGGCAGATCAAATTGAAACGCTGAGAAAAATGCTGCTCGCGATGTCGACCGACATTCGCGTCATCATGATCCGCCTGTGTTCCCGCTTACAAACCTTGCGGCACTTCACCAGCCACGAAGACATCAAAAACGAAAAGGGGCCGCTGTGGCCCTATGCGGTCTCTCATGCGCAGGAAACACTTGATCTGTACGCGCCCCTAGCCAACCGCCTGGGTTTGTGGCAGCTGAAATGGGAACTGGAAGATTTATCTTTCCGCATTTTGCAGCCTGTGACGTACAAGAACGTGGCCAAGATGCTGGATGAAAAGCGCATTGAACGCGAAGCATTTATAGAATCAGCGATGACCAGCATCAAGGAAAACCTGCTGCTCGCTGGCATTCATTGCGAGATCACAGGCCGCCCGAAACACATTTACAGCATTTGGAACAAAATGCGTGGCAAGGGTTTAAGTTTCGACAAACTCTACGATGTTCGCGCGTGCCGCGTCATCGTAGACACCGTAGACGATTGCTACACGGCGTTGGGCATTGTGCACAATCTCTGGACCCCGATTGCTGAGGAATTTGACGACTACATCAGCAAACCCAAACCCAACGGTTATCAAAGCCTGCACACCGTGGTTCAAGATGAAACCGGCAAAACTCTGGAAGTGCAAATTCGCACCGAGGCCATGCACCAGTTTGCCGAATACGGCGTGGCTGCTCACTGGCGCTACAAGGAATCGGGCAAAGACGGTTACACCGGTGAAAGTCGAGCTGAAGGTCAGTTCGAGGAAAGAATAGCGCTTCTGCGCCAACTTCTAGCTTGGCAAAAAGACGTCACTGACACCATGGGCGAAGCCAGTGACTGGGCCCAGGAAATGAAGACCAGCGCGCTAAATGATCGCGTTTATGTGTTCACGCCCCAGGCTAAAGTGGTCGAATTGCCCACAGGCAGTACCCCACTCGATTTTGCTTACCACGTCCACACCGAGCTTGGCCACCGGTGCCGGGGTGCCAAGGTGAACGGCCAAATGGTGCAACTGAACACGGCACTGGACAACGGTCAAACTGTCGAAATTGTCAGCGCAAGGGGTGATGCAGCAAACGGTCCATCACGTGACTGGCTGAACCCCACTCAAAAATACCTGATCAGCCACCGCGCACGTCAAAAAGTAAAGCAGTGGTTTGCTCAACAGGAACGCAAGGAAACGCTTGAACGCGGGCGCGCAGTTGCTGAGCGAGAGCTTCAACGGATCGGGCGAACTTCCCAAAACCAGGAATTGCTGGCGCAAATTCTGGGCTATGAAAAGCCAGAGGACCTGTATGTCGCCTTGGCACGGGAAGAAATCCGCCCGCGCGCCATTGAAAACGCCCTGCGCAGCGACCTGCACCCTTCGGGACCTTTGTCAGACGATGAGCACGTTGAACTGCTGAACAAACGCAAACCTGGTTCATTGGGTAACTCTGCTGGCAAAGATTCAGGTGTATTGGTAGTTGGGGTGAGCACACTGATGACCAACCTAGCGCGTTGCTGCCGCCCGGCGCCTCCTGACCCGATTATTGGCTTTGTGACCCGTGGCAAGGGCGTTTCAATTCATCGATTGGGCTGCTCAAATTTGGCAGAGGTCATGCGTCGCCAGCCCGAGCGACTCATTGAAACAACATGGGGAGAAGACGAAGGCCTTCATTACCCTGTCGACATCGCGGTGACTGCAAACGACAGGCAAAGCCTGCTGCGGGACATTACGGAAGTGTTCTCCAAAGACAAAATCAATGTTATCGGAGTGCAAACTGAAACACAGCGTGGCGTCGCGAAAATGCAGTTCACAGCAGAGGTCAGCAGTGGTGAACAGCTACGCGCTGCACTTACCCATCTGCTAGAAGTGAACGGGGTTTTTGAGGTCAGGCGGCGTTGAACAGTGCGTTCCAATACACCACCTGACTAGCAGCAACGGCTAGGCCAATTCAGGATTGTCGGACACCGATGTCTCGTTTTGCTCGACAAAAGATGCTGCAAGGGTTCTCAAAATTTGGTTCTGAGAATTGATTCGTCGCGCTCCTGAAGGCTTTCTGCGCGTGTACTTTCCCTGCGCATCCATGGTCCAAGCCAAAATATTGTCGGCCAGCAACATTTTCAAACCTTCGTCGATCACGCGTTTTTTCAACTTCTTGTCGGTGATAGGCACCGCCAACTCAACCCGGCGGAAGAAGTTGCGGTCCATCCAGTCAGCACTGGAAATGTACACCTCGTCCTCGCCATCATTGCTGAAATAAAACACACGGCTGTGTTCAAGCAAACGACCAATCACCGATCTGACCGTGATGTTCTCGCTTAGACCCGCCACACCCGGTCGCAAGGCACATACGCCACGCACAATCAAATCAATCTTCACACCAGCTTGAGAAGCAGCGTAAAGCTCATTGATCAAATGTGGCTCTAGCAGCGCATTCATGCGAGCAATGATGCGGCTTTTCTTGCCAGCCTTTGCAAGTTCAGCTTCCTTGCGCACAGCGATTACCACATTGCTGTGCAGGTTGAATGGAGAATTCCAGATCTTGCTGAGCTTGCGTGCTCGGCCCAAGCCTGTAAGGTGATTGAACACCTCATGAACATCGTGGCCCAACGACTCATCACACGAAAACAAACCAAAATCAGTGTACAAACGAGCAGTTTTCGGATGGTAATTACCCGTACCCAAATGCACATACCGTCGCAACATCAGTTTGCCGGTTTCATTTTTCTCGCGACGCACCACCATCAACATTTTGGCGTGGGTTTTTTGCCCCACAACCCCGTACACCACGTGCGCCCCCACCCGCTCCAGTTTGGAGGCCCAGTTGATATTGGCCTCTTCATCAAAGCGTGCCATCAATTCAAGAACAACAGTCACTTCTTTGCCACTGCGCGCAGCAGCCAGCAAGCTTTCCATCAAAACAGATTCTGTGCCTGTTCTATAAATCGTTTGCTTGATCGCCACAACATCTGGGTCGGTCGCCGCTTTTTTGATGAATTCCAGAACAGGACTAAAACTTTGATAGGGATGGTGCAGCAACACATCGCCTTTTTGAATCGCTTTGAAAATATCCGGCTGCTTGACCAAGGCCTCAGGCCTTCCTGGGGTAAACGGAATAAATTTCAGGTCTGGGCGGTCAACCCAATCAGGCAATTGCATCAGCCGCACCAAGTTCACGGGGCCATTTACCCGATAAAGCGCCTGTTCAGGCAAACCGAATTCTTTCAAAAGCCGGGCTGTCATGTCGGGGGTTGTCTGGTCCGACACCTCCAAGCGTACAGCATCTCCAAAATGACGTTGCGAGAGCTCGCCCTGCAATGCAACACGCAAATTGGTAATTTCTTCCTCGTCCACATACAAGTCGCTGTTGCGCGTTACACGGAATTGATACACACCGTGTACTTCCATGCCCGGAAATAACTCAGGAATGAAGGCCTGTAAAATCGAGGTCAGCATCACAAACCCGTGCTCGTAACCCGACAGGTTGGAGGGCATGCGTACCAGCCGTGGCAGTGCTCGCGGCGCTTGAACAATTGCCACATTCGAGGCCCTGCCAAATGCATCGTGCCCAGTCAACTCTACAGCGAAGTTCAGTGACTTGTTCAACACACGCGGAAAAGGATGGGCCGGGTCAAGGCCAATTGGAGTCAGCACCGGCAACACCTCATGGCGAAAGTACTGGCGAGCCCAATGAGCCTGTTCTTCATTCCAAGTGGCCAGTGTCATTAGGGCAATGCCCTCTTCCCGCAAAGCAGGCAACACGGAATCATTGAGCAGGCGATACTGCTGCTCAACAATTTCCTGAGAAAAAACCGACACTCGGTGCAGAGTTTCCAAGGCACTCAGTCCGTCTTTGTCCTTGAACTCCGGGTTTTGACGAATTTGTTCCTGAAGGCCTGAAACACGAATTTCGAAAAACTCATCCATATTGCTTGAAACAATGCAAAGGTACTTCAACCTCTCAAGCAAAGGCACGCTCTCGTCTTCAGCCATGGCCAAAACCCGGCGGTTAAAGGCCAAAACACCCAATTCGCGATTCAAATACAAATCTTTATTTGGTGCTACATCTGACACAGCAGCTACTTTCAAGCAATACTCCAAGAATGGATGAAATACCCTGAATGGTATTTCAAAAATATGACAAACATTTGAAAGTCGCCATTTGGCCACAAACAAAGCCAGGGCGTCGCATTTGTGGCATTCTAGCGCCTCATCTGAACCACTGCATAAAAAATGTCCAAGCCACGCCAGTTGATTGCCGCCGTAGACATGGGTTCCAGCAGCTTTCGCATGATTGTTGCGCGAGTCGAAGAACTCAACGGTCAATCCCAGATTTACATCATCGACACACTGCGTGAACCCGTCCGCTTGGGTGCGGGCCTTGACGCTCAAAAATGTCTGGACGCCCCCTCCCAAGAACGAGCCATCAGCGCGCTTGGTCGGTTCGGCGAACGTTTGCGTTCATTCAAACCCAGCGAGGTCCGTGTCGTGGCCACCAATGCAGTGCGTGTGGCCCGCAACTCAACTGAATTCATCGCCAAGGCGGAGGCCGCTTTGGGCTTTCCAGTCGATGTAATTTCCGGTGTAGAAGAAGCTCGCCTAGTGTATTGCGGTGTGGCACACCAGCTACCTGTCGGCCAAGGCCGGCGACTTGTGGTCGACATTGGTGGTGGTTCAACAGAATTCATCATTGGTGAAGACTACGAGCCCGAGGCCATGGAAAGCCTTTACATCGGCTGCGTAAGTACCGCACAACAATACTTTGCAGATGGCAGCATCAGCCCAAGAAGCATGAAGAATGCCATCATGGCCGCGCGCAAAGAAGTGGCTGTGTTGCGCCGACAAATGCTGGACATGGGTTGGACCCATGCAATTGGGTCATCGGGAACCGCCAGGGCATTGGCTGAACTGTGCGTTGCAAACGGCTTTACACAACATGGCCTGTCAGCCGAGGGGCTTCGCTTGATTCGGGAACATGTCACTGCCGCTGGCCACCTGGATAGCATCACATTGAATGGCCTGAAAGTGGACCGACTGCCAATGATGCCAGGCGGACTTGCAGTGATGAGTGCCGTGTTCGAAGAACTTGAAATTGAGCACATGGACGTCACAGACGGTGCACTGCGCCAAGGCGTGCTTTACGACATGTTGGGCCGTCAGCACAACGAGGACATGCGAGAAATTACGGTAGCGCAGTTTCTTCACCGATATAAAATTGACAGCAAGCATGCAGGCAAGGTCAAGGTACTTTCCGAGCTGCTGTTCAATCAACTGATCAAACAGCATCCCGCCCTAAAAGAACAGTTGCCCATGTTGCGCTGGGCCGCCCAACTCCATGAAATTGGCTTGTCTATCGGCCACAACGGCCATCACAAGCACGCCGCGTACATTCTGGGCAATGCAGACATGCCGGGCTTCTCCAAGCGGGAGCAAGCCCTTTTGGCTACATGGGTACTGGCGCACAACGGCAAGCTAGGCAAGGTCAGCGACATTGCCAATACCGCTCTACAGTGGGCTGCACCCTTGTGTTTGCGCTTGGCTGCGCTGTTTTTGAGAAGGCGAGAAATCGAAGCGCTACCCGAAATCAGAGTTAGACTGCTCGAGCAAGGCATCCAAATGAGCGTGCCTAAAAACTGGCTACTGACCCACCCCTTGACGCAGTACAACTTGGAAACCGAGGTGGAGCAGTGGCAAAGAATCGGACTTCAACTTGAGTTACTGACGCGAAGGTAGCAGTGCTGCCTATCGGCGCGAGACGTTTTATTCGCCGGTTCAAGCAACTCGGCAGTGGTTATGCTTGTTCCGCTGCGCCTAACATCAAAAAGGGATCTAGCGATTTTCAGTGCGGGACAGGCATCCACGACGAGCCGCGTAGATGCCACAATAATTTGACAATCAAGCGCTCTTAAATGAACCCGAAGTGCCTCGCATACCGCGGGCTCATCCTGTCAATCGACAACAACATCATGAAATCAGCCGTATTGAAATCTGGGTCCCAGGCGGGCTCGCCACACACCACTGCACCGAGTCGCAGGTAGCCTCTTACCAAAGGGGGCGGCTCAATCTCAACATCGCAGCGCAGACGCTCCACTGGCAGTCTATTTTTCGGGAATACCTGGCAACTTGCCTCGGCCATATGTGGCTCAAGCTGTTTGTACAAACTGGCCGCCTGGTGACCACCGTCGCGCAGGCTGACGCTTGCGCAGCCGATCAGGTGCTTGTACCCACCCAGCTTCATGTATTGAGCAATGCCGCTCCAAAGCAACATGATGGCGGCGCCACTTCGATAGTCTGGGTGAACACAAGACCGCCCCACCTCAACCGTTGTTTTCCTCAAACGCTCAATTCGGTTCATGAAAAACTCGGTTTCTGAGTACCAGCATTTCAAACGCGCTGCGTTTTCGGGCGCAAGTATGCGGTAAGTACCCACTACCTCGCCGGTTTGGCTGTTTCTTACAAGTAGGTGATCACAGTAGGCATCAAACACATCATGATCAATCCCGTTACTACCCAGATCTGCACCATATTCTTCTGAAAAAATATTGAAACGTAGTTTTTGAGCCTCTAGAACTTCCGCTGCGTTTTTAGCCAAACACACCTCCAGCGAGGGCGCTTGGGCACGGGCTGGGGCGCTCAGGTACAAAGCGTTGCGAAGTGCATCTTGCTTGGTCACATCTTGTTTGATCGCTTCCATCCAAAGGGTCCATTTGTCATTTCGATGACACGAAATGTACGGATTGCATGTGACAGATCGATAAAAGAAATATGAAGAAAAGGTGACCAGATTGAAAATGTTACTTGACAAGCTTCAGGAAAAGCCTAAACTGAACTCAGCAAAAAAAATTTGGCGCTACTTCAGGTCAGTTCAATTCAGGCAAACCGCTTAAGCAATAGTTCTGTTTCTCGAATTTCACCCAGTTTTTTAGCTATTTTGTTCAATTCAGAAATCCAGGATATTGCTATGTCTGATACCGTAACCGGTCAAGTTAAATTTTTCAACGAATCCAAAGGCTTTGGCTTCATTTCCCGTGAAAACGGTCCTGACGTGTTCGTACACTTCAGCGCCATTCAGGGCAACGGCTTCAAAACCTTGGCTGAAGGCCAGAAAGTGTCTTTCACTGTGACTCAAGGTCAGAAAGGCCCACAAGCTGAAAACGTAACAGCGCTGTAATTTTAGCGTTTGTGAAAAAGCCGCCTTCGGGCGGCTTTTTTTATGTTTATCCAATTTATGCCTGTTCAGTTTAAGTCCACCTGAATGTTTCCCTCGACTTACCACTTGTGCTCACTTCCGAACGCACAATATTCCCCTTCCACCCCTCCAAGTTAACGGCACCCTTTGCCGCCCACATCAAAATTGCTGCGGGCACAGCGACCAATGTCATCTGAGCCGCAGTGCTGATGATAGCAATCGGCAGAGTGAACAGGCCCATTGGCACTTGCAATGGAAACGTCAGTTTCGTACCGTAGTCTGGGCCTGTAAACGCAAATCCTTGACCCGCTGCCAAGCTCAACAAAACGAATGCATCAACCACCGCCCAAATGCTACTGGCCATTAAACGACCAATACTGAAACTGGTTACTCTAGAATTGGGAATATCAAAGACACGCTCGGTAATGCGACCCGCCAAATGTGCAAATGGACGTGTAAGTTGGTAGTTGAGCGACAACAAAATACCATGATTCACGACCCTCAAACCTTCTGACATATTGGACAAGGCACGCGTCAAAGGGCCGTACTGATGGGGATTATTCAAAATATTGTCTGCGCAAAAGCGCATTGCGGAGGCCTTTTCAGGGTTCTTTATATCGCGGTCGCGCTGATTCAAGAATTCCGGCGAATTCCATTTTTTCATCGACTCGGCCGCCCGAGCAAAGCCTAGCAGGCCCACAAAGTTTGCACTAAGATTCACCGCCCCAGGTCTTAACTTGTTTTCGACTCCTGCATCACACCGAGTTCGAATGTCATTGAAATTGTGGCTTGGGTCTTTCTGAAGTTTGACGTGCTCAATCAGGTTGGTGAATGCAACAACATGATTTTCTCGTTTCAACAACTCAGCTTTGTTTGCGGTTTCATCAAGAAAGTCATTGGGCGTGTCACCAGCCGGGCTATTTTCCGTCAAATAAGAGCCCATGGTTTTTTGCATGGCCTGTTTGGCCTGAAACTGCCCGGGAGAATTTCGAACATCATCAATCAAACGACTCAACAAAATGGGCTGCCCAGCCTCATTACAAAACTGTACAGGAATCTTGCGTTTCAAAGCCACTGTCAATATATGTGCGGCATTGGGTTTGTCTTTCACATCGTTCACCAACAGATAAAGCCGATGCAAGTGTTTGTCCTGATTCGCTTGCAAACGCATCATCAAGGCTGGGCTTAGGGTGGCGCATTTTGTCATCATGCAACTGGCAGCACCGGCAGTTAACGATCCGAGGGCGCCTAGCGCAGCGATCGCGCTAAAACTGGCAACCAATTTATGGATATCTTCACTAATTCCCGATGCGATCAGCTTTGTTCCTGGTTTTAGCATTGCGGAGATTCCTGTCGACATACCTGCAACTGCAGCACACACCAGGGCCAAAGCACCACACACGCGCACCTGACTACCCAGCGACTTTTCGTCGCGTTTTGGCATGCTCAAGAGCTTGCTGAATTTAAGCAACATGCCGGTGGGTGCAGCACCCAATTCTGTGACGCCATTGAAGTAATGCGCCCAGCGCGAGCACTTCACTGCACGTTGATTGCGTTCAGACAAACCATATTGAGGGTTTTCGAATTCGCGATTAAACCGAAGATTGTCTTGACGATAAAACCTAGCTTTCACCAAAGCGTCGTCTGACAAGTCCATTTGCTGACCATAGGGCACATTGGTGGACGCTCGGTGACGAGACGCCCACAAAGCGGTACTGATCCGCTGACTGCTTTCATACGCCGCGCGGTGGTACCGTTCGTTGGCTGTGTTTCCCTCAATCCGCGCACGCGACCGGCTTCTATACCCTTTCGGGACAAATAAACCGTTACCCAAAGACTTGAAGCGCCCCTTGCGCGCAATATGCAGCGCGCAGTCGCTTACCTTGAAGTCATCGGATCCAGGGGAATAACTCGCGTTGTGCACAGCGATTGACCCAGTTCTGGGATGTCTACTTGGGTCTCCCCAAATTGGCATGTATTTTCCTTTTCTTGAAACCAAGCTAAGGATCGACAGTATGTTTTTTTATTAAAGGTGCCATGAACAAGAGGAATGCGCAAAAAAGGCAGCAAACCATCCCCACTTATAGGTACTCAGTAGGTCTGGGTGAAATTAAACCCCCACTGGCTTGTTGTATCAAATGGCAGTACTCTTTCAACAAATCGAGTCAATTGTTACCTTTTTCGCAAAGCATGAACCATTTCAAACAAATTTCTACTTTTGTCGCCGTTTCTACCAAAGGAAGTTTGTCCGCAGCGGCGCGCGAGGAAGGCGTTGCCCCGGCAGTGATTAGCAGGAGGTTGGACGCACTAGAAGAGCGACTCGGCGTGAAGCTGCTGCTTAGAACCACACGCAGTCTTAATTTGACCCATGAGGGCTCCGCCTTCCTTGAAGACTGCCAAAGAATTCTTAACGACTTATCGAATGCTGAAGCCAGCGTTAGCTTGGGTGGGATCAAAGCCAGTGGTCACTTGCGGGTTTCTGCACCCGGCGGTTTTGGGCGGGCGCATGTGGCTCCCTTAATACATGATTTTGTTCGGGAACACCCCGAAGTCAGCGTGTCGCTGGACCTGTCTGACAGGGTGGTCGATTTGCTAAACGAGGGCATCGACTGCGCAGTGCGAATTGGTGTGCTGGCTGATTCAAGCTTGGTCGGCGTAAAACTAGCGGACAACCAGCGGCTTGTTGTAGCCACCCCCAGATATCTGGAACGTCATGGAACCCCCCACCATCCGGATGATCTACTTAAGCACAATTGTTTGAACCTGGCGAGTTCAGGCGCACCGAGCGGCTGGCTTTTCACACAAAATGGCCTGGCCGTGCCGATTCGGGTTAGCGGAAACCTGGCCTGCAATGATGGGTCTTCCATTCTGGATTGGGTTCTAAATGACGCGGGCCTCGCGTGGCGAAGCCGCTGGGAAGTTCAGCAACATCTACGGAGCGGCAAGTTAGTCACCGTACTCGATCAATTTGTGGCGCCGCCCAATGCAATTTATGCAGTCTTCCCCCAAAGAAAATATCTACCCCTGCGCGTCAGATTGTGGATTGATTTTTTGAAACACCGCTACAGCACAAGCGCTTACTGGAATTAAGAAACCTGGAACGCAATAAAACCCCGAAAGCCCCCTTTACTCGTTGAATTGATGCATTGCCATGTGGAACAAAATAGCTGTGGGGTTATATGCCCGAAATTCCAGTTGATTTTAAATTTGCCACAGGTCGAACCCGTTGACTA
This sequence comes from Limnobacter parvus, assembly GCF_024623725.1. Classification (GTDB taxonomy): domain Bacteria; phylum Pseudomonadota; class Gammaproteobacteria; order Burkholderiales; family Burkholderiaceae_B; genus Limnobacter; species Limnobacter parvus. The sequence goes on along the minus strand of NZ_JANKHG010000017.1, from coordinate 64,258 downwards.
TTACCAAAAGCCGTTATCAGTGGATCCTTGCAAGCGCCTTGTTGTTTGTACTGGGGCTTGCCACGTTCGCCATGGTGACCGCCGATTTACGAAAAATCAACGAGACTGCAGCGCAAAACACAAAAACTCAACTTCGGCTGTTGCATGACATTCTGCATGACGAATTCAGCGCAGGAATTCATTCGTTTGACGAAGCAACATTGCAACTGGCTGATCAAATTGAGTTAAGTGATAGTCCCTATCTGATCAAGCGGATCGAACTGCTAAAAACAGCCCTGCCCGCCATGGAGAACATCGTGCTGCGCAATGCGTCAGGTGAAATTCTTGGTGCGACAGCCAACGACGTAGATCTGTTCAACACCCAGGCTTTTTTTACACCCAGCCCTCAGTTTTCTCACAATGAAAGGCTAGTGTCGTTCGCTCGCTCATTCAATGCCGCAGGCAAATTGGTTTTGGTCATCAATTACCAAGTTAAAAGCCAGCACGGTGAAATGCTTGGATTGATTCAAGGGAAAATCGACACCGACTATCTTCGGCGCAAATTCGCCTCCCTCAAACTGGGTGAGCACATGCGAAGTGGCTTGGCATTTGAAGACGGCACAGTATTACTGCTCGAACCGGATTTCAAAAATGCGATTGACCAAAAGCTACCCTATTTTGAGAAACTGAAGCCTGACCCTCTGCTCAGCGACTCGGAAGCCCGACTGATTGAACATGGCCTGTTTGAAAAACATTATTTCTCCAGCCTGCCACTGGCTTCACCCGGTGCGCTCAATATGCAGATTCCATTGCATTTGGTGAGTTGGGCCGACACAGGCCCTGCCAAAGATGCATGGCGCGAACACACGGTCAGTCTTTTTCTGGGGTATGTGGCATTTTGTATTCTTGCCGCGTTAATGATACGCGCCAGCATTGCCTATCAAGCCCAACAACTTCTTGCAAAAGAAAAGGCCAAAGCTGAACAACAATTCAATGACGAGCGCTTTCAGTTGGCCACCGAAAGCGCTGGCATCGGCGTGTGGGAATACAACATCAGGGATCAAATGGTTCGCTGGGACAAGGCGATGCGGGTGATTTACGGTGTTCAACACGATCAAGAGCTCATCACACAACAGGAATGGCTTTCCTACGTTGTGCCCGAGGATGTGCAAAAGCTCGGAAAAATATTGCTCGAAAGCTCTAGAAACCAAGACACCTTTCATCTTTATTTTGACATTAAGCGGGCAAGTGACGGGCGAATCCGGCATATTCAGGCGCGCGCCAAAACGCATCGGGATTGCAACGGCGTGCCATACCGATTGATCGGTGTGAACATGGATGTCACAGTACAGCGCCAATTTGAAGATGCATTGCGGGAGGCTGAAGCGCGTTTCCGCTCTTCATTTGAGTGGGCGGCAATCGGCATGGCGATGCTTGATTTTAAGGGCAAGTTTTTGCAGGTCAACAAAGCCCTCTCCAACATTCTGGGGTACACGCAAGAAGAATTGCTGGGATTTGGCTTCGATGCCATTACCCATCCGCAAGACACCATGCAGCACACGCACTTGGTAAGGGATGTGTTAAAAGGCCGGCGGCACAATTACCAACTTGAAAAGCGATACATCCACAAAGACGGCCATGTGGTGTGGGTGTCTTTGTCGGTCTCCGCAGTGCGAAATGACAAAGGCCGGGTGATCTACTTTATTTCCCAAATTCTGGACATTACCGAGCGCAAACGCAACGAGGCCACGCTGATAGAACGTGAACACTTCTTGCGCACCCTTTCAGAATGCCTGCCAGGCTTGGTGTCTTATTGGAGCACCGACCTTCGTTGTCATTTTGCCAACAAAAACCATGAAAAATGGTCGAGTGTTTCCGCGGACAAAATGCGTGGGCAACACATGCGCAAGGTTCTGGGCGAAGATCTTTTCCAACACGACCACAAATATGTGCTTGGTGTACTTGAAGGGAACAAGCAGCGGTTTGAACGAAGGAAACCCCTGCCCTCGGGCGGACATGCCGACATGTTGGTCCACCTGATCCCTGATGTGTTGTATGGAAAGGTTGAGGGATTCTTCTCAATTTCCACCAACATCACCGATTTCAAGGCTCAGCAGCGAGAATTGGAACGCATCAACGATGTGTTAACAGACCGCACCCAACAAGCCGAGGCAGCAAGCAAAGCGAAAGGCGCATTTCTTGCCAATATGAGCCATGAGATTCGCACACCGATGAATGCAATCATGGGTTTGCTTCAATTGCTCGAAGACACTGAATTGCAGGCCAAACAACGTGATTATCTGAGCAAAATTGGCTCGGCAGCGGATATCTTGCTGAATGTGTTGAACGACATTCTGGACATATCCCGGGTTGAAGCCAACAAGCTGGAACTGAGTACAAGCCGCTTTTTGCTTGACCAAGTACTCAGCAAAACCACCGATCTGTTCGGCTACAGGGCTGAAGAAAAGGCAATTCAACTTTACTGCACCAAAGACACAAACTGCCCGGTCAGCCTCAAAGGCGATCGACTTCGCCTTGCACAAATTTTGAACAATCTGCTTTCAAATGCTTTGAAATTTACGGACAAAGGCCATATTCACCTTCAAGTTCAAACTGTTCACAATGGTGCGCAACTGCAATTCAGCGTAAAAGACAGTGGCATTGGGATGAATGCCGAGCAATGTGCCAACTTGTTTAAGCCATTTAGCCAAGTCGATGAAAGCTCATCGAGAAGATACGGTGGTGCAGGCCTTGGCCTGTCGATCTGCAAAAACTTGGTTGAATTGATGGGTGGTACCATCTGGGTAGAAAGCATCCCCAAGCAAGGCACTACCTTCCATTTCACAGTGGATTGTATCGACCCGGAATTCACCATACGCCCGGAAGACAAATCCATTCTCAAACTTCAGGCAGCAACACCGGTTGTTGATGCAGGACCCTCCATACCACCCATGTTGAACAAACGTGTACTGGTGGTGGACGACCATCGTTTGAACCGCATGGTGGCCTCCGAAATGCTGAAGAAATGGGGTGCAAAAGTGAACCTTGCCGAAAACGGCAAGGAAGCCGTTGATGCTTGCCTTTCAGAACGATTTGATTTGGTGTTGATGGACCTGCAAATGCCGGAAATGGATGGATTCGAGGCCACAGCAAAAATTATTCAAGAACTGGGCAATAACGCCCCCCCCATCATTGCTGTCACAGCGTCGGCCAGCGAACAGGACCGCATGGATATCTTGAGAGCGGGGATGTGTGAGCATGTGATCAAACCGTTCAAAAAAGAAACCCTGATGCGCATCATGCTTGAGATCCAGGGTCAACAAAAAGCTGAACAGAAATCAGTTTAAAACAACGAGCCAAAGAAACTTCTGTGCCTGGGGTCGGTCTTTGAGACGAGTACATTGATAGGTACTTGTTATCATAAGAACAAATTTCCCCAGGACAATTTTCATCCATGCCCCATGACGTTTCCCTGATCGCCACGCTGGCCTTTGGCTTTGGCCTAGCACTCATCTTTGGTTTCATTGCAGAAAAACTCAAGGCACCGGCCCTGTTGGGTTACTTGGTCGCGGGCTTTCTGATTGGACCAGCCACACCTGGCTTTGTGGCGGACCCAACCCTGACCAATCAATTGGCTGAAGTCGGGGTCATGTTGTTGATGTTTGGCGTGGGCATGCACTTTTCGCTCAAAGATTTGCTGGCCGTAAAAAAGATCGCTGTGCCGGGTGCGATTGTTCAGATGACAGTTGCCACATTGCTGGGGATGGGTGTGGCGTATTTCTGGGACTGGCCCATGGGTCAAAGCCTTGTATTCGGCTTGGCTTTGTCAGTGGCCAGTACGGTGGTGCTACTCAAGGCCTTGGAATCACGGGGCATGCTGACTAGCGCCAACGGGCAAATTGCAGTGGGTTGGCTGGTGGTTGAAGACCTGGCCATGGTTTTGATTTTGGTATTGCTGCCGCCCTTGGCTGGATTGCTCAAAGGCGGCGATCTGAGTCCGGAGACCAACCTGGTCTTCGAAATCGGCTTGACACTTGTGAAGGTCGCGCTTTTTGTGGGGCTCATGCTGGTGGTCGGAAAACGCGTCATCCCGTGGATGCTGTGGCACATCGCCAAAACCGGGTCACGTGAGTTATTCACCTTATCAGTGGTTGCCCTGGCAATTAGCCTGGCATTCGTTGCGGCCGGCTTGTTTGACGTGTCTTTCGCACTGGGCGCTTTTTTTGCAGGCATGGTGATGCGTGAATCGGAACTCAGCCACCGAGCAGCGGAAGAATCACTTCCCCTTCGAGATGCTTTCGCTGTGCTGTTCTTTGTGTCTGTCGGCATGTTGTTCCAGGTCGACATCTTGTTTGAATATCCGCTGCGGGTGTTGGCTGTCGTAGCCATCATTGTATTGGGCAAGTCATTGGCTGCTGCCGCCTTGGTACTGCTATTCAAATACCCTTTGAAAAGCGCATTGGTGATTGCCGCCAGTCTGGCTCAAATTGGCGAATTCTCATTCATTCTAATTGGCTTGGGTTTGTACCTGGAATTGGTGGATCTTCAGGTTCAAAGCTTGGTGGTATCTGGCGCAATTTTGTCCATCGCGTTGAACCCTGTCATCTTCTCTTTAATCCCGAAGCTAAACGATCACATGGTGGCGCGCTATCAATGGGTTCGTAATTTGAACGCGCGTAGCCATTTGATGGAGGAATTGCCTCAGCAAACGGATGGAAAATATTTGGGGGGGCATGTGGTGCTGGTGGGGCACACGGGTTTAAGCAAACGGCTTTCAAAATCTTTCAAAAAGCGTGATATTTCACACGTTATCGTAGACACCAGCCGAGAGGTGGTGGCAAAACTTAGAAAGAATGGCCAAGCCGCAGTTTCTGGAGAATATGCCGATCCAGTTACGTTGGTTCAAGCCCACACCACGAATGCCGATTGCTTGGTGATCGCCACAGGCGACACTCCGGGCTTAATCCAAATGATTGAAAACGCAAAAATGCTGAACCCCACCATTCGGGTATTCGTACAGGCGTATTCAAGGGAAGAGAAAGACTTGCTTGGCGCCATGCCAGATGTGAACGTGTATCGCTGGGAAGACACCTTGAGTGACGCAATTGTGCACGACATCACGAAAAATCAATAAGTAGGGGCAAATAAAAAGCCCGGTAAGTTTCTCACCGGGCTTCAGCACTCGCTGTTGGGCTTTTTGTAAAAGCCCAGCAAGGGGAAAAATACTCTTGGTTTGATTTTTTGAGCTTGTCTCCTCTCCCCCCCAAGTCGAACAATCTATCCACCCCTCCTGGGGTGGGAGACTACCAAGATTGCCGACAAATTCAGTCCAAACCAGCAAAGATCAGTGGAACTGTTCTTCTTCTGTAGAGCCTTTCAGGGCTGTTACCGAAGATGCGCCACCTTGGATCACCGTAGTTACATCATCAAAGTAACCGGCTCCTACCTCTTGCTGGTGAGATACGAAAGTATAACCTTGTTCGCGAGCTGCGAACTCAGGTTCTTGAACCATATTGACATAATGTTTCATGCCTTCGCCCTGCGCATAGGCATTGGCGAACTTGAAGGTGTTGTACCAGTTCACGTGGATACCAGCCAAAGTAATGAACTGGTACTTGTAACCCAAGGCGGACAGGTCTTCCTGGAAGGAAGCGATCTGGCTGTCGTTCAAGTTTTTCTTCCAGTTAAATGATGGTGAGCAGTTGTAGCTCAACAGCTTGCCTGGGTTCTTCTCCAGCACAGCTTGCGCGAATTCACGTGCAAAGCCAATGTCGGGGGTGCCTGTTTCACACCACACCAAATCAGCATAAGGCGCGTAAGCGATACCACGGCTGATGGCTTGTTCCAGACCGTTTTTCACGCGGTAGAACCCTTCAGGTGTGCGCTCGCCGGTCAGGAATGGCTTGTCGTTTTCGTCGAAGTCAGAAGTCAACAGGTTGGCTGCTTCAGCGTCTGTACGGGCCAGAACGATCGAAGGAACACCCATTACGTCGGCTGCCAAACGTGCAGAAATCAGCTTTTGAATGGCTTCAGCAGTTGGAACCAGTACCTTACCGCCCATGTGACCGCATTTCTTCACAGCGGCCAATTGATCTTCGAAGTGAACGCCAGCAGCACCAGCTGCGATCATGTTCTTCATCAGTTCATAGGCGTTCAACACACCACCGAAACCAGCTTCGCCATCAGCAACGATGGGCAAGAAGTAATCGATTGCGTCTTCAGACTTCATCTTGCCGTCGCAAATGTTCTTCCACTGAATTTCGTCAGCGCGCTGGAACGTGTTGTTGATACGACGAACCATTTTCGGCACTGAGTCGTAAGCGTACAAAGACTGGTCTGGGTACATTGTTTCAGAGCTGTTGCCGTCAGCAGCAACCTGCCATCCTGAAAGATAAACTGCTTCCAAACCAGCTTTGGCTTGCTGCATGGCCTGGCCAGCAGTGATCGCGCCAAAAGCATTCACATAGCCCTTCTTGGCTGTGCCGTTTACTTTTTCCCACAGCTTTTCCGCACCGCGCTTGGCCAGTGTGTACTCGGGCTGCAGTGAACCACGCAGGCGCACTACGTCTTCGGCTTTGTAGCCGCGCTTTACAAGCTTCCAGCGGGGGTTGGTTTCCCAGTCTTTGTTGAGTTCTTGAACCTGTTGGTCAAAAGATTTCATAGTGATGTCCTCAGAGGCGATAGAAGAAAAAAGAAAACGGTTCGCTTGATGGCCTACTTGCGGCACCCAACGGGTTTGTTCGCGGGTGTCACTTGGGCAAGTGGTGTCGATCAGGTGATGAAACGTATCTTACAGATCATTTCGCGAGGCAACAAGTGTTATATCTTATACAAGACTTTTTTTCGTATTGTTTTAAATCAAACACTTACGATCAATTAATCACGATATGAAATACATTTTCTTAAAATGAAAAAGAGGGATCACTCTAATTCTGCAATGCAGCATATCGAACAAGCCCCCTTTTATCAATTGATTCAACGCAACCATCCAATGCCCTATGGCTATGCATGCCTTTGAAGATCAAACGCTTAGGGGTTCGTCTGAAACAAGAACACCATCTTCATCCACATAAATCCAGTTACCCGGGCGAACGGTTGTAACACTCAAGGCCACATCCACGTTCTCGTGACCGGTGCCGCGCTTTTGGCTTTTCATGGGGTGCGTGCCCAAAGCACGAATACCCACGTCACATTCATCAAGTTCCAATGTATCGCGCACGCAGCCGTACACCACAATCCCAGCCCAATTGTTATTCTGAGCCAGCATACCGAGGTTGCCACCCACCAGGGCACAGCGCATGCTGCCGCCGCCATCGACAACCAGTACTTTGCCTTGACCATCTTTTTCAAGCGCGCTGCGAACCAGTGAATTGTCTTCAAACACTTTCAAGGTGTGCGCCTGCCCCATGAACTGGGCTTTCATGCCCCAGCTTTGAAACATGGGTTCCACAACACGCAAGGTGCCAGCGGCAATTTTGTCTTCATGTGCATCACAAATGTCGGTGGTGGGTGTCATTTAAGGCTCCGTCAAATTGAAATCGTTGGGCAAAATTTAAACATGAAATTCGAGGTGCATTGGCATGGCCCGCCGAGTCATTGTTGATTTCTGTACTCGCGAGGCGAGATTCCCTGCCAGGTGACAAAAGCACTGGTAAAGCTTCTGCGATCCGAATATCCGAGGTTGGCGGCAATCGTTTCAATGTCCATGACTGAACCTTTCAGCATTTCACACGCCAGTTCATGCCGCACTTCGCCGACCAGCGCAGCATATGAAGTGCCTTCCACCTTCAACTTGCGCTGCAAGGTTCTGGGATGAAGTTTCAAAGACTGGCTGACCGATTCCATGGGCTCGCTAAGCAAGCTGAGTCGCGACTTCAACATGCGCCGAATTTGCTTGCTCAAGGTTTGTTCTTCGACATCAGGCAGCAATCGATTCAAAATTACAGCCTGGGCCTTCAAATGTGCAGAAGGAATTCCACCCGGAAGTGGCAAGTCAAGCGCAGAAGAATCAACCACCAAACGGTTAGAAGCCTGTTCAAACAGCACCTCTGTTTTAAGTACATCGCAATAATCTGATTTCGCAGTCAATGGCGCATGGCGAAATTCAATTCGCTTGATCAAGTGTGAACCCGGGCTAAGAAGATGAATGAATTTCAACACGGCCGACATGGAGGCCTCGACGAATCCAGGCAAGTCGTTGTAAAGACCTTCTGGATCAAACACCTTCACTTCAAGCGCCACCTCGTTACCCAGATTAAAAATCTGAAAATGAAGATTGGGATGCAGCAGCTTGGGGGACCAATCTAAAACCCGCATGGCTTCCTGCGGGGTGGAAGCGCTGGTCACAAAAGTGGCTAATTCAGGCAAACCATCGAAATTAAAAGAATCGCCAAAAATCAATGGAAAGTGCCGACTTGGTTTGCGGGCATTTACCGACTTGAATAATGAATCGAAACAAGCCAGCGACATGCGCTTGCGAGGATCTCCACTCATGTCGATTTCAAGTTTCAGTTCTTGCATCACATTGTTCAAATCAATGTCGCAGCGCCGCGCCGCATTGGCCAAGCTTGCAAGCATTTGAAAGTTGATGGTTTCCACTCCATCCCCGGTTTTTGAATAAATGGCCACTGTCGTAAATTCTTCCTTTTTTGTCATCTCAAATCATATCGTGCTCTCGCTCGATTCGGTAGTCTTAATTCATACACCGCAGCTGGAGGCAGCAATGACAACTACATCGTTCAAAGAAGACATCGTGGTTCGCAAAGATCTGGATTTTGGAATTACAGACCATGACATTCCGCGCTACTGGATGGACGGCGACGCATTCAAGACGCGCGTGATTGACGGCGTTCAAATGAGCTTTCCGGATGGCGAACGCTATTTCATTTCAAGCGTGCGCAATTTCAAAGACAAGATCACTGACCCCGAATTGCTGCAAGCGGTGAAGGACTTCTCTTTTCAGGAAGGCCAGCACGGCAAAGTCCACACTGACTACAACAAACGCCTGAAAGAACAGGGTGTGCCAGTGGACAAAATGCTGCACGTGATCACCAAGATCATGAACCGCCGCCTGAAAGTGCTTTCACCCGAATACAACCTGGCCATGACCGCTGCGCTGGAACATTTCACAGCCATGATGGCGGAGATGTTTTTTGCGCGCAAAGAAGTCATGGCTGGTGCTGACCACCGAGTTCGCGCCATGCTGGCTTGGCATGCTGTGGAAGAAATGGAACACAAGGCAGTTGCATTTGACGTGATGCAGAAGGTGGCCAAGGTGGGCTACTTTAAGCGCAGTTTGGCCATGGCTCACGCCATGTTCAATTTCACCTTGCACACCTTGGTGTTTACTTGGGTTATTTTGGGCACGGATGGATTCAAGGGATGGACGCGTTTCAAAATGTACGCAAAAGGACTGGTTTGGTTGCTAGGCCCCAAGGGCTTGTACAGCAGCCTGTTGCCCAAGTTGTTGAATTATTTCAAGCCTGGGTTTCATCCGTGGCAAGACCCCACAGTCCACAACTATGGCGTGTGGCTTGAGGTGTTCAACAAAACCGGAAACCCGGTTGAGGCTGGCGAGGCGATGTACGCAGCGGCGCATTGAGAAGGGATATTTTGCGCCGCCAAGCTAACGCACCCTTTATTGCCAAAGGGGCGATGACACTGAGCTAACCCAAAATTCAAATCTTGCAACTGAACTTGCATGCTCCCTGTGAACACATATGACTGTGAGCGATCAAATCGAGATAGCTTAAAATCTTTTTGAGGACATCAAAATGCAAGTAAGTCCAGCTGTAAGCGCTATGGCAGACCGCATGTTAGAGACTTTGCGCTGGCCCAGACAAAACCGGGCCAATCGGAATCACCACAAACAAACACTGTAGGTGATGTGGCAACCCAATTTGGGACAGAAAGTGGGCGAGAATTTCTAGATTCCGTAAATGCATTACCCGGACAAGTCTCGCCAAATGATACTTTTATTCCTACAGATTATTCAGATCCCCACAGGGTGGAGCTGGAGCGTGAAGTCTTCTTGGCAGAAAAGAAGTTTGAGGCGAACCCATCCAAGGAGAACGAACAAGCGTTGAGCAACGCTAATTTAGCGCTGACGGAGCATGAAGAATATATAGTTATAATGAATTCGACAGATGAATTTACAGACAGTGTTCGGTCAGATGGTTCTGGTTACCGGTGACTCTTAAACAATTCGCTCCGACAGCTTATTGTCGGAGCGAACACCCACATTCAATGAACAACCCGCTCAAAGGTAAACGCCCCATCCTTGAAGTCAACCGGCACCACGTCATTCGGACCAAACTTGCCTTCCAGAATCATTTTCGAAACAGGGTTCTCAATGATTTGCTGAATGGCACGCTTCAAAGGTCGCGCACCGTATAAGGGATCAAAGCCAGCTTTCACAATTTCGAGCAGTGCTGTTTCGCTGACCTCCAAACGCATGTCACGGCTGGCCAAACGCTGCTGCAAACGTTGCAATTGGATGCGAGCAATGTTCGCAATGTGAGCATTGTCCAAAGCATGGAACACCACCAGCTCGTCTACCCGGTTAATAAATTCAGGGCGGAAGTGCATTTTCACTTCTTCCATCACTGCCGCTTTGATCACCTCGCCATCTTGCCCGGCCAGGCGTTGAATTTCATGCGAACCCAGGTTTGATGTCATCACAATCACGGTGTTTTTGAAGTCCACTGTGCGGCCTTGCCCGTCCGTCAATCGGCCATCGTCGAGTACTTGGAGCAACACGTTAAACACATCGGGGTGTGCCTTCTCTACCTCATCCAGCAAAATCACGCTGTAGGGTTTGCGGCGAACGGCCTCGGTCAAATAGCCGCCTTCGTCGTAGCCCACGTAGCCCGGAGGTGCCCCCACCAGGCGACTCACTGTGTGCTTCTCCATGAATTCACTCATGTCGATGCGAATCAAGTGATCCTCTGAATCGAACAAAAACCCAGCCAATGCCTTGCACAGTTCAGTTTTACCCACGCCAGTGGGGCCGAGGAACAAGAAGGAACCCAATGGCTTGTTGGGGTCAGAAAGACCAGCGCGAGAACGGCGAATGGCATCAGACACCAAAGTAACCGCTTCGTCTTGCCCCACCACACGCATGTGCAGTGCCGCTTCCATTTGCAACAATTTGTCGCGTTCGCCCTGCAGCATTTTGCTAACTGGGATTCCGGTGGCACGACTAACAACCTCGGCAATTTCTTCAGTGCCAACCTGGGTGCGCAACAACCTGTTGGGCTTCTTCTCGCCACCTTCGTTGTCTTTCACATCGTTCAACTTTTTCTCCAGATCAGGCAATTTGCCGTACTGAAGCTCAGACACTTTCTGCCAATCGCCCTTGCGTTTCCACTGCTCAATTTCTGCACGAATGCGGTCAATTTCTTCCTTGATGGCAGCACTGCCCTGCACTGCTGCTTTTTCAGATTTCCAGATTTCATCCAGATCAGCGTACTCTCGCTCCAAACGAACGATTTCCTCTTCGATCAAGGCCAATCGCTTTTTGGACGCATCGTCCTGCTCGCGCTTCACGGCTTCGCGCTCAATTTTCAGCTGAATGATTCGGCGATCCAGCTTGTCCATCTCTTCAGGCTTGGAATCAATTTCCATCTTGATTCGGGCGGCAGCCTCATCGATCAGGTCAATCGCTTTGTCCGGCAGGAAACGGTCGGTGATGTAACGGTGAGAAAGCTCGGCCGCAGCCACGATGGCGGGGTCGGTAATGTCCACGCCGTGGTGCAGCTCATAGCGTTCTTGCAGGCCACGCAAAATGGCAATGGTGCTTTCAACACTGGGTTCGCCCACCAGCACTTTTTGGAAGCGGCGTTCTAGCGCTGCGTCTTTTTCAATGTACTTTCGGTATTCGTCCAGCGTGGTGGCGCCAATGCAATGCAATTCACCGCGGGCCAATGCTGGCTTCAACATATTGCCCGCATCAATTGCACCCTCGGCTTTGCCCGCACCCACCATGGTGTGAATTTCATCGATGAACACAATGGTTTGGCCTTCATCAGCCGCGACATCTTTCAGCACAGCTTTCAAGCGTTCCTCAAACTCACCCCTGTACTTGGCGCCCGCCAACAACAAGGCCATGTCGAGCACCAGTACACGTTTGTTCTTCAGCGTATCCGGCACCTCGCCATTCACAATACGCTGTGCCAAACCTTCCACAATCGCCGTTTTTCCCACACCGGGCTCGCCAATCAAGACAGGGTTGTTCTTGGTTCTGCGCTGCAAAATCTGAATGGCCCGGCGAATTTCATCATCGCGCCCGATCACCGGGTCAAGCTTGCCCATGCGAGCACGCTCTGTTAAATCAATGGTGTATTTTTTCAAAGCCTCGCGCTGACTTTCGCCATCCGCGCTGTCGACAGCAGCACCGCCTCGCACCTGTTCAATGGCAGTGTTCAGCGACTGGGCGTTAAGCCCAGCATCTTTCATCACTTTGGCCAAGCCAGTGCTTTCTTGTAGGCAAGCCAAAAGAAACAATTCACTGGCAATAAACTGATCACCTCGCTTCTGGGCTTCCTTGTCGGTCAGGTTCAGGGCGGCCTGTAACTTGCTACCGATTTGAATTTGCCCGGCATTGTTGGCCACCTGGGGCAGGTTGTTCACTTCGGCTTCGACGCCTTTGATCAACACCTGTGGGTTACCGCCCGCCTTGTTAATTACCCCGCGCACCGACCCTTCGCCCTGCTTGAGCATGGCCAACAGCACATGTGCAGGTTCAACTGTAGGGTTGTCTTTCCCAACGGCAAGGCTTTGGGCATCGGCCAAAGCTTCCTGAAACTTGGTGGTGAGTCGATCTAAACGCATGTGTGCAAACCCTTTTCAACAATTTTGAGTCACAATACCTACGAACCCTATGTGTGGGCGAGCGTGTAGTTTTCAAGACAACGCCCGCACAAATGATGTGCACTACTTTTAAGCACGTGAACATGCAAATCAAACAACTCCAAGTGGCGTATGCCCCAGAACATGACCGTATCCTGATGCGAATCAATTCGGCAGAGAACCAGGAAGTGCGCGTGTGGCTGACGCGCCGCATGGTACGCATGCTGATTCCCAGCCTGGATGAGATGATGCAAAAGCTGCTGGCCAGCGACCGCCCACTCAATGACGCAGGTCGTAAAGCCTTGCTGGAAATGAGCCGGGAAGTGTCACTTTATTCGGCCGACTTCAAAAGCCCATTCCAAGATAAAAATACCACCACCCCGTTGGGTGTTGACCCCTTGCTAATTACGCAAATTGAACTGCGCCCAAATGGCGACGCTCACAACTCGGATCTGGTTCTGAAATTGGTGGCTGGCAGTGGCAAGGGGTTCGAGATGCGGATGGCCGAGCAGTTACAACACGGATTTGCCGACTTATTGATTAAAACCTGCGGGCAGGCCGACTGGGGGCTTCAGTTCAAGAGCTCCTCCAGCATTATTGAGCGGCCAGAGACCCGTCACCTGAACTAGTTGGAAATAAATCGAACTAAACGAATCTTTTCCCCCACTTAAATTTTTGAACGAAAATGAGGGGATAGTCATGGGTAGTCCAGTCAGTAACAGTTCAGCCGTTTCTCGAGTTGATTTTGCCGAAACACGGGCAACAACTCAGCCCAAAAAACAAAGTGCATTCAGCAAAGGGGTTTCTAAAATCGCAGAGTTTTACCCCGTAAAACAGGGTCTGGATTTTGTGAATAAAAACCGTATATCGTTGAGCGCTGGCGTTCTTAGCGCTCTTGTCTTGGGGCCTCTAGCTACTCTAGCTGTGGTTGGTGTAATCGCCGTTGCCAGGCATTTGATCGACAAATCCCGAGCTCCCAATCAAACACCCACTCTCGAAGCGCCGCCCAAACAATCTACTCAACAAACAACCCAACAGCCTGCTGGTCAAGCACGGGCAAACTGATCCAACAAATACTGGGGCGTGTTGCGCAAAGTTTCACGCACCCTCCTGTATTCAACAGCACATGGTGTATTCAAAGCTGGGCAATATTCATCGCAAATCCATTGAAATAGTTGTTTGGCTGTTGAACTCATCTAATTTCAAAAGCACTTAAATGGATATCAACAACTAAGCTCAAACCATGAACAATCCAATCAGTTCAAATCAACAGACCCTAACAACAAGTTCATCGATACCCCGTAATCCAAGCTTGTTGAACAAAGCCAGCAGCTTCAATACCAAGGTTTATGGGATCGCAGGTGATTTTCACCGTCGGCAAGCCAATCGATGGTCAGAACAAAACGGCCTCGTGAAATTTGTTTCATCACCTCTCATGTTGGCATCTGGATCTCCCGCAGCATTCGCCGCAATCGGTTTGTATCAGCTTGGCAAATCGGCTGTGAATGCAATCAAAAAGTCTGGTGAACAATCGTCTGCGAGCAATACCAATTCACCTGCTGCAATTAGAGTCACGGAACGAACTCACCTACTGAGAAACAATTCAGCCGACTAAAAACAATTGCTGCACATCATTTAAAAATCGAAAACCCAGTTCGGTGGGCTTGAACAAACCTGGCTGGGCTTCAATCAAGCCTTTGCTTAAAGCCGCATTCAAGGGCTTTTGCAGGTCGCTTAATGGCCTGCCGCAGCGCTCAACAAACCAGCTTTCCGGTGCACCATCCACCAGTCGAAGCGCATTCAGCATGAATTCAAATGGAAGTTCTTTCACCGCCAAGGTTCGCACCTCCAGAGGTTGTGCCGCGCCTTCCATTTCTTCCATGTAGGCCATGGGGTTGCGGTGACGATTTTCACGTTCAATGCGGTTGGAGTAGCTGATTTTGGCGTGCGCGCCAGCGCCTACGCCCAAGTAATCGCCAAACCCCCAATAGTTCAGATTGTGCTGGCTACGATGCCCCGGTTTGGAGAATGCCGAAATTTCATAATGCTCGAATCCTGATTGCTTTGCAGCTTTGTGCACAGCCTCTTCAATATCGACCAAAGTGTCATCGTCAGGCAAAGGCGGCGGCTTGGCGGCAAATAGCGTGTTCGGTTCCATGGTGAGCTGGTACAGGCTTAAATGCGTGCTGTTCAATGCCACCGCCTGGGCCACATCTGCCAAGGCCTGTTCCACATTCTGATGCGGCAAGGCATACATCAAATCAATGTTTACCTCGTCGAACAAGGCCACCGCACTGCGCACGGCAGCAATGGCCTGTTCGCTGTTGTGCACTCTGCCCAAAGCTTTCAAATGCGAATCAGAAAAACTTTGAACGCCGATCGACAATCGATTCACGCCAGCCTTGCGAAACCCTTCAAACCGGGCTTGCTCAAAAGTACCTGGGTTCGCCTCCATGGTAATTTCGCCGGTTTGTGGCATGCCGAAACGTGCGCGAACTGCTGCCAGAAGCTCGTCAATCAGCTCCGGGGCAAACAGGGAAGGCGTGCCACCGCCAATAAAAATGGAATACAGTTTTCGACCCCAGATTTTTGGCAATTGCTGATCAAGGTCGGCGACAAGGGCATTCAGGTAACGGCGTTGCAGCTCAATGGGCAGGGAGTCTGCGAAGCCGTGCTCGCTTTGCACGGCTTTGGGTTCAAGCTGAATCGCCACTTCACGCAACTGGCTTTGGGGTGCCAAATGGCTGTTGAAATCGCAGTAAGGGCACTTGCGAACGCACCAAGGCAAGTGAATATAGAGCGCCAAAGGTGGCATGGCAGCAAAGCGCAATTCACTGGGCATGAATACCCTGCCCGCCAAATTGCTGGTGGATGTCGCACCTGAATTTGACATGAATGCGGGCTTGTCGCTGCCGTTTTGTTCCACTTAACTTCCTGTTTTAGTCAAACCCAAACGCTGTTGCAACTCAAGCAACAAAGCTTGCGTGGCCTGCGCCCGGTGGCTGAATTGATTCTTCTGTTCTTTGGGCATTTGAGCCGCCGTGCACTGGTGTTCAGGAAGCCAAAAATGAGGGTCGTAGCCAAAGCCATGTTCACCTTGAGCGGAATCGATCACTTCTCCCCACCACATTTTTTGGGCGATGGTTGGCGTGGGGTCGTCAGCGTGAGCCACCCAGACCATGGCACACACAAAGTAAGCGCGGCGATCATCAACACTTTTCAGTTTTTCAACCAAGCATGCATTGTTGTTCGCGTCGCTTTTATCCTGTCCAAACAAGGTGGCATACCGGGCCGACAACACACCGGGCGCGTCCCCAATTGCAGGTACGCAAAGGCCGGAATCATCGGCCAAGGCCGGGCGGCCTGTAAGGCGGCTGGCGTACCGGGCTTTCGTTAGCGCATTTTCCACAAAGGTGTGAAAGGGCTCCTCCGCGTCGGGCACACCCAACTCACCTTGGGCCACCCAATTCACACCCCAAGGCGAGAACAAATCCTGAAATTCGCGCAGCTTGCCTTTGTTGCCGCTGGCCAGTACCCATTCGTTGCTCAATGCCATTGCCTTATTTTCCAACTCTTTTCCTTATGCTTGCAGCGCAGTTTTCTGCAAGCGAACCAGTTCGCCAATACCGGCTGCTGCGGAATCCAGCATGCCATTCAATTCATCGCGGCTAAAGGCTTCGCCTTCGGCTGTGCCCTGCACTTCTACAAACCCGCCTTTCTCGGTCATCACCACATTCAAGTCAGTTTCACAGGTGGAGTCTTCGTCATAATTCAAGTCAAGCACAACCTGACCATTCACCACACCCACGGACACGGCAGCCACAAACTGCTTGATCGGACTTTCGGCCAAGGCACCGCTGGCCACCAATTTGCCAATTGCGTCGGCAACGGCCACCATGGCCCCTGTGATGGAAGCAGTGCGCGTACCGCCATCGGCCTGAATCACATCACAATCAATTTTCAGGGTGCGTTCACCCAACTTATTCAAATCGACGGCAGCGCGCAATGCACGACCAATTAGCCGCTGAATTTCCTGTGTGCGCCCGCTTTGCTTGCCACGCGCGGCTTCACGGTCCATGCGGGAATGTGTGGAACGGGGCAACATGCCATATTCAGCGGTCAACCAACCTTGGTTCTGGCCCTTCAGAAAGCCAGGTACCTTGTCTTCCACACTGCAAGTGCACAGCACATGAGTGTCGCCAAACCGAACCATGACTGACCCTTCCGCATGTTTGGTGTAATTGCGTTCAAGGCTGATTTTTCGTAAGGCTTTGGGGTTGCGGCCATCGGGTCGTGCGCCTGCTGTGTTGGGGGTATTGCTCATGTAAAAACTCTCCAGTGCATATCGATTTGTGTTGCGGGCATTATGGCGCATCTTCCAGGTCGAGAAACAACTGCGCCTGCCCTTTGGCATTGCGGGTTTCACGGGCAGCCTGTTCGATTGCTGCGTCGGCGGGTGTAATCAAATGGCTGGCTTTGATGCCCAACAAGCGAATGGTTGAATGAACCCCCTTTTCGTCAAAAGCCACTTTTTTAAGGCAGGCACGGGCAGCCTGCACAATCTCATCTGCATTGGCGACGAATTCGCCAGGGGTAGTATCGCGGGTTAGCGATTTGAAATCTGAAAAACGAACTTTCACACCTATTGTTTTGGCCAGACGCTGCTTTCGGGCCAAGTCTTGCGACAGCTTGTCGGCCAACTGCAAAAGCACTTGGGTTAAATTGTCGCGGTGCCGACGCACATGCATGTCGTGCTCAAAAGTGGTTTCCCGGCTGATGCTTTTGGGTTCGGAATACAAGGTCACTTCACGCCGGTCAATGCCATGGGCACTTTCATGCATCCACAACCCGTAGCTTTCGCCAAATCTTTCACGCAGCAAATCAACCGGTTGCGCAGCCAGCTCAGCAATGGTTTGAACGCCCATCAACTTCAGTTTTTCCTGTGCCTTGGGCCCTACTCCATTAATTTTTCCGACCCTCAAAGGCCAAATGATTTCCTGAAACTGTGCGGGCCGCACCACGCTAAGGCCATTGGGCTTTTGCAGGTCTGACGCTATTTTTGAAGTCAGCTTGTTTTCCGACAAACCCACGGAACACGTCATGCCGCCAGTGGCGTGCGTAACGGCAGCTTTCATGCGCCTGGCCAGATCAATGGCAGCTTCAAAATCACCGTCAGTTTCTTCTGTCAAATCGATGTAAATTTCATCAATACCGCGGTCTTCTACATTGGGTGCCAATTCCCCAACAGCAGCCTTGAATTGGCGCGAGAGGGTTTTGTACCACTCAAAGTCAGCAGGCAGCAAAATGGCATTCGGGGCCAGTTTGGCAGCTTTCATGGTGGGCATGGCGGAATGAAGACCCAGTGCGCGGGCTTCGTAGTTTGCGGTGGTGAGTACCCCGCGGCCCTGATACTGGGCAAGGGTTGGGAATTGCTGGCCGGGCAATGGCTGCACACCACGGCGGCCGCCCACCGCCACCGGCAAACCTTTCAACGCTGGGTTGCGCACCAGTTCCGCGTTGGCGTAAAAGGCGTCCATGTCCAAGTGCGCAATGATTCGACCCGCCAAAAACGCCCCCACAGAAAACATGCAACAGCACAGAGTTTACAATCCATGCACGATCGACACACACGCACAGGCCGCAAATGAGCAAGGACAGTAAAAACACCGCTGCAGTACACAGCATGACAGGCTTTGCCAACGCCCAAAGCAACACCCGGGCGGGCAACTTGAGCATGGAACTGCGCAGCGTGAATTCCCGCTTTCTGGACCTGAACTTTCGCATGGCCGATGACCTGCGCACAGTTGAACCCCTGATCCGCGAAAAGCTGATGAATGCCCTTAGCCGAGGCAAGGTGGAATGCCGTATTTCCTGGGGCCGTGCAGAAGGCGAAAAACGCATACCGAAAGTAGACCTTGAACAGGTCAAGCAACTGGCCGCGCTGGAAGCCAGTATTCAAAGCGCTTTGCCCAAAGCCAATGGCTTTCGAATTACCGAGGTGCTGAACTGGCCCGGCGTGGTGGAAGACAACAGCCTGAGCGGTGAAGAGCTTCAGGAAATAATTTCAAACCTTTGCGACCAGGCCATTGACACAATGAAGCAAAGCCGCGAGCGCGAGGGTTCGGGATTGGCCGCCGTGCTGCTTGAGAAAGTGGATGGAATGGAAGCGATTGTGAACAGCCTGCTGCCCATGTTGCCGCAATTTCTGGCGCACTATGAAAGCAAAATTCGTGAGCGAATGACCGAAGCGTTTGACAAAATAATTGCCGACAAAGCCAGCCACCTTACCGTTGACGATCTTGAAGAACGTATCAAGCATGAGGTGGCCTTGCACAGCGTTCGCATTGACGTGAAAGAAGAAGTGGAGCGCTTGCAAACTCACTTTACTGAGGTGCGCCGCATTCTGAAAAAAGGCGGCGTAATCGGCAAGCGCCTGGACTTTGTAACCCAGGAACTGAACCGGGAAGCCAATACACTGGGCAGCAAAGCCCACGCGATTGCTCAAACCCAGGCCAGTATCGATTTGAAAGTGCTCGTGGAACAATTCCGCGAGCAAGTGCAGAATATTGAATAAATCGACCCTATTCAGTCAACAAGACCGGTTTGGCCTCTTGCAATTTGGTGATTAGATCGGCTGACAAATGGGCGCATTCTTCAGCATCCAGATACCCTCGAATGCCCGCGCGCTCATATTCGTTGAGTTGAGTAACCAGGGGCTTTACGATATCCGGGTTGGCCTGAAGGCGCCGTGGACTGGCCGACAGCAATACCAGTCGTGCACGATGTGCCAGTTGATCAGACCCGCCAAGCCTGGCTTCAACGCCCTGGTTAGCCTCGTGATCCCGCAGGAAACCCCTCGACACCTCTCTGACGCCCTGCATGAATGCAGTGATTTTTTCGACCTTTTTTGTGTGCGTGTCCGTGCCATTCAACAGCGCCTTGCCCAAGCCGTAGCCTTTGAATCCGCCTGGCGTACCAATCAGCGTTTGTGATCGAGGGTCTTGGTGGTCAAACTGTATTTCAGATTTGATGTTGTAACCTGCACCAATCAATTGCATGGCCAATAAACGTGCGAGGGTGCGTTGTGAAAACTCAGTTGCCCGATCGCAATTTGCATCTGCAAGTGCCGTGCGCGGGTCAATGCGCGCGAATTTTGGGCCAGGCCTGAAAAAAGAGTGGACCATGAAGTAACGCATGTCGGCCATTTTGCTGCAGCGCCCGCCGATTGTTCGAACTGAGCCATGCTCATTCACGTTACTCATCAGCGGTAACACAGACTCTATGCAGTCTCGCTCCAGCTCGTACGACGTACTTTCTCCAGCTTCTATTGCGCGTACATAATCCACCTGCATACCCCAAAGGCCAGTTTGCATAACGTTCACCGCTCTCTATTGAATCAAGGGACCACTGAGTAATGCGGCAATCCGAGAAGTTCCAAGTGGTCCCGTTCTGCGGGAATACCCAACAACGCAATTCAGGTATGGAACTGCTGGGCTTTTGCCTTAAAATCAGACATTCGAGACAAACCACACCAGTTGCATGAGCAAACCAGACCAACCCCAGCATTCCCCCAGTTACTCGGGCAGTCTTTTTATTGTCAGTGCCCCCTCGGGTGCCGGGAAATCGTCGCTGGTGAAGGCCTTGCTGGCCGAAGTGCAAGGCGTGGGGCTGTCCATTTCAAACACCACCCGCAAAGCGCGACCCGGTGAGGTAGACGGCAAAGATTACAACTTCATTTCCCAGCCGGAATTTGAGGCTTTGCGCGACCAGGACGGCTTTCTGGAATGGGCCCACGTGCATGGCAATTATTACGGTACATCCAAAGCTTGGGTGGAAGGCCAAATGGCCATAGACCGCGACGTGTTACTGGAAATTGACTGGCAAGGTGCCGAGCAAGTGGTTCGAAAAGTCAAAAACGTGGTGTCTATCTTTATTTTGCCGCCCAGCATGGAAGAACTGGAAAAAAGACTGCGCGGTCGGGGCACGGACACTGAAGAGGTGATTTTGAAGCGAATGGGTGCCGCTCAGCTTGAGATTGAGCAAGCAAGACGCTTTGATTATGTTATCCTTAACGATGATTTCACACAGGCTCTTCTTGAGCTGAAATCGATCGTCTTCGCTTCCCGTTGCCGTTTCAACCAGCAAATGGCTCGACACGGGGCGCAACTCAAAAGTATTGGACTTTAAGGACACCAGATGGCCCGCATCACCGTTGAAGATTGCTTGAAAAAGATCCCTAACCGTTTCGACATGGCCCTGTGCGCAACTTATCGCGCACGCATGCTGGCTCAAGGCCACACACCAAAAGTAAAGTCCGACAAAGACAAGCCCACTGTAACCGCCCTGCGTGAAATTGCAGCTGGTGAAATCGGCATCGAAATGCTGAAGCGCGTGCCCATTTAAATCGGGCTGCATTGCATTCAAAAAAGCCCGAGACCGGCACACGGCTCGGGCTTTGTTCGTAAAACTGACTGATTCTTCAGAGACCCCGGACTACGATTACCTTGAACAGACCCACCACTGCACCGTTAGACATCAAATTTGCCAAAATCAAAGCTGTGACATTTGCGCTGCGTCCCTGTCCGCTTCAAGAAAGTCTTGGGGCCTTGAAAAAGCGTCTCGGCCCGTCGCCTGGCGTTTACTCTGCCGAGCCTGCAGTGCTTGATTTTTCGGCTTGGGAAGAGACCGAACTAGTGGAACATTCCATCAGCTTAAGCGCCTATCTCGATGTGCTAAAAGCAGCCGGTGTTCATTTGGTTGAAATTCGCGCCCACAGCGCAGGGCTTGAAAGCCAGGCTGAAGAACTTGGTCTGCGTTTTGAAACTGGCGGCGATGAAACAGAGTCAACCACAGAATCCAAAACAGTACCTGTTGCCGACACAATCATTGAACCAATTATCGAGCAAGGTACGGCGCCCTTGTTTGAAACAGAATCCACACCTGATGTAGCCCAACACCCTGCCGTGCCCGAATTCGACAATGTCCGCCGAAGCATGGTGATTGAGCAATCTGTGCGCAGCGGCCAAAAAATTTACGCCCAAGGCGCAGATTTGATCGTGATGGGTCAGGTGTCCGCAGGCGCTGAAGTCATCGCCGACGGCAATGTACACGTTTACGGAGTATTGCGCGGTCGTGCATTGGCAGGTGCTGCAGGTGACACACAAGCCAGAATCCTGTCCACCTGTTTTGAAGCAGAACTGGTGGCGGTGGCTGGTTACTATTTAACTTTCGAGGGTGGTTTTCCCGAAGAAAATCGCTCCAAACCCACTTTAATTCATCTTGACCATGGCACCGAGCCGGCAGTATTGCGACTCAAAGCCATCAACATCCGCTAGGAGACTATTTGTGAGTCGAGTCATTGTTGTTACATCCGGTAAGGGTGGCGTTGGTAAAACAACCACCAGCGCAAGTTTTTCCGCGGGCTTGGCCCTGCGTGGTTTCAAAACAGTGGTCATCGACTTTGATGTGGGCTTGCGAAACCTTGACCTGATCATGGGTTGTGAGCGCCGCGTGGTGTACGACCTGGTTAATGTAATCAACGGCGAGGCCAACCTGCAACAAACCCTGATCAAAGACAAACACTGCCCCATGTTGTCGATTCTGCCTGCCTCGCAAACCCGCGACAAAGACGCATTGACCGAAGAAGGCGTGGAAAAGGTTATCAAAGACCTGATCGAAATGGGTTTCGAGTACATTGTTTGCGACAGCCCCGCGGGCATAGAACGCGGCGCCGTAATGGCTCTGACCTTTGCCGATGAAGCCATCGTGGTGACAAACCCGGAAGTGTCGTCGGTTCGCGATTCCGACCGAATCATTGGTATTTTGCAAGCAAAAAGCAAACGCGCCAAAGACGGTGGCGAGCCCGTTAAGGAACACTTGCTGATTACACGTTATTCTGCCAAACGTGCAGCCGACGGCGAAATGCTCAGCTACACCGACGTTGCTGACTTGTTGCGTGTACCACTTTTGGGCGTAATTCCTGAATCTGAAACCGTATTGCAAGCATCTAACCAAGGCATGCCAGTAATTCATGCTGAAGAAAACGACGCCGCCCTGGCTTATCAGGACTGTATTTCACGTTTTCTGGGCGAAACCAAACCGCTGCGTTTTGTAGACTATGAAAAGCCAAGTCTGCTGAAGCGCTTGTTTGGAGGTTAAGGCCATGTCACTACTTAGCATGCTGTTTGGCGAAAAGAAAAAATCCGCCAATGTTGCAAAAGAACGACTGTCTTTGATTATTGCGCGCGAGCGCGTGGATCAGGACGGACCCGACTTTTTGCCCCAAATGCGGGACGAATTGATGCAAGTGATTGCCAAATACGTCAAAATTGATCAAGAAGACGTCAAGTTTAACCTTCAAAAACAAGGCAATATGGAGATGCTGGAGGTCAATATCGTCTTGCCGGACCAGAAGTAAGCCTGCACAATAGAAATTCGTAGTCAAAGTTGTAACAGTTGTACAAAATGCGGGGGGCAATGCAAGTCAGAGAACTACAAACTGAGCCAAACCGACCCGATGTGGTCTCTATCGCACAGCTAATTGGACTTGCCTCGACTTATTTGCCCGAGGCTGAGATCCGGCGTGTTCGCGAGGCTTACAAGTTTTCTGACGTTGCACACCTTGGGCAATTTCGTGCCACGGGTGAGCCTTACGTAACGCATCCGATTGCTGTGGCTGAACTTTGCGCCAGCTGGCGTCTGGACAGCCAAGCCATCCAAGCCGCCCTGCTCCACGATGTGATGGAAGATTCGGGCACCACCAAAGAAGACTTGATCGAACGTTTTGGCGGTTCGGTTGCTGATTTGGTGGATGGGCTTTCCAAGCTCGACAAAATGGAGTTTTCTTCGAGGGAAGAAGCCCAAGCCGAGAACTTCAGAAAAATGTTGCTGGCCATGGCACGCGACCTTCGGGTCATTCTGGTGAAACTGGCTGATCGTTTGCACAATATGCGAACGCTCGACATTATGAGCCCCGCCAAGAAACGCCGAATTGCACTAGAAACCCTCGAAATTTATGCCCCAATTGCACACCGACTGGGCTTAAATGAAATTTTCCGTGAACTGCAAGAGTTGAGTTTTCAGCATGCTTACCCGATGCGCCACGATGTGCTGAAGAAAGCAGTTTTGGCGGCACGGGGAAACCGCCGCGAAGTGGTTGGCAAAATTCTGGAAGCGGTTGAAAAATGCCTGAGCGACGCCAACATTGAATGCCAAGTGTACGGCCGTGAAAAAGCTTTGTACGGCATTTACCGCAAAATGATAGAAAAGCGCTTGAGCTTTTCTCAAGTGCTGGATGTGTATGGTTTTCGGGTGGTGGTGAAAGACATGCCCGGGTGCTACATGGCCATGGGTATGTTGCATCAGCTGTTCAAGCCCGTCCCTGGCAAATTCAAGGATTACATCGCCATCCCGAAGCTGAACGGCTATCAAAGCCTGCACACCACCTTGCTTGGCCCCTACGGCACGCCCGTGGAATTTCAGATTCGTACTGAAGAAATGCACCAAGTGGCTGAGAAAGGTGTTGCCTCGCATTGGTTGTACAAAGGCGAAGGCGAGGCACTGAATAACATTCAAACCCAAACCCATCGCTTGTTGCAAAGTTTGCTTGATATTCAACACCAAACCGGTGATTCCGCCGAGTTCCTTGAGCACATCAAGGTGGACCTTTTCCCTGATGCAGTGTACGTTTTCACGCCCAACGGGAAGATCATGAGTCTGCCCCGCGGTGCCACTGTGGTTGATTTCGCCTATGCCGTACACACCGACGTGGGCAACCACTGCGTGGCCGCTCGTGTGAATCAGGTGATTGAACCGCTGCGCACCATTTTGAAGAGCGGTGATGTGGTTGAAATTATTACTGCGCCCCATTCAAGACCCAACCCGGTGTGGCTGGGATTTGTGCGTTCTGGCAAGGCCCGTTCAGAAATTCGGCATTATTTGAAGTCGATGAATCTGGAAGAAACAGTGCGCCTGGGCAGCAGGCTGCTTGAGCAGGCGCTAGAAGCAGACCAGATTAAGCTGGAACACCTAAGCAATGAGGTATGGGATCGCCTGCTGAAAGATTCGCAAGTGAGTACACGAGACGAACTGCTCGCTGACATTGGTGCAGGTAGGCGCGTGGCCCCAGTAGTTGCCCGCCGTGTTCTGATTGCCATGGGGCGGGCGGATGCGAGGGTAGACTCGCCTTCTGGTACCACTGGTGAAGTTCGCGCACCCATCATGATTCATGGTGGCGAAGGCATGTCGGTTCAACGCGCACCTTGCTGCTTGCCCATTCCCGGCGACAATATTATTGGCTATGTGCGAAAGGGCTCTGGCCTGATTATTCACACCGATGAATGTGAAACCGCTCGAAAGCAAATTCGCAAAGAACCCGAACGATGGACAGACGTTCAATGGTCTCCAGAAATTACCCGCCCCTTCGATGTAAACGTTGATTTGCAAGCCGTGAATGAGAAAGGCGCATTGGCAACCATTGCCGCCACCTTGTCGGATGCGGGTGCAAATATCACGAACCTGACCATGAGCGACGAAACGGCTTATCGCAAGTTGTTGCATTTCACCATTCAAGTGACTGACCGTGTGCATTTGGCGCGTATTTTGATGGCGTTGCGCAGGCTGGAATATGTGGAGCGTGTAACACGAGTGAAAGGCCGGGCGTTTGCCAAAGTGCGCTTGCCGGTGGCGGACACCACGACGCACTGATCTGCGAGTTTTAAGTCCCCGCCGGTTAAACACCCAATCGGCGCGAATCCCGGCTTTTGACTCAAAGCTGAACTTTCAAGTTGGCGATAACTCAATCCGCCACGTACTTCACTTCAACAATTTCCAACTCGTCCCGCCCGGCAGGCGTCATCAACTGCACCACATCGCCCTCTTTCGCCTTCAGCAAAGCACGGGCCACTGGTGAAATCCAACTGATGTGCCCTTTTGATGTATCTACTTCATCAACACCAACTATTTTCACAGTGAGCTCTTCGCCTTTGCCATTGATGTAGCTGACTGTGGCACCAAAAAAAATATTGACCAGTTCTTGTTGTGTGCTGGGGTCAACGATCTCGGCAATTTCAGTGCGTTTGGTCAAAAAACGAATTCGGCGATCTATTTCCCGCAAGCGCTTTTTGCCGTACAGATAATCACCGTTTTCTGAGCGATCTCCGTTTGATGCCGCCCATGAAACCACTGCCACCACTTCGGGTCGCTCTGTTTTGACGAGGTGAGTTAACTCATCGCGCAGTCGTCGATACCCCTGCGGTGTGATGTAATTTTTCAGCCCCTGAGGTAAGGCAGTTTGAGCATCAGCGCCATCGTCCTCGAATTCTGAATCATTTTCTTTGGTGAATGCCTTGTTCATGACCTTTCTCGTGAATTGCCCGACTAGACAGCCTGCGCAGAAGTGTGCAGGATACAGGAAGTTGGTCATTACCCAGCCTACAACAACACCAGACAACCCTCAATGACGACAGACCACGAAGCACCAAGAATTATCGTGATTGACGACAGCGACGATGATTTTCTGCTGATCAAGCGTCAAATTATCAAGACTTGGCAGAGTGCTGTGGTTCGCCATGCGCACAGCGAAGAAACTCTGAAACAGACCCTTGAAGACATTGAACCGGATTTGGTAATCTGTGATTATTCTATGCCCCAACTGACGCACGAGAAAGCCATTGGCTTGGTTCAGGTCATGCGCCCGGATACACCCATGATTTTGCTCTCTGGACTGGCCAGCGATGCACTGGGCATTCAAGCCATGCATGAGGGCGTCCGCGACTATGTTGAAAAATCCAAACCCGAGCGTTTGATTCCTGCTGTTCGCCGCGAAATTCATACGCACCGCTTACATCGAGAAAAACTTCAACTGGAGCAAGCTCACCGACGCGCCGTCTACTTCGATACGGCGACTGGATTTTTAAATCGGCAGGGCTTGGTCAAAACACTGTCCGGTCTTCGCGCCAAATCCAGCAATCAACATGACCTTTGCCTGCTCAGCGTGAATGTGTCGAGGAATCAGGCTCGGCGCCCAGAGGTCGACCCTCGAATTCGCCGCAACATGCTCGAGAAAATTGTGGATCGAGTCAGGGAAACCTTCAAGCAGGACATTCTGTGTCGTTGGTCTGACAATGTTCTGGTCGTGTTGACCAATAAGCTTGACTGGTCTGCCGACCGTGCCTCACTTGCAGATACGCTATGTAATTTCGAAGCCGAGCTAAACCGTGTGTTTATGGTGGACAACATTGCGGTGCGCCCAAACATGCGATTGGGTTTGGCACGACCCGGCCTGCACGGGCAACATGCTGCGGAACTGGTTACGCACGCTCAATCGGTGGCGCATGTCATCGACTCACAAAGTCTTGAACTGCTCAATGTTTTGGATGCAGAAATTCATGAGTTGGCCAAACGGCGCAAAACAATTGAATTGGGACTGGCCAAGGGCATTGAAAGCAATGAACTGGTTCTCGACTTTCAGCCCGTAGAGGACCTGAAAACTGGCCTTGTGTGTGGTTTGGAAGCGCTAGTTAGATGGACACATCCCGAACTGGGTAGGATCATGCCCTGCGAGTTTATCGGTGTTGCTGAGGATTCTGGGTTGATTGATGCCCTGGGTGACTGGGTAATTGAGTCGACCAGCCGCGCCATTCTTGAGCTGCACCAGCAAGGCTTCCCCCTGTGGTGTGCAGTAAATTGTTCTGCTGGGCAATTGCTTAATCCCGATTTTCCAAACAAGGCCCAAAAGGCACTTCAGGAAGCGGGCCTGGACCCTCGTTGGATTGAGTTTGAAGTCACCGAATCGGCCGCGATTGACGACATGACTCGAACAGTGGAGGCACTGAAAAAGCTGAAACTTCAGGGCTCACAAATCGCGATGGATGACTTTGGTACGGGCTACGCTTCGCTGAATTATTTGCGCCAACTGCCCGTCGACGTGTTAAAAATTGACAAAAGTTTTGTGATGGATTTGCTGGAAGACAAAAACAGCCACATGATTGTGAAGGCGGTAATTGATTTGGCCCATGCATTGGGCATGGTGGTACACGCAGAGGGCATTGAAACAGCCGAACAACGTGCAAGCCTTATTCAGATGGGATGCGATCGATTACAAGGCTATTGGTTTTCCAGACCGATGGACCTTGCGGCCTTGCAAATATGGCTGAGTCAACACACAGCCACTGCAGCACCCAATTTGAACCACTAAATTCGAACTGCTGAACGCCCGCCAATTTTTGACAAATAATCAAGCAAGCGTTTGGCAATTTGGTTCAAGGCAACCACTTCATCGGCGGCGCCCAGTGCAATCGCCTCACGGGGCATGCCAAACACCACTGAACTGGCCTCGTCCTGACAAATATTGTAAGAACCCGCCTTTTTCATATCTGCCATTGCTTGAGCACCGTCTTTTCCCATCCCAGTGAGCATGATGCCTACGATGTTGCGTGGCGACACGTCTTGTCCACTTTTGAAAAGTACTTCGACTGAAGGGCGGTGCCTGTTCACTGGTTCTGAGTCCGACAACTGACAGATGTAATTCGCGCCACTTCGCCCCAGCAACAAGTGTTTGTCACCTGGTGCGATGTAAGCGTGTCCCGGAAGTATCCGCTCGCCATTTTCAGCTTCTTTTACGGTGATGTTGCACACCTGATTCAAGCGGTCAGCGAAACTTTTTGTAAAGCCGGCGGGCATGTGTTGCGTAATCAGAATTGCGGGGCTGTCTTTGGGCAACTGCTCAAGAATGACGCGAATAGCCTCCGTACCACCAGTGGACGAACCAATCAAAACCAGTTTTTCCGTGGCCGCGAAACGATTGCCCAATGCGTTGTTGGTGGGCAAGGATTTGACAGCTTGTGCGGGCACTACCATGCCGGTAACAGGATCGGTTTGTGAAGCGGGCGCGGGCGCCGGTGAAGCAGGCTTGGCTGGCAAGCGATTCAAACGAAATCGGGCCGCATACGCAGCACGTATTTTGTCGGTAATTTCATTGGCGTAATTAATCATGCCTTGGCTTATGTCCAGTTTGGGCTTGGTCACGAAATCTACAGCTCCCAGTTCAAGGGCTCGAAAGGTTACATCGGTTCCGCGCTCGGTCAGCGTGGACACCATCACCACGGGTGTGGGGCGCAGGCGCATGATTTTTTCAAGAAACTCAAGACCATCCATCTTGGGCATTTCAATGTCCAGGGTAATGACATCGGGATTAAATTTCTTGATTTGGTCTCGCGCAATAAAAGGATCTGGGGCAGTGGCGATGGTTTCCATGTCCCGCTGTGAATTGATGATCTTGCTCATCAGGTTCCGGATCAATGCGGAATCATCCACTACCAGTACTTTAATTTTGTTCATTCACTGGCCCCTAGAAAAATACAATGTCGCCATTGACCGGATCTTTGTTGATTTTCTCGCTGTAGCGCTTTTCTTGCTGCAGGGCGGCTGAATTGGCGCTTGCCACCCGCTCCAGGCGAACAGCGCTGGTTTGGGTGTTGAAACGAATGCGACGGCTGTGCGGCCCACCCAAATCCGAGGCAACAACCTTGATTTTGTCTTTGAGCAAAAAATCGATAACAAACTCGGCGTTTCGGCGACCAATGTGCTGCGAATTCAACGAACCACTGATATTGGCACCACCAAAAACCTTTGCACCTAGATGTTCTCGTTTGGCACCCATGGCCAGCAGGTCGTTGACCAGCACCTCCATGGCGTAGAGCCCATATCGCAGCGATTTTGTTTTGTCTGCGAGAGTGTTCGCCTCGCATGGTGAATCGGGCAACATGAAATGGTTCAGACCACCTATTTTCCGGTGACTGTCCCACAGACATGCCGCCACGCATGAGCCAAGCAACGTTGTAATTTCTGCTGGTGCCCACGAAACAAAATACTCGCCAGGCATGATCATCTTCTTAACCAGAGACTCTGTGGCTGGGGGGGCTGCGCGATTAAGCAATATGGCGCTCATGCAAGAACCTGTTGGGCCTTGCTTTCACCGCCCGCGCCTGTTTTTGCCGCCTTGTCCGTGTTGACTGTGTACACAGTCTTACCGCGCAAGGTGAAATAATCGCGCGCCATTGCGAAGTTCTCCGAATGACCAGCGTACAAAAGGCCATTGGGGTTCATCAAGGGTGCGAAGCGCTTGAGAATTTGTAGTTGCACGTCTTTTTCGAAATAGATCATCACATTCCTGCAAAAAACCGCATCAAAGCCGGGCCGCAGTGACCACACATTGTCCATCAGGTTGAGCTTGCGGAATGTCAACAATGCTTGCACCTCGGGGCGCACGCGGATCAGGCCTTCACTTTCACCTTTGCCTTTCAGGAAATACTTTCGAAGAATGTCATCCGGAATTTTGTCGACCTGGTCCATGCGATACACACCTTTCTTGGCGTGGTCGATAACTTTGGTGTCGATGTCAGTGGCCAGAATTCGGACTGGCGGATTCATGCTGTTAAATGCCTCCATGGCGGTAATTGCCATGGTGTAAGGTTCTTCTCCAGTGGACGCTGCGCTGCACCATAATTCAATTCGGGAGTTGCGTGACAGCGATTGCAACTGCTTTTTCAGAATATCGAAATGGTGCGCTTCGCGATAAAACGAAGTGAGATTGGTGGTTAGCGAATTGGTGAAATGTTCCCACTCCGGGTTGCTGGCATTTGCTTCCAATGCATCGAGATAGCAGGAAAACCGGTTGTGGTTGCATGCACGCAATCTGCGAGCCAACCGGCTGTAGACCATGCTTTGTTTGCTGGGAGCCAATGAAATACCAGCAATTTTCAAGATCAAGGCCCGCACGCGTGCAAAATCTTTGTCATTGAACTCGAATTCGCGTTCCGCGTTGTCGTCGGTAAGCAGGCTTTTATTGACCGCCGCTGCTGCGTGTTTTGCGCCAGCAACAGGATCATTGGCATATTGCGCTTTGGAAAATTCAAATTTTGCAGGTGGTCGGTTCATTCAGGGCCTTTGAAGCGGGGTTCACACAATTTGGGTGGTGCCCCAACACACGTGAGTTCTATACCCTGTTATGTTCCGATAAGATTAAAAAAAATCATGCGAGGATTAAAACCTTGAAAAGGTGTTATCTCTCAGTTTGATCCTGTGCACACGAAAAAGGCCAACAACAAGTGAACAAACGATGAGTGATTCCAAAGGATTGCCGCCGTCCTTGTTAGACATCAGCAACTTCTCAGATGGCGGGCTGAAAGTGCTGGTGGTTGAAGACAACGACTCGGATTTCGAATTGATGTGCTACCGCTTGAAGCAAGGTGGCTTGAACTACACGGCCACGCGAGTGGACCGCATTGAAGACCTGCGCAAGTGCCTTGAGCATGAAGAGTGGCAGGTCGTGATTTCGGACCACAACTTGCCCGGCTTCGGCTCGGAAGAGGCACTTCGCGTGGTGCGCGATTCCGGGCTGGACATTCCCTTCATTATTGTTTCTGGCAGCATTGGTGAACATGTGGCCGTTGAGGCCATGCGTGCCGGAGCAGATGACTACCTGATGAAAGACAAAATGGCGAGGCTTGTCCCTGCCATTGAGAGATCGCTGAGGGCCGCCAATGAACGGCGCAATCTGGTATCGGCTGAACAGGCCCAGAGGGAGTCGGAACGACGCTTCGCAGCAATCGCAGAGAACATTCCCGGCATCATTTTTCAAATGCATTCAGGGCCAGCCATGACAAAGCCCACCGTGCCTTTTGTCAGTGAGGGCGTTGTGCGCTTGTTTGGTGTGCCCAGCAGACTTTTTCTTGAGAACCCCCACTATTTTTTTGAACAATTTGAAGCTGAAGATGCAGCGAATCTTTATGAACTTTTGACGGAACCACAACGCCCGGGTGTACCGGTCAGCTGGGAAGGTCGGATTAAAAACTACGGTAAGAAGGAGTCGCGCTGGGTGTACATGAATGCCGTGGCAAAACCACGTGGCAATGTGTTCGTGTGGGATGGGGTGTTGCTGGATATTTCTGATCGCAAGGAAGCTGAGGATCGATTGCAACGCACAAAAACCGAGCTTCGCCTTGTAACGACAGAGTTCGAGAAGCGGCGTGAACAGGAACGCGGTGCAATTGCCCGTGAAATTCACGACGACATGGGTGGTTCATTGACGAAACTGAAAGCCGATGTGGCATGGCTGAACAAGAATTTGCCGCAAGACATTGCCGTCCAGGAAAAACTGGATGACATGCTGGAATTAATCGAACACCTGTTGGCCAGCAGCCAGAGAATCGCCAAAGACCTGCGCCCAGGGATTCTGGATTACGGCTTGATTCCAGCATTGGAATGGCAAATGAATGATTTTCAGAAACGCACCCAAATCGAGGGCATGTTTCAGTGCAATGCAGAGGAACTGGATTTGAACCCAGAGCAAAGCACGGCTTTGTTCCGAATTTTGCAGGAAGCATTAACAAACATCGTGAAGCACGCCCATGCAACACGGGTTGATGTCGAGTTGTTTATCACTGAAAATGAATTATCCTTAGAGATCCGCGACAATGGTCGCGGGATAGAGAATACTGATAAATTAAAAGAAACATCATTCGGCCTGAGGGGCATGCAAGAACGAGTTGCTGCATTCGACGGTTGGGTTGATGTCAGTGGATCACTGGGATCTGGAACAACGGTAATGGTGTCCATCCCAAGATGTACTCAGACAGGTGAGGCTGGAGATGATTAAGGTTCTGCTGGCAGATGACCACGCATTACTTCGGGGCAGCCTGAAGCAGTTGCTGGACGACACAGGGTTTGTGCAAGTGGTGGCGCAGGCTGGTGAGTATTCTGAAATCATGAAAGCCATGACGGCGAACACGGTTGATTTGGCAATTCTGGATATTTCCATGCCGGGTAAAAACGGGGTGGATGTGGTCAAAATTTTGAAAGACAAATACCCGGCGCTGAAAATCCTGATGCTGTCGATGCACCCTGAAGACCAGTATGCTGTGCGGTGCCTGAAAGCTGGCGCATCAGGTTACTTGACCAAAAACACTGCCCCGGAAAAACTGGTGGACGCCATCCAGGTTATTGCTGCCGGGCGCAAGTACATTACGCCAGAACTAGCAGAATCATTGGCCAGCCATCTGACTGAAGACTCCGACAAACCATTGCATTCAATGTTGAGCGATCGAGAATTCCAAACGATTCGCATGATTGCATCTGGTAAAAAACTCAGCGAAATTGCGGATGAACTTTCATTGAGCCCCAAAACAGTGAGCGTTTATCGCGCACGAATTCTCGAGAAAATGCGCATGAAAACCAATGGGGAATTGACGCGGTATGCATTGGAAAATGGGCTGATCTGATTCCGGCCCCACGCGTGGTTCATTGCCTGAATCGGCGCGAGTCGTGATGAATCGCTCGCCTGGTTGATTGTCCGAATCGGCGCGAGTCCCAACGCTTCGCCTGAAAACCTGCACTTCCCTTTTTGATCTCATCGCACTACTCACCGAACTCGGCAAAAGTAACAGCCGAGCTTCGGTGTTGCCCTTCGGGCAAACGCAGCGCGCTGAGTCAAACGGGCAGGTTTTCTTGAAGGCGAAGCGGTTGGAATCCCGCTGCCGATTGGGCGGTAACCAGGCCGGAGACTCATCACGTACGCATGCAATTGGTACTGCAGTGGCGAGTAATCACAACGCTGGTGAGGATTTGCAGATGCTGGTTCAGCCAACTCGGCAGTGGGTTTGCTTATTCCGCACTTCAAGAAAACCGCCCTGTTTGGATTCATTCGCTGCGTTTGGCGATTAGCCAACACCGAGACTCGGCCGTGTGTTTTGCCGAGCGAGGTGAGCAAGAATGAATTCAAAAAGGGATCAAGCGGTTTTCAGTGCGGAATAGGCAACCCACGCCGGGTTGGCAATTAACCCACGCTGAATTGACAATCAACCGATAAAGTTGAACAGCGTCAGCTTCGACGTGCTGGCAAAGCTCTGCTGTGCGGCTTGAAGCTGCAACTGGCCCTGCGAGAGCTCGCTGATGGCCTTGGCATAGTCCAGCCCCACCGCTTCACCAGCAACGCGCTCAAGCTCCAACTGAGCAGCCTGGTTGATCTGCTGAAGCGTTTCCACTTCACGCAAACGCACACCCACTTTGGTGCGTGAAATTTGCACCTGGTCAAAAATGCTGTCCAGCTGTGCGCCTTTGTCGTTAAAGGCTTTCAAAAAGGTATCTTGCGGTGTAGCGCCTTCCTGACCATTCGGATAAGCGGGGTTGCGTAACAAAGCCACCGCGTCGCGCAATATGGCAAACGCATCTTCATTGGTATTTGGGTCGAC
This sequence comes from Limnobacter parvus, assembly GCF_024623725.1. Taxonomy (GTDB): domain Bacteria; phylum Pseudomonadota; class Gammaproteobacteria; order Burkholderiales; family Burkholderiaceae_B; genus Limnobacter; species Limnobacter parvus. The sequence continues at coordinate 30,182 of NZ_JANKHG010000017.1, read as the reverse complement.
AAACGCATCTTGCCCGGTAATGCTCAAATTCACAAAGCGCCCACTGGCGACCTGAATTTCACGACCAATGACCGCATCACCAGCCGCTGCAGTGGCAGTTTCGAGAAAAGTACCTGTAACGCCTGCACCAGGTGTCTGGAAGGGCTCCTGGTCTTGAAAGGTGCCTGAAAACATGTAAAAGCCATTGGCATCCGTGCGGTTGGCGATGCCACGCAATTCTTCCATTCGGCCTTCAATGTCTTGCGCAATAATTTCTCGATCGGCCGGGCTAAGCACCGCATTACCAGCCTGCAAGAACGCTTCTTTGATGGACACCATGACATCGGATGACGACTGCAAAGCCACGTCCATCTGACCAAGCTGGTTGTTCATGAACGTAATATTGCTTTGGTAACTGTCAATGGTCTTAACGCCAGCTTTTGCCCCCAAGGCAACCGACATTGCCAGCGGGTCATCTGATGGTTTCAACACACGCTGGCCTGTGGCCAACTGACCTTGAATCTTGACCAGTTCGCCCTGTTGCTTGCTCATGCGTTCAGTGCTTAGCTTGTAAAACTGATTTGTACTGATTCTGCCGATTGCCATAATTTTTCCTTGAAACCCGATCAGAACATGCTGAGGATTTGGTCAAACAATTCTTTGGACAATGAAATAACTCGCCCCGAGGCCTGATAAGCCTGTTGAAATTTGATCAGGTTTGCGGCTTCTTCATCCATGTTCACGCCTTGCAACGCGTCACGCGACTCAGCCACCTGATTCAATACCGTTTCACGAGACTCTGCAGCCACATTGAATTCACGGGTCTTGTTACCCACACGGCTTACCAACTGATTAAAACCGTCGGAAATCGATACGCCTGCGGAGTTGTTCGACTGAGACAAAGTGCGCGCATTCTGCAATGCAGCCACCGCCAAAATATTTTCGTTGTTACCAATGCTTGGGTTGATCGCCGACGATGCAGCCACTTCCGAAGGCCGGTCAATTGCCACGCGCATGTTTAGCGCAGCCTCGCGCACCGGCATCAGTACGAAACGGTCCCCTTCCTGCGGCGTCGCGTTGTTTAGCTGAAAGCTGAGCAAGGGTGCGCCCGCCGGATCGCGAATTTCAAAGTAATCACCACCGGGGTCAGTCACCAGGCTGGCAGGAATGAAGGGGCCATCTGAGCCCATTTCACGGTAACGAGGCTGACTGCCGACGATTTGTACTTCATATTCGGCTGAACTCAGCTTCGACAAATCAAGCCCACGAATCGTGATTGCAGATGGATTAGCAGTGCTGTTGTTGATGTTGGGAACAACGCGGGAAATGTCATCAATGAAATTGCCGCTGCTGCCGAAACTGAACAGTGCGTTGCCCGGATTGTTGTCCAGATCCACGCCTGCCGTTTGAATGTCATTTACCGCCTGGCCAATTCGTGCCGCCAACAGGCTGATCGTATTTTGGTATTCAGTCAGTTCGTTTTCACGAAAGCTCAGGAAACCCGACAAAGCGCCATTGCCCAAACTGTCTGCGTCAAATGCCAACAACCGTGGCTGACCGTTCACATTGGTGGTCATACCCACCAAAAGGTTTTGCGGGTCTTGTGGGTCGACCTGTGTTTCTACTTTGAACTGGGTAGTGCCCACCACCAGCGACTGACCATTGGCCAGGAACAGATTGCTCGATCCGTCTGCCATGTCCACACGCGTGGTTTGCACTTGCTCGGACAACTGCAAAATCAGCTTGTCGCGGCGATCCATCAAATCGTTGGGCGGACCACCGTTGGATGTTTGGTTCAATGCAGTCACAATTTGATTGTTCAAAGCTGCAATTTGCGATGTGGCGTTGTTCAACTGCTCCACTGTGTCACGAACCTTCAGGTTTGTTGCTCCGCGCAACTCGTCCATCACTGTGTTCAAACCATTGAAACGGGTGGCCAGGGTTTCTGAAGAAGACAAATAGTTTTGCCGCGCCGCCAAATCGGCCGGGTTGGTTGAGAGTGTTTGAGCCGCGGCAAAGAAAATACTCAGTGCGCTGGACAAACCGGAGACATCGTCAGCCACCATAGCATCCACACGCGCAATTTGCTGTGCCTTGGCGCTGAAGAAAGCGGCATCCGAGGTGGCTTTTTGTTCTTGCGAGTTGATGAAATCCGAGTACACGCGCTGCACCGAGGCAATATCAACGCCTTGACCAATAAAGCCAATGTCGCTGCCCGTGGAGGGGCGCGACTGTTGAATCACTTGTTGGCGGTTAAAGCCAACGGTGTTGCTGTTCGCAATGTTGTGCGATGTGGTGGATAGCCCTGCCCGGGCCGCATTAAGGCCGCTGAGCGCAATTCCGTAGACCGAGTTAGACATAATTCTGGATCCTTTGGTGTCTTGATCGAATTAACGGTCGGTTTTCGGGAAAGTTAAGGGCAGGTCTTTTTTAATCTGACCTGGAGGGAATATGGTTTGCTCTCCACCCACGCCTGAGCCGGCCTTTAACTGCCGTGCAATTTCGCTGGCCAAACCCAATCCCTTGCCTGAAAGTTTCTGAACCAATTCCTGGTCATACATACCTTGGTAGGTTTTTGTGCTTGAATCAGTGAACAGACCACCCTCGGGTGTCGCATCACGCATGCTTTTCAAGGCCATCTGCAAAAAAATCGATTCAAACTGAACTGCCACCTTGTCGATTGCAGCATTGAATTCGTCGCTGCCGCGTTCTGAACGCGCGCCACGCTTCAAGCCTTCCAGGCTGCGTGAATCGATCGACAGCATCTGCTGCATATCGGCTGGTTTGGCGGACAAGGGTGCCATGTTTAAATCACCTCCAACTCAGCTTTTAAACTGCCAGCGGTTTGCATGGCTTGCAGGATTGAAATCAAATCGCTGGGTGTTGCGCCCAAGGCGTTGAGCGCCTTGACCACATCCGACAACTGGGCTGCCCCTTTGATTTCAATCAATTCACCACCGGATTCTGAAATTTGAATGTCGGATTGCTGCGTCACCACAGTTTCACCCTGCGAGAATGGAGCGGGTTGGGAAATGACAGGGGTCGATGTAATTTTTACTGTCAAATTGCCATGCGCAACCGCGCAGCTTTCAAGCATCACGGCCTGGTTCATCACCACCGAACCCGTGCGTGCATTCACAATCACCTTGGCACTGCCCATGGATTTGTTAATGTTCAATTCTTGAACCCGCGACAAAAATGCCACGCGGTCGTTGGGGTTGGAAGGTGCGCGCACTCTGATGGTACGGCCGTCCAACGCTTGGGCCACATTGGGTCCCATGTTGTTGTTGATGGCCTCGGCCACGCGAATGGCGTTTGAAAAGTCGGTGCTGGTCAGTTCAAGCTGCAGGGTTTCACCCAACAGGAATGGAGATGCAACTTCGCGCTCCACCAAGGCACCTGCAGGAATTCGACCTGCTGACAAATGGTTGATCACTGTTTTGGATCCACCGGCAGACGCTCCCGCTCCGCCCACAATCAACTGGCCTTGGGCCAAGGCGTACACCTGGCCGTCTGCGCCTTTCAAGGGGGTCATCAGCAACATGCCGCCACGCAGGCTTTTGGCATTGCCAATTGAAGACACTGTGACATCAAGGGACTGGCCGGGTTGCGCAAATGCAGGCAGGCTGGCAGTGACCATGACTGAAGCCACATTCTTCAATTGCAGATTTGCACCCGGTGGCAAAGTAATGCCTGACTGCTGTAACAGGGAAACAATGCTTTGACTGGTGAAAGGGGTTTGGGTGGTTTGATCACCCGTGCCATCCAGACCAATCACAATGCCGTAGCCATACACCGGGTTGGCGCGCACGCCTGACACAGTCACCAGATCACGAATTCGGGTCTGTGCATCCGCGGGAGAAACCACCACACTGACTCCCACAATCACCAGAGCAAGCACAGTGATTTTGAACGTTTTGTGCGTAAGTTCCGAAATCAATTCTTTCAACATGGAGCGCTCTCTTTAAAAGGGCAGAACAGTCAGGAAAAAGCGGCTCAACCAGCCCATTGCGGTCGCGGAATCAAGTGCACCCTTTCCACGGTATTCAATTCGGGCATCTGCCACTTTGTTGCTGGGCACTACGTTGCCAGGCAGAATAGTGATGGGGTTTACAACCCCGCTGAATTTCAAATATTCAACCTCGCGGTTGGTGCCAATCTGCTTTTCACCCACCACTTGCAAGTTGCCATTCGGCAGCACGCTTGCCACTGTGACAGTTACGGTGCCCGTCAATGTATTTGCTGCACGGCTCGAGCCTTCGCCAGAGAAATCTTTGTCGCTGCTGGCGCTCCCATTGATGGCGCGCAAATCGCGTCCACCGAAAAAACCCTGAATCAGAGGAACATCAATGCTGGCCGAGTCACTGCGGGAGGCACTCATGGAATTGGTTTGGGCAGCGTTAATTTGTTCCACAATCTGAATGGTCAGCGTGTCGCCAAGAAAACGGGCGCGCTGGTCTTCAAACAGTGGGCGGTACGTGGCGGCGCTGTACAGACTGCCTGTTGGCGCGGCCATGGCCAGCTGAGCTGGCTGCGGTATCGGTTGCTGCACGGTGGTTTGTGCAGGCATGTCGACTTTCGGTGCGAAAGTTGAACAAGCCCCTAAAGTTATCGAGAACGCTGCCGTTAAACCGATTAGTACTAATCTTTTCATGCCATACACTCCACTAGAACCACTCCAGTGTGCCCAAAGTTTTACAAATCAAAGCTGAGATAAGCGCTGTAACATCTGGTCAGATGTCGAGATGGCCTTGGAGTTGATTTCGTAAGCGCGCTGAGCCTGGATCAAACCAACCAACTCTTCCACCACGTTCACGTTTGATGTCTCAACAAAACCCTGAGAAACAAAACCAACACCATTGGTGCCTGCCACTGCCTGTGTGGGTGCGCCTGAAGCGGCTGTTTCCGAATACAGATTTTGACCCATGCTGAACAGGCCAGCCGGATTCACGAAACTTGCCAACTGGATTTGACCCAATTCCTGTGGCTGAACTTGACCTTGCACCACGGCGGACACAACACCGTCTTGGGAAATTGAAATTTCCTGAATACCTTGCGGAATGGTCACAGGGCCAAGAATTGGGTAGCCATTTGACGTGACCAGCGTGCCGTTAGCATCAATCTGAATGCTGCCATCGCGGGTGTAGCTCGTGGTGCCATCGGGCATTTGGACCTGGAAAAAACCCTGTCCATTGATGGCCACGTCCAGTGTATTGCCTGTTTGCTGCAAGTTGCCCTGCGAGAAATTACGCACTGTGGAAACAGGCTTTACACCAGTACCAATCTGTAAACCGGAAGGCACTTGTGTTTGCTCGGTGGTTTGAGCACCAGGCTGGCGAAGGGTTTGATACAACAGATCCTCGAACACCGCACGCGAGCGCTTAAAGCCGTTGGTGGCCGTGTTCGCCAGGTTGTTGGAAATCACATCCAACTGGGTTTGCTGGGCATCCAGACCTGTTTTGGCAATCCACAAAGAACGCATCATGATGGGTAATCTCCTTAATTCATGCCAAACAGGCTGTTGGCGGCTTGGCCATTTTCTTTGGCCGTGCTGATCATTTTCATTTGGGTTTCATACTGGCGAGCTGCGGTGATCATTTGCACCATCATGTCCACTGCATTCACATTGCTGGATTCAATGAATCCACCAGCCACGCGAACATTCAAATCGGCTTCGGCGGGGTCACCATTGGCTGCGCGAAACAGGCCATCGTCACCCCGATTGATTTCACCGTCAGGGATGTTCACCAGCTTTAAACGGCCCAGTTGAACCACATTGGTGTCACCGCCCAAAGGAATGGCAGACACTGAACCATCGCCTTCAAAAGACAAACGATGATCTGGCGGCACATTGATTGGACCATTTGAGCCAATGACGGAATAACCTTCCTGCGTCACCAAATTGCCTTGACCATCAAGCTGGAAAGAGCCGTTGCGGGTATAGGCTTCATTGCCCTTGGCATCGTTGACCGAGAACCAGCCCTCGCCCTGAATGGCCACATCCATTTCCCGGCCTGTGGACTGAATTTGCCCTGGCGTGGTGTCGAAACCAATGCTGGTTTCCACAGCAAAGCTTCTGGAACCACTGCCCTCGCCTGTTACAGGTGCGCTTTGAAACGCCATGAGTTGTTGCCGAAACCCGGGTGTATTCACGTTGGCCAGGTTGTTGGCAATGTTCTCTTGGCGAGACATTGTCCCTTTGGCGGCTTGGGCTGCCAGGAAAATCAATTTGTCCATGTCGGTTCACATTAACGAAGGTTGGTGATGGTCTGGAAAATTGAATCTTGTGTTTTGATGGTTTGCGAGTTGGCCTGATACACACGCTGTGCAGAAATCATGGCAACCAGTTCAGCCGTCAAATCAATGTTCGATTCTTCCAGTGCACCCGACTGGATGATGCCGAACGCAGTGTCTTCACTCAGCGAGACCAGCTCAGGGCCTGAAGAGTTTGTCGCCAACCAACCATTGGAGCCCACTGGTTGCAAACCTTCGGGATTCGGAAAGCGATACAAACCAATTTGCGCGTGGTTCACCAACTGACCATTGGCGTAGCTGATTGTCAACATGCCGTCTGCACCCACATCAAAGCCGGCGAATGGAGAAGACTCATAGCCATCTTGGCCCAGGTTCTGCACCACGAACGAACTGCCGTACTGGGTGGTGTTGCTCATGTCGAAAGTAAACTGATTTGGGGCTGTGCCTGTGGAAGAAAATGGAACGCCACTGGCGGTGACAAAGCGCGACATATCCACTGTCAGGTTACCGCTGTTGGGAGTGGTCAACAGACCATCGACACCGTACTGCAAATTTGCAGCTGTGGATTGCGCAGGCGCGGCTGTTGCAGCCACCGGTGCAGTACCAATGTCCACTTGTGTGCCATCTACCGTGGCGAATACAGACCAGTCGTTCGATGCTTCTTTGCGCATGTACACGGCCATAATATGAGCGCCGCCCAATTCGTCGTACACCGTCAATGATGTTGAATTGTTGAATGTGTTCAGGTTTGCGGGGTCGAACACCAAAGCTGGGTCGATCGCCTCTGCACGGGCGTCCAGATTGAACTCTAGATTGCCTGCACGAGTGGCGGCCGGAGGAATACTCCCACGGGGCACCAAAATATCTTGTGCCACGTCAGAAGGTCGGCCTGTGGCAGCGTCCACCGGGAAACCCTGTAGCTTGTCGCCGCGGGAGTTCACGATTAGGCCTTCGTTGTTCAGACCAAACTGACCGTTGCGTGTGTAAATGTTGTCGCCGTTACCTGCTTGTACCTTAAAGAAACCTGTGCCGCTGATGGCGAGGTCCAAGGGGTTGCCGGTCACATTGATGTTGCCCTGCTTGAAGTTCTGCGTCACAGCGGCCAGGCTTGTACCCAAGCCGATGCCATTGGTGGAGCGCGCGCCATTGAATGCGCGGGCAAACACGTCAGAGAACTCTGCTTCAGAACCCTTGAAGCCCACCACACTGGCGTTGGACACGTTGTTTGCAATGACTTCCAAACCGCGCTGCGCTGCGTTCAGACCACTCAAACCTTGCTGGAAACTACCACCTGCTGAAAAAGCCATGCTTGACTCCTTGAAAAATCTTTAAATTAGAAAACCTGCTTGATGTCGGCGAATGTAATTTCGCCACCGTTGCTGGTTAACAGTTTGGTGCCGTCTGCGCCTGCATTGCGAACGCCCTGAACCACCGAAAGGGTCAGTGGTGTAACGCTGGCGTCTTTGCCTGCTGCTTTGGCTTCAATTTCGAACTTGTAGTTACCCGCTGGCAAAGTGCTGCCATCGCTGCTTTTTCCGTCCCACTCAAATTCATGTGTGCCTTTGGCCTGGGCACCCAAATCGATGGTTCGAACCACGTTGGCACCTGCATCCAGCACATTCACGCGAAGAATGTCTGCACTCTGGTTCAATTCCATCGAGCCCAGAGCTTTGCCGTCTGCCAGTTTCAGGTCATTGCCTTCAGTCAGCACCGCACGGCCCAACATGCTGGTGGCTTGAACAGTTTGGTTGGCGTTGATCGATGCGGCCACGCCTTGCATAGTGGCGTTCAAAGTGTTGATGCCGGTCACCGTGTTCAATTGCGCCATTTGGCTGGTGACCTGCGCATTGTCCATCGGGGCCAACGGATCCTGATTCTTCAGTTGTGCCACCAACAAAGACATGAAACGCTCCTGAATCGCTTCAGGGCTGTTTTCATCTGATTTTTTCTTGGCTGCGTTGGTGCCTGCATTGGCGCCCAGTGCGGAAGTTACATCAATCGTCATTTTTCAAGTCTCCTTACTGGTTGCCCATGTTCAGGGTTTTCAGCATCAGCTGTTTGGCGGTGTTCATTACTTCGGCATTGGTTTGGTAACTGCGTGAGGCGGCCAGCATGTCGACCATTTCCTCCACTGCATTCACGTTGGGCATGTACACATATCCTTCTTCATCGGCCATGGGGTGCTTGGGGTCAAACATCTTCTTGGCCTCAGACTTGTCTTCCACAATATTTTTGACCTGGACGTTTTCCGCCAAGGCGGCTTTGCCCGGCGCAGCTTTCTGAAGTACAGCTTCGAACACAACCTTGCGAGCTTGATATACCTCATTGGGGTTGGCTGCTGCGGTGTCGACGTTGGCCAGATTGCTTGCCACGGTATTCAGGCGCGTGGTTTGCGCCTGCATCGCGCCACCGGCCAGTTTGAAAGAGTTAAATAGCGACATGTGTGCTCCCTATGCCTTACTGGTTGCCCGAGCCCATGGCCTGCTTCAGGGTCGAAATTCGACCGTTGATTGCACGCAAGGCGGCTTCGTACTTCACTGTGTTTTCTGCGAATGCGGCGCGTTCGCGTTCAATGTCAACCGAGTTGCCATCGATGGCGGCGTTGTTGCCACGGCGAAACTGCAACATGTCCGCTGTGCTCATGCCAGCGTTTCCCTTGCCGGTAATGTGACCTTGATGGGTGACTGCCAAAGCACCTGCGCCATTGCCCAAACCAGGAGCAGCTGGGGCACCCATGGAGCCCTTCTCGCCTGTGGCCGCGTTCAGCGCGCTTTTGAAATCGAAATCAATTGCTTTGTAATTGGGGGTATCAACGTTTGAAATGTTGGAGGTCAATACCTCTTGACGACGCGCTCTGAGCTTCAGGGCTTCGGCAGAGAACTGCATTGAATCTGTGAGTTTGTCCAACATTGTCTGGATCCTTCATACACGGACGGATGAGAAGATTATTCAATTGTTGGTATCAGATCAAAGTGAGGAGAAGGGGCAGAAAGGGGGTTCTTTTTCGGCTTAGGGTGCGGCGAACTCCCGCCTAGGATGTTGACATCGAGCCGGGAAATTTCTCTTTACGCTCTGTTTTACGGCACCAGCACCAAAAACTTGAATGAAATTTTACAAATTTTTTAATTTAGAGTTCACCCGCACCTACAGCGCCATGCTGGGTGCAATGCTGTGTGCCTTGACCTTGATGAACAACACCGCGCAAGCAGATGGGTCGCGCTGGGTCACCGAGCAGCAACTGGGTGAACTGGTTGACTCGGCCGCCTTGCCCACAGGCGCTAATGTCCAAGTCAGCTTTGTGAAAGCAGACGAGCGGATTGGTGGCGCACAATGCCCTGCTGCTTTGTTCGCCAACAGCGCGGGCAACAAAATGTGGGGGCGTACCTATGTGCGGGTTCAATGTGTGGGCTCAGACACCCCTCCTTTTTTTCTGGGCGTCGACGTTAAAGTATGGGCACCTGTGCTCGTGGTCAAAGGTACCGTTCAAAGCGGCCAGGCAGTGGGTGTGGGTGATGTTGAATTCAGAACCATGGACATCAGCCAGCTCAACAACGGCTGGATTACTGACCTTGCTCATTTGGGCAACAAAACAGCAGCCCGTCAATTGTGGCCAGGGACACTACTAAAACACGACCACCTGAAAGGCCAAGCCATGGTGAAGAATGGCGACACAGTCAAGGTCATGATGAAAGGTCCTGGCTTTGCAATCGGTGGTACAGCTGTGGCCATGGGTGAAGCGGAGCTGGGCGAGGTTGTAAAAATCAAGACTGCGCAGGGCAAAATTTTGCACGGCGTGGCGCGGGATTCGCTCCTGGTAGAGGTGAGTTTGTAGGGACTCCCCCCCAAAAGTAGGAATTCTTTTGAGAATTAGTTAAAGTTAGGTGGAATCGAGCCGTTAAGAAAACATACGAAACCCACTTAGGCTCTGCCCAACGCGGAGGAAATTATGAGTATCAATAGAATCAACCCGGGAAGTAACCCGATCGACAAGCTGACCAAGCCACAAGGTGGTGGTAAATCAGCAACGGTTGGCGCTACAGACAAAACCAGTTCGGAAGGTGCTGTAGCAAAGCTTTCCGGACAGTCGAGTGAACTGAGCGCCGCAGGTGCACCGTTCAACGCTGAGAAAGTGGCCGAGATCAAAGAGGCGATCAGCAATGGTGAATTTAAGGTCAATGCTGGCGCAGTAGCAGCCAAAGTCATTGAAAGTGCTCGCGAGTTGCTGGGTCAGAAATAATTTCGACCAGCACCTCGGGGATAAATCTGAGGATTATGGATATGTCGCACGCTGATGCAGCTAAAAACTTGTACCGCAACCTGGCTTATGAATGTGACATGGCCATGGCGCTGGTGGACATTCTGCTAGAGGAACAGGCGTGTTTGGTCAAACTTCACACTGACGAACTTGGTGGCTTGGCACTTCGCAAGGAAGCCATGATGCTTGAGTTGGAAAAGCGTTACCTGGGTAACGTTCAGTTAGCAAAAGCTGAGGGGTTCGAGCCCAACATGGAAGGCATCGCCTTGTGGGTCGACGTATTGGCTGCTTATGAGCCGCGCCTGTTGGGAACATATTCAACACTTCGTACCACATTAAGCCACGCCCAACGCCTGAACAAAACCAACGGTGACATCGTGACGGAGCAACTTGCTGGATTGCAAGAGCGAATTTCAATTCTGACCGCAGCAGCAGTGGCCGATCAGACCCCCACGGCCAGCGACACGTACGGCCCCAAAGGCGGCATGAGCCAATCTGCCCTGGTGGGTGGCGCTATGCCCCGCGCGGTAATTCGTTAATCGTTAGCCAATAGGAAACCAGTGCTGAAATTCGGGTCAGGTATTGATCGAATTGCACTGGCTTTACCGCAAAGCTATTGACACCCAGTTCATACGAACGCTTCACATCACTGATTTCCCGCGACGAAGAAAGCACCACAATCGGCATGGTTTTGAACACGTCGTGCGAACGCAAAAACTTCAAGACTTCAAGACCATCCAATTTGGGTAACTTTAAATCCAGCAGGACCAATTTGGGCAGGTCCAGCACTGCACTGTCTTTGGGGTGATCGGCCATCAATTGCTTGAAATACTCAATCGCCCTTTCGCCGTCTTCCAGCAAAATTGTGGTCGAGCTCGACGATGTTTTTCGAACTACGCGCAAGGCAAGGTCCGCGTCGTTGGAATTGTCATCAACCAGTACTACATCAGCCATGAAAATTTCCTTTTATTCGAACAAGTCGACTTGATCCGGCAAGGTGAAGACAAAACAGGCCCCCTGGCCCAATTCACCAGTGGCACTGATTTCTCCGCCGTGCCGCTCAATAATACGCTTCACGATGGCCAAGCCCACGCCGGTGCCATCGAAATCTTTTTTGTGGTGAAGGCGCTCAAACACATTGAACAGTTTGTCGGCGTACTTCATGTCGAAACCCGCGCCGTTATCCCGAATGCTAAAGCGGTAAAAACGACCCACTTTTTGACACTCGACAAGCACCTTGGGTTGATCTGCTTTGCTGCTGAATTTCAATGCATTGTCGATCAGGTTCATCCATACCTGCTTCAACAACACAGGGTCAGCATACACGGGCGGCAGATCACACAACTCGACGATGTTTTTTCTTTTCGCGTCAAGCTGATCAAGAATTTGATCCAGCAACTGTTTCTGATCCACCTTGACCCGGGCCACATCCGTTCGCAACAGTCTTGAGAAATCCAGCAGGCCATCGATAAGGCCTCCCATTTGACGGGCATTGTTGCTGATGCGGTCGAGCAAACCACGCGCTTCATCGGGCAGCGTGTCCGCAAAGTCTTCTTTTAAAATACTGGAAAATCCATCAATTGCACGCAAAGGTGCACGTAGGTCATGTGACACCGTGTAGGTGAAGGCCTCCAGCTCTGAATTGCTGCGTGTAAGGGCTGCGGTGCGGTCGTTGATTCGTTGTTCGAGCGTGCCATTCAGGCCTTGCAAATCATCTTCAAATACACGGCGCTCGACGCACAGGCCCAACAAACGAATGGCCGTTAGCACGCGCAATACATCATCATGACATGCGGTTTCGACCCCCTGCTGAGCCACCATGATCCAGTATTCAGGCTGGTTGGGTTCAATGGCCTTGCGCCTTGCCAGCCATATTGACGAAAAACCAAAGTTGTTTTTCCAGGACTCATCGAAATAATGCTCAGGCTTCATTTTGCCCAACCACACCAAGCCATGCTGATCATGACCATCCAGTGGGTCGCAGTATTCCTCTGCGTTGTCCCAAAAAGCCTGTCCTTTGCCCAATGGCATGCGCAGTTCTGGATTGGTGCCACGCACTCTCCAGTGGTTATCCGCTGATTTGTCGCGATAACCCAAAACCACCTCTGCATGCACAGTCAAACAATTTTTCAATCCCCTGGCGTAAGAGGCTGCCAGTTCAGGAATGGGAGCGGACAACAACACGCCTTGCAACAGCGAACGTTGCAACGACAACAGCTGCTCGTTAAGCCGCTTTTGGGTCATGTCCGATGAGACTCCCATGTAACCCAGAAATTCGCCTTTGAGGCCATAATGCGGGCGCCCTGTTGACTCAAAAATAAGTCGCTCGGCCTGAGCTGGCCAATACTCGAAAGCGACGCGATCGAATGGCTGATGACTGTCCAATAAAGCCTTGAAGCTATCCCAGTTGTACCGGGAGTCAATGCACTTCAAACCCTCCACATCCCAACGGGCAAGTCCATCAAAGGGTAGATGGTGTCCCTGCCGTCGCGCGCCATTTTGATCTTTTCCGCGGTAGATGATTCGAACAATCGTGTGGTCGGGATCCTGTTGCCAGTACCAGTCGCCTGACAATTCCATCAATCGGCGAAGCTGATTTTCAGATTGCACAGATGATTTGATGACATTAAGCAGACCAGACAACAATTTGTTGCCCATGAACCAGGCACCCAGAACACCCAAAAATACGGTGAGCAAAACGGTGAGTTTCCAGTTGGCAGAGTCGGTGGTGGCATCGGCCATGTACAGACCAGCAAGGGCCAATGGCCCAATTCCTGTCAGGATGACCAAGATCAAGGAACGGTTGACCCGTGTTCGCGACTGTTCGAAGGTTTTCGGTTTTCCCTGGGCTTTGGGATCAGCCATTGTGTTTTAGTGTTCGCGAAGCTTGGTCTTCAAGCGGCTTACGGCCTGAGTGTGCAACTGGCATACCCTGGATTCGGTCACGCCTAAAACGGCTGCGATTTCACGGAAGTTTAACTCTTGCTCATAATACAGGCCCATCAGCATTTTTTCACGCTCGGGCAACTCTTCAATGGCCTGAATCAGGGTTTCCCTGAATCGATGGTCACCCAGCATTTCAAGTGGATTGGCTTCTTCATCGCCACCCATTTGACGGTCGAGATAACCTTCGCCATCGCCGTCGTCTGCGTAATCATCGTAAAACACAAGTTGAGCGCCACGCGACTCAAACAACATGTTCTGATATTCCTCTAGGCTTACGCCCATTACCTCAGCGATTTCCTGCTCGTTCGCGGAACGACCCAGTTTTTGTTCAGCCTTCATGGTGGCTGTTTCAATTTTACGCTGGCCCTGGCGAACGCCACGTGGCATCCAGTCGGCAGCGCGCAGCTCGTCGAGCATGGAACCGCGAATACGCTGACTGGCATAGGTTTCAAACTGGGCGCCCTGCCCTTCTTCAAACCGGGTAATCGCATCCATCAAACCGATCAAACCCGCTTGAATCAAATCATCGATCTGTACAGAGGCCGGCAATTTTGCGATTAAATGATGGGCAAGCCTGCGAACCAGCGGTATGTACTGGTCAATCTGCTTGGACTTGTCTAGTGTGCCCTGGGCTGTGTACATGGAGTCTGTGCGTCCTGTCTTGTTATTACGCCAGTGCGTGTTCATCGAAAGAACAAATGGCTCTTGCGATTCGACGCCCTGCCGCAATCATCTCCCGACCAACCTGATTCAATGCCTTGCCGGAATGCAACGCTGGCAAATGACCTGCGTACTGCAGGGGGTTGGCCACATACTTCGTTGTGCTTTCCAGCAAATTCGCGAACACATGGTCGGCTTCATCTGCGTCTTTTACACCTGCAACAATAACACGGTGGCGAATATTTTCGTCTAACCCTTTAGAAGAACGAATGGCCTGAAAGGCGCGCGTAACTGATCTTGCAGTGGGTTGAATTACCCACACCCAGTCATCCATGGGGCAGAATGCTTTGGCCAGGGTTACCGCCTCGTAAGGCAATGTGGCGTAATGGCGATCACAACTCGCGGGCATGCGGTGCAGCTTGTCCAGAAGGGCGGATGATTGAGCTGGCTTTTCAGCCAGGGCTTGCAAGCCGTAGCTGGCGGCCACCAAATATTGCCCTTCAGCCAGTTGAACCGCTTGATCTTCCAGATTGTATTTGCGACTGAAGAAATCAATCAGGTCCTTGCGAGATCCCTCTGGCAATAGCTCTTGCAAACCTGAATTTGAACCGTCGAACAATGCCGCGACCCGGCCTTGACGCGCTTGCTGCTCAAGCACAAATCGCCCCAGGCAAGCAGCATAGTCAGCGCCCATGTCACCCAGTATTGGGTTAATGGTGGCGCGTTTTTGTCCCAGCAAGTGTCGCAGTGTGTCAGCTTGATCCATAAATTTCAGTTAACCATGAAAAGTTAAAGACCAGTCGTTGAGACTTGGGCCATTTTCCATTTCAATTCTTCGCTCGAGGTTTGGAAAGCCTGGCTGCTGCGCGAACGAAGTGCACGATGAACCAACACTCGAGGGTCTGCAGGAAACAGATCTTCCGGCACGCGCTGGCCAGTTGCAATGTAATGAAGCGCCAATTTGTGGCGCATGACCACGTCCAGCACACCGCCTATTTTGATCGCCTCATCCAGTTTGGACAGAATGGCGCCACTTAAGCCGGTGCTCTTGTAATGACGAACCACATCGTCCAGCGTTTCGGGCTGGCTTGTGGCGTTGAGCAACAGCACGCGTTTTACGTGACTGTCTGTCAAAATTTTGGTCTGCTCAGCCACGCGCGAGTCGCGTTGTCCCATGCCCACAGTGTCGATCAAAATCAAACGCTTGCGCTGCATGCTGCTGCGAAGCTGGGCCAAATCGGCATGCGTTTGTGCCGTGTAAACCTGTACACCCAGGATTTTGCCGTAGATTCGCAGTTGGTCTTGCGCGCCAATTCTGTAGCTGTCGGTGGTGATCAAGCCCAGGGAATCCGCACCATATTTCACCACGCAACGTGCAGCAAGTTTTGCTGTCGTGGTGGTTTTACCAACACCCGTTGGGCCAACCAGCGCAAAGGTGCCACCGGTTTCAACAATGTCTCTCTCGGCAGGTACTACATTCAGATTTTTCTTGATCACGGTCATGGCCCAGTCTTGCATCTGGGTCTCAGTCAAGCCCACGGGCAACTTGTCGACCAAAGTTCGCGCAAACAGGGGTGAGAAACCAGACTGGGTCAACAGGTTCCACAATTCGCCACGCTGAGGATTTTTCTCTAGCGAATCTCGCCAAGTCATGATGGCCATTTGGTCTTTCAGCAATTGGCGCATTTGCTTGATTTCTTCAAGCACTGCGGTTTGCTCACTGACCATGGATTCGCTGGCGGCTTGAGACCGACGCTTGGCAACTTCAGAGATCATGTCATCGGGCGCAAACTCTCTCGGTGCGCCTGCTGGCAATGCATGCTGCACCGCAGGGGCTTTTTTAATTAGCACATCGCGTTGCGCTGCCACTTGCTGCGCTACTTTTTCTGCTGCTGTTGGCTGACGAGGCGACTCTTGGGGGGCCAATTGTGCGCGGTCTGCCCTAGTCCACGAGGCAGGTGCCACTGAAGCGGCAGTTGCCGGTTTTTCAGTAACCACATCCAGGTCTTGAGAAGACGCTGCAAGCACCTCAGTGCCCGCAGCCGTTTGTTTGGTGGACAAGATAATTGCATCTTCGCCCAATTCAGCTCGCAGCTTTTGCAATGCCTCTCGAGTGGTGGGGGCTGTGAATTTTTTCAGCTTCATGCTTTTGCTCCTACGACTTGCGCAACTCGAATAGTTCTATTTTCAGGAATTTCACTGTGTGACAACACCCGCAAATTCGGGGCTGCACGCTTTAGTAAACGGGCCATGGACAAACGCAACACATCGGGCACCAATAACACAGGGCTCTGACCCAACTGTTCTTGGCGACCGGCAGCATCTGCGGTTTGGCGTGCCAGTGTTTCAGCCAGGTTGGGATCAATACCGACCTGATCTTGCCCAGCGGCGGAATGTGCGTGGGTAATCATTTGTTCAAGCTTGGGTTCCATCACCAACACATTCAGGTCGTCAGTGGTTCCGGCCAATGCTTGCACGATGGCGCGGCCCAGTGCGATTCGAACCGCAGCGGTCAATTCAAGCGGATTCTTGGTGCGCATTCCGTTTTCAAGCAATGTTTCAAATATGGTGCGCAAATCGCGAATGTGTACACTTTCGTCCAACAGATTTTGCAACACCTTCTGAATGACTGACACTTCCAACATTTTGGGGGTCAGGTCTTCAACCACTTTGGGCGAAGACTTTGCGCAGTGGTCCAGCAACTGCTGGGTTTCTGTGCGGCCCAGCAACTGCGCTGCCGAGGTTTGCAAAATATGCGACAAGTGGGTAGCCACCACAGTGGATGCATCCACCACGGTGTAACCGGCTGCGTTGGCTTTTTCTTTTTGATCGTCACCAATCCACACAGCGGGCAAACCAAATGCAGGGTCGGTGGTCTGCGGGCCAGGCAACTGCATGGTCACGCGACCGGGGTTGATGGCCAAATGCTGAGTTGGGAATACTTCGCCTTCGCCCATGCACACGCCTTTGAGCAGAATTCGGTACACCGAGGGGCGCAGCTCGAGGTTGTCGCGCAAATGCACAGCAGGTGGCAGAAACCCAATTTCCTGTGCAAATTTTTTGCGGATTGCCTTGATTCGTTTCAGCAGGTCGCCGTCTTGTTTGTTATCGACCAGTGCAATCAAACGGTAACCCACTTCCAAAGCGATTGTGTCTATCGGCACAAGGTCGTCCCAAGTGGCTTCTTGCGCTTCAGTGGTGGCCGCCTTGATTTTGGCTTGGTCGTCGGTGGAGGCAACTACTTTGGGAACTGTCCCTTTCTGGGCCAGGTGGTAAGAGAGATAACCGAAACCTGCTGCCAGCAACAGGAAAGCAAAGCTTGGCATGCCAGGGATAATACCCAGCAAAGCCATGATACCGGCTGTTATGCCAACAGCCTGTGGCGATTTGAGCAACTGGCTTGCCAGTTGGGTGCCGATGTCCTGACCCTGGCCCACACGCGCCACCACCAAACCGGCAGCAATCGAGATAACCAAGGCGGGCACCTGAGCCACCAGACCGTCACCAATTGCCAACAGCACGTAGTTGGTGCCTGCATCGGCAAAGGTCATGTCGTGTTGCATCACACCCACCGCAAAGCCGCCGATGATGTTGATGATCAAAATCATGATACCGGCCATGGCATCGCCACGAACGAATTTGCTGGCACCGTCCATGGAACCGAAGAACTCGGCTTCCTGGCTCACTTCAGCGCGGCGCTTGCGGGCTTCGTCTTCAGCAATCAAGCCTGCATTCAGATCAGCATCAATGGCCATTTGTTTGCCGGGCATCGCATCCAGGGTAAAGCGCGCAGACACTTCAGCAATTCGGCCTGCACCCTTGGTGATCACCACGAAGTTGATCAACATCAAAATGACAAACACGACAATACCGACAGCCAGGTTGCCACCCACAAGAAAGTGGCCGAAGGCTTCAATTACTTTACCGGCTGCGTCTGGCCCCTCATGGCCGTTCATTAGCACCACACGGGTCGAAGCCACGTTCAAGCTGAGGCGCAAGAGGGTGGTAACCAACAGAATGGTTGGAAAAGCTGCAAAATCAAGCGGACGGGTGGTGTACAGCGCGGCAACCAACACCATCAGGCTAAGTGCAATGTTGAACGTAAAAAACAGATCAAGCGCGAAAGGCGGTACAGGCAAAATCATCATGACCAAAATCAGGATGATGAAGATCGGCGCGCCCAAGGTTTTGACCTTGTCGCCGGACAAGCCTGCTTTTATGAAGTCAAGTGAGAATGCGGTGGAGGCCACAATTCCGCCCATCAAGTTGTTAACGGTTCAATTATGGAAAACTTTAGCTTTTTTCAATCAGGGAATTGAGGCGGATTTATAGCCTTATTGTGGATTGGCTACCTGAGCTGGGTTAGCTGCCACTGGCGTGGATTGATGACCGACTCGTCGAGGTTGCCATTTTGTGAAGCCAACTCGTCGGGGTTGCCAGATTCCTCACTGAAAACCGCCTGATCCCTTTTTGAATTGATTCTTGCTCACCGAATTCGGCAAAACAGACGGCCGAATTCGGTGCCGGCTTACAGCCGAGCGCGACGAATAAATTCAAACGGGGCGGTTTTCTTTAAGTTCGGAACAGGCAAACCCACTGACGAATGAGTCAGTGTGAATTTCAAAAAGGGATCAACAGGTTTTCAGGCGAGCGGTTGGGACTTGCGCTGGTTGGACATTAATCAAGCCTGCGAATGATCACGCACGCGCGCCGA
This sequence comes from Limnobacter parvus, assembly GCF_024623725.1. Lineage (GTDB taxonomy): Bacteria > Pseudomonadota > Gammaproteobacteria > Burkholderiales > Burkholderiaceae_B > Limnobacter > Limnobacter parvus. The sequence continues at coordinate 11,373 of NZ_JANKHG010000017.1, read as the reverse complement.
TTCATCACGCCGCCGGTCCAGGGTCCATGCCTTTGGGAATGTCCGCATCACCCGGCACTTCAACCAAATGCGCCCTTCCCTCTGCCAAGGCATACACATAAGCCAACAGCTTGGCCACCGCAGTGTACAAGGCCCCCGGAATTTCCTGTTCTAATTCAACATTGGAATACAGCGCACGAGCCAACGGTGGTGCTTCAACCATGGGCACTTTGTTCTCTTTGGCCACTTCCCTGATTTTCAAAGCCAATGGACCAATGCCTTTGGCCACAACACGGGGTGCCCCCTTACCGTCTTTGTCGTATTTCAGCGCCACAGAGTAGTGAGTTGGGTTGGTCACGATGACATCTGCATTGGGCACAGATGCCATCATGCGACGGCGCGCGGCCTCGCGTTGCATGCTCTTGATTTTGCCTTTCAGGTGTGGATCTCCATCCGATTCTTTGGATTCACGCTTCAGTTCTTCCAGATTCATGCGCAAACCTTTGTAGTACCGCCACAACTGATAAGGCACGTCGATCGACACAATCAAAAGAAATGAAACCGCAAGAATCAAAGCATCTTTGATGGTAATTCGCGCAGTTTCAGCCATGCCATGTTCCAAAGGCATTGCCGAAAGTTGAGTAAACTCACCAAGGTCTTGCATCAGTAACAAGTAACCCACACCGCCCAACACAATTGTTTTCAAAATTGCTTTGACCAGCTCGGCAAGTCCATTGACCGAGAAGATATTTTTCAAACCTTTGATGGGGTTCAGTTTTGAAAACTTAGGCTCAAGCGGTTTGGTGGACCAATTGAAACCGCCAACGGCCACATTGGCCACAATCGCTGCCACCACCACTACCAAAAACAAGGGCACCAGAATCACCAGGCTTTCCTGCAACAGCGAAACCCATTGCAACCCCATGTACTTGGTGTCAAAGGCTTGGGCACGCTCCAAGGTAAGCCCCTGGCGCATCAGCTTTTCGCTTTGACCCACCAACTCGCCACCCATCGTATACAACAAAGCGACACCGGCAAGCAGCACAACGCCCCCAGCCAATTCTTTGGAACGGGGAAGGTTGCCTTCCTCTCGCGATTTACGGATCTTTTGCTCCGACGCGGGTAAGTCCTTTTCCTGATCGGTTTCTTCTGCCAAAGCAGCACCTGCGGTATTTGAATGTTCTTATTATGAAAAACATTGAGGCAATTCAAAACCTCAATTTGAGCAGGTAACATGGGGCTCTTTTGAAACAAAGGTATTTCATGAAATACGATCCGAGCAATGCACTCGCCAGAATAGACAACGACAAGGGCCTGCTGGTCATGTTGATCGGTGTATTCATCAAGGAATGCCCGAAATACATTGAAAAACTTCAGACGGCATGCGACGACCAGAATATGAGTGCTTTGGGTGACGCTGCACACAATGTGAAAGGTGCCAGTGCCGCCATTGGGTTTGATGCCTGCACGAAGCTTGCTGAATCACTTGAAGTGTCTTGCAGACAATCTGGGGTTAAAAGTATTTCAAGCTTTCAGGACAGCACCGACAATTTGATCAATGTACTGAACGGTGGTAGCGCACTGTTGACAGAATGGGTTGATGCCAATCAGTAGGCGAAAAAAAGCCGCGTCAATGCGCGGCGTAAAACGGACCCCAGTCCGCAATTCTGCAGACCCTGTTAATCCTTAATCAGCAACTCCGGACTAAAGCCCAAACGAATTCCACCCCAGTGACGTCCGTTGATTTCAATGGGCAAGGAAAGATCGTTCAACACTTCCCCTGTGTCGCGCCTGTAGGTTTGCAACAACCAGGGGGTCAAGTTTTGTGCAGCCCTTAAGCCCACAGGGTCACTGAACATGCGCTTGTCGCGGCTTTCCACCAAATCAGTTTTCAAGTCACCTGTTGGCGGACGAGAATATTTGCTGTTGTGTGTGGGTGCATAGCCTTTTCGATCTACACACAAAGAAAAAACTGAGCCAGGCACATTGGCGACTAATTGATCGTAGGAACCTTGCAATTGGCGCTCAACCGCCTTGTCGTAACGCGTGCTGTATTTTTGTGGATTGGAATTCGGAACAGGTTTGTAAGCCTCATCGAAAATATCATGGCCATTGTTCATGGCTTCAATCAAGATCTTTTTGCACTGCTCGCGCGCCAAAACAGCCTGCTCGACAATCTGCTCATAGGCACCCTGGCCAATTTTGAAGCGTGCTACCAGCTCTTTGATTCGATCCGTTGCGGTGGCCAGTTCTGCGCTCGATTTTTCCGACTCTGTGGTCTGCGCAATCACTGACTGCGCGGTGCTGCGAATTTCAGCGGCCTTGCCTGACACATCTTTGTTGATCTGTTTCACGGACTGCACCTGTGCGGTTACGTCATTGATCTGATTGCTCATCTCTTCAAAACTGTGCACCATGCCAGAAAACTTGGTTGACGAAGCGCTAACAGTTTGTTGGCCCTTCAATATGCTTTTGTTGATTTCACGCGTCTCTTGCTGCGTTTCACCCACCAAAGTCAACATTGAAGAAATATTGCCCCGAATTTCACCCGTTGCAGCTTTGACACGTTCGGCCAAACCACGCACTTCATCAGCCACCACTGCAAAGCCCCTGCCTTGCTCACCGGCACGTGCAGCTTCAATCGCAGCGTTCAAAGCGAGCAAATTGGTTTGATCTGAAATGTCGTTGATTAACTTCACAATGCTTTCAATGCCCTTGCCAGTTTGCGCTAGTTTCTCCACAGTGTGACCAAAACTGCTTAAGCTGCCCGAGGCCACATTCATTTCATCGGCCACGGTCAACAATTCACGATAGGAAGAGTTCACTGTTTCAAGGTGCTCGGCGGTTGCAGTTGACAAATAACTGGCACTGCTAGCCACGTTTTCCATAGCGCTGGAAGCTGTGTCTGCTGCCTGGAAAATTTCCGTGGTGATGTTGCCTTGCTTATCAGCGGTGCGACTGGCATCTTTCAAACTACCAGATACACGCACTGATTCCATGGAAACCTGTGCGGTCATTCTGCGAATTTCATGGATCAAGTCGCGCAAGCGCACCATAAATGCATTGTAGTTTTCAGCCAAATCCCGCAATTCATCTTGAGTCACAGTGGGCAGATTCACCGACAAATCGCCCTCACCGCTGGCCAATTGATCCATTCTCTCGCTGAGCAAATGAACCGGGCGCACAATCAAGTGGCGCAAATAGAGAAATGAAGCTGCACAAGCGAACAAGACCATCCCGAGAGACACACTGAGAATTATCCGGAATTCCCCAATTTGGACCGGGTCCAACCGTCCCATGGCCCAGCTGTAAACAACCAGATAAGCAATTAAAACAACCCCTGCGATGCCCGCAATGTTGCCAAACAACTTTCTACTGAGTGTGAAAAAAAAGCTTTGTTCGATTGAACGGTATAGAGAATTCATCAGGTCAACTCCTAGCCCCCGGCTTTTTGCGCCGGGTGTATTCATTTAATTGGCGTCCAGCGCCGATGAATCCATTATCGAGGGGTAACCGGTTAACCAATTTCTTTAGGAAGAGCAGAAAAACGCCTTTGTTCTGCCTGCTTGGGGGAGGTTTTTGAAACAAATGCGCAAGCTCGCAGTGCGAACTTGCGCAAGGTAAGTTTAAAGTTTGCCTTCGATCAATTCCCGCAGTTCAAGCACCAGCACCAACAGACCTTCACCAGACAATGTCGCGCCCGCAACACCCTTGGGCTTCACGCCATCCAGTGGCTTGATCATCACTTCATCTTGCCCCACCAGGGAATCAACAGCCAGTATGCAGGCCTTGTCACCACTTAGGGTCAGCACACCCACTTTTGTATTCTGTGCGCTTTCGCGACCAATCAAAGTGGCGAGGTCCAACAAAGGAATCACTTCACCGCGAACCACCATCGTGGGCCTGCCGCCAACGTACTGCACTTTGTCTTCTTCAATCGGAATTATTTCGCGAACGCATGACAACGGCAGGGAATAAATCTGTTCTTCAAGCTTCAGCATCAACACTGGCAAGATAGCCAGGGTTAGCGGCAAGGAAATCGTGATGGTCGAACCATGGCCGGGCTCGGACTGAATGTCGATGCGACCGTTCAAACGTTGAATATTGGTTTTAACCACATCCATGCCCACACCGCGACCGGAAATATCGGAAATTTGGTCTTTGGTCGAAAAGCCGGGCAAGAAGATAAGCTGCAGGCTTTCCTGCACGCTCAGCTGCCCTGCTTCTTCAGCAGAGATCAATCCTTTCTCCACTGCTTTGTCCCGAATCACCTCGGGACGCATGCCACGGCCATCGTCCTGAATTTCAATCACGATGTGATCGCCAGTTTGTCTGGCTGACAGGTTAACAATGCCCTTGGGATTTTTCCCGCAGGCTGTTCGGTCAACAATGGTTTCAATGCCGTGGTCAACAGCGTTGCGAACCAAGTGAATCAATGGATCGTTCAGCTCTTCAAGAATTGACTTGTCAACCTCGGTTTCTGCCCCTTCGATAACCAGCTCTACGTCTTTGCCCAATTGGCGAGAAACGTCGCGCGCAAGGCGGCTGTATTTCTGGAACACTCGACCCACGGGTTGCATGCGCGCTTTCATTACGGCCGACTGCAAGTCGGAAACCAACATGTCCAGTTGCCCCACCACCGTGTCGAGCGATTTGATCAAGTCGTCATTGATTGCGCCAGATGCAATGGTTTGAAACAGGCAGCTCAAGCGGTTTTTGGTCAAACCGATTTCACCGCTCAAGTTCAGGATTTGATCGAAACGCGCAGTGTCCACGCGAATGCTGTTTTCTTTTGGTGTGGCGGCGGCTGGGCTTGGTGCCTTGACCTTGGGTGGTGCTGCTTTCGGGCGCACTGCGGCAGCGGCCTGGCGTGAAATCGCTTCCGTGGCCAATTCGGTGCTGATGGCGGCCTGAGCTAGTTCGCGCGGTGGGACACCCACCGCAGCCTCATACAAACCAGCCCAATCGAGGTCATCTTCAGCACCGTGGGGAGCCGTGTTTGAAAGCAGACTGCTTGGATCGACAACCGGGGCGCTGGAATGGGCATTGGTTTGCTCCATGATTTCGGGCTCAACAGCCGCTTTTGCAACGGTTTTGCCTTCAATGGCTGCATCAAGCGCGTCCAGCAATTCTGTGGGCGCGGCGCCTGGCTGATGACCATTGCGCATCTCACCAAACATGCGGTGTACTTCTCCTGTTGCAGCCATAATGGAGTCCATCATTTCAGCATCCAGAATCAGTTTTTTTGAGCGCAGCTTGTCGAACAGATTTTCTGTTTTGTGGCACAACTCAACAAGGTGTGTGGCTTCAAGAAAACCAGCCCCACCCTTGATGGTGTGGAACCCGCGAAAAACAGTGGCGAGCAATTCGGCGTCTTCGGGGCTTTGTTCAAGCTCCACCAATTTGCTGTCTACGTCTTCCAACAGGTCGCCTGCTTCGGTCAAGAAGTCTTGTAGCAGTTCGACATCACTGAATGCACTCATCTGTACTCTCCCACTTCGGGCTGGTTATTTGTGTTGTTAGAAGCCGAGGCTTTCCAGCAAATCATCTACTTGACTTTGGTTATTACACACATCCGTGCGCCCTTGCGCATTAATCGTAGGGCCATTCAGGAATGTTTCTTCGACCTGCTTACGCTGATCTGGTGGTGTCGTGTCTAGCAGCAGTTGCACCAGCTGTTCTTCCAGTCCTTGGGCCATGTTGCCAATCCGGTTTACAACCTGGCCAGTCAGGTCATGGAAGTCTTGAGCCATCATGATGTCGGTCAAATGGCCGCCCATCTTGCTGCTGTTCTGATTAATTTCTTTGGCAAATGCGCGACTGTCTTGAGCGTGCACCTTGAATTCTTCCAGGCTCATTTCATTGTTGTACAAGCGATCCCACTGCGCATCCAGGTGGGCGGCACGTTCTGCCATTCTGTCGTTCAACTTTTGCGATTCTTCCACTGCAGAAAGTACTTTCTCAGCGGCCTTGCCGGTCAAGTCAGCAATGTAGTTCAGTCGAGCTCGCGCATCGGGCAAAGCGTTCACTGCCTGCTCTACGCTCTTGTCGTAACCCAATTCACGCAACGCATCGTGAAGTTTTCGGGTCAGAGAACCGACTCGACGAAACACATCATGTGGCTCCTCAACAACGCTCGCTGAAGTTTCCACAGCGGCAGGTGCAGTAAATGACTGCGTTGCAGGTGGCGATACCTCTTCGGGCGTGTCGTCCCAAACGCGTTGCTCTGCGATTTCATCAAACAGCGCTTCTAAATCGTCGTTGTCACCGCTTTTCAAATTATCTGGGTTCATCGTTACGACCTCTCTTCTTACTTGTGAGTTTATTTATGCGGACATCTTGGCGACGATCTTGCCCAGCTTTTCTTCCAGGGTGGCCTTGGTGAATGGCTTGACGATGTAACCGTTTGCGCCCATTTGCGCAGCGGTCACAATGTCTTCCTTTTTCGCTTCAGCGGTTACCAGAAGCACCGGCAGGTGTTTCAGGTCGGCGTCTGCGCGAATGTTGCTCAGCAACTCGAAACCATTCATATTGGGCATATTCAGGTCGCTGACAACGAAGTTGAAATTGCCAGCCTTCAGCTTGGCCAGTGCAACAGCACCGTCTTCGGCTTCATCGGCATTGTTGTAGCCAATTTCCTTCAACAGGTTGCGAACGATCCGACGCATGGTCGAAAAATCGTCAACAATCAAAATTCTTAATTCTTCGGGATTCATGCTTGCTCCTTACGCTGGGTGAAGCATTGAGGTAACCATCTGCGCCAGCTCTTCAGGATGGAATTTGCCAACATAGGCGTCCACCCCAACCTGCTGACCCAGTTTCTTGTTTGCCACTGACGACAGTGATGAGTGCATCACCACAGGGATACCGTTGAATCGGGCGTCTTCCTTGATGTGACGTGTCAACACATAACCGTCCATTTCAGGCATTTCTGCATCGACCAGAATCAGTGCAATGACTTCTTTCAGATTCTTGTTTTCCTGTTCGGCGCGGCCGGCAATGTTGCGCAGCTTTTCCCAAGCCTCGCGTCCATTAATGGCGCTTTGATATGGCAGGTGCAACTTCTCCAGCACTTCGGTGATTTTCTTGCGGGCAATGTTCGAATCGTCCGCAAAGAAAACGGGGTACGGATGATCTGGGCGCAGGCTGTCCATGTTGGGTACATCATCTTCACCCATCACTTCACCAAGAATTTGCTCCACATCAAGGATGGACACCAACTTGCCATCGGGCAGTTCTGTCAAAGCGGTGATCATGGCGCTTTGCGACTGACCAATGCTTTGAGGCGATTTCACTTGTTCCCAATCCACGCGAACAATTCGGTCCACGTCTTGCACCAGGAATGCCTGGGTGTGAGAAGAAAATTCGGTGATTATTAACTTGGTGCGGGCTTCGCCGTTGCCCATGCGCAAGCATTGCGCAAGGTCGATCACCGGCAAGATGCTGCCACGCAAGGAGATGATGCCTTCAACACCTGCTGGCATGTTGGGGGTGCGTGTGATCGGCAAAGTTTCGCACACCTCCCGCACCTTGAACACGTTGATTCCGAAAACTTCGGTGGAACCCAAGGAAAACAGGAGTAATTCCATTTTATTGGAGCCTGCAAGTCTTGCCTTCTCATCAATCATGTTCATCAAGCGATAATCGTTTTGCATTGTGTTGCTCCTGACAAATAGTCTGTTTCTTTCAATTCATGCCCGTGCCGTTTGCGGGAAACGGCAACCCTTCAATCTTGGGTACTGGCGGCAGCTCAATCAAACTTGGGTCTGTACCCTCATCCAGATTGGCCAACGCGCGCACTGCTTCTTCTGCGCGCTTGTTCATGACAACAATCGCGATTCTTCTATTCACTGCTGCGTAAGGGTCTTTCTCATCCAGCGAAACTGAAGAGGCCAGGCCCACCACCCGAAGCACTTTGTTGTCTGTCATGCCCACCTGGGTCATTTCACGTCGACTGGCATTGGCACGGTCGGCTGAAAGTTCCCAGTTGCTGTAGCCCTTGTTGCCCGCCGCATAAGGCGTTGCATCGGTGTGTCCCGACAAAGTCAGTTTGTTGGGGACCTGGTTCAGCAATTTCGTTAAACTTCTCAAAATGTCTTTCATGTAATCTTTCAGCACTGCACTACCGGAATCAAACATGGGGCGATTTCGCTCATCCACAATTTGAATTCGTAAACCTTCGGGTGTAATGTCGAGCATGATTTGATTTTTAAACTGTTTCATCAAATCCGATGCGTCGATTAGGCCCTCTATTTCCCCCTTTAATTCAAGCAAGCGCTTGGACTCTGCGCGCTCGAGTGCCTCGGCCGTTGCATTTGATGTACTGTTGTTCGAGGGCTTGTCAGTACTTCCGCTTTTTATCTGCCCCACTGAACGTGATAAATCAGTTCCCCCAGCATCTATTACACTGGTTGCAGTGCCTGATCCGGGACCCCCAATCAGCGCCACCTTCAAGGGTGAATTGAAGTAATCCGAAATGCCTTTCAAATCGCCTTCTGACGTCGAACCCAACAACCACATCAACAAGAAAAAAGCCATCATCGCAGTCACGAAGTCGGCATACGCAATTTTCCATGCGCCGCCATGGTGTCCATGGGCCGCCTTCTTGATCTTTTTAATTACGATAATTGGACGTTCTTCGTCAGACTTCGCCATATTGCTTATTTGCCTTTATTTACCTTTGGTGCTCTTCACATGTTCTTCCAACTCAATAAAGCTTGGCCGTTCGGTGGAGTACAGAACCTTCCGACCAAACTCCACTGCCAACGCTGGTGAATAGCCATTAAGGCTGGCCAACAGCGTGGTTTTCACACATTCAAAGGGCTTGGAAGATTCTGAAATTTTGTGATTGATAATGCTGGCCAGTGGGCCCACAAAACCATATGCCAGCAAAATACCCAGGAAGGTCCCCACTAGCGCAGCGGCAATCATGACGCCCAATTCAGCGTTGCTGACCTGCCCCACCGAGCCCATCACGTGGACCACGCCCATTACCGCAGCCACAATACCGAAGGCAGGAAGGCCATCGGCCATTTGTTGTACCGCCGCCTGCGGGGTGTGCGCTTCCTGGTGGTGGGTTTCCAATTCCCCATCCATGAGGTTTTCTATTTCCATGGGGTTTAAATTGCCGCTGACCATCAAGCGCAGGTAATCGGTTAAAAATTCAACGATGTGGTGGTCTGAAAGCACCTCGGGATATTTTTGAAACAAGGGGCTTTGCTCGGGCTCTTCCACATCGCCTTCAATCGACATCAAACCTTCCTTGCGCACCTTGGTCAGAATCTCGTACATCAAGGCCATCAAGGACATGTAAAACGCTTTGGTGATTGCACTGGGTTTGAAAGCACCACCCAAGGCCTTGCCGGTCGCTTTTAAGATTGTTGGGGTGTTGCTGACGATCATTGCGCCAATTGCACCGCCACCAATGATCAGCACTTCCACTGGCTGCCAAAGGGTTAGCAAGTGCCCGCCCATGAAGGCGAAACCGCCAAGCACTGAGAAGGTTACGATCACGAATCCGATTGCTACTAACATGGGCTATGGTTCTCTGTCGAAGAATGATTTTTCTGTATAGGTATTGTCGGCAGAATTTGTAAAATCTTTTGTCTGAATAAAGTGGCTTTTCTAGGCGATTTCAAGGCATGGCAAGTGCAATACGGAATTTCACAATCCTTATTTTTAGCCACTTTGGAGGAGAAAAAACAAAAATGGCCAGCAACATTGGCTGACCATCTGTTAAATGAGAAACCCCCACTGCAGACCCGGAAGAGACAGAGGGTGGGAGGATGCAACCGGATCTTTTGTTGCAGCGGGGGTAAACTTGAAAGCCCTTCTCCCGCGGGCTTTGACTACAGGCTCTGGATCTGGACTTCAGGCCTCTACGCTGGCTTCTTCGTTAAAAAAACGATCCGCCGCAGATTGTCTGGTTTTACCAGCGCGCGATGGCATATGGCACAAGCCGCACACATAGTCGTTAACCAGTTCGTAGGTGTGAACCACAAATCGGCCTTCACAGTCTTTGCACTCTGTGGTGGTCAACATGCCTGCATCAAAAAATTTAACCAAGCGCCATGCACGGGTCAATGACAGCACTTCAGGCAAGCCCAACTGGGTAATTTGCTCAAGGTACATTCTGTAGGCTTTGATGATGGCTTCAATGTCTTCAATGTCGGTGCTTTTAATCAATGTTTGGTAAATATTCACAAACAGTGAGGAATGAATATTGGGCTGCCAAGTCATGAACCAGTCGGTTGAAAAAGGCAACATGCCCTTGGGAGGTGACTTGTGCTTCAGCTCTTTGTAAAGCTTAAGCAAGCGCTCACGCGACAACTGCGTTTCCGATTCAAGAACCTGCAAACGCGCATCCAGGCGGATCAATTCAGTGGCCAACTGGATTTGTGCTGCTTCATCAATGATTGATTTTACTTTTGCCATGATTCTTTGACCCCTGTCAGTTGTTGTTATTGGGTGCTTTTGATTTTTGTTGTTGCACCCGATTTTTACGAATAAAGCTTAAGCGTTTACAGCTTTGCCAGACATGATGATGGCGGCGTGCATTCCTGAAACGCTGCGGTCTTTGGTGTGGCTGGTCAGTAGGTTCCACACCACCTCGTCATCGAAGCGGAAGCGGCACATCAACATGTTGCTGGACGCAATCCGCAAAACTTGTGAGGTGGTCAGTTGGTCGATCAGCTCGGCAACTTCTTCAGAAACGCCAAGGCGAAAAATCGCTTCGGCGCGGTCTTCACGAATCAGTTGCTGAGCAAGCAACAAATAAGAAAGGTTGGTTTCGCGAATTTCGTCAAGCAAGCGGGTACTTTTCATTTGAAGTCTCTCCAGTTCAATCTCTGTTTTTACTGCATCCCAAATTTGTGCTGCTTTTGTCATCGCAGCGACAATTCCCTCATACGTACTATCGGCTTGTGGCCGCATAAGCTGAATCATCCAACTTCTATTCATTCAGTCATCGTCCAGGCCATACAGCTGTAGGAAGTTGCCTTACTCCCAATCAATATCGCTTGAATGCCATTTGAAAAGAATCACAGTTTGGGGGATCCCCCCATTCGCCTGAGCCCCCAACGTGTTGCCCCGTCTGGAGGGTTGGTGAACATGCTTACCAATTGTTAACTGCGTGATTTAGTTAACGGACACGTTTTCAAAAACATTAGGCGTGTGAGCAGAAAATGGGAGTCTATAAAGCTTTAGGGCGCGCGCATTACGACCAAGAGACCCTGAACTTGAGGGCGTCAGAACAATATTTTTTATTTCGATGCTCAAGGCTAAAGTTTCTTTTTCAGTACTCGATAACAGGTCATAAGGCAGCGCACAAGATGACGCAGCCAACTTGAAATCAACAAATTGCTTGGAGAATTAAAATGCTAGGAATCAACACCA
>NZ_JANKHG010000016.1 GCF_024623725.1 Limnobacter parvus | reverse complement strand
TGCTTGCTTCGTTTCGTCCTGCTTGTCGTGCAGCAGAGAAACGAGATTATGCACATCAATTCAAAACCTGTCAAACACTTTTGGCAAATAAATTCATAGAAACGTCACATGAAAGTAAGACCTAGCGTAAAAATACTGCAATCACAAGGACTTGGAAGTCGCCGTGAATGTGAAAATATTTTCTGGAATTCCGAGATTTTTCGCAACGGAATTCAAATTGATCCAGAAACCGACGAAATTTCTCTGGGAGACACTGTTTTAATCGACGGAAATCGATTTGAAATTACCCAATACAAGTATGTATTAATGCACAAACCAGCAGGGTACGAAACTTCACACTTACCCAGCCACAACCCCTCCGTGTTTGATTTACTACCAAAGCACTATATAAAACGAGGGCTGCAAGCAGCTGGACGGCTGGACGTGGACACTACGGGGCTTTTGTTGTTCTCGGACGATGGTCAATTCATCCACCGATTGATTAGCGGCAAAGTGGGCACCAAACAGGAAATCGAAAAGATTTATGAGGTAACAGGTGCTCGCCCATTTACTGACTTACAACTAAACCGCTTGTTAGAGGGTGTTGACCTGGACGATGAGCCTGAAATCATTTATGCCAGCCGCGCCACCCTGATGCCCGATGGCAAACTGGAACTGGGTATAACAACTGGTAAGTACCATCAAGTGAAAAGAATGGTGGCTGCGGTTGGAAACCACGTTGAAGCCCTGCACCGAACAGCGGTTGGACCTTATAAGCTTCCTGCTGATTTGGCGCCTGCGTCTTATATAGAGATAGACCCGGGTGCAATACTGAACAAAGGCACTTCGAAAGCGGCCTGAATTAAAAGACTTTCTTGCCCACGAAGGCCACATATTCACGCTTAGAAGTTGCTTGTGCGAACAAACACTTCGAGTACAATACGTGGCTTAAATTTTAAATCCTCATCAAACTCATGAAAACAGCTCAAGAAGTTCGTCTAGGCAACGTGGTAATGGTTGGCAAAGACCCCATGGTGGTTTTGAAGACTGAATACAACAAATCAGGTCGCAACGCCGCCGTTGTAAAAATGAAAATGAAGAACCTGCTCACCGGCGCGGGCATGGAAAGTGTCTACAAGGCAGACGAAAAGTTTGAACTGTTGGTGCTCGAACGCAAGGAAGTGACCTATTCCTACTTTGCAGACCCCATGTATGTGTTCATGGACACTGAATACAACCAGTATGAAGTGGAAGCTGAAAACATGGGCGACGCACTGAACTACCTTGAAGACGGCATGGAATGCGAGGTGGTGTTTTATGACGGCAAAGCGCTTTCAGTTGAATTGCCAACTAGCTTGGTTCGTGAAGTTGAGTATACCGAACCTGCAGTGCGCGGCGACACTTCAGGCAAGATCATGAAGACAGCGCGCATTTTGCCGACGAGCTTTGAAATTCAAGTGCCGGCCTTTGTTGAAATTGGGGACAAAATTGAAATTGATACCCGCACCGCTGAATACCGCGCACGTGTAAAGTAAATCTCCACTGACTTGGTGGACTGTGAAAAGGCCCCACTTCGGGGCCTTTTTCCATTTTGAAGGTAAACATCAGATGCAGATTGGCATTGTTTGCAAGGTTATTGATAACTATGGCGACGCCGGGTTTTCATTGCGGCTGGCAAAAGCACTGGCGATTAAAGGCCATTCTGTTTCTTTGTTTCACGATAATTTGCCTACTTTCGAGGCGCTTTACCCAGCCAATGACGTTTCTGGCCTGCAATTGATCGATGCAAGCCGTGCCGAATTTAACGCGGACGCCTATCGTTTACTTGATTTGGTGATTGAGCCATTCGGAACATCCAGTGAACAGACAGAGTACCGTTTTGACTTGGCGATTAAAGAAAGCTGCCCTGCCACGCCATGGTTGTTGGTGGATTACCTGTCTTCCGAAGAATGGGTAGAAAGTTTTCACCTAAGCCAATCGGTTGATCCAAACACCGGGCGGATAACTTCGTATTTTTACCCTGGCTTTACCGACAAAACTGGGGGCCTGATTCATTGCGATTACCCGCAATACCTTCGACAAGCGAAAAATACTGCGATTCAAAACACGTTGAAGGTGTTTGTATTTGCTTACCCCAATGCACCTTTGCTTGAATTGCTGCAGGCCTGCGAAGAATTAAACGAACAGGGATTGGCGCAGATTGAAATTGGAGTGGCCGGCAAGCTACCACGCAATAGTAAATTCGAATATGCCACCGCCCTACCCTTTTGCCCGCAGAGTCAATTTGATGGACTGCTTGCAGGGCATGACGTACTTTTTGTGCGTGGTGAAGATTCATTCGTACGAGCACAGTTGGCAGGCAAGCCCTTTGTTTGGCAAATCTATCCAACGCAGGACTTGGCTCACGCCAAAAAGCTGGCGGATTTTTTTAAGCGCTATTCGACGGGCTTGAGTGCGCCTTGTAGTTCAGCACTTTGGAATTGCTGGGCAAGCTGGAACAGGCTGGAGGAATGCGCAGGCTTTATTGAAAGCTGGCAAGGCTTACAGGTGCACTGGACTGAATTGCAGGCACACGCCAATCGCTGGCGCAACGAATTATTTGCCGGTCCTGAGCTTGTAAAGGAAATTCTGACATGGCGCAGCGGACAGACTCCTACTTTGATGGAAAAGCCTGATTTATAAGGCTTTTCTCTCCAAAAGAAAAACCATTAACAAGGCAGACACTGAATTCAAGTTAAACGCTTGGATTCAGCAATGTTGTCATTTTTACTCTCTCTTGGTTTGGGCTTTGGTTCAATTAACCTAGCGAACCTGCCTGCGCAGCAAGTGGAGCAGATTGCCAAAGAAGTGATGGCAGAAATGGAAGTAGAGATGCGCACCAAGCCTTCATTGATTGTGACCGAGCGCCCTGAGCCGACCCCATTGGGTGCATTGGCCTATGCGAACGGCAAGTGCGTGGTGATTGTGAACACCAACAAAACAGCTTGGGCACAGTGGGGCAGATTCTTGAATGAGGAAAACCGCGCGCAGTGGTCGCAGATTGTTGCTGCATCTGTTGCTCATGAAATGGGGCACTGCTTGCGAGAAAGCCGTTCATTTGTGGCCAATTTTGAAGTCAGCCCTGAAGAATTCCGGGGTATTCAAAACACCGGCAGCTTTGGCCCAAAACCCGAAATGGTCTACAAGCAAGAATTGTTTGCAGACACAGTGGCCATTCTGTACGCGAGGGAAAATGCGGGCGAAGAGGCCAACGCGGTGATAGAGATCATGATTCAAGCGCGAGAACGTTTCAGCGCCAATGAGCCAACCCACAACACAGGAAAAATGTTGAGCCGCTTGACAACGCTTGACACGAGTCGGCTTGAGAATGAAACAATCGGCATTGCAGCAGCCCGCCTACTTTCTGCCTTGTAACCTCGACTATTTGGCGCGCGGGAAAGCGTTGTCGTACACGCTGGACAGATGGTCGAAATCGAGCGCAGTGTATACCTGTGTTGAGGCAATTGATGCATGGCCTAGCAATTCCTGAACTGCCCGCAAATTCTGGGTGCCCTGCAACACATGACTTCCAAATGAATGACGCAACATGTGCGGATGCAGGTGTTGGCCTAACCCGCTATTTGCAGCGTGATCGGCAACGTCTCGCTGCGCTTGCCTGACGGTTAATGGTGCCCCTTTAGCGGAAACGAACAGGGCGATTTGATCCACCTTGCCCAATTCGGACAAGTGACGCAGTCGGGGCTCAGAAAACTCGGCGAAACGAGCCTGCAATGCGTCAACTACGGGCACCACCCGTGCTTTATTGCCTTTGCCGATCACGCGAAGTTCACTGGCATTCGACAACACATTTGCGCTCAATGACAAGGCCTCGCTGATGCGCAGCCCCGTGCAATACAACAACTCAATAAGCACATGCGCCTGGGCAAACCGAAATGTTTGTGGCAATGGCCCTTGCAGCAAGGCTGCGAGTGAGTCAACTCCCAAAGCTTTGGGCAATGCCCGGGGCAATTTGGGTGTTTTCAAACCCAAACTTGGATTGATTTCAATGTGCCCATGATCGTGCAAGAATTTAAAAAAACCGCGCCAGCTTGATGCCATTCGGGCGAGGCTGGCTGGCGCTGCACCACCAGCATGTCGTTTGGCCAAAATTGTTTTTAAATTGGCGGATGATGCGGCGCAAAGCGGAGCATCGATTAGAGCCAAGTCGCGCTTTACGGCAGTCACCGAGTTTTCACTGTGACGACGCTCCAATCGCAGAAAATCCAGATACCGCTGGATTAAGACTGCGTTGTTGTCTGAAGCCGACTCAGTGCTGCGCATGCAGTTTCTGCCAAAGTGTTGAGGAAATCGGTTTCCAGTGTGGGCGAGAAACGGTCTTTGTCTGGCGAGCCAAAACCTAGGCAACCAAAAGCCTCTGGGCTAGCGCCCACACGAATTGGAATTAACACCACCGAGCGGGGCGCAACTTCTTCGCCTTGAAACACGCTCAGGGTTGGTGCGTTTTCAGCAAAACCGCAATAAAGACTTTTCATGTCATTCACGATGGATTTGTCGCCTTCGCTGACCCCCTCGCCCTCTGCCCAAAGTTGTAGACGCACAATTGGCACCACGAACTGCCTCTTAATTTTTTCAACCAAAACGGTGGGCAAATCAGCTGCATTTTTCACGGTAAGCAAAGACCGGGTAATGGACTGAAGATTGTCGATAATTGCCTGATTTTCCACGGCAGCATGTGTCATTTCAACCATGCGATGCTCAAGCGATTTCACTTTTTCCCGCATGGTGTGCACTTGACGCTCGTGCAGCGAGGCAACGTTGCCCGTGCTTTGTTCGGGCAATTTAATGAAAGCCAAAATGCCTGGATTTCGTATTAAAAAGTCAGGATTTGCTTTTAAAAAATCGGCAACTTGAATGGCCTCTTCAGTCATAAATGAAATTCTCCTTCAAATACTGTTTGTGCGGGGCCTGTCATCAAGACATGGCTGTCTTCCTGGCCACTCCATTCGATGGTGAGTGTTCCACCTGCTTTTACCACATCCACGCAATCGGCGATCAAGCCCATCTTCATTCCAACCACGGCTGCTGCGCAAGCGCCAGTGCCGCATGCAAGGGTTTCGCCGACACCACGTTCATACACACGCAAATGCACGCGACTGCGATCAACAACATACAGGAAACCCACATTCACACGTTCCGGAAAACGCGGATGAGATTCCAGCGTAGCGCCCAAGCGTTGTACCAATTCATCTGTGGCGGGCTGCTCAAGCAGTACCACCACATGCGGATTGCCCATGGAAGCCACGCCAACCCATAGTTCTTCAAGATCAGCGCCAGAATCTACGGGCAGCTTGTACTGAGTCATGGCACCGACCTTTCGGCTGGCCAAGCCTTCAGATACAAAGGGCACTTTGGCGGGTTCAAATTCAGCTGGGCCCATGTTCACTTTCACCCAGTTGTGCTTGATGAGTTCAGGCTGAATAATGCCCGCCAATGTTTCGACCTTGATTTGATTTTTTTGGGTTAAACCTTTGTCGAATACATACTGCGCAAAGCACCGTGCGCCGTTGCCACATTGCTGGACTTCTTGCCCATCGGCATTGAAAATTCTGTATTTGAAATCGGCAACTTGCGACGACTCAACGACAAGAACCTGGTCGGCACCGACACCAAAATGGCGGTCTGCCAGACGTTTGATCAAGGCGGGCGTCAGCTCAAGTTGCCCGGCACAATTGTCGAGTACAACAAAATCGTTGCCAGCACCATGCATTTTGGTGAATTTAAGTGTGTTTGAATTAGCCATTGCTGTGCACTTGGCGCGTGGCGCCTTAAGGATTAGTGTTCAGTATATTCTGGACTCGCCGGGCGGGCGGGTTTTGAAGCGTTTGTGAAGCCACAAGTATTGCGCGATGTTGTCTTTCACCCATGATTCGATGTGGTGATTCATGGCTTGGGTGGACTCTGTGTCATCTTCAAGCGGAAAATTGGGCAGGGGTTCGTGAATTCGAATGTGGTAGCGGCCATTTCGGTAAACAGTGGTAACGGGTACCACTTGTGCATTCAGCATTTTGGCCAATCGTGCCACGGCGGTCACCGTGGCCGCCTTCACGCCGAAGAAATTCACAAAAACAGAATCGCGTTCGCCGAAATCCATGTCGGGCAGGTAGTACAAGGGCCTGCCTTTTTTCATCGCCGTGAGTAAGGGCCGCACGCCCTGCTGGCGTGAAAGCAGCAATTGATCCCCGAACTTCGAACGGCCGTGAAGTATTAGTTCGTTGAGCACCGGATTCTTTTGATTGGAGTACATGGTGACCATGTCCACTTCAAGACAAAGGCGGCTCCAGGCGGCATCCAGACCCAGAAAATGGGGTGCAAGGAAGATGGTGGCAGGTGCGCCATCAAGCCCTGCTAGGGATTGTGGGTTGTCGATGCGAACTCGATCGCGCACCACTGATTCATTCCCGGACCACAACCAGGCACGATCCAGAAAGGTTCGAAGATAAAAATAAATGTGTGCAATGGCCCAGCGAATTCGCTGAGTAACGGACGCTTCAGGAAAACAGAGAGAAAGATTCGTCAGCGCAACCATGCGCCGTTCGCGCGCCAGTGCGAACAATAAAAGAGCAAGCACACCCGACAAGCCAGAAGAGGCAAGCCGATAAAGCGCGAATGGCAGGCGGCCCATGGCCAGCCATAGGGTGATTAAAAATTGAGTCACGTTTGTCCTTGTTATGCCCTGGGGGGCTTGTAACGTTCATAGCCCCAATAATACTGGTCTGGATACTTCAGGATCAGCTTTTCCATTTCAGCATTCACTTGTGTTGCGGCTTCAAGCGGGTCTGCACTAAGTGATTTGGGCCCAGGGAACAATTCAAGGCGAAACCCGCGCCCAATGGCCTTTCTGTACCCCACCGCCAATACGATTGCTGCACCAGTGGCCTGTTGCAGCCTTCCAGGTAAAGTCATTGTGTATGCAGGCTGCCCAAACATGGGTGCCCATATGCCCTCGCCTTGCCCCGGAACTTGGTCGGGAAGCATGCCCACTGCCTCACCCCGCCTTAGTGCTTTCAACAGAATTTTCACACCGCCCAAGTTGGTTGGGGCCAAAGCCACATTGTTTCTGGCACGGCTGGCCTCAATGATTTCCTGAAGTTCTCGCTTGCGGTTGGGGCGGTAAAGCACTGTAATTGGCGCGCGTGTTGAGAACACCTGTGCTGTGGACTCGAAGCTACCCATGTGGGGTGTCAGGAAGATAATGCCCTTGCCTTTTTCCTGAGCGCGTTCTACGACTTCCCAGTTCGCAATATCCGTGCAAGAAGCAGCGCCTTCCTGGGTCGATAAACCCCACAGATAAGGCAATTCTAGCAAAGCCATGCCTGCATGCTTTACAGAGCCTTGAACTGCTTGAAGACGCAGGGTTTCGTCGCTTGGAAAGGCAATTTTTGAATGAGTGTCAATTTTGCGACGATAGTTGGCCGAAACGCCATACACCGCCCAGCCCAGTATTGCACCCAGCGAATGCAGCACTGTCAGCGGGAAACCAGAGAACACTTTAAATAATATTTTCACCATGCGCCTGATTGTAACCAGTGCACGCTTTGCCTTTTCCCCCAAGTGTTGTATATTTCACCCGTTCGCTGAGTTAAATGACAACTTGCGGGGCGAACTAAAACAATTCTGCTAAAGCGTCGCCGGGCTTCAACTGAACATGGCGGCAACATCGTTTCCCTGTTTATTTGGAGTTTTTTTATGTCGAATGAATTCTTTTTCACTTCAGAATCTGTTTCTGAAGGTCACCCAGACAAAGTCGCGGATCAGATTTCTGACGCAGTTTTGGACGCAATTCTTGAGCAAGATCCCACCGCACGCGTTGCCGCCGAAACACTGACCAACACAGGCTTGGTAGTAATGGCAGGCGAAATTACCACCACTGCCCAGGTTGATTACATTGATGTGGCCCGCGACACGCTGAAAAAAATTGGGTACGACAATGGCGACTACGGCATTGATTACAAAAGTTGTGCCGTGATGGTGTGTTACGACCGCCAAAGCCCAGACATTGCCCAAGGCGTGGACAAAGCCCACGACAATAATTTGGATCAAGGGGCTGGCGACCAAGGCCTGATGTTTGGCTATGCGGTGAATGAAACCCGTGAACTGATGCCCTTGGCGATTAGCCTTTCACACCAACTGGTTCAACGCCAAAGCCTGTTGCGCAAGGACGGCCGCTTGCCCTGGCTGCGCCCCGACGCGAAATCGCAAGTGACCATTAAGTATATGGACGGCAAGCCTTACTGCATCGACACCGTGGTGCTTTCAACCCAGCACTCGCCAGAAATTGAACTGGCCACCCTGCGTGAAGCTGTAATTGAAGAAGTGATCAAGCCGGTTTTGCCGAAGGAATTGATTCACGGCAACATCAACTTTCTGGTCAACCCGACAGGCCGATTTGTAATTGGCGGCCCACAGGGCGATTGTGGCTTGACCGGCCGCAAAATTATTGTGGACACCTATGGCGGCGCAGCACCCCATGGTGGCGGCGCATTTTCAGGCAAAGACCCATCCAAGGTTGACCGTTCCGCAGCCTATGCGGGCCGTTATGTGGCGAAAAATATCGTGGCTTCTGGCCTGGCCGAGCGTTGTCTGGTGCAGGTTAGCTATGCAATTGGCGTGGCGCGCCCCACCTCAATCATGGTGAACACTTTTGGCACCGGCAAAATTGAGGACAGCGCGATAACCGAGTTGGTGAATGCCCACTTCGACCTTCGCCCAAAAGGCATTGTTCAAATGCTGGACTTGCTGCGCCCAATTTACGCAAAAACCGCGGCATATGGCCACTTTGGTCGCGAAGAACCTGAATTCAGCTGGGAACGCACCGACAAGGCTGAGGCATTGAGGGCAGCAGCAGGGATTTAAAGACCGCAGCTTGCCACCGCGGGCAGCAAAAGCAGGAAGACTCGGCGGAAATCCGCTTGGTCTTCTGGCTGGAAGCCTGTTACAATTTAGTCCGTTCAAGGAGCGTTGCGACACACCCATGCATTTTGGGGTGCTAGGCTTGAACAAGAAATAAACAACGGCGCTCACGCTTCTTTCTTTATGAACTTTAAAAAGGAGGGCGTGATGAACGCCATTGCAAAACCAATTACCGCCAACGGCGAAAACGATTTTTTCGTAGCCGACTTGTCCCAGGCCGATTATGGCCGCAAAGAAATCGCGATTGCAGAAACCGAAATGCCCGGCCTGATGGCCATCCGCAAGGAATTCGCTGCGTCTCAGCCTTTGAAAGGCGCCCGTATTACCGGTTCACTACACATGACGATTCAAACAGCCGTGCTGATTGAAACTCTGACTGCATTGGGTGCTGAAGTACGTTGGGCTTCTTGCAACATTTACTCGACACAAGACCACGCAGCCGCCGCAATTGCAGCAGCAGGCGTTCCTGTGTTTGCGTTCAAAGGCGAGTCATTGACTGACTACTGGAATTTCACCCACCGCATTTTCGAATGGGCTGATGGTGGCTATTCCAACATGATTCTGGATGATGGCGGCGATGCCACCATGCTGCTGCACCTGGGCACCAAAGCTGAAAAAGACATCAGCGTGCTGAACAACCCAGGCAGTGAGGAAGAAATCTGCTTGTTTGAATCCATCAAGAAAACCTTGAAGACCGACCCCACCTGGTATTCAACTCGCCTGAAAGAAATCAAAGGCGTGACTGAGGAAACAACGACTGGCGTGCATCGCTTGTACGAAATGCACAAGAAAGGCGAATTGGCCTTTCCAGCGATCAACGTGAATGATTCCGTGACCAAATCGAAGTTCGACAACCTGTACGGTTGCCGCGAATCGCTGGTAGATGGTATTAAGCGAGCAACCGACGTAATGATTGCCGGTAAAGTGGCAGTTGTTGCAGGTTACGGTGATGTGGGCAAGGGTTCTGCGCAAGCTTTGCGTGCATTGTCAGCTCAAGTTTGGGTAACAGAGATTGACCCAATTTGCGCACTTCAAGCTGCAATGGAAGGCTACCGCGTTGTGACCATGGATTACGCCGCCGACAAAGCAGACATTTTCGTGACCGCCACCGGTAACAAAGACATCATTACCCATGACCACATGGTGAAGATGAAGGACCAGGCGATTGTTTGCAACATTGGTCACTTTGACAATGAAATCGACATTGCCAGTGTGAAGAAGTACCAGTGGGAAAACATCAAGCCTCAGGTTGATCACATTATTTTCCCGGATGGCAAGCGCATCATCATGTTGGCCGAAGGCCGCTTGGTGAACTTGGGTTGCGGTACCGGCCACCCTTCTTTTGTAATGTCTTCAAGCTTTGCCAACCAGACAATTGCACAGATCGAACTTTGGTTGCACACCGAGAACTATCCAGTGGGCGTGTACGTATTGCCCAAACACCTGGACGAGAAAGTAGCCCGCTTGCACTTGATGAAAATTGGTGCCCAGTTGACCGAATTGAGCAAGGAACAAGCTGGCTACATTGGCGTGAAGCAAGACGGCCCTTACAAGCCAGACCACTACCGCTACTAAGCAGAAAGGCCAAGCCTTGCGCGCAGACCTTGCCTTGGTTGAAAAAGGCCTGTGCCCTTCCAGGGCGCAGGCTCAAATATTGATTGAGCAAGGCAAAGTTTTAATGCGCAATGGCCTGAATAAACCACCTGCTGTAATTAAAAAAGCATCGCAGCAAATCGAGCCCTTCATGGAGCTTGAATTGATTCACTGCGATGCCCCCAATTTCGTTTCCCGAGGTGGGTTGAAGTTGCACCACGCCTTGGAACACACCCAGATTAAAATTGAAAACAAGAGGTGTATTGACCTTGGACAATCTACAGGTGGATTCACCGACTGCTTGCTACAACGCGGTGCGCATAGTGTTGTGGGCTTAGATGTCGGCAAAGACCAGTTGCACCCCAGCCTGAAACAACACCCTGCGGTGCTGGCAATTGAAGGCGTGAATTTGTACAAAGTTGATGCGCGTGAACTTGCGCAAGAAATTGTGACGTTGCGAGCCGATTTCACGCCATTTGATTTTGCAGTGGCTGATTTGTCGTTCATCTCGCTTCGCAAAGTGTTACCCAATGTGGCTGCACTTTTGCCGACAGAATGTGAATGCCTTTTCTTGGTAAAACCGCAGTTTGAATTGGGCCCTGAACACATTGGCAAAAACGGCTTGGTGAAAAATCTAGAGGGCTTGATTGCTCAGCTTGAGACTGAAATTCAGGCATGTTGCACACAATTGGATATGCAAACCAAAGAGTTCTTTCCGTGCGATTTAAAGGGCGGAGATGGAAACCAGGAATATTTTGTGCACGCGGTGAAAAATTAGATTGCGCAAAACCATAACAACGTGAAATGACACACCATGATGAACATCAGCTTTGAATTTTTTCCGGCCAAAACCGAAGAAGGCGCGCAAAAGCTGCGCGCCACGCGCGCCTTGCTTTCGGAACGCAAACCCGAGTTTTTCTCGGTCACTTTTGGCGCGGGTGGCACCACGCAAGACGGCACCCTTTCAACAGTGCTTGAAATCAAGGCTGCGGGTGAAGAGGCTGCACCGCATTTGTCTTGTGTGGGTTCATCGAAAGACAAAGTACTGGCCTTGCTAAAGCAATACAAAGAGCACGGCATCAAGCGAATTGTTGCGCTTCGCGGTGACTTGCCTTCAGGCATGCTTGAAACAGGTTCTTTCCGCTACGCCAGTGAATTGGTGGAATTCATTCGCAAGGAAACAGGCGACCATTTTTTCATTGAAGTGGCGGCTTACCCTGAAACACATCCGCAGGCCAAAAGCCCAGCAGCTGACGTTGACGCCTTCGTTCACAAGGTGAATTGCGGCGCGAATTCTGCGATTACGCAGTACTTTTTCAATGCCGATGCGTTTTTGTATTTCCGGGATCAGGTTCAACCCAGAATTTCCATTCCGCTGATACCCGGCATCATGCCTGTAACCAACTTCAGCCAATTGGCCCGTTTTTCAGATGCCTGTGGCGCTGAAATTCCACGCTGGATGCGCAACCGCTTGCAGCATTTCGGTGACGACCGGGAGTCAATCCGCTCGTTCGGCCTTGAAGTGGTGTCGAACCTGTGTGAACAGCTCATTAAAGAAGGCGCTTCTGGACTGCATTTCTACACCATGAACAACGCCCAACCCACCTTGGCAATTCTTGACCAGATTGGGTACTAAGTTCGGTTTTCTTTGCAATGAATTACTGAGTTTTCGGTCACGACAAAATCAAGCAGTTGGTCGTGAGGTTCTGCAAACGGGTGTTTCGATTCAGTTCCAGAGTAGGCAATGCCAACTGCAACGGGCTTATTGACTAAATTTTGCAAGGTTCTGTCGTACCAGCCAGCACCGTAACCCAGGCGAGCGCCTTGCCTGTGAAAAGCCACACAAGGAATCAGCAGCACTTGGGGCTGCACCCATGTTTTGATTTGGGGAACCAGAATGTTGTATTGCCCAACCTCAAGCAAATCGCCAGTGTGAAAACCAGCGAACTGCAGCAAAGGACCTGTTGGCGAGTCGCAACAGACGGGAAGGGCCCATTCAAAGCCCTCCAACACCAAATTACCAGTTATTTCAAGTATGTCGGGCTCCCCACGTACAGGATGGTACAAGCCCACGGTGCAGGGCCTGAATGTTTGGAGTAGAGTTAGTAAGCCAGCATGAATTTGCGGTTGAAAGGCTGCAACTTCATGGTCACTCAGTTGGGTGCGATAGGCCAAGGCTTTTTGCCGCAACGCTTTTTTCATGACAGGACCAATGACAATTTTTCGCACTTTTTCACGCTACGCTTTCCTTCCTGTTTTCTTGTTGAGCGTCGCCGCTTTGCAACCATCTCATGCAAACAGTGATTCCGAAGCTGAACTGATGAAACAAATTAAATCAGCTTACTCGGATGGAGCTTACGACAAGTTTAGTCGACTGGCGGCACAGCTGCCCCAGAAAAGTGTGTTCAGACCTTACGTTGACATTTGGCAATTCCGCTTTTTTCAAAAAGGGATTGAGAAACAGTTCCCTGATCAAGAAATTGTCTGGAGAAAAGCCGATATTTTGCCAGTGCTGAATAAATTTGAGAACAGCTGGCCTGCGGAAACTTTGCGAC
This sequence comes from Limnobacter parvus, assembly GCF_024623725.1. Classification (GTDB taxonomy): domain Bacteria; phylum Pseudomonadota; class Gammaproteobacteria; order Burkholderiales; family Burkholderiaceae_B; genus Limnobacter; species Limnobacter parvus. The sequence goes on along the minus strand of NZ_JANKHG010000016.1, from coordinate 372,894 downwards.
GAGATTGGCTGGAACAATTGGCGCGCACAGCCCAATGGGACGAGTTTGCGGCGCAACGAGAGCTATTGCGCTACCGGCCGGATCAAGGCGTCGAGTGTGCGGATTTGATGTACGCCGCAAACCAAGGGCAGCTGATCCGGTACAAGCTAAATGCAATTGTCAGCTTTGACAAACGCTTGCCCAAAACCTGCCGTACTTTGTTGAAAAATTTGTACAAAGTCGGTGGCGTTGAAGCAAAGGACCTGGACCGCCACGTGTTGCAACTTATTGGCAACAATCAACTGACCAATGCCATTAAATTTGTGGATGAATTCGACGACACGGCTTGGGGAAAGGCTGTTAACAGCAGCACACTGCGTGACGCCACGTCCAATCCAGATAGGTACCTGAAGTCGGCATCTGCAAATTCGGGCACCGACCTCTATTTAACCGGTGCATTGGCCCGGCGAGCCGTGGAAGACTTCAGTTGGGTTGCACGCCAAATCGAACAAACTCATGCGGGCAAGTTGTCTGCAAGCTCCGAGCAATGGCTTTGGGCACATGTTGGGTACCGAGCCGGTTTGGTGTGGAATCGGGATGCCTTGAGTTATTTCAAACGCAGCAACCCGGAAGTCATGAGCCAGGAACAACAGGAATGGAAAGTTCGCTCGGCGCTGTTACTTGAAGACTGGAACGCTGTGCTGCAAGCCACCAATGAAATGAACCCAGTCCTGAGAGAAGACCGGGCATGGTCCTATTGGCGTGGTCGAGCTTTGGCGGAGGCTGGCAAAGTTGTAGAAGCACGCCAAGAATGGATCAAGGCAAGTAGTCCGTTTTCTTTCTATGGAAAACTGGCCTATGAAGAATTGGGCGATACGGTCATGGCACCCAAACGGCCTGAATTGCTCACTGCCACAGAGATTGATTGGGCCAAAAAACACCCTGGCCTGAATCGGGCACTGGCCTTGTACAACGCTGGCCTGCGAACGGAAGGATTCTGGGAGTTCAATTTGCAGGTTGCCCAAATGACAGATCGCCAACTACTGGCAGCAGCAACATGGGCAGAACGCAATCAGCTATACGATCGAGCCATCGCAGCCGCCGACCGCACAGAAACGGAACATGATTTGGGCTTGCGCTACCTTACTCCGTTTCGATCAAATATGCAGGCAAAAACCCAAGAAATTGGTGTGGATGAATCGTGGGTATACGGGCTGATTCGTCAGGAATCAAGGTTTGTGACCATTGCGCGCTCTGGCGTGGGCGCCAGCGGTCTCATGCAGGTGATGCCAGCAACAGCCAAGTATGTGGCGAAAAAGATTGGCATGTCCAATTTCAAACCTTCTGACATTACGGAGATTGAAACCAACCTTACCTTGGGCACAAGTTACCTTAAAATGGTGTTCGAACAACACGATCAGTCCCCCGTGCTGGCGTCGGCTGGCTACAATGCGGGCCCAAGCCGCCCTGCCCTTTGGAAACGCCGCTTGGGTGACCGAAAAATTGAAGGTGCGATATTTGCAGAGTTGATTCCTTTCGACGAAACACGGGGATACGTGAAAAACGTAATGTCCAACACAGTGGCTTATTCTCTTCTGTTGAACAATGCCTCGACCCCATTGAAACAAAGACTCGGTATCATCTACGGATCCAAGTAATAAGGCACAAGCTGTTTTTATGAGTAAATCAAGAAATGTATTGGTAATTGGTGGCTCGGGCTTTCTGGGCCAGGCTGTGTGTAATCAACTGGCCAAGTCAGGTTACCGAATCACAGTGCCCACACGCCGGTATGACAAAGCAAAGCACCTTCTAACCCTGCCCACATGCCAAATTATTGAGGCCAATATTCATGATCGCGCCACACTGGGCCGTTTGGTCGCTGGCCAACACATGGTGGTCAATTTGTTGGGCGTGCTGCACAGCAAACCTGGTAAACCTTACGGACAAAGCTTTCGCGTCAATCATGTTGAATTTCCAAAGGCACTGTGTGCGGCGATGGTCAAGCATGCCGTGAAACGCATTGTGCACGTCAGCGCATTAGGAGTCGGTGTTCAAAACCCGGCACCATCGATGTATTTGCGATCGAAAACCGACGGAGAAGCTGTTGTTAAAGACAGCGGCCTGGGCTGGACCATTCTTCGCCCCTCAGTGGTATTTGGTCGTGAAGACAATTTCCTGAATACTTTTGCCTCTTTGGCGAAAATTGCGCCTTTCATTCCCTTGGCAGGTGCAAATGCCCGTTTTCAGCCCGTTTCCGTGAGCGATGTCGCCAAAGCAATCATGGCTTGCATTGAAGATCAGGGCAAAGAAACCCTGCACAACACCTACGACCTGGTGGGAACAGAAATTTTTACCTTGAAAGAACTGGTGCAGCTGTCAGCCCGTGCAGTGGGCAAAAACCCGTTGGTATTCGGCATTCCTGATGGGTTGGCCAAGGCACAGGCCTTCCTGATGGAGCTGGCGCCAGGCGAACCGTTGATGAGCCGCGACAATGTGGATTCTATGAAAATTGACAACATTCGCTCCTCCGGCAGGCCGTTCCCTTTGCCCACCTACGAATGTTTGTCGGTTGTTGCGCATGAATACCTTCGTGCAAAACATTTGCCTTCAGATCTTGATGAATTTAGAACCCGTGCACACCGCCAAGACTAGCCCTTAAGCCTTGATTCGGCGTACAATTTCCTCTTGAACAACGCAGCCGCGCGTCGACCGATTGGCTGCGTTTGCTTTTAGAAACGTGCGTTTTGCCTGAACATTGTTGAAAGAGAGCCATACCGTGACAGACCATTTGATGAAAACCTACGCGCGCCAGCCCATTGCCTTTACCCATGGTGACGGCGCATGGATGTGGTCAACAGACGGCAAAAAATACCTGGATGGCCTTTCGGGTATTGCTGTGAACGGCCTGGGCCACAACCACCCTAAACTGGTGAAAGCCATTGCTGAACAAGCAGGAAAGCTGATTCACACATCAAACCTGTATGGGGTGATTGAGCAATCTAGGCTGGCCGATCGGCTTTGCGAAATTTCAGGCATGGACGAAGCTTTTTTTTGCAACTCGGGGGCGGAAGCCAATGAAGCGGCCATCAAGCTGGCCAAGCACTACGGCTACAAGAAAGGCATTGAAAACGCAAAAATTATTGTGATGGAACGTGCATGGCACGGTCGCACCCTAGCCACGCTGGCGGCCACAGACAGCCCCAAGGCCAAAGTGGGCTTTGGCGAATTGCCAGGTGGCTTTGTTCGTGTCCCTTACAAAAACTTTGCCGCAATTGAACAGGCCGCTGATGACAATCCGGAAATTCAAGCCGTACTGCTTGAGGTACTGCAGGGCGAAGGCGGCATTAATGTCGCTGACACCGAATACTTGCAGGCACTACGCAAATTGTGCACCGCCAAAGGCTGGCTGCTGATGATCGATGAAGTACAAAGCGGGATTGGTAGAACAGGCAAATGGTTTGGCTATCAACATGCCGACATTGTTCCTGACGTAATAACCTTGGCTAAAGGTTTGGGTTCTGGCGTACCGATTGGCGCTTGCCTGGCTTCAGGCCCGGCTGCGGGCGTGTTTTCGCCGGGCTCGCATGGCACTACTTTCGGTGGCGGCCCCTTGGTGTCGGTTGCCGCACTGGCCACCATCCAGATTATGGAAGAAGAAGGCTTGCTGGCGCATTCAGAACAAATGGGCCAACTGATTCGCGCCGTGTTGTCGCGTGAATTGGCAGGCATTGCGGGTGTGAAAGACATTCGCGGCCGTGGCCTGATGGTGGGTATCGAATTGTGGAAGCCATGCGCCGAACTGGTCGCCATTGCACGCGACAAAGGCTTGATCATTAACGTAACCCGAGACAATGTGGTGCGCCTGTTACCACCACTGGTTATTAAAAAAGAGGAAGCAGAAACGCTAGCCATGGAATTGGCCCCTTTGATTAAAGCGTTTCTTGAACAATCTGCATAAAAAAGGAACCGGCCTGCGAGGCAAGCCGGTATAGAAAAATGCCCATCAAACATTTTTTGCAGTTCAATGACATATCGAAAGACGAGTTTGATTACCTGATGAAGTCGTCGCGCGATGTAAAAGCGCGCTTCAAGCGGTACGAGCCCTATTACCCGCTGCAAGACCGAACTTTGGTAATGATTTTCGAGAAGGCATCGACGCGCACACGCCTAAGCTTTGAGGCCGGCATGCACCAGCTCGGTGGATCTGCCATTTACCTGAACACCAAAGATTCGCAGTTGGGTCGAGGCGAGCCGGTGGAAGACGCTGCTCAGGTCATGTCGCGCATGTGCGATATCGTCATGATCCGCACCTACGAGCAGGAAATCATCGAGCGCTTTGCCGCGAACAGCCGCGTGCCTGTGATCAACGGCCTGACCAATGAATACCACCCCTGCCAGATTCTGGCGGACATTTTCACCTTCATCGAACACCGTGGAAGCATTCAGGGAAAAACAGTGGCGTGGGTGGGCGACGGCAACAACATGTGCGCCACTTGGCTGCAAGCTGCCGAGCTTCTGGATTTCAAGGTGAATATTTCCACACCCAGCGACTACAACATTGACCCGGCCAAAACCAATATCAAGGGCACACACCACGAGTGGTTTGAAGACCCGATGGATGCCTGCAAAGGTGCTGATTTGGTGACCACCGATGTGTGGACCAGCATGGGCTTCGAGGATGAGAACAAAGCCCGCCGCCGTGCATTTGCCGACTTCCAGGTCGACACGGAAATGATGGACGTGGCCAATCCAGAAGCGTTGTTCATGCACTGCCTGCCAGCCCACCGTGGCGAGGAAGTGGCGGCTGAAGTCATCGACGGGCCGAAAAGCGTTGTGTGGGAAGAGGCGGAGAACCGCTTGCACACCCAGAAAGCCCTGATGGAATTCCTTTTGTTGGGCCGCAAATAAGCGGACCTGTAACAACCCTTTTTTGAATCGAGAACCATGAGCGACATCAACAAAGTAGTACTTGCCTATTCGGGCGGTTTGGACACCTCTGTTATTTTGAAATGGCTGCAAGACACCTACGGGTGCGAAATCGTCACTTTCACGGCCGACCTGGGTCAGGGCGAGGAACTGGAGCCAGCGCGCCAGAAAGCACTGAAATTCGGCATCAAGCCCGAGAACATTTACATCGACGATGTGCGTGAAGAGTTTGTACGCGACTTCGTGTTCCCGATGTTTCGTGCAAACACGGTGTACGAGGGTGAATACTTGCTGGGCACTTCAATTGCCCGCCCGCTGATCGCCAAGCGCTTGATCGACATTGCACGTGAAACTGGCGCAGACGCAATTTCCCACGGCGCCACCGGCAAGGGCAACGACCAGGTTCGTTTTGAACTGGGTGCTTATGCGCTGATGCCTGGCGTGAAAATTATCGCGCCTTGGCGTGAATGGGACTTGCTGAGCCGCGAGAAACTTTTGAAATACGCAGAAGATGCCGGCATTGAAATCGACATGAAGCACAAGAAAGGCGGAGCACCCTATTCCATGGATGCCAACCTGTTGCACATCAGCTTTGAAGGCCGCCATTTGGAAAATCCGAGTGCAGAAGCTGAAGAAGCCATGTGGCGCTGGACAGTGAGCCCCGAAGCTGCACCCGATGAAGCCGAGTACCTGGACATTGAATTCGAGAAAGGCGACATTGTTGGTTTGAATGGCAAAAAAATGAGCCCTGCCACAGTACTGGCCGAATTGAACCGACTGGGCGGCAAGCACGGTATTGGCCGCCTTGATTTGGTTGAGAATCGCTACGTGGGCATGAAAAGCCGTGGCTGCTATGAAACACCGGGTGGCACGATTATGTTGAAAGCGCACCGCGCCATTGAGTCGATTACGCTGGACCGCGAAGTGGCCCATTTGAAAGACGACTTGATGCCCCGTTACGCCAGCATGATTTACAACGGCTACTGGTGGGCACCCGAGCGCGTGGCCCTGCAAACACTGATCGACCACACACAAAGCACGGTGAATGGCTGGGTACGAGTGAAGTTGTACAAAGGCAATGTGATTGTAGTTGCCCGCGATTCAAAAACTGATTCACTATTTGATGAAAAAATAGCCACTTTTGATGAAGACGGCGGTGCATACGATCAAGCCGATGCGGGTGGGTTCATCAAGCTGAATGCACTGCGCTTGCGGATTGCTGCCAATGCCAAGGTGAAACGCGGCTAAGCAGGGTTGAATGTGATTCACTGCATTGAAGCCTAAGCGAAGCCAATTACGAAAACCGCTGCCTTTGGGTGGCGGTTTTTCTTTGTGGATATCAAACTAGATTCGGCTCGGGATCCAGCAACACGCCAAATTTGTCTTGAACCTGCATTTGAATGTGCCGAATAAGCTGTAACAACTCAGCGCCCTGCCCTTGCCCCAAATTCACCAAAATCAGGGCCTGCCTGTCGTAAACAGCCACCCCACCCAGCACATGGCCCTTCAAACCACATTGGTCGATTAACCAACCTGCTGCAAGCTTGACCAATCCCAAGCCTGCTGGATAGTGCACAAGGTTTGGAAACTTATTGATCAACGCTTTGGCCTGCTGCTCAGTAACAACAGGATTTTTAAAGAAACTTCCGCTGTTGCCCAGCACAGTTGGGTCTGGCAGCTTTTCAGTGCGAATGGCGCACACCGCCTTCATGATATTCAGCGGATTTATGCTGCCCAGCAATTCCACCCGCTGAGCCACATCGCCATAACCCAACACTGGCTGCCACTGAACGGGCAGCGCAAAATCGACCGCGGTAATGATATATCGGCCATTGGCAGAGCTTTTGAACTGGCTGTCTCGGTACCCGAACTCGCATTCATCCACTGCGAATACACGGTCTGATTCAGTGGTGAGGTCAAACGCATGCACAGCAGAAATTCGATCTTTCAATTCAACGCCATAAGCACCAATGTTCTGAACTGGGCTTGCGCCCACGCAACCGGGAATCAGGGCAAGGTTTTCAAGTCCGCCCCAACCCATGGCTACTGTCCATTCAACAGTGTGGTGCCAATTCTCGCCGGCCTGCACCCTGAGGTGTTGGTGTGAGCCATCGCAGCCCAAATACTCGCGCCCTTTCATGGCCACTTTCCAGACCGTGGCATCAACCTTACTGCCAACAAACACGGTGTTGCTGCCCTCACCCAGCAGCAAATGCACCCCGCCAGCCTGGCGCAACTGGGCAAATTGATGCAGATCAGCTCTGTTTCTAATCAAACATAGTCCGCGTGCAAACGCTGGCAAACCAAAGGTGTGCAAGGGTTGCAAATCAAGGCTGTGGCTGGCGGCAAGGGCTGACATAGGGGGTGGTCAAACGTTTACAATGGGGCATTATGCTTGAAGGAATAAACTATGCCGTCTTTTGATGTGGTCTGCAAACCCGACTTGATTGAATTGCGCAACGCGGTTGACCAGGTGAAAAAGGAAATTGGAACACGCTTTGATTTTAAAGGTTCTGATTCCAAGGTTGAGTTGAATGAAAACACCATCATGGTGTACGCCGACGATGACTTCAAACTGGAGCAAGTCGCCGAGATTATCCGCAACAAATGCGCCAAGCGCAATGTGGATGTTCGCTTTCTGACTTTTGACAAAAAAGAGAAAGTGTCTGGCGACAAAATCAAACAAACCGTGACTGTTAAAAACGGTTTGGACAAAGATTTGGCCAAACAGGTTGTGAAAGAGATCAAAGACAGCAAAATGAAAGTGCAGGCCAGCATTCAAGGCGACACAGTGCGTATTCAGGGTGCCAAACGGGACGATCTGCAAAACGCAATTGCTTTGCTGAAACAGAAAGTGACAGAAACACCATTGGGTTTCGAAAACTTCCGCGACTAACTACGAAAACCGACCGAAGGAAACGCCATGAGCGCAGACCATTCACACGACCACGATCACGACCATGAACATCAACACGAGCATGGCCCGGATTGCGGCCACAATCACGATGTGGTGTACAACAAAGTGGTAAAGGCGAACCACAAGGTTGCTTCCGTGCTGCTTCGCAATGCGAAAACCCTTGAACTGACATTTGATGAACGCCAGGAAGTGCCGCACGATGCGAAAGCAAGCGATGGCAGCACATTGATTTGCCATGTGCACGACACTGTGGAAGTGGGCGACAAGCTGGTTTCAAACACCAATGAGTGGGCGATTGTGGCGGCAGCCCAGGAAGAGCTGTTTGAAATTGAACGCGGCCAAAAAGGATTCGAAGAATTTCTGCATGTGGCGGGGTTGAATTTTTGGCCTGTTCAGTTGAATGAGAATGGCGCGCGCGTGGTGGCCAGCCATGAATGCATGCACATGCTGGAACATTTCGAATTGAAGTTCAGCACCTTGACCGCACCGATGCTGGAAATTGTAGTGCCCGAGATTAAACACCACGACTGTTGTGACCATGATCACGGTCATGGCCATTCACACGAGCACAAACACGAGCACAAACACGAGCACAAACACGGCCCGGACTGTGGTCACGAGCACTAATCAGCAACACAGCAGCAACAAGGATTTCCCGGCATGAGAGACGCACAAGCACCCATCACCTTTTTTCGCAAAGACTACAAAGCGCCGAACCACCGAATCAGCCGCACCGATTTAACGTTCACGCTGAACCCTTCGCGCACCAAGGTGGCAAGCCGCTTGCAGTTCCAAAGCTGGAGCGAATCCAACCCGGACAACCTGCCCTTGGAACTGGATGGGGAAGACCTGGAATTGGAGCAGGTGCTGCTGAACGGCGAAAAGCTGGATGCGACGCACTACACGCAAACCGCCACAGGCCTGACCATTCACAAGCCAGGCCGCGAGGGTGTACTTGAAATTACGGTGTACATTCAACCCGACCAGAACACACGGCTGGAAGGCTTGTATGTATCGAATGGCAACTTCTTCACCCAGTGTGAAGCACAAGGTTTTCGACGCATTACCTACTTTCCGGATCGGCCTGATGTACTAAGCCAGTTCATGGTGACCCTGATTGCCCATGAGGCCACGCACCCGGTCAGCTTGTCCAACGGCAACCTGGTGGAAGAAAAGAAATTGGGCGAAGGCTTGCACATGACACGCTGGGAAGATCCCTTCCTTAAACCAGCCTATTTGTTCGCTTTGGTGGCAGGCCAGTTTGTGTGCCAGGAAGAAACCGTTCAAAAAGGCAATGGCCAGCCGGCGTTGCTGCAAGTGTGGGTTGAACCCGGTAATCTGGATAAAACCGACTTTGCCATGCAAAGCCTGAAAAAATCGATTGACTGGGACCGCACGCGATTTAACCTGGACCTGGATTTGGATCGCTTCATGATTGTGGCCACCGCCGACTTCAATATGGGCGCGATGGAAAACAAGGGCTTGAACATCTTCAACACCAAATTTGTGTTCGCCAACCCCGAACTGGCCACAGACGTGGATTTTGAGAATGTGGAAAGCGTGGTGGGCCACGAGTACTTTCACAACTGGACTGGCAACCGGGTAACCTGCCGCGACTGGTTTCAGCTTTCGCTGAAAGAAGGTTTAACCGTGTTTCGCGATCAGGAATTTTCAGCCGACATGATGGCTGAAGGCCTTGATGTGGCCCAAGCCGATTCTGCCCGCGCGGTAAAGCGAATCGAAGATGTGAAGGTGTTGCGCGCGGCCCAGTTTCCCGAAGACGCTGGGCCCATGGCTCATCCAATTCGCCCCGACAGCTATCAGGAAATCAACAATTTCTACACTGTGACAGTGTATGAAAAAGGCGCCGAAGTGATTCGCATGCAGCACACCCTGCTGGGCGAAACACTGTTCCAACGCGGCATGCAAATTTACTTTGATCGCCACGATGGGCAAGCAGTAACTTGTGAAGATTTCGTGGGCGCCATGGAAACAGCGCTGCAGGAAGAACACCCCGAACTCGATTTGAAACAGTTTAGGCATTGGTATTCGCAGGCTGGCACGCCCGAGGTACTGGCCAGCTGGAAACAAGCCAACGGCGAGCTTGAATTGACCTTGAAGCAAAATTGCCGCCCCACGCCTGGGCAAGCCAGCAAGCCCGCTTTTCACATTCCAGTGAAGTTGGGCTTCGTGGACGTGGCAACTGGGCGAGACATGCCACTCGCCTTGAAGGGCGATTCCAGTGCCCTGCACGGCGATGTGCTCGACTTTACGCAGGCCAGCCAAAGCTTTGTGTTCACTGGTTTGGACAAACCTGTGGTGCCTTCATTGCTGCGTGGGTTTTCTGCGCCAGTGGTGCTGCAATCAGCCCACAACACGGATGATTTGATATTCCTAGCTGGGCACGACAATGACCCATTTAATCGATGGGATGCCTGCCAAAAAATATATGGCAAAGCCATTCTGGATATTTACTTGCAACGTGGGCAAACCGACGGTGCCAACACCCAGGCCGCTGTGCAAATTGTGGGCAACCTGCTGAAGGACACTCAATTGTCGGACGGCTTTCTGGCCTTGGCCTTGCAACTTCCCGGTGAAGGCACCCTGCTCGAATCATTTGATGGCTTGGTTGACCCTGTGGCCATGCACTTTGCCCGCACTACCCTGCGCGACTTGCTGGCCTGCACCTATGCGGCTGATTTCAAAGGCATCTATGAAGCCCGCCACACGCCGGGCCAGCCCTATGAATACAATGCGGTGGCTGCCAGCCAACGTGCGCTTAAAAACGTGGCTTTGGCCTATCTGGTGGCAGCGGGTGGAGATGACGAACTAAACGTGGCCAAAGCCCAATATGCAGCGGCAAACAACATGACTGATCGCATGGCCGCGCTGAGCAACTTGGTGCACAACGGCCCGGCGAACCCGCCAGAACTGGCCGAGTTTTTCGAACGGTTCAGCAAGGAAGCCCTGGCAGTGGACAAGTGGTTTATGCTGCAAGCCACTGTGCCCGCCAGCAATGAAAGCGTGGACACCTTGGGCATGGTCAGTGAACTGTTAAAGCACCCGTCCTTCACGCTAAAGAACCCGAATCGCGCACGTTCGCTGCTGGCCGCTTTTGCCATGCAAAACCCCAGTGTGTTCCACAGCCATTCAGGTGAAGGTTATGCGCTGTGGGCTGATTTGGTGATTGAACTGAATACGATCAACCCCCAAGTTGCCGCCCGCATGGCCCGTGGGCTGGATCGCTGGACCAAATTGGTGCCTGCCCTGCAGGAAAGCGCGCGCAAACAGCTTGAGCGCATTTTCAACACAGAGAAACTTTCGCCTGATGTGCGCGAGGTGATCGGCAAGGCGCTGGACGCAGTCACCCACTGAATTTAAATTGAGAACCGAGGACAAGAATGACGATTAATTTGGCGCAGTACCTTGAACACAACACGGACGCGCACATGGCAGTGCTGGTTTCCGCCATTGCTGAAGTTTCACAGGCCATTTCCGCAGCCGTGCACAAGGGCGCACTGGGCGGCGTATTGGGCAGCGCTGGTTCAGAAAATGTACAGGGCGAAACCCAGAAAAAACTGGACATTATTGCCAACGACATGATTCTGGAAGCCCTAGCAGCAACAGGTGTGGTGGCCGGTATGGCCTCGGAAGAACTGGATGATTGTTCCCCGGTGCCAGGTCATTCTGATCGCCCGTTTTTGGTGCTGTTTGACCCATTAGACGGTTCCAGCAACATTGATGTAAACGTATCAATCGGCACGATTTTCTCGATTCTGCCGAACCCCGATGTGGGCGAAATTACGAATGAAAGCTTCCTGCAGCCCGGTACTGAACAATTGGCGGCGGGTTATGTGGTGTACGGCCCGCAAACTTCGCTGGTGCTGACTTTTGGCAAAGGCGTAGTTGCTTTTACGCTAGACCGTGAAGCAGGCGAATACATTCAAACCAGTGAAAGCATGGAGATTCCAGACGACACCAAGGAATTTGCCATAAATATGTCGAACCAACGCCACTGGTATGAACCTGTGCAGCGTTATATCTCGGAATTACTGGAAGGAAAGACTGGCGCGCGCGGCAAAGATTTCAACATGCGCTGGATTGCCTCCATGGTGGCCGATGTGCACCGTGTGTTGACTCGTGGCGGAATTTTCATGTATCCCAAAGACCTGCGCGACCCCAACAAACCGGGCAAACTGCGCTTGATGTACGAGGCCAACCCGATGAGCATGCTAGTGGAGCAAGCAGGCGGCAAAAGCTTTGATGCCACCCAACGCATTCTGGACATTCAGCCCACTGACCTGCACCAGCGCTGTGCGGTGATGCTGGGTTCAGCCAATGAAGTGCAACGGGTAAGCGGATACCACACGAGCTGACTAGCAGCTAAATCGAAAGGCTAATTGCCAAACCTCGCGAATTCACGCTCAGCATCGGCCTTGCGTTTGTATTCGCGTTGTTTGGCATCGATTTCAGCCAATAAATAGTAATTGTCGCTGGCAAATCGCTTGGCGATCTCCGCCTGTTCAATGGCGGGTAGATACGCCTGGCGGGCATTAAATGATTGGGCCAAGGCCATGTGGTGTTCCGCAGGCTTTCGCAAGGCAAGGGCGCTCTGCGCCAACAAGTCGAATACCTCGGGCACGGAACGGTAGGCTTGGGCCAACTCATTTAAATACGAATCTGACTCAGCGAACAAGCCCAAACGTTGCAGCCCTTCAGCGTACAACAAACGCACCGACATCTCGCTTTTGAAATCATTACGCAGTTCGTTTAACTGTTCCAGCAAAGCTTTCTCTTGCGAATTCAATGCGGCTCGTTCTCGGGGCGGGCGCTGGTCAATGGGTGCAGAGACCAATGGTAAACTCGCGTCCAAGGTCATTCGCATGCGTTGGCTTTGAAGCAGCATGGGCACCTCGGTGGTTTTTACCACCGACTGAGCCGACCTAAAGCGCGCAATCGCCTGCTCGCTGACTTTCAGGGCTTCTTCTTTGCGCCCCATGGCGTTTAACACCAATGACTTACCATACGCCAAAGCCACTGGGTCTTTGATGCCTTCCTGTTCATTGGGCGACTCGAAAGTGCGAAGTCGATCCGCCAACTGCTGATTGCTGCGTTCAGCGAACACAATCGACTTCACTCGGACCAATTCGAATTCGAGATCTGCCTGTTTCTGGCTGGGTGTTCGCCTGTTCTCAAGCCCAGCCCGGTTTCGAATGTCAGCAATACGCTCTGTGGTCAGAGGGTGAGTACGCAGATAGGACGGCGCATTATTCTCGTAAAGGCGCGAGGCAGTCTGCAAACGCCCGAAGAAATCCACCATGCCTTGAGTGTCAAAACCGGCTTGTTGCAAGGTCAAAAAGCCAACCCGGTCGGCTTCTCGTTCCGCATCGCGAGAAAAAGAAAGCTGTTGATCGATTGAATAACCTGCACCCGCTGCCATCAAACCAGAGGCTGCCTGGGGATTGGAGCCGGCAACCAACAATGCGGCAATCATTGCAGCCGTTGCCACTAGGCTGCTCTGTTTTTGCTGACCGAAGCGGCGTGCGATGTGGCGTTGTGTCACGTGCCCTACCTCGTGAGCCAAAACAGACGCTAATTCAGACTCGGTTTGCGATGCGGCAATAAGCCCCGTGTGAATACCAATGTAGCCACCGGGCATGGCAAACGCATTCACCGATTTGTCGGTGACCAAAAAAAACTCAAAGTTGGAAGGCGATTCGGAAGCTGCCTGAACAATTTTGTTGCCCAAGCGACTGATATAAGAGGTTATTTCAGGATCGGAATTGACCGCACCAAAGGCGCGGTAGTCTTTCATGATCAAAGCGCCCAAGCGTCTTTCATCTTGAACCGACAACTCAGCACCACCGGCATCGCCCAAACTCGGCAAATTGTTCAAACCATCGGCATGAACTGCAGGCGAAAGTGTTGAAGACAGCATCAAGGTACTGCACAGCAAACTCGCAACACTTTTACGAAACTGAAAACGCATGCTTTGTTTTTTCTAGTGGTAGTGTGGGTATGATAGCGCGATGAAAAACAAGTTCAATCAACTTCTCGCGCAGCCTTCCATTTGTTACGCAAATTTGGCTGCGCCCCATGAGATTGAACACCGCAGCAGCAGGGGATCAAAGCTATGAACGGATTGACGCATTTCGATCAGGAAGGCAATGCACACATGGTTGATGTGGGCAGCAAGAAAGAAACTGAACGCAAAGCTGTGGCCATTGGCACTATTCGCTTGGGTCAAGCCGCTTACGATGTGCTTAAAGCGGGCACGAGCAAAAAAGGTGATGTGCTGGGCGTGGCCAGAATTGCAGCCATTCAAGGGGCCAAACGCACTTCAGATCTGATTCCCTTGTGCCACCCATTGCCGTTGACGCGCTTGGCAGTGGAGTTTGAATTGGATGATGTAAAGTGCGAGGTGCACTGCGTGTGTACCGCGCAAACCGTGGGGAAAACCGGCGTGGAAATGGAAGCCCTGACCGGTGTTCAGGTCGGGCTTCTTACCATTTACGACATGCTGAAAGCGATTGACAAAGGCATGGTGATGAGTGAGACCAAGCTGATGGAAAAACGCGGTGGTAAAAGCGATTTCACTGCAGCGTGAAACACTTAACCCCTAAAAGGCTTAGCTGGTTGCAACTGAATTTCTGCAAATTGCGGGAACGAATTCCCGAACGTTCGCCGCAGCCGCTGCACCAGCGGTAGTGGTCAGCGAGCACCTCCAGTTTTCGATTCGCTCACCGTTGGCAACTATTCCATTATTAGGATCGAGGGGTTGTATTACGATAACGTGGTTACGAACGTCGCTCGGTAAGGGAGCAGCATTCACGAGTAGAACTCTGATTGCAGGGGCTGCTGCAGCGCCTGTACCGGATGTAATTGTCACGTTAGCAACGTTGTCTGTAGTGATTGTTGGGCAGTTCGCCTCGTCGTTATTGGCAGGCAACACACCGCTGGTCGCGTAATATTCGAGATAACCGGTTTTGCAACTTTGTGCATAATTAATGGCTTCAGAAACTCGGGCCCGCGCCAGGTAATTTGAAAAAGCCGGCACAGCAATGGCGGCCAGCACACCCACAATCGCAATTGCAATCATTAGCTCAATCAAGGTGAAACCCTTGCTCCCCTTCTGCCATTTATCCATCATCAAAGTATTCATCGTCGCATCCTCACGTCGAAAGTGGTGTTGAATCCACATTCTTCGGTGTTCTAGGCAAGCGAAGTACCCCCACTGGGGTTAAAAAGAAAAACCCCACCATTCTGAGTGAATGATGGGGTTTTCAGAAATTTGGGCACAAGGCCCAAACTACATTGGATTAGGCACCAATGGCTTTCTTCAACAGCTGACCCATCACTGAAGGGTCTTTGGTCACGGTAATACCGCACTCTTCCATAATGGCCAGTTTTTCCTGAGCGGTACCTTTACCACCAGAAATAATTGCACCAGCGTGGCCCATGCGTTTTCCGGGAGGGGCAGTAACGCCTGCGATAAAGCCGACAACAGGCTTCTTCATGTTGTCTTTGACCCACAACGCGGCTTCTTCTTCATCGCTACCGCCAATTTCACCGATCATTACCACGGCATCCGTATCGGGGTCGTCGTTGAACATGCGCATTACATCAATGTGCTTTAAGCCATTCACTGGGTCACCACCAATGCCCACAGCAGTGGATTGTCCAAGGCCCAATTCAGTTAGTTGACCCACGGCTTCGTAAGTCAGAGTACCTGAACGTGACACCACGCCAATGCGACCTTTTTTGTGAATATGGCCTGGCATGATACCAATCTTGATTTCATCAGGCGTAATTACGCCAGGGCAATTGGGGCCCACAACGATTGTTTTACGACCTTCACGGCGCATGCGATCACGCACCTCGATCATGTCGCGTACTGGAATTCCTTCAGTAATACAAATCACCAAATCCAGATCGGCTTCTACTGCTTCCCAGATCGCGGCCGCGGCGAAGGGGGGCGGCACGTAGATTACTGATGCATTGGCGCCAGTTTGCTTTTTGGCATCGGCTACAGTGCCGTAAATTGGCACACCTTCGAAATCCTCACCCGCTTTCTTGGGGTTTACACCCGCTACAAAGCAATTCTTGCCATTGGCATATTCACGACACATGCGTGTGTGGAACTGACCAGTTTTACCAGTAATACCCTGGGTAATTACCTTGGTGTCTTTGTTGATCAAAATAGACATTGTCAAAATCCTTTTTAGTGGCCTCCCCGTTTTCTAACGGGGCTGCTTTCAATCGTGTTGGATGGCAATCAAACTCTCGAAATGCGCTTTAAGCGCCTTTCGTGGCGGCCACCACTTTTTGCGCAGCTTCACCCATGGTGTTTGCAGCAATAATTGGCAAACCTGATTCAGCCAGTATTTTCTTGCCCAAATCTTCGTTGGTGCCTTTCATGCGAACGACCAAAGGCACGGACAAACCAACAGCCTTCGAAGCCGCCACCACGCCATCCGCGATTACGTCGCAGCGCATGATGCCACCGAAAATATTCACCAGAATGGCTTTCAAATTCGGGTTCTTCAACATGATTTTGAAGGCTTCAGTGACTTTCTCAGTGGTTGCACCACCGCCAACGTCCAGGAAGTTGGCAGGCTCACCACCAAACAATTTAATAGTGTCCATGGTCGCCATGGCCAAACCAGCGCCGTTAACCAGACAGCCGATGTTGCCGTCCAGGCTAATGTAGCTAAGATCGAATTTACTGGCTTCAATTTCAGCCGGATCTTCTTCGGCCAAATCGCGCAGGGCCACAATTTCAGGGTGGCGGTGCATGGCGTTGGAATCGAAGTTCAGCTTTGCATCAAGCGCAATAATGTCGCCAGAACCAGTCAGAATAAGGGGGTTAATTTCGGCAAGGCTGGCATCAGTTTCCCAGAACGCCTTGTACAAGCCCTGAAAAGCCACACGTGCCTTGGCCACAGACGCAGAAGGAATGCCAATTTTGACAGCCAGGTCGTCAGCTTCAGCGTCGCTAAGACCTGCCACGGGATCTACATACACTTTGTGAATCAGTTCAGGTGAATGCTCTGCCACTTCTTCAATTTCCATGCCGCCTTCGCTGGATGCCATTACGCAAACACGCTGGGTAACACGATCAACCACCATGCCTAGATAGTATTCTTTCTTGATGTCCGCACCCTCTTCTACCAGCAAACGGCTTACTTTCTGGCCTTCTGGGCTGGTTTGATGGGTAATCAGCTGCATGCCAAGAATTTGGCTGGCGTAGGTTTTAACATCATCCATGCTTTTGGCAACTTTCACGCCGCCGCCTTTGCCGCGACCGCCTGCATGAATTTGCGCCTTTACTACCCAAACCGGACCACCCAGCTTTTCAGCCGCAGCCATTGCGTCGTCGATTGAGAAACATGGGTAGCCTGTAGGAACAGCCACACCATATTTCTTCAAAATTTCCTTGCCTTGATACTCGTGAATCTTCATTTGAATTCCTTGCTGGGAAAGTTAATGCAAGTCCGCTAGACGCACCAAGGCGACTGAACTGACAACATTTTAAAGTGGAAGGTGTTCTTTTTGCGTGACAGCGCAAGCGGGTTCTCGGACATACAGCCGAGGCAAGGACGAGACATGGCGAGCATGCTATGAAGGTTTTTATTCATCTCTTTCTTTGCTTCTTGTGTCGTTGAATAACGCTTCGTTATTGAACTAGACTATCACTTCTATGGAAACACATAAGCCGGGATGAATGATATCACGCATTCGATTTGAACTCAGCTAAAATGCGACGCCAGGCGCGATCGATGTTACCGAACTCAAACCCCCGAGAAGACAAACCCCGAAAAACCTTGGCCTTCAAAGCCATCAACTGGCCTGGTTCTGCAGAACCAGTCTCATCAAGTACCGAGGCAAGCGCAGACAACTGACGACGTTTAATCCAGTCGTAAGCTCGATCTTCTTCAGATTCAAATACTTCGGCGCGAGATTCATCAAATTCGATTGATTTCAGATCACCAAGACCATGCTGACCAAGCTCAGCCGAGATAGCCCGGTCACCGAAAGTAGACGCGCGCCTTCGAAAAAGGCTTAACTTGAACCGGTCATCAGACTGAAACTGGTGGGAAGTGGCCCATTCAATGGCTTGTTCGACCTCTTCAGCCTCATAGCCACGTTGTTGCAGTTTCGCGCGAAGTTCCGACTGACTGTGTTCCCTGCGGGCTAGCAACGCAACGGCTTTTGATTTGGCCGAAGCCAAGGGCTTTTTAGGGCCCAAGGCTGAGGCAAACCGATTTTTACTCGGCGTCTTCGACTTCATTTTTCTTTTTGGAAACAGGCGCGGCTGCAGCCTCTTCCAGCAAGCGAACACCAAGCTTTTCCCGAATCTTGTTTTCGATTTCAGCCGACATGGCTGGGTTGGCCTTCAGGAAGTCGCGGGCGTTGTCTTTGCCCTGACCAATTTTCTCGCCGTTGTAGGAATACCAGGCACCCGCTTTGTCTACAAACCCATGCAACACGCCTAGGTCAACAACCTCGCCCTCGCGAGAAGTGCCTTGACCGTACAAAATGTCGAACTCCGCTTGCTTAAAGGGTGGGCTAACCTTGTTTTTAACCACTTTGACGCGGGTTTCGCTACCGATCACCTCGTCGCCTTTCTTGATTGAACCAATTCGACGAATGTCCAGCCGCACAGATGCGTAGAACTTAAGCGCGTTACCACCTGTGGTGGTTTCTGGGCTACCGAACATGACGCCAATTTTCATTCGAATCTGGTTAATGAATACCACCAGGCAGTTGGTTCGCTTGATATTGGCTGTCAATTTGCGTAGCGCCTGGCTCATCAGACGTGCCTGCAAACCTGGCAAGGAGTCGCCCATGTCGCCTTCAATTTCTGCCTTCGGGGTTAGCGCAGCCACTGAATCGATTACCACCAGATCAACAGAACCTGATCGAACCAAGGCATCTACGATTTCCAGGGCTTGTTCGCCTGTGTCGGGCTGGGAAATCAACAATTCAGGCAGATTCACACCCAGCTTGGATGCGTATTGAACGTCCAGGGCGTGTTCCGCATCAATAAAAGCACAGGTACCACCCAACTTTTGCATTTCGGCAATTACCTGGAGGGTCAAGGTGGTTTTACCGGAAGATTCCGGACCGTAAATTTCGACCACACGGCCGCGGGGCAATCCGCCAATGCCCAACGCGATATCGAGACCCAAAGAACCTGTCGACACTGATTGAATGTCGTCGATTACCTCATTCTCGCCAAAACGCATAATACTGCCCTTGCCAAACTGCTTTTCAATTTGGCCCAGTGCGGCAGCAAGCGCTTTCACTTTTTCTGAGGATTGGTTCTTTGTTCTGAGATCTTCCATGGTTTGCCTTCAACTGGATTGGTTACGATGATCAAATTATTGCACAGTTTTTACTGTAAATCTATACAGCCTTTTTGAGTGATACTTTGGACAGTATGGATAACCCGACTTGTACCGCCTGCTCGCGCACTGAATTTCGATCACCCTCAAAAACATGGTGAAAAGCTTCGATTGATTTGTGGCGAACTGCAAGGCCAAACCACACAGTGCCCACGGGCTTGCCTGGCGAACCACCGCCTGGGCCCGCAATACCGGACACAGACAGGCAACAATCCAGACCAAGAGCAATCATTCCACCATTTGCCATTTCCTTTACACATTCTTCGCTAACAGCACCATGTTGATCGAGAGTCGATTCCCGTACGTACACCGACTTCATTTTCACTTTGTTGGAATAGGTGATCAAACCACCCTCAAACCACTCGCTGGAACCAGCAATACTTGTCAACGCCGCGCCCAAACCGCCTCCGGTGCAAGATTCCACCACGCCGAGTTTTGCCCCGGCCGAAGTGAACGATTCGGCAATTTGAATCAACAGCGCTTGGTTTGAATTGCTCAAAGCGGTTTCCCCGTCGAATTATTGAACAAAGTGAATGTATGTGGCCAAAGTCAATAGGGTGATCAACGCAGCCACGATGTCATCAAACATCACACCAAACCCATTTTTCCAATTTTGGTCGAACCATCGAATGGGCGGCGGCTTCACCATGTCAAAAAAGCGGAAAACCACCACGCAGGCCAATTGCCCCTCCGGGCTGGAAAACTGATTGGACGCGACAAACAGAACTAACCATATCGCAACGATTTCATCCCAAACAATTCCGCCGTGATCTATCACACCCAACGCTTTGCCAGTGACTTGGCAACACACCGCGCCCGCGGCAAATGCAATCAAAATAAGCCATAACCACTGATTGCCGTCCAGATAGGGATCTATCCACACATACAACAACCAGCCCATCAAAGTGCCGAATGTACCTGGCATGAACCACGACAATCCACTGCCAAAACCCAGGGCCACCAAATGCGCTGGGTGTTTTAGCATGAAACGCCATGTGGGCCTTCCGACTGCGGTTTGATTCAAAGCGTAGGCTCTGCAAAATGTTTGTATGAAACGCCAAGCACGCGCTGGCGGCTATGATTGGGCTGACTTAACCACAATCCCTCACCTGCCTCAAGCTGACCGATTCGGCAGAGGGCGGTATTAATCGATTGTATTGCATCCAAGTGAGTCGGCTCTGCTGTGAAGCACAACTCAAAGTCATCCCCACCCTGCAAGGTGATGTTGAGCAAGGTGTCCAAAAAAGTCACACTGCCAGGAAGTTGCGAAAGTTCTGGCCATCGCTTCAACCACACAGACTGCAGCGCATGAACTGCCAGCACGGCCGAGAGGCCACTTGCGGTGGTGATGTGCGCCAAATCACCGCTTAAGCCGTCTGACAAATCCACACATGCGTTTGCTTTGCCTCGCAGGCTTTGGCCCAAATTTACCCTGGGAAAAGGTTGCCGCAAAGCCGCTACAGCAAGTTGTTTAAGGGACTGGGGCATGACTGACAAAAGTTCGAGCACCGATAGAATTTCACTGGACGAATAAAAGCGGGACAAACTGCCAAGCCGTTGATATTCCAGCAAAAGACCCAAGCGGGCCAAACCGGGTGTTCCGCTTACCCACACATCATCTCCAGCTTTTGCAAGGGCGCGATGAAACCCATGGTGTTGGAGCGGCGCTTCGCCGAAAACGGTGATTGAGATGGTTTTTGCCGTGTTTGCACCGGCTGAAGTGGTGTCACCACCCACCAAGGGGCAATTGAACGTTGATGCAATTTCCAACAAACCCGCTGAAAACCCGGCAACCCATGATTCGTCGATCAACGGCAGGCTTAGATTTAAAGTGAAACCGATTGGCTGGGCGCCGCAAGCTGCCAGATCAGACAAATTGCAGGCCAGCGACTTCCAACCCACGGCCGGTGCAGGGTCGTCACTGAAAAAATGAACACCTTCCACCAAAGTGTCAGTGGATACGTAAAGACCATGGCCCGGCATTGGTGCCAGTGCGGCACAATCGTCACCAATGCCTGTCAACACGGAATCTCTGTTGGCCTTGACCAGTGCAGCGAAAGGTGATTTGAAATGGCGGTGAATCAGGTCAAATTCCACAGCACCTCTAGGTGTTAACTGGACTGTGTGTTCGGCTGAATATCGAGCTGCGCCTTGATTTCTGTGTCGCGAGCCTGTGCCGCCACTTTGTCAAGAACGCCGTTCACGAATTTGAAGGCATCCGTGCCACCGAAGGTTTTCGTCAGTTCCACAGCTTCATTGATGACCACACGATAGGGAATTTCCACGTGGGTGTTCATTTCATGACTTGCCAGCACCAAGACCGCCTTTTCAACTGGACTAAGATCAACCCATGGTCGGTCAATAAACGGTTGAATTTGATGCATCAGGCTTTCAAGATGGTGCACCGAACCATGCAACAGCGACTCATAATGTTCACGATCTGCTTTATCAAATCCGGGTGCATCGCGAATGTGTGCATCAATCTCGCCCACTTCGCTTGGGTTTAAGAACCATTGATACAAACCTTGCAGGGCCAGTTCTCGAGACCGGCGGCGCGCATTGCGAGTGTGGCCTTGTCTTTTACCGGTGTCCGGCTTGTGGGCCTCACTCATCTTCTTCAACCTCGTCGTCTGCGCCGGGCAGGTTGTCGTCCAGCGTCATCATCAAATTACCCATTTCAACTGCGCAACGCGCTGCATCCACGCCCTTGTCTTCGATACGCTCTATGGCTTGATCTTCGGTGTAGGTGGTCAACACCATGTTCACTACTGGCACATCGTGGGCCAAAGCCACGCTGGAAATACCACGTGCGCTTTCGCCGCACACAATTTCAAAGTGATAGGTGTCGCCTTTAATTACTGCGCCCAAGGCAACCAGCGCATCAAATTCGCCGGAGAACGCCAGGCGTTGCAGTGCGATTGGAATTTCCATGGCGCCTGGCACCGTGATGTGCAAAATGTCTTCATTCAGCACACCCAAGCGCAGCAATTCGCTACAACAGGCGGCCCAAAGACCGTTCGTAATGTCTTCGTTAAAGCGGGCCTGAACCACACCCACACGAATGCCATCGCCATTTAAATTAGCAGGCACACTTCCTGGACTGTTGCTCATTTCGTTTCTCCGTTGACATAACCTGACACTTCCAGATCAAACCCGGTCATGCTTGGCATTTTCCGTGGTCGCGAAAGCAATTTCATTTTGTTGACACCCAGGTCACGCAAAATTTGCGCCCCGATACCGTAAGTGCGCAAATCCGGGTTGGAACCAGCACCCTTGCGAGCGGTAGTGCCACGCTGCTCAATTTCATCGAGCGAGGCAAACTGGCCCAGCAAGCGATCAGAGGACACATCACAATTCAGCAGCACAATGACACCCGAACCTTCGTCGACCACCTTCTTCATGGCGGCGGGAATAGAGAACGAATGTTCCGATAAATTCACTTCGAGAAAGTCGATTAGCGAAGTGGGTTCATGCACCCGCACCAAGGCTTCAGTGTCCAGGTCGAGTTTGCCGTACACCAGTGCAAAATGCGCACCGCTGGTGGGCTTGTCGCGGTAAGAAATACATTTGAACTTGCCTTGAACGGTTTCGATTTCGCGTTCATGCAGGCGTTCGATCAGCGATTCTTTGGTGCTGCGGTACTGAATAAGATCGGCAATGGTGCCGATTTTTAAATTGTGTTCTTTGGCAAACTCAATCAAATCAGGCAGACGTGCCATGGTGCCGTCGTCTTTCATGATCTCGCAGATTACTGAAGCTGGGCTTAAACCCGCCATGGCGGACAAATCACAACCCGCCTCAGTGTGCCCAGCGCGCATCAGCACGCCCCCGTTGACTGCAGTCAGCGGAAAAATATGACCGGGCTGCACCAAATCCTCAGGTTTGGAATTCTTGTTCACCGCCACACGAATGGTGTGGGAACGGTCTGCCGCTGAAATGCCCGTGGACACGCCCTCGGCTGCCTCAATGGACACCGTGAAATTGGTGCCGTGCGATGAACCATTGGCAGCCACCATGGGGCGCAGGCCCAATTCGCGACAACGGGCCTCGGTCAAAGTAAGGCAAATCAAGCCACGGCCAAACTTGGCCATGAAATTGATGGCTTCGGGAGTGACGAAGTCGGCGGCCAACACAAGATCACCCTCGTTTTCGCGGTCTTCTTCATCGACCAGAATGACCATGCGGCCCGCGCGCATTTCTTCAACAATTTCGTTGATTGGACTAATTGACATGGCTGTGCAGCTTTTTCAGATTGATTTAGTGGGCTCTATTGTAAGCCTTCAAGCGCCATTCACGCACGCACAGCAGTAGAAGGACTACTCCCCATATAGAAAACCACAAGCGATCGCCCAATTTGGCGAAAAATGTTTGACCGATGCGCCCTTCAATTTCACCTGACCACACCATGGCCCGCCCCGCTTGTGCGCGTTCCACCCACTGCCCTTTGTCGTCAACCAAACCCGACAAGCCCGTGTTGGTGGCCCGAAGGCCAGGCTTGCGGTGCTCTGCCGACCGGGTTCGACCCATTTGGGCATGTTGATCGAGTGCCCAAGACTGCCCGAACCAGGCTAAGTTGCTTAAATTGACGAAGAGCGTGGGCTCTCGAGTTGACTTGGCCACCAAGCCAGCGAATTCACCACTGAAAATGTCTTCGTAACAGACGGTGGAGGCCATGGCATTGCCTTTGACCACAAATGGATTCAGTGGGCCGGAACCGGAGGTGAACTCACCCATGGGCATGTTCAACATGGCCACAAACCATTTGAAGCCCAAGGGAATGAACTCGCCGAAGGGCACCAAATGACGTTTGTCATGGCGCTTTGTGGGTACTTCGAGTTCTTCCTCACCTTCGCCTCCATCGAACATGACAATGGAATTGTAGTACCGCGACCCTTCCTGGATGGCCGAGCCCATGATCACCGTGGTTTGTTGTGGGGTCGCAAAGTCGCGAAAACGGCTGCGCCATTCGAGTGGTGTATCGGTCCAAACCAGCGGATTCACTGTTTCTGGGAAAACAAGCAGCCCCCCGCCCTGTTCGTCCAGTTTCTGCTGGGCTACGTCGCCCAAAGCGAATGCTTTCTGCATATTGGACACAATCAAATCGGGATCGAACTTGATGCTCTGGTCCACATTGGTTTGTACCCCCACCACCCGTAATACCCCAGCGCTTTGGGTTTTGATGGGCAATTGAATCAAGACCAATACCGCCACGCCAGTGGCAACGAACACGCCGAATGTGCGTAACTGGCGGCTTAAAAAAATTGAAACCAGCAAATGAGCCAGTACCATAAGCAAAAACAAGCTGCCATGGCTGCCCAACCAAGGCAATAAATTCGCAAAAGGGGAGTCAACAAGCGTGTCGCCCAGACCCAGCCACGCGAAGCCGGTCATGAAAGTGCCGCGAGCCCATTCAAAAAAGGTCCATGCCGCCCCCCACAACAATGCATTAAATACACCGGAATTTGGCGATATGTTTTTTGCCGAAAAACGGCTGTATAGCCACATGGCCAGGGCAGGAAAAAGCGCAAGGTAAAAGGCAAATGCGGCAACAGATGCCCAGGCGAACAACCAGGGCAAACCACCATAAGTGTGAAGGCTGATGTGTAACCATGACACACCCACACCATAGGCGAACCATCCGAATGCGAGCCCCACCAACACGGGCCTTCGGGTTTTAGCGGCGACAAACGGCAGGGCTGTAACCAGCGCAAAACCCAACCACCACAGCGATGTAGGCGCGAATGAAAGCACCCAGGGAGCGCCCAACAGCGCACCAACTATAAAGGAAAACATCAGGAAGGCCTGTGAAGGTCGGCGGTCTCGCTTGGAATCAAAGAGTCAGTGTCTTCAGGCTTGGGCTCAATTTTCTTAACCCGCAGCAAGTGTACCTGCCGGGCGTCAGCGCGAAGCACCTCAAATTGAAAAGGCGGCAACTCAACAAGC
Source organism: Limnobacter parvus (assembly GCF_024623725.1). Lineage (GTDB taxonomy): Bacteria > Pseudomonadota > Gammaproteobacteria > Burkholderiales > Burkholderiaceae_B > Limnobacter > Limnobacter parvus. The sequence continues at coordinate 347,721 of NZ_JANKHG010000016.1, read as the reverse complement.
TCGCCACGGGCGGGCACACGGGCCAAGTGCTCATTCAAAAGGCCACCCACCGTGTCGGCATGTTCATTGGAATACTCGGTCGCAAAAGTCTCGTTGAATTGCTCAATCGTAGTCAGGGCCTTCACACGATAGAGGCCCGCTTGGTCGCCTCCCAGGCTGAGAATATTGTCAGCTTCTTCGTCAAAGTCGTATTCATCTTCGATGTCGCCCACAATTTGTTCCAGCACATCTTCGATGGTCACCAGACCCGCCACACCGCCGTATTCGTCCACAACCAGCGCAATGTGATTTCTGTTCAAGCGAAAATCATGCAGCAACACATTCAAACGCTTGCTCTCGGGTATGAACACGGCTGGGCGAAGCATGTCGCGAAGATTCACCGCGGAATCGGCATGAATACGCAAGAGGTCTTTTGCCAACAGTACCCCTATGACATTGTCCCGCTGGCCCTCATACACCGGAAATCTGGAATGCGCCTTCTCAACCGCGAAAGCCACGATTTGATCAATGGAATCTTCCGCATTGATGGCGTCCATCTGTGCACGGGGCACCATGATGTCGCCGGCAGACAGATCGCTGACCTGCATCACGCCTTCAATCATTGACAAGGCATCGGCGTCTAGCAAGTTGCGCTCATGGGCTTGTTGAAGCACCTCAAGCAGTTGCTCTCTGTCCTCGGGCTCGCGCAGCAACAGCGAGGAAAGGCGTTCTAGCAAGCCCCGTTCTTTTCTTCCAGGGGTTTGCAAGGGACTCGATTCAGACATACGGGAGGATAAACCTCTGCTAACGATAACGCTTTAAGAATAACCGAAAAAAATGACGAAAATCAGGCAGCTGTTATGGGCACCTGCCCACGCAGAGAGTTGGGGTAGGCATCAACAATGTCAAGTTCAATGATTTGGCCCATCATGCGCGGACTTCCAGCGAAATTCACCACCCGATTGTTCTCTGTTCGACCAGCCAGTTCAGCCGGGTCTTTTTTGGATGGCCCTTCAACCAATACCTTTTGACGCGACCCCACCATTGAAAGGCTAATGCCCGTGGCGTGGTCCTGAATTGTTTTCTGTAAACGGGCCAGCCGCTTGAGTTTGGTGATTTGATCGACACCGTCCTGTAGATCAGCGGCAGGTGTGCCTGGGCGCGGGCTGTACACAAAGGAAAAGGAAGTATCGAAGCCAACGGCATGAATCAAATCCATGGTTTTCTCGAAATCAGCTTCGGTTTCACCCGGAAAACCCACAATGAAGTCAGAAGACATCGACATATTGGGGCGAATTTCACGCAGCTTGCGGATGATGGATTTGTATTCAAGTGAAGTGTAGCCGCGCTTCATGGCGGCCAGAATACGGTCTGACCCCGCTTGAACCGGCAAATGCAGGTGATCCACCAGCTTTGGCAATTTGGCATAAGATTCAATCAGCCGCGGGCCGAATTCCTTGGGATGCGAGGTGGTAAAGCGAATCCGCTCAATGCCGGGCACTTCTGACACATACTCAAGCAGCAGCGCGAAGTCGGCAATTTCAGTGGTGTCGCCCATTTTGCCACGGTAGGCATTCACGTTTTGGCCCAACAAATTGAGTTCCTTCACGCCTTGATCGGCCAAGTCTGCAATTTCAGTGAGCACATCATCAAACGGGCGCGAAATTTCCTCACCCCGCGTATACGGCACTACGCAAAAACTACAGTATTTGCTGCAACCTTCCATGATCGATACAAACGCACTGGCACCGGTGTTTTTGGCCAAAGGCAGATTGTCGAATTTTTCGATTTCAGGAAATGAAATATCAACCTGTGAACGGTGGGTGCTGCGCCGCTTCTGAATAAGTTGCGGCAAGCGGTGCAAGGTTTGCGGGCCGAATACCACATCCACATACGGTGCGCGCTCTACAATCGCTTTGCCCTCCTGGCTGGCCACACAGCCGCCCACGCCGATGATCAAGTTGGGGTTTGATTTTTTCAGGTGTTTTACACGACCCAAATCGCTGAACACCTTTTCTTGCGCCTTTTCACGCACAGAACAGGTATTGAACAAAATAATGTCGGCGTCTTCAGGGGTGCTTGTTCGTTCCAAACCTTCGGATTCGCCCAGCACGTCAGCCATTTTGTCGGAATCGTACTCGTTCATCTGGCAGCCAAAGGTTTTGATGAAGAGCTTTTTCTTGGAAGTCATGGTTTGCCTGAAAAAATGCCACCATGAAGCAGGCCTGCTTCAGGACTGAAACAGGTGCAAACACGGGGACGTTGTAAATCGTTGCGCGTTGGGCCGGATTTTACTTGTATCCCTTGCTAAAATGAAGACTTCGTTGAAAAAACACAGGATTGGTGAGTAGTAATGCCAAATCAACCCCCTAAATTTCTTGGCTTTCGTGGCCTGCCACCGCTTCCCAAACTCCCGTCGCTGGATGCAGTAATCGGCGAAGTGGACAAAGCCTTGAAAACCCTTGCAGCGACGCCAGTGGCGCAACGCCCCAACCCGGCGGGGCGTGGCTTGGCCACCGATCAACTGAGCAATGCTGAAAAAGATCAGGTGATTGGCTTGATGAGGGTGAACCATGTGGGCGAAATTTGTGCACAAGCGCTTTATCAAGCGCAGTCGCTGGCCAGCAATGACCCTGAGAAGAAAGCCTTGTTCGACCACGCGGCCAAAGAAGAGGCAGACCACCTGGCCTGGACTCAGGAACGGCTTGACCAGTTGGGGGCACGGCCCAGCCTGCTGAACCCGTTTTGGTACGGCGGAGCTTTTGCGCTTGGCTTTGTAGCAGGCACGTTGGGCGACAAGGTCAGCCTGGGCTTTATGGCGGAAACTGAAAAGCAGGTGGAAAAGCACTTGAACGACCACTTGGGCCGTTTGCCGGCGGGCGATGTGCAGTCGCGCGCCATTCTGGAGCAGATGCGACAAGACGAAATCGAGCACGGGCAAACCGCCATTGAACAAGGCGCGAATGTACTGCCCATGCCCGTGAAACTGGCCATGACCGCCATGTCGAAGGTCATGACCACGCTGGCACAGAAAATTTAGTCTTCAATAATTTCGTGGGTGAACACCAGCTCAGCCGTTTTGCCCAGCATCGCAGAAGCTGAACAATACTTTTCATGCGACAGCTTGATGGCCCGGTCGACAAGATTGGGCTTCAAGCCACGGCCAATGACCTGAAAATGGAAATTGATTTTGGTGAACACTTTGGGTGCCTCTTCGGCCCGCTCTGCACTCATTTTTACCTTGCAATCGCGAATATCCTGGCCGCTTTTGCGCAAAATCAACACCACATCGTAGGCTGTGCAAGCACCCGTGCCTGCCAACACCACTTCCATGGGACGAGGGGCAAGATTATTGCCACCACCATCGGGTGCGCCATCCATACAAAGCATGTGCCCGCTACCCGTGGTGGCAACAAACGACATCCCGGGTAACCCGGACCAGCTAACTTCCGCTTCCATATCACTCCTCATTTATGATTAACCGCTCATTATGCAGTGCACAATAATTATCAGATCGAACTTGAAAATTTACTCTATTTTGGTTAAATCATTTAACAAATAACCAGTCAGTCACTTTTAAATTTAACAACATATTGTTTTTAAACAATATTTTAAAACCTTTTTAAAATTGTGGAATAAGTTGCTATTTTCGGACAACAGAACCACACTCTTGCGCCGCAACAGAAAACTCTCTAGAATTTGAATTGTAGTCACATGGATGAACCACAAACACACTGTTTCAGAGCTTCTTCCACTGTGCAAAGTTGTCTCCTCCACCCTCCTCCTTTGGTGGATTAAACCCAAGCGCCTCACAGTGCTTGGGTTTTTTTTATTCTGAAGACCAAAAAGTTTAACCGAAAGCATAAAACTTTGCTAAAATCGCGGGTTACCTGTTGGGAGAGCCCTTCGGCTGCCGACCTGCAAATTAATTGTGGGCTGCATGTACAAGTGGGGAGACAGGTAAAAAAGCACTTTTTTATCTTTAAGGAAAAATCATGAAAACCTACTCAGCGAAACCCGGTGAGGTTAAACAAGAGTGGTTTGTGATCGACGGCACCGACAAGGTGTTGGGACGTGTAGCCAGTGAAGTTGCACGCCGCCTCCGTGGAAAACACAAACCTGAGTTCACACCGCACACCGATACAGGCGACTTCATTGTTGTTGTTAATGCCGGTAAATTGCGCGTTACAGGCACCAAAGGCCTGAACAAAAAGTATTTCCGCCACTCTGGTTACCCAGGCGGTATTTACGAAACGAACTTTGACAAGATGCAAGAACGCTTCCCCGGCCGCGCGCTGGAGAAGGCAGTGAAAGGCATGTTGCCAAAAGGTCCTCTGGGCTACGCGATGATCAAGAAATTGAAGATCTACGCTGAAGCAGAGCACCCGCATTCCGCACAACAACCCAAGCCACTTGATATCTGAGGTGAACCATGATTGGTGAATACAATTACGGAACCGGTCGCCGCAAAAGCTCAGTGGCCCGTGTTTTTATTAAGAAAGGTACCGGCCAGTTCATCGTGAACGGCAAACCTTTGACTGAATACTTCGCTCGTGAAACTGGCCAGATGGTTGCTCGTCAACCTTTGGTACTGACCGAAAACGTTGAAACTTTTGACATCAAAGTCAACGTGCGCGGCGGCGGCGAAACTGGTCAGGCTGGCGCAGTTCGTCACGGATTGACACGTGCCTTGATCGACTTCGACGCTGAGCTGAAGCCAACTCTGTCCAAAGCAGGTTTGGTTACGCGTGACGCTCGTGAAGTTGAACGTAAGAAAGTGGGTCTGCGTGGCGCGCGTCGTCGCAAGCAGTTCTCAAAGCGTTAATCAACAAATTACGCTTACACCCAGCAGCCCTCCCAGCTGGGTTACAATCGAAAGCCGCACAAATGTGCGGCTTTTTTTCTTTCCAGCACAAGGATTACACATGATCAAGGTAGGCATTGTCGGCGGAACCGGTTACACAGGCTCTGAACTTCTTCGCCTGTTGGCTCTGCACCCACAGGCTGAACTGAAGGCAATTACATCGCGTGGTGAAGTAGGCCAACCAGTGGCTGACATGTTTCCGGCGCTGCGCAAACGTGTGAATATTGCTTTTAGCGAACCCACATTTGAATCATTAAAAAACTGCGACGTGGTGTTTTTTGCAACACCCCATGGCGTGGCCATGGCCCAATCTGCAGAACTGGTAAAAGCAGGTATTCGTGTTGTGGACCTGGGAGCTGATTTCCGACTAAAGAACACAACCGAATTTGAAAGATGGTACGGCATGCCCCATTCGGAGCCTGAATTGCTTGGCCAAGCCTGTTACGGTCTGGTTGAATCGGCTCGAGAAGAATTAAAAAAAGCAAAGCTGGTGGGCTTGGCCGGTTGCTACCCCACGGCGGTTCAATTGGCACTGAAACCACTGATTAGCCTGACAGCCCCACTGATTGATGAAAGCAATATTATTGCGGACTGCAAATCGGGTGTTTCAGGCGCAGGTCGCAAGGCTGCTGTGGGCTCATTGTTTTCAGAGGCGGCTGAAAGCTTCAAAGCTTATGGTGTTAGCGGCCACCGCCATTTGCCTGAAATTGAGCAAGGGCTGGAATTGATTTCAGGCCGGAAAATGCAAATTACTTTCACACCGCATTTGGTGCCTATGGTGCGCGGCATTCTGGCCACCACCTATGTGAAACTAAGCGAACTGGGCAAGAACACTGACATTCAGGCCCTTTACGAGAAGCACTATGCCGATGAATATTTTGTGGATGTAATGCCTATGGGGTCACTACCAGAAACAAAGTCTGTGCGTGGATCCAACTTTGTACGGATTGCATTGCACCGCCCGCAAGGTCGCGACACATTGGTGATTGTTTCTGTCATCGACAACTTGGTGAAAGGTGCCGCAGGGCAAGCGGTTCAAGCCATGAATGCGATGTTTGATCTACCCGAAAACATGGGGCTTGAACAATTGCCCGTTTCACCTTAATAAAATAGGGACATTAAAGTTTGAACCCGAAGAAAACCCATCATTCACGCCGAACGCTGCTACCGGGAGTTCAACGCTCCTCCCGGTTTGCATTTGTCTACGGCCTATTGCTCGGGTTGATGCTGTTGGCCGCAAGCGCTGCATTTGCCATGTGGGGACCAGAAGACAATTTCATTCAAAAGCTTTTCTCCACCCAAGAAATAGCAGTGTTGAATGATCAACTGACCGAATTGCAAGCTACAACACGTGAATTGCAGGATGAAATTGCGCGCACCAACGAACTGGTAAAACTTGACAAAGAAGCGCTTGCAAAACTCAGCCTGTTGATTACCAACCTTGAATCTGAAAATGCAAGGTTAAAAGAAGACTTGGCTTTTTTTGAAGGATTTATTCCGGGAAGCTTGCAAGGCGCCATATCCTTGAAACGGTTACAGGTCAATAAAGACACCGTTCCAGACCAATACCGCTACAAAGCCCTTGTAATTCAGGGCAGCCAACGTCCGGAAATTACCCTGAATGTGCAGGTTCTGATTAAATTGTTGAACAAAGAGGGAAGCGATGTCATAGTTTTACCGAACGCTGACTCGTCTAACGACCCCCAATACAAAATCAAGCTAACCCGGTTTTCAAGGGTGTCGGGAACATTTTCCCTGCCGGAAGGCAGCAAATTGCTTAGCGTGGAAATGAGAATTTTGGATGCAGGCGCGATACGAGCTCAATCCACCATCAAACTTTGAAGGGGTTTAATCATGTTTTCTAAGAAGAACACCAAACGGCTTTTGCCCATACAGAGTTTGGTTGGAGCAGACATGCAACTCAAGGGCGACCTTCGCTTCAAGGGCGGTTTGCGAATTGATGGCGAAGTAGACGGCAATGTGATTGCGGATGAAAGTGCACAATCATTGCTGGTCATATCAGAAACAGGAAAGGTTCGGGGCAGCGTGCGTGTTGGGCATGTGGTAGTAAGTGGATTGATTGAAGGCCCTATTGAAGCAAATCAGCTTCTTGAACTGCACCCTTCCGCAAACGTCTCAGGTGACGTAAGATATAGGGCATTGGAGATGCATCCAGGTGCTGTTGTAGATGGTACATTGCATCACGAGAGCGAAGAAGTGATGCCGGGTAAGCTGGCGCTGGCATCAAGCAAGTAAATCCAGCAAATAGGCAGGACAAGATGGACGTAACGACAGAACAACCCAGCGTATTGGTTTTCACTGACGCAGCCGCAGGCAAAGTGCGCGACCTGATTAGCGAAGAAGGCAATCCGAACCTAAAACTGCGCGTGTTCGTGCAGGGAGGCGGATGCTCTGGTTTCCAGTACGGCTTTACTTTTGACGAAGACGTGAACGAAGACGACACAGCCTTGGACAAAGGCGGCGTGACACTTCTGATCGACTCGATGAGCTACCAGTACCTGACTGGCGCTGAAATCGATTACAAGGAAGACATCAACGGTGCGCAGTTTGTGATCAAAAATCCAAATGCTACGACGACATGTGGTTGCGGCTCATCGTTCTCGGTTTAATTTGAAACCGGGTAGAGCCTGATCGACAAAACCCACCTTCGGGTGGGTTTTTTTATTGACACAACGAATAACACCTAAAGTGTCTCCACTTCTACTTTTCCCCGACTTTGCCATCATTGCGCTGGGCTACCTGCTGCGACGCTTCTGGATGGCTCCTGCCGCTTGGGTCACCATCGAAAAACTGGTGTATTTCGTACTGTTCCCTTGTTTGTTGTTTTTCTCGGTGGTATCCAGTAATTTCAACGTGAACACTGTGGGTGCTTTTGCACTGGGTGGGCCAACAATCATCGCGGTGGCATTTCTGTTCGGTTGGCTAGGCTTGCTGGTCAGCAAAATGGGGCGGGTGGATTTTGCCTCGGGACTTCAAACAGCTTATCGGTTTAATTCTTACATTGGGCTTGCTTTGGCCAGCCGCCTGGGCGGGCAATCGGCAGTGGCCAACCTGGCCATCCTGTTGGCGCTGGGTGTGCCACTGTGCAACGTGCTAGCCGTGGGCACAATGAGCAAAAGTGGCCGGCTGGGTGCTTTTCTCGACATTCTGAAGAACCCCTTGATCATTGGCACCAGTTTGGGAATTGTGGCCAAGTTGATGGGCTTTCAGGTTCCTGAGCCCGTGATGTTGACGCTGGAACGGCTGGCTCAGGCTGCGGTGTCGCTCGGCCTGTTGGCGGTGGGTGCGGGATTGGTGTTTTCAGGCTTGAAGGGCAACTGGGCCGTGTCGGTTTGGTGGTTAAGTATCAAGTTGCTGGTTTCGCCTTTGGTGGCGGTGATGTATGCACACTTCACGGGTTTGCCTTCGGAACAAGCCATGGTGCTGTTGGTGTTCTCGGCCATACCATCGGCTTCGAGTGCTTATATTTTGGCAGCGCGAATGGGCGGCAATGCGCCGCTGGTTGCTTGCCTGATTTCCATGTCGACTGTGGGGGCGGCGATTACCCTGCCCTTGGTGTTTGCGGCTGTGCAGCGATTTCCGCTTTGACCTGTGAAATGAAACCATGGCGGTTAAGCCAACCCGTCTTGGATTGCCAGTTCCGCACTGAAAACCGCTTCATCCCTTTTTGAACGAGGACATTCAATTCACCCAAGCCCGACAAAAAAGATGGTCGGGTCTTGGGTGTCGCCTGTAGGCGAGCATTGAAGCCTTCATTCAAACGGGGCGGTTTTCTTGAAGTGCGAAACAAGCAAACCCACTGCCGAGTTGGTTGAACCAACGGTAGCGAATCAACGCCGTGTGCGCCAATCGCGCGTGCGTGATCAATCACCGACGAATTTTCAGCGCAGATGTTAGCCCAATCGGCAGCGAGATCCCAATCGCTTCGCCATAAAGAAAACCTGCCCGTTTGACTCAGCGCCCTGCGTGTGCCCGCAGGGCAACACCGAAGCTCGGCCATTATTTTTGCCGAGTTCGGTGAGCAGTGCGATGAGATCAATAAGGGATCAACAGATTTTCAGGCGAAGTATTGGGACTCGCGCCGATTGGGTGTTTAACTCGCATCGATTTAGGCAGTCAGCCAAGCCGCAGAACTATCTTGGCAACAACAAGTCCATTTGCCGCTGAATCCACGGTTTCGCAGACACCAACCAATCCGTCTGAAGAGGGTCAACGACTTCTTTATTTGCAGTGGAACGCAACCAGGTTATTTGCCGTTTGGCCAATTGCCGGGTGGCTGCAACGCCCCGGTCAATCATTTCCGTGCGCGTGCTTTGCCCATGCAAATGCTCCCACACCTGCCGATAGCCCACACACCGCATGGAAGGCATGGTTTCGTCCAACACATAGTTGTGGCGCAGCTCGATCACCTCATCAATCAAACCTTGCTCTAGCATATTGAGGAAGCGATCTTCGATGCGCTTGTGCAACACCGCGCGGTCAGAGGGCTCAATGGCCAAAGTCGGAATAACCGCATCGGCTTGCTGGCTTCGCTGATGAAAGCTCGACAATGGTTTTCCGGTAATTTGAAAAACTTCAAGTGCGCGTTGCAAGCGCTGGGAATCATTGGGCTTCAAGCGCTCTGCTGTCACAGGGTCAACCGCAGCAAGCTGCGCATGAATGGCTGGCCACCCTTCCTGCAAGGCCTGCTGCTCAATGGCTTGGCGTATTTCTGCATTGGCTGTGGGCAAATCATCAATACCGCTCACCAGGGTTTTGTAATACATCAAGGTGCCGCCCAGAATCACGGGTACTTTGCCACGGGCACGAATGTCAATAATTAACGCATGGCATGCGGTAACAAATTCGGCGGCGCTGAAAGTGTCGCTTGGGCTGATGATGTCGATCAAGTGGTGCGGCACCACGGCCAATTCTTGTGGCGTGGGTTTTGCAGTGCCGATGTTCATGTCGCGAAAAACCAGCGCGGAATCTAGGCTGATAATTTCAATCGGAAAACCTTGGTCGGCCATCCACAATCCCAATGCAGACTTGCCCGATGCAGTGGGCCCCAACACAGCAAGTGCCGGAATGTTTATGCATTCCTGTTCAGCCACACATTCCCCCTACTGACCGCGCAAAAACCACTTGTCCATCTCAGACATACTGAAATGCCGCCAAGTAGGCCTGCCATGGTTGCATTGGTCTGAACGCTCGGTACGCTCCATGGAACGCAGCAAGGCATTCATTTCAGGAATGGTCAGTTTGCGATTGGCGCGCACTGCGGTGTGGCATGCAAGCCCGGCCAGCCATTCATTTCGTTGGCGTTCCAGTACATGGGCAACACCATACTGGTGAAGGTCTTCCAGCCATTGCTGAAGCAGCGCCGAGAGGTCTTGACCCGCCAGCATGGTGGGCACTGCACGCACCGCAATTTCTTGCGTGGAAATTAAACTCAACCTGAAGCCCAGCTTTTCCCAAAGGTGCTGCCCGTTGTCCACCTCGCTGGCCAGCCGCGGGTCAATTTGAACCAGCAAAGGGACCAGCAGTTCTTGAGACGAAATGGTTTCCTGAGTATCCAGTGCATTCTTGAATTGTTCATACAACACACGCTCGTGTGCAGCGTGCATGTCGACCACCACCATGCCATCGGGCCGCAAGGCCAGAATATACACGCCATGCACCTGGGCAATGGCTTGTCCCAAATACTCAGATTCCTCGGCTGAACTGGGTTGCGGCTCAGCAAAAGCTGTTTTGGGCTGCGCGGTAATTTGTGTAGGCCGAGGTGCGGCTTCCAGCGGTCTGTAGGCCTGAATGTAATCAGCCAGTTCTTCGCGTAGAAACGGCAAAGCTGCGCTTTTGGGCTGCACTTGAACCGCTTGTTGGTAAGCACTGCTTGAGGCACGCCAAGTGTTGCCTACATTGCTTGAATTTTCAGCCACTGGCTGTGCTCCAGCCACTGGTTCGCTCAATGGCGCCACAGCCCGAGAAGGTGCAAGGCTGGCCTGAATGGAATGACGCACCCACTGGTGCACTGCACGCGCATTGCGAAAACGCACCTCCGTTTTGGCGGGGTGCACATTCACATCCACTTCAGTGGCCGGCAAATTCAAAAACAACACAAAGGCTGGAAATTTGTCACCGTGCAGCACATCTTCATAGGCGGAACGCACAGCGTGGTTGATCAGCTTGTCTTTCACAAACCGGCCATTCACATAGAAATATTGCATGTCGCCCTTGCCCCGGGCTGCATCGGGCAGGCCGATTGCACCATGCAACTGCATATCGGCCACTTGTACATCAATCGGTTTGGACGCACCGTTGGCCATCGCTTCCAGAATGCTGAACACCCGGGCGCTCCAGCTGCTTTCCTGAAAACGGCTTTGTAGTTTTCCATCGCGGTACACCAGCCAGTTCACTGCCGGGTTGGCCAAGGCCATGCGCTTGACTACATCCAGACAATGAAAGAATTCCGTTTGTTCAGTTTTTAGGAACTTGCGGCGGGCTGGTGTGCTGAAGTACAAGGATTGAACATCGATCGTGGTGCCAGGGCTGGCCGGTGATGGCTCGATTTGCCAAGCGCCGCTGTGGTTGCTGATGCTGTAGGCGCATTCCTGCCCTTGCGGGTAGCTGCTTAAAGTGAACTGGCTGACCGACGCGATTGAAGCAAGCGCCTCGCCGCGAAAGCCAAGGCTCATCACGCTTTCAAGTTCATTCAAAGATTGAATTTTTGAGGTTGCGTGCCGCGTTACTGCCAATTCAAGTTCGTCTTTGGGAATACCTTTGCCGTTGTCTTGAATGCAAATGCGCTGAATGCCACCACCGTCGATGCGAATGGTAATTTCAGTGGCACCCGCATCAAGCGAATTCTCAAGAAGCTCTTTTACAACAGACGCAGGGCGATCAACCACCTCGCCAGCGGCAATCTGGCTGATCAGTACATCGGGTAACAGGGAAATTGGGCGCTGGTTCATCCGCCCATTATAAGTGGCTGAACGCCGCTTTTAGGTTAGCGGGGTGCGGGCCACAGGCGGGTTCTTGGCGAAGTAGTTCGCAATGCCTTTGGCAATGGCTTCCGCAAGCTTTTGTTGATGCGCGGCATTGGTTAACTGCTTTTCTTCGGCCGGGTTACTAATGAACGCTGTTTCAATCAATATTGACGGAATATCCGGTGCCCTTAGCACAGCAAAGCCTGCCTGCTCCACACGGGGTTTGTGCAAGCGGTTTACCTTGCCCAAATTGCCCAACACGGCGTCGCCCAGCTTCAAGCTGTCGTTAATTTGTGCGGTGGTGGAAAGGTCGAGCAACACCTTGGCCAGTTGTGCATCGGTGCCTTTGATGTTCACGCCACCGATCAGATCCGACGCATTTTCCTTGTTGGCAATCCACTTGGCCGCGGTGCTGGTTGCTCCACGTTCGGACAACACGTAGACCGAAGATCCACCGGCGGTGGGGCGTATGAAGGCATCTGCATGAACAGACACAAACAAATCAGCATTCACGCTGCGGGCTTTCTTGACACGTGTGTTCAGAGGCACAAAAAAATCACCATTGCGGGTTAGCATTGCCCTCATGCCTGGCATCTTGTCGATTTCTGTTTTCAGGCGTTTGCTGATGGCCAGCACCACATTCTTCTCGTAAGTACCACCCTTCCCAATTGCGCCGGGGTCTTCACCGCCATGACCCGGATCAATCGCCACGGTAATCATGCGCCTTACTTCGAACTTGGGCTTGGAATTGACGGGTGCATTGGGTTCAGTTTTCGCTACTTCAGTGTTAGGCGCACTGCCAGCTGAGCCGCTTTCCAACTTCAATGTGCCATTGGTTTCGGCTTCAGCCAAACGCAAGGCGCGTGAAATCTCGTCCTCGCGCAGCATCGGGTCTTCTTTTTGCAGCAAGGCAAGCAATGGGTCGTTCGGGTACTTGGGATAAAAATCAACTACGAATCGGTTCTTGTATTCAGCAATGGGTTCTATCGTGAAAATTTCGGGTTTCACTTCGGTTTTCAGGTCGAACACCAAACGCACAGTGTTGGCGTCGTACTGCGCCACTCGAATTTGCTGAACGAATGGGTCATCTGCCTGCAAGCGGCTTGTAAGGTCTTTCAGCGTGGTGTCCAGGCGCATGTCGAGCAGGTCGATCACCATGCGCCACGGGTTTTCAATCAGAAAATGTTTGTACTTGATGGCGCCAGCATGTTCCAGCGTAACGCGAGTGTATTCATCGGCGGGCCACAGGCGAACGTCCACAAACTTCACCAGATCGGCGGCAAAGGCACCCACAGGGATCAGCTTCAGGAGCATTCCTGCTCCAACAGTTTTCAACAAGTCGCGACGCGAATTCATAGGCTATTGTTGTTCGTTCAGTTGTTCTACCAATGTTTGCCCTTTCACAGAAAGGGCGCTTACTTTAATGCGCCGCCCTGTTGATTCAGGGTTGGCCTGCGGGCCTGGTTCAAGCTTATAACTCAAACTAATTTCAAGATCTGCATCGGGAAGTAAACCACCCGCTTTCTCCGGCCACTCGACCAAGCAGATGGCATTTTCCTCAAAGTAATCCCGAAAACCCGACTCTTCCCACTCATTCTGATCGAAGAATCGATAAAAATCAAAGTGATACACAGAATAATTCGAGAAATTGTAAGGTTCTACCAACGTGTAGCTTGGACTCTTTATTGCGCCTTGTACACCCAAAGTGCGCAAAAAAGCCCTTACCAGCGCTGTTTTTCCTGCGCCCAAGGGACCGGAAAGGTAGATGCGAAGCGGGGCTTGGGCCAGTTTGGCCAACTTTTCCCCTACACTGTGAGTTGCGGCGTCATCGGGTAAATAGCGGGTATAACTTTTCATGCAGGCTCATCAAGAACAAGAGAACTGGGCGTTGTTGCAAAGTGTAGCCCAAGCACAGGGCTTGGACTGCATGGGGGTCAGCGACACCAATTTACAAGCCTGCAAGCCCCATTTAAAAGCATGGCTTGACCAGGGCATGCACGGCGAAATGGCTTATATGGAGCGCCATGGACTCAATCGCCTGAATGCTGAGACGGTGTTTCCCGGTGCGATTCGAATCGTATCACTGCGAATACCTTACGTACCTGTAGAAACGTTGAACCAACCTGATGCGGCGACATTCACCGAGAAAACCCTGAGTGAAATCGAATCACGCAAGAAACCCTATGTAAGTTTGTACGCCAGGGGGCGCGATTACCACAAGGTGATTCGCCAGCGCTTGAAACGGTTTGCCGATGCCGTGAATGCCGAAGTGGCGGGGTTTGGGTTTCGCGTGACTGTAGACAGCGCACCCACTGCCGAGGTGGAAATTGCACGCAAGGCTGGGCTGGGTTGGCGTGGCAAACACACCTTGTTGATTCACCCTGATGAAGGTTCGCTGTTTTTCTTGGGCGAAGTGTTTACCAACATGCCTTTGCCAGTCAGCAATTCATTTGAGAAAAACCACTGCGGCACCTGCAACAGCTGCATGACCGCCTGCCCCACCCATGCAATTGTGAAACCCTACCAAGTGGATGCACGGCTTTGTATTTCATATTTAACAATTGAACATGACAGTGAAATACCTGTTGAACTGCGCCCACTTGTGGGCACCCGCATTTACGGTTGCGACGACTGCCAATTGGCCTGCCCGTGGAACAAGTTTGCCAAACCGGCGCAATATGCTGACTTCAATCCACGCAAAGAATTTAATCAGCCTGACTGGTTTGCGATGATGCGCTGGACCGAAGACGAGTTTTTGAAACTGACCGAAGGCAGTGCCATTCGGCGAATTGGTTACAAGCGTTTCAGACGTAATTTGGCAGTGGCCGCAGGCAACAGCGCAGGCGTTGCTGGGATGCAGGAAGCTTTGTTGAAAATGCGTGAAAGCGCAGATGCTTTTTTGGCTGAGCACATTGATTGGGCACTGGGTCGGGTGAATTGAGCAGTTGAATTGAGCTCGAAGTGGTAATACTCATTCAAACCTGAACCCAGTCCAATTCGCTTGGCATCAAGGTTTGGCCCACCGTTCGGCCTGCGAAGAAATGGATTGGCCTGAAAGGCCCCGAAAGCCGCCATTGCGGTTCCGGAATCCATTTCAAGCGGGGTAAGAACGGGTGTTTTAGGGCGAACCAGCCAAGCAAGTTGGGCTGGTTCAGGTTTGAACTGGTGCTACATCAACGAGCAATTTGCTACGTCAATACGCGTTTATTTAGCAGGATTAACGATCGTATGCGCTTCACCATCTACACGTGGGCGAACCACGCCAACTTGGTAAACCTTCTCGCCTGCCGCACTCAACAAATCCATGGCCGCCTTCGCTTGTTCTGCGGGCAGCACCACAATCATGCCAATGCCGCAATTGAACACGCGGTTCATTTCATCGAACGGTACTTGCCCGTTTTGTTGCAGCCACTTGAACAATTCTGTTTCGGGCCAGGTACCACGGTCTAGCTCCGCCACCAAATTGTCGGGCAACACGCGGGGAATGTTTTCTACCAAACCACCGCCTGTGATATGCGCCAAAGCATGCACGGGCACTTTCTTGATCAGCTCCAGCACAGGTTTTACATACATGCGCGTGGGGGCCATGATGGCTTCGCGGAGTGGCATGCCATCGCACAGCTGGGTCAAATCTGGCTTGGCACGTTCCAGAATTTTGCGCACCAGCGAAAAACCATTGGAATGAATACCGTTGGAGGCCAAACCTAAAATTACATCGCCTGCTTTTACTTTGCTGGCATCCAGAATTTCAGACTTTTCAACAATGCCCACTGCAAAACCAGCCAAATCGTATTCACCATCGGGGTACATGCCGGGCATTTCAGCAGTTTCACCGCCAATCAACGCGCAACCAGCCTGTTCACAGCCGTAAGCAATACCACCCACCACGCTGGCGGCCGTTTTTACGTCCAGCTTGCCGCAGGCGAAATAATCAAGAAAATAAAGAGGCTCAGCACCCTGCACCAGAATGTCGTTGGCGCTCATTGCCACTAAATCAATGCCCACGGTGTTGTGAATGTTCCATTCAAACGCCAAACGCAGCTTGGTGCCCACGCCATCGGTGCCGGACACCAGCACAGGCTCTTTAAAGCCCTTGGGCACTTCAAACATGGCGCCAAATCCGCCAATACCTGCCAAAACGCCAGGGCGCATGGTGCG
Organism: Limnobacter parvus; assembly: GCF_024623725.1. Classification (GTDB taxonomy): domain Bacteria; phylum Pseudomonadota; class Gammaproteobacteria; order Burkholderiales; family Burkholderiaceae_B; genus Limnobacter; species Limnobacter parvus. Next base: position 331,734 of record NZ_JANKHG010000016.1, on the reverse strand, counting down.
TTTGGCCAAGGGTTTGATGGCATCTACCAAATCGTCACCAGCTTGCATGTCGACGCCGGCGTCTTTGTAGGTCAAGGGAGAATTCATTGAAATTCAATCCGAAAAATAGTGGGGCTGGTTGCTTGCTTCAGGTTTTCAACCGCAAGCGCGAGTAGCCGTATTTTAACCGAGACGAGGCTTTAAAAGTGCCATTCAGGGGTATTATTGAGGGCTGCTTGATTCCCCTCCGCCTTGGCAATGCCCATGCAACAGTTGCTTCTCGATGTGTTCACGCCGCCAAGGCCCACGCTGTCCAATTTTTTGGTGGGTCAGAATGGTCAGCTTGTGCATGAACTGCAGCTGATGTTGAACAAGCAGGGTACAAGTCCTTTCATGTTTATTTATGGCCCGAAGGGCTGTGGCAAAAGCCACTTGCTGCGGGGTGTGGCAACCCAGTTGGGCGTAACAGTAACAGCAGGCAGCAACCGCTTTGTGTTTAAACAGGGCGAGCAGGCCTTGGTGATCGACAACATCGACCTGCTCACTCCCTATTCCCAGGTTCAGCTGTTCAATGCCTTTAATTCAAGCCTGGCAGAGAACAAACCCGGTAAAATCATTTTGGCCAGTGAGTTTCCAACACCTGATTTAAAGCTGCGTGACGACTTGCGCACGCGCATTGAAGCGGGCCTTTGCCTGCGGGTGCAACCACTTAGTGATCAGGAAAAACACGAAGCCTTGCAAGCCGTTGCGAGATCGCGCGGCCTGCAACTTAGCGAAGAAGTGATTGAATACGCCTTGCGCTACTTTCAACGGGACATGGGTTCCCTGATGGCGGTAATGGATGGTTTGGATCGCTTTTCCCTTGAACAACAAAAACCAGTCAGCGTGCATTTGCTGCGACACTGGATGAAACGACGAGAAAGTCTGGTAATTCGAGAATATGAAACTCGCACTGTTTGACCTGGACAACACCCTGTTGCCCATTGATTCTGACCATGGATGGTCGCAATTCCTGATCAACAAAGGAGTGCTGGACCGCGCTGAATTTGAAGCCCGCAACGACCAGTTTTTCGCGGACTACAAAGCGGGCACGCTCAATATCAATGAATTCTTAGACTTCCAGTTGCGCCCGCTGCGCGACAACAAACGTTCGCAACTGGCTGTTTGGCACAATGAGTTCATGGCAGAAGTGATTCGCCCCAACATCAAAGCCAGTGCGCTTGAATTGGTTAAACAGCACCAAGCTGAAAATGCAGTCTGCGTGATCATTACCGCCACCAACAGCTTCATTACCCAGCCCATTGCCAACGCCTTTGGCATTGAAGCCTTGATTGCTACTGAACCCGAACAAATTGACGGCGAATACACCGGAAAGGTGGTGGGCATACCCAGTTTTCGTGAGGGTAAAGTAGCGCGACTGAACGATTGGCTGGCCGAGAAAAACTGGACCATGGACAGCTTCGAAAGCAGCCATTTTTACAGTGACTCCATCAACGACTTACCGCTGCTTGAATGCGTAACACACCCAGTGGCCGCAAACCCCGACAACAAACTGACCGAGATCGCGAATGCCCGCGGCTGGCCAGTACTCGAATTGTTCAAATGATCAAAAAACTATTCAAGCGCATGTTTGCCAAGCCCGCCACGCTGGGGCGTGAGGCACCAAAACCCGCGGCCCACTTGAACATGGGTGAAACCAGAAAAGTGAAAGCCAGCTACGGTGTGCACAAACCCAAGGTGTGGGGCGTTGCTGAACACAAAATTGACCGCCATTTGGTTAGCCACAATGCCATTCGCGTGTGCGAAACTCTGCAAAGCAAGGGCTACAAGGCGTTTGTGGTCGGTGGAGCGGTGCGCGACCTGTTGCTGGGCATGCGCCCGAAAGATTTCGATGTGGCCACCGACGCCAGCCCTGAACAAACGCAACGCCTGTTTCGCCGCGCGCGGGTAATTGGGCGGCGCTTTCAGATTGTGCATGTCATGTTCGGCCCGGAAACCATTGAAACATCGACCTTCCGTGCGCTGGCCAGTGCCAGTAACGAGAAAGACGAACACGGCCGTGTGCTGCGCGACAATGAATTCGGCCGGCAAGATGAAGATGCGTCCCGCCGAGATTTCACTGTCAATGCAATGTACTACGACCCCAGTACTGAAACAGTTTGGGACTACCACCACGGCATGGAAGACCTGCGCGCCCACACCCTTCGCATGATTGGCGAGCCCAGCCTGCGATACCGCGAAGACCCTGTGCGAATGCTGCGCGTGGTTCGTTTTGCAGCCAAGCTGAATTTTTCAATTGAACCCGCCACTTACGCGCCGATTGCCGAGCTTTCAGGCCTGCTGCGCAATGTACCGGCTTCCCGCCTGTTCGATGAAATGCTAAAACTGCTGATGAGCGGTTCCGCCATGGCCTGCCTGAAAGGCCTTCGCGAAGCGGGTTTGCACCATGGCGTGTTCCCCTTGCTTGATGCCATTTTGGAACACCAACGCGGCGAGCCCTTCCTTACCGAGGCATTGGCCCGAACCGACAAACGCGTGAAAGACGGTAAACCACTAAGCCCCGGTTTCCTGTTTGCCTGCTTGCTGTGGCATTTGGTCCTTGAAAGCTGGGAAGAAAAACTGGAGCAAGGCGAATTGAAATTCCCCGCCCTGTTTGCCGCCATGGACGATGTATTGGCCGAGCAAGCCGAGCGCACTGCAATTCCGCGTCGCCTGACTGGTGACATGCGTGAAATTTGGGCATTTCAGCCCAGGTTTGAGAAACGCGCTGGCAAAGCCCCGTTTCGCATGCTGGAACAGCAAAAATTCCGCGCATCACTTGATTTTTATGAATTGCGCGCCATGGTTGGCGACATTGATGCCGACACCGAGCTTGCCGAGTGGTGGCGTGAATTCAGTGATGGGGACGTGAACAATCGCCAAAACATGCTGGACGCGCTGCGGGGCACACCCGCCGGTACAGATGGCGCAGCCAAGAAAAAACGACGACGCAGAAAACCAAAAAGCGCACAGGGCGAAAGTCAACGCACACCCGCTGAGCAAGGGCAGCAAGGCGAGTGAACTGTACTGACCAGCAAACCGTTTGTTACCTGGGTTTGGGTGGCAATTTGGGCCACCCCATGGCCTTGTTCGATGAAGTGGTGGAAAATTTCCGGCTGCATCCCTTGGCTGCCGGGGTAAAGGAATCACCACGCTATCGAAGTGCTCCGGTGGACGCCACCGGACCTGACTATGTCAATTCCGTGCTTGAAGTGTATTGGCTGGGAAATGCCGAAGAGCTGTTGCAAGCGTGCCTTGGTCTGGAGGCACAACTTGGCCGGGTAAGAACCACGCGCAATGCCCCCCGCCCCATTGATGTGGATGTGCTCTTGGTGGGCATACAAACCGTTAATACCGAAAGCCTGACAGTGCCGCACCCGCGCATGCACCTACGCCGCTTTGTGCTTGAACCCTTGTTGAAATTAAACCCAACCGCACAAATACCGGGCAAAGGTTTCGCAGAGGGTTTTTTGCCAGCTACACAGGACCAGATCGTCACGGCAATTTGAGCTATTTTTCCAATACCCGCTTCACCCGTGCGCTACACTGAGGCCGCGCGCAAGCCATCGACCGGAGAATTAATTTGTTGTCTGAAAAGTATCGCCACATTGTGATTGAAGGCCCGATTGGCGTGGGGAAAACCTCACTGGCCCGATTGATCGCCCAGCGATTCCAGGCTGAACTGCTGCTTGAAAAACCGGAAGACAACCCCTTTCTAGAAAAGTTTTACCAGGAACCGGCCCGCTACGCCCTGCCCACGCAATTGTTTTTCCTGTTTCAACGCATTGGCCAGTTGCGTGATTTAACCCAGCGCGACTTTTTCGAGAACATGGTGATCAGTGATTTTTTGCTGGAAAAAGACCGTATGTTCGCCAGCCTGACGCTGGACGAAGAAGAACTTAAACTGTACCAACAAATTTACCAACACCAAAGCCCGCAAACCAGCGTGCCCGATTTAGTGATTTACCTGCAAGCCTCGCCACAGGCCTTAATCGAGCGCGTTCAAAAGCGGGCGACACCTTTTGAGGCCAACATCACCGAGGCGTATTTGTCGCAACTCAGCGATGCTTACAGCCGCTTTTTCTACCACTACGACGACGCGCCGCTGTTGATCGTGAACACAGAACACCTGAACCCGGTTGACCATTCTGAAGACTTCGAATTGCTGTTGAATCAAATCGATGGCATGAAAGGCCGTCGCGAATTTTTCAACTGGTCCGAATAAACACCCTGAGAGAATCACCATGAGCGCACAGCCCCAAGCCTCAGCAACAAATGCCCGCAAGGCCATTACCTTGCCCGCACTGCTTGAGATGAAGAAGAATCAGGAAAAGATTGCCATGCTGACCTGCTACGACGCCTGCTTCGCAAGCGTATTGGATGCCAGCGGTGTCGATATTTTACTGATTGGCGATTCACTAGGTATGGTGCTTGCCGGCATGCCCAGTACCCTGCCGGTGACCATGGACATGATGGAATATCATACCCGTTGCGTGGCGGCGGGCAGCAAGAATGCGTTTGTGGTGGCTGACATGCCATTTGGCAGCTACCAGGAAAGCGTTGAGCAAGCGTATAAAAACGCTGCACGACTGATGGCCGCAGGCGCGAACATGGTGAAACTGGAAGGAACTGCCTGGCTTGCACCCACAGTGGAATACCTGACCACCCGCGACATTCCGGTGTGTGCACACTTGGGCTTGACACCGCAATCGGTCAGCGCACTGGGCGGCTACCGTGTACAGGGCCGCGACGCCAAGGCTGCAAAAATATTGAAAGTGAATGCCAAAGCCATGCAGGAAGCAGGCGCGCAACTGGTGTTGTTTGAATTGATACCGGGCAAACTGGCTGCCGATATTTCTAAAAGCCTGACCGTGCCCACCATTGGTATTGGCGCCGGGGTTGATTGTGACGGACAAGTTTTGGTGCTTCACGACATGTTGAATGTGTTCCCAGGCAAGAAACCCAAGTTTGTACGTAATTTCATGGATAATCAGCCCTCGATTCAAGCCGCCGTGCAGGCCTATGTGTCTGCGGTGAAAGACAAGACTTTCCCGACGGTCGAACACACATTCTGAGCAATTAATGAGACAGATTTCTTCCATTACCGAGCTGCGCGATCAGTTGCGTGGCCAAAACCGGGTGGCCTTTGTGCCCACCATGGGCAATTTGCATGAAGGGCACATGTCGCTGATGCGCATTGCCGCCAAACATGGCGACCCCGTGGTGGCCAGCGTATTCGTTAACCGCCTGCAGTTTGGCCCCAATGAGGACTTCGACAAATACCCGCGCACCATGCAAGAAGATGCGGAGAAGCTGGAAAAAGAACAGGTGTACGTGATGTTCGCGCCCACCGAGCGCGACCTGTACCCTGAACCGCAAGACTACCGGGTGAAACCGCCAGATGACCTGGGCGGCACGCTGGAAGGTGAGTTTCGCCCCGGGTTTTTTGAAGGTGTAAGCACGGTGGTGACCAAGCTTTTCAACTGCGTGCAGCCCAAAGTGGCGGTGTTCGGCAAGAAAGACTACCAACAGTTAATGATTATTCGCCGCTTGGTGGCGCAATTGGCCATGCCCATTGAAATTATTGCCGCACCCACAGTACGGGCTGAAGATGGTTTGGCACTGTCTTCGCGCAACCGCTACCTAAGTGAACAAGACCGTGCCGAAGCACCGTTTTTGTATCAACTTTTGAATGATCTCTCGAATCAGGTAAAATCGGGTCGCCCGAATTTGGCGCAGTTGGTACAATTGGAAGTTAAGTGCGCAGAAACATTAGAGAATCGTGGCTGGAAGCCCGATTATTTCGAGGTACGCAGGCAAGCCGACCTGCAGCGCCCCACCGACGAAAACCTGTCCGATCAAACGCCGCTGGTTATTTTGGCCGCGGCCAAGCTGGGTCAAACTCGCCTGATCGACAATCTGGAGATTAACTGATGCATCGTGAGATGTTGCTCGGAAAAATTCACCGAGCCAAAGTAACCCACTGCGAACTGCACTACGAAGGTTCTTGCGCGATTGATGAAAATCTACTTGAAGCATCGGGCATTATCGAGTTTCAACGCATTGATATCTATGTGATCGACAACGGCGAGCGCTTCTCCACCTATGCCATCAAGGGCGAGCGTGGAAGCGGCATGGTTTCGTTGAACGGCGCAGCAGCGCGCCGGGCCCAGAAAGGCGACTTGGTGATTATTGCAGCGTATGGCACCCTAGACGATGCGGAATGCAAAACATTCCAGCCAAAGCTCGTGTTCGTGGACGACAACAATGTGATTGCCGAGCAGCGGGGCCATATTCCTACACAACAGATGTAAACAAACGCCGCCGTCACCCTCCGTTTAAACGGTAAGGACGGCAACGTCAATTGTCGTTACTTCAACTTATGTTGCTGCCGACACCTCATACAAATCGGCTGTTGATTCAGGGTTCGGTTCAATCCTGAAATCAATCGGCTTGTACTTAAAGTTATTCGACTGCCCTGCGGAACAGGCTGTCAAGCCGACCACCAAATCCATTTCTGCACGCAATCGAATGTAATCACCGGGCTTGCTTAATGGTGGCCGCACCGAAATTTTTCCGGTCTCGGCACTCATTTCCACATTCATAAAAACATTGAATGCGATGGGAATGCGATCCACGCCAATGCCGTACTTCTCCAGAACTTTGACCAGGTTGCCTTCGCACCCAGGGCGCCATTGGGTTTCGCCGTAAAGAATAAAAAACGTTTCTTTTGAACAGGGTGTCAGCGTGAAATCGTGCCGCCCGCAGGTGTCTTCAAGAATGGTGAACATCGGTTTGCTTCGGTTGGAATACAAAACGTCTCCCGCGCTGAGCCACATTTTAGATGCGTAATCGATTGATCGACCCGACGACATGAATTCGCTCAAATTGCCTTTGGAAAAGGCAACCAGATCACCAACTTGCTCGCCTTGCGGATCAATGATGACAAGTTCTTCCCCTGCACTTACTTCGAAGGAGTGGGCAGAACAAGGTCTTATGCGCGTATTCAGCTGTACTTCTTCCAGAATACTGCTCATGATGTGCGCGCCTCTTCGAAATTAAACGGACATTCCCAGTCAGCACCAACCTTGCGACCACTGTATTGCCTTGCTTCGCTGTTGCTACCGAAATCGGCAAGATTGGGATTGATTGTGCCCTGCAGGGCAACATCGCGTTTGCGTGTGGCCTTTTGCATTTTGGCGTACCGCCCATCGGCGCGCAGCCTTTCAAACTGTGTGTGAGAATTGAAAACAAGCACTGGGCATTGAAACTGTCTTGCCATTCGGGACGAATCCGGGTGCAAACCAATCACAAAGAAGGGGTGCCCCGCCAAACTCAAACTGAAGTGAGGGCTGGCTGCATCGCTGCTAATGCTGGATGCGGCTGGTGCCCCACGTTCCACATCAAGAATGTGAAGGTTATACAGCTGAGTCCACAACATGTTTTCAAATTGAAGCTCATTAAGTCGACTCGGCCCAGAAAACAAAGCAACAAAAGAATGCACCTTTGAAGTGTCAGACTCGCAAGCCTCCATCATTGCCACAAATTCCTCCAAAGAATTCAGCAATGCGGGGCCATTGCCTGAATCGTCCAAATTTCCGAATTCATAGACATGAATTTCCCCACGGGCCAAAGCGGCCTTTGCACCCACGCACGGAAAGGAATCATCATCCACAAACTCAAAAAATTGGTCGACCAAGGATTCGTCATTATTTGGACGCTTAAAAAGCCCTCGACCTTCCCCACGATAAACAGGTTGAACGCGCGCCAAAGCGCTGTGATTTGAAACAATTGCTGAAACTGGGTGCATATCGGCTCCGTTTAGTTTTGTATAAACTAATCGTAACTGCCTGAATTTTCGGTGTATGTGGGACGAATACGAAAGCGATGTAGGCGAATTCTTGCAGAATTCGGCCTTATGCAGCGGCGCGTTTTAACCGGTCACTTACGGCTTCCCAATCTGTGTGGCTGGCTGGTTTTTCAAACAAAATCTGCTTGCAAGCCAGTTCATCAGCCTGCCGCAAAGTGGCATACAGGGCTTTTGCTACCTCGGCTGCATTGTTATTCAAGGCTTCTATCTGCACATCCGCATTCAGTTCTCGCAGTGTGTTGGCCTGTGTCAAAAACTCATCTGACCAACCCACGCACAATGTTTTCTGATTTACGGACCAATGAATCAAATCGCTGGCTGAAAGAATCAAAACCTTTGCATCCGGACTGTAATGCTTTTCCAAAGCGCCCGACACGCGTGGATTGGCATTCGGAGTTTTAGACACTTCGCTGTGGGTTTTCACTTGAACACCCAACACCGCTTCGATCTGCGCAGCAGTAATTGCACCGGGTCGCAGTATGGCGGGCTGGTCGTTCAACAGCGAAACTATGGTGGACTCAATGCCCACTTCAGGCACCTCACCATCAAGAATGTAAGGGATGCGATTACCGAGTTCTGCGACCACATGGGCCGCGCGAGTTGGGCTTACTCGCCCGAACCGGTTGGCAGAGGGCGCCGCCACCGGCACGCCCACCGCCTTTAACAACGACATGGCCACCGGGTGCGATGGGCATCGAATACCAACCGAATTCTGCCCGCCGGTGACTTCCAAAGGCATGCGTTCACCTTTCGGCACAACCAGGGTTAGGGGCCCCGGCCAAAAAGCATCAATCAGCTTTTGCATGGTGGGTGTAACTCGATCAACCCAGCCGGTTAAATCCGCACCTGGCGCAATGTGTGCGATCAGCGGGTGTTCAGAAGGGCGGCCTTTGGCTTTGAAAATTTCATGAATAGCAGGTAACTCAGTGACCGCAGCCCCCAAGCCAAATACGGTTTCTGTGGGAAATGCCACCAATTGCCCTTGCAGCAAAGCCTTGGCACCACGCTGGATATTGGCCAATGTGGCGGGCATTAACTCGGCGTACGAAAGGTGTGGGTCAGTCGTCGTCATCACCAATGCCCAAAATATCGCGCACTTCCTGGGCAACGGTTAAAGCACGGTCCAGTGTTTCGGCAATCACTGTGATGTGGCCCATTTTGCGCCCCACTCTGGCTTGTTCTTTCCCGTACAAATGCAGTTTCACTTCAGGTATGGCCAATACTTTTTCCCAAGCGGGTTCACGCTCCATGCCTTCTTCGCTGTACCAAAGGTCGCCCAACAAATTCACCATCACGGCTGGGCTGTGTTGGCGAGTGTCCCCCAAAGGCAGGCCGGCAAGCACACGGGCCTGCTGCTCGAATTGGCAGGTTACACAAGCATCAATGGAGTAATGTCCGCTGTTGTGGGGGCGCGGTGCAATTTCATTGACCACCAGGCCCAATTCATCAACCACAAAAAACTCCACGCAGAGCACACCGACGTAATCGAGCGCGCCAGCAATGGCGATCGCATTGGAACGGGCTTGCGCAGCCATTGCATCGTCAATTCGTGCCGGCACAATTGTGGTGGCCAGTATGCCTTTGCGGTGGTGGTTTTCGGCCACGGGAAAAGTGGCACATTCTCCCTTGTGATCGCGGGCCACGATTACCGACATTTCTTTTTGAAGCGTCAGGCGCTTTTCCAGCACGCATTCGACTTCATTCAAATCAGCGAATGCCTTTCGCACTTCATCCAGCGTTTTGACACGGACCTGACCTTTGCCGTCATAGCCGAGCCTTGCTGTTTTAACAATGCCGGGCATCAAATCAGACAGTGTGTCTGTGATGTCGGCCTTGCTGCGAATTGCCACATGAGGGGCCACAGGCACGCCGCACCCGCTAATGTACGCTTTTTCTTCAATTCGGTTTTGAGCAATGCCCACGGAAAAAGCCGACGGGCTAACGGGAATGCTTTTCGACAGGGTATCGAGCGCCAAAGCAGGCACGTTCTCGAATTCAGTGGTTACACCAATGCAGCGCTGGGCAAGTTTGGCCAAGCCTTGATCGTCCATGTAATCAGCCAACACCTGGTCGTCGGCCACCGAACCGGCCGGACCGTTGGCCACGGGATCTAGCACCAATACACGGTAACCCATGCTTTGCGCGGCCATGCAGAACATGCGGCCCAATTGGCCACCACCCAACAAGCCCAGCCATTGGCCGGGTTTGGCTGTTTTGAATTCGATCTTGCTCATGTGTGTGGTTTAGATAATCAACGCAATGGGGGCAGTGCCATTTCGCGGGCCACATTGGACTGGGCCACACGGAATTCCTGCAATTTCTGATTCAATTCAGCATTGGTCAAGGCCAAAATAGCCACTGCACCCAAAGCTGCATTGGCCGCGCCCGCTTCACCGATTGCGAAGGTGTGCACCGGGATGCCCTTGGGCATTTGTACAATCGACAATAGCGAATCTTCACCACGCAAATACTTGGATGGCACAGGCACACCCATCACAGGCACAATCGTTTTGGCTGCCAACATGCCTGGTAAATGCGCAGCACCACCGGCTCCGGCGATAATCACTTGTATGCCCCGTGTACTGGCTGTTTCCGCGTAGGCAAACATTTCATCGGGCATGCGGTGGGCAGAGACCACACGCGCCTCGTAATCCACGCCAAAATCGCGCAGCACCTGCACGGCGTTTTTCATCACTTCCCAGTCGGAAGACGAACCCATGACCACGCCCACTTTGGGATGGTCAGATGTGTGCATGTGTGTGACTTCTGTCATGTGCTTATCCAATCCAAAGGCGGCCAGTCAAAATTTCATAGGCCTGGCGATACTTGGCCGCTGTTTTTTCAATGATGTCTTGTGGCAGTGTAGGCGCTGGCGCCTTTTTGTTCCAGCCCGGCACGCCTTCGAGGTAATCTCGCACAAACTGTTTGTCGTAAGAAGGTGGGGAAATGCCCACCTGGTATTGATCTGCGGGCCAAAAACGTGATGAATCAGCGGTTAGCACTTCATCCATCAGGGTCAAAGTGCCGTTTTCATCCAGACCAAATTCGAATTTGGTGTCGGCAATAATAATGCCTTGGCGCGCTGCATAGTCGCTGGCCTTGGTGTACAGCGCAATCGACACTTCCCGAATTTGTTTGGCCAGGTCGCAGCCCACCACGTCGCTCATGGTGTCAAAGTCGATGTTTTCATCGTGTTCGCCCATGGCTGCTTTGGTGGCTGGCGTGAATATGGGTTCTTCAAGCTTGGCGGCCATCTGCATGCCCGAGGGCAGTTTGATACCGCACACCGCACCGGTGGACTGGTAGTCTTTCCAACCCGAACCGATCAAATAACCACGCACCACGGCCTCAATGGGCAGGGCTTTCAGCTTTTTCACCACCATTGAGCGGCCTTTGATGTGCGCGGCTTCATCGGCAGACACCACGTTCTCAGGAGCAATACCGGTCAAATGATTGGGCACTACATCAGCCAGAATATCGAACCAGAACTGGGCCATTTGGGTCAATACCATGCCTTTTTCGGGAATGGGTTGATCCAGAATGACATCGAATGCAGACAAGCGGTCGCTGGCCACAATCAACATTTTGTCGTCGCCGACTGAAAAATTTTCCCGTACCTTTCCTCGGTGCAGCAAAGGCAGGGAAGTCAGCTTGGTTTCAAACACAGTACTCATTCAACAGGCCTCGTGATATTCAGGCTTTTAAAATAAAACACGCGGGGCATTGCCCGCGTGAGCTTCTACAGGCATTAAACGCCGCTTACTGTACGATTTGGGCCAACTCGCCCCGTGCGTATTTTTGCGCAATTTCACTCATTGCGATGGGCTTGATCTTGGCCCCCTGACCTTCACAACCAAATTCCATGTAGCGCTGCTTGCACACCTGCTTGGCCGCTTCGCGAGCGGGCTTTAACCATTCACGCGCGTCAAACTTGTCGGGGTTTTCAAACAGGAATTTGCGCACCGCACCTGTCATGGCCAGACGAATGTCGGTGTCGATGTTGATTTTGCGCACACCGTACTTAATGGCTTCCTGAATTTCTTCTACGGGCACACCGTAGGTTTCTTTCATTTTTCCGCCGTACTGGTTGATGATGGCCAACAATTCGGCAGGCACTGACGATGAACCATGCATTACCAAGTGGGTATTCGGGATGCGGGCGTGAATTTCTTTAACCCGTGAAATGGCCAGAATATCGCCTGTGGGCTTGCGGCTGAACTTGTAAGCGCCATGGCTGGTACCAATGGCAATCGCCAATGCGTCAAGTTGCGTACCTTTTACAAACACTGCAGCCTCTTCAGGGTCAGTCAGCATTTGACTGTGGTCCAGTTTTACATCAGCGCCAATGCCGTCTTCCTCACCAGCTTCGCCAGTTTCCAGATTACCCAGGCAACCCAATTCGCCTTCAACGGTCACGCCAACTTTGTGAGCCATTTCAACCACTTTGCGGGTTACTTCCAGGTTGTAATCAAATGAGGCCGGGGTTTTGCCATCTTCCATCAGGGAGCCGTCCATCATCACTGAGCCAAAGCCCAAATCGATTGCGCCTTGGCAAATCTTGGGGCTGGTGCCGTGGTCTTGATGCATCACCAAAGGAATGTGTGGGAAGGCTTCTACAGCAGCCTGAATCAGGTGTTTGATAAAAGGCTCACCTGCGTATTTGCGGGCACCCGCACTGGCTTGCAAAATAACGGGGGCACCCACTTCATCAGCGGCGGCCATTACAGCTTGAACCTGTTCAAGGTTGTTTACGTTGAAGGCGGGAATGCCATAGCCGTTTTCAGCGGCATGGTCCAGCAGTTGGCGCATGGATACTAAAGGCATTTCAGAATCTCCGAAAAATAAAATGAATAAATAACTTAATTCAGCAGGCCGATGTGTTCGCCAACGCGAACAATCTTCATGGTGTTGGTACCGCCCGATTTACCGATCGGTTCACCGATAGTAATTACAATCAGGTCGCCCAGTTCCACCACTTTGGCGTCCAGCAAGGCCTGTTCGGATTTGGCAAGCAACAATTCACGGTCTTCAGTTTCATACTGCATCATGACAGTGCGTACATCGCGGTACATCGACAAGCGGCGGCGGGTTTTTTCTTCAGGCGTTAGCGCAAAGATGGGCACACCGCTGTTCAGACGCGACATCCACAAGGCTGTTGACCCCGACTGAGTAAGTGCAGCAATCGCCTTCACTTCCAGATGATGTGCCGTGAAAAGGGCCGCCATGGCAATGGATTGATCCACCCGCTTGAACTTGCGATTCAGAAAATCGGTGTCGAGGCTGATGGTGGCTGACTTTTCAGCCTCTACGCACACCCGGGCCATTGCCACAATGGTTTCTACCGGGAACTTGCCTGCAGCAGTTTCAGCAGACAACATTACAGCATCGGTGCCATCCAGCACCGCATTCGCCACATCCGAGACCTCGGCACGCGTGGGCACTGGGCTTTCAATCATGCTTTCCATCATTTGCGTGGCAGTGATAGTTAGCTTGTTGGCTTCACGGGCTGCGCGAATAAGCCGCTTTTGGGCAGCAGGCACGGCTGCATCGCCGATTTCAACGGCCAGGTCGCCACGGGCCACCATCAGGCCGTCGCATGAACGAATAAGGTCATCCAGATTTTCAAGTGCTTCACAACGTTCAATCTTTGCGATCATGAAGGCATGACCACCGGCGGCGCGCGTAAGCTCGCGGGCCATGTACATGTCAGCGCCACTTTTCGGGAAGCTGACCGCAATGTAATCAGCTTCAAAAGCAACTGCCGTGCGAATGTCTTCCATGTCTTTGGAAGTCAGCGCTGGTGCGGACAAGCCTCCACCCAGCTTGTTGATGCCCTTTCGGTTTTTCAGCACACCGCCTACTTCAGTTTCACAATGAATTTGCGTGGGGGTGACCTTCTTTACTTTAAGTACAATTTTGCCGTCGTCCAGCAACAGTGTGTCGCCAGCTTTTACATCATTGACCAATTCGGGATAATCCAGACCAACACGCTCGTCGTTACCGGAATCGCATTTGGCTTCCAGCACGAAGGGGGTACCGTTCACCAGCGTGGTTGAACCGTTTGCAAACACACCAATTCGAATTTTCGGGCCCTGCAAGTCGGCCATCACAGCAATGTCACGTTTCAATCGTGCAGCAATCTCACGCACTGTTTTCACGCGATCAATGTGTTCCTGAGCCGTGCCGTGCGAGAAATTGACACGCACCACATTCATGCCAGCGGCAATCATGCGTTCGAGGACTACCGGATCGGTCGAGGCCGGCCCCAGTGTGGCCACAATTTTGGTTTGACGGGGCACGTATTCGTAGTTCTCTAGGTTGGCCATTAAGCAGCTCGCTGTTGAAGAATTTCGACCGCTGGCAACGTTTTGCCTTCCAGAAACTCAAGGAATGCGCCACCACCGGTGGAAATGTAACCGACCTGCTCGCCAATGTTGTATTTGGCGATTGCAGCCAGGGTATCGCCGCCACCCGCAATCGAAAACGCTTTGGAATTGGCAATCGCCATGGCCAGGCGTTCAGTGCCTTTGCCAAACTGATCAAATTCAAACACACCCACTGGTCCATTCCAAACGATGGTCCCTGCTTTGTCCAAGATGGCAGCCAGTTCTTCGGCAGTGTTCGGGCCAATGTCGAAAATCATGTCATCTGCCGCCACGTCTGCAACCGGCTTGGTCGTGGCCTGCGCAGTGGGCGAAAATTCCTTGCCCACCACCACATCGGTGGGAATGGGCACGGCAGCACCGCGTGACTTCAACTTGTCAATAATGGTTTTAGCCTCATCGACCAAATCATGTTCCGCCAGCGATTTACCAATGGGCATACCCAAGGCCTTCATGAAGGTATTGGCAATGCCTCCACCGACAATCAACTGGTCTACCTTATCAGCCAGGCTATTCAAAATGGTCAGCTTGGTAGACACCTTGGAGCCCGCCACAATTGCCACCATGGGGCGTTTGGGTGCAGAGAGCGCTGCGCCCAAAGCGTCAAGTTCAGCGGCAAGCAAAGGACCTGCACAGGCGATGGGAGCGAATCTAGCGGCGCCATGCGTGGTCGCTTCAGCGCGATGCGCTGTGCCAAAGGCATCGTTCACGTAGATGTCGCAGAGGGCTGCAATTTTGGTCGCAAGTGCCTCGTTGTTGTTCTTCTCACCTTTATTGAAGCGGCAGTTTTCGAGCAACAGCACTTCACCGGCCTTCGCGTCCACACCGTCCACCCAATCTTTTACTACGCGAACGGGTCGACCCAGCAGCTCACCGAGACGAGTGGCCACAGGCGCTAAACTCAGTTTGTTGTCGTACTCGCCTTCAATAGGGCGGCCGAAGTGACTTGTCAACATCAGCGCGGCGTTGTTGTTTAGGCAGTATTCAATGCCGGGCAAAGATGCACGAATGCGGGTGTCTTCCGTGATGTTGCCATTTGCATCCACTGGCACGTTAAAATCGACGCGGATCAGTACACGCTTGTTGGATACGTTTTGGTCAGTAAGGCGCAGGAAACGCAACATCGTTTTTAACTCTCAAGGAAGGTTATTGGAAACAATCCGGAATTATAACGCCACCAGCCCGCTTTTCCTTGGGATTGCATCTTCCTTGGTGATTGGAATCGCAGCGGTGTTCGGGCAGGTTCTTGCTGCCGACTTCCCGCAGCAAGGGCTTGATTTAATTGACTCATTCTTCATTTATGCCCTGCTTGCGCAATTCACGCACTTGGGCTGGGCGCACCTTGGCTTGAACCTTGCAGGTTTGGCCATGCTGACATGGGGATTTGCAAGCCAGCGCACTTCGTTGGAATGGACCACGATACAGGCTGTGTCATTGGTCTGGGTAGCTGTTTACCTTGCCGGGATTGAGCCTCTGGATTGGTATTGTGGGCTAAGTGGTGCCCTGCACTTTCAGTTCACGGCCTGCCTGGTACTTGCCCTTCAAAGAAGCCCTAGAAACCTAAAAATCGCTTGGCCATTGTGGGCAATGGCACTGGGTTTGATCGCAAAACTGGCACTGGAATGGAATTTGGGCCACAGCACCGATTCATTGGTGGGCGGCCCCGTCGCCTATGAAGCTCACCGGGGCGGAGCCTTGGGGGGCCTCGTTGCCGGCGTCTTGTTTATCGTGCTTTCACACTTTCGAAAGCGCGACGGTTCAAATTAAACAGGGTGAGCAAGAGGGCCAGGCCCAACAAGCCAGCCAACGTATTTGCACCGCCACCTCCACCACCTCCGCCGGCAGAAACTGAAGCAGTCGAGCCCGAGCTGTTGTCTGTGGTGGGTGCTGTGGTTCCACCTGAATTCGCGCTGGCGATTGAACTAGGCGAGCTACCATCGTCCCCATTTGCCACTACACGAATCGATGTGAAGCCACTGTGGCTTTCACCCACGGAATCGGTCACCGTGAGCTGGAAAACAAGATCAGATGTTGAGCTGGCTGCGGGCAAATCTACATCGGCAGTGGTTTGCGTGCCTGTCATCACTTGTTCACCTGAGACCTGAGTCCAGGCATAGGAAGCCACGCTGCGACCTGACAGTACACTGCTTGCTGAACCCCTCAAACGGATGGGGTTCAAACCATTCGCGCTTTCCTGAAAACCGCTTCCCAACAAACCATTCGCAGAAACTGAGGCATTGGCCACTGGGCGAGTGCCCCGCACTGAAGATACCGCTGCGTAGGCATCAAGCATGCCCGCACCACAAAGGGCCGTGGTGCAGTTACAGCTTCCCGAACCTTGGTTCGCCACACACGTGCTGCTGCGCGGGCTTAAAAAACCAGAAACATTGTTTAAAATCTGGCTGCGCAACTGCGCAGTGGTCAACGTGGGGTCGATGGCACGCATCAAACCAGCGGTGGCGGCCACCAACGGTGAGGCAAATGAAGTTCCTGTTTTGCTGACGAGGCTGGATGCGGCTGGGTTAGTGGTACCCGAATTACCCAGACCAACCAAACCATTGTTAAAGCCGCCAGGTGCCATCAAACTGACGTTGGCCCCTATGGCGCTGTAACTTGCGCGGCTGCCATCCCGATCCAAAGCGCCCACTGAAAGAACATTGCTGCAATTGGCGGGGGAATCAACTGCGCCGCCGCTGTTGCCCGCAGCTGCCACAACCAAAGAGCCAGCTGCATTCACCCGGTTTACCACGGTTTGCTCAAAAGAACTACAAGATGTGGAACTACCCAGACTCAAATTGATGACATCGGCGGGGTTTGGATTGCGGGGTATTCCTGGAACATCAAGCCCGGCCGACCACACCATGGCGTCCAGCACATCAGACAACAGCCCACCACATTTGCCCAACACGCGCACTGGCAGCACTTTCACGTTCCAATCGGCGCCTGCCACATCAGAATCGCTGTGTGTGTTCGCCGCAATTTGACCGGCCACGAATGTGCCATGCCAGCTTGAGCTTCTTACCGTGCAACCCGAAAACGCGGATGTTTCTGCATCAGCACTGCTGATCCAGTTGCCCGGGTCAGCAGCGTTGGCGTCGCGGCCATTTCCATCGTTGGCGGTGAGCACATCGGAAACAAAGTCGTAACCACTGAGTAAACGCCCCCTCAAATCGGGCGTTTCGAATACCACGCCGGTGTCCAACACAGCCACCACCACATCAGCACTGCCCCGAACAATGTCCCAAGCTTGGTCAAATTTCGCACCCGCCGTGTTTGCAGTAGAGCGCAAGGACCATTGATTTGAAAATGTCGGGTCGTTTGGCGTGGCAAATGCACGCATGGGTCGGTCTTCGATTGCAAATTCCACCTCGGGGTCGCTGGCCAAACGGTTCAACATGGATTGTTGATCAGATTGCCGCACGCCGCTGCCCCACCTCATCACATGAGTGCCCACTGTGCCGGCACGCAGCCAGGTGGCATGCACGTTGTTGCGGTCCACCACCTCGGCCAAAAATTCACCTTCTTTTTCAAGGCGACGCACGGTAGGCGCATTACTTAATTCCACTGAATTTTTCAGCTTAATGATAAATTGACCCCCACCGCTTTGTGCATGGGCCGGTGATGTCAAAACAAACCAAAATATGAACAGCACGCACAGCACCACAATTCGGGTCGGTGTTAATTTTTGCTTTTTGGGTCTGAACGTCAACATGGCATTACTCACTTGTCTGGATAAGTTCAGGTTACCGAGCGAGCAGCGCAATCATTTTGTCGAATAGAAAGCAGAACGGAGTCTACTTCTCACTCACTGCATGTGGAACCTTTGAATACCTGTAAAACGGCATGAAACGTGGGTTCCGCGATGGTCAATAGGGGTGGGGATACCCGCAAAAGGGGGAGGTTTCTTGAAGAAAAAAGGAATAAAAAAACCGGGCGCTTGGCCCGGTTTCTTTTTGAAGAACCGCTTTGGGATTTACTTGGCGTTCATCAGTGCGACTGTGGTGTCCAACATGCGGTTGGAGAAACCCCACTCGTTGTCGTACCAGCTGGACACTTTCACCAGCCTGCCGCTGACCTTGGTCAGTGTGGCATCAAACGAGCTGGAAGCCGGATTGTGGTTGAAGTCGATCGACACCAAAGGTGCTTCGTTGTACTCCAGCACGCCTTTCAAGGGGCCTTCCGCAGCGGCTTTCAAAATGCTGTTTACTTCTTCCACTGTGGTGTCGCGCTTGGCAATGAACGACAAATCAACCATTGAAACGTTGATGGTGGGTACGCGCACGGCGTAGCCGTCCAGCTTTCCATTCAGTTCTGGCAACACCAAGCCGACTGCTGCTGCCGCACCAGTTTTGGTGGGGATCATGCTCATGGTGGCTGAACGCGCGCGGCGCAGGTCTTCGTGGTACACATCGGTCAACACTTGGTCGTTGGTGTAGGCGTGAATGGTAGTCATCAAACCTGTTTCCAGGCCGATTACATCATTCAAAGGCTTAACCATCGGGGCCAGGCAGTTGGTGGTGCAAGAGGCATTGGAAATCACCGTGTCTGTGCTTTTCAGAACATTGTGGTTTACGCCGAATACAACAGTGGCGTCGACATCTTTACCGCCGGGAGCGGAAATGATCACTTTCTTGGCGCCGCCTTTCAGGTGGGCAGATGCTTTTTCCTTGGAAGTGAAAAAGCCGGTGCATTCCATCACTACATCCACGCCCAACTCACCCCATGGCAGTTCAGCCGGGTTGCGGTTGGCCAACACCTTGATTTTGTCGCCATTTACAACCATGTAATCGCCATCGACAGCCACAGTGCCCGGAAAACGGCCATGAGCAGTGTCATATTGAGTCAAGTGGGCATTGGTGTTGGGGTCGCCCAAGTCGTTAATTGCCACGATTTGAATGTCGTGTTTTTTACCGCCCTCGTAATGGGCACGCAGTACATTTCGGCCGATGCGGCCATAGCCGTTAATCGCTACGCGAATGGTCATGACAAATCTCCTTAAAGTAAATCGAATAATGTGTTTCTTAGGCTGTGTTTATTGCGTAAGCAACGCCAGCGCTGCCTCAGTGAATTTTTCAGAAGTCAAACCAAAGTGCTTGAACAAAGCGCCCGCAGGTGCTGATTCACCAAAGGTGCTCATGCCCAGTACAGTACCTTTTACGCCAGCCTGCGCAATGTACTTGTACCAGCCGTCGGTCATACCGGCTTCAATCACCGCAATTGGCGCTGTCCCCAGCACTTCTGCCTTGTAAGCAGCGCTTTGACGATCGAATACATTGGTTGAAGGCATCGAAACCACGCGTGCAGCAACGCCCTTTTCAGTCAGGGCTTTTTGCGTGTTCATGGCGATTTCAATTTCAGAACCTGTGGCAATCAAGGTGATTTTGGCATTCGGCGCATCGGCCAACACGTAGCCGCCCTTGGCAATTGAATTCAACACCACTTCGGAACGAGCCAGGAATGGCAGATTTTGGCGGCTGAACAACAAAGAACTTGGACCGTCTCTCCGCATCACGGCTGAATTCCAGGCAGCCATTGATTCCACTGAATCGGCCGGGCGCCACACGTCCATATTGGGCAGCAAGCGCAAAGTGGCTGCATGCTCTACAGGCTGGTGAGTTGGGCCGTCTTCACCCAAGCCGATTGAATCGTGGGTGAATACGAAAATATTGCGCTTTTTCATTAACGCTGCCATGCGCAAGGCATTGCGGCTGTAATCCGAGAATGTCAGGAATGTGGCACCAAAAGGAATGTAGCCACCGTGCAGGGCCACGCCATTCAAAGCAGCGCTCATGCCGAACTCACGCACACCCCAGTTCACATGGTTACCTGCGGTGAAGCCTTCCGCATTGCGGCGCACTGCCACACACTTGGCCCAGTTGGTCAGGTTTGAACCTGTCAGGTCGGCAGAACCGCCCAGCAGTTCAGGCAATTCGGCAGCCAGCAAGGTAATTGCGTTTTGGCTGGCTTTGCGGGTGGCGATGGTTTCGCCTTTGGCGGCCACTTCAGCCAGCAAACGCGCCGCAGTTTGTTCAAACTGGGCAGGCAGGTCGCCGGCCATACGGCGCTTGAATTCAGCGGACTTGGCCGGGAATTTGGCGCTGTAAGCAGCAAACAGTTTGTCCCAAGCGGACTGGCGGGCCGCGCCTTCAACCTGCGCATCCCAAGCGTTGTAAACCTCGGCGGGAATATCAAATGGTCCGTGTTCCCAGCCAATCGCAGCGCGCGTCGCTGCAATTTCAGCATCGCCTAAAGGTGCGCCGTGTACTTTGTCAGTTCCCGCCAAATTGGGCGAACCTTCGCCGATATTGGTTTTGCAGCAAATCAGGGTGGGGCCTTTGTCCAGCGCAGCGTTCTGCTTGGCCTGTGCGATGGCGGTATCCACGGCGTCTACATCGTGCCCATTCACATTGGGAATAACGTTCCAGCCGTAAGCCTCAAAGCGCTTGGGCGTGTTGTCGGCAAACCAGTGTTCCACTTCACCGTCAATTGAAATGCCGTTGTCGTCGTACATCACGATGAGTTTGGACAATCCCAAAGTACCCGCCAGCGAGCAGGCTTCATGGGAAATACCTTCCATCAAACAACCATCGCCCAAAAACACGTAGGTATTGTGATCCACCACCGGGAAGCCTGCTTCATTGAATTCAGCGGCCAGCAGTTTTTCAGCCAAGGCAAAACCCACCGCGTTGGCAATACCCTGCCCCAGCGGGCCAGTTGTGGTTTCTATACCGGGGGTGATGTCCACTTCGGGGTGGCCGGGTGTTTTAGAATGCAACTGGCGGAAATTTTTCAATTCTTCGATCGGCAGGTCGTAACCGGTCAAATGCAGCAGCGCATACAACAGCATGGAACCGTGGCCGTTGGACAACACGAAGCGGTCGCGATCAGCCCAAAGCGGGTTTTGCGGATTGTGCTTCAGGTGGCGCGCCCACAGGGCAACAGCGATTTCGGCCATGCCCATTGGCATGCCGGGGTGACCGGATTTGGCGGCTTGAACTGCATCCATGGCGAGCGCGCGAATCGCGTTGGCCATGTTCTTTGACGAAGAGGACATAGGTATGGGGATTGAGGGTTATGCCTGTGGCAAAGTTGGAAAAAAATGAATTTTATCAAAGCTATCCGTGTAAAGCGCCCCCTCGCGGACAAACCACTGAATAAAGACTGGTAAACATGAAACAAGACAATGGCAAGCGGCTGCCCCGCTTCCTGCTAGAACACTGCAACAGCGTGGGCCAAGTGCTTGATCTGCCTGATGACTTGATGCATTACGCCTCGCGGGTTCTGCGTTTACGCGACGGCGAAGTACTTCGGGTGTGGAATGGCCATGGGGCTGAATTCAAAGCCAGCGTGCATTACCTTTCGAAAAAGCTGGCCCAGGTACACATTGGCGAGCAACTAATCACGACTGATACAGAATTGAACAGGTCTGTGCATGTGCTTCAAGCCCTGCCGGAAAGCGACAAAATGGACTGGGTGCTTGAAAAATGCACGGAATTGGGCGTTGCAGGCTTTCACCCCGTGCAGGCCCAGCGCAGCGTGGTTAAACTGGAAGGCGAGCGGGCCAGCAAACGGCAAAGCCATTGGGAACGCGTGGTACTGGCCGCCAGCCTGCAAAGCGAGAGGGTACAGTTGCCCAAGGTGGAATCGGTAAAATCACTGAAAACCGCTTTCGAAACAATTGTTGAAACCTGGCCCAACGCCCAAGTGCTTTGGTTTACGCCACAGGCAACCAATCCCCTTAGGCAGTGGGCCGCCGAAATTGTGCCGAATGTTACTAATGCGCCCTTGTTCATCTGTGTGGGCCCGGAAGGTGGCTGGTCGCCTGAAGAAACAGCCCTGGCCTCTGAAATGGGTGCATTGCCGCTGAACTTTTCGCAACGCATATTACGAACTGAAACATTTGCAGTGGCCTGTGTAGCGCAACTTACCGCCCTGCTAAACCTAGAAGCAAACCAATCAGAGAGACAGAAATGAGCAGTACCATCGAATTTAAGAACCCAAGCCTGTTGCAAACCAACCCTTTTGTGTATGGCAGCTTTCATGAATGCGAAAGCCACTTCCCCGTTGACAATCCCTCTACCGGTGAAACCATTGCACAGGTGGGTAACGCGTCCATTGCGTTAACACACGACGCTATTTTGTGTGCTGAAAAAGCCCTGGTGAACTGGCGCAATACCACCGCCAAAAGCCGTGCACAAATAATGCGAAAGTGGTTCGATTTGATCATTGAGAATGCCGATGATCTTGCGTTTTTGATGACCCTGGAACAAGGCAAACCCCTGGCCGAGGCCAAAGGCGAAGTAATTTACGGCGCCAGTTTTGTAGAATGGTTTGCCGAGCAGGCCAAGCGAATTGAAGGCAGCGTGCTTGAATCGCCCCAACTGGGCCGTGAACTGCTGGTACTGAAACAGGGCATTGGGGTTTGCGCTGCCATTACGCCATGGAACTTCCCAATTGCCATGATTACCCGCAAGGTGGCGCCTGCCTTGGCCGCAGGCTGCACCGTGGTCATCAAGCCTGCGGAGCAAACCCCACTTAGCGCCTTGGCTTTGGCTGAATTGTCCCGCCAAGCCGGTTTTCCTGCAGGCGTGCTAAATGTAATTACAGGCGATGCCGATCAATCCATCGAAATTGGCAAAGTACTGTGTGAAAGCGACATTGTGCGCAAACTTACCTTCACCGGCAGCACCGAAGTGGGTCGAATCTTGATGCAGCAATGCGCCCCAACGATTAAGAAACTGAGCCTTGAACTGGGTGGTCACGCGCCATTCATCGTCTTCGAGGACGCTGATTTGGACAAAGCTGTCGAAGGCCTTGTGGCTTCGAAATTCCGCAACGCTGGCCAAACCTGCGTGTGCACCAACCGTATTTACGTGCACCGCAGTGTGCAAACAGCGTTTGCTGAAAAATTACTGGCCAAAGTGGCCGCACTGGAAGTCGGCGATGGCCTGAAAACCAAGGCAAGCATTGGCCCCATGATTGATGAACACGCAATTGCCAAAGTTCAAAAGCACGTGGATGACGCGCTGGAAAAAGGTGCCAAATTGCTGCATGGCGGCAAGCCTCATGAATTGGGCGGTCGCTTTTTCCAGCCCACCTTGATCGACAATGCAGACCACCGCATGCTGGTGGCGCAGGAGGAAACGTTTGGGCCACTTGCCGCCATCTTTCCTTTCGACACAGAGGAACAAGCAATCAACCACGCCAACAACACCCCCTTTGGCTTGGCCGCTTACTTTTACACCGAAAATTCGGCCCGCACTTTCCGTGTGGGTCGTGCGCTGGAATATGGCATGGTCGGCATCAATGTGGGCGTGTTTTCCAATGAGGTTGGGCCGTTTGGCGGCGTGAAGCAGTCGGGCCTGGGGCGGGAAGGTTCGGTGTGGGGCATTGAGGAGTTTCTAGAAATGAAGTACCTGTGCATTGGCACGCTTTAAGTTCGAAAACCCTGCCCAACCATTACAATACGGCGTAACTGAAGTACAAACACTGATTCACGAAGGACATTGGCGCACATGCAAAAGAAACCGTTGACCTTTCAACAGGCCATTTTGACCCTGCAAAATTACTGGGACCAACAAGGTTGCGCCCTGTTGCAACCCTTTGACATGGAAGTGGGCGCGGGAACAAGCCACACTGCCACCTTCTTGCGCGCCCTAGGCCCCGAGCCCTGGAACGCAGCATATGTGCAACCTTCTCGCCGCCCCAAAGATGGCCGCTATGGCGAAAACCCCAACCGCTTGCAGCATTACTACCAGTTTCAAGTGGTGCTAAAGCCATCGCCTGAGAACATCATTGATTTGTACTTGGGCAGCCTTGAAGCCCTGGGCATCGACACACAGCAAAATGACATTCGCTTTGTAGAAGACAACTGGGAAAACCCAACCTTGGGTGCGTGGGGACTGGGTTGGGAAGTGTGGTTGAACGGCATGGAAGTGACCCAATTCACCTACTTTCAGCAAGTGGGTGGCTTGGACTGCTCGCCCATTCTTGGCGAAATCACATACGGCATTGAACGCCTCACCATGTATTTGCAAGGCAAAGAAAATGTCTACGACCTGGTGTGGACCGAACGTGAAGAAAAAGGCGTTAAGAAAGTGCTGACTTATGGTGATGTGTTTCATCAAAACGAGGTGGAACAATCCACGTATAACTTTGAACACAGCAATGCCGACATGTTGTTCCGCCACTTTGGCGAATACGAAGCTGAAGCAAAGAACCTGATTGAAGTGGGCTTGGCCCTGCCCGCCTATGAAATGATTTTGAAAGCTGCACACACATTCAACCTGCTGGATGCACGTGGCGCCATTTCTGTGACTGAACGCGCTGCCTACATCGGCCGCATTCGTGCATTGTCTCGTGCTGTAGCGCAGGCTTACTTTGATTCCCGCGAAAAGCTGGGTTTCCCCATGTGCAACACCCCCAACACACAAGCTGCCTGAACACAATGAATCCTACTTTACTGGTTGAGCTGTTTACAGAAGAGTTGCCCCCCAAAGCCCTAAAATCGCTGGGCGACGCTTTTTCTGAACTTTTGAGTAAAACCCTACGCGACGAAGGGCATCTTTCTGATTCCAGCGTCGTGGAAAGTTTTGCGAGCCCCCGCAGGCTGGCCTGCCGAATAAGCGATGTGGCCGCGTTAAGTCCCGAGAAGAAAATTCAGGAACGCTTGCTGCCCGTTAAAATTGGTCTGGATGCCAATGGCCTGCCCACCCCGCCCTTGCAGAAAAAACTCGAGTCTCTGGGATTGGGATCAATAGGCGTAGATCAACTTGAAACCGTCAACGATGGCAAACAGGATGTACTCCACATTTCGCGCACGCAGGCTGGCAAGGCACTGGAAGAATCACTGAACAAAGCGCTTGAAGTGGCCACCACCAAGCTGCCCATTCCCAAAGTAATGAGCTACCAGCGCCCAGATGGCAGTACTGTGCACTTCGTACGCCCAGCCCACCGCCTAAGTTGCCTGCATGGTGAGCAGGTGGTGCGTGCCCAACTGCTGGGTTTGGAAAGCAACCGCATTACGCTTGGCCACCGGTTTTTAAGCAGCGGTGTGATCAACATTACGAGCGCCGACACTTATGAAGAACAGCTGGAGAAAGAAGGCAAGGTAATTGCCAACTTTAATAAGCGCAAAGCCTTCATTGTGAAAGCCTTGGCCAATCAAGCCGCAGGCGACAAAGTGATTCAGCCTGAAGAACTGGTCGATGAAGTGTGCGCGCTGGTGGAATGGCCAGTGGTGTATGAAGCCAGCTTCGAAAAAGAATTTCTGGAGGTGCCACAAGAATGTTTGATTCTGACCATGCAGGCCAACCAGAAATACTTCGCGATTACCGACCAACACGGCAAGATGAAAAACCGCTTCTTGCTGGTTTCTAATCTGCTGACGACCACGCCGGAACTGATCACCACGGGCAATGAACGCGTTCTGCGCGCACGCCTGGCCGACGCGAAATTCTTCTTTGACCAAGACCGCAAAAAAACGCTGGAAAGCCGCCTGCCAGGCTTGGCCAACGTGGTGTACCACAACAAACTGGGCACCCAGAAAGACCGCAATGGTCGCTTGGTTGAACTGGCTGCAGCACTTGCACCAGTGTGCGGTGCTGATGTGGAACAAGCCAAGCGCGCCGCCCAGCTATGCAAGGCTGACCTGCTCACTGACATGGTGGGTGAATTTCCGGAACTGCAAGGCAATATGGGTGAACACTATGCCCACCACGATGGTGAACATGCTGATGTGGCTCAAGCCATTGCCGACCACTACAGCCCTCGATTTGCTGGTGACCAACTGCCCCGCAACCCCGTGGGTGTGTCCACCGCACTGGCAGACAAAATTGAAACCATGGTGGGTATTTACGGCATTGGCTTAATCCCCACCGGCGATAAAGATCCGTTCGCATTGCGACGTCACGCCTTGGGCGTGATTCGCATGGTGATCGAGAAAAACCTGCCACTTGATTTGAAAGAGATGTTGGCCGCAGCAAGCTTGCTGTTCACAAATTATCCTGATTTCAAAATTGATCTCGATGGTTTGGAGAAATTCATTCAAGACCGCCTGCGCGGTTACTTGAAAGACCAAGGCTATTCCGCCGCAGAAGTTGAATCGGTGCTTAGCCAAAGCCCCAGCCAGTTCGCAGACTTGCCAAAACGCCTTGAAGCAGTTCGCGCCTTCTCACAATTGCCCGAAGCACAAGCGCTGGCAGCGGCCAACAAACGCATCAGCAATATTTTGAAGAAGACTGAAGTCGCTTCTTCAAATGTTGACGCAAACCTGCTGCAAGTGGACGCTGAAAAAGCACTGGCAGCGCAAGTAAAAGAGGTTGGGCCACACGCCACCAGGGCGTTCGAACAAGGCGACTACCAACAGGCGCTTATGGTGCTTGCACCGTTGAAAGCCAACGTTGACGCATTTTTCGAAAATGTGATGGTGATGGACAACAACGACGCCTTGAAAAATAACCGCCTGGCATTGTTGAAACACATGCATGGTTTGATGAACCGCGTGGCCGACATATCGCAATTGGCCAACTAAGCTGGCCACTTAAACATCACCACTGAGCAAGGAAAAACCCATGAAACTCATTGTGCTGGACCGTGATGGCGTCATCAACGAAGACTCAGATGAATACATCAAGTCGGTCGATGAGTGGGTGCCGATTGCCGGCAGCATGGACGCCATTGCCCGGCTGAACCGGGGCGGCTACCGGGTGGTGGTGGCCACCAACCAAAGTGGTATATCGCGCGGCATGTTCGACCTTGAAACACTTTCAGCAATGCACAAAAAGATGCATGAGCTGGCCAGTGTGGCAGGTGCACACATTGAAGGAATATTTTTCTGCCCCCACGGCCCCGATGACAAATGCGGTTGCCGCAAACCCAAACCCGGTCTTTTTCAGGAAATTCAAGCGCGAACAGGTTTTGACCTCGACGGCGTGCCCTGCGTGGGCGATTCCCTGCGCGACTTGCAAGCCGGTGCCAGCATGGGCTGTGCGCCTTTCTTGGTAAAAAGCGGCAAAGGCAAAAAAACTTTTGATAAAAACAAAGAAGAATTGCCAGCAGGTACCTTGGTGTTCGACAATCTGGCTGCAGTGGCCGAGCACCTGGTGCCCGATGACCCTTTTGCAAACAATCGATAACAATTAAAACTATCGGAGGCCTTTGGTGAGATCCTTCATCGGTTCTATCCTGTTTTTCATCTATGTGGTGGTTTACACACCCATTCATGCAACCATCTTGCTGCTTGTTTCACCCTTCATTTCAATTCGTAATCGGTATGTTTTCGCATGCTGGTGGAATGCGTTGAACATCAAAATGCTTCGCCTACTGTGCAACATTCAGTACAAAGTCGAGGGCATGGATCAACTGCCCAACACCGGTGCCATCATTCTTGCGAAGCATCAATCCGCTTGGGAAACCTTTGGCATACCAGCCAATTTGCTGCCACGTCAGCTGTGCCTGGTGTACAAAAAAGAATTGCAGTACGTGCCTTTTTTCGGGTGGGCATTGTGGGTGCTGCGCATGGTACCCATTGATCGCAAGAATGGTGTCGAAGCTTTTGAGCAAGTGAAGACCATGGCCGGTCAACGCATGCGCGAAGGGGCGTGGATGATGTTTTTCCCAGAGGGCACACGCGTACCGGTGGGCTACAAACGCCGCTACAAAACAGGTGGAACCCGCCTGGCTGTTGCCACAGGCACCCCCGTGGTTCCGGTGGCGCACGATGCTGGCGAGTACTGGAAGCGCAAGGGCTTTTTTAAAAAAGCAGGCACAGTCACATTGCGTTTCGGCCCACCCATTTCCCCGGAAGGCCACGATGCCGACAGCCTGATGAAAGTGGTTGAAGACTGGATTGAAAACGAAATGCACAAGATCAGCCCACATCGCTACACCAGTAGTGAAACTCCCTTAGTCGGCAAGAACGACAAATAAATACCAGATGAATTCGGCAGCACAACCCCCCAATGAGATTCGCAGCATCGAGCTGCCGTGGGGGGTGTGCAGCTATGTTTTGAAAAGAAGCAAACGAAGATCTGTCGGTTTTCTAATTGGCGACAACGGCCTGCAAATTTCAGCCCCCCTTCGCTTGTCGGTTACAGAACTTCACAACATCATCCAGACCAAATCGCGATGGATTCAACAACGCCTAAGCCAGTGGGAAACACGCAGCAAACAGACCATGCCGCTTGCAATCTTGCTGGCAGAAGGCAAACCAATTCCCGTACGTGGCGAAGCGTACCAACTGCAAACACTGCCGACCCGCAGCAAAGCGCTGCTAAACCCATGGACCAAGAGCATTGCCTTGCCTGCCTGCGAGAATATCGAACAACGCATCAAAGCGATTGAAAAAGTACTCCGAGCGCATGCCAAAGAAGTATTTACCCACATGGCGGCAAAGCTTGTCGAACGCCAAGCGCTGACCCAACTGTTGCCCAATTTTTCAATTCATTTGAGCAGCCCCGCCTCACGTTGGGGTAGCTGCAACAGCAAGCGTGAAGTGCGTTTGAACTGGCGTTTGGTGCATTATCCGACGCCGCTGATCGAATATGTAATTGCGCATGAATTGGCACACCTGGTTGAAATGAACCACAGCGCGCGCTTCTGGGCTGTGGTGGAAAGCCTGATGCCTGACTACAAGGAACCTCACAAAACCTTGTCGAAAATGAACCCGGCAGAGGTACCGACAATATTGTTATAAATTCGCTGTAGTTAGCTAGGTTCGGAACTTTGACCACCACTTCGATCACATACCATGGTCGGTCAAAAAGGTCAGTATGCGCAGCATCTCGTCAACCCAAACCATCACCCACAATCCATCCATACCTGCGAATGAAACCGAGCACAGAGGGTTGGGACGTGTTACCCAAAGTTTGTCTCGTTTGTTATTTCGAAACACATTGTGTGGTGGAAAAAGTACCGCTGCACTATTTCCCCGTGAATGTGAAACTGGCAAACTTTAAGCCCCCGCGCCATTTGATGAATTCAAGTTGAATAACAAACAGCTTCATCAGCTGGCATTGCGACTTCGCAATAAAGGGGTTTGCACCATCGCCGCAAGCGAGGTGAGCAAACAATTTCTAAACTCAATTTCTAACAATGGTGAAGACTGGGAAATCGGTACTTCCAGAGTGAGGTCCAAGAAAATACCTGACATTGCGCTTAAGTCAGGCATGACAGAAAACCTTGAAAGGCTTTTAAGTGTACTTACAAAAAAGCCTTATCACTTGAAGTCAAAAGACTTTGAGCTTCGCCAACCTAGCGGCAAAGACGCGGCTGAATGGCACAAAGACAGCGCCCTTCATACGATTGTTGTGCTTTACACGCTGAAAGGGGCAGGCACTGAATATGTATCTCTGCCCGTTGGGAAGAAAAATCTCCAGGTCTCGCCGTATCATCCAAACGCCTACCTACCTATCGAAGGAAAATTTTCGCCAAAGCAAATTCAATACGCCCCAGACGGTGAATTTCTTATTTTTCTGGGCATGGGAATGAAGACGCCTGAGCTGGAAAAACTGATTCACCGTGCCCCCGCAGAACCTGGACGAGAAATTGTATTAATACGATGTAGCAACTCAACACAGTCTGTCGATGGAACCCTGACTTGATCGCCCGTACAATAATTGACTTGTTGAATACTATTGGGGGCTAACTGTTCATGAGAATTCTTCACACCATGCTTCGCGTCGGCGACCTGCAACGTTCCATTCACTTTTATACGCATGTCATGGGCATGAAAGTCATACGCACCACCGAACGTGCAGACCAAGGTTATTCACTGGCCTTCGTGGGCTACGGCACAGAACAGGATGGCGCAGTGCTTGAACTGACCTACAACCACGGGGTTGAACACTACGAATTGGGCACAGCGTATGGTCACATTGCAATTGCAGTTGAAGACGCCTATGCCCAGTGTGAACGAATTGCACAAGCAGGTGGAAAGGTATCGCGTGCAGCAGGCCCCGTGAAAGGAGGCAGCACAGTCATTGCATTTGTCGAAGACCCGGATGGTTACAAAATCGAGCTAATCCAGACAAGTCGTTAGCACGATTCGAATTACTTTTCCATGCACTGTGCCTAGTCTGCCAGCAATGCAGGCAAGGCCTTGCGGCCCACTTTGACAAACAGAAGTCAAGTAAAAAATTTCCATTTTTTTCCGGATTTAGGGTCGAATAAAATCGCAGTGCCCGTTACAATGGGCTGCTCGAAATTTGCTTAAATTTTGTGCAACGTGCGCATCGCTCATTTAACACTTCCAAATAATCTGTTCTTGGCCCCAATGGCCGGTGTAACAGATCGCCCCTTTCGCCAGTTGTGTAAAACACTGGGCGCGGGGCATGCTGTGTCTGAAATGGCTGCGAGCAACCCTGCCCTGTGGAAAACAGACAAAAGCACACGCCGCCTGAACCATTACGGCGAAACCAAACCCATCGCTGTACAAATTGCCGGGGCTGACCCTGACATGATGGCGCACGCAGCCGCTTACAACATTGAGCGTGGCGCGCAAATTATCGACATCAACATGGGCTGTCCTGCCAAAAAAGTGTGTGCCGTCGCTGCAGGGTCTGCACTGCTTCAGAACGAAGCTTTGGTTGAACGCATTTTGAGAGCAGTGCACGCCGAATGCGCCCAACGCGGCGTACCGCTTACCTTGAAGTACCGCACCGGCTGGTCGCCTGAACACAAGAACGCGATTCACATTGCACAAATGGCGGAATCCATCGGCGTTTCGCTGTTGACCTTGCATGGCCGCACACGCGCCTGCGGGTACACCGGCCATGCGGAATACGACACAATCAAAGCCGTGAAGCAATCAGTGAATATTCCGGTAATCGCCAATGGCGACATCACCAGCCCAGAGAAAGCAAAGTTTGTTCTGGATTACACCGGGGCTGATGGTCTGATGATAGGCCGGGCTGCACAGGGCAACCCCTGGATTTTTAGAGAAGTACTGCATTACCTGAAAACTGGTTCGTATCTTAACGCACCGACACTTGAAGAAGCCCATGAAATCATGATGGACCACTTGCGTGATCACCATGAATTTTATGGAGAAAAAACGGGCCTGCTCACCGCCCGAAAGCATTTGCAATGGTATCTTTGCGGCCCAGCCGGAAAAAACAACAGCGTGGTCGACCAGCTTATGCTGGCGCAATCCACAGGCGAACAATTGCGCATTGTTGATGAATTTTTTCTGGCATGGAAACAAAGCGGTCAAGTGTATTTCACCGCTGCAAACGATTCACTCCAACCAACACCAAAAAGAAGATTGGCAGCATGAAACCCAATGACAGCGACCTAAGCCCTATTACAATTTCCGAATGCATTCGCAGCAACCTGGACAAGTTTTTTGACGACCTGGAAGGCGAATGTGCCAAGTCGGTGTACGACATGGTGCTGTCTGCCGTGGAACGCCCCATGCTGGAAGTGGTCATGGAAAAAGCCAACTCGAATCAAACCATCGCAAGCCAAATGCTGGGCATTAACCGCAACACCTTGCGCAAAAAATTGCAGCAGCACGGCCTCATTTAATTTTCTTTCTTCAGTCGGCTTAGCCCGGCCAAATTGCCATGACATCAAATCCAACCATCAAACGCGCGCTGCTCAGCGTGTCCGACAAAACCGGCATTCTTGAACTGGCCAAAGCATTGGCTGAACAAGGTGTGGAAATTCTGTCCACCGGCGGCACCGCAAAACTGTTGAGCGAAAAAGGCCTCGTGGTCAAAGAAGTCAGCAGCCACACCGGCTTTCCTGAAATTATGGATGGCCGTGTAAAAACACTGCACCCGAAAATTCATGGTGGCATTCTGGCGCGTCGCGATTTGCAAAGCCACTTGGATGCGATGAAAGAACACGGCATTGGCGCAATCGATTTGGTGGCAGTGAACTTGTACCCCTTTGACAAAGCCACCGCCGGCGACAAGGTAAAGCTGGAAGATGCAATCGAAAACATCGACATTGGCGGCCCAGCCATGGTGCGTGCTTCAGCAAAAAACTACACCGGCGTGACCATCATTGTTGACCCTTCCGATTACGGCAAAGTAATCGATGAAATCAAGGCCAACAGTGGTGCAACCACATTAAAAACACGCAGCGGCCTGGCAGCCAAAGCCTATGCACACACCGCCCGCTACGATGGCGCAATTGCTGCATTCCTGACCAGCCTTCAAGGCACTGAAGGCGTACTGGAAGACACCCCCACACGCGCAGAATACCCTGAAGTACTCAGCATGCAGTTTCACAAAGTGCAAGACATGCGCTACGGCGAGAATCCGCATCAAAGTGCCGCCTTCTACCGCGAAGCCAAAGCACCTGTGGGCTTGCTGGCCAACTACCGCCAGTTGCAGGGCAAAGAATTGAGCTTTAACAACATTGCCGATTCCGACGCCGCTTGGGAATGTGTAAAAACATTTGAAGCGGCTGCCTGTGTGATCATCAAACACGCCAACCCCTGCGGCGTGGCTGTGGCCGAAGGCCCCCTGAACGCCTACCACAAGGCATTTAAAACAGACCCTACTTCAGCATTCGGCGGCATTATTGCATTCAACCGTTCCGTGGATGAATCCACCGCGCAAGCCGTGGCCAAACAGTTTGTTGAAGTGGTGATTGCGCCTGCCTTTGATGAATCAGCCCGTGCAGTTTTTGCGGCCAAGCAAAACGTTCGCCTGCTTGAAATTCCAGTGGAAACCGGCATGCACAAGTTTGACTACAAACGCGTGGGTGGTGGCTTGCTGGTGCAAAGCCCGGACGAACGCAATGTGCAGCAAAGCGAAATCAAGGTGGTCAGCAAACGCCAGCCCACCGAACAACAGTGGAATGATTTGATGTTTGCCTGGCGCTGCGCCAAGTTTGTGAAAAGCAACGCAATCGTGTTCTGCAAGGACGGTATGACCATGGGCGTGGGCGCAGGGCAAATGAGCCGTGTGGATTCCGCACGCATTGCATCCATCAAGGCACAAA
Organism: Limnobacter parvus; assembly: GCF_024623725.1. Taxonomy (GTDB): domain Bacteria; phylum Pseudomonadota; class Gammaproteobacteria; order Burkholderiales; family Burkholderiaceae_B; genus Limnobacter; species Limnobacter parvus. The sequence continues at coordinate 298,509 of NZ_JANKHG010000016.1, read as the reverse complement.
ATGCTGGCCTTACTTTGGCGGATAGCGCAGTGGCGTCTGACGCATTCTTCCCATTCCGCGATGGGTTGGATGTGGTGGTGGATGCTGGAGCAAGCTGCGTCATTCAGCCCGGCGGTTCCATGCGCGATGAGGAAGTAATTTCCGCAGCAGATGAACGAGATATTGTGATGGTGCTAACCGGTGTGCGCCATTTCCGCCACTAATTCGCACCGCTTGTGATGCGCATACTTGGCATAGACCCGGGCTTGCGCATCACCGGTTATGGCGTTGTCGACATTGTTGAAAGCCAGCAAATCTATGTGGCCAGTGGTGTAATTCGTTCGAATTCCGATGCTTCCCTGCCCGACCGCTTGCACACCTTGTTTACCGGGCTGTGCGAATTGGCTGAATTGTACAAACCCCAAGTGGCCGTGGTTGAAAAGGTATTCGTTAACGTGAACCCGCAATCAACCCTGCTGCTGGGGCAAGCGCGGGGCGCAGTGCTTACGGCGCTGACCCACAGCGGCATTGCGGTGACCGAATACACTGCGTTGCAAATTAAGCAGGCAATCGTGGGGCACGGCAAAGCCAACAAAGAACAGGTGCAGGAAATGGTAAAGCGTTTGCTGAAACTGCCCGCCCACCCTTCTGCCGATGCAGCAGATGCCCTGGCCGCCGCCTTAACCCATGCGCAAAGCAGCAAACTGCTGGGTGCACTGGCTGCCAAAGACCTGCCCACCAGTATTTTCAAAACCCGCACCCGAAAGGGCCGCACCAGCTGGAAATGAATTCGCTTGGCGTATAATCGAATTCAGTTTACTGTGATTATGAACAGTGTGGAGAAACTGCAATGATTGGTCGCTTGAAAGGCACCTTGCTGGAAAAAAATGCACCGTGGATCCTGGTCGATGTTCAGGGTGTGGGCTATGAACTTCAAGTACCCATGAGCACCCTGTTCAACCTGCCGGAAATCAATGGCATCTGCACCTTGCTGACCCACCTTGTGGTACGCGAAGACGCGCACACGCTGTACGGCTTTCAAAACATTGCTGAAAAAAACCTGTTCAAAACCCTGATTAAAGTGTCGGGCATCGGGCCACGCACCGCGCTGGCCATTTTGTCTTCCATTTCCACCAACGACTTTCTGTTGGCTGTACAAAGCCAAGAAACAGCGCGCTTGGTGAAAATTCCGGGCATCGGCAAAAAAACTGCCGAGCGCTTGCTGCTGGAACTGAAAGGTCAAATCGTGGCGCTTGGCGGCACCGCCAATATCGCAGAGGGCATGCCACTGCCGGTGGGCAATCAAAGCGAAATTGTTCAAGCACTGTGCGCACTGGGTTATTCTGACAAAGAAGCTGCATTGGCCTGCAAAGGCCTGCCTGAAGGCAGCAGTGTGACCGATGGCCTGAAGCTGGCCTTGCGCAATTTGTCAAAAGGCTAATAGAGAACACTCACAATGATTGAACCCGATCGCCTGATCAGCCCTGTCAAAACCACGCCAGCCGAAGAAGCCTTCGAGCGCGCCCTGCGTCCCAAGCATCTGGACGAGTATGTGGGGCAACAAAAAATACGCGATCAACTCGATATATTCATCGCAGCGGCGCGCGCCCGAAAAGAGGCGCTTGACCACGTTCTGTTATTTGGCCCACCCGGCCTGGGCAAAACCACGCTGGCCCATATTCTGGCCCGCGAAATGGGTGTGAACCTGCGTCAAACTTCCGGCCCCGTACTGGAACGGCCCGGTGATCTGGCTGCATTGTTGACCAACCTTGAAGCCAACGATGTGTTGTTCATCGATGAAATTCACCGCCTTTCGCCTGTGGTCGAAGAAATTCTGTATCCGGCGCTTGAAGACTATCAAATCGACATCATGATTGGCGAAGGCCCAGCAGCCCGCAGTGTAAAACTCGACTTGCAACCCTTCACCTTGGTGGGTGCTACCACCCGCGCAGGCATGTTGACCAACCCGCTGCGGGATCGTTTCGGCATTGTGTCGCGGCTGGAGTTTTACACACCGGAAGAACTGTCGCGCATTGTGGCCCGTTCCGCGAATTTGCTGGATACACCTGCAGAGGCCTCCGGTTGCCTTGAAATAGCACGCCGCTCACGCGGCACTCCCCGCATTGCCAACCGCTTGCTGCGCCGCGTGCGCGATTACGCACAAGTGAAAGCCGATGGTGTGATTACCGCCGCAGTGGCAGACGCAGCACTCACCATGCTGGATGTTGACAAAGTGGGCCTGGACCCCATGGATCGCCGTTTGCTTGAAACCATCATTCACAAGTTTGGTGGTGGACCAGTGGGGCTTGAAAGCGTGGCGGCTGCTATTGGTGAAGAGAAAGACACGATTGAAGATGTGCTTGAGCCCTATTTGATTCAGCAAGGCTACATTCAACGCACTCCAAGGGGGCGCATTGCCACACTGAATACCTACGCGCATTTTGGGCTGACTGCACCGGCGAGTTTGGCGGGCACACATGCGGCGAATGTTCAGCAAGGTGATTTGCTCTAGCCGATGTTGTCGCCAACTTGGCGTGGTTTGATCGCCAACCCGGTTAGGGTGGTATTCCAACCCGGCGTGGTTCACTGGCCGGTACACACGCAATCAGCAGCGATGTCCTAGTCGCTTCGCCTTCAAGAAGACCTGCCCGTTTGTTGAATTTCCCATCCGCTCGGCAAAGCCGAAAGCGCAGCCCGCCCGCTTTGTTAGCGGGTGCGCTTAGGATGGTGAATTCAATAAAAAGGGAACTACAGGTTTTCTGGCGAATGATTGGGACTCGCGCTGATTGTGCAATGAACGAGGCCATGGACGGGACACTTGCGCTGATTGCGCGACAAACCCGCACAATCAGTCTTCCGGCGTTTTCACCGGCTTGCCTGCCCCAACCTTGGCCGTAGCCGGTTTACGAACAACAGGCTTCCTCGCAGCAGCGGGACGCTTTTCATTGGCCATCTTTTGAGCAGCAGGCCTTTGCACAATCGGCTTGGTTTTCGCAACAGGTTCGGCACGCTTGCTTTCCCACTTCACACCCAGCATCGCTTCAAGCTCTTCCAGAGCCTCACCGGTGTAAACCGACAAACGCTGCATGGAAGGCAATGCGTCGTGATCACCAGTAAACGCCACATTGAATTGGCCGGAGTAACTGACCACAGTAATATTTAAGGCCTGACCGTGCGGAATAAGGGAGATGGGATAAAACTGCTCTAGCCTGCAACCCGAGAAATACAAATCGCGAGACGGGCCAGGCACATTGGAAATCACAGTATTGAAAATTGGCCGGGTCAACCCACCCAAGCCCGACACCAGCTGCAACATCATCGGTGCCATCAACATAATGGTGTAGTTGTTAATGGCCTCTTTGGGCATGGCCTGTAAATTGGCTTTGGCCATCTGCGTGGAACGGTGAATTTCGTTCAAGCGCACCAAGGGATCACTTTCCGTGGTGTACAGGTTGGCGATAATAAAACTAATTGCATTGCCACCGTCCAGATCGTCGGCTGGGCGAACCGACACTGGCAAACCAGCGGTGAGCGATTCCGAAGGCAATGCATCGCGTTCCAGCAGGTAGCGGCGAATTGAACTGGAGCAAATCGCCAGAAAAATATCATTCACACTCACCTTGGCAGCCTCTGCCACCGCGCGAACCCTCTCCAGCGGGTAGGTTTGTGTTGCCAAACGACGGGCGCCGCCAACGCGCTTGTTCACAATCGACTTTGGGCCCGAGAATGGCGTGGCCAAGGCAGAATCTGTGGGTTTTACAGCCTCGCGCATCAAATCCATCAAGGCGCGACCCGCAGCAGGAAGAGATTGTCCACTCAGCTTCGCGGCCTCCCAGGCCTCGCGGGCCTGGTCTGCAAAATGTTGTGGTTCGCTGCTCTTTTTCTTTTTGCTGATGGTGCCCACCGACCAAGGCGCAGGTAAGCCCAGGCTTTCCTTGGCGGTTTTACCAAAAATTCTTTCCATCAGCCGCATCCCACCCACACCATCCATCAATGAATGATGCATTTTTGTGTACAGGGCAAAACGGTTGCCGTACAAGCCTTCAATCAAGTGCATTTCCCACAGCGGTTTTCGAAAATCCAGTGGGTGGGAATGCAAGCGGGAAATCAAGGTGCCCAATTCCCGTTCACCGCCTGGTGCGGGCAAGGCACTGTGGCGGAAATGGTAGTCCAAATCAATTTTGTCGGCCTCAATCCACTTTGGCATCAGCGTCAATAAGCGGGGGCTGGACAATCTGTAATTGAAAGGCGGCGCAAATTCTAGTGAATTACGCAGCATTTGAACAATTCGGGAAATGGCCTGCTGAGAAGTTTCACCCTCGGGTACTGCAAAAATCGCCATGCTGCCCACATGCATGGGCGCTTCTTTTGATTCAACATAAAGCCAGGATGCATCCAGCAGGGGAATATTTCGTGCCATGTCAGCGGTCTCCACTTCTCGTTGTTGTTGGTTTATTTAGTTACGCATTAATTTAATGTCGCAGCGCTCTCCCGGCCACCGGGGCGGCCCCTCTCCTGCATACAATATCGTTAGCATACTCGACACAGGCCATTTCATGACATTCAAGTTTTCAGTGCGCGTGTATTTCGAAGACACCGACGCCGGCGGCATCGTGTACTACGGCAACTACCTCAAGTTTATGGAGCGCGCGCGCAGCGAATACTTCCTGCAAAAAAGTATCGGCATGAAATCACTGATGAACGACCATGAATTGGTGTTCGTTGTCAGCCGGACAGAATTGAACTACCTGCGCTCTGCTAAACTTGAGGATGTACTTGAAATATCGGTGGAACTTGCTGAACTTAAGCGAGTTTCTGCGGTCTTCAAGCAAGTCGTAACGTGCAATGGCGAGGTACTTTGCGAGGGCAAAACCAAGGTGGCTTGTGTGAATACGCAAACCATGAAACCCAGTGCCATGCCACCGGTTGTGTATCAACAACTCAACCAATTGCTGGCCTAGTGCGTTACACGATACAAATCATTTTTCTTACCGCGGATTGTTAATGGATATTTCTACTGACATGTCATTCATGTCCTTGGTCGCTCAGGCCAGCCTGGTTGTTCAGCTGGTTATGTTGATTTTGGTCATGATTTCCCTGTTGTCTTGGGCCACTATTTTCAAGAAATGGGCTGTGCTAAAGCGCACCAAACAGCAAGCAGACAAGTTCGAAGAAGAATTTTGGTCAGGTGGCGACTTGAATACCCTGTTTCAGCGCGCCGGCATGCGCCGCAATGAAGCAGGCCCGTTGGAACGAATATTCGAGGCAGGCATGAGCGAATTCCTTCGCGCCCGCGACAAAAAAGGGTTGACTGACAATTCCCTGATCATTGACGGCGCGCGCCGCGCGATGAAAGCTGCTTTCCAGCGCGAAAACGAAATTCTTGAACGCAACCTGCCCTTTCTGGCATCAGCAGGTTCCGTAAGTCCTTACATTGGCCTGTTTGGAACAGTGTGGGGCATCATGCACGCCTTTGTGGGCCTGGCCAATGTACAACAAGCCACCTTGGCATCGGTTGCACCGGGCATTGCGGAAGCGCTGATTGCAACCGCGATTGGTCTGTTTGCTGCTATTCCAGCTGTGGTTGCGTACAACCGCTATGCCAACGACATAGACCGCTTGTCGACCCAGTTTGAATCTTTCGTTGAAGAGTTTTTGAACATCCTGCAACGTCAGCATTGATGACAGCATCGAGGCCAGCAATGAGCAACAGGAAATTTAATCAATGAAAGCCGAACTTGGACGAAAATCCAGACGCGCCATGAACGAAATCAATGTGGTGCCCTACATCGATGTGATGTTGGTACTGCTGATTATTTTTATGGTTACGGCGCCCATGATCACCCCGTCGGTGATCGACCTGCCGTCCATGGCCAACACCAACCCGCCCAAGCCCATGCGCCCCATTGAAGTGACAGTGCGTCAGGTGGGTGACTTGGTGGTGAAAGACATGAAAACCAACCAAAGCACTGAGGTACCACTTGAGGGATTGGCTGCGGAAGTAAAAAAACTCCAGGGCGACGAGCCCGAACGGCCCGTAGTTATATCTGCTGAGAAAGCGATTCAATACCAGGCCGTGGTTGAAGCCATGGACGCGCTGCAAAGCGCACAAATCCAGAAAGTCGGCCTGTTGGTGAAGCCAAAAAGCAAATGAGTGCAGACATAGCCCGCCCACGCAACGGCTGGGAATTTACCCCCGCCCACCAAGCACTGCTTTCCAAGATGAGCAAGGAAAGCGGCTTGGAGTCGCGCGTGGAACCGCCCGAAGATCACACCGGAGAAAAAGCCGGCTTGACTGTTTCATTGTTCGCCCACTTGGCACTCGCGGCTTTTTTTGTGGTGGGTTTGAGCTGGAATACTGAGGAACCTGCCGCCTTTGAGGCCGTGCTGTGGTCGGAACTGCCGGCCAATGAACCCATTGTCGTCCAAAAGCCCGAACCAAAACCCGAGCCTGTTCCGGAGCCACCAAAGCCTGTGGTCGAAACACCCCCACCCCCCAAGCCAGTAGAGCCTCCCAAGGCTGATATAGAACTGCCCAAGCCCGAGCCCAAAAAACCGGAACCCAAGAAACCCGAGCCCAAGCCCGAGCCAAAAAAGCCAGAGCCAAAACCTGAGCCGAAGAAACCGGAACCCAAGCCGCAACCGAAAATTGACCCTGAGCTGGCGAAAAAACTCCGGCAGGAAGAAATGGCCCGAATTATGGGAGGCGCACCCAACACAGGCAGCACTTCGGCGGGCACCAGCAGGAACAAAGCCATGTACAGTGATCGCATACGACAATATGTGCGCAGTAAACTTGTGTTTCCGGGCGCCGACGCTGTCGATGGAAACCCTGAAGCAGTTTTCGAAGTCAGGCAACTTCCGACCGGAGAGATTGTCTCAATCACACAGAAAAAAAGCAGTGGCTTGGCCGCGTGGGACAGCGCGGTAGAGCGTGCCTTACAGCGCTCAAGTCCACTACCCAGGGCTGAAGATGGTTCAGTTGAACCAGTCCTTGTACTCTCGTTTCGTCCAAAGGACGTTTAATTTACAGTGAAACAATGAACGCCAACACAGCCATGCAATTACAAACTTCCCCCGTATTTTGGGGCCGCCTGCGCCGAGCAGCAAAGGCTGCACTTGCAACTTTTGCCCTAGCGATTTTTGTCACACCAGTCCAGGCTCAATTAAAAATTGACATCACGGGGGTGGGTGCCAATCAAATTGCCTTTTCAGCGGCACCATTTCAGGGCAATCAAGGCCTGCCCGAGGATATCAAAAAGATCATCGAAGCCGACTTGGTGCGAAGCGGTTTCTTCCGTTCCATCAACACCAGCAGTAATGTCGACTTAAACGAAGCAACGTTAATTGATCCCACCGCCTGGAAATCGATTGGCGTAGACGCCCTAATCGTGGGCTCGGTCAAAAAGCTGCCCGATGGTCGTCTCGATTTGCGTTTTAATTTGCATGACACCGCGCAACAAAAATCGCTGGGCAAGTTCAGTTACGTAATAGCACCATCAGCCTTACGCCTGCATGCCCACAAAATCGCAGATTTTGTGTACGAAAAAATGCTGGGTGAAAAAGGGGTCTTTGCAACCCGTATCGCCTATGTAGAAAAATCTCCCGGCCGCTATCGCCTCATTATCGCTGATTCGGACGGTGAGAACCCGCAAGTCGCGCTGGCTTCCAAAGAACCCATTATTTCTCCATCTTGGTCACCTGATGGCGCCCAACTTGCTTACGTATCTTTCGAAACCCGCAAACCTGTGGTCTTTGTGCATACCCTCGCTACGGGTCGCCGCAAAGCGCTGGCCAACTTCAAAGGCAGCAACAGCGCGCCCGCTTGGTCTGCCAATGGTCAACAGCTTGCGGTTGTGCTGACCAAAGACGGTGGCTCACAAATATTCACGATGGGTGCAGACGGCGGCGGCTTGACCCGAATTACAAGCACCGGTGGAATCAATACGGAACCAGCTTTTAGCCACGATGGTCGAAGTATTTTCTTTACATCTGACCGTGGGGGTGGCCCGCAAGTTTATAGAATGGCTGTAAATGGCGGCGGTGCCACACGAGTCACCTTCGAAGGTAGCTACAATATCTCGCCTCGAATCAGTCCCGATGACAAAACATTGACGTATGTGACGCGTCGAGACGGGCAGTTCAAAATTGCAGCCCTAGACCTGGCGAGTGGCACTGACATGCTTCTAACCAGTACTGGGCGTGATGAAAGTCCAAGTTTCTCACCCAATGGCCGCTATATTTTGTACGCGACCAAGTCAGGTGGAAAAGGAACACTTGCAGTGGTGTCGAAAGACGGAAGGATCAAGTACAGCTTGAGCAGCTCCGGCGCCGACATTTCGGAACCCACATGGGGTCCGTTCTTAAACGATTGATTTTGAATTTGTTTTAATTGGTTTTACACTCACACTTTTTAGGTTTTTGGAGATTAGATAATGAAACACTCGATGGTCAAGTACTTGGCGATTTCAGCAATGGTGGCTGTATTGGCCGCGTGTAGCTCTGCTGTTCCTTTGAACGACAAGCCCGCAGTAGAATCAAAAACTGGCACTGCACCCGGATCTGGTGATGGCCGTGCAGTTCCAACCGTAACCCCTGGTGACGCTGATCCATTGAACGACCCACAAGGCGTTCTGGCCAAGCGCAGCGTGTATTTCGACTATGACAGCTTCACCGTTAAAGCCGAATACAACAGCCTAGTTCAAAATCATGCGCGCTACCTGGTTGCCAACCCCAACCGCAAAGTAGTTATTCAAGGCAACACCGATGAACGTGGTGGCGCGGAATATAACTTGGCATTGGGTCAGCGCCGCGCTGATGCAGTGAAAACCGTGATGCTGGCTTTGGGCGTTAAAGAAGCTCAAATCGAAACAGTGAGCTTGGGCAAAGAAAAGCCAAAAGCAATTGGCAGCAATGAGGCAGCGTACGCTGAAAACCGTCGTTCAGACATCGTTTACCAGTAATCAAGGAACCCATTCGAAATGACTTTGAACTTCAAGCAAACCGCCTGGACTGCAGCCCTGCTCTGCGTCTTCGTCTCAAATTCCGCTTTTGCGCTGTTTGATGACACCGAAGCACGCAAGGCGATCGTGGATCTGCGCCAACAGGTGAAAACGCTTGAAGACCGCGTCGCTCGAATGGAATCTGCGGCTCAGGGGCAACTGTCCCTGGTTCAGTCCCTGAGTGAAAAAGACCAAGAGATCGCCCGCTTGCGCGGCGATCTTGAGGTTGCCAACAACAACATTCGAAAACTTCAAGAAGACAACAAACTCCTGTACACGAATCTTGACGAGCGCATCAAAAAGTTTGAGCCCAAAGCGGTTCAACTCGATGGTGAAGAGCTCTCGGTTCCACCCGAACAATTTACGCAATACCAGGCTGGTCTTGATCATTTCAAGGCGGGCAACTACAAAGACGCTGCAGCCCAGTTTCAACAATTCCTTGGCAAATACCCGCAAAGCAAGCTTGAGCCGCAAGTGCGTTACTTCCTTGGCAGCACGCAGTTTGCCCAAGGCGAATACAAAACCGCGCTGGTTACTCAGCGCGATTTGGCCAAAGACTTTCCCGAAAGCCCACGCGCACCTGATGCGCTGCTGAGCATGGCGAGCTCCCAGCTTGAGTTGAAGAGCATTCCTGGTGCCAAGAAAACCCTGGGCGAATTGATTGCCAGATACCCCGACAGCCCCGCCGCGGCCAGCGCAAAAACCCGTCTCGCAGCATTGAAATAAACCGAACACCCACACGCCAGTCCCAGCGCAATAGCGCATGGGCGGGTAAAATACCGGCACTTCAACACAAAGGTGCCCGGTCATGGAAGAAATCAACGTCGGAAGTATTCAAAGCACTGTGCTCTGGGCCACATTCGCTGTTGGCTTGGCGTTCGGCGCCATCTCCCATCGAACTCACTTTTGCACCATGGGTGCAGTGGCAGACGTTTTCAACTTTGGCGACTGGAATCGCATGCGCATGTGGATCGTTGCAATTTCTGTTGCCACCCTTGGATTACAGGGCATGTCACTCGCGGGACTTGCCAACCTGAATGACACAATTTATTTGAACAATCAATGGTCATGGTTGTCCGGTATTTTGGGTGGTGTCATGTTTGGTGCGGGCATGGTGCTGGCTTCAGGGTGCGGCAGTAAAACATTGATTCGCCTGGGTGCTGGAAACCTGAAAGCGTTGATGGTGTTTGTGATCATGGGCATTTCCGCATACATGACCTTGCGGGGCGTGTTCGGTGTATTGCGCGCGAATTACCTGGACCCAGTTCGGTTTGAATTTGAATCCAGCGCCTACCTTCCCGACCTGCTCTCCAACCTCATATCCACTGAACCCTCCACGATCAGCCAAGTTCTGGCAATTGCTTTGCCACTGCTGCTGTTGATTTTTGCGCTGGCCAACAAATCGGCCTGGAACAAAGAGGTAATTCTTGGCGGTGTGGGTGTTGGCTTGACTGTATTGGCTGCATGGTGGGTTATTTTCCAAATGGCCTACATTCCCGAACACCCCGATACACTTGAAGCTGCTTACCTGGGCTCCTATGCAAACCGGGCTGAAGGATTCAGTTTTGTGGCACCTTATGCGTTCACCCTGGAATGGTTGATGTTCTTTTCCGATCAGTCACGCGTGCTTACGGTGGGCGTGGTGGCCTGTTTCGGAGTGATACTGGGAGCCGCAGCCAGTGCATTGACCGAAAAATCTTTCCGCTGGGAAACATTTCAAGGCGTAGAGGACACAGCCAACCACACTGTGGGCGCGGTACTTATGGGTGTAGGTGGTGTATTGGCTTTGGGGTGCACAGTCGGGCAAGGCTTAAGCGGTGTCAGCACACTTTCACTTGCATCCTGGGTTGCATTGTTCAGCATTGTGCTGGGCGCAATGGTTGCGCTCAAGTACCAGATGTGGCGTGTTGAACGGATGATTTAAATTTGATGACTAACTGTGAAGACAGTCCTTCTTTTTTTTAGAAAGCTCAGTTATAATCTCGGTCTTTGGCGAATTAGCTCAGCCGGTTAGAGCGACGGAATCATAATCCGCAGGTCCGGGGTTCGAATCCCTGATTCGCCACCAAATACCCAAAAAGCCCATGCAAAAGCATGGGCTTTTTGCTTTATAGCCCCTCATTTTCTCTTCTACACAAATAACTTCCACCCGTACGTAATTTATTCATTAAATCGAATATACATACGCTTGTTCAAAACCATAATCACGGTTATTCTTTTTGGAAAGATGCATCTAAAAATGCACTTCAACAGTAACAACTGTTAACAAAACAAGAAGAGGGACACGCAGTACACCATGACTCCGTGAGCGCTCTTCTTCAATTAGAAAAGCTTGCCTGGAGGAGATGACACGTGTTCAAGCTGAATAAACTATCTGCAGTAATCGCCATCGGATTGGGATCTGCACTGCCTGTACAAGCCGGTCTGTTGGATGACCTGATCGGTGCCAAATTCAACCCCATTAGCACCAGCAAAGGTGTTGCACCGGAAGGCCAGAAAGGTACTTTCAGCGCACCGTTTGAGGAGCCCTTCGTTTACGAACGTTCAGGCGACAATGACAACAATGCCGATGCAACACCCATTCCAGCGCCTGAGAAGTGCATGGGAATTGGGGAAAATGGCAAGCTGCGCTGCAAACCTGCCGCCGGCACTATTTCCTTGTTGCCCAACGGCGACTTTTTGTATTTCAACGCGCTTGAAGGTACGGAAGATTTCGAATTCAGCATTTTGGTGGATTTCGGGCAAAAAGCCATTAACGATCAAACGCGTCGAATGATCATCCCCAAAGATGCAAATGCAGCCACCAACTGGGTACGACCTCTGGAAGTGGATTCTGGTGCAAACCCCGACGGCTACGCCATCACCGAGTTGCTGCCAGGACTAGGGCTAACGAACAAGGAAACCAATAGCGCGGATGGTGCACTCTTCTGTGCGGATGTGGCCATGCTGGCCGATGGCTCTATCATGGCTGTCGGCGGAACCGCTTATTACAGCGAACCTGGCAGCAACCTGATTGGGTACGGCTTGACCGAGCTTGAAGGCTTGAAAACCAGCCGCGTATACAACCCCAATACGAATCGCTGGATGCAAGGCAACGACATGAACTTCGGTCGTTGGTACCCCACCCTGCTCACTTTGCCCGACAGCAAAATGTTTGTGGCCAGTGGCGTAACCAAACTGCTCAAGCCCGTTTACCCACAGGCACCCGAACAGAGCGGCCGCAATGTGCCTCAAACAGAAACCTTTGATCCGGCGACCGGCAAATGGACAGTGAATGCACAAACTGCGCAGCGTTCTTTGCCACTGTACCCACGCCTGCACTTACTGCCCAACGGCCATGTGTATTACAACGCAGGCGGGCAGGCATTCAACCCGTTCGGTCAAGCCTACGACCAGCCTTTGTGGAATATTTCAGCCACTTACAACCCAGCCAATCAAACATGGTCTGATCTGGCCTATGCTGGTTTCCCCTTGAAGTTCAGTGACGCGGGTCTTGAGTCATTGACTCAAATCCTGAACCCGTTAACCGCGCCCAACGCCGCTGTGAGTGCATTAACAAAAACGCTCATGAGTGCACCCATGAAGAGCCCGCAAGCCCTTCAAAAAGTGTTGAGCACCATTACTACCGGCAATCCTGAGCAGATGTTACAAAAAATCGTGGGTGCTGGTATGCGTGGATCCACGTCATCAACCATGCTGCCACTGCGCCCCGATGCAGACGGCAAATACACACAAGCCAGCTTTCTGACCGCGGGCGGTGTACTTCCCTTGGTCGGCCTGACATCACCGGGTGGTTATGTGGCAGTGGCCGCGTCACGAATTGACACAGTGAAAACCAACGGTGACCAGATTGTTGATTATCAAAGTGAAGTGACCGGTTCATTGAATGAAACCCGTTGGTATGGTTCCAGTGTGTTGATGCCCGATGATTCCGTGATGGTGTTCAGCGGTGGTGACCGTGACGGTGTAGTAGCACCAGGAGTTGAGTTTCCGCGCAAAACTGCCGAGCGTTTCAATCCTGTGACAAAGAAGTGGACACAAATGGCTGTGGCCAACAACCCACGCACTTATCACAACACGGCCATTCTGATGCCAGACGGACGTGTGCTGGTTGGTGGGCACGCGCCAATTTCCACTTTGTACCTGAAAAACATTAACCTGGCTGCATTTGGCCTGTCACCGAACGATGGTCGTGATCCCTCATTCGAGATCTACTCTCCACCCTATGTGACCAATCCAAATCGCCCAGTATTGGTGGGATTCCAGGGCGGCAACAATGTACCTGCTGGCGACGGCAAAACAATGCTGAAACAGTTCACGAAGGGCCAGAACGTCACTATCCAAATGGCAGGCGGCACTGACATGGGCAAACTGGACTCAGTTACCTTGACCCGTCACACAGTGACCACTCACTTGGTTGATGCTGACCAGCGTACGGTCGTGATCCCGAAAGACAAGTTGACCATCAATGGCAACAACGTGACTTTCAAAATTCCAGACCAGGCCGCGGTGGTTCCACAAGGCGCCTACATGGTATTTGCGCGCACGAAGGCAGCCGATGGTTCACTGCTACCCTCCAAGTCAGTCAGCTTCATGTTAACGCATGGCAATTCACAAGGAGTCATGACCGCCAATGCCCGTCGTTAAAACGAACTGGGTGAAGAAAACGCTGGGCGCCTGCCTGGCGTTTTCTTTTTCCACCCTCACAATTGGTCACATCGTTCTGCCAAGCGCAGCGCATGCACATGCCGAACATGGCTCCGAAGGCGGAATACCCACGGTAAGCTCAAAGGCAAAATTGCCCAAGGGCATTTCCCTGCAAGTTGTGAAATCCAATGCCTATCAGTTTGCCTTGGCCACCGACGGCCAGCAAACACTGGAAGTGTTGGGTGAAGACAAGCGCCCCTTCCTGCGTTTCGAAGGTGACAAACTTTATGCCGATTTGAATGCTGTTGGTTGGCATCGATCAAGGCAGCCCGGCGGCGGCCCAGTACCCGATCGTCTGAAAGAAAACCCCAACGAAAAACCCAACTGGATTCTGTTGGACAAGCAACCTGGTTACGGCTGGTACGACCCCCGATTGATCAACGAAGAAGTTGCTCACTTCAATTTGCAACTGATTAGTAGTGGGAAGCCGATCAGTGTCCGCGTAGAACGCGTGGAAGCCGAGCCAATGACAGGTTATTGGCGCCCCACTTTGATCAGTGAACCTGAATTCTCGGGGTTGAACGTCTTGGTTCCCGGCCTCAGCGGAAATGCACTTTTGCTTAGCCGAATGGGCACAGCTCAGCATGAATTCGAAATACTTGATGATGAAAACCAACCCTTCATGGAACTGCGAAAAGACGGGGTGTGGCTACTGGGCAATCACAAATGGGCGCAGGACACCGGTTTGTTTTTTGGAGACTTTAAGGAAGACTCGCCATGGGTAAAAGTGTCGGAAACAAGTACAGTCACTTATTCAGATCCCAGACTGGACAACAAGCCCGGTAAGATTAACCAGATCGGTGAATGGTCTGTACCCGTTAAAATCAAAGGCCACGAGGAATTAAGCGCGCTGAAAGGCCAGATTAAATGGCAAAACATTGAAGCCAACGCAAACAAATAATCTTTAAAGACCGCGGGGAAAAACTTCCCGCTGTTTACTTGAACAAACCCAAATCACCCACCCTGCACTCTTCCTCGAATCCGTATTTGCGCGCAAATGGACAGTCCAGCACCGGCAGTACAGATGGAATTTGATAGTACTTCTCGACTGCCTCACGCAACACGACATTTCTGAATTGCTCATAATTGAAATTGGTGCCATCGACGATCGTAAACGGCACGCCTTGAATATCCCGGGTTTGCACCCGCACATCCGAAAGATAATCGGAATACAGGGCAGCATCGATGGGTTTGGCCTTGGCCACAATTCGAATGGGCTTGCCATTCATATTCCGCCAATCGACGAATGTGTCGTCGTTACGGGCGTGGTATTTGCCGGGCCCAAACACAGGCACGACCTGCTTGTGATGGTACGTCATCAATGCGGCGGGTGAATATGCAATTGTGGTGAGCACGCCATCTGGTGGCATGTCTTGAGTCAAGTTGGCAAGAATCGCCGGCATCTCGCGGTGAAACCGCACATCTTCCTGAAAATCTTTTGTGGGCCACACGCCTGCATTGGCATGCATCAGCAAACCAAACAAGACCAGATGTGGAAATGACAAAGCTGCGTTAAACCACACATAGCGCCTCATCCAGACCGTTGATGCGCACAAAGCCAATAAAACAAAGGCAATCGGCAGAAAACCCAGAACCCAGTGAAGTCCTACAGTTTTATTCAGCGAAATCAGAAAAAACAAAGTCAGGGGAACCAACAATGCAAAAAACAACGCACTTTGAGAGGACCACGCCCGCACCCCCTTAAGCAGGCTCCACAAGGCCCAGGGGGTTAGCAAGTACAGCATCATGCCCAGGTAAGTGAAAACAGTGCCCCATCCCAGCTGTGCATCCTCGTGCCGATTCACAAGGTTAAACATGATGTTGTTCCAGCAATTGTGCAGGTTGTAGCCAATGTTCACGCTGGCAAACGGCAAAACACCCGCCATTAGCAGCAAAAGGTACTTAACGCGTTGGGGCTGAAACAGCAGGTGCATGCCAAATGCAAAACCAAGCAAAACCGCAAAGTACTTGGACAGGAAGGCCAAGCCAAGAAAGCAACCAGCTAAAAAAATTCCAAAACCGGAATTGCTACGAATCGCCCGTGCGTATGTAAAAATTGACAAACCCATGAAAAATATCAGCGGGGTGTCTGTGGTTACAAACACGGCAAACCATGACACTGGCATCGACAAGTACACCGCGCCGGCCAGCCACGCGCGTGCTTCTTGTGCAGCAGGCAACAGCTCACGCGCCAACAACACCACGCCACCTGCGATTACCGTGGTCAAAAGCATGGTCAGGCTTCGAATCACAATCGGTTCATTGCCAATGTGGCTCAAGCCCCACAACCACCAGCCGATCATGGGTGGGTGATCGTAATATCCCCAGCTTAAATCAGTCGACCAAAGGTGGAAAAACGCTTCATCTCCCGTCATCGGGAAAAAATAGGCAAGCCAAATTTTGATCAGTGTTGTAACCAACACGGTGGACCAAAACACCGAACGAGCGGTTCGCAAAGGCAGTTCAGTTCGCATTGTTAAATTCCACTTAAGCCGCCATGAACACCAACACGCCCACTGCGCCCAGAAAACCCCAGCTGATGCGATCATGAATTGCAAAATGAACCGGATCGTCGATCATTTCCTTGCGGGAGGTCAGTATCCAGATCCGCATTAGCCAATACAAAAAGATGGGGCAAATGCCCCATAAATATTCTGGTGTGCTGTATTTCTCGGTGCCGTTTTGGCTGTCAACATACAAGGCCAACACCAACACCGCCACAAAGCCACTGGAAATGCCCATGGAAACCAGATAGCTCAAGTCGCTCATTCGATAACCACGACCTTGCGGCTGGCTTCCCTCAATCTGCAGGAATTCAAGTTCTGCACAACGTTTCACCAAGGCCAAACTTAGAAATACAAACAGTGAAATGGCCAGTAACCAACTCGACATTTCAAGTTCGGCACCCACGCCACCCGCAATAACCCGCACGGTGTATAGCATCGCCAACAACACCACATCCACAATTGCGGTGCGCTTGAACACGAAGGTGTAAAGCAATGTCACCACTGTATAAATGAAAAGCACAAAGGTGAATTGCCAACCCAAGGCCACAAACGCGGCCGTAAAACCCAACACACCCAGCACTTTCATCAATACAAAAGCTTTGCTGATCGACAAATCGCCACAGGCCATGGGTCGATGTTTTTTTCTTGGGTGCTGACGGTCAGCATTCAGATCCATCAGGTCATTCCAGATGTAAGTGGCAGAAGCCACCAAGCCGAACGCAATGAAACCCACTAACATGTTCAACCAAAGCTTTTGATCCAGCTCATGCGCGGCAATCAATGGAAGAAAGAGCAAAGAGTTTTTAGCCCATTGCTGCAAGCGCATTGCCTTAAGCCACACTCGAATGCCAGATTGCCGGGAATCAATGCGGCTCAATTCCACCCCAGCAGCCATTGCTTTGTTGCGTGTCTTGGTCGAGGTATTCACCCCGTAAGCCACTGCGGCCTTCTCCCAGACCGGAATGTCTACAGCCGCATCGCCAAAATAAAGGAAGGGCCTCCCCTGGCTGTCCACTTCAATGGCGTTCAACTTGTTCACGCCTTTCAAATTTGAATGTTCACTGGCGATGATGCGATCAAACAGCCCCAGGCGATCTGCAATTTTTTTAACGTCACGAGACAAGGAAGCACTGGCCAGCACCAATTCATGCCCCGCCGATTTCAATTGATTCAAACGCTCAAGCACAACCGCGTCGATTGGTAGGTAATCCAACACAGGGTCAATGCGCTTTGCAATTTCGGTTTTGAATACCCAAGGCCCTTTCAAGGCCCAGTACACCATCAAAAACCCATAAAACAGGTTCTTCTTTAGCAAAAGAAGACAGCATTCCAGCAGAACGTCCGATGGGCTTAAAGTGCCATCAAGGTCAACATAAACAATGGGTTTAGTCATAAAAGGCAGTTTATTTGGGCTTTGAAAGCCCACTGAGCAAAGACTGGGTCGGTTCTTCTTCCCAATGGGCCGCACCTAGGAACACCATCACGATTTGCTTCACGAAATTGTCCAACATTTCTTTTTCGATCTGAGGTTGATCGGCACGTGCATCCAGAAAATCGGTGGCTGAATTCATCATCAAAGTGACCACCAGGCTACAGATCAAGGTCAGTGTGTGGGTCGACAGCCCGGGGAAAATGTTCAGCAAACGCAGGTCGCTGGCCATTTCGTTTGTGAAGTGTGCGATTTCATTGCGAATGGCATTTCGAAGCGATTGGGACCCACCAGAGCGCTCCGAACTGATAAAGCGCCACTCAAGGTGATGCTGTTTAAGATAGGTTACAAAAACACTGACGGAATGGCGAATCATGTCTTCACCGGGAAGGCTGGCTTGCCGGGCTTCGCGCAATAGCCTTCGCAGGGTAATTCCGCCGTCTTCAACCAAAGCCAAACCAAGTTCGTCGGTGGTTTTGAAGTGACGATAGAACGCGGTGGGCACCACCCCGGCTTCACGGGTGATTTCGCGTATGCCAAGTGCTGTGAAACTGTTGCCATTGCCAACAAGTGTTAACGCGGCCTGCATCAAATTCTGGCGCGTTTGCTCCTTGCGCCGTACACGGGCCTGGGTTTCGTCAACCGGCTTGGTGGTCGCGGCGCTTAATCTTGTTCTCATGTTTCTAAATTGAACCTTGTTTTGATCGACCTAAGTTCTGATTTGTTGTTGTTATTCTAATAAAAACCAACATTTTGACAGTTTAACAGCCTACAGGACCACAAATTCACGGCGCAACGCTAACAAAAAATCATGCAGAACGAGGTGCTTTGTGTCGGATTACGGCATATCCCTATTGACTGCATACAAACGAGGCGGTTAACTCCCCCTAAAGAGGGTTGGAAAAAAGTGTTAATCAAATAAAGATGTTCATATGCTCACATCTAGTGACACTTAATGAATTAGTAAATCCTCGGGAGGAGACAGCGATGCCATCAAACCAGATTCTGGTTATTGAAGACCATCCACTTTTTGCAACTGGCATCAAAGACCTGGTTGAATTCGTGGCAACCAATGCGGAAATACTGTGCGCGGCCAGCATTGCCCATGCCAAGGAGCTTTGTTGCCGAAACACCCCGTCCTTGATTATTACGGACTTGCGCTTGCCCGACGCGCAGGGCCAGGAAGTCATCGACATTCTTACTCAACTTAACCCCAACCTACCCATGTTAATCATGAGTGGTGATGACCAACTTTTAAATTCTGTGACACCTAGCCAACATGCTCCGTCGTGGACCTTGTCCAAATCCGAGGGGTTCGAGCAAACTTCTTCTGTTTTGCTGGAGGCATTGACTCGCGCAGGTGTTCAAGTTCAGTGGCGCCCCAACGCCTTGTCGAATCGACAGACCAATGGCGAACACTTGACCGGGCGCATGGGACAGAACAATGGAATTCAGTTGACCCACAAACAACAACAGGTAATGCATTATTTGGCGTCTGGTCTGTCCAACAAAGAAATCGCACGGAAGCTGGATTTGTCGCCAGAAACCATCAAAACCCATTTACGTGAGATTTTCACGAGGATGAACGTTAAAAATCGAACTCAGGCCGTCAGTCTGTATCGCAAAATTCCGCGACTTAACGCATCTGCCATGGTTTGAAAACCAAACTTTAGGCGGCCATTCAACGGGCATTACAACAACTAAATGATAAATAGCTCAATTACAGCGCTTGCAGTATTGCTGGGTATTTCGCTATATCCGTTTTTTTCGAACCATCTTCCCAATCAACGGCAGAACGCATCTGCTGTGATAGGGGTGATCCTGCTTGGCTTCCTGATTCTGGGTTATGGCAGCTTCGCCCAACTTGAGCATGCAGAACCTTTGCATGTTGCGTTTCAGGTGCTGTCTTTTCTTTTCTTCGGCGCAGCATTCCTGGGGCGCCGACGTGGCACGATTGTGGCGGAACGCTCGGCCCTAACGCCTTTTGGCATCGGTATGCTTGCCGCCGGGGCCGATGTGCTTGCCTACACCTGGGAGGCTCACACTGCCCTGATTTGCGTACAAGCACTGTGTCTTCTGGCCATTACAAAAACCTACAGCAATTTACCCCGGGTCACTTTGATCAAGGCAGTCTATTTTGGTCTGTTCTACTGTGTGGTGAATGGCCTGTTTCACATTCAAACAAGCCTCCCGTTATCCGCTACCCCACCTGACTTAACCCTGGTCATCGCTGCATATTGTTTTCTTCTGTTCACTTGCGTGTTTCACATGGGATTTCAGGACTTATCGAGAACACGAACCAAAATCGGCTGGGACGAACAAAGCAGAATTGACCAAGACCTCATGAAACTTGCTTTTCGGGGACGTCGGGTTCTGAAAGATTTTCGGCATGATTTGCGCCAGCCATTGAGTACCTTGGGAATTCTGGCAAGCGTGGGCAAAGCCATTTCAAAAGACCCCGAAGTAACGGCGAGATACCAGCACATTCAAACGGCTCAGAAGGCACTGAAGAACATGCTGGAGGAGTTTTTTGATCAATTGCACACCGCGATCCGTTACCCGGTCGACGACAACAATGCACCACTTCAACAGGTAATGATCAATGAGGTGCTGGAGCCACTCATAGAAGAATATCGAATGCTTGCAGAGGTGAAGCACCTGGAAATTCGATACGTGCCAAGCGAACTCAGCGTGTTGAGCAACAAAGAAGCACTGACAAAGATCGTCAGAAATGGTTTGGACAACGCCATCAAATACACCAGCAAAGGCGGCGTGGTGGTGGGGGTTCGGCGCAGAATCGGGAAGGTATGTATTCAGATCGCAGACACAGGGCCGGGCATTGAGAACGACAAAGTGGCGCAACACAACAAGGGCTGGGGACATGGCAGTAATATTATTCGCGATCTAAGTGAACATATTCTGGCGAAAACAGAGTGTCGCAACCGTTGCATCAACAAACAGATTGTGGGTTCGATTTTCGAAGTCATGTTCCCGGAAGAGGCGGAAGTTAGCCACCGTGGCAAGTTGCCTTCTATCAAAACGAAAAGCAACTTCGAAGCGCAGGTGATGGCAATCAACAATGAGCACCTGATCGAAATTCAGCGCCGGCTCCCCACCGATGGATTCGACAAGGTCGACTTCAATCTCAATGGGGCTTACCGTGCCTATCTGTGTGCACTGCGTCGAGGAATGTCCTCGGTTTACATTATGTACGCGGGTGAAGAATCACAGCTTGATGTAGCCAGCAATCAATTGAAACTTCTGGGGTCATTGCTTGACTACGAACCTTGCTGCATATTGATCTACAACACGCCCAATGGCAGCAATGCGCAAATTGAATTCACCAAAGAAATGATCAGAATCCCGATCAGTTCTCGTCAAAATGATATGAATCTGAATGTGATCAGTGAACTCTTCCCGATTCGAGAAGGTGCCGAAGCCAACGACAGTACCTCTGCCTTTTCAAAATCTGCAACCGAATTTCGGAAAAGAACAGCGCTAATTATTTGAAGCGCAGGTTTCAGCCGGCAAGGTACAACGCACCAAGCACTGCCGCTTTTCGCGCACCTGTTACGGAGGGGCAATTCCCTGGCAAACCTACAACTCGCTGCTGAGCCAACCAGGCAAACGCGGCGGCTTCTACGGCTTGGGTTGGCAAACCAAGATTTTCAATTGGCAAGAAATCAACAGGTGCACAATCGAACCGAAGCTGCGAGACCAAAGTGCTGTTCTTCGCGCCACCACCACAAACAAAAACTTGTTCCACCCCCGGCGGAAGGCTGGCTTGAATTGACTTTACAGTCAAGGTCAACAGTGTTGCCATCACGTCTTCAGCAGGCAAATTTCGGTCTGTTTTCGCCAAGCAACTGTCGAACCACTGCAAATTGAAAGCATCGCGGCCCGTACTTTTTGGCCATTCTTGGGAAAAGAACGGGTGCTGCCAAAAACAGTTCAGCAAATCCAGACTGGGGTTGCCCATGGAGGCAATTTCACCGTCAATGTCCATTGGAATCTGGAACATGCGCTGAGCCCACATGTCCATCAAACAGTTGGCTGGACCGCAATCGCCGCCGGTCAATGGCTGAACTGCCCCGTTTAATACCGTCAAATTGGAAAAGCCACCTAGGTTCAAAACGGCCGTGCGGTCGTGTATGCCTTTGCCATTCAGCCATGCTTGGTGAAAAGCGGGCACCAGGGGGGCACCCTGCCCGGCCAAGGCGACATCGGCAGAACGAAAATCATTGGCAACATGAATACCCACAGAGTTCGCCAACAGGGCGCCATCGAGCATTTGATAGGTATAACCCAGTTCTGGCCGATGCCTAAGCGTTTGACCATGTGCACCCAACACTTGTACGTCACTCGCCTCAAGACCTAATTCAGCCAGCAATTGCCTGGCGCATTGCGCATAAAGCAAGGTCAATTCATGGCGCGCTTCGAGCATGACAGACAGGGGGTCTGAATGTGAATCAAACTGAGGTGGCAGCTGCTGCAGCATCAAAAGCGTTTGGCGCAGCTTCGGTGGAAACTCAAGGCTGGTTGCGCCAACAAAGCGCATTGCGGATGTTTTAGAATTCACTTGAATGGCCGCGACATCGACACCGTCGGTGCTGGTGCCAGACATCGCGCCAAGGGCAATCATTTTTACTGAGCGCGGGCCACTCGTTGGGCCGTGGCCAATTCCATGCGACGATCCAGCGCCAACTGCACGCGCTTGAATTCACCGATCGATACGCGATCCAGTGGTTCAGCCTGCGCAACGGTAATACTCAACGGGTTCTTGGGGACGCGGTTAACGCGGAATTCATAATGCAAGTGCGGGCCAGTTGCCCAACCTGTTGCGCCCACATAACCGATCACATCGCCCTGCTCAACTTTTTGACCAACTTTCACACCCTTGCCAAATCGGGACAAGTGCGCATATGCGGTGCTGTAGCCACTGTGGTGTTGAATTTCAACAAAGTTGCCGTAGCCGTTTTGCCAGCCTGAAAATTTTACTGTGCCGCTGGCTGTGGCCATAATCGGTGTGCCGGTTGGTGCAGCATAGTCCACACCATTGTGCGCCTTCCAGCGCTGCTGGATGGGATGGAAACGGCGCGGCGTGAATCCGGAAGAAATGCGGGAAAAGGCCAAAGGCGAACGCAGGAATGATTTTTTCAAGCTGCGGCCGTCTTCGTTGTAGTAACCGGCCGTCCCGTTGCCACTTGGCGTAAACCAGTAGGCCTTGTACGGCTTGTTGTTGTTCACGAACTCAACAGCCAACACGCGGCCTGAACGGGCGGAACGCCCCTCGAGGGTCAGGTCTTCGTACACCACTTTGAACTCATCGCCCTTGCGCAGTTCACGGTGAAAATCGATGTCAGATGAAAAAATTTCGGTCAGTTGAATGGCCACTGAATCAGGAAGGCCAGCTTTGTCGGCGGCAGCAAACAAAGAGGATTCAATTCGGCCAGCACGAAATACAATTTGTTTCTCGAAATTGACTGACTCTAGCTTGGCAGAAAACACGCCATTGGATTTTTGAATGAGAATTGACTCTTGCCTGTCTTCATCAACGCCGCTTTTGTATCGAAGCCACTGTAAATCGCCACTGGCGGTTTGTTGAACAGTCAACACACGACCAGCCCTCAAGTTGACCAAGTTGCGCGCTACTTTGTCTTGCCCAAGAAACGGCGCCAATCCGGTGGTGTTCACGCCCATCCGTTCAAGCAACCCTACCAAGGTGTCGCCGCGGCGAATGCGTTCTTCAGCCACCAGAGGGTCAAACGTGTAAATGCCTTGCTCGGCCAAGTTCAGCTCGACGGCTTCAACAACAACCTCGGAATTTTGAAGCGCAGAATCAACCGGAGAATTTTGAACGGAGCCAGCAATTGCAACAACTGCACCAAGAACGGGGAGGGAAAAAAACCCTACAATGACCCACTTTCTGTGGTGGTGTGATTCTGGTAATGCATCGTCTGCGTATCGCAGGCCCACCTGGATGAGGCTTTTGGAAAAGAAGACACCCTTTCCCAATGCGGCGATTGCTCGCTCTAATAAATTCTGAAGCATCATGTTTTAGTTTTAAAGGTGTGAAATTGCACGTAGCTGGTCGCCCTGAACCAGCACATTTTCAAAAATACAACACTGTGAACAAGCAGAGTGTAACAAAGGATTGCCAAATGAAACAGTCACCTGATAGCAGGGCCCCCATTAATGCGGTAAATACCGAAAATTTGTCTGAATCTGTTCGCCACGCCCTTGAAGTGACCAAGCGCGGCTGCGAGGAACTGTTAATTGAATCGGAATGGATCCAAAAACTGGTTCAAAGCGAAAAAACAGGCAAACCACTCCGCATCAAGTTGGGTTTAGACCCCACTGCACCCGACATACACCTAGGCCACACAGTGGTACTTAACAAGCTTCGTCATTTGCAAGATCTGGGCCATCAGGTGATTTTTTTGATCGGTGACTTCACATCCATGATTGGCGACCCGTCTGGCCGCAACAACACGCGCCCACCACTAAGCCCGGAACAAATACAGGAAAACGCCAAGACCTATCATCAGCAGGCTGTAAAAATTCTGGATGCTGACAAAACAGAAATCCGTTTCAATAGCGAATGGTGCATGCCGCTTGGGGCGGATGGCATGATCAAACTGGCGTCCAGCTACACAGTAGCCAGAATGCTTGAAAGGGAAGATTTCACGAAGCGCTATCAAGGCGGCGTTCCGATCGCCATTCATGAGTTCCTCTACCCCTTAATGCAAGGTTACGACTCGGTCGCTTTGAAGTCCGATCTTGAAATGGGCGGCACCGATCAAAAATTCAACTTGCTAGTGGGTCGGGAACTTCAAAAGCAACACGGGCAGGCCCAGCAATGCGTACTGACCATGCCATTGCTGGTGGGCACAGATGGCGTGGACAAAATGTCGAAGTCCAAGAACAACTATGTGGGCGTAACCGAATCGCCCACCAATATGTTTGGCAAGGTAATGTCCATTTCAGATGAACTGATGTGGAAATGGTACACCCTGCTGAGCTTTAAGTCGATGGCAGAAATCGACTCGATTAAAACAGCATGTGCCAATGGTGAGAACCCGCGCGATGCCAAGGTGGCGCTTGCACAGGAACTTGTTGCCCGCTTCCACAACCAGCAGGCTGCGGTTGAAGCACTGGCGGAATTTGAGGCCCGCTTCAAACAAGGTGCGCTGCCCGATGAACTGCCCGAGGTAAACATCGACCTTCCGGAGGGAGAAGCTGACGCGGCTTTGGCCTGGGTGCTTAAAACTGCGGGCCTGTGTGAAAGCAGCAGCGATGCCAACCGAAACATTCAGCAGGGCGGAGTAAAAGTCGATGGCGAAAAAGTACTGGACAAAGCCATGCGACTTGGCAAAGGTGTCTATGTGATTCAAGTTGGCAAACGCCGCTTTGCAAAGGTGCACCTGAATTGAACACGCAAGCCATTGATTTTGGTGCAATTGTCAGTAAAAAATTCACCAACACACGCTTCATTCTGGTGCGCCATGGCGAAACCGATTGGAACAAGGAAAAAAGATTTCAGGGTCACACCGACATTGCGCTGAATGCCCACGGCACTCAGCAAGCGCAGTTGATTCGGAAGTATTTTGATGAGTTGAAAGCAAACGGCCTGTCGCTTTATCAGAAGTGCGTTTGTAGCGACCTCGATCGGGCGCGCACCACGGCCCAAATTATTTGCGGCGAGAAGACACTGCCTGCGCAACTACATTCTGGTTTGCGAGAAAGACATTATGGTCATTTGGCTGGTTTAACTGCCAATCAAATGAGCGAGAAAAGTCCAGATGAATTTGCAGCCCTGAGTAACCGGCACCCTGAAGCACCACTTCAAGGTGGAGAAAGCCTACGTCAATTCTATGACCGAGTGGTAAGCACCTTCCTGGAAATTGCGAACGCAAATCGAGGTGCAAGCACACTGCTGGTGGCTCACGGCGGTGTACTTGATTGTATTTACAGGTATTGCACCGACGAGCCACTGGAAAAGCAACGGGATTGGCAACTGCCCAATTGCGCGCTGAATATTGTGGAGCTTGACTCTGAAGCCCATGGCAATGTGTTGTTGTGGGCATGGCAAGGCCATTTAAACAAGGACTTGCCGGGGCAAAACATGGACGAAGTCGATGGTCGAGTGACCTGAAATCATTTAGAATAATGGGCTTGTCTTGAACCCTATCCTTTCTCGGAAATCGCTATGTTTGACCGCCAACAGGGCATCGCCCAAACCGACCCCGAATTGTGGACTGCCATTCAGCAGGAAACCACCCGCCAGGAAGACCACATTGAGCTGATCGCGTCGGAAAACTACGCCAGCCCCGCCGTGATGGAAGCACAGGGTTCACAACTGACCAACAAATACGCAGAAGGCTACCCCGGCAAGCGTTACTACGGTGGTTGCGAACATGTCGACACAGTTGAAGATCTAGCCATTGAGCGCTTGAAAAAACTGTTTGGCGCCGAAGCGGCTAACGTGCAACCCAATTCCGGTTCACAGGCCAACCAAGCCGTATTTTTTGCATTGCTGCAGCCTGGCGACACCATCATGGGTTTGTCACTGGCTGAAGGCGGCCACTTAACGCATGGCATGCCATTGAACATGTCGGGCAAGTGGTTCAACGTGGTTTCCTATGGCTTGAATAAAGACGAAGCCATTGACTACGACCAGGTTGAAGCCCTGGCCCGTGAACACAAACCCAAGATCATCATTGCAGGTGCATCGGCTTATTCACTCCACATTGATTTCGAGCGCTTCGCGAAAATCGCCAAGGAAGTGGGCGCTTACTACATGGTTGACATGGCACATTATTCTGGCCTGATTGCAGCCGGTGTGTATCCCAACCCTGTGCCTCACGCCGATGTGTGCACATCGACCACGCACAAATCACTGCGCGGCCCGCGCGGTGGCATTATCTTGATGAAAGAAGAACTGGCCAAGAAAATCAACAGCGCAATTTTCCCCGGCATTCAGGGCGGCCCTTTGATGCACGTTATTGCAGGTAAGGCTGTAGCC
This sequence comes from Limnobacter parvus, assembly GCF_024623725.1. Classification (GTDB taxonomy): domain Bacteria; phylum Pseudomonadota; class Gammaproteobacteria; order Burkholderiales; family Burkholderiaceae_B; genus Limnobacter; species Limnobacter parvus. The sequence continues at coordinate 271,860 of NZ_JANKHG010000016.1, read as the reverse complement.
TTCCATGAAGCTCTGCAACCCGAATTCAAGGAATACCAGAAACAGGTGGTGGCAAACGCCAAAGCCCTGGCCGAAACTCTGGTTGAACGTGGCCTGCGCATTGTGTCTGGCCGCACTGAGAGCCATGTGATGCTGGTTGACCTGCGTGCCAAAGGCATTACCGGCAAAGCCGCGGAAGCTGCTTTGGGCAATGCACACATTACTGTGAACAAAAACGCAATTCCAAACGACCCAGAAAAGCCATTTGTGACCAGCGGTGTTCGATTGGGCAGCCCAGCGATGACCACACGTGGTTTCAAGGAAGAACAAGCCCGCGCGGTTGGTCACTTGATTGCTGATGTACTTGAAAACCCGGAAGACGAAGCCACATTGGCCACCGTTCGTGCCAAGGTCAAGGAATTGACCAGCCAGTTTCCTGTTTACAAGTAAGCTCGGGGCCGCGGCATTATGAAATGCCCGTTTTGCGGCAATGCCGACACCCAGGTGGTCGATTCGCGCACGTCTGAAGAAGGCGACGCGATTCGCCGCCGCCGCCAGTGCGGCAGTTGCAGCAAACGCTTCACCACCTATGAACGGGCCGAACTGTTTCTGCCCGCCATCGTTAAAAAAGACGGTTCCAGAGTCGAATTTTCTCGCGACAAATTGCGCGGCAGCTTAATGCTGGCACTGCGCAAACGCCCTGTTCGCGCTGAAGCGATTGATGAAGCGGTTGCCAGTATTGAAGAAAAATTGCTGGTCAGCGCCGCCCGGGAAGTCGACACGAAATTTCTGGGCGAGCTGGTGATGCAACAGCTTAAACAACTCGACACAGTTGCTTACATTCGATTCGCATCGGTTTACAAAAGCTTTGAAGACCTGCAAAGTTTCTCTGAAGAAATTGCCCACCTGACTGCGCCCACCAAAAAAGGCGCTTAATGGTAACTGAGGCCATGCCCACTCTTTTACACACCGATGAACACTGGATGCAGCATGCGCTGAACCTGGCATGGAAAGGTCAGTACAGCACCACGCCCAATCCACGAGTGGGTTGTGTATTTGTGCGCGACGGTGTTGCAATTGCCGAGGGCTTTCATGCCAAGGCAGGCGAAGGCCATGCGGAAGTGCAAGCCATGGCTGATGCCAAAGCGCGCGGCGTTTCACTGCAGGGCAGCATAGCTTATGTAACCCTTGAGCCCTGTGCACACCATGGCCGCACTGGCCCCTGCGCTGATGCTTTAGTGCGTACCGGTGTTTCCAAGGTAGTGGCTGCTGTACTTGACCCCAATCCGCTGGTTGCAGGCAAAGGCATGGCGATGTTGCAGGTTGCAGGCATTGAAACATTGCATGGCGTGCTGGTTGAACAGGCGCGTTGGATCAACCGTGGCTTTTTTAGCCGAATGGAGCGCAAACGCCCTTGGGTGCGCCTGAAAATAGCCAGCAGTGCCGATGGCATCAGCGCCTTGAACAATGGGGTGAGCCAATGGATTACTGGCGAACAAGCCCGGCTGGACGGGCACCACCTGCGCGCCCAAGCCTGCGCCGTGCTCAGCGGCATTGGCACGGTCAAAGCCGACAATCCGCAACTGAATGTGCGCGGCATTGACACCGACCGCCAACCCCTGAAAGTGATTGTCGACAGCAAGCTGGAAATTTCGCCCGATGCGCTGTTGCTGCAAACCGGCAAAGTATTGATTGCACACACCGAGCCAGAACTGCCCGCATGGCTGACCACGCACGCTAATGCCGCGAATATCGAGGCGCTAAATGTGGCGCCGGTTGCAGCTGGCCTGCACGCCGGAAAAGTAAAAACCGACCTGCTGCGCCTGTTACTGGAATTGGCGCAACGCGGCGTTAATGAATTGCACCTTGAAGCGGGTTTTGGCTTGAACGGATCTTTTTTGCAAGCAGGGCTGGTCGATGAAATTGTGCAATACGTTGCACCCCGCTTTTTGGGTCCGGGCCAAGGCCTGTTCCGCCTGCCTGAACTGGAAAGCCTGCCAGCCTACCTTCAATGGGCACTGCATTCATACAAACAAATCGGAGAAGACCTGCGTATTACGTGGGTTAGTCACAAACAGGAGTAGTAGCACACATGTTCACCGGCATTATTGAATCGATTGGTACCATCGAAACCATCACCCCACTGGGCGGCGCAAACGCTGGCGTAAGGTTGGCAGTACAGGCACCCACGCTCGACTTTTCCGATGTAAAACTGGGTGACAGCATCGCCATTCAGGGCGCGTGCATGACCGTGGTGGCCATGACCAACGAAACCTTTCATGTGGATGTGTCGCAGGAAAGCCTGTCGAAAACAGTGGGCCTGAGCCAACCCGGTGAAGTGAATCTGGAAAAAGCCATGCGCTTGTCTGACCGCGTGGGTGGACATTTGGTGAGCGGCCATGTGGATGGTTTGGGCAGCGTGGTTGAATTTGAACCTGTGGGCGAAAGCTGGCACCTGCAAATTCGATCACCAAAAACGCTGTCGCCGTTCTTCGCTTACAAAGGCTCGGTGACCGTGAATGGCGTCAGCCTGACTGTGAACAAGGTGGACGATCTTGAAGGTGGTGAATGTGATATTCACATCAACCTGATTCCACACACTGTTCAAATGACCACGCTGAAGCACTTGAAAGCGGGAAACGCGGTGAATTTAGAAATTGATCAAATTGCGCGCTATTGCGAACGGATTGTGAAAACAATGAATTTGAATCCAGCCTGATATCCCTCTGGTTCACTCTTTCTTGGTAACTGTTTTGCACTGGCACATACCGCTGCTATGCTCCGCATTCAATTGAAATGGGAGCGGGCATGACAGAGAGTTATGTGATTCACGTCAACAGGCGTTGGCAAACTGAGGAATCGACGATTTCTGATTTTTCGGTCGAAAATACCGATTTAAAGGGCTACATCTTGGAAGAAAAAGGTCCCTCTTCTGCGCAGGCTGGAATGCAACTCCGAATTCCCGCAGGGGAATACAATCTCGTTTGGCACCATGGGGGACGTTTTGGACCCAAAGTACCCAAACTTTTCAACTTTCAAGTAAGCCCTGGTCGATTAATACTTATCCATCCCGGCAATGACGCAAGTGACACTGAAGGCTGCCTAATCGTAGGGCATAGTCGGAAAATCAATCGTGTCGAGAGTAGCAAACTGAAATTTGGCCAGTTAATGAAACTGCTGGAACCGACCGACCTATCCAAATCAAAGCTGATTATCACTGAGGACTTTCAATGATGAGCATTTTCAAGACCAGTATCTGCATGCTCCTTACGCTCACTCAATATTTGATTTTGCTTCCAACAACCTACGCACAAGTCAACGATATCTCAGAATTCGCACGTGGTGATCATGTATACATGCCTTTGAATTCAGATTTGACGCACACTCTCAGCCAAGAAACTTCTGGAATGCATCAATTTGAAGGGAGCCTCGTATTGACAGGCAAAGTTGAAGTGTTCTGGTATACGTGGACATTGGATGAGGAATCAGAAATTCGAATGAAACTTGAATTTATTCCAAGGACGGATGAACTTGAGAAGATTCCACTTGTTCTATATCCCCATGAACACTTCAAATTAGCCAAACGTCTTGAATTGAACACACCCAATGAAGCATTGGCACAGATTTTTGGTGCTAAAACCGCTGCATCAATCATCAAAAACCAAACGAGTCGATCAATTGAAGGTATCGCAGAATTTTCAGTGTATCAAACCTTTATTGAATGTGATCGACGCTATTTTCAGGCAACTTTAATCAAATTCGACGCTCAGTCAACCGCACAAGACTTGGCTTACCAATATAAAAAACGCTGTGGAGACTGATTATGAAAACCGATTTCTTTCTGCTCATTCCGGGTATTAAAGGCGAATCCGCAGACCACAAATACGCAAACTCAATTGACATCGACTCGATTGGCTGGGATTTAAAAAATAGCGGAACCACGCATTATGCCCGTGGCGGAGGCTCGGGAAAAGTTGAAGTCGACAGCATCAGCTTGACCAAGTTGGTTGATCGATCTACACCAAATTTAATCAAGGCTTGCTGCACTGGGCGACATTTTGATAAAGCAAGTGTCATTGTGCGGAAAGCGGGCGAAAAACCCTTGGAATACCTGCGCTTTGAACTGGAAAGCGTATTCATTAACCGCGTTAGCCAAGGTGGGAAAAGCAGCAATGATCAGGTTAAAGAAACAGTGTATTTAAGTTTCTCATCATTCAGAACGATTTACACACCGCAGTCGGAGACTGGGGGCATGCTGGCCAAAGTGGAAGGTGGTTTTCGGATTGCAGAAAACATTAGCACTTAAGGATCTAGTTTATTCAGCACTAATTTTCCCAAACAAGGCTTTCGCTTTCGATTTCGTGTTGTCGGAATCAGCACCCAGTGCAATGCCAGTGAACATCACTGGCCCTTGCGGCAATTCATCGCCGAAAGCCTTGCGCGCATCCGCTTGCAGGTCACGGTTTTCTGCAATCAGTTCGCTGGCTGTTGCTGTGTCGCGTACCACGATATTCCTCACACGTTCAGTGAAAGGATTGTCGAACACCTGCCCCACTTTTTCACCGGGTGTACCCCACACATAACACAGTGTGGCGGCGGGCAAGCGTTCTCCTGACACAGTGCGCGCCGCTGCCAATGCCAGGCGCGTGCCAATGCCCAGCTTGCCTTCATCAATTTGAATGAAGGCACACAACTTTGCCCCTGCATCGTCGCCTGCTTTGGTTTGCAAATTTGCCTTGGTGGGCTGCGTCAAAACTTGCCATTCCCAGCTCAGCGCTTTTAGCGTAGTGGGCTTTGCAAACGGGTGCACCAAAGTGCCGTAAGCCATGTCAGCATCAGCTAGCAGCACAGTTTTATTGCCCTGTTTTAACAGCCTGAATTCGGTGTGTTCTGCAATGTCGGGGTGGTACTGCGGCTTCCAGGGCGAAGGAATACCCACTGTTGCGTTTGCAGGCCATTGCGCCAAGGCCTCCGCTGCTTGCACAGTGGGCGACACCGCCATACCCAGCAAACTGGCAATTGACAAACCAAACAGCTTTCGCACACTACTCATATTGACCACCCGTGTTCCTGTTTCTTGAATTGGACTGTTCATCGGTATAACGTTCCGCCCAATCAACAGGTACACAACCTTGTTGAATCGCTGTTTCCAGATCGGCAGGTTCATCAATGTCCAGTTGGGCATCAAGCCATTGGGCCTGCACCCCCTGCTTGGCCAACACAGCCCTGGTTTGCTCGGCCACACTGCCTGTGCCCCATTGAATATGCTCTGCAAATACAGCAGGCTCGCATCGGGTGCAGGCCAGTGCCACATAGCCACCATCCAATGCAGGAACAAAAGCAATTGAATGTACTTTTGCAGCGAGAACCAAATTACTTAAATCAGCGCGAGTAAACTGCACCGCATCTGGCCCCAACAACACCACAATTTCAGCAGACTGCAAATGCATTTCAACTGCGGCTTGCATGCGTATTCCAAGGTGCCCTTGCGGCTGAATGTATCGCTGCACTGTGCGGCCATTCAGCAAGTCAAGCCACTGCGCTTCACTTCCGCCATCGGTCCACAAAACCACATGAAGCCCCTGCAATTTTTCCAATGTACTTAACAGTAAATAGCGCGCAAAGGCGGCGCAGCCGTCGGTTCCCAGCAGGGGTTCCATTCGGGTTTTAACCTGCCCTGGTTGTGGGTACTTGGCAAACACCGCCACAATAAATGGCAATTTGCGGCGTGTATCGGCGTATTGCCGGGCGAGCTCATGCGGAGAAACACCGCGCCAATAATCAAAACGCAAACGCCACATTAAAAGAATGGTTTTCCATGCACCATGGGAGTCCCAGCGCCGCCCGGAGGTAATGACTGAAGCACGAATGGCAAGAAATTCTTCTGCGGCAGTTTGCTTCAGAAGCTTGCACAGTGCGATGTCTTCCATCAAAGGTTGAATCGGAAAGCCGCCCACCTGATGAAACAGTTCACGCCCCACAAAAAGCGCTTGATCGCCCGTACCAATTTTGCTTAGGCGCGACCTCTGGTTGATGAACCACCCCACCAAGGGCAACCATTTACTTTTACCAACAACGCGTACATCAAACCTCCCCCATACACACACTGCGCTGCGGGTACTTATTTGAGTGTTTATTTTGTCCAAGAATTCGTGCCAAGCAGTACTGCTCAACACTGTGTCGGCATGCAAAAACAAAAGAATGTCGCCCTTGGCTTTTGCTGCGCCAGCATTCATTTGCAGCGCACGGCCCTTAGCGCTCTGAATGGCTTGCAATTGCGGGTGTACGGTCAGGTCTTTTATTGCATGCCAGCTAAAGTCGGTGGAGTTGCCATCGACCAGTATTACTTCGTCACAAGGGCGAAGCAAACCCAACAGGCTTTGAATTCGCGGGGTGAGTGAGTCGGCGTGTGGGCCCGGAACTTCGTTGTACACGGGCATCACAATCGAAACTGAAAGCGCTAGGTTGGGCAAAACGGACACAGCCAAGATGCCTTAAAAGAACAGGGAGGCAAGCCCCAGAAAAATGAAAAAGCCCATGCTGTCGGTGGTGAATGTAAGAAGTACCGAAGAACCCATGGCCGGGTCGCGCCCCAATTTCTCGAGCCCCAGTGGGACCAACACGCCGATCAGCGAACCCACCAGCAGGTTTAGCATCACGGCCAAGGTCATTAACAAACCCAGCATGACCGCATTCGGCGTACCGAAATACAAACCCCAAGCAGCCAAACCAGCCACACTGCCCCATACCACCCCGTTCAAACCGCCAATCGCCAATTCTTTTTTCAACAACAATTTCAAATTGCCTGCGGTGACCTGACCCAGAGCCAGTGAGCGAATCATCAGGGTCATGGTTTGGTTGCCCGAGTTACCCGCAATGCCCGCCACAATCGGCATCAGCGTGGCCAAAGCCACCACTTTGGCAATGGTGCCCTCAAAGGTATCAATGACCCGGCTTGCAAAAAATGCAGTACAAAGGTTCAAACCCAGCCACAGCCAGCGGTTTTTCGCCGACTCCCAAACTGAGGCAAATAAGTCCTCTTCTTCACGCAAACCAGCGCTAGAAAGCAAATCAGCCTCACTTTCTTCACGGATAACGTCCACCACCTCATTCACGGTCAAGCGGCCGATCAATTTGCCGGAGGGATCGAGTACCGGGGCAGAGACCAAGTCATACCGTTCGAAGGCCTGTGCCGCTTCATAGGCATCGTCGAGTGCAGACAACATCAACACTTCGCGGCTCATCACTTCTGAAACCAGTGTTTCTGGTTCATTCACCAACAAACGGTCAAGCGGCAAGCTTCCTTTGAAGTGATCAACACGATCCACCACAAACACCTGGTCGGTTTGATCAGGCAATTCGTCAAAACGGCGCAAGTAACGCAACACCACTTCCAGCGTTACGTCGTCACGAATGGTCACCATGTCGAAGTCCATTCGCGCACCCACGGTGTCTTCGGGATAGCTCATGGCGGCACGCAGTTGCTCGCGCTCTTCCAGGCTTAATCCGCTGGCCAACTTTTCCACCACATCACGCGGCAGGTCTGGCGCCAGTTCAGCAATTTCATCTGCATCCAGTGATTCAGTGGCAGCGTACAGCTCATCGCTGTCCATGGAACGAATCAAGGTTTCACGAACTGCATCGCTCAACTCAAGCAGAATTTCGCCGTCGCGGTCAGACCGTACCAAGCTCCACACCAGCATGCGCTCTTCTTGCGGCAAACTTTCAAGCACATAGGCCACGTCGGCAGGATGCAGCAAGTAGAGCTTGTTACCAAGTTCCGTCAGGTGCTGCCGGTGTACCAGTTCCTCGACCAAGCTTTGGCGCTCGGGGTTGACTGTTGTTTGCTGATTGTGAACAACACTTTCAATGACTTTCTGTTTGCGCAACATGGCCTGCACTTCGGCCAAAGCCCGCTGTGCATCATCGAGATCGTGAGGCAGCTCGATGGCTGGCTCCTGATCGTGGTAATCCATGTTTTGTTCGCTCAAAGCATCGGTCCTGAGACAGGATTACAGAAACTGAAAAGCCACAACTGCCACCAAGGTGGGGCCAAGGGCAGCCAAAAACAATTTGCCTGGGTTAATTGCACCGTCGTTAAAATACTTTTGTAAAATTGCAAAGCCTGCCGGGTTGGGCGCATTGGCAATCACGGTTAAACCACCACCGGTTACGGCACCCGCAACCAATGCATACTTAAACTGATCATCCACACCTTCAACCAGCGACCCCAAGTATGTCAAGGCGGCGTTGTCGGTAATTGCAGTCAATGCGGTGGCGCCATAATACAACGCTGTGGGGCTCATGCCCGTCAACACGTCTTGTAGCCACCATGCTTGCATGCCACCCAACACCACCAAGCCAGCCAGGAAGAAGGCCACCATCAAGCCTTCTTTTAAAATCAATTTGTCTTGGTAACGGCTGTATGCGCTGGTGTAGCCCAGAAAGAACAGGAACAAACCCATGAACATGGCTGCATGGTGTGCAAAAATCACCACCGCCACCAAGAACAGCAGATGGGTCGCTATTACCCAGATTGGCATGTCTTCCTTGGGACCAGTTTCTACGGGTTTGCTCATGGCCGTCAGTTCTTTGGCGAACAGAAAGGTAACAGCTGTCGCATTCACAAACACTGCGATCACAGCCTTCCAGCCAAACATGGTCAACATGTATTGCATGTCGAAACCCCATTTGGCTGCCACCATCAACACGGGTGGCGCCGCAAATGGCGTTAAGGTACCGCCAATGGAAATGTTCACGAACAACACACCGAGTGTGCCGTACATCAGTTTGTTGCTGATGCCTTGAGAATAAAACCGGTCGCGCAATAAAAATGCAGCCAGTGTCATGGCAGCTGGTTCGGTGATGAACGAGCCGAGCAGCGGCACAATTGAAAGTGTGGTGAAAAAATAGGCTACTTGCCTGTCCACAGGAATTACCGATGCCACGACCCGCACAATTCGACCCGCCAACACCAGCACCGGCTTGCTGGCTGCAATCACCATGATGGCAAATACAAAAAGGGGCTCGGTGTAATTGCGGGTGTCTACATATTCAATCGCCTCGGTTTTACCCACGATAAAGAACATGAACACCACCAACACCATGGCCCAGAAACCAAACACGGCTTCCACTTCACCCAACAAATGCCATAGGCCGGCATGGTTGGGCTGGGTGTGCGCAAGGCGCTCAAAATATTTGGTGGAAAATGTATGAACAACGGCGATGGCGAACAGACTTGCGCCAATTATCTCGATGGTGGTTGGGTTCATGTCACAGCCCTTTTATTTTGTTTATTGTTTAGTGTCAAAGAACAGCTTTTTTCCTTGCTTGTCCAGCACCGCAGATACGGGTACCCAGCCCCGCAGGCTGTTAATCAACCACACCTGCTCGGCGCGCTGCAAATCTTGCACGTTCAGCTTGGTTTGTCGAATCGTATTTTCTCTTAAAAGCTGATCACGGAACACCCCAGGCAATAAATAAGTGCATGTGCTTTCACAAATTTCAGGGGTTAACAATTCGCCGCTAATTTTAAGCACCACATTGCACCGGCAGGTCTCGGTAATTGCGCCTTGCGCATTAAACAACAGCACATCAAATGCACCGTTGGCCTGCTGCTGAAAAGAATCGTATTCAGGCCGATGGGTGGTTTTATAAAGAACAAAATCAGGGTTTGCATCAAAATGGGAATCCGCCAGGCGAATTTCAACAGGCCCCTGATCAAGCTCCAAAGGCTGAAGCTCAACATTCAGTTCACCGTGCGCATTCAACAGGCACCGGGCACGGTGCAGGCCGGTGGGGTTTGAAGTGGATTTAATGTGTAAAACCTGTCGAGCATAATCATGATCAAACAAATAAGAGAAATGATTGGCTGTTTTGGCCATGCGGTGCAAATGTTCGTCCAGGTTCAGCCATTTCCCATGCTCTAGCCGCAGGGTTTCAAGCACCTGAAAGTCACAAGTGGCATTGCGCAGGAAAATTGTTTTTTGCCACCATTCCTTTTTCTCATCAACCAAGTCGGAATACCAGGTGATGCCACTACCCACACCATATTCCAGTAACTCGTCCTGTTCAATCACTGTGCGAATCGGCACATTGAAATGCGCGACTCCCCCAGGGCTAAGCACACCCAAAGCACCACAATAAAACTTGCGGGGTGCCTGCTCCCACTGCGCAATGCGCAGCATGGCCTGCGATTTTGGTGCTCCAGTTACACTGCCGCACGGAAACAAAGCTGTGAACACGTCGGTCAAGGTGGTTCCAGCTTTGGTTTGCCCACAAATGCTGGAAGTCATTTGATCCACCGTGGGCAGGTGCATGACATCAAACAAAGATCGAACCTGAACCGACCTGGGCTCGCACACCTTGGCCATGTCGTTGCGCAACAAGTCCACAATCATTACATTCTCGGCACGGTCTTTTTCACTGTCGCTCAACACATCAAAACTATCTGCATTCGGGCGGCGTGTGCCTTTCATCGGTGCGGTTTGTAATTCCTGGCCATCCCAATTAAAAAACGATTCAGGCGACAAGCTGATGGCATTGAATACACTGCCGCGCAAAAATACACTTTGCGGCGCAGGCTGCTGCAAATACAAATGTTGAAAAAGCGCCCATGCATCTTGATGGCTATTGCGCGCTTTCAACCGCGTGGTCAGATTGATTTGATAAAACTCACCCGCTTCAATCGCCTTTCGAACTTCAGCGTATGAGTTGGCAAAGTCGGCGAAATTTTGGGAATCTTGCCAGGGCGAGAAAGTATGCGTAGGGTCTAAAGCCTTCAGCTTGCTTGTTGGCCACAGCTCAACCTGATTTGGCTGAAAGGCATGAAATTCAAGCAAGGGGAAATCGATGCTGGCGCACACAGGCAGCGAGGTATCAAATACAGGTGCAGCTTCATAGCTAAGCCCCCCCAACACGTAATAACCTTGCCGTGCCAGCGCATGGGCCTGCTCAATCAGTGCACACACCGCAGTCGAGTCAACGGTACTTAACACCTCTACAGCTTCACCGGTTGCAACGCGCAAACCATCTGGCCCATCGGGCTGGGTCATTCTGGCGTGCCATGCGGCAAAAACTTGGCTGGAAGACATGAGAAGAATTGGCCCGAACTGCCCGAAAGTTCAATTGTAACGCGGCTGGGCAGCGAACTTAGCGGGCGGGCTGACCCAAGTGAAAGAACTCATAAACCGCTTCCCGCTTGGCAATGGTGTCGGCAATGCCAAGGCGAATCAGCTCACGGGTGTAGTTCGCCTCAAACAGCAAGTAACTGGCCAAAGAAGAACCACCTGCCTCGGTAGCGCCGAGGGCAGAGAGCAAAGTTCGAACAGGGCGTGGCAAATCTTGAGTGTGGCGTGCGGCAATTTCATCAATGCGCTCGGAAGGCGAAATCACCAATAGTTCGATGGGTTTTAATGTGGTTTTGGTGGCCATTTCGGGCGGCAACAAACCCAGGGTTTTGTTCACACGGCTAAGTCGTTCAATGTCAATCGACAAACTGTCCAGAAATATCGAAGCCATTGCATGACCAGCGATTTGTGCCAGGCTGGGGTAAGCATTCTGCACCTCCAAAGCCTGTGTGTGGTCTTTGTCCGCTTGGCTGGAGCCAATAACCATGACCCGATTCGCGCCCAAGTGAATGGCCGGGCTGATGGGGGCCAATTGGCGAATTGAGCCATCGCCAAAATGCTCCATCTTGCCTTCAATATTTAACTTCACGGCAGGGAACACGAATGGAATCGCGGCCGATGCCAACAAATGCTCAACGGTAATTCGATCGGGCAATGCGACCCGCTGGGTTCGCGCCCAGCTTTCAATGACTTTCTGAGTTTGGAAGAAAGTCACACTGCGGCCGGAACTGTAGCTTGATGCAGTAACCGCCAAGGCATGAATGGTGCCATTTTCAAGGGCTTCATCCAGCCGGCGAAAGTGCAGCAGCTGGTTCATCAAATGTGACAGTGGCGTGTTGTCCAATAAACACCGGGGGCGCTTGCGCAGCATCCAGCCGATGGACAAGGCCGACAACCAGCGCGCACCCGTGCGAATAATGCCCAGCGAATCGGAACGGAATACCTGGTCTGAACTGAAGTTTTCCCAGACCTTCAACATGCGGTCGGTGGACTGATAGAAATTTCGCCCTGCGCAAGCGAGAGCAGCGGCATTGATTGCGCCCGCCGACGTGCCACAAAGTATTTTGAAGGGGAAATCAAACTCGCGTTTGTTTTCCTGCTCAAACCATTTGGCAAGCTGATGCAGAACGCCCACCTGGTAGGCCGCCCGCGCACCACCGCCAGACAACACCAGGCCGGTGATGTCTTCGTGGTCTTCACTGTGAAATGTGTCGTGTTCGCTCATGAAACTATTGTGCGACACAAATGACCGAAGTTAAAACAAAAACAGGCGTGCCTTGCACGCCCATTTGTCGTTTTAAAACGCAGCGTTAAATCGAGCTGACGCGTTCTGAATTTGCATCCAGAACAGCCAGAGCGGTCATGTTCACAATGCGTCGCACAGTGGCGGAAGCCGTCAGAATATGCACCGGCTTGTCTGAACCCAACAAGATTGGGCCAACCGCAATACCGTTGCCTGCTGCAGATTTCAGCAAGTTGTAGGCAATGTTGGCTGCGTCAATGTTCGGGCACACCAGCAAATTGGCTTCGCCAGTCAATGTTGAACCCGAGAAAATCGAATTTCGCACTTCTTCATCGATTGCGCAATCGCCATGCATTTCACCGTCGACTTCAAGCCAGGGTGCAATGTCGCGCAAAATTTGTAGCGCTTCACGCATTTTCACAGCAGAAGGCTGGTTGCTTGAACCAAAATTGGAGTGCGACAGCAACGCTGCCTTGGGTTGTACGCCCAAACGCAGCATTTCTTCAGCTGCCATCAAGGTAATTTCAGCAATTTGCTCGGCTGTGGGATCGTAGTTCACATGGGTGTCGACCAAAAACACCTGGCGGTTGGTCAACATCAAGCCGTTCATGGCACCGTAGGTGTTGCAACCAGCACGCAAGCCCAGTACCTGGTTCACATAATGCAAGTGCAGCGAATGGGTGCCAAAAGTACCGCAAATCATGCCATCTGCATTACCGTTCTTGATCATCATGGAACCGATCAAGGTATTGCGGCGGCGCATTTCAATTTTTGCATACGCCTCGGTGACGCCCTTGCGCTTGGTCAGGTCGTGATACATGCGCCAGTACTCTTTATAGCGCACATCGTACTCGGGGTTGATCAGTTCGAAATCGACACCGGGTTTAATTCGCAGGCCAAATCGCTCCAGGCGGCGCTCGATCACCGCAGGGCGGCCAATCATGATCGGCTTGGCGATGGCTTCGTCGACCACCACTTGCACAGCGCGCATCACGCGCTCGTCTTCACCTTCCGCAAACACAATGCGCGATGTTTCCGGCGTTTCGGCCACACAACGTTTGGCCACGGCAAAAATCGGCTTCATGAAGGTGCCGGAATGGTAAACAAACTGCTGCAACTGGTCTTTGTAAGCTTCCAGATCGGCGATTGGGCGCGTGGCCACACCACTTTCCATGGCGGCTTTTGCAACCGCAGGCGCAATGTGCACAATCAAGCGTGGGTCGAACGGCTTGGGAATCAGGTACTCAGGGCCAAAACTCAGGTTTTGGGTGCGGTAAGCGGAGGCCACCACATCCGATTGTTCTTTGCGGGCCAGTTCAGCCACGGCACGCACCGCCGCAATTTCCATTTCCTTGGTAATGGTGGTTGCACCCACATCCAAGGCACCCCTGAAAATGAAGGGGAAACACAACACGTTGTTGACCTGGTTCGGGTAGTCGGTTCGGCCAGTGCACATAATTGCATCGTCACGAACCTCTTTCACCTGCTCAGGTAAAATTTCAGGGGTTGGGTTGGCCAGCGCCAGAATCAATGGTTTGGCAGCCATGGTTCGAACCATGTCTTGCTTCAACACACCACCTGCGGAAAGACCCAAAAACACATCTGCGTCTTTGATGACATCAGCCAGCACCCGTGATTCAGTGTCTTGAGCAAACAGATCTTTGTCGGGGTCCATGTTGGTGGTGCGGCCCTTGTACACCACACCATCGATGTCAGTTACCCACACGTTCTTGCGGGGCAAGCCCAATTCAACCAGCAATTCGAGGCAAGCCAAAGCGGCTGCACCGGCGCCAGAAACCACAAACTTCACTTCGTCCAGTTTTTTGCCGATCACTTCAAGACCGTTCAAAATGGCGGCACCCACCACAATTGCGGTGCCGTGCTGGTCATCGTGAAATACTGGAATGTTCATGCGACTACGAAGAGCACGCTCTACCTTGAAACAATCGGGTGCCTTGATGTCTTCTAGGTTAATGCCACCAAACGTGGGCTCAAGCGAGGCGATAATCTCGATCAGCTTGTCTGGGTCGTTTTCATTGATTTCAATATCGAACACATCGATACCGGCAAACTTCTTGAACAGCACAGCCTTGCCTTCCATCACCGGCTTTGCGGCCAAAGGGCCAATATTGCCCAGGCCCAGCACTGCCGTGCCGTTGGTAACGACGCCCACCAGGTTGGCTTTGGCAGTGTAACGCACCGCATTCAATGGATCGGCTTCAATTTCTTCACAAGCTGCTGCAACACCCGGGGAATAAGCCAATGCCAGGTCACGCTGGTTTACAAGGCTTTTGGTCGCCGAAATCTGCAATTTCCCAGGCTTTGGAAATTCATGATATTCAAGGGCGGCTTGCCTGAAGCGCTGATCCATTGGTTGAGCCATATAATCTTCTCTTTTAGGTGAACAACAGAACCGAAAATTATAGGCTCAGCCAGACAGGCTGTCGCTAGGGGTTTCCACAAATCAGACAACTTGTTGGCAACTCTCACTGACAATGGTGAAAAATTGAAGCAGTCCGAACTCAGTACATTGGTGCAGCCCTTCCATGTCATGGAATTGGTTAAGCACGCCAACGCTCTTGAAGCCCAGGGCAAGCCGGTGATTCACCTGTCAATCGGCGAACCCGACTTTCCCATGCCCGAGCCAGTACAACAGGCGCTGGTTCAGGCCATATCGACCAATAAAACTCGCTACACCGCAGCACTGGGCTTGCCAGAGCTTCGCCAGGCAGTCAGCGACTACTATCGAAGTGCTTTTCAGGTTCAGGTTCCCGCGAACCAAATCGTGATCACCTCAGGTGCATCAGCCGCGCTGATGTACGCCTGCCTGGCGCTTGTGAACCCTGGCAACGAAGTACTGCTGGCCGACCCAGGCTACCCCTGCAACAAAACTTTCATACAAATGACAGGCGGCACCCCGGCTTTTGTGCAAACGGCAGAGGAAGAAAACTTTCAGCCAAGCTGGGCTGATCTTTCAAAACACTGGACTGAAAAAACAGCCGGTGTGCTGCTGGCATCACCCAATAACCCCACGGGCACGCAACTTACTGCCACCGCAATGAAAGAAATTACTGCGGGCGTGGCAACGCGTGGGGGCTTCATTATTGTGGATGAAATATATCAATCGCTGTGCTACGACCACCCAGCGCAAAGCGTGTTGCAAGTTACAGGCGCGCCAAGCGAACAGATGCCACTGCTGGTGATCAACAGCTTTTCAAAGTATTTTGGAATGACCGGTTTGCGCTTGGGCTGGATGGTGGTGCCCGAAAACCTGTTGCCTGCCATTGAACGATTCGCTCAAAACCTGAGCATTTGCCCCAACACCCCGGCACAGTGGGCAGCGTTGGCCTGTTTTCAGGCTGAAACCCTGGCCATTTGTGAAGAGCGCAGAAAACTATTCAAGGCACGCCGCGATTTCATGGTTCATGCCCTGCCTGGCGCGGGCATTGAGCTGCATTCCACCCCAGACTCTGCGTTTTATATTTACGCGAAATCTCCCTACAGCAGTGAAGACTACTGCAAAGACCTTTTGGAAAAAGCATGGGTGTGTGCGGTGCCCGGCAAAGACTTCTCACAATACCGGGGCAATGAAATGATGCGGTTTTCGTACGCCAACTCGATGGAAAATCTGCAAATTGCCATCGAGCGCATTAATCAGTTCAACCAAACCGGCTCACCGAAAGCAGTTTAACCTTCAGTACCAGCCACAGTCACCGCAGAAACTTTTTCTGCATTTCCGCGTGAAGCCACCATTTGACCCTGCTGGTGCACAGAATCAATCCTGGACTTTAAAGCCAGCACTTTGCCTGGGTAACCACCGTCGTTGCCATGAATTGCCGCGCCCACATACCAGCGCAAACCGGCGTTGACTGAACCTGTACGGCGAGTGTATTCGCGAATAATCTTCGCACCCACACGCATATTCATTTCAGGATTCAAAGGCGACCAATCGCCAGGCGACAATGCTTCAAACTTGTCTTTGTGAATCTTTGGCATGATCTGCATCAGGCCACGTGCACCCACTGGGCTTGCTGCGAACGGATTGTAAGAAGACTCGATGCCTACAATCGCCAGAATCAAAGTCGGCTCGACCTTTTCTTCTTTGCCAACTTTGTAAGCCAGTCGAACAATCGATTCGACTGCCTCTGGCGAGACACTGTAGCGCTTGGCCAGATACGATGTAATTTGACGCTGACCAGCAGTCAAAGGCTTGCTTGAATCAATTGAATTGAACTTTACTGGCATCATGCCGTTCGACGACGAGCCTGTTGAGTCCGCATGGTTGCTGCCATCGTTGACTTCAACGCCACCGGCTGCCAAGCCTGTGCTGACCAAGTCCAGTTCCGCCGCAAATATTGCCTGCACCGGAGCCGAGAAAAATACCTGACTTCGAAGTTCGGCATTCGAAAACAATATTGCTACTGCACCTAAGACCAGCACGGATGTTGCTACACCCAGGCCTGTAAAGGCTTTTCGCAAAGACTGTTTATAACTCTGAGGTTCGACCAACTGGCCATTGACGCTCAGAACGGTTTCGTACTGCTTCATGCAACCTCCTCTGCTACGCAAACGCAGGCTTAACCCTGCATTGTTTGACTCAGCGTTGCATCTGCCTCCATTTTGTCCGTGAGGCAGAACGTTCTGCTTTAACCATTCCTTACAAATACTGCGCGGCTAAAACACTCTTAAGATGAAGTTAGGTTGACTCAAGTTCCCTTGAGTTTTGCCCTCCAACTGCGTTTGTGTGACAGAGCTTGTATCTGTCATTAAGCTGAGCGGATTCTAGGGTCAACCTGCTCTAGGGTCAATCCAAAATCTGGTAGAGTCGTTCTACTCAAAACAGTTCCACACCCCCAAAACCACGTCTTATGCGCTTTTGGGGGGCTTGAAAAAGCCTTCTAGGTGTGGGTTGTTACATCTTGTGAACTGTTCCATCCGGACCACAAATAGGCAGTTTTTTTCACAATGCGATACAAAAACCTTCGAGACTTCATTGATTTGCTCTACAAAGAAGGGGAACTTCAACGTGTCCCGGAATCGGTCAGCCCACATCTGGAAATGACCCACCTTTGCGACCGAGTACTGCGCGCAGAAGGCCCTGCATTGCTATTTGACGCGCCCAAAGGCTACAAATACAGGGTATTGGGCAATCTGTTTGGCACGCCAAAGCGTGTGGCAATGGGCATGGGTGCCAGCAATACAGAGGCTTTGCGGGAAATTGGACGCACGTTGGCCTATTTAAAAGAACCTGAACCCCCAAAAGGTATGCGAGACGCGCTGGACAAGTTGCCGTTGGTGAAGCAGGTTTTATCCATGGCCCCGAAGGTGGTCAGCAAAGCACCTTGCCAGGACAATGTGATTGAAGGCCCAGATGTCGACCTAAACCAAATCCCAATCTGGACTTGCTGGCCTGACGATGCTGCCCCCTTGCTTACCTGGGGTTTGGTTGTAACGAAAGGCCCGAACAGGAAACGCCAAAACCTGGGCATTTACCGCCAACAACAGGTGGGCAAAAACAGGTTAATCATGCGCTGGCTAGCCCACCGTGGCGGTGCGCTCGATTTCCGCGACCATGCATTAAAGTACCCAGGCCAGCCCTTCCCAATTTCAGTGGCACTGGGTGCAGACCCGGCCACCATTTTAGGTGCCGTTACACCAGTGCCCGATACCTTGTCGGAATACCAGTTCGCGGGCTTGTTGCGTGGCAGCCGTACCGAACTGATCGCCTGCAAGGGCAATGAACTGCAGGTACCCGCCGAAGCGGAAATGGTGCTTGAAGGCCATATTTACCCCTACGACCACCCCATTGCCGTGAAAGCACGCCAAGGCCGAAGCGATGGGCAGGTGCCTGAACTTCGGGAAGGCGTTACCGTGCTGCGTGAACCACCGCCAGTGCCCAGCTATTTAAAAGGCTGGGACTGCGCGCTGGAAGGCCCTTATGGCGACCACACTGGCTACTACAACGAGCAAGACTGGTTCCCTGTGTTTACCGTAGACCGCATTACCCTGCGAGACGATGCGATTTACCACAGCACTTACACGGGTAAACCGCCTGATGAACCTGCAGTGCTGGGCGTGGCCTTGAACGAAGTGTTCGTGCCGATTCTGCAAAAACAGTTTCCGGAGATCGTGGACTTTTATCTGCCACCAGAAGGCTGCAGCTACCGCATGGCCGTAATTTCAATGAAGAAAGCTTATGCAGGGCATGCCAAGCGCGTGATGATGGGCGCGTGGAGCTTTTTGCGCCAGTTCATGTACACCAAGTTTATTGTGGTGGTCGACGACGACGTGAATGCACGTGACTGGAAAGAGGTAATTTGGGCGATCACCACCCGCATGGACCCGGTTCGCGACACAGTCTTGATTCAAAACACACCCATTGATTACCTGGATTTTGCAAGCCCGGTCAGTGGATTAGGCGGAAAAATGGGTCTGGATGCCACCAACAAGTGGCCAGGAGAAACCACCCGGGAGTGGGGCCGAAGCATTCAGCCCGACCCCAAGCTCGACGAGCGCGTTCGAGAACTTATGAGTCGCTTGGGTTTGTAGAAGTAACAGAATCATTCGGTAAAGCGCGAGGTGCCCATGGGCTCCTCGTTTGAAACCAAAATGTACCCAAAGCCAAAACTGCCGCGCCCAGGCCCGCTTTCAATGCAACTTTAGCAATGGGTGCGCTAAACCGCAGCAAGACTGAAGAAGCCACCATGCCCAACAAAGGGTATTTTCTCAGCCCTTCTTGTACTCGCGGACCGCCAAAGCTGGCCAATGGCCCCAAAGCCCGCATATTGCGCCGCCCCAGCCAACCACTGAATTGCTTGAACACATTCACCCAAGCGAAACCTGCGCGAAGGTCTTGAACATTCGCACCCATTTCCATTCGCTCAAGCTCGGCCTTCATCATGAGCAATTCCTTTTTCGCTTCCAGGGCATTGAATTTTTTGCTCATGATTGGCCCCGGGAGGAATTGGCTGAAGCATCAGCGGCCAAACTGTTCAAAACAGCCTGCTTGTCGCGGCCCAATTCAGCGATGGTGGCTTCAAACAAGGGAGGTTGGGCGGCAAGTGTGTCTTTCAACTTCATGTAAAAGTACGCACCCATCACCAAATAAAAAGCAATGCAAGCAGCAATTGCAATGTATCGGTAAGTATCCCAGGCCAACACAATGACCAAAACGCAAATCATCAGCGAGGCGAACGCCAATGCAAGCGCCGTCAACAAAGACCAAAGCACTGTTTGTACTGTGCTTTGGCGAGCCTGGGCCAATTCAACACCGGCCAACTCAAGGCGGGTTTGGCCCATGCCCAACAAGCTGACCACAACGCGCTTGAAAGCAGACCTGGAGTTTGAATTCAGCACAGCGTGCTCTAGCGGCGGTTAATGATTAAACCCAGCACGAAGCCCACTGCTGCGGCCACACCCACTGCTTTCCAGGGATTGTCGTGTACATAATCATCGGTGGCGCGCGCTGCTGCCTTGCCTTTTTCAACAACTGCCGATTGTGCGTCTTGCATCACTTCTTTGGCACGGCGCAAGCTCACCAAAGCCTTTTCACGCAGTTCAACTGCGCGTTCGCCAGAAGAAGATGCGGCCGCTTTCAACAAATCTTCTGCATCGCTCAAAACAATTTTCATGTCGCTAAACAGCTTCTCTTTGTTGTTGTCCATAATTGTGACCTCATGCTGGTTGTTAAAAGTAATGGTTCAGTCTAACAAAGGAAAACCCAGATTTGGCAAGGCTTGCGGGCAAGCTCCTAAATTTTGCCTATTGTGACTCCGCTCTGTAAAGAAATTCCAGCAAGCTTTCCATGGGAACCCAGCTGTCCCAAGCCTTTGGACTTTTCACCAAAATACCGACAGCCCACATCTGCCCTTCTCGGTCTCTCAGGTACCCGCCCAGTGAGCGGACACCGTTCAAACTACCAGTTTTCAAATAGGCAAATCCAGCCACATTGTTCACACGTCGATTCAAGGTTCCGTCGGCACCTGCACGCGGAAAACTGGCCAGAAAATCAGGAAAGTCCGAGCGAGTCGCCATGTAGCGCAAAAACTCGGTCAGGCCTTTGGCATCAATTCGGGTATTGCGGGAAAGCCCAGACCCGTTTTCAAAAAACCAATCTTGCGATGCTATGCCTTGGGTTCTCAACCATTCCTTCATTTGCTGATTGAACAACTCGGGCGTACCTGCAACTGCCAACTCCAAATGGCGAGCCATCACATTGCTCGACCATTTATTGATCTGCTTGACCAAATCACTTATTGGTTTGCCATAATGGGTGTACAAGGCAATTGTATTGACCGGGGTTATTCCCTTGATCACCTGGCCCCCTTGTGGGCCTGAAAATTTCCCACCCAATTGCACCCAGATTTCCTTGACCCACGACTCCCACAGCCAGTCTTGAACAGGCACGCGAATGGGAAGACGCGATTGACCACACTTGCGCGGGTAATTGCCCTTCACGGTTACCACGACGTTTTGCCCCGACTTGGCAAAATCAATTGACATGCCATTTTTCCACGCACCACACCCACCATTGGTCAAGTTGACCTCTGACACGAAAGCCCAGCCACGCGGTGCCTCCTCAGGCACCACCACCAAGGTATTTTCATTCAGTTTCAAATCAATCGACATGGCGCCAAAGTTCATCAACAACGCATCGGGTTGGGCGTGGTAAGCGCGGTGGGGTGCGTCGTCAAAAGCGTCGTCTTCTGCCAAACCCAAGCTGGGCATTTGTTCGCTGAATGCCGAATCATCAAGAACCACGGGGCCATTGATGACGTCCACGCCCTTGGTTCTGAGTTGGCGCAGCGACGACCACAAGTCGCCTGTTAAAAATGCCGGGTCGCCGCTGCCTTTGATGTACAGAGCGCCATTGAGCACTCCGTCGACGGGTTCAGCCCCCACATGAAAACCTGTTTTGAATCGATAGGTTGATTCCAGCGCCTGCAAAGCCAATCCCGTGGTGAACACCTTGGCCACTGAAGCCGGGTTCACCAACTGAGTGGACCCATGTGAATAAGCTTGGGGGTTGCGTTTCACAAAAGGCGCAATCGGCAGCGCATAAGCTGTGAATTCATTATTGGCGATGCCTTTTTTTACAAAGCTTTGTGTAACCGCTGAGGGAAAGGCACGCGTGGTTGGATCGGGCGTATTGGCCCAGCTAAATTGGGCCAGAGTCAGGCCGATCAGCAGAACAAACGTCAAAGAAAGTTGATGAGAAACAGAGCTGGGAATACCAAGTGGCACGCTGCAAATCCTGAAAGTTGATCGTGAACTTTCAGGATATCACCCACGTCACCTTACACAATGTGCAGCGATCAATCAGGTGTGTTTCTTGGGATCTTTCTTGCGCTCCCAAGGACGTGCAGGTAGATCTTGCGCTGGCGCTTTTTCGGTAGCCGGCTCTTCGGTCAAAGTAGCTGGTTCGGGTAAGTCATCTTCCACCTTGCCAGCGGCCACCTCCGGTTGGGGCGTTACATTAGCAGGCGATTCGACACCTTTGGGCACCCATCGCTGTCGGCCTTGCGCCAATGGTACTGTTTCCAGCGATTCACCCGCAGGCTCGGTTCCGGCAGTCTGCTCAGGCGCCGCCAGCGCACCTTGGTTCATCGATGTCGGCTCGGGCTTGAATGCCGAATTTCGTATTTCGGGTTTCACCACATCCAAGCCATTGGCAATCATGTAGTCATTCATTTCGCGCCAACCTTCAAACACCCCAGATTGGTAAGTGTTCGGATTCATGGTGAAACAATCCTCAAGCGCGCGGCCTGAATGCCGACATGCGGCACCCACCGCTTTGCTGTCTTCGATCGACAGCTTGCCATCCAGCCCGGGAATCTGCGATAGATCGCACGAGCTCAACATGGTTGCCGCGCTGGCAACCATCAATATTTTCAGTTTTTTCATAACCCGGTCCTGTCCTGATTGACTACCTCTGTAGGTGATAACGTCCGGATCCAGGAAATATTGATAGGCAAATGGTGTGACCGTGGTGTTTTTCTTCTAATTGATGCTTTATTCACAATCTTCCCTTGTGCATTGCACACAAAACCAGTAGACTTCGGTCCAGATTGCAAATCAACGGGTCGTTTTCACGATTTCACCATTGGACCGCGTTGGGTTGCCTTTGTTGGCACATGCTCTTGAAGCTGTGCTTTGCCCATCGCCGCCAGTTCTCTTGCGACCATCCGGAACAACAATGTTCCCAGCCGCGTCGTCTTATTTCTGTTCGTCGATGAATTTTTAAGTCCACATCGAATTGGAACTTTTATCATGTCTATGTCATTTGATGACATGGGTCTTGCCGCGCCTTTGCTGCAAGCCCTGAACGCTTTAAACATTACTGCCCCTACACTCGTACAACAAGAAGTCGTGCCCCTTGGCAAAGACGGCGGCGACCTTATGGTTTCCAGCCAAACTGGTAGCGGCAAAACTTTTGGTTTCCTGCTGCCCGTTATGCACCGCATGATGACTGGCGAACAAAGCCCCATGGAAATGATGGCTGGCCCGGAATGCCTGGTACTGTGCCCAACCCGTGAACTGGCCCAACAGGTTAGTCAAGACGCCATCAACCTGGTGAAATTCACCAAGGGTGTTCGCGTGGCAACTGTGGTTGGCGGCATGCCTTACGGCAAGCAAATGGCCAGCCTGCGTGGCGCACGTATTGTAGTTGGTACACCTGGCCGCTTGCTCGACCTGGCCCAGCAAGGCAAGTTGAATTTGAGCACCGTAACCACTCTGATCGTTGACGAAGCAGATCGTATGCTTGACCTTGGCTTCTCTGAAGACCTGGAAGCAATCGACCACCTGTGCGGCAACCGCATTCAAACCCTGATGTTCTCTGCCACCTTTGCCAAGCGCATTATTGGTTTGGCTGAAAACATCATGAACAACCCAAAGCGCATTGAAATGGCCGCGCAAAACGAAGCCAACACAGATATTTCGCAGAAATTGATGTGGGCTGACAACCGTGGCCACAAGCGCAAGCTGCTGAACCATTGGCTGGAGCACCCAGACATGGTGCAAGCCGTTGTGTTTACAAGCACACAAATTGACGCTGAAAACCTGGCCCGCGACTTGGCAGATGAAGGTGTTCGCGCTTGCGCCCTGCACGGTGGCATGCCACAGGTAGTACGTAACCGCCGTTTGGCCAGCGTTCGCAAAGGCGACATCAAGGTATTGGTTGCAACAGATGTTGCGGCCCGTGGCCTGGACGTGCCTGCAATTTCACACGTAATCAACTACGGCATGCCCATGAAGTCGGAAGACTATGTGCACCGCATCGGCCGTACTGGCCGTGCCGGCCGCAGTGGCGTGGCAGTTACCCTGGCTGAAGCCTGCGACATCATCAGTGTTCGTGGCATTGAGCGTTTCATCAATTCACGCATTCCTGAAGAGCAGGTTGAAGGTCTGGAGCCACGTGGCAACTTCACACAGGCACCACGCGGCGGCAAGCCAAGCGGTGGCCGTGGTCGTTCAGGTGGTGGCGGTTACGCTGGCAACAGCGGTGGCCGTTCAGAAGGCCGCAGTTTCGGTGGTGGCGAGCGCAAATCGTACGGCGACAAGCCAGCTTTTGGCGAGCGCAAGTCATATGGCGACAAGCCAGCTTTCGGAGAACGCAAGTCATATGGCGACAAGCCAGCTTTCGGTGAACGCAAGTCATTTGGTGACAAGCCATTCGGTGACCGCAAGCCCTTCGAAGCACGTGAAGAGCGTAGCTTTGGTGATCGCAAGCCTTTTGTTCAAGGCGAAGAGCGTAGTTTCGGCGACCGCAAACCTTTCGGTGATCGCAAGCCTTACGGCGACAAGCCTGCTTTCGGTGACCGTAAGCCCTTCGGCGAGCGCAAATCATTTGGCGACAAGCCATTCGGTGAACGCAAATCATTTGGTGACAAACCTTCGTTCGGTGACCGCAAGCCTGCCGGTTTTGGCGGTAACTCGGATGCACCTAAAAAATGGAACCGCGACGTAGAACGCCCAAGCTTCCCACGTTCAGAAGAACGTGCACGCCCAGCATTCCGCGCCGAAGGTGCCGCTGCTCCATCAGGCCCCAAGCGTGAACACGCTTCGGGTGCCCGCAAGGAAAATGCTGCACGCAATATGGGTGACCGTGGTGGCTTCAGCCGCCGCCGCGCCGGCTAAATTTTAGCCAGCTAACCCAGTTAAGTTGCTTTTCGGGGGAAACCCCGACTAAAACCCTCAGTTGAAAGACTGAGGGTTTTTTGTTTTTATGCGACAATTTGAGGGTTGCTCACCAACCGAATCAGGAAACCACTCACAGTGCGGCCGAATTCAAAAAACAAGTGGCTTGCGCAAGGCGCTCGACTGTCCCGTTTCATGGCCGACCGGGGCATGATTGTCTCGGTAATTTATATATTCTCACTGCTGGTCGGCTTGTTGGCTGTAGGTTTCGCTTGGATGTCCGACTTCGCGGGTGAATGGAACAAAGAACTGTTCGCCGAGCACATGTGGATTGCATTGCTGCTTCCACCAGTTGTATTCCCGGCAGCACTGTGGCTGGTCAACACCATCTTCTGGGGGTCGGGCGGCAGCGGCATTCCGCAGGCCATCAAGGTAACCAAACACCCCTCGCCCCGCCTGATCAACCGACTTCTCGGGCCACGCGCTTTTCTGGGCAAATTGTTGATTACTCCTTTCGTGATTGCAGCCGGCGCAGCCGCAGGTCGTGAAGGCCCCACAGTACAAATTGGTGCGGCGTTAATGGCCTACGCAGGCAGGTTCCCCAACATCGCCAAGCTTTTCGACACACGCTCATTGATTATTGCAGGCGGCGCGGCCGGGGTGGCTGCTGCGTTTAATACGCCACTGGGCGGATTGATGTTCGCTTTTGAGGAACTGGGGCGCCGCAAGACCATGCGCCACACGTCAGCCCTGCTCATGGCCATTGTGCTGGCTGGTTTGGTGGCGTTGATTTTACAAGGCAACTATTCTTATTTCGGTTATTCCAATGCCACCATTGATTGGGGTCAAGAATGGCTTGTTATTTTCACCCTGGCCATTCTTACCGGCATTGTTGGCGGACTTTACGGCCGCAGCATGTTGATTTTGGTGTCGCGCACCAGCTACCTGGGGGGCTTGCGTAGCCGTTTCCCTTACCGCTTTGCGGCAGGATGCGGTGTAGTTCTTTCACTGATGGCTTTGGTGTTTGGCGCTGAAGTATTTGGTGCAGGCTACGAAGAAACCAAAGCGGCACTACAAGACAGCGAAGAACTTTCGCCCATGTTCTGGCTGACCAAGATGGTGGCCACTGTGGTGTCATTTGCAAGCGGTGTGCCGGGCGGTGTTTTCTCTCCCACGCTTTCAATTGGTGCTGGCTTCGGTCATTTTTTTGCAGAACTGACCAACAGTGAAACCGCCCCATTGATGCTCCTGGCAATGGTGGGTGTTTTGTCCGCTGTTACACACTGCCCAATCACTGCGTTCGTGATTGTGCTGGAAATGGTCGACAACCACGACCTGGTCATGCCTCTGATTTTTGTGTCCGCCATTTCAACCCAGGTCAGCAAACGCATTTTGCCTGCATCGATTTATCACTTGCTGGCCAATCAAATCAAAGTGAGTTTTGCCCAAGCTGAGCCTGCGCCCACTACCGTTACTCCGGACAACACTGTTGAAGGTCCAAAAAAATGAAAGGCTGGTTTGCCAGCCTTGGTGTTGCGGCGTGTTTGCTCGGGCCAAACGCAGCTCAAGCTGTGGAGAACGCCTTGCAGAAGCTGAGCGATCCAGGTTTGCACTGCGGAAGTGAACCTTCTTTTGATTTGTTCAATGGGGTAATGAATGCGCTTTCGGAACCTCAAAGCACCGCAGCAGAATTAACGCTGCGGCGCGAGGACCGAACGCTTGAGTTATTGATTCATTTTAAGAAAGGAGAAAGCGAAATACCACCAGACTGCTTGCCCAAGCTACATGCGTTGAATGACGCCACCAAAACTGGCAAATCAGGCCCAATCCTTATTCGCTCAAGCACACGCGCCGAAGGGAGCACCGAACTGGATCTAGCCTTGGCCAGCCAAAGACTTGACGCCTTACAGAACTACCTGCGCGACAACAGATTGGCTCGCAGGGCCTTTGTGCTTGAATTGCATCCCGAAACGTCTAGCCCACTGTTTGGCGAAGCAATTGCCCTGCCCAACGTGGTCGAGGTCTATTCCAGCCCGGCCAATTGATCAAAGCCCAGGCGGTCGCTAAGTCGACTTAGCAAGGTGGCCAGTTCAGCGGCGGACCGAACTTTCAACTTGTCGAAAACATTCGCTCGATGAACCTCGACGGTTCTCATGGATATATCGAGATCAGAGGCAATGACCTTGTTCAGCTTGCCTTTGGCTACCAGAAACATCACTTCCCTTTCACGCGGTGAAAGACGGTCAATTCTTTCTGACCACTGCTTCAATACTTCCAGATTGACCAGGTATTCGCCCGATTTTTGCAAAGCTTGTTTTACGCGCTCAATCAAGCGTTGGTCTGTGGTGGGTTTTTCGTAAAAATCGAAGGCACCATTTTTCACAGACTCGACTGCAGTGGAAATATCGCCATGACCTGTAAGGAAAATAACTGGCAGTCGATCAAGGCTGTAACCAGAACGCTTCAGCCACTCAAACACTTCGAGTCCAGACATGTCGGGCATGCGTAGGTCCAGCAACAAACAGAGCGCGGCATCGCTATTTACGTGTTCATCAAGTCCATTTTTGAATGCATCAAACGTGGCATAGCCTTGCATGGGCAGATCCACAGTTTCGAACATCCACTTCATGCCCTCGCGCAAATCATCGTCGTCATCAAGCAACAATACCTGCACTTTTTTAATTGACTCCAACTGATTGTTCCCCTTCCATGGATTCTTTTACCGCCATCGGCAAATCCATTGTAAAGCAGGTGCCCCCGGTAGGAACGGCCTCAGCCTTTAAACGCCCGCCATGTGATTCGGCCACTGACCTGCAAAGGCTTAAGCCCAAGCCTAGACCATCCGGCTTGGTTGAAACAAGCGACTCAAACATTTTGTTGGCGTTGTTCAGTGTCAAGCCCGGCCCATCATCACGCACTGAAAGTTCGAACGAATTGTCGAGAACCCGGGTTCTAATCCAAACATTGCGAATGCGCTGCGAGGCCATGAAGGCCTCCGATGCATTTTTCACCAAATTCACCAAAGCCTGTTCTACCATGATGCGGTCAATGTGCAGCATGAAGTCTGGCGTTCCGATGTCAAAATGCAAACGGACCTGGTGGAGCATGGCTGTGGAATTCACCATGAATCGAATGGAATCGATAAGATCCGCGACTCGCACATTTTCTCGCATGGGGCGACGCTTTCGTACCAGGTTCTGAACCGAACCTACCACTCGCCCTGCCCGCTGAGCCTGATCGCGAAGTTTTTCAAACAACTGCGCGTACATTTCGATGCTGGCGCCACGCTGGCTCAAATTCATGCCGGCCTGCGCATACGACACCATGGTGGCCAGTGGCTGGTTAAGTTCATGCGCAATGTTCGATGCCACCTCGCCCACCAAGGCAAATCTGGAAGCCGACTGAAGTTTTTCTTGCTGCTCGGCGATCAAAGACTCGGATCGTTTGCGGTCAGTGATGTCAATCACCGAACTCATCCAGCCCGTGTGCACGCCACGACCATCCTTCAGTGGCGCCTCAACGATCAGCACATCAATCAAGCGGCCACT
The DNA here is from genome assembly GCF_024623725.1 of Limnobacter parvus. Lineage (GTDB taxonomy): Bacteria > Pseudomonadota > Gammaproteobacteria > Burkholderiales > Burkholderiaceae_B > Limnobacter > Limnobacter parvus. The sequence continues at coordinate 243,823 of NZ_JANKHG010000016.1, read as the reverse complement.
TTGGTGTTGATACACCGTCTCAAACCCTTCGGGTGGGGCGTTGCCCGAAATGACATCGGCAACAAGTCGTTTGTATTCTTCCGCGCTTTTACTGGGCCAATAAGGCAAAGGCTGAGGAATCCCGATCAAATCTTCGGGCTTGTACCCGACCATATTGCAAAAAGCTGGGTTCACATAGCGAATGAAACCTTGAAGATCCCAGACACGCAAGCCCACCGCCATCGAGTCTTGCATCGATTGCCGAAACAGTTTTTCTTCTTCCAGACGAGCTTCAATTTCAAGTCGGCGCCGGGAATCACGCCACAACATGATGAAGCTGAGCAGCAGTAAAAGCAGTAAAAACGCCAATGCGCCGGTAATACCATAGTTGAACAATCGAGGGCCTTCCTGAATGCTGTCGACCCTTAGTTGGAATTGGAGCCCTCCCAGTTCCAAAGAAGTGGTGTGCACATACACCCCTGCCCCCGGGCTGGCCTTTACCAAGCGAGACAAAATGGCACCACTGGCGTCGAGCAGTTCAACCTGGTTGTCTTGCGCAAACCACCACGGCAACTCCTTTTCAAGCATCAGATCCAGATCCAGCAATCCCACTGTAACCGCATCGCCACGCTGCGCCACACTGACGCTGGCCGCATAGTTTTTGCCCTGAAAAAGAAATGGCCCCACCAAGCCGCCCAGCCGAGATTCCACGCGCTGCCGAACTGCTCCAGAAATTAATTGACGAGCCGTTTCAAGGTCGAGATCATCAAAGTTCTCATCCAGATTCACCAATGGACTTAATTCAGGACCACGAAAAACCGCCACGAGTTCGCCTGAACTTCGACCAAGCTGATTCACACTGCTTGCCAGGCGGTCGGAAGGATAAATCAGCGAATCATTGGTCAAAGCCTGGAGTGAATTGATTAGGCCCCCCACTTGAAACTGGATGTTTTGACGAGCCCACAATGCGTCAGCAATCAGTTTCGACTGACTTTCGTCACGTTCATCTTGCTGAGCGTAGTAAACTGCGGCGACCATCAAGGCCATTAAGAGTAAGAACACAAGGACCGGCACACCAAAGCGCAACGCCTGGCGACGCTTGATTTTTTTCAGATTGGGGGCGTTGGGGACGAACACTTGCATGGCAGGATAGTGCCATGAATTATCAGGAATATTTCAGCGATGTGGAAACCCACAATGGTGGCTCTGGTCTTACTCTGGAATTTTCATTAAATACATACCCTCGGTCCATACCATGAATTATTTGTCAGCACTTGGTCTTCTGTTCGGGCTCGCCCTGTTTGGCGCTGGTGCTGCAACCGCGGCTCCACCCATTGTTATTCGGTTCAGCCACGTAGTAGAAGACAATACACCCAAGGGAATCGCCGCTTTGGAGTTTAAAAGACTGGTTGAGGAACGAACCCGCGGAAAGGTAAAGGTGCAGGTTTACCCCAACTCCTCTTTGTACAAAGACCGCGAAGAACTTGAGGCATTGCAATTGGGAGCCGTTCAAATGCTGGCCCCTTCACTGGCGAAATTCGGCCAGCTGGGAATGCGTGATTTCGAGGTGTTCGATCTGCCCTATATTTTTCCGAACCGGCAAGTGCTAAAAGCGGTTACTCAAGGTGAAATTGGGCGAGAACTGCTCGCTCAACTGGAAGACAGAGGAATTTTGGGTTTGGCATACTGGGACAATGGTTTTAAGGTAATGAGTGCAAACACACCCATTCGACTGCCTGTAGACCTGAAGGGCAAACGCATGCGCATTCAACCCTCAAGGGTTCTGGAAGCGCAAATGGAGGCTTTGGGTGCAACCCCAATTCCTTTGGCTTTTTCAGATGTACACACGGCATTGGAATCGGGCTTGGTCGACGGCACCGAAAATCCGCCCTCAAACTTGTACTCCAAGAAAATGCATGAGGTGCAGAAACACGTGGCAGTCACCAACCATGGTTACTTGGGCTACGCAGTGATAGTGAATCGCAAGTTCTGGAACAGCCTGCCAGCCGACATTCGTGCCACACTTGAACGAAGTCTGGTCGACGCCACTCGTAAAAATGACGAAGAGGCTGAAAAGCTGAATTCGCAAGCTTTGAACAAAGTGCGGGAATCGAAAAACACAACGGTCTTGAATCTGGACGCTGCCGAATTGCAAGCTTGGCGAAAAGCGCTAGAACCTGTCCACCGAAAAATGGAAAGCAGAATCAATAAAGATCTGATCAGTCGGATCCGAAAAGCGGCGGCCATTCAAGCCGCAGCAGCCGCAGCCAGTGCCGATGTTCGATAAATAGCGCTGCCGCTGCATCGCGTTCGCAGCGTTTGTATGCCAGATACTACCCCTCTTGACTTGCCAACTTTTGTCTAGCAACTTCTAGAAACTGCTCAGGTTGGGGTCGAACCCGGTAATTGGAAGTTTGGTCGGAATACACAATTCGACCATGCTTGTTGATCATCAACACGGTGGGCAGTGCCGTGTCTTCGCCATGCCCAAGCGACTTCAAACCAAAGGGCACTCCATTGGCATGCACTAGGTTCAGCTTCTTGCTGGCCTTGAAATCCGCATCAACGAAAAACTGCATGGGCACATCGAATCGCTTGGCCAATTCCAGGGTTTTATGTTCAGGTTGTGGACTGATCAATGCAACTTTTACACCGAGGCGATCAAGGTCGATGTAGCGCCCTGCCACCTCGCCAATTTGGGTCATGCACAATGGACACCAATTGCCCCGATAAAAAATCAACAACCAGGCTGAACCCTTGAATTGTTCACTTGTGAATACATTGCCTTCCAAAGTCGTCAGTTCAAACATGGGCAACTTTTCGCCTTCATTCAGCATGGCATTGCTGCGATCGCCCAAATGGGAATACCAAAAAATATAAGCAATGCTGCCAAAGAAAAGCAGGTTACCGATGACAAGCGGCCAAGGATTGGCTTCCATGCCGGGGTCAGTCAAAACCAAAGCGATGCCCATCAGGTTGGTGGCCATCAGCAAATGTAAATTGCGCGAGGTGCGCGCGCGCCTTCGCATAAACATCCAGACAAATAAATAGAAGTTGGGCAAGGCCAATACAAAAACACCCATCCAACCCGCGCCCAAGGGGCTGTGCCAACTCATGGTGGCAACATGCAGCAAACTTAAATTAATCAGAAGCAGGAAAAGGACAATAAACACAGACTTGGCTTTATTCATTCTTGTTGGTGTGGGTTGAATCGAGCCCTAGTGTAAACAAAACAGACTGACACCCCGCTTGCAGACAACTTTTTTTCACCATGCCCCTTGAAATACACGGCACCCACCCCTATTATTAGCACTCGATGACGGCGAGTGCTAACAAAGCACCCGTCAGTTGACCAAGCAATTCAATTTAAAGACAAATTTAGGAGTGGTATCCATGAACATTCGTCCGTTGCATGATCGCGTGATCGTGAAGCGTCTCGACAGCGAGCGCACTACAGCATCTGGCATCGTTATTCCAGAAGCCGCCGCCGAGAAGCCTGATCAAGGTGAAGTGATTGCAGTAGGCCCAGGCAAACGTGATGACAGCGGCAAGCTGATCAGTATGGATGTCAAGGTTGGCCAGCGCGTGTTGTTCGGCAAGTATGCAGGCCAGGCCATCAAGGTAGATGGCAAGGAAGTACTGGTTATGCGCGAAGAAGACATCATGGGCGTTATTGAAGCCTAATTACAAAGAATTCAAGAGGAAGATCAAATCATGGCAGCTAAAGAAGTATTTTTCGGCGACGACGCACGCAGCCGCATGGTGCGTGGCGTAAACATTCTGGCCAATGCAGTAAAAGTAACTTTGGGCCCACGTGGCCGCAATGTGGTTCTTGAGCGTTCATTCGGCTCACCCACCATCACCAAAGACGGCGTTTCTGTTGCCAAAGAAATCGAACTGAAAGACAAGTTCGAAAACATGGGCGCACAGATGGTGAAAGAAGTGGCTTCACGCACTTCAGACAACGCAGGTGACGGCACAACAACAGCCACAGTTCTGGCACAAGCGATTGTGAAAGAAGGCATGAAGTTTGTAACCGCCGGCATGAACCCAATGGACCTGAAGCGCGGTATCGACAAGGCAGTAACTGCGGCAATCGTTGAATTGCGCACGCTGTCAAAGCCCTGTGCCACCACCAAGGCAATTGCCCAAGTGGGTTCAATTTCCGCCAACAGCGACGAGTCCATCGGCAACATCATCGCTGAAGCCATGGAAAAAGTGGGCAAGGAAGGCGTAATTACAGTTGAAGACGGCAAAAGCCTGGACAACGAGCTGGACGTGGTTGAAGGCATGCAGTTTGACCGCGGCTACCTGAGCCCTTACTTCATCAACAACCAGGAAAAGCAGGTTGTTGCGCTGGACAACCCCTTCGTGCTGTTGCACGACAAGAAAATCAGCAACATTCGTGACCTGCTGCCTACCCTGGAACAGGTTGCCAAAGCTGGCCGCCCACTGTTGATTGTTGCTGAAGACATCGAAGGCGAAGCCTTGGCGACTTTGGTTGTGAACAACATTCGCGGCATTTTGAAAACTTGTGCAGTGAAGGCACCCGGTTTCGGCGACCGCCGCAAAGCCATGCTGGAAGACATCGCCATTTTGACTGGTGGCGTTGTGATTGCTGAAGAAACCGGCATGAGCCTGGAAACTGTAACCCTGGAACACCTGGGTCAGGCCAAGCGCATTGAAGTGGGCAAAGAAAACACCATCATCATCGACGGTGCAGGCGAAGGCGCAAACATCGAAGCACGCGTAAAGCAGATTCGCGGCCAGATCGAAGGGTCTTCCTCTGATTACGACCGTGAAAAGCTGCAAGAGCGCGTGGCCAAATTGGCTGGCGGTGTTGCCGTAATCAAGGTTGGTGCAGCCACTGAAGTTGAAATGAAAGAAAAGAAAGCGCGTGTTGAAGACGCCCTGCACGCCACGCGCGCAGCGGTGGAAGAAGGCATTGTGCCAGGCGGCGGCGTAGCCTTGTTACGCGCCCGTGCGAAAATCGAAGGCTTGAAGGGTGCAAACCCTGACCAGGATGCAGGCATCAAGATTGTTCTGCGTGCCATGGAAGAGCCATTGCGCATGATCGTGACCAACGCAGGCGAGGAATCATCTGTAGTGGCCAACAATGTGATGGCTGGCGAAGGCAACTACGGCTATAACGCAGCCACTGGCGAGTATGGCGACATGGTCGACATGGGTGTTTTGGATCCAACCAAAGTAACCCGCACTGCATTGCAAAATGCAGCGTCGATCGCCTCCTTGATGTTGACCACCGATTGCATGGTGGCAGACGCAGCCGATGACAAGCCTTCTGCACCTGACATGGGTGGCATGGGCGGAATGGGTGGTATGGGCGGCATGGGCATGTAATTGTCCCTGTTACCTGTTGCCAGGCATTCTTTGCTTGAAGACAGAGCCGCTGGCTGGGTGTGAACCGGGCCAGCGGTTTTTTATTGCACCTTTGGTTTGTCGATCAGTTGGTATCGACGCCTTGATCCGTTTGAATGCCACATCACCTCGCCTGTTCCAAGCAAGGATCATCAAGCCGGAATCAGAAGCATTGCAAAGGCGAGGTGATGTGGCTTTGGAAATGCCGGACAAGAGAAGCTTGCGACTTTTCCTTGACCAACCCAAAAGGTGAATCTATAATTTGCGGTTATCTAATCAACCAGCAAGTGACTCGACCCTGTCATCAATGACCGTCGGGTTGGCTGCAACGGAGAATCTCATGAAAGACGGCATTCACCCAAATTACCGCGAAGTTTTGTTCGTGGACATGTCCAACGGCTTTAAATTCATTTGCCGCTCTACTGCACCCAGCCGCGAAAACGGCGAACACGAGGGCAAGGAATACCCAATGATTAAATTGGACGTGAGCTCTGAATCTCACCCCTTCTACACTGGCGCGCAGAACACCATCGTGGACACCGCCGGTCGCGTTGAGAAATTCCGTCGCAGGTTCGATCGTTTCAAGAAGTAATTGGTGGACAAGGCGCAATGCTTTGTGAACCCCAAGAAGTGATGACGCAAAGGCAGCTCAGTAAAACTGGCTGCCTTTTGTTTTTACGGACACAATAAGAATATGGTCATTACCGCAGCCAACAACACCCGTTTGTCGCGCAGGCTCCTGTGGGGCCTCATTCTGCTTTACATTTTGCCGGGGCTGTTTGCGCGCAGCCCTTGGAAACCAGACGACGCCGCCGGCTTCGGACAAAGCTTCACACTGACCCAGTTGCCATTTTCTGAATGGGCCCTGTCTTCAATCGGCGATCGCCTTTATGTGGAGGGTGGTTTGTTGTCAGCCTGGCTTTCAGGCTTGTTAGGCAAGCTTGCCGTGGCTTTGAACCTACCCTACAACTGGCTTGACGACGCCATGCGAATGGGCAATGTATTCTGGATGATCTTGGCAGGCTGGGCTATCTGGAACACCACCTACCGCCTGGCCAAACGCGTCGAGTTACAACCCGAAGACCCACTGGGCACCGCACCCACCCGCGTGGACTATGCGCGCGCCGTAGCGGATGCCTCGGTGCTGTGCTTTTTGGGCACACTTGGCCTGTTGGTGCGCTCACACATGCAAGTGCCGGAAGTGGCAGAACTGGCAGGCATTTCAATCATGTTGCTGGGCGCTGTTCGTTCTCTTGATCGTCCAATCGGCGCGGGCTGGATGATTGGCGCAGGCATTGCAATTGCCTTCTTCGCACGAGGTTGGGCGCATTGGTTGCCCTTCCTGTTGATGCTGCTGCTAAGCTCGACTACCCACAGTTCATTGCGCTTTGGTCTACTTCGGCGAATGACCCGTGCTGCAACGGTGTTCGCAATTCCCTTTGCCATTTGGTTCTTTTGGCTAATGAGCCAAAAGAACGGTGAAATATGGTGGAATGCCTGGAATGAATGGAACGTGCGGCGCTTTCTGATTCTTGACCCCACCAAGTCTTTCGGCTTCGAAGACTTGGTGATCACGTTGAAAACCCTGACCTGGTTTTTGTGGCCAATCTTGCCTATGGCTTGCTGGACAATTTGGCGTTATCGCAACGCCTTAAGCGAACCATCCATTCGAATCCCATTGGCAGGTGCACTTGCGGGCGTGCTGGTGCTTTTCATCACCAATCCGGCCGATGAAGCGAATTACTTTCCCCTTCTGGCACCTCTCTCAGTGCTTGCGGCCATCGGCTTGTCCACCATGAAACGTGGGTTGATCAGCCTGATCGACTGGTTTGCAGTGCTGTGGTTTACCTTTGCCGCCGTGTTGGTGTGGTTGGGCTGGACAGCCGCCACATTTGGTTTTCCAGCAAAAATTGCCTCAAATTTCGAGAAACTTTCGCCAGGCTATGTTCCCGATGTAATTGGCCTGGAATTGGCCCTGGCCTTGATGGCCAGCTTTGCCTGGGTCAAGCTGATTATTTGGCGCACAGCATCGGGCAGCCGCGCACTGTGGCGCCCCATGGTGTTAACCACTGGTGGCGTCATCTTGTTGTGGCTGTTGATGATGACACTGTGGATTCCAAGAATTGACTACGCCAAAAGTTTTAAAGCTTTGGGGGAATCAATTACCGTTGCAGTGGCAGGCCACCCGCAAACAACGGGTAAGGGATGTGTAGCCGACTACAATTTGGGCTATGCGCAAAGGGCTACCCTGCAATATCACACAAGTGTAGATTTCACCCGCAAAGGTCAGTTTAAGGAAGCTGCGGAATGTGACTTCCTGCTGCTGCAGGATGACACGCGGCAAGGCCTGAAAATCAAGGTTGAGTTCGAGGCAAAGGCGTCTGAACGCTGGGAATTGGTCTGGACTGGCAATCGAAATTCAGACCGCCATGAATTTTTCTTTTTGTATGCCCGAACCGGGGAAGTGCAAGAAAAGTGACTTACGCTGCCGAGGCTGCCGAATCAGCTTTCACTTCGGGCGGAACGATAAAATGCTCGCGGTAAAAGCGCAGTTCGTCGATTGATTCGTGAATGTCTGCCAAGGCAGTGTGTTTGGTTTTCTTGATGAACTTGCGCGCAGTGGTCGGGTTCCAGCGCTTGCACAATTCTTTCAGCGTGCTCACATCCAGGTTGCGATAGTGAAAGTAGGCTTCAAGTTTGGGCATGTACTTGGCCATGAAGCGGCGGTCTTGGCAAATGCTGTTGCCGCACATGGGACTTTTGCCAGGACCAATGTATTTGGTCAGAAATTCAATCAATAAATCTTCAGCCTGCGCTTCATCAATCGTTGATTCTTTCACGCGTGCCGTCAGCCCCGATTTGCCGTGGGTGCTGGTGTTCCAGGCGTCCATACCAGCCAGAATGTCGTCGGCTTGATGAATCGCCAACACCGGGCCTTCTTCCAGTACATTCAATTCGCTGTCGGTTACCACCACCGCCACCTCAATGACCTTGTCATTGAAAGGGTCCAGACCTGTCATTTCCATGTCGACCCACACCAGGCGATTGTCATCGCGGGGAATCTTGATTTCATCGGGGGTGGAACTTGGCATGGCTTGTGACATAATTTGGCTGCGTGCTGAAGGTTGAATTTATTAGACAGCCTATTGTCTCACAGGCAGCTGAATTCAAATTAATCCAAGGGTGGTAGCAGGAAATGGTTTTTACTGAAGTATTTGTTGTGGCCGTGGTGTTAAGCGTTTCTCTTCGCCTGTATTTGGCTAGCCGCCAAGTGCGACACATTGCCATGAACCGGGCACAGGTGCCTGCGGAATTCAGAGACCAAATCAGCCTGCAAGACCACCAAAAAGCGGCAGACTATTCCATCGCCAAAACCCGCCTGGGCATGATCAATGTGTTCATCGAAGTGCTTGTTTTAATGGGATTTACTTTGCTGGGTGGGTTGCAGTGGATTCAAAGCTTCACCAGTACCAGTGCTGAAGGAATTCTGGCCGGCTTGTTGCTCATTGCTGTGGTCGGTTTGATCAGCAGTGTGATCGACCTGCCCCTGTCGTATTACAAACAGTTTGTACTCGAAGAACGCTTTGGCTTTAACCGCATGAAAAAAAGTTTGTTTGTCGGTGATTGGCTGAAAGGTTTACTGGTCGGTGCGTTAATTGGCGGCCCGCTTATATTTGCAGTGCTTTACCTGATGCGCGAAGCAGGCCAGCAGTGGTGGATCTACGCTTGGGCCCTTTGGTTTGGCTTTAGCCTGTTGTTGATGTGGCTGTTCCCAACAGTAATTGCGCCCATATTCAATAAATTCACCCCACTGGAAGATGGTGCAACCCGCCAGCGAATTTTGAGTTTGCTTCAGCGTTGTGGCTTTAATTCCAATGGTCTTTTTGTGATGGACGGCAGCAAACGCTCTAGCCACGGCAATGCCTATTTCAGTGGAATGGGCAAGGCCAAGCGCATTGTGTTTTTCGATACCCTGCTTTCGCGTTTGAATGACGATCAAATTGAAGCGGTACTGGCGCATGAGCTCGGCCACTTCAAGAAAAAACACATTTTGAAGCACTTGGTGTTTTCAGGTGTCGGTAGCCTTGTGATGTTTTTCGTATTGGGTCTGCTGGCCAACACACCCTGGTTTTTCACTGAACTGGGTGTGAACCCGGATTTTGCCAATGGTGCACAGGCCATGGCCTTGGTGCTGTTCATGATGGTGTTGCCATACTTCACATTCCCGATTCGCCCAGTGATGTCGTGGATGAGCCGCAAACATGAATTCGAGGCCGACGCCTACGCAGCCCAGCAAAGCGCACCCCAGCACTTGGTCAGCGCATTGGTGAAGTTGTATCAAGACAATGCATCAACCCTGACACCCGACCCCTTGCACTCCGCGTTTTACGACAGCCACCCACCGGCTTCCATTCGCATTAACAGACTGAATTCTTTGCAAGGCGCACAATGAGCACACCCCACCCCGTACGCCCCGTTTCAGACTGGTTACAAGTTACCTGCCAGCACTTGGGCGAAGGGCACGACTGGTCACCTGAAGAAATTGAACAGCAACTCGACGAATTTGAATACTGGTCAGTTGAATTCGATGAAAAAGGTGCGAAAGCCCGCGAACTGTGGCGACAGTATTCTTTCGCCAATTTTGAAGGCGTGAAACTTGCAGTGCACGCAATTACCCATCTAGCTGACGATGAAGACCACCACCCGGAAGTTACCTTTAACTTCAACCGTGTGAAAGTTCGATGGTTTACTCACAGCGCCGACGGCATTACCGACAACGATTGGGCCTGTGCCGCAAAACTTGATGATGCGCTGAAACACATTGGCTGATTCATCTCTTAACAAGGTGCGCGACACTCACCGGGCAAAACCAGCCAGCCACCATGGCAAGAATGCGCACAGCCCCGACCTGTTGAATGCCTTGGTGGTGGCCAGTTATGGCCGCCACTTTTTGGCACGCGACGAAGCGGGCACCATTTGGCAGGTGTACGGCAAAGGCAAGCGGCGTGAAGTTGCTGTGGGCGATGAAATTGTGATTCTGCCCAGCGGCGACAAACAAGCCTGGGTGGAAGACATTCAAACGCGCAAAAATTTGGTGTATCGATCGGATGCATTGAAAAGCAAAATGTTTGCGGCCAATCTGGACGGCGTTTTACTAATGCTGGCGGTTAGCCCGCCCTATTCCCCGGAACTGTTAGGCCGCACATTGACTGCCTGCAAACATGCCGATGTACCGCTAACCATTCTGTTCAACAAAGTCGATATTCTGGAAGGTGACCCGGAAACGTTGGGCGATGTAGAGCAGGAGCTGTTCGAAATGACTTTGGGCGACGTGCCCACTCATTACATCAGCGTGACTGAAAAACCCGAGGAAACTGAAAGCCTGCTGCGCCCGCTGCTAGAAGGCAAACGCACCTTGATTTTGGGGCAATCGGGCATGGGCAAATCGACACTCATCAATTTGTTGATTCCGGGTGCACTGGCGGCCACCAACGAAATTTCAATGGCCTTAAATGCAGGCAAACACACCACCACGCACACGCAAATGCATTTTGGTGAACAAGGTTTGGAACTGATCGACTCACCGGGCTTTCAGGCGTTTGGTTTGCACCACCTTTCTGAAGCCGATTTGTTGAATGCGTTTTCAGACCTGCGCGATGAAGGAAACAAGTGCCGTTTTGCCAACTGCCAGCACAAACGCGAGCCCGACTGCGCAGTAAAAAACGGTTTGGAAGATGGCACCCTAAGCCCAGCGCGTTACGAGTTGTATCAAATGCTGAAAGCAGAGCTTGAAGAAGCCCGTCAGAACTATTGAATTGCGCTTTTAAATGGCACTGCTTGGCAACCAACCCAGCAGTGCAAATAACAAAGCCACCGCCAGCCAAACCACAGCACATTTGAATACCAGTTGGCGGAATTGCTGCAAGGCTTGCACCTGGGTTTCCTGATTAATCTGTTGCCCTTCAGCAGCTGCACTGCTGGCTGGGTCAAACGCCGAACCACCCACCAAGCCCACAGCCGTAAAAAAGACGGCGGTTAGTGGTGCGCGGTTGGAAAAACGGCTTTGACTTTTTGCGGCACGCCAAGCCAGGGCTGTATCGTCAAGTTGCGACACCAAACCCACCGTTAAGGCAAGCAGGCGAGCGGGCAACCACTCTAGTGCATACAACACAAAGCGTGGGCTAATTGCGGCCTTCCATTTGCCAGATTCCCAGGCTTCCTGCATGGTGGGGCGTTCTTGAGCAAAGGCTTTCATGTGCCACATGTCTCGCTCGCGAATGACGCTCCAATGCACCATCAAATACACGACCAACCCCAAGGGGCCAGGCAGCACCAAAAACCAGAAGAACAGACCGAAATATTGCCTCAGTGCCCGCTCAGCGCCATGGTAAATGGCATGAAACACCAATTCGCCTGGGCGATGAATAACATGTTCAACCCCATCGTATTCTTTCATCCAATCGAGCAGTAGTTCACGGGCGCGGAAAAAGTCGCCCTGGTTCAAGAACAGCTGCGCATTGGTAAACACCACAGCAAAATGCCTGAACCGCAAGCCGTACAACATCAGCAAAACACTGAAGCCACCTGCAGCAATTGGCGACACAACCCACAACACTTGATACAAGAAGTACACACCCAGCAACCAGACAACCAGGGGGGCAAGCCATTGCAAATGAACATACCCGGGTGCGCCAAGCGCTTCGAGGTCTATTTCAAGTTCTTGATTGAAACGGTCTACCCAATTGCGCGCACGCGTGAACAAGCCATCTGGCAAGAGGGTTTCACAGACAACCGCGACAAGCAGGGCAAGATAGGACACGATTTACACCTTGGCGTGCAAAAAGTGGTAAAGGTTTCGAAGCATGGCCGCAGTAGCGCCCCAAATGAAATAGTTCTTGCCGCTGACCGGAGAATCATACGGCATTGCATAAAATGTGCGCTCCCCAATCGGCGTGTGTAAGCTGCGTTGTTGGTGGTTGTCAGAATCCATCAGGAAAGAAAGAGGCACCTCAAACACCTCCTGCACCTCGAATGCATCGGGCTGCAATTCGAAGCCCGGCTGCACCAGTGCGACCACAGGTGTCACCAAAAAATTGGTTGCAGTTTGGTATACAGGCATGGTGCCCAAAACCTCGATGAACTCGCGGGCCAAACCAGTTTCCTCGACAGTTTCACGCAGCGCAGTTTCTATGGGGTGACCGTCTTGAGGTTCGCAGCGCCCACCGGGAAAACTGATTTGTCCGGCGTGGTCATTCAGGTGCGCTGTGCGCAGGGTCAGCAATACGTGCAAACCTTCATCACGCTGAACCAAAGGGACCAACACCGCTGCATCTGCGGGTTCGCGGTCTTTAAAAAAACGTTCCTCAAGGGGCTCGGGCTGCCAAGCCAAATCGGCCATTGCAAAACGGGCTCGCAATAAGTCAGCAGACCACATGGGTAAAACGCTCCAGATTAAACGGCCAGACCAAACAGCATCAGTTCAGCAAACTGCTTGCGCAGCGGTGGTGTGAATTCCATCACATTCAGCGCCATTTGACGGCCCGCGCCCAGCAAGGGGTTGTGATTGGAAAATCCTTTCACCATCCAGTCTGTCATTTTAACCACCACCTGCCTGTCAGCCACCCTGGATTTCTCAAATTCCCCCAAGGCGGCGCACAAGCGATGTTCCTGTGCAACAGTGGCAGGGTCGATGCTGCGGCAAAGCTGCACTGCATCGCGCAAGCCCAAATTCAAACCCTGCCCGGCCACAGGGTGCAATATTTGTGCTGCATTGCCAATTGCCACGCGCCTGCCCTGCACCAGTTTGTCGCGCCAATTCATGCCCAACGGAAAAGATTTTCTGGGCCCAATTTGCTCAATGGAAACACGCCGGCCAAACTGCTGGCGCAGTTCACCGGCAAATTGCTGTTCTGTACAATCCAAACGGCGCTGCACTGCCTGTAGTGGCGCGCACCACACCAGCGAATACCGGCGTTGATCTGTGGAAATTGGCAGCAAGGCCAATGGCCCTTCGGATGTAAATCGTTCAAAAGCCAGTGTGTTGTTGCCCGCCAGCAGACCGGGCTCAACCTTCAAAACAAGCTCACTGACCAGAGCCCATTGGTCGTAATCCACAACCTGGTCGCGCTCGCCCGCCTCACCGTACAAACCGCCCTCCGCGTCAACGCGCAAGTTCACTGTGAACTCAGTGCCATCTTCAAGCTCGAGTACTTCCAGAGAATCTACGGCACTGCGATGGGCGTACTTGACACTGGCAGGCCGATAAATTTTCACGCCCCGGCGCTGCAAAGATTCAGCCAGACAGTTCACCAAGTCACCATAACGCACTGTCCAGCCCAAAGCACGCAAGCCCAGTTCGTCGGCCTTCATGCGCACTTGCCCAAACCGGGATTGTTCAGACACATGAATGTGATGAATGGGTGTTGCATCGGCTGGGAAGCCCAGGCTTGCCAAGCGCAACCGCGTGGCATCGGAAAGCGCAAGAATGCGGGGGTCGCGTGTTGAGGCGTCCAGCGGTTGTGCATCGAATATCGCGATGCGATTGGCGCGCTCGCCCCAGGTTTGGGCAAGCCAACCGGCAAAGGCCAAACCCACGGGGCCCGCGCCCACAATGGCCACGTCAAAGTCAGTGTGCGATGTCATGTCTTTTTCAGGCTGCCTTGCTGCTCGATTTTTTGTGCGCTTTCATGGTGGCGTGTATTTCGCTTACGGTTTTTGGGGCGTCAGCGGTGTAAATATCGCACCCTTTTTGGGTCACCAAGGCGTCGTCTTCAATGCGAATGCCAATGTTTTCAAACTGCTTGGGCACGCCTTTGCCGGGGCGAATGTACAGGCCAGGCTCAATGGTCAGCACCATACCGGCTTCCAGTTTGCGGCTTGTGTGGGGCGCTACGCCATCTTCGGGCTTTGCGGCGGGGTCGCGGTAACTGCCGCAATCGTGAACATCCATGCCCAACCAATGGCTGGTGCGGTGCATATAAAAACGTTTGTAAGCGCCACTTTCAATGGCCTCGTTCAGCCCGGTTTTCAACAACTTCAAGTCGATCAAACCCTGGGCCAACACTTTCACCGCCGCATCGTGCGGATCATTGAAACGCGCACCTGGCTTGGTGGCATCAATGGCGGCGTATTGGGCATTCAGCACCACTTCATACACCGCTTGCTGGGCCTTGCTGAACTGGCCGTTCACCGGGAAAGTGCGGGTGATGTCAGACGCATAACAGTCCATCTCACAACCCGCGTCGATTAACAGCAAATCGCCATCGCGCATTTTTGCATCGTTGGCACGGTAGTGCAGTACGCAGGCATTGGCCCCAGATGCAACAATTGATCCATACGCGGGCGCTTCAGATCCATTTTTACGGAATTGGTACAGCAATTCCGCTTCCACTTCAAATTCGAATTTCCCCGGATGGCACACCTGCATGGCAGCAATGTGAGCTTGCGCCGAAACGCTGGCCGCGCGGCGCATGATGTCGATTTCAGTTTTGTCTTTGATCAAGCGCATTTCATCGAGTGAGTGGCTTAAATCAAGCACTGCATGTGGCGCAGAGATACCCATGCGTGCTTTGGCACGCAGGCTTTTCAACACATCGGCCACCGCCGCTTCCAGGCTGTCGTCTTCACCCAGCCTTAAAAATACAGCAGGCTGATTGGCCAGTTTGTCAATCAAGTGCTCCTCTAGGTCCTCAATGCTGTGCGCTTCATGCATGCCGAACGCCGATTGCGCTGCCTTCGGGCCAAAGCGGAAACCTTCCCAAATTTCGCGCTCTTCGTTTTTATCGCGACAAAACAGCACGGCGCGCGGGTCACCATTCGGTGGCACCACCAAGGCCAAACACGCTTCGGGTTCCGGAAAGCCGGTCAGGTAGTAAAAATAGCTGTCGGATCGAAAGGCATAATCGGCATCGCGATTGCGCATCACTTCCATGCCCGACTGCACCAGCGCAACGCCACCGCCCATTTTTTTCAATCGGCGGGCCAACTGTTCACGGCGCTTGGCGTAGATCAAGGGGTTGTGGGTGGGGTACCTGCTCATACTAATTCGTCCTTCCTGAATTCAATCGTTGGTTGAGCTCTTCAAGCCTTTCCGGGGTGCCAATGTCCATCCAGAAACCTGTAAACAACTCACCTTGTACTTTGCCTGCTGACATGGCTTCACGCAACAGGGGCGCAAGTTTGGCCACCTGGCCGATTTCTATGTCTTCAAACAAATCGGGGTGATACACGCCAATGCCTGAAAAAGTAAACGCTGTTTCACCTTGCCCGGGCTGCTTCACCAAACCGTTTTCCAAAGCGAAATCCCCTTGCAGATTGTGCACCGGGTTGTGCACCATCACCAAGTGGGCCAATTGCCCTACCCGCCACGCATCTGCAATTTGTACCGCCTGCGGCACAGGCCATTCACAGGCCACATCGCCATTGATCACCAAGAATGGCTTGTTGCCCAACAACGGCAGTGCTTTGCGGATGCCCCCCGCAGTTTCGAGGGCGGTTGCTTCAGCGGAATAGCCTAGCTGTACGCCCAAGGCAGACCCATCGCCGAAATGGTCTTCAATCTGTTGGCCCAAATGCGCGTGGTTAACCACGATGTCATGAATACCAGCCGCTGCAAGGGCTTCAATGTGCCACTGCAACAAGGGCTTGCCACCCGCTGGCAACAAAGGCTTGGGGCAGTGGTCAGTCAGCGGGCGCATGCGTTCGCCACGACCGGCCGCCAATATCATGGCCTTCATTTAAAAAGTGAATCCCACTTTCACCGCCTTGTTTTCAAGGCGATCAAGCAGCAGCAACAAAGGCTTGAAGGCAATGTAGCGCCCCGCCACCAAGCGCACATAGCGCAACACCATGGGCAGGTCGTTCAGGTATTGGGCTTTGCCATCGCGGTGGTTCAAGCGGGCAAAAATTCCCAGAATTTTTAGGTGGCGTTGCAAGCCCATGAAGTCGAATTGGCGGTAAAACTCGCCGGGGTCTTCACAGATTGGCAAGCCCGCTTTTCGAGATGCTTCCCAGTAGCGCACGGTCCAATCCAAAGTTTGTGCTTCGGGCCATTCAATGTAAGCATCGCGCAAAATACTGACCAGGTCGTAGCTCAGGGGCCCTTTCACTGCATCTTGAAAATCAAGAACACCGAACTGTGGCGCATCACCCGCCGCGCTGGTCAACATCAAATTGCGGCTGTGGTAGTCGCGATGAACAAACACCTGGGGCTCGGCCAGGGCGCTTTGAATCAACATGCCTTTAATACTGTCCAGCCAATTGCGCTCCTGGTCAGTTAGTTCGGCACCGTAGTGGCGGCCCACGTACCACTCATCAAACAGGTTCATTTCCTGCAACAACTTGTCGGCCCCGTAGGCTGGCAAACCCTTGGTGGGCGTATTGGCCTGCATGTTCACAAGGTCTTGAATGGCGCGAATGTAAAAAGCATCCGTTTGCGTTGGCTGGGCGTGTAAACCCTGCAACATGGTGGTGTTGCCGAAATCTTGCAGCAGCAAAAACCCCTCGTCCGCATTCTGCGCCAATACCCCGGGGGCATTGGCCCCACCTTGGCGCAACAGTTCGGCCACACGCACGAACGGGCGCACATCTTCTTTTTCAGGGGGTGCGTCCATCACGATCAAGGTGCGTGCTGCATTGGATTCGCTAACTCGAAAATACCTTCGAAAGCTTGCATCGCTTGATGCGGCCTGCAGCGTATCCAGATCAAATTCAAATTTGGAAAGGCCAGCCAGCCATTTTTTCAACATTTCTTGACGCAAGGCGCTCATCAAACCGTCCAATCTCTTTAATTTGTAGTTAGTTGCCTATAATAGTAGGATCCAACGGTGCTTGATTGACCCGCCACCTATTTGAGTGCATGCCCAGCTTGAAGAAAAGCAAAAATTTATCGCAAGTGCACCCAGTGCCGACCCGCCCCACAGCCATCGCCTTGGCGCTGTTCTGCCTGGGCGCGCCTGCGCTGGCGCAAACCCCGCCAGCAGAGCAACCAAAGGTCCAATCGCCGGCGCGCCTGAAAATTGATGGCGGGTTAATGGGCGTAAGTACACCAATACCCGAAGACGAGTCCACGTACATTTCGGCCGATAGGCTTTACGGCAACAGCGCCGAAGAAACATTCCTTGAAGGCAATGTAGAAGTTCGGCGCAATCAATTAAAACTTTTTAGCGACTCGATCAATTACTCGCCCATTACTGACCGCGCCACGGCGAAGGGCAACCTGATCATCGAACAAGAAAACATGATCTTGCGGGCTCCGGAAGGGTCAGTGAAGCTGGGTACAGGCGAAAGCCAAATGACCAAACCCACCTTCGAGTTGAAAGAAATCAACGGCAAGGGCCGGGCCGACAGCATGCAGTACGATGGCATTTCAACTTTGACCCTTGAAAACCCGAACTACACGGTATGCGAAGTTCCAAACCCGGGTGCTGCGGACCAAGGCGATTGGTATATCACCGCCGATTCGCTTGAAATTGATCAGGCTTCTGAGGTGGGCCGTGCCCGAGGTGCAAAGGTAATATTCAAGGATGTGCCGATTCTCGGTGCGCCTTACTTCTCTTTTCCGACAACGGATCGACGCAAAAGCGGATTCCTGCCTCCCTCGTTTGGCACGGTTTCCAACAGCGGCCTGGAAGTGACCACACCTTACTACCTGAACATTGCGCCGGACAAAGACCTCACCCTGTTTCCAAAGGTAATATCGGGCCGCGGTTTTCAACTGGGCACGCAGGCACGTTATCTAAGCACCAACAATCAGGGTGAATTTAAATACGACTACCTGCCCAGCGATGAAAAAACAGGCACCGATCGGACAGCGCTTTCACTGCTGCACAAATACGAGAAAGGACCTTTTTACGCGGGTGTGAACTTTAATCAGGTCTCAGACGACAACTATTTCGTCGACTTCTCGCGCACTCAGGCGGTGGCTTCTCAGCGTATTTTGGTGCAGGAAGGGTTTGTTTCTTATCGGCAAAAGAATTGGAGCGCCAATGTTCGCACCGTTGCCCACCAAACACTTCAGCTGTTCAACGACATTATCGCAGAACCCTATGATCGACTGCCTGAAGCCACAATTGAATTGGCACCAACCCGCATCGGCAGCGCCAATGCATTTGTATCGGTCAGCGGCCAATACACCGATTTCGCAAGGCCGTCATCGGCGCCGGCTCGAGTTGAAGGCGCTCGGGGCGTAAGCCGGGCACGCGTATTCATGCCAATCCAGCGATCTGCGTTTTCATTTACACCAGCCCTGTCGGTTCAATCCACAACCTATGATTTGCAAGGCCAAACTCCAGGCATGCCGGCTGCCCCCGGCAGTGTAATCCCAACGGTTTCGCTCGACAGCACAGTGTATTTCGACAGGAAGACCAGCTTTTTTGGTCGCAGCGTTAATCAAACGCTTGAACCGAGAATCTTTTACCTCTACACGCCATTCAAAGACCAGTCTGACCAACCAATTTTTGACACGTCGGTGACTGATCAAAGTCTTAGCCGGATATTTGCCGAGAACCGATACTCCGGCCTGGACCGGGTGGGCGATGCAAACCAGCTCACACTGGCGGTCACAAGCCGGTTTTACGACGTTGGCACCAGCGAAGAGCTGTTCAGTATTACTGGCGGTCAAAGGCTAAATTTGACTGCGCCACGCGTAATTTTGCAGGGATTCGAAATACCAAACAACAACGATTCCGACTTCTTTGCGAATGCGCGCGGGCGAATCAGCAACAACATTTTCGTAGATGCGACTTCTCAATTAAGTGCTGAAACAGGGCGTCACGAGCGCGGAAACATCACGCTGAGTTACACGCCCTCGCAGGGCAAACTGCTGAATCTGGGTTATCGCTACACCCGCGCCCAAATTGATCAGTTCGATGTTTCTGGTCAATGGCCCATTTCAGATCGCTGGAGCGGCGTGGGTCGATTAAACTATTCCGTGCTGGACAACCGCCTAATTGAAGGCGTCGCTGGCCTGGAATACAGCGAGAGTTGCTGGGCGGTGCGTCTTATTGCACAGCGGTTTGCCACAGCACCACAACTGGAAACAACTTCGCTATTTGTTCAACTCGAATTGAACGGACTGGGTCGTCTGGGCTCAAACCCAGCAGACCTGTTGTCGAGAAAGGTACCCGGGTACACACCTTTCTCTTCTTCTCAAGCCACCCGATAAGTTAATAAAAATGAATCAAATCCAACACTGGTTATTTGCAGCCACCACTATTTCCGCCTTGGGCCTAGCCCATGCGCAGGGCCTAAAACCGGCGGGCAACTCGACCTTGCCCTCAGGCAAACTGAGCGTTGAGCTGGGCGCAAGCGGCAATTTGGAAGCATCTTCCATCGACGGCATTGTGGCTGTGGTGAACACAGACATCATTACCCGCAGCGAACTGAACCGCCAAGTGGCGCTGATTGAGCGCCAAATGAGCCGCCGGGGTGCACCGCTGCCCGACCGCACCGAATTGCGCAAACAAGTGCTGGACCGCATGGTCATGGACCGGGCACAGTTGCAAAAGGCTGAGGAAGTCGGCATTCGAATTGAGGATGCCCAAATCGAAGCGGCAATGGCTCGGGTTGCAGATCAAAACGGGCTGCCGCTCGAAGACTTTCTGGCTCGCCTTCAGGCCGAAGGGGTATCACCCGTCCGCTTTCGCGAAGAAGTGCGCAGTGAAATTACTTTGGCGCGCCTACGCGAACGTGAAGTTGATGCGCGTATCCAGGTTTCTGACGCAGAAATTCAAAACTTTCTAGCCTCAAGAAGCCAGGGAGGGGCCGCGGCCAACAAGCCCGAAGTGAACTGGATCCAGCTGCTGGTGAAAGCCCCAAGCGACGCCAGTGGTAGCACCTTGAATCAGGCGAGGTCCAAGGCAGAAGCTGTGGAAAAAGCTCTAAAAGACGGACAGGCCTTGGACATCATTGTGCAAGCCAACCCTGAATTGGCCATTGAGGGCACAGGTCAGATGGGCTGGACGGGTTTTGACGTTGTACCCACGCTATTCACTGAGTTTTTGACCAAAGGGCAAGCCAATGCAGTGCAAACTGTCCGCAGCCCGAATGGTTTTCACGTCCTAAAGGTGCTTGGCCGTCGCGACAGTGGCGCGGCACTTGACGCCACACCCGTGACACAAACCCGCGCCCGGCACATTCTGATTCGTCCGGGTCCAGACCTTACTGATGCGGAAGCCCAGCGCAGATTGAACTTTGCACTAGAGCAACTGCGCGGCGGAGCAGCCAATTTCGAAACACTCGCCAGACGCTTTTCTCAAGACGGATCCGCCTCCAAGGGTGGTGACTTGGGTTGGCTTTACCCTGGTGACACGGTACCTGAATTTGAACGCGAGATGAACCAGCTGCAAGCCGGTGAGGTCAGCCCGGTTTTTCAAAGTCGCTTCGGTTTTCACATTATTCAAGTGGTTGATCGTCGCCAACAGGCTGCCTCTGAAGAACGTCAACGACAGGCAGCACGCCAAGCCATTCGCACCAACAAATCAGAAGAAAGCTACCAGGAATGGTTGCGTCAACTGCGCGACTCCACTTTCATTGATATACGTCTTTAAAGACAAGGCATGCAAAGCAACACGAATCCGCCGATCCTGATTACCAGCGGCGAACCTGCCGGGATTGGGCCGGAGTTGTGTGCCCTGCTGGCTGAAACCAGCCAGGCAAGGAGACTGAATCGCCCTTTCATCATTTTGGGCGATGCTGATTTGTTGGTAAAACGCGCCGCCAACGCAGGCATTGAACCCGAATGGCAGCGGGTAGATTCACTTGACCCGGCAGTCTGTACGCTGCTTAAAGATCCCGGTTATTACCTGTTTCATCACCCATTGAATGTGACCTGCACCACTGGTCAACCCGACCCAGCCAACGCATCTTACGTGCTGAAATTGCTCGACACCGCTTGTGATGCTTGCCTCGCTGGAACAGCGGCGGCCATGGTAACGGCACCCGTCCAAAAATCTGCCATCAGCCCGCATTGGCCTGGCTTTGCAGGGCACACCGAATATTTAGCGCATCATTGCAAGCAAAGTGACGTGGTCATGATGCTGGTGGGCGGCCAAATGAAAGTGGCATTGGCCACAACGCACATCCCGCTGCGCGAGGTATCTCAGGCCATCACTCAAGAATCGCTGACACGCACTCTGCAGATCATGCTGAAAGATTTGGCCATTTACTGGAAGTTAGACAAACCTAAAATTCTGGTCACTGGCTTGAACCCACATGCAGGCGAGTCAGGTGATTTGGGCACTGAAGAAATCGACACCATTTCACCCGTGATTCAGGCACTACAGGCGCAAGGACATGACGTGCAAGGCCCCTATCCGGCCGACACACTTTTTCAGCCCAAGTACCTGCAAAACAGCGATGCCGTGCTTGCCATGTTCCACGACCAAGGATTACCGGTGCTGAAACACGCCAGCTTTGGTCAAGGGGTAAATGTTTCACTGGGCTTACCTATTGTGCGTACCTCGGTAGACCACGGCACAGCGCTTGCGCTTGCCGGTACCCGCGACATGGACGCTGGCAGCCTGAATGAAGCCATTGAATGCGCCCACCACATGGATTTGTGCCGCAGGAATATGCAATGAAACACCAAGCAAGAAAGCGGTTCGGTCAACATTTTTTGACCGATCAAAGCGTGCTTTCAAACCTGATTGGCGAAATGCGCCCCCGCGCTGATGACTATTTGGTAGAAATTGGCCCCGGTTTGGGCGCCTTAACCTTTTGGTTGCTCAAAGCAGTCAATCACCTGCAGGTCATAGAAATCGATCGCGACCTTGCAGAGAAACTTCGAACTGGTGCATGGAAAGACAAGTTGACCGTGCATGAAGTGGATGTGTTGAAATTTGATTTTCGGCAACTGCAAGCGCCTTTTCGCGTAGTGGGCAACCTGCCTTACAACATATCCTCCCCCATTTTATTCGCGCTGCTTGACGTGGCAGACCAGGTCATCGACCAACACTTCATGCTCCAGAAAGAAGTCATCGACCGCATGGTGGCTGCGCCCAAAACCAGCGACTACGGAAGGTTGTCGGTGATGCTGCAGGCCTATTACGACATGGATCATTTGTTTGATGTGCCACCGGAATGTTTCGACCCACCGCCGCGTGTCATGTCGGCAATCGTTCGCATGGTGCCAAAAAACGCCGAGACGCGCGAAAGAATTCCACATGCATTGTTTGGCCGAGTCGTGGCCACTGCCTTTTCACAACGCCGAAAAATGCTGCGCAATACATGGGCGGATGTGGTTCCAGAATCAATTGCCTTGGAAGCAGGCATTGCATTGACCGCCCGCGCCGAAGAGATTGCACCGTCGCAATTTGTGCATGTGGCGCAGTTGCTGGCCATGGCCAACCCGGACTAAACCATCAATTCTTCCACATTGGCTTGGGCCCAAACCGGCCCCAACAAAGCAAGCAACTTGCGCTTGAAATCGACTGAATCGCCCGTGGTGTAAAACCGCACACGATCCAAATCGCTTTCAGCGTTCAGCTGGGTGTTCAGTGAATTAGTGGACTCCAGTCGGGCCTTCAATTGCCGAGCCACTGGCATGCCAGTTTCTATGACTGAAACACCCGGCCCCGCTAAGCGGGAAATGATGTCGGCCACGAAAGGGTAATGCGTGCAGCCCAGCACAATGACATCCGCGCGCTTTTGCAACAGGTCGTCGACCACAGGTTTCAACAGCACTTCAATTTCCGCGTGCGGCATCGGCGTGGTTTCAATTAACTGGACCAAACCAGGACAGGGTTGTGCAATCACCTGGGCCAAGGGATCAAACCGTTCAACAAGTGTCTTAAAACGTTCGCTGGCCACGGTATTCGTGGTGGCCAGAATACCGACCACACCAGTTTGAGTCATCAAACTGGCGGGCTTCACAGCCGGTTCAATACCCACAATCGGCCAGTTTGCATGCATGGCGCGCGCCTGGCTTGCGCCCGCGGCTGTGGCGGTGTTACAGGCCACTACCATGGCCTTGCAGCCTTGCTTTCGCAGCCAGTTGCTTAGGGACAGTACTCTTTCGATGATTTCGTGCTGGGGCTTGTCGCCATACGGCAAATAACGTTCATCTGCGACAAAATCAAATTTCTCCTCAGGCAAAAGCGTCAGCAACGCCTGAAGCACAGACAAACCTCCCACACCTGAATCGAACACGCCCACACGGGCCGCCTGTTCTTCTGTTGTCATCTCTAGACCCTGTAGAACGCTTGTATCCAACATTTTAACCACGACCAAAGCCACACACCGCTGGAGCACCCCAGATTTGACCATTGCGCCGCGATGCATGCATGTATGGCGGTGGGTTGAAAAATCTGCAACAAAGGCTTTATTTGCTTAAACGATAACCGCAAACTGTTGGTAAACGGCATCAAGCCAAAGCGGCGCTTACTACCAACTCCACTTTCCAGCCTTTGCGAGCCAAACCCTTTGCCTCGATGCAAGCGCGCGAGGGTGCTGTGCCTTCTGGAACCCAGGCATCCCACACCGTGTTAAAGCCGTCGTAATCGGCCATGTCGGTTAAGAATATTTGTACTTGCAGCAAGCGACTTTTGTCGGTGCCTGCAGCAGCCAACGCGTTCTCCAGGTTGCCCAACAGGCTTTGCGTTTGAACCTGAATATTGCCTTCCTCTACTGCGGGAACTTCAACCAGATAAACCACGCCGTTGTAGCAAGTGGAATCGGAATAACGTTTTGTAGTACCTTGACGATGTATCACAGGACCCCCTTCATGAAATTTGAACATTTGGTACAGATCAATGACCCCAACTTACCGGGCATTGACTGGTTGACTCGACAACAACTTTGGTTTGGCTTGGTTGCACGCGCCTGGAAACCAACCCGTTTTGTGCTGGGCCTTGAAGATGCCCAAGTCATGCAAACCAGCCAGGAGGGCAATGTGACCAGATTGGCCCGGGTGCTGAATTACGGCCCCTTCCAGATTGAAGACACCATGGCGCTGTTCGAGGAAGACAGAACGGAAACCCACATTGCAGCGAACCGGTTTTGCGGCGACAGCACGTTGACCATTTCAATTGAAGAACCGAATCAAGACGAATTGTGGCTGCGGTTTCAATACCATGTGAACGATGCACCCAATGCAGACAACCCGGCCGGAGCCTCTTCAGCCGATGTCGACGAAATACGCAAACAAGCATACCGGGCAGCAGACGTGGACACAGTCCGCATGATCAGGGAACTGGCCATGGCCATCCCCCAACAAGCACCGGGCTCAGCAAGCAATCACTGATTCCTGAAATACTATTTCAGCGCGCAGGCACCCATGTAAATTTGGCCTGACCTGTTGCCACTGCGGCAATAGGCCAGCACGGGCTTTTCAGCGGAATCCAGAATGCGTTTGAAATCCTCGAGCAACACTTCAGATGGGGGTTGACCCACTTCCATGGGCAAATAGTGAATGGCCAAACCCAGGCTTTTGGCTTTGGCCTCAATTTCAGCATGCGCGTGCTGCGGACCCACTTCGTGGTCGGGGCGGTTGTTCACAATGGTTTTGAAACCCAGTTCAGCAATTGCTTCCAGATCGCTCGTACTAATTTGGCCGCACACAGCGACCTCTTCACTCAGTTGCCTGATGCTCATTTCAAGAAATTCCTTCGGTGTGTAATGTGTACGCCTATGCATGAAATCGAAGTGTAACTCTGTTCAATGCCTTCCCGAATCCTGCGCCGCGCAAAGCGTACAATGCCGATTCTCCCAAACCCGGACTACCGCCTTGATCAACCGCCCCATGTTTTTCTTGCTGGCCGCACTGGCAGCATTCGCACCGCTGGCGATTGACCTGTACTTGCCCAGCCTTGCTGCAATAGGCATTGAACTGCAAGCCACTTCAGGCCAGGTTCAGCAAACCGTGACGGTGTTTCTGGCAGGTTTCGCATTGGGCATGCTGTTTTACGGGCCGCTATCAGATCGCTTTGGGCGCAGGCGCATGATATTTGCTGGCACCAGTGTGTTTGTGCTGGCCAGTGTGGCCTGCATGCTTGCACAAACCATAGAACAACTGCTTTGGTTCAGATTAATTCAGGCATTTGGTGGTGGCGCTGCGGCAGTCATTTCACGCGCAGTGGTGCGCGATCTGTTTGGTGAAACCGATTCAGCCCGCGTCATGGCCATGATTGCCATGGTGACCTCATTGGCCCCAATGATTGCACCGCTGCTGGGCGCTTATATCCTTGAACTGGGCAGCTGGCGTTATGAATTTCTGGCACTGGCCTTGTTCGGCGTGGCCTGTACAGTGGGGGCCTACCTTTTGCTGCCGGAGACACTAAGCACGGTGCGCAGCCAAACATCGATCAAGCAGGCCTTTCAAGGTTACCGGACAGTTTGGAACCACCCAAGCGCACGCATGCTGATTTTTGCGGGTGGAGGCCATTTCGCTGCCATGTTTGCCTACATCACAGGTACGCCCTTTGTGTACATCGAATTTTTTGGGTTAAGCGAAAAGACCTATGCCTTGCTGTTTGGCTCCAACATTCTTGCGCTGATCCTATTTGGTTATTTGTCCACCCGTCTGGTAAAACGCACTGGTACCACGCCCTTGATCAAACTGGGTTCGGGCTTGGGTTTGCTGGGCGCAGTGTTGGTATTGGTAAGCGCGTTCGGCGGCGGTTCAGCCGATTGGAATTTGGTGTTAATGGTGCTTGGTTTTCTGGTGTGCGTGGGTTCGTTGGGGTTTGTGGCACCGAACACCACTGCTCAGTTGCTTGGCAAGCACCCGAAAAACGCGGGGGCAGCTTCTGCCTTGTATGGTTGTGCACAATTTGGCCTGGGGGGCATGGCCAGTTGGGCTGTTTCCTTGGTGCATGACAACACCGCTTTGCCCATGGCTGCAACGGTGCTGGCGTTTGCGGCGCTTGCATTCTGGGCCAGCCAGCGCTTGAAACGCTGAACTTTTCATTGTAAGCACAAAATTATTGCCAGTGTGTTTAAGCAGCGGCGAAATTGCATGAAAATTGGACTTTTTGGTCCCTTTACGGTATGTTGTGTCACGAAATTATTCTGCCCACTAACCCAAACAATCACATTTTCACTGCCATATGGCCGACACGAAAGCCCAGAGTGGCGAGAACCTACCCGATGTAGATTGGCTTGAAAGCCAGTACAACGTTCGCTCTTATTTGCCCGACCACCCAAAAACCTTTGCCCGCTGGGCCGAACAGTCACGCTATGCGCGTTTTGATCTGGATGGTTTTTGGAATCAGTATTTCGGTGAATCGGAAGCAGAAACAGTTGACGTTATTCCCGGCAAACCCGGTAAGCCCCTGTTGATATACATTCACGGTGGCTACTGGCGCTCGCTGGACAAATACGACTTCACCTTTTTGGCCAAGCCTTATGTGGCACGCGGCTATTCTGTGGCTTTGCTGAACTATGGCCTCATACCCCGCGTTACGATTGAAGACAGCGTACGCCAAACTCTACGTGGCATTGAGTGGTTGTATCGTCAGGCCGACCGCTTTGGTTTTGATGCCAATCAAATTGTTGTATGCGGTCATTCCGCTGGCGGCCACCTGGGTGTGATGAGTGCCTTGGCATTCTGGCCACTGTGGGCTTCTGACCTGCCCCAAGACCTGGTGAAGTCGGTTGTCGCGATTTCTGGCATTTACGATTTGAGCCCCTTGGTGCACACGCCATTCATTCAAAAAGACTTGAAGCTGAATCAAAAACGCACTCGCATGGTAAGCCCGGCACTGATGCCCAAGCCCACCATTCCTGTGCACCTAGCTTTCGGTACCAAAGAAACAGATGCATTTAAAGAGCAAAGCGCCTACCTTGCTTCGCACTGGGGTTTGAACCCACCGCTGCAGGTTAATGCTGACCACCTGAGCATTTGCGACAGCATTGCCGACCCAAACAGCGAATTGTTCATGCTGATTCAAAACCAGCTACTTTTGCCCTCGCACTAAGTATTTGAATTAACACTTACAGAACTGAACGGGTTATTCCCCCATGTTCGGTAAACTGCTTTCCCGGCTGGTACCGTATAACTAAGTTGTACACACCAGCTGGAGGCAAACATGCCCCTTACCATCGCCTACACCAACGCCGTAAACGCTGCAACACGCCGCTACCCCGATGGCCAAACATTAATGCGAAAAAAAACCCTTCGCCAAACCGCAAAGCTGTTCAAGGTGGGGGCCGAGGTGTTGATGGACCTGAAACCCGCCACCGTGATTGCCTACAACATTGCCGAGTTTGGCCGCTGGATATCGACCAGCCACCCGGTGCTGGTGCGTTTTCACACCGGTGAACTGCAATACTGCCGCTTGGCCGACCTGCACCCTGCTGAAAACCCGAGCATCCAGGCCCACTGAAGCTGACTATAATTCGGGGATGAACT
This sequence comes from Limnobacter parvus, assembly GCF_024623725.1. Lineage (GTDB taxonomy): Bacteria > Pseudomonadota > Gammaproteobacteria > Burkholderiales > Burkholderiaceae_B > Limnobacter > Limnobacter parvus. Next base: position 216,117 of record NZ_JANKHG010000016.1, on the reverse strand, counting down.
CATCATCCCCAACACCAAACACTATCGGCTTTATTGGCCTGGGCAACATGGGCTCCGCCATGGCGAGCCATCTTTGCAAAGCAGGCTACACCGTGCTGGCCTGGGCGCGAAATGCGTCCACCTTTGAGGCCCTTCCCAACATTCCCTTAAAGCCACAACCCAGTATTCAGGCTTTGTGCGCCGGAACCCACTTGATTGCCCTGAATGTGACCAACACCGCCGATGTGCAATCGCTGTTATTTCGTGAAGGCGGAATTGCCGAATGCGCTCAAGCCGGTAGCATTGTGATCGACTTCAGCACGATTGATGCAGCAGCTGTTGCGAACATTGCCCGTGAATTGAAAGCCAAGGGAATCGACTACATTGACTGCCCTGTTTCAGGCGGTGCCGCAGGCGCGCGCGCTGCCACGCTCAGCATGATGGCGGGCGGCGATTTGTCTGCATTCCGGAAAGTTGAGCCCATGTTGCAGCACTTGGGTAAAACCATTCGGCATGTAGGGCCCTCAGGCGCCGGACAAGCCATCAAAGCAGCCAATCAAATGGCGCTGTGTATTCAATTGGTGGGCATAGCAGAAGCCATGAACTACGCACTTGAACAGGGTGCGGATTTGGCTGTAGTACTTGAACTGCTGCAAGCCGGTTTGCCTGCCAGCCGCGTGCTGGATTGGGCCGGGCCGCACATGGTGAAGGGATTTACCGACCCGATTTCGATTGAGGCGCATTTGCATGCGAAAGACGTTCGGATGGTGGCTGATGCAGCGAAGAAGCAGGGTTTGAATTTGCCGCTGCTGTTTAAAACAGCGGAGTTGCTGGATGAACTGGTGGCCAATGGACCGAAGAGTCAGGACACATCCAGGGTGTTTGAGGTGGTTCGTCAGCACATGCGTGATTGACAAGATCGCACTGGAGTTTAGCGAAGTCTACAAGCAGCACAGCCGCACTATTCAGGTCTTGGCAGCACGGATTTCACAGCAAATACCGCACTATTCGGGCCTTGGTCCAACCCGAATTCCCCAACGAATCTTCTGGCTTGGGTCATGCAAAGCGCAATGGCGCCTTTGCATCGGCTCGACTTGTCGAGCCGCCCCTCGCTGCGAAGATGTTGGGCGGGCTGGCCTTGAATCGACCCGAACAGTGCAGCATGTGCTGCTCGTCTCGTGATGAGGCTCGCGCGATGTGCGATATGCGGATTTGATCGGTTGCGCCTGTGCTTGTTGCGACAGTCGGGAAAATCTGCCCAAGCGTGCCAAGCCGGGCCGGTGCCCCAAGGGGGCAGAAGCCGCCCCGACAGCTTTTTCGAGGGGCGGTTTCAGGCAAGGCGAGGCTCAGCTGGGGGACAACAGATTTTCCGTCGCAACAGGCACTGCGCTCCGATCAAACTCAATTCACTCAGATCGCTTAACTCTCAAATATCGTAAGCATCACCACCGCCAAGAACTCGATCAATCAGCTTCGGCGTCAACATCGGGGCGAACACGGCAATGAATTCGTACATCAGTGTACGCATGAAAACCCCCTGCCGAAGCGCAATCCGGGTGGTATTGCGGCCGAACAAATGATCCACTGGCACAGCCACCAAACCTTTGTCCTTCAGCGCATCAAAAGCCACTTCTGCAATAATGCCCACGCCCAGCCCCAAGCCCACATAGGTTTTAATTACATCGGCATCAATGGCTTCCAGCACCAAGTCAATGGTCACACCAGCTTTCGCGAAAGCAGCATCAATTTTCTTGCGTCCGGCGAAGTGGGTTTCATAAGTAATTACCGGCATCTGGTCAAAATCAGCCAGTGCAATTTGCCGCCCACCGTCCATAAACGGCTTTAGCAAGGGCGACCCAGTTGGCGCCACCGCAATATGACCCCAGTCGTAACAGGGAAATGTGACCAAATCGGGCTCATCGGCCAGTGCCTCTGTAGCCACGGCCAAATCGGCTTGGTCTTTGCGCACCCATTGCGCCAATTGCTCGGGCGTACCCTGCAGCAAAATCAATTTCACTTTCGGGAATTTTTTGCGGAAAGTGGCCACCGCCTGTGGCAAGACATAACGGGCCTGGGTGTGGGTTACCGCCACGCGCAACTGCCCGCTTTCTCGTGCGGCGAATTCCTCACCCACGCGTTTGATGTTTTCCAGTTCAGCCAATACCCTTTCGCAGGCTTGGTACACAAGCTCGCCGGGTGCTGTTAATCCTTTAATACGCTTGCCGTGCCGCTTGAAAATCTGGAAGCCCAGCTCTTCTTCAAATTCAATAATCGCTTTCGACACCCCAGGCTGCGACGTGAACAGCGATTTGGCCGCATCGGTCAGGCTGAAATCATGCCGAACTGCTTCCCGAACGAATCGAAGCTGGTGCAAGTTCATAAAAACCCTTTATTCCGCAGGAGAATATATAAATGGAAATATTATCGTTTGAATTATAAAGGGAAGCGCCTACACTTCAAGTCCCAAAAAACCATTTTTTATCGAGCTTTCACGTGCCATTCGACATTGATTTAGTCTACGTAGCATCTGGCCTTGCGGTCGGCCTATTGGTCGGCCTCACCGGCGTAGGTGGCGGCTCGTTGATGACTCCACTGCTGACTGTGTTTTTCGGTGTGCCCGCCACAACCGCTGTTGGCACTGATCTGGCCTTCGCTGCCATAACCAAAGGTGCTGGCACTGTGGTGCATCGCCTGCGCAACACGGTGAACTGGAAAATTGTGGGTTTGGCTTGCCTGGGAAGCGTTCCCGCCTCGCTGATCACCATTGCGGTTTTGCATGGCATGGATATTCAGAATGCCGGCAAGGGCAGCCCGATTGATGTATTCATTCGTTGGTCCATCTCGATCTGCGTTATGTTGACCGTGGGCGTGCTTATTTTTAAAACAAAGATTGTTCATTGGCTACAAAACCACCCGCAAGCGCAACTGCAAGATAAAACACGTACCATTGCGACCGTGGTAGCGTTTTCAGTCATCGGTGTCTTGGTTACCGTCTCTTCGATTGGCGCAGGTGCAATTGGCGCCATGGTGTTGATTATGCTGTATCCACACTTGAAAGCGTCTGAAATTGCGGGAACTGACATTGCTTATGCAGTGCCATTGACTGCGGTGGCTGCATTTGGCCACTTCAGCCTGGGCACTGTCGATTTCGGTTTGTTGGGCGCTTTGTTGATCGGCTCCATTCCCGGCATAACCATTGGTAGTTATTTAAGTCGCGCAGTGCCTGAACGGTTCTTGCGCGGGGTATTGGCCACGACCCTCACCGCCGTGGCCGCAAAATTGGTGATGTAAATGTACAAATACGACGACTATGACCACGCCCTTGTTCGCGAACGCGTGGCCCAGTTTCGCAACCAGACCGAGCGCTTCCTGAAAGGCGAACTGACGGACGAAGAATTCCGCCCGCTGCGCCTGCAAAACGGCCTTTACATTCAGCGCCATGCGCCAATGTTGCGCGTGGCGATTCCTTATGGTTTGCTGGGTGCCAAGCAGCTGCACAAATTGGCCGACATTTCAGCCAAATACGACCGCAACTACGCACACTTCACAACGCGCCAGAACATTCAGTACAACTGGCCAACGCTGGAAAGCATTCCCGACATTCTGGCCGAGCTGGCTGAAGTGGAAATGCACGCCATTCAAACCAGTGGCAACTGCATTCGCAACACCACCAGCGACCCGTTCGCCGGCATTGCGAAAGACGAATTTGTGGACCCGCGCCCATTCTGCGAACTGATTCGCCAGTGGAGCACTTTTCATCCGGAATTCGCTCACTTGCCACGCAAGTTCAAGATTGCCGTGAACGGTGCGGCCGTGGATCGCGCTGCTGTTCAAGTGCACGACATTGGTGTGAACCTGACACGCAACGCAGCCGGTGAAGTGGTTGCGCAGGTGTTGGCAGGGGGTGGCTTGGGCCGCACACCGGTAATTGGTTCTGTGATCAAAAACGACCTGCCCTGGCAAGAATTGCTGACCTACATTGAAGCTGTCATGCGTGTGTACAACCGCTATGGCCGCCGCGACAACATGTACAAAGCCCGCATCAAGATTTTGGTGCGCGCCATTGGACCGGAAGAATTTGCCAAACAGGTTGAAGAAGAATGGCAACACATCAAGGGCGGCGTTTCTGTGATTCCGCAGAAAGAATTTGACCGTGTGTCGTCCTTCTTCACCGCACCTTCATACGAGCAATTCAGCGCTGAACAAGTGGCCACCATTGCCGAACAAAATCGTGGCTTGCGCGCCAAGCATGTGGGTTTCGACCGTTGGTTGATTCGCAATGCACGCGAACACCGCCAGCCTGGTTATGTGGCGATCAGCATTTCATTGAAACGCCCCGGCATTGCCCCAGGCGACGCCAACACGAATGAAATGCACCTGATCGCCGATTTGGCCGAGCAGTATTCATTCGGCGAATTGCGGGTTACGCACGAACAAAACTTTGTGCTGTCAGATGTAGCCGAGCAAGACTTGTTCGAGCTGTGGAGCACACTGAAAGAACACAATTTGGCCATGCCCAATATTGGTCTGGTTTCCGACATGATTGCCTGCCCCGGCGGCGATTTCTGTTCACTGGCCAATGCAAAGTCGATTCCAATCGCCTTGGGCATTCAGGAAGCCGTGGACAATCTGGATTATCAGTTCGACTTGGGCGACCTTAGCCTGAATATTTCTGGTTGTATCAATTCATGTGGTCACCACCACATTGGCAACATCGGTATTTTGGGTGTCGATAAAAACGGTGAAGAATGGTACCAGGTTACCTTGGGTGGTCGCCAAGGCAACGATGCGTCCATTGGCAAGGTAATTGGAAAGTCCTTCTATGAAAAAGACGTACCTGGCGTGGTTGTGAAGTTGCTGGAAGTGTATGTGCGCGAGCGTCATGAAGATGAGTTGTTCATCGACACACTCGACCGCATTGGTGCAGACCCATTCAAAGACCATGTGTACGCCAACAAGGAGGCTGCTTAAATGGCCAGTATTATCGTTAAACCGGTGAACGGTGAAGCCGCTATAGTTGCGGATGATTTCACCGTGATTGATGCGGGTACAGCCGAAGCGCCTGTAGCGGTGCCTTCTGAAGGCAAGGTGCTGGTGCACCTGTCTGTTTGGGAAGCCAACAAAGCCGAACTAAGCGCACGTGCACAGGCTGGCAATTTGGGTGTTTACTTAAACCCGGAAGACAACCCTGAGCAGTTGCAGGGCGATGTGAATGTGCTGAAACTGATTGCATTCAACTTCCCCGTGTTCAAGTATGGCCAAGGTTATTCAGGCGCGGTATTGCTGCGCACACGCTATGGCTTCAAAGGCGAAATTCGCGCCTTTGGCGATGTGTGGCGCGATCAGTTTTTCTATTTGGCGCGCTGCGGTTTCACGCAATTCGACATCAAGGAAGGCAAATCCCTGGAAGACGCGTTGAACGCATTTTCTGACTTCACCATTCCTTACCAAACCAGTGCCGATGGATCCTTGCCCGTGTTCAATCGCCGGGCTGCTGTGGGAGCCTGAGCATGAATGCAGTGAATTCTTCAGCGCAATCCCGCTTCCACAGTGTGGAAACAGCGCAGGAAAACAACGCTGTGCAAGAACAACCCATCGCCGTATTTCGTGGCCCGCACCAACCCGCCACCGACATTGCAGCCAAGGTCAAGGCGCTGGAAACATTGCTGACCCAGGCTGCCAATGAGTTCGATTCAATCGCTTTGGCCAGTAGCCTGGCGGCTGAAGACAATGTGTTGTTCGATGTGATTGCGCGCCTGAAACTGAACATTCGCGTGTTCAGCTTGAACACCGGCCGCTTGCATCAGCAAACCCTGGATGTGGCCCCTGCCCTGCAAGCCAAATATGGTCAAACCGTGCAGTGGTTTGAACCCCAGGCAGCAGCCGTGGAAACCTATGTGAACACCAAGGGTGCTGATGCTTTTTATGAAAGCACGGCACTGCGCAAAGAATGCTGCGGCATTCGCAAGGTGGAGCCCCTGGCGCGCGCATTGAAAGGTGCACAAGCCTGGATTACCGGGCAACGCCAGGCACAAGCAGCAACACGCGCTGAATTACCCTCACGCGAATTTGATACCGACCGCGGTATTGAAAAATTCAACCCGCTGGCGGATTGGACCGAGGCCGATGTGTGGACCTATGTTCGCCAGTTTGATGTACCAGTAAACAAGCTGCACTTCGAAGGCTTTCCTTCAATTGGTTGCGAACCCTGCACCCGCGCCATTACTGTGGGTGAAGACATTCGTGCAGGCCGTTGGTGGTGGGAAGACCCCACCAGCAAGGAATGCGGTTTGCACAACGCCAATTTGAAGAAATAAATTCAATTAAACGAGATCAACCATGAGCACGCAAGTGAGCACGCAAACATATACCATGTCCCACCTGGATTGGCTGGAAGCAGAAGCCATCTACATCATGCGCGAAGTGGCGGCCGAGTGCGCACGCCCTGCCTTGCTGTTTTCGGGCGGCAAAGATTCCATCGTGATGCTTCGCTTGGCTGAAAAAGCATTTCGCCCCGGCAAGTTTCCGTTCCCATTGGTGCACATCGACACCGAGCACAACTTTCCGGAAGTGATCGAATTTCGCGACTGGAAAGCCAAGCAATTGGGCGAAGAACTGATTGTGCGCTCACTGGAAGGTTCGATCAAAAAAGGCACCATTCGCCTGCCCCACCCTGAAGCCTCTCGCAATTCATTCCAAAGCGTAACCTTGCTGGAAACGCAGGAGGAATTCGGATTTGATGCGCTAATGGGTGGTGCCCGCCGCGACGAAGAAAAAGCGCGCGCCAAAGAACGTATTTTTTCTTTCCGTGATGGCTTTGGCCAGTGGGACCCGAAAAGTCAGCGCCCTGAACTTTGGGACCTATACAACACACGCGTTCACCCTGGTGAACACATGCGCGTGTTTCCGATTTCCAACTGGACGGAACTGGATGTGTGGCAATACATAGAGCGTGAAAAGCTGGAGTTGCCCAACATTTACTATGCCCACGAACGTGAAGTGATTGAGCGCAACGGCCTGTTGGTGCCCATTACAGAAATGACGCAGCCCAAAGCCGGTGAAACGGTAACCACCCGCACCGTGCGCTTCCGCACGGTTGGCGACATTACCTGCACCTGCCCTGTGGCCAGCACGGCAGCCAACCCGATCGACATTATCGCGGAAACGGCAGTGACCGACATCACAGAGCGCGGCGCAACCCGCATGGACGATCAAACTTCCGAGGCCTCCATGGAGCGCCGCAAGAAAGAAGGTTATTTCTAATAGAGATGAATAACATGAATGCAATTAACGAAGCCCTGAAACTGAGCACCCAAGAAAATGGCGTGCTGCGCTTCATCACCGCAGGTTCTGTCGACGACGGAAAGTCCACGCTGATCGGTCGTCTGTTGTTCGACAGCAAAGGCATCTTCGCTGACCAGCTGGCTGCCATTTCGAAGGCGAAAAACAAGCGTACTGCAGGCGATACGATCGACTTTTCGCTGTTGACCGACGGCCTGGAAGCCGAGCGCGAACAAGGCATTACCATCGATGTGGCCTACCGCTATTTCGCAACACCCGCACGCAAATTCATTGTGGCCGACACGCCGGGCCATGAACAGTACACGCGCAACATGGTAACCGGCGCATCCACCGCCGATGTGGCCATTGTGCTGGTCGACATTACCCGCGTTGCCTTTGAAGAAAGCGCGGATGGCCTGAAGGCCACCTTGCTGGCCCAGACCAAACGCCACAGCGCCATTGCTGGCAAACTGGGCATTCCCGCCATTCTGTTTGCCGTGAACAAAATGGATTTGGTTGATTTCGACCAGGCCAAATTCATTGCCACAGAAAAAGCCGTGCGTGAACTGGCTGTGACTGTGGGTGTTCAGGAAGCCTTGGTGCTACCGATTTCAGCGCTGACCGGCGACAATGTGGTAACCGCCAGCCCCAAAACCCCCTGGTATACCGGCCAGCCTTTGTTACCCATTCTGGAAAACATTCCCAGCCGCGCCGACCGTGCTGAGGCTGCCCACAAAGTGGGTTTCCGCTTCCCTGTGCAGCTGGTGGCTCGTCACGACGGTCACAAAGCCGACGACTTCCGTGGCTACATGGGCCGTGTGGAAGGCGGCAGCGTGAAGGTGGGCGACACTGTTGTGGTGCACCCTTCCGGCCAAAGCGCCGTTGTTTCCCGCATTGTATTTTTGAATGATGATTTGACCGAAGCCCATTTGGGCCAGTGCGTGACCTTGGTGTTGGACCGCGATGTGGACGTTTCCCGTGGCGACCAAATTGTAAGCATTGGCGACACCGTAAGCCACACCCCAGTGAAAGCATTGACGGCCGACATTTGCTGGCTGGACAATGAACCGTTGAACCCGGCGCGCAAGTACTGGATCAAGCAGACCACCCGCCAAACCCAGGCGAAAATCAAGGCGGTAAACTTGGTCCTGGACATTCACACCCTGATGCACGGCGAAAGCACCAAAACGGTGCAAATGAATGACATTGCACAGATTGAATTGGTGCTGGCCCAGCCCATCGTGGCAGATTTGTACACAGAATGCCGTGCAACAGGCAGTTTTATTCTGATTGACAGTGCCACCAACCAAACAGTGGCAGCTGGCATGATCGTTGCAAAGAACTAATCAACGACCCTTCACCCGGTTGTTGGTTGCTTGTTCTTAAATAGGGACTTTTGAGATGGGACGCATTGTATTGATTGGAGCAGGACCTGGAGCGGAGGATTTAATCACCGTTCGTGGCCTGAAACTGTTGATGCAGGCAGACTGCGTGTTTTACGATGCGCTGGTCAGTCCCTCTCTTCTTTCTGAAGCCCACCCCGATGCAAAGCTGGTCGCAGTTGGCAAACGCTGCGGCAAGAAGTCCACCGCACAAATTTTCATCAACAAACAGCTTGTTGAAGCCGCTGAACAATTCAAACTGGTGGTGCGCCTGAAAGGCGGAGACCCCATGGTGTTTGGCCGAGCTGACGAAGAAATTACTGCTTTGAAAGCCGCTGGCCACATCGTGGAAGTTGTGCCCGGTGTAACCGCTGCATTGGCTGCAGCCAGCAGCCTGCAGGCCTCGCTCACGCTGCGTGGTGTTGCCCGCAGCCTAACGCTGACCACCCCTTCAGTGGGTGCTGATGAAGTACCTAGCACTGAATTGTTCACCGGCACGGAAAACGACACCGTGGCTGTTTATATGGGCTTGCGCCAGGCTGGCCCCTGGGCCGCCGCCTTGCTTGAAAAAGGCCGCAACCCGAACACACCGGTCATTCTGTGCGAAAGCGTTTCACTGCCCGCTGAAAAGTTCACACCGCTGAATTTGGGCAAACTGCCTTTATTTTCTGCAGATCAATTGACCGACGGCCCATGCCTTATCTTGATTGGTCAAGCACTGGCCAAATCATGCGCTGAACTGGAAACAGATATTCAGCACGCCTCAAAAGCGGCCTGAGAAAAAGAAGCCAGAGAACAATCAGCCTGCTTCGGCATTGCACTTCTTCAAAAACGAGTTTTTGGCCGCACCAGCCAGCTTCTTGCTGTCTTTGCCCACGGCGCGTTCTTCACATGTTGCCTTGTTGTCAGCCAGGCATTTTTTCATGAATGAGTTTTTCGCGGCACCTGAGAGGGGCTTGCCTTCTTTGCTTACAGCCTTGGCCTGGCAAGCAGCTTCAGTCGACTGTGCGTGGGCAGGAAGGGAAAAGCAAAGCGCAAGCATCAACAGCCATTTTTTCATGCATCAGCCCCTGTGTAGTATTGGAAACCGGATTGTAAACGGGCCACTAACATTTTGAAATAGAACCTAACTGTGATTCTAGTTACTCAAGTTGAGTGTTCATACAGCTTTAACCCAGCTTTACCATTCATGCCCAGCATTTCAGGTTTGTCAAACCTTACACATTGGCAGCAGCGACAAAATGAATTCAAGCAAGCAAGCACACCCCACCGCCAACAGCCACTGAATTACAACACCGCCACCAAACCACTGACCCAAACCATTCAGCTGGCTAGTCGACAGGGCAGGCAAAGCATCCACTTGAAAGTGGATGAACTGCTGGAACTATTGGATATTCACTCAGGCTGTATCAAGGGCTCCACGGTTGGGCAAATTCAGACCGGTTATCAACAGTCATATGACATCGATTTGCACCTGAGGCTGGCCAGTGAAACAACGCAAGCCTGGGAAGAAAAAATCCACTCAATCCGAACTCAAATCGATACATTTTTTTCCAGCAAACTTGCCGAGCAACATCAAACCGGAAATCGGACACAAAAAATTCAAACATGGGCCAGAACCGTGCCCACCATTGCGAACGAATCCTTTCGACAAACTGTAATTACATTGGGCCAAGCCAGATCGGGGCACACGACCATCGACGTGAATTTCACCGATCAAAACCAGGTGTGCTACGACATGGTTGGCAGTAGCAAGCACATTGAATTCAATCGCAAGAAAAAAACCGCCACACTCAATTCGCCATGGTGCCCCAACCTTCAAAGCTGGCTTAGCGACAACAAATGGCTCAGCTTCAATACCGCCATAGACGGTGGGTTGAAGCGCTTGTCCTACCGCCTTTGCAAAACACCCGGTGCCAAAGGTCTGCAACCCGGGCTTGCCAACTATTTTTTTGACAAAGCCGACGATGTTCTGCTTCGTGAAATCTACAAACGTGCCGTGTACGGTGAATACCCTGGCATGCAACGCACTGAAGCAGCAATGGTTGGCTTGTGGAAGCCGCTTGTGAATGCGTTACTGAACGAAGAAAAAGATGCCAATGCAAAGCTTTTTGCAAGTTCTGTGCTGAGCGATTGGGCTGGCTGCAGTGGCCCTGATGAACTTGAACAGTCAATAAGCACCGACTTCCCCAGGCTGTGTGAAAAATGGACCCGCGCTGCGACGGTCGGGGGTGATTTGCGCGATTTGATTAACACTGCGATACAACAAATTCAAAACCCAGCTGAAGTTCTAAAGCCCCATATCAATGAAGTAATGGGGTTTGAACTGGTTCAGGCTGAAAACTTTTTCACAACGCTTGCCCAAATCAAGTCCAAAAAATGGGAAGTTTTGGACCACCGCCAATTGGTCAGCCTGTGTAAGCCGTTGCTGGAACACTATGAACTCNGGAAAGCCTGGAATTTTTTCTCGACCTTTGTTCAGGAAATCTTGCCAACAACAATCCACCCGAATGGGCAAAAAACCATGCAGTTCAGCAGTTGCTTCAACAGCTTGAAGACGCCGACCCCTTGGAGGTGCTCACACAGCACCCTAGAACAGCTCAACTGCCACTGAACCGGGCCCAAATTATCGATGTGCTTGGCAAATGCCTTCAAAGCGAGTGTTTGAAAACCTGTTTGTCGGGCCAATCCGGCCGCCCAAGTCAGTTTGATTTATTGATTCATTTACTTGATCAGCACCACAGCACAATAGATCAACTGGCCGCCGCCGGCCCGGCGCCTGAATTGGTCAGCAGCAAAGCGTTGCTGAATCACTGCACGCGCATGCACGCTGAATGCAATACTGGTGTGCTTCCCATGCTGCAGGGAATTCTCAAAAAAAACGGAAACAAACTGCAAATCCAACTCGAAGGCATTGAACTCTTGGTTAGCCCTGCGAACGGGCTGGTCAGCAAATCGAAATTGGCTGAACGCGGTTACAACGCGCAGCGACAGTATTCGATTGTTCATCAAGGAAAAAACAAAAACGCGGCAGTGAAATTAGAGTGGTTTGGGATCGGTAATTATTCCGGGGAACGCTTTCGAGACGAGCCTGATCTGGTCATGGGCTCACAGACACTGGAATGGAATAAATCGCCCGGGCAGCACATGCCATTGTTGTCGTTCACCCGCACAATGGCAAAGTCGATATGGCCAAATCATGTTGCTCCCATTTCTAAAATCAGCTCGCATGGCACTTCGCGACTTCATGAACTGCTTGGCTACTCACCAGAATCAAATACGCCGTTAATCATCGAAAACGGACAAACTTACTTGTCGAGCAGCGACGATGCCCCAGTTCATATGTTTATTTTCATAAACAAACAACTCGCAGGAATTCGACTTGGATTTAAAGACAGCCACGCAGACAATAAGACGTCTGTCTCCATGAAACTGGAAACCAATTTTGACGGCAACCCCTGGACAAAAAGACCACTGTTGAAACAAGCCACTTGGGTGAAAGAAACCATAGTGCCTACGTTTGGGGCCGTTGAATTACAATCGAAAATTGAATGGGAGCCATGCGGCACAGTAAATACAGAACGTTTTACTGTCTTGCAGCAGGAGAACTTGCGCTGGCAAGGCAAACTGACTGCACAACAATGCTTGCAGAATGCTCGGCTAACCGACGAAGAGGGCCAGCATTGTTTTCTACAGTTCCCTGTAGACGGAGATTCAGACCCCATCCCACTGGATGCCTTGCCCTTGTTCTCGGAAATACGCCACTCGTCGCTCGAAGGAAATTATCCCTTCAAAGCCCATTATCTGGATTGCACACAAAAAACTCCCTCGCCTGGGTTTGAAGGTTTTGTATTCAAACTACCCGTGGGCCCCTACCTTTTCTCGGGTTACTTGACCGCCACCGATCGGGCCATGGGAATTCTTTATCCTGACGACAACAATCCCGGAACTTACCTCGGCAAACAATTCGTCGGCAATTTTTTGTGGCTACGGGGCGGCATTGATTCTGAAATCATGCAAACCATGTCGTATTCAAAAGAAGACACGCTAACGCCGATAGCGCACGGGCGCTGTGCTGTTGTGTATGTGTCACCCAGAGACAATATGTCGGAGATGAAACGCGAACATTTGTTCAACTTTTGGCGTCTCTCGTTCAGTAACAATTTAAAGATTGCAAACTTAAAACCTTTCAGTGCCCCCGGATGCCTTTTTGAGTTCAAGCTGATGACCGAATACAGCAATGCAAGCCCGGAGGAAATTTGCTTCAAGCTGAGCCAGGAAGCGGACGACCATTACCTGATTCGACCCAGAGATCATGTCAACCTGCAAAACTACAACATTCAATACCAAAACGTTGGGCTGTTTGGCTGCAAGCTATTGTTAATCAACAGAACTGTAAAACAAGGTACGCTGGAATTTCCAAACGGTTTGAAGTACACAGGACAACTTGAGTTGATCAACAATACCTTGCACTTGAAAGGTCAAGGAAAAATGACTTGGGAAGATGTGAGTTTAAAAGCAATATTCAACGGCGATCGGGTCAGAAATTTGCTGGGACTGACTCCTGAAACCAAGGTTTGGCTAGACACCCTGCAAGGCAAGACGACAGAAGACGATATTTTGCTTGATGATTTGCTGCATGATCTTTCAGGCCACACCGCCATGTTCAGCACGCACATGGCGCCGGCACTTCTCTTGAAATCAGACCTGTTCCGCGCGCAGTGAAACGAGTCTTCAACCTTTGGCTGACAATTCCACTATTTCTAAAGCGATGGCTTGCCACACAGCATCCCATTGCCCCACAGCAGAGGTGGCTTGAATGTCAAGGCCAGGGTGTTTTTGTTTCATCTCGGCCATGATCACCGGAAAATCATTTTTCAAATGGCCGCCACGGCCGAAAAATATGGGCACCACCTGAATGTGTTGCACACCGCCTTGGACCATGCAATCCACTGTATCGGGCAGGCTGGGTGCCATCAGTTCAAGAAATGCGAGTTCAACCTGAACGGTGGGCAACTGCCCAATCAAAATACTTTGCAGGCGCTTCATTGGCTCGGCCCACTGAGGGTCGCGGGCGCCATGGCCAAACAACACAATTGCTCTTTTTTCGTGACTGCTCATCGATTCCTCAATACATTCAAACTGCGCCATGGCGCTGGCTGGGAAACCCACCACAAAGCCGCCATTCCCGCCACAAAGCCCAACAAGCTGGGCACGGCGGCACTGACAAAAGGTGAAAAGCTGGCCACCATGCTGAGGTGAGAAAACAGATTGTTCACCAAATGAAAGCCCACGCCGATCATGATGCCTGCAAACACCTTCACGCTGACACTGCCCGATCTGAAATGCAGGTACGCAAAAGGCAGGGAAATCATCATCATGATCAGGATTGCAAACGGGTACATGATCTTCTTGGCAAAAGCCAAATCAATGTTGTCGGTGGCCTGCAGGTTGCTGCTTAAAAACCGGGAGTAGTTGTACAACTGCCAGGCACTCATTCGATCAGGACGCACAAACAGGCCGGTTAAAAGTTCAGGCGACAGGTTGGACGTCCAGCGCATTTCATCGATGGCTTCAAAAGGAGTGGCCTCAATGGTCAAACCCGCTTTGGCCGCTTCCTCAATGCTGACGGCTTGATCAAAATAACGCTGTAGACGAACCTTGCGCAACACCCAGTCACCATTTTGTGGATCAAAACTTGCGCTTTCTGCACGCACCCAGGCGCGAATTCTGGAATCCGGGTCAAGTTCGTAATACTCCAGTTTCAACAAATCACCGTCTTTGTTAAAAGAATCGAAGTTGACAAACCGAACCCGGGATTCTTCGCCCGGCGCGCTGTAAGTGTCGCGCATCCAGTAACCGCTTCGAAAATCGCGATCAACTTCGTAACCGAGGGCTTTGGCGCGCATGGGCACGGCGGCGCGCTCAGCCAAGGGTGCTACACCCTCGCCAAACAACACGGTGATTACCACGACACCTGAGGCGATGCGAACCAGCATTTTCAGCATGCTGGTGGTGCTTAAGCCGGCGGCACGCATCGCTGTCAATTCACTGCTGGCTGCCAGTTGAACCAGCGCATAAATTGAACCAATCAACGCGGCAATGGGCGCAATTTCATAAACCCTGGCGGGCAAACCCAACATCACCGAAATGAAATAATAAAACCAGCTTGTGCCGGGCAGGCTCAAGCGATCAACCTCTGCAATCAAATCAAAGAAAGCGAACAAACCCACAAACGCCACCATCACAAAACTGATGGCTTTGTAAAGTTCGCTGCGAAAGTACACCAGCAAAGAATGAGGCACACTAAATGACTTTCTGGATCGTTTGATCATGGCTTAACTCTTGAAAGTCCAGACCTGCGCAGAAAAAACAGGGGGGCGCCAGCGGGGCGATTGCGTTTCAACACCAGCAAGTAAAACAGCACCAGCACAAAGCCGTGGGGAAGCAACAAAGCAGCCCAGAAATCCAGGGTTTCCTTGGTTACCATGCTTTGAGTGACTGAAACGATGTTGCTGTAAGTCAGGTAGATCAGCAAGGCAAACAACTGATTCAATGAATTGCCACCACGCGGGTTTACGAATGCCAATGGAATGGCCAGTAAACCAAGAACCACAGCAGACAAGGGCAGGCTGACTCGCCACAAAAACTCACCTTGCGCCGCGGGGGAAAAGTCAGCAAGCAGCAAATCAACCCGGCGGTGCTGAAGCTGGAAGCTGGGCGCGGCACCCAAGGTATTGTCGATGGCCAATCCGTAGGCTTCAAATTCAGTGCTTGAAAAGCGCTCACCAGTGCCGTCCAGCGTGGCACGTCTGCCACCACTCAACACCAGATAAGGTTGCCCCGTGGCATCCACTTCAACACTACCGCGCTCGGCGGAAACCACAGTGCGGGTGTCGCCTTTGGAATCCACCACAAACACATTTTCGACCTGCTTCGTCACTTCCGATTGGCGTTCAACGAAAAACACCCTGTCTCCATCACCTGATTCTCGAAACTGCCCAGCGCTTACCTTGCTAACATCGCTACGCTTGGCGAAACGGTCTTTGGCCGCATCCAGTTCGGCCTTGGCCCATGGGGTAAGCCACACCGAACAAATCATCGCCAACACAGTTAACGGCACGGCAAAACGAAGCACAGGGCGCACCAAAGAAAACAAAGACAAGCCAGAGGCAAACCAGGCCGTCATTTCCTGTTCCTTGAAGGAGCGGGAAACCACACCCATGACCGAGATGAATACAGTGATGACCAAGGCCGCTGGCAGGTACTGAAGCCCGCCCAACAGAATCAAGGTGAACACTTCTGCATTGTCCACCTTGCCACCCGCGGCTTGGCCCAACGTGCGAACAAGAACCGTAGTGACAATGATGGTGAACAGTGCCACAAAGGTAGCACCGGCGGTTTGAGCGAAGTCTTTTCGAAAAGTGGAACGAAACAGCATGCAATCCAGGCGGGCTGCGCTTTGACTCGCGAACCCAGCTTGTTAATAATGGTAGATTGTCGCATGCATTCGTTTTGAATGGTCGAGCATCAAACGCAAGAAGGAACACCATGACAACAACACCCGCCACCCAAAAAGCAAGAAAGCCCAGCAGCACACGCACTGCAAAAAAAACAATTGCCACCCCACCCCCCATGTTTTCGTTCAAGGCGGGAAGTGGCGCTGTTGCCGCAGTGACAGCAGGCGGACCAGTGCCTGCAAAAGGAAGCGATGTTGCGGTTGTTGCCATCTACAAAGGCGGAGAATTCAGCGCAGCTGCAAAACGCGCCGACATTGACACCGATGGATTGCTGACCAATGCATGTAAAACCGACAAAAACCTAGGAAATTCAGGCAGCACACGCCTGATTTTTAACACCGCGAAAGCAGGTGCACCTGTGTATGTGCTGGTGGGTCTGGATGAAGCCGAAAAACTAAACACGAAAGTACTTCGCAAGGCCACCAGCAGTGCCTGCGAGGCTTTAAAGAGCTTGAAGCCTGCCAAAGTATTTTTCGCGCTGAATCAGGAAGTACCGAAAAAATGTAGCGAAAAAGAAATTGCCGCTTTGTGTGCAAGAACCATCACTGAAAGCTTTTACAGCTTCTCTGCCTGCAAGAAACAGGACGAAGATGCAGCCACTCCGCCCGCTTTCGAGTTGGCCTGTACGAAATCAACCCAAGACGCAGTGGAAAAAGGCGCTGCGATTGGGCAAGCGATCGGCAATGGCATGCAACTGACCAAAGACCTGGGCAACTTGCCAGGCAATATCTGTACCCCCAACTACCTGGCTGAAACTGCCAAAGCCATGGCCAAACAATACAAACTTGGCGTGGAAGTGCTGGACCACAAGAAAATGGAAGCACTGGGCATGTTCAGCCTGTTGTCGGTGGGCAAGGCCTCTAGCGAACCCCCAAAACTGATTGTGCTGAAGTACAACGGTGCGAAGGATCCAAAAGAGGCTCCCGTTGTGCTGGTGGGCAAAGGCATCACTTTTGACACCGGTGGTATTTCGCTGAAACCCGGCGCTGGCATGGATGAAATGAAGTACGACATGTGTGGCGCAGCCAGCGTGTTGGGCACCATGCGTGCTGCAGTTGAAATGAAGTTGCCATTGAACCTGATTGTGGTGGTTCCAAGTGCTGAAAACATGCCTGCGGGCAACGCCAGTAAGCCTGGCGATGTGGTGGTTTCCATGAGCGGCCAAACCATTGAAATTTTGAACACTGATGCCGAAGGCCGCCTGATTTTGTGCGACGCGTTAACCTATGTAGAACGCTTCAATCCTGCGGCAGTTGTCGACGTTGCCACCCTGACAGGTGCCTGCATTGTCGCACTGGGTCATGTGAATACAGGCTTGTTCAGCCCCGATGACCAGCTTGCCGATGAACTCCTGAAAGCCGGACAAAACTCATTGGACACCGCGTGGCGCATGCCGCTGGACGAGGAATACCACGAACAGCTGAAAAGCAACTTTGCCGACATGGCCAACATTGGTGGCCCGCCCGCAGGCAGCGTGACTGCGGCCTGTTTCCTGCAAAAATACGCCAAGGCCTACAACTGGGCCCACCTGGACATTGCGGGCACAGCCTGGCATTCCGGCAAAGCCAAAGGGGCTAGTGGTCGCCCCGTACCACTGCTGGCTGAATTTGTCATGAAGCGCGCGAAGGCCTGAGGCGGTTGAATTGACCCGAATCGACTTTCATTTGAATGTGGCCGACCATCTGTTGTATACCTGCCGCTTAATCCGGAAGGCATACAACAACGGGCAAGGGCTGAAGGTGGTGTGTTACAGCACCCGACCTGAAATTCTGGAGAGCCTGGACAAGCTTCTTTGGACGTTTTCAGAAGAAGACTTCCTGCCCCATGTGGTAACCGGTCACCCTGGTGTGCTTGATACCCCCATTGTACTGACCGACAAATCCGACGACATCAGTCATTACGATTTATTGATTAATCTGGATGATCAGTGGCCACCATTTTTCGCACGCTTTGACCGATTGGTGGAAATTGTGGGCACTGATGAGGACAACAAAGCATTGGCTCGGCAGCGCTACAAATTCTACAAAGAACGTGGCTACCCACTGAACACATTTGACCGGGCAAACAGCTAAGGAACCTTTGACATGAGCGAGCATTTTGACGGCGGCCCACCTTTGCTGACGGAAGTAATTGAAAGTGGCTTGCAGGAAATTGAGAAATCAACCGGTGAACGCTTGAGTGGAAGTTTAAGTGATCCGCAGATTGAAGTACTGCGCGCGCAATTGCCCGAATTGTTCGAACGCGCCCTGCTTCGTATCAAACCCCAGCTTATGCAAGAGTTTGAGAAGATTGTGCTGGACGCGTTAAAAAAATAATCAGGTTTTAAACACCGCAACTGACTGAGTCAAATTCTGCGCCAAATCTGAGATCTGTGTCGCCACATGTTTGTTTTGGGCAATGGCGGCTGTGTTTTCTTCGGTCATTTGTGCAACTCGTTCCACGTTCCGACTAATTTCAACACTCACATTGCTTTGTTCTTTCATCGACACTGTGATGGCCTGAATCGCCTCGTTCACGCGATCCGCATTTGCTTTGATCTGGTCAATTGTTCCTGAAACCGAATCGGCCTGTTCAATACCCTGCTGAACCATTTCCACTGAATCGTCCATCGACTTCGACGCTTGTTGGGTGATGCTTTGAATCTGGAATACCATGCTTGAAATACGCTCGGAAGATCCCTTGGTTTGTTCAGCAAGCTTGCGCACT
Source organism: Limnobacter parvus (assembly GCF_024623725.1). Taxonomy (GTDB): domain Bacteria; phylum Pseudomonadota; class Gammaproteobacteria; order Burkholderiales; family Burkholderiaceae_B; genus Limnobacter; species Limnobacter parvus. The sequence continues at coordinate 197,249 of NZ_JANKHG010000016.1, read as the reverse complement.
TCATCGGCCACCACCGCGAATCCACGGCCGCTCTCACCAGCGCGTGCTGCCTCAATGGCTGCATTCAGTGCCAGCAAATTGGTGCGGTCCGCAATGTCAGTGATGGTAGAAATAATTTCCGAGATCTCATTGGACTGCTTTTCCAGTGACCGCACAGTGCCTGCGCTGCCCTGCACAGATGATGCAATTTTCCGGATGCCTTCCACCACTTTGCCCAATGTCAGCGTGCCTTGGTCTGCTGCTTCCTTGGCCTGCATGGCTGTGTGCGATGCATCGTTGGAGTTTTCTGTGATCTGGCTGATCGATACAGTGAGCTCTTCCACAGCCGCGGCCATGGAGGCGGTTGCATCGGCCTGTTCTGATGCCGCATTGTTCATTTCATCTGAAGAAGTACGCACTGCGCTGGAACTCTCGGTCAACGACACGGTTGAGGCTCGAATTCCATCAATCAAGCCACGTAAATTGGTTTGTGCAGTACTCAGGGCCTTCATCAACTGGTCCACTTCGTCCTTACCCGACACCTGAATATTGCTGTTCAGTTTGCCCTCAGCCAAGGCATCAATGTGCACTTTCGCCACTCCAAGCTTGCGCTTGAACATGCGTGCAACCAGCCAGTTCAAACCCAGGCCAATCAAGGCCGCAAGCAAGGTAATTGCAATCGTGTAAACAATGGATTGTTCGTAGACGGATTCGCTGAGCTTCTTGCGTTCGTTCAACAAGCGGAATTCTTCTTCTTCCACTATTTTTAATTCAGCGCGCATTTTGTCGGTTAAATCTTTGCTTGAACGCGATGCAATGGCCTCGCTCATTTGCTCTTCAGTCAAACGCCCGGCGTTCACTGCATAACGCGTTTCAATCAAGGGTTCGATAACTGTGTCAACCCAGGTGTTGTAATGTGCCCTGAATTTTTTCAAACTGGTAGTAACCAGTTCATTGTGTGCAGTCAAATCCATGGTCTCTTTCAGGTTTATCTCAATGGTGTCTTTTCCGGTTTTGTAGGGCGCAAGGTAAGCCTCATCGCCGCGCAATAGAAAACCGCGCTCGCCAGTTTCAACGGCCAACATGCTTTCCTTCAAGATCAGCACATTTTCAATGACCTGATGCGTGAAGTCGTTCTTGGCATTCGCATCCATAATCACTTTGCTGTTGTACAGGCCAAGTGCGCCCACGCCCACTGCCATCAATATGACAGCAATCAAACTTGCACTGAACCGTGCACTTATTGTATTTAACATGACCAACCCCTTTCGCTCACAATTCGATGTATTTGAAGTTAACCGCTGCGCCAGTGAATGCACTCCCCCTCACGCCGTAACCCCAATGCTTGACATATGCATACATTCTGGCGCTTCGAACACAATTACAAATTGATGAATAGAGGAGGATTACACTGCGGCAAAAACGGAATGAAGACACTTGGAAACAGGAATTCACCACGATGGGGGCTATAATGCTGGGCTAGTTTCCCTTTGATATTGCTCATTTTTTACCGTCTTCACCATGACCCTCGCCAAAAGTTTCGACCCGAATGCCATTGAATCCCACTGGGGCCCCGAATGGGAGCGCCAAGGCCATGCCAAGGCGACCACAGTGGATGGCAAGCCCGACTTTTGCATTCAGCTGCCACCACCCAACGTAACCGGCACGCTGCACATGGGCCATGCGTTTAACCAGACCATCATGGACGGGCTAACACGCTACTACCGCATGCGCGGCCACAACACCCTGTGGCAACCCGGCACCGACCATGCGGGCATTGCCACCCAAATCGTGGTGGAACGTCAGTTGGCCGCGAAGAACATTACCCGCCACGACCTGGGTCGCGAGAAGTTTGTTGAAAAAATCTGGGAATGGAAAAACGAAAGCGGCAGCAAAATTACCGAGCAAATGCGCCGCATGGGTGCCAGCGTGGATTGGCAACGCGAGTACTTCACCATGGACCCAGCGCTTTCCAAATCAGTTACAGAAGTGTTTGTTCGCCTGTTTGAACAAGGCTTGATTTACCGCGGCAAGCGCTTGGTGAACTGGGACCCCGTGCTGAAAACGGCTGTTTCTGACCTCGAAGTGGAAAGCGTTGAAACCGAAGGCCACCTGTGGGAATTGAAATACCCGCTGCTTGAAGCAGATACAGTGAAAGGCCTGACCCACCTGACGGTGGCCACAACCCGCCCGGAGACCATGCTGGGCGATTCAGCCGTGATGGTGCACCCCGACGATGAACGCTACCAGCACCTGATTGGCAAAAAAGTAAAACTGCCTTTGTGCGACCGTGAACTGACCATTATTGCCGACGATTATGTGGACAGCTCATTCGGTACAGGTGTGGTGAAAGTAACCCCTGCGCATGACTTCAACGATTACGCTGTTGGCCAACGCCACAAGCTGGAATTGATTAACATCCTGACGCTGGACGCCACCATCAACGAAAACGCACCTGCCAAGTACGTGGGCATGGATCGTTTCGTGGCCCGCAAGCAGATTGTGGCCGACCTGGAAGAACAAGGCCTTCTGGGTGAAATCAAACCCCACAAACTGATGGTGCCCAAAGGCGACCGCACCGGCGTGGTGATTGAACCCATGTTGACTGACCAATGGTTTGTGGCCATGACAAAAGCCGCCGAAGGCGACGCCACCGGCAAAAGCATCACGCAGAAAGCCATTGATGCGGTTGAACAGGGCCAAGTAAAGTTTGTGCCCGAGCAATGGGTGAACACCTACAACCAATGGTTGAATAACATTCAAGATTGGTGCATTTCCCGCCAGTTGTGGTGGGGCCACCAAATCCCGGCCTGGTACGGCGAAAATGGTGAAGTGTTTGTGGCCCGAACTGAAGAAGACGCACGCAGCAAAGCAGCGGCTGCGGGTTATACAGGGGCATTGAAGCGCGACGATGATGTGCTGGACACCTGGTTTTCATCAGCACTTGTGCCTTTCAGCACTTTGGGTTGGCCCGACGAAACACCCGAGTTGAAGCATTTCCTGCCTTCATCGGTGTTGGTCACCGGGTTTGACATCATTTTCTTCTGGGTTGCCCGAATGATCATGATGACCACTCACTTCACCGGCCAGGTGCCTTTCCACACCGTGTATGTGCATGGTTTGGTGCGCGACGCCGAAGGCAAGAAGATGAGCAAGTCCGTGGGCAATACGCTTGACCCTGTGGATTTGATTGACGGGTGCGATTTGGACACCCTGCTTGTAAAACGCACCACAGGTTTGAGCAAGCCGCAAGATGCACCGAAAATCGAGAAAAAAACCCGCAAGGAATTCCCGGACGGCATTCCTGCTTACGGTGCAGACGCGTTGCGCTTCACTTTCGCAAGCCTGGCCACATTGGGGCGCAACATCAACTTTGACCAGAAGCGCTGCGACGGTTATCGCAACTTCTGCAACAAATTGTGGAACGCCACCCGGTTTGTGTTGATGAACACCGAAGGGCAAGATTGTGGTTTGAGCGATCACGACGCTGAAGCTTGCACACCCGGTGGCTACCTTGACTTTTCACAAGCCGATCGCTGGATTACCAGCACCCTGCAACGCGTGGAAGCCGATGTGGCACAGGGATTCGAGAACTACCGGTTCGACCTGATTGCACAAAGCATTTACCAGTTTGTGTGGGACGAATACTGCGATTGGTATCTTGAAATTGCCAAGGTGCAAATTGCCAATGGAAGCGCTGCGCAACAACGCGCCACCCGCCGCACACTGGTACGTGTACTGGAAACCATTTTGCGTTTGGCCCACCCCATTATTCCTTTCATTACCGAAGAATTGTGGCAAACAGTCAGCGTGGTGGCAGGCCGCCGCGAGGAAGGCCAGCAAGCCAACCTGATGACCCAAGCCTACCCGGTCAGCGTGCCTTCCCGCATTGATGAAAAGGCAGAAGCACACGTGGCCCAACTGAAAGCAACTGTGGACGCCGTGCGCGCACTGCGCGGTGAAATGGGTTTAAGCCCTGCGGAAAAAGCGCCGCTGATTGCCAGTTGCGAAGGCAACGCGGACCAACGCGCATTTCTGGAGAAAACTGGCCCCGTATTGGCCGCACTTGCGAAGTTGAGCAAGGTTGATGTGGTCGATTCACTGCCCGCCGATTCCATGGCGCCTGTGCAAATTGTCGGCGAACTAAAACTGATGCTGCACATTGAAATCGATGTGGAAGCTGAGCGTGCTCGCATTGGCAAGGAAGCGGAAAGAATCCGCACTGAAATTGCCAAATGCAACGGCAAACTGGGCAATGCCAGCTTTGTAGACCGTGCACCGGCTGCAGTGGTGGACCAGGAAAAAGCGCGTTTGGCTGAATTCAGTGCACTACTGGAAAAGCTTGAAAGCCAACTCAGTAAACTAAAGTAGAAATGCTGGCTGGCAGGCCAGTTAATTAAAAAAAAGGCACTTCTCGGTGCCTTTTTTTTACAGCCGCGTTGCCAGAATATTTAGCAGCCTGCAGTGCATTTGCCTTTGCCATCAAAGCTCATGGTTTTGCCACTCAAAGGCACATACACAGGCATCTTGCTGGCCTTCATAAACTGTTCCGTGCGCGTGCCGGCAATTACCTTGCCATTCGAAGTCGCTACTTCATTGGCGTGGCTGGCAATCACAGCTTTGGGTTCGACCAGTTCATTGACCACGTAAGCCGCTTCTTTCGGGCCGGTGGTGAAGGTGTCGCCAATGTTCATCACCGCCAGTTGGGGCTTGTAGTACTCGCCCACCACCTCTTTTTGCTCGGCGGTTATACCCGTGTCCCCACTCAGGTAAGCCACCAAACCATTGCTGAATTTCAGCACATAACCAGTGGGGGGGCCTGCGTAGGCGGTTATGCCGGTTTCTTTCAACAATTCGCCCAAGCGGCTGCCCACGAAGTCACCAGAAATCCCGTTGCTGTGCGCTGCGGGCACCGTGGTAATGTCCACTCCGCCAATGGTTTGCATAGCCCCAAATCGAACCAGTATGGAATTCTTTTCATCGCCACCGGCCTGTTTTAGCTTGTTGGCCAGAAAGGATGGCATTTCACTGCCGGTTACTATTTTTGCGCCGGTTTTCACTGCGATGTTCACGCTATTGGAATTGGGCAGTGCGCTAACTGAAATATCGGGTTTGTCGCAGCTACCCGCATTCGGTGTCGGGTTGTGGCGGTCGCCCAAATGGTCGCCATGCATGTGGCTGATCAACACCACATCAATCTTGCCCAAACGAGAATCTGCAGCACCCGCAACGGTTCGGCCCGCATCATACAAAATGCGGGTGCCGTTGGGGTCTTCAAAAATCATGGCACGGTCGAAACGGCAAAATTCACCCTCTTGCCCGCCAAGTGGGGTCACTTTGACCACGCTTTGGGCATAAACAGCAAGGGGAAACATGGCGAAAAGGGAGATTGAGCGAAGAAAAAAACCAATTGTCATACTGCTACCTGCTTACATCATGGTTGATACACTTCAAATACCTTGCTGAGGGGGCCGGTGTCACCTGCCTTTTCAAGCTCGGATTTGACTTTGGCATACTCGAACATCAAATCAACTGCACTGGTTCCCAAGCTTTTCCAAGGCCAGTACAAGCGATGATCTAGAAGTGTATACGCGATGGGTTCTGCGCTCAAGACAGACCTTGGCTTGATCGCCAAACCGACCATCGACCAATTGTTAAACAAACGTTCGGATGCAGGTTCAGACATCAGCAGGCGGATGTCCGTGTGTCGGGAGTCTTGAGTAATCCGCTTGTAAATCGAGGCCACGGCATTGTGCGGGCCTTCCAAACACTGCATGAACTCCAGGTCGTTACACAACAACAAACCGCCCACGCCTACCGCATGGTTGTTCCTGGATGCTGTATCGCACAATTGCTCGAAGCCCAAGCGATCAAAGCTCGAGGACTGGGAGGAAGTGTAGATAAGTCTGAACATAATTTTGATTATCAGTGGATATGACAATGATAAGACAAGACAAGTAAATTTTGACTAACCAGAACGGGTTACCGTTTTTACGCGACAAAGTAATTTCGCGGTTTTGTGCATGCGGTTGCGGGGCAAGAACTCAAGCCAGTCTTGCTCTGTGGCGGGAAGTGCTTGCGCCTTGCTTTGATATACAGTCGGAAAGTTGTAGTTCTTGCTCAAGGTTTCGGCCTGCATGGTCGCAATTGTTTGTAACAGGCAAGGCAAGGGGTCTTCGGTGCCCTTGAACGATTCCGTACACAATTCATCGGGACTAAACCTGACCAGTCCAAGTTTCAAAAGTGGCTTTCGCGGAAAGTCTTTTAAATTCCAGGTAATCAAACCCACTGGCGACTGAATTTGGTGCTTCAAGGCCAAAGCTGCTGCGGCCACATGGCGATCCTTTTCATCAACCTGCTTTACATCGGCCAAATAAGGCTCATGCTGCTGCGGCAACAAGGTTGCGTTTAAACGCCCCGGCAAAGCAAGGCGCTCTGCCAGTGCGTCGTCAGGGTGCAAGCGGCCTAAGCGCACCAGATTACGGTAGCACTCATTTTCAATGTGGGGGGTCCAGTACAGCGTGGCATTGTGGCGATGCGCCAAAACCACGAGTAACCAACGCGTCCATTCCGAGAAAATCACGTTGGCGTCGAGCAACCAGTGTGCAGGCACCTCGGGTTTTCCAAGAACAACGCTCACCAGGTGCCCGCCCGCTTAGCGGCGTTTCATGTAAAAAATGAAAGAGCCAGACATGTCTGCCTGTTCCATCAATTCATTGCCGGTTTGCTTGGCGAACATGGCGAAATCTCGCACGGAACCAGGGTCGGTCGAGGTAACTTTCAGCACTTGCCCGCTTTGCATTTCAGCCAGGGCCTTTTTGGTTCGAAGAATGGGCAGTGGGCAGTTCAGGCCACTGGCATCTACTTCACGGTCAAAATTCATGTCTCTTTGCTCCTTGGTACAGCTTGATTTAATGACGTTATTTTAATTCAATCCAGTTGACAGGCAGCTGACGCGCTGCAAGCCAATCGGCCATGGCCAAGCCAGTGCCCATACGCCAGGGCCGCAGTTCAGCGGGTTCTACCAGTTTGTAATCAGCCAGTTCTTCACTCAGGCTGATTTGCCCCACTGCCTTGATGTGGTAACAAATAATCACTTCGTTTTTCATGGGAAAGGGGTACACACCAATCAGGCTGCTTTCCACTGCATCCAGGTTGGTTTCCTCTTTCAATTCGCGAATGGCACCTTGTTCAGGTGTTTCATTGCGTTCCAGAAAACCAGTAATCAAGGCAAAAAAGTGCGCCGGCCATGCTGCATTGCGGGCCAGCAACACTTTGCCATCGTATTCCACCAATGCAGCCACCACGGGAACTGGGTTGCCCCACTGCACGAAATTGCAACTGCCACAGGCCATTCTTGCCTGCCCGGAATGCTGCAACTCGTGCAGCTTGTTGGCGCACATGGGGCAGAACTGATAAATGGCTTTGCTCATGGCTGCTTGCCTTGCTTATTTGGCTAACTTATTTGCTTTTGACCCATTCAAGCACGCTGGCCAAAGCCGCATCCAGATTTTCTGGCTGGGTACCACCGGCCTGTGCCATGTCGGGTCGGCCACCGCCCTTGCCGCCCACCTGCTGGGCCACAAAGTTGACCAAATCGCCCGCCTTTACTTTCGCAGTGGCGTCTTTGCTCACTGAGGCAATCAAGCTGACCTTGCCTTCCAGCACGGTGGCCAGCACCAGTGCAGCATTGCCCAACTTGTCGCGCAGCTTGTCTGCTGCTTCGCGAAGCTGTTTTACATCTGCACCTTCAAGTTTTGCAGCCAGCACTTTCACACCGTCTACATCCACAGCCTGGCTTGCCAAATCATCACCTTGCGATGCAGCCAATTTGCTTTTCAAGCGGTCCAGTTCCTTCTCCAGATTTTTCATCTGGTCCATCATCTGGCCAATTTTCACAGTGGCTTCAGTTGCTGGCACGCGCAGGCTTTGCGCAATGGCATCCACCTGGGCTTGCGCCTTCTGGGCAAATTCCATGGCACCCAGGCCGGTGGTGGCCTCCACGCGGCGAATGCCGGCAGCCACACCGCTTTCGCTGGTAATTTTGAACAGACCAATGTCGCCGGTGCGCTGCACGTGCGTGCCGCCACACAGTTCGCGCGATGAACCAATGTCCAATACCCGCACGGTGTCGCCGTACTTCTCGCCAAACAGCATCATGGCACCTGCGCTTTTCGCGCTTTCAATGTCCATCACCCGGGCTTGCGTTTCCGCATTGGCCAGAATTTCTTCGTTCACGATGCGTTCCACTTGAGCAATTTGCTCAGGGGTCATGGCGCTGTGGTGCGCAAAGTCGAAGCGGGTTTTTTCCGCATCCACCAGCGAGCCTTTCTGGCTAACGTGTTCACCCAGCACTTCACGCAAGGCTTTGTGCATGAGGTGCGTTGCGCTGTGATTGCGAATGGTGCGGTTGCGCTGGTGTTGGTCAACCTGCGCGCCCACTGCGTCGCCTACTTTCAGTTCACCGGTGACCAGTTCGCCATGGTGCCCAAACACATTGGCCTGAATTTTCAAAGTGTCTTCCACACGGAACAAATTCAAACAAGCTGCGCCACTTGAAATTTCGCCCTGGTCGCCCACCTGACCACCACTTTCAGCATAGAAAGGGGTTTGGTCCAGCACAATTACGCCTTGCTGCCCGGCGGTAATGCTGTTGGCGGCCGTACCATTCACATAAATGGCGGTGACCGTGGCGTTGCTGAGTTCAAGCGCATCGTAGCCCTTGAATTCGGTAGACACGCCGCTGTAGGCCAGGTCTGCGTCCATCTTGAACTTGCCAGCTGCGCGAGCCTGTTGCTTTTGCTTGTTCATGGCTTCATCAAACGCGGCTTCGTCCACACTCATTTCACGTTCGCGGCACACGTCGGCCGTTAAATCCAACGGAAAGCCGTAGGTGTCGTGCAACTTGAATGCGGTGTCGCCGTCCAGCATGCCGCCCTTCGGAAGCGCGCCTAAGGCTGAGTCCAGAATCGCCATGCCGTTTTCAATCGTCTCGAAGAAACGCTCTTCTTCGGCCTTCAGAATGCTTTGCACTTGCTTGGCGGCTTTGGCCAATTCGGGATAAGCTTCGCCCATTTCACCGACCAAATCGCCCACCATGGCATTGAAAAATGGCTTGCGGCAACCCAGCTTGTAACCATGGCGAATGGCGCGGCGAATAATTCGGCGCAGTACATAGCCACGGCCTTCATTGCCGGGAATAACACCATCAACTACCAAAAATGAACAGGCGCGAATGTGGTCGGCAATAACGCGCAATGAATTGTTGCTAAGCTCGACCAAATTGCCCTGCGCGGTCACTTCACGCGCCGCCGCCTTGATCAAGGCCTGGAACAAATCAATTTCATAGTTGCTGTGCACATGTTGCAACACGGCGGCAATGCGCTCCAGGCCCATGCCGGTGTCTACACAGGGTTTGGGCAGCGGGTGCAACACGCCATCGGCGCTGCGGTCGAATTGCATGAACACCAGATTCCACACTTCAATGTAGCGGTCGCCGTCTTCCTGATCACTTCCGGGTGGGCCGCCCCAAACGTCGGGACCGTGGTCGTAGAAAATTTCTGTGCACGGGCCGCAAGGGCCGGTGTCGGCCATTTGCCAGAAGTTATCGGACGCGTAGCGCGCGCCCTTGTTGTCGCCAATGCGAATAATGCGCTCGGCGGGTACGCCAACCTGCTTGTTCCAAATGTTGTACGCTTCGTCGTCTTCCTGGTACACGGTCACATACAGCTTCTCAGCGGGCAAACCATAAGTAACAGTTAGCAATTCCCAAGCGTACTGAATCGCGTTTTCTTTGAAATAGTCGCCAAAACTGAAGTTGCCCAACATTTCAAAGAAGGTGTGGTGGCGCGCGGTGTAGCCCACGTTTTCCAGGTCGTTGTGCTTGCCGCCTGCGCGCACCGAGCGCTGGCTGGAAGTAGCGCGGGTGTAGGGTCGCTTGTCTTTGCCGGTGAACACGTCTTTGAACTGCACCATGCCGCTGTTGGTGAACAACAGGGTGGGGTCGTTGCCGGGCACCAGGCTGCTGGAAGGCACAATGGTGTGGCCCTTGCTGGCAAAGAAATCAAGAAACTTTTCGCGAATATCAGCGACTTTCATAAATAAAACACCCGACCAAGCTGAGAAGTAAGGTGTTGATTATAAGGCTTTGTGCTGGTTTAAACGGCCACAGAATGCGCGTTTGCAATGCCATATAGGCGATATCGTGCTGCTCACTGAACGCCTTATTCAGTGGGTGGGTACGTGAGCTCAAATTCCGCTCGAAGGCGCGGGCTTGCATACCGGAGTGCGCTGCTGTTTTTCTTCGCTGCAGCAAACACCAACACCCGATCATTTTTTAGGTCATCGCTGGCATATTCGAGTAAATTTGCATTCTGATTGATCGCGGCAAGTGAAACATCCAAGTCGTTGCGCCAAACCTCGGACAAGCCACTGTAAGCCGATGAATCAAGGCGCACTGCGCTGATCGTCGATTGTTTACTAATAGCGTGGGTCAACGCGTTTCTGAATTTTTCGCTTTCGAGGTTGGACACTTTGTTGAGCAAACCCTGCATACTATTTAAAGTGAAAGCATCCAGTTTGTGCAAGTCACCACTTTGAACCAGCGGTTTCAATAGCAACATGGCCAAACCGGTGAGCTTACTCAAGCTTCGATTTAAATTGGTTTTTTCAGTGTCGCTGAGCTTTTTTCGATTTAGAAGTGGATCAGTGAATTGCTCAGCCAGCCCAGCCAGAGCTTTCGTTAATTTCAACTCATTTGAAAGGCTCAGCTTCAACCCAGATAATTCAGGCAATTCACGTACATTACGAGCCTTGTAAAACTGACTCAGCCAAATTCGCGGCGCAATATCCGAATTTCGAGATGTGGCAAGCGCCATTGCGCTAAACGCTTCTGGGAAGTCACTGGTGCTCAGAATTTCCAGCGCCGCCGCAAGCAAACCTTGCTTAGGCTGCGCTTTAGGTCGTTCAACTGGAGCTGATTCTAGAGAAAAACCTGCTTGATGAGATTGCTTGCAAACGCGCAGAAATGCTCTAGATAAGTTTCCCGCAACATCAGCAATCGAACTCCGGTTTAATAGTGCTGGCGAATCGATGTTTTCCGGGCTTGAAGCGATGGGACTCGAACTTACGTAAACACTGGGCCGATCCATCAGCTACCTAAATTATAAATATCACAGAGCTTCTGTTTCCAAAGGCCCGTTTTGGTTCCATTCAGTAAGCAGCCGCCAATGTCATTCTGTCGGTAAATAAGCCCTTCACACCCAAGGCTTGCAGCGTTTTCGCTTGTTCCGCGTCGTTCACCGTGTAAACCCGAACCACCCGGCCTGTGGTGTGTATGCGGCGCAAGGCCGTGGGTTCAGCGCCACTGAAGTGCAGGTGAATGGCGCTGGCCTGTAAGGCATCGGCATGCAACACCCAATTGTCGGGCAATTGTTCATACAGCAAAGCGAGGTCGAAGCCTTGAAGTGGCAACAAGCTTGCATGGTAAAAGCTGGAAAACACCCAGTTGCTGCGTATGTGTTCTTGCGCATCAAGCGGCAATTCTTCAATGACCGCCAGCACAGCACGCCCCAAGGCGATGGCATTGGCCGGGTGGGTGGCCTTCAATTCCACATTCGCCCGCATGCCATGCTTCAAACAAAAATCAATGGTTTGGGCCAGGCTGGGAATGGGTTCGCCCTGCACTGAAAAATGGCGAAGGTCGCGGGCACAAAGCGAGTCGAACCGGGTCAGTACATCCGTGCTGGCGATGGCAGGGTCGATTGACCTTGCACAACGCCCCATGACCCAATCATGGTGAATCATGGGTGCGCCATCGGCAGTCAGCATCACATCAAATTCAACCGCCTTAAAACCCGCATTGAATGCAATTTCGAAACCTTTCAGCGTGTTCTCCAACGCGCCTTTTCCGCTGCCACGGTGTGCCCACAATTCCATTTAATTTCTCTTTAAAAAAGGTTGTACCGGACCTTCCGGGCTTTAAGCCACGTTTGCGGTTATGTTACGGTAAAGAATGAAAGCAATTTAGGAGGCCCAATAAAATGATCAAAGTCAGCGTGATGTACCCCAATGCCGAAGGCGTCAGCTTCAACCACGAGTACTACAAAACCACACACATGCCGTTGGTGAAAAGCAAAATGGGCAGCGCCCTGCACTACTACACCGTAGACAAAGGTTTGGCAGGTGGCGCGGGCGACGCACCTGCTTTCATTGCCATGGGTCACTTGTTTGTGGATTCCATCGAGGCATTTCAGGCTGCGTTCGGCCCGCATGCGCGGGAAATCATGGGCGACATTCCCAACTACACAAACTCAAGCCCGGTGATTGTGATCAGTGAAGTGGCAGTTGCCCAGCCTTAACTATTTTTCGGAAATTTCGCAATAATGCGGTCAAACTGACTGGCAAAATTTTTGCGGTCAGCTTGGCTGTAAGCAGGTGGTCCACCAGTGTCTACGCCACTGGCACGCATGGTGTCCATGAAATCGCGCATGGTGTGCAAGGCTTTTATATTCTCGACACTGAACAGTTCACCACGCGGGCTCAACACCTGCGCACCTTTCTCCACCAACTGGGCGGCCAACGGAATGTCGCTGGTAATCACCAAATTGCCCGCTTCCACCCTGCGCACAATTTCATCGTCCGCTTCATCGAACCCACGTGGCACTTGCAACATTTTGATGTACTTCGAGGGCGGCGTGCGGATGTACTGATTTGCCACAAGCGTGGTTTCAATACCCGTGCGGTCGGCTGCGCGGAAAATGATTTCCTTGACGGCCACCGGGCAAGCGTCGGCATCGACCCAGATTTTCATTTTGAGGTACTCAAGATAAGCGGCAAGGCCTGATCGTACCAAATCGCAAAACCTAGGGATGATCCGAAGCGCAATACCTGTTCTATTCCGCTACAGTTCAACCAAGAACTAAAACTTTTCAGGTGATTAATTATGGGTTTCAAAGTCGCGTTTTTGGGTTTGGGTGTAATGGGATACCCAATGGCAGGTCATTTGACCAAAGCAGGCCATGAGGTCACGGTGTACAACCGCAGCTCGGCCAAGGCCGAAAAATGGGTTGAACAACATGGTGGCAAAATGGCCGCCACACCGGAACAAGCTGCCGCAGGACAGGACTTTGTATTCGCATGCGTGGGCAACGACGACGACCTGCGCCAGATTTGCACAGGCATCAACGGTGCATTTCACGGCATGAAGCCAGGTGCAGTGTTTATTGACCACACCACCGCCAGCGCGAAAATTGCGCGTGAAATGTTTGAACAAGCCAAAGACGCAGGTTTCGGTTTTATCGACGCGCCAGTGTCTGGCGGCCAGGCTGGTGCAGAAAACGGGCAGTTGACCGTGATGTGTGGTGGAACTCACGCCGACTTCGAACAATCAAAGGATGTAATTGCAGCATTTGCCAAGGCCGTTACCCTGATGGGCGAATCGGGCGCAGGCCAACTGACCAAGATGGTGAACCAGGTGTGTATCGCCGGCTTGTTGCAGGGTTTGTCTGAAGCTTTAAAATTCGGTATGAATGCTGGGCTGGACGTGAACAAAGCATTGGAAGTAATCGGCAAGGGAGCAGCCCAAAGCTGGCAAATGGACAACCGTGGAAAAACCATGGTTGAAGGAAAATTCGATTTTGGTTTCGCAGTGGACTGGATGCGCAAAGACTTGAGCCTGGTGCTTGAAGAAGCGCGCCGCAATGGTTCCCAGCTGCCGGTAACCGCATTGGTGGATCAGTTTTATGCCGAAGTACAGGGCATGGGCGGACAGCGTTGGGACACTTCCAGCCTGATCAAACGTTTGTAAACGCGCGCAGTAAGCCTTGAGCCGAACGCGCGCTTTACTGGAACGATCACCCACGGCTTGGGGCGTGGGTTTGGCGCTCTTGGGCGCCGTCTTTTTTTCCGGCAAAGCCATTGTCGTGAAGCTGGCTTATGCCTACACGGTGGATGCATCCACCCTGCTGGCCATGCGCATGTTGTTGTCGCTCCCCCTGTTTTTGGGTGCATTGATTTTTACAACCCTGCGCGAGAAAAACGCCGTCAAAATGACGCCAAAAGACTTCGGGTTGATTACGCTTGCGGGTTTGTTAGGCTACTACCTGGCGAGCCTGTTTGACTTCATGGGCTTGCAATACATCACTGCCGGGCTTGAACGGCTGATTCTGTTCACCTACCCGTCCATCGTGCTGCTGATCGCTTGCATGGTAAAACAGCAGTGGCCGCAACCTTGGCAGCTCATGTGCATGGCGCTCAGCTACGTTGGCCTGGCCGTGGTGTATGGTCATGAAACAGTTTTGGTGGGCGAAAACACCGGGCTTGGTGTGCTTCTGGTTTTTATGTCGGCCATTTGCTATGCCAGTTACCTGATCGTGGGCGAACGATTGTTAAAACGTTTGGGGACCATCCGAGTAACGGCCATGGCCACCTTGGTGTCGGCCGTTGCAATCTTGGTGCAAATCAATATTCAGCAACCGATGAGCATAATTTTGGAACAACCGCTGCCTGTGTGGGGTTGGTCGCTGGTCAATGCGGTGTTCTGCACTTTTGTGCCTGTATTCGCTGTCATGACAGCGATCAGTTTGATTGGTGCGCCGCGCGTTTCGCAGCTGGGCATGATCGGCCCAATTGCCACCATTGCCTTGGGCACCTGGATATTAAAAGAACCATTCACCATTTGGCATGCAGCAGGCACCGCACTGGTTATTCTGGGTGTGGCATTGCTCAGCCTGAAAAAAGAAGCAAAACAAGGAGTTACAGCATGAGTACAAGCACGGGAAAAATTGTTCGATTTCACAGCCCCGGCACACCTGACGTGCTGACCATGGAAAACCTGGAATTGGGCCCGCCCAAAGCAGGTGAAGTACAAGTGGAGCACAAAGCAATCGGCTTGAATTACATCGAAGTGTACTGGCGCACCGGCGTTTACCCGCAACCCCTGCCCTGCTGCCCCGGCACCGAAGGTGCGGGCATTGTGCGCGCGGTGGGCGAGGGAGTGACTGAATTCAAAGTGGGAGACCGCGTTGCTTACGGATCAGGTCCTGTGGGTTCGTACAGCACAGCGCGCAACATGCCCGCACACCCCCTGGTTAAAATTCCTGACAGCATTGATTTTGAAACAGCTGCAGCCATGATGCTAAAAGGCTTCACCGCCCAATACCTGCTGCGCCGAGTTTACAAAGTACAAGCCGGCGAAACCATTTTGTTTCATGCCGCTGCCGGTGGTGTGGGCAGCATTGTGACCCAGTGGGCAAAATCGCTGGGAGTGCGTGTAATCGGCACGGTTTCCACGCATGAAAAAGCTGAATTGGCCAAAGCCAATGGCTGTGCCGAAGTGATTGTGACCAGCGAAGAGAACATTGTCGACCGCGTGAAAGAACTGACCGACGGCAAAGGCGTGCCCGTGGTGTATGACAGCGTAGGCAAGGCCACATTTGTCGATTCACTGAACTGCCTGAAACCGCGCGGCATGATGGTCAGCTTCGGCAATGCCAGTGGCAAGGTTGACCCTGTTCCTCTGCAGTGGTTGGCCGAGCGTGGTTCATTGGTTTTGACCCGCCCGTCGGTTGCATCATTCACCGTAGACAAAGCGGAGATGCTGGAAAGTGCGGCAGAGATGTTTGACGTGGTGGCCAGTGGTGCCGTGAAAATTCAGATCAACCAGCGCTTTGCATTGGCTGATGTCGTGAAAGCGCACACCGAACTGGAGGGGCGACGCACGACAGGTTGCACCGTGCTGATTCCGTGATCGCATTTGATCCCAATCAGCGAGAGGCCCAACCGGTCGCCTGTGTGATGCCAACTCGGCAGTGGATTTGCTTGTTCCGCACTTCAAGGAAACCGCCCCATTTGAATTCAGGCGAAGCGTTCGGCTGCAAGCCGACACGCGATTCGGCCATCTTTTTTGCCGAATCGTGTGAGCAAGGATAAATTCAAAGAGGGACTAAGCGGTTTTCAGTGCGGAATGAGCAACCCACAACGAGGTGGCTATAACGCCGGGCCGAGTTGGCTAAAGCACCCTCGCTAAACCGAACACAGAGTTTTCGAGCAGAAGCGGTACTACAACGCCACATGTCCAGTTTGCTGCGCAGGCTGAGGTGGTGCTTTCGCGGAGGTAGAAGCACTCTTGGTGCCCGCCGTCTTGACCACATAAATTTTCATCGCCACACCATTTTTCAGCTCAGCTTCCCGCACACGGTCAATAAAGTGCCGCGACACTGCATGGTCTTTCGAAAGCCACATGAATCCATCTGGACCAACAAAATCACGCGACAACATGAAGCCTTCGCACAGGTCTTCACCGTGCAGAATTTTCTCATGCGACTTCTCGGAAGCCTTTAACTTCTCCAGTGCCACGGGCAGCACACTGATTACAATCGGGCAATATCGCTTGCCTGCCGCACCCTGCAAAAACGCTTGCGCCTGCTGCTCATCAAACTCCTTGCTGGCCAACCAACCCAGTTGAAGCTCATCAAAATCTTCCGCCGCCGCCAAAATTCGTGCACCCAGGGGAATACTTTCGCCAGCCAAACCGTCTGGAAAACCTTGACCATCATAACGTTCATGGTGGTGTCGAATAATCGCACTTACATTGGTCATTTCAGCCAAGCCATGGAAAGTGGCTTCCGCTTTCATGGGGTGTTTCATCAAGGCCACTCGTGCATCGCCCTTTAGTTCTACCACCGGTTTAAACAGGGTTTCATTGTCCAAGCCCAACTTGCCAATGTCGTGCAGCAAAGCCGCCACGTAAATATCTTGCAGCGCTGTTTCGCTGGCGTTCAGTTCCTTGGCAATCAATCGAGCCAGTTCAGCCACCCGGCGACCATGTGAAGCCAATTGAGGTGAACGCAATTCAATCAGATTGGAAAAAGACTTCACCGCTGCCAGGTATTGCATGCGCATGTCGCGCTTCACCTGTTCCAGCATCAACTGGATTTGGTGCGTTTCTGCCATCTGGGACTCGAGTTGCTGGCCCAGCTTGTCATTGCGCCCCTCAAGCTCTGAAACCTCGCTTTTCAATTTCTCCGCAATGGCCTCCGCCTCAGCAATACGCTTGGTCAAGTCTTCAACCGACAGGTCGGTTTTTTCTTTTTGGTCGACAGCCATGAATGTTCTCGTTCCTCTGCGAATGCGGCGCAATACCCATAAAGGCCTTAACGACAACGCTCGCATATTTCTGAAATGTTTTGCCACTCCAAATAGGGGGGGCTACCCACATGAATCTGAAACCACAAATTGTCAGTACCAAAACTTATAAACATTTGAGTCACAACGACCATTGGAAGACGAGACATGAAACTATCCCTTTACGGCGCATTGGTGCTTTGCGCTGCCCTGGTCGCCTGCAGTAGCGATACAGACACTGCCAATACGGCCGCTGACGATCGCGCCAACCCGGCTGAAGTTGACGCTACACCGACCGCATTCAATATTGCAAATCAATGTGTTGCAATCCAGTCGCTGGCCAACGACAAGTTCATCAGCCTGAACACCGATGGCAGCTATGGTGTCAGTGAAGCCACTGCCAGCAATGCTGCGCCGTTCTTTCTCAAGCCCACCTCGCTGGGCAAGTACATGATTTACAACCGCGATGAGGCGATGATGCAGGCGGCGGGCAATTCAGCGGGAACGCCCGTCAACAGCAGCACAGCCTTTTCTGATGCAGTGGAATGGGCAGTTCAGGAAGATGACAAGGCGCGTGGTGGATTTTCGCTTACCAATACGGGCAACACCATGAAGCTTGCGCTGCTGGGCCTAAGCGATGGATTGTCCACAGTGGAAGGCAGTGGCGACAGTGAAGAAACCCTCTTTCAATTTGTTAAAACAACGGGCTGCGCGGAGTTTCCCGAAATTGCCACCAATACCCAAGGGCGTACATTCGCGGGTGCCGGCTTGAATCAGGCAGTGAAGGGTTTTGCTGATGTGCACAACCACATTAGCGCCACCACATTCCTGGGTGGTGCCCACCATGGCACGCCCCACCACCGATTCGGGGTAACGCATGCCCTGGGAAGTTGCATCGCCAACCACGGCCCCATGGGCAGGCTGGATCTGGTCGATAACCTGTTTAAATTCTCGCCCCAAGCCAGCCACGACACCGATGGCTGGCCCACCTTCCGAAGCTGGCCTGCGGCCGATGCGTTAACACACGAGGGCCTCTACTACAAATGGCTTGAACGCGCCTGGCAAGCGGGCCTTCGCATTTTTGTCACCAACCTGGTGGAAAACGAAACCCTGTGCAATTTGGTCAAAACAACCAAGGGCATGCCACTGCAAAACTGCAATGAAATGGAAAGTGCAGTGGGCCAAATTGAGTATGTGAAACAACTTGAAAGTTACATTGATGCACAAGAGGGCGGCCCCGGCAAGGGCTGGTTTCGCGTAGTTACCAGCCCGCAAGAAGCCCGCGAAGTGATCAACCAGGGCAAACTGGCTGTGGTACTGGGTATTGAAATTTCTCACCTGTTTAATTGCGGCATCAAGTTTGGTCAAAACCTGTGCGACGAAGCCGAAATCGATAAGCAGTTGGACCGGCTGCACGCACTGGGCGTGCGGCAGATGTTCCCGATCCATGAATTTGACAATGCCTTCGGTGGCAACGGCATATTCGACGGTGCCGTGCTGAACGTGGGCAATTTCTTGGACACAGGCGGCTTTTGGCAAACCTACGATTGCCCGGGTGGCGAAAACAATTATGCCGACTACATTTTGCGCCAACCCGGCGCAGTGATGACCTCCGTGCCCGGCCTGGGCAATGACCCAATTACTCAAGCTCTTATTGCCAACAACCCTGGCCTGGCCCCCATTTACCCCACAGGTGAAGACCAGCGTCAGTGCAACCGCCGCGGGCTGACAGAACTTGGCAAGTACGCCTTCAAGCGCTTGATGGAGAAAGGCATCATCATTGAAGTAGACCACATGGAATTGAGCATCAAAGGCGACCTGATCGAAATGGCCGATCGGCAGCAGCCCAAATACCCATTGGTTTCTACACACGGTGCGCACGGCGGTATTACCCGTGAACAGGGCCGAAAAATTCTGGCAGCGGGTGGCATTATTTATCCTTACCAGGGCACAGCTCAAAGCTGGGCTGAAGATTTGAAAGTCATTGCCCCGCTAAAAAGCCAGCAATTCGAATTCGCCATGGGCTTTGGTGCAGACACCAATGGTTTGGGCGCGCAGGCTGGTCCGAGGGGTGCTGACCGCCCACAAATTACCTACCCCTTCACCTTGTTTGAAGGTCCGGATTGGGCAGGCGTGTTCAACACCAATGTAACGCCTGTAAAGTTTGATCAGCAACTCAGTGGCGAGCGTCTGTTCAATGCCAACACTGAAGGTCAGGCTCACTACGGCTTAAAGGCAGACTGGGTTGAGGAACTGCGACTGGAAGGCGGTAACGAGGCCTTGAAGGCACTTTACAATTCCGCCGAGGTGTATATTCAAATGTGGGAAAGAACTATCGCGAAGCGACCTCAAATTAATCCATGAACACACGAGCACTTGTTTATCTTGGCCTGGCCAGCGCCACGCTGGCTGGGGCATATCTTTACGTTCAATCGTTGCCTACACAACCCGCCATAACAACACAAATTCAGGAAGGTGCGGCACAAGCGCTTGAATCTCTATCGATTGTCGACGGCAGCCTGACCACAGGCACATACAGCATTCAAGTGAAGCAAGGCCAGAAAATACAGTTTCTTGTGCATAGCAATCAAACCGATTCAATCATCGTTCAGGGGCTTGACGCCCGCGTTCCCCTACCCGGCAATCAAACCACACTGGTCAGCATTCAAGCCCACACACCAGGTACGCACGCCATTGAACTGGACCTGACCGCCACCACCATTGGCAGCATCGAAGTCCTACCCAACTAATCAAGCAAAATGACGCTGGTGCTGCTACTCAGCTTTGCAGCCTTCCTAACATCCAGCATCACCGCTGCCATGGGTGTGGGCGGCGGTGTAGTGTTGCTGGCCCTGATGGCGCAAGTGGTGCCCCCTGCCTTGCTGATACCGCTGCATGGTGCCGCGCAGCTCATGTCCAATACCAACCGTGTGCTGGTACAGCGCAAACACATCAATTGGGCCTACATCAAACCCTTTGCCTTGGGTTCGATAGTGGGCGGGGTATTGCTTACCCCCTTGGCGCTGTTCATTCCAGTGCCAGTAGGCCAAATTACATTGGGACTATTCATTCTGCTGGCCACCTGGAAGCCGGCGTGGCTGAGTCTGTTCACGTGGCACCCCGCGAGTTCTGGCGGCATGACAACCGGTCTTAGCCTTGTTCTGGGCGCAACTGGCCCCTTGGTAATGTCGGTACTGCCGAAATCGACCTGGGAAAGGCAAATGGTTGTGGGCACCCACGGCATGGCAATGACCATCCAGCACGGCATCAAGGTCATTGCTTTCTCCAGTCTCCATGTGAATTTGCTCGAATACTGGCACCTGCTGCTGGGTATTGGATTGGCCACACTGGCTGGCAACCTGTTGGGCGCACGTTTACTGGCCCGAATTCCAGAATCGAAATTCACCGTTGTGTTGAACTGCTTGCTGACTGTGCTTGCACTTCGTCTTGTCTGGCAGGGTGTTTCGGCACTTCTTTCCGCCTAGCTAACCATTTTGGGTTCCCATCGAACAGGGATGTGAATTAAAGCCATGCGCGCCACACTGGAAGGTACACAGTGAAAACAATTGGCCACCGGAGTACGCATGCTATTCAAGTCCTTACTCGACTCACTTTCCCTGCCCAAAAAATGTGCCCTGATCGCCCTGCCCCTGCTGGTGGCATTCGGCTTTCTATTTCAACAAATGTACACGCAGGTCAACACGTTGATCGGCTCGTCTGCCAACGAACTTCAAGGCGCTGTGGTACTTGGCAAATTAAACCCTGTGCTTCAAACGATTGCCAATGACAGGGCACAGCACAAGGCCACCTCGCTGGAAGCCACAACCCAAACACTTGGCGCCATAAAAAACGAATTGCCCGGCAATTGGCAAAACACTGCGAAAAACATAGACCGATTGACTGAACTGCTTCCCAAAGCTTTGTCTCGGCAATCCACCCAGGCCGATTCAAACAACTTGGGTGATCAAATGGTTACTTTGGTACGTCAGTTGGCCGATGAAAGTGAACTGACTCTAGACCCCTATTTGCCCAGCTACTACATGATGAGCCCCATGGCATTTCAATTGCCCGGGGTAATCGACTACCTTTCTGGCCTGGAAGAACAGTTGCGCTTTCAAAGCAGCGATGTGGCTGGCACATTAAGCTTTGCCAATTCCCGCATGAGCACCTTGAAACGCGTACTTGAAGAAGTGCGCGAAGCCACGGAGAAGTCGAATGCCGCCGGTGGCAACATTCCGGCTGATGTTCTAAAACAACTGGAGACCATCGACGCCCGCCTACAATCCGTGGTTGACTGGGTTGCCGCAGAGTCGGCCAAAGATCTGAATTATGAAAGCATGACGGGCTCGGCCGAAACTATTCGTTGGTTGAACCAGGCAGTCACCGCAAGTTTTCTGCTTAGCCAAGGCTTGAACGCCACCTTGCAAGATGACTTGACCTTGCGTATTGCCAGCATGCAAGCCGACCTCGCTATCGCGAGTGCCATCTCGCTGACGGTGCTGATACTCGCATTCACAATGGGCTATTTGGTGTTTAAAGACACAAACAATGAAATTTCACAAATTTTAGCCCATGCAAAAATTATGGGAACGGGAGATTTGTCGAAACCCATCGCCAGCAGGGGCAGCAATGAAATCAGCAAAATTCGGGCGGCCCTAGAGAATATTCGACTGAAACAAACCACCTTGGTGGCTGAACTGAAAGACGCTTGCAACCGCATGACCCACACCGTTGAAACCCTGGTTGGTGCGGCAGCCCATGTAAAGAACAGTGCGCAGGAACAAACTGATTCCGCTTCAGCCGTGGCTGCATCGGTTGAAGAACTCACTGTATCGATTGGCCAGGTACACAACCACGCAAGCCAGGCGCTGGAACTTTCCAACCAGGCTGGGCATTCTTCAGTTCAGGGTCGTGAAAGCGTGAAGCAGGCGCGCCAGGCCATGGCTGAAATCGGCGTTGCGTCAGGGTCTTTGGCGCAAAGTATTAACAATCTCGGCCTTCAGTCCGACAACATCTCAAACATTGTTCAGGTGATACACGCCATCGCTGCACAAACCAATTTGCTGGCCCTGAATGCTGCCATTGAAGCAGCGCGTGCGGGTGAACAGGGCCGAGGTTTTGCCGTGGTGGCCGATGAGGTGCGAAAACTTGCCGAAAAAACTGCGGCATCCACCAAAAACATTTCATCACTGATCACTGACATTCAAGGTGAAACCCATTCCGCAGTCAGCCAGGTAAACGGCTGGGCACAGATGATCAAAACTGGTGAAAAGGCTTCGCAGGGCGCCGAACAACAAATGGAAGCCATCACCCAGCACACAGACGAGGCCGAACAGGCCGTGAATGAAATCAATGAAGCCCTTAGCGAACAAAGCGCTGCGTCCACCCTGATTGCACGGCAAGTCGAAAACATTGCTCGCATGACCGAGGAAAGCCAAGGGGTTGCCCAAGAAGTAAACCAAGTGATCAGCGAGTTACAAAACCTTTCCAATCACATGGACACTGTCATGGGCAAATTCAAAATAAGTGAACAGGCTTAATGAATGAACTTAAATGCGTTCGATCCTGACTTTCTCTTGGAACAGGATCGAGCTGAGAAATGTGGCAAACAAGGAATACAGCAACGCCGCCAACACCGCCCACCAGAATCCAGTTACCTGAAAACCATCCAGGATTGAACCCACCCAGTAAAACATCAACCCATTCAACACAAAATAGAAAAGCCCTAGCGTAACGACCGTCAACGGCAAGGTCAGGATAAGCAGCACAGGCTTCACGATTGTATTAACCAAACCAAGAATCAGGGCAGCCCAGAAGGCAGCCAATACACCTTCTACGACAACGCCTGGCAACACATAGGCAACACCCATCAAGGCCACTGCGTGTAAAACCCAGCTTAGCAAGAGTCTCAAATCAAATCCCCCAAAATTCAAAAAACCAGTAACAGAAGAATAACGCGGTTGGGCCACCACATCAGTGAGCAAACTCATGTTTCAAGCTGCAATCGGCTTGATCAATTTGTTCAGAACAAACATAAGGTCGTCGGGCTGAAGCGGTTTGTGCAGCACAGCGTTCATGCCGGCCTCCAATGCGCGCTTTTCATCTTCTGGGCCCACCTCACCAGTTAGTCCAATCACTGGTAACGCACTGTTAAATGCTTGCTTGCGAATTTCTCGGGTGGCTTCCAGCCCGTCCATCAACGGCATCTGCACATCCATCACCACCGCATCAAACCCGTGGCCGAATTGTAGTAAGTAGGATAACGCTTCCAAGCCGTTGTTGGCTTTGGTAATGTTGGCCTGTTTGCGACTCAGAATGCCTTCCAGCACCCTTAAGTTCAATTCGCTGTCATCAACAATCAATAAGTTGAGTTTGTTCGCGCCGAGCAAATCTACGCCTGGACGTGTCAGCAAATTAGTCGACGAGGTTTTGAATGCATTTTGTAGTTGTAAAGGGGTCAGTGGTTTCACAAATATCGAACTGAATATTTCACTGATTCCCTTGTCAAGCAGGCGGCGGGTGTCGTCACTGCCCAGCAAAACCGCGCAGGGTATGCCTAACTGACCCATTGTGTTCACGAACTCAAGCCAAGCCATGCGGTCAATCTGGCTTCTCGGAAAATCCAACACCACACCCGCAACCTTGCCAGTCGTTCGAATGCGATGTTCGGCCGCAGCCAAAGTAAGTACTGGCTCAACAACCCGGCCCACCAGCGCAGCGGCCTTGATCAAGGCCTGGGTTTGCAACGCACTGTCGGAAACCAAGACCAAGGTATCTGGTGGAGTCTGCCCGCTCTCACCCAGTATGGGTGATGCAGGCAAGCCGAACTCCAGTTCAGCCCAAAACACGCTGCCATGCCCCAATTCGCTGTTGAAACCCAAGCTGCCCTTCATCAGCTCGACCAGTTTTTTAACCAGACTTAAACCAAGCCCAGACCCCCCAAACTCCCTGGCGACGGATGAACTGCTTTGGTGAAACTGACGAAATAGGTTGGCCTGTCCTTGTGGCGATATGCCAATGCCGGTGTCCTGCACTTCAACTCGCAAGCGGCATACGCCCCCTGTATTTGAGACCACACTCAAGGCCAAATGCACATAACCGCCCGGGGTAAATTTGATCGCATTGCCTATGAGGTTCACCACGATCTGTCGGAAACGCAGCTCATCGCCAATCAGTTCCTTGGGCAGGTCTGTGGCGGCATCAATAATCAACTCGATCGGTTTACTTGCGGCTGCACCGGTCATGATGCCCGACACTTTGTCGATAAACTCGAGTGTAGAAAACGTCTTGCTCTCCAGCTCCATGCTGCCGGCTTCAATTTTCGAAATATCCAGTACGTCACTCACCAGATCAATCAGGTTTCGTGAGGTTTTCTCCAGGCTTTCCAGAAGAAGTCTTTGATTGCTTGAAACAGAAGTGTCTTTCAACAAGTAAGTCAAACCCACAATCCCGTTCAGCGGCGTTCGAATCTCATGGCTCATGTTGGACAGAAAATCGGTTTTCGCCTGACTGGCCATTTCAATGCGCGAATTCGCGTCCCGAAGCCTGCGATTCTTGTGTGCCAAATTGTGGGCCATCTGGTTCACAGCCTTGGCAACATCACCCAGTTCATCGTGGGTGTTGACGTCACACACCGCATCCTCATTGCCACTTCGAATTTCGTCTGCTGTGCGTTTCAATTTGTTCAAAGGGTTCAACACGCCTGTGCGCATTAAAACCACCAGCAAAGCAATTACCACCACAAAACTACCCAGGCCTGCGGCCTCTAGCAGTGGCAAACCCCTTAAGCTTCGTGCCTGGTCAGCGTTGACCTGGCTGGCCCACTGGTAACCCAGTTCAGAAATA
The DNA here is from genome assembly GCF_024623725.1 of Limnobacter parvus. Lineage (GTDB taxonomy): Bacteria > Pseudomonadota > Gammaproteobacteria > Burkholderiales > Burkholderiaceae_B > Limnobacter > Limnobacter parvus. Next base: position 172,301 of record NZ_JANKHG010000016.1, on the reverse strand, counting down.
ACCTGGGTTTCAGCAATCAATCGCTCAACAATCAAACTTTCCCGGCGTTGAAGAAAATCCGTGTCAAGGCTCCCAGGCAAACCGCTGTTTTTTAACTCGGTAAAAATTGGCGTTAGTTCAGCCAAACTGCTTTGAATGTCAAGCAACTCTTGCGGGCTGCCCTGCATGCTGGAACTCGCGTCCAGCACCTTTTCCAGTTCAGTCAGGGTACTTCGCCATGAATCAGCCACTGAAGGCGATTTGAACAATACATATTCCTGAGTCAACACCAGCAGACTGGTGGACAGGCGGGTTATCGCTTGGGCTTTTTCTGTGCGTTCCAGCCCCTTAAACTGTTCACTGAGCAAAAACAGGTTACCCACCACCAAAACAATCGCGCAGATAATTGTGCTAAGAATAGCCAGGTTAATTTTGGTGGCTACGCGCACGGGCTGCCCTCTTTCATTGTAAAGACACCGCCGCTGGTTCAACCGCCTTCAAGAATACAGGTGCCACGAATTCAGAATAATTAGGTTGTGCCGATTTGGCCTTGACATGCCCTTCACGCACCGCCCAACGGGCTTGCCCCTCCATGGTTCTACCCAATGATCGACTCAAGCTAAGGCGAAACCGGTAGTCGTCAAATATTTGGTCCACCAAGTCGACCGAAACATTCAATTGTTTGGCTGCCAGCGCTTTGGCTTTGTCTGGATTGGCCTGAATAAACTGGGTGCTGTCTCTCAGGGCCAATAGAATTTTTTCCAATTCCTTGGGGCGAGCCTGAATCACGGACTTCAGAGCAATCAGATTGAATGTCTCTGTATAAAGTTTGGGGATGGGCACCAACTGCACTTCCTTGCCCAAATCCAGCCTGATTTTAGAAACAAACGGTTCCCACAGGCACAGGGCATCGACATCGCCCTTGTCAAGCTGGTCTTGTGCAGACTCCGGCGTAACCTGCTTCAAAGTGACCGTGTCGGGGTCGATGCCGTTGTACACCAGCACCAAATCAAGCACATACTGGCTCGCAGTGCCTTTCACATAACCCAGGGTTTTATCGCGCATTTTGCCAGGGTCAGTGATGTTTGCGCTGGTTTTTGAAATAACCTTCAGGTCATTGGAAGCACTTACGAAACTTGCCAAAATGGCGAAGTCGTTGCGCGCAAAGCTGTTGAACACCACAGGCAGCTCGGTGGCCGTTGAAAGGTCGCTTTGACCAGCCAACATGTTGCGCATACAACGGTTGCCGCCCACGCAACTGACGAATTCAACACTGACCCCGCGTTTTTCGAAAAAGCCTTCCGACTGGGCGACATACAAGGGCAGGGAAAGCATGGTTTCAGACACGCCAATGCGCACCGGCGCGGCCTGAGCGGTCGCGGATGCGAATACGATTCCTATCAAAAGCCACAGACGAAACATTCACACGCTCTGATCAAGAATTTCCCAAACCAAGTTTAGGGCATTGTTACATCAGAAAAGTACCAAGAAGAAACACAAAAAGCCATCTCTTCAGGTCAATGAATGATCAATCAATCCGGGAATGTGGCAACCCCGGCACAAGAGGAACAGGGAAGCCAAAGCTGGCTCCCCACTATCGGAACTTAGAATGCAAAAGTTGCAGTCAAGTTCAAACCTTCTGCCTCAATGTTGTCTTTGTCATACAACATTTCGTAACCGGCACGAATATTGACGTTGCCAGTGGTAAACATCACACCACCACCGTAGCTCATGCCACCATCGTCATCGCTTGTATTGAATCCTGGACCACTAATGTTGGCATCCAGAAGACCATAACCCAGGGTGCCATACAGCGAAAATTCATTGTTCAGGGGAAGCTTGCCCAACAGGTTCACACCGATGTAAGAATCGATCTCGGCACGAAACGGGCCTGAGGTTTCTTCATCAACGCCTGTCAACAGGCGGCCTTCGATGGCCAGATTGGGGCTAAGCTCGTAGCCACCGACCACACCCAGTGTGTCCACATCTAGCTCAACGCCACCGATGCGGCTGTCAGTGATCGACAGGTTGTTGTAAGCAGCGCCCAAATAGGGGCCTTCGGCAAATACAGGACTTGCGGCGGCGGTGGCCAGTGCGGCGACACAGATTAATTTTTTCATGGCTGGACTTCCTTTGTTTGTTGTAAATACTGCGCATCCCTTGGGGAATGCACAGCACTAACGCAGACAAGTTGTCATACGCTTACAAAAACTAGTCAAGCCAGGTAAACAGGCTCGGTTGTGCAACCGAGCCTTCATTCTCAGGCAGCCAAAGCACTCGCGTTCTTGCGCTTCAGTGAAGGCAAACTGTACTTGAATGCACGGCCAACCACAGTCGAGAACTGCTTGAAGATCGACGCCTTGTTGTAATGCTGGCCATAGCGCTTGCAAATTTCCTGCACCTCAACCGACATTTCCGCATAGCGGTGCGCAGGCACCTCTGGGAACAAGTGGTGTTCGATCTGGTGGCTCAGGTTGCCAGACATGATGTGGAACAATTTTCCACCCGTCAGGTTCGAAGAACCCTTCAGCTGGCGCAAGTACCAATGGGCTTGCGTTTCGTTTTCAGTAATCGATTTGTCGAACACTTCAGAATCAGCAGTAAAGTGACCACAGAAAATAATCACGAAAGTCCAGTAATTGCGAATGATGTTGGCAAGGAAGTTACCCGCCAGCACAGGCAAGAAGAATGGACCCGCCAACAAGGGGAAGAACACGTAGTCTTTCGCGATCTGGCGGCCTGCTTTCTTGAAGGTCGGAATGGCGCGGTCTTTGGTTTCTTTCAGGGTTTTCTCGCCATTGATTACTTTTTCAAGTTCAAGTGTTTGCAAAGCCAGCAGGTTTTCAAAGAAAGTGGCCAGAATCACCATCAAAGGCACATTCGCCAAAAAGCGTGGCTCCCACTTTTGCTCGGGGAACAGGCGCAACACGCCATAACCAATGTCATGGTCTTCACCCAGCACGTTGGTGAAGGTATGGTGGCGATAGTTGTGGCTGTAACGCCAGTTGTCGGCAGTACACCAGGTATCCCACTCATAGGTTTGACCCATCAAGCGCTTGTTCTGCATGAAATCGTATTGGCCATGCATTACGTTGTGGCCCAGCTCCATGTTCTCCAGAATCTTTGAAACACCCAGAGTCAATGTACCCAACACAAACGCGGGTGGAAAAATACCAGCCATCAACATGCCACGGCCAGCAATTTCGGTGTAGCGCACGGCTTTTTCAATCTTGGTGATGTACTTGGCATCGCGCTCACCCACATCTGCCAAATGCTTTTGGCGAAGGGCTTCAATTTCTGCACCAAACTGTTCCAGTTCAGCGGGGCTTAATTTGCGGTCAACTTTTCTCATGATTCGCTCCGAATATTTTTGAATTTGAATTAGAGGTCCAGTGAAACCGGGCCTTGGGCGGCGTTAATGCACAAACGCAACGCTGTGTTGTTGGTGCCACACACCGACTTGTTCTGCATGTTTTGCGTAGTACCAGTCAGCTTTTCGCATGAACAGGTGTTGCAAATGCCCATGCCGCAGCCATGTGGGGGATTAACGCCCTGCTCTTGCAACGCCTTCAGCAACGGCTTGTTGTTGCTCACTTCCAGAATGCGATTGCTCTTGGTCAGAGTCACCGTGTAGGTTTTCACCTCGGCGTTTTCATCGATGGTCAATGCCATGGGTGTGAACGATTCAGCATGAAAACTCTTGGGCGTGTCGCCCAAAATGCCTTGTAGCGCATTCATAAAGCCATCTGGGCCACAGGCGTAAACATCGGTGGTTTCCAAAGTACCCGCCACAGCTGCAAACTGCTCAGCACTTGGGCGGCCGGTCAAATCGCCTTCAGCCAGATTCGCACCGCTTTCCAGCAGACGAACATACTTGAAATGTTCGTTGGCTTTGGCTTTCAGTGTGGCATCAAACAACACGTCTTCAGGGTTGCGCGCCCAGCTCATCAGCGTCACGTCTGCGGGCCAGCCTTGGGTTTCCAGTTGTTCAATCAGGCTGATCATGGGGGTAATGCCGCTTCCAGCAGCCAGCAACAGCATGGTGGGGCGCTGGGTGTTCAAATCTGGCTGCGTCTGCTTTAAAGTCATGTGACCAAACACATCACCCAATTCCACCACCGTGCCCACTTCCAGCTGGTTCACTGCGAAGCGGGAAACCAGGCCAGTTGGAGTTTGCTTGATGGTCAAGCGCACCAAACCATCGGCTATAGGGGCATTGCTGAAACTGTATGAACGGGTGTGCACCACATCATCAATGGTTACGCTAAGGTTCACGTGTTGACCAGCTTCAAACCCTGCAAACAAAGCATTGGGGCGCAACCAAAGGCTAACAGCGTCTGCAGTTTCGCGATCAATGCGCACAACCTCGGCGAGGCAACGATCGGCTGAATGGGTGCTGCCAGCTTGTTCAAGCCAGAAGTTTACAAATTCCTGACCCAGAATTTTGGAGAGTCCGCGGACTACTTTGTTGGACAGTTGGCTATTGGTTCTCATGGCGTTTTCCACATAAGTGAACATATGTGCACTAATGTAACGAAAAACACCCTTTTTCTGCAAGTAATTTTGGGTTAAAAACTAGAATAAAGTGTCAGAAGAGTACAACCGTACACTTATAATATAACTTAAGTCATTGTTTTTATTTGTTATTTTTTATTGTAACGATTTTATGAAATTTAGTGAACAGACATACCAATTTTCTAGCCCAACAGCGCTTTTTGATCATTGATCATACGCTCTGCCACGATTGTGGCCTCAATTTTGAAGCCCCCTTCGCTGAGTTGACGCCGAATCATTTCCACTTTGTCCGCATTAAACGGCGTGGTGTTGTCGAGCAGCATGGTACCGCGCGGCCTGGAAACAGACACGACCACACTGGCGCCATCCCGGTCGGCTGCAGTTTTCACCTCCGGGGGCCGCGATGCGGCCAAAGCATCCGCCTTTTTGGCATCGGGCATTGTGAAGGCTATGGGTGGTTTGTCGCCTGAAATCATGGTGCGCTTTTGGATGTTGGGTGATGGACTCAGAAGACAATCAAGATACCCAGAACCGACACTGAATTAAATCGGAACGCCTGGAGATGACTTGCAAGGCATTGGCTGACAAGGCGTCATCCTGATGAACATTGTGGCCTCCCAATCGTCTCAATTACTGACGCCTCCTGCCACGAAATATTTTTTCACCTACAACTTGCGATTGCCTTTACCCACTATGATGGTAAAAAGCAGCAGATACTTTCACGCCAAACCGGACAGCAAAACATGATTCGTCTTCTTTACTGCAGCCAAGCCAAACCTGATTTCAACAAGGACACCTTGGACGAAATACTTCTGACCTCCCGAAAAAATAACAGCGAGGCAGGAATTACTGGCGTGTTGGTTCATGGCGGTGGCATGTTCATGCAGGTACTCGAAGGGCCTGAACAGGCCGTGCTTCGTACCTATGTAAAAATTCTTGATGACAAGCGGCACACCGACAGCCGAATCATTCACATCACGCCCGTTAAAGAACGGCTGTTTAGCAACTGGACAATGGGTGTTGTTGAAGCGGGCCCACTTACTTTCGAGCATGTCGCAAAGTTGCGGGCAAACCGCTTGGAATCCGTCCATGCAGACGCGTTTTCTCAGGTTATGCGTGAATTCAATGCCATGTTGATTAAAACCTGAAACATTACTCAGTCATTATTTGAGGCTTCAACAGCCTTCCGTAAGCAACACCAGGCCATGCTTAAATCGTTTTGCGAGAAACTGGCCAATAGCCGCTTCGGTATTGCAGCCATGTGCCTGCTGACCTACCTGGGTGGTTTTATTTTCCCAGTGCCCAGCGATGTGATGCTTCCGCCCATGATCATTGGCCGCCCTGACCGCTGGAAGCCGCTCATGATTGCCTGTGTGGTATTTTCTGTGGCTGGTGCCTGTTCAGCTTACTTCTTGGGGTTCGCATTTGCGGGGGAATTGGCAACTTGGGCCCAATCTACAAATCTCGAAGAAATCAACCAGGCCACAGTGCTGATGGCCCAATACGGCTCACCCATTTTATTCGTCGCAGCATTTGCACCCATTCCGTTTAAAACACTTGCACTGGCAGCCGGTGCAGGGGCGATGCCCATGGCCTTGTTTTTGCCCGCAGTGGTGTTGGGCCGAACCATCAGGTTTTACTTTATATCGAAGGTGACTCTGAAAGGATTGAAGTGGATGAAGCACTACAAGGGAATTGAAACAAAAAGGACTTAGAAGCTTGTCGCCTCTAAGTCCCTCATATTACTGGTAGGGCCACCCGGATTTGAACCGGGGACCAAAGGATTATGAGTCCTCTGCTCTAACCGCTGAGCTATAGCCCCACATTACCTTTTAAAAGCCTTATTCGCCTTCCAGGAAGCTCTTTAGCTTGTCTGAACGGCTGGGGTGGCGCAGCTTTCGAAGTGCCTTGGCTTCGATTTGACGAATCCGCTCACGGGTTACATCAAACTGCTTGCCCACTTCTTCCAGCGTGTGGTCAGTGCTCATTTCAATGCCGAAACGCATGCGCAGCACTTTGGCTTCGCGTGGGGTCAGTGAATCCAGCACATCCTTGGTCACGAAGCGCAGGCTGCTGTACTGCGCTGCATCTTGAGGGGCCAAGGTGTGATTGTCTTCAATGAAATCGCCCAAATGAGAATCGTCATCGTCACCAATCGGTGTTTCCATCGAAATCGGCTCTTTTGCGATTTTCAAGATCTTGCGAATTTTCTCTTCTGGCATTTCCATGCGTTCAGCCAGCGTGGCTGGATCGGGCTCAATACCAGTTTCCTGCAAAATCTGGCGGCTGATTCGATTCATCTTATTGATGGTTTCGATCATGTGCACCGGAATACGAATGGTGCGCGCCTGGTCTGCGATAGAACGGGTAATCGCCTGGCGAATCCACCATGTGGCATACGTTGAAAACTTGTAGCCGCGGCGGTATTCAAACTTGTCCACCGCCTTCATCAAGCCCACATTGCCTTCCTGAATCAAATCAAGGAACTGCAAGCCACGGTTGGTGTACTTTTTGGCAATTGAAATTACCAAACGCAAGTTGGCTTCAATCATCTCACGCTTGGCCAAACGGGCGCGGTTTTCGCCAGAAACCATTTGCTTGTTGATTGCACGTAAATCGTTCAATGGCAGTGAAACTGCGTCCTGAATGGCGACCAGTTTCTGTTGCAATTCATTGATCGCAGGCACATTACGCGCCCAAGTTTCAGCCCAAGCTGCGTTCGATGCACTGAATGTGTTAACCCATGCAGCTTCCACTTCATGGCCACGGAACTTGTCGATAAACTGTTCGCGCGGAACGCCCACACGGTTCACTGAAATGTCGTAAATTTCACGTTCAATGCGACGCACACCATCGACCTGTTCGCGCAAAATGCTGCACAAACGCTCAACCTGCTTCGCAGTAAAGCGAATCTTCATGAACTGCTCGGCGATCGCTTCCTTGGCTTTCTTGTAGGCGGCTGTGTTGTAACCACCGTCTGCACGCACCTTTTTAAGCTTGGTGAACTGCTTCTCAATTTCAGCAAACACAACCAGCGAATTGCGCTTCAACTCTTCAAGCTGGCGAGCCGACATGCCTGAAGTGGTACCTCCGTCATTGCCTTCTTCTTCGTCATCGCTTTCTTCGTCGTCGTTGGTTTCTTCGGGCGCAGCGGCCTCAACCATTTCTTCGGTGATGGAGTCATCAATTATTCCATCCACCACTTCGTCGACAGTCGACAAACCTTCGGCAATGCGCTGGCCCAAACCGACCACGTCTTCAACAATGGCCGGGCAGGCGGAAATAGCCTGCACCATGTCTTTCAAACCAGCTTCAATGCGCTTGGCAATTTCAATTTCGCCTTCGCGAGTCAACAACTCAACCGTACCCATTTCACGCATGTACATGCGAACAGGGTCGGTGGTACGGCCAAATTCCGAGTCCACGTTGCTTAGCGCGGCTTCAGCTTCTTCTTCTGCGTCTTCTGCAGAAGTACCCACCGGCGCATTGTCATTCATCAGCAACGCTTCAGCGTCTGGGGCCTGCTCGTAAACAGTGATGCCCATGTCGTTGAATGTGCTGACCATGGCTTCGATCACTTCGCCGTCTGTTACATCGTCGGGCAGGTGATCATTAATCTCGGCAAATGTCAGGTAGCCGCGCTCTTTACCCATCTTGATCAGGGTTTTAAGCTGCGTGCGACGCAATTCAAGTTCTTCAACTGTGGCGTTGGCCGAGCTTAGGTATGCAGAATTGATCAGGGCCTTGTCTTTGGCTTTGGATCCACGACCACGCTTGGGCATAATAACCAAATCTGCTTTTTTAGCATCGCTGTCGTCGTCTTCGGGTACATCGTCTGAATCAATCGAAGCATCACTGCCTGAATCCAGATCGTCATCATCTTCCTCTTCGGCCTTGGGCTTGCTGGCGACTGCCTTTGGCGGGCGTCCACGGCCTTTGGGGGCATCTGCGGAGATTACCGGTGCAGCTTGCTCCAGAACCTTAGGCTTGCGTCCCCGCTTTTTAGGTTGAGCTTCTTCGGCTGCCACTTCAACGACCTGCACTACAACAGGCTCAGCAGCTTTGGGCTTGCGTCCGCGTTTGGGCGTGTCTTCAGCCACAACGGTTGCGGGTGCAGCGGCTTTCTTGCTAGCAGGCTTTTCAGCAACAGGTGCTGTTTTCTTGGATTCTGTCTTCTTTACCACGGTGTTTTCATTCGCTTTTTTTACAGTTGCCTTTTGAGGAGAAACCTTCTTTCCTGCCATTGACGACGCTCCCTTGCGTTTGGATGCCTTAGTGGAGGATTCCTTCTCCGGCTTTTGGCCACCAGGAATCTGTGATTGTGTATCGGAATGCTGAGTAATCACGTCTTGTGATGTCCCAGACTTGGTTTTGTGGCCGGATTTCGCTTTCTGTTCCTGCGTTTTTGAAAAAATGTTAAGTATTTTGAACATTCATTCCCTGAACAACTCAATTACAGCCACTTAGTGCGCAAAAACGCACAACAAAAGATGCAAAACCTGCACCGTAACCTTTAATTATAACTGATTAACTCGCTTCTGTTTCAATTCTTGAAAGCGTTGCATGCACTCGTGATACCAACGTAGTTGCTCCCCCTGTGTAGGCATTGCCTCGGTGAGTCGCTCCAGCTCGTCTTTGAACCACAATTCACTACATTGATACACGCCAGAACGCAACTCGGTTTCAAAATCGAGGGAATCATCCAAACTGCGGGCTTCTTTTAAAACGGAGTTAACCCAGTTTTGGTGTGTTTCGTCGTTAAACGCATGCTGCAAGCGCGCTTCAAGAAGATTGGGGTCATTTCTGACTTTTTCAAGCAAATGAACAAAACTATGCACTTCGAGCGCTGGTTTTTCTTCCCTTTCATACAAAGCCAACAGGGAATCACACAAATTCACCAATTGCGGCGCCCGAATTACCCGCGCAGCCAAACTTAGAAGGGGCGACTTCGCCGTGGGTCTGGGGCCCCAGTTGTTCTGCAAAGGCTCGTCTTTGTATTTCCCGAACTTTTTGCCTTGAAATTGACCTTTGTTCTTTGGCGAAAAGTAATCGCCACCGCCTTCCCTGCTTTTCAAACCCAAATGCCGGCTTAATTCCATCGGCGTTGCACCCAGCAAATTGGCCAAAGCGCGCAAAAGTGAGGACCTGTAAACGGTGGGCTGCATTTGCACAATCAGCGGCTTCAAAAATGAAATGGCTGCGGCACTGCCCTCGATTTGCTGTAAAGGGTAATTACGCTCCAGGTAACGGGTCAGGTACTCTGACAGCGAAGCGGCTTGCGCCACCATGGCCTCGAATCCATCCGGCCCCTCGGTGCGAATGAATGAATCGGGGTCATGCTCGGCGGGCAAAAAAATAAAATCGGCCCGCTTGTTTTCGCTAACATGCGGCAAACAGGCCAGCAAGGCACGCCATGCGGCCTTCTGGCCCGCACCATCACCATCGAACGCAAACACCAGGCGGTCGGTTTGCTTGAACAGCTTCAACACATGGTCGGGTGTTACCGCAGTGCCCAAGGTGGCCACTGCATTTTCAAACCCCCACTGGGCCAGGGCCACCACATCCATGTAGCCTTCGGTGACCAGGGCGTAGCCCATTTTGTGAATTGCCTGCCGAGCTTCGAATAGGCCGTAGACCTCGTGCCCCTTTGAAAATACCGGGGTTTCGGGGCTGTTCAGGTACTTCGGCTTTTCATCGCCCAGCACGCGGCCACCAAAGCCAATCACCTGCCCTTTGGCATTTCGAATCGGGAACATGATGCGCCCGCGAAATGCATCGTAACGGCGGTTGCTGTCGCTCATCTTGGTCAAGCCCGCCAAATCCAACTGAGTGTTGCTGGCGTAGTTGTCGACCACTGTTTCCAGGTTCTGGTACGTATCGGGCGCATAGCCCATGCCGTAGCGGGCTGCCACTTGCCCAGTCAAGCCACGATTCTTCAAATAATCAATGGCGAGCGGGCTTTTTTTAAGCTGGGCTTTGTAATAATTTGCCGCGCGGGTCAGCAACTCAACCAACTCTTCCCGCTCTGAACGTACCTCGGCGGGAACATCCATGCCTTTCTCATGGGGCACATCAATTCCCAAATTCCCAGCCAGGCTCTCAACCGCCTCGGGAAAAGTCATGCCCAAGTGTTCCATCACAAAACCCACGGCATTGCCATGAGCCCCACAACCAAAGCAGTGATAAAACTGTTTTGATGGGCTTACTGTAAACGAGGGAGATTTTTCATTGTGAAATGGGCACAAGCCCTGCAAATTCGCGCCTGCTGCTTTCAATTGCACGTAGCGCCCCACCACATCGGTGATGTCTAGGCGGTATAGCAAATCGTCGATAAAGCTTTGTGGAATCATGCGGTTTGGGTGAATTCACTTGCGGAAAAGCCATGGCAAAAGCCTGCTTTCAAGAATAACAAACCCAAGGGGGTTGAAACGAAAATCGCGCTTGCGCGCGCTGAATTTCCTTAGTTTGACAGTGATGGCTTGGTAATGCTGGTGCGCTTACTTCGACAGTACTGCTTTCACAAGGCCAGACACCTTGCCCATGTCAGCCTTTCCTGCAAGCTTCGCTTTCACAGCGCCCATTACCTTGCCCATGTCTTGGGGGCCATTGGCGCCCACGGCTTGAACAATTGCAGCAATTTCAGCCACAACTTCGGCCTCAGACAATTGTGCTGGAAGGTAAGACGCCAAAATGGCAGCCTCAGCTTTTTCAGCCTCAGCCGACTCTGGCCGACCACCCTGCTCAAACTGGATGGCGGCTTCATTTCGCTGCTTGATTTGCTTTTCGATGATGGCTAGAACCGCCCCATCGTCGAGCTCGACACGTTCGTCGACCTCTTTTTGCTTGATTGCCGCTGAAAGCATTCGAAGCGTTGCGAGCCTAGCTTGCTCGCGGGCCTTCATGGCCTGCTTAATGTCTTCGAGAACTTGCGCTTTCAGGGACATAAACGAATCAATACATTTTCTTGGGCAACATTTGGCTACGCAGGCGCTTGTAGTGACGCTTTACGGCAGCAGCACGCAGGCGCTTGCGCTCTGCAGTTGGCTTTTCGTAGAACTCGCGTGAACGCAGCTCAGTCAACAGACCTGTTTTTTCAATGGTGCGCTTGAAGCGACGCAGGGCAACTTCAAATGGCTCGTTTTCTTTAACGCGAACGTTTGGCATAAGGCTCCAATCGGGTGTTCGTAATTTGTTTGTGGTGTTACAGCGATACCTTCCAACCCATTGATTTCAAACAGAAAACCTTAAGAAATCAACACCTGAAAGCAAATAGCTGCCGCCAAGAATCTGGCAAAGACCGAGATATTACCACGCATAAGCAGGTTTTCTCAAGAATTTTCAACTATTTTTGGCTCAATATGGCATGCGCTGCCGTGTAGCCGCTGGCCCATGCCCACTGGAAGTTGTAACCACCCAGCCAGCCGGTCACATCGACCACTTCGCCAATGAAATAAAGGCCTGCAACTTTTCGCGATTCCAGGGTTTTGGCATGCAAATCGGCAGTGCTTACACCACCGCGCATTACCTCTGCTTTTTTATAGCCCTCTGTGCCGCTGGGCACCAGTTGCCAACTGGCCACCGCCTGCGCCAGGGGTCCCAACTGTTTTTTGCCCAACTCAGCCACTTTGCGCCCGGCAATGGCTTGTAATTCAGGTTTGTTCAACCACGCCTGCACAAGCCGCTTGGGCCAATGCGGTACTTGGGCAGCGAACCAGTTGTCGGCATTGGCTTTTGCACCCAGCGTGGCTTGTAACAAATCAGTTTGAAGGGTGGCCGGTTCGCAATCGCGCCCTGACAGGTTCAATGTAATGGCCCTGCCCGGGTTCCAGTAAGTAGAAGCCTGCAACACAGCAGGTCCGCTTAAACCACGGTGGGTGAACAGCAAATCTTCATCGAACCACGGGGCCTGTGCTTCGCTTCCCCGGCTTAAAACCGGCAAGGCCAGCCCCGCCAATTGAACGAACGGTTCCCACTGGGCAGAGTCAAATGTTAGCGGCACCAGCGCGGGGCGTTGATCCACCAGCGCGTGGCCAAACTGCTTGGCCAGCTTCAGACCGAAATCAGTCGCGCCAATTTTAGGCACGGGCAGTCCACCTGTGGCCACCACCAAATGCCTGGCCTGCAAGGGGCCTGCCGTAGTGGTCAGCTTGAACTGGCTGCCATCATGCTCTACAGCATTCACACTGTGGGGCCTGAACCATTTCACTTTGCCTGCATTGCATTCAGCGGCCAGCATGTCGATGATGTCATCGCTTTTGCGATCGCAAAACAACTGGCCTTTGTGTTTTTCATGAAACGGAATGTTGTGCCGCTTCACCAAAGCAATGAAATCAGCCGAAGAATATCGGCTCAAGGCTGAGCGCGCGAAGCGAGGGTTCTCAGAAATAAAATTCACTTCCGACACATTGATATTTGTGAAATTGCAGCGACCACCGCCGCTGATTCGAATTTTCTCGGCCAGTTTCTCGCTGTGGTCCAACAGCGCCACATTCAAGCCACCCTGCCCGGCCTGGGCCGCGCACATCAGCCCGGCTGCGCCGGCACCAATGACCAACACATCAAATTGCTGCATGTGCTGTTGCCTGGTGAACGACCTCAATGGCGTCGAGTTGGCGCGCAAAGCCATGTGGCATTTCCTGTGGATTGTTCAGCCACATTTCGATTAGGCGTGCTGTGGATTCCGCATCAATGTCTGGGTGTGGGTCAGGCTGTTCAGTAAACAGATTTTCGGGCTCGGCAATACACCAGGTACGGCCTGCCTTCACACCATCCATACGCGGTGCACGGTACGGGGCAGCCACTGGCTCACCTTCATGGCCCCGCAACACCAATGCTGTTTGGCCCATGGCGCACAACACTTCCCGCTGTAAATTCCAGAATTCAGGGTGGGTGTAACTGGTAATAAGCAGGGATTGATCAAACACGGCGGGCACCATCAGCTTCACCAAGGTGTGGGTGCAACTGCGCACGCCCAACACTTTTCGCGTTTGAAGCAATGCCTCGATGCGCGGATAGATTTGCGCCATGGGCATGTAAACAGGCGCGGGGAAATTCAATTCAATACCACCCCAATTCAAATGCGAAAACACCTCGGCACTGGTAACCCTGCCAGTGAAATCACTTTCAAGCCCATGAACAAAAACCGGGTAGCCTTTCTGGGCCAACAACCCAGCCAGCAGCGGTGTGAAATTCGGTTTGCGCCGCGCACCGTTGTAGCTCGGTATCACGACTACCGGCTTGCCACTTTCCGCAGACTGCTCATTTAGGATCCTGAAGGCATGGCCATTTGGCAGGCTTTCACCCAACGGCCAATTCGCAGCAATCGCTTCAAGAAAACCAATTAATTCGTCATTGCTTTCGCCTTTCACCCGCAATGCAATCAGTACGGCACCCAGCTCGAAATCAGACACCTCACCCCGCAGAATGGCAGAGAACAACGCGTTGGCCTGCTCGCTCGCAAGGCCGCGCGCACCATCTTTTCCCCGACCAATTTCCTTGATGAAGGGAGCACACGAGAATTTGTCGGCTAAGACGTGATTGGGCATAACAACTCAATAAGGGTTCGATGGCCCTATTGTAACGACCAAGACCCGGAAAGAACGTAATTAACCGAAAGTAATACAGCCAAAAGGAACCCAAATTGCCCACACGCCACTTACATGGTTAGCAGCACAAACAGGCATCTTGACGTACAGGGCAGCAGCAGCAATTAGGTGGCTGACAATTTGGCGCGGCAATTAAACATTTCCGCAGCAGTGCCGAACACCCCCAGGCCCGTGGGTTGTGCCTCGCCGCAACAAAAAGTGGCCCATGTTGTTGCCAGTTTTAAATCTTTAAGGGCTCTCGCAGATCACTTGAACTTTGAGTTGAGCAAATCGATTGACAATCCTGAGCTACTTGATTCAGTGAATATGCAAAGACAAGCCCACCTAGACATACTCAAAAATTTACGGGAACTGCCGGTCAATCTACGTAACGTATCGTTCAAACCTGGCTGCATTCGATCTGAGATCTATCAAATCGAGAAGCACTTCACCAAAACGATGTGTTGGCGGCCCATTTGAAATGAAACGAAAATAAGGCTCAATGAGCCAAATCCATTTTGATGCTTGAAAATCGCAACTCAATGGCAAACGAACCTAAATGTGACGAAACGCCCGAGAACCCCAAATGACCAACAGAATTACCACAGCTGCGATCGCTTTTGCCAATCAAACCAACCCGGTTGCATTGCCCGAAAGAACCGCCATATCAAGGGCAGCCCAAGAATTGGCACGTCATTTTAAAGCGCAACAAACTTCCGCACCTGCTGAAAGGCCAAAAACCATCGAGGCGCTGCAGAATCGTTATCTTGAATTCACCGACAACGTGAATATTTCAATGGTGCAAGCCGAAGAGTTGCGAGAACAACTGGAAAGCAACCCACACAACATTGCGTTAATTCCTGAGATAGAGGAAATCAAGCTGATTATTCAAAGTCTTTTGGCTGAACTGCCGGCAATGCCTCGCGGTAAAATTGTGGCTACCAATGGCGCAGATCTCTATGAGGGGTTAACTTCTAATCTGCATTACTTTCTGTCGCATGAAATCGACTTGAAAGCGATGCGGGCTCTTCCCGAAATAGCTCGAAGCAGTGTTTGTCTGAATTCTGCCGTTATTGATATTGATGCATTGATGAAACACATCGAGGCAGAACAAAAATTTGAAGAACTAAAAACGCCGTCCAGAGAGCTTATAGAAAACGCGCTACGAACTTACGCACTGAATCCAAATATCCAAACCCTCAAACTGGAAAACATTATTACGAATTCATACAATCGAGTTCACCAAATTCAAAGAGCACTAAAGAATTATGCTTACTTTGACTCTGTTGCAGAACAGTGTGACAAGTTCTTCGTATCCCAAAGACACTTGATTCCAAGAATTCTGGAGAAGGTCGAAGAATGCTATCAACAAACAATGGAAATACAACCCAAATCATTTGTAAAAATGATTATGCAAGATGGTGCATTCGTTGAAATAGAGAACAAGGATCAAGCTGACAATGATCACCATGTCTTCGTGAAACTACTGCCAAAAATTGAAGAGCTGAGTGAACTTGGGATTTCCACCCTGGCGCATCTGATTGAAACTGCGTCTGAAAGCCAACACCCGCTGCACACAGAGCAGCGCTTATTACGCCAACTTAACGACTTGTGTTACTTCACGGAAAAGTTCAGCTGGGCGATCCGTGAATTGTGTGCCAAAGAGGGTCTGCAAGATTTGCTGGTACAGGCGACTGAGGACACTACTGCCACTGATGACTCAATTACACTCAATTTGAATGCGAGTTTAGGCGGCCTAACGATAGACAACACCAAGGCCAACATTGTTGTCGACTCTACGATCGAACCGACACATGAAGAAAGGCTTGAGTTAAGGACAAAACGGACTACTGGTTTACTGGAAAAGTGCGGTCAAATATTGGCAATTAATCCCATTGGTATGCTTGAAAGCGTACAACGCAATCCCGGCTTTTACTCTCCAGCAACGGTTATGCAAATCTACAGGGTGTTCACTGCCCAGTCGCTGAAGGTTTGCGGCGCAGCGTCCTCTGCCAAGTCGCGAATTGAACGTGAACTTCAACACAGTCAGTTAAGTCCAGAGATTCGAACTCTTTTGGAAAGCCATTCCAACAGGTTGAGTGAATTGGCAAAAAATCTTGAACAGGAAATGCATTATGCTGCAACAGATGACTTTAAGTTCAGCGTACTAAAGCAGCATAGAACACCACGGGCTGAGTCATGGGCCACATTAGTTGAACATGAGCAGCTTGACTCGATTTCATTAAAGCCAAAACTGCCAAGTGCCGACCGAGACGATCATCTGTATGAATTTGAGCTTGCACCCAAATCAGATTCCTCGGGTAAGCAATTTCCAAGCGTGTGGCTGCATGTCCATTTGAATAAAAATTTACACAAACCCGCGCAGTGGCAATCGCTTGAACAGGCGGATGTGAAAGCAGCGCACTTGAAGCCAGACCATGCGCGCAATTTGGGAGCGAAGTGGCAAGAAGCACAACGCGCACTGGGCAATTACAACACAGTGGTTGAACGTTCAAGGGTGAATATTGAATTCATCAAGCTTGTTGCGAGCAAAGTTGAAGCCACGGCAGAGCAATCGAAAAATCACAAGAAAAGCAAAAGCAGGAGAAAGTAAAACTACGTGAGTAGCACAGCCGCACTGACTTGCGCACGAATCAGCTTGCGAATTTCAGGCGCACAAGAACCACACTGAGTGCCGCATTTCAGTGTGCCTTGCAAAACACCCAGCAGGTCGTTTTCGCTGGCATTCGGAGTTTTCGCACAGGCGATTGCAATATTCGCCTGAATGGATTGTTCAGAAACACCCACACAATTGCACACCATGCGTACTACTTCGGTTTGCACACCAGGTGGCTGGCTTGCGGGGGCCAGCAAAAAACTACGAATTGGCATCACATCGAGTTGCTGGTCGAAGTAATTTCGCAACCAACCTTCCGATTCAATATTGCCCGCCAGAAACACTTTACTCAACGTCGCTGTTTGCGCCTGCGGCGTGCCAGCCACCTTCACGCCAATGCGTCGTCGTGCATCGGTCTTCGGGTCGGAATACACCAGCACGTCTGAACCATCGCATTCAAACAATGTTTGTAATTGGTCAATGATTTCTTTGGCGGGCGCATTTGCGCTGGCTGCGCGAAACAATACACCAGTTTGTTCGCGGCCAACGGGCACGCATACAGCGGCATCAAATTCTGAGTACAAGGCACGGGCTTTTTGCCACAAGCCTAGCCAATGCTCGCTGTAAACGAACACCACCACTTGCCAGGGCAAATGAACACGCTGAATATTCACGGCTGAATGCTTCAGTTCCGGCTGTTTGGAATACGGATCGAACGCTTCGATGGTGAGTGCGTTCACCCCCCCCACACCCGATTTTCCACCGAAAAATTCGGGCCCCCAATGCATGGGCAATACAGCTTGATTTCGTGCAACTGACTCATCTTCTTTTGCACGCAGGGTAATTGTGGCGCGGCGTGATTTCACGGAAACCCAGCTGCTGGGCTTTAAGTTCAATCGCTTGAAGTCAGCAGGGTGCATGGCAACAACAGGCTCGGCTTCATGCGAGAAAAACTCAGCGAGTGTGCCGGTGCGGCTGCCGCCATGCCATTGGTCGCGCAAGCGCCCTGTGTTCAAGCGCCATGGAAAGCGCGCATCGGCCTCTTCGGCCACTGGTTCATAGTGTGCAAACACAAATTTCGCCTTGCCGGTGGCTGTGGGGTAGACCCCATCTTCGTACAGGCGGGCTTTGCCCTCAGAAACGCCTTCGGGCATGGGCCACTGTTGCGGGCCCTTTGTCTCCAACACCGCATAACTTAAACCGGTAATGTCCAGGTCAAGGCCCCGCGTGGTTTCGCGGTGCTCGTTGAAAATTTCTTCTGTATTGCTGTACGGCATGAAAGCATGAATGCCGCTATTGATGCGCGGGCTTTCCACACCAAGCTTTTTCAACTCCACTTCCAGCCGCTTTGCAAACTCAACCACAATTTGCCAATCGTTTTTTGAATCGGCGTAGGCTGGCATTGCAGGCAGCACGCGGCTAATTCGCCTTTCACTGTTCGTGACCGTGCCTTCTTTTTCGCCCCAAGTGGTGGCGGGCAGCAGCACATCGGCATACTGCACGGTGGCAGGAGTTAGGTAGGCGTCTTGCACCACAACCAGTTCAGCATTTTGCATGGCACGCGCCACTTTCTGGGAATTGGGCAGTGAGTGCGCAGGGTTGGTACAGGCGACCCACACCGCTTTTATTTTGCCTTGCTCCAGTTGATCGAACATTTCAACCGCACTGGCACCGGGTGTTGCGCTAATTTGCTTGACGCCCCAAAAGGCAGCCACTTCAGCCACATGTGCAGGATTGTTCAATTCACGGTGCGCAGGCAACAACGTAGACAGTCCACCCACTTCACGGCCACCCATTGCATTGGGCTGGCCTGTTAACGAAAACGGACCCGAACCTTCTTTGCCAATTTGGCCTGTGGCCAGGTGCAAAGCAATCAGCGAAGTGTTTTTGTCCGTTCCCGTGGTGGCCTGGTTCAACCCTTGGCAATACAGGGAGAGTGTTCTGCTGCTTTGGGCGAACCAGGTGGCAGCCAATACAATGTCTGCCTCGGGAACTGCACACACACTGGCTGCAAGCTTGGGCGTGTAGGCAGCCAAGCCTTTGGCCATTGCTTCGAACCCCTCGGTGTGTTGGTTGATGTAAGCCATGTCAAGCCAGCCGTTTTGCATCATCACGTGCAGCATGGCGTTGAACAACATCACGTCGGTGCCGGGCTGAATTTTCAAGTGCAAATCAGCCATCAGCGCGGTGTCTGTTGCGCGGGGGTCAACCACAATCAGTTTGTGACCAAGTTTGGCAGCACGTGCGGCTTCAAGCCTGTGGTAAGCCACCGGGTGCGCATACGCCATGTTGGAACCTGCAATGAACACGCAATCGGCCAGCGCTAAATCGTCGTAATTACAGGGTGGCGCATCAGCACCCAGAGTGCGTTTGTAACCGCTCACGGCGCTGCTCATGCACAGGCGTGAATTGGTGTCGATGTTGTTGGTGCCGATCAAACCCTTGGCGAGTTTGTTGAACACGTAATAGTCTTCGGTCAAAAGCTGACCGCTGATGTAAAAGCCAATGCTGTCGGGCCCATAAGTGGCAATCAACCTTGCGAATTCACGCGCGGTGAAATCAAGCGCAGTGTTCCAATCGGTGGGAGCCACTTGCTGATCGCGCTGAATGCGCAACAGGGGCTGGCTTGCACGCACCTGCCCGTACACATTTTCAGAAGCGGTTTCGGCCAGTTTGCTGCCTTTGCTGCACAGCTTGCCCCAGTTGGCCGGGTGGCTTTCATCGCCCTTCACTTCAATAATTTTTCCGGCTTGCGTGCTGACCACCACACCACAACCCACACCGCAATATGGGCAGGTTGTTTTGGTACTTTGAATGGGTTGCAGCAATTCAGTCATTGTGAAAGTTGCCCTTAAATACCGTGGTTTTTCACTTCGCTGGCTTTCAAATGTACGCGGCCATCCACCACCTGCACTGTGAACTTTGCAGTGCAGCCTTCATCGGGTTCGCGCGCGCAACCGTCCGCCAAACCAATTTGCCAATTGTGCAAGGGGCAAGTGACGGTGGTGCCGTGCACAATACCTTGGCTTAGCGGGCCTTTTTTGTGGGGGCATTCATCCAGCAATGCGAAAACCTGCTCTTCGGAATTGCGAAAAACTGCAATGTCTTGACCGGTGGGGCGACGCACAATTCTTGAACCCAGCACCGGGATGTCTTCCACTGCGCAAATGTCGATCCATTCCATTTGAATTTCCTTTTGTTCCTTCAGTAACGAAGCCGACATTAAACCACCTCCGCCAATTTGATTGGAATGAATTGGCGCAAATCAACCTGCGCTTCTTTGGGCTTGTGCCACGGGTCTTCTTCAATCGCCAATGCAGCCTGAAGTTCGGCCCACAGTGCGTTGCGGTTGGCCACGTCATCAACCACGCGGGCCTTGGCGTGTTCAAGCCCCACGCGCTCGAGGTAATGCACCGTGCGCTCTAGGTACCAGCCTTCCTTGCGGTATAGCTGCAGGAATGCACCACTCACTGCCATTACTTCTTCAGATGTTTTAACGCGACACAAAAACTGGGCCACTTCGGTTTTTATACCGCCGTTACCACCCACATAGATTTCCCAACCGGAATCTACGCCGATTACACCCACGTCTTTAATGCCACTTTCGGCACAATTGCGCGGGCAACCCGACACCGCCAATTTCACCTTGTGGGGCGCGTACATTTTGAACAACCCGCGCTCAAGGTCTTTGCCCATTTGCGTACTGTCTTGCGTACCAAAACGACACCATTCACTGCCCACACAGGTTTTTACTGTGCGCAAACCTTTCGCATAAGCATGTCCACTGGGCATGTCCAAATCTTTCCACACGCTTTGCAAATCTTCCTTTTTCACACCCAGCAAGTCGATGCGCTGGCCGCCCGTCACTTTCACGGTGGGGATGTTGTACTTGTCGACCACATCAGCAATGCGGCGCAATTCAGCAGCAGTTGTTTCGCCACCCCACATGCGCGGCACCACTGAATAGGTTTTGTCTTTTTGAATATTGGCGTGTGCACGTTCATTGATAAAGCGGCTTTGTGGATCGTCCACCGCCTCGCCAGGCCAGGAACTGATCAAGTAATAATTCACAGCCGGGCGGCAGCTTGCACAGCCATTCGGGGTGCGCCAGTTCATGGTGGCGAACACTTCTTCTTTGGTGGTTAAGTGGTGCTTGAAGATTGCATCGCGAACCACTTGGTGCCCATGGTCAGTACAACCACACATGGGTTTTGTTTTCGGTGTGGCGGAATAATCGGCACCCGCAGTGCTCATCAAAATCTGTTCACACAAACCCGTGCATGAACCACAACTTGCGCTGGCCTTGGTGTGCTTGCGCACTTCTTCAATGGTGAACAAACCTTTGGTCTTAATGGCCTGAACAATGGCGCCTTTGCACACACCGTTGCAACCGCACACCTCATCGGTATCCAACATTTTGCTGGCCTGGCTTTGGCCCTCGTGGCCAGTGTCACCAATGTTGTTTTGACCAAACATCAGCTTTTCGCGAATTTCATTGATGGCTTTGCCTTCACGCATCAGCTTGAAATACCAGGAACCGTCGACCGTGTCGCCATATAGGCAAGCACCAATCAGCTTGTCTTCTTTAATCACCAATTTTTTGTACACGCCACCGATTGGGTCAGAAAGCAGCAGTTCTTCGCAACCCTCACCGCCCATGAAATTGCCAGCAGAAAACAAATCAACGCCTGTTACTTTCAGCTTGGTAGAAGTTACCGAGCCTTCGTAACGACCAATACCAAACTGCGCCAAGTGGTTGGCACACACCTTGGCCTGTTCAAACAAGGGGGCCACCAAGCCATAGGCAATACCACGGTGGCTGGCACATTCACCCACTGAATAAATTTTCGGGTCGGTAATGGTTTGCATGGTGTCGTTGACCACCACACCACGGTTGCACAACAGTCCGCTGCTGGCAGCCAGCTTGTCGTTCGGGCGAATACCCACGGCCATCACCACCAAATCCGCATCGTGAATGTTGCCATCGGTAAATTCAATTTTCGCAACACGTCCATCTGCGCCCTCATGCAAGGCTTTTGTGTTTTTAGAAAGCAAAAACTTCAGACCTTTGGTTTCAAGGCTTTTCTGCAGCAAACCGGCGGCAGTGGGGTCAAGTTGACGTTCCATCAACCAGGTGGGCAAGTGCACCACACTGACATCCATGCCCTGCAAGGCCAAGCCGTTGGCGGCTTCAAGCCCCAACAATCCGCCGCCGATGACCACCGCCTTTTTGTATTGCGTGGCCGCTTCCAACATGGCTTCGGTGTCTGCTATGTCGCGGTAACCAATTACTCCGGGCAATGTGGAGCCAGGCACTGGCAGAATGAATGAGTTGGAGCCGGTGGCTAGTAACAAGCGATCGTATTGGGCATGGGTGCCGTCTGCACACTTCACAATGCGCTTAATGCGGTCAATCTCGGTAACCTCGCGGCCCACGTGCAAGGTAATGTTGTTGCTGGTGTACCAGTCCCAATCGTTCAACACGATTTCTTCGAACTTCTGCTCACCAGCCAGTACGGGCGACAACATGATGCGGTTGTAATTGGGATGCGGCTCAGCACCAAACACCGTGATTTCATACAGTTCAGGTGCAAGCTTAATGAGCTCTTCAACCACCCGAATACCGGCCATGCCGTTACCGATTACCACCAGCTTCTGTTTTTTGACCGACATCAGCATAGATTCAATCCCAATTTACCCAAAAAAAAACGGCCCCCGGCTGCACGAAGCAGCACGGACGCCGTTGTCCAACTCCCTTGGCTGCATTAGCAACCTTGGGAGACCTGTCAATCCACCTGCAGATCGCCGCCGTTGACGACCTACGTTGGTATCTATGCAAGGGGCGTGCCAGCTGTTTTAGACCGGATTTGCACTGTTTTGGCTGGTTTGTGGCAAAGGTGGGGGTTACCGATGCATCAATGCACCACGGCACAGCACCGCAAGGGTGCAGTGCACAAAACAGGGATTCCACTTTCAGGTGTCAGGCTGGTTTAAAATGCACGCTTCAACTAGTTGGGTAGTGCTGCGTGAATTCTTCAAAAATTGTGCTTGGCTTTGAAAGCTCGTGTGACGAGACTGGTGTAGCGCTGTGTACAACCGACGGCCGAATCCTGGGGCAAGCGCTGTATTCGCAAATTGCCATGCACAAAGACTATGGTGGCGTGGTGCCGGAATTGGCCTCACGCGACCACATTCGCAGGCTAATTCCTTTGATGGATGAAACCTTTGCGCAAGCCGGCATCACCATGAAGCAAGTCGATGCAATTGCCGTAACTACAGGCCCCGGCCTGCCCGGCGCTTTGATGGCTGGTTGTGCATTTGCCTACAGCCTGGCCATGGGCCTAAATTTGCCAGTGATACCAGTGCACCATCTGGAAGGACATTTGTTGTCGCCGTTGTTGTCGGCCAATCCACCCGCTTTTCCTTTCACTGCTTTGCTGGTCAGCGGCGGGCACACCCAATTGATGGGCGTGGAAGGATTGGGCAAATATACCTTGCTGGGCGAAACTCTGGACGATGCCGCAGGCGAGGCATTCGACAAAACTGCGAAAATGATCGGTTTGCCCTACCCGGGTGGCCCGGCATTGTCGAAGCTTGCGGAAATCGGTAACCCGGAACGCTTCAAACTGCCCCGTCCGATGTTGCACAGCGGCGATTACATGTTCAGCTTTTCTGGACTAAAAACTGCCGTGCTGACCACAGCGATGAAACTGGCGGGCGTTGGCCAGCCTTCGGAAACCATGGTGATTTCCGATACCGACAAAGCCGACCTAGCCGCAAGCTTTCAAGCGGCCATTGTGGAAACGCTGGTGAAAAAAGCGCTTGCAGCCTGCATGCACCTGGACCACAAAAGGCTGGTGGTGGCTGGTGGTGTGGGCGCGAACAAATTGCTGCGCGAGCAACTGGTGAAGGCTTCAGGCAAGCGTGGCATTGAAGTGTATTTCCCTGAACTCAGCCTTTGCACAGACAATGGCGCGATGATTGCGTTTGCAGGGGCCATGCAGTTGGCAAAGAACCCTGCGCTGCTGGATGCGCGGGATTACGGCATGTTGACCAGGCCGAGATGTGAATTGGCGACTTCTTAGTTGAAAGCGCAAATAACGCTGCCATACAAAATCGCAGGTGTCACATCAACTCGGCGTGGTTCACCTGTCCCGCACTGAAAACCGCTTAATCCCTTTTTGAAATTCATCTTTCGCTCACCGAATTAGGCAAAACAGACGGCCTAATTCGGAGTCGGCATGCTGCCGAACGCTCTCGATGAATTCAAACGGGGCGGTTTTCTTAAAGTGCGGAACAAGCAAACCCACTGCCGAGCTGACTAGACAAGCATCTGCGCGCAAATCCGGCAAGTTTTCTAACTGGTCATCGTGCGACAACCCCCACGTTCAGCTTTTAATCACAGGCCGAGTCCGTCAGCACCCGCGCAACATCGTGCCAGCGTGATTAATCACCTTTTTAGTTCAGTCCCAATCAGCTGCGACGTTCCTATCGCCACGCCTTCAGGAAAACCTGCCCGTTTGAATTCACACGCCACGGTCGGCTGCAAGCCGACATTGAGTTCGGCCGTTAGTTTTGCCGAATTCAATGAGTCAGTGTGAACTTCAAAAAGGGATCAACAGGTTTTCAGGCGGGCGATAGGAACGTCGCTGCTGATTGGGATGAAAAAATCTGGAACTTTCCTGTTTCAAAAACCACGGAGTTCTTTGGGCCATGGAGTCTTCACATGTCTGTACTTTTACATCCACAAGTATTTGCTGTATTTCCAAACTCGCTTAACCACCATGAGCATGAATTCGCACAGCTTTTCATTGAGCACGCCATAAGAACCATTGTGGCAGATCTACTGTTGAACATGCTATTGAGTCAGCAAGCCAATTCTGGCTTTCGGTTCCCGCCTTACACACCACCGCGACCCAATCAATTTAAACAACCGCCACAATTTTTCAATTCAATGCCCCGGCAAAAGTCCAATGTTGAACACACGCTACCCAACAAGCCCAAGGAAGTGGCTGCCTCAACATTTGTAGCGCAAGCCAGCGGCGCCGTGAAAGGCGTTCAAGGCATTGCCACAAAGTTTGACCCGAATGGTAAGACACAAAAAGAGCAGCTAGCGGTTGCGCTACATTTGAATGCTTTTCAACAGGCCGAAACCCCTGCAACTGTGCAAGAAACTTACGACCAACTAAAAACTTCGCTCAACAAGCTGGTGCGCCGCCTTGGCCTTCTGGTTCATCCCGATAAAAACCCGGCCCCTGAGGCCACAGAAGCATTCAAACAACTCAATGATCTCCGCGAAAAATTCGACAACACCCGGAACACAGCAACCCAATGATGCTCAACTTGAAGCTTGCCCGGTCTGCTGGGAAACCGACAGCCGGCAAGCACCACAAACTGACTTCTGCTCCAACCAACACAAAGCCTGTGCAAATTGTGTCAAAAGGCTTGCTGAACAAGCAATTCAAGACCATTCCACGCTGCCCTGCATGATTTGCAGAAAACCAATCAATCCGGAAATAGCGCTGCAATCGGCCCTGAAGGCATTGAAATCAATTAATACATGTGCAACGGGCCTTAAAATTTCCGATATGCAGTCCACACACTGGATTTTGTACGCGCGGGACATAGACATTGACCAAACCATTGAACTGGAAGGGCAGGAGTTCACCAAGCGCGACTGCCTGGTTCAGGCGGCCAAAGCAATGCCAACCCACATTGATGCATGGGCAGAACTAGGTGTTTCACTGACTGAAGGCGAACGCGTGGTTATTCGCGGAAAATCGTATGACAAGGCAAGATGCTTCGTGAAAGCATCCAGTGCTGCCCGCACGGCTTCGGCTTAAGTTTTTGCATTAATCAAGAGATCTTCGGGCAAGCACCAATTACCAATCGCAATCAGAAATGGGTATCCTTGTAGGCTGTTGATGAGGTACCCCCATGAATGCGCCCACCGAAGATTTCATACTAAACGCAGCCCAAAGGGCAGAGGTTATCGCTGGCCTGAACCAGATTCTGCCTGCGCATGCTGTTTTGCATGAAGTGGAAGACACCAAACCCTATGAATGCGACGGCTTAAGCCTGTTTCGGCAACTGCCCATGGTGGTTGCACTGCCAGACACTGAAGAACAGGTTATTCAAATCCTGAAGCTGGCTAACCGGCTGAACGTGCCTGTAGTGGCGCGCGGTGCAGGCACTGGTCTTTCCGGTGGTGCTCAACCCCACAAGCACGGCATTTTGCTGGGCTTGGCCAAGTTCAACAAAATTTTGAAAGTGGATGTGCAATCGCGCAGCGCCGTGGTGCAACCGGGTGTGCGCAACCTGGCCATTTCTGAAGCCGTGGCCCAACACCAGTTGTACTACGCGCCAGACCCTTCCAGCCAAATTGCCTGCACCATTGGTGGCAATGTGGCTGAAAACAGCGGCGGCGTGCACTGCCTGAAATACGGCCTAACGGTGCACAACGTGTTGAAAGTGCGCGCCATTACCATTGAAGGTGAAGTGGTTGAATTCGGTTCCGAAGCACCGGATGCCCCTGGCCTTGAACTGTTAAACCTGGTCATTGGTTCAGAGGGTATGTTGGCTGTGGTTACCGAGGTTACCGTGAAGCTGGTGCCCAAACCTGCCCTGGCGCAGGTCATCATGGCCAGCTTCGACGACGTGGCCAATGCAGGCAACGCCGTGGCTGCAGTCATTGCCGCCGGCATTATTCCCGCCGGGCTGGAAATGATGGACAAGCGCGCCACACAAATGGTCGAGCCATTTGTGAACGCAGGCTACGACACCGAAGCCGAGGCCATCTTGCTGCTGGAAAGCGATGGTACGCCCGAGGAAGTGGCCGAAGAAATTGCCGAAATGACCCGCGTGCTGAATGGCTGCGGGGCCACCGCCATCAAGGTTTCGCAAAGCGAAGCCGAGCGCTTGAAATTTTGGGCGGGCCGCAAAAATGCATTTCCGGCGGCTGGCCGGGTTTCGCCCGACTACTACTGCATGGACGGCACCATTCCTCGCCGCCGCCTTGCCGATGTGTTGAACGCCATTACCGAGATGGAAAAAAAATATGACATGCGCTGCGCAAACGTTTTCCATGCAGGCGACGGCAATTTGCACCCCCTAATTTTGTTCGATGCCAACAAGCCTGAGGAAATCAAGCGCGCTGAAGATTTCGGTGCGGAAATTCTGGAATTGTGCGTGGAAGTGGGCGGCACAGTAACCGGTGAACATGGCGTGGGCATCGAGAAAATCAACCAGATGTGCGTGCAGTTTTCACGCGCTGAACTGGATACATTTTTTGCCGTTAAAAAAGCCTTCGACGAACCTGGTTTGCTGAACCCCGGCAAAGCCATTCCAACCCTGCACCGCTGTGCGGAATATGGCCGCATGCATGTGCACGGTGGCCAGGTGCCGTTTGCCGACCTGCCACGCTTTTAATAGAACGAGACCATGAGCGACTTTATCGACGACCTGTGCAAACGGGTTGAACTGGCTGCGCGCAACAAAACGCAAATTCGCCCCGTGGGCGGCAGCACCAAAAATTTCTACGGTGGCCCCCTGCAAGGCGAGGAAGTGGACATGCGCCAATGGGCCGGCATTGTGGAATATGAGCCCACAGAACTGGTGATTACTGTAAAACCAGGTACGCCACTGGCTGAAGTCGAAGCTGCCCTGGCAGCGCAAAAGCAGGAATTGGCATTTGAGCCCCCCAGGCTTGGTGCTGGCGGCACCAACGGAGGCACCATAGGCGGAGCCATTGTTAGCGGCCTAGCCGGCCCCGCCCGCTTAAGCAAAGGCGGCGTGAAAGACTATGTACTGGGTTGTACGTTGCTGGATGGCAAAGGCCAACTGCTGCACTTTGGCGGCGTGGTCATGAAAAACGTGGCGGGCTACGATGTGTCCCGCGTTATTCCGGGCAGCATGGGCACGCTGGGCATAGCCACTGAACTGTCGATCAAGGTAATGCCCGTGGCCCCAGCTGAAGCCACTTTACAGTTCGAAATGGATGTGAACCAGGCCATTTCGCAAAGCAACAATTGGCTTTCAAAACCCTTGCCCATTTCCGCCACCTTTTTCGAGAACGGCAAGTTAACCGTGCGCCTGCGTGGTGCCAGTGCAGCCGTACAAGCCGCTTTGAAAAACGTGGGTGGGCAAGAAATGGAAAACCAACAGGCGCAAGCCTTTTGGACCAATGTGCGCGACCAGCAACATGAATTTTTCACACGCGAGGGCGACCTGTGGCGTTTGGCTGTGCCACCCACCACAGTTGATCTGGCCCTTCACGGTCACAGCGTGCATGAATGGGGCAGCGGCCTGCGCTGGTTCCGTGCCGATGAAAACAATAGCAGCGGCAACGGCAAAACCGCAGAACAAATCCGCGCCCTGGCCAAACGCGTGGGTGGCCACGCCACCCTGTACCGCACGGCCAATGAAGCTGCACGTGCGCATGCATTTCAGCAACCCGACGCGGTCATGCTGAAGTTGCAACGCCGCCTGAAAGAACAATTCGACCCGGCTGGTGTGTTTAGCATCAACCGCCTGTCACCTATTTTGTAAGTAGAGCGTAATGGACACCCAACTCGCCGACTGGATCAAAGACACCCCCGATGGCAAAGCCGCCGATGCTATTTTGCGCAAGTGCGTGCACTGCGGTTTTTGTACAGCCACCTGCCCCACTTACCAAATTCTGGGCGATGAACTCGACAGCCCACGCGGCCGCATTTACCTGATCAAACAAGTGCTGGAAGGCAAGCAGGTTACCCGCAAAACCCAACAACATTTGGACCGCTGCCTAACCTGCCGCAACTGCGAAACTACCTGCCCATCGGGTGTGAAATATGGGCAGTTGATCGACATTGGCCGCAAAATTGTGGATGAACGGGTCGAGCGCCCCATGGCTGAAAAGCTGACGCGCCAAAGCCTAAAAATGCTGATGACCAATCGCTCCATGTTTACAGCTGGCATGACCATGGGCAAGGCAGTGCGTGGCATATTGCCCGCCAGCATTCAGAAAAAAGTACCCGCCAAGCGCACCACCCTGCCCTTCGCCAACACAGCCCACACGCGCAAAGTCATTTTGCTGAAGGGTTGTGTGCAGCCCGCCATGATGCCGTCAATTGATTCTGCAACATCGGTCATTCTGGACGCACTGGGCATTCAAAGCATGGTGATTCAAGAATCGGGTTGCTGTGGCGCAGTGAAGTTTCACTTGAACGACCACGCTGGTGGTTTGGCACAGATGAAAACCAATATTGATGCGTGGCATTCATTGCTGCAAAGCGGTGAAGCCGAGGCCTTAGTGATGAATGCTTCTGGCTGCGGCGTTACCGTGCGTGAATACGCGCATCACTTCGAGAACGACGCAGAATACGCCGCCAAAGCCAAACTGGTCAGCGAAAAAACTTTGGACATTGGCGAATTCATTACCCAACAAAATGCCGATGGCTTGGCCCGTTTGGGCACCAAGGTAAAAGCTGCCATTGAACAACAGCGCATACCGGGCTCCATTGCATTTCATCCACCCTGCACGCTGCAACACGGCCAACAAATCAAGGGCGTGATTGAAAACGTACTCACCACACTGGGTTTTCAGCTAACGCCTGTGGCCGACTCTCATTTGTGTTGTGGCTCGGCTGGCACCTATTCAGTGTTGCAACCCGAACTGTCGAAAGAACTGAAAAAGCGCAAGCTGGCCAATTTGATGGCGGGCAAACCGCAGGCCATTGCATCGGCCAACATTGGTTGCCTGGGGCATTTGGAAAGTGACGCCACGGTTGATGTGCGCCACTGGGTGGAATGGGTGGCGCAGGCGGTTTATAATTAATCGAGTTTGACAACCGGGCCTATGGTGATTTTGGCAGGATTGTTTTTCTCTGCCTGCCAGCCTTCGCTTAGCCCGAACCCCCTAAGCCATATATTGGAAAAAAACCTTGAATCACCTACGTTTTTTTCGTTCACCATGTCGCTGAACTCATCGACTGTTTTCACCATCTGGCCGCCGCTTTCTACCCAAATTTCCATTCGGCCGGGCGAAAACTTGATTTGGGCTGTAGTTTCTTTGCCTGGCTCAACCTTTACCGATCTTGAAGAAGTAGCGCTTTGTAATTGCTGACCATTGAGCCATCTATTTGAAGCAATTAAATCCAGACTCTGAATGTTTTGTTCAATCAAATCACCCTCAAAGCTCTGGGCTTTTAGGCCTGGTTTGGCCAAGTAAGTAAAAGCACTTCCCACAACAAAACGATTGGCATCTTCCGGATTCATCGGTGTGTACTTCATTTGATATGTACCAAACACGTCACCACCGGTCAGTTCCGCGATTGTGTCAGATTCAACTTCAGCGCCCACACCATTGTAAGAAAGCTCGATATTGTCTCCGACCACTTTCACATTCTTGGAGGAAAAAGCGCTTAAAAACGGGGGCGCGTTTTGACCGTCCCTGGCCTTCCAATCACTTCCCGACACCAACACAGTGCCGCCTTCCACTTTGGAAGAACCACTTACAGCCATGGCTTTCATCGGTGCAGCAGTAACAGCCTCAGCCTTTGCAACACCGTTGCCAGCACCCCCGGCATTTGCGCCCCCGCCAGCATACAAATTTACTGACGCTGGAATGGCGCCCGTAGCCTGCTGCAGCCACGCCATGTCGTCGCGGATTGGGGCTTCGGTCATGGGAAGGCGTCGCGGCGAACTGGGAATATTTTCCCACTCGCGTTCTGTCATCTCTACTGCCAGTTGATGAACAAGGTCGGTATTCCACTCATTCGCATCGAGCGTGAATGAACACCCACCCTGCTGGCTCATGGCTTCTTTGACGAACTGCAACCCGGAATGCGCCAAATTGGCATCCAGGCCGAACCCTTCAAGCTTGGAAATGAATCCGTTGTTTCCAAGAATATCTGTTTCCCAATTCACCTGATTGTTTGAACTGGCATCGCGCAGCATAGCAGTTGCCACATCAAGTGTTTCATTCAGGTTTAAGCGATTCTCCGCACCTTGTATCTTACCGATCAGGCTTTCTGAAAGCCCGACTTTTCTGGCGGCGTCAACGAACCCGCTTGTTTGAAAGTAGGCATTGCCAGCCTGGTTAGCCAGGCCATATTCGCCCGTTAATGCCTCTACCGACTTTTCTTTGATGGCGGGCAAGCTGCCGTAGCCCAAGTAGTCGAATTCTGCTAAACGGCTTTTCTTAGTGCCTTCAATGCGTTCAATAAATTCTTGTGCCACAGCAACCTCGGTCTAGTTTTTTTAAGTTAAATAGCTACAAGAGTTAAGTACCCAAAAAAAATCCGGAGTTCCCTTAGAATTTAAATGCACTGTGTTTTCAAAACGCTCGCATGGTTATTTTGCTTAGGCGATTCAAAAGCCAAACGGCACCAGGCCTTTTTTCAAACTTGCCGCCGATTCGTCACTGCCCAGTGCATGCGACGAAGACGAAACCAAGGCTTGAGTTTCCACCACCAGCGATTCAAACAAAGGCTTTTGATCCGCCGTCAAAGCCGCGCCATCGAACTGAATGAACGGCGCTGAACCACCCGGGCTTTCCAACAAGGCCATTTCAAGCAAAGTCTGCGGCAAATTCACATGGTCTGAATTTGAAAGCCAGGCCGCAGCCTGTTTGCGATTTTCCATGCCGCCTTCCAGCCACAAACACGCTTTGCGCAGCGCACTAACTAGCCCGGCCAAGGCTTCCGGGTTACTGCTCGCCCAGGCCTGAGTGCAACCCAAAACCTTTTCAGGTGCATTCGGCCACAGGCCGTTTGATGTGGCCACAATTTTGCCTAAGCCCTCTTTCACGGCCAGGGAATTGTAGGGCTCGCCCACACAAAATGCATCGATTAAACCCGCTTGCAGCGAACCCACCATGCGAATGGGCGGCACCACGTCAAAACGTACATCTTGATCAGGGTCTACATCGTGGGCTCGCAACCAGCGGCGCAACTGCAAGGTGTGCATTGAAAACGGAAACACGGTGCCAAACACCATAGGCCGCTCGCCACCTAATTTGCCCGCGCGCAAAGCCGAGCCCAAGGTTTCGCCGGGTGCCAAATTGTTCAACAAATCAGCAAACAGAATGCTCAAAGTAATTGCATTGCCACCACGGTTTAACACCACTGGGGCCAGCACTTCCTTTTTGGGTGAACCACCCAAACCCAACTGCAAGGCAATCGCCATCGGCGAAAGCATGTGCGCGGCGTCCAGTTCACGATAAGCCAACTTGTCGCGCAGCGTGGCCCAGGAAGCTTGCTTCACCAATTGCACCTGCAGGCTTTCTTCATCAAAAAAACCCATGTGCTGCGCCACCACAAATGGCGCAGAATCGGTCAGCGCGATTACACCAATTCGAATTTCATGTTGCATTACAGCCCACCCCCAGCCAGCATTTCAAAGACCTCAATTACATTGCGTGCCGTGTCGACCAAACGCTGGTTGCGTTCCATGGAAAGTTTGCGCATGGCGTGGTAGGCCTCGTCTTCATTGAAATTTCGATGCTTCATCAGCAAGCCTTTTGCCTTGTCGATCAGCTTGCGGTCGGCCAACTGGTCGCGTGTTTTCTGAAGTTCATTCTTCAAAGCCTGAAATTCGCGGAAACGCGCCACCGCCACCTGCACGATGGGGCGCACCCGGTCCGGGTTCATGCCATCGGCCACATACGCGCTTACCCCCGCCTTGATTGCGCTAGCAATGGTGTCCTCATTGTCTTCATCTGAAAACATGATGACCGGCTTGGGGTTGCTTCGCGACAGCACAGCCATGTTTTCCAGGCAATCGCGGTCGGGTGAATCAATGTCCACGATCACAATGTCGGGCTGGGAAGCAGCCACATGCTCGGCCAGCCGGTCTGCGGAACTTAAGCGCGAAACCAGCACATAGCCGGCATCAAGCAAGGCGCGTTCCAGAATTGCAGTGCGCCCCGGTTCTTCATCCACCAGTAGCACTTTCAAAGCGGGCTTGGCCGGTTTGGTCATGGGGCCAGCCGAACCATGGCCCATGAATCGCCTTGGCGCGTGTAAGCCAGGCGGTCGTGCAGGCGTGAAGGCCTGCCCTGCCAGAATTCAAAAAATTCGGGCACCAGGCGGTAACCACCCCAAAACGGCGGGCGGGTTTTCGGGTCGCCCTGCTGCTCGGCCTGCGCTTGCTGCACGCGCGCTTCCAGCGCTTCACGCGAATCGATGACCTGGCTTTGCGGCGAAGCCCAGGCGCCCAAACGGCTGCCCGCCGGGCGGGAAAGGTAATAGGCATCGGATTCTTCTGGGGGGCATTTTTCAACCAGGCCCTCAATGCGCACTTGGCGTTCAAGCTCGGTCCAGTGAAACAGAATGGCGGCATTCGGGTTTTCGGCGAGCTCTTGGCCCTTACGGCTTTCGTAGTTGGTGAAAAAAGTAATGCCGCGTTCGTCCAGCCCTTTGATCAACACAATGCGGGCAGAAGGCTTGCCTTGGGCGTTCACGGTGGCCAGGGTCATGGCATTGGGTTCCGGCAGGTCGGCCTTCAAGGCCTGGTCAAACCACAGTTTGAAAAAATCGAATGGGTTGGCCAAGGCATCGGCTTCGTCCAGCGTGGCTTGTGTGTAATCTTTGCGTAAATCGGCGATCGACATAAAAAGGCGCTCCGTGGTGCTGCTAAAGGTATGATGGCTTTTATTTTCACATGCCACCAGCACTTCAATGATGCGCAATGCCGATCTGATCGACGAATTCTGCACCACTTTGTGGCTTGAAGAAGGTTTGGCCAAAGCCACCCTGCAAGCTTACCGCAGCGACCTGCAACAACTGGGCGACTGGCTTCAAGCACAATTTGATGAAACCCTGCTGGCCGCCAGCACCGAGCACATACGCAACCATGTGCACAACCTGCTTGAACTGAAACCCGCCAGCCTGAACCGCAAAACCAGCAGCTACAAACGCTTTTACCTGTGGCTAAACACCAGCAAAAAACGGGAAGACAACCCGTGCCAGCAACTACAAAGCGCCAAGCGCGGGCTGCGCATACCCAAAACCCTGAATGAACAGCAAATGCTCGACCTGCTGGCCGCGCCAGACGTAAGCCACGCCGCAGGCCAGCGCGACAAAGCCATGCTTGAATTCATGTACGCCAGCGGGCTGCGGGTTAGCGAACTGGTGAACATGCCCCTGCGCGCCGTTGATTTGAATGCGGGCGCGGTGAAAGTGCTGGGCAAGGGCAACAAAGAAAGGCTGGTGCCCATGGGCGAACCCGCGCGGCTTGCCATTCAGCTGTATTTGAACCAGGCCCGCGGTGAATTGCTGAAAGGAAAAACCAGCGACTTTTTGTTTGTAACCCATTTTGGCAAACCCATGACACGGCAGGGTTTTTGGAAAAACATCAAACGCCTTGCCTTGGTGGCCGGTATAAACACGCCCATTAGCCCGCATGTGTTGCGCCACGCCTTTGCCACCCACTTGATTAACCACGGCGCTGATTTGCGCGTGGTGCAACTGCTGCTGGGCCACGCCGACATTGGCACCACGCAAATTTACACCCACGTGGCCAAGGAACACTTGCACACCCTGCTGAAGCAAAGCCACCCGCGCTCGAAAAGTCGCTAGAATCAACGCAAACCTAATACTTTGGAGCCCACTTTGCTTAATTTCGCCGCTGGCCTGTTGGTCGCTTACCTAATCGGTTCTATTTCATTTGCAGTGGTGGTTTCAAAATTTGTGGGCCTGGCCGACCCCCGCACCTATGGCTCGAAAAACCCTGGTGCCACCAATGTGCTGCGCAGCGGCAACAAAAAAGCCGCCATCTTGACCCTGCTGGGCGACGCCTTGAAA
The DNA here is from genome assembly GCF_024623725.1 of Limnobacter parvus. Lineage (GTDB taxonomy): Bacteria > Pseudomonadota > Gammaproteobacteria > Burkholderiales > Burkholderiaceae_B > Limnobacter > Limnobacter parvus. The sequence goes on along the minus strand of NZ_JANKHG010000016.1, from coordinate 137,823 downwards.
GGCACATTGGCCGTGGCACTGGCCTTTCATTTTCAAGACCAGTTGGGCTACACCCGCAGCGACATAGCCTGGATAGGCCTGGCCGCATTCATTGGCCACCTGTACCCCATATTTTTCAAGTTTGAAGGTGGCAAAGGCGTGGCCACGGCACTGGGCGTGCTGCTTGGCCTGAACTGGGTGCTTGGCCTGGCCACCGCCGTAACCTGGGTGGTTATAGCGTATTTCTTCAGGTATTCATCGCTGGCGGCCCTGGTGGCCAGCCTGTTTGCCGTGTTTTACAACGTGTTGCTGTTTGGTATTAACGGCCAGGCCGCAGCCGTGGCCATTATGTCGGCCCTGCTGATTTACCGGCACAAGCAAAATATTGCGAACCTTGTGGCCGGTAAAGAAAGCAAGATAGGGCAGAAAAAGGCTTAAGAAGTTGTTGTAGCCGGTGGTCTATTCGACCTTGGCATATGAAACTGCCAATGACCGGCCGAAACACCGCCTGTGTTATACAAAATCGGCCAGTTTTTCGGATGACGCGCTGAGTTCACATTAAAGTTAGCGGGGAAAAATAGATCTGGCGCTTCCTCAGGTGACCCTGTATTGATGATTACAGGCAGACCCAAGGCGTTAAGTAAAGCAGTTGGAAACTCTGCTTCCGCCTGAGGATTTTCTTTTTTGTTGTCGTCGAGTTTTAAGTCCGATTTCAGTGTCTTTAATGTGCCTTCCCCGCTTTTTGACAAAGGATACTGTGTGCTGTGCTCCGCAAGTGCCATCATCAGCAAACGTTTTTCTGTTGCATATAGTTCATTGGCAGAATTTTGCTCTGGTTCGTCTACGATAGACTGATACAGATCCCTTACCTTATTATCGTCGCCTACTTTAAAAGAATTGTCTGGCAATTTTCCATTGTCACTCAACCACTGAATCGCTGCCATGGTTCTATTTAAAAACTCGCTTTTTTCAAGGGCGTGCACAGCAGCACCCCACCCGGCTCTAGCCCAGCATCTATTGCTGCTTCCGCTTACGTTTTGCAGTGGTCTTTCATACGCATAAACTTGCGCTTGCCGCATTACAATGCCTCGCCGCGCATGCAACAAGAAAGCTACATGCTTGTTCATATAAGCCGACACACCAGTCAAGTCGCGCGGATCCGCGTTATATGCATCTGCAATCGCTTTAATTTCATCTTTGAAGGTTTGAAAGTCTACTTTTTGCGCCGGTGTTAAATTCGCCCCTTTCGGATCACCCGGGTTAAGAAACACTGCATAGCTGGTTACCAAATCGCCCCGTTGACCATCCGGTGTTTCCGGAAGTTGCGGCTCAAAGAAGCGAGTCCACAAATCGGTAACCCAAGCTTCAACAGATTCGTTTTTTGTAATTTCAATGCCTTGTTCTATTTCCGCTTGTAAAGCAGTGGCGCGAGCGGCGGCATCGGCTTTGACTTTGGCCTCATCAGCTTTGGCCTTGGCATCATCAGCATCAGGTGAAGGAAATGTACTTGTTGCACCGCTTGAACGCTTAGAGACAGGGGTCCCTAACACAGGGGTAGAGGAATCGTCCGGAAGACGCGCGGCGGCTTTGGCGTTTGTGTCTATCGTCAACTTTTTAATAGAGCTTTCGCGTTTGGCTTCAACTGGGGAAGCGGAAGCTGCCTTGTCTAGAAACTTCAAAACGGCAGCATTTTCTTGAACCCTGCATATTTGCGCAATATCGACTGCCTGCAACTTAATTGAACCGGGGCGAGCTTTCTTTGGGTACTTCTCGCTCCAAACTTCTTCCATCAAGTTACCGACGCGCACCAATACAAGAGCCATCTTTTCTGAGATTGGACCTTCCAACTCAAGCTCAAATTTTTCACCCGCCAAGAACTTTTTAATGGCGGTAGAATTCCGTTCAAACACTGGTGAGTTTTCCTTGGCGCTTGCTAAAGCTGCGTTGATATGACGCAAGTGACCAATCGTATTTGGCGAATTTTTCAGCAATGCTTTCATGCTTTCTTTTCGTGAAACATTGCTTGCAAATTGAGCAACATTTTTCGCACCTTCACGAACAAAGCCAACACCATATGTATTCAAAGTAGCCACTGTAGAAGACGCAGCCTTGCGGAATGTTCCCTTCCTTAAACGACTAACGATAATAGCGCCAGTGTCCTTCGATGCAGCAATCGACTCACTTTTAGTTTCTGCGGTTTTATCTCGGGCATTCAACCAATTGGCGGACTGCTCATGGAAATTTTTAATCGTTGACTTGAATGTATTCAGTTCATTCAATGCAATCAAATCATCTTTGATAGGATTCGCTTCTGCCAAGTCCTCAAATTCCCGAACCTGTTTAAGGAATCTGCTTACTTCCTGTGATTTGTTAACCAGTAAATCATTTGGCAGGGCTGCCAGAAGTAGCGAACACGCTTCAATCGCTTGGTTTGGTGTTTGAATGGCATGCTGTATGTTGACTGGTTTGCCATTGCGGAATAAAGCCTCTTGAAACACTTCCGAAATGTTGGCGAGCACGTTTAGCCTACTCTGAATGTGCTTGATGGGGTCTCGTGCAGTTACACCCGGTTTCCCTATGTAAAAGGCTTTCTTCAAGGCGCTGAAACCGCGGTCAACCTTATATTGTAATGACGGTGCGTCCAGTTTTAGTGTTTTTGTATTAAAGCCCGCAGCAACCAAATTTCCAGCAGCCAGGTCGTGAATATACCTTCTTCGATCGCCTGCCTCTACATTTTCGCCCGTAGTAAAAAACTCAATCATTCGGTCTGCCGCGCCGCTGCTGGGGTCTTTTAGCATGCCACCCAACACAGCAAGCTCAGTTCTGCTTCCTCCGCGACCTGCACCCGACAAGTCTCGCTTGTTCGTCGTTTCACTGTTATTGAATCGTGTGAAGTGTGAACCAAATCCCGCCAACGTAGTGCGCAACCAAGAAGCGCGGCCCATGGCGTGATTATTTGCATTTACATTCCCAACCCAAAATGCGCCTTTCAGTCCGCGCATGAGCACGTTGTCGCGCAATGCTGGATCTTTGCCATTGGCCATGAATGGCAGGCTGAAAGGCAAGTTCTGGACATCGCGTTCAGTTTGCTTAACCTCAGAATGCAAACCGGCAATAACAGCCATTTCTGTGCGAGCCGTTTTGTTGGCTGCGATCAGCTGGTTAACCGATGTCAGTTTTGCTTCAATTTCACCTATTCGCTGATTACATGCAACCAAATTAGTTTGAAGCTGTTGCGATCTTGCACTACCGGGATCATCTGCTTTAGCGTTCTCCAAATTGGTCTTAAGCTCGTCTTTCTCAGCCGTTTTGGTATCTAAAAACCCCTTCAGCTTTAATTTGAATTCACCCAGCTGGTCGGCGAATGATTCGTTACGGGCAACTTTCTCCGGTCTTTCTAAATCAACCCAGTCAGTGAGTTTGTTCTGAATTTCCCCAAATGATTTGGAGACTTGTTTGTCAAGCTGTGATTTTCTAAAATTCGCAACCAGTGTTTTTCCGGCAATCTCGCCCTCCTCGGACTTTATCCAGTCTGCTTTCGCAGCCGCTTCCCCCGTCTTGTTCAAATTGAGCCGCTCATCTAGATGCCTCGATGCAAGTCGATTGGCCCGATCTGCAGTTTCTATTTGACGGCAAAACTCGGTTTTTTTCTCGCTTGTTTTCTTGGTGAATTCTTCAAACGATGTTTTAAATTCATTCTGATCAAGCTTTTCGAGCAAGGCCTCATAGGTAGTACAAGCAGTGATCCCGCCTAATTTTGTTGCACCCTCATTTTTTATGGCTTCAGCGCGCGCATCAGCTTCTGCCTTTTTCGTTTCTCTTGCTGCTTTAAGTTTTTCACGCTCTTTAAGCTTTTCCAGCATTTCAGCAAGAGCCTTTTTTAATTTTGGGTTGCCGCCGACGGCACTATTGATATCGGCTCGCAAACCAGCGGGTGACGTGGGCGGCACACTGGTAGGATGGTCAGTCGCAGGTTGAGCAGTACTTTCAGTTTCTTGGTTTTGAAAAGGAAATGCCGCCCGAAATATTTGGCCTGCCACTTCAAACCCCTTTCCCAAAAACCACCCTGTAGCCCTTCCAATAAAACCTGGTGTCTCGGATGAATCAACTGAAGGTGGCGTAGCAATGCCGGAAGTACTCGGTGACGCGACGTCAGGACCAGTTGCTGCGGGAGCCGTACTTGGTGGGCTTGCTGTTGCGGCAGGAACTGCTGCTGCGCCCGTTGCTGCTGCCGCCGATGTTGTTGTGCCCGTAGCAGGGGTAGGAGCAGTTTTAGTTGAAACAGGCTTTGTTTGAACAAATTTGGTAACAAAACCGAGCAGAAAATCTGTAGAAAAACTTCCCTTGCCGGCTACATCTTCGGAAAGTTGACGAATAAAGGGGGTCAATATCCTATCTTTCTGTTCCGTACTGGCTACGGAGTTGAAATGTTGCAATATCTCTAAAACATGACAATCACCGAGATTTTCCAACGCGATGCTGGCTTGGGCCGTGGCAGATGCACCAGCTGCGGAAGCTGTTTTGCTTAAGCTAGCTAAGTATGCTACGGCAGCAGCAGCGCCATCGGATCGGCTGCCACCTGTAACCGCGGGTGGCCGGAAAGCAGGATTACTCGTCGCACGATCGGCGGGTGCGGTTGCTTGTGGGAACGCCATGTCATCTCACTCCAGAATAATTATTGTTGTTGGTCTGAATTTTTTCGTACTTCTTCCATCATCACTTCCAGACCTTCTGGTTTGGTCTTTACATCAATTCGACATACCAACAAATCATTCTGAATTTTCGAAGCAATTTCGTCATGTTTTTCTTTGGGGCCAATTTTCGAACCCAAAAGCGTTTTTTCGAGCATTTCGAAGTTGTCGAGAATGTTTTCGAGAAGTTGGGGGGGTATTTCTTTCCCAACCAGTGACTTGGAAAGACTCAAGCAGTTTGCCAGCGCCGCTTCCCAATTTGCTGAGGGGTTTTTACGCAAATCTTTGCTGAGATGTTTCCATAACTGTTCACCATGCTTGGAAATGGATGTTTCGTTAGCGACCACAGAAAGCTGTTCTCGGGTGTTGCCTGAAGTGCCAACTACTTTGCCGGGACCACTCATGTACTTTCCTTTTTAGTTTGCGTGCATGTGAAAAAAGCATAAGCCTTATGCTTTGAGGAACTTTTTTTTTACAAAAGTTCCAGCACGTTCAAACAAAATACTTCACAAAAACAAGCACCTAGGGTTTACCCTAGGCGCTTCAACGCCAATCGTCTGTCGCCATGCTCCATCGGCTCACCTGCCCGCCAATGCTTTCGCGCAGGTCGGCCAATTTTTGCAAGGCGGCACCATGAATGTCGGCAGAATAGTTTTGTATTTTGTCGGGGTGGGTAAGCAAACTAAGTTCACGAGTAACCTTTTTGTACTGGGCAGTGAAGCCTTGCAAGGCCATGTCGTACTGTTCCGGGTTATGCGCCAGCAGAGCTTGCTGGGCAGCGGTGTTCAGCTTGGCGGCGCTGTTGCTGTACTTACCAGTTGTATCGAACCGGCGTTGAATACGAACCAGTTCTTGAACCGAACTTTGAATTTGATTGCAAACATATTGCGGCAACTCTAGTTTAGGCGGTGGGGGTGTAAACACCATGCGCTCTTGATAGTGGCAGTAGGCCCACGTGCCGGTTTGCACATCGTCGCCTTGTGTAATGCTGCCGGCAGTTAACACCACTTCATTCAGTTCAGGCACATAGCTGTAGGTGCCTTCTTGCCGGGTGCCGTCGGGAGATACGCTTAAACCTTCCATCAACGCCATGCCGTTTATCTGCGGCACGTATTCACGCCGCCCCTGGAACCAAACGTCGCCCATGTAGTCTTTGGTGGCGCCGTTTACCAGCTTCATGCCGTTTAGTTGGGGAATGTAGGCAAATTCGCCAGTTTCGGAACGGCCGATGGAATAGGTTAGCGTTCCGTTAATCAGCTGGGTGTTTTTATCCACACCGGGCACATATGCAAAGGTGCCTGAATAAACATCGCCATTGGGAAGAGTTGCTTCTCCCTCTATCAAACACATGGCCTTAAACTGCTCAACATACTGCCGCTTTCCCTCTACAACCTTACCGGTAATGTAAGTCACTTTCCCATCCACCAAGTGCATGCTTTTCATCTGCTCGATATACTGCCATTGGCCGTCATAAGAACTCCCGTTGGAATAAAGTGCTTTTCCCTCAACTAAACACACTTCTTTTAATTGCTCGACATACTGCCATTTGCCGATGTAAGTACTCCCGCTGGAACTGATTTTGCTTCCATTCAACAGGTGCATGCTTTTCAACTGCTCGACATACTGCCATTTGCCTTCATAAATCGCTCCCGTGGCGGAGGTATATTTCCCGTCCACCAATTCACGCTTGCCTAACTGCGGGATGAATTCAAATTTCCCTTGTTCGTTTCTATTTGTTCCGTAACACATGTCGTGATATTCAACATGGCATGTATCACCCAGATCTGTCACGGTCAAAACCAAGGGTTTGGGGGTGGGGTGAGTTTGCAAATACTCACCCACCACCCGTTGAAGTACTGTGGGGTCGATGGTGTACTTAACATTCGGCGATTTTTGGGCACATGCCGCCACAGCAGCAGTGATGCGGCCACACACCGCTTTCTGGCTGTGTGGTCTTAAGTTTTGTGCAAGCAATACAGTGGCGAATTTGCGCAGAACAGGGGGCATGGTCATGTTGGTGGCTCGCTAATTAGAGTTCAATACTCAGTAAGGAACCTTAGGTAGCCCTGGTGCAGTGGAAGTTCACCGCACCAGTGTGAAAGCGGCAATGTGGTTCCGGTCTTAACTCCAATCGACCGTGGCCAGCTTCCACCGGTTCACCTGCCCATCAATGCTTTCGCGCAGGCTGGCCAATTGCTGCAAAGCAGGCCCATGAATATGGGCAGAATAGTTTCCTACTTTGTCGGGGTGGGTTAGCAGGCTGAGTTCGCGGGTCAGGGTTTTGTACTGGGCATTGAAGTTTTGCAGGGCGTTGGTGTACTGTTCCGGGTTTTGCGCCAATGCAAGCTGCTGGGCAGCGGTATTCAACATGGCGGCGCTGCCGTTGTATTTGCCTGTTGAATCAAATCGGTGTTGAATGCGAACGAGTTCTTGCACCGCGCTTTGAATTTGATTGCGAACATGTTGCGGCAGCTTTGGTTTGGGTGGTGTGGGTGTAAACACCATGCGCCCTTCATACTGGCTATACGCCCAAGTGCCGATTTGTATTTTATTGCCTTGGGTAATGCTACCCGCGGTTAGAACCACTTCATTTAATTCGGGCACATAGCTGCGGGTGCCTTCTTGCCGTGTACCGTCGGGAAACACGCTTAAACCTTCAATCAGCATCATGCCGTTTTTCTGCGGCACGTATTCACGCCGCCCCTGCCTTACCACTTCGCCTTCCGCATTTTTGGTGGTACCGTTCACCAGCTTCATGCTCTTCAGTTGGGGAATGTAGGCAAATTCGCCAGTTTCAGAACGACCAGTGGAGTAGGTTAGCGTGCCGTTGACCAGTTGGGAATTTTTATCCATGCCGGGCACATACGCAAAGGTGTCTGAGTAAACATCGCCATTGGGCATGGTGCGTTTACCGCTGGTCATGCAGGTTAAATTCAATTGACTGATATATCGAAACTCTGGGCTTTCGTCAATTTGCCCATCAGGGAAGATCAACCGGCCACTCTTGATGCACATTCCGTTTGCCTCCTCCACATAATGTTTCTTGCCAACATTGACAATTCCAGCTACGTCGCGCCACTCGCCATCCACCAAGTACATGTTTTTCAACTGCTCAACATACTGCCGCCTGCCTTTCTCAACCTCGCCACTTGGAAAAGTTATTTTTCCATCCATCAAGCACATGTCTTTCAACTGCTCGACATACTGCCGCTTGCCTATTTGAACCTCGCCGCTTGGAAAAGTTAATTTTCCATCCACCAAGTACATGCCTTTCAACTGCTCGACATACTGCCACTTGCCTTCGTTAACGTTGCCGCTTGGAAAAGTTATTTTTCCATCCACCAAGTACATGCCGTTCAACTGCTCAACATATTGCAATTTACCTTCATAAACTGCTCCGTCGGCACAGGTAAATTTTCCATCCACCAATTCACGTCGGCCTAGCTGCGGAATAAACTCGAATTTTCCTTGTTGGCTATTGTCTGTTCCGTAACACATCTCGTAGTAATCCACGCGGCATGTGTCGTCCAGCTCCGTCACCATCAAATTCAAAGCCTTGTTGTGGGTGGGGTGTGTTTCCAGGTAGTCGCCCACCACCCGTTGCAGCACTGCGGGGTCGATGGTGTACCTGGCATGGGGCAACGCTTGGGCAAACGCCGCCACGGCCGTGGTTATGCTGCTGCACACGCTGGTGGTAAGGCTGCGGGGACTTAAGTTTTGTTCAGGCAATGCGGCGGCGAATTCGCGCAGGTCAAGGGGCGTAGGCATTTTGGTTGGCTCGCTAACAAGGGTTCAATACACCGTAAGGAACCCTAAGTAGCCGTGGTGCAGTGAAAGTTCACCGCACCGAGTAAAAAGCAGCCATGGCCTGTGTGGTGTGCCCGGCTTTCTTTCCCTTCATTTTGGCCAGTTGTTGCGGGCTGCCCTGCGCCACCAGTTGGCCACCGCCTATGCCAGCTTCCGGACCCATGTCGATTACCCAGTCGGCCTGGGCAATCAAGTCCAAATCGTGTTCAATCACCACCACGGTGTGGCCTGCGTCTACCAGCCGGTGCAGCACAGCAATCAGCTTTTCCACATCGTTCATGTGCAGGCCCACGGTGGGTTCGTCTAGCACATACAAGGTGGGTGGGCTCATTTGCACACCGGCTTTGTTTTCGCGCACCTTCACCAGCTCAGTCACCAGCTTGATTCGCTGTGCCTCGCCGCCGCTTAGCGTGGGGCTGGGTTGGCCTATGGTCAGGTAGCCCAAACCCACGTCGTTCAGCAGTTGCAGCGCCTGCGCAATGGCGGGGTGCGCTTCAAAAAACGGAGCGGCTTCTGAGCAGCTCATGTTCAGAATTTCCGCGGCGGTTTTGTCACGCCAGGTTACCTGCAATGTTTCAGGGTTGAAGCGTTTGCCACGGCAGGCTTCACACACTACTTTTACATCGGGCAGGAAGTTCATTTCAATGGTTTGCATGCCTTGGCCGTCGCACACTGGGCAGCGGCCCGGCCCGGCATTGAAGCTGAAGCGGTTGGCCGCAAAGCCGCGCATGCGGGCTTCAATGGTATCGGCCAGTACATTGCGAATTCGATTCCAAAAGCCAATGTAGGTGGCGGGGCAACTGCGCGGGGTTTTGCCAATTGGGGTTTGGTCTACTTCCAATACACGGGCTACTTGTTCAGCACCCACAATTTCATCGCAGGCAAACCAGTTGTGCGTGGGCTTTCCTTTCTTGTTTTGGTTCAACACATACTGGCGCATGTTGGCCAATAAAATGTCGCGCGCCAAGGTAGATTTTCCACTGCCTGAAACACCGGTAATGGCCACCAAGCGGCCCAGTGGAATGTCCACATTCAGGCCAGTGATGTTGTGCAGTTTTGCGCCCTTGATTCTTAGGCGCGGAGTTTCTTTTTCAACAGGGCGCTTGGGCTGCAACAAGTGCGGAATTGGGTTTTTCAAATACCGGCCTGTTAGCGAATTCTTGTCTGCTGTTACTTCAGCCACCGTACCTTGAGAAATAATTTCGCCACCCAGTTTGCCAGCGCCGGGGCCAATGTCAACTAGCCTGTCGGCGCGCTGCATGGTGTCAATGTCGTGTTCAACAATTACCAGCGTGTTGCCTTTGGCGCGCAGTTCTTCAAGCGCATCCAGCAGGCGGTGATTGTCGCGGGTATGTAAGCCAATGGTGGGTTCGTCCAGCACATAGCACACACCGCGCAAGTTGGTGCCCAGTTGCGAAGCCAGGCGTATGCGCTGTGCTTCACCGCCGCTTAGCGTGGGTGCGCTGCGGTTCAAGTGCAAATAATCCAGCCCCACTTGCTTCAGAAATTTCAAGCGCCCGGCCATTTCAATTCGAATGTCTTTGGCAATGGCGGTTTGGCGTTCGTCCAGTTCAAGCTGGTCCACCCACTGCAATGCATCGCTTACGGTTTGGTCGGCCAGTTCAGCAATGTTGCTGTTCTTGAATTTCACCGCCAGTGCGGTAGGGTTCAGGCGTTGGCCATTGCAGGAAGCGCACACCGCGCTTTCACGCAACGCATTGGCCAAATAAGTTCCCTCAGCATTCTCCGCCGCATCCTCGTAACTTTTGTCTTGCTCGGAAAGCCACTTGCCTTCTTCGCCGGTGGTTTCAGCATCAAAGCCTTCCACTTCTTCGCCCACACCAAAGCAACTGGCGCACCAGCCGTGTTTGCTGTTGTAGCTGAACAGGCGTGGGTCCAGTTCCGGGAAGCTGCGTGCACAACTTGGGCAAGCGCGCTTGGTGGAATAAAAGCGGATTGAAGGTGATTCACCTTTCTTGCCAAGTGCTTCCACCATCACGGTGCCTTTGCCGTATTCAAGCGCAAGCGCCAACACTTCACGCAGTTCTTTCTCGCCCTTGGCTTGAATACTCAGCGTTTTAACGGGCAATTCAATGTGGTGTTCTTGGTAGCGGGCCAGCTTGGGCCAGGGGTTGGTGGGCACATATTCACCATCTACGCGCAGGCGTTCATAGCCACGGTCTACAGCCCACTTGGCAATTTCGTTGTAAATGCCTTTTCGGCCCTGCACCAAGGGGGCCAGCAGTGTAATTTCCTGCCCTTTGTAGTGCTGCATAATTTGCGCCAGCATGCTGTCCATGCTCTGCGGGGCAATGGGTACTTCGCAGGTGGGGCAATGCTGAATGCCCAGCTTTACAAACAGCAAGCGCAGGAAGTGGTACACCTCGGTTACCGTGGCCACCGTGCTTTTGCGGCCACCACGGCTTGTGCGTTGTTCAATGGCCACCGTGGGTGGAATACCAAAAATTGCATCCACATCAGGCTTTGCAGCGGGCTGCACAAACTGGCGTGCATAAGCGTTCAAACTTTCAAGGTAACGGCGCTGGCCTTCGTTGAACAAAATGTCGAATGCCAATGTAGATTTTCCACTGCCGGAAGGCCCGGTAATCACGGTCATTTTTTCACGCGGAATGGTCAAGCTGACGTTTTTTAAATTGTGTTCACGCGCATGAAGAATTTCGATGCCGTCGGTAAGGCCACGCCTGCTGTGTGCTGTGTTCAGCCCATACAACGCCGCGGCTTCAGCCACCAAGTGCTCACTGTTTCCTTTATTTAGATCAGCCGCTTCCAGCAAATTGATTTGCGCCAGGTATTGCTTAATGGCAATACCTGTGTGGCTTGTCTTTATTTTGGCCACTTGTTCAGGCGTGCCTTGGGCCACCAGTTCACCGCCGTATTCGCCCGCTTCGGGGCCCAAATCGACCAGCCAATCGGCGGCGCAAATTACATCCAAGTTGTGCTCAACAATCAGCACGCTGTGCCCGGCTTCCTGCAGCAGGCGCAGTGAACGCATTAGCTTGGCCACGTCGTCGAAATGCAGGCCGGTGGTGGGCTCATCAAACACAAACAAATCGCCACGCTGGGCCACTTTTTGGCCACTTGCGGTGGGCTTTAGCTTGGCTAAAAAGCCCGCCAATTTTAAGCGCTGCGCTTCACCACCGCTTAGGGTGGGCACAGGCTGGCCAAGGCGTAAATAATTCAAACCCACCTGCGCCAGCGGTTGCAGGGTTTTTAGCAAGGCAGTGTCTTTCTCGAATAAATCAAGCGCCTGGTCTACAGTTAATTCCAGCACCTGGGCCATGTTCAGCACTTGGCCTTTGCGCTCCAGTGTTACCTCTAATGCTTCTGGCCGGTAGCGTGTGCCATTGCATTCGCCGCAGCGCAAATACACGTCGCTTAAAAATTGCATTTCAACATGTTCAAAGCCATTGCCACCGCACATGGGGCAGCGGCCATCGCCGCTGTTGAAGCTGAAAAAGCCGGGCTTGTAATCGCGTTCCACTGCTATTTTGGTTTTAGAAAACAGTTTGCGCAATTCATCGAATGCGCCCACATAACTGGCTGGGTTGCTTCGCGTGGTTTTGCCAATCGGGCTTTGGTCCACAAAGGCCAATTGGGCAATGTGTTCAACACCTTCAATTGACTCAAATTCGCCGGGGGCTTCAGTGGGCTCGCCTTTGATTTTTTTAATGGCGGGCACCAGTACGTCTTGCACCAAAGTACTTTTGCCTGAACCTGAAACACCAGTAAGCACCACCAAACGGTTCAACGGCAAGTTGAAGTCGATATTTTTCAGGTTGTTGGCGCGCACACCGGTTAAGGTGATGTGTTCTTTTGCATCACCCAGCGGCTTGGTTTTTTCCACCACCTTTAGCTCGCCTTTCAAGTAGCGGGCTGTTAGCGAATTCGATTTCGAAATGCTGGCGGGTGCTCCATCAAACACAATGTTGCCACCAGCAACACCCGGGCCGGGGCCAATGTCCACAAGCCGGTCGGCCTGGTTCATTAATTGGGGGTCGTGCTCCACTACAACCAAAGTATTGCCTGCTTCTTTCAAGCGTTGCATGGCTTGGGCCACGCGCGCAATATCGCGGGGGTGCAGGCCTACCGAGGGTTCGTCCAGCACAAACAGGGTATTCACCAGTGAACTGCCCAGCGCGGTGGTTAAATTGATGCGTTGTACTTCACCGCCACTTAGCGTTCTGCTTTGGCGGTCTAAAGTTAAATACCCCAAGCCCACTTGAATGAGAAAGCCCAGGCGGGTGCGAATTTCTTGCAGCACCAAATCGCTGGCTTCATCCAAAGCGCCGGGTAGTTGCAAGTTCTTGAAAAGTTGCGCCACCTTGAGCAGCGGCATTTGCATAATTTCGTGAATGCTGTATTTGGTATTCTCGCTGGGCAATTTCCACAGCAGTGAATCGGGCTTTAAGCGCGCGCCACCGCAATTGCCACAGGGCGTGTAGCTACGGTATTTGCTCAACATTACCCGCACATGCATTTTGTAGGTGCGGCTTTCAAGCCATTCGAAATAACGGGCCACGCCGTAAAACAAATTGCCTTCCCAATTGCCATCGAAATTCGCATCGCCTTCAATCACCCACAGCTTGTGTTCTTCGGGCAAGTGCTTGTAGGCAATGTTGGTGGCAATGCCGCGTTTTTTCGCAAAGCGCACCAGGTCTTTCTGGCAGCTTTTGAAGCTTTCTGTGGTCCAGGGCTTAATGGCCCCCTCTTCCAGCGATTTGTTTTCATCGGGCACTACCAGGCCATAATCAATACCAACAACCCGGCCAAAACCACGGCAGGTGTCGCAAGCACCCAGCGGTGAATTAAAGCTGAAGTGGCTGGGCAAGGGGCTTGAATAATCCAGGTCGCAGGTGGCGCAGTGCAACCCTTCAGAATAGCGCCAAGGTTCTTGCTCTTCGCCACCCTCTTCAGGCAAGGCAAACACATTCACCTTGCCCTTGCCACGGTGCAGGGCACTGGCCACTGCGTCGCTAAAACGGCTTTCCTCTACGCCCGCCACGCGGAAGCGGTCTTGCACCACATCCAGCAGTTTTTCAACCACAGTGCGGCCTTTTTTAATGGGTGTTTCGCGGTGTATGCGGGTGTAGCCTTGAGCGCTCAAAAAGTCTTCAATTTCTTGCGATGTAAACTTGGCGGGCACGCGCACTGGGAAGGTAATCACCAAACGGGCATCGTTTTGCGCGGCGGCTTTGTCGAGTATCGATTGTTTGATGGTGGCCACCGTGTCTTCACGCACCCACTGGCCGCACTGGCGGCAATGCAGGTGGGCGGCACGGGCGTAAATCAACTTCAAGTGGTCGTTGATTTCAGTCATGGTGCCCACAGTGCTGCGGGAAGTGCGCACGGGGTTGGCCTGGTCAATCGCGATGGCGGGCAATACGCCCTCGATGCTGTCTACATCGGGTTTGTCCATGCGGTCCAGAAACTGGCGCGCGTAGGGCGAAAACGTTTCAACGTAGCGGCGCTGGCCTTCGGCATAAAGGGTGTCGAATACCAGCGAGCTTTTGCCACTGCCTGAAACCCCGGTGAACACGGCAATTTCACCGGTTTTAATGTCGATATCGACGTTTTTCAGGTTGTGCTGGCGGGCACCCTTGATGCGAATTACATTACCAAGGTAGGTTGAATTCTGGCTGGTTTTTGCTTTGCTTGTCATGGGGCGCCTACGGGGTAAAACGGTTGCTACAGGCCTTTGATTGTACCTGTAGCAACCGACCAAACCGGGCGCACCGCAGCGCCAAAAGGTTTTGTTTACCAGCTGGCGGGGTTGGCTGCCTTGGCCCAGGTTGCCGACACATCGGGAACGCGGGGGGCGCCTTTTGCAGCAGCGATATTATTTAAGGTTTGAACTGCATTGACAACATCTTGCATTCCATCACTTGCCATTTTGGTAACGAATCCTCGATGACGTACCACCTCGTTTCTAAGGCTGTCAGGTGAATAACCATCTTTCGTGCGCAGGTTACTATCGTTCAACAAAGCCCGGCTGTCACCGCCTTGGCGCTCATACTTTTGCGCAAGCTCGTTACCCCATTGATCATATGTTTTGTTGAAACAAGTCAATTCTTGTGTTGTGTACTTGGCAAATGTTCCCTGTAATTCGAGCAATTCTTTAGCGTTAGAAACTTGTGCACGCTGATCCGAGGAAAGGCTTTTGTTCTTTCCCAAGGCCCGAGCACTATTTAACGCGTTGAATGTTTCAGTGGTCACCTGATTGGCCACCCGCGTAATTTGCGACATTTCCTCAGTTTCTTTTTGAAACAGACGTGCTTGGCAAGTTGGCATTTGCGCCATTGCAGGTGGCTTTGATGCTGAACTGAATAATCCCATGATGATTCCTTTTGTGTTGGTGTTTACGTCGAAAAGTTACTTAGGCCAAGTCAGCCAAAAGAGTCGGCAAATTGGTGCTGACAGCAGGGCGGCCTAATACGTAAGCGGAGTTCTGGATGGTTCTAACTGAATTTGCAGCAGTGGATTGCTCTGATTGAGCCAGGCGATTGGTACGCTGCTGAATTTTGTTGACTTGCCCTGTACACCACCTAACCTTATCGCCCGGCGGAACAGCGCGCACATTGCCTTGAAGAAGCCCGATTTGGTGGGCGGAGAAAAAGTCGACTTCCCTGTCCAGGCTACTGACCTTCGATTCCAAACCCTTGATCGCGTCTTTGGCCATTTTCAGGCTTCTAGTCAGGTCCTTGGTAGCAACGCGATCGCCGTTGGGCGATGTAACTTGACGTTGACCATTCCGCTCGAGCTGGGTTGAGTAGTCTTTCAATTGGCGAGCGGTTTCCGCCAAATTGGTGGCAGCTGCTTTCAGTGGCGATACTTTGGATTTGATGCTGGACATGGTCGCAACATTGGTTTGATGTTGCGCAGTAATCTCTGCTGGAGATGGTCTGGAAGAGAGCATGGCATAACCTCACTGATTCGTTGGAAGGATCAGTGGGTGGTGCGCAACCAGGGATGGTTCGAAAAGTTACGAGGTTATATTCCTTCTGAACGGCCTTTGTAACTTTGAGCGCCAACCAGAGGTAGGCCGCTCCGAAATCGTAGGGAGGTTCACATTACTGAGGGCAAAAGCCTCATAAGTGACATAAACGGGCCGACAGGTTTTATCAGGCGCCATCAACTCGGCAAACTCTGTACTCGACATGTAATCGTCCGATCCCTTCATACGCCATCGCCCTTCAGGCGTTTTAAACCAGGTGGAGTAGTGTCCTGAATCGGCACTGTTGCCTTCGTGAACAACAATTAGCTTGGGCTTGAGCTTTAGTTGTTTGATTTCATTTTCAGATTTAATAATCAACTCGGCATTAGGGTGAAAATTATGCAAACCACCCAACACCTTGGATTTTATCTTTGGCCCACCAGTCAAGCTACCGGCTGTTTCAACTTCGATGGACGGGTATTCAAAACCCACATGCAAAATAGGTAGGCGAGTAGGTCGATGCGCGGTAAAGTCGTCGGCCAAACGGTAATTATTAGAAATATCGTTGATATCCAAACCGCGTTTGTTCGTTGAAGATTTTTCAAGCAATAACAAACCCTCAAGCTTTGCTTTCGAGTTATTTGCAACAGCACCTTTGCCTGTCTGCAAGATCAGTTTGCCATCTTTTCTATTACTACTTTGCCGCGACAAATCAAGACAAATACTGTTACTGCTTACAAAAAACTTATTTTGTATGCTGTGGTTAAACTTTTTAAGGAAGCTTAATGCAGATTCATGATGTGGATGTGACGCGGTATCGCTGCCGGTACCTTTCAATGCAGCGTCAGTCTGTTGAACTTGATTCGCCTTCACAAGATAAGCCTTTAAAAAGCCTTTAAGTTTCGGGGTTATCGCTTTTTTGGCATCAGCAGTTGTTTCAGGACTAAAGTAGTCAAAAGTATGAACAATCGCAGAATCGAGAAGCTTGATGCGCTCGCGTTCTTCACCCAGCCGCTGAATACCTTCCTGAGTCCTGGCAACCAAAGCATTAAGTTTTATTCTAGGTTTGATCTTTACTGAAGGCTGGTTGCGGGATACTACTAACTGAAAACGTCCTTGTTCATCGAGACAACTGGGCTTGGGAATTGGTACGTCAAGGAGAACCTGAGACAATTTAAAATGAGCGGCCGCAAAGAATTTCTCTTCAAGACTCTGGATGTCTCTCGAAACTTGTTTGTACATAAGTTTGATCTCGTAAGAAGGCTTGTTGTTAGAACTCAGAGCCTTACTGTTTTCGAGATCTTCCTGTGCAAGCTTTAAACTTCTTGCATATCGATGATATGTTTTGTGATCAAGAATGGCTGAACGCCAACCACACAAATCAATCAGGGTGTTCAAAGCATCTTCGGGGCGCACATCCAAAAATTTGGCCAATTCCTCAATGTTGTCAAATTTGAGTACCGAAGGTGTTTTTGTTTCAAGAAGACTTTTCACCACGCCTAAGGTCATTTCCTGTCGCTTTAAGCTCGCAAGACTTTTCTGCAGACTAGAACCCAATCTTGCCTTATCCCCAGTTTCAACAATTGCCATTAAGCCCGCGGTTAAATAGCTCTTGTTTGAACTCACAGGGATGTCATCGAGTGTGGCTGACCGAGCATTGGCGGTTGGTGCTGGTGGAACCGGGGCAGGCGGAACTGGGGTCGGTGGAACTTGGGGCGGTGGAACTTGGGGCGGTGGAACTTGGGGCGTCGAAGCTGGCGCCGTGGGAGCTGGGACGGCTGAGGCAGCAGCAGGTACTGGCAAACTTTTAAAATAAGTTTCCAGGTGATTTAAGATTGCCTCTTGCTGCTGCCTGGATTGTTCGTTATCCACAGACAGGTATGCAGGGCGGTGCTGTTCAATATCGTGGATTGACCTTTGCAACCATTCACGAATGGGTGGCGGATTTGCGGCGTTAGCAGAAGCACGATGTATCTCGAGTTGCTCCCGAATTCGCATCACACTTTGCATAATCGCAATACGGCCCGTGCCCCGGTAGCTCAACATGCAGTCACGTGGCTTGTCTTTCATCAAGGTAGCCACATCGGCTATGGCTTCTTCAGTCATTGAACCACCTGCGAAATCAGGGGCAATTTCTGTCAGAAACAAAGCTTTTACGGGGCTGGTTGAATTCTCTCGATATTGAATCCTGAAGACGCGGCTGGGAGTACCGTTTTCATACGTAACTTCTGGTTCGCCGATGTCGACGAGGTGATAGTTACCGACTTCACCACCTTTCAAACGCTTAAGCTGCTCAGACATAGGCCTGTCTTGAGACTTTGCCGGATTGTGGTAGGCACGCGGTGAAATGAATTGAACTATTTCAGCAGGTCCAGCAGCCCCGGGATGGCCTGCAGTACTGTGTTCATTCACTTCTTCAGCGGCTTTAACCAAACTGAAAAACTGGCGCAGGTACAAATTTTCTTTGGCTCCGATCACTGTATCAGGAAGACTCAACCCGCCCACTTCTGGGTTGCTACCCGCCAAAGGTGTTTTTCCCAAACAAACTTCTTGGTCGCTACACAGCATTTGGTGTGCATTCAAACCTGTTTTATCCACACCCAACAGAGGCACAATCGGCGAAAGGGGATTTTTTCTTTCAAGAAAAGCAGGAGATGAGTCGCCAGTGCTTTTTTTATTGTGCGCTGCTTCGTCTGGAGGCGCTGCACCACGAGACCTGAACAAAGAGGAAACAAAGCCACGAGTAAAAGCATTCATTGGAGTGTATCGCCCAGAAAATTATTCATCGGGCATGCACCCATGTGCAAAAGCCCCATTCACACAGACTCAATGAATTGAGTGGGAATAGGGCTTCTTTGGTTCCAAACAATACTGCTCGTGGGGCAATAAGGCTTGAATACTTAACGCACCTGCGCCAACCTGCGTTTGCGCACGCCCTGCGCCAGGGTTTCAAGCACTTGCAGGCTGTCGTCCCAGCCCACGCAGCCGTCGGTAATGCTTTGGCCATAGGTTAGCGGTTTGCCAGGCTCCAGGTCTTGCCGACCTTCAACCAGGTGGCTTTCAACCATTACGCCCATAATGCGGGCGTCGCCTGCGGCCAGTTGCTCGGAAATGTTTTCACACACGCCCACCTGGTTTTTGGGTACTTTGCTGCTGTTACCATGGCTTGCATCAATCATGATGCGGGCGGCCAAACCGGCCTTACCAATGTCGGCGGCTGCGGCTTCTACCGAGGCTGCGTCGTAATTGGGCCCTTTGCCACCACGCAAAATAATATGGCAGTCTTCATTGCCTGAAGTGCTTACAATGGCGCTGCGGCCTTCCTTCGTTACGCTTAAAAAGTGGTGCGGGTGTTGCGCGGCCTTAATTGCATCAACTGCAATTTTCACATTGCCATCGGTGCCGTTTTTAAAGCCCACTGGGCAGCTAAGGCCAGAAGACAGTTCGCGGTGAATCTGGCTTTCAGTGGTGCGCGCACCAATTGCGCCCCAGCTGACCAGGTCGGCGATGTACTGCGGCGTAATCATGTCCAGAAATTCGGTGCCTGCAGGCAGGCCCAGGCTGTTGATGTTCAACAGCACTTCACGCGCCATGCGCAGGCCTTTGTTAATCTCGAAGCTGCCATCCAGGTTGGGGTCGTTGATCAAACCCTTCCAGCCCACCGTGGTGCGGGGCTTTTCGAAGTACACACGCATCACGATTTCCAGGTCTTCCGCGTATTTCGTGCGGTACTGGGCCAGCTTGTTGGCGTATTCCATGGCCGCTTTCACGTCGTGAATGGAACATGGGCCCATGACCACGATCAATCGGTCGTCGCCACCATGCAGAATTTTGTGCAGGGCTGTGCGGCAACCTGCCACGGTGTCGGCAATTGCGGGAGTGATGGGCACTTCTGCGATCAAGGCCGCAGGGGTGGTCAGTTCTTTTATTTCTTTGATTCTCAAGTCGTCTGTTACCGTGTTCATGCCAATTCTCCTGAATGCTGGCGCGCTTTTTAGTCAAAGTCTCGGTTCAAAAAAAAACCGCCAGGTGTTTTGGGCCTGGCGGTTTTGGGATCTGTTTGAACTTCGTGTTTTTTACGCACAACCCTTTTCCGCCGCTTGCCCAAACCAGGCAAAGAAGCCAAAAAATGCATAAAAAGTGTGTGCGTGGTGAAAATTCATTCCCGAAGATTACCTGATTTGCATCAAATTAATCAAGGAGATCGCTTAATTGAAGTGTTTTTAGTGAACAAATGGGGGCCGTTAGTTACCTATTTTTTTTAACTCGTCAAAAGTTGTGTCATGTTTCGCGCAGTCGATTTCAATTCTCTGTCAAACCTTTCCCACACATTATCAACCCCAGCACAAACAACCCAACACGGCATTGCAGGCACTGCCCAAGCCCTTGCATTGCCCATGCTTGAAGTATGCAACCCAAACGTAACCGCGTGTTTTGAACCCCATTTACTGGCACCATCTGAATGTTTGCAAATAGCAGCCCCTGCCCGCCCCGTACCCAGAAGGGCCACGCCATCGCCAGAACCACAGCCGCCCGCAGTTGAAACCAACCCTGGCAGCAAAAGAAAAAGAACTGAAAGTACCGAAGATTACAGGGAACTGATTAAAAACAACATTGGCAAAGCCGATACTGTTTTAATTCAACTGCCGGAAACTTCTCGAATTGCAGCGCCAAGCCGGCTGCAAAAAGCAGCCACTCCCATGCCAGAAGTTATGGCGCCGCCGGCTGAAGTGTGCGCACGCCAGGCCCGGGCAATACTTGAACCGCTTTACAGGAAGTTTCAGCGAATGCTGGATAAATCGCCCACGTTAAAAAACACCATGAACCACAAAGAACGGTTTGAAGCCATTCAAACCATTCAAACCGCTTTGTTTTTAGACAACACCAGTGTGTTAGGTTGGAGCATGCTGGCAGCCTTGGCCGAAACCAGCGGGCGGGTTCGCATGGGAAGTACCGAGTACAGCTTTAGCGAATGTTTGCATTACGCGAAAGATTGCAGCACCAACAAAAAAGCTGTTGAAGAAATTGGCGCCCGCCTGAAACAAGATTCTACTGAGTGCCGCCCATAACCAAACCATCAATCCGCAAAGTAGGCTGGCCCACGCCCACAGGCACGCTTTGGCCTTCTTTGCCACAGGTGCCCACGCCGTCGTCAAGCGCCATGTCATTGCCAACCATGCTGATTTTGGTCAGCGAATCGGGGCCATTGCCAATCAGGGTGGCCCCTTTTAGCGGGTAGGTCACTTTGCCGTTTTCAATTTTGTAAGCCAGCGAAGCTGAAAATACAAACTTACCGCTGGTAATGTCGACCTGGCCACCGCCAAAGTTCACCGCGTACACGCCGTCTTTCACACTGGCAATAATTTCCTCCGGCGTTTTGTCGCCGTTCAACATGTAGGTGTTGGTCATGCGCGGCATGGGCAGGTGCGCAAAGCTTTCACGGCGGCCATTGCCGGTTACCGGCATTTTCATGAGCCGGGCGTTGGTAATGTCTTGAATATAGCCTTTCAAAATACCGTCTTCAATCAGGGTGGTGCACTGGGTTTTGTTGCCTTCGTCGTCGATGTTCAGCGAACCACGGCGGCTGGCAAGGGTGCCGTCGTCGACGATGGTGACGCCTTTGGCGGCCACGCGCTGGCCTATCATGCCGGAAAATGCACTGCTGCCCTTGCGGTTAAAGTCGCCTTCCAGGCCATGGCCAATCGCTTCGTGCAGCAAAATGCCGGGCCAACCGGAACCCAACACCACGGTTTGAACACCAGCAGGGGCGGGGCGCGCTTCCAGGTTGATCAAGGCTTGGTCCACAGCCGTGTGGGCGTGGTGCATCAAAAATGCATCGTTGAAATGGCCGAAATCATAACGGCCACCAGCACCCGATGAACCGGTTTCACGGCGGCCTTTTTGTTCAACCACTACGCTTACATTCACGCGCACCAAGGGGCGCACGTCGGCGGCCAATACACCGTCGCTTCGCGCAACCATGACCACATCATAAGCACCCACAATATTGGCCATGACTTGTTTAACCCGTTTGTCGCGCTTGCGGGCAAACTGTTCAAGGCGCTTTAGCAAGTCGACTTTTTCGGTGGAAGTTAAGGTGGGAATTGGGTTTAGCGGGCTGTACAGTGCGCGGCTTTCCGCACCGGCAAAGCCTTTGCCGGTTTTCAAGTTGCGGTTGGCGGTTTTGCCAAGGCTTGCAATTTCGCGCACCGATTTGGCAGCGGCCAAAATGGGTTTAAAGCCAATGTCGTCGGAATACGCAAAAGCGGTTTTGTCGCCACTCACGGCGCGTACACCCACCCCTTGTTCGATGTTGTAGCTGCCGGATTTCACAATGCCTTCATCAAGCGACCAGCCTTCTACACAGCCGTACTGAAAGTACAAATCGGCGAAATCAACCTTGTGCGCAAAAATTTCGCCAAACGCTTTTTGAATGTGGCCTTCGTCAATGCCGTAGGGGGTCCACAACAGGCTTTGAGCGGTTGCAAGGTTGGAAATGGCGGGGTCTACTACTTTCATGATTAATCCTTTAAAGCACGCGGTGCGCAAGCGCGGGCAAGCTGTTTCGCACATCGTCTATCTTAGCAGGGTCGAGCTGGCCCAGTACAACACCCTCGCCTTCCGCCAAAATATTCTCGATCTCGCCCCATGGGTTCACCAGCATGGAATGACCCCAGGTGCGGCGTTTGTTCTCGTGAACACCGCCTTGCCCACAGGCCAGCACGTAGCATTGGTTTTCAATTGCGCGGGCGCGCATTAGCACTTCCCAATGGGCCTTGCCGGTGGTGTAAGTAAACGCAGCGGGCATGACGATTAAATCGACCTTGCCCATGGCGCGGTACAGCTCAGGAAAACGCAGGTCGTAGCACACCGACAAACCGATTTTAAAGCCATCCACATCGGCCACCACTGGGGTATTGCCGGGCAACAACACACGGCCTTCGTCATAGCTTTCTTCACCCATGGTGAAACAAAACAAGTGAATTTTGTCGTAACGTGAAGTGCATTCCCCTTGCGGGTTGAACACAAGCGTGGTGTTGTATACACGGCCATCGACAGGACTGGAAATCGGCAAAGTGCCAGCCACAATATGCACATTGCGCACCACAGCCTGATCGGCCAAAAATTCTTGAATGGGACCTTGGCCGAAAGCTTCTGAAATGGCCAGTTTGTCGGTGTCTTGATTGCCCATCAAGCAAAAATATTCAGGCAACAGTACCATGCGTGCGCCTTGTTTGGCAGCTTGGCCAATTAAGCGCTGGGCAATGTCCAGGTTGCGTTCCAGGTCGGGGGTGGAGATCATTTGCAGGCTGGCAACAGTCATTGGGCTGGGCATGTTATGGCCTTGCGTTGGTGGTGGTGGGGTTGTTGGGCGGGTCGCTTTTGCGCACCCGTTCAATTACGGGCGCAGACCATGGGCCACTTACCTGATATTGAAAAGAGAAAATTTTCGCCAAGGGGTCTTTGAATACGTAGTCGGCAATCAGCGACGCAATGCCCACAGCCGGGTTGGCGGCAATCACAGAATAAATCAGTGAGCCACCTGCGGGGTTCAGGTCGGGCAGCACCACAACGTTCAGGTTTTGGGTTTCACTTTCCAGATCAAGATTGCCGTCGATCAGCACAGTGGCGCTGGGCCCGGTCATTTTGAAATTCTGGGTGCTGGCAATGCCCTCTTTCAGCGCCACATCGGCTTCCATGGTGTCGTAGGCAAAGCCTTCAGAAAAAACATCACGGAAATCGAGCGCAAAACGGCGCGGGATGCTTTGCAACGAAAGCACACCCAGCAATTTGGCCACGCCGGGGTCGGCCTTCAGAAACTGGCCCTTGTTGCTGAGCAGTTTGAATTGGCCGCTCAGGCTGCCGTAATCAATGTTAGTGGGTGCGCCATTCCAACGCAGCCGCCCGACCAGTGTGCCTTCACCGCCCCGAAATACATCGGCCATGCCCAGGCGGGTCAGCAAGCCGCCCCCATTTTTCACAGTTTGGTTGACATCAATGTCGGTGCGCTGCTTGGTGAAATTCGCGCCGTATTGCCACACGCCTTTGGCGGTTGTTACGGATTCAGGGTTTTCAACGCGCAATTCTTCCAGCTTCCATTCGCGCGGTCGCTGGGTAAGCGTGGCACGGGCCTGTTCTTCACGGCTTTGGTTCACTGCAATCAATTTCAAACTGCCCAAGGCCAGGTCGTTCAGAGTGAAGTTATCAACTTGCACATCAAGAGCAGGAATACTTGACGCAGGTTCTTCCACCAAATTGCGCATGTCGCTGTCCAGGGTTTGGGGAATTACCAGGGTTTTGAAGCGGGCCAGCACAGCGCCATCGGGCCTTTGTTTGTCAGCGATCCAAGTCAGGTAACCGTCTACACCTTTTGCTTTTACATCAAATTGCCAACGGTTTTCAACGGTGCGCGCTGCCACTGAAACACCCTCGAATGACTTGCTGCCCACGTTCAACCGGTCGGTGCGAATGCCCACTTTCAGCTTCATTGAAGGGTTGGAAGCAGGGTCACCCATGAATTCACCCATCAAGCCTGCGTTGCCAGGGACCGATGTAATTTGATTGAACACTTCACGCCATTCATCAAGGTCAATAACAGGTACCCGTACGTCGCCTTGAAAGCCAACGGTGGGCGCTGCCAAGGGTGCGCCCACTGCAAATTGAAGTGAATCAATGCCCGGCTGCCCACCTTCATCCAGCACCACAGCACGCACTTGCGCGGTGGGCTTGCCATCGGGGCCCAAGTCAATGGCCCAGCGTTCACCTTGATTCGTTGCGGCTTGGTTCAGCTTGAATGACAAACGTGTGTCTGCTTTTTTGTTAAATGGGCTGGGCAGTTTTACTTCCAGACCAAGCAACTGACTATTCACGTCGACGACCACGCCCTGTTCCCGCGTGGCCACCACCACGGTGTAGGGGGTGCTTCCCGCCAAGTAGGGTTCCGCCAGGGGGTTCAAATACTGCGCAAGCCCGCGTGCACGGGCTGTGCCATTGGCACGAATTTCCATTCGGCCTGTGGAATCTGTGGTGCCATTTAAAGTTACCGGGCCACCCAAGGCCTGCCCCAGCAATTTGTCAATAAACAAGCCTTTGTTCGAGAATTGAATAAGCCCATCGACATTGCTGACCGTAGGCATGCCACGCACCACGCGAATGGAATTGCCCTTGAGCAGCAAGTCGCCTTTCACTTGTGTTTCATCAGGGGCGGCAATCGGAATGTTGATTTGCAAATTCAGGTTGGCATTGCCCTCAACCTGGGCATTGATTAACGCCTCATTCAATATTTCCCGCACGGGGCTTTGGTTCACAAATGCCACCATATTGCCCAATTCGCCTTGCCCTTGCCCTTTGATTTCAAGCAGTGGCTCCCAGGCATCCAGGTTGTCGATTCGCGCCTGTACATCTTTAAGCTGCACACCTTGTGTCTCTGCAGTTTCGGCCTGAACCAGCATGCTTTTGCCATTGAAAGTCGCTTTTCCATTTACCTTCTGAATGCCGGGCCAGCCCGGCGCATAGGTAAACTCGCCACCCTCGAAAGGAATCTCAATTCGAAACACGCCTTTTTTGTTCGGGCCGTCGAAGGGAAAATCGCTTAAACGCCCAGTCAGCTGAAATTCACCGTTCTTGGCCAAACCGGCTTTCAAATTCGTGCTTAGCCATTCCCGGGCACTGCTGCCCACAACCAAAGGCAAGTACGCGGAAACCTTGGCCACATCGGCCATGGGCAGCGTGCCTTTCAAATCGACCACATCGGCTTCATCGCGCAGAAATTCGTAGGTGCCTGCCGTGTTTATGTGCAAATCAGCGTTGCGTGCCTCAAGTTGATCCACTGAAAACCGCGTGGGCACATCAGGGGAAAAGACATGGGTCCAGGCGCCCTCGCCCTTCACTTCATCAAAGCGCAGCAATTCACTGGCAAAAATTTCAGGCAAGGCAACCTCAGAATTCTTACCGATCAGGGTCCAACGCCCCGCTGTGTCGTTGCCCTTGAAGGTGCCGCTCAGATTTTTAAAGCCGGTCACTGTTCCGTTCGAATTGGCCGATGGATCACGGTAAAACAGCATCAAATTGCTGAACTCAACATCGGAATTAAAAGACTGGGAATTTTCAATCGGGCTGCCGCCAGCAGTACTCCAATTCAAATCAACACGGTTTATTCGCCCAGAAATATCCAACGCCTTCAACGTGTCGAGCTGTGCCTGCTGACTTAGGTGGGGACCAAGTTCCAGCAAAATGGCTTTGGCCTGCGCAGCATCCAGCTTGCTGATTTGCAAACCCCACTGTGTGCCCCCGTCAACACTGCTTTTGCTGACTGCCAGGTCGGTGGGGCCGAATTGCTGCCGGCCCGCAATTTGCCCCTGCAACTGCCGAATCGACAAGGCTTGCGGCTCAAACAACAAATGCTCGCCGCGTACCTCAATCAAAGCGCTGGTGTTGACCATGTCAAAAGGTACTGCATCCACTTGCGGATTGGCAAAGCGCAGTTTCGCCACACGTGCATTCAACAGCGAACGTTGCACCAAGCCCTTTTCAAAATCGATCCACAACTGGCCCTGTGGCTGGCTGATCTGCGCATCCACCCCAAAATTCTTGATCACTGTTTCAAGGGGCTGGGTTCTGTCCAACACAGCATCAACGTGGAAAGTACCTTTCCACTTGCTGATGTCGCCAAGCTGACGCTCAAGCAAAGGGGTTTTGAAATTCAAGGTGGCTTGAATTGGGCTTTCGGCCAAGCTTGGCAACATGAACACCAAACCGGCCTGATGGCGGTTCAAGGTATTTTCAATCAACAACTCGGCTTGAACTGCCTGGGAATCCGGAAACTGCCCAAGACTGTCTTGCCAATTTAAAATGCCGTTTTTCAGTAGTACGCGCCGCTGGTCCAGCAACCAATCCAGACCCGGGTTGCCCTCGGTGCCATCGTCTACAAATGGAACACCGGCAACCACGATCTCACCTTGAAGGTTGCGCTGCACGCTTAACAAGGGCGAGTGAAGTTCCAGATTCTTAAGCCGTGGCGAGAACGCAAGGATGCTGGGCAAAGACCAGTCTAGTTGAATGCGGCTGGCCTCGAAGCCGGTTTCACCGTTGCTTTGGGGCAACCTCACGTTTTCAATTTCCAAATGTGGACCAAACCCCCGCCAATTGGCCTGTAACTGACCAATTTGAATGTTGGTACCCGTTTGGTTTTGAAGAAACTGCTGAATTTCAGGCCGATAGCGGTCAATTTCAGGTAAAACCAGCCATTTAATTGCCAGCAAGGCCAGGCACAAAGGCACATACACCACTACCAATGCCCAAAACAGCACCGCCCCTGCACGCCGTAACGTCGGGTTTTTGGCTGCCTGTTGTACCTGTGATTGGATAGTTCCTTCCTGCAAGAAATACCGCCTGAAAAGTCTTGAACACCTGTAGTACGCTATTGTAGAACCAAGCTTCCCAATTTTACGAACCCCCATGAACGACCCACTCGATTTCTATCATCAGGTTTGGCCCAAACACTCGGAATACGCCAAACGCTGGCTGAATCGCTTTCCCGAGTGGGACACGGGGCACAGCGACGACGAACATTTGCTGAACTGCATTGAAACCTGGCTTGAGAAAGCACGGGAACTTAGCGACGAAAAAGCGCTGATGGCCGAACTTCGGCTAGTGCGCCAGCGCAGCATGATTGAAATCATGCGCCGCGACCTGCAAGGAAAGGTCGATTTGTTCGACGTAACGGAAGCCTTGTCATTCCTGGCCGATGCTGCAGTACAAATTGCCTTGAAACTAAGCCACCGTTTGCAAGCCGAGCGCTTTGGCGAGCCGGCTAACGGCGATTGCTTGATGGTGGTGGGCATGGGCAAACTGGGTGGTTTTGAGCTGAATGCATCCAGCGACATCGACCTAATTTTTCTGTACAACCAGGACGACGAAACACTGGGCGGCCCCAACGGCAAAACCCAATCACATGCCGAGTTTTTTACCCAGGTTGGCAAACGGATCATCAAGATTATTTCTGAAGTAACCGACGAGGGTTTTGTATTTCGCGTGGACATGCGTCTGCGCCCCAATGGCGATTCAGGCCCTTTGGTGGTTAGCCTGGACATGCTTGAAGAATATTTTGTGGTGCAGGGCCGGGAGTGGGAACGCTACGCGTGGATAAAGGCTCGTGTAGTTAACTGGGCAGTTGACCCTGCCCAAGACACGGCTTTTCAGCAAAGCCTGGACAATTTGAACAACATTGTTCGCCCCTTTGTGTTTCGAAAGTACCTTGATTTTGGATCCATTCGCGCTTTGCGTGCCCTGCACATTCAAATTCGTAACGAAGTGAACAAACGCGAAAGCCAGTACCCCGGTTCCGTACACGTAAAGCTGGGGCGAGGTGGCATTCGTGAAATTGAATTCACTGCGCAGGCTTTTCAGCTTATTCGCGGTGGCCGCGAACCCAAACTACAACTGCGCCGCACCGTGGACGTGCTTGAGGTGTGTGTTGAACTTGGGCTGATAACCGCCGACGACCATGACAAACTGGTTGCCGCTTATCGCTTCTTGCGCAACCTTGAACACCGCCTGCAATACGTGGACGACGCGCAAACCCACCGCCTGCCCGCCAGCCCCACCGAGGTATTACGGGTTTCACGGTCCATGGGTTTTCAAGACCCCGGCAATTTCATGAAAACCCTGAACCGGCACATGGATTATGTGGCCAGCCATTTTGATGTGGTGTTTGGCGACAAACAGGAAGACGAAGAAACACCTAGCCTTGAACTGCCCTGGGCAGACAACCTGTTGCAAGGCTTTACCAACCCACAGGCAGCGCAAGACCGCTACCAACATTTGATTGAATCAAGCCGCTACCAAGCCCTGCCCAGCGCCCACCGGGAACGGGTAGACCGGGTAATGCCCGCACTGCTGGCAGCAGCCGGTGCATCTGCCGCGCCCGATTCATGCTGGCGGCATTGCTGCGATTTGATTGAAACCGTGTCGCGCCGGGGGGCTTACTTAAGCTTGCTTGACGAATACCCGATTGCCCGAATTCGCGTAAGCCGCATGCTGGCCGCCAGCCCATGGGCTGCGAATTTCTTGATCAAGCACCCCCTGTTGCTTGATGAGTTGCTAGACAGCCGTACGCTGCTGACCCCGCCCAACCTGGATGAGTGGAAGCAACAACTTCGCGACCTGCTGGACCATGCCAAGCTGCCAGACGGCCAGCCCGACCTTGAACGACAAATGGACTTGATTCGTGAACAACACCATGCGCAGTTGTTTCGGGTGTTGACGCAAGATCTGGAAAATTTGCTGACTGTGGAACATGTTTCCGATTTGTTGTCTGAATTGGCCGACTGCACTTTGGAAGTGATTCTGGAACGCGCTTGGGACCAACTGGCCAAACGCCACCGGGCACAACCACGATTTGCGGTGGTGGCTTACGGCAAACATGGCGGCAAAGAGTTGGGGTATTCATCCGACCTTGACCTGATTTTCTTGTTTGAAGACGACGACGACCGCGCACCCGACCTGTACGCCCAACTGGCCAAACGCATGAACCGCTGGTTGACCACACAAACCGCAGCAGGCACCTTGTTTGAGACGGACTTTCGCCTGCGGCCCAATGGCGAAGCCGGTTTGCTGGTTAGCAGCGTGGCATCGTTTGAAGACTACCAGCGCCGGGAAGGCGGCGTGGGCGCATGGTTCTGGGAACACCAGGCATTAACCCGCGCGCGTTTTTGTGTGGGCGATGCTGAGATTGGCAAGAAATTCGAGAACCTGCGCGAAGAAATTTTGCAATTGCCGCGCGATTGGGAAGACGTGAAAAAAGAAGTGATTGGCATGCGGCAGAAAATGCTGGAGGGCCACCCCAACAACTCTGAATTGTTTGATGTAAAACATGACCTGGGCGGCATGGTTGACATTGAATTCATGGTGCAGGCCTTGGTGCTGGGCCATGCCCACACCCACCCTGAACTGACGAAAAACAAAGGCAATATTGCGCTGCTTAAAAAAGCAGGTGAGCTTGGCTTAGTGCCCGCCGAGTTGGCCAATTATGTGGCCGATGCCTACCGCCAACTGCGCGCAAAACAACACGCACTACGCCTGGCTGGGCACGACAAATCGCGCACCAGCGACCCGGCGCTGATGGTGCTTAAAAAGCCCATACGAAAGCTTTGGGAGGCTTTGTTGGGTTAGGTGGATGACAGACTATTTTGGAACAGTAACCTGATACATCCGCTTTTGCAGCGTGCCTGTTTTGCGTGCCAGAAAAGGCGAATTCCGCCGTTTGTCGAAATAACGCGGCGCTGGCAGCATGCCTGCCATGCGCGCTGCCTGGTAACTACTTAGCTGCGCAGCGCTAACTCCATAGTGATGCTGCGCCCCTGCTTGCGCGCCATACACGCCATTTCCCCATTCCACCACATTCAAATACACCTCCAGAATGCGGCGTTTGTCCCACACAGCCTCGATCATCAGGGCAATCACCAATTCCTGCCCTTTGCGTATATAGCTGCGCTTGCTGGTTAAAAACAAATTCTTGGCCAATTGCTGCGTAATGGTTGAACCACCATGCGTAACCTTGCCTCTGCGTGCATTACGCTTCAAGGCCAGTTCAATGGCTTCCATTTCAACGCCCTTGTGGGTCATGAAACCGCTGTCTTCGGCCGCAATTACCGCACGCTTTAAATTCAGTGAAATTTTGTCGTAAGGCACCCATTCATGCTTCAACTGAAAACCTGGCTCGGTTTTACGAATTTCAGCCAGGCGGGTTTGCATGAAGCTGGTGCTGCTGGGGTTTACATGAGTCCACACCGCAATTTGAGCCAGGTACCAAAGCTGCAACAACACCAGCGCAAAAAAACCCCAGAAAAAAATGCGCCACAGCCACACCAAGGGGTTCAGGCTGAATTTGCGTTTGCTGCCAGTAGAGTTTTTCTTGCGGGCCATGGCGTTCATTGTTGTTTTGTTTTGTTCAGCAACATTTGCCGCACTTTGCTCAAGGTTACCAGCGCATTGGGCGATTGGCCGGTCCACACTTCAAAAGCCAGCTGGGCTTGAAACACCAACATGCCCAAGCCGTCGCTACAGGGCAACTCGGGATTGTGAATCGACTGCATAAAAGGCGTAGGTTCAGCGGCGTACATCATGTCGTAAACCAGCACGGCGCGTTCATACCAGTCGGGGTGCAGTGCAGGCACATCGCCTTTCAAACTGCTTGACGAAGCATTCACGATAACAACCGGCGCGCCCGGAATTTCGAAATGCGAAGGCGGTGTATCCAGCGCCCCACCTGCTGCAGGCAGGTCGATGGCTTCAGCCCGTTCCGCCAGTTCGCGGGCCTTGCCCACCGTGCGGTTCAAAACAGTTAAATGTTGAATGCTCGAATCTTGAAATGCGGCCACACAGCCACTGGCTGCGCCACCTGCGCCAATCATCAATACCTGGCATTGGTCCATGCGCAAGCCCAGGGTTTTTAACTGCCGAGCCAGGTCGCGGCATAAGCCACCGCCATCGGTGTTGTCGGCCAGCACGGTGCCGTCGGCATTGAATTTCAGGGTGTTGGCCGCTTGAGCAAATTGCGCAGCAGGGCTGCACTCAGTGGCCAGAGCAAAAGCTTCCAACTTGAAAGGCACGGTTACATTCGCACCTTTCACGCCTGCAGCTTTCAAGGCCGCCACAGTTTGTGTAAAGCCATTCAACGGGGCCAGCACACGCTGGTATTGCAAGGGCAAACCCAGTTGTGCCGCAAAGTCGGTGTGGATGGCAGGCGACATACTATGTGCAATCGGATTGCCGATCACCACATAACGGTCTTGATCACAACTGGGAAGGGTCAACGGGTTTCTCCATGAGTTTTCATGTAGTTAGTATTCCGTGCTAATCGTGTCACGGCTGAACACCCAAGTGCGGGTAATGGCCAATACATCAGCCTTGGCGCGCATTTCGGAAGGGAATGCCGGAAAGGGAGTGGACATGCGTAAAATTCGAAGCGCTGCACGGTCCAGCACTGCCGAGCCTGAAGAACGATCTACTTCAATGTCTTCCAGAGTGCCATCGGCGCGAATGTAAGCAGTCAAGCGAAGCTTGCCGTAAATTCGGCCCTTGAGTTCATCGGGGTAATTGGCGTTGCCCACTTGCTCTACTTTGGCGCGCCAGGCTTCTTCGTAAATGGCAAATGCGTAAGGCGAGGTGCGGGGCGAAAAAAAATGCTTTCTGGGCCGCTCGTTGTAGCTTTTGATGTTGTCTGCAATTTGTGCCTGAAGGCGTTTAATTTCAAGCGCACGCTGGGTTTTCGGGTCGTTGCCGGGTCGTGTGTCCAGCACCTCATTCTGCGGGGTGGTGCGCAACTCTGCACCGGCCAAACTGCGCTGCAAAGCTTCAAGTTCTTTCAGCCTTTCCTGGCTGGCAATCAGCTCACGCTGATTCACTTTGTCTTCAGCCTGACCTGGCAAGGTGGTGGCCCTGCCTTTGTCGGCTTGGCCACCGCCATCAAGCGCTACTTGCGCAAGCACCTTGGCATCGTTCGGAGTTTTCTGCGACTGCGCGTTCACCAAAATTACTTCCAGCGGGCGACTAAATGCGGTGTCTGCCTGCGGCTTGGAAAAATGCACCAGCAGCAAAAGCGCATGAAGAAACACTGACAACACCAGTGCCTTCTTCAAATTCAATTCGCCAATGGGTGCACGCAGTGTGGTCACGCTTGGGGGTCTCCCTCAACCTTCACGCCCTCTGCTTCAACCGCAGCCACTGGCGTTTCTGGAAGCTCTACTTCTTCCTCTTCTTCATCATCCAGCAAGCGCGTTGCAGTGCCCTTTTTCAAGGCCAGCAATTTGCATGACACAGTCAACGTTAGTTCATCCACCTGGTCCAGTTCCACTTCCACTGCAACACCGCGGCCTGGCGAGGTAACACCCACCAAGCGCACAAACAAAGGAATATCGTCGAGCCGAACCAGTTCGTCTTTCACCACCACGCCATCGAATTGCTTGCGGCCTTTTTGCTGAATCCAGCGCAGGCACCAGTAGCGTTCCATGCTTTGCTGAAATTCTGCATAGGCTTTGTAAGTGATATCAAAACTGTTCACGGCTGAAAGCAGTTCCGCATCGGTGGCGGTGTACACGGGCGGCTCCTGGCGCAGCAATGAAATTAATTGCTGCTGGTTCACCAAATCTACATAGCGGCGTAAGGGCGATGTGCTCCATGCGTACTGCGGCACGCCCAAGCCAATGTGCGGGCCCGCATGGGTCGACATTCTTACGCGGCCCATGGGCGGTTGCACGCGGTAAATGCCGGTGACCTTGCATTCATCCAGCATGCCGCCCCATTCGCGGTTCACGTAGATCATCCATTCGGCCACCAAGAGGTCAAGCGGTGCATCGCGGCGGCGGGGTTGAATTTCAACCGTACCACTTTCATCTACATAAAAATTGAAATCAATGCGGGTGTGTTTCTCGGGCTGGCCACGCACAACTTCACGTTCCATGCGCAGCACGCATGAACTTTTCCACAACATTTTCAGCGCGGGGAAAAACTCGCCCACCACATCCAATTCATTCAGTTCAGGGTCTTCCAGCACTTCTTTAGAAAGTGCTGCATCCAGGTGGTTGTGGCGCAGGTTGGCGGCCATGGGCACTTGTTCAATGGTGCTGTAGGGTTCACTTAACAGCTCGCCAGTTTCCGTGCTGACTTCCACATAAATACTGACCGACGGCACGGTGCGGCCTTCAGCCAATGTAGACAATTCCACCACCTGGTCAGGCAACATGGTAATTTTGTCTCCGGGTGCATACACGGTTGAAAGGCGTTCGCGGGCCACACGGTCGTAAGGGCTGCCACGCGGAATCAACAGCGCGGGTGCAGCAATGTGCACACCAATTTTTGCGCGGTTTTTATCCAGCCAAACCACACTGAATGCGTCGTCAATTTCTGTGGTTGAAATATCGTCAATTGAAAAAGCGCGCACATTGGCCACAGGCAGTTCGGCCAAATCGGCGGGCACCGGCGGTGCGGGCAAATCAATTTCAGTGCCCTTCGGGAAGTGAATCGCAGAAAAACGCGCACGCATCATTTCATGCACCGAAGCAAAGGCACCACATTCAATCAGCAACACATCGGGCGAACGGCCCGCTTCCGTGCAGGCCAGCATCAGCGCTTTGTACTCGGCACTGTTTTTATCAGGCCGCACCAGCAAAGTGGCAGCTTGCTTGGCGAAGCCCTCGGGCAGTTCACGGCGCACCAGCGCATCGGCCCAAGCCTGCTGTTGCTCAGCAGCCAAACGTTTCTTTTCCAAACCAGCCAGGGCCGCCTGTAAAATTTCTGGCGGGGCTGCGCGGTACATGCCCTTGCCCTTGCGGTGGAACTGAACCGGGGCTGCGTGCAATGCAGCCAAAGTTGCGGCCTGCTGCACCACACTTGGCTTTTCACCAAAGTACTCCTTGGCCATCACAGTGAAATCGAATTCACCTTCGGGCGCACATTCCCACAAAAACTCGATGTCTACTTCCTTGGCCAAGGCTTCTACCTGCGTGTGGAATTCTGCACATTCCAGCGCATCGAATTTCAGCATCACACTGTTGGCTTTCACCTTGGTGCGTTTGCCATGCAAGGTTTCTACCTGAAAGGCATTGCCTTGCTCTTGAAGCACGCGGCCTACTTTGAAGGCTCCGGCCTCTTCGTAATACAAATTCATCAACTGTCCTAAATAAGGTGTTCAAGTTGGGGCAGGAACACTTCCATGACCCACAACGGTGTTCGGTTGGGTTTGCGCGAAAACTGCGCACAGCGGGCGTACCACACGCGGCCTTGGCCCATCTTGTTCATTTCAGCGCGCAAAGCCGGGTTCAACAACTGCTGTACCCAAGCTTGGCGCAACGGCAAACGCGCGAAGTACAATTCACCGCGTTTTACCTGCGGGTCGGAAAAAAGCACCGTGCCCAGCGAGCGTGTGCCCAGGCCCCGCCAAAAATGCCAATCGTTCACAGGGCCATGCATTTTCACCAAGGTTTGTGCCAGCACCACCGGGGCCCCGTTCACATGCAAACGCACCAAACGCTGGCGCATCATCTGCTTTCTTTGGGCCGCATCTAGCAGCACCCGCGCCTTGCCCTGCACCACAGGCTCTACTTTAAACCCCTTGTTCAAACCCACCAAACGCTGGGTTAGCGAACCCTGGGAGGTAGCCCAATCGCGTGCCCACGTTGGCCACCCGGGTGGGCAGTGCCTGGTCCAGGCCACAACACCGGTCATTGCAAACCCACCGCCAGTTTTACAAAGGGCAGAATGTCGTCGAAATCGCTCAAGGCATGGTCTGAGCCCAGCAAATGCAGTTGGTGTGCGCCGGGGTAACGCGCCAGCATGGTGTCACAGTTCAGCACTTCATCGTCGCGGGCAGCCACCAAAAAATATCGTGCTGGGTCGGTAAGGCTGGTTTGCTCCATGGCCTTTAAATCGCCCAGGTAAGCGGGCACAAATTCAATTTCTTCGTCGGAAAAATACACTTTCTTTTTGCCGATTTGGTCTTGCAAATCGTCGTAAGGCCGAATTGCCGGGTTCAGCAACACCACGCTGGCCTGCGTGTGCAATTCGCCTAGTACCGTGGCGTAATAGCCGCCCAGTGAACTGCCAAAAAAGGTCAGCGTTGTGTCGGGCTGGCTTTGCAGGCGTGAGTCGACCTGTTGCTCGATCAAGGCCAGCGCTTGCGCGGGCGATGCAGGCAGATCCGGCACCCACAAATGGCTGCTAAGGCCAGCCCGCGCAAAGGTATCGATCATTTTTTGCGCTTTCACCGATTTGGATGAAGATCGAAACCCGTGCAGATACACCACCAAATCGGCCACGTCGCGGGTGCGTCCAAAGCCGCCGGGGCTGCTTAAATTAAAAGGGGTCAAACCCGCACCCCTGCCGCCTGGGCCAAGGCACCAATCAGCTTTTCATGAATACCGCCGAACGAGCCATTGCTCATGGCCAAAATCCAGTCGCCGGGCCGGGCCTGCGCCACCACATGGTCAATAATTTCATCCAGGTGGTTGCTGGTGAACAAGCGTTCGCCCAGGCTGCCCAGGGTGTCGAGCACATCCCATTGAATACCGGCGGTGTAGCACGCCACCGCATGGGCTTCTTTGAACGATGCGGGCAAGGCTTGCGCCAAAGTGCCCATTTTCATGGTGTTTGAACGGGGCTCGAACAGGGCAATCAATCGCCCACTTTCCTCGCCCTTGCTCGCCGCAATTTCCGCCATGCGGGCCCTGGCGCCTTCCAGTGTGGTGGCAATGGCTGTGGGGTGGTGGGCAAAATCGTCGTACACCTTCACACCGCCCGCTTCACCGCGCAATTCCATGCGGCGCTTCACACCGGGGAATTCGCTTAAGTAACTGCAAGCATCGGCCACATTCACACCCACCGCATGGGCCGCAGCCACCACCGCCAGCGCATTGTTTACATTGTGCAAGCCAGACCAACCCCACTCCACCGTACCTTTCACTTCGCCGTTGTTCAGCACCTCAAACTTCGAGGCGCCCAGTACACGCGCCTGCCAGGGTGCGGCCTCACCACTGGCTGAAAAACGCTCCACAGGTGTCCAGCAACCTCGTTTCAGCACGCGTTCCAGCGATTCTGTATTGGCAGGGCAAACCACACGCCCCTCAGAAGGCACAGTACGCACCAAGTGGTGAAACTGGGTTTCAATGGCTGCCAAGTCGGGGAATATATCGGCATGGTCAAATTCAAGGTTGTTCAACACCGCCACGGTGGGCCGATAGTGCACAAACTTCGAACGCTTGTCGAAAAACGCTGTGTCGTATTCATCGGCTTCAATTACAAAGCAATCGCCCTGCCCCAGCGTGGCCGACACACCAAAACCACTGGGCACACCACCAATGACAAAACCGGGATTTAAACCAGCTTGCTGCAACACCCAGGCCAACATTGAACTGGTGCTGGTTTTGCCATGCGTGCCTGCCACGGCCAACACCTTGCGACCGCGCAGAATATGCTCGCCCACCCACTGAGGGCCGCTGGTGTAGGCCAAACCCTGATTCAAAATGGCTTCCATCAAAGGGTTACCGCGTGAAACCACATTGCCAACTACCCACAAATCGGGCTTTATAGCCAGTTGTTCCACCCCAAAGCCTTCAGTGAGCTCAATGCCCGCCTGGGTTAGCTGGGTGCTCATGGGCGGGTAAACATTGGTATCGCAACCGGTTACTTTGTGGCCCAGGGCCTTGGCCAACTGGGCAACGCCGCCCATAAAGGTGCCACAAATTCCCAGAATATGGATGTGCATTCTTTCTTCCTTTCAGAACAAGCCCATATTGTAGTGCCTGTGAATTTGGATACACTGCCGGTATGGAAGAATTCTTCGCCCCGCAAGACGAACTTCGCATTGAAATTGCGATGACAGCCGCCCGATTGATCGCCGAGGAAGGTTTGGACTATGCCACCGCGCGCAACCAGGCCGTGAAAGCCAAGGTGGGCAAACAGCGAATTCCACGGGAACGCCTGCCCTCGGATCAAGACATTCAAGATGAAGTACGCGCCTACCAAGCCCTGTTTCAAGCCGACAGCCAACCCGGCGAATTGAACGAATTGCGCGAAGTGGCACTCCTATTCATGCAAGGCATGCAGCAGTTTGAGCCCATTGTGTATGGCGCGGCGGTGAATGGCACTGGTAGCGCCCATTCTGATGTGCACATCATTGCATTTGCAGACGATGAAAAAGAGGTGGACTTCTGGCTGTTGAACCAGAACATCAACTTCGAAGCCTGTGAAGACGCCTTGCTGGCTGGCAAATCATTCCCCGCTGTGGCTTTTCGCTGGAAACAGCGCTGGTTTCAGCTGGGCGTGGCCAACCATGTACAACGCCGTGGCTTGCTGAACAGGCAAGCGCCCGACGGAACCCCTTTTCAAACCGACACAGCGGGCCTGGCCCGATTGATAAGCCAAATAGAAGCACCATGAAAAACAAACTAATCCCGATTGTGACCGCGATTTTGGCTTTGGCCATTGGCCTGTATTTTGGCTTGAAGCCGCAAGGCGAGCCCGCCTACCCATTAAACGGCTATACATTTGACACGCCACAGGGCGGTTCACTGGACCTTGGCGCTTTGAAAGGTCGGGTTGTGGTGCTGAACTTCTGGGCCACTTGGTGCCCACCCTGCGTGGAAGAAATGCCCGAGCTTGACGAGCTATACCCGCAACTGTTGACGCAAAATGTGGAGCTTATTGGCATTGCAATTGATTCACCCAGCAACGTCGAGCAATTTCTTCAAAAAACCCCTGTAAATTATCCCATCGTGCTGGCAGGCATGACTGGTACTGAATTGGGCAAGGTGCTGGGCAACCAACAGGGTGGATTACCATTTACGGTCATTTTGGACGAAAATGGTAATCAAATACTCGCAGAAGCCGGCAGGATACAGATGAGTACTATCACTAACGCACTGCAGCGGTAAAATCGGGTATGCTCTCGCAACACTTTGGCTGGGCGAATCATGAAGCAAGGTTCGACAAAGCCCATCAAGGTAGAAAATAATTGATTTTCAGTGCACACTAAGCGAAGTTAGGCTCAATTAGCCTGTCGCTTGGTTGTGTATTGCCATATAAAACCAACCATCCCTAGATGGAGCAAGTGAATGGACCTCAGAAAGCTAAAAACATTGATCGACCTGGTCGCTGAATCTGACATTTCCGAACTGGAAGTGACTGAAGGCGAAGGCAAGGTACGCATCGTTAAAAGCCAACCCCAATACACCATGGCCATGCCACAGCAGATGATGCAACAGGCACCTGCCATGGCTGCGCCCACTGCGGCGGCTGTAGCTGCGGCCGCGATTGAAACACCTAGCGCCCCAGTAGACGCAGGCCACAAAGTAGAATCGCCCATGGTCGGTACGTTTTACCGCGCCCCAAGCCCAGGTGCATCCAACTTTGTTGAAATTGGCAGCACGGTAAAAGAAGGCCAAACCATTTGCATTATTGAAGCCATGAAGCTGCTCAATGAAATTGAGTGCGACAAATCTGGCGTGGTAAAGGCAATTCTGGTTGAAAACGGTCAACCCGTGGAGTTTGGTCAAGCTCTGTTCATCATTGAATAGAACAGGAGCAACCACCATGTTTGGAAAAATTCTGATCGCCAATCGCGGCGAAATAGCCTTGCGCATTCTTCGCGCCTGCAAAGAAATGGGCATAAAAACCGTGGTGGTGTATTCCACCGCCGACGTGGATGCCAAGTATGTGAAGCTGGCCGACGAATCGGTTTGCATTGGCCCGCCCAGCTCCAAAGAGAGTTACCTGAACATCCCCGCTATTATTAGCGCGGCAGAGGTAACGGACTCCGAAGCCATCCACCCTGGTTACGGTTTTCTGTCTGAAAACGCCAGCTTCGCAGACCGTGTTGAAAAAAGCGGATTTGTATTCATCGGCCCCCGCTCAGAATCCATTCTGTTAATGGGCGACAAAGTTTCTGCCAAGCGCGCCATGATTGCCGCAGGAGTACCTTGCGTGCCCGGTTCTGAAGGCGAGCTGCCCGACGACCCTCGCGAAATCGTGAAGATTGCACGCCAGGTTGGCTACCCGGTTATCATTAAAGCCGCTGGCGGCGGCGGTGGCCGTGGCATGCGCGTGGTGCACACTGAAGCGGCACTTCTGAATGCGGTCACAATGACCAAAAACGAAGCGGGTTCTGCATTCAACAACCCAGCGGTTTACATGGAAAAATTCCTTGAAAACCCGCGCCACATTGAAATTCAGATTCTCGCAGACGAGCACAAAAACGCCGTTTGGCTGGGCGAGCGCGATTGTTCCATGCAGCGCCGCCACCAAAAAGTAATTGAAGAAGCGCCAGCACCCAACATTCCCCGCCGTCTGATTGAACGCATTGGCGAACGCTGCGCGGAAGCTTGCCGAAAAATTGCATACCGTGGCGCAGGCACCTTCGAGTTCCTGTACGAGAACGGCGAGTTCTATTTCATTGAAATGAACACCCGCGTGCAGGTTGAACACCCGGTGACCGAAATGATCACCGGCGTGGACATTGTTCAAGAGCAAATTCGCATTGCGGCTGGCCAAAAGCTGCGCTTTCGCCAACGCGACATTGAGTTCCGTGGCCACGCCATGGAATGTCGAATCAATGCCGAAGATCCGTTCAAGTTTGTGCCTTCACCCGGCCCAATCAAGAATTGGCATGCACCGGGCGGCCCTGGCGTGCGTGTGGATTCCCATGTGTACAGTGGCTACAACGTACCGCCGCACTACGATTCAATGATCGCGAAAGTAATTACCTACGGCGAAGACCGGAAGCAGGCCATGGCCCGCATGCGCCAAGCCCTGGCTGAATTGGTTGTGGATGGCATTAAAACCAACACGGCCCTGCATCGTGAACTAATGGAAGATGCCCGCTTTGTAGAAGGCGGCACCAGTATTCACTACCTTGAGCACAAACTTGAAGCGCGGTTTAAATAAATGACCCAACAGGCCGCACCGCTGATTCAAGCCAAGCTAACCCTGCCCTTTGAGCAAGCGGATGAAGTTTCCGACATGCTTATGGAACTGGGTGCCTTGGCGGTCAGCCTTGAAGACGCCAATGCTGATAGCGAAGACGAACAGCCCCTGTTCGGCGAACCCGGCATGGAGCCAGAATCAGCGGCGTGGCACCTGAACCATGTGGTAGCCCTGTTTCGCAACAAGGCCGAAGGTCAACAAATTTTCGCGGAAATTCCAGCCGAGTTGCTAGGCGATGTGAAAATTGACTACACCGAAGTGCCTCAAGAGGACTGGGTACGAATCACCCAGGCTCAATTCGAACCCATTCCGATTTCAGCCCGCTTGTGGATTGTGCCCTCTTGGCATGAACCCCAACACATCGATGATCGAATCAATTTGGTGCTCGACCCTGGCTTGGCTTTTGGCACTGGCTCGCACCCCACCACTGCCCTGTGTTTGCGCTGGCTTAGTGAATTTCCGCTGAAAGGCCAAAGCGTGCTGGACTACGGCTGTGGTTCTGGCATTTTGGGTATTGCTGCGCTCAAGCTGGGCGCTTCAGAAGCCATTGGCGTGGACATTGACCCCCAAGCCGTGGACAGCACAGCCTACAACGCCAGCAACAACGGGGTTGAAATGCCTTGTGGCCTGCCCGATTTCCCGCTGGCCAAGCGCCAGTTCCCCGTGGTGGTGGCCAATATCTTGTCCAACCCCTTGAAAGTGCTGGCGCCCTCGCTGTGCAATCATGTGGAAGCAGGTGGGCAATTGGTGCTGTCGGGCGTTTTGGCTCGCCAGGCTGAAGAGGTAATTGAGCATTACCGCCAGTGGATCAATATGGCGGTTTGGGCAGAACGCGATGGCTGGGTCTGTTTGCACGGCCAGAAAGCTGTCGACTAAAAGCAATGAGCCTCGCTACCCGTTGCCCCAACTGCGAAACTCTGTTCAAGGTTACTTCGGGCCAGCTTCAGTTGCACGAAGGGAAGGTACGATGCGGACAATGCCAAACCGTATTTTCAGGCATTGAACATTTAACCTCTGCAGACACCGAAGCCTGGCAAAAACTCGATTTAAGCCCCAGCCAGAGTAACAGCGCTTACACCAGCGACCACAATTTAACCGGCGGCGATGGCACTGGTTCAGAAGACTTGTTCGCCAGTAAAGCGCCCGCCAAATCCCTGTTTAATTTTGACCAAGGCAGCCCGATTATCAAGGCGGCGTGTGTTGGGGTTTTGGTTTTACTGGGCCTGCAAACCCTGTGGTGGCAGCGCACCACACTTTTGCTGGAAAGCCCGGCATTGGCCAGCGCCATCAACAATGCCGGCCCAAGCATACAACACATGTTCTCAAGCCCGGCCACACAGGCATTGGCTGTAGAGGGCAGCGGCCTGCAAGCGCTTGACGAACACAATATGCGCGTAGACCTAACCCTTCGCAACCAGCAACCACTGCCAAGCAATTGGCCTTATCTGAAAGTCGACTTGCTCGACCCGCAGGGATTGGTGCTGGCCAGCAAATCAATTGCGCCAAGCGACTACCAAGTGCGCAATGAAGGCGCCGCCGGCGAAGCATCGCTGATTCCCGGGCAAAAAACAGTGGAAGTACTGGCATACTTGAATCTGAGCGAGTTGAATGAGCAACTGCCAGAAAGTGCAGCCACTGGCTTTCGATTGTCGATATACGACCACGGCCCGCAAGTGGACTAAGGCGAACTAAAACAAGCCGACCCTTTTTACAAATATATTGGACAGCATCACATGAATACCCCAACAAACACCAAGCGCGTTTTAATTTGCGGCTCAATCGCGTTCGACACCATCATGGTGTTTGAAGGCCGTTTCAAAGACCAAATTTTGCCCGACCAGGTTCACATTCTGAATGTGGCTTTTCTGGTGCCCAGCCTGCGGAAAGACTGGGGCGGCTGCGCAGGTAACATTGCCTACAGCTTGAACATGTTGGGCGGCAAACCCGTGCCCATGGCCACAATTGGCCACGATGCGGGCGGCTACTTTCAACGCCTTCAAACTTTGGGGATTGAAACCACCTGTATTAAACAGATCGGCGACGAATTCACTGCCCAAGCCTTCATTACCACCGACTTGGACGACAACCAGATTACCGCATTTCACCCCGGT
The DNA here is from genome assembly GCF_024623725.1 of Limnobacter parvus. GTDB lineage: Bacteria > Pseudomonadota > Gammaproteobacteria > Burkholderiales > Burkholderiaceae_B > Limnobacter > Limnobacter parvus. Next base: position 95,809 of record NZ_JANKHG010000016.1, on the reverse strand, counting down.
GCCATGAGCCATTCGCATTTGAATAAAATCAGCGATGCGGGCGCGCTGGCCTTGGGTATCATCGCCCCCGATGGCCGCGACGGCATGATGCAACACGCCGAGCAATTTGCAGAAGCGGGCATTCCGTTTGTATTCGACCCGGGCCAAGGCTTGCCCATGTTCGGCAAACCCGAACTGGACCGATTTCTTGAACTTGCGACCTACGCAGCGGTCAATGACTATGAAGCGAAGATGTTGTGCGACCGCACCGGGCTAACGCTTGAACAAATTGCAGACAAGCTGGAAGCACTGGTGGTAACGCGCGGTGCGGAGGGCAGCTGGGTGTACGCACAGGGTCAACGACACGATATACCATGCGTTAAAGCAGAACGGATTGCCGACCCAACTGGCTGCGGCGATGCGTACCGCGGTGGCTTGCTTTACGGCCTTACAGAAGGCCTTGGCATAGTGAACGCGGCAAAACTGGCAAGTTTAATGGGCTCCTTGAAAATTGCAGTCAAAGGCCCACAAACTTACCAACACAGCCGGGAAGACATTGCATCCAGATTTGAAGCCGCTTTCGGCCACAAACCCTGGTAACTTGAAAGGATATAAATCATGGCCAAATCAGTTCAATTCAGTTTTAGAAGCACCGGCGCAGTGGCCTTGATTGCACTCTCTGCGCTTGCAGCAGGCTGTGCCACGCAAAGCAGTTCCGGGCAGGTGTACCGCGAAGGTGAAACCCGCAGGGCGCAAATTGTGGAACAAGGCGTTGTTGAAAGTGTGCGCAATGTAACCATTCAGGGCGACACAAACAATGTGGGCACAGCAGCAGGCGGCATTGTTGGCGGTATCGCTGGTAGCAATGTGGGCGGTGGCAGTGGCCGGGCAGTTGGCGCGGTATTGGGCGCTGTTGCAGGCGGCTTGGCAGGGCAGGCAGTTGAACGCAATGCGTCCACCCGTGCAGGCCTTGAAATAACCGTGCGCATGGACAACGGCACCCTGCGTGCCTATGTGCAAGACGCTGACGACCAGTTCCGCCCCGGTGACCGGGTACGAATTGTTAGCAGTGGCGGTACTTCACGGGTTACCCGCTAACTTCAAATACAACAACTGAAAACAACAAGAGCACCTGTTCAAGGTGCTCTTTTTTATACACAAGCGAACACTGATTCGCTTAGAAGCCGGGCATCAAGCTTTGCAGTACCATCATGATGATTTGCAAAATCAGCAGGAATGCCAAAGGCGACAAGTCGACATTCCCAATGGTCGGCAACACTCGGCGCAAGGGCTCCAGGAATGGGCGAGAAAGCTCGTTCAAAATTGAAGCGATGGGCGAAAACGGATTCACCCAACTTAAAATAACCTGAATCAGCACAATGCCCATCAGCAGATAGGCCACGTTGCGCAGCACCCAGAAAATCGCGATTGGAATGGTCAGGGTAATGAGCGAACCCACGCCCGGCCCACCCGTAGACAAGCCAACGGTAATCAGCACCAGCACAATGTGCAGCACGAACGACACCACAAATGCTGCAAAAATTGACGCCCAATCAATGCCGCCATAGCCGGGTACGCCCTTGCGCAGCGGCTTCACCAACCAGTCTGTCATGGAAAAAATGAAAGGCGACAAGGGGTTGCTTGGGTGAATACGCACCCATTGCATGAGTGCGCGCAACAACAGGCAGAAAGTCAGCAGGCTGGCAGCTGTTTCCAGCAGTAAGCGTAAAATATCGATTAGCAGCATAGTATTGAATGTACTTTATTAAGGGCGTGAGCCTGTTGGGAAAGGCCAGGTGGTGGTGGCACCCTTCAACTTTCTGGGCTTGGCTGCCCCGGAACGGCGACGGCGTGCAGGCTTGCTGGGTGTCAGCAAGGCCAGGGGCGTTACTTCAGATGGGGAAAGTGCTGTTTTCGATGGTTTGCGTGTGGACACCACTGGGCGTGCCTTTTGCTCAGGCTCGGCAACAACTGGTTTGTTCGCGGTTTTCAATGGGGATTTGCTCACGGGTTTGCTGGTTTCCTCGCTTGCTCGCTTGGTTGCAGGCATTCAGAAACTCCTTTCAATTCTTCAAAGACAGCCGTACAGTTTAACGATATGACCTTGAATATTCAAGAAATTTGACTCGTATTGGTCAGGAGCGCCCATGAGCCACGTACCCGAACAAGCACCCAGCGTAAAACCCGGTGAACGTTACCGACACTACAAAGGCGGCCTTTATGAAGTGATTTGCCAGGCCGTTCAAGAAAGTGACCTAAGCCCTGTGGTGGTGTACCGCCCATTAAGTGGCGACACCCACAGCGCCTGGACACGCCCCATGGATGTATTTTTTGAAATGGTGCAGGTGGGTGAGCGCATGACCCAACGCTTCACCCGGGTAGACAGCGACAACTAGGGCACTTGGGCCTTATTGAGCCTTAAGCCACCGCTTTCAACTTGGGCTTGGCCGCCTCAGCTGCCTTGGCGGGCTCAAACACCAAGCCTGCCTCATCGATTGGGTCTTCCAGCAGGGTTTTGGTATCGTGGTAATAATCTTGCCGGTTGTGCCAGGGGTGGGTTTCGCCCTGGCGTGGTAACTGGTCGGCCACGCGCTTCAAATACCCTGAATTCAAACCACCCAGCACGGTGAAGCCTTCCACAGGCTGCACATCGGAAGTTTTGGCCACGGCCACTGCATGGCCCTTCTTGTCCATGTAATTCAGCAGGCGGCACACAAAACCACTGACCAAATCTGATTTCAAGGTCCATGAAGCGTGGGTGTAACCCAGCACCACCGCCGCGTTCGGTAGGTCTTGAAGCATGGCGCTTTTGTAGAACATTTTCTCGCTCAGATTCACTGGTGCATTGTCCAGGCTAATCTTCATGCCACCCACCATTTGCACATTCAAACCGGTGGCAGTCACGATGATGTCGGCTTCCAGCACTTCACCTGAATTCAATTCAATGCCATTGGGCACAAACTGCTTGATGGTGTCGGTGGCCACGCTGGCTTTGCCGCTGCGCAGGGCTTTGAAAAAATCGCCGTCGGGCACCAGGCACAAACGTTGATCCCAAGGCATGTAGTTGGGCGTGAAGTGCTTGATATCCACTTTTGAGCCTTTTAACTGCCGGCGCATCATGGCGATCAAAAAGCGGCGTACTACCTCCGGTTTGCTTTTGCTGGCCTTGAACATGAAGTGCGCCAAGCCAATGGTGCGTGTACGGTTCAGCTTGTAAGCCAACTTGGAGGGCAAAGTTTTTTGCAACACTTTGGTGAGCGCATCAACAGAAGGCAGCGAGAAAATATAGGAAGGCGAGCGCTGCAACATGGTGATGTGCTCTACCTTCTCGGCCATGCTGGGAATCAGCGTAACCGCGGTTGCGCCACTGCCAATTACCACCACTTTTCTGCCGGTGTAGTCCAGATTTTCAGGCCAGTGTTGGGGGTGAATAATCTGGCCTTTGAAATTGCTTTCGCCCGGGAAGTCGGGGCGGTAACCTTGGTCGTAATTGTAATAACCCGCACACGCCATCATGAATTTGGCGCGGTACTGCTCAGGTTCGCCAGTCGCTTCATTCACCACGTTGATTACCCAGCGCTGGGCTACGCTGTCCCAATTCGCATCGCTTACCTTGCGCTGAAAACGAATGTGGTCGAACACTTTGTTTTCAGTGGCCGCTTCGTGAACATAGCTGCGAATGTCATTGCCCTGGGAAAAGAAATGCGCATTCTTCCAGGGCTTGAACTTGAAACCGAAACTGAACATGTCGGAATCGGAACGAATACCAGGGTAGCGGAAAAGGTCCCAAGTGCCGCCAATGGTGGTGCGGCGCTCAAGAATGGTGAAATTTCGATTGGGGCATTCCTTCTTTAAGTGGCATGCGGCACTGATGCCAGACAAACCTGCGCCAATGATCAAAATGTCTTCGTCGAAAATAGCCATGGTGTCTCCGTGTTTTGATATTTTTTCCAATTGTGCCGATTTTTCGGACGCTGAAAACAGCGTTTACTATTCCATTTGGGATTTGTCCGAATTTATCAAGTTTGAAAAAACCGGCGTTAGACGGATCTGCACTGGCAGTGCTATAAATACCCCACCTCATCGGAAACAAGGAACACCATGCCGTCCATTCAAGCCAAAGTCATGAACAAAATTGCCAGTCTTGCGCTGAAAAGCTACGAGGGCAATGGCGCAGGTTTTGTACGCAGGTTCCGAATGGTGACAGGTGCATCCAACCTGCTGGCGCCGGTGCCGAAAGGTTTGAAACACATCAAAGGTGCATTGGGTGGCGTGCCTGGTGAATGGCTGATTCCGGTAAATCCAAAGGGTGCGCTGCTGTACATTCACGGCGGCGGTTTTGTGGCTGGCCACCCCCCCATGTACCGCCCGTTTTGCGGCGCGTTGGCCAATGCGTTGGGGTTTCGGGTGTTCATGGTGGATTACCGGCTTGCACCTGAAAACCCGTTCCCAGAACCGCTAGACGACTGCATCGCCGCCTTCGAGGCCTTGGTGGCCGACACCCCGGAAGGCGAGCCATTTTTCGTGGCGGGCGACTCGGCTGGTGGTAATTTAAGTTTGGCCGTGGTGCAGCATGCCGTGAAAAATAAACTACCGGTGCATGGTGGCCTGCTAATTTCCCCAGCCACCGACATGCGTCGCCTGTCGCCTTCCATTCAAGGCAATGACAAAACCGACAGCATGTTGTCTGCCCACCTGATTGAACACGCCGCGAAGTTGTACATGTGCGGCCACGACCCGGCCGATCCTCGTGCTTCCCCCTTGTTGGGCGAACTGAAAGGCTTGCCACCGCTGATGGTGACCGCCAGCGAAAGCGAATGCTTGCTGGATGATTCTGTGCGCTTGCGTGATGCAGTTCAAGAAGTTGGCGGAAGCATTCAGTTGCTGACACGCCCAGGCATGCCACACATTTGGCCCACCATGAATTTGGCCTTGCCTGAAGCCAAAGAAGACCTTCAAAAAATCATCCAGTTTTTCTCGCCGTTGGTGAAGGGCATCTAAAGCAGCCAGGTGGAAGTACAAGTTGTTGGAGACACATTCAACACCAACAACAATGACCACTTTTATTTCACGCGCAGGCCTTCTGGCCTGTGCACTGTTTTTAGCGGCCTGCATGGGCAGCAGCAATGAACAAGGCAGCGCTGCCAGCATGGCCATTTCTCCCAACGAAACCCGCCCCAATGTATTCGAGGCCAGTAACTTCGCGCCTTTGCCAGCCGCCGATACTCCCAGCGCAGAATTGCAAGCCACGCGCGAACGCATTCTTGGACCCAATGCAATGGACCCTGAACAGGTGAAGTTTTGGTGGGTGGGTGTTTCAAGTTTCATTGCTAGCATGAAGGGCCATTTGTTTTTGATGGACGCTTGGGAAATTGTGGGAGTGCACGCCGACTATGTGCCAATTGGCCGCGAAGAATTGGCTGCCATTCAACCCGAAGCAATCTTCATTGGGCACGGGCATTTTGACCATGCGGCCGATGCAGGTTACGTGGCTGGCCTAAGCAACGCGCTTTTGGTTGCCGGCAGCAATGTGTGCGACATTGCCCGCGAACGCGCAGCCAGCGAAGGCATACCCAACACCTTTCCCTGCCTGAACCTGGGCGACCATAGCACACCGGGTGTTGGTTCCGTGCAGAGCATCAAAATTTGGGAAGACCTGCCCGAAGTGAATGTGGTGCAGCACACCCATTCTGCTGCGGAACCCGCGGATTTACTAAGCGGTGGCATGCCGCTGGTTTACATTCCAAATGTACTTACCTTCCCGACTTACCTGAACACAAGCCTGGCAGAGGCACTGCGATTTGTGGGCACATTGCGCGATGATGGCGGCGTGGGTCAACCTGCCGGGGGCACATGGGCTTACCACTTCCGCGCAGGCGATTTTGCGTGGTTTTGGCACGATTCAACCGGTGTGATGAAAGTTGGCAATGCGGAAAGTGAAGCGATTGCCAACGCCCTTACAAAATTGCCCGAATGCGTCGACGTGCAACTGAATGCCATCGTTGGTTTTGGTTTACTAACCAGCGCCTACCGCGATGCGTTGGCCTATGTTGCCCTGACTCAACCCAAAGTTGCGCTGCCCACGCACCACGATGCCTGGACCCCCGGCATAGGCGGCGGTGCAGCCGCCTATGAAAGTACCTGGCTGAATGCGGTGGCTAAGTTGCCCAAGCCACCTGAAGTCGACTACCTGCGCGACCCGGTGGATTACATGAAAGCACGCAGCTACAACATCAACGACGCACGCTGGGCGGGTGGTTGCTGATTAATCTGATTGCACGCTTTGCTGCATTCCAGGCACACCCCGGCGAATTGCTTCTGAAAAATTTTCGCCGGGCTGAATGGCTTTCGCGCGCAGCACAATGTAGCCTTTTTCCTGAAGCTCGGCATAGCTGAAACCTTCCACCAAGCCCCCTTGTTCATGCGCATATTCTGCAAAATAGCCACTGGCCAGCAGCCGATAATCCAAAGGCAGGTTGGGCACAATTTGCTTGGCGATGTCGTAAACCACCGTGGTGCAATTGCTGGTCAGGGTGTTGTAAAACTCAGGCTCTTTTTCAAGCGAATTAGCGCGTTCTACGTAAGCCATGAACAGGGTTTTTAATTGTTCAGGCGGAATGGCCAGGCGGTAAATGTAAACATCTTCACCACGCGCATTGCTGCGGGTGCGAATAATATCGGCTTCATCGGCAGCCACCAAAATGGCTTCGTATTGGCGTACAAACCCTTTCCACGGCGAAAATTCTTCGCCCTTTTCTTTGCGAATTTCGATTGAAAAAGTAAGATAGCGCCCATCGGCAAAACCGAATGAAACCAAGGTGTGCGCAATCTTTGGCCCCATCCAGTACGACAGCACTAGGTCTGCTGTTTGCAACTGGCTTAAATCGTATTCACGGGTTTCCCAGCGCGGTGTGTAATCGGTTTCTGTACGCCATTCAAAGTTGCGCACATTGTTCAACACCACTGTGTCGCCATTCACTTCAGCGTGCAACATTTGGGAAACATCGTCAGCCCACTGGCGATTGTGGCTGGGCTTTTGCATGAACCACCATGTGGCAAAACCACCCACGGCAAGCAGCATGAATATCAGCAGAAATCGCATCATGAAAAAGCCGTTCGGGTTTGTTCATCGGCAGGGAATAAATGCTCGATGCGCAGCGATGCCGCAGTAATGTCCAAAGGTGCTCCAAAGGTGGTGAATGTTGATATAAAACGCAGCTCGCCAACGGCACTTTGAAAGCGGGTGACCAGGGTTGGGTTGTTGGTGTCCACAGGCACTTTGCTTTCGAACATGGATTGTGGAATTTGATTCAACATGGCTTGCAGCGAGGGTACATGCAAGGCCTCTCGCTGTGCACGGCGAAGTACATCGCCCAGCACCTCAGCTGGGTTGATCAGGCGCGTGGCCAATCCACCCGGCGCAGTCAAGGCAAGCAATATATTGGGCGTGGCTTGAAGGGCAGCCACATCAAATTCAAGCAGGTTCATCAAGCGTATAAAACCAGGGTTGAATTTCACCAGATTCCATTCACTGTCCAGCACCATGGCAGGCGCGGCATGTTGGCCCATCAACATCAGGTCGATCACCTCGTTGATGGTATTCATTTCGCGGTGCTCAATCGGCCTGCTTCCAAACAAGGGGGCGAACCCACCCGCCACCAGGGTTTCGTTGCGAATATTCAAGGGGGCTTCCAAGCCTTCCAGCAGGGCCAACAACATTTCCTTGCTGGCACTGGCTTTGCCGGTTTCAATGCAGCTTAAATGGCGCTGTGACACTCCCACGCGCAAGGCCAAATCCAATTGGCTAACCTTCTGCCGTGCGCGCAAATCGCGAACGCAAATTCCTGCGTGTTTGGTTGAAGTGTGTGTATGCATGCGCCAATACTGCCACGGAAAATAACTTGAATCTATGACCTGGCAGGTTATTGCTGGAATGACCCCGCAATTGGCACACTGGGCACGAATTAACTCAACCCAGGAGAACAATCATGCAAAGCGACACCATGAACCACCGTACCTCAAGCACCCCCACTTTCTGGATCAACTGGCTTACCTACACTGCGGAATTCACCGTGCTGTTTGGTTTGTTCATGGTGCTGGCACCGGGGCTTACGCAACAGGCATTCGGGCTGATGATGTTTCAAAACCCCGCACAATTTGGCAATTTTGACCCTCAAGCCACCGCCTACATTGGGCTGGCCCATGCGGTAATGGGTTCGGTAATGGTGGGCTGGGGGGCGCTTGTGTTTATGGTGGTGCGCAAACTGCTGGCCAAAGGCGTGAAAGAAGCCTGGGGCATGGTGGCAGTGTCGGTTTTGCTGTGGTACGTGCCCGACACGGCCTATTCCCTTTACAGCGGGTTTTGGCAAAACGCAGTGCTGAACACCAGCTTTGCGGTGCTGTATGCCGTGCCTTTGATTGCAATGCGAAAGCAGTTTCAGTAAGCCGAAATAGAAAGGAACCACCGACCCCCAATTGTTTACTTAAAGGATTAAACCAATTACCTACCCTATCTAGATTATGCAACCCAGGCCATTCTTCAACGGTCGCGCCCAAGTGCTTGTTGGCGACACCACCAGTCATGGTGGTGTTGTTGTTTCCGGCAGCCCAAGAACGCTGATCAACGGGCACCCCGTGGCACGCATTGGCGACATGGTTACTTGCCCGCTGTGCAAGCCACACCTGTTTAAAATTGTTGAGGGGTATTCACCCTTCACCGACAACAACATGGCCATAGCGCTGAGCGGCCACAAAACAGCCTGTGGCGCCACATTGATTGCATCGGCCAAGGGGGCGGACATGCCTAAAGCACCGGCGCCCAGTTCGCCTGCACCCGACTCTGAAGCCAATCTTCTTAAAAAAGGATTCGACCCGGAAGTCAACGAACTTGTGGCCGGCTCGCCCAGCTTGACAAAAGACCTGCAAAAACTGCGCGATGAAGGCTGGATAATCAAAGATGGCCCGGCTGGCAAAGGCTCGACCATCAACCGAGGCCTGAAAACGATTACGATGGACAGCAATTTAAAAACCGATCCAAAAGCTTATACAAAAATACTTTCTCACGAGGTAGGGCATGGCATTTATCCTTACCGAAGCAACCTGAGTTCCAAGTCCGCTTATCTGGAAGGCGCGCTGGATGACGAAGGTGTTGCAACCATGAAAAACATTCAGGTTCAACGTGAAATCATCAAATCACGCAATATAGATATCGGCATTGCAGGGCAAGCAGTAAACCGACCAACCTACATACAAGCCTTTGACCAATACCTGAAAGATGGAGATTTAAAATCTGCCGTTCGAAAAATTGGCAACGTTGTGGGTTCAGGGGAATACACATCAAACACGAAGGAAACCTATGAGGACTATCACGGCAAATGGTACGACAAGCACTACGGCAAGAAGTAATGCCTTTAGCAAACTCATTGCCCTGTTCCTGGCTGTGGCCACAACTGCCTGCCAACCCACCGTACATGCTTCAAAGGAAAATGCCATGATTCAACTTAACTTGTCAGTTTGGCAACTGATCGAAGACATACAGGCCGCTTCATTTACATTGGCTAGTGTCGAAAAATTACTAGGCCAATCACTGATCGAACAAACACAGCAATCGACTGTATCTTTCCAGTTTTTTGCTGGCCAGCAATTGGCCTTGGCAGGCAATGTAAACGTTGTAGACATCGACCTTCGACTACCGCGCAGCACCACAAGCAACCTTGGAATGCTGGCTCTTCACCTAGGCGGCGAATGCATCACCCTACAGCAGGTACGCCAACAGTTTTCGGAGTTGGACATCACTGACATTCCCAGGGATGGCTCGCCTGAAGAGGCCACTACCTTCACCGCAACCACGACTTGGGGCGGGGTCAGCTTTGGCTTTCAAGAAAAGAAGCCTGATTGCGTGGGGTACTTGGTATTTAATCCAGGCCAGTAAAAACCTCCCCTGCAAGCAAATATCGTGAGCGGCACGACAACGGGTATCTTCCATGGTGCGAAAAGTACCGTAATAAAAAATATTGGCGTACTCCAAAAACTATTGCTTCTGTTACTGGCCATTGCTACAACTGCGTGTCAACCCACCGCACATGCTTCAAAGGAAAACACCAGAATTCACATTAACCTTTCTGTTTGGCAACTAATTGAGGACATACAAGCAGCCTCTTTTAAATTGGCGGGTGTTGAGAAAATACTGGGCCAAACTCTCGTGGAACAAACTCAAAAATCGAACGAGTATGTTCAATTTTTTTCTGGCCAGCAATTGGCCCTTGCAGGCAATTCCAGCATTGTAAAAATAGACCTTCGATTGCCTCGAGACACGAGCAATAGCAATAGCAATAGCAATAGCAATAGCAAAGGCATGCTGGCGCTGGACGTGGACGGTAAATGCATTACCGTACAGCAGGTAAGCCAACAGTTTTCAGATTTGGCAATAACAGGTGTGCCCCGTGGCGGCTCGCTGGAAGAAGCCACTACCTTCACCACAAACACGGCTTGGGGAAAAATCAGTTTTGGCTTTCAGCAAAAGAAATCCGACTGCCTGGGGTACTTGGTATTTAATCCAGGCGAGTAAAACCTTCCGTGGCAGACAAATCGGGCTTGTATCTCAAAAATTAGTTATTGGGCTTGGCCGAAGCCACTTGTTGGCATGCCTGCTCTTCACATGGCTGAACATGGGCCTGCTCTACCTGCCTTTCGGGCGCTTTCATTGCATCCAACTACCTTTCCTGGCCTGCCGGTACATTGGCCAACCCAACAGAAACGGTCTCCGCAGAACGGAACACATCGTTTTTTAAACCGAACTTGCCAGGAAGGTTAAGCCACGAAAGTCTTTAGATTCGAATACCCAACTATGGCACCACCACTAGCAAGCCCACGCCAAGCAAGCAGCGCATTTTTTCCCCCTGATACAACAAATACTCCTAACGACCCGGCTGGAAATGGCATAGACAGCCATCACATTGAATTCCAACTTGGAACCGCACCAAACGTTATGAAAGTGGAAACTGTGGTGGGCGCTTCTGGTGTGGAAAGCCAAAAAGTTCACGATGCACTTGAAAGTTTAAAACTGCGTCTGCTAGAGGTGTATGAAAACGGCTCGTGCTTGGTCAGCTTTGGAAGCAGCGAGAGCTTCGACCGTATTACGAACATGCAAACCAAGCCAATAAAAGTAAACTCGTCGAGCTTGCTTGAGCAAATACTTGCTCAGTTTGGCCAAGCACGAATCGACGGGCTGAAGCTTTCAGACAACGTCACACTCAAATCAATTGAGAAAAAAACTCAAACAGATGCGAATGCATTCAAGTATCACTCGGGAACAATTACCTTTCAGGTTGCAGGTAAGCCAGATAGAAAAATTAAATTCCGGGAATTTTGCCCCGATTATGACGGCAGAAGCCTGGATTCGGCAACACTGCGGGCCGCGTTGAAACATGTACCAAAACCAAAGTCTGAAGACAGCCATGCAGCAAATACACCTTGTCCGCAGTTGTACAGCGCCAATGGAATTGGGCGCAGCGCCAGCTTGGCGGTGCTGTATTCGTTCAAAGAAATGTGCGCACAGCAAAACGGGGTAAAGCCCGCCTTGGTCGAACGACACCTTAAAACTTTAATTAACCAAGGACGGGAACAAAGGCATGCCCACTTCGTAAATTCGCAAGAACAACTAAAACAATTACTGGAAGCATGCACCGTTGTTAATGCAGAGGTCGGGGTGAACGAAACAATCAAACACCTGGTCGAAGACAAACCTTTATTTGCTGGAAAAGAACATCAATTTCCTTACATGCCAATTAAAGTAGACGGTATTGTCAAAATAGCCAGCGACCCAGATAAGTTTCCATTTCCTCAATTAGATCTTGAGAATGCAAACGAATATGCAAGCGATGTCATCAAAGCTGGATATTACGGAGATGCACTGGGTGCAGATTTGGAATCGCACTTTTACGTGCGGCCAGAAGGCAATACCGATGATGAACCACTTAGAAAAGATGTACTCGAGGCGAAGTTGGGGAAAGATGAGAAAAGGGAGTACAGGGCTAGCCCCAATCAAGCAGACAAAGACAAAATATTGATCGCCCAGCTAAAAAAACACAACCGCAACGGTCACCATGCAACAGACGATACCCAGCAAGGGGCGCTAAGTGCCAACGCTAAAATACGGTGGATAGTAGAAGACAAAGGAGACTTAAATGAACTTGGAAAGAAAATACTGAGCGCATTTAGGGAATCGAAATTTCCAGAGAAGGGACAACAACTCGGCGATGCGCCGGAAACAGATTTTGTTATCCGGGGTGGCGCTGACACGCTGACAATGTGTCAGCGCAGACCCTTAAAACAGGAATGGAAAGATCAATGCATACCAGACCTAAGAAATTCGGATAGGCGATCAGGCGGTGCCGGCAATGGCGGCATGATGCGGATTGGCTATGACTTGTTGCCGTTGCTGGCATCGGGCGCCAGTATGAAAGACCTGGTTCAACAGGCTTTAATCAGCAATCAGGTTACCCACCACGGTTCATTATCTACAGTGGCTTCAGTGGGGCAAGTAGTGCTCATGGCCAAATGCATGCATTTGCGAAAGGTAGCAGAACAACAAGATGAGAAACCTGTACCGCCTAAAAACTTTTTTATCGATACATTTTACGAAATCGCCAAAGTGCTGGAACATCCCGATCAACTGTTTGGTCTAGACGGTAACGCAGTACCTGTTGGCGACGGCTCTAATTGGCGTACACCGCGGCTACCCAGCGAATTTCTGAAAGGGCGCAGCGCGCAGGGCTTGACCGAACCGAGGGAAATAACTAAAGCAAACTCGGTAACTGCGGGTTCGGTTCTAACGGCGCTTGAGACATACAAAGACAAGACGCAGCTGAACAGCATCGAAACCAATGAGGTACTACAACGCTGGTGCAGCCGTGCTTACCTTGGCGCTACCTTTCCAAGCATTGTGTTTTTACTTGAAAAGTTCGGCAACGACCCGGCCCATGCAGTAAACATGGCCGCCTTGGTAACCAAAGACAGCGACACCTGCGCCACCATTATTGCGCAGGTAATGGGTGCTCTACACGGTTCGGCGTGGGTTCATGAAGAAATTAAAAGCTGCGAAGACGGTGACCATAGATCTACTTTCAATGAAGACTTGGGCGGAGGTTTCACTCTGAAAAACTTCATCGACCACATGAGCAATTTTTACGATAAACGTGAGAAACAAACTCAATCCACAACTACAACCTAAGCCATGCATATTTCAGATCAGTACGGGCAAGTTGACAGAGGCGTGCAAGACCTGGCCTTGCCTGACTTAAGCTCGCCTTCTGATTCATGGACTGAAGGTGCCCGACAAAAAGAACTGAATGAACGCGGTGCTTACATTCACCGCTTTAAAGATCAAAGTTCTTTAAACTCCATGATTGCCGCGGTGAAAAAGATCTCTGAAGACAATATTTGCACCCCATGCACTCTAGTAGGGCCTTCGCTTTGCAGAAGCTACAACCACTATGTGTGGGAAGGGTGTGCGGCTTTGCTCTTTTCTCCCGCCATGAATATTGTTTTAAGCTACAAAGGCGATATTTATTCTGACCGGCTTAAAAACGAACCTAACTTGAGCCACAGCAATTTTAAAAGCGGACAAGCTGGCAGAAAAGAATCACTGGAATTATTCTCTGATGCAGTACGCAGCAAATTCAATGGATATGCCGCCACCTCTTCGGCTTTTAAAGGGCGGCGAACAAAAAAACTAAATTTAGTAGTTAGCGCCAGCCATCATGTTGCCAAAACACAGGAAATGGAAAAACGGGCAAACTTGTATTTCATACCCCCCGAAGATTTTCCGGCTATCAATCTGGATGTGTCTTCCAAGTATTTGATACTCGACTTGTGCGAAAGATACAGCGACTACCAATTACCCTGCAAACCAGTTTTGCAAACCAAGGCACAGGTATTGGAATTCATCGATACGGTTACACAAATCAATCCCAGTTTGCTACCGTTTCTTAGGGCCGCCCGAATCAAAATTTCTACTTTTAAGGATGATTCGGTAGTCCATCTCTACTTTGAGAATGCAAAACATGCCAGTAACAAACAATCGCATGAGAGCAGTTACGCTGATTTTATGAAGTGGCAGTTTAAAAATAGTCAGACTGGCTCCAACCTGCTTACTCATTCGGATAAAAGTACAACCCTGACCCCAAATGAGGTTTTAGGTATGCCAAGCACTGAAGACTTGGTAGGCCTTTTGATTGATCCAAGCACCAGCAAATCATTTGACCAAGCCCTGGCGACGTTGAAACATCTACGGGAATCACGGACGTCGAACTGGGCCTCAGTGGCCCAAAGCGTACCGCCTTTCACCCACCTTATTAGTCATTTGGATCACGGTACTTTAATTCAGCTGGGTTGGTCGAAAATGATCATTCCTTACAGTACGGAAGGTTTAACAGAATATTGCACTACTGGAAAAATCACAGCGATTGATGGATATAAATTTGGCCCCGATTATTTTTTGCTTCTACATCGCATCGCGTCGAATTCTATTTTGGTGTTTTCCAAAGAGCACCGCACAGTGGATCTTCTGTTTGTCAAACCCAACGTAATCAGTAATTTTTCATCTATTTTGAGCGGTGGCGGCAAGACCCTACTTTTCGAAGCAGTTGAGCAGGGAAATATTCACACCGAAACCTTACGCTTGTTTTGTCATCTGGACAGGTTGGGTACTGGTAATTTCTCCCGAGTACGTGAAGCCCATGAGAATCCACACGCGAATCCTAGACACAAGTCCACCCTAGAAAAATTGATAATTCTGGATGACCAGAAAGCTGATGAGGACTTAAAAAACCTGCTCACTGCTCAAATAAACCGGATAGAAAGATCTGCATTCAGAAAGTGTGGTGATCACCGAACTGTAAAGTACAGGGCGGGGTTTGAAGACCAGGGAATATTTGAATTCAACCCAAGTTTAGGATCACTTTCTTTGACGGAAGGAGTAAGAAAATTTGACAATGGAACCCGATTGATTGGCGTGTTCAAGCCCGATAGCGACATGAAACGTGGGGGGGGCTAGCCCGACATTTGGAGTGATCCTGCATGCAAATGAATGTAAATTTGGCAATCTCGAGGGCCCATTGCCACCATTCTCCTTATGCGAAATGACCAGCGCGAGAGGGGGAAAATATTTTCGCTTACTGTTGGGACATCAAGAGCCAGTATGTCTAATCGATTTCTCATTTGATCGGCGTGTACTCGCGTACTTTTCCTTGCATACAAAAATACGAGACCATATTTTTAAAACAAGACTGCGGAACGCCGACTGGACCGGAAATTTAGATCAAGTACTTAATGAACCCGTAAAGGCATTGCGGTTTGTTATTGACGCCATAAAGGCGACAAACAATGTGACCGATGAATGGCTTGGAAGCACCATCGTTTGTTTATCAGCCGCGCGTCATGCAGTGTCGTTACAATTAAATGCTGCTGCCGCTGGCTTGGCTAGATCTACCGGTACACATAAAGCCATGCACAGTGAATCGACTCGAGAATTGGCAAAATCATTTCAAGAATTGATCACTGAAATTGACAGAAAAGTGAGAACGTTGGCACGACGTTACAAGAACACTGACCCCAACTGCGACAAGCTTGATTCCAAGCTTTATGAACTAATCGACACTGCAGCCCTGCCTATCAGAACCTACCTTTCAGGTTCGCATCAACTAAATGTTAACAGGCCAAAACCAGTACCAATTGCTACGCCCGCCTTCACTTATGTTTCTCCGCCTGTGTCGCCAATGCCAACCATTCAACACACTCGACAAACTGCGGTAATACCTGTAACACGAAAAATCAGTCTTGCAAGAAAACTGATATCAAGAGTCAAACGAGCGCTTAATATGTAGGCCTGATCCGAAACGCAGATCCACAAAGTACACACCAGCACCGAATGAGCCAAACTTGTCAAGTAAGGTGGCCCAACGTACAAAGGAACCGCCAACCCCCGTTTGTTTACTCAAAGCATTAAGTCACCAGCTTACCCCTGTAGAAATTATGCCGCCAAGACTATTTTTTAACGGCAAGCAATATGGAGTGCTCATGCTCAAGTTCTTTTCAGGATTAATCCGCCGGCAACCCAAGTCGCAAAACGATGTTGTTAATACAAGTAATTCGCAAACTTTTCCAATTTCGCAAACAGGCATTGAATCGCTTCAGGAACAAATTAAAAGCGCATTGAACTTAAGGCTGAAACTTGATGATTTTTTAATACTGGTTAAGTCAACAATTATTGACGCGCGCAAAAGTGCACTTCAACTCACTTCGATTGCTGATATCAATTCCATTCTTGATGAAACCGATGTGGCGAGCAATTTGGTTTTCTCACAAATTGGCCAACACATTCCACGATTTCGATACGCGTTGCGGCTGGAATATCTCAAGCAAGTGCTTGGTTTGGGCAATCGCTTCAACGTTGATGCGTTCAAGCTGCTGCAAAATCATTCCGGCTTTCCGGCGCACAAACAGCTTCAGCAAGAACTGGTACGCAGCCAAATTGAGGCCCACCTGGAACTTGAATACGGCCTACACCCCTGCCGAAGCACCCAGCGAATTGCAAGGCACAATATTTCCAGCATTAGCAAAGCCGAATACGTGCAGCACTGCCTGAACCTGTTGAACCTGGGCTTGCCAATAAGCGCTGAAACCACACAAAAAATGGTGGCGCTGTGCCAAAGCACCGGCCTGCCCAGCCAGTTGGTTCACAACCTTCAAAATGCGCACCAAAACATGGTGCCGGTGCACGTGGTAATTACCGACCTGCTGCGCGCCAACCTGGGTGTGCAGGGCAACCACAATACCCACCCTGCTTCACGCCTTCTGGAATTTAGCACTGGCTTTGTGTTTCACCCCAATTCCACAACAAACATCAATCAACTACTGAACCCGAATTCACCTTCCGCATTTCAAAACATTGGAAAGCTGCTAACCGACAAATATATTGCTGCATTGGCAAGCAACAACACCCGGCATTTTTTTGAGAATGCATTTGTGCAGCAAGACCCCTGTTTTGAAGCCACAGTTGAAAACCTGATTGAATTCAATCCCGAGCAAATTGCAAACACACTGGCCGTGCCCCCCACCCCAAAGTGGACCCGCTTGGCCAGCACTGCAGACAATATTGAAGCCCTGCTTGACTGGCAAGAACTTGCCACCCTGAAAAGCTATGCAGATTCAAACAACATTGCAGTGAAGGCGAATGAGCACCAAAAAATTGAGCAGCTACTTGGCTGTACTGAATTTCATGCATTCATTCGCAGTAAAAAAACCGAACTGCTTGGCCTGCTTGCTTCGTTGATTCCCAACGGCACACCGCACCAACTGCAAGCGCAGCTTGATGCGCGGTGGCCTTAACAACATCACTCTGAAGTCTTGAAATGCGCACTTGCTGCTCACAATGCGCATTAGATGCTGCTGCTTTCATCGCATCCAATTACCAAGCCTGCGCAGGCGCCCAGAAAAAGCTGAAGTTCTGCTAGCTGCGGTTTGCACTGGCGGGCCTACCGTGGCGTTTGAACTTGTCTGAATACTGTCTGCAAGTTCCCCAAGGTTAATATCGGCAAGTTGTATGGCAATTGCATCTTCAGGCAACTGAATCCCCTGTGCTTGCAGGTTTTCGCCCAGGCTGAAATTTCGAAGTTCATGTGGTGGCTTTTGAAATACCGAATCACTGCCCATGGTGGCCAAGGAATTTTTAAGGCTCTCCACTCCGGCGGCAAAGCCATTCAACTTTGCAACACCCACGGCCTTGGCAATCGCTTGGCTGGCCTGTACCATTTCACCTCCTACCCATGGCAAATACACAATGCCCTGGGGTAGCCCACCACCAATGGCCTTAATGCGCTGGGTACTCAGAATTTTTAAGCCCGTTTGATACAAGCCATTGCCTATTCGAGCTTGTTCACTTTGCAAACCTTGAACCTCAGCATCAAGATTCTTTCGTGCGTATTTATGCGCACGTACCAGTTGGTTTTGTTTTTCTAGTGGCTGCTGTTGTGTGCTGGCCAGTTGATGAAAATAATCACTGTACTGCGTGTGGAACTGCGCTGCATGGTTCGTATTCAGGCCCAAGGCATCGCGAACAGAATGCAAACCATCAAGCAGTGGTTGCTGATTTTCCTGAAAGGCCCGTTGTGCTGGAAAAGCCTGCCTGGAAGATTGCTTGCCCTGAATATGAAGTTTAATGTTGAGCGCAGCAGTGCGAGTTAAGGCACCAATGTTCTCGCCGTAATGCACCAAACTTAATAGCCGGGCCAGCTCCTGTTTCCGAACCGCTTCACTACGTCGCTCCAGGTTAACGGTATCGATAGGTCCATCGCTATAACCTCCATCTTCATCCCTAACCTGGTAGCTCGGCGGGCCATAGCCGTCAAGCGACCCACCAAGCGCAACATCGACCTGAACCAAATTGTTTAAAACGCTTAGGCAGACGCCTTCCAGGCAAACCTGTACCTGTGGCCAACTTAACTCACCCCTGTCATGGGCGAAAGCTAACATTTGAAACGCCGACATTGCATCTGTAACGCTTTTACTTTTCTCCAGCAAAATACGCTCTGTTTGCTCAGCCCACGGCTGGTTTTCAACAAGCAGTTTATGGTGTTCATACACATTGTTGTGAGCGCGTAAATTTGAACGCAACCTTGAAGAACTGTGTGCTACATATAGACCATAGCTAGCATCGCCTTCGCAGTGATAATAATCGTGAATAAACAAGTTTGTTAAGTTGGTTAGGCTGTCCACCGCATAACAAAAAGAATTTGTGCTTAGTAATTGATCAGCATTTTCACTTAACCCATTTTCAGCAATACTTAAACTATGTAATTTGGGTAATTGCGACAAACAATCAAAAAATGGTTTGTGGTATTTCACATCGGGTAAATACCCCAATCTGTTGTGATCTAAATGAAGAGTTTCCAGTTGTTTTAATTCGCCCAAACACTGATAAAACGCTTTTGCTGTTATCGGGTTTTCAATAACGTCGTCAAGTTTACTATTGGACAAACTAAGATGCTGCAACTGGCGGTGTTTGCTCAAAACACCGCAAAATGCTTCTATAACTTCCGCGCTTTGTAGTTGGTATAAACAGTCTAGTGTTAGCGTTTTTAACTGCGCGTAGCTGCCTAATGCATTAAAAACCACCTGTGCAGCTTGAAGATTATTGGGCAGATACCCAAAGCCAAAATCTAGGTACTCTAGCTGTTTTAATTGACTTAAACCGTTGGCAAAAGTGGTGCCACTTGGGCGTTTCCGCACAGTTTGCCCAGGTTATCACCTATCAACGTAAAGGATTGCAACTGGTGTAGTTGTGCCAAACAATTAGCAAACACTTGTACCGCTTGCGTGTTCTCTGCCAGCCTATCAAGATTATTATTGTTCAAGTTCAGGGTTTGCAAATTGCGGAGTTGGCTTAGGCCTTTGGCAAAAGCTTTAGCCACTTGCGGGTTCTCTGCCAGCCTACCAAGATTATTATTACTCAAGTTTAAGGTTTGCAAATTGTTTAATTGGCCTAGAGCATTAAAAAATACTTGAGCCACAGGTGGATTTTCAGCCAATTTGTGGAGTTGGCAATCAGTTAGGTTTAAGTGTCGCAACTCACGCAACTGGCCCAAGTTTGGCAAGGATGTGAGCGATAAAAAACGCAAATCTAAACTTTCACCCGCATTTTCAGATACTTCCAAAATTCGCTCGGCTGCACGCTTTCTGGAATGCCCCTCCTCAGGCGTGGCTTGGTTTACCCACTGCTGTAATTCTTGCTTGAAACTTTCCGCTGAGCTACCCGCATTAATTACACTACCAACCCGAGCTTGGGGTGCCGCTGCAATTACACCTGCTGTGGGGGTAGGTGCTTGAATTGAGCAAGCTTGTCGCCTTGCGGCAGACGGGTTTTGGTTGTTGCGGGGCAGTTGGGCGAGTTGAGTGGCGTTGATCATGGCGTGTGAACTGGGTGGTGGTTAACTCGCCTAGGTAACACGTGTTTGAATTCAGTTCCATTTGTCCCATTACGCAATTCGGGCCAACAGAACGGAATCGCTTTTAATAGTATTGCGAACTAAGCCCTGGATTGCGCTACCCAATATTTTCAACTTGGGCTTTCTAATGGGTAACGTTACTGACACCAAGGCAACAGGGGCTACACACCACACAAGTTTTCCTGGCGCCGCCAATCAAATTAGAAGCCCACAGAACCAAGAAATAAATAGTCACCACATTCAGTTCAAACTTAAAGCGGTGCCAACAGAAGAACTCAACACCGTGGTTGGTGCGTCTTTAGACAGCAAGCGAATTTCTGACAACCTGAAAAATCTTGCCCCCCGTTTACAGGAAGTTGCTGCCAATGGAACAAGCCTGATCAGCTTTGGCAGCATTTACAGCTACGAGCGAATATCAGCGGGGAATCGAGCCAACCTTAAAGTTAATTCATCGGGGATAATCGAACAAATTCTAGCCGCACGGGAAAATGCAGCAAATCCCGATATTGTGGAATTGTCACCCACAACCCGACTAACTGGCATACAAATTCAAAAGCACGCAAACAGCGCCCCCTCGGGCAATTGGCTGTCGGGTACAGTCACGCTCGAAGTTCTCGATGCCGGGAATTGGGTGGAAAGTGAAGTGCATTTCCAAGAGTTCTGCCCGGACTATGACGGTACCAGCTTAAGCGCACAAACATTGCTCACCCTTCTTGATCGAATACCGCACAAACACGCTTTTTCTGAAGCGCCACACTTCTACAGTGCTAATGGAATTGGTCGCAGTGCCAGTTTGGCTGTACTTTGCGCCTTCCGGAAAAGCTGTGCGGCCCAAGGTGGTTTCAATGAAAATCAGCTACAAACGATTGTTCAGGAACTTGTTAATCAAGGGCGTCAACAAAGAAACAGTGAATTCGTCAACACACCACAACAGTATCAAGAATTATTGTCCGCCTGCGCCACGCTTAATAAAAACATAAGCAGTTCAACCAGCACCGCGAAATCGACTCCTCAGCAAAGTGCAGCAAGCGCGCAAGCGACTGGTGCTGCTGCTCCTGGGGTTGCGCCAGCTGGCCCCCAGCGATATACATTGGCACACATCAGTCAAATAATTAAAAACTTGACTGAAAAAACTCCCGATCGTTTACAACCAAAACAACCACAAACAGGGACACCAGCACAGCCAGCAAATCAGCAAAAATCGACCGCCGAAGAAATAGCGATTGCCAATAGAAATAAGTTGCCCTACATGCCAATTCGAGCGCAAGGCATTGTTGACATTGCCAATGAACCGACCAAATTCCCTTTTCCGCAGTTGTCAGTTGA
The DNA here is from genome assembly GCF_024623725.1 of Limnobacter parvus. Taxonomy (GTDB): domain Bacteria; phylum Pseudomonadota; class Gammaproteobacteria; order Burkholderiales; family Burkholderiaceae_B; genus Limnobacter; species Limnobacter parvus. The sequence goes on along the minus strand of NZ_JANKHG010000016.1, from coordinate 74,501 downwards.
TCAGGCCAAGAAATATGCCGGCGACGTAATTCGCGCAGGGTTTTACGGCGATGCCCTGGGGGCAGGTCTAGAAAGTAAAACATTGAGCACCAAAGAAACTTATCTGCTACCCACATTTTCAAGGTTGGACAACTTCTGGGCAGGCATTAGTAACACCTGGAAAGAAAACATTCTTCGTAACAAGCTGCACCACGTGGGTAAACACAATGCAACAGATGACACGCAGCAAGGTGTGCTCAGCATGTTTGAAAAAATGAAGTGGATGCTAAACCCAAACAAACAGCTTGAAGCCTTACCAAAAAAAATCATGGATTCATTCACTCGTCCAAAATTGCCCACTAGCAGCTTTTATGACCCCCCTGAAAAAAAAGCGGAATTTATAATAGAGGGCGGTGCCCGAACCCTACGCATGTGCCAAGACCCCAGAAGACGAGATTGGAACTGGGAAGACCGTTGCATGGTGGAGCTAAAGACTCTGAACACTCGAGCGGGTGGCGCAGGCAACGGGGCCATGATGCGAATTGGATACGACCTGCTACCCCTGTTGGCATCCAAAGCAACCATGCATGAACTGGTTGAGCAAGTATTGCTAAGCAACCAGGTAACCCACCCCAGTTCTTTGTCGGCCATTGCATCGGTTGGGCAAATTGTAATCATGGCCAAGTGCATGCATTTGCGAAGCCAAGCTGAACTAACAGGCAAAAAAGTAGAGCTTCCAGAAAATTTCTTTATTGATACCTTCTACGAAGTTGCATTGGCTTTGGAAAGCAATGAGAAATTTGAACTTGAGGGATGGGATGAATATGACCCAAACCGATTGAATGAAGCCTTCGACGCAATGGATTTCGGAACAATGGAAGCCGAATTCGAGCAAGCGGTGAAAAATAAATGGACGACAGGACGCCTGCCCAGTGAACTATTGAAAGGCCTTGGCCCAAATCACAAATACAAAGCGCCTGAAGCGGAAGCAATTCGCCGGGGCTCTGTTCAAGAAGCACTTGACGGCAACCCCAAGTCAACCCTGGACATGTATCGCTGCGATGCCATTCTAAAACGTTGGAACAGCCGCAGCTACTTGGGCGCCACGTTGCCCAGTGTAATTTTCATGTTGGAAAAGTATGGGTATGACGACCCTGCACGTGCGGTGGAATTAACCGCCTTGATTACAAAAGACAGCGACACCTGCGCCACCATCGTTGCGCAAACCATGGGGGCATTGCATGGGTCAGGCTGGATAAGAAAAGAAGACACCGAACACTTCGAACAAGGCTTGGCTGAGGCAGGTGGCAAAAGCTTCTACCCTGTTGAAAACTTAATTGCAGACATGAACACTTTTTACGACCGCCAAGCGGGTTCCTGAGCCATGCGATGTTGATGAAAAATAGCCATTGATTCAATCGCATGCACATTTCTAACCAGTATGGGCCAGTTCACAAAGGTGTGCGAGACCTTTGTTTGCCCGAGCTTGAATCGCCGATAGATTCGTGGACACTGGGGGTGCGCCAAAAAGAGCTGAATGAACGAGGTGCTTATGCGCACAGGTTCAACAAGGCTGGCTCGCGCAGCTCGATGGTTGATGCAGTCAAGAAAATTAGCCAAGACAGTATCTGCACACCATGCACGTACATAGGCCCTTCCTTGTGCCGAACCTACAATCACTCGATTTGGGAAGGTTGCGCGGCGCTGTTGTTTTCACCCGCGATGAACCTGGTGTTGGGGTACAAAGGCGATATTTATTCTGCCCGCCTTAGCGATTTACCAAAACTAAGCCATGATGTTCACAAGCGCTGGTTCAGGACAAGAGGCAGTTCCTTACCCATGTTTGCCGAAGATATTCGCACCAACTTTAACAAGTTTGGCCCCACTACTTCTGCATTCAAAGGCAGGGCCACCAAGCAATTGAATTTGGCAGTTAGCGCGCAGCACCACAGCAAGAAAATTCAGGAAATGGAAAAACGGGCCAACCAGTATTTCATGCCCGAAGAAAACAAATCTGCCTACAAGGTTGATGGTCCATCGAAAAATTTAATTCTTGAGCTACGAAATCGACATCATGAATTTCAAATAGATTCGAGGCCAGAATTCGACACGGTTTGCGATGTGGTGATGTTCATTGATGCAGTGCTAGACGCGGCACCTGAACTGGAACCATACTTATCGGCTGCCCAAGAAAAAATCAGCAATTTCGAAGACGACGCAGCAGTAAAAACCTATTTTCAGAATGCGGGTAACCCCAATATCAAGCCCGATCACCAAGTAAGCTACTCTTCTTACATGCAATGGCAATACGACGCTGGAAAAAGAGGAAACATTTATCAATCTTATTACGACCCAAGCACCGTACTTACTCCAAATGAGGTGCTGGGAATGCCTCATCTTAAAGACTTGGTGGGCGTGTTAATCGACCCCGGTAAGTTAAGTTCATTTGATCAAGCACTAGAAACCATTAATTATCTAAAACAATCAAAAAATGCCGCTGCCAGCAGGGTAGCCAAAGCCATTCCACCGTACGCCCATTTAATAAGCCACATTGACGAGGGCACCATCATTCAACTGGGGTGGTCTACGATGATTATTCCGTACAGCACCCAAGGACTGATCGAATACTGCGAAACGGGCCACATTACCTCAATGAACAATCAAGCATTTTCACCAGACTATTTTACCTTGCTTCACAGAATTGCAACCTATGGTTCATTGGTGTTCAATCAGAAACACGCCACTGTCGATATTCTGACAATAAAATCGAATGTTATCGATAATTTTTCGTCGATTCGAGATTCAATAGGAACACATTTGCTTAGGTCTGCCATTCAGCAACCATCTATCAACAAAGCAACCATACAACTTTTCTGCCACCTGGATTATTTATCAAATGGCAGAAGTCACGACAATAATATTGAAGCAATAAAACACTGCTATCCATATGCCCCTCATTTAAGAACACTCCAAGAGTTTACAAAGTTAGACGAGATAGAAGTTTTAACAAGCCAATACAGGCTACTGACTGAACAAATTGATCGAATTGAAAAATCAATTTTCGACGGGAAAAAGACCGAGCGATCCATGAAATTTCGATGTGGCTATACCGATCAAGGCACATTCCGCTACAACCTGCAGTTAGGCTCTTTGGCTTTAAAACAGGGAACCAGAACATCGAATAAAGGTGTGACATGGACAGGCTACTTTGAACACAACGACAAAATGCGTGAAGGTGGGGCAGCCTTAAGTTGGGGGCTAAAAAAAATACCAGAAGAAACTTCCTTCGGGTCATTTATTGATTTACTTGAACCGCTTTCTCTTCGCACAAAGCTGAACACTCGAACGGGCCAATCTTATGCCAGCCTACGTCTTGAAATGGACGGAGCATCAATGGGCATAGATTTTTCGAAATCGACAACACTGCGAATGTTTTTTACGCTGTTGCCCACACATTCAAGCACACCCATTAAGGCTCAGTTAACGGGTGCAAACTGCGACTTGTCACACCTCAACGAAGTGGTCGAGGATCCAAAAAAAGCGTTGTCAATCATAGCCACTGCATTTGATTCAGCCAGTAGCATTCCTGACCACTACTTGGCACCAACGCTTGTTTGCTTCTCATTTTTACACCAAGTATTGCTGAAGCACCAAGAGGCTTTTAACAGGGCGTTATTAGACAGTCCCACTGCTGGTGACGAAGCGATTGCGCTGAAAAATGCAATCGATATTTTGATTAACCAGGTAAAAAGTAACACCAAAAAAATTGCAGACCGGCATAAAAGAATCAGCTTCAACAACAACGAGATTAAGGTATTGCTGGATGACTTACCAAAATCTTTAAACACATTAGTACGATCACAACTTGGCAGTGATTATCAAATTTACCTTCCCGCCATAAATGAGCAGCAAACCTCAACGCCAGACACATCGCCCGGTACATCGCCCGGTACATCGCCCGACACAATATCGAATCATTCATTTATGACTCGACCAACTACGCGCTCGGTACGCGCGAAAGCCAAGAAAGTACTTTCTAAACTAACGGGAAGGTATAAAATGCCTCCTTGATCCGAAAAACAGATCCACAAGGTACACAACCGCCATGATCCGCCTGTCTGAGCTGAAACTTCCGCTTGACCACCCCGAGCACGCTCTGCCCGCGCTTATTCACAACACGCTTAACATTTCCCCCGAAGAACTGAAAAGTTTTTCCATTTATAAACGCAGCTACGACGCCCGCAAGCAAAAGCTGTTGCTGGTGTACATCGTGGATGTGGAATTGCACAGCGCCCAGCTTGAAGCACACCTGCTGGCCAAGTTCACCGGAAATTCGCATGTTCGCCCCGCCCCCGATATGGCCTACCACTTGGTGGCTAAGTTTAGTGAAGCGCCTGCCATTCGCCCGGTTGTAATCGGCTTTGGCCCCTGCGGAATTTTTGCCGCCATGATGCTGGCGCAAATGGGCTTTAAACCCATCGTGATTGAACGCGGCAAACCAGTGCGCGAACGCACCAAAGACACCTGGGGCTTGTGGCGCAAGCGTGTGCTACACACGGAATCAAATGTGCAGTTTGGCGAAGGTGGAGCAGGCACGTTTTCAGACGGAAAGCTGTGGAGTCAAATCAAAGACCCTCGCTTTTTGGGCCGCAAGGTGATGACGGAATTTGTAAAAGCCGGCGCGCCTGAAGAAATTTTGCTGGTCAGCAAACCGCACATTGGCACCTTCCGCCTGGTGAAGGTGGTTGAGAACATGCGCGAGCAAATTATTGCCATGGGCGGTGAAATTCGCTTTCAGCAACGGGTTAGCGATTTTCACATTGAAAACGGCCACATTCGCGGCCTGACCATTGAAAACTTGGCCGACGGCAGCAACTACGATTTGCGCGCGGATCATGTGGTGCTGGCACTGGGCCACAGTTCACGCGACACATTTGCCAAATTGCATGAACGCGGTGTGTACATGGAAGCCAAGCCGTTTTCCGTGGGCTTTCGAATTGAACACCCACAGGGTTTGATTGACCGTGCACGCCTAGGCCAACATGCGGGCCACCCGCTGCTGGGCGCAGCCGATTACAAACTGGTGCACCATGCAAGCAATGGCCGCTCGGTGTACAGTTTTTGCATGTGCCCTGGCGGCACGGTGGTGGCCGCCACGTCGGAGGAAAACCGCGTGGTAACCAACGGCATGAGCCAGTATTCTCGCAATGAACGCAACGCCAATGCCGGTATTGTGGTGGGCATAAGCCCGACCGACTACCCCGGCGGTCCGCTGGCGGGCATTGCATTTCAGCGCCAGCTTGAATCGCATGCATTCACCTTGGGCGGCAGCACCTACGAAGCACCAGGCCAATTGGTGGGCGACTTCATTGCGGGCAAACCCTCGACTGAACTGGGTAGCGTAGAACCTTCTTACAAACCCGGCGTGTACCTTACCGACCTGGCCAGCGCCCTGCCTGAATACGCCATTACTGCCATGCGCGAAGCCCTGCCCGCTTTCGGTAAAAAAATTAAAGGCTTCGACATGCACGATGCCGTGTTAACCGGCGTAGAAACCCGCACTTCATCGCCCTTGCGCATTACGCGTGGCAGCGACTTCCAAAGCCTGAATGTGAAAGGCCTATACCCTGCGGGTGAAGGAGCCAGCTATGCGGGCGGAATATTGTCTGCTGGTGTGGACGGCATTGAAGTGGCAGAGGCTGTGGCGAAATTTATTTAAACTCTTGCTCGCCAATCTGCCCCCAGGTTCGAATCCTGTTTGCGCTTACTTTAATCAGCGTTACTTCTGGATCTTCAGGCCCCTTGCCACCGAACCATTTCTCAAGCTGCTTTTGCCACAGCTTCTTTTTCAGTTCGACATCAACCACAATTTTGCCGGTTCCCCACACTGAAATGAAACTCGGGCCAGTGGGGTCGGTATAGGTTAGGTGCACACGGCTGTCCTGTTCCAGCTCGGCAATTTTGTCGGTGTCGGAATAGGAAAAAAACCAGCTGTCGCCATCGTATTCCACCTCGCTGTTGTTCGACATCGGGCGGCAGTCAATGCCCTCTTCCTTGAAGGTCTGCATCATGCAGAAATCAATCTTCGCCATGGCCTTGGCCACCTCGGCCAACTCTGTAGTTTTTTTCATGGTGTGCTCCATTGAAATTTGGATTAGATGAAAAAGGATTGTCTGTTCGAATACAGGTAACATGCCACGCCATACCCTGGCCAGTTTCATGTCCGTTCAGCATCCCCAGGGCCATTGCATACAGCGGCAAAAATAACGGCCCTAGTCCTTGATTTCAAATGAAGCTATTCACACCAGTTTTCCATGTCCGCCACCTTTTCCGGGTTGCAGTTCAAAGACATTTCATCCAGATGCAAAGGGACTGTGTTCTGTAACACCTCTACCTTTGTATTTGCTTTTTGTGATTCATCAAACAGGTTTTCACCATACGACGTTCGCAGTGAGCCAAGCACATAGTCGACCTTGATTTGTTCAATATCACCTGAACTGCGGGAAGCCTGAAACAACTCATACGCGCTTAATTGAAGGCGGGCACCTTCCAGCCGAAATGCAAACTTTTCAGTGAATGTGTCGTAACTTCCACAGCTGGTGCCATGGTGAAATGCAAGGGTTAGAGTGCCTTCGGCAATTTTCACCGCATCAGGTTCGAGCAATGGGTCGAGCCAGCACAGTGCATCTTCTTGATACGCGCTGGGCAGTAAATCGTCGCGGCTTAGTGCTTTTTCAAGCCCGGCTGGTGTGCTTAGCAACATCAACATTCGGCGCGGCGGCAGGCGCCCCACTTTGGGCAAACGTTTTATTTGGTCGAGCACAATCGCGGCGTCTTCCATGCCGTCGGCATTCAAATCGCCAGTGGCTAGGGCAATGCGCTTCCAGCCCTTGGGCGTCCACTTGGAAAATGGGTCAGGGGGAGTGGCAAAGGCGGTTGTAACTGCCAGGGTAAGCAGCAAAGCAATTGAATATTTCATGGTGGGGTTAGTCTGGCAACTCGCTCCATACGTAACTGCCTTGCGTGTTCAGGGCCAATATGCCCTCGGCGGCTTCGGTGGCCAGTTGAATTGCATATCGTCCATCTTCAGTCGTCACTTGTTCCCACAAGCCTGGACCAGACCGTGCGGCCTGAAAGTACAGAATCGCTGTGCTACCGTCTTCACCAAGGTCGGTTAGCAAATGCCCTTTAGTTAGCTCTGGATCTTGATCGCAATCAGTAACATGCAATGCGCGCTGAGAATTGGAAACTGGCCTTACTGGCAAATAAAAGGCTTTTAGATCACAGCGATTGGTTTCGCAAGTCAATTCAGCATCGCGCACCACAACGGCACGTACACATTTCTCTGCTACATCGCCTTTTTTAGCACCCAGAAAAAGCTGAGCGGGTTCTGCGCCTTCGTATGGCATAACACCCGAACCAACCCGGCCAGCGAGTGCAGTGGATTTCTCGGATTCGGTTTTGCTGCACGCCTGGACAGACAAAACCAAACAACTAAACACAAACACCCAGGATAATCTCATTTGCATTCCTTGCTTCTTAGGCAGAGTAGTGAATCAAGCAACTTGGTACAGTCCAGCAAATCGCCACGTCGGAAATATGGCGCGTTTTTCAAATTAGTGACTGACCCGGTAGAACGGCCCGAGTAGTGCTCGATATGAAGCATAGGGTGTATGCCACGACCAAGGCTACCTATCTTTCCGATCTGCTGCCCGGCGATAACCAGCGTCCCTACTTTGGGAATTTTTTCTGGCGCTATTTCACCGTAACGAATAATACCCAGTGCGCCGTGATCAATGGTTAATTGCGAAGTACCCAAATAGAAAAAACCGGACTCAACAACCCGCCCCGCAGTGATGGCCAATACAGGTGAATGAAGGGGTGCGTACAGATCGCATCCGGCATGCACACGACCTTTGCTGCGGTTGGAACCAAAACTGCGCGGTGACTGTTTGTAAGACTGTGTCGAAATCCATTCTGGAACTGGCCAGTAGTTACTCATAGCGTGTACCCAAGAAGAAGTCAGCATACTTTTACGAACTACTAGACACCTTTGCGAGTGATGCAATTTACAAGCCGCTCACTCACCGTGATCACCTTGAACATGTCCAATAACACTACCCCCACCCATTTGCGGCCCCCAATAAGATCACTACAAATGGTTCATCAAATAAAGGTTTCCTGATACATTCCAAATATAAAAACAAACTACAACCGCAATGATTGTTTATACCGCCCGCAAATCGAAGTTTCTGGACGACGTACTGGACGATCAAATTCATAAAGTTATTCATCGGGAATTTCAGCGCAAGCTGTACCGCAGGGCAGGCGAATCGGAAGTGAACTCCTGGCGCAACTCAATGAAAGAAATGCGCCAAGTGTTGACCGATCCCGACATTCCCGGCGACTCGCGGGTTTCAATCGAATACAACATTCCGCTGACTGGCAAACGCATCGACTTTATTTTGACGGGCCGCAATGCGCAGCTTGAAGAATGCGCGGTAATTATTGAGCTAAAACAGTGGAGCGACGTGCAAGCCACCGGGCAAGACGCGGTGGTGAATACGTGGCTGGGCAAAAGCAATATCAACACGCCCCACCCTTCTTACCAAGCCTGGACGTATGCAGCACTTATTGAAGATTATTCCGAGGTGGTGCAAAACGAACAGGTGCGCCTTAGTGCGTGTGCTTACCTGCACAACCTGAAAATTGATACGGTAATCAACGATCCGTTTTACAAAGCGCACACCGACCGCGCCCCTGTTTTTATTTCAAAAGACGCACGCAAACTTTCAGACTTTTTGAAACAGCATGTGAAGTACGGTGACCAGAACGACTTGATGTACCGCATTGAGCACGGAAAAATTCGCCCATCCAAAAACCTGGCTGACAGCCTGGCCAGCATGCTGCAAGGCAAGCGCGAATTTTTAATGATCGACGATCAAAAACTGGTGTATGAAATGGCGCTGGATTTGGCCCATGCGCGTGGCCCCGAACAAAAACGCGTGTTGATTGTTGAAGGTGGGCCAGGCACCGGCAAATCGGTGGTGGCCATCAACTTGCTGAATGAATTTACACAGCAAGGCAAGGTGTGCCAATACGTGTCGAAAAATGCAGCGCCGCGCGCAGTGTTTGAAGCCAAGCTAACGGGTACATTCAAGAAAACACGAATTACAAACATGTTCAAAGGATCAGGCGGCTATATTGCAACTGAATCTAATTTCTTTGATGTGCTTTTGGTGGACGAAGCCCACCGCCTGAATGAAAAAAGTGGCTTGTATGGCAACCAGGGCGAGAATCAAGTTAAAGAATTGATCAACGCCAGCAAGGTGAGCATTTTCTTTGTGGATGAATACCAGCGTGTGACGTTTAAAGACATTGGCAGCAAAGCGGAAATTCGCAAATGGGCCGAAGCGCTGGGCGCCACGGTGTGCGAGCAGGCACTGCGCTCGCAATTTCGCTGCAACGGCAGCGACAGCTACATCGCTTGGCTTAACCACCACCTGCAAATTAAGCCCACCGCCAATTTGAATATGGACGGACTGGATTTCGAATTCAAGGTATTCGACAACCCTGCAGCGATGCACCAAGCCATTCGTGAGAAAAACAAAACCAAAAACAAAGCCCGCGTGGTGGCGGGTTACTGCTGGGACTGGAAAAGCAAAAAGAACGCGCAGGCATTTGACATTGAATTTCCCGAATTCGGCTACCAAGCCCAATGGAATTTAGACAACGATGGCAGCACGTGGATTATCAAACCCAACAGCGTGGAGCAAGTGGGCTGTATACACACCTGCCAAGGGTTGGAGCTGGACTATGTGGGCGTCATTGTTGGCCCCGACTTTGTAGTGCGCAATGGCGAAGTGGTAACCGATGCATTCAAGCGTAGCAACATGGACCAAAGCATTAAAGGATTCAAGGGTGGAATAAAAGCGAACCGGGAAAAGAACCTGGCAATGGCCGACACAGTGATCAAGAACACCTACAAAACCTTGATGACTCGCGGCATGAAGGGCTGCTATGTGTACTTCACCGACGACGAAACACGCACACACTTTCAAGCGCTGTTGAATGGTTTTGAATATGTGGAGGCAGCACCCATGTTGACCAAATACGAAGGGTTGGACCTACCCATTGTGCAAGCAGGCCAGGAAGCCGCCAACAGCGTGCCGATTTTTGATTTGAAGTTTGCCGCCGGGCAGTTTAGCGAATACCAACAGGCCGACACATTCGACCATGTTGTGCTGCCCGCCCACCTGCGCGCCAGTGAAGGCTACTTTGTAGCCCGGGTTGATGGCGACTCGATGAACAAACGCATACCACCCGGCGCATGGTGCTTGTTCCACTTCAACCCCCAAGGCACCCGCAACGGAAAAATTGTGGTCGTACAACACCGCCGAATTTCAGACCCAGAACTGGGTGGGCAATACACCATTAAACGCTACAAAAGCGAGAAAAATCTTGGTGAAGATGGTGTGGTGAACAGCGTGATTGTATTGAAACCAGAATCGACGAATGACAAGCATGAAGCGATTGTGCTGAGTGCGGAAGATGCAGAAGAAATGGTGGTGGTGGCAGAGTTTTTGACGGTGGTTTGAGGGGGGGATGAGCCTTACTTTTATAACATTCCATAAACGCTGAGTTAGAGACCAAAATTACGCAGACAACAATCAACCGCTACCGTTCAATCGATATGCTGGCTCACTATTATTGCTTGTCGAGAAACACTGTAAAGGTCTATTACCAAATTGTCCTTGACACCAGTATTAGTGGGCGACTAGTGGTTGCGCCAGTGTTGTAAAAATCGAAGATTGGATTCAAATATTATTCCCCAAGCGAATTCACTGCTATTAGTCAAGTTGACATTACTCAAAGTAGATGAGGTGTAGGATCGATGGACGACAAAACTAAGGGTGAATCGCCCCGCTTTTCGAAAGCACTTTTTATCCTCACTTTAGACTGCCCCGTCACCAAACTCAAAATAGGGGCGTATCCGCATATCAACCGGCTTTGAATTGAATATGAGCGGTGCTGGAAACCCACACCGTGTTGAGCTTGATTGACATTCCAATGCCAATCATTTAACATCCGTCCTAAGGACGGATGTTAAATGATTGGCGCGTGAACGTTAAACACCTTTTACCTCAACAGCTTGCAGCAGAAGTCGCTCAGCAACTGAACAAGCACACCGGCCCTGCCATTACGCAGTATGAATTGGCTCGCCTGGTGTATCAAGCTGCGGGCAAACCAAACGTAACATCGGCATCAGCAAAAAAACAACTGACCGAAACTTTAAGCCTGCTTGAGCAATTTCAGCTTGTTCGCCCCGTCGAACCACTGACACAAACTCGCGGCTACCAACTTTTTGGGCACGAACGAAGTACCGCCATGGAACTTGCCTGCAGCCTTGACCCATTTGCATATGTTTCGCACCTTAGCGCAATGGAGCATCACGGCCTAACAGACCGCTTTCCACAGCTACTTTACTTAACTCGACCAAGGTCTACTGAATGGACTGCGCTGGCCAATGCGAAAATGGAACGGGACCTGCCGCAAGGCTTGGAAGGCTTTTTGAAGCAAGGCTACCCCAAGTTGGTTCGCCCCACTTTTAAAATGCTGCAAGGTACAAATGTGCATTTGCTTGAACGATCAAACCAAGGGGCGTTTCGATCAGTATCAAACACAAGCCTGCGCGTGGCCACAATTGGCCGAGTATTTTTGGACATGCTGCGCGAGCCCTCCCTATGTGGTGGGCTTCAACACGTCGTAGACATTTATACCAACAATGCGAAAAAATACCTTTCATTGATTGTGGACGAGCTGAATACGCATGGGGCCCCAATTGACAAGGTAAGGGCCGGCTTTCTGTTGTCTGAAGTTTGCAGGCTTGATCACCCAGCCTTCTCTGCCTGGGAAAAGTTCGCACAACGCGGCGGCTCTAGAAAGCTCGACCCAGAAGGCGAGTTTGAGCCCCACTATTCCAAGCGCTGGCAACTGTCAATTAACCTGCCCTCTCTTTTGAATAACGAGCACACATTTGAATAAGCAGATAGAACCACTGAACGTGGCGAGTTGGGTGGCTTGCGCGCCCGCAGAGCAGCAAGGCTTTCGGGAGGCTGTTCACATTGTGTTGTCTGCCATTGGTGGCAGTGTAGCGCTGCGCACACAAATGGTGATGAAAGGTGGAATGTTGATGGCCTTGCGGTACAACAGCACGCGCTTTACACGCGATGCCGACTTTTCCACCACCCAGCTTTACCAGCAAGGCAAAGAGAAAGAACTGACGGAAGAACTTGAAATACAAATTCAGTACTTCAACCAAGTACTTTCTTACAACACACATTGCACCATACAAACCGCATCAATGAGCCCACCGGGCCCTAACCGCACGCACCCCACCCTGAAGTTGACCATTGGCTACGCGGCACCCAGCAATCCAGCTGCCATGCGCCGTTTATTTGCCAAACAATCATCAAAAATTCTGGAAATTGATTTTAGTTATAACGAGGCTGTACTGGACATTGAAATGCTAAGGCTTAGCGATGCGGAAGAACTGCATGTGTACAGCTTGGCCAATTTAATGGCCGAGAAATACCGTTCACTGCTGCAACAACCACTGCGACGAAGAAACCGGTATCAAGATGTTTACGACCTGTATTTCTTGATCAGGAAAGTGGCACTGAGTAGCCTTCAGGAACAAGCACATTTGCTGGAATGTATAAAAGCTACTTGTAACTCTAAAAATATTGCTGCCCAACGGAACAGTTTGAATAACCCCGATGTACAACGCATGGCCGCCGAGGGTTACATCACGCTGGAAAATGATTTAAGCGAAAAGTTGCCAGATTTTGAATCGGCATATGGCATGGTGAGCGAGTTTTACAAAAACCTGCCTTGGCATGAATCTGAAAACTGAACCAAGAGACCTAGCCCTTCGATACGACGAACTTGCACGTATATATTTACGGTCTACGACACTTTCATAAGCAGTCAAAATACGCCCATCCCCCTCACCTCCTCGAAAATTCCCACCATTTCTACCCCTTACCGCCTTTCCCGCATACTGCCGCTTGCTTTGTTTATCTTCACCACTCCAGCATGAATACCCAGGCAAGAGATTTCCACGAAGACCACCTGCAACGTAAGGCACAGTCGCTGCAACTGGCCTACACCCGCGCACTAAATAGCCACGACGGTTCTGCACCTCTTTACCTGCACCAAGAAATGGATTTTTTGGGGCATTTTGAACCCGACACGAAAGTAAGCCTGGCCATGGTGCCGGAGGTGCTACAACACGACCCGGTGGCGGGCGTGATGCTAATGACCGCGCAGCTAAACACACAGCAAACCAACACCTTGGTCAGCGCTGCTGAGAAAGGAACGCTTTATGCCGCGCTGCTAGGGCAGTTATTTGGCCCAAACAACCTGCCCGGAAACCTGGCCAACTTGATCGAGGCCGGGGTCAAAGCGCGATTCACCGCAAAAATGAAGAGCGAATTGAAAACCATGCTGGCAAGCGGCAAAGCACGCACAGTGAAATTGGGTAATGGTGTGGAACTAAAAGCAGTTGGCTTCAAAGGCCCAAACCAATTTGGTAAACATGCTGATGTGCTTATTCGCATTCGGCAAACCAATGCCAAACAAATTACACTGCTTGAGAAAAACCAATTTCAAAAAATCAGTAAAAACATGAATACCAAATCGCTGGGTCCCACTGCGTTTAAACACGACAAGGTGCTCAGCTTGAGCCGACAGGCTTCTGATGAAATGTGGGAATTGCGCAGAATGACTGGCTCAACGTGGCTGGGCTCTGCGAAAGTGGGTGGTGTTCTTACGTTCGGACCTACATTGATCAACGACATCCTAAATAACTACAATCACAACGCAAAGCTGGGTCAAAAATTTAACCATAAACAGTTTGCAGTGGACAGCGCCAAGAATCAAACTGGCAATGCACTCGGCATGGCCGCTGGTTTTGGCGTGGCAATTTTATTTACAGGAGGCATGGTCGCTGGTGCCCCATTGATATTGCTATCAATAGGTGTTGGGTTGGCTGTTTCTGTGGCCTACGATCGCCTTGGGATAGATGATGTAGTCGAAGCCAAAGCCAAGAAGTTATTTCAATAAAACACTCAGACTGCACTGTAATTGCTAAAGACCATGATCAATCCAGCCCCTTTACACTTCTACTTCTTTGGTGGAGTTTTCAGTTTGTCATTCTTGCTGCTGATCGCCGCGACACCTCTGTATACCGCCACTTGGATGAGCACAGGTATATTTCTTTGCTTGTTTATCGGAATTATTCTTTTCTCGTTTTTCGTATGTTATCAATGGGTTTTTGTCAGCAAACGACCTGTCAAAGCGACCATGTTAGAGTTTGCGACGCTGCTCGCGGCATTGCATCCATTTGCATTTGGAATTCATTATTGGGATCCCCTAACAGACCACAGCAAGCTAATTCAAACCACGCACTGGTGGGAAAATATCAACCTTGTGTTTGGTATCGGCGTATTGCTTATCACCACTGCGGTCGCTTATGCGATTGCCTATTCAAAATCTGATAAAGCATCTCTTGAAACATACTCCAACCTTGAATGGTCCATTTTTCAAATAGATCTGCGAACCAGGAAGTATGGACGTCGTAAAAACTTTCCAATCATTCATACACTTTACTGGCCCCTCATATTGACGGGTGTGTTTTACATCTCGTGGTTTGCCAACCAATACGCCCACACAGCAGATTTAAAAGAAGACTTAAAGCTGATTTCGCTGATCGGAATGTGCTCAATGATTCTCTGTTACCTCTGCGGTCTGGTCTTTGGAGAAGGGATTCGGCTTATTCAGATCGAACGATATTTGAATAAAGGAAAATTCGGGATCGAAGGTTTGGAACATCTGCTACGCTGGCGCCACGACTATGTGAAGTACCACCTACCCACCCCAATCCGAAAGCTCAACCTTCGCCTGTTCAACCAGCATGTGGAGGCGTATGAACGCCTCCAAAACAAAGTTAAAACTTCACGCACTTAATGCAGTTGAACCCCGCAGTTACGGCTGCGCCACCTGTGCCGTCACCGTTCTGCGGTTTGTATTCTTCCTGAAATTCTGTGAAGGCGAAGGTGACCACTTCAAGGTCGCCATCGTCGCCACCGCCCAGTGAAATATCAATGTCGGTCACAATCACGTCTTTGAAAGTAATGCGCAAATATTCAAGTGGCAACAGGCCCGACTTTCTTTTGGTCAACACCATGGTGTCGTAAAGCTGGCCTACACAGGTTTGTGCATGCAGTGTGGGTGAAGCACGGTCCACGCGCTTTTCTACGCGCAGGGCTTTTACTTCGGCACGGCCTGCGGGTGCCAACACGCCACCGTTTGCTGCCACCGCCACATGCATGCCCCAGCGTGCGCCCAGCAGTTCCATTTCACCTGCGTGTTTCAAATCGACTGACTCGCCTTTTACATTACCCAACTTCAAAAATAAATCTGCCGGCATTGCGCTGTAACCCCTAAAAATTAGAACAAGCGGGGAAGTGTAGCGGGCAGACCTCTGGGGGTAGAACTTTGAGCAAAGGGAACCATGTGCACACCTATTCAGAGTGATGTATGCCCCACCCTGCATTCCCCGTATTTAAACCCTGTGTTCGTATTGGGTGTATGTTGAACTCACGGGGACTTCCCCACGCGAAGCTTCAAAAGGCAATATGGACAAGGAACGGATCATTGTTATTGGCGCATCAGCGGGCGGAGTGGAAGCACTTCTTACCATGGCGCCCCTTTTGTCGCCCAACCTGGCGGCCCCGGTTGTTGTGGTGCTGCACATTGGCTCACACCGCAGCTTGCTGCCCAACTTGCTAAGTTCCAAGGGGCCCAACCCTGCCGTGTTCGCCCAAACTGGAATGGTGCCACGCCCGGGCATGATCTATGTTGCGCCTTCAGACCACCATGTGTTGGTTGAAGAAAATAAATTCATCCTACAACGTGGCCCTAAGGAGCACCACGCCCGGCCCGCCATCAACCCCTTATTCAGATCAGTGGCCATTGATCAAGGACCACGCGTGGTCGGCGTGGTACTAACAGGAAGGCTAGACGACGGAGCCGCTGGTTTGCACGCCATTAAAGCGTGTGGAGGGACCACAATTGTTCAAGACCCGAATGAGGCCCGCGAGCCAAGCATGCCACTGCAGGCCATCGCCGGTACTTCAGTCGACCACATCGTGAGGCTTGATGAAATGACAAAACTTATCAACACGCTGGCACAACCGCTGAACTCAACATCGCAAAACAAAGCACCCGAATGGCTGAAAACTGAACATGCGGTTACTTTGGGGGCGGGCATGGGGGAACTGAGTCGCATTGGTTCGCCGTCAGGATTTACTTGCCCGGACTGCGGGGGTTCGTTGTTCGAGATCAAAGAAGGCAAGCCGGTGCGATTCCTTTGCCACACAGGACATGCGTTCAGCTTGTTGAGCCTTGCCGATCTGCAAGACAATGTGGCTGAAGAAAACCTTTGGGCTGCCCTACGCGCGCTTCAGGAAAAAGAAGCTTTGTTGCGTAAATTGTCTGAGGTTCAGGCCTGCGATGGCGCGGCGGGAGCGGCTGAAACGTTGCAGGAAGCGGAGAAGCTTGCCAACTTTATTCAGCAGATGCGCACCATGGTTTGGAAAAATCCGGAGAGTGAAACTGCAGAAATTTAGCTTTAGGGGTTTAGACAAAGTTCAACCAAGGCACTGATCGAACTTTGTCTAATTCTTAACTGGTTTACTCCCAGTTCAACGCCCCACCAGTCTGGTACTCAGTCACGCGGCGTTCGAAGAAGTTGGTTTCTTTCTTCAAGTCCATCATTTCGCTCATCCATGGGAACGGGTTGGTTGCGCCTTCGTACAAGGTGCCCAAGCCAATCTGGTTGGAACGGCGGTTGCAAATGAATTTCATGTATTCCATAAACTGGGCTGAATTCAGGCCCAACACGCCACGTGGCATGGTGTCTACGGCGTACGCGTGTTCAAGTTCAACAGCCTTGCGGAACATGGCCTTGATTTCTTCCTTGAATTCCGGGGTCCACAGGTGTGGGTTTTCCAGTTTCACGGTGTTGATCAAATCAATACCAAATGTGCAGTGGGCAGATTCGTCGCGCAAAATGTACTGGAATTGCTCGGCAGCACCAATCATTTTGTTTTGGCGGCCCAGCGCCAGAATTTGCACAAAGCCCACGTAGAAGAACATGCCTTCCATTACACAGGCAAAAGCGATCAAGCTTTTTAGCAACGTTTGGTCCGCTTCCAGTGTGCCGGTTTTGAATGATGGGTCGGTCAACACGTCAATGAACGGCAGCAGAAAGTCGTCTTTGGCCTTGATGCAGGAAATTTCGTTGTACGCGTTGAAAGTTTCTGCTTCAGGAATGCCCAAACTTTCCACAATGTACTGGTACGCGTGGGTGTGAATGGCTTCATCAAACGCCTGGCGCAGCAAAAACTGACGGCATTCAGGCGCAGTAATATGGCGGTAGGTGCCCAGCACAATGTTGTTGGCAGCCAGTGAATCGGCTGTTACAAAAAAGCCCAAGTTGCGCTTCACGATCAGGCGTTCGTCTTCAGTCAAACCGTTGGGGTCTTTCCACAAGGCGATATCGCGGTCCATGTTGATTTCTTGCGGCATCCAGTGGTTGGCGCACTGGCTAAGGTACTTTTCCCAAGCCCACTTGTACTTGAATGGTACAAGCTGGTTTACATCGGTGGTGCCATTGATTACACGCTTGTCGGCTGCATTTACGCGGCCAGCTTTTGCTGCGTCTGCGGCAACTGGCTTTTGCACAGGCGCGGTGGCCGAACGCGCAGCTTGCTGGTACAAACCTTGGCTTGCCGGCGCAGCAGGGGCTGCAAAGCCAGAAGCCACTGAACCCATGGCGGGGGCCGCAGGCTTTACAGGTGCAGCGGTTGCAGTTTTACCCATGGCTGCGTCAAATTCATCGTCCCAGGACAGCATATCTTCTAACTCCTCTACTAATACACTGTTTAAAGTCACAGTGTCATTGTGTTTGTTTTTATTCAAAATGGCAAGGCCACTTATTCACACTTTATTGGCAGCTTATTGGCAGCTTACTGGCATGCTTCGCATTCATCGAAACCTGCATCGCCGGGGCGCATGGTGCATGCTTTGCCTTCAATTTCCTGCTCAGGCAAATTGGGCACCACGCCTGTGGCAGGGGCTGATGTAAACGCAGCAGACGCACCGCCTTCAGCATTCACGGAATTCAGCTCACCACCGGCCAAGGTTGATTTCTCGGCGTGTGTGGCGCCAATGGTGCGTAGGTAATACGTGGTTTTCAAACCGCGAATCCAGGCCAGTTTGTACGTGTCGTCCAAACGCTTGCCGCTTACGCCAGACATGTAAATGTTCAAGCTTTGGCCTTGGTCAATCCATTTCTGGCGACGGGCTGCTGCTTCAACCAACCAGCGTGGGTCCATTTCAAACGCGGTGGCATACAGGCGCTTCAAATCTTCCGGAATGCGGTCAATCTTCATCACCGAGCCATCGAAGTATTTCAGGTCGGAAATCATCACTTCGTCCCAAATGCCCAGGCGCTTCAAGTCGCGCACCAGGTGTTCGTTCACGATGGTGAATTCGCCTGAAAGATTCGACTTCACATACAAGTTCTGGAATGTGGGCTCAATCGAAGCCGCCACACCAATAATGTTGGAAATGGTTGCCGTAGGCGCAATGGCCACGCAATTGGAGTTGCGCATGCCGTGCTGCTTGATGCGGGCACGCAGTGCGTCCCAATCCATGCGGCTGGAAGTGTCTACTTCCACGTAACCGCCGCGCTCTTCTTCCAGCAGCTTCAGTGAATCCAGCGGCATGATGCCCTTGTCCCACAGCGAGCCCTTGAAGGTGCTGTAAGCACCGCGCTCGGCGGCCAGTTCTGTCGATGCTTCGTAGGCGTAGTAGCAGATGGCTTCCATGCTTTCATCAGCGAATTCAACAGCGTCGCGTGAAGCATAGGGCTTGCGCATCATGTGCAGTGCATCTTGAAAGCCCATCATGCCCATGCCCACGGGGCGGTGGCGCAGGTTGGAATTGCGCGCCTTGGCCACGGCGTAGTAGTTAATGTCGATCACGTTGTCCAGCATGCGCATGGCCACGCCCACAGTTTTCTGCAGTTTGTCGTGGTCCAGCACCAGCTCGCCATTGTCGGCAGGCTTCAAGTGGCGGGTCAGGTTCACGGAACCCAGGTTGCACACTGCAATTTCGTTCTCGTTGGTGTTCAGGGTAATTTCTGTACACAGGTTTGACGAGTGCACCACGCCCACGTGTTGCTGGGGGCTGCGAATGTTGCAAGGGTCTTTGAACGTAATCCAGGGGTGGCCGGTTTCAAACAACATGGAAAGAATTTTGCGCCACAGCTTGGCCGCTTCCACGGTTTTGAACAATTTCAAATCACCACGCGCGGCTTTTTCTTCGTAGCCCACATAGGCTTTCTCGAAGGCTTTGCCGTACAGGTCGTGCAAATCAGGCGCGTCGGATGGGCTGAACAAGGTCCAGTTACCACCTTCCATCACACGCTTCATGAACAGGTCGGGAATCCAGTTCGCGGTGTTCATGTCGTGCGTGCGGCGGCGGTCGTCACCCGTGTTCTTGCGCAGCTCCAGGAATTCTTCAATGTCCAGGTGCCAGGTTTCAAGGTAAGCACACACCGCGCCTTTGCGCTTGCCACCCTGGTTCACGGCCACAGCAGTGTCATTCACCACTTTCAAGAATGGCACCACACCTTGAGATTTGCCGTTGGTGCCCTTGATGTGGCTGCCCAAGGCACGAACAGGCGTCCAGTCGTTGCCCAGGCCGCCAGCGAACTTGCTCAGCAGTGCGTTTTCCTTGATGCCTTCGTAAATGTCGTCCAGGTCGTCGCCAATGGTGGTGAGGTAGCACGAAGACAACTGCGAACGAATGGTGCCGCTGTTAAACAGAGTTGGCGTGGAGCTCATGAAGTCGAATGTCGACAAGACTTCATAGAATTCAATGGCGCGTGCTTCGCGGTCTACTTCATTCAGTGCCAAGCCCATGGCCACGCGCATGTAAAACGCCTGTGGCATTTCAATGCGGGTGCCTTCCACGTGCAGGAAGTAACGGTCATAAAGTGTTTGCAGACCAAGGTAATCGAACTGCAAGTCGCGTTCGTACTTCAGGGCTGCGCCCAACTTCTTCATGTCAAACTGGGCGAGGCGATTATCGAGCAAGCCAGCGGCAATGCCTTTCTTGATGAACTGGGGGAAGTACTCGGGGTACACCTGCGCCATTTCATCTTGCGCAATTTCGCGGCCAACAATTTCACGGCGAATGGTGTGCAGCAACAGGCGCGATGTAACCAGCGTATAGCTGGGTTCGTTTTCGATCATGGCGCGTGAAGCCAGAATGGCCGACTTGAACACTTCGTCGATTTTTACGCCATCGTACAGGTTCTTCAGGGTTTCTTTCTGAAGGTGTGCAACATCAATTTCATTCAAGCCAACAGCGGCGCTTTCAATCAGCGCTTTCAATGCTTCTACATCGAGTGGGCGCTTGATGTCGCCATCCATCACATTCAGGGCATGCTGCTCTGCCTGCTCAACCTGCTTGGCGGCGCGTTCTTGTGCACGGCGCTCGCGGTACAACACGTAAGCGCGGGCCACTTCGGCTTCGCCGGAACGCATCAAGGCCAGTTCAACCTGGTCTTGAATGTCTTCAATGTGGAAAATGCCACCAGAAGGCTGGCGACGCACCAACGCATTCACTACGCCATTGGTCATCTGCTCAACCAGTTCTCGAATACGGGCAGACGCTGCACCTTGACCACCATTCACAGCCAAAAATGCTTTGGTCATGGCAACAGCGATTTTGCTGGGCTCGAAACCCACCACGGCACCATTTCGGCGAATGATTTTGTAATTTGCGTACACGCTATCGACCACAGGCGCTGCGTTGGCAGGCTTGCTGGTAGACATGGGCGCATCAGTCGCCAAATTAGTCGCCAAATCTGAGGGGCCATGGCTAGTTAGCATGCATCTTTCTCCTGGAATAAGCTTGTTCTTGAGGATTTATTTTTGTGGTGGGGCACAACCGGCAACCACTATATCTTGTGTTTTGTAAGTGGCTTGGAACTAATTGTAGTGGTCATGACACGATTTGGCAAACACTTTCTTATCCCCAACTTGTGCACAGAGTTATCCCCTGTGAACAACCTGTGGACAAGATTTGGATAACTGCAACGCAACAAAAAAACGGCCTGTTAAAGGCCGCTGATCTGAAGTTCGTAGGTGTTTGATTTACGTAGACCTTTCCAGTCGAAGAAGGGTCCGGGGTCGGTTTTTCGGGTGGGTGCTATCTCGCTGTGCGTCATGGCGAATTTCAGTGGATAACGCGATTTCAACTCCACAGCCAGGCGTTTCAGGCTGGCGTATTGAGCCCCCTCAAATGGGGAGTAAACATCGCCCAACAGTTCAATGCCGATTGAGAAATGATTGAAGTTGCTGCGATCCATGGCCGCGGAAATTCCGGCATGCCAGGCACGTTTTTCACAGGAAACGAATTGGGTAATTGAACCGTCACGATCAATCAGAAAATGCGCGGACACATGCAAACCAGCCAGTTCGGCCAATGCGGGGTGTGAATGGCAATCCAGCCGGTTCAAAAACAGGTCGGTGACCAGCGACGCATCGCGCCCTCGTTCGGGCAGGCTAATACAGTGAACCACCAAAGTGTCGACCAGCATGCCCATAGGGCGTGCATCCTGGTTTGGGCTTTGCACGCGGCGCACCCAGTCCTCTTCAATCCAGCCTTCGTCCAGCCACATGGTGTGCCCCTTGTAAAGGTCAATGCAACTTAGTGCACTTTTTCTCCGGCCGCTTTTGCATGTTCCATGCCGCAGTAAAAGCGACCCTGCATCAACACACCTTCCGACATAGGGCTGTAAGCGCCACAGTGCTGGCAAGGCATGATCTCTTCTTGAGATTTACGGCCAAGACTGCTTTTTTGTTTAGGTTTATCCGATGGTTTTTCATCCAGTTGCTTGCGCTGCCAGCTTTTGAAAATCATCCAGGCCACCAAAGCCAAGCCTAGAAAAAACAGAATACGACCCATCAAACTGCCCTTTTCAAAATAAATTCCAGCACAAACTGCGTGCCAAAGTAAGCCAACACCAACACAGCATAACTGCCCAAGCACCAGCGCAAAGCCACCTTGCCGCGCCAGCCAAACACGACGCGCCCACCCAGCAACACAGCAAAAGAACACCATGAAATAATGGCGAACAGGGTTTTGTGATCGAAGCGCCAACTGCTGCCGCTCCATTCTTCAGAAAACAAAAAACCGGTGGCCAGCGTGAGCGACAGCAACACAAATCCCGCCCACAACTGGCGAAACAAAATCGATTCCATGGTCAGCAGCGAAGGCAACTGATCCAGCAGCCGTTCGCGCAGCAGACGGTTTTCTTGGGTGCTGGCCACAGGTTGGTGCAGGGCTTTTTCCTGAAAGGCCATAACAACACCATGCGCGGCAGCGATGCCCAGTAAACTGTAGGCCGCCAACGCAATTAAAAGGTGCACTTGAAACAGAAGATCGCCTGCCATGCGAATGACGGAATCTTCGCCCATCCACAAAGGCAGTAAAAACACAGCCGCACACAACGGAAACACAATCAATTCAAGCAGCGGCACGCGGTTGAAGAACCCTTCAACAAAAGCCACCAGCGAGGCCAGCCAGGCCACACACATTAAACCAATCACAAAGCCGAAGTGCATGCCGTCGGCTTGAAACAAAAGCGTGCCCAGCAGGTAACCCGACACCGCAAGTGCCAAGGCAACCAGCGCGCGGTTCACCCCTTCAGAGGCAGACCATTTGCCGAAAACGTTCAGCGCCGCCAATCCACCCGAGGCGGACAGCAGGGGCACTGCGAGCGCGTACAATATTGTGTTGTTCATACCAATCAGTTTACTCGATTCAAAGCACGAGTCAGGGGCACTACACGATGTTTGAAAACCTCTCCGATCGCCTAACGCGCGTTGTCAAAAATATCAAAGGCGAAGCCCGCATTACCGAGGCCAACACGCAGGAAATGTTGCGTGAAGTTCGCCTTGCGCTGCTTGAGGCCGACGTGGCCCTGCCCGTGGTGAAAGAATTCATTAACCAGGTGAAAGAGCAGGCCCTGGGCGAGGAAGTGCTGAATAGCCTGACCCCCGGCCAGGCCTTGGTGGGTATTGTTCACAAGCAGCTAATCAAGCTGATTGGCGAGAAAACCGAAGAAATCAACCTGGCTGCACAGCCCCCGGTGGTTATCTTAATGGCGGGTTTACAGGGTGCGGGTAAAACCACCACCACTGGTAAGCTGGCCAAATTCCTGAAAGACAACCTGAAAAAGAAGGTGTTGACGGTTTCCGCCGACGTGTACCGCCCAGCGGCGATTGAACAGCTGAAAACAGTCAGCGCCCAGGCTGGCGCCGAGTTTTTCCCTTCCGACATTACCCAAAAGCCAGTGGACATTGCACTGGCTGCCCTGAACCACGCCAAACGCCAGTTTTTTGATGTATTGATTCTGGACACGGCTGGCCGCTTGGGCATTGATGAAGCAATGATGAATGAAATCAAGGCTTTGCATGCGGCGGTGAACCCTACAGAAACACTATTCGTAATTGACGCCATGTTGGGTCAAGATGCGGCCAACACAGCCAAAGCATTCAACGAAGCACTGCCACTGACCGGTGTAGTGCTGACCAAAATGGACGGCGATGCACGCGGTGGTGCGGCATTGTCAGTTCGCCAAATTACGGGCAAGCCCATCAAGTTCATGGGTGTGGGCGAAAAGCTGACCGGCTTCGAAAAATTCCACCCTGACCGCGTGGCAGGCCGAATTCTGGGCATGGGCGACATTGTTTCGCTGGTGGAAGAAGCCAAAAAAGGCATGGACCACCAAGAAGCGGAAAAGCTGGCCAAGAAACTGAAAAGTGGCAAGGCATTCGATCTGAACGATTTCTTGTCGCAAATTAGCCAGATGCGCAATATGGGCGGACTGCAAGGCCTGATGGACAAGTTGCCCAGCCAATTGATGAAAGGCGCTGGCGATGTGGATGCCAATGCGGCCGAGAAGCAGATGAAGCGCACCGAAGCGATAATTTTTTCAATGACGGTGCAGGAACGTACCAAACCTGAACTGCTGAAAGCCTCGCGTAAGCGCCGCATTGCCGCAGGTGCCGGCGTGCAGGTGCAGGAAGTGAACCGATTGCTGAAGCAGTTTGAGCAAATGCGCGACATGATGAAAAGCATGCAGAAAGGCGGGCTGGCCAAGCTGATGAAGAAAATGGGTGGCGGCGGCAAAGGCGGTTTTCCGGGTGGCGGCATGCCGCCGGGTGGCGGTTTTCCGGGCATGTAATCAACCCCCCAGTTACTGAACCCAATCAGCGCGAGTCCCAATCTTTCGCCTGAAAACCTGTATTTCCCTTTTTGAATTTCACACTGACTCACCTCGCTTGGCAAAAACTTACGGCCAAGCGAGGTGTCGGCCTATGGCCGAACGTGGCGTGTGAATTCAAACGGGCAAGTTTTCTTGAAGGCGAAGCGATCGGAACATCGGCACTGATTGGGCTGAACCTGGCTGGTGATCGATCAAGCACCCGCGCGAGCTTGGAGAGGTCGGGAGATTCGCGGGCGCTGGTATTACAGCCAACTCAGCAATGGGTTGCCTGTTCCGCACTTCAAGAAAACCGCCCCGTTTGAGTTCAGCCGTAGCGTTCGGCTGCCAGCCGACGTCGAATCAGGCCGTCTGTTTTGCCTGATTCGGTGAGCAAGGTTGAATTCAAAAAGGGATTAGGCGGTTTTCAGTGCGGAACGGGCGACCCTCGACGAGTTGGCGAGTGACAAATCAGCACAATTAACCCCACCAAGCTGGTGAAGAAGTTCAGCGCTTCTTCCCATCCACATCGTTCATCGCCGTGCGCGGCTCGGCGTAGCGATAACCCCAATTCCGCTCAAGCCTGTCGTAAACCAAATCCGGGTAAGTCATACGCCCCAGGCTGCCGTTGTACCGCCCAAGCGCCCTATCCAGGTTGCCTTTTTCAATGTCCAAGTAATGCCGAAGAATGAGGCAACCGTAGCGAATATTCACACGCGGCTCCAGCAACTCATTTTTACTGCCTTTAGACAACACATCGGTCCAAAACGGCATCACTTGCATCAAACCGATCGCCCCCGCATGGCTTACGGCATTGCTGCGGAAGTTACTTTCCACTTCGATCACAGCGAAGATAACTTGTGGGTCGATTCCAACCCGCTGCGCTTCATAGCGAATAGTCTTTATTAATTCGGTGCGCTCGGAAAAATCAGGCACACGGCGCGCAAGGCGGCGCGACATTTCAGACATCCAGTCAATGCGGTGCCCAACCGATTCGAAAATTGGACGGGGGGCAGCAGGCGCATTCAATGCCGTGCGCAAGGCCAAGCGAACATGGTCAGCCATGGGTTCGTACTGCTGGCTGGCATGCGCAGGCAAAGTAACAAGGCTTGCCAAGCCAAACACTGCCCACAGCACCACCGACTGAAACAGCCTAGGGACAGAGCCTACCCAAGTGGCAACATCGGCCCCTTGGGCTTTTGACTTACAAGCTGACTTGCCTGTTGGCAAGCTCCACACGCAACTGCTCAAAAATTTCTCCAACGTCGACATCGCGTTTTTCAACCTTGCCATCGCGAGATTGAAACTCCACTTTGCCATCTTTCAAACCACGGTCGCCCAAGGTAACCCGCAGTGGCACACCAATCAACTCCCAATCGGCAAACATCACGCCTGGGCGTTCATCCCGGTCGTCCAGCATCACATCCACACCCGCGTCTTTTAATTCCTGGTACAACTTGTCGGCCTGAAGTTTCACTTCCTCGCTTTTCTTGTAGCCGATTGGGCACAGCACAACCTCGAAGGGCGCAATGCTGAGCGGCCAAATAATCCCGCGATCATCAAAGTTCTGCTCAATTGCAGCGCCCAGAATACGGGTTACACCGATTCCATAGCAACCCATTTCAATCACCGCTGGCTTGCCATTTTCTTCCAGAAACTTGGCTTGCAGAGCTTCCGAATACTTGGTGCCCAGGTAAAACACGTGGCCCACTTCAATGCCACGGCACATGGCCAAAACGCCTTGGCCATCGGGCGAGGCATCGCCTTCCACCACGTTGCGAATATCAGCCACTTCAGGCTCGGGCAAATCGCGGCCCCAGTTAACGCCTGCGTAGTGATAGTCTGCAGCGTTCGCACCGCACACAAAATCACCCATGGCGGCTACGCTGCGATCCGCCACAACCCGCACTTCGCCTTTCAAGCCAAGGGGGCCCAAATAACCAGGCTGGGTGCCGAACGCAGCAACAATTTCAGCCTCGGTGGCCAAGCGCAGTTCCTGTACACCATGCAGCTTGCCCAATTTGATGTCGTTGACTTCATGGTCGCCACGCACCAGCGCCAATATGATTTGTACCTTCTTGACTGCCTTGGTTTCATCTTTTTCTACAAACTCGTTGGCAAACACCACACTTTTCACAGTCGCGCTCAAGCTCAAGCCCAATTGGGCAGCCACGGCTTCGCATGTTGAGTTTCCGGGCGTGTGAACCTTCTCAAGCGCTTTTCCAGCCGCTGAGCGCTGGGCGTTGCACACCGCCTCGGCCAACTCCACGTTGGCTGCGTAATCCGAACTTGGGCAATACGCAATGGCGTCTTCGCCCGTATCGGCGATCACATGGAATTCATGGCTGCGGTTGCCGCCAATTGAACCTGTATCTGCATTCACGGCGCGGAAGTTCAAGCCCAGGCGGGTGAAGATGCGGCGGTAAGCCTCGAACATGGTGTCGTAGGTTTTAAGGGCGGCTTCCTGGTTGCGGTCGAATGAATACGCGTCTTTCATCACGAATTCACGGCCACGCATTACGCCAAAGCGAGGGCGAATTTCATCGCGAAACTTGGTTTGAATCTGGTACAGGTTCAAGGGCAGCTGGCGGTAGCTTTTTACTTCCTTGCGCACCACGTCGGTGATCACTTCTTCGTGTGTGGGGCCAATCACATAATCGCGGTCATGCCGGTCTTTCAAGCGAAGTAGTTCTGCGCCGTACTTTTCCCAGCGACCACTTTCCTGCCACAACTCGGCGGGCTGCACAGCCGGCATCAGCAATTCCAACGCGCCAGCGCGGTTCATTTCTTCACGCACAATATTTTCTACTTTGCGAATTGAGCGCAAACCCACAGGCATGTAGGTGTAAATGCCGCCAGCCAAACGCTTGATCATGCCTGCCCGCATCATCAGCTGATGGCTAATGACTTCTGCATCGGCAGGGGCTTCTTTCAGGGTATTCAAAAAAAACTGTGTGGCGCGCATTTGCAAAAAACTCGTGAGTAATGAATCGGTTAGATCCGCGATTGTACTTTTATCCGCCCGCAGCGCGGATACCCTAGGTGTACAAACGCGGGCTGGTGCTTATAATGACTCTAAATTGTAAAGAAATCTGCGGGGCGCGTATGCTTGATAAAGAAGGCTACCGTCCCAACGTCGGCATTATTTTGACCAATTCCCGAAAGCAAGTCTTTTGGGGCAAACGAATTCGTGAGCATTCCTGGCAATTTCCGCAGGGCGGAATCAAGCATGGTGAATCACCAGAGCAAGCCATGTACCGGGAACTGCACGAAGAAGTTGGCTTGTTGCCAGAACATGTTGAAATTATAGGAAGAACCAGGAATTGGTTGCGGTACACCGTGCCCGATCACTGGATTCGACGGGAATGGCGGGGAAGCTACAAAGGCCAGAAACAAATCTGGTTTTTGCTGAAATTGGTTGGTAGGGATTGTGATGTAAGCCTGCGGGCCACTGAACACCCTGAATTTGATGCATGGCGTTGGAACGAGTATTGGGTTCCACTTGAAAATGTGATTGATTTCAAAAGGGATGTGTACAAACAAGCATTGGGAGAGTTGGCCAAACTGCTGTTTTCCAGAAATGACCCAAGGCGACTGCCGCGGGGCGACCACTGGGAACCTGCTGTAAAAGCCGAGGAAACCCAAGAAAAACCTGAGTCGACATAAAAAAACGCGAACCACTTGGTTCGCGTTTTTTTATTGGGTCGCAATCCACATGCTTTTGGACTCGTCGAAAACAAACCAAACAGGCTCGTAAGAACGATAGGTGGCCTCCAATATTTCGTCGATCACCCACACCCACATCTTCTTTGGTTTTTCAGGTTCCTTCACAAGCAAAACCGCGTTCAGCACGAGATTTCGCCCTTCTCCCTGGAAGGTGCAAGTATTCACGCCGTCAACCGCTTCTGCACCAAACAACTGAGTCAGCGTAGCATTCTCTGTTTCAATGCGTGGTCGAAGGGAATGCTTGAAACTGGCCAAATTTAAGCTTGAACACAATGACAGATCTTGATCAAGCGGCTTTCCGCCAGACTTTGGCGGCCATGTTTCAGCCAGCTTTAATGCATCACAGATCAAATAATGCGAACGTGCGGTGTAGTTCGCAGCGGTCTCGGTAAAACCACCTTCTTGCAGGAAATATTCTTCACAGTTACTTACTGTATTTCCATTGGTAAATTCGACCTGAGGCCGGGAGAGCTCTGATTCTTTAGATGATTTTTGTACTTTCTCCTGCACATCTGGGTCCAGCCACAAATAATCATTGTCAGGGGATTTTCCACTTGAGCAGCCAACAAGCGCAACCAAAAAAGCCAGCAGATAGTTTCTCAAAGTGCCTTCTCCATTAGGTCCGCTTCCTTATTTCTTCTTGTGGGATATTGATCCTGGAAGTTGCGCAGTATTCTGACTGCGAGTTCCCAGTCCTGGGCGACAACTGAAGCCCAAAACTTAGGTGTGGATCGAGCCAGTTCCAGCCCGTGTTGAAAAGATACCGAGGTAATGACAGTTTGAAACTCAGGCTTTTGATCCTCGAATTTCGTCGCACTATTGGAGATTGCGTTGTTGTAACGTTTAGCAAGTTGCGTTAAATAATGAGTTTTAACCACTTGATCAATTTGTAGACATTCGGTCGCAGTAATACTCAGCGGGCTTTTCTCGAGTTTCCTGGCAGCATCATGCTTTTTCAGCCCAAGATAAGGTGCCAACTTTTTAAACAAAGAACCCTGAATACCAAGTCGACGTAGATCATCCTCGTTGCGGGCTCCCAAATCAAAGCCTGTTGCAATTGTTACGCCGCTTTTGCTCTTTTCCAGATCGGGGATGTAGCCACCAGTTCTGCAACCACCCTCCAACTTGGAAAGAAACGCATAATCAACCTCAAATGACATCGCCATCTCCAATGAAACGATGGAGAGTAGTGGGACTCGAAAAACAGAGCAAAAACAACTACATTGAGGTAATCATAGTTAGGCTAATTGGCGATCAATGGCCTAAGTATCGCCAACACCTGTGGCGCATTTTCCAAATGGGGGTAGTGCCCCAAACCCGGCAAGCGGATTGTTTGCTTACCCGGCACCAATTCTTCAAAGCGCTGCACCATGTGTTCGCCAGAAATCGGGTCTTCAATTCCGTCGATCAGCACAAAGGGCATATCGGCTTTCTGCAAAGCCCCTACCCAACGGTCGCGATTTTCGCGCCGCTCACGCATGTACTGAATTAAAAGGTGCATGCACTGGTTGCCTTTCTTGTGAGCCATCAGGGCCCAGGCCGCATCAATGTCGGCATCACTTAAACCGGCTGAACACACACTGCGCAGGCTGGCGGCCAGCTTTTCCTTTTTCATCAACCTTGTGACCAAAAAGCCAAGCGGACTGAGCAATAGTTTTTGAACAAGGATAGCGCGGTGGGTTTCGGGAAACAGCCCACCATTGAACATCACCACACGCTTTAGGCGAAAACCCAACTTTCCTTCGGCGTGCCGGGCCAACAGCTCTTGGCCGACGGTGTCGCCTACATCGTGGGTAATCATCGTGCATTCACCAATGCCTTTGCTGCGCAGCAAGGCTTCGGCAATGTCAGCCTGATTGAAAATGGAATGCTGCCAGGTGCGGGGCTTGTCGGAATAGCCATAACCCAGCATGTCGAAGGCAATCAACCTGTGAGATTCGGCCAGGTCTGGCCACAGCAAATGAAAGTCGTAGCTGGCGGTTGGAAAACCGTGAATCAGAAGAAGTGCGGGTTTGTTGGTTGCTGCAGTGTCTTGTACAAAAATGGAGTGGCCTTTCCAGTCGAAAAACTGCCCACTGTTTTTCCACATCGACAGCTCCATCAGCCCACTCCTATTTCGTTATACCAACACCACCATATTGTCGCGGTGTATCAGCTCGGGTTCGTCCAAATAACCAAGAATGGACTCTATCGCGCTGGTGGGCTGCTTGGCAATTTTTTTAACTTCGGCGGCGGCATAATTCACCAAACCACGCGCAACTTCCTCGCCTTCGGGGCTTAGACAAGCCACCACATCGCCACGTTGAAAGTTGCCCTGGCAAGCAGTTACGCCAATTGGCAACAAACTGCCTTTTTTCTTGCGCAAGGCCTCCGCTGCGCCAGCGTCCAGCGACAGTGAACCTTTTAATTTAAGGTGATCTGCCATCCACTGCTTACGGGCGGCCAAACGACCCAGGGGCGCTTTCAGGTAAGTGCCCACCGACTCGCCTTTCATCAAGCGCACCAACACATCAGGCTCATGCCCACTGGCAATAACCGTTGCTGCGCCACTGCGTGCTGCTCGTTTGGCAGCCAGTATTTTGGTGATCATGCCGCCCGTTCCCACACTGCTGCCCGCACCGCCTGCCATTTTCTCAAGTATCGGGTTGCCAGCGGTTTCTTCAACAATGAACTGGGCTTGCGGGTTTTTTCGGGGGTCGGAATCGTACAGCCCCACTTGGTCAGTCAAAATAATCAGCGTGTCGGCTTCAACCAGATTAGTCACCAAAGCGCCCAGCGTGTCGTTGTCACCAAAGCGAATTTCATCGGTCACCACGGTGTCATTCTCATTGATGATGGGCACCACTTTGTGGCCCAACAAGGAATACAGAGTTGAGCGGGCATTCAGGTAGCGTTCACGATCAGCCAAATCAGCGTGGGTTAGAAGCACCTGCGCGCACACCAAGCCGTGTTCGGCAAAGCCGATTTCATAGGCATGCACCAGGCCCATTTGCCCCACCGCCGCTGCGGCCTGTAGTTCATGGATTTCGCGCGGGCGTTTGGCCCATTTCAGGCGTTTCATACCCTCAGCGATTGCACCCGAAGAAACCAGCACCACTTCGCAACCCTGGTTGGCCAGCTCCGCAATTTGAGCAGCCCAGGCGCGAATGGATTCCATGTCCACGCCCTTACCGCCCTTGGTCACCAAAGAGCTGCCTACTTTCACCACAACACGTTGATTTGCCAGAGACTTTCCTTCCACGGAACTTACTCCTGATCGTCGCCAGTTTTTTCGGGATTGATGAGTGTACCCGTGCTTTCGCGAAAGCGCGCATCAGGCTCAGGCGGAAACTCCACCTGCATCTGCTGCACCAGGTTCTCGTACACCGAACGCATCAGGTTGGCTGTGTTCTCACCAGTCAAACTTGAAATGGGGTGCACCTGCCCTTGCCAGCCGGTTTTCTCGTGGTAACGGCTTACGAAATCGTCAATTTTGGCCTTGCGGTCTTCTTCGGCAATCATGTCGATTTTGTTCAACACCAGCCAACGTGGCTTGGCCCACAGGTCTTCATCGTACTTGCGCAGTTCTTCCACAATGGCAGCTGCCTCGTGAACTGGGTCTACGTTGTCATCAAACGGGGCCAAATCCACCAGGTGCAACAGCACCCGCGTGCGGCTTAGGTGTTTCAAAAACTGATGACCCAAACCTGCACCTTCCGCAGCACCTTCGATCAGGCCCGGCACGTCGGCAATTACAAAGCTTTGGGCGTGCCCAATGCGCACCACACCAAGGTTGGGGTGCAAGGTGGTAAACGGATAATCTGCAATTTTGGGGCGGGCATTTGACACCGCTGCAATCAAGGTGGATTTGCCTGCATTGGGCATGCCCAGCAAGCCCACATCGGCCAATACCTTCAATTCGAGCTTGTAGCGGGCAGAATCACCGTCTTTACCCTTGGTGAACTGGCGAGGAGCGCGGTTCACGCTGCTTTTGAAGTGAATATTACCCAAACCGCCGTCGCCACCCTTGGCAATCAGCACCTGTTGGCCATGTTCGGTTAAATCTGCCACCACCAAGCCGGTTTCAGCGTTCACGATAGTAGTGCCCACGGGCATTTTCAGCACGATGTCTGGGCCCGCAGCACCATAACAATCTGAACCACGGCCATTTTCGCCACCCTTGGCACGGTGTTGTTTAGAAAAGCGATAATCAATCAAGGTGTTCAAGTTGCGATCGGCCTCGGCGAACACGCTGCCGCCCTTGCCGCCGTCACCACCGTCTGGACCACCTTTGGGAATGAATTTTTCACGACGAAAGCTGCCAGAGCCATTGCCACCCTTGCCCGCAAATACTTCGATTGTCGCTTCGTCAATGAATTTCATGTCTATT
Source organism: Limnobacter parvus (assembly GCF_024623725.1). Taxonomy (GTDB): domain Bacteria; phylum Pseudomonadota; class Gammaproteobacteria; order Burkholderiales; family Burkholderiaceae_B; genus Limnobacter; species Limnobacter parvus. The sequence goes on along the minus strand of NZ_JANKHG010000016.1, from coordinate 42,015 downwards.
CCCGGTAACTACGCCTGATGACTTAGTCTGTTTACTTTAAATTTGAATGTACCCGGCCAAAAACAAAAATAGCCCTGCAATGCAGGGCTATCGGACCAAGCACGGTGTGCGGTGCGAACGAAGAAAATTAACCCTCGTTGACCACGCTCACAGTTTTGCGACGCAAAGCGCCTTTCACTGAGAACTGCACTTGACCATCGGTCAAGGCGAACAATGTGTGATCTTTGCCCATGCCGACGTTGTCGCCAGCATGAAAACGTGTGCCGCGTTGGCGAATGATAATGCCGCCGGCGTTGATAGCCTGACCGCCAAATACCTTCACACCCAGTCGCTTGGCTTCTGAGTCACGTCCGTTGCGCGTAGAGCCGCCGCCTTTCTTACTTGCCATGAGTCATGCCCCTATATCAAGCGTTGATGGCTTGGATCTGGATTTGAGTGTAGTTCTGGCGATGGCCTTGACGCTTTTGATAGTGCTTGCGACGACGCATCTTGAAGATCTTCACTTTGTCGTGACGACCGTGTGCCAAAACAACTGCAGTGACCGAAGCCCCTTGAACCAGTGGTGTACCCACTTTTACAGTGTCACCGCTACCGCAGGCGAGCACTTCATCCAGAGAGATTTCTTGGCCAATGTCAGCAGGTATCTGTTCTATTTTCAATTTTTCGCCAGCAGCAACCTTGTATTGCTTGCCGCCGGTTTTTATGACCGCGTACATAGTTGACCTCTAAACTTATCAGTTAAGTTTTCAATTAACTTCAATTAATGAACCCGAAGAAATTCGGATAGCCCGCAATTATGCTCGGAAAGTGCAATGATGTCAAAGCCTTGTGAGCAAAGTACGCACATTCTGTAAAGCCACTGCGGCTTTTGTCAAACACCCTCAAGTACAATATGCGCAACATAAATCATCACCAGATGCAGTGAACCCCATGCCCAGCCCCGCGCCCAGTGTGAAAAGTGTGTTGTCCCCGATCGCAGCCGATATGCAGCAGCTCGACCAGGTGATTCGCACCAGCCTGCATTCCGAGGTCAGCCTGATCAATCAGATCAGTGACTATATTATCAATGCCGGGGGCAAACGTTTGCGCCCGGCTTTGGTTATTTTAACCGCCCGCGCCCTGTGTGCCAACCAGCAGCAAATGGCGCAAGCCATTGAATTGGCAGCAATTGTGGAGTTTATTCACACTGCAACCCTGCTTCATGATGATGTGGTGGATGAATCGGACATGCGGCGTGGCCGCCTGACCGCCAATGCGGAATATGGCAATTCTGCGGCCGTGCTGGTGGGCGACTTCCTGTATTCAAGATCATTTCAAATGATGGTGAAAATCGGCCTGATGGACGTCATGGATGTATTGTCCGAGGCCACCAACACCATTGCCGAAGGCGAAGTACTTCAGTTATTGAACTGCAAAGACCCAGAGGTTACCGAGGCCCGCTACATGCAGGTTATCGACTTCAAAACAGCCAAGCTGTTTGAAGCTTCTTGCCGCCTTGCGGGCATAGTGACCGGCCAAACAAAAGAGACCATTGCCAACCTGGGCCGCTTCGGTGCTGAAGTGGGCAGTGCATTTCAGTTGATCGACGATGTGCTCGACTATGCGGGCGAGAGCGCAGCAATGGGCAAAAACGTGGGTGACGACCTGCGTGAAGGCAAGCCCACCCTGCCCCTGATTCATGCCATGCAAGGCGCCAGCCCAGCCATTCAAAACCAGATTCGCGACGCAATCGCCAATGGCGGCACGCAAGATGTTGCAGCCATTATGGCGAGCATGGCGCAAACTGGTTCGCTTGATTACACACGCAACAAGGCACTGGCTTTGGCTGCATCAGCAAAAAGCCGGCTGGGTTCGATGGATAACAACGCTTATTCAGTCGCGCTTACCGAGCTTTGTGACGTTGCAGTTCACCGAAACAGCTAAAAAAACATCCGCCTAGGTGATTGATAAGTACACATTGAGTACGCATAGTGGGGCAATCCAGCATTTGATCCAACCGTTCACCTTGAAGGACATCGATCTATGAGCATCAGCAGTGCAATCGTCAAAAGCTCGGGGCTTGTGCGGGCGCTGACCGCCAAGGGAATTCTGGATGCAAATCAGCTGGACCAGCTAACCACCGAGGAAGCGCAAGGCCGATCAGTCGCAGACTGGATTGTTAACAATGGTGTGGTGAGCGCGGAATTGCTGGCCAGTACAGTGGCTCAACATTTTGGTTACCCCCTGCTAGACCTTGCCCAATTTGATGAACATCGAGAAGGCGTAGAGGCAGATCTGATTCAAGCGGAGAAAGGCCTTGAGGCTTTTGTTCTAAACCGCCGCCACGGCGCACTTAGCGTTGCCATGGCTGACCCCACCGACCTAAGTACCATCCAGCAATTGAAGTTTCGCACCCAGTTGCAGGTGGAACCAGTGGTGGTGGAATACGACAAACTGTTAAGCCGGATTGAAAAAAATGATCCGTCGCAGGGCATGGATGACGGTTTATTGACCGATGTGGAATCGGAATCTGGTGGATCGGGTAATGAAGAAAGTTCACCGGATGTAGACGATGCGCCGATCGTGCGTTTTGTTCAAAGGGTGTTGAGTGATGCATTGAAAAAAGGCGCTTCCGACATTCACTTTGAACCCTATGAAAAAAGCTACCGGGTTCGCTTCCGGATTGACGGGGTTTTGCAGGAAACCTCGCAGCCCCCACTGGCGGCCAAATCAAAAATTGCAGCCCGCATCAAAATCATGAGCAGGCTCAATACGACGGAAACCCGCATTCCACAAGACGGCAGAATTCGCCTGACTTTGGGTGCAGACGAGCGCAAAATTGATTTCCGAGTCAGCACGCTGCCCACGCTGTTTGGCGAGAAAATCGTAATGCGTTTGCTCGACTCCAGCAAATCACTGCTGAAGCTTGAGCAATTGGGATTCGAGAACAACCAGCGCAGCGCAGTCGAGAAGGCGCTCGCCAAACCCCACGGCATGATTTTGGTCACAGGACCGACTGGTAGTGGCAAAACAGTGTCGCTGTATACCTTTCTGCAAATGTTGAACAACGATTCAATCAACATCAGCACTGTAGAAGACCCTGCAGAAATCAATTTGCCTGGCATCAATCAAGTCAACATCAATGAAAGAATCGGCTTGACCTTCGCGAAGGCCTTGCGAGCGCTGCTACGTCAAGACCCTGACGTAATCATGGTGGGCGAAATTCGTGACCTTGAAACTGCGGACATTTCCATCAAGGCCTCCCAAACCGGGCACAAAGTGTTGTCCACACTGCACACGAACGACGCCGTATCGTCCATCATCCGCTTGAAAAACATGGGCGTGGAAACATTCAACATCGCATCATCGGTTAGCCTTATTATCGCCCAGCGCTTGGTGCGCAAACTTTGCACCTGCAAATCACCGCACCCCCAAGGGCTTCAATCTTTGGTCACTGCTGGCATGACCAAAGAGGTCCCCCAAGAGGATTGGACACCCTTCTGCGCGGTGGGCTGCGAGTCCTGCAATGGGACAGGATACTCGGGTCGCACTGGAATTTACGAGGTACTTCCCGTGTCTGAAGCCATGCAGGAATTAATTATCACTGGCGCTTCTGCGTTGGACATGGAGCGCCTTGCCCGGCAAGAAGGCATTGCTAGCATGAGCGAATCGGGTCTGGCCAAAATTCGCTTGGGAATTACCAGCACTGAAGAAATTCTGAGCGCGACAAAGGCCGATTAAACTGACCGTGGGTGCGCGCAATGAATGTAAACCTGAGAGACAAAGCTTCCTCTGGTGACTTGTTGTTTCTTTGGACCGAGAAATCCAAAGGAATCACGAAAAAAGCAAGAACTGGCGAAATCCGCGCAAAATCAATCGACCATGCGCGATTTCAGCTTTCACGCCAGGGTGTGAAAGCTGTGTCACTGAAAAAAGCCAAATCTCACACGGGCGTTAAAATTTCCCTCGCGGTAGTCGCTTCGTTTGTACGGCAACTGGCGGTCATGATTCAATCGGGTGTGCCTTTGGGGCAAAGCCTGGGTTTAATTTCAGGCGGCATGACCAGCAAATCAAAACGCAATATGCAAACCGTGGTGCGCGCCATTCGGGCCGACGTTGAAAGTGGCTTGAAACTAAGCGATGCCATGCGCAAACACCCCCGCTGCTTCGACAACCTGTTCTGCAACACCCTGGCGGCCGGTGAGAATGCCGGCGAACTTGACACAGCATTGGATCGCCTGGCTACCCACACCGAAAAAACCTTGCGCATTCGCCAAAAGGTGCGCAAAGCCATGGTCTATCCTTCAATCGTGGTGTTGGTTGCCGTTGCCGTTACTGTGGGCATGTTGCTGTTTGTATTGCCCTCATTCAAATCCATCTACGCGCAGTTCGAGGCAGAACTTCCCCTATTGACCTTGGCATTGCTGGCCGCTTCTGATTTTCTTCAAAACAACGGTTTGATGTTGTTGGGTGTTATGGCGCTTGCTGTATACAGCCTGATACAAAGCTACCGTCGAAGCCTCAAGTTAAGAAACTCCCTGGATGTGCTCATGCTGCGAATACCACTACTTGGTGACCTGATGCGCACCGCTGTGCATGCACGGTGGACTCGAACATTCGCCACGCTGAGCGCTTCCGGCGTTCCCATTACATCGGCACTGGAATCAGTGGCCAGCGTATCCCAAATTCGCTCTTTTCAAGATGCTACCCTCGAGGTTCGGCAAGCCGTGGCTTCCGGAGCGCGCGTGTCCGACAGCATGGAAGCACAAAAAATATTTCCCGCAGAATCCGTTCAAATGATCCGGATCGGTGAAGAATCGGGCCGAATGGACGCTATGCTTGAGCGGCTTGCCAATCAATACGAAATCAATCTGGACGACAAAGTCGACACGCTTTCCACAGTGATGGAGCCAATGATCATGTGTGTCATTGGCGTGTTGGTTGGGGTGCTGATTGTCGGCATGTACATGCCAATTTTCAACATGGGGGGAATTGTTTGATTACTCTGAGCAACCTTGAGCCGTCCATGTGGCTGATCTTTAGTGCCTTGCTTGGCCTGTGCATAGGCTCGCTGCTGAATGTGGTGGCCCACCGCTTGCCCATTATGATGCAACGGGCTTGGGATGCAGACCTTGCCGAGGCGCAAGGTCGGGAGCCAGAAGAGCTGCCTGGATTTAGTTTGTTCCTCCCAGCATCGCATTGCCCAGCCTGCAAAACACCGCTGAAGGCCTGGCACAATATTCCTGTGTTGTCGTACTTGCTGCTACGTGGCAAATGTGGGCATTGCCACAGCGATGTCTCGCTGCGTTACCCCATTATCGAACTGCTCTGCGCCGCGTTGTTTCTAACCGTGGCATACCACTACCCGCCAGGAGTGGTTGCATTGGCACTGATGGGATTCACCGCCTCGCTGTTGGTGTTGGCGGTAATAGACCTGGACACCTATTTGCTGCCTGACAGCATTACGCTGCCGCTGCTGTGGGCTGGGTTGCTGTTCAACATGGTTACCGAAACAGTGCCATTGGCAAGTGCCGTTTCTGGCGCAGCATTGGGGTACTCCATGCTGTGGTTGATTTACCAACTGTTTAAACTTGCCACAGGCAAGGAAGGCATGGGATATGGCGACTTCAAACTACTGGCCGCCATCGGCGCATGGCTTGGGATTACCTCCCTTTTCAGTGTGGTGTTGTTTGCTTCTGTTTCCGGCGTTGTGTTTGGATTAATCATTCAATCCATACGGGGAAAGAAAAAAACCGATGCCTTCCCATTTGGCCCTTGTCTTGTGATGGGCGCATTGGCATCAATGGCAGGATTTGATCTCGCGAAATGGATTTGAACCCAGCCATGAGGCAAACCCTTCGAAAACCGGTTCAATGGGTGGTTGGTTTAACCGGTGGCATCGGCTCAGGTAAAACAGCGGTGTCTAACCGCTTGCATGAACTCGGCGCAACAGTGATTGACACCGATGAAATCGCGCACAGCCTGACCCAGCCAGATGGGCTGGCCATTCCCTCAATCAGAACCGCGTTTGGCGACGCGGCTGTTAACGCCGACGGCAGCATGAACCGCAATTACATGCGTGGCTTGGTATTTAAGAACCCTGATCAACGCGTTATTCTTGAAAAAATTCTACACCCCCTGATCCGTGAGTCAGTGCAAAACCGGCTTGACCAAGGCGCGCCCAATTATTTTCTGATCGTGGTGCCATTGTTGTTTGAGAAAGGTGGCTGGAATGAGCTGATGGATGAAATTGTTGTTGTGGATTGTCCAATCGAACAACAGGTGCGCAGGGTGATACAAAGAAACAACTGGACTGAAGAACAGGTGCTGGCTGTTATCAACAACCAAGCCAGCAGAAGTGTTCGAATTGAGGGAGCCGACCACGTGATCGAAAACACGCAAGGCATAACTGAACTGATCGAGAAAATCGACTTTTTGCACCGGAAAATAATAAAAAAAGCACAAAAATGAGCTCGCTATTTGCATGAAAACCACAGGTGCGCCACAATCACGTTTGGCGTAGCTTTTTATTGCGATCACTCGGTGACTCAAGTAACAGACGGACAACAGACCTCTAACCCGGTCACCCAAATCACCACCTACGAGTTTCCACTCAACGAGAGAATTCGCACGCTGCTGCGTCTCGAGGACTTGTTTGCGAAATTTCTTTTCTTTGTGGGTCAAGATCACCGGCTGGACCACCACACCGCGCTTTTAACCTTGTTTGAAATCATTGAGGTGGGTTCCCGTGCAGACTTGAAAAGTGATCTGCTGCAGGAACTGGATCGTCAACGCGCATCGCTTGTCCAATTTCGTGGTCACCCAGGCGTAGATCGCATCATGCTGGAAGAAACACTTTCCAGCATCGACTCCACCGCAACGCAATTGAACCAGTGCAACGGTCGCTTGGGATATCACCTCCGTGACAATGAATTTCTGATGATCATTCGCAGCCGCTGCACCATCCCGGGTGGGGTCTGTGAATTTGACTTGCCCGGCTATCACCGTTGGCAATCACGAACCGCGCAAGCTCGCCGTGTCGATATTGAAACCTGGTTTGAACCCATGCGCCCACTGGCTCGGGCGATTGCGTTGGTGCTAAAAATTCTTCGTCACAGCGGGGAAGTCAACATGGTGACTGCTGAGCAAGGCAATTACACCCAGCAGATGAGTGGCAAAACCTTTCAGTTGCTTCGGGTAGACGTACCCAGCGAGCTGGAAGTGGTACCTGAATTCAGTGCCAACAAATACATGCTTTGGATTCGGTTCAACATTCCGAACGCGAACGGGGTGAGTAAAAACAACCCATATCTCGAGCCCATGTCTTTCAAAATCAGATTGTGCAATCTTTAAAAGCTTTGACGTCAAACTGACTCAGCATGGCCATGCCGTGTGCTCCGTGCCTTCGTGCTTCGTCATTATCAGCCAGACTCAGGCCACCGATCGCAAACACCGGCAGGCGGGAATTTACCGCAATATTTTGGAAGGTCTCCCAACCCAAACCGGGTTGTCCAGGATGCGACATTGTCTGCTTTACGGCACCCAACACTGCATAACTTAAACCTCGATTAAACGCCGCATCAAGCGATTCAGCACTGTGCACAGAAGCCCCCGCGCACTGCAAGTTTGAAAAATCACCTGCCAACAGATGTGGTTCTGTTAAATGCAGCGGACATGGCAGCGCATCTAGATACACCTGGAGACTCATCCAGGTTGCAGAATTCAATAGCATGGCCTGCCCGGTTTCCTGACACAGGCCATAGCAATGCTCAAATGCACGAATCAGCGCCTCTCCGGTCAGCGTCTTCTCTCGCAACTGCACATAAACCGGAGCGTGAATTCTTCGTAAGGCTTGTTCAAGCCGATTGGCACAGGCATCAAAACCCGCTTCGTAATTGCTTAGCGCCATCACGGTGGGCTGCGCCAGCTTGGGCAACAAAGGGGCGGTGGCGGGCAAAATAGGGGAAAGATCTGAACTGTCCAGGCTGGCCCAAGTGAATGCCTGTTGCTCCAGCGATTTTGGCGTGCCCTCAAATGCCCAGACGCGATAAAGGTGCAGGCGCACATTGGCATGCTCGTAATCGTGTTCAATCCGAAACCACGGACCACCTTCGCGGGCCGTAATATCAAGCTCCTCTTTGAGCTCACGAACCAAGGCCTGCCAAACGGTTTCATCGGATTCCACTTTTCCACCCGGAAACTCCCAGTAGCCTGCATATGGCTTGCCCTCAGGGCGGCACCCCCAAAGTACTTGGCCTGCGGAGTTGAATACCACAGCCACTGCAACATCAATACGGGGTTTCAAATGGGAAGTCACGAAAGTTCTACAGGCCTTTGGAGCCAGCCCAATGCTTGGCAAACTGATAAGCTAGGCGGCCGCTGCGGCTGCCCCGCTCAATCGTCCAACGCAAGGCGATGTGCCGAGCTTCATCCGTGAAGGGCATGTTGAAGTGTTCCAGCCACACTTGCACGGCAGCCAGGTATTCGTCCTGGTTGAAGGCATGAAAGGACACCCACACGCCAAAACGATCTGACAAAGACACCTTTTCCTCAATGCCCTCGGCCGGGCGAATTTCGCCATTGTCCAGGTGCTGGGTCTGAAGATTGTCTTTCATCATTTGCGGCAGCAAATGGCGGCGGTTGGAGGTGGCGTAAATCAGTACATTGTCGGAAGTACCTGCGATGGAACCGTCCAGCACGCTTTTCAGGGCTTTGTAGCCGGGCTCGCCATCTTCGAAGGAAAGGTCATCGCAGAACACGATGAAGCGCTCCGGGCGACCATTAACCAAATCGACCACGTCTTGCAGAAACAGCAAATCGGTTTTGTCCACTTCGATCAAGCGCAAGCCTTGTGGCGCATAGCGACTAAGCATGGCGCGCACCAAACTTGATTTGCCGGTGCCGCGTGCGCCGGTTAGTAACACATTGTTGGCAGGCAGGCCTTTTACAAATTGGTGGGTGTTTTGATCGACCTTATCAAGCTGGGGGCCGATGTTTTTCAACACGGCGGCGTCCAGCGATTCAACGGTTTTTACTGGCTCTAGGCGCAATTGCCCTGCACGGTGGTGCAGGCGAAATGCGGTGGAGGCATTCCAGTTGGTGGGGGCTTTCATCACCCCTTGCTCCAAGGCCTGCGCAATGCGGGCCAGTTGCTCCAGAATGGCTTTGCCCTGATCGTGCTGGGTGCTCATGAATGCGCCGCCCGCAATTTAACTGCGGTAGTCCGCGTTGATGGTGACGTATTCGTGCGAAAAATCGGTGGTCCACACAGTGGTGCTGGCAATACCGCGCCCCAGCTGAACCCGCACGGTAATTTCCGCATCATTCATCACGGCCTGGCCTTGTTCTTCGCGGTAATCGGGGTGGCGGCCACCATTCTGCGCTACATATACATCGCCTAAATACAGTTGAATTTTGGTTTGGTCCAAATCTTCAATGCCTGCATAACCCACCGCCGCCAGAATTCGGCCCAAATTGGGGTCAGAAGCGAAGAACGCGGTTTTCACCAAAGGTGAATGACCAATGGCATAGGCCACTTTCAGCGCCTCTTCCTCGGTACCCGCCTGCTCCACTTTCACGGTGATGAATTTGGTCGCGCCCTCACCATCACGAACAATGGCCTGCGCCAGTTTGATGGACTCGACTTTCATCGCTTCAAGCACCGCAGCAGCTTCGGGTTCATTGCCCGTCTGAATGTTCACTGCCATGCTTTTGCCGGTGGCGATTACTACAAAACTGTCGTTGGTGGATGTATCGCCGTCAATTGTAATGCGGTTAAATGATGCATCGGCGATTGCAGTGGTCCACTTCTCAAGCACAGGCTGCGCAATCGTAGCATCGGTGGCCAAATAGCCAAGCATGGTCGCCATATTGGGGCGAATCATGCCAGCACCCTTGGACACACCGGTAATCGTGATTTCCCCGGTACCGACTTTCAATTTGCTGCTACTGGCCTTGGGCAAAGTGTCGGTTGTCATGATGGCGGTAGCGGCATCCAGCCAATTGGCCTTGCCCAATCCGGCCACTGCCTGATTAATGCCCAACAGCAAGCGGTCCATGGGCAGGTTTTCCAGAATAACACCTGTTGAAAACACCAATATTTGCTCAGCCTGCACGCCCAGCAGCTCTGCCACTTTGGCTGTGGTTGCGCGCGCATCAGCCAAGCCTCGCTCGCCCGTGCCAGCGTTGGCGCAACCTGTGTTCACTACCAGGGCACGAATACCCTTGCCCGCTTTCAAGTTGGCTTGGCAAATTTGAACAGGTGCAGCGCAAAACCGGTTTTTGGTGAACACACCCGCCACGCTGCTGCCTTCGGCCACCCGAACCACCAGCACGTCCTTTCGGTTTGGCTTTCGAATCTGGGCCATGGCGTACCCCATTTCCAGACCGTCAACAACAAACAAGGATTCAGCAGCAGGTACGTTCAAATTCACTGGCATGTCAGGCGACTCCTAAGCGCAATCTATTCAAAAATTTCAGGAAATTTTTCCATGGCATTGTTTGTATTTCTTTCCGGACCCACATGGGCAAGGATCATTGCGACCCACTTTGTCGCTAACGCGACGCGGCGCGTTGGGCGCTGCTGCTTCTTGATCAAAACTTTCCGTATTTTCTTCGCCAGTTGCATCGGGGTGCTGGTACTGAATTTTGTCCAGCTGCGACACCGCCTGCTTTTCAATTTGTTGCTCGGCCTGCTCAACCTGCTCAGCAGTTTGAACACGCACAGTCAACAGCACCTTGGCCACTTCGTCTCTAACCCGATTCAGCAAAGCGCCAAACAGTTCAAATGCCTCGCGCTTGTATTCCTGCTTAGGGTTTTTCTGGGCGTAGCCACGCAAGTGAATGCCTTGGCGCAGGTAATCCAGGGCCGCCAGGTGTTCACGCCAGTGGGTGTCGATACTTTGCAACAACAAGGTTTTTTCAAATTTTGAGAAGGATTCCAAACCCACCTGCTGAACCTTGGCGTCATAGGTTTCGTTTGCAATTTCAAGAATGCGCTTCAAGAAATCTTCGTCGGAACTTTTGGCGTCGTCTTCCAGCCATTTGCGAAGCGGCGCCTCGAGTTGGTACTCATTGGAAAGCACCTTTTCAACACCTTCCAGGTCCCACTGCTCTTCAACCGATTCTTCTGGCACATATTCACGGAACACTGCCTCAAGGGCACCATGGCGCAAATTGCCAATGGTTTCCCGGATTTCGGCTGATTCCAGAATTTCATTGCGCTGCGAATAGATGATTTTGCGCTGTTCGTTCGACACATCATCATACTCAAGCAACTGCTTGCGAATGTCGAAGTTGCGCCCTTCCACTTTGCGCTGTGCAGATTCGATGGACCGGGAAACAATCCCCGCCTCAATCGCCTCACCTTCAGGCAACTTCAGGCGTTCCATGATGGCCCGCACCCGGTCTCCTGCGAAAATTCGCAGCAATTGGTCTTCCATGGACAAGTAGAAACGCGATGAACCCGCATCACCCTGCCGGCCAGCGCGGCCACGCAACTGGTTGTCAATGCGTCGGCTCTCATGGCGTTCGCAGCCAATAATGTGCAAACCACCGGCTGCCAACACTTCCTGATTGCGCAACTTCCACTCTGCACGGGCTTTTTCAATCAAGCCAGGCTTTGCGGTTGCATCTATCTCGGCATTGTTCTCAATGCCCGCCAGTTCACGCTCCAGGTTGCCACCCAGCACAATGTCGGTGCCACGGCCCGCCATGTTCGTGGCAATGGTAATGGCTTTGGGGCGACCAGCCTGGGCCACGATCTCGGCTTCGCGCTCATGCTGCTTGGCGTTCAACACGTTGTGGGGCAGCTTTTCTTTTTCAAGGAAAGAAGCGATCAATTCCGAATTTTCAATCGATGTAGTACCCACCAGCACAGGCTGGCCGCGCTCGTAGCAGTCTTTGATGTCTTCGAGAATTGCGTTGTACTTTTCGCGTGCGCTTTTGTAAATTTTGTCTTGAGCGTCTTTGCGCGAAACCGGTCGATGTGTTGGAATGATCACCGTTTCCAGACCATAAATGGACTGAAATTCAAACGCCTCCGTGTCGGCTGTACCCGTCATACCTGACAACTTTTTGTACATGCGGAAGTAGTTCTGAAATGTGATCGAGGCCAATGTCTGGTTTTCGGCCTGAATACGCACACCTTCCTTGGCTTCCACCGCCTGGTGCAAGCCATCGGACCAACGGCGCCCCGGCATCAGGCGACCTGTGAACTCGTCCACGATTATCACTTCACCATTTTGAACTACATAATGCTGGTCTTTGTGAAACAGGTTGTGGGCACGCAGGGCTGCCATCACATGGTGCATCAGGGAAATATTGGCTGCGTCGTAAAGGCTGGCGCCTTCCGGCAACAAGCCCATCTGGCTCAGAATTTGTTCAGCCTTTTCATGGCCAGCTTCACTCATCTGAATCTGGTGCCCTTTTTCATCCACGAAGAAGTCGCCAGGAATTTCTTCCTCACCCGGCTTTTGCTCGCTGGCCATGCGCACAAGTTGCTTGGGCAAGCCATCAAGCTGGCGATACATTTCGGTGTGGTCATCGGCCTGGCCCGAGATGATCAGGGGCGTTCGCGCCTCGTCGATCAAGATCGAATCCACTTCATCCACGATGGCGTAGTTCAAGCCACGCTGTACACGCTCGCCAACGCTGTACACCATGTTGTCACGCAGGTAATCAAAACCAAACTCATTGTTGGTGCCGTAAGTAATGTCAGACCCATAAGCAGCCTGTTTTTGATCGTGCGGCATGCGGGACAGATTGCACCCCACAGACAAGCCAAGGAAGGTATACAGCTTGCCCATCCAGGCAGCATCTCGCGAGGCCAGGTAATCGTTCACGGTGATCACGTGAACACCTTTGCCCTCGAGCGCGTTCAAATAGGCGGGCAAGGTCGCAACCAAGGTTTTGCCTTCGCCAGTACGCATTTCAGAAATTTTGCCTTGGTGCAGCGCCATGCCACCAATCAACTGCACATCGAAGTGCCGCATGCCAAACACCCGAACACTGGCCTCGCGGACTACGGCGAAGGCTTCAGGCAACAAATCGTCCAGCGCCTCGCCATTGCCCAAGCGTTCCTTGAACTCGAGGGTTTTTGCGCGCAGGGCTTCGTCACTCAGTGCCTGAATGGCAGGCTCAAGTGCGTTGATCTGGTTAACGGTTTTACGATAGGTTTTCAGTAACCGTTCATTGCGGCTGCCAAAAAGCTTTTTTAGAGTGTCTGTGATCATAATGTCGGCTGGTTCGACCCTTGAGGGGCCTGAAAGTCAATCGACCGGGTTTTGGGTCCGGTCGATTCCAAAAACAGCCTAGAAGTTTAGCATGCGAAGCCTAGTCCAGCGGGCGGACAGCGCTTTCCGAGAATAAGCCGTTCAAGGCGGCAACTGTAGATGGCCCAGGTCGGGGAAGTCCGTTCTTTTCCAGGAATTTGGTTGGATTTTGTGGAACCCCGTTCACTCGCACCTCAAAGTGCAGGTGTGGGCCCGTTGACCGGCCAGAACTACCTACCAAGGCGATTTTCTGCCCAAGACGCACAATGTCGCCCACCTTCACAAGCAATTTCGAGGCGTGGGCATAGCGCGTGGTGGTCTTGTTGTTGTGTTCGATCTCCACCATGTTGCCATAGCCAGGATGCCATTTCGACTCAACCACTACTCCTGCAGCAGCCGCCAGAATTGGCGTGCCGGTTGGTGCAATAAAGTCGATGCCCTCGTGCACCGAGCGCCGCCCCGTAAATGGGTCAATTCGGTTGCCAAAATTGCTGACTGCAATTGTGTCGGTTAGGGGGGACTCATTGGGAACACTCAGAAATTTCACTCGGGCGCTTTGCAAGTCTGTGTCAATGATGCTGAACACGTCTGCCTGACGTTCAATTTGAGTCGATACAGAAGAGATGGCTGTTTTTACTTCGCGAAAGTTTAGAGATTGCTCGTCTTTTTGCTGCAAACCGCCCTGACCAAGTTGTTCGGTAAGGGTAACCGTGCTGTCGAGCCCGTTTGTTTTCAGAAGGCGCACACTGATCGCATCCAACCGGGCCAGTTGAGCACGCATCTCAGCAAGACGGATCGCCATGGCGTCCAGCGGGCTGCCAGTTTCCGCCACATCGTGGTGTTTCGCCAGTTGACGGGCGTATACAATATCTTGCACTACGGGAATTTCTTCACCGTAACGCGCTGCAATGTAGAGCCCAATCGAAACTAACAAGCCAGCAACGAAGGCCAGCGCAACAAATAACAAAGCGATGTGGCTGGTCTTGATACTGAGTACACTGGTGCGGGAAAAAGGACCCCGCATAAGAATCAACTGCATGTATAAACCTCCTCAATCCGCGTAGCGAACCGAATACACCCGTTTTTAACGGGTTTTAGTGAGAACACAAGGTGAAACCCAAGCATTCCGCATTGTCTCCGTTGGCCAGCCTGATGCAGGAACCACAGACCAGCTCGCTGATCACTCAAGCAGCGCAGTCGCGCCGGCTTGAAAAGATCATCCACACTTGGCCATCCTTGCGAGGAGTAACCTTCAGTGTGGGACCTGTCAAAAAAGACAAACTAAAAATTTTCGTGTCGACCCCGGCGGCGCTTACGCGCCTGAGGCAATCTTTACCTAGCCTGATCCAACATCTTCAAGGCTCGGGCATGAATATAAACGAAATTCAACTGCAAATACAAACCAACCCTTTGATTTCAAAGCAGCTCGACAAACAACCTAAAAAGGCGGTTTTCTCGGAAGCTGCAAAAAAAGCGTGGCTCGACCTTGAAAGTCGGCTTGAAGACTCGCCCCTGAAAGAGGCAACCCAAGCACTCAACAAACATCACAAATTCAAGTAGTTTCTGGAATGTATCCTAAAACCATCTGAAAAAGTTGAGTTTAATACTAGTTAACAATTGTACTTAGATTGTCAATTCAAGCAACCGCCCAATCCGCCCTAAATACAGTAGGAGTTTCCCTGACACTTTCAAAGGTAACCACTTCGTAAGCAGTCCTGTCTTCAATAAGCGCGCGGATAAGCTGGTTATTCAAGCCATGCCCCGAACGGAAGGCCTGATATTCCCCAATAATGGGATGACCAATCACATACAGGTCACCAATTGCGTCCAACACCTTGTGTTTGACAAACTCATCGTCGTATCTCAAACCGTCTGAATTCAGAATGCGGTACTCATCCATAACGATGGCATTGTCGAGGTTGCCACCCAAGGCCAGGCCGAGATTGCGCAGGGTTTCAACGTCCTGAGTAAAGCCAAAGGTGCGGGCTCTCGCAATGTCCCGTGTAAAAGACGTGCGGGAAAAGTCGATTTCGACCATTTGGCCGGTTTTGTCGATTGCAGGGTGACCAAAATCAATTTCGAAGCGCAAGCGAAAACCATCAAAAGGCCGAAGGCTCGCATATTTCAGATTCGAGCCCTCGCCTTCGCGAATCTCGATTTCCTTTTTCACGCGGATGAATTTTTTCAGTGCCGACTGCTCAACCAGCCCCGCCTGCTGAATCAAGAACACAAAAGAAATCGCGCTGCCATCCATGATGGGTACTTCAACAGCGGTTAAATCAATGTAGGCATTGTCTACGCCCAGGCCACAGAGGGCGGACATCAAGTGTTCAATCGTGGAAACCTTGGCACCATCTTTTTCAAGCGTGGAAGCCATGCGCGTGTCCCCAATGGCCAAGGCGTTCACCGGGAAGTCAACCGGCTCAGGCAGGTCAACTCGCCGGAACACAATGCCGGTGTCGGGTGGGGCTGGGCGCAATGTCATGGTGACCCGCTTGCCAGAATGCAAGCCGATGCCCGTGGCACTTAGCACTTGTTTAAGGGTTCTCTGTTTCACTCAACGCTTTCCTTGAATTGTCACCGAAGTGTAACCACCCAGATCAATCAACCCAAGATTTTTCGTGGAGAAAAAACTCCAATTGGGACCAAAACAGGGTAAAAGTGTAGCAAAAGCGCACAATTTACCCTTTATTCACATCGTTTCTTACAGCTGGGAAAGCAGCTTCTCTGCTGAACTTACTTCAAAAACACCTGGCTGATCGAGGTTTAACTGCTTCACCACCCCGTCTTTTACCAACATGGAATAGCGCTGCGAGCGCAAACCAAGACCACGTGCGGTCAAGTCCAGTTCCATACCGATTTTCTTGGTGAACTCAGCAGAACCATCGGCCATCATTCGGACCTTTCCGTCTGCGCCTTGTGTTTTGCCCCAGGCGCCCATTACAAACGCGTCATTCACGGAAATACACCAAATTTCATCCACGCCCTTGGCTTTGAAAGCATCCACATGGTCGATAAAACCCGGGACGTGCTTTGCGGAACAAGTGGGGGTGTACGCACCGGGCAGCGCCAGAATCGCAATGGTTTTTCCGGCAGTTTCCTTTTGCACGTCAAATGCATTGGGACCCAGCGAGCAACCACCGGTTTCCTCGTGCATGAATTCGAACAATGTTGCGCTGGGCAGCTTATCGCCAATTTGAATTGTCATTTTTATACTTCTCCTAAAACCTTAAAATACACCACACAAGCGACCCTGGGTAGATCGCGAATCTGCAGTCTTCGGCAAAACTGCAAACATCACCCACAACCAACCGAGGGCTTGATAGGACATCGCTTGTGTTCATTGACTAAAACAACTATCAATCGGCTTGGCGGCGCAGAAACGCAGGAATGTCAAAACGGTCCATGCCACTGTCTTGCAAGGCCTGAACACGTGAAGCTGCGTTGTCTCGCGGATTACGGAACACGGCCGGAATGGCGTAATCCGTTTCACCTTGCTGACCACTAACGGCATCAAACGTACCCGTGCGTGCCATGGGCTGGTATTGCTCAGCCTGCACCAGTGTTGGCTTGGCAACCTTGCGGCCCAAACCTGTTGCCACAACGGTTACGCGCAGGTCGTCGCCCATGGTTTCGTCGTAGGCGGTACCAAAAATCACGGTGGCATCTTCAGCGGCATAAGCACGAATGATGTTCATGACCTCTTTGGTTTCTTTCAACTTCAAGCCCTTGCTTGAAGTAATGTTCACCAACACGCCGCGCGCGCCTGACAAATCAACACCTTCCAGCAATGGCGAAGCAATGGCCTGTTCAGCCGCTTCACGCGCACGCTCGGGGCCGTTGGCCGTTGCAGTGCCCATCATTGCTTTGCCCACTTCAGACATGATTGTTTTCACGTCTTCGAAGTCGACGTTTACGTTGCCTTCCACATTGATGATTTCAGCAATGCCGGCACATGCGTTGTGCAGCACGTCGTCGGCAGCAATGAAACAGTCTTCCTGAGTTGCATCGTCGCCAACCACTTCCAGCAACTTTTCATTCAACACGATAATCAGGGAATTCACTTTGCTGGACAGTTTTTCCAAGCCTTCTTCAGCAGCCTTGCAACGCTTGGTGCCTTCGAATTCAAATGGCTTGGTAACCACTGCCACGGTCAAAATGCCCAGCTCTTGAGCCACTTCTGCCACAACAGGTGCTGCGCCCGTGCCTGTGCCACCACCCATACCGGCAGTAATGAACACCATGTGTGCACCGCGCAGTGAATCACGAATGCGGTCACGGTCCTCTTCAGCTGCCTGACGGCCCGCTTCCGGTTTGGCACCTGCACCCAAACCAGTTCGACCCAATTGAATCAGCACATTTGCCTTGGTTTTTGCCAAAGCCTGTGCATCGGTATTGGCGCAAATGAATTCGACGTTTTGAACGCCTTGCGCAATCATGTGGGCCACCGCGTTACCGCCTGCGCCGCCTACACCTACAACTTTAATGACAGTACCTTGGGTTTCTGTCTCGAGAATTTCAAATGACATGGTGTTTGCCTCCTATCTAGCAAAAATTAAGATCGCCGAAAAAACTGAATTTAAAAAAACCAAATTTAAAAATTACCTAAAAACCACTCTTTCATTTTTTGTACGGTTTGCTTCAAACCACCGCCTTGTGAAGCCACACGGCGACCGCGTAAATGCTGGGCACGCGCTTCATACAAAAGTCCCATTGCGGTGGCAAATCTTGGGGTGCGAACCATGTCCGCCAAACCGCCGGTGTAATCGGGCACGCCAATACGCACAGGTTTCATGAAAATGTCTTCGCCCAGCTCTGCGATGCCAGGCATCAAACTGGTGCCGCCGGTCAACACAACGCCAGAAGACAATAATTCTTCGTAACCAGATTCACGCAACACTTGTTGCACCATCAAGAACAACTCCTCAAGCCGTGGTTCGATGACAGCGGCCAACGCTTGTTTTGACAAAGTTCGTGGATCACGTTCGCCAATTCCCGGCACATCAATTTTTGCGTGCGGGTCGGCAAGTACTTGCTTGGCCACGCCATGACGAATCTTGATTTCTTCCGCATCGGGTGTTGGCGTGCGCAGGGCCATCGCAATATCGTTGGTGATTTGATCTCCAGCAATTGGAATTACTGCCGTGTGGCGAATGGCGCCACCGGTGAACACTGCAATGTCGGTGGTGCCACCGCCAATATCGATCAACACAACGCCCAACTCTTTCTCATCTTCGGTCAGCACCGCCATGCTGGAAGCCAAGGGCTGCAACATCAGGTCTTGCACTTCAAGGCCGCAGCGGCGCACACACTTCACAATGTTTTGCGCTGCAGAAACCGCACCAGTCACAATGTGCACGCGGGTTTCCAGTCGCACGCCACTCATGCCCAATGGCTCGCGCACATCTTCCTGGCCGTCCACAATAAATTCTTGCGGTAGCACGTGCAGAATTTGCTGGTCGGTGGGTATGTTCACCGCCTTGGCGGTTTCAATCACACGGGCTACATCGGCCTGCGTCACTTCACGTTCTTTGATAGCCACCATGCCTGAGGAGTTAAAACTGCGAATGTGGCTACCTGCGATGCCGGTTAGCACAGTTTTAATTTTGCAATCGGCCATCAACTCGGCTTCTTCCAATGCCTGCTGAATGGAATGCACAGTCGACTCAATATTGACCACAACGCCTTTTTTCAATCCGCGTGATTCGTGCTGTGCAACACCGATTACTTCAAATCGGCCATCTGGCAACAGCTCTGCAACCATCGCCACTACTTTTGCAGTGCCTATGTCCAGCCCAACTATCAAATCTTTTGGCTCTTTGTTCATGGTGCCCAGTTTCAATTTTTTAGGTTCAGTTCAACTTCATACTTGAAGCACCGGCTGGTACTGCCTCAGCCAATCGCTCGCCCTTTACCGCCACACCCCGTGGGTAACGCAAATCGATGCGTTCCACTGCGGCCATCACCTGGCTTGTTATTTTTGGATAAACCGCCAGCAGTCGATCCATTTTCTGTTCAATGCTGAAATTCTCTTGCTCGCGCCCCAACTCAATAATCAGGCCTGTGTCGGTTTCAATCGACCACGCATAGCGGTCAGACAACATGACGCGCGAGGGCCACATGCCCAGTGTTTCTAATTTTTCAATGCTGGACACATACATTTTCGATACCAGCAGTTCACTGCCAGCGGGTCCATTCAACACGGCAAGTTGGCGATCCTCGGCAACCTCAGCCAGGTTTGCTGAAAACACTTCACCGAAGGTATTGACCAAGCGGGTTTCACCCCATAAAGCCAAGGGTGTGTGGCCTTGAATATTGATTTTCAAACCACTGGGCCAAGTGCGCTGTACCACCGCCTTTCGCACCCACGGCTGGCTTTCAACCTGTTCCCGCACCTTCTGCAAATTGGCGGAGAAAAACGTCCCCTCAATTTTTGGCAGCACGTTTGCCTTAAAACCAATCAGGTTCACTCGATCTACGTCGCCCACCAACTCAACACGCTTTAACTCAAACACCGGGCGTTGTATTAACCACTGAATGCAGGCGTAACCCAACAGCACCAAAGCAAGTGCTGAAAACAGCCCTGCAATGATGCTCATGAGTTTGTCGTCGTTCCAGATGGCACCCAACATTTAGCGTGCACCCCCTACATTCATGCCCGACGCTTTCAGGCGCGCGCTGGCGGCAATGTTCAACACCAGTTGGTCGTATTCCACACCACTGGCCCGTGCGCTCATGGGCACCAGCGAATGGTCGGTCATGCCGGGCGAAGTGTTCATTTCAAGTAACCAGGGCGTGCCGCTTTGGTCGACCAGTACGTCTGCTCGACCCCAGCCTGCGCAGCCCAATACTTGGTAGGCTTTCACGCACAAGGCTTGCACCTGCGCCTCAAACGACGCGTCCAGGCCGCTGGGGCAAAAATATCGTGTTTCGTTCCCGATGTATTTGTTGTGGTAGTCGTAATTGCCATCTGGAGCCTGAATACGAATTACGGGCAAAGCATAAGCGCCTACACCTTCGCCCATCACAGGCACGGTCAATTCCTGGCCGTTTACAAATTTTTCTGCCAGCACAATCGGGTCGTACTTGTACGCCAAGTCAAAAGCCGCCCGCAATTCATCGGCAGTTTTTACTTTGGTCAAACCCAGGGTGGAACCTTCTTGCGCGGGCTTCACAATCAAGGGCAAGCCCAAACGCTGAACCACCGCATGCACATCGAAACCAGGTTCCAGTCGAACGTAATCGGGTGTGGCCAAGCCTTGGCTAATCCAGGCTGCCTTGGTCAGAATTTTGTCCATCGACAATGCAGAAGCTGTGACACCGCTTCCTGTGTAGGGAAGATTCAACCACTCCAACACGCCTTGAATGGTGCCGTCTTCACCAAAACGGCCATGCAGTGAGATCACAGCGCGATCGTAGCCACCCTGGGCCAGTTCAACCATGCCGCGTTCCGCGGGGTCGAACCCGTGTGCATCAACACCGTTGCGCTTCAACGCGGCCAATACCATGCTGCCCGATTTCAAAGACACCTCGCGCTCGGCGGAGCGACCACCGAACAGAACCACCACTTTGCCCAGGCTTTTGGGATCAATCGGATTTGCCATCATTGACCCCCTTGTGCGTTTGCAACCAGGCGGGCGGGCAATGCGCCGATTGAGCCTGCGCCCATGGTGATAAGTAAATCGCCATCGCGGGCAATGTTTAAAATCGTACTTTCCATTTCATTCATGTCTTCAACAAAAACAGGTTCGGTTCGCCCGGCCACGCGCACGGCACGTGCCAGCGAGCGCCCGTCGGCGGCTACAATTGGGGCCTCACCTGCGGAGTACACTTCCGACAGAATCACAAGATCGGGCGTGCCCAGCACTTTTACAAAATCTTCAAAACAATCGCGAGTGCGGGTGTAGCGGTGCGGCTGGAAAGCCAGCACCAATCGCTTGTCGGGGTATGCACCGCGCGCGGCCGCGAGTGTAGCAGCCATCTCTACAGGGTGATGACCATAGTCGTCGACCACCACAAAGTGCCCTCCCTCTTTGGCAGCCACTTCGCCGTAATGCTGGAAGCGGCGACCCACACCATTGAATTTTTCAAGGGCGGTGACAATCGCTTCATCCGACACACCAATTTCAGTGGCCACGGCAATTGCAGCCAGTGAATTGCGTACATTGTGATCACCTGGCAAGTTCAGGGTGATATCGAGCGGCGCTTCGTCTTCACGCAGCACAGTGAACTTCATTTGACCCTGACAAGCCTGCACATTCACAGCGCGAATTTGAGCTTGTTCCGACAGGCCATAGGTCACGATTGTTTTTGATACAAAAGGCATGATTTCCCGCACGCACGGGTCGTCTACGCACACAGCTGCCACACCGTAAAACGGCAGGCGCTGAGTGAACTCGACAAAGGCCTGCTTCAAGCGTGCGAAGTCATGGCCATAGGTTTCCATGTGGTCTGCATCAATATTGGTGATCACAGCAATCACCGGCATCAGGTTCAAAAAAGATGCATCCGATTCGTCAGCCTCTACCACCATGAATTCGCCAGTGCCCAGCTTTGCATTGGCACCAGCTGAGTTGAGTCGACCACCAATCACAAAGGTAGGGTCAAGTTTGCCTTCCGCCAAAATGCTGGCCACCAAACTGGTGGTGGTGGTCTTGCCATGGGTACCGGCAACTGCAATGCCCTGCTTCAAACGCATCAGTTCAGCCAGCATGACCGCGCGTGGCACCACTGGAATACGAGCTGCGCGTGCAGCAAGCACTTCCGGGTTGCTGCCACCAACTGCAGTAGAAGTCACTACGGCATCAGCACCCTCAATGTTTGACCGCTCGTGCCCAGTGAACACTGTCGCGCCCAGCTTGGCCAAGCGTTGCGTAACTGCAGAATCTGCAAGATCCGAGCCACTGACCTTGTATCCAAGATTGACCAATACTTCAGCAATACCGCTCATGCCAGAGCCGCCGATTCCAACAAAGTGAACATGTTTGACTTTGTGTTTCATATTTTCGCAACCTGTTCTATGTGATTCGCCACTTCCTGGGTGGCTTGTGGTTTGGCCAATGCCCTGGCGCGCGCGGCTTGCTCTAGACAGGTTTCCCTGTTCATGTTCATCAACCAGTTCGCAAGCCAGGTGGCGTCCAATTCATTTTGTTGACGCAGCCAGGCCGCATTTTCCTTCACCAGAAAATCAGCGTTGTGGGTTTGGTGATCATCCACTGCATGTGGAAACGGTACAAACAAGGCGGCCACACCAATCGCGGCCACTTCCGCCACTGTCATTGCTCCAGCCCTGCAAATCACCAAATCTGCACTGGCCATGGCACCGGCTACATCATCAACAAACGCAACTTGCTGGGCCTGTACATTTGCTTTTTCGTAATTGTCACGAAGCACGGACAAATTCTTTTCTCCGGCCTGGTGAATAACTTCGGGTCGGTGGGCCATGTCCATCAAGCCGATTGCTTTGGGGACCACTTCATTCAAAGCCTGCGCGCCCAAGCTGCCGCCCAGCACCAGCAGGCGCAAAGCACCTGTTCGGCCCTGAAAACGCACTGCGGGTTCAGACTGGCTGTAAATCATTTCGCGCACAGGGTTGCCCACCCAATGTGATTTGGGCAATGCATCGGGAAAGGCCACAAGGTTTCTATCAGCCAGTTTGGCCAGCACCTTGTTGGTCAAGCCAGCGATGGAATTTTGCTCGTGCACCACCAAAGGAATATTCATTAGGCTGGTCATCATTCCCAAGGGGAATGCAACATACCCACCCATTCCAAGCACCACAGCTGGTTTGGCTCGGCGAAGTATTTGAATGGAGGTCCAGAATGCGCCCAGTAGCTTCAATGGGATCAGCAGTTGCTGCAGCAATCCTTTCCCGCGAAAACCGGAAAACACCAAGGTATTCATTTCCACGCCGCGCGCGGGTACCAGCCGGCCTTCCATGGCTTCAGGATTGCCTGCCCATTGCACTTGCCATCCCCGTGCCTTCAACTCGGCTGCCACGCTTAAACCAGGGAAAATATGTCCGCCGGTGCCGCCTGCCACAATCAATGCGCAGCGTTGCGTTTTGCTCATGCCGCACCCCCACGCATCATTGTTCTGTTTTCAAAATCAATTCTCAAAACCAAGGCCAAAGCAGCACAAGTCACCAAAATGGCTGAACCACCATAGCTCATCAGCGGAAGGGTTAAACCCTTCGTCGGCAACACGCCCAAATTCACACCCATATTGATGAAGCACTGCACGGCAATCCAGATGCCCACACCTTTGGCCACAAGGCCGGAAAAGGTACGTTCGAGTGCAATGGCTTGCGCACCCACTGCGAAGCAACGTTTCACGATATACAGGAACAAAAGAATGACGACGGTGACACCCACGAAACCAAGTTCTTCACCAATTACAGCCAGCAAAAAGTCGGTGTGGGCCTCGGGTAGGTAATGAAGTTTTTCTACACTGCCACCCAAGCCAACTCCAAAAATTTCACCGCGACCAAATGCGATTAACGAATGCGACAACTGGTACGCTTTATTCAGTGCGTTGTCTCCCTCCCAGGGATCCAGATAAGCCAACAGGCGCGCACGGCGATAGTCGCTAAAAGCAATCAGCAAAGCGAACGCCGCGCTGAGGGCAAACAGCACGCCGAAGAACACCCGTGCGTTAATGCCACCCAGAAACAGAATTCCGAATACCACCGTCACGATCACGATGAAGGCACCCATGTCAGGTTCCAGGAGCAAGAGCATGCCCACAAAAAACATGGCCACGAACATGGGGAACAACACTTTGCCAAAGCGCTGCATGTAGGCCTGCTTGCGCACGGTGTAATCAGCAGCGTAAATAATTGCGCACACCTTCATTAACTCGGAAGGCTGAATATTCAACACATACAAAGACAACCAGCGTCGCGCGCCATTGACCTCTTTACCAATCCCAGGAATTAACACCAGAACCAACAAGGCGATGCAACACACAAAGACCAACGGCGCCAGGGTTTGCCAAGTTTTCATTGGGATCTGGAACACACAAAATGCGGCGGCGAAAGCAACAGCAATAGAGATGGTGTGGCGAATCAAAAAATGCGTGGGCTGGTAGTTCGCGTACTTGGTGGAATCGGGTAGCGCAACCGTGGCGGAATACACCATGACCAAGCCGAGGAATAACAAAGCCAACGCAGCCCAAATCAAACCTTGATCAATCGATTGGGCAATATTGCCACCGCGTTTCACTCCGTACATACTTGATGACGACATGCCACCACCGACTGATGTAGCAGGAATCAGGCTTTTGAATTGCATGTTACCGGGGTCTTTTTTGTTCCACTTGCCTAGCATGGCTGCCCCCTGTCGGCGGCAAGACCACGCACTGCACTTACAAACACATCGGCGCGGTGTACGTAATTCTTGAACATATCCAGGCTGGCGCAGGCTGGGCTTAGCAACACGCAATCGCCAGCAACTGCATGTTCAGCTGCCAGCATTACTGCCTGCTCCAGATTTTCCGCCTTCACACAAACTACCCCCGTGCTTTGCAGGGCTTGCAAAATAAGATCTGCGTCTTTGCCAATCAATACGACACGCTTGCAATAGGTCGAAACTGGTTCAATCAGCGGCGAAAAGTCTTGGCCCTTGCCCTCACCGCCCGCAATCAACACTGTGGGTTTTGCCAAGCCATTCAGGGCTGCAACGGTTGCACCCACATTGGTGCCTTTGCTGTCATCAAAATAATCAACACCATCGATTTGAACCACATGCTGAACACGATGGGGCTCGCCCTGGTAATTGCGCAAACCATGTAACAACTTGGACATGGGCATTCCCAGACCTTGGCAAATGGCAAGTGCAGCCAAGGCGTTGCCAGCATTGTGCAAACCAGCCACTTGCAAGGCCTCGGTGGGCATCAGCAATTTCTGGTTCAGCTCGACTTCTTCCTGTTTTCTGCGGCGGGGCGACATTGCATGTTCCTGGTCCCCCAACAATTGGGCCAACCACAACATACCTCCCTCACGCACCAAGCCATAGTCGTTGGCTTTCACTGGTGCACTGATACCGAAAGTCAGCACCTGTGAATTCGCAGGCAGGGTTGCACTACTTACCAAATCATCATCGCGGTTCAATACACACACACCGTTCTCGGAAAAAATCCTGAACTTGTCTTGCGCATACGCCTGCATATCTGGGTGCCAATCCAGGTGATCTTGCGAAATATTCAATACCGTTGAGGCATTGAACTTCAAACGCTTGGTCCAGTGCAGCTGAAAGCTTGAAAGCTCAAGCACCCACACATCGGGCAGTGAATCAGCAATCAGACCTTCACGCAGTGCATCCAGCGCAGCCGGGCTAATGTTGCCCGCCGCCACTACTTTCTTTCCTGCGAATTGCGCCAAGCACTCCACCATGCGTGTGGTGGTGGTTTTTCCGTTGGTGCCTGTAATGCCCACCACTTGGGGCGAGTAATTTTGTTCTTGCGCTAGAAACTCCAATGCGTCTGCAAACAGATCAAGCTCGGAATCAACAGCAGTTTCATGGCGCTGCGCTTGGTCAAGCACCGCAATCATCAAGGGGTGAGCGGGCGGCAACCCTGGGGAAACCACCACGCGGTCAAAGTCCCAGTTCAGTTGGCCTAGTGAATTGAACAAGCACACATCGGCCTGAACTGAGCGAAGTTCTTGCAAACCCGGCGGGGTCTCACGCGTGTCGATCACGGTCAATCGGGCGCCCTGCGCCAACGCCCAGCGCGCGCATGCCAAGCCAGACTCGCCGAGCCCAACTTGCAAAACCGATTGATCACGAAGTAAATTCAAAACCATTCTTCCTTTCTTTATTTAACGCAGCTTCAATGTCGACAAACCCACCAACACCAGAATCATGGTGATGATCCAGAATCGAACCACCACTTGTGTTTCTTTCCAGCCGCTTAATTCGTAGTGGTGGTGCAAGGGCGCCATTCGGAATACGCGTTTGCCCCCGCTGTACTTGAAATACAGCACCTGGATCATGACCGATAGAGTCTCAGCCACGAACACGCCGCCCATGATGAACAGCACCACTTCCTGGCGCACAATCACGGCCACTGTACCCAGCGCACCGCCCAAGGCCAAAGCGCCCACATCACCCATAAACACCTGGGCCGGGTAAGCATTGAACCAAAGGAATGCCAGCCCTGCGCCTGCAATGGCTGCACAGAAGACAGCCAGCTCTCCTGCGCCGGGAATGAAAGGCAGCAACAAGTATTTGGAGTACACGGCATTGCCAGCTACATAGGCGAAAATTGCCAAGGCGGAGGCCACCATCACGGTGGGCATAATCGCCAAGCCGTCAAGGCCATCGGTCAAGTTCACTGCATTGCTGGTACCAACAATCACGAAATAGGTCAGCGCGATGAAACCCCAAACGCCCAAGGGGTAGCTGATGGATTTAAAGAAGGGCACGATCAAATCCGCATTGTTGGGAAGGTGCATTGAAAAACCACTGTCAACCCAAGCCACAAAAATATCGAACACTTCTTGACCGCTTTGCGCCGACACGGCGAAGGCCAAGTAAAACGCGCAAATCAAACCCACCACACTTTGCCAAAAGTACTTCCACTTCGCAGGCAGGCCCTTGGGGTTGCGATACACCACTTTTCGGTAATCGTCGACCCAGCCAATCCAGCCGAAACCAAAAGTGACCAGCATCACCACCCAAACAAAACGGTTGGACAGGTCAGCCCACAACAAGGTTGAAATACCAATGCCGATCAGCACCAGGGCGCCGCCCATGGTGGGCGTGCCTGCTTTGGCCAAATGGGTTTGCGGGCCATCATCGCGCACAGACTGACCAATTTTGTATTGGGTCAATTTGCGAATCACCATGGGGCCAGCCACCAAGCCAACCAACAAGGCGGTTGCACACGCCAACACGGCGCGAAGCGTCAGATAATTGAATACACCAAAGGCACGAATGTCTTGCGCCAGCCACTGCGTCAATTCAAGAAGCATGCTTGGCCTCCCCAGTGTGTTGTTGAACCAGCGCTTGAACAACGCGCTCCATTTTCATGAATCGCGAGCCCTTTACCAGCACAGACCATTGACCCTGTTTTGTTGTATTCATCGTGTCGTCTATCAATGTGTCGATGTTTGTGAAATGTTGTGCACCTTCACCAAACGCATGCACTGTGTGTTGTGTCGCATCGCCCAAGGCGTACAAGTGCTGTACGCCGGTTTGTCGGGCAAAATGCCCAACCTCGGCGTGGTACTCATCAGACTGATCACCCACTTCACCCATGTCGCCCAACACCAAAAGCGTATTTCCGCGCTGGGCGGCCAAAACCTTGCTGGCTGCATTCACGGAATCAGGGTTGGCGTTGTAACTGTCGTTAATTAACAGAAGTGATGGTGTTTGAAGTGCCACTTGCAGGCGGCCATTCACCGCTTCGAATTGCTCGAGGCCGGTCTGAATAGCGAATGAACTACATCCCCCTGCATGCGCAGCCGCTGCTGCACCTGCTGCGTTG
The DNA here is from genome assembly GCF_024623725.1 of Limnobacter parvus. GTDB lineage: Bacteria > Pseudomonadota > Gammaproteobacteria > Burkholderiales > Burkholderiaceae_B > Limnobacter > Limnobacter parvus. Next base: position 14,278 of record NZ_JANKHG010000016.1, on the reverse strand, counting down.
GCATAGTTGTGTTGGCCAATGAAGGAAGGCTTTAATGTGATCTGGGCGCCAGGCATGTTCAATTCAGCCTGACCCATTTCACTGCCTTTATCTGCGGGGGACAAATCGAAATCTGCACCTGTACCAAAACGCAGGGTGGCACGACCGGTTGACTGCTCGCGCCAGCATGTTTCAAATTCGTCGGACACAGGAAACACTGCAGTACCGTGGGCTGGCAAATGTGCAAATGCACTGCCATTTTCCATGGCCACTGCCATCACGGTTTTCATGAATTCCTGGTGTTCGCGTTGTGCATTGGTCAGCAGCACCACGTCGGGCTTAACCAAACCCGCCAGGTAATCAATTTCACCGGGGTGGTTCATGCCCATTTCAATCACTGCCGCTCGGTGGTTGTTGCGCAACCGCAGCAGCGTCTGCGGCACACCAATGTCGTTGTTTAAATTGCCTGCGGTCACCAACACGCGTTCGTTGCCAAAATGAGCTTTGCAAATACCGCCCAACATTTCTTTACTTGTTGTTTTTCCATTGCTGCCAACCACCGCCAATACTTTCAAGCTAAAGCGGTGCCGCCAGGCACTGGCCAATGCGCCAAACGCCAGTCGCGTGTCTTTGACCACAAACTGTGGTGTTTCAATGTTCAAAACACGGTCAGTTAAAAGTGCTGAGGCGCCGGCCTGTGCAACTTGGTCAGCAAATTCATGAGCATCAAAACGCTCACCGATCAGGCACACAAAAAGGTCATCCTTGGCCACTTGCCTGCTGTCGGTTTGAATCAGGCGAACTGCACCTTTTAAAGCAGGCGCGGGCTGCAGCAAATGATCAGTCAAGGCTGCAGTAATTTCATCGTAAGACCAATTCAATTCAAGCATGCGCACCTCGCGTTGCAAGAACTGTTTTGGCGCAGGCTGCGTCAGAATGGGGAATAATTTGCTCACCAATGGTTTGCGTGGACTCATGGCCTTTGCCAGCAAGCAAAATCACATCGCGCTCATCGGCATTTCTTATTGCGTACTCAATCGCGCGCACTCGGTCCACTTCCATCTTCACGTGCTCACAATGCTCTTTGTCAATACCCGAATAAATGTCATTGAGAATGCTTTCCGGCCTTTCGCTTCTCGGGTTGTCAGATGTAATTACCACCACATCGGCATTCGTAACAGCGGTCGCACCCATCAAGGGGCGCTTGCTGCGATCTCGGTCTCCGCCGCAACCAAAAACCACCCACAACTTGCCTTTTCTTTTTTCTGCAAAGGGCCGCAGGGCCAACAAGGTTTTTTCAAGCGCATCGGGCGTGTGTGCGTAATCCACAACCACAGAAGGCTTGCCCTCGATGTGCTGCATACGGCCCGGCGCAGGCGTTACCCTTGAAAGTGCATCAACAATTTGGTCGGGGGCATGGCCAAGCTGCACCAAAGTAGCGAACACCAAGGCGAGGTTTTCTGCATTGAAACTGCCAATGATCGACGTGTCGATTTGTACCAAACCGCCGTTTTGTTTCAACTGAATTCGCTGACCTTCATTAAGCTGCGAAACACCAATTAGCTGGCAAGCAACCGACGCAGACCGTCCAACCGAAATGCATTCCACACTGCGACTTTCAACCTGTGCGTGAAACTCGACACCAAACGAATCATCTACATTCACAACTGCCGCACGCAGAGTTGGCCAGTTGGCAAGAATCAGCTTAGACCGGCCATATGCAGCCATATCACCGTGGTAATCCAGGTGGTCTTGCGACAAATTGGTGAACAGCGCAACATCAATACTGACAAAGGCCAACCGACGCTGCTCAAGTCCAATTGAAGAAGCCTCAATGCACACCGTGTCAAAACCTTGCCTGCGCAACTCGTGCAACAAGTGGTGAACACCGACCACATCGGGTGTAGTCAAGCCAGTGTGTGCTTTCAAGTGGTCAGGTTCACCGTAGCCCAAGGTGCCAATCACCGCGGCTTTCTTGCCCAAAACATTTAAGGCTTGTGCCAACCAGCGCGTCACCGTTGTTTTGCCGTTGGTACCAGTCGCCGCAATCACCGTGATGGCATCGCTGGGTGTTTCATAATAGCCAAAGGCCAATTCGGCCAACATGGTCTTCAAGTGCAACACGGGCAGCACACTTGCGCTTTGATAGGCACGGCGGTCGTCATAATCGACCAGCACCAAACCACAGCGCTGCTCACGCAACAAATCATCAGCCAGATTTCGAGGGTCAAACTTTTCACCAGGCACAGCAAGAAATACGTCTTGCGGGCCGGTAAGACGCCGATGATCTGTCACCAAAGCAGAGCAGTCGGCATAGAAACCACGCTCATGCAATTCTGCCAATACTTCCGCAACAGAATGCAGGTAGGCGCTAATCATAGATTGCTCCCCGTGCCTGCTGGCGCTGCGACAAACTTTCGCAACTGCTCAGTGGACTCGATGGCATCGGGCTGCACATTCAGTCGAGTCAATACGCTTTTGGTGATAACCGAGAACACCGGCGCGGCCACCAGGCCGCCAAAGTAAATGCCGCTTTTGGGCTCGTCCACCATAATTGCCACGATAACCCGGGGATCAGAAACTGGCGCCAAACCGACATACGATGAAACGTACTTGTTGACGTAACGCCCACCTTCCTGCTTGTGCGCAGTACCTGTTTTTCCGGCGACACGGTAGCCCTGCACCTGCGCTTTGGGCGCAGTGCCTTCCGGACCAGAAGCCAGCTCGAGCATGTGCAGCATGCTATCAGCCACTTGCTCGTTAATCACTCGATGCGAAACCACTGGGTCTTGAGGGCCTCGCTTCATCAAAGACGCTGGAACGAATTGCCCCTTGTTGGCGAAGATGGTGTACGACTGCGCCAGTTGAATCAACGACACAGAAATGCCGTGACCATAGGACATGGTGGCCTGCTCAATGGGGCGCCACTTGTTCCAGGGGCGAACACGGCCCGCCACCGCACCTGGAAAAGCAATTGATGGTGTTTGACCAAAACCCAGCAGGTTGAAAAAATCCCATAGATCCTTTCGTTCCAGGTCAAGCACAATTTTGGACGTGCCCACATTGCTGGATTTCTGAATAATTTCTTCGACGGTCATCACGCCATATTGCTTGGTGTCAGTCACCGTGGCCGGGCCAATCGACAAGCGGCCATTGCCAGTATCAATTTTTGTGGATGACTTTACCTTGCCCTGATTCATCGCCAAGGCAACACCAAAAGGCTTTAGAGTAGAGCCAGGCTCGAACATGTCAGTAAAAACGCGGTTGCGAAGCTTTTCGCCATGCATTTGTCCTCGGTTATTCGGGTCGTAAGTCGGGATATTGGCCATGGCCAACAGCTCACCAGTTTTAGCATCAAGCACCACAGCGGCAGCGGCCTTGGCCTTGTGAAACTCGACTGCTTTTTTCAATTCTGACAACACGATGTACTGCACATCGGCATCAACAGACAACACCACATCTTGTCCATTCACCGGTGGTCGCAGCTCGCGAATGTCTTCAATCACATTGCCCAAACGATCACGAATTACATTGCGCTCGCCATCTTCGCCGGTCAAACGCTCATTGAATGCAAGCTCAACACCCTCTTGCCCCTTGTCTTCAATGCTGGTGAAGCCGACCAAGTGCGCCATGGTTTCGCCTTGCGGATAATGACGCTTGCTTTCAGTCACAAATCCCAGGCCTGGAATTTTCAATGCCTTGGCTTTTGCCGCAACATCGGAATCCACCTGACGGTCCAAGTACACGAACGCACGCTTGCTGTCTTTTCTCATTTGCGCAATCATTCGCTCAGACTTCAAGTCCAGCACCGTGGCCAGCTTGCGCAAGTCCTCGTCTTTGGCATCAACAATTCGACGGCCGTCATACCACACCGCTTGCGCTGGTACGCTTTGCGCCAGCACCACCATGTTTCTATCTAACAAGCTGCCGCGACTTGCCTGCAATGGCAACGTCCGCTCTAGACGCTTGGCCCCCTGTTCTTGTAGAAAATCATTTGAAACAATTTGAAGATGTCCGGCTCGCGCTATCAACCCGCCAAACGCCAGAAAAATGCACACCAAAACAAAACGCGACCGCCAAGCTGGCAATCGCATTTCCAGTAATTCAGAACCGCCAAATCGAACAGCTTTACTCATGCTGAAAGCCCCCGTCCAATGGCATAAAAATTACCGATCCTTGGGCCGGTGGGCTCATATTCAGTTTTGTTCTGGCGACATTGTCGACACGCTCGCCCTTGGCCAAGGCCACCTGCTGAAGTTGCAAGCGAGTAAATGCAACCTCAATTTGCTGCTCAGCCTGCTGCTCTTGCCCCAAGGCCACAAACAAGGTTCGGGCGGCATGCTGTTGTTCAACCACCAACATGGCGCAAAAAATAACGAGGGTCAGCAGCAGAATATTCAAACGCCCCATGCTGCCCCCTTGCCGTTCAGTTCAGATGGCAACTCAGCCAGTTTTTCAGCCACACGCAACACTGACGAACGCGAACGGGGATTCAGCTCGCACTCTTCTTTCGTGGGCTTGATACGCTCCAGCTTTTTCATCAAGGGAGTGGGTTCTGGCAAAGGCAGTTTACGCAAACGCGCATCTTGCTGCGATTTTGGATTGGCCAGCCTCTCGACAAACTGTTTGGTAATGCGGTCTTCCAGCGAATGAAAGCTGATCACTGCCAGCCGCCCACCCACCTTCAAGCGCTTGAAGGCAACGTTTAAACCTTGTTCGAGCTGCGCAAGCTCCTGGTTGACGTGAATCCGTAAAGCCTGAAAGGTGCGCGTTGCAGGGTCTTGGCCCGGCTCCCGCGTGCGAACTGCCCCTGCCACGATCTGGGCAAGGTCGAGTGTTGTAGTGATCGCCCGCTCCGCGCGGCGAGCAACAATCGCTGTTGCAATCTGAACAGCAAACCGTTCTTCCCCATAATTTTTTATAACCTCTTTGATTTCCCGGGCATCGGCCCGAGCAAGAAAATCGGCCGCTGACTCACCTGTCTGCGGATCCATACGCATGTCCAAAGGACCATCTCTGCGGAAACTAAAGCCACGATCGGCCTGATCGATTTGCGGCGAAGACACGCCGATGTCCATCAACACACCGTCTACCTGATCAACACCCACGCTATCGAGTGCCTCATCCAGATCAGCAAAGGCGCTGCGCACTCCTTGAAAGCGTGTGTCATGAATTGAATTCATGGCCTGCACTGCTTGTGGGTCGCGATCAAGTGCGATAAGCCTGCCCTGTGCGGACAAACTAGCCAGCAACGCGCGGCTGTGCCCACCACGGCCGAAGGTACAGTCAAGGTAAATTCCATCAGGTTTGTGCAACAGGGCTTCAACCGTGGGTTGAAGCAGCACGGGGATGTGTTCATCGATACTCACCTTCAGAAACTAAATTCGTTCAGTGATTGAGGCATGCCAGCAGCAATCGCCTTTTCCTCTTCCACTTTCAACATTGTGGAATCCCAGATCTCGAAGTGACTACCCATGCCTAGCAACATGACATCTTTATTCAGCGAGGCAGCCTCGCGCAATTCTGGCGACACCAGAATACGACCAGCCGAATCGAACTCGACATCGGTTGCAAAGCCAAGGAATATTCGCTGCCAAGGGCGGGCAGACATGGGCCAAGCAGCAATTTTCTCGCGATGCTGCTCCCAGACTGGGCGCGGAAACATCAGCAAGCAGCCGTTGGGGTGTTTTGTCAGCGTCAAGGCTCCCTCGCACTGCGTTTGCAGTGCATCACGATGCTTCTGTGGCACATTCATGCGCCCTTTTGCATCCATTGATAAGGAAGAACTGCCTTGATACACGTTGATTAATTCCCCACAAAATCACACAAATCCCCACAGATCACCACTTTACGCATTATGAAATCGGTGGTCAAGCAGTTCTCTAGAGAAAACGCTTTACAACCAATGACTTACAATGATTTTATAGAAAAACAACAAGAAAAAAAGCTGAAAAAATAAGGATATAAAGACAACACTGAAAGTAATGTCTTAAGAAAAGCAGAAGGGAGGTAAAACCGAATGGGGGATAAGGGGAAAGCGCGCCTGTAAGCCGGATTCTGTTCAATGGCCTTTCAGCCAAAGTGACAATCATTCCTCTAGGCTGAAAATTACTCTTCAGCTCAAGCCACCTACCCGCGCGCTCGGGGAGCGCCGTTGACGCCCGAAAGCGTCTGCGCGCCTATTTGGTGTTGCTCCAAGTGGGGTTTACCTAGCCAGCCTTGTCGCCAAGTCTGCGGGGGTCTCTTACACCTCCGGTTCGCCCTTGCCTGTGAAAGTTTCCTTCCCATCGGCGGTGTGTTTTCTGTTGCACTTTCCGTCGCCTTAAGTTTTGTTGCCAAAACCGTATAGCGCCTGGTGGTTAACCAGCACCGTGCTCACTGGAGTCCGGACTTTCCTCTCCCTGTAATTCAGGCAGCGATTGTCCGACGCACTTTCCGGGACTCAGTGTAGACCCATCCCACACAAATGCCAATCTTTCATGCAATGAAGAAACCCGACGTGTTGGCTTGGCGCGATAAACAGCCGTGTCGTTATAAAATCCGGGCACATCTGAAGCGGAAAACCAGCCCGGCACCCCCATTACAGGCAACGGACTTAAATTGGCGGGGTCTTGAATTTGCTTGGCGACCTGTAACACCAAAGCTTGTAATTCCACATCGCTTAGGTTTAACGTCGGCACCTGAACCGGAATCGCCTTGGCACACAAGCCTTTGTGTGGTGAATGCATTGAATCGAGCAAACCATGTCCCACGATCAAAACGCGTGCCCGTCTCGACCAAACTTCGCGACCTCCCTCGAATAGGCTGCGCCAGTCGTGATTCAACAGCGCAGCGCTTGCGGTTGGGTCAGTGGTCAACAACAAAGCGCCACTTTCATCAAACAGGGTTAGCGCATCGCGCAGCCTGCTTCTACCATTCGCGGACTGAAGAGTTGTGTCCTTAGAGTCAGTGATGTGTCGTGAATTGATCAGGGCTTTAAGTCCCGCAAACTTTAACCACACCTGCCCGTTGTACCAGTCATGGGAAATGTCGCGTGTTGGAATCAGGCCTTGGGAAACGCAACGCTCGTATTCCAGCGCTCCCAAAGTGTCGGTCGAATGCACGAACTTTGGAATTTTTTCACCCGCGCGCTCCCCAATCCGCATATTCACTAGCTGGCGCTCCGTATTCAGCGCAGATGAAACAAATCCTGCTTCATTCGCCGCATTGCCATGCCAGGCTGCATCCACACCGTAGGGCCAGAGCCAAGGGAAAGAATCTCTCGCAGCCACCGCAGTCTCAGCGAAGCCGGGTCACAGTCCAGTCCAGCGATTCGCCTGCGCGAAGGGGAACAATTCCGCTGTCAGTAACAAAAGGCAGGCGCTCAGGAACGTCAAACCTCTTGCGCTGCAATTCAAACCTGCCCTCGTTCACCGGCAAACCATAAAAAGCTGGGCCATTCAAACTACAAAACTTCTCGAACAGCTCCACTGTGTCAAGCGCACCCGCCTGCTCAAAAGCTTCTGCATACATGGCCATGGCGTAGGGTGCAGAATAACAACCCGCACAGCCACACGACATTTCTTTTAAATGTTTGGCGTGCGGCGCACTGTCAGTGCCCAAAAAGAACTGTGGCAATCCGCTGGTTGCGGCTTTCAGCAGGGCCTTGCGGTGCACCTCGCGTTTCAGCACAGGCAGGCAATACCAGTGCGGCTGCAAGCCACCCTTGAACAAGGCATTGCGGTTGTACAACAAATGCTGGGGGGTAATGGTGGCCGCCAGAAGCAAACGTCCTTGCGAATCGCGACCAGAATTCTCAGTCACAAAAGTGGCGGCCTGTTCGGTGGTAATGTGCTCAAAAACCACCCGCAAGTTCGGGAACTGCTTGCGCAATGGTTTCATGACCGTGTCGACAAATGCCGCCTCACGATCGAATACATCCACATCTGCGTCAGTCACTTCCCCATGAACCAGCAAGGGCAAGCCATGGGCTTCCATGGCCTGCAACACCGCACCACACTGCCCCAGCAAATCAGACACACCCGCTTCTGAATTCGTAGTAGCACCAGCCGGGTAAAGCTTTACAGCATTCACAACACCACTTTTCGCAGCCTTTTCAATTTCAGCTGGACTGGTTGCGCCCGTCAGGTACAGCACCATCAAAGGCTGAAACTGACGCATCACAGCCTGCTCTTCCTCAGTGTATTTTCCTGAGGCACAGACCTTTTCAACCGAAGCAAGAATTCGATCTCGGTATGCAGCCGCTTGATCAACTGTTGTTACTGGTGGCTTCAAATTGGGCATCACGATTGCACGGCGAAAGTTCAGTGCCGTGGCCGCCACCACATGCTCCAGGGCCTCACCATCACGAAGGTGCAGGTGCCAATCGTCGGGCGGCGCTATTTGAAGTGTTTGAATCATTGGGTCGCAATCGCTGTGAAAATAGTTTGCCTATTTTAACTCACCGGCCCTCGCGGGAAATCTCAAGGCTTGCCGATCAGAATAATCCTCAAGTCATTCACATTCGTCATGGTCGGCCCGGTCATCAACAACCTGTCCAGGCGTTTGAAATAGTCATAACTGGTGTGTTGGTCCAAATGCAATTGCGGCGCCAACTTTGCCAACTTGCAACGCTGCCGGTCACCGGGCAACAACAAGGCACCCGCATGCCCGCCAATGCCATCAATGCCGTCTGTGTCTGCTGCAATCGCAGCCACCTCCACTGGTGATGCCAAATCACGCAAATAAAAAGCCAGTGCCAGCAAAAACTCGGAATTGCGGCCACCCCTGGCTTGTCGAAGCTGGGTATCGTTCAAACTCACAGTGCATTCACCACCACTGATAATCGCCAAGGGTGCCGCCGGCCAGCCACCATGCCCCATGGCGGCCTGCTTCACAATGGCAGCATGAACCTGCGCAACATCTTTGGCCTCGCCCTCCAGGGTGTCGCCCAGGTTCAACACCTTGTAGCCTTTGCCCTCCAGGCTTTCAGTTACCGCATTCAGCGACTTCAAATTGCTGGCCAGCAAATGTGTTTTCACTTTTCGAAATACCAATGAACTTCGCTTGGGTGTGTCGGGCACCTCGCCTTTCACCCCTTTGTCCAGGTAACGTGAAATTGAATGTGGCACTTGAACCGCCCAGCGCTTCAATACTTCAACTGCATCATGGAAGGTACTTTCGTCTGGGCTGAATGGCCCTGAAGCAATTGACGATGGATCATCTCCAGGCACATCCGAAATCAGCAGTTGAAACACCGGCGCACGACACACCTGCGCCAACTGCCCCCCCAACGTTAAGGTGACATGCTTACGCACAATATTCATCTCATCAATTGGTGCGCCACACGACAACAAGGCGCGGTTCAATTGCTGCAAATCAACAAATGGAATGTCACGCACAGGCACACTCAGCAAACTTGATCCGCCGCCTGACACCAAAGCAATCACCGCATCGCTTGAAGGCACTTCGGAAATTGCCTTGTGGAGCCGCCGCGCTGCACGTTGCCCATCTTCATCCGGCACCGGGTGCGCAGCTTGAATCACCTCAATCGTGGAAGTTTTGAGCTCATGCCCGCGCCGGGTCACCACAAAGCCCTGCAGCTTTTCAGCGCCGCCATTGGCTTTTTCCAAAGCCCTTGCCATTGATGCCGCAGCCTTGCCCGCACCGAAAACCCAGATGCGCTCGCGTTCAGGCGCCAACTGATTCAACCAGGGCACAATTTGTTCTTGCCACGCCGCTTCAATGGCCAAGTTGGGCTGAGCAGCCAATACGCCCGCATTGAACGCCTGCGTCAAAAGGTCTTTGTAAAAATCATCCTGCTCAGACATGAAAAGTCTCTTAAAATAAAAATTAATCAACAATCCACCAATTAAACCATGTGTCAATTGCTCGGCATGAACTGCAACACGCCAACCGACATTCAATTTTCATTTGAGGGCTTCGCCAAGCGTGGCGGCTTGACCGATGAACACGCTGACGGTTGGGGAATCGCATTTTTCGAAGGATCTGCCGCACGCTGTTTTATCGATCACCGCCCCGCCTCTGATTCGCCCGTGGCCGAATTGATCCGCAACTACCCAATTCGCTCGTATAACGTAATTTCTCACATTCGCAAAGCCACGGTGGGGCAGGTCAAGTTACAAAACTGCCATCCGTTTATTCGAGAATTGTGGGGCCAGGCTTGGGTGTTCGCCCACAATGGCGATCTGAAAAACTTTCACCCCAAATTACAAGGTGATTTTCTTCCCATCGGTGAAACCGACAGCGAACTCGCATTTTGCTTGTTACTGCAAACCCTGAAAAATGAGTTCGGATACAGAACACCTGCGAACCGGCCCAGCGTGGCTGAAATTGACAAAGTGCTCAGACCCGTTTGCGAACAGATTGCGGGATTCGGTACTTTCAACATGTTGCTGTCCAACGGACAAGCCATGTACACCCACTGCTCCACCAAACTTGAATATATTGTGCGTGCGCACCCTTTCAAAAATGCACATTTGGTCGATTGCGACCTACAGGTTGATTTTGGCGCAGTGACCACACACAACGATCGAGTGGCGGTCATCGCGACCACGGCACTGACCAATGACGAAGTGTGGACCCCTTTCGAGCCACACACTTTTTTGGTGTTTGAAGACGGCTGCCCAGTGTTGAAAAACGGGCAACGTGCTGCTCTATAAACAAGTACCCGAATTTGCCTTTGTCGAAGCATTCTGGGTGGTTACATCAACCAAATTGTCCAACACCGTATTACGCTTATCGGCAGGCAGTTCCCCCAAAGCCTCAACTGCCGCGTAAAAGCGGGGAAAGCTTCCATCGCATTTCAAAAACAAAGCCTTAAAAGCAGGCACATAATTGGTGTACAAACCCGACACGCCTAGTTTTGCATTGTTCAAATCTTCCGCCATAAATCGATCATAGCCAGCCCATCCACCCCAACTGGCTTTCAACTTACCGTAGTCAGCACGAAGCAAATCAAAGCGGGCTTTTTTTGCATCAAGCACCTCGTCTTTCCTTAACTGATCCTTGTTCTCGTAAATTACCTTCAAATCGGCCTGCGCTTGCGCCAACAGGGCTCGAAAGGCTACTCGTCTTTGGTCAAAGTTTTCATATTGTAGCTTCAAGTCGGCGCGCCCAGGCTGCGCCAGCCAAACAGTCACACCAAGCTCCTCGACCGCCGTGGCAAAACTTTCGTTGAACATGGTGTCATCGGCAATGTACACAACCTGGTGCGCCAATTCATGAAAAATCAAACGAGCCAGTTCACCTGCCGGGTAATTAATAAAAGTGTTTAACACAGGGTCGGGCGTGAAGCCCAAAGTGGAATAAGCAGGAACGCCCAACACAGCCACGTCCAGGCCATCTGCTTTCAATTGATTGCCCAACTCAAGCGCATCCCGTTCCTGATAAAAGCCTTTGTAGGAAATACAGCCCGTGAAAGGAAAGCACCATGTTTTCAAATTCAAACCGTCCACTGGCGACGCGATCACATTCCAGACTACATAAGGACGGTTCAGATCGGCATAAGTGGTGTAGCTTCGATTGTCGGGCAAGGCAAGCGCCTCAATTGAAAACTTCCGGATGTCTTGAACATACTGAAGCTGCGTGCGCAGCTTTTCACTGGTGTCGGCGGACAAAAGAACCCTATCAATTTTTTCTGAAGCCGCAAGCACCTGCAAGTGACCTGTGGTGGCCTGCCAAAAGTAAGCGCCAGTGCTACAAGCATTTAAAAAAACTAAGGCGCTCAATACAATCGCTACCGTTACCACTTGCCGCACTTCGAACCCCGATTTATTTGACGATTACCGATCTAATAGTAAAGCACAGCAATTGCCACGAATGACAAAACCTGCGATTCTTAGGGCTTGTATCAAAGAGTGAAGTTTGTTGTGAATCCGAGCAAAATTGAAACTTGGGTTAACACCCGCCGAGACATTCACGCGCACCCTGAGCTGCGCTACGAAGAAAATCGCACTGCAAAAATTGTGGCAGATCGCTTGACCGAACTGGGTTACTCAGTTGAAACCGGAATCGGACAAACAGGAGTGGTCGGCTTCCTGACGGGTACTCAAGGCAAAGGAAAAACAGTTGGCCTGCGTGCCGACATGGACGCGCTGCCCATTCAAGAAAGGAATCAATTTCCACATGCCTCGCAATATGCTGGAAAAATGCACGCATGTGGTCACGACGGTCACGTTGCCATGCTCTTGGGCGCCGCCCAGGAAATATCCGAGAACAGGGATTTCAAAGGCAGTGTTGCGCTGATTTTTCAGCCGGCCGAAGAAGGCGGCGCGGGCGCACAACGTATGATTGAAGACGGCTTGTTCGAGCGATACCCAGTAGATGCCGTTTTCGCCATGCACAACTGGCCTGGCTTGCATGAAGGCGAATTCGCCGCGCACACCGGCCCGGTAATGGCGTCGAGCAATGAGTTTTCTGTGGAAATCCATGCCAAAGGAGCGCACGCAGCAATGCCTGATCTTGGCATTGACCCAGTGGTCATCGCAGCCCAACTTATTTTGGCATTTCAAACCATCATCAGTCGAACCTGCAAGCCGGTTGACCCGGCAGTGCTTTCAGTAACCCAGATTCAGGCAGGTGAAGCAATAAACGTGATTCCAGACAGGGCAACGCTACAAGGCACCGTGCGTACATTCAGCCTGCAAACGCTCGACCTGATTGAACACCAAATGCGAAAGCTAAGCACAGAAATGTGCGCCGCTTTTGGTGCAAGTGCCGAAATGAAATTCGAACGGAAATATCCACCGACTGTTAACACACCTGAAATGGCCGCACTGGCTCAGCACGCCATTGAATCAATACCAGAAGTAACCGCAGTTCATTCGAACTTACCACCCACCATGGGCGCAGAAGACTTCGCCTTTATGTTGCAACACAAACCCGGCGCCTATTTGTGGATAGGCAACGGCGAGGGCGGCCACAGAACGCATGGACACGGTATCGGGCCATGCACTCTTCACAATCCAAGCTACGACTTCAACGACAAGATATTGCCGCTGGGTGTGAAAGCGTGGCTTGCCATCACACATGCATTTCTAAAATCCGCTCAAGATTAATTTACCGCGTATTAATTTACCGTGTAGGCCAGCAGGGCTTCAAAATCCTGCTGCTTCGGTCTTCTGCCCATAACCAGCAGCTCTCCTTTGTTTGGCTTCAGCATTAATGAATGAACACGTCCCTGCTTTTGTAAGGGAATCCAGGTTTTACCCTGCAATAGCATCAACTCTTCATACACTAGCGATTCAATCTTGAACCTGTGCTGGGTGCGTCCAAGACGCCCGGCAACCGGTGCTTGAATCACTTTGAAAGAACCAGGTAACTGGTCAAAGGTACTCACTAAAGGCACGTTTAAATGAGTACGTCGAACCTCAAGAATCGCCCTTGCGTCAAAGCCAATGGAGGCGGCGTAAAGCGCGTCTTCCGGCAACTGGCTAAACAGTCTGTAATTCACATCAAATTGCCGCTGCTGGCCCAGTTCGTCTGCTTCGTCAAAATGGCTCAACACAGCCTGTTCTGGTGGAATCAGAAAGAACAGATCGCTTTGATCTCGTTGAAAACCTTCATTACCAACATAACCAGCACCCCATGTCGCGTCAATCACACGCCATTCACCGTTTACTTTAACTGCATTCCAAACGTGATTCACTGCCTTGCCGTTTCGTCGAGCACTTACCGCTCCGCCTTTGGCCAAGCCATAAATTGTTTTTACCTCAAGGCCCGCCTGCTGCATCAAACGCTGCACAACATTGGCATACACAGCACAACTTCCCCCAGCTAGTTTGTAAAGCTGATCCAAGGAATGATTCTTGGGGTCACCAATCTTGGACGCCAAATGTGAATCGTGTTTAAAGTGATTCGTCACCCATCGATAAATTAGCCACGCACGCTCATGATCATTTGAAGCAACAGAAACAAGTGCATTCAGTTTCGAACTCAGGTCCTGATCACGTGTGACCAACACCCGATTCAAATGACTGTGCAGGTATTGGGTCCTTAAATGGTCGTTTGCTTTAACGGTCACGTTGAAAGTAAATAGCAGCGCTGCGCTGAGAACAATCACAAAGACACGTCGTAAAGGCATTAATCGGTTCACCAGACTATACATTCTTAGAAAAACTAGAAAGGTGGCAAGATTACCGGATTGGCTAATAGTTAGTTGCTCGACTTAACGCATAAATGACGTGAGGGTTCGTTCTGGAATAGACAAATCAAATTAAAAAAGCCAGCTTATAAAGCTGGCATTTTTATTGGCTTGATATTTTGATTGGTGCAAATAAAAAACCCCGCCTCTGAATGG
>NZ_JANKHG010000015.1 GCF_024623725.1 Limnobacter parvus | reverse complement strand
CACTGGGTCTGTGATGCCGTCCACAATCTCAATAATCGGATCGACTACAGGCGACAAATCCAAATCAGGCAATGAACCGACCAAAGAAGCAATGTCGTCAAACGTTGAGTCCAAATTCAACAAGCCATCGAGCTGGGGGCTTGAGCCCACATTTAAAGTACCCAACAAGTCGGTCAATGAAGTAGAAACTGATCCCGCATCGTTCAAAATTGAAAAGCCCAAATCAGTGCTGGACAATCCATTTTGAGCAGACAACTGGTTTTGTACCTCACCAGCCAACCCGTCGAATACGGGCTCAAAAGTACTGTTCAGCAATCCGATTTGATCCAATACTGCTTCAATGGCTTGCTGCAGGCTGTCAGCACTTGGGTTCGCACCCAAACCACCAACAAGACTCATCAGCGCGTCATCGGGGTTCACCCCGTTTCCATTTCCTTGCAGCATGGCCATTAGCTGTGAAAACTCTGCTGAGACGGGCACCATGCTACCGTCCGCGTTGGCAACTGGCTTTAACAAAGGAGAATTGTCAAGAATGCGGGAAATGTCTGCAGGCTGTGCCAGGGCCTTGTTGCCCAAGCCTGACAAAGTGGCAGATTCACCCACTGAATTCTTGCCAAACGTAACTGGAGCAGCACTGGCCACTTGTGCAGCCATGCCCATGGCGGAGCTCGCACCACCCATGTCTGCCGCGGCAACAGCGCCCAGCAAACCAGCACCCGAATAGGCTGGCGAAAGTCCAGAAAAGCTCGATCCGGAATTGGCCGGCAATGGAATTGAGCTTTTCGCAGCGACACCAGCAAAACCAGTGTTCGCACCCAGGCCCGAGAAATCATCGGTATTCAGAGTGGACTGCAAGAATTGCATATTCATCGCGTCTGGCGCGGCAAGCTGCTGTTCGACTCGCTCAATCGCAATGTCTTCCGCAGTGGTCTTGGTGTTATGAATGTCGTCGCCCATCTTTGTCATTCCTTTGGGAATTTCCCCGTTCATCCAAGTTTCTCAGGGTTACGTTGCCGCGAATGGATGAAGTAAGGCAGTAAAATGCCCCTTCTCGATGATTGTGGGCATTTTACTGACAAAAATCAAGGATTTACCGATAAAATCGAGGATCCAGAATGGGCGCTGGCCGAAGCGTTGGTCGGGTGTCTTTCTCGGCATCACTACCCTGCACCCTGCTGCGCTGCGAGCTTCTTTCCACTTCCAACTTTTGAGCGGGCGTTAAGACAAAACCCGCAGCTTTTTCCATTTCAGTCTGGCTTACATCCAGCCCCAGTTTCTCTGCAATTTTCTGGTCCGCAGGGCTACTGGCGATGTCCGCAGTGTCCTGCAAACTACTTTCCAAACGTTCACGCTCAGGGGATTGAGAGAAAAACAGACCAAACCAATCGGCCTCGGCACCCGGGGTGGGCATCATCAAACCCATGGCATGCATCAGGCGGAAGCTGGCGTCTCTCGCATCGAATACGGCATTGATGTATGCGATCAGCACGTTAAAGTATTCAACCTGCGCATCGAGCATCACAATCACGGTTTCACGTCCAAAATCGCGCAATCGTTTTCGGTTTTTAAATACCTGTAAAGAATCAACATACGCACCGCGCAGGGTCACTGAACGCGACTGCCCAGCGGTCCACTTGCCCCACTGAAAACGCACGCTTTCTTCAACACGCAATCGGGCCGCCGCCAATTGTGCTCGGCGTGTGTCAATGGTCGCCGCAGCCTGATTTACTCGGGCCACCTGTTCACCGCCTGAAAAGGCACTGTATTGCAAGCGAAGGTTCACCGAGCTGTCTGTTCTGTCCCCGGTGAACGGATCGGGCTCACCGAAAAACTGCTGGATCCCGACCAGGTTCAATGACGGATATTGGCTGGCTTCCTCAGCTGTGTAGTTATGTCTTGCCTTCACGATCTGACTTTCGGCAACCCGTATTTCCGGGTTGGAAAAAAGAGCCTTGGTTACCGCGTCATCGACCAGCTGGGGCAGCATGGTTCTCTGCACCTCCAACTCGGGCACATTGTAGCCTTCTGGGTATACGCCAAAGTAACGAAAATAAGTTGCACGGGCTTCTTCAAACTGGCCTTCGAAGTTGACCAGGCGATCTCGCGTCACTGCCAGACGTGCCTTGGCAAACTGGGCATCGGTCACGCCGCTGCCGCCAAGCTCAACTCGCCTTTCTTCAAGAGCCAAAAGCTGGGCTACAGCAGCTTCTGCAGCGCGCGAGGCCTCAACCAGCAAGGCATTTCTAGACAAAGTACTGCTTGCCAAAAAACTTTCCAGCACCACGTCCTGAATAGTTTCAACAAACTGACCATCGGCAATGGTGCCGTCAGTTTCAGCAGCTTTGACTCGAGCCGTGATACGCCCTGCTGTGTAGATGGGTTGCGACACGGTGATGTCAGTCGACTGCCGATTGGTCACAGTTGAACTGGAACTGGCATTTGCGCCCACTGTAATTCTTGGGAAATAAGCCGCCCGTGCTCCGTCTTCAATGAACTGCGAGGCATTGACATTAATGCGGGATGTGACTATTTCGGGATTGGTGCGCAGCATATTCAAAAAGCGTACCTTACTAAGCTCCTCCTTCGACATGGTTGCTGCTTCGGCAGGTGGAATTCTCCGAGCCAGGAACTCGTTCTCAGAGACGGCTTGCTGAGCACTTGCGGGGAAAGCGACAAGGCTCGAAACCATCGCACACAGCGCGTTTCGAGCCCATTGACCTTTGTGGGACTTTTTCAGTTGTGTTGTCATTTGCAACTTTAAGGCTCTCTGAAGGCTTCTTGCTTTAACTTCAATACGGGTTTTAACAAATAGTAAATGAACGGTTGTGAACCCACATTAATGTCCACATCTGCTGTCATACCCGGGGAAATTCGAAGTGGCGCATCGGGTGTACCGAAGAAAGCTTTGTCCGTGCTCACAATCAGGCGGTAATAAGGGCCGGTGTCCTCTGTGCCCGGGTCGGTATCAGCGGCAATTTGGGTCACTTTTCCAGGCAGGGTGCCGTAGCGCAAAAAGTCATAAGCCGACACTTTTACTTCAGAGGGCTGTTCCATCGACACGTAACCTCGATCGGCAGGAGACAAACGAGTTTCAACCACCAACACTTCATCAACCGGCACCACTTCCATGATCGGCTCGCCTTGTCGAACCACGTTGCCCACAGCCTGTAACTTCAGGTTTTTCACCACACCATCGATGGGCGATCGAATCACCGCACGGTCACGTTGATCGCTGGCTCTATTGATTTCATCTTTCAAACTGGCCAACTGTCTTTCGAGTGTGGTCAGTTCGTCTGCGGCTCGCCGTCTGAATTTGCCATCTTCTTCAACCCGACGCGCACGGCTTTGCCCCACTGAAGCCTGCGCCGATGCAATGGTTTGCCGCATCGAGGCGATCTCGGCAGTCAAACTGTCGTAGTCACGCTTCTTTGTCAAATACTCAAGCTGGGAAACCAGCCGTTCACGCACCAGTTCACGCGTAATTTCAAGTTCACGCAGTGTGGTCAAAGAGCGGTTCTCCAAACCGTCCAGTTTGGCTTGAAGCTCACCGACTTTGCCCTCGTTGCCCAACATTTGGCTGTCGTTCACGCCCAAAATGCCGTTTAATTCCGTAATGCGAGCAATATAGGTGGCCTGCTCGGTGCGGTACAAATCTGGATAATCTGCAATTATTTCGGAAGGGTATTCGGGCGGCCTGCCCGCTGCTTCACCCAGCAAACGGGCACGGCTCATTTCCAGCGCGGCACGTCGGCTTTTCAATTCCTCGATATTGATGCCAGAGGTGGCCAGATTCAACTGAACCAAAACAGCGCCCTCTTTAACCACATCGCCTTCCTTCACAGCGAGGTCTTGAACAATGCCGCCTTCCAAGTGCTGAATACTTTTAACGCGAGTAGATGGGACCACCTTGCCGGGCGCGGTCACCACTTGGTCCACACGCACAAACAAGGAAGCGAACAATGAAAGGGCAATCAAACCGAGGGCGAAACGACTTTTGGTGTCGAACCCGCCGCCAGAAGGCTTGTACAGTGCGGGCACTTCATAGGGCTTAAGCTCGTTTCTGCCAACTTCGGCCAATGCATTGTTGGACTTCATAATCTCTCTACCTTCGCTCATCACGCTTGGGCGGCTTTGCCGCCGTTGTCTGAACTGGATTCGCCCTCAAGCGTTTTCGTCATGGCCTCTGTACCCACCTGCGAAGCCGCCTTGGGTGCAGCAGCCACAGGCTTGGGTACGGAAATTCCATACAGCAACTTCAGCATTTCTGGTGTAGCTCCGACATGCAACTTCGACGTCTTGTCGAGGTAAATGATTTTGTCGCAGATCGACATAAGGCGAACCGAGTGGGTCACCATGATGATTGTTTTAACCGTGGCCAAGCTTTTGAAGACAGCCATTAAATGGGTTTCAGCCGCAAAATCCAGGTCATTGGTTGGTTCATCGAGCAACAGCACGGGTGCATCTGACAAAAATGCCTGGGTAATCGCAACGCGGCGGCGCTGCCCGCCCGAAAGTCGGTTACCGCCCTCGCCCACCTGAGTCATGTAACCATCGGGCATTTTGGCAATGAATTCATGGGCCCCAGAACGTTTTGCAGCCAGCAGAATTTGCTCATCGCTGGCATCGGGATTAGAGCGACGCAGGTTCTCAACGATGGTGCCCTCAAACAGTTGCGATGTTTGCGGCAAGAATCCGATCCATTTGGCGAGTTCCTGTCGTGAAAACTGCGACAAGTCATATTCATCCAGCAAAACACGCCCGCCTTGCGGTTCATACAAGCCACGCAACAATTTGAGCAATGTTGATTTACCTGCTCCGTTGTCACCAGCCAAACCATATATGCCGCGGGGACCAATTTGCGCTGAAACAGATTTCACCACTTCTTTCTGAGCACCCACATGCTGGTAACTCACATTTTCAAGGCGCAACGCGCCCGAAGGCATAGGAAGATTCAAACCAGTGTGCTGCTTTTCTTCATCCGCATCAAAAACCTTGTTCAAGCGATCAGTGGCTTCTCGGGAATGTGCAATTGAACGCCAGTGACCAGTCAACGCAGCCAAGGGACCAATCGCTTTGGCGGCAAGCATGTTTGATGCAATCAGTCCACCCACAGTCATCCATTGATTAATCACAGCGTAGGCACCCACCGCAGTGATGGCAACGTTCACGCACAGCATGATGGAAACTGACAGCTCTCGCTGGTCTTCCATTTCTCCATTTTTCTGAAATGACTCCTGTACCCAGGAATTGTAGCTAGATACCCAGGCGCGCTTGGCTGAATCGTCTTGCACCAAACTCTTGATGGCTTCACGGCCTCGGCATACCTCAGCCAACACTTCGTCGCGGCGGCGTGCTCGGGAAAATTCTTCAACCCTGCGCTTTCGGAATTCGCCTGAACTGTACCAAGACAAAGCCGCCAGACAAACAATACCCACCAAAACAACAGGCAATACGGGCAGTGCAATGGTCGCGATCAAACCGATTGCAAGGATAGCAAATGGCAAATCGAGAATGGTCATGGCAACAGCACCACTCCATACCACCCGCACTGTGTCTACATCCTTGAACAATGAATACCAGGCGGCGGTAGAACGCGCCTCGAGCTGACGCAAAGGAATTGCCAAAACCTTGTTCATCAATTTGCTGGCCACTTGCCCGTCGATTTTTACGGCAGCCACGCGCAACACACGGGCGCGAAATGAACGCAAAATAAGGTCTGCTGCCAGCAAAATGCCCATACCGATGAGCAAGGCAGTTAGCGTATTCAGACCAGAACGGTAAATAACCCGATCGTAAACCTGTAGGGCAAAAACAGCCGGGAACAAAGCCACAAGGTTCACAAAAATGGACAGCAAAGCCGCCCTCTTTAACAAGGGCATGGCGCTGCGAATGACGCCTTCCACAGTTTTGGAATTAGCTGGGGTTACCGTGTTTGACTCGGATTGCATTTCTTCGGACTTGTCAGGTTTAAGCCCGAAATTCCAGAGCGCTTCAAGTCTTTCTTTAAACAAATATTTAACCGACATCGCAAATCCCTTGTTTACACAGCACCCGCCGAACCAGCCATGCGCAACTGCTGCGCCTTCAAACGCTCAAGCAACACCAAATAGGAGGCAATGAGTCGAACAACCGCAGGTCGCATGCCAGCCAACTGCTCTCGAGTCAATCGGGCCAACGGATTTTCCAGCTTGGGTGTTGATTCAGGATGCGCTTCAATGGCCTTGCACACGCGATCGAACACGCTGCTTAACGCCGCATCGACCTCGGCTTCTGACATTGTTGGGTAAAGCACGTTGGGTTTGGAATCAATCAGGCTCAAACGCTCTTGCCAGCCAAGAACCGATTTGGCCAGAACTGAATCTGTTCGCAACAGGCCTTCAAAAGCCGTGCGCTCGACGCCACGCATCACACCCAGCACATAATCTGCGGCCAGCCAGTTTTTTTCATCGTCAGTCATGTGGCCTCCTAGACCAAAAAGCCTGATTGTTCAGCGTCTTTTCTGCGGGAATTGTTCGCCGCCATTGCCACCAAACCGTCTGACTGAAATTCATCGTAAACAGCTTTCAATTCAATCAATCCTCGCCTAACCCAGGTTTTTACTGTACCCAGCGGTACCTCGAGGTGCTCTGATATTTCTGCATGGCTCATTCCATGGGTGTAAGCCAAGGTCAACACCTGTCGGTACTTTCCTTCAAGCTTTTGCACGCAGGCCTGCATCACGCGGCCACTTTCCTTGTCGTCACTGCATACAGAATGGGCCTCAAATACCAAGTCGTTGGAATCGTCGTCAGGATCTGAAAATTGATCCAGTGAAATTGAATTCACCGTATGACCGTTTTGAGCCAACAGATCCAGCGCCCGGTTACGAACGACTTGGTGAAGCCAAGTTTCGGGCGCAGAAAGCTTGTTGTTGAAGGTATGCGCGTAACGCCATAAACGAATATAAGCATCTTGGAGTACATCTTGGGCCATACCAGGCTCCCGAACGATGCGCAGGGCAACTGCAAACATCTTTCGGGACGTGAGCTGATACAACTGCTCGAACGCCTGCCGATCGCGGTTTGCAATTCGTTCAATTAAAGATGCAAGCTCTTCTCTCAACCTAGCTGTCCCCAAGATGGAATGTCTGTGTGTTTGAAATGTCCTGTTACTGTCAATTTACAGTCAGCACGGATCTTTGGTTCTATCAAAAAGGCCAAGTTTTACTGCTCAAACCACTGAATGGGGGTGCCCCAGGTGAGTGATGTAACCCTAGAGTATCCCTCGGTCTAGGGATACTAGCAAAAGTTCCGATTGGCGAACAGTACTTACACTGTCTATTTGCTTACACAGGCACTAAAAAGCCGGGCCCCCATGCTGCTCAACCTCGCGACAATTACCTACATCGCTGAATCCAAAATTTCCCGCCAGAAGTACAAATCCAATAAGCGACAACCCCAACAATTCTAAGCGGGACGAACATGACCTTTATTCCGAGCTGGCCAAGCCAGTCAACCGTGGGTGGGACTATGAAGAACGACAAAAGCCTGGCAGGTCGACCAACATCATCTCGAGGCACCGGCATTCATGATCCATCACCCCTGCGAACGGTCAGCTTGCAACCCATGTTCGTCACCAATCGAACCACATTGGAAGAAATTGACAATCACCTCGCGAATGCCGAAACCCGAATTGTTGTGATTACAATCGAGAAAGGAAATAGGCACGGCGAATCTGTAGTTCATCACATTGGTGCCCACTACGCAGATGTGAGAGTGGTTTTGGTTTGTGAAGGAAGCGCGCAGGATATTTTGGCTATGGCCTTCAAGCCAGGGGTTTGGGCTTGTGTCAGCCGACAGTCTTCGGTCGAGACACTCCGTGAGGCAATCGACACCGTGGCAACCGGTGTACGCTATGTGGCGCCAGAATTGGTAAGTAATCGTTCCCCCATCAATCAAGCTGGCGCTGAGCGAGTGGAGCAATCCAGCCAAATGCACGCTTTTGTGGATCAGGAAGAAGGCACCCAACTGACGCGCAGGGAACGTCAGGTGTTGACGCTGATCGCCCAAGGCCGTCCGCGCAGGGAAATTGCCGAGCTGCTTAAGGTGTCCCCTCGAACCATCGACGCGTACCGCGCCCGCCTGTTACAAAAACTGAATCTGGATTCAAGCGTGCAACTTGTGAAGTACGCCATTTCAACTGGCATGGCCAGCTAGATATTAGTAACCACATTCCCTTAAACCCCGCGTGATGTAGCGGGGTTTTTTATTTGTGCCGTTAAAATAGTGGTTTTACCGCGCTCCGATTTCAACAACTATGAAAAGAAAAGCCCTCGTGCTGTTTTCAGGTGGGCAAGACAGCACAGTGTGCCTGGCTTGGGCCCTGTCCAAATTCGACCATGTAGAAACCATTGGCTTTGACTACGGCCAGCGGCATCGCATCGAACTGGAATGTCGCCTGACAGTATTAGAGCAACTCAAGGCCCAGTTTCCAGAATGGGCTGCCAAACTGGGTGAAGACCGGGTCATTGACTTAAGCTGGCTTGGGCAGATTTCTGATTGCGCCTTAACAGAGGAACGCGAAATCGAGCTTAGTGAGAACGGACTGCCCAATACCTTCGTACCGGGCCGCAACCTTGTTTTCTTCCTGATTTCATCCGCGGTGGCTTATCGCCGAGGTTTGTCGACACTGGTCGGTGGCATGTGTCAAACCGATTTTTCAGGTTACCCGGACTGCCGGGAAGACACATTAAAAGCATTGCAAGTAGCCACCAACCTGGGCATGGCCAGCTCATTCCGTTTTGAGACACCGCTGATGTGGATCAACAAAACAGAAACATTTCACCTGGGCGAGCAGTTGGGCGGCGCAGAATTGATCGAAATCCTTCGTCGCGATACACACACTTGCTACACAGGAGACCGCACACTCGAACATCCTTGGGGTTTTGGTTGCGACGAATGCCCCGCCTGTGATTTGCGCCAGCGCGGCTGGAATAACTACATTTCACAGCAGAATCAATAGCTTGAAATGGAAATAGTCGACCCAACGGAAAACCGCATCTGGCTTGGTTTTGCACAATCTTTAAGCAAGAAGAGAATAATTAAAATTATTTGTCAAAAACGTTTGACACAAAAAATTTTCTTGCTATAATTTCGTTCTCTCAGCGACGTCAAGTCGTTGAAATGCGGGAATAGCTCAGTTGGTAGAGCGATACCTTGCCAAGGTATAGGTCGCGAGTTCGAGTCTCGTTTCCCGCTCCAAATTCCTAAGGGGAAGTGATACACTTCCCCTTTTCTTTGCCCGCCATATTTTGGTGGAACACCCTTGGCGGGGTGGCAGAGTGGTCATGCAGCGGACTGCAACTCCGTGTACGCCGGTTCGATTCCGACCCCCGCCTCCAAGTTTTTACCCATCTGCCCGGGTGGTGAAATTGGTAGACACAACGGACTTAAAATCCGTCGCTTACCGTAAAAGGGGCGTACCGGTTCGATTCCGGTCCCGGGCACCACAGCTAAGCACTTCTCACACTATCAATCGCGCGTACAATGGAGCATTGCATCTAGAACAACCTCAAAGAACCACACCGTGACTCGCCGAATTCTTGTTACCTCTGCCCTGCCGTATGCCAACGGTGCCATTCACTTGGGCCACTTGGTCGAATACATTCAAACCGACATCTGGGTTCGCTTTCAGAAAATGCAAAGCAACGAGGTGTATTACGTGTGCGCCGACGACACGCATGGCACACCGGTTATGTTGCGCGCGCAAGCCGAGGGGATTAGCCCTGAGGAACTGATTGCGCGCGTTAGCACCGAGCACCAACGGGATTTCGCCAGTTTCCATGTGGGTTTTGACAATTACTATTCCACCAACGCGCCCGAAAACAAAGCGCATTGTGAGACCATTTACACACGCCTGCGCAACGCGGGCTTGATTCAAACCCGCTCGGTGGAACAATTTTACGACCCGGTCAAGGAAATGTTTCTGCCCGACCGCTTCATCAAGGGCGAGTGCCCCAAATGCGGCGCGAAAGACCAATACGGCGATTCTTGCGAGGCCTGTGGCGCCACTTATCAGCCCACAGAGCTGAAAAACGCCTACTCCACCGTTTCCGGTGCAGCGCCTGTACGCAAAAGCTCTGACCATTATTTCTTCAAACTTTCCGATCCGCGCTGCGAGAACTTCCTGCGCCAATGGACCCAAAGCCCAGGTCGCTTGCAAGTGGAAGCCAGCCGCAAAATGCAGGAATGGCTAGGTGAAGAAGGCAGCGGCAAATTGGCCGACTGGGACATTTCCCGCGATGCACCCTACTTCGGTTTCGAGATTCCAGACGCACCAGGCAAATACTTCTACGTATGGCTAGACGCGCCAGTGGGCTACTTCGCGAGTTTCCAAAACCTGTGCGAACGGATTGGTGTGGATTATCAGGAATTCCTGAAAGCTGACACCAATACCGAGATGATTCACTTCATCGGCAAAGACATTCTGTATTTCCACGCACTGTTCTGGCCCGCCATGCTTGAATTCGCGGGTTTGCGTACGCCCACCAAGGTGAATGCACACGGCTTCCTGACCGTGGATGGCGCAAAAATGAGCAAAAGCCGCGGCACCTTCATTACTGCCGAAAGCTACATTCAACAGGGCATGAATCCGGAATGGCTGCGCTACTACTTTGCCGCCAAACTGAATTCCACGATGGAAGACCTGGATTTGAGTTTTGCGGATTTCACCGCCCGTGTGAACAGCGACTTGGTGGGCAAGTACATCAACATTGCAAGCCGCAGCGCAGGCTTTTTGGTGAAAAACTTCGAAGGCCGTGTGCTTGATACCGCCATGCAGCACCCCCTGCTTCTTGAAATTCGCGCACAAGCCGCCGCCATTGCCACGCATTACGACGAACGCGAATTCGGCAAGGCCATTCGCGAAGTAATGGCCTGTGCCGACAAAGTTAACGCCTTTGTGGATCAGGAAAAGCCTTGGGAACTTGCGAAAACCCCAGACAAACAACTGGAACTGCAAACTGCATGTTCAATTTGCCTTGAAGCTTTCCGCTTGCTAACCCTGTACCTGAAGCCAGTGCTGCCCGTTCTGGCCGGCAACGCAGAGAATATTTTGGGTGTGGCCCCCATGACCTGGGCCGATGTAAACACACCGCTTGGCAGCGCCACACCCGTTCAGGCCTTCAAACACTTGATGCAACGTGTGGATCAAAAGCAGATTGACGCATTAATTGATGCGAACAAGCAGTCGCTGGCGCCAGCTGCTCAACCCGCTGCGGCGGCGAAAACAGCAGCCAAAGCGTCCAGCGCGAATGCAAGCACCACGTCAGGAGAATTCATCAGTATTGATGACTTCACCAAAATCGAATTGCGAATCGGCCTTGTGAAAGAATGCAAAGCTGTTGAGGGATCGACCAAGTTATTGCAATTAACCGTCGATCTTGGTGAAGAAAAGCCCCGCAACATTTTCTCGGGCATTGCCGCGCATTATCAGCCTGAAAACCTGACTGGGCAATTCGTAGTGGTGGTTGCCAACCTGGCCCCCAGAAAAATGAAGTTTGGTGTATCTGAGGGCATGGTGCTGTGCGCGGCCTCTGACAACGACCAAGCGCTGAGTACCCTGACTGCCTTGGGCAAACTTACCCCGGGAATGAAAATAAGCTAAAGGAATACATGGCCAAACCCCAGTTTCTGAAAACGCTCAAGCCTTTCAAGCCACGTATTGTCGGCAGCTTGCAGGGGTACAACTCCCAGCGTTTTTTGAAAGACCTGGGGGCCGGTATTACAGTAGGTATCGTCGCCCTTCCCCTGGCCATGGCTTTTGCCATCGCCAGCGGGCTTGAACCGCAAACAGGTTTATTCACTGCCATCGTGGCAGGCTTCATCATTTCGGCCTTCGGTGGTTCAAGCGTACAAATTGGCGGCCCGGCAGGCGCCTTTATTGTGGTGGTGCTGGGCATTGTGAACCAATACGGCGTGGCCAATCTGATCGCCTGCACCCTGATGGCCGGTGTGCTTTTGTTCATGATGGGGCTGACCGGCTTGGGCAGCCTGGTGCGTTTAATCCCGGTAAGCATAGTGATTGGTTTCACCAACGGCATTGCGGTGCTGATTGCCCTATCGCAAATCAAAGACTTTTTCGGCTTAGATATCGGCATTACCCAAGGCAATTTTTTCGAGAAAAACTGGGCACTGCTACAGTCCATACCGGGGCTCAACTGGTCAGCCTTTGTGCTGGCCAGCATCAGCCTGGCCTTCCTTTTTTTGTGGCCAAAATTATTTGCGGTGCTCGCCAAGGGGCACACTCAGGGCCGCTTTCCAAAAATGCTGCAAAGCGTGCCCGGTTCGGTGATATTGCTTGTGGCAGGTACTTTGGTGTCTTTCTTGTTGGGGTTAAATGTTGAAACCATTGGCAGCAAGTTTGGTGAAATTCCTCGAAGCCTGCCCACCCTGGCTTGGCCTTCGATTGAACTGGCCAGCGTACAAACACTGATCGGCCCAACACTCACGATTGCATTTCTGTGTGCAATTGAATCGCTGCTGTGCGCTCGCGTGGCCGATGGCATTACCCATGAAAAACACGACCCCAATCAGGAGCTGATGGCGCAAGGTTTGGCCAATATGGCATCGCCCTTGTTTGGCGGCATGCCCGCCACAGGCACCATTGCACGCACAGTCACCAACATCCGATCAGGAGGCAACTCGCCGGTTGCCGGTATTGTTCACGCCTTCACCTTGTTGATTATCATGCTGCTTGCAGCCCCTTTGGCGTTTCACATACCGCTGGCGGTGTTGTCCGCAGTGCTGATGTACGTGGCCTACAACATGGGTGAATGGCGTGAATTCCCGAAATTGAAGCAGTACACAGCCATGTACAAGGTCATCATGCTGGCCACATTCTTGCTGACCGTTGTGGTTGACCTGACCGTGGCGGTGCAGGTGGGCTTGGTGCTGGCAGGCGTATTCTTCATTTACCGGGTTTCAACGCTGACCGAGTTCATTCCGATTTATCTGAAGGATGAAGACCGCGCAAAAGGCATTGTGGCCTACAAAATTTACGGCTCACTGTTTTTCGCAGTGGTTGGGAAAATCGAAAACCTGATTTTAAACACCCACAATTCAACAAAAGTGTTGATTCTTGACTTGCATCAAACGATATCGATTGACACCACTGCCCTGGAAGGGCTTCAGGAATTGAATTCCGACCTTCACCGTGCTGGCCACACTGTAATATTCGCTGGCTTGAACAGCCAGGCATTGTCATTATTCAAACGCAGCGGGTTTGCTGCGCAATTGCTCCCCGGTCAAATCCAGGACGACTTTTCTGCAGCCATGGCACATGCGCATGCAATTTCTGTCGAGGATCAGGCTGGCGCCTGATAAAATAGAAAAAATCCTTATAAACCATTTATTTGGCACACCACCATGCAATATGAATCGGAAGTAACCCAGTTTTTGACGCAACTCAAGAACGAACGCCCCCACCTGGAAGGCGAGCAATTAAAAGGCCGCTCTTTGCTGTGGGACAAACAATTGAACCTTAAGCTTCAAGAAGATTTCAAAGAAGCCAAAGTGCCGCAAAAGCCTTACGTGTATCAAAACAAGTAGGGCAGCAAGCACTTGAGCAGCGATCTGGAAGACGTCAGCGTTCTAACCCCCAAAGACAGCACACCCAATACAGTGGATGGCGTGGGTTTGGCGCGCCTGTATGGTTCGCCGCTGTTCAACATGCCCAAAGACCTTTACATACCACCAGATGCGCTGGAAATTTTTCTAGAGGCCTTCGAAGGGCCGCTCGACCTGCTGCTATACCTGATTCGCAAGCAAAACTTCAACATTCTCGACATCCCAATGGCTGAGTTGACTCGCCAGTATTTAACCTATGTCGAGGAAATTCGTACCCGCAACCTGGAATTGGCGGCTGAATACCTGTTGATGGCAGCCATGCTGATCGAGATTAAATCTCGCATGTTGTTGCCGGTTATTCCAAAAGATGGCGAAGACGAAGCCGAAGACCCTCGCGCTGAACTGGCCCGCCGCCTGATTGAATATGAGCAAATGAAGCTGGCCGCACAGGACCTGGACAAAGTTCCACTGGTGGGTCGCGATTTCTGGATAGCACACGCGTACCACGACCCCAACACTGTTGAACGTTTTCCAGATGTAAACCCGGATGAACTGCGTGATGCGTGGCAAGCCATTTTGCGCCGTGCTTCGTTGGTGAAAGCACACACCATTTCACGTGAAGAATTGTCAGTGCGTGAACACATGACGATGATTTTGCGCCGCCTGCAAACTCAAAAGTTTGTGGAGTTTTTTGACATGTTTGACATTGAACGTGGCGTGCCTGTGGTGGTGGTGAACTTCATCGCCATGCTGGAACTGACCCGCGAGGGTTTGGTGAAAGTAACGCAGGCAGAACCGTTTGCGCCGATCTATGTTCGGTTGGGGTATGAAGCTACCGGTGGCAGTGGTGCAGACAGCATCTTACCGATTTGATTTCATTTGCAACGCCGCTGTTTTAATGCATCTGCGAAGCCGCATGCCCTCCACCACCTGAAAGCCTGACTACCCCCTCCTTGTTGAATTCCCTGCCCTAAGCACACCCGCCAAAAAAGCAGGCGGGCTGCGCTTTCGGCGTTGCCGAACGGAAAGGGAATGCAACAAACGGGCAGGCTTTCTTGAAGGTGGATGGACGGCAATGCGAACTTCGCAGATGCTTGAACAGGTTGGTGAGTTGCTTAATTCAAAGCGATGCGGCTCTGGCTGTTGCAGATGGATACGTAATTGGTTAGCAGGTACCGCATTGGATTCTGCCGATTCAGATCAAGGCGCCCGGTTTGATTCACAGCGAGGTGCGACCTGCAAGGTCGATGCGAACAAGCCTTTGGCTTTTCGCATACACCGAGTAAGAATCAATACCGGGGAATTCGACTTGATCAAGGCAGAATCCAATGCGGTACCTGCTAACCAACAATCAATTCAACCCGAGGTGCATCACATTCAGCCAAAGAAATCCTTCACCTTGTCCATCCAACCCTTCGCCCGTGGGGAATGCTTGTCACCATCGGCCGTGCAAGATTGCTCAAATTCCTTCAGCAACTCCTTCTGTCTTTCTGACAAGCGCACTGGCGTTTCCACCACAATGTGGCAGAACAAGTCACCAGGGTAAGACGAACGAACGCCCTTGATGCCTTTGCCACGCAAGCGGAAAGTTTTGCCAGTCTGCGTGCCTTCCGGAATGTCAAAAGAGGCCTTGCCGCCCAAAGTGGGCACTTCAATGGTGCCACCCAAAGCCGCAGCCGCGAATGAAACCGGCATTTCGCAGTGCAGGTCATCGCCATCGCGCTGGAACACAGAATGTTCCTTCAGGTGCACTTCAACATACAAGTCGCCAGCCGGGCCGCCATTCACGCCTGGCTCGCCTTTGCCGCTCAAGCGAATTCGCATGCCATCGTCAATACCGGCAGGTACTTTCACTTCCAGGGTTTTGTTGGTTTTCTTGCGCCCCAAACCTTCGCAGTCGTTGCAAGGGTGCGGAATCATCTTGCCTGTGCCATGGCATTTCGGGCAGGTTTGCTGAACACTGAAAAAACCTTGCGTCATGCGCACGGCACCCGAGCCACCACAAGTGGAACAGGTTTCAGGTTTCGTACCGGGCTTGGCGCCGCTACCAGAACAGGTGCCGCAGTTGTCCCACACAGGCACGCGAATCTGGGTTTCAAAACCCTTGGCCGCCTGCTCCAACGTAATTTCCATGTTGTACTTCAGGTCGGAACCACGGTACATCTGTGACTGGCGCGAACCACCGCCGCCGCCTGCACGGCCGCCAAAAATATCTCCGAAAATATCGCCAAACGCATCGGAGAAATCCGAGAAGCCGCCGGCGCCACCTGCACCGCCCATGTTCGGGTCCACGCCTGCATGGCCATGCCTGTCATAGGCTGCACGCTTCTTGGGGTCGGTCAACATTTCGTAGGCTTCTTTGGCCTCTTTGAATTTGGCCTCCGCATCCTTGCTGTCTGGGTTGCGGTCTGGATGGTACTTCATGGCCATTTTTCGATAGGCTTTTTTCAGCTCATCGTCAGTGGCATTTTTTTGTACACCCAAAATATCGTAGAAGTCCCGTTTTGCCATGTCAGTCTCGATTCACGCAGTTCACGGAGTTCGCGAAACACTGCTTTTATTCGTACAAAAAGGGCTTCACTGAAAAACCGCGAAATTCTGCAGCCGGCCAGTGCGCCCTTGGTTTCATGCGAAGCACCCGAAGGCGCCTCGCTGCCCACATTACTTGTCTTTCACTTCCTTAAAGTCGGCATCCACTACATCATCGGCGTCGTCTTTCTTGGAAGAAGCCTGCTCTGCACCACCAGGGTTAGCACCCGCAGCAGCTCCTTCAGCGGCTTGTTGCGCCTGCATGTCAGCGTACATTTTCTCGCCCAGCTTTTGGGCTGACTCTGCCAATTCCTTGGTTTTCGCATCAATAGCGTCTTTGTCTTCGCCCTTGGCTGCTTCTTCCAAAGCCTTACATGCAGCTTCAATTTTTTCCTTCTCGCCTGCTTCCAGCTTGTCGCCATATTCACCCAGCGATTTGCGGGTGCTGTGTACCAGCGCATCGGCCTGGTTTTTGGCTTCAGCCAGGTCACGGCGTTTGGCATCATCAGCCGCATTGGCTTCCGCGTCTTTCACCATTTTCTGGATTTCGTCTTCACTCAAACCAGAGTTGGCTTTGATCACAATCTTGTTCTCTTTGCCAGTGCCTTTGTCTTTCGCAGAGACATGCAAAATGCCGTTGGCATCAATGTCGAAGGTCACTTCAATCTGGGGCACACCGCGTGGTGCAGGTGGAATGCCTTCCAGGTTGAATTCACCTAGGCTTTTATTGTCGTTCGCCATCTGGCGCTCACCCTGGAACACCTTGATGGTCACAGCAGGTTGATTGTCATCAGCAGTAGAAAACACTTGGCTGAACTTGGTCGGGATGGTCGTATTTTTCTCGATCATCTTGGTCATTACGCCGCCCATGGTTTCAATACCCAAAGACAAGGGCGACACGTCCAGCAACAACACGTCCTTGCGGTCACCACTCAACACAGAACCCTGAATGGCTGCACCAGCGGCCACGGCTTCGTCGGGGTTCACATCTTTACGGGGCTCTTTGCCGAAGAAGTTCTTTACCGCTTCCTGAACCTTGGGCATGCGAGTCATGCCGCCGACCAAAATAATGTCATCGATTTGCGAAGCGGACACACCCGCATCTTTCAAGGCCATCTTCATGGGGTCTACGGTGCGGGTAATCAGGTCTTCCACCAAAGCTTCCAGCTTGGAGCGGCTTAACTTGGTGGTCAGGTGCACAGGTGCGCCATTGGCCATCGCAATGTAGGGCTCGTTGATTTCTGTTTGCTGTGAAGAAGACAACTCAATCTTCGCGCGCTCGGCCGCAGCCTTAATGCGCTGCAAAGCGATCGGGTCTCTGGACAAATCAACGCCATTGTTCTTTTTGAACTCGTCGATGATGTGGTCAATAATGCGCTGGTCGAAGTCTTCACCACCAAGGAAGGTGTCGCCGTTGGTCGACAACACTTCAAACTGCTTTTCACCATCGATGTCGGCAATTTCAATAATTGACACGTCGAATGTACCGCCACCCAAGTCGTACACCGCAATTTTTCGATCGCCCTTCTCGGCCTTGTCCATACCAAATGCCAAAGCAGCGGCAGTGGGTTCGTTGATAATGCGCTTTACATCCAGGCCAGCAATGCGACCTGCGTCTTTGGTGGCTTGGCGCTGGCTGTCGTTAAAGTAGGCAGGCACAGTAATTACCGCCTCTGTTACTTCTTCGCCCAAGTAGTCTTCGGCGGTTTTCTTCATCTTGCGCAGCACTTCAGCCGACACCTGAGGAGGCGCCAATTTCTGATCACGAACACCTACCCATGCATCGCCGTTGTCGGCTTTCATGATGGTAAAAGGCATCATGTCGATGTCTTTTTGTACCTCTGCATCTTCAAACTTGCGACCAATCAAACGCTTTACCGCGTACAAGGTATTCTTTGGGTTAGTCACGGCCTGGCGCTTGGCGGGCGCGCCTACCAGAATTTCGCCGTCTTCCATGTAAGCAATAATGGAAGGGGTTGTGCGCGCGCCTTCCGAGTTTTCAATCACTTTGTAACCGCCGCCTTCAAACACAGCCACGCAAGAGTTGGTGGTGCCAAGGTCAATGCCGATAATCTTTCCCATGAATTTCTCCGTAATTTCTAAATGCTGTAATGTTTGGTTAAGCCTGCTTGGTTGAACTGAATATGGGGCTAAAGCCCTCCAGTTCAAGGGGTTTTTCAACCCCGCTTAAAAATTTCGTTGTGTAACTTGCTTTGCAACTTACTGAGCAACCGAGACCAAAGCTGGGCGCAGTACACGATCGTTGATCAAATAACCCTTTTGCAACACCGACACCACATGGTTGGGTGCAACAGCGGGATCAACCGAGCTACCGGGCACCATTGCTACAGCTTGGTGCTGATTGGGGTCAAATTTCTCACCAACCGGGTTTAACACAACAACTTTGCCCCGCTCGAATGCTGCTTCGAGCTGGCGCAACGTGGCTGAAACGCCGTCTTTCAAGGCTTCTGGAGTTTGATTTTCAACAGCCAAAGCCATTTCCAGGCTGTCGCGTACTGGCACCAACGACTCTGCGAAAGACTCAATTGCGTACTTGTGGGCTTTGGCCACATCTTCCTGAGTACGGCGGCGCAGGTTTTCCATGTCAGCGGCCAAGCGCAAATACACTTCCTTGGACTTCTCAACCTCATGGTGCGCATTTTCAAGTGCAGCTTTCAGCACGGAAAGCTCATCTTGCGGTGCGGGTGCCTCTTGTTGCTGAGCCTGCTGCTCGGTTTCATTCTGGGTCTGCGCACCTTGCTGCTGACCTTCTGGGGCCTGGGCAGACTGTTGTTCGTCTGTGTTCGGCTTTCCAGTGGGTTCTGACATGTCTTTTTCCTCCGTTTAATTTAAACGGGGCGACCAGCGCTTCACGCATCGCCCCTACTCTGGACGGCAATTGGGGGCTTGAACATGAATTTCAAGCCCCCAAACGACATATTCGCGAAAAAAAGCGGGAAACAGCCAGCAATAAAACTATTGGGCACCCATTTCCAGTGCCAGTTTGCGACTTTCCGCGAGTTCCTGCGCCATCGATTCCTCGTACCCCATGTCCACGGGCCAACCTTGCATGTGCTGCGCAGTAATTTCAGACAACATGGCTGCCGACAATTCGCTGTCGTTCAAACAGGGAATGTAATGAAACTCACCACCCCCTGCATGCTGGAAGTCTTCGCGTCCTTCCTGGTTAATTTCTTCAAGCGTTTCAAGGCAATCAGCCATAAAGCCTGGGCACATCACATCAATTCGCTTGGTGCCAGCCATGCCCAGCGCTTCCAGGGTTTTGTCGGTGTAGGGCTCAAGCCATTTGGCCTTGCCAAAACGGCTTTGGAAGGTCACACGGTAATTGCTTTTTTGCAAACCCAATTCCTCGCCCAGCAAACGCGCAGTTTTGTGGCATTCGCAGTGATAGGGGTCACCTTTCAACAAGGTCATTTCGGGCACACCGTGAAAACTGAACAGCAGCACGTCGCCTTGCTCAAAATTCGGCTTGCCATTGGCTTGCCAGTGCTTGCGCACGCTTTCTGCCAGTGCGTGAATGTAGGCGGGGTGGTCGTGGTAGTGCTTCACCAAGCGAAGTTCAGGGATATTGCGCACCGGCTTGGCCCAATCAAACACTGCATCAAATACCGACGCCGTGGTGGCCGCCGCATATTGGGGGTACAGCGGAAACACCAGCACCCGGTCATATCCGTCTTTGCGCAGCATGTCCATGCGGCTGGCCACCGACGGGTTACCGTACCGCATGGCCAATTCCACCCTCACGTCCCAGCGACGCGCTTTAAAAGCTTCAGAAAGAACACGCACCTGCCGTTTGCCAATCGCCATCAAGGGCGAACCTTCATCTGTCCACACCGTGGCGTATTTCGCAGCAGATTTTTTGGGGCGAATCTGCAAAATAATGCAGTTCAAAATGATCCACCAAATCAGCTTGGGAATTTCTACCACGCGGGGGTCAGAAAGGAATTCCTTCAGGTATCGCCTTAGTGATGGCGTGTCTGCATTGTCGGGCGTACCCAGATTAACAAGCAAAACCGCAGTTTTTTGTGGCGTGCCATGACGGAATGGGGCTTCGGTGCGCATGAATACTACCTAATGAACAACAAGCCTGAAAGTATACCCAAAGCTGGCTGCCGGGGTGGCTTGCCTTACTCCGGATCAGACAACGCCGAAGAAACCAGTTTCGATGTGATGTCCACAATTGGGATCAGTCGCTCATAGGCCATGCGCGTGGGGCCAATCACCCCCAGCGTTCCCACCACCTCACCGTTGATCTGGTAAGGCGCAGAAATCACGCTCATTTCTTCCATAGGCACCAGGCTTGAATCCCCACCGATAAAAATTTGCACGCCTTCAGCTCTGTTAGAACTCTCAAGCAGACGCAATAGGGCTGTTCGCTGCTCAAATACACCAAACATTTTTTTCAGCCTGTCCATGTCCGTTGACAAATCGGACACATCCAGCAGTTTGCGTTCACCGGATAGCAACACACCATCGGTCTGGCTTTCTTCAGATTCCGTGCCCGCATTCACAGCGGCCTGCATCAAGTTGCTGATGTCCTGGCTGATTTGGTGAAGCTCTTCAGACAATCTTTGTTTGGCCTGTGAAAAACTCAACCCCGCAAAATGCTGGTTGAAGAAATTGGCCGCCATGGTCAATTCGCTTTGAGCGTAGGGCTTCTCGACAATCAAAATTCTGTTTTGCACATCACCATCGGGCGTCACGATGATCAACAACACTTTGCGATCCGACAGACTTAAAAACTCCACATGTCGAAACAAGGCCGCTTTTTTCGGTGCGGTAATTACGCCAGCAAATGATGACAAACTGGACAGCAAATTCACCGCCTTGCTCAGCACACGGTTGGGGTCCTCCCGCTGTATTCCCCCATTCAAAGCAGCTTGCACGTCAATGGCCAAGGGCTTAACCGTCAGCAAAGAATCAACAAACATGCGATAGCCCTGGGGCGTAGGCATTCTCCCCGCCGAGGTATGCGGCGACACCACAAGGCGTAATTCTTCCAGATCGGCCATTACATTCCGTATAGTGGCGGGGCTCAAATCGAGGGTTGAATACTTCGACAAAGCCCTGGAGCCCACAGGGCTGCCATCGGTGATGTACCTTTCAACCAATGTTTTCAATATGGAACGGGCGCGTTCGTCTATCATCAATGTCACTTCAAATGCGTGTTGCGATACGATTGAGTCTCAGGCTTCACTTTACGACAAAAACAGGGAATCAAGAATGCCGAAACAGAAAGGGATGTGCATTGCTGTGTTTGCCAAACATGGCGCCTCCCCAAAACAAGCCATTTGGCGCAGCGTGGTTGACCTGTTGGCCGCCAACGCGTTCAATGTGCTGGTTTGCGATTCCATGTTGAGCAGCAATGCAAACAGAAAAATAAAAACGGAAGACAACCACCCAAATTTTGAATTTGCCAGCCTTGAACTGATCAAGAAAAAAGCAAAAATTGCGGTCATTATTGGCGGTGATGGTACGTTTCTGGGCACAGCGCGCGAACTGGCCGATTGCAATATCCCTTTAATTGGCATTAACCAAGGTCGCCTGGGATTCTTGACTGACATTCGCCTTGACGACATTGACCCCACCTTGATTGACACCATCAAAGGACAATCGGTTGCTGAAAACCGGGCCTACTTACAAGGTGAAATTTTGCGACAGGGCAAAGTCGTTGAAAACCACATTGCCTTGAACGACATCGTGATCAGCCGTGGCATTGTGGGTGGCATGGTTGAATTGCGCGTGGAAGTGGACGGCACTTTCATGTACGACCTGCGTGCAGACGGCTTAATTGTGTCTACCCCTACCGGGTCTACTGCATATGCCCTGTCAGCCGACGGCCCCATTTTGCACCCAAGCCTTGCTGGCCTTTTAATTGTGCCAGTCGCCCCACATGCGCTGACCAACCGCCCAATCGCCCTGCCCCAACACAGCACCATCGACATTATCGTGACCGGCGGCAAGCAAACCGGTGTGCACTTCGACATGCAATTCAATGGCAGGGCCAAAGTGGGTGATCAAATTCGGATCAAGGTGTCACCCCGCCCTATCCAGCTTTTGCACCCGGTGCGCTATGATTACTTCGCAATGCTTCGGCAAAAACTGCACTGGAGTGCAAGCCCCACAGAAGCGCCAAATCGCACACGAGGACTAAGAGACAGCGGCCATGCTAAGTAGTTTGACCATTCAAGATTTTGTAATCGTTGACAAACTCGATTTGCATTTTGCACCGGGCATGTCGGTGCTGTCGGGTGAAACCGGTGCGGGCAAATCAATCCTGATCGATGCCCTGTCGCTTTGTTTGGGTGCACGCGCCGATGCATCGCAGGTACGCGAAGGTTGCGACCGCGCCAATATCACCGCTGTTTTCGAAATCAACCCCGCCGCCAAAGCCATTCTGGATGAACAATCCATTGACTGCAGTGAAGGTGAACTGCACCTGCGCCGCGCAGTTGAATCAAACGGCCGCTCCAAAGCTTATATCAACGGCACGCCGGTACCGGCCAGCACCTTGAAAGACCTTTCTGAAACACTGATCGACATTCATGGTCAACATGCATTTCAAACCCTGGCCAAGCAGGGCGAACAACTACGCCTGCTCGATGATTTTGGCCAGCACGCCGCACTGGTTCAAAACACCGCCAAAGCTTACTCAGCTTTCAAGTTGGCTGAAAAAGCGCTGAAACATGCACAAAGCAGCCAGGAAGACCGGGCCGCACGCCTTGAAAACTTGCAATGGAAAATGGACTCGCTGGCCAAAGTGGCACCCAAGCCAGGCGAATGGGAAACCTTAAGCACCGATTTCGACCGTTTAAGTCACGGTGCAGAGCTTATTGAAGGCACCCAGCACGCCAGTGATGTGTTGTCGCAAAATGAAAATGCGCTGCTGGATCAGCTTTCACATGTCATCGAGAAACTCAGCCATCTAAGTACCCGCGATTCCTCACTTGAAAGTGTGGTGAAAACACTTTCAGATGGTGAAATCCTGATACGCGAAGCCAGCTACGACCTGGGCAATTACTTAAAACACAGCGACCTTGACCCTGAAACGCTTGCAGAGGTAGAGGCGCGCATGTCACTGTGGCACGAAACAGCCCGCAAACTTCGAATTCAGCCGGAAACATTGCATGCAGAGCTGGAAAGCGTACAAGCCGAAATCAAGGGCCTGGAAGAAGGTTTTGATGTCGAGAAATTGCAAAAGGAACTGAGCAGTGCCCAGAAAGCCTACGACATTCAAGCCGGTGCACTTGGCGATGCACGCAGGACATCGGCTAAAGCGTTGTCAGACCGAGTAACCCAATCCATGCAAACACTGAGCATGCAAGGTGGCGTGTTTGTGGTCGACGTGTCCAAGGGCGAGCCGTCGCCCAAGGGCAGCGATACAGTTGAGTTCCGCGTGGCTGGGCACCCAGGTGTCACGCCACAAGCCATCCAGAAAGTGGCGTCAGGAGGTGAATTGGCCCGAATCAGCCTGGCCATTACCGTAAACACTGTGGAAAGCACCGCCGTACCCACCTTGATATTCGATGAAGTCGACAGCGGCATCGGGGGTGCCGTGGC
This sequence comes from Limnobacter parvus, assembly GCF_024623725.1. Taxonomy (GTDB): domain Bacteria; phylum Pseudomonadota; class Gammaproteobacteria; order Burkholderiales; family Burkholderiaceae_B; genus Limnobacter; species Limnobacter parvus. The sequence goes on along the minus strand of NZ_JANKHG010000015.1, from coordinate 63,029 downwards.
GGAAACCGTTGGGCGTTACCTTCGCATGCTGGCCAAAAACAAGCAGGTGCTGTGTGTAACCCACCTACCGCAAGTGGCCGCGCAAGGTCACAATCACTTTCAGGTCAGCAAAGACATTACCGCGCAAACTACACGCTCAAAAATTGTTCTGTTGGAATCGAAGGCGCGTATCGAGGAAATTGCAAGAATGCTGGGTGGGCAAGTAATTACCGAAGCCACGCGCACAGCGGCGCATGAAATGATTGCCTCGGCCAACAGCTGAATTGAGTTGCCACGAAGTTACTTGCGTTTATTTTCGCAATCTTTTTTGGTACACGAACCGTATAGCGACAAAGCGTGGTCGTGAAGCTCGAACCCTCGGTCTTTGGCGATCATTTTTTGGCGACGTTCAATTTCCTCGTCGAAAAATTCAACCACTTTGCCGCACTGCACACACACCAAATGGTCGTGGTGCTCGCCTTCGTTCAGTTCGAACACCGACTTCCCGGTTTCAAAATGTTGGCGTGCCAGTAAACCAGCCTGTTCAAATTGCGTTAACACCCGGTAAACCGTGGCCAAACCGATGTCGAGGTCTTCCTGCAACAGCAACTTGTAAACGTCTTCAGCACTTAGGTGACGGTGATTGCCGCTCTGGAACAATTCCAGAATTTTCATTCGTGGCAGCGTTGCCTTTAAACCAATGCTTTTAAGATCCGTTGCTGTAGTCATGAGTTTGATACCATTCTGAGGCTTAATCGAGTTCAAGTAGCTTATGATAACGCCTTTGCAGGACATGTTCACGCACCGATTAAGGTACTCTGTTCCCACTTCACATGCGAATTCACAAAACAATGCGTATTCTACGACTGAATTTGATTCTTTGCTCAGCGCTGTCCCTAGGGGTTTCCGCGTGTTCAATCATTCCGGACAACTACGTGCCCTCTTTCGTCAAGCCCTACAAATTTGACATCCAGCAAGGCAACTTCATCACCCAACAAGATGTTGCAAAACTGCAAGTGGGCATGACGAAAGAACAGGTTCGCTTTATCATGGGCACCCCCTTGCTGAACGATGCGTTTCATACCAATCGATGGGATTATGTGTATCGCCTTTTGCAAGCCGATGGAAATGCAATCCAGTCGCGCTACACCGTAATCTTCGAAAATGAACGTGTGGCCCGCCACGGCGGCGAGAACTTGCCCGTCAATCCAACCGACATTCTGGGACCAGACGCAACCAAAGAGATCCCAACCGGACCTTTGCCTTCCGAAAATCCCGCAGATGACATCAAAGAAGGTGAATCTGCCGTCGGCGGCGATGAACGAGCCCCCGTACTTAAATAAAAACACCATGACCAAACCAATTCAAATTGCGATTGCTGGCGCCAGTGGGCGCATGGGCAAAACCCTGATTGAAGCCATTTTGAACAACCCCGAATGTACGTTGGTTGGCGCTTTTGACCAGGCAGGTTCAAGCAGCATAGGTCGAGATGCTGGCGATTTCATGGGCGTCAATTCGGGTGTGAATGTGACCGATAATGCGGAAGCTGCGCTTTCCAACGCCGATATTCTGATCGACTTCACCCGCCCTGAAGGCACCCTGCACCACCTCGAGCTTTGCGAGAAACACAAGGTGAAAGCCGTGATCGGCACCACTGGTTTCGAGCCCAAGCAACTGGAGGCTTTGAAGAAAGCATCAGATAAAGTGGCCATGGTTTGGTCACCCAATATGGCCGTTGGCGTGAATGCCACATTCAAATTGCTTGAAGTGGCTGCAAAAATATTGGCCCAAGGCTACGACATTGAAGTGATAGAAGCGCACCACAGCAAAAAAGTGGATGCGCCTTCAGGCACCGCGTTGCGCATGGGTGAAGTGATCGCACAAGGCTTGGGCGTGGACCTTCAAGATGTGGGCGTGTTCGCCCGCGAAGGCATTACCGGCGAGCGAAAAGCGGGCTCCATCGGCTTTTCGACGATTCGCGGTGGCGACATTGTCGGTGACCACACCGTGCTGTTCGCCGGCATGGGCGAGCGCATTGAAATTACACACAAGTCGTCTAGCCGCATGACCTACGCGCAAGGTTCAATTCGGGCAGCACAGTTTTTAATGGCGCGCGATCAAGGTTTGTTCGACATGCAAGACGTGTTGGGCCTGAAAACTTTGTCCTAACCTAAAGCGAAACTGTAGTAGATTGCCGTAAGCGACTGTATAGTCTAGTTAAAACACCAATAACAGTAACCCACGGGCTCGCCAGCCCGCTGATGGAGCCAGCCAATGACGCAATCCCTGCTTGCGAAACTCGACGAACTTCAAGTCAAAGTGTCCAGTATGGCCAAAGCGCTTGAGCAAAGCCGCACAGAAGCCAAAAGTGCCAAGGATCAAGTGGACGCCTTGCGCCGCGACAATGAGCAGCTTCAGAAAAAAGTGACTCACGCCCAAGGTCAAATCAACCAGATGCTGAACCAGTGGTTCCCTGAACTTGAACTGAACTCGGAGGAATAAATTGGAAGCACTCGATGTAAAAATCATGGGTCGGGAATTTCGCATCGCCTGCAAACCCGAAGAGCGTGCAGCCCTGCAGCAAGCGGTCAACATTGTAGAAACCAAAATGTCCAGCATTCGCAATACTGGCAAGGTGGTTGGGCTCGACAAAATCGCCGTGATGGCCGCTTTGCAAATTGCGCATGAGTCGCTCGTTGGTAGTAACCCTTCTAACCCTGTTTTAGGGCTGGACATTGAGACGATTGAGCGTAAAATCGAAGTCATTGAACAAATGGTGGATGTCAGTTTAAACGCTACAACCACAAAGCCTAAAAACGCTGATTTGTTCGAGTAAAGAATTCGTTTTATCTCTGCCGTGTCTGTATTGGTCAGTATTCCGTGAACCAATATCTGTGATCCCGGTTGCGGACTTTTAAGGGTCGGTGTGATTCCCTCTTGTCAGGGAAACCTAAAGACCCTAACACTGCGACCCACTTGAACCTTAGGTTCAGGGATCGGACCAGTATGGCATCGGCAGAGACCCCACACCGGGGCGATTGAACAACCGTTCAATCGCCTCTTTTTTTATTCAATTCAGGTTCACTCCAACCTTTTAATCATGACGTTCGATCCAGTTTTCATTGTTTCCCTGCTTGTACTTGGCGTTGTTAGCGGTGTACTGGCAGGCCTGCTTGGAATTGGCGGCGGCATGTTGCTGGTGCCCTTCCTCACCTTCCTGATGGTGGGTCAGGGTGTACCGGTTGAACATGTGGTGCATTCATCCATTGCAACCTCGCTGGCCATTATAATTTTCACCAGTATTTCAAGCATGCGTGCCCACCACAAGGCGGGCGCGGTGCGCTGGGACATCGTGAAATTCCTGACCCCCGGCATTTTGCTTGGCGGGTTTATCGGCTCAAAAATTGTGTCGTATCTGCCAACGCGTGAATTGGCTTTGGTGTTCGGAGTGTTCGTATTCTTCTCGGCTTACCAAATGTTTGCCGACAAAAAACCCAAACCCACTCGCACCCTGCCCAAAGCAGCAGGCCTTGCAGGAGTTGGCACCGTAATTGGTACGGTTTCAAGCATTGTGGGCGCAGGCGGCGGTTTTATTTCTGTGCCCTTTATGGTGTGGAGCAATGTGTCACTGCGCAACGCAGTGGCCACATCGGCCGCCCTTGGCCTGCCCATTGCCGTGTTTGCCAGCATTGGCTATGTGGTGAACGGCTGGCATCTTGAGGGCATGCCTGCTGGTTCACTGGGTTATGTGTATTTGCCAGCGGTGGTGTGTGTGGCCGGCTTAAGCGTATTTTTCGCGCCGGTGGGTGCACGGCTTGCGCACACCCTGCCAGTGAAGAAGATCAAACGAATTTTTGCAATTTTGCTGACCTTTATCGCGGTGTCGATGATCTACAAAGCCGCAACCGGGTTTTAAGCTTTCTGCTGTTTTAAAAGTGCGGTCATGGTTTCAAGCCCTGTGGGTTTGTTCCGTGACCACATCAGCAACGCCACACCGCTTAGAATCATGGGTACACACAGCCACTGCCCCATGGAAAGGCCAAGCGACAACGTTCCCAAAAAGCGGTCAGGTTCGCGCGCAAATTCAACAACAAATCGGGCCACGCCATAACCTATCAAGAACCAGGCCGACACGGCTGCGCGTGCACGGGGTTTGCTGGCGAACCACCACAGGCCAACAAACAGGGCAATGCCTTCCAGGCTCATTTGGTAAAGCTGCGAAGGGTGCCGCGCAATGGCATCGCCCGCCTGCGGAAACACCACACCCCACCAGCCATCGGTTGGGCGGCCCCACAATTCGCCGTTAATGAAGTTGCCCAAACGCCCCAAGGCCAACCCAATGGGCACAGCTGGGGCCACAAAGTCCATCACATCAAAAAACTTCCAACCCTTGAACTTGCCATAAATAAAACACACCAGCAGCACACCCAAAAAGCCGCCGTGGAAGGACATCCCCCCTTCCCAAATCGCCAGAATTTCGCCCGGGTTTGCCATGTAGTACTCAGGCTTGTAAAAAATCACATAGCCCAAACGCCCGCCCAAAATAACGCCGAAAACTGCCCAGGTCAGCATGTTGTCTACATCGGAAATTTTGATGGCCGGAAACAAATGCAAGCGGCGCTTGGCCAGCATGATGAAAGCCACAAAAGCCAGCAAATACATCAAGCCGTACCAGCGAATGGCCACAGGGCCGATTGAAATCGCAATGGGATCAAATTCAGGATGAACAAACATGGACAACGCCCGGATAATTAAAACAGCCTAATTGTACTGCCCTAGGGACTACCCTTTGATGAATGAGTGCCCCCAAGCGCCCAGCGGTGCACCATAAAATGGTAAATTCTCGTTTTGAATCCAATTCCACCTGCGAGCTTTTGCAATGAGCATCAATCGACGTTCCAAGAATATTACCCAAGGCGTTGCCCGTTCGCCCAACCGCGCCATGTACTTCGCCATGGGTTACAAAGACGAAGACTTCAACAACCCCATGATTGGCATCGCGAACGGCCATTCCACCATCACGCCGTGCAACAGCGGTTTGCAGCCATTGGCTGATGCGGCCGTGGCGGCGGTGAAGTCTGCTGGTGGTAACCCACAAATTTTCGGCACCCCCACCATTTCAGATGGCATGAGCATGGGCACCGAGGGCATGAAGTACTCCTTGGTTAGCCGTGAAGTGATCGCCGACTGTATTGAAACTGCAGTGCAAGGCCAGTGGATGGACGGCGTGCTGGTAATCGGCGGCTGCGACAAGAACATGCCAGGCGGCATGATCGGCATGGCCCGCATGAACGTGCCCGGCATTTACGTGTACGGCGGCACGATCAAACCTGGTCGCTACAAAGGCAAAGATCTGACCATTGTTTCAGCATTCGAAGCGGTGGGTGAATTCACGGCTGGCCGCATGAGCGAAGAAGACTTCAAAGGCATCGAGAAAAATGCCTGCCCAAGTTCTGGTTCCTGCGGTGGCATGTACACCGCCAACACCATGAGCTCTGCGTTTGAAGCACTGGGCATGAGCCTGCCCTATTCTTCGACCATGTCAAACATTGACGCAGAAAAAGTCACTTCAACTGAAGAATCAGCCCGCGTGCTGATTGAGGCTGTGCGCAACAACCTGAAGCCGCGCGACATCATCACCAAAAAGTCGATTGAAAACGCTGTGGCTGTGCTGATGGCCACCGGTGGTTCCACCAATGCGGTGCTTCATTTCCTGGCCATTGCAAAGGCAGCCGATGTGGCGTGGGACTACGAAGACTTCGAGCGCGTGCGCCTGCGCACCCCGGTAATTTGTAACTTGAAGCCTTCTGGCCAGTATGTGGCAACCGACCTGCACGACGCCGGCGGCATTCCTCAGGTTATGAAAGTATTGCTGGACGCAGGCTTGCTGCACGGCGACTGCATTACCATCACCGGCAAAACCATTGCTGAAACGCTGGCAGACATTCCTGCCCAGCCGCGTGAAGACCAGAACGTGATCATGCCGATTGAAAAAGCCCTTTATAAGCAAGGCCACTTGGCGATTCTGAAGGGTAATTTGGCACCCGAAGGTGCTGTAGCCAAAATCACTGGTTTGAAAAACCCGGTGATTACTGGCCCAGCCAAGGTATTTGACGACGAACAAAGCGCGATGGACGCGATTTTGGGCGACAAGATCAAAGACGGCGATGTAATCATTCTTCGCTACCTGGGCCCCAAAGGCGGTCCCGGCATGCCGGAAATGTTAGCCCCTACTTCAGCCATTATTGGTAAGGGCTTGGGCGAAACTGTGGGTTTGATTACCGATGGTCGATTCTCTGGCGGTACTTGGGGTATGGTGGTGGGCCACGTGGCACCCGAAGCGTATGTGGGCGGCCCCATTGCGCTGATTCATGAGGGCGACTCAATCACCATGGATGCACACAAAAAGTTGCTGCAAATCAATGTAAGTGATGGAGAACTGGCCAAGCGACGTGAGTCCTGGGTAAAACCCAAGCCACGTTACACCACCGGTGTGCTGGCGAAGTTTGCAGCATTGGCCAGTAGCGCAAGCAAAGGCGCTGTTACCGATGGCGATCTGGACCTGTAAAACAAAAACCCCGGCCCTTAGCGTCGGGGTTTTTTGTTTTGAGCGCCATGCACACGCGCTTCAAACTGTCGTTTTTTGTTCAGTTGCCGTTTTACGTCCAGCCCCAGCATAGGTTCCAGAAATTCGAACCAAACAATTGCTGCAATGAAGGGTACTGCGAAGAAATGCCACTCCCAACCGGCAACAGGATGTATGTCTACCAGTTTCATTGACAACAAAACGATGCCCAGAAGGATAAAAATCATGCTGTTTATCATGACAAACAAGCGGGTTGTCTGCCAAAATGACGCCCAAGACGTTATTAATGTGATAACTGTAACAAGATGAGGAGTTCAGTATGATCAAGCAGATGGGTGTCTTGGCAATTGCAGCCACTTTGGTGGCGCTTCCGTTGTCTGCCAGCGCCGATGAAGCACTGGCCAAGAGCAAAGCTTGTTTGGCCTGTCACCAGGTTCAGAAAAAAGTAGTTGGCCCAGCGTTTAAAGACGTGGCTGCCAAGTACAAAGGCCAAGCAGGTGCTGAAGCAATGCTGGCAGGCAAAATCAAGAACGGTTCCAAAGGCAACTGGGGCCCAGTTCCAATGCCTGCGCAAAATGTGACTGAAGACGAAGCCAAGAAATTGGCAGCGTGGGTTCTGGCGCTGTAATTTCGAATCAGTTGCGACAAAAAGCCAAGGTTCAACACCTTGGCTTTTTTTATTTCACAACGTCAGTTCACGAACCATCAAACTGAATATTCTGCTTTTTCACCAAGGTTTGCATTCTTTCCATTTCCTGCTTAATTTCAGCGGCATGTTGAGCAGGCGAATTGCCCACAGGCTCAGCGCCACTGGCACGTAGTCTTTCCTGCACTTCCGGCATTTTCAAGACTTTCACCGTTGCTGCATTCAGCTTTTGAATGATCGCGTCAGGGGTGTTTGCAGGTGCAACCAAACCGTACCAAACAGGCTCATTCACCGCTGCTAGGCCCAATTCTTTAAAAGTGGGCACATTGGGCAGTGAATCAATGCGCGTTGGCCAAGCCACAGCCAGTGGACGAAGACGATCTGACTTGATGTGCGACATGGAAGACGGCAAGTTGTCGAACATCATGTCCACAGAGCCACCTAATAAATCATTCAAGGCCGGACCAGCGCCACGGTACGGCACGTGAAGAATGTCCGTGCCCGTTTCTACTTTGAACTGCTCACCCACCATTTGCTGAATACTGCACTGCCCGGAAGTCGCGAAACTTAACTTGCCTGGATTCTTCTTCACATGCGCCAGGAACTGCGAGAAATCTTTGGCTGGGAATTTTGGATTTACGGTAAGTACATTCGGCGAACCAGCCATGTTGGTGATGGCTTTGAAATCTTTTACAGGGTTATATGCTACTTTGGGATTGCATGCCGAAATTACAGCATGGGTGGACAATGTCGACACACCCAGTGTGTAACCATCCGGGTTGGCCTTTGCTACCACGCCCGCACCTATGCTGCCACCGCCGCCACCGCGATTGTCGACAATTACAGCTTGCCCCAATTCCCTTCCCAATTTGTCGGCCACAATTCGAGCCACAATGTCGGTAGTACCACCTGCAGCAAAAGGTACGACCAAGGTAATGGTTTTGTTTGGATAGCTGTCGGCAAAGGCCAACCCACCGGCTCCCGCCAACAAGGCGGCAAACACGGTTTTCTTAACACTGCAGAAAATCATTAATTTTCTCCACTTTCAGTTTGATGGGGCGTCGAGACCCTGACGCAAATCCGGGTTCAACATACCGACCCTGATTCAAACTTAAGTGGTTAGAAACATTGCGAAGTTCGGCAATGTTAAAAATATATTTCAATACATTTTACAAAATAAACAAATAGATTTCAGTTATAAATTCAGACTGAAATTGTCAGTTCATTACCTTCAAGGGAAACTTGCCTTGGGGGCCATAAGAATTAAGGGTTACCGCTGCATTCCTAACATCACCCACCTCATCAAACGCAATGGTGCCTATCACACCTTCATAGCGAATATCCTTCAGTTTAGGCAGGTATTTCCTGGGGTCGGCCGACTTGGCTGCCTTCATGGCCATGCCCATGGTCATGACTGCGTCGTAAACAAACGGTGCGTACACCTGAATGTCTGTTTTGAAACGGGCCTTGAATCGCTTCTCGAAAGCAGGGCCACCTGGCATCTTGCTCAAAGCAACGCCACCCTCGGCGCACAGCACGTTGGAACCCACGTTGTCGCCACCCAGCCTGGTCAGTTCGGTTGTGCAAATTCCGTCTCCACCAATTAATTTGGCTTTTATGCCCAGTTGCCTCATTTGCCGCAGCATGGGCCCAGCCTGTGCATCCATGCCCCCGTAAAAAATCACGTCGGGGTTCACCCGCTTTACTGCGGTAAGAATTGCCGCGAAGTCGGTGGCCTTGTCGTTGGTGTAGTGGCGCTCAAGCACTTTGATTCCATTGGCTTGCAGTTGTTTCACGAAAATATCGGCCAAAGGCTGGCCGTAACCAGTGCGATCATCAATCACAACCACGCGTTTTGCTTTCATGTCCGACACTGTGTATTTGGCCAATGCCACACCCAAAACACCATCGTGCGCAATGACCCGAAACACTGACTCAAATCCCTGTTGTGTCACCTTTGGTGTGGTGGCCGAAGGGGTAATTTGAGGAATGCCACAATCGTAATAAATGCGGGAAGCGGGAATGGTGGTGCCGCTATTCAGGTGGCCAACGATGCCATTCACTTTTTGATCACACAATTTTTGCGCCACGATGGCACCGGTTTTTGGATCGGCCGCATCGTCTTCAGCCACCAATTGAAATTTGGCAGTGCCACCCTCCAGTTGAATTTTCATGGCATTCAAATCATCGATGGCCATGCGCGCGCCCGACTCATTGTCTTTGCCGTAGTGCGCCTGCGGGCCCGACAAAGGCGCAATGTGACCTATTTTGACAAGCACCTCTTTGGCTTGAGCATTGCCCACCGAACAGCACAAACCTAGCACCAACAAAGCCGATGGCTTAAGCATGCAAACCTCCATGAATCTTTGGTATTGAATCCCACAAATGTAGCATTGAAAAGGAGGCGTGAACCACATGTCACTAAACTGACTTCTTTCTGAAAATTTGCGCAGTGCGTGTTTAAACATGATCTATGCTTCTTTAAAATCAAAACAAACACCGCAAACGGACATGGCTTGGATATTCTTCTTCAACAGTTAATCAATGGTTTGGTGCTGGGCAGCATTTATGCCTTGGTGGCCTTGGGCTACACCATGGTGTACGGCGTGCTGGGCTTGATCAATTTTGCACATGGTGAAGTGTTGATGATTGGCGCTTTAACAGCGTTCAGCGCCATCAGTGCCTTGGTGGGAATTAACCCAGACCTGCCCGGCTGGCTTTTATTGACCAGCGGCGTGGTTGCAGCCATACCAGTGTGCATGGCGGTCAGCTTCACAATAGAACGTTTCGCATATCGGCCTTTGCGCAACGCGCCACGCTTGGCCCCTTTAATTTCGGCCATCGGTGTTTCGATTGTGTTGCAAACATTGGCCATGATTATCTGGGGGCGAAATTACCTGATTTTTCCAACCACGCTGCCCAACGATCCCATTGTTCTTCACACTTTTGTACCCACACCCGAAGCCGACTACGAACGCATTGTGTCGATTACCCCAATTCAAATCCTGATTGTTGTGGTGTCCGCCCTGCTGATGCTGGCGCTAACCTTTATGGTGAAAAAAAGCCGCTTGGGCAAGGCCATGCGTGCCACTTCTGAAAACCCGCAAATTGCCAGCCTGATGGGCATCAACGCCAACTCGGTAATCGCAGCCACATTCGTAATTGGTGCTGCACTGGCTGGGGTGGCTGGGGTAATGGTGGCAGCCAACTATGCAGTGGCGCATTTTTACATGGGATTTCTACCCGGGCTGAAGGCATTCACCGCTGCGGTGCTGGGCGGCATTGGGAATATTTACGGTGCCATGTTGGGTGGCCTGTTGCTTGGAATGATCGAAAGCCTGGGGGCTGGTTATTTGGGCCAACTGACGGGTGGTTTTTTGGGTTCACATTATCAGGATATTTTTGCGTTTGCCGTGTTAATTCTTGTGCTCACCTTGCGCCCTTCCGGCCTGCTGGGTGAAAGGGTTTCAGACCGGGCATGATGAACACTCGCATTTCCGATCGCCAAAAACAAATAGCAGGCTTCTTGTTGGTGGCTGTTGCATTGGCCGCCCTACCCTGGTTTGCGAGCATGCTGGGCAATAGTTGGGTGCGGGTGCTAAACATTGCCCTGCTGTATGTGATGCTGGCCTTGGGCTTGAACATTGTGGTGGGTTTTGCAGGCCTGCTGGATTTGGGATACATCGCATTCTATGCGGTCGGGGCTTATGTGTACGGGCTGCTCGCATCACCGCACTTAACGGACAACTTCGAAGCAATCGCCGCCCTGTTTCCGAATGGCCTGAATTTTTCAATCTGGCTAATGATCCCGATTGGCGCGGCTGTAGCAGCCCTGTTCGGCGTGTTGCTGGGGGCACCCACCTTGCGCCTGCGCGGTGATTACCTCGCCATTGTTACCTTGGGTTTTGGCGAAATTATTCGCCTGTTCTTGAACAACCTGAACGCTCCGCTAAACATCACCAATGGTCCCCAGGGCATCAACATGATTGAACCTGTGAACATTGCTGGCGTGCGTTTTTCACGAACAATTGAAATGTTCGGGTTCGAAGTGCCCGCCCTGCACTTGTACTACTACCTCTTTCTGGCGCTGACACTCATCATCATCTTGATTTGTATGCGCTTGCAGTGCAGCCGAATTGGCCGCGCTTGGGCCGCCATACGTGACGATGAACTGGCAGCAAAAGCCATGGGCATCAACACGCGCAATATGAAGTTGCTGGCCTTCGCACTGGGGGCTTCGTTTGGTGGTGTGGCTGGTTCCATGTTCTCTGCATTTCAGGGTTTCATTAGCCCGGAATCGTTCGGGTTGATGGAATCGATTGTGGTGCTGTGCATGGTTGTTCTCGGTGGCATGGGTCACATTCCCGGCGTTATTTTGGGCGCTTTGCTGTTGTCAGGCTTTCCGGAATTGCTGCGTGAAGTGGTGGTACCCTTGCAAAACTTTTTGTTTGGCGAAGTGCTGGTGGATGCTGAAATTCTGCGATCACTCATCTACGGCCTAACCATGATTTTGGTGATGCTGTACCGCCCCAAAGGTTTGTGGCCCCAGCGCAAAGGCCAGCATGCAAATGGGGTAAGGGGTGCAACATGAAGCCGGCATTGTTCACATCCACAGGCTTGCAGAAACACTTCGGCGGCGTGCGCGCTGTCGACGGCGTAAACCTTGCTATTGAACATGGCCAAGTGGTGGGTTTGATCGGCCCCAACGGTGCAGGAAAAACAAGCTGCTTCAATTTAATCACCGGGCTTTACACGCCCGATGCAGGGCAATTCACCTTCAACGGCAAGCCCTACAAACCATCATCACCCAACGAAGTGGCACGCATGGGCATTGCCAGAACCTTTCAGAACATTCGCCTGTTCAACAGCATGACCGCACTTGAAAATGTCTGTGTGGGTATGCACTGCCGAACCGGACAAGGCGTTTTGGGTGCAGTGTTTCGCACCCCCGCGCAACGCCGGGAAGAACAAAGAATTCGTGAACAAGCGATGGCTTTGCTGAACTACGTGGGCATTGCGCAATACGCTGATTATTTGGCCACTCAACTTTCATATGGCGATCAACGGCGGCTTGAAATTGCCCGGGCACTGGCCAGCAACCCACAGGTGCTGGCACTGGATGAACCTGCCGCTGGCATGAATGCCACTGAAAAATTAAAGCTGAGAGAACTGCTGCAGCGCATTCGCGAAGACGGCAAATCAATTTTATTGATTGAACACGATGTGAAACTGGTCATGGGTATTTGCGACCAGGTGACTGTGCTGGATTACGGCAAGGTCATTGCGCAGGGAACACCTGCACACGTACAACAATCGCCCGCGGTGATAGAAGCGTATTTGGGTGGGCTACACCATGGCTAACTCGATAACTCACACGCACCCAATGCTTCAAATCGAAAGCTTAAGTGTTGCCTATGGCTGTATTCAAGCGGTGAAAGGCATCGATATTCAAGTAGCACAGGGTGAGCTGGTTTGCCTGATTGGCTGCAACGGTGCGGGCAAAACCAGCACACTGAAAGCAATTGCCGGGCTGTTGCCTTTCAAGGCCAAGCAAGCACTTTTCAAACACGATGTGAATTTGTTAAACATGCCCGCACACCAGCGATTGCGACACGGCATGGCTTTGGTACCCGAGGGCCGCGGCGTGTTCACACGAATGACTGTGCTGGAAAATCTTGAGTTGGGTGCCTACAGCCGCCACACGGGAAAACAAGCATCCAAAGCGGACTTGGCAAACGACCTTGCATACTTGTTAGATACTTTTCCACGCCTGAAAGAACGGCTCAACCAGACTGCAGGAACACTCAGCGGTGGCGAGCAACAAACGCTGGCCATTGCCCGCGCACTGATAGGCAAACCCGACATGTTGCTGCTCGATGAACCCAGCATGGGGCTGGCACCCATGATGGTTGAAAAAATATTTGAAGTGATTCAACAGGTACACCTGCAAGGCATGACCATATTATTGGTTGAACAAAACGCGCACATCGCGCTGCAAATTGCCAACCGGGCGTATGTGATGGATTCCGGTTTGATCGACTACACCGGTCTGGCCAGCAAGCTGATCAACGACCCCAGAATACGTGAAACCTACTTGGGGCAAGCGCCCGCTTAGGTAACAAATCAGGTACCAATTGAATCAGCCATGGAAGTAAATGAGTCCGCATAAAACTCATCTTCAGGCAAACCACACACTGCCGTGAAATCGCGTTGTGCCGATTCAATCACAATCGGTGCGCCGCAGGCATACACCTGGTGTTGACTGAGGTCGGGAAAATCTTCCATCACGGCACGATGAACAAAACCGGTTCGGCCCTGCCAGTTGCAGTCGGGCGTTGCAGCCGACAACACTGGTATAAATTTAAAGTTGCTGTGTTCCAGCGCCCATTGCTCGGGCAACGCCTGCATGTACAAATCAGCTTTGGTGCGTGCCCCCCAATACAACACAAATTCGCGCGTGCTGTTTTTGAAAAAGGCTTGTTCAAGCAACGATTTGATTGGCGCAAAACCGGTACCACTGGCCAACAGCACCACCGGTTTGGTGGTGTCGTCTCGCAAAAAGAAGGTACCAAGCGGCCCTTCAAAACGCAAAATTTCTCGTTCCTTCATGGTGCTGAACACATGGTCGGTGAACACACCACCCGGCATGTGCCGAATATGCAACTCAATGCCACCCTCCTGGTAAGGCGCATTGGCCAGCGAATAACTGCGCCGCGTGCCATCGCGCAACATGAACTCGATGTACTGGCCGGCATTGAACTGCAATACCTCGTTGGCAGGCAGCTGCAATTTCAAAACGGCCACGTCCGCAGCAGGCTTTTCAATGCTTTGCAAACGGCATGGCATTTTCTTGATCGGAATATCGCCCAGGCCGGAAAGCTCGCGCACTTTCAACTTGATCGGACTCAAGGGCTTTGCACAGCAGGTCAGCACTTTACCGCGCACGCGTTCTTCCTCGCTCAACGCACGGGCCTGATAAGTGCCGTATTCAACCTGCCCCTCAATCAATTCGGCCTTGCATGAACCACATGCACCGTCTTTGCAGCCATATGGCAAAATAACGTTTGCGCGCAGTGCCGCAGACAAAATCGTGTCGTCGGCCTCGCATTCAAATTGTTTTTGACTGGGAAGAACTTCTACGTTGTGAATCATCAAACTACTTTCCGTGACAGCGACAAACCCATGGGGCTATTTTTCAAACGCAGTTTGCCCCGGCGCTTTCGGCAAAGCAAAATATGCATTGCAGGCTGTGGGCAAGTGGGCTTGGTCTTGTTGCAAACCTATCCAGATCAATATTTTACAGCCACTTACCGCCCCGGGGTGGATACGACGGCAAAGCGAAGTGCCATCGTTGCGCACAAGGCGCGCCCAATGGCTGTTGACCTGAATTCCAAAGCGGATTTGTTGCGCTTGATTTCACTGGGGCACCGAATCATCTGGATGGCACCGCCCAATTCAGCAGTACCCATCGACAACACACTAAAAAAACTCGTGCTGTGGTCTGCCACGCACGCGCATCTTTTTGGCAAGCCAGCACCTCGAATCAGCTATGTGTCTACCACCGGTGTGTATGGCAATGCGCAAGGCCAGTGGATCAATGAGTACACACCGCTGAATGCGCAATCGGACCGGGCCAAGCGGCGCGTACACGCTGAAAGCCAACTGCGCCTTGGCTTGAAACATGGCGTGCATATTCATTTGCTGCGTGCCCCTGGCATTTATGGCGATGAACGTTTGCCGATTGATCGCTTGAAAAACGGCACCCCCGCCTTGTTGCCCGATGAAGATGCATGGTCCAACCACATTCATGAACTTGATTTGGGTCGCCTATGCCATTGGGTGAATTACAAAGGGGGCGTGTTTAATGTGGTGAATGCCTGCGATGCCAAACCCAGCAAAATGGGCGATTATTTTGACCTAGTGGCCGATGCATTCGAACTGCCGCGCCCACCCCGATTTTCGCGTGAACAAGTCAAGCAAATGGTCAGCCCTATGATGTGGAGCTTCATGTCGGAATCACGGCGTATTGAATCGCTGAATCAAAAGAAACTGGGGTTTCGCTTGCGATACCCCAGCGTGGCAGATTTCCTGAACCGAAAAGCCTAACGGGCAATCCGCGCGTTTCAGGCAAACATCTTGTCGATGTTCTTGTCGATCTCAGTTTGAATTTTTCCCTTGAACGCTTTCAACATAAAGCCCAGGGAAATGTCTACGGTCACGTCTTTGTCGGTCACATCCAGCTTGCCCTTCACGCCGGAACGCGTGAAGTTCAGCGTATTGCCCTGCCACTGGCTGTCCAGTTGAAATTCCTTCTGCAATTGGTCGGCTAGTTTTTGAGCAGTTTGCTTGGCTTCTTCCAAAGACATGTTGTGTTCTTTGCGTGCATGAATGTCCGACATGGTTTCTTTCTCTTCGAAGTGTGGTTGCTAAATATTAACCCAGCACGGGCTTACACGGTAGAGAACCAAAAATCGAAAGCCATTTTATTGGAAGGTGTAAGATCAATTTCAAAGCCAACCACCCGTTTTGCAAACCGCATTTGCGAATCAATAATGCGTTTGAAAATTCGGCTACTGGCTGATTCGCGCGCGATTATTTTTCTCCAGGCGTTTAGCTGGGCTTTCAGAATATCGTCGGGGGTAATAAAATAGCGCACGCCCTGTTTGCGGCGCATTTCTTCATAATCGGTTGAAAAACGGTCAGACGCTTTCCAGCTTAAATCGGCTGATGAAGCCTGCAGGGCGTAACGAATAATCGACCGCAATGCGAAGGGCAAGCTGTCAAAGCGCTGTTTATTGAATATGACTTCAAACACTTCACTGCTTTGATGAAAACTACGGATCATGCACACTGACGACACACTGGGAAACCCCAAGGCACGATCTGAACTAGGGTTGTTGAATTCCGCTGCATCAATCAAGCCCTTGTCGAGCCAAGGCACAATATCGGCAGGTTGCAGCGCCGTTGTATTCAATCCCAATTCTTTGAACACCTCAGCAGCCAAACCAACAGCGCGAAAACGCAAGTTTTCCAGATCCTTGATACTTTCAATTCTGTTTTTGAACCAGCCAAGTGGCTGTGGTGTCAACGGTCCATACATGAAACCCTGAATATTCAGGTTCATCTCTTTTTGCACCAGTTCGTCATAAAGCTGTTGACCACCGCCGTATTGGAACCAGGCCAAAATTTGATTTGAACTCATACCGAAACTGGGGCCGCTTCCGAACAAGGAAAAAGCCGCATGGCGGTCGTGCCAATATGTAGGTACGCCATGCCCACCATCCAGTTGGCCCTTGTGCACCGCATTTTGGATACCGAAGGCTTTCACTATGCTATTGGCAGGGTACACATCGATGCGAAGCTCACCACCCGACATGTCATTTACTTTTTTTGCAAAATCCTGCGCAAATTCATTAAAAATGTCTTTGGTTGGCCAGGTGCTTTGAAACTTAAAAACAATTGGACTGCTTGTTTTCGAAACTGCAGGAGCCTGTGCGTGGACGCTTGTCGATAAAGCACCACCCGCGCCCGCAGCCAAGGCTGTTTGAACAAAGCGTCGCCTGGAGTCGTCGCGCATATTACTTCCCAACCAGAATAAGATGCACCCGGTAAGGTCCATGCGCACCTAGCACAATGGTCTGTTCAATGTCTGCGGTTCTAGAAGGGCCCGATACAAAATTTAAAGCACGTGGCATCACACGGCCCTGTTCGCGCAATCGCTGAAAAGCATCTTCCATGGTGTGCACCACTTGGCTTTCATGGACAATCGCAATGTGGGTTTCGGGCAGCAAGTGGGTACTGGCGGGCTCATCGGGTTTGCTAGCGAACACCAGCGTGCCGGTTTCCGCCACGGCGCACGCCACAGCACTAATACCGATCAAGTCGTCGCCTGTGGGCGCACCCAAGCGGCTTTCATGGCTTAACACCGACCAGTCCAGGTGCTTCAAGGCCGGCCATATCGCCACAGTGCCGTTCAAATTCTGTTCTGCAAGGTAATCGGCGCAGGCATTTGCGGCCTCGGCTTCGGATTTCACGCGGCGCACGGTGCACAGCATGCCCTTAGACTTTTCCTCAAACAGCGCCACCACGTTCTCAACTGGCTTTGGCAAAGGCCCCCTTGTTTTACGCGCCAAATAATCTTGCGCCAAACGCAGTTCGTTGCCATGCATTGTTTCGGGCCTGGACTGCAGGCTGCGAATTCGCTTCAGAATTTCAGACCTTGCCTGTGAAGTGTCCAGGTCATCGTCATTGAAAGAATGGCTCAAAGTGCACCTTTAAATTCGGCAGTCGTGGTTGTCAAGTGGGGTTCAACATCACGCCTTACCCTAGATTCATAGCGTCCATTATAGAAAAACAAGATGGAACTTACGCCTAGGGTATGCCCCATGCCAGTGAATGATTTCGAGTGGGGCCTCAGGTGCAAAGCACTCCAATCGATTACAATACGACGTTATCTTGTCGAATCACGCATCCTTACCATGACACACGTAGTTACCGAGTCCTGCATCAAATGCAAATACACCGATTGTGTGGATGTATGCCCAGTTGATTGTTTCCGCGAAGGTCCCAATTTTCTGGTCATCGACCCCGATGAATGCATCGACTGCGCAGTATGTATTCCTGAATGCCCAGTGAACGCGATTTACGCTGAAGAAGACGTACCCGCTGACCAGGTCAAATTCATTGAAATGAACGTTGATTTGGCCAAAGACTGGCCAAGCATTACACGCATGAAGGCGCACCTGCCAGATGCGGACGACTGGAAAGACGTGAAAGACAAATTGCAGTACCTTGAGAAGTAATGACTTCCTGACGGTTTTACCAGAGCAGTTTTATGAGTGAAGTTGAAGACAAATACACCCGGGAAACCATCACCAGCCTTAAAGTGTGGGTACCGGGAAAACTGTTTTCCTTCACTTGCACCCGCCCAAGCGGGTTTCGATTCACTGCCGGGCAATTCGCCCGGCTCGGCGTTGACAACACGTTAAATCTACCAGGTGAGCCAGAAATAATCTGGCGCGCATACTCCATGGTGTCAGGTCCATACGATGAACATCTTGAATTCTTTTCCATCGTTGTACCTGACGGCGCATTCACCAGCCACCTAAGCCAACTTGAAGTGGGCTCGCCCATTTACATCGACAAAACCAATTTCGGCTTTTTAACCACAGCGCGTTTTGAATCCGGAAATGACCTGTGGCTGCTGGGGTCGGGCACCGGCCTGGCACCTTTTCTTTCCATACTGCACGACCCACAAACCTGGGAGCAGTTCGAGAACATTGTGTTGGTGCACAGCGCCCGAACAGCAGAGGAATTGGTTTATCAAGACATGATCAATGGGTTTACCGAGCACCCGGTGCTCAGCGAACTGATTGATGATGTGAAAAAGCGCTTCTTCTATGTGCCCGTTGTCACCCGCGAAAAAATCCATGGTCACCTCTCCGAACGCATCACTATGTTGTTGGAAAACGGCCAGCTCAGCGAACACACTGGCCTGCATTTAAGCACAGATAGAAGCCGCTTCATGATTTGTGGTAACCCTGAAATGGTGACCGACATCCGCAAGGTACTTAAAAGCCAAGGCTACTCGCCTGCGCGCCGCAACAGCCCGGGCGAAATTGCAGTAGAAAACTATTGGTGACTGAAGACGCATACAAACATGTTGCAACGCAGCATTGTTTGCAAGATAATCGTCTGTATCCTGACGCATAATTGTCATATCAAGACAATCGCCTAATAAAGCCGGAGGCAACACATGCTGTACCAAATGCACGAATTTCAGAGAGCCATTCTCAACCCAATGACAATTTGGGCGGAAGCAGGCTCCAAGCTATACAGCAACCCATTCAGCCCCCTGGCCCACATGCCCATGGCCCGCCGAATTTCCGCTGGTTTCGAGTTAATGTACCGTTTGGGTAAGGAATATGAAAAACCCGAGTTCGGCATTAACATTGTGAAATGTGGTGACCGTGAAGTAACGGTAATTCAGGAAATTGTTGAAACCAAGCCCTTTTGCAAGTTAATTCATTTCCGCAAAATGGTACCTGCGGAATCAAAGCCCCTGAAGCCTCAACCCAAAGTATTGGTGTTTGCGCCCTTGTCAGGCCACCACGCTACTTTGCTGCGCGATACAGTGAAAACCCTGCTGCAAGATCACGATGTGTACATCACCGATTGGGTAGATGCGCGCATGGTGCCATTGTCGGAAGGTGCTTTTCATCTAGACGATTATGTGCATTACTGCATTGAATTCATTCAACTTCTTGGCCCAGACGTCCATTTGATTTCAGTGTGCCAACCCACCGTGCCAGTGATGGCTGCAGTTTCACTGATGGCATCGAACAACGACCCCAAGCAGGCCAAAAGCATGACCATGATGGGTGGGCCAATCGACACCCGTGAAAGCCCGACTGAAGTGAACAACCTGGCCACCAAGAAGCCATTTTCCTGGTTTGAAAACAATGTGATCTACAGCGTGCCGCACACCTACCCTGGTTACCTGCGCCGCGTATACCCTGGCTTTTTGCAGCACTTGGGATTCGTTAGCATGAACCCGGACAAACACGCGCAAAGCCACTACGATTTCTACATGCACTTGGTCGAAGGCGATGGCGAAAGCGCTGAAAGCCACCGCCAGTTCTACGATGAATACAATGCCGTTCTCGATATGCCCGCAGAATATTACTTGGACACCATCAAAACCGTGTTCCAAGACCACGCCTTGCCCATGGGCACTTGGGAAGTTCGCGGACAGCTGGTAAAGCCCGAAGATGTAAAAACTGTGGCGCTGCTGACTGTGGAAGGTGAACTCGACGATATTTCAGGCCCGGGCCAAACCAAAGCGGCCTTGGGCTTGTGCAAGAACTTGCCCGCCGCCAAGAAAGAACACTACGAAGCCAAGGAATGCGGACACTATGGTATCTTCAGCGGTCGCCGTTGGCGCGAGAAGACTTACCCGAAAATCCGTGAATTCATCGCCAAGAATGCATGAAGCGCTTGTACAAGAAATAGACAACCTGCTGCCACAAACCCAATGCACCCAGTGCGGGTTTGCGGGCTGCTTGCCTTACGCCACTGCTCTGGCCAAACAAGAAGTTGATTTGAATCGCTGCCCCCCAGGCGGCAAGCCCACTATCAGGGCACTATCCAAGTTGCTCGACAAACCTGAAAAGCCAGTGGACCCCGCTTGCGGCATTACTATCGAGCGACACATTGCCAGCATCAACCCTCAGCACTGCATTGGCTGCACCTTGTGTATTAAAGCATGCCCGGTCGACGCAATCGTGGGCAGCAGCAAGCGCCGGCATGCCGTGCTGGCTGAATTATGCACAGGTTGCGAGTTGTGCATACCGCCCTGTCCTGTAGATTGCATCGACATGGTGTTCCTGCCTGAATTCAGTGATTGGGATCAAACCCAGGCACACGCTGCACGCGCACGCATGCAAAACCGTGAAATTCGCCTGGAACGCCAAAAAGAAGAACAGGCCATGCGCCTTGAAGCCAAAGCCATTCATAAACTGGATGAGCTTGATGATTCACCCAGCCCTGACGCCGCAGCCAAGAAGGCCGTGGTTCAAGCCGCACTGGCCAGGGCACGTGCACGCAGACAAGCCGAGAAAACCACAGAAGCCTGAACATGTCATGAACAAAGAAAAGCGCACCGAAATATTCACGCGTTTTCAGCAGGCCAACCCCGAGCCGAAAACCGAACTTGAATACACCACACCCTTTGAATTGTTGGCTGCCGTACTACTTAGCGCACAGGCAACCGACAAAGGTGTAAACATTGCCACCCGCAAACTGTTCGCAGTGGCCAATACACCCGCCGCTATCGCAGCCTTGGGCGTAGAAGGTGTTGAACAGTACATTAAGACAATCGGGCTGTTCCGCTCCAAGGCAAAACACTTGGTACAAACTGCTGAGATACTACGCGACAAGCACAATGGCGAAGTGCCGGCCGATCGCGACGCCTTGGAAAGCCTTCCTGGCGTGGGCCGTAAAACAGCCAATGTCGTATTAAACACCGCATTTGGTCAACCCACCATGGCGGTAGACACCCATATCTTTCGCATCAGCAACCGAACCGGCATCGCACCCGGTAAAGATGTGTTGCAAGTTGAAAAGCGCCTTTTAAAATTGGTGCCCCCAGAATTCATGCTAAACGCCCACCACTGGCTTATTTTGCACGGACGCTACGTGTGCAAGGCACGCAAACCTGAATGCACTCGTTGTAGTATCGTGGACTTGTGCGAATTCAAAAAGAAGACAATATGAGCCACGCAATTTGTGTTCAGATATTTGAAGAGGCCACGCTGGATAACGCGCAGCGCGTCATCGAGGACGCTGTTCAGAAAGCAGGCTTGCGCAGGCATTCGGACTACATCAGCCGGGTTGTGTTGCTTTGCACCCCGCACTTCGCACCCATCTTGCAAGAAATAGCGCAACACTGCGTGGGTAAAACCAAATGCATGAATGTGTGGGGCGGTTGCGCCTCGGGCCTGCTGGGCGAGGGTCAGGTATTCAGCAACGAACCTGCAATTTTGGTGGCCGTGTTCGGCAAAGAATTCGAAGTACGCCAAGAAGGCATTCCAACTGACCATGCAGCGCTTACCTTGTGCATGGTAGAACATGAACAGGTGCTTTCAGACCATTGGGAAATTGCTGAGTGCGAGCCCGACTCAAGCATTGTTGCGGCCGACACCTTGGGGCTTTTGTCCTATGGCGCCAATTACGCAAAAATGCCGCGTGTTGAACATGGTCGAATAAGCGGTGAAGCCATTTGCTCCACCGAGTTGTTGGTTTTAAACCCCCTGTTGCTCAACTCAGAGGGGCTCACCTTCCTAAGCCCTGCCAAAGAAGTGAGTGAATGCAACGGGCTTTTCCTGATTCAAGTGGCTGAAGAAAAAGCGGCAGTGGCCCTGAAATGCCCCAGTGAGCAACCGCGCCCAGTCGGCTTGCGGCTACAAGTGGTGCATGAAAAAGGCGAAAGCTGGATACCCGTGATGGAAATTCATGCAGACGGCACCTTGGGTTTGGCCGCACCAGTGCTGAAAGGGCAAATGGTTCGCTTGGCTCACCGCACGCCGAAAGCCATTGACCGGGAAATCAAGCAGTGGATGCCTGCCGTGAACAAGCATTTTGATCAGAACGCCCCCCAGATTGGCATTTTGTTTGCCGGCTTTGAGCGCAGCCAAATGTGCCACGCCGATGACAATGACATTGCCACGGTGCTAAACCACTTTCCGGAAACTGAATGGATTGGCGTGTTCGGGCAAGCGGCTTGGCTCAACAACGGCGACACGGTGGTTACACCACCCAGAAACAATCGACTTAGCCTGTGTCTGTTTAACAGCCCGCAGGTGTGAACCCGCAAAGGTGATTTAACCCATGTTCAACCCGACTCGAGACCAAGCACGCCTGTTTTTCCTGAACAGCTGGAAGAAATACCACAAGGAAGATCCGCTTAGCGAGGCCGAGAGTCTGGCCTTGCAGTGGATGACCCAGCACCCGGAATACTTTCCGATTTTTGATGCCGAACCTGAAGCAATTCTGGCAGCGGATTATTCAGTGGAAGCGGGGCAAAGCAATCCGTTTCTGCATTTGTCCATGCATTTGGCTGTGGCCGAGCAAGTCAGCATTGACCAACCGCCGGGTATTCGCGATGCGTTTACAAAACTTTGCGCCAAAATGGGTGATGAACACAAGGCAGCACACCAAGTGTTTGAATGTTTGGCTGAACAAATTTATCAGCAACAAAAAAATGGCGTGGCTTTCAGCAGTGACAACTACATTCAATGCATTCTGGAACACAGCGGGGTTTGATTGATCGGCGCAAGTTTCTGCTCAATCGGCAGTGGGTTTGCTTGTTTCGCACTTTAAGAAAATTGCCCCGTTTGAATTCAGCCTCAGCGTTCGGCTGGAAGCCGACACAAAATTCGGCCATCCTTTTTGCCGAATTTTGTGAGCAAGGATAAATTCTAAAAGGGATTAAGCGATTTTCAGTGCGGAACAGGCAACCCACGACGAGATGGCCTGAAGCAGCGCCGAATTGGCGAAAATACAGGCAATAAAAAAACCCGCAGTAGAAATAAATCCACGCAGGTTCTTTCAAACAGGCCCGGCCTATAAGCATAGGCCAGTGATCAGCTTACTTCTTCAGATACAAATCACCTTCCAGCGACGCAAAGAAGGCCGACAGGTCTTTGATGTCTTGCTGGCTTAAACCAGCTGACATACCCGTCATGATTGCGTTGTTGCGTCCGCCTTTCTGATACTGCTTCAACGTATTGGCCAGGTAGTCAGCATGCTGACCGGCCAGCTTGGGGTAGGAAGGGTCCATGGTCTTGTTCCAATTGCCTTCAACAGCGTGGCAGGCCGCACATTGTGCTTCCGCCTTGGCTTTGCCTGCTGCAATATCGGCAGCCTGAACAGAAAATGACGCTGCAAACAAAGCAGCCGCTATTGCGAATGTAGTTTTCATTTCAATGTGTCCTTGTTGCGAATCACTTGGCTTGTGCGTAGTACGCGGCCAAATCAGCGATGTCTTGTTCAGTCAGGGTTTCAGCAATACCGCGCATGGTCGGGTGCTTGCGGTCGCCTTTTTTGTAGGCCAGCAAAGCCGCTTCAATGTACTTGGCATTTTGGCCGGCAATGAAAGGCACGTTGTAAACTTCAGGGAAGCTGGCCTTGTAGCCTGGAATACCATGGCAACCAATGCACATGGACTTCTTGGACGCGGCAGCTTCGGCGTTGCCTTCAACAGCCTGGGCTGGGGCAGCAAAAGCCAAGCCCGCCAACAAGCTCATAGCGCCCATGGCGCGAACAGTCAAACCGATACGTTTCATCTCGCTCTCTCGTCAACAAATGTAATTGGTGGCCAGCCGCTCTAGGGCGCTGGACAAAAACCTTGCCATTTTACGGTTGATCGGGCACTTAGTCTATGAACAGCTTGCTGAAAGCGCCAATTTGGATGAAAAATTCAGCAAATCGCCCCTAAATTGCACTTACACTTACCCTATCGAATTACAAGGAATTACAAAAATGCGTTTTGAAGGTAGCAAAACCTACGTCGCCACGGAAGACCTGAAACTGGCAGTAAATGCCGCAATTACCCTGCAACGCCCTTTGTTGATCAAAGGCGAGCCTGGCACGGGCAAAACCCTACTGGCCGAGGAAGTGGCTGAATCATTGAATCTGGAGCTGATGCAGTGGCACATCAAGTCAACCACCAAAGCCCAACAAGGTTTGTACGAATACGACGCCGTTAGCCGCCTGCGCGATTCTCAACTTGGTGACGAGCGGGTTAAAGACATCGCCAACTACATAGTGAAGGGCGTGTTGTGGCAAGCCTTCGAGAGCGACAAGCCCGTGGTGTTGTTGATCGATGAAATTGACAAGGCCGACATCGAGTTTCCCAACGACCTGCTGCGCGAAATCGACCGCATGGAGTTCTTTTGCTATGAAACCAAGCAATTGATCAAGGCCAAGCACCGCCCCATCGTGATCATTACCTCGAACAATGAAAAAGAACTGCCAGACGCGTTTCTGCGCCGGTGCTTCTTCCACTATATTCAGTTTCCTGACAAAGCCACCATGGAAAGCATCGTGGCCGTGCACTTCAAGAACCTGAAGAAAGAACTGCTAGACGCCGCCATGGCCAGTTTTTTTGGCATTCGCGCCTTGCCTGGCCTGAAGAAAAAACCCACCACATCCGAACTGATCGACTGGCTACGCCTGTTGCTGGCCGAAGACATTCCAGCCAGTGCCCTGCAAGCCAAAGATGGCAAAGACGCCATTCCACCCATGCACGGCGCCTTGCTGAAAAACGAGCAAGATGTAGAGCTGTTTAACCGCTTGGTGTTCATGGCCCGCCAGGGTCGCTGATTAGGGTTTTTGCTGTGCTACTGGATTTTTTCTTTCAACTTCGCGATGCCAAAATTCCCGTGACTGTGCGGGAATACCTCACCCTGCTTGAAGGGATGAAGGCACAGTTCATGACGCCCAGCCTGGACAATTTTTATCATTTGTCCCGCCTTACCCTGGTCAAAGATGAAAGGTTCTATGACCGCTTCGACCAGGTATTCGGCAGCTATTTCAAGGGGCTGGAAAAGAACATGGATTTGTTCGCCCAGTTGCCCAAAGACTGGCTGGAGAAGCGTTTCAACCGCGAGTTCACCCCTGAGGAAATGGCCGCCATTGAGGCAATGGGTGGGCTCGACAAACTCATGGACCGCTTGAAAGAATTGCTGAAGGAACAAAAGGAACGCCATGAGGGTGGCAGCAAGTGGATTGGCTCGGGCGGTACGTCACCTTTTGGCAACAATGGCTACAACCCGGAAGGTGTACGCATTGGTCAGGATGAAAGCCGCAACCGCCGTGCCGTGAAAGTGTGGGACCAACGCTTGTATCAGGATTATGACGACGAGCTGGAAATTGGGACCCGCAACATCAAGATTGCCCTGCGACGGCTGCGCCGCTTTGCACGTGAAGGTGCGCAGGAAGAGCTCGACTTGGACAACACGATCGAGTCCACTGCGCGCAATGCAGGCTGGCTGGATTTGAAAATGCGCCCTGAACGCCACAATTCAGTAAAGGTTTTGATGCTGCTGGATGTGGGTGGATCGATGGACGATCACATTCGCCGTACCGAGGAATTGTTCAGTGCAGCGAAAAGCGAATTCAAACATTTGGAGTTTTATTACTTCCACAACTGCGTTTATGACTTTTTGTGGAAAAAAAACCACCGTCGCCACAGCGAGCGATTTCAGAGCACAGACATACTGCGCACGTACAACAGCGATTACCGCTTAATTTTTGTTGGCGACGCCACGATGAGCCCCTACGAAATACTCCAGCCTGGAGGCTCGGTCGAGTACAATAACAAGGAAGCTGGCGCAGTGTGGTTGCGCCGTTTTCTTGATCGTTTTCCGAAGGCCGTCTGGCTGAATCCGGAACCCGAAGGGCTGTGGCAATATCGCCAAAGCGTTGAAATCATTCAAAAAGTAATGGAACACCGCATGCACCCCCTAACGGTCGGTGGGCTCGAAACTGCAATGCGATATCTTAGTAAGTAATCCTTGTATTCCTTTTTCTGACCCTCCTCGTTATTAGCAACACAAACACATTTCGTGTGGAGATAGAAAATGGAAAATAAACGTACTCACCCATTGATCATTACTGCTGCTGTAGCCATTATTTTGGCCAGCGCAATCGCAATTGCATCCATGACAGGCATGCTACCCAGTAGCGAAGCCAATATGAGCGACCAAGAAATCGCCCAAATGGAAGAAGAAGCACGCATTGCAGATGAAGCCAAGGCCAAAGAGGAAGCTGCTGAAAAACGAGCAGCCACAAAGGCAGCTGCAAAACCAGCTCCTGTTCAAACTGCGGCAACCTGTAGCACCTGTGGCCGCGTGGTTGAAGTTCGTCAAACCACCATTCAAGGCGAAGGCTCCGGTATCGGTGCTGTGGCTGGCGGCGTAGTTGGTGGCTTGTTGGGCAACCAGATTGGTGGCGGTAGCGGCAACAAGGTTGCCACGGCGGCCGGCGTGGTTGGTGGTGCAGTGCTGGGCAACAAAATCGAGAAAGATCGCAAGTCGAGCACACAGTATGACGTTGTTGTGCAGTACGACAATGGCGGTTCAGACGTGTTCAGCTTCAGCAACGCACCAAGCTGGCAGTCTGGCGACCGTGTAAAAGTAGTCAACGGTCAGATCACCTCTAGCCTGTAAACCCGCTCATCTGTTTACAGGATTCGTTTGGTCACCCAGAAATGGGTGGCCTTTTTCATTTAAAGCGGCAATTGGTGGAACCACTACAGTCAACGAGGCACTCAGGTTTAATTCCTGCTGCCCTTACTGAGAACCAACACCACCATGACCTCATTGAACAATCAAGAATTACTGAATGCTTTGGCCTCTTGGATAGGTCAACTCAAATGCCCGTATTACAAGGATGACGCAGTGAAGAAGAACCCGATCAAGCTGATGTCCAGCTCGCCGAATGCGTGGCTTGAAATCAAGGAAATGGACCAGGGCTTGATGGAAATTACCTGCATCCATCGCGTGATAGAAAACGATGAACACAGCAATGTGAACGAAATTCGCAAAGAGTGTTTGCAATTCAATTCATTGATGGAACGTGTCCGCTTGCCCGTGTATATGTGGGAGGACAAAAACAAATCGGAATTTCAACTGCGCTGGCAAGAAACTTTGCTAACCCAAGCCGATTTGAAATATGTGCAACGTTTCTTTGAACAATCACTTTACTTGGCCAATGCACTGCAAAGCCGTTTGGGTTGGGCCTTAAGTAATCAAGCCCAACCCTTGACTCATTAAAATACTCAGGCCTTTACGGTCAACAGCAGCATGTTTAAGCGGCGAACAAAACCAGCTGGATCTTCCAGTTGTCCGCCCTCGGCCAATACAGCCTGATCAAACAACACATTGACCCATTCATCAAAGTGACTGCTTTCAATCTTCAAACGTTGAATGAAAGGGTGCTCAGGGTTCAGTTCAAGAATGGGCTTGGTGTCTGGCGCATTTTGACCAGCCTGCTTTAACATTCGCTTCAAATGCTCGCTCATGCCCGCCTCATCTGCCACAATACAGGCCGGGCTGTCTGTTAGGCGCAAGGTCACCCGAGCTTCTTTGATGCGGTCTTTCAGCAGGCCTTCCACCTTCTTCAGTACATCCTTGAACTCGTCTTCGACCTTTTTCTTGGTTTCTTTGTCTTGTTCGTCTTCAAGCGCACCCAGGTCCAAACCACCCTTGGCACAGCTTTGCAGCTCCTTGCCCTCGAATTCCTGAAGGTAAGAAAGCATCCATTCATCGACGCGGTCGCTGAGCAACAACACTTCCACACCTTTTTTCTTGAACACTTCCAGGTGAGGGCTAAACTTGGCGGCTGAATACGTGTCGGCAGTCACATAGTAGATCTTGTCCTGACCTTCCTTCATGCGGCCCAGGTAATCGGCCAGCGAAACTGTTTGGGCCTCGCCTTCGCTTTGAGTGGAGGCAAAACGCAGCAGTTTAGCAATGCGGTCTTTGTTGGCCGGGTCATCGCCCATGCCTTCTTTCAAAACCTGGCCAAATTCACCCCAGAATGTGGCGTATTTTTCGGCTTCGTTTGCGGCCATGTCTTCCAGCAGGCCCAGCACTTTTTTAACTGAACCTTCGCGAATGGCTTTGACATCGCGGCTTTCCTGCAAAATTTCACGCGACACATTCAATGGCAAGTCGGCAGAATCGATTACACCTTTCACAAAGCGCATGTACGGTGGCATCAGCTGCTCAGCGTCGTCCATGATGAACACTCGCTTTACATACAGCTTGATGCCCTTTTGCTGGTTCCGGTCCCACAGGTCGTAAGGCGCCTTGGCCGGCACATACAACAACGATGTGTACTCGGAACGACCACCCTCAACGCGGTTGTGGGTGTAAGCCAGCGGGTCTGCGAAATCAAAGCTGATGGTTTTGTAAAATTCGTTGTACTGCTCGGCAGTAATATCGCTTTTCGAGCGGGCCCAAAGCGCATTGGCCTTGTTCACATTTTCCCATTCGCCGGTGGCTTTCATGCCGCCCGCTTCTTCGTCCCATTCTTCTTTCAACATTTGAATGGGCAGGGAAATGTGATCGGAATACTTGGTCAGAATGGATTTCAATTTCCAGCCGGAAAGTAGTTCGTCTTCATCGGCTTTCAGGTGCAGGACAATCTGTGTGCCACGGTCCAGTTTCTCAACAGCTTCAACGCTGAATTCACCGTCGCCCTTGGATTCCCACTCCACGCCTTCAGCGGCCGACAGGCCTGCTTTGCGTGATCGCACGGTTACTTTGTCAGCCACAATGAAGGCTGAGTAAAAACCCACGCCGAACTGGCCAATCAAAGCCGCGTCTTTTTGCTGGTCGCCGCTTAGCTTGCCGAAAAACTCTTTCGTGCCGCTTTTTGCAATGGTGCCTAGGTGTTCAATGGCATCTTCGCGGCTTAGGCCGATTCCATTGTCCTCAATGGTGACTGTACGAGCTTCCTTGTCGAATCCCACGCGAATTTTCAGTTCACTGTCGTTTTCGAAAAGCCCTGCATTGTTGATGGCTTCAAAACGAAGCTTGTCGCAGGCATCCGAAGCGTTGGAAACCAATTCGCGAAGAAAAATTTCTTTGTTCGAATACAGGGAATGGATCATCAAATGCAGAAGTTGCTTCACTTCCGTTTGAAAACCCATTGTTTCCTTCATTGCACCCATGTTATTGCTCCCTTCATGTTCTGTTTGGAATGAGGGGCATATGGGGATTCAAGCTGAAATTTCAAGACAAAAAAAGAGCCCCGAAGGGCTCATTTTTAGACGACTTTGCGAAGCGCATCGGCCTTGAACTTGATGTCCAGTTCCTTACCCTTGCGGCCCCGCTTTCCAAGGCGTTCAACCAGTAATGCAGGCCTCAGTATTTCTTCACGGTCTTTACCACCCCGCCCAGTACCCGCCACCACAAGGCTGTCGCTTGGGCCAAATGCAATTGCAGCCAGCAAAGTGTCTTTTTCATCAAGCGGCAACAACTGCACACCCCGGCCACCGCCAGAAAGCTGCTTCAATTCGTCCAGCATAAACACATGGAAACGCCCGCTTTCCGCCAGCACCGCCACGCGGTCGTCTGAAGGCTGCAACAGCACCGGCTGCAACAGTTTTTCGCCAGGATTCAGGCTGATGAACTGCTTGCCCGCCTTCATGCGGCTTTCCATATTGCCTGCGGTCGCCAAGAAGCCATAGGCTGCGCTGCTGGCCAAGAACACTGGCTGGGCAGCAGGTGCTGCCAGCGCATGGCTCAGGGTGCCTCCATTCAGCTCGACGAGGCTTTGTGCGGGTATGCCGTCACCGCGGCCGCCAGGCCAAGCGGCAACCGGCACACTGAACACCTTGCCCAGCGCATTGCCTGCACCAAACAAGTAGGTGTTGTCGGTGGTTTTGCATTCAAAAGCGGCTTGCAGGGCATCTCCCACTTTAAAGCTGAATTGCGCTTCATCGTGCCCATGGCCTTGCCGGTTTCGAATCCAGAACTTCTGCGAAACAATCACTGTGGTGGGCTCTTCCACCACTTTCACCTCAATGCTGGCCTTGGTTGCTTCTTCAATCAAGGTGCGGCGATCATCGCCGTAGGTGTCGGTGTCTTTGCGAATTTCGCCGATGATGCGGGTTTTCAGTTTGCCTTCATCGGCCAGCAAGGCCTCAAGGTCTGCTTTTTCCTCGGCCAGCTTGCCCAATTCCTGTTCAATCTTGATTTTTTCAAGGCGGGCTAACTGGCGCAGTCGAATTTCAAGAATGTCTTCGGCCTGGCGTTCGCTCAGCTTGAATGCTTCAATCAGTGCAGGCTTGGGTTCATCGCTTTCGCGAATTACCTTGATCACTTCATCAATGTTCAACCAGGCGATCAGCCGCCCTTCCAGCACGTGAATGCGGTCATTCACCTGCCCCAAGCGGTGCTGGCTGCGGCGGGTTACGCACACTTTGCGAAATTCAATCCAGTCCAGCAGCATGGCGATCAAACCACGCTGGCCCGGGCGGCCTGCATTGTCGATGCTCACTAGGTTAATCGAGGTGTTGGTTTCCAGGCTGGTGTGGCTCAGCAGCAAATTCGAAAACTCTTCAACTGACACATTGCGGCTCTTCGGCTCGAACACCAAACGCACTGCATTCTCTTTGCCCGATTCATCGCGCACGGCATCGAGCATGGCCAGCACCTGCGCTTTCAGGTTTTGCTGATCCGTAGAAAGGCCTTTCTTGCCCGCCTTCACCTTGGGGTTGGTCAACTCCTCAATTTCTTCGAGTACTTTGGCGGTGCTGGTGTTGGGCGGCAATTCTTTCACCACCAACTGCCACTGGCCCCGCGCCATTTCCTCAATATCCCATTTCGCGCGCACTTTGATCGAACCACGGCCACCCGCGTAAATTTCTTTCATTGCACTGGCAGGGGAAATGATCTGTGCTCCACCCGGAAAGTCAGGGGCCGGCAAATGGCCCATGATGGTGTCCAAATCCGCATTTGGGTGTTTGATCAAATGGATGGTGGCCGCAGCCACTTCCCGAATGTTGTGGGGCGGAATATCGGTGGCCATACCCACCGCAATACCGGAAGCACCATTCAGCAGCACAAAGGGCAAGCGGGCAGGCAGCAGCTTGGGTTCCTGAAAACTGCCATCGTAGTTGGGTACAAAATCAACCGTACCCATGTCCACTTCATCCAGCAGCAGCTTGGCAATCGGCGTTAGGCGGGCTTCCGTGTAACGCATGGCGGCTGCACCGTCACCATCTCGGCTGCCAAAGTTGCCTTGGCCATCGATCAAGGGGTAACGCAGCGTAAAGTTTTGTGCCATGCGCACCAGCGCATCGTAAGCAGCCTGGTCGCCGTGCGGGTGGTATTTACCCAGCACATCGCCCACCACACGGGCCGATTTCACAGGCTTGGCATTGTTGGCCAAACCCATTTCATTCATGGCATACAAAATTCGGCGCTGAACGGGCTTTTGCCCGTCTGAACACTCTGGCAG
Source organism: Limnobacter parvus (assembly GCF_024623725.1). Classification (GTDB taxonomy): domain Bacteria; phylum Pseudomonadota; class Gammaproteobacteria; order Burkholderiales; family Burkholderiaceae_B; genus Limnobacter; species Limnobacter parvus. Next base: position 31,284 of record NZ_JANKHG010000015.1, on the reverse strand, counting down.
GGCCCTGCCCTTCACCACGGAAATGGCGTAATCAAGGTAGGCGCGCTCGGCGTACAGTCCAAGGGTAATCGTTTCAGAATCGTCACCAGAGGGTGGCGGGGCGTCCAGGGTAAGTTGTTCCATGCAGTGCTTCGAGTTTTCTTATTTTGAGAATTGACGTTGACGTAGGGTTTCGAACAAGCACACCGAGCTGGCCACCGACACGTTCAAGCTTTCAACACTGCCGATCATCGGAATTTGCACAAGTTGATCGCATTTTTCACGGGTCAAGCGACGCATGCCGTCGCCTTCTGCACCCAGCACCCAAGCAATGGGGCCTTTCAAATCAGCGTCGTACAGGGTGTCGCTGGCCTCACCTGCCGTGCCGATGCACCAAACACCCGCGTCTTGAATTTCTTCCAGCGTGCGGGCCAGGTTGGTCACGGTGATTACCGGCACGGTTTCGGCCGCGCCACAGGCCACCTTCGACACCACTGGGGTAATACCCACCGATTTGTCTTTGGGCAGAACAACTGCATGCACACCTGCCGCATCGGCGCTGCGCAGGCAAGCGCCCAAATTGTGCGGATCGGTGACACCATCAAGCACCAACAGCAAGGTGTTCTTGCCATTGGTTTCAATGATTTCAAACAAATCATTGGATTTTGCCAATTCCTTGGCAAATGCCACCACGCCTTGGTGCTGTTTGTGACCTGCCGCTTTTTCAAGGCGGTCAGAATCAGCCAGGCTAACTTTTACGCCGGCAGCTTTCAACTTGTCGATGAATTGCTGCATGCGTTTGTCTTTGCGATGTTGGTCAACCAACACCTCTTCCACGCTGGCCGGGGCAGTTTTTACCCGGGCCGACACGGCATGAAAACCATACAAAATGGCCAATTGGTACGCTCCGCTTATCTAGGTTTTTTTGCTGCAGTGCGCATTTTAGACCCAGTGGCGGGCTTGAGATTGCTGACACGCTTGGCTTTTTGAATTTCTTCCTTGCGCTTTTTCTCAGCAGCAGCCTTGCTGCGGGATTCATCAGCAGCCCGCTTCTTGTTCACGCCGCGGGAATTGCTGTTTTCCTCCGGTGGCAACACAGGTGCGGTTTTGCCCGCATCTTGAACCGCCGCCTGCATTTGGGCAGTGTTGGTGCGGCGACCCTGTTGGCGTTGCGGGCGGTTTCCTGCCCTGCCGTTGGGTTTTGCAGGCTCGCGCATCAGGCTTTCAAACTTCACGCCCTGCACCAGGCGGAATTCAATTCGTCGCGCATCCAAATCTACGCGAGAAACCTGCACATTGATTGCGTCGGTCAAGCGGTAGCGAATGCCACTGCGCTCACCACGCAGTTCATGCAGGCTGTCGCTGTACTGGAAGTACTCCGTACCGAGTTCAGACACATGCACAAGGCCTTCTACGTACAAGGCATCCAGCGTAATGAACAAACCAAAACTGGTCACACCGGAAACATGACCCTGGAATGTGTCGCCCACACGTTCTTTCATGAAGAAACATTTCAACCACGACATCACATCGCGCGACGCTTCATCAGCACGGCGTTCGGTTGATGAAAACCAGTTACCTGATTGGTCCCAACGCGAAATTTCTTCAGCCTTGTCGACCTTGCGCTTCGGGTCGTAATCCTCGAATTCGCGTTCGTCCAGTGGCATCGGCACATAGCGCTTGCCACCCAGCAGGGCCTTGATGCTTCGGTGAACCATCAGGTCCGGGTAACGACGAATTGGCGAAGTAAAATGCGCATAGGCTGGATACGCTAGGCCAAAGTGCCCGCTATTGTGCGGCGTATAAATGGCCTGCTGCATGGAACGCAGCATCATGGTTTGAAGCAAAGCCTGGTCGGGGCGCCCCTGAATTTTTTTCATCAGGTTGGCGTAATCCAGACTTGTGGGGTCATCGCCACCATCCAGTGTCAAGGCAACCGAACGCAAAAAGGTGCGCAGGTTTTGCAGTTTCTCGACAGTGGGACCTTCATGTACGCGGTACAAACTGGGGTGCTTGCTGCGCTCCAGAAAATCAGCTGCACACACGTTGGCGGCCAACATACATTCTTCAATCAAGCGGTGCGCATCATTGCGCCGCTTCGCAACAATTTTATCGATTTTGCCATCTGGGTCTAGCATCACCTGCGTTTCCACGGTGTCAATTTCCATTGCACCCCGGCGCTGGCGCGACTCGAAAAGTACCTTGAACAAGGTGTAGAGATTTTCGACATCGCCATACACATGGCCCATGGCTTTCGCAGTCATGCTTTGTGAATCAGTCAGCGCATCCCAAACCTGGTTGTAGGTTAAACGTGCAGCAGAATGAATAACGCCATTGTAAAACTGGTAGGCCTTGATCGCGCCCTTGGGGCCGATAATCATGTCGCACACCAGCACCAAACGATCGACCCCGGGATTCAGCGAACAAAGGCCATTGGACAGTTTCTCGGGCAACATGGGAATAACCCGGCGCGGGAAGTAAACAGACGTGCCTCGCTTGGTTGCCTCTTGGTCAATCGGCGTGCCGGGCAACACATAGTGGCTTACATCGGCAATCGCCACCAACAAACGCCACCCTTCCTTGGTGTCACTCGACGGCGTGCAATACACCGCATCATCGAAATCGCGGGCGTCTTCACCATCAATGGTCACAAACGGCACATCGCGAAGATCAACCCGACCCTTCAAGTCTTTGTGTTCAACTTCACTGGGAATGCTTTCAGCCTGGTTCATCGTCAGCAGATTGAATTCATATGGCACATCGAACTTGCGAACAGCAATTTCGATTTCCATGCCGGGGTCGTCCAGCTCGCCAAGTACCTCGGCCACCTTGCCGATCGGCTGGGAATGGCGCGTGGGCTGTTCAATAATTTCTACAGTGACTACCTTTCCAGGTGTGGCATTGCCCACATCTTTGGGCGACACCAGAATGTCGTGCTTGATTCTTTGGTCCTCGGGAATGACCAGCAAAATCCCACGCTCTGAAACCAGTCGCCCAACAAGGCGATTGGTCTTACGCTCGGTGACTTCGACGATGGTCCCTTCTGGCTTTCCACGGTGGTCGGTGCCGGTAATTCTCACCAACACTCGGTCGCCGTGCAGTACTTTCTGCATCTCACGCGGTGAAAGGAATGCGTCAGGCCCTCGATCATCACGAATCAGGAAACCAAAACCATCGCGGTGGCCGGCCACCTTACCCGCCACAAAATCAAGTTTGGTTGAAAGTAAAAGCATGCCTTTTCGGTTGGGCATCAATTGCCCATCACGTTCCATGGCATTCAGTCGTTTTTCAATTATCGGAACTTGGTCTTCCGAAAGTTTCAGGTGTTCATAAACCTGTTCGCGGGTTAAGGGGGCTTGCGCTTGGCGCAGTACAGCCAGGATGTCTTCACGACTTGGGATTTTTATTTCTGTTTTATGCATTGACAAATTTATTTATTTCATTAGAATTCACGGCTCGCACCTGTGCCCAGGTGGCGGAATTGGTAGACGCGCTAGGTTCAGGTCCTAGTGGTGGTAACACTGTGGAGGTTCGAGTCCTCTCCTGGGCACCAACTGTTTTCTCTGTTCTTGTGCGTTTCATCGAAGTGTACAGCACTTTCCCAGCTTCTTTTCTGAATTTCAAAGGCTCTTAGCGAATTTGCATTGCCACTGATGAAAGCAGCACAAATTCGCCTTTTGCTTGCGGCTAAAAACCGTAACCCACACTGAAAATCAGACTGGTGTCGGTCTTCTCAACCCCAGGTGGCGGCATGTTGTCATAATCCAAATTCACCTGCGTGGCCACATTTACATTTTCAACAATCGGCACTCGAACCCCCACTTTGGTCCCGAATAATGCATCTGCCGTGTCTTCCAAACTAACTGACAAGTCATAGTTGTTGAAGAAAACCAATTTCTTCTTCCAAAACTTCCGCTCGTAATCCAGACCAAAACTTAGTGACGGAAACGACTCATCAGGCGCTATTTCATAATCCTCATTGATATAAGCCAAACCATATTCGGTCGACAATTTTACAATGTCAGTCTCAAGAAACTGATAACCGTAACCACCGCCCAGTGAAGTACGCAAATTCAAGTCAGCCAACTTGTCTTGCTCAGCTTTGGCATTCACAAATAGATAGTCTTTTTCGCTTAGAAACGCATCGTACTGAGTCAGTAAATAGCGGTTCGATGTGGTTGTTATTCCAGCTGAATCCGCCTCATTTACTTCCGCCTCTACTGTGTACCTATTTCCCGGTGTTCTGGCGATAAACTGTGTATCAAAATTCAAAGCATCGTCTTCCGAGTTCCCCCGGTTGAACACACCGCCTAAATTGGCACGTCCACTGTATTTCACCGAATTGTCCACCGGCGGGGGGTTGAACAATGCCACATCCGCTTTCGTCAAAGTGCTGGACTGCCCCAAATTTCCTTGATCTATTGTCAAATCACCTTGCGCGCTCAGGGCTACACGGCCCTTTGCGGTGTTGCCATTTTTAAGTTGAACAATCACGCCATCGTCGCTTATTAGCTCGGTCACTTTTTTCCATGGCAACTCCACTTCACCGTACAAAGGCGACTTGAAAGTCAAAATATTGTCGCTAAGTTTGATGACTTCGCCGGTCAAACGATCACCGTTTTCAAGCACCACACTGGCAGCCATCACTGGGGTACCAAGCAGGGAAAAAATTGAAGCACTAAGAAGTACTAATCTGGAACAGGGGGTGGGGAATTTGAGGTTTACTTCATTCAAAAAGGGCATTGTCCCTAGGTCTCCTTGATACATTGAAAGTGACCGTTAGGATACCACACTGGCTTTTGCGGGTTTTTAGACTACAAATCAGCGGTTTTTATTAGAAGTTAACAATAAATTTCACGTAAAGTCGCGGGTCTCGAAAGGCTGTACGATCCATGCATCCGACTCAAGATATTGCGCTGCATAATCAGGCTTGAAAACCGAAGAAGGCTTAACCCACACAACTGCGGTTTTCAGCTGCTCAATTTGCGGACAAAACTGCTTTAAATGCGTACAAAGAGCCCGAAGTGTGTGGCCTGAATCAGCAAGGTCATCGACCAACAGAATTTGACCAGCAACAGGGACTACCGATGCAATCGTGGAAGAAATTTGCAGGTCGCCCTGGGATGTACCGCTACTTTCGCGGTAAGAAGATGCAGCGATCACCGCCATGGGTTTGCGCAAGGAACGTGACAAACCATCGGCCAGAAAAAGTCCACCCCGGGAAACTCCCAAGATCAGGTCAGGCTGATAACCCGAGCTTTCTACCGCATCAACCACCCGATCAATCAGGTGGTGATACTGCTCATAATCAACATGCAGTTTATTCATGCGATACAGCTCAGGAAATCAAGCGCTTTCTAAGTTCAGGCCTTGTAGGGGTGACGCAACACAATGGTTTCGTCGCGGTCTGGTCCAGTTGAAATCATGTCAACAGGCACGCCACACACAGCTTCCATACGCTTCAGGTAGGTCTTGGCTTCTGGCGGCAAGTCATCAAATTCTTTTACACCGAAAGCAGTGCCCTTCCAACCCGGAAAGGTTTCAAAAATCGGCTTGCAGCCTTCAACCTTGTCGCTACCAAAAGGCAGAATGTCAGTCTTGGTGCCATCGGCCAGCTCGTAACCCACGCACATCTTGATGATTTCAAGGCCATCCAGTACGTCCAGCTTGGTAATACACAAGCCAGAAACACCATTGAGTTGAATAGTACGGCGTAAAGCGGCAGCATCGAACCAGCCACAGCGGCGCGGGCGCCCCGTTACAGAGCCAAATTCATTGCCCTTTTTGGCCAAGTACATGCCCGTGTCGTCAAACAGTTCAGTGGGGAATGGACCAGAACCCACACGTGTGGCGTAGGCTTTGGTAATACCCAGCACATATTGCAAGCGCTGGGGGCCAACACCCGCACCGGGCGAGGCCGCCCCAGCGATGCAGTTGGAGCTGGTCACAAACGGGAATGTGCCGTGGTCGATATCAAGCAGCGCCCCTTGTGCACCTTCAAATAGCAAATTCTTGCCCTCGTCATTGGCTTTTTGCAGCAAGGTGGGCACATCGGCCACCATGTTTTTAATACGTGGCGCCAAGGCCATCGCTTTGTCGAACACCACCTGCGCATCCACTGGCGCGGCACCCAAATACTGAGTCAGCACGAAGTTGTGGTAATCCAGCACTTCATCGAGCTTGGCGCGGAATTTTTCAGGGTGAAACAGATCCTGAACCCGCAAAGCGCGGCGAGCAGCCTTGTCTTCATACGCTGGGCCAATGCCCCGGCCTGTGGTGCCAATTTTTGCATCGCCACGCTTGGCTTCACGGGCTTTGTCCAAAGCAATGTGATGATCGAGAATCAAAGGGCAGGTTTCGCTGATCTTCAAGCGACTTTCAACAGAAATACCACTCGCCTGCAATTCATCGATTTCACTGAGCAGCGCCTCAGGCGACAACACCACACCACTGCCAATGAACACCTGAACGTCAGGACGCAAAATTCCTGAGGGAATCAAACGTAAGATGGTCTTCTTTCCACCAATAACCAAGGTGTGGCCAGCATTGTGACCACCCTGGAAGCGAACAACGCCTTGGGCATGGTCAGTCAACCAGTCAACCACTTTGCCTTTGCCCTCGTCGCCCCACTGGGTACCAATTACCACCACATTTCGAAAACTCATGTCTTATATCTCCTGATTCATGCCAATCGGCACCACTTTCCACACGGCGTTGGCCTGTACAAGCTGCCGATCACATACAAACTCTTCTTCTTCTTGGGCGGTATTGGGCAGCGATTGAAGCACCACCTCACCCTGGCCGCGCAACTCGCGTATTACAGCCATCAATTCAGTGTCGTAAACCCAAGGCGCACGGATGGCTGTTTTGGGTTTTGAATGAACTGCCTGTAACGAAACCAATTCGCGTAAATCCACTGAAAAACCAGTGGCTGGCCGTGCGCGGCCATACACAGCGCCTACATCGTCATAACGGCCACCACGCAAAATTGCATTCGGACAACCTTCCACATAAGCCGAAAAAATCAGGCCGCTGTGATAATCAAAGCTGGCCAAATCTGCCAAATCAAGGATAAGCGTTGGCATGGCCGACACCGTTTCTTGCAGGCGGGCAATCAATGTACGCAACTCATTCAGCACCGCGGCCACTTTGGGATTTCTGGGCAGTAATTCAGCGGCTCGATTCAGCACACAGTTACTTCCCCCGACAGCACCGTACAAACCCAACAAGGCCAGAACGTGTTGCCGACATGCCTTGGATGCGTCAAGCAGCAACCCCTCAAGTGCCGGGCGGTCTTTCTGCGCCAAACGACTGTGCAAACTGCGAATCAGTTCATCACTAAAACCTTCGCCGTCGACCACAGCGGCAAGCAAACCTGCATGTGACAGTGCAAGACGATAACCCTTCAAACCGGACAGGTTCAGTGTATCAACTGCCAAATTCAGAATTTCAAGATCGGCCTCAACGCCGCCGCAGCCATAAAGCTCAGCGCCACATTGCATCGGTTCACGGGTGGTGTGCAAACCCAAAGCCTGCGTGTGAAGCACCGGGCCGCAATAACAAAGCCTGGTGACACCCTTGCGATTCAAAATATGCGCATCGATTCTCGCCACTTGTGGGGTGGTGTCGGCCCGCAAACCCAACATGCGGCCACTGGCTTGGTCCAGCAACTTAAAAGTTTGCAAATTCAGCGACGCATCGGCGTTGCCCAACAACGATTCTGTGTATTCCAACATGGGCGGCATGACCAATTCATAGCCGTACACGCGAAACCGGTCCAGCAAAGACCTTCGCAATTCTTCAATGCGCCGGGCCTCGGAAGGCAAAACATCGGCAACGGACTCTGGCAAAAGCCAAGCAGACATGACTATTCCAACTCTTAAGCGAGTGTTTTAAAACAAAAAAAGCGTGATACCGACGAGAATCGCCACCAGCCCCACAAAACGTATCTGACCTTCTGTGAGTGAAGCGATCTTGAGGAAGGTCTCTTTCCACTGCTTGGGAAAAAGAAAAGGCATAATGCCCTCGAGAACCAGCACGAGGGCAAGGGCCAACCAAAAGGTCTCGCTCATTTCACGGTTTCCAGAGCCAGACCTTTCGTGCAAAGGCGGATTGATGCCGCGTTCGCGATAATTCCCAATTTACTGCGATTTTTGCAGGAACTTGAAGAAATCGGACTGCGGATCAACAACCATCACATCAGACTTGGACGTCAAAGATTTTCTGTAAGCGTCCAAACTGCGGTAAAAGGAATAGAACTCAGGATTGCGACCAAAAGCGGCATTATAAATCGAACCGGCGTTTGCATCACCCTCCCCCTTGATAGTTTGTGCTTCTCTGTACGCTTCCGCCAGAATTACCACAACCTGTCGATCGGCATCCGCGCGAATTTGTTCAGCCTCAGCAGCACCCGTGGCTCGTAGGTCATTGGCAACCCGCTTGCGCTCAGCTTCCATGCGTCGGAACACCGATTCGCTCACTTCTGGCAACAAATCAACCCGCTTCAAGCGAACATCCAAGATTTCCACGCCAATTTCTTCGGCTTCGTCCTTCACTTTCTCCACAACGGTGTTCATCACGGTTGTGCGTTCGCCAGAAACCATCTGAGGCACGGTGCGTTTGGTGATTTCTTCGTTCAAAGCCGACTTCACAACCTGTGACATGCGGCTTTGTGCCAAACGGGTGTCTCCACTCAAGCGGACGAAATACAAGCGCGGATCAACAATTCGCCATTTGATATAAGAATCGATCAACAGGTTCTTCTTTTCAGAAGTAATGAACCGTTCAGGCTCAGGCGTATCAATTGTTTGAATGCGCTTGTCCAGAAAAATCACATTTTGGAATGGTGCGGGTAGCTTGAAATACAAGCCAGGTTCCTGGCGTACCTCTTCAACCTGGCCCAGTGCAAACACAATCGCGAATTGGCGCTGATCAACAACATACAGGCAGGTGTTGGCCACGAAAAAGCCGATCAACGCAGCCGCTATTACTACAAATATCTTAGGCATGATTATCGTGCTCCCCGGTCGCGATTGCGCATGGCATCTCGCGCGCTTGTGTCAAATCCTTCAGTTGTTGTGGTGGTGCGCGGCGCCGATGGGCTTGTTTCAGCCGCTCTGGCCGCCGCGGCAGCATTGCTGGCACTGGAATTGTCCACACCAGCGGGCGCGCTTTTCTCGATCAATTTATCCAAAGGAAGGTATAACAATTGACTGTTGTTTTTGGTATCAACAATCACCTTACTTACGTTCGAATAAATCTCCTGCATCGCATCCAGGTACAGACGGTCTTTCGTGACTTTCGGTGCCTTCTCGTACTCAGTCAAAATGGCTTTGAAGCGGGAGGTGTCACCCTCAGACTGCGCGATTACTCGTTCACGGTAACCGTTGGCCTCTTCCACCAAGCGGGCGGCATTGCCTCGGGCACGAGGAATGACGTCGTTGGCGTAAGCCTCACCATCGTTTTTCAAGCGCTCACGGTCTTGACCGGCCTTCACGGCATCATCAAATGCGGCCTGCACCTGTTCAGGCGGCTGAACACCTTGAACGGTCACGCTGGACACCAAAATGCCAGCGCCGTAGCGGTCGAGAATTTCCTGTATAACTTCGGCGGTGTTCAAGGCGATCTGCTCACGGCCTTCATACAACACAAAGTCCATTGCATTTCGACCAACCACTTCGCGAATGGCAGTCTCGGCGGCCATCTTTACTGATTCGTCCGGATCGACCATGTTGAATAGGTAATCACCCGCATCTTTCAAGCGGTACTGCACGGCAAACTGAATGTCGATGATGTTTTCATCCTCAGTCAGCATCAGGGCTTCACGCAGCACCTTGCTTTTGACATCGTTTCGATATCCCACCTCAATAATGCGAACCTGAGACGAATTCACCACTTCGTGCGACTGAATGGGGTAAGGCATGCGCCATTGAAAACCTGGCATCGACGTGTGGCTGTACTTGCCAAACTGCAAGACCACACCCTCACGACCTTCCTGCACAATGTAAAAACCACTGGCCAGCCACACCAACACTGCAACAACAAGTACCACAGTGATACCCTTGCCGGCATTTTCCATACTGGGACCACCGCTGCCTGCACCACCGCCAAACGGGCCGCGTGGACCACCGCCATTGCCGCCGCCTTTTTTACCAAACAGGCGATTTACGCGATTGTTAAAATCGCGCCAGAGTTCATCAAGATCGGGTGGCCCGTCTTGTCGACCACCAGGTCTGCGATTGTCTTGATCTTGGGGTTTCGGCGGTTCATCGTTGTTTTGATTTCCCGATGAATTTCTACCCCAATCCGGATCATTCATTGACATGCTTGTTCCTACTGCTGAAAAAATTTGTTGTTGAAGTTCAAGCCCACTGCAATTCGTCCGACTGAGTGTCTTTCCCACGGGTTTGAGCGTAAAAGTCCACTGCAAGTTCAGTCAAACATTCACGCAATTCAAGCAAGCCCAAACCATAGCGCGCACTCACCGCCACGGACAAAATCTTACCATTCTCGTTGCGCTCGACTTCCACCGAACGCTCGCAGGCGTCTATTTTGTTCCAGATAATGATTTGGGGCACATCCCCAGCCTCAATCTCGAGCAATACCTTGTTCACTTCTTCGATCTGGCTGTGCCGCACCGGCGAACTAACATCAACTACATGCAGCAACAAGTCGGCATGCACCGCACTTTCCAAGGTTGCTTTGAACGCATCGACCAATGAGTGCGACAGGTCGCGAATAAATCCGACCGTGTCAGACAAAGCCATGTCGACGCGGGGTGCAAGCCACACGCGTCGGGTGGTGGTATCAAGCGTTGCAAACAACTGATCGGCAGCAAAGGCCTTGTCGCTGGCCACAGAATTAAACAGAGTACTTTTTCCGGCGTTGGTGTAACCAACGATAGCCACCGTAAACTGCCCACGACGCTCGCGTTGGCGGCGCTGCGTTTGGCGCTGCTTTTGCAGCTTTTCGAGCCGGGTTTTTAACTGCTTTACTTTCACACCGATCAATCGGCGGTCTGTTTCCAGCTGTGTTTCACCAGGACCTCGCATGCCGATACCGCCCTGCTGCCCGTACAAATTGGTATTGCCGCGAACCAGGCGTGAGGCCATGTACTGCAGCTGGGCCAGTTCAACCTGCAACTTGCCCTCGAAACTGCGAGCACGGATCGCGAAAATATCAAGAATCAGGCCCGTACGGTCGATCACTCGCCGCCCCATTGCATTTTCCAGGTTTCGCTGTTGGGCAGGGCTTAAGGAGTGATTAAAAATGACCAGCTCGACTTCCTCGGCCTCACAGTGCGCAAGAATTTCTTGCACCTTGCCAGAACCAATAAAAGTTGCTGAATCCGGGGAGCGTCGTTTGGACACGAACACGCCGATCACCTCTGCACCAGCAGAGGTGGCCAATAGAGCGAGTTCATCGACGCTTTCAGTAAACTCGTGCTGACCTAAATCGAGTGCAACCAGGCAACTACGAGTCATAACAAACCATGGGGTGTTTGGAAAGCGAAGATAAGGTTTACTCCTTCACCTCTGGGGTGAATGTAACTGAACGGCCGGGCACAACTGTTGAGATAGCGTGCTTGTAAACCATTTGGGTCACAGTGTTACGCAGCAAAACCACGTATTGATCAAAAGACTCGATTTGGCCTTGAAGCTTGATGCCGTTGACCAAGTAAATGGACACGGGCACATGCTCTTTGCGCAACAAATTGAGGAAGGGGTCTTGTAGTAATTGCCCTTTGTTACTCATAACAGCTCCAGACTGTGTTGATATTATTAAATGTCAGAGCTTTTGGCTCGTCACGCTTAGTGTACAGAAAGCGCCTATGGGTGCCAAATAGAAGCCCTTCTTTTGTTGATATGGACACTCTTTTTTCACAAAAAGTTCAAATCAAACGCCAAAGAGTTACTTCCGTTGACATCACCTGTTCAGGCGGGTGTTCGCTCCAACCACTGAGACAAGCGAGGCAGCCGAATGAACTCGTCCTGAAACTGGCTCAAACGCGCTGTCGACTGCGGCAATCGACTTGCCCATTCGGCAGTCAAAGAGGTATCAAACCACAGCGCCTTGGCCACCACTTCTGCGCTGATATTCGCAGGGTCGCAAATCAACGCGAACTGGTCGTCGCCGCGAACATTCGCAAGCAATCCAATCACTCCGTGATCAATCAGTTGGCTCAAAATTTCATCCAGCTGATCGGGCGGCACCTTGGCAAACACGCGTAATTCTTCCATGGTCATGCCGGGCCTTGCCTGTTGGCGGGATTTTTCCAACTCCACCAATACGCTTAAACCTTGCAACCAACGCTCGCCCGGTCGGTCACTGGGTCTCCAATAACCTGTGCGAGCCACTGGCAAAGCAGCAACCGTGCTTGCACCCAACAAAACAATGATCCAACTCAAATAAATCCAGAGCAAAAAGATGGGAAAAGCGGCCAAAGCCCCATACAACGCCGTGTAGCTTGGAAAATGCGTGATGTAAGCAGCAAAGGCCTTTTTGGAAATTTCGAACAAGACAGAGGCCAACACACCACCCACCAGCGCATCTTTCCAGTGAACTGCCCTGTTCGGTACCGCCCGGTAAATGAATGCAAAAGCCAGCACGGTAAGCGTTATCGGAATCAAGTTCAGAACTGGGAACATGCCACCCAGCAGCGGGTTCACGCTACTCGTGGTCTCACCTATCAAAGCGGTCGACACACTGATACTCAGGGCGATCAGCACTGGAGCCAATGAAAGCACAGCCCAATACAACAACACTTTATTGATTGTGGAACGCTGACGCTTAACGTTCCAGATTTGATTGAATACTCGGTCGACCGTGAACATGGTGGTCAAGGCCGTGATGACAAGGAAAATTATACCGATTGCGGTCAGGCCCTTGGCCTTGTCCGAAAACTGCGTGACATAGGTCAAAATTGTTTCGGACAATGTTTCCGGGAAAAAACTTTCGATTAAATAGCCCTGCAAGGAAGACTGCAAGCGATCGAACATTGGGAAAGCTGTAAAAATTGCCAACACGACTGTGGCCAAAGGCACCAATGACAACACCGTGGTGAAGGTAAGGCTGGCAGCCACTTGGGGCAATTGTTGTCTGCTGATTCGAAGGCCCACCAAGCGGGTAAATGCAATCCACCAACGCAAATTCATGGGCGACAGTTCAACATCGGCCACACTGAATGCACGGCGCGCGCCACGCATGAAGCGTGCACGGCGGGTTTGGCTTTCTTCGACAGGCTGACTGACGGCTTTGAAACTCTTGGTCTCAGTTGTTTCGGAGGTTGCGGCTGAACTCATGCGCTTCGATACAATAGGGGTTCCAACAGCCCCCATGATAACCCTTAAGCATGATTGAAGTATTGGTGTTGTACTACAGCCGCCACGGCTCCACTGAACAACTGGCCCGCGAAATTGCCCAGGGCATTGATTCGGTCAAAGGTGTTACAGCGAGGATACGCACCGTTCCCACCGTATCAGCAAGCACCGAAGCGACCGAGGCCGACATACCTGCACACGGCCCCCCTTATGCAGAACCGAGCGACCTGAAAGAATGTGCTGGGCTAGCAATGGGATCACCCACGCGATTTGGCAACATGGCCGCATCCATGAAGTATTTCGTGGATGGAACCGTTGGCAATTGGCTGGCTGGCGATTTGATCAACAAACCATTTTGCGTGTTTACCAGCACGGGCAGCTTGCATGGCGGGCAAGAAACTACACTAACCAGCATGGCCCTGCCCCTGATCCACCACGGCATGCTTTGGCTCGGCATTCCTTATTCCGAACAGACATTGAATGACACCACCACCGGCGGCACACCCTATGGTGTAAGCCACTGGGCAGGCGGGCAGAGTCAAAATCCGATTTCCGAACATGAAAAATCACTGGCCCGCGCGCAGGGTGCGCGTTTGGCCAAAGCCGCATTGGCCCTTCAACACATGGACAAATCCTGATGAGCAGCACCCGGCAAGTAGAATCGACCCGCAAAAAAGCATACTGGGTAACCGTTTCCAGTTTGTTGGCACTTATCGCCCTTTGCGTGGCTTGGGAACTATTTATTGCGCCCATTCGCCCAGGTGGCAGCTGGCTGGTTTTAAAGGTGTTGCCCTTGTTGTTGATTGTGCCTGGTATTTTCAAGCAACGTGTACGAACCTACCAGGTAACGTCTCTGCTGGTCTGGCTGTATTTTGCAGAAGGCGCAACGCGTGCAAGTTCCGACCCGGCATTGGCTTCCCAATTGATGGCAGGGCTTGAGGTGGTTCTTACCATTGTGCTGTTTGCCAGCGTCAGCGTGTATGCACGCACCTACAAAATTCCCAAAACCAAGGCTGCTTAACTCCATGCAAGAATTCCTTGATCAGCTGCAGAAACAAGTACCGGGTTTGATTATCAAAGCCCAACAGGCTGACATTGACCATGCTTGCACCGACTGGAGAAAACGTTACCAAACCACTGCATTGGCCGTGCTTGAGCCCGCAAATACAAAGCAGGTACAAGGCATTGTGAAATTGTGCGACCAGTTTAATGTGGCCATTTCCACCCAAGGTGGCAATACAGGTTTGGTGGGGGGGGCAGTGCCGGCAGCCGAAGGTAGCGCGGCCAGACGAGCCCATGTGGTTTTGAAAACAGGCCGAATTCGTGAAACGTTGGAAATCGATGAAAGTAACCTGACTTTAACAGCCAGCGTGGGCTACACCCTGCATGAAATTCAAGAGTATGCGCTGGCACACGATCTTCTTTTTCCGCTCAGCCTTGCTTCTGAGGGCACCTGCACACTCGGCGGCAACTTGGCCAGCAACGCAGGCGGCGTGGCTGTGCTTCGTTACGGCAACACGCGTGAACTGTGCCTTGGCCTGGAATACGTGAATGCACAAGGCGGTTTGTGCGGCGACCTGCGCGGCTTGCGCAAGAACAACACCGGCTATGACTTACGCCATTTGTTGATTGGATCGGAAGGCACTTTGGGCATAGTAACCACTGCCTGCATGAAGGTGTACCCTGCCCCCAAAAGCCGCTGTGTGGCTTGGTTAAACGTAGACGACATTCAGGCTGCGGTCGACGCACTCGGCTTTTTACAAAGCCGCTTGTTCAGCGAACTCAGTAGCTATGAATGGATGAATGCCAACGCAATTGATGTGGTTCAAACCCACTTCCCAGCCAAAGCACCCACCTGCCCGGGTGCCAGCGACCATGTTCTGGCTGAGTTCACATCACTTGGACCAGAACCAGCGTTGCGCGAGCAAGTGACAAAAACTTTGGAGGCTCTGCTGGAAGAGCAAACCAGCGTGCGCAACATTGCGATTGCCCAAAACGGCAGGGAAATCGAAACCTTCTGGGCGTTGCGAGAAAACATTTCAGAGGCCCAAGCCAAGGAAGGCTTGAATGTGAAACACGATGTGGCGTGTACAGTTTCTCAACTGCCGGTATTTCATGACATGGCCATGAACGCAATTGAGGAATACGGCGTAGAAGTGAGGCCAGTGTTGTTTGGTCACTTGGGAGACGGCAATTTGCACTTCAATTTGTCGGCACTAAAAGGCGTCGATTCTGCAGCGTTTCTAAAACAACAACAAGGGCTATTGAACGAGCTGGTGCATGAAACGATTTTGCAGTGTGGTGGCACTGTGTCGGCTGAGCATGGCATTGGGCAGTTGAAAGCTGAATTGCTTCGCGAAATCACAAGCGCCAGCAATTACGGGGCTTTCGTGGCAATTAAACAGGCAATGGACCCGAAGAATTTGTTCAACCCGGGGAAGCTGGTGTTGATTTGAAGTCGATGCGTTGCAGCTTGCATTGCCACCTTGTCGGGGTTGCCCGTTCCGCACTGAAAACCGCTTGATCCCTTTTTGATATCCAGCCTTGCTCACAAAATTCGGCAAAAGTAATGGCCGAATTTTGTGCCGACCATGGGCCGGCCGCTGCGGCTGAAATCAAACGGGGCGGTTTCCTTGAAGTGCGGAACAAGCAAACCCTCTGCCGAGTTGGCTGGTGCGTGATGAATCACCGGCCAGGTTACGGCCCAATCGGCAGCAATGTCCCAATCGCTTCGCCTTCAAGAAAACCTGCCCGTTTGAATTCACACGCCACGTTTGGCCGAGGGCCAACACCGAGACGCGGCCATCTTTTTTGCCGCGATCGGTGAGTCAGTGTGAATTTCAAAAAGGGATCTACAGGTTTTCAGGCGAGCGATTGGGACTCGCGCTGATTGGGCTTTCACTCGCGCCGAGTGACCGGAATCGCGCTGATTGGCAAACTTTCGCTGACTATGCAGTTGCGTGCTTGGCCATTTTCGCCAGCGCATCTTCAACAACCTGCCAACTGTTCGCTTTCAACAAGGTTGAATCCGATAAAACTTGCCGATACAAGCGCCCACCTGGCTGCCCATGAAACAAACCCAACCAGGATTTGGTGATATTCCGAATCGACTCGCCTTTTGCGAGTTCCTGTTCAGCATAGCCACGCAATTCATCGATTACATCAAACCTTGTTTTCGACGCTGTCGGCTTACCAACAAGCGCATCAAACCCAGACATCAACCATGGGTTGGAATAGGCCTCGCGACCGATCATGCAGCCGTCTGCCCACTGCAAGTGACTTTGAATTTCATCAAGGGTGGTAATACCGCCATTCAAAATAAACTGCAACTGCGGGAAATGCTGTTTCAAGCCCTTGACCACTTCATAACGAAGCGGAGGAATATCGCGATTTTCCTTGGGTGAAAGCCCCTTCAACACTGCATTGCGAGCATGAACAATAAATGTTTGGCAACCTGCTTCACTCACCTTCCCGACGAATTCATACAGCATGGTTTCGCTTTCATCGTAATCAAGACCGATGCGGTGCTTCACCGTCACCTCAAGCGTACAGGCATCTCGCATTGCTTTCACACAGTCTGCCACCAAGGCTGGTTCCGCCATCAAACAAGCGCCAAAAGCACCTTTTTGAACCCGCTCTGATGGGCAACCCACATTCAAATTCAATTCATCGTAGCCCGCTTGTTCAATCCATTTGGCGCACTCAGCCAAGTGATAGGGGTCACTGCCACCAATCTGAAAAGCCAGAGGGTGCTCTTCTTCATTGAATGCCAAAAAGCGCTCTCTATCACCAAACACCAGTGCACCGGTGGTGATCATCTCGGTGTACAACCAAGTGTGCTGAGTAATTGACCGATGAAACCTGCGGCAATGCCGGTCGGTCCAATCGATCATCGGTGCCACTGAAAGAATTCTGGGTTGGTGAATCATGTTTTGCATTTTACAAACAAAACGGGCGAGGCCAAAGCCACGCCCATTTTGAAATCCGGCTGAACACCAGCCAAATCCAGCTTACGCTGCGTCGCGACTTGCGCGCTTGCGCTCGTGTTCCTTCAGGAAACGCTTGCGAATGCGAATGTTCTTCGGTGTAATTTCCACCAATTCGTCTTCAGCAATGAATTCCACGGCGTATTCAAGGTTCATCTGGATTGGTGGAACCAGGCGCACGGCTTCATCAGTACCAGAGGAACGAACGTTGGTAAGTTGCTTGCCCTTGATGGGGTTCACAACCAGGTCGTTGTCACGGCTGTGAATGCCAATCACCATGCCTTCATACAGCGCTTCACCCGGAGAAACAAACATGCGTCCGCGGTCTTGAAGTTTCCACAAGGCATAGGCCACAGCGTCGCCATCGTCTTGAGAAATCAAAACACCATTGTGGCGCTCGGCAGAACCACCTTCACGCACAGGCGCATATTCGTCAAACACATGGCTGATCAGGCCCGTACCACGAGTCAAAGTCATGAAGTCGCCCTGAAAACCGATCAAGCCGCGGGCTGGAATTTTGTATTCCAAGCGAACGCGGCCTTTGCCATCGGGTGACATGTCAAGCAAGTCACCTTTGCGACGGCCCAGTTCTTCCATCACGCCGCCCTGGTGTGAATCTTCCACGTCCACGGTCAACATTTCATAGGGCTCGCACTTCACACCATCAATTTCCTTGAATACAACGCGTGGGCGGGAAACTGCCAACTCGTAGCCTTCACGGCGCATGTTTTCCAACAAAATAGTCAGGTGCAATTCACCTCGGCCAGACACTTCAAAAATCGTGTCATCGTCTGTGTCTTTTACGCGCAAAGCCACGTTGGCTTTCAATTCACGCTGCAAACGATCACGCAATTGGCGGCTTGTCACAAACTTGCCTTCACGGCCAGCCAATGGCGAGGTGTTTACCATGAAGTTCATGGTCAATGTCGGTTCGTCAATCGCCGGAATTTCCAGACCTTCCACTGCATCAGTTGCACATATGGTGGTACCGATACCAATTTCTTCGATACCGTTGATCAGGCAAATGTCACCTGCTTGTGCTTCTTCTTCCTGAACACGCTCCAGGCCACGGAATTTCAACACCTGGTTGATACGACCATTGAAAGGTGTACCGTCGGGTCCGTTGATGCAGGTCACTTGCTGACCCACACGAACCGTGCCGCGCTTGATACGACCGATGCCGATCTTGCCCACGTAGCTGTTGTAATCCAGTGACGTAATCTGGAACTGCAATGGACCATTTGGGTCGTCGTCACGCACAGGCACGTGTTTCAGAATCGCTTCGAACAAGGGGCGCATGGTGCCCTCGCGCACGTCGGGCGTGTCGCCTGCGTAGCCATTCAGGCCTGACGCATAAACAACCGGGAAGTCCATTTGCTCGTCGGTCGCACCCAACTTGTCGAACAAGTCGAAAGTTTGATCAATAACCCATTCTACGCGCGCACCGGGGCGGTCTACTTTGTTCACCACCACGATTGGCTTTAGGCCCAAGGCAAGAGCTTTGCGGGTTACAAAGCGGGTTTGGGGCATTGGGCCCTCAACGGCATCGACCAGCAGCAACACCGAGTCAACCATCGACAACACGCGCTCCACTTCACCGCCGAAGTCGGCGTGTCCTGGGGTGTCTACGATGTTAATGTGGGTACCTTCATATTCAACGGCACAGTTTTTGGCCAGAATCGTGATGCCACGCTCTTTTTCAATGTCGTTGCTGTCCATGACACGCTCTTCGAGTTTTTCGTTATCTCGGAAAGTGCCGGACTGGCGAAGAAGTTGGTCTACCAGTGTGGTTTTGCCGTGGTCCACGTGGGCGATAATTGCAACGTTACGTAATGCGCGTGTCATAGATTTACCTGAATCAATCTGTCGGGTCGAAGCAAGGCGCCCTTCCCATCCGTTTCTAAAATGCCTGTGCCCATAAAACTGGGCTCGCCTTTGAAGGCCTTACTGTTTAAATCCTTGTTCACATCCTGTGCAGGGGCTTCTCCGTACACCCGCACTCGCCCCGGTTTGGCGTCGACCAAATCCAGTGGCAATCGTTGCCCGTGCGAAAAACGCCGCGCAAACTCATTGTTCAATTTGACCTCACCCAAGCTGCCCAACAGGGCATCGACCGGGAAAAGTACCGCATCCAAAGCGTCAAAGGGGGTTTCCGATTCACCGAGCACTTTGAGTGCTTCCAAGGTGTACGCGCGTTCCACTTTCAAGTCACCAATTGCGGTTCTGCGCAATTCTGTGAGATAGCCCGCCGTGCCCAAGGCCTTGGCGATGTCTTCACCCAAGGTGCGCACGTAGGTGCCTTTGCTGCAATTCACCTCAAGTTCAATGCTGCAGTCGGGATTACCGTCTTTGGCATTGTGCTCAACCTTTATGACATCCAATCGATGGATCAAAAGCGTTCGAGTGGGCCTGTCAATTTCAATACCTTCGCGAGCATACTCGTACAAAGGCTTGCCGTCTTTCTTTAATGCAGAAAACATGGGGGGCGTCTGTTGAATTTCACCAACAAACTGCGCGCACACGCGTTTTACCTCTTCTTCCGAAATACTTTCAAGCGCCCTGGTAGTTACCTGGGTCAATTCACCTTCCGCATCACCTGTGGTGCTTGAAAAACCCAATCGAACCGTTGTTCGATAAGTTTTACTGGCTTCGATCAAATCAGCTGCAAACTTGGTGGCTTCACCAAACATCAAGGGCAACAATCCGCTCGCCAAAGGGTCCAAAGTGCCCGTGTGACCAGTTTTCTCAGCGAAATACAAACGCTTTACAATTTGCAAAGACTGATTGGATGAAAAACCTTTTGATTTGTCAAACAACAGCACGCCCGACAACGAACGCTTTTGCCTTTTAATCGCCACCACCATTGCCACCATCCGTACCTGTGGCACCTCCGCCCTCGCCTTTCAGGGCTCGGTCGATAATCTGGGCCATCTCAGCGCCACGCTCAACAGACTGGTCATGCTTGAATCGCAAAGTGGGCACCGTGTGAATGTGCAATTTCTTGAAAATCAGATTTCGCAAAAAACCAGATGAATCATTTAATGCCTCTTCAGTGGTTTCGGCAGAGCCAGTTAACACCGAAAAGTAAATGGTTGCATATGCATAATCGGGTGTCAGTTCCACATCGGTGATCGTGACAAACCCAAGCCGTGGGTCTCTCAACTCACGGGGGATCAACTCAGCCAGGTCTTTCTGGATTTGCTCGGCAACCCGAATACCCCTGGCTGGCGCTTTTTTCTTGTGACGCATACTTTCCTTTTAAACCCTCGCAACCATTACAGTTGCGTACGGGCCACTTCCTTCACTTCAAATGCTTCCAGGATGTCGCCAACCTGAATGTCGTCGTAGTTGTGCAACTGCAAACCGCACTCGAAATTCTGACGCACTTCTTTGGCGTCGTCCTTAAAGCGCTTCAGCGAAGCCAATTGACCTGTCCACACCACCACGTTGTCGCGCAGCAAACGAACACCTGCACTGCGGCGAATCAAACCATCGGTGACCATACAGCCTGCAACCGAACCCACTTTGGAGATCTTATACACTTCGCGGATTTCAACGTTTCCGATGATTTCTTCTTTCTTGTCAGGTGTCAGCATGCCGGTCATGGCGGCTTTGATTTCGTCTACAGCGTCATAAATGATGTTGTAGTAGCGAATGTCCACGCCGTTGTTCTCGGCAGTTTTGCGGGCGCCCTGGTCAGCACGCACGTTGAAGCCAATAATGACCGCTTTGGAGGCCACGGCCAGGTTCACATCCGATTCACTGATGCCACCCACGGCAGCGTGTACAACCTGAACCTTGACTTCATCGGTAGACAGTTTCTGCAAAGCATGTGACAAGGCTTCTTGCGAACCCTGCACATCGGCTTTCAAAATAACGGCCAGGCTCTTCACTTCGCCTTCTGCCATTTGCTCGAACATATTTTCCAGCTTGGCGGCTTGTTGCTTGGCCAGTTTCACATCGCGGAACTTTCCTTGACGGAACAAAGCGATTTCACGGGCTTTGCGTTCGTCTGGCAACACAATAACTTCTTCACCAGCGGCGGGTACATCGCTCAAACCTTGAATTTCAACCGGGATTGAGGGGCCTGCGGAATCAATTGAACGACCGTTTTCGTCGATCATGGCGCGAACCCGACCGAAAGCAGAACCTGCCAACACCACATCGCCCTTTTTCAGGGTTCCGCTTTGGACCAACACAGTGGCAACTGGGCCACGACCTTTGTCCAGCCGTGATTCCACAACCAAGCCTTTGGCCGGCGCTTCAATTTGGGCTTTCAGCTCCATCACTTCAGCTTGCAACAATACTTGCTCCAGCAAGTCGTCGATGCCCTGACCCGTTTTGGCTGAAACCGGCACCATCGGCGAGTCTCCGCCGTATTCTTCAGGTACCACTGAGTGTGTAATCAGTTCTTGCTTCACGCGCTCCGGGTTGGCGTCGGGCTTGTCGACTTTGTTAATCGCCACCACCAGCGGAACACCGGCTGCCTTGGCATGGTGAATCGCTTCAATGGTTTGGGGCATCACGCCGTCGTCTGCGGAAACCACCAGAATCACGATGTCGGTTGCCTTGGCTCCACGGGCACGCATGGCGGTAAACGCCTCGTGACCTGGGGTATCCAGAAAGGTGATCATGCCGCGTTCAGTTTCAACGTGGTAAGCACCAATGTGCTGCGTAATTCCGCCCGCTTCTCCAGAGGCCACTTTGGCGCTGCGGATGTAATCAAGTAGCGATGTTTTACCGTGGTCAACGTGACCCATCACGGTAACGACAGGCGCACGCGCAACAGAAGGCGCTTCGGAGTGAACCACACCCGCCTCTTCGATCATTGCTTCCGGATCATCCAACTTGGCGGCAATTGCTTTGTGTCCAAGTTCTTCAGTCACGATCATCGCGGTGTCTTGATCAAGAACCTGGTTAATCGTCACCATCTGGCCCATTTTCATCAGGCATTTGATGACTTCGGCTGCCTTGATGGACATTTTGTGAGCCAATTCAGCCACAGTAATGGTCTCGGGCACGTGTACGTCGCGTACAACCGGCTCGGTGGGCTGATTGAAGTTGCTTGGTTCCTGGTTGTGGCGACTGTTCTTGCCTTTAGGACCTTTCCAGCCACCCGCACCTGTACGGCCAACACCTGTTTCACCACGTGTCTTTAAACCACCGCGGCGGCGACCTGGTTCTTCTTTGGCACCAACAGGGCGAACGCCTTTGCGACCTCGCTCAACCGATGCATCATCCGCCACTGCGGCAACCACAGCTTTTTCAGGCTTCTTGACAACAGCCTTTGGTGGCTCAACCGGCTCTTCAGCTTTCATCACTTTGGATGGCTGAGACATCATGCGGTTAATGGCAGCCACCTCAGCCTCCGCAGCCTTCCGGGCACGTTCCTGATTGGCGCTGGCTTTGGCTGCGTCTTCGGCTGCCTTTTTGGCTTTCTGCTCAGCTTTCAAGGCGTCAGCGGCGCGCTGTTCGCGGGCTCTGACTTCTTCAGCACGAGCCGCCAAAGCGGCTTCATCTTTGGCGTCAGCCTCTTCCTCAGCCTGGCTAGGCCGCGCGCTTTCGGCTTTGGCCTGCTCAACAGCCTCATGTGCCAAGCGCTCTTCCTCAGCCCGCTGACGTGCTTCTTCCTGAAGCTTCAACTCACGTTCACGCTCTTGCTCAAGCTTGGCCTGTTTTTCTTTCAGTTCAGCTTCCTGACGGGATTTCAATTCGGCTTGGCGCTGTGCTTCCGCATCGCGGCGGGCCTGCTCAGCGGGTTCAAGCTGAACTTCCATAACAGGCTCACTTTCGCCCGCTTTTTCCGCACGCTGAACAAACACACGCTTTTTGCGAACTTCAACCTGAACAGTGCGAGCACGGCCGCCTGGGCCTGCTTGTTTGATTTCGCTGGTCTGCTTGCGGGTAAGGGTAATTTTCTTCTGACCGCTTTCAGATCCGTGCGCCTTTCTCAGGCTTTCCAAAAGCTTGCCCTTGTCCGCTTCAGTAACTGCATCTGCCTCAGAGGCTTTGCTCACGCCAGCAGACTTCAGCTGCTCCAAAAGAACATCGGCGGGCATTTTCAACTCTGCGGCAAACTGTGCGACTGTGGTACTGGTCATCTACTATTCCTTCAAATTCCCTTGCTGACCGGGCCACGTGGCCCGATTCGTCTCAACTAAACTGTATAACCCGATTCGATTTATTCGAACCAATGTGCGCGCGCTTTCATAATGACGTCGCGTGCACGATCTTCTTCAATGCCTGTCATTTCGACAAGCTCATCCACGGCCAACTCAGCCAAGGCTTCGCGGTCTGATATTCCACCTGCGGCCAGCTTGCCCACCAAATCAGCATCAACACCCTCGAGAGACATCAAGTCGCCAGCACCTTCAACGATTTCTTCACGGGCAATGGCTTCAGTCAACAAGGCATTGCGTGCCCTTGTGCGCAGCAATTCGACCGTTTCATCGTCAAATGCGTCGATTTCCTGCATTTCAGCAATGGGTACGTACGCCACTTCTTCCAGACCGGTGAAACCTTCTTCGATCAGAATGTTGGCCACCTCTTCATCAACGTCCAGCTTGGTGGTGAACAGCTCACGCAGCTTGCCGACTTCTTCCTCGGAACGCTTTTCAGACTCTTCCGGGGTCATGATGTTGATTTGCCAACCAGTTAGGTCGGAGGCCAAGCGAACGTTCTGTCCGCTGCGGCCAATGGCTTGAGCCAATTCGGCTTCGTCCACTACCACTTCCATGACATGCTGGTCTTCATCCACCACAATGGATTGCACAGTGGCTGGCGACAATGCGCCGATTACGAATTGGGCGGGGTCTTCGGACCACAACACGATGTCTACTCGCTCGCCACCCAATTCCTGGGTTACCGCTTGTACACGTGAACCGCGAACACCCACACAGGTGCCGATGGGGTCGATGCGGCGATCATGTGCCAACACAGCAATTTTTGCACGCATGCCGGGGTCGCGGGCAGCGCCTTTGATTTCCAGGTGGCCTTGCTCAATTTCAGGCACTTCCATGGCGAACAAAGCCTTGATGAATTCTGGCGATGTGCGAGACAAGATAACTTGTTGACCACGGGCCAAGCGATCCACTTTCCAAAGGAAAGCGCGAACACGGTCGCCGGGGCGAAGGCTTTCACGGGGAATCATTTGATCACGGGGAAGGCGCGCTTCAATTCGGCCACTTTCAATGATGGCGTCGCCACGTTCCATGCGCTTGACCTGGCCAATGACAATTTTGTCACCACGGTCCAAGAAGTCGGTCAGAATCTGTTCGCGTTCAGCATCGCGCACGCGCTGCAAAATAACTTGCTTGGCTGCTTGAGCGCCAATGCGGCCAAACTCGATGGGCTCGAGTTCTTCTTCGATGAAGTCGCCCATTTCAGCTTCAGAGTCGTGCGAAAGTGCTTGATCAAGCACCATTTGGTAAGCAGGATCGTAAAAGTCTTCTTCGGTCACCACTTCCCAACGACGGAAGGTGTCGTAGTCGCCAGTGTCGCGGTCGATGGACACGCGCACGTCGACTTCTTCATCGAAGCGCTTCTTGGTTGCGGAAGCCAATGCCAATTCCAGCGCGCCAAATACGATGTCTTTTTCAACATTCTTTTCACGCGCTAGCGCATCAACCAATAAAAGCAACTCACGGCTCATTCAGGGCTCCTAAAACTTTAGATGGGGGACCAAGCGGGCACCCGCCAAATCAGCTATTTCAAAATCAAGCAAGTAAGGCTCGGCGTTTTTTCCATCGGGTGTAACCAATACACCCCATGTTTGGGCCTTGCCATGCTGCAATACACCTTTGAACTGCTTCTGATTGTTGACGGCCCGTTTGAATTTCAGGGACACCTCTTCATTCAGAAATCGTTCGAAATCTTTTTTACGACGCAACACGCGGTCTACGCCCGGCGAGGAAATCTCGAGCCTATCGTAGTTGACGTTTTCTACGGTGAACAGGTGGGTTAGCTGGTGACTAACCTTCTCGCAGTCTTCAACGGTAACGCCGTTGGGCGAATCGATCATGATGCGAAGCAGGCCGTTGCCTTCGCGTTCAATGTCAGCCACTTCAAGGCCCAGCGAGACAATCACGGCGTCGGCTTCGGTTACCCATTGCTCTGACCACACGCCAGACCATGAATTGCCAACAAATTCTTCAGGATTGATCACTTCGCTTCTCTTCGCCTATTCACTTGTTCTATGTACTTTGCGGTACGCCAAAACCGACCTGCCAAAAAAAAATGGGCCTGTAAGCCCACTTCATTTGAGACACCCTTTTTGGAGTGGGCGCTCAGGCAGCCTCAGAGAATAACCGAAACTGCCTTTGTTTTCAAGTCATTTCCAGCACAGAACTACACGGTTGGGGCCTTTCTGCGTCGTCTTTGCTGGGGCTTTTGGGCAGAACCACCATTGCCATTCACTGGGCCGTTACCCCCAGCATTGCCGCCGCCATTGCCAGCGCTATTGCCACGGCCTGGCCCACGGTTGGCAGAAGGTCCGCCCGTTCTGGGACCACCGGTACGCTTGCCCGCACTTGCGAACTTTCCGGGTGCAGCCGCCCCACTGCCATTGGCGCCAGCGCGATTGCCATTTCGGTCGCCTGTGCGCCCGTTTCCGCCGGCACCTCCCGTGCCACCATTGCTACCACGTCGGGCAGAACCACCCGCAGAAGACAAATTGTTCTGGTTGCTTAGCGCTGCTGCTGCAGTAGCGCCTGAAACCGTGAGGTAAGTTTGTGTGGGTGTAGTGAATGCCAGGCCGGGGTCGATCAAAGGCTGGCCGCTGCGGCGTTTGTTGTATTTTGAGCCAAGGTTTTTCTGTTCACGGCGAATCGCGCCTTCTTGGGCTGCTTCATCCACTTTCAGGCCCAAAGACTGCATGTAAGACATGGCCTCGAGCGCTTCCATTTCCATGTGGCGGCCACGCTTCAGAGTGGACGGCATCATGATGTCGCCAAAGCGGGTGCGGATCAGGCGGCTAACAGTCAGCTTGCAGGCTTCAAACATGCGGCGAACTTCGCGATTGCGGCCTTCTTTCAAACCCACTTTGTACCAGCGGTTTGCGCCTTCGCCACCCGCCACATCGACATACAGAAACTTCGCGGGCCCGTCTTCCAGCTGAATGCCGGTTAAAAGTTGTTCGCGCTGTTCTTCGGTCAATTCGCCCAAAATACGAACGGCGTATTCGCGTTGTACTTCATAGCGGGGGTGCATCAAGCGGTTGGCCAATTCGCCAGACGAGGTGAACAGCAACAAGCCTTCGGTGTTGAAATCAAGACGCCCCACTGCAATCCACTTGCCGTTGGCAATTTTGGGGAGCTTTTGAAATACGGTGGTGCGGCCTTGTGGGTCGTCCATCGACACAATTTCGCCAGCTGGCTTGTGATAAATCAACACACGCGGAGGCTTGGATTTGTTTTTGCGCTGAATCAGCCTGCCGTTCACCCGAACCTGGTCGGTGGGCAACACGCGCTGGCCAAGGTGAGCTGGTTCAGCATTCACGGAAACGCGGCCTGCAACAATGAGTTCTTCCATTTCGCGGCGCGAACCCATTCCGGAATCGGCCAGCACTTTGTGAAGCTTGGGTGCCAGCTCTGGGTCCAGGCGCACGTTCAGTTTGCTGCGGTTTTTGTTGGCGCCACCTGCGTCTTCAGACTTCAGTCCTTCAACCTGGTCAAGCACTTCACCCCATTCCAGATTCGATCCTTCCGAATCCACATTAACTGCGGTAGATTCCCACGCCGTCTCAGTTGTTCTCGGTGTGTTGGGTGTTTCAGTTGCTCTGCGCTTGTTGTTCGTTCTCATCGTGTTCCGTTTTGTCGCTGTCACCCACATCGAAAGGAATGACTTTCTGTAGTTCATCAGCCAGTTGCTGGTCTTTTTCATCGTCCAGCGCTGGCAGTTCGCTTAGGCTGGCCAAATTCAGGTCAGCTAAAAATTGGGCTGTGGTTGCCCACAATGCGGGTCGGCCTGGGGCGTCCCGGTGCCCGATCGCCTCTATCCAGCCCCGGTCTTCAAGTGATTTCATTACTTGAGTAGACACGGTAACGCCACGAATGGATTCAATGTCGCCGCGAGTAACAGGCTGTTTGTAGGCAATAATCGCCAAGGTTTCCATGGTGGCACGCGAATACTTCGGCGGCTTTTCAGGATTCATTTGCTCCAGGTAACGCTTGATGTCGTCACGGGTCTGGAATCGCCAGCCGGTTTTCACCTGCACCAGCTCAAGTCCTTTGTTCGTCCAATCCCTGCGAAGGTCTTCGAGCAGGGTCGTAATTACAGACGAATCAATGGCTTCGTCAAACAAACGCGTCAATTCCTTGACGGCGATGGGTTCAACCGAGCACAGCAAAGCTGCTTCTAATATGTTTTTAGCGCGCTGGGGATCCATCCAGGCGGACTCACTTTAAGAAATTCTGGTGTTGATGGGAATTAGTGCCGGTTGGCCCTGCAGGCCGAAAAGGCTGTTGCCAGTGGGGTGCAGGTGCGCAGGGTGATACAAGTGCGCTGTGGGCAAATTAAAAACCGTTGGCGCATTGTAACCACGTTATCGACAGATCGGCAACCACTGGATTGATCCATGGATTCTAAAAAAACGGCCCACCAAGGTGAGCCGTATCTAAAAGTGACCCTTGAAGGTCGGAGACAAATTCATATTGCATCCAAACAGTGCACGCAACATCCCCACGGTGGCTTACCCCACAGCCGCTGAAACTTATCCACAGTGCACGGGGAAAACCTTCCTGATTCGCTGTGGATAAAATTTTCAGCCTATTGATTTTGTACAGTTTTTGGTTGGTTGATTAAAAACTGAGCATGCGCTCTAGAGTAACTTCCACCCTTTGGATTCAGCTTTCCCAGCGATACCCAACACCCGCTTGGCGTATGCGCGTCCAAACGGCTTCTTTCTCTTCGTCGCTTTTAAAAAGCCAGCCGTCCACCTCGTCGAGCGTGCGGCCGCAACCCATGCAGATGTTGTCGCCCAGGTTGGTTGAACAAAAACCCACGCAGGGGGTATCGGCCTCGGGCCAGACAGGAAGGTTGGTGTATTCGGATTTGGACATGATGCTGCTTTAGTTGGAGTTGGGACGGTATTGCTTCTTCAGGCGAATATAGAGCACTTTACTGACCTGCGCGACCACTGAGCCATCGGCGTGCGTAATGTTGGTGCTGAAAGTGTGCAAAACCTTTTCGCCTGTGGCCGCTTTGGATTTGATTTCATCGAGCGTTTGCTCATCGACTTGGTAAACACCTTTCACCAGCGATGTGCCGGGCGCCACGAAACGAATATTGGCCTCTTGATCCCACACGTGGTACTGGTGCCCCAAGCGCTTCATCAGTATTAGCATGAAGAATGGATCAGCCATGGCGTAAAGCGAACCACCGAAGTGCGTGCCCATGATGTTTTTATTGCGACGGGTCAGCGGCATGTGCACTTCAACTTCGTCGAAATTCGCGCTGATGTGGTGAACATGAATACCCGCGCCGCGCAGTGGTGAATAAAAATTCATCGCCCTGCGCATGAACTCGGGCTTGTCAGACAGGTTTTTCAGGAATTTTTTGAACATTTTTTACTGCGAATTTTTCTTGTGGTTTCAGTAGGATAAAGGTTTTTGACGTTGAGTTCAGGCGCTCAACTGCGTTTGTGCACTTGCACACAAGTGGAAAAGTCGCTATAGTTTCGTTCTTACCAGACGCGGGGTGGAGCAGTCTGGCAGCTCGTCGGGCTCATAACCCGAAGGTCGTAGGTTCAAATCCTGCCCCCGCAACCAAATTTTTATCATTAAAACCAATCACTTAGCGGTGGTTGGTTTTTTTGTTTTCTAGGCCACCAATAGCGTGTGCCCAAAATGTGCCTAACTGGTGCCCAACCCCGATTTAACCCACTTTCCCTTTTGTGACCTTCGGTCAAACCTAGTAACGGTCAACAGGGCACATCTGTAAAAATTTCTTGAATTTTCCTATTCACATTTTTGTGCCCAATGACCGTTTGGGAAATCAACCTGAAGGTCGTGGATTTTCGAGTTTGTGAAGTGAAATTTTGTGCGAAATTTTCGGGAATTCGTGACCTTCAGGATGGAAATTGACTATTAATAGGATGTGCCTAAGATGTGCCCAGGTTGTGCCCATGGTTTGGCTGAGATCATTTACTGGATTGGTATTGAGGCTAGATGACATAGCGTGTTGTTATGCTCAGTTGCGCGGAAATTTGGATTTTCTGGGCACAGAGAGATGATTTTTGACCAACGCTTGGTTCATGGACGCGGGTTACCTGGCTGACCTTCGGGGAGCGGTGTTTGAGTATTGAAACTAGAGGTACCGGTGCTATGGCCGGTAATCGGCCAAAGTGGTCGATCAGCATGTTGCTCCTGAGCGGCAGGTTTATACAAGAATCTGGACATGCCCCTTTCCTAGCAGTCACCAGCGCACTGATCGGGAGCAGCTTTTCTGCACATAGACCGCTGTTCACTGGAAGAACAGCGCCTCCATGTCCTGAATCGCTTGGGGCGTGGGTGCAGACGCTTGGCGCAAAGCCTCTCGGCTTAGTGGATTCATGCCACTTACCGCCGCGTAGACGCGCGCGCGCCAGTAGTTGAAGGGCGTCAGCCTTGGTGCTTGGGCTTTGGCAAGCCCAGCCTCTCGGAGTTTCTCCAAAAAGGATGCATCGTCCGGCGCGCGAGCATCTTCGGCCAACTTTGCTCCCAATTCTCTGAACTCACCCTCCACACGGGACTTGATCTGGTAGACGTCATCCCAGGTCGCGAGCTTTTCTTGTCGATCAGAATCAGCGCTCCTAAAGTTCACGACCACGCGCGGAAACAAATCACTCGCGTCATCTACAACCACCTCGATCTCTTGAAACGACGCGCGTTCGGTCCACGGCGAAAAGCTGAGGCGACGGACCCCATCCTTGAAAACCAAGTCTTTGGCCAGCTTGGCTTTGGAGTTGCAGGTGTTACAGATGGGCAGCAAATTCTTAGGATCGACTCCGTATAGCGGATACAGATCTTTTGCCAGAAGGTGATCGTACGGGCCACGCCACTGCTCGTTGTCATTCTCGTCAGCCCGAACCTCCTGAGCAAGGTACTCCGTTCCGCAAGCGCAGCACACATTGCCATTGCCTGGTGCGTTGCCGTTACGGAAGCGAGCGTAGTGGTCGTTGATGCATTCACCACATGCCTGCTCCACGCCACTGAGCTTCGCCGTGCGCTGAAACAGGTGAACTGCGAGAGTCTTCAGGACAGGAAACACCGCATCAGGTATGTCTGGCAGCGGCGCTGTCCGATCAGACAGGAAAACGCAAGGATCTGTGTTCAGCGCAAGCGAGTCCTTGAGTGCTTGTTTTTGCCGTCGATCAAGCGCCGACAACCTCGCAGAGAGAGCATCAACGGCTGTGCGAGTAGGCTGATTTCCAGCTATTGCTGCACAAAGGCCCACCGGAAGGTGTGTTTCGTCTATGGTCCTACCTTCAAGCGTGGCCAGCATCGTTTCTCTCAAAAAGCGGTTGAGACCATCAAACACCGCAGACTGTTGAAGATTCGGTTTGATCTCGAACAGCATCAGCCAGCCCTCAGCTTGTTGATGAGGTACGAGCGTTCCATCGACTCGCCGACTGAGTCTTCGAGCCAGTCCAACTTCTGTTTATTCGTAAATTGCTGATCTGCGAGCCGCTCGCGAATTTCCTGGACAGCCGTCTCGGAAATCGTTGCACGCAGGTTGAAGTGCTTTTTGATCAGCACGTCAAACGATGCGCCAAAGGTTTCTCCTGGTGGATTCGCCATGTGCGTCGCACCATTGACCTTCTTGAAATGGAACACTGCTTCGTGGGGCAGCGAAGAGACTAGAAAGGGCGAGTGAGAGGAGATGATGGCCTGGGCTTTTCCGTTGGCCTTATTCGCCTTTTCAAAGTCCAAGTGGAATCGGGTGTTGAGTTGCATCCAAAATTGACCCACTTAGGGTAAAGATTTGCGTCGAAATTTGACCCACGTATGACACTGTTTCCCGTC
>NZ_JANKHG010000014.1 GCF_024623725.1 Limnobacter parvus | reverse complement strand
GATGGAAGAAGGTCTGCGTTTCGCGATTCGCGAAGGTGGCCGTACGGTAGGTGCTGGCGTAGTTGCCAAAATTACCAAGTAATAGTTGAAAAATGCCAACACCGGTGAATCGGTGTTGGCCACTCAGAGGTGAGCCAGCAGTCCCGTTTGGTCACACTCTTTTAGCTCTTTAGGAAACAACATGAACAACCAGAAAATCCGCATTCGCTTGAAAGCTTTTGATTACAAGCTGATTGATCAATCAGCGCTTGAAATCGTTGAAACAGCCAAGCGCACTGGCGCTGTAGTGAAAGGGCCGGTTCCTTTGCCCACTCGCATCAAGCGTTTCGATATTTTGCGTTCACCTCACGTGAACAAAACCTCGCGTGACCAATTTGAGATCCGTACGCATCAGCGCTTGATGGACATCGTTGACCCAACCGACAAAACTGTTGACGCATTGATGAAACTGGATCTGCCGGCTGGTGTTGACGTAGAAATCAAACTGCAATAACTGATCTGCGGTAAATAAGTTGCAGTAAATCAAATTAACGCATATAATCTTTGGCTAACCTTTTCAAAAGGTTAGCTTTAGTTAGAATTTAATCATTCGGCCAATCGTAGCCGAAATTGGAGAAATCATGAGTCTAGGCCTTATTGGTCGCAAGATCGGCATGATGCGCATCTTTACAGACGCGGGTGAATCTATTCCCGTAACTGTTGTGGATGTGTCTTCTAACCGTGTTGCGCAGCTCAAAACACTCGAACAAGATGGCTACACAGCCGTTCAGTTGGCCTACGGGTCCAAGCGTGCTTCCCGCGTTGTAAAAGCGCAGGCGGGGCACTTCGCAGCAGCTTCAATTGAAGCTGCTTCTTCCCTTGTTGAATTTCGCGTAGACACTGCCAAGCTTGCCGAATTGCAGGTTGGCGCCGCTGTGTCCGCTGAGATATTCGCACCAGGTCAAAAAGTTGACGTGAGTGGCGTAACGCAAGGTAAGGGCTTCAGCGGTGCAATTAAGCGTCACCACTTCAGCTCGCAGCGTGCTTCCCACGGTAACTCAATCTCTCACAATGCGCCCGGTTCCATCGGCATGGCACAAGATCCAGGTCGAGTGTTTCCTGGCAAGCGCATGGCTGGTCAGTTGGGTAACGTAAATCGCACAACCCAGAATTTGGAAGTTGTGCGTGTAGACGCCGAGCGTGGCTTGCTTTTGATCAAAGGCGCTGTGCCAGGATCGAAGGGTGGCCAGTTGTTGGTTAAGCCAGCTGTTAAGGCAAAGGCGTAAGGGGAACCAGATGGAATTGAAAGTCATTAGTGATTCTGGGCAGGCCTCTCAAACTGTTCAGGTGTCCGACGTAGTTTTTGGTCGCGAGTACAACGAGCCGCTGATTCATCAGTTGGTGGTGGCGTATCAGGCCAATGCGCGTCAAGGTACACGTCAGCAGAAAGATCGCTCAGAAGTGCGTGCTTCGACACGCAAGCCGTGGAAGCAAAAAGGTACTGGCCGTGCGCGAGCCGGTGCGGTGTCCAGCCCATTGTGGCGCGGAGGCGGCAAAACCTTCCCAAATTCTCCAGACGAGAATTTCACTCAGAAGCTGAACAAGAAAATGTTCCGCGCTGGTGTTTGCTCAATCCTTTCCCAGTTGAGTCGTGAGGGTCGTTTGGTGGTTGTTGAGTCTTTGGATCTCGAGTCACCAAAAACCAAGCTGCTTGATCA
Source organism: Limnobacter parvus (assembly GCF_024623725.1). Taxonomy (GTDB): domain Bacteria; phylum Pseudomonadota; class Gammaproteobacteria; order Burkholderiales; family Burkholderiaceae_B; genus Limnobacter; species Limnobacter parvus. Next base: position 532,172 of record NZ_JANKHG010000014.1, on the reverse strand, counting down.
GAAATTGAAAGGCATGGGTCTTGATTCCGTACTGATGATTGTTGATTCAGTGGATGAGAACTTGTACCTGGCATCCAGAAACCTGCCCAATGTGGCAGTGGTCGAACCACGTTACGCTGACCCACTTTCCTTGATTTATTTCAAGAAAGTAGTCGCGACTCGCGCTGCGATCGACAAACTGCAGGAGATGTACGCATGAACACCCAGCGTTTAATGAAAATTCTGTTGGCGCCCATCGTTTCTGAGAAGAGCACGATGCTGGCCGACAAGCATGAGCAGATCGCTTTCAAAGTTTGTACTACTGCAACCAAGCACGAGATCAAGGCCGCCGTTGAGCTGTTGTTCAAAGTCGAGGTTGAAGCCGTGCGTGTAGTCAACATTGCTGGTAAGCAGAAGCGCTTTGGCCGCACCATGGGGCGTCGCTCCGATGTGCGCAAAGCTTACGTTGCGCTGAAAGCTGGTCAGGAAATTAATTTCTCGGAGGCTGCGTAACATGCCATTAGTTAAATTAAAGCCAACGTCACCAGGCCGCCGTGCAATGGTGAAAGTGGTTCACCCGCATTTGCACAAAGGTGAGCCCTACGCGCCGCTGCTTGAAAAGAAGTCAAAAACTGCGGGCCGTAACAACAACGGTCGCATCACAACCCGTCACATGGGTGGTGGTCACAAGCAGCACTACCGCATGGTTGATTTCAAGCGCAATAAAGACGGAGTGCCTGCGAAAGTGGAAACGATCGAGTACGATCCTAACCGCACAGCACATATTGCCCTGATTTGTTATGCAGATGGTGAGCGTGCCTACATTATTGCACCGCGTGGTTTGCAGTTGGGTCAAACAGTGGTGAATGGTTCTGAAGCGCCAATCAAGATCGGCAACACATTGCCAATCCGTAACATCCCCGTGGGCACAACTGTGCATTGCGTTGAAATGTTGCCAGGCAAAGGTGCCCAGATCGCACGTTCCGCGGGTGGCTCGGCCATGTTGTTGGCGCGTGATGGCACTTACGCCCAAATGCGCTTGCGTTCCGGTGAAATTCGCCGCGTGCACATTGAGTGCCGCGCAACCATTGGTGAAGTCAGCAACGAAGAAAACAGCTTGAAGAAAGTTGGTAAAGCTGGTGCAACTCGCTGGAAAGGGATTCGCCCAACCGTTCGTGGTACTGCCATGAACCCGGTTGACCACCCGCACGGTGGCGGTGAGGGCAAAACAGGCGAGGGTCGCGTACCAGTTAGCCCGTGGGGTCAGCCGTCAAAAGGCTACCGTACTCGCAACAACAAGCGTACCAATTCGATGATTGTTCAGCGTCGTCACAAGCGTTAAGTGGGGTAAACAGATATGTCTCGTTCATTAAAAAAAGGTCCTTTCTGCGACGCCCACTTGATCAAAAAAGTGGAGGCTGCTGCAGCATCCAAGGATAAGCGTCCAATTAAAACCTGGTCCCGTCGCTCGACTGTACTCCCTGAGTTCATCGGTCTGACAATCGCTGTGCACAATGGCAAGCAACACGTGCCTGTGTATATCAACGAAAACATGGTTGGTCACAAACTCGGCGAATTTGCGTTGACGCGCACTTTCAAGGGTCATGCGGCTGACAAAAAGGCCAAGCGATAAGGGGTAGGAAATGGAAACTCGTGCAATTTTGAAGGGTGTTCGCTTGTCTCCTCAGCGTGGCCGTATGGTCGCTGATTTGATTCGCGGTAAAAAGGTCGATCAGGCCTTGAGCATCCTAGCTTTCTCGCCACAGAAAGCGGCATTGATCGTGAAAAAGGTATTGGAAAGCGCAATCGCCAATGCAGAACACAACGATGGTGCTGATGTGGATGAGCTGAAAGTAAAAACCATTTACGTGGAAGAGGGGCCTGTGTTGAAGCGCTTTACAGCGCGCGCCAAGGGCCGTGGTAATCGTATCACTAAGAAAACTAGTCACATTTATGTGACAGTCGGAAACTAAGGGGGTTACATGGGTCAGAAGATTAACCCTACGGGCTTTCGCCTAGCGGTATCACGCAACTGGGCTTCTCGCTGGTACGCATCGAATCGTGATTTCTCCAAGATGCTTCTTGAAGACATTCAGGTTCGTGACTTCCTGAAAAAGAAGTTGAAAAACGCCTCTGTGGGCCGTGTGCTGATTGAGCGTCCTGCAAAGAACGCACGCGTTACGATTTATTCGGCGCGCCCTGGTGTTGTGATCGGGAAGAAAGGCGAAGACATTGAGTTGTTGAAGGCTAGTCTGCAGAAATTGGTCGGCGTTCCCGTGCATGTGAACATCGAAGAAGTTCGCAAGCCTGAGATTGATGCCCAGCTGATCGCTGACGGAATCTCTTCGCAGCTCGAGCGCCGCATTATGTTCCGACGCGCCATGAAGCGTGCGATGCAGAATGCAATGCGCATGGGTGCCCAGGGTATCAAGATCATGTCTTCGGGTCGTTTGAATGGTATCGAGATTGCACGTACCGAATGGTATCGTGAGGGTCGCGTGCCATTGCACACACTGCGCGCTGACATTGATTACGCAACCAGCGAAGCGGCAACAACCTACGGCATTATCGGTATTAAAGTCTGGGTTTACAAAGGCGACACATTGGGTCGTGGCGAAGTGGCAGCGGCGCCAGTTGAGGCAGAGAAAGAAGAGCGTCGTCCGCGTCGTCCTTCCACTCGCCCTGCTGGTGCGGGTGCACGCAAGGCACGTAAGCCCGAGGGTGCTAGCGCAGCAGCTAGTGGTTCAAACAAAGAGGAAGGCGCTGCAAGCACTTCCTCAGAACAGTAATCTAGGAGCGCATGATGTTACAGCCATCACGTCGCAAATATAGAAAAGAACACAAAGGCCGAAATACTGGTCTGGCCACCCGTGGCGCAAGTGTTTCTTTTGGTGTTTACGGTTTGAAGTCAACTGGCCGTGGTCGCTTGACCGCTCGTCAGATTGAGTCAGCTCGTCGAGCCATGGTTCGTCACATTAAACGTGGCGGTAAGATTTGGATTCGCGTGTTTCCGGACAAGCCAATTACCAACAAGCCTGCGGAAGTTCGTATGGGTAACGGTAAGGGTAGCGTTGAGTTTTACGTGGCTGAAATTCAGCCAGGCAAAGTGCTCTACGAAATGGACGGTGTAAGTGAAGAGTTGGCGCGTGAGGCATTCCGCCTGGCCGCTGCCAAACTGCCTCTTCCTTGCGTGTTCGTAACACGTCAGATTGGGAGTTAAGCAATGAAAGCTTCTGAATTGCGCGGCAAAAGCGCGGCAGAATTGACGAAAGAGTTGGAAGAGTTGTTGCGTGCGCAGTTTTCCCTGCGCATGCAGTCTGCTACGCAGCAGTTAACCAACAACTCCCAGTTGGCAAAAGTACGTAAGGACATCGCTCGCGTTAAAACAGTGATGACTCAATCGAAGAGGTCCGCATGAGCACCGAAGCGAAAGTAAGTTTGAAGCGTACCCTTGTGGGTCGCGTTGTAAGTGACAAAATGACGAAGTCCGTGGTGGTGATGGTTGAGAACCGTATCAAGCATCCCATCTATGGCAAGTACATTGTCAAATCTCACAAATACACGGCTCACGACGAAAGCAATGAAGTTGGTGAGGGTGACTTGGTTGAGATCTGCGAAGGTCGCCCAATTTCCAAGACAAAATCTTGGAGTGTGACCAAAGTGTTGGAGAAAGCAAAAATCATTTGATTTTTGTCTTGCTCAAGTAATTCAAGCCTGCTAATATAGCAGGCTATCTTTTCAACCCATGCGGGACCAAAACTGGTTGCGAAAGCGATTAAGTTGGTTTGACAATCCATGATACAAATGCAAACACGGCTAGATGTGGCCGACAACACGGGTGCGCGTTCTGTTATGTGCATCAAGGTTCTTGGTGGATCCAAGCGCCGCTACGCGGGCATTGGTGACATCATCAAGGTGTCCATTAAGGATGCGGCCCCACGTGGCCGTGTCAAGAAAGGCGAGATCTACAACGCAGTGGTCGTTCGTACGGCAAAGGGCGTTCGTCGTCCTGATGGCGCGTTGATCAAGTTTGATGGCAATGCAGCAGTTTTGCTGAACGCGAAACTTGAGCCCATCGGTACCCGTATTTTTGGCCCAGTTACACGCGAACTTCGTAATGAAAAGTTTATGAAAATCGTGTCGTTGGCACCAGAAGTTCTGTGAGGCAATTATGAACAAAATTCGCAAAGGCGATGAAGTGCTGGTTCTTAACGGCAAGTTCAAGGGGAAGAAGGGCGTTGTGCTTTCCCGTGTGAACGATGAATACCTCTTGGTAGAGGGCGTAAACATTGTTAAGAAGCATCAAAAGCCAAATCCTATGAAGGGAGATGTTGGTGGTGTTGTTGATAAAACAATGCCCATCCACCAGTCTAATGTCAGTTTGTTTGACAAAGAGACGGGTAAGCCATCTCGTGTAGCCATCAAGCAGGTGAATGGCAAATCCGTGCGAGTACTGGTGAAAACCGGTTCTCAGTTGGCAAACTAAGGGGGCCGTCGTGTCACGTTTTCAAGATTTTTATAGAAACGAAGTCGTTGGTCAGATGACCAAGCAGTTTGGTTACAAGTCGGTAATGGAAGTGCCTCGCATCACCAAGATCACTCTAAATATGGGTGTGGGTGAGGCGGTCAACGATAAGAAGATTATTGAGCACGCCGTTGGTGATTTGACAAAGATTGCAGGTCAGAAACCAGTGGTTACCAAGGCCAAGAAAGCGATTGCTGGGTTTAAGATCCGCGAAGGCTATCCGGTCGGATGCATGGTGACCTTGCGTGGTGACCGCATGTATGAATTTCTCGACCGCTTGGTGACGATCGCGTTTCCACGTGTTCGCGATTTCCGTGGTGTGTCCGGCAAGTCCTTTGACGGCCGCGGTAACTACAACATCGGTATTAAAGAACAGATTATTTTCCCTGAGATTGAGTACGACAAAATCGACACACTTCGGGGTCTTAACATCAGCGTAACTACGACAGCGCGTACCAACGATGAAGCCAAAGCTTTGTTGACCGCTTTCAAGTTCCCGTTCCGTAACTGAGGTGTGACGTGGCAAAACTAGCTTTGATTAATCGTGAGAAAAAGCGCGCCGGTTTGGTGAAGAAGTATGCAGCCAAGCGCGACGCTTTGAACAAGATTGTAAAAGATCAATCGGTCAGTGAAGCAGACCGCTATGAGGCGCGTCTGAAGCTGCAGGCGCTGCCGAGAAATGCGAACCCAACTCGTCAGCGTAATCGCTGCGAATTGACTGGTCGTCCCCGTGGCACATTCCGTTTGTTCGGTTTGGCCCGTAACAAGATCCGTGAGATTGCCATGCGTGGTGAGATTCCTGGAATCACTAAGGCAAGTTGGTAAGGGGTTCTAATTATGAGTATGAGTGATCCAATCGCCGACATGTTGACCCGCATTCGTAATGCTCAGGGTGTTGACAAGGTTTCGGTTGAGATGCCTTCCTCAAAAGTGAAGGTTGCTATTGCGCAGGTTTTGAAAGACGAAGGCTACATTGAGAGTTTCTCAATCGTGGGCGAGTCAGCAAAGCCTGTTTTGAAAATTGAGTTGAAATACTATGCCGGTCGTCCCGTAATCGAGAAGATTGAGCGTGTGTCCAAGCCTGGTCTTCGTATCTACAAAGGGAAGGATGATATTCCCGAGGTGATGAACGGATTGGGTGTGGCCATTGTTTCAACTTCCAAAGGCGTGATGACAGATCGCAGGGCCCGTACCACTGGTATTGGCGGCGAAGTTATCTGCTACGTGGCTTAAAGGGGTAGCGAAATGTCTAGAGTAGCGAAAGCGCCCATTTCTGTACCCTCAGGCGTACAGGTTACTGTGAATGGTCAGGTTGTTTCGGTCAAGGGAAGCATTGCCGAGCTAAAGCTCAACGTGAATTCACTGGTCATGCCGGTGTTCGAAGACGGCGTGTTGAAGGTGAAGCCAATCGTTGATACCACCAATGCAAATGCCCAGGCCGGTACGGCCCGGGCCCTGTTGGCCAATATGGTTAACGGTGTGAGCAAGGGCTTTGAGCGTAAGCTTCAGTTGGTTGGTGTGGGTTACAAAGCCGCAGTTCAGGGTGATTCTATCAACCTAGCCTTGGGCTTCTCACATCCCGTTGTTCACAAATTGCCAGCTGGCGTGAAGGCTGAGATGCCAACACCCACAGAGATCATCTTAAAAGGTGCCGATAAACAAGTGATTGGTCAAACTGCAGCAGAAATCCGCGCTTACCGTCCGCCAGAGCCCTACAAAGGCAAGGGTGTGCGTTATTCGGATGAGCGTGTGGTTATCAAAGAGACCAAGAAGAAATAAGGCGCCAAGAGGTAAATTATGGAAACTAAACAGGAAGCACGTGCCCGTCGTGCAAAGCAAACCAGACGCCGTATTGCGCTTGCTCGCGCAACTCGTTTGTGTGTGTTCCGCACCAACTCTCACATCTACGCTGCGGTTCACTCTGCAGATGGTGGAAAAGTGTTGGCTGCAGCATCAACCAATGACAAAGACTTGCGTGCGCAGTTGGACGGAAAGTCTGGGTCAAACAAAGCAGCAGCTGCACTGGTTGGCGCCGCAATCGCCAAGCGTGCGCTCGCCGCTGGTATCAGCGAAGTTGCGTTCGACCGTTCGGGCTTTGCCTACCATGGTCGCGTTAAAGAACTGGCTGACGCTGCGCGCGAAGCTGGTCTGAAATTCTAAGGAGTGATCATGGCAAGAATGCAAGGTAAAAATGCCGCGCCAGAAGCGCGTGATGACGGCCTGAAAGAAAAAATGATCGCGGTTAACCGCGTGACGAAGGTTGTTAAGGGTGGTCGTATCCTGGGCTTTGCAGCGTTGACTGTTGTTGGCGATGGCGATGGCAGCGTAGGTATGGGCAAGGGCAAGTCTCGTGAGGTGCCTGTGGCTGTTCAAAAGGCCATGGAACAGGCGCGTCGCCAGATGGAAAAAGTCTCCCTTCGCGACGGTTCAATTCATCACATCGTGTACGGTCAGCATGGCGCCTCCAAGGTATTTCTGGCTCCTGCGCAGGAAGGTACTGGCATTATCGCTGGCGGCCCAATGCGAGCTGTGTTGGAAGTTGTCGGCGTTCGTAACATTGTGGCCAAAAGCCACGGTTCTTCGAACCCTTACAACTTGGTCCGCGCCACTTTGGATGCATTGGCCAAGTTGCAAACCCCAGCTGAAATTGCCGCCAAGCGTGGCCTGTCAGTTGAAAAGTTATTTGAGGCTTAATCATGAGCGGATCTGTAAAAGTTACGTTGGTTAAGAGCATCATCGGAACCAAAGAAACTCATCGCGCAACCGTTCGCGGTTTGGGTCTTCGTCGCATCAATCATAGCCGTGTGCTGGTTGATACACCCGAAGTGCGTGGAATGATTAACAAGGTGTCGTACCTGTTGAAAGTTGAGGCTGCATAATGGAACTGAATACACTTGCACCCGCACCAGGCAGTAAGTTTAATCGCAAACGAGTGGGCCGCGGAATCGGTTCAGGTTGGGGTAAAACTGCAGGCCGTGGTCACAAGGGTCAAAAATCACGTAGCGGTGGTTTTCACAAGGTCGGCTTTGAAGGTGGTCAGATGCCAATGCATCGTCGCCTGCCAAAGCGTGGTTTCTCTTCACGTACTGCAGCGTTCAATGCACAAATTCGTTTGACGGATCTGGACACATTGGCTGTGGACACGGTGGACATCTTGACATTGAAGCAAGCCGGCCTTGTGCCAGCCCAAACATTGTCAGTGAAGGTGATTCTTGCTGGTGAGATCAAGCGTGCTGTTGTATTGAACGGCATCAAAGCAACGAAAGGCGCAGCAGAGGCCATTTCGGCAGCTGGCGGCACCATTAACGCTTAAGAGAGCTACGCGTGGCCTTTAATCCTTCTACATTGGCGTCGTCCAACAAGTTTACTGACCTGCGCAAGCGGCTGGTGTTCTTGTTGTTGGCTCTGATTGTGTATCGTATTGGCGCACACATTCCGGTACCTGGAATTGACCCTACTCAGCTAAAGCAGTTGTTTGACAGTCAGCAGGGCGGCATCTTGGGCATGTTCAACATGTTCTCGGGTGGCGCGTTGTCCCGATTCACGGTGTTTGCTTTGGGCATCATGCCCTATATTTCGGCATCGATTGTTATGCAGTTGGCCAGTGTGGTTGTGCCGACGCTGGAGGCGTTGAAGAAAGAAGGTGAGGCGGGTCGTCGAAAGATCACTCAATACACCCGCTACGGCACTTTCTTCTTGGCAACTTTCCAGGCGATTGGTATTTCGGTTGCATTGGAATCGCAGGCTGGTTTAGTGATTGATCCTGGCATGGCGTTCCGTTTTACGACGGCTGTTTCACTGGTTACCGGCACCATGTTTTTGATGTGGTTGGGTGAGCAAATTACAGAGCGTGGCTTGGGCAACGGTATTTCAATCTTGATCTTTGCTGGTATTGCTGCCGGATTGCCAGGCGCAATTGGTGGATTGTTTGAGTTGGTTCGAACCGGCGCGATGAATTCCTTGATCGCACTGATGATCGTTGTGTTGGCAGTTGCGGTGACTTACTTGGTGGTGTTCGTTGAGCGCGGCCAAAGAAAGATTACAGTGAATTATGCGAAACGGCAGGTGGGTAACAAGATCTATCAGGGTCAAACCTCACATTTGCCATTGAAGTTGAACATGGCGGGCGTTATTCCCCCAATTTTTGCCTCAAGCATTATTTTGCTGCCTGCGACTTTGACGAGTTGGTTCGGCACGGGTGATGGTGCGGTTGTTGGGTTCTTGAAAGAAGTGTCCCAGACGCTTTCTCCTGGGCACCCGTTGTACATGTTGTTGTATGCCGCAGCAATTATCTTCTTTTGCTTCTTTTACACCGCATTGGTGTTCAACAGCAGGGAGACTGCGGACAACTTGAAGAAAAGTGGTGCATTTTTGCCAGGGATTCGTCCAGGAGAACAGACTTCGCGTTACATCGACAAGGTGTTGACTCGTTTGACCCTGATTGGCGCGGCTTATATCACTTTGGTGTGTTTGTTGCCGGAGTTTCTGGTTTTGGGATTGAGTGTTCCGTTCTATTTTGGCGGTACATCTCTGTTGATTATTGTAGTTGTTGCGATGGACTTCATGGCTCAGGTTCAGGCCTACGTGATGTCTCAGCAATACGACAGCCTTTTGAAGAAATCTAGCTTCAAAGGTTCTGGATTAACGAGGTAGTGATTGTCTAAAGACGACGTTATCCAAATGCAGGGAGAGGTAGTAGAAAACCTCCCTAACGCCACTTTTCGAGTGAAATTGGAAAATGGTCACGTGGTGCTTGGTCATATATCGGGCAAGATGCGCATGAACTACATTCGCATTTTGCCTGGTGACAAGGTGACGGTTGAGTTGACGCCGTACGACTTGTCCAGAGCACGAATTGTTTTTCGAGCCAAATAAATTGGTTCTTTTTGGAGTTACGCCATGAAAGTTCAGGCTTCTGTAAAAAAGATTTGTAGAAAATGCAAAGTGATCAAGCGCAAGGGCGTTGTTCGCGTGATTTGTTCTGAGCCGCGCCACAAGCAGCGTCAAGGTTAATATAAGGGGATTTAAATGGCTCGTATTGCCGGCATTAACATTCCAAGCCACCAGCATACCGTTATCGGTCTGACTGCTATTTTCGGCATTGGTCGTTCCACCGCCAAGAAAATTTGTGCAGTGACCTCAATTTCTGAGTCAAAAAAGGTGAAAGACCTTGACGACACAGACTTGGAAAAACTGCGTGACGAAGTGGGCAAGTACCTGACTGAGGGTGATCTGCGCCGTGACGTAACCATGAACATCAAGCGTTTGATGGACTTGGGTTGCTACCGTGGTTTCCGTCATCGTAAAGGTCTGCCTGTACGCGGTCAGCGTACGCGCACGAACTCTCGTACTCGCAAGGGTCCGAAGCGTGCTGGTATCGCACTGAAGAAATAATTAGGTAATCATAGGAAGGTTAGCCAAATGGCCAAAGGAACAGCGAATAACCGCGTACGCAAGAAAGTCAAAAAGAATATTTCTGACGGCATTGCGCATGTACACGCCTCATTCAACAACACCATCATCACGATCACGGATCGTCAGGGTAATGCCTTGGCTTGGTCTACCTCGGGTGCTCAGGGTTTCAAGGGCTCACGCAAGTCCACTCCCTTTGCTGCTCAGGTCGCTGCTGAAGTTGCTGGCAAGGCTGCACAAGAATGCGGTATCAAGACAGTTGAAGTGCTTATCAAAGGACCAGGCCCCGGCCGCGAGTCTAGCGTACGTGCTTTGAATGCATTGGGAATCAAAGTGACCAGTATTTCTGACATCACTCCGATTCCACATAACGGGTGCCGTCCTCCTAAGCGTCGTCGCATCTAATTTTTTAAGACCATTGTTCGTCGCATTTGTTGGCGGACTGAAGCGATTCACATCGCGTAATGAAAGAGGTTTCAAGTGGCTAGATATACAGGTCCAAAATGTAAGTTGTCACGTCGTGAAGGCACAGACTTAAGTCTGAAGAGCGCACGCCGCAGTCTCGATTCCAAGTGCAAACTGGATTCAAAGCCAGGTCAGCATGGTCGCACCTCCGGTGCACGTACCTCTGACTACGGCCAACAACTGCGTGAGAAGCAGAAAGTTAAGCGCATGTATGGCGTTTTGGAAAAGCAGTTCCGTCGCTATTTCGCCGAGGCGTCCCGCCGCAAGGGCAACACAGGTGAAACTTTGTTGCAGCTGCTGGAATCCCGCTTGGACAACGTGGTTTACCGCATGGGTTTTGGCTCAACACGCGCCGAAGCACGTCAGCTGGTTAGCCACAAGGCAATTTTGGTGAATGGCAAGCCCGTGAACATTCCTTCCTATGCGGTGAAGTTGAATGATGTGATTTCCATTCGCGAAAAGTCGAAGACACAAGCTCGCATTGTTGAGTCTGTGACCTTGGCCGAGCAAATGGGCTTCCCTCTTTGGGTAAATGTGGACTCCAAGAAAATGGAAGGTTCTTTCAAGAGCATTCCTGACCGTGCAGACCTGTCCCAAGAGATCAACGAGAGCTTGATTGTTGAATTGTACTCACGTTAATTTGACTAACTGATCCCAGGATCCCCAGCCTTATCGGTGTAACGAGCCGAGGGTATTGAAAAGGATGTTGAATGTTTAATGCTAGTTTGCTGAAACCGCGTATTGTTGAAGTAGAAACAGTTGCTCCCAACAGCGCAAAAGTAGTAATGGAGCCGTTCGAGCGTGGCTATGGCCATACCTTGGGCAACGCCTTGCGTCGTGTGTTGTTGTCATCCATGATTGGCTATGCGCCCACTGAGGTGTCCATTGCTGGCGTGGTGCACGAATACTCGACACTGGACGGCGTGCAAGAAGATGTCGTTGACCTGTTGCTGAACCTAAAAGGCATTGTTTTCAAGCTTGAATCTCGGGATGTTGTGACCGTAACCTTGAAGCGTGAAGCGGAAGGTGTGGTCACTGCTGGCGATATTGAGTTGCCCCACGATGTTGAGATCATCAATCCTGATCACGTGATCGCCCATTTGTCGCATGGCGGCAAACTGGACATGCAGATTAAAGTCGAGAAAGGTCGTGGTTACGTGCCTGGTTCAGTTCGTCGTTTTCCAGACGAACCCAGTAAGGCGATTGGCCGAATCGTGTTGGATGCTTCATTCAGCCCGGTTAAGCGAGTTTCTTATGCAGTTGAAAGTGCGCGTGTAGAGCAACGTACCGATTTGGACCGATTGGTGATGTCAATCGAAACAAACGGTGTGTTATCACCTGAAGAGTCAATCCGCTTGGCCGCGCGTATTTTGGTTGAACAGTTGTCTGTGTTTGCTGCGTTGGAAAATACGGCAGAGCCGGAGGTTTCTCAACGTGCGCCACAGGTCGATCCAATTCTGTTGCGCCCGGTTGACGACCTCGAATTGACAGTGCGCTCTGCAAACTGTTTGAAAGCAGAAAACATTTATTACATCGGCGATTTGATTCAACGCACTGAGAATGAGCTGTTGAAGACTCCAAACTTGGGTCGCAAGTCATTGAATGAAATCAAGGAGGTGTTGGCCGCACGCGGTTTGACACTCGGTATGAAATTGGAAAACTGGCCACCCGCTGGTCTCGATAAGCCCTGAGCTTAGCGTTTGTTAGATTGAAGGAACTATAAAATGCGTCACCGTCATGGATTGCGTAAGTTAAACCGCACAAGCAGTCACCGCCTTGCTATGTTTAGAAACATGACCAACGCTTTGTTGCGTCACGAAGTGATCAAAACAACGCTGCCAAAGGCCAAGGAACTGCGCAAGATTGCAGAGCCCATCATCACCATGGGTAGGTCACCCACATTGGCCAACAAGCGTCTGGCATTTGCCCGCTTGCGCGACCGGGAAATGGTTGTGAAGTTGTTTGACGAGATTGGTCCACGTTATGCAACTCGCCCAGGTGGTTACATGCGCGTTCTGAAGTTTGGTTTCCGCAAAGGCGACAATGCGCCCATGGCTCTGGTTGAGTTGGTGGATCGCCCTGAGACTGCTGAAATCGTAGAAATCGCTGAAGAGCAGGCATAACACTTCTTGCTGCGTAATTCGCGCTTGGAGTGATGCTGTAAATTCAGAGAAGCAACAAAGCCGTGTTAGCGTATGCTGGCGCGGCTTTTTTGTTTTAACCGGGATGGTTTGAAGTGGATGCATCTACCGTTTTAAGTTTGACCGAAGTTCGCAAGTCGTATGGCGGGCGTACGGTGTTATCCGGTTTGGACTTCAAGTTAAATGCCGGGGAGTGTGTGGCATTGCTGGGTCCCAACGGCGCAGGAAAGTCAACCACGATCGCTTTGGCGCTGGGGTTGACGCAAGCCGATACAGGTTCTGTGGAACTGTTGGGTGTGACCTTGCCTAGAGATGGACATTTGGCCCGACAGAACGTGGGTGTTGTTCCACAGTACGATGCCCTGGACCCCGACTTCACCGTATTCGAAAATTTGTTGGTGTTTGGCCGGTACTTCGGTTTGCACGGCGCACAGTTGCGTGAACGCGCAAAAGCTTTGCTGGAGTTCGCACAGCTGGGAAGCCGCCGCAATGATTCTGTTTCTGCTTTGTCCGGAGGAATGCGTCGGCGATTGATGCTGGCCCGTGCCCTGATTAACCGCCCAAAAGTATTGTTTCTTGATGAGCCAACCACCGGCCTTGATCCACAAGCCAAGCATGTGATTTGGGATCGCCTGGTGGAGTTGAAGCGGCAGGGTATGGCGATGTTTTTAACTACCCACTACATGGACGAGGCGCAACGTTTGGCAGACCGTGTGGCTGTACTGGACCATGGCAACATTGTGGTTTGTGACAAACCCTTGGCTTTGATTCGGGATGTGGTGGGGCATGCGATTTTAGAGTTGTGGGGAACTGGTGCAGAGCAGTGTGTGGCGAGTTTGACTGCCAATGAAGGCGAACATTCAGAACCTGTAGAACAACGTGGTGAAACCTACTATTTCAGAAATGAACGTGCTGACAGCATGTTGACCAAGCTGAAAGATTCAACACATGCCGATGTGGACTATATTTATCGTCCGGGAAATCTGGAAGATGTATTTTTCAGCCTGACAGGCAGGGCCTTGCGCGATGATTAATGTCCATTCTGTGTTTCAAGTGTGGCGCCGCAATTTTATGGTGTGGCGCAAGCTTGCATTTCCCTCCTTGTTGGGCAATGTGGTGGACCCAGTGATGGCCTTGATGGCGTTTGGGTTGGGCCTGGGTTCCATGTTGCCAAATGTAGGTGGCATGCCATATCTGAATTATTTGGCTGTGGGCGCGGTTTGCATCAGCGCGATGAATGCGCCTACCTTTGAGGCGCTTTATTCTGCTTTCTCGCGCATGCACACCCAAAAAACCTGGCAGGTGATCATGAACACGCCTGTGCGCTTGCGCGAGGTGGTGTTGGGCGAATGCACTTGGGCCGCCAGCAAAGGGCTGATCAGCACAGGGGCCATGTTACTGATCATTGCTCTGTTGGGTATTGGCGATTTGCAGTTCTGGGTGCTGTCTTGGTTGGTGCTGGTTTTGGCATGTTTGATGTTTGCTGGCTTTGGGTTGTGTATCAATGCCCGGGCGCCGAGCTACGACTTTTTCATGTTTTATTTCACCCTGGTGGTGACACCCATGACGTTTTTGTCCGGCGCATTTTTCCCGCGAGAACAATTGCCGGATTGGTTGCGTATTGTGGCAGATTACATGCCGCTTTCAGTGGTGGTCGATGCCTTGCGAGGCATTTACGCACGCGACTTCAGCAATACAGCGGCACTTTTGGCGCAAATGACAGTCTACGGAATTGTGGGTATCGGCTTGGCGATTTATTTGACTGAACGCCGGTTCAAGCGCAAAGGCTAATTGATGATAAATAGTTTTAAAAATGAACGCGGAAATGTACAGGCGGGCCTCAGCTACTCTTGGCTTGCGCAGTGCATGATTTTGTTTTCTGTGTTTGTGGTGGGTATTCAACAGGCAAGCGCCAACGACTTTTTGCCACCCGATGAAGCGTTTCAGTTTAAAACCACCGTGCAAGACCCTGCCTGTGTAGAAAATTGCCTGATTGATGTACGCGCTACTGTTGCACCACAGTACTACCTGTACAGGGAACGTTTTGCGCTTGAAAACCCGATGGGTTTGCCTGTGTTTGAATTTGTTGAATTGCCACGCGGCGATCGCAAATTTGATGAATTCCTGAATCAGGAAGTTGAGGCGTTGCGCGGGGAAATGACGTTTCAAATTCGGTACAGCCTGGGAGACCGAGCTGCGGCCAATGCAAGTGCTGTGATGGTGTCGCAAGGTTGTGCAGATGCGGGTTTGTGTTACCCACCCATGAGCACGTCGGTGGCTTTCAAGGAAGGTGGCTTGCTGGGCAGTGTGCTGGGTGGTGGAATGGGCTCGTTTTTCAGCAACAAGCCAGAGGGTTCGGTTTCAAGGGATGTACCCGGCAGTGCTTTAAGCAACAATTCGGCCACAGCTTTGCCCGCCAATGAGGCGGGCGATTTGGCAAGTCGCTTGGCAGCACAATCGTGGATGGTCGTGCTGCCGGTGTTTTTTGGTTTGGGCTTGTTGTTGGCTTTCACACCTTGCACGCTGCCCATGCTGCCGATTGTCAGCAGCTTGGTGGTGGGCCAGCAAACCGGCACTGCCGCAAGCGGCAAACCCAAGGCCAAGCCCATGGCGCTGGCCCTGGTGTATGTGCTTGGCATGGCTTTGACCTATGCCTTGTTGGGCGTACTTGCAGGCTTGACTGGGCAAAGCTTGGTCATGGCCATGCAGCAACCCCCGGTGTTGTGGGCGTTTGGTGGCGTGCTGGCATTGTTGGGCGTGGCTTTGTTAATGGGGTATTCACTTCAATTGCCGGGAAGCTTTCAGGCCTGGCTGCAGGAAAAAACGGGTCGTTTGAAGGGTGGCCAGTTTATTCCAGTGTTGGTGATGGGTGTGCTGTCGGCCTTGCTGCTGGGGCCATGCGTGGCGCCACCACTTGCAGGTGCTTTGCTGTACATAGGGCAGACTGGTGATGCAGTGCTGGGCGGGGCAGCGTTGTTCTTGCTGGCTTTGGGCATGGGCTTGCCTTTGGTGCTGTTTGCCGCAGGTGCGGGTGCCGCGTTGCCGAAGGCTGGCGCGTGGATGAGCTGGGTGTCGGCCGCGTTTGGCTTTGTGTTGCTGGCAGTGGCCGTGTGGACCATTACGCCAGTGACGCCTGTGTGGCTGGTTATGGCAATGTGGGCTTTGTTGGCTTGCATGACAGCGGCTGCGTTGTTTCACGGCGCCAGCAACATGGCCACCATGGGTTCGCGTGGAAAGGTGCTGAGCAAAACATTTGGTCTGTTGTTTTCCTTGTTGGCGCTGATTTACCTGATGGGTTTGTTTTCAGGTTCATCTAGCTTGTTGCAACCCTTGGGTGGATTGGGGGGTTTGGGCGCAGGCGGCGGTTCGGCCGCAATCGCCAATGCTGGGTCAAACATGGGCAAACCAGAGTTCGAAAAGGTGGCCAGTGAAAATGTAATGGACCTGATCGCGGCGAGTCAGCAGCCAGTGATGCTGGATTTTTACGCAGACTGGTGTGTAACCTGCAAAGAATTCGAGCTGTTCACGCTGACCGATACGTCAGTGAAAGAAAAGTTGAAAGGCATTCGTTTGGTGCAAGTGGATGTGACTGACAACACAGACGCAGACCAAACGTTGTTGAAGCGATTTAGTTTGTTTGGGCCGCCAGCAATTCTGTTTTTCCCGGCTGGGCAAACCGAGTCAATTCACAATGTAATCGGTTTTCAAAACGCCAAACGGTTTGACCAAACACTGACTCAAATCAGGCCCAATCTGGCACTTTAGGCTTGAAAGTTTGCCCGCTTAGGGCTTGCCCAAGGTGTGACGGCCTTTGATCCAGACAATCAAGGCGACTGAAATGGCACTGGACAGGCCCATGAGCCCCAAGCTGATCCAAAACCCGTTTGGATTTTCCAGCAAGGGCATGTTCCCGAAATTCATGCCGAAAATACCGCTGATTAAGGTCAGTGGCATAAACAAGGCGGTCAACATGGTGAGCACCGTCACGATTTCATTGGTTTTGTGCGCTGTGGCTGAGAAATGAAGCTGCACCGCAGTTTCTGTGTTTGCGCCTAGCCGCCGCGTCAGGCTGACTACGCGTTCAAGGTGCTCCAGAGCGTCGCGGGCATTGACCTGAAGGGATGCCGCCATTTTGCCTTCCCGTTCCTGATCGTCTTGCCAATCGGTCAGCGCATCGCGCTGGTCTTGGGCAACTGATTCAAGCCGGTTCATTTCATTGCGCGCAGCCAGCAAGGCATTCCAGTCCTGAAAACGTTTGCGCGGATTTAATAAATCGCGCTGCCAGCGGTCCAGTTGTTCTGAAATTTCAATGCGGGTTTCCAGAAAACGATCAACCAGGTTGCTGACCAGTTGAATCATCAGTTCATTGGGGTCGGCTGGGGCGCGCTTGAACTTCAAAAAGTGTTCAATTTCGTCCAGATTGCGGGTGTTGGCCAGCTCCAGAAACTTGCGGGCCATGGCGAAGGTACGGCTGTCTTTGGGGCGGAATGTGACCAAAAGCTTGGGGGCGATGACAAAGAAAACCGGGCGGGTTTTGATGCTGAGCCGATTGCTATCATCGAACAGGGGTTTGCTGGACAGTGAACGAATAATCAGAATGTTGTAGCCATCGCCAATGTCGAAGTGGCTGGGGTGAAAGGTGTTGGCCAAATCCTCGAGATGAAGTTCGTCGAGTTTAAAACCCAGCAGGGCCTCCACCGTGGGAATCCACACCAGGTCGTCATCCAGTAGCGTATCTAGCCACAAAAAGCCTTGTTCGGGCAGTTGGGTTGGTGCATCGTCCAGCCTTTGAATGTCATGTTGACCCAGATGCGTCCAGATTCCCATGCTGTTTACCCTTGTTTCAGCAGTTTGGCTGCGTCGAGCGCAAAGTAGGTGAGTATGCCGTCTGCACCAGCGCGTTTGAAGGCCAGCAGCGATTCAAGCACCACAGCGTTTTCATCGAGCCAACCGTTCTGGGCTGCGGCTTTGATCATGGCGTATTCGCCACTGACCTGATAAACAAAAGTGGGCCGGGCAAACTTTTCTTTAACGCGCCATAAAATGTCTAGGTAAGGCATGCCAGGTTTCACCATGACCATGTCGGCGCCTTCATCCAGGTCCATGCCCACTTCCAGCAGTGCTTCATTGCCGTTGGCTGGGTTCATTTGATAGACTTTTTTGTTGCTTTTGCCCAGGTTGCCACTGGACCCCACCGCGTCGCGGAAGGGGCCGTAGAAGGCCGAGGCGTATTTGGCCGAGTAGGCCATGATGCTGGTGTGGATGCAGCGATTGCCTTCCAGGGTTTCGCGAATGGCGCCAATGCGGCCATCCATCATGTCGCTGGGTGCCACGATGTCAACACCTGCCTGTGCTTGTACCAGCGCCTGCATTTGCAACACTTCAACGGTTTCATCATTCAATACATAACCGTTTTCATCGATCAAGCCGTCCTGGCCGTGGCTGGTGAAGGGGTCAAGTGCCACATCTGTCAGCAGCATGAGTTCGGGAAAACGTTTTTTCAGTTCACGCACGGCGTAAGGAACCAAGCCTTCCGGGTTGGTGGCCTCGAGGCCGTCTGGTGTTTTCTTCTCGGTTTCAATCACCGGGAACAGGGCCATGACTGGCACGCCCAACTCAAGGCATTGCTCGGCTTTGGCAAACAGCAAGTCAAGTGACAAGCGTTCAACACCGGGCATGGATGCCACCACCTCGCGCTTGTTGGTGCCAGGCACCAGGAACACCGGGTAAATAAAGTCGGCGGCTGTCAGTGTGTGTTCACTGACCAGACGGCGCAGGGCGTCGGTTCGACGCAGGCGGCGGGGGCGATGGTACAGGTGTTGGGTCATGGTGTTGGCGGCTCGGTTTCAGGTGTTGCTTGAGGTGGGCGAACCCAGTTCGACAGTTGGGTTTCCAGTTCAATCATGCCGATTTTTTTCAAGGCAGACCAAAGCTGAACCGTGATTTCATGGCCGTTGACCCGGAAAGGATCGAGTGCTTTTTGCGTGGCGCGCAAGGCCAGCACTTGTTCTTGCCGGTTGAATTTGTCGGCCTTGGACAGCAGGATATGCACCGGCAGTTGACGGTGCCCAACCCATTTGATGAGTGCGTAATCCAGTTCAAGCAGACCGCGGCGGCAGTCCACAATCAGCACGGTGCCCACCAGGCTGGGCCGGTCCGCCAGGTAGCTACCCAGTTCTTTGTCCCAAACGCTTTGGCTGGTTTGAGCCAGCTGGGCAAAGCCGTATCCGGGCAAATCGACCAGGCGAGCAATTGGCTCGGCTTGTTCAATGACATGGAAAAAGTTGAGAAGCTGGGTACGGCCGGGCATTTTACTGGCGTAGGCCAGTTGCCGCTGTTTGCACAGTGTGTTGATGGCCGTGGACTTGCCAGCGTTGGAGCGCCCGGCAAATACGATCTCGGGGACGCTGGCGCCCGGGCATTCGACCATGCGAGATGCAGAGATCTCGAAATGCGTGTTGTGGAAATTGATTGTCATGCGCACATTTTAGATGCAAGACAGGCGCTTGAGTGGTTATAATCTAGGGTTTGTGAAAACTTTGATGCGGCCGCACGCCTTCCGAAGCCCAGGTAATAACGCCAGACTGGGGCCGGAGATCGCTCGAAAAAAGCAGCCAAGCCAGGTTTTTACATCGCCACATTATTGATCGATGCACTTTTTGATGGGTTTGACCATGTTGAACAAGCTGACCACGCTAAAACTGAGTTCACTGTTTGCCGCTTTGATGTTTTCAACATCAGTGGTCTACGCTGCCGGCCCCGCTGCAGAGGTGTTTAAACCCGATCTGGCCAAGGGCAAAGAAATCATGCAGCAGTGTTTGGCCTGCCATGGAGCAGATGGCAATGCATCCGCACCGATTTATCCAAAAATTGCTGGTCAGCACGCCGAATACCTGTACAAGCAACTGGTGAATTTCAAGCCGGGCAAAGATGGCGAAAAACCCCTGCGCGACAACGCGATTATGGCGGGCTTCGCTGCAGCCTTGTCAGATGAAGACATGAAAAACGTGTCGGCTTATCTGGAAGCGCAAAAACAAACCCTGGGCTCAGCCACCAACAAAGACACCTTGGCTTTGGGAGAAAAGATCTACCGTGGCGGCATTGCTGACAAGAAGATTCCAGCTTGTGCAGGCTGTCACAGCCCCAATGGTGCAGGCATTCCAGCCCAATACCCTCGCTTGGGTGGCCAGCATGCAGAATACACCGAAGGCCAGTTGGTGGCGTTTCGGGATGGTGTTCGCAATAACAGCGAACAGATGAGCGTGATTGCAGCCAAAATGTCTGACAAGGAAATGAAAGCTGTTTCCGATTACATCGCAGGTTTGCGTTGAACATTTGACGCAAAGTCTGGTCAAAAAGGGGCTAGTCAATAGCCCCTTTTTTTTCGATGACGATAAAAAGTTCAGGGCAGTGCAGGGATTAAACAACCGGGAAATAACGGGGACAAACGCGTGAGTAGTTCAGGAGACGTAGCAAACAACATGCACCCGCGAAAAATAGGTGGGCAGTCAGCGTGGGTCAGTTTGTTGGAATTGTTGGGCTCGATGCGCTTTGCGATCAGCTTGCTAACCCTAATATGTATCGCATCGGCGATTGGTACGGTGGTTGGGCAGTCTGATCCTTGGGTCAACTATGTAAACCAATTTGGACCGTTTTGGGCTTCTTTTTTTGAACCCATGGGACTGTTCCGTATTTATAACGCACCGTGGTTCATAGCGGTGATGGCGTTTTTGGTGGTGTCGACCTCGCTGTGTGTGTACCGAAATACGCCAAAAATGATCAAAGAAATGCGGGTGTATCGCGAGAATATACGCGAGAACAGCCTAAAGGCCTTTGCGCACCGATGGGAAGGCCAGTTCAATGAAAAGCCTGATGCCTTGCCTGGCATTATTACCGAGTGGTTGGAACACAAGGGTTTCAAGGTGAAATTGTCGGTTCGGTCCAATGGCACGATGGTGGCCGCCAAAGCAGGTAGTGCAAACCGGTTTGGTTACATTGCAGCGCATTTGTCCATCATTGTAATTTGTGTCGGTGGTTTGTTAGACAGCGGAGTACCTTTGCAAGTGGCGGTGTGGGCCACGGGTAAAACCCCAGTAACCGGCGCTGAAATTACCGAAGGCATTCCCGAGAAAGCACGCCTAGGAAGTGCCAACCCCAGTTACCGAGCCAACTTGCTGCTGCCAGAGGGTGAGACCAGCCGAGTGGCTGTTTTGAATACCGACGATGGTTTGCTGATTCAAGACTTGCCGTTCGAGTTGACGCTGAAAGAATTCCGGATCGACTTTTACAGCACGGGCATGCCC
The DNA here is from genome assembly GCF_024623725.1 of Limnobacter parvus. Taxonomy (GTDB): domain Bacteria; phylum Pseudomonadota; class Gammaproteobacteria; order Burkholderiales; family Burkholderiaceae_B; genus Limnobacter; species Limnobacter parvus. The sequence goes on along the minus strand of NZ_JANKHG010000014.1, from coordinate 511,347 downwards.
AAGTTGTTTGCCAGCGACGTTCAGGTGTTTGACCCCGAAACACAGGAACGCTTTGATGCGACCATTGAAGTGAACAAGCCCCTGATTTACAAAGGCGTCACTGTGTTCCAATCCAGTTTCGACGATGGTGGTACGAAGGTTCAGCTCAAAGGCATTCCGCTGAACGGCGCGCGTGACTACCGCTTTGACCTGGATGGTGTGGTGGGCGGTGGCCGGGATTTAAGCCAATTGCAGGGCGACATGAATCAGGAAATGAAAATTGAGTTCACGGCGTTCAAGTCGATCAACGTAGAGGCCTTGCCGGTTGAGAATTCAGACCAGGTGAGTGTGGATGATTTGGCTTTGGGCAACGCGGATACTTTGTCGCCGTTCGAAACGAATTTGGCCAGCGTGTTGGGCCCCGGTGTGAAGGAAGATGCAAAAACCAAATTCACCAACATCGGCCCCAGTATTACCTACAAGTTGCGCGACCAGGCTGGACAAGCTCGTGAATTTCACAACTACATGCTGCCAATTAATTTGGATGGCGGTCGTTATTATCTGGCGGGCGTGCGAGACACCCCCATGGACAGCTTTAAATACCTGCGAATTCCGGTGGATGAGAATGGGCAGTTGGACGGTTTTATGCGCTTCCGCGCGTCGTTGCAAGATGGTGAAATTCGCCGGGTGGCTTCGCAGCGATTTGCACAACAGGCATTTGGCGACCGCCCGGATTCAGCTCAACTGGTGACCAGCGTGGCCGACAGTGCCCAGCGCGCTCTGGAAAAGTTCGCAGGTGTCGGGGGTGAGCTTGCCGGTTTGCCTGCGATCGCACAATTCATTGAAAACACAGTGCCTGACGGCGAGCGAGAAAAGGCCAGCGATGTGATTATTCGCTTGTTGCAAGGTGCGATGTGGGAGGTGTACCAACTTTCGCGCACCACGGCCAGTTTGGCGCCGGCCGTGCCCGACGATGTGCATGGCCAGTTTGTGCAAGATGCGCAAATTGCCCTTTCAGACTTGTCGTTGTATGGCGCACCCGTGATGTTCCAGCTTGACCAGTTTGATGAGGTAAAGGCCAGTGTATTTCAGCTGGCGAAGGCGCCGGGGCAGTGGATTGTGTACTTGGGTTGTTTGTTTTTGTGTATCGGGGTATTTTCGATGTTCTATATTCGCGAGCGCCGTGCATTTTTCTGGGTAACCGATTCAGAAAGTGGTTCGAAGGTGATGATGGGCATGTCGACCACCCGCAAAACCATGGATTTTGAAAAAGAATACGAGCAGTTTGTTGATGAATTAAACAGTAGGGCGTCCACGAAAGCCGCCCCGGCAGGAGATGCAGTATGAGTTCAACCTGGGTGAATCGAACGCCAAGCGGGGAAAAGCCGAGCCTTCCAACCAAAAAGGCGGGTTGGTTTTCTAAGTCTTTTCACTGGACTGACTTCGCGTTTGCGGCATTGCTGTTGGCTGCCGCCGGATACGCATCCATGCAATATCACAGTTTCATGGACATTTATGAAATCAGTATTTTGTGGAGTTGTGTCCCGGTGACGGCTTACATGGCGTACCGGTGGGGCTCCTTGAAATGGTTGATCATAAGTGTGGCGGGTCTTAGCCTGTTGGCCATCGCCAGTTATGGCGGTGATCTGGCTGCGGCAGAGCAAAAGTTTTTCTTGAAGTACCTGCTTTCAAGCCAGTCTGCGATTTTGTGGATGGGTGTGATGTTTGTCGTGGCCACTGTGTCGTACTGGATTGGATTGGTGGGGCGTTCACCCACATCCAGCTTTGTGGGTACAGCCCTGACCTGGGGCGCTGTGTTGATGGGTTTTGCTGGCCTGTTTATTCGCTGGTATGAAAGTTATTTGATTGGCCCGGATGTCGGTCACATCCCGGTGTCGAACTTGTATGAGGTTTTTGTACTGTTTGCTCTGGTTACGGCCATTTATTACCTTTATTACGAACAGGTGTACAAAACCCGGCAACTCGGCGCTTTCGTGATGTTGGTGGTGGTTGCGGCAGTGGGCTTCCTGGCGTGGTACGGCATTGAGCGACAAGCCTATGCCATTCAGCCCCTGGTGCCCGCCTTGCAAAGCTGGTGGATGAAAATTCACGTGCCTGCCAACTTCATTGGTTACGGCACCTTTTCGATTGCTGCCATGGTTGCATTTGCCTACTTGCTGAAGGTGTATGCGCATGCGCCGAGTATCAAGGCATTGATTCCGACTGGGGTTTTGGGTGTGTTGATGTTTCTGGAGCCTTTGGTGTTCCGCACCGGTGAAGTGTCGCTGTACTGGGCCCTGTACCTGGGTATTGGTTGTGCGGTGGTGGGTGCCATCTTGTTGGCTCGCAAACGGATTGCCGATGCATTGCCCCCGCTTGAGGTGCTTGATGATGTGATGTACAAGTCGATTGCCGTGGGTTTCGCGTTCTTCACAGTTGCTACCATTTTGGGTGCGCTGTGGGCCGCCGAAGCGTGGGGAGCCTATTGGCAGTGGGACCCCAAGGAGACTTGGGCTCTGGTGGTGTGGCTGAACTATGCGGCGTGGTTGCACATGCGTTTGGTGAAGGGTTTGCGCGGTGTGGTGGCGTCTTATTGGGCGTTGGTGGGCTTGCTGGTGACCGGCTTTGCTTTCTTGGGTGTGAATATGTTCTTGTCCGGCTTGCATTCTTACGGAGAGTTGTAAGTATTACCAGATTTTGAGCTGATTGGTTTTGCCACCTCATCGTGGATTGCCAGTTCCGCACTGAAAACCGCTTGATCCCTTTTTGAATTGATTCTTGCTCACCGAGCTCGGCAAAAAAGATGGCCGAGTCTCGATGGCGGCCCTTGGCCGAACGCTGCGAATGAATTCAAACGGGGGCGGTTTTCTTGAAGTGCGAAACAAGCAATTCCAACGATGCGCAGCTTATCAACAGCGCTCACCATTCAAATTAGGCCTTTACACATCCAGTTCAGGCCGTAGCTGGTCTTCAATGGTTTCGCGCCTGCGAATCAGTGTGGCTTTGCCGTTTTCTACCAGCACTTCAGCAGCGCGGCCGCGGCTGTTGTAGTTCGAGGCCATGGTTTGCCCGTACGCACCCGCCGACAAAATGGCCAGGTAATCGCCCTGCTCGATAGAAAGCACCCGGTTTTTGGCCAGCCAGTCGCCAGATTCGCAAACGGGGCCCACCACGTCGTATTCTTGCGGCTTGGAATGGGGGTTCTTCTGTAAAGCCACCACGGCGTGAAAGGCCTTGTACATGGCAGGGCGCATCAGGTCGTTCATGGCTGCGTCTACGATGGCGAAATGTTTGCCTTCATTTTCTTTCAGAAATTCAACCTGAGTGAGCAACACACCGGCATTGCCAACGATAGACCGACCTGGTTCGAACGACAAACTGGGCATGCCGCGGCCCTTGGCACTTGCCCAATCTTTCACCTTGGCGATCAATTTGGGCAGTACTTCAGCCGGGGTGGGTGGTGTTTCATCCAGGTAGCGAATGCCAATGCCGCCACCCAGGTCAAGGTGATTGATTTCAATGCCTTCCAGGGCTAGCTGGTCGAGCAGCGCCAGCACGCGGTCGAGCGCATCGAAGTAGGGGCTTGCGTCGGTCAGTTGCGAACCGATGTGGCAATCAATTCCGTGCACATTCAGCCATGGGTGTGCGTGCGCAAACTGGTACACGCGCGGGGCTGCGTTCATTGACACGCCAAACTTATTCTCTTTTAACCCTGTAGAAATGTAGGGGTGTGTTTTGGCATCCACATCGGGGTTCACGCGCAGTGACACATTGGCGATGCGTTGTAATTTCTCGGCCACTTGCGCCACACGTGCCATTTCTGCTTCCGACTCCACATTGAAGCAACCCACGCCTTGCCCCAATGCATATTCAATTTCCTGGGCCGATTTGCCTACTCCGGCGAACACCGCCTTTTTGGGGTCACCGCCTGCGGCAATAACACGGGCCAGTTCACCGGCAGACACAATATCGAACCCGGCTCCTTCTTGCGCCAGTGTTTTCAGAATGTGAATATTTGAGTTGGCTTTGACCGCATAACAAATGGTGACATGCGCCAAGCCCTGGCAGGCATTGGCGTAATCGCGATAGGCCTGTTTGATGGAGCTGGCCGAATAAACATACAAGGGCGTGCCAAACTCCTGCGCCAAACCGGTGAGTTCAGCTTGTTCGAATAGAAGCTCGCCCGTTGCAGCATCGAATTGCAGGTGTGGGTTAAGGTCGCTGGGGTTCACTGAATTGTTTTGCACGGTAAAATCTGCCGGGAAATGTTGGGTTTAGCGGTTTTGCTGTTGTTCAGGTTTGTCGTAGCCCGCCGGTTTTGCAATGGGCGGTGGCGGTTCGGGCAAATAAAGCGGGCCGCGTTGGCCGCAGGCGTTCAGGCCCAGCGCAAACAAGGTGACAATGGCCAATGTTCTTAAAGGTGAGTTTTTCATGACAGACACAGAATTCCAGGCGGTGGTGGATTCCACCTTGGTTCAAGTAGAAGAGTATATTGAATCCTTGGTCGACACGCTCGACCTGGATGCAGATTCAATGCGCTCAGGCAATGTATTAACCCTTGATTTTGAAGACAAAGGCAAGATGATTTTGAACAGCCAGGTGGCCAACCACGAATTGTGGCTGGCTGCAAAATCAGGCGGTTTTCATTATCAGTATGTGGACGGGCAATGGCGTGACACGCGCAGCAAAACTCCCTTTAAGGCCCACTTTGTGGCGTTGTTAAGTGAGCAGATTGGTCAAACCTGCCCCGCCATGTGAACGAATTTTAACCTTGCTTAATTTCCAAACAAACGCTCAATTTCATCGCGAGGTTGTTCACGAGGACGCTCTGGTTCCAGGTGAGTTGTACCGTCTCCGGAGCTGGTTGGTCCCTCGTAGCGTTTGTTGGAATTGTTGTCCATCATGCCGCCCAAGCCTTTCAAAAAGTTAAACAGGCTGGGAATGTCATCTCCGCCGCCGCTCACATCAATTCGCGAAATGCCGTTGCCCGGTGTGTATTCCGAATAGAAATAGTTGCCATCAATATATTCAATACCCGGTGGAACGACCTGTGGCTTCTCTGGCAGATCAGCCAAGGCAATGCGCATGTAATCGATCCAGATCGGCAGGGCCAGTCCACCCCCGGTTTCACGGGCACCCAAGTTGCGGGGTTGGTCGTAACCCACCCAGGCCACAGCCGAAATGTCGCTGTTGTAGCCAGCAAACCAAGCGTCGTGACTGTCATTGGTGGTGCCTGTTTTGCCGACAATGTCACCACGGTTCAACACTTTGGCGCGAGTGGCTGTGCCGCGATCGACCACTTCGCGAAGCAGGCGTGTGGTTACAAAGGCGTTGCGTGAATCGATCACCCGGTTGGCTTCTTCGCCGGCCACTGCAGGGCGTGCCCGGGCCACGATGCGTCCGCTTCCATCGGTGATTTTTTCAATCAAGTAGGGCTTTACGCGGTAACCGGAATTGGCAAATACGGCGAAGGCGCTGGCCATCTGTAATGGGTTGGTGGTGACTGCACCCAACGCCATGGTTAGGTAGGGCGGTACATTCGCTGCCGGAAATCCAAATTGTGTCGCCCAGCGCTGGCCATATTGCGGCGTAATTTCTTGCAACACTCGGATTGAAACCATGTTTTTTGATTTGGCAAGGCCTTCTTTAAGTACCATGGGGCCATCGTATTTGCCATCGTAGTTTTTTGGACTCCAGTCTTTTCCACCCGGGGTGTCGGCGGGCACAAAAATGGGTTCGTCTGCCACCAGTGTGGTTGCGGTGATCCCTTTTTCCAGCGCTGCCGAATACACGAAAGGTTTGAAGGCCGAACCTGGTTGGCGAGTCGCCTGTGTAACGTGGTTGAATTTGTTGCGCGAAAATTCAAACCCACCCGACAAAGCGCGAATAGCGCCATCCCTGGGGTTGATCGCAATAAATGCGGCTTCCACTTCAGGCAACTGGGTCAGCATGGTGGGTTGGTCTTTGCGCTTCAACACGCGGACCACTGCGCCCCGTTTCAGGCGTTTGTTGGCGGGGGCGCGTTCATTAAGCCAGCTTTCCGCAGGTTTCAGGCTGGCACCCGTCAGCACCAAGGGTTCGCCTGCACCTTGAGACAAAACCACTTCTTTGGGGCTGGCTGAAAGTACCACTGCGCTTTGTAAAAAGCCGTAGTCGGTGTAGTCGCTGATGTTGTCACCGATCACTTCTTCAGCTTCCTTGGGATCGTTCGGCAGTTCAATGTAACCCTCGGGGCCACGAAAAAACTGGCGTAATTCATAATCCATCACCGTGTTTCGAAGGGCGCGCTGGGCGGCACGTTGTTCCTTGGCTATCAAGGTGGTGGTCACTGTGATGCCCGATGTGTAGGCTTCCTCTCCGTACATTTCCATCACAGCCTGGCGGGCCATTTCAGCCGCATAGTCGGCATTGATTGTGAGGCCCGTTGTGGCCTCAATGTCGTCACCATTGGCCTTGCGGTTGCGGTAGACCAATTCGGTTTTCAGGGCCTCTTCGAATTGAGTGTCGTCGATGTAATCAAGTTCGTTCATGCGGCGCAGCACATATTCCTGACGAACGCGTGCGCGGCTGGGGTTCACAATCGGATTGTAGGCAGACGGTGCCTTTGGCAAACCTGCCAGCATGGCCGCTTCGGCGGCGTTGATGTCGCGAAGGGGTTTGGCGAAATACACTTGTGATGCAGACTGGAAGCCATAGGCGCGCTGACCGAGATAAATCTGGTTGATGTACAACTCAAAAATTTCGTCTTTGCTCAAGCTGTCTTCAATTTTGTAGGCCAGCAGCACTTCATACAGTTTGCGTGTCCAGGTTTTGTCGCGTGTCAGGAAAAAATTGCGGGCAACCTGCATCGTGATGGTGCTTGCGCCTTGCGTTCGCCCACCCGACGTGACGTTGGTAATCATGGCACGCGCTACGCCCATGAAGTCAATGCCGCCATGCTCGTAAAACCGGTCATCCTCTGCAGCCAGGATGGCCTGCTGCATGATCAGGGGTACTTCGGTAATTTCAACGGGGCGTCGTCGTTCCTCGCCGAACTCACCAATCAACACGCCGTCAGTGGTCATCACGCGCAAAGGCACTTTGGGTCTGTAATCGGTCAGGGTGTCCAGGTCGGGCAGTTTTGGAAAAATCAATGCCAAGGCCACACCCACCAGCAATGCGCCCGAAATGACCAAGCCAATCAGGAGGATAAGCGCGGTGGCAATAAAACCTTTGGAGCGTTGGTTTGAGCGCAATTTGTTTGAATTCACAGTTCGGTGTTGGTTGGGTGGAATTGACCACATTGTAGCTGCCAACGCGCGGTAATTTCAGATCGTTGACTCTACTGATGAAATCAGGGAACTCCCCCTAGTGGTTATACCCCTCCAATGAGGGTTAGCCGCTCAGCCTGAATTCTCTACCCTGAAGGTCTACCTTGCACAGGGTGTATTCATGAAATCAATTCGAACATGGTTGGCGGGTTTGTCCAGAGGCTCTGCTCATGCGCTGTCGTTCTCATTCAGCGCGCGGCGCTATCGCTGGGTGTATGGCGAAATTGATAGTCGGGGTTGCTTGTCATTCAGGTCCATCCTTGGGTCTGGTGGTGGGGCATTGGGGGTCACTGCATCAGATGATGCTTTTGTGTCGGGCGAGTCCCTCAAACAAGCGATTGCCGGGGCTTTGGGGCAACTTTCAACCCATACAGTGCGGCCTCAGTTTGTGGTGATGTCGGTGCCATCCAAACACGCTTACCTTGGTGAAATCAGTGTTGAAAAAAACGAGCGTGAAAACTTGATTCGATATCAGATCCAAGAACTGATGGAGGCGGCTGCAGGTGAGTCGGAGCGAGAGGCTGCATTTGACTGGCAAGTGAAGGCCGAGTTGTCGGACGGTAGTGTGAACCTTGCAGTGGCCGGTATTGACCAGCGACAGGTGGATGAAATTTTGGAGGCCTGCCAACAATTCAACCTGGGTTGTTTGGGCATAACGCTGGATTCCGTGGCTGCCATGAATGGCTATTTGCAAATGGCCTCGGAAACACTGCGGGCTGCGGACATACAGTTTTTGTTGCATGGCGAATTGTCTCGACACCGTGTGCGTTTGGCCGTGTTCTCGCAAGGCGTGTTGTTCAACGAAAGTTGGGAGCACAGTGAAGACGGGTTTTCTGTGGTGCAGGCCATCTCTGCGCTTGAGCGCTTGGTGTCGACCTGGACTCGCGACGGCGCGCCCGAAGAAGTGGCTTCAGTTCGACTGATACTGGGTGGCGAGCTGATGTATGCCAAAGGCTGCGAATCAACCGCCAAGCGAAGTCAAATTCTTTCACCGCGTTTGCTGGATATTACACCACGCCGTGAATTGGCCACGCATTGGCACGATGACGTGGTGCCTTTCGGTGCGCTGGAGGCCATGCCATGCGAGTAATTCTTTTTAACCTGTACCCGTACCGCAATCACCGGGAAAGCAAACGAAGGCGGCGTGTGATCGCCGAATTGTCTGCAGGTTTGCTGGTCGGCCTGTTTATTTGCTACGCCGTAGGCAGCGAGTTTTCACAAAGGGTCGCCAACAAAGAAAACTTTCTCAGTAATTTGTCTGCCATGGAAGCCGAGATGGCAACGCAGGCTGCTGAGGTTCAACGTAAAAAAGACCGTGTGGCAGAACTTGGCCGACAGGTTGGGGCTTTGGAAGCGGTGGAAAAGGAATCGTTGTTGGCCAGTCAATGGTTGTCGTTCCTGGATAAAACCGTACCACGTGGCGTTTCTTTGACTCGTTTGTCCACAAAAATGGACGCGATGTTCATTGGTGGGTTTACAAGTTCTGTGTCTGAACTGGCTGCCTGGGTGGATCAAATGGAGTCAGGCAATGCCCTGTTTCAGTCGGTGGATTTGGTGACGCTGGTTGGGGCACAGCCTGCAACCAGTTCCGGTCCGCCTGCAAGCCCCACAGCCAACAGCCCAGCAGGCCAGGAAGTGCATCAATTCGAGATCAAGGCTATGTTGCGCGGAGGGCAGAATGCGTCTAGATGAACTCAGCCTTGACTCTTTGCGGGAAGAGTTGCCCTTGTTGGGTGCGCCGATGCGCATCGCATTAATTTTGTTCACCTGGTTCCTGTTGGGAATTCTCAGCTTCTTTTTGTTCTGGAGCAGCAGCCTGGGCATGAATCAGCAACTCGAGACTGACATTCAGCAGTCATTAAGTCGGCTGGAGTCACAATCTATTCTGCTATTGGAGGCTACTGCCATTGAAGCGGAGCTGGCAGCCCTTGAAGCCCAGTTGCCTGTGCTGAAGATGGCATTGCCTTCTGACCGAGAGCTTGCCTCACTTTTGGGGCGAATCAATGAAATGATTTTGGACAAGCAACTGAAATTGTCCGAGTTCACGCCCCAGCCCTCTATCAACAAAGAAGTGATGCGCATAGTGCCTGTCAAGGTCAGCGTTCGCGGGCAGGGCGATGCCATTTCCCGTTTGCCGAATCACATCGCCAGCCTGAGCAGACAGGTCAGTTTGAAGGAGTTCGAAATGCAGGTGCAGCCAGAGTCCGGGGACTGGCAAATGGTGGGCGAACTGAACGCATATGCGCAACTGCCTACGAATCAAGTCGGCACGGCTTCACCAGTCCCTGAAGAGGAAAGTCGCAATGATTGAATATCTGTTTTCGATGTTGTTGGTACCACTGTTGCCTGCTCTGGAGAACCCCGACATAGGGCACGCCGAGTCGCTTATGGCGCTGGAGCAACGATTAAATCAAGGCAGAAATTCGTCTGTGAGAGTGTCTGAAGCCAAAGCGCCTGGCGATGATGAGCTGACTTTGGCAAGCAACACAGAATCTTTGCCCGCGATCACTGGTCGGTTGTTCGAGTGGAGCAGCAATTTGTTGGTCAGCGAACAAGCACGTATAGACGACTTGGGTCGAGCTGTCGGGTCCATGCGGCTTACGGGAATAATCGAGTCATCTGGTCAACGTGTGGCCATTTTGAATGACGGCCAGCGTGATTACGTGGTGGGAGTCGGCAGTTATGTGCTGAACGCCTATCGCGTGAATTCTCTGGGTGCTGGAAATGTAGTGTTGTTGCCTGTGGATGGACGCGCAAGAGGCAAGCCGCTTGAACTGAAACTGATGCCTGGCGTAACGCCTGGGGGACTTTGATGAAAATGCAAATGGTGAATAAACACAATCGGGCGCGCTTCAGTTTCGTGTTGGTCACGATCCTGGTGGTGGCATTCATGGGCAATGCTCAAGCTTTGTCGATTGTGGATGCCAAACTTCAGGAGCTGGATGATCAAACAGTACTGACCTTGCAGCTTGATCAGCCCATGAATCAAAAACTCGGTTTGTTTAGAATGGCCAACCCGGCGCGCCAAGTGCTCGATTTTTCAAGTGAGCTGAGCAACAAAACCTTGCCAGTCGAGTTTGCAAATGACAGTCGAATCAAGCGCTCACAACTGATTGCTGCAGGTGGCAAAAGTCGTTTGGTGTTCGAATTGGCGCAAAGCTATGAGGTGCAGGCGACGCAATCCGAGCAGTCCATTCAAATCGTTTTCTCCGGGCCCAAGCCATTTGTGCCTGGCAATACACAAGCTGCTGTTTTGCCACAAGGAAGCATGTTGAAAAAAACGGTGGCAGAGGTGCTGGGAAAGCCTGCAGTGATGCAAGATGGCGCAGTGCTGAACGACTGGCGCGTAACCGAGCAAAACGGCAGGCAAGTACTGCGGATGGTGTTTGATCGAAGCGATATTCTGGCAGATGCTGTTTTAACGAATGAACGGCTGCGAATTCGATTTGCCAACGCGCGAATTCAGCCTGATGTGGTGAAGCAATTGCAAACTGCGGCCGGGGCACCCATAGCGCAAGTAGAATTGTTCCCGGGTGACCAAGCTTTGGTGGTTCAAATGAATTTGAACAAAGCCACACACTTGCTTAGGCAAAGCGGTTCAGTGGTCGAAGTGGAAGTGACACCGATACAGTTGGCAGCACCAAAAACCAACAGCGTAAGTATTACCCCGGCTGCAAAAAATCAAAGTGCAGTGGCCCGCTACAACGGGCGGCCGATTACCCTTGATTTTAAAGATGCAGACATTCGCACCGTCATGCAAGTATTCGCGGATTTCACAAAAATGAACCTGGTGTTAAGTGATTCTGTGCAAGGCACGGTCACCGTGTTTTTGAAAGATGTGCCCTGGGACCAGGCGCTGGACATTGTCATGCGCTCAAAGGGGTTGGTGTCAAGTCAGTCTGGCAATGTGTTGTTGGTTTCCACGCCAGCTGATGTAAGCAACGATCAGTTTCAAACCGCCAATCGACGTGCACAAGACGACATGGAGCCCTTGGTTTCGCAAGTCTTTCAAGTCAGCTACCAAAAAACTGCAGATTTGGTCACCTTGATTAAGTCGGAAGATTCCAAGCTGCTTTCGGACCGTGGAACCCTGATTTCAGACGAGCGCACCAGCCAAATTTTTGTGCAGGATACACCCACGCGGCTGGAGCGCATCAACATGATTATCACGGGCCTGGACAAGCCGGTGAAACAGGTCATGATTGAAGCAAGGGTGGTGCTGGCCGATACCTCTGTGTCGAAAGATTTGGGTGTGCGCATTCAATCGGCTTCGGCAAGGGCCGATGCGTTTACTGAAGTTGGCGACCAGTTTGGCAGCAAAGGTTTTGTTGACACCGGTCCGTTGGCATCCACCACTTTGGCCTACACCTTGTTCAACGCCAGTTCCACGCGGCTAATCAATTTGCAGTTGCGTGCCCTTGAAACCGACAACAAAATTCGCACTGTATCGAATCCGCGGGTTATTACCTCAAACAAAGAGCCTGCCTTGATTGAGCAGGGTACAGAAATCCCTTATCAAATCGCCACCAGCAGCGGTGCAACCGCAACTGAATTCAAAGAAGCCAATTTAAAACTGGCCGTGACGCCACAAATTGCCCCGGATGGCACTGTGCTGCTGGATGTAGACATCGCCAAAGACTCTATCGGGATTACCACGGCCAACGGCCCTGCAATTGACACCCGCCGGGTGAAAACCAAAGTTCTGGTGGCCGACGGCGGCACGGTTGTGTTGGGCGGTATTTTTGAAGAAGACGACAATGTATTGAATGAAAAGGTGCCATTTCTGGGCGACATTCCCGGGCTTGGGGCTTTATTCAAGGGCAAAACCGACACCAAGCGACGGGCAGAACTGCTAATCTTTCTAACGCCGGTTGTGCTCGCAGACCAATAACACAAGCTTTACCGTACAATGATTTGATCGTTCACGAAGATTTAACGAAGTGTCCAATCAATGCATTGTGCTGGTGGGCATGATGGGAGCCGGCAAAAGCACAGTCGGCAAGGCCTTGGCCAAGCATCTGTCCTGGGAATTCACTGACACCGATCACCTGATCGAGCATCAAACGGGTGTCAGCATTCCTGTTATTTTCGAAATCGAAGGCGAGGCCGGTTTTCGTCGACGCGAGTCGACGGCACTGGCCAGCTTCGTTGGCAAAGAGCGCCAGGTGATTGCCACCGGCGGCGGAATTGTACTCGCTGAAGAAAACCGCGCCCTGCTGAAGCAAATTGGCTCGGTGGTGTACCTTAGCGCATCTGCTACAGAACTTTATCAGCGCACGCGGCTTGATAAAAACAGACCCCTGCTTCAAGGCCCAAACCCCCGTAAAAAGATTGAAGAGCTGCTTGCCAACCGCCTGCCTTTGTACAAGGAATGTGCCGACGTGGTGGTTGAAACCGGGCGCCAACCTGTGTACCAAATCGTGAATAAAATCAGTCTTGCTTTAGAATTGGGCCAGAAAATACCCCCCACTGAACAGAAGGCCACTGGAACAGAATGAGTCGATACACCCTTGAAGTTGATTTAGGCGATCGCAGCTACCCAATTCATATTGGTGCGGGCCTGTTGGGGCAAGCCGAGCTTTTTCTGCCCCATGTGGCTGGCATGGTGGTCATGATTTGTACCAACACCACGGTGGGGCCGCTGTATGCCGCGCAGTTGAAAGGCAGTTTGATCCAAGCGGGGGCCAAGGTTGTACACACTGTTATTTTGCCTGATGGTGAAGAATTCAAGGACTGGCCAACACTTCAATTGGTGTTCGATGCCCTGCTGCAACACCACTGCGACCGTAAAACCGTATTGGTGGCACTGGGTGGTGGGGTAATTGGCGACATGGGTGGCTTTGCTGCCTCGGCGTTTATGCGCGGTATTCCCTTCATCCAAGTGCCCACTACCTTGCTTAGCCAGGTCGACAGTTCCGTGGGTGGTAAAACCGGGATTAACCACCCGCTGGGCAAAAACATGATTGGCGCGTTTTACCAGCCGCAAATGGTGGTCACCGATATTTCAACGTTGAACACCCTGCCTGATCGCGAATTGAGCTGCGGATTGGCGGAAATCATCAAGCATGGAGCGATTGCCGACTCCGCGTATCTGGACATGGTTGAAGCCAATATGCCCAGCTTGCTGAATCGCGATCCCGGGCTGTTGGCGCAGGTGGTGAAGCGTTCATGCGAGATCAAGGCGGATGTGGTGAGCAAGGACGAGCGTGAAGGCGGCATACGTGCCATTCTGAATTTTGGCCATACTTTTGGCCACGCGATTGAAGCGGGCATGGGTTATGGTCAGTGGTACCACGGCGAGGCGGTGGGTTGCGGCATGGTGATTGCGGCCGACTTGTGCCGCCGCATGGGTCGCCTGACGGCAGCAGAATCTGCACGCCTGACAAAAGTCGTGATTGACGCTCGCCTGCCGGCCTTGCCGCCGCGGATGGGCGTGGACAGGTTCATGGAGCTGATGGCGCATGATAAAAAAGCCGATTCAGGTTCGATTAAATACGTGTTACTGAACGGTTTGGGCGGAGCTTCAACCTCGCCCGCCGATGACACACTGGTAAGGCAAACCTTACAAGAATTGGGGGCAGGGGACTAACCGTGCGCAACTTCGAACTCAGTTTGGCCCCTTATGCTGTCAGTTCTGCCAACACGCGTGGCCGGCTGCACCCTGAAAAAAGCCCGGAAGGCCGCACCGAATTTGAACGTGATCGCGATCGAATTATCCACAGTGCGGCATTTCGTCGACTGGAATACAAAACCCAGGTGTTTGTGAACACCGAGGGGGATTTGTATCGCACCCGCCTTACCCACAGTCTGGAAGTGGCACAAATTGCGCGCAGTATTTCCCGCAATTTGGGTTTGAATGAAGAACTCACCGAAGCTGTTGCACTGGCCCACGACTTGGGCCACACACCCTTTGGGCACGCCGGGCAAGACGCATTGAATGAATGTATGGCGCCCCACGGTGGTTTTGAGCACAACTTGCAAAGCCTGCGGGTGGTGGATGAACTAGAAGAAAAATACGCCAGTTTCAATGGCTTGAATTTGTGTTTTGAAACCCGTGAAAGTATTTTGAAACACTGCTCTCGGCCCAATGCTGAGAAGCTGGGCGAGGTGGCGGACCGCTTTTTAAGCAATCGACGCCCTGTGCTTGAAGCACAGGTTACCAACCTGGCCGACGAAATTGCTTACAACAACCACGACATTGACGATGGTCTGCGTTCCGGCTTGATTACGCTGGAACAAACTGCCGAGGTACCGCTGTTTAAAATGCATTTGGACCGTGTTAAAACCCGGGATCCCAACATTGATGGTCGCCGCTTGATTCATGAAATTGTGCGCGGCATTATTAACGCCTTGGTGCAGGATTTACTGCATGAGTCAGACCGCCGCATTCAGCAAATCAGGCCCACCAGCGTGGCGGATGTGCAGTTGGCTGACAAACTAATCGGTTTTAGCGCAGAAATGGCCGAGCTGAACCACGAGCTGAAGGTGTTTTTGCGCAAAGAACTGTACCAGCACTACCAGGTGTTGCGTGCCACCCTGAAGGCACGCCGTGTGGTGCAAGAATTGTTTCATATTTTTATGGAAGATCCCCGACTGCTTCCCCCGCAGTTTTACCGCCGCTCTGAAATGAACATACCTCGCGCCATTGCCGATTACATCGCAGGCATGACCGACCGTTACGCCATGAAAGAGCACCAACGCCTGACCGTGCCCGGCTTGCAGTTTTAAGGCGATCTTGCATGGCCCGCCAAGCCCGCTTATTTATTCCTGAATGCCCCATGGTGCTGGAATTGCAAGGTATTGCAGGGCAAGAGGTGTTCAAAACCCGAGACGCTTTTTCCCTGTTTCATGCCCAGTTGCCTGAAAGCGCCAATGAAGAGGGCGTTGCCCTGCATGCCTATTGCCTGGTGCCCACGGGCGCTTTGCTGATGATTACAGCACCCGATGCGGCAAAAGTGGGGCGCTTTGTGCAAAACCTGAACCGGCATTTTTCACATGCAGTACGGCAGATACAGCAGATCAACTCAAGCGCACTGTGGGAACCGCGTTTTAAATCCACAGTGATTCAACCCGGCTTGCGCAGCCTGAAAGCCTGCCTTTTTGTCGAGCAGCTGGCTGCCCGTGCCACTGGCGCCCCTGACCTGGCCACCTACCCCTGGAGCAGTTTTGCTGCCCATGCCGGTGTGGTGAATGAGGCATGGTTGCTTGATTTGCCTATCTACTGGCAACTCGGCAACACCCCCTTCGAGCGCCAAAGCCGCTACCGGCAGTTTAGTGAACCTGGTTTGAGTGAAAGGGACTGTGCAGACATTTCAGAGTGCCTGCAAAAAGGCTGGCTGTGGAGTGACGATGCTTTTTGCACGCAAATTCAGGACCTTGCGAATCGGCCGGTGCGTCCACGGCCACGTGGGCGGCCCGCGAAAGCAGCGCAAAAGCACTAAACAAGTGCGGCAAATTTTTGTATGTCCCTATTTTATGACCCTAGTTTTTGGTGGGGTTTTATAAATAGGGTCAGACCCCTTTTATTTTCCTTGAGAATCTTGCGGCGGTGCAGTAAAGTGTCCAACGTACCGAAATCAGGGGCTTCTCCATGCAACAAGACATCAGAAAGATTGCCGAAGAAAAAGGCATGTACTCCGCCAGCAACGAACACGACGCCTGTGGCGTTGGTTTTGTGGCGCACATCAAAGGCAAGCGAACGCATGACATCATTGCAAGCGGCCTGAAAATTCTTGAAAATCTGGACCACCGTGGTGCCGTGGGTGCCGACCCACTGATGGGCGACGGTGCGGGCATACTGATTCAAATTCCCGACGCCTTTTTCCGTGAAGAAATGGCCAAGCAGGGCATAACACTGCCGCCCGCTGGCGAATACGGCGTGGGCATGTTGTTTTTGCCGAAAGAGACTGCTTCCCGCATCGCCTGCGAACAGGAAATTGAGCGCGCTGTGAAAGCTGAGGGCCAAGTGTTGCTGGGCTGGCGTGATGTGCCGGTGAATGCCGACATGCCAATGAGCCCCACCGTGCGCTTGAAAGAACCCGTGATTCGCCAAGTGTTCGTGGGCCGTGGCCGCGACATCATGGTGACCGACGCGCTGGAACGCAAACTGTATGTAATCCGCAAACGCGCCGTGCACGCCATCAAGAACCTGAACCTGGCGCACGGCACTGAATACTTCAGCCCCTCCATGAGCGCCCGTACCATTGTGTACAAGGGCTTGTTGCTGGCCAACCAGGTTGGCGAGTACTACCTTGATTTGAAAGACCCACGCTGTGTGTCGGCATTGGCTCTGGTTCACCAGCGTTTTTCCACCAACACATTCCCTGAATGGCCGTTGGCTCACCCGTACCGCATGTTGGCGCACAACGGCGAAATCAACACCGTGAAGGGCAACTTCAACTGGATGCGCGCACGTGAAGGCGTGATGAAAAGTGCCGTGTTGGGCGACGACCTGCAAAAGCTGTACCCACTGATTTTCGAAGGTCAGTCAGATACAGCCTGTTTCGACAACTGCCTGGAACTGTTGGTGATGGCGGGCTACCCAATTGCGCAAGCCATGATGATGATGGTGCCCGAAGCCTGGGAACAGCACACATTGATGGATGACAACCGCCGCGCCTTCTATGAATACCACGCCGCCATGATGGAACCCTGGGACGGCCCTGCCGCCATGGCGTTTACTGATGGCAAACAGATTGGCGCTACGCTTGACCGCAACGGCCTGCGCCCCGCGCGTTACATCGTGACTGAAGATGATTTGGTGGTGATGGCTTCGGAATCAGGCACCTTGCCGATTCCTGAAAGCAAGATTGTGAAAAAGTGGCGCTTACAGCCCGGCAAAATGTTCCTGATCGACATGGAAGCGGGCCGCATTATCAACGACGACGAGTTGAAGAACCAGCTTAGCGCCGGCAAGCCCTACAAGCAGTGGATCGACACCATTCGCGTGAAGCTGGACGAAGTGGAAGGCAAACCCGAACCCATCGAGCCGCTTGAAACCTTGCTGGATCGCCAGCAGGCCTTTGGTTACACGCAGGAAGACCTGAAATTCCTGATGGCCCCCATGCTGCAAAACGGCGAGGAAGCCACCGGCTCTATGGGCAACGACAGCCCATTGGCCGTGATGTCCAACAAGCTTAAGCCGCTGTACAACTACTTCAAGCAGTTGTTCGCACAGGTGACCAACCCACCAATCGATCCGATTCGTGAAAACCTGGTGATGAGCCTGAACAGCTTCATCGGCCCCAAGCCCAACCTGCTTGATCTGAACAACATCAACCCGCCCATGCGCCTCGAAGTGTCACAGCCTGTGCTCACATCAAAAGACATGGCGAAGATCCGCAACATTGAAGCCTTCACTGGCGGCAAGTTCACCAGCCATGAACTGAACATTTGCTATCCCGTCGCTTGGGGTAAGGAAGGCATTGAAGCACGCATTGCATCACTGTGTGCTGAGGCCCGCGATGCGGTGAAGCAGGGCGTGAACGTGCTGATCATCACCGACCGCATGATGAGCCGCGACAACGTGGCCATTCCAGCGTTGCTGGCAGTGTCTGCCATTCACCAGCACCTGGTGAAAGTGGGTCTGCGTACCTCGACTGGCTTGGTGGTTGAAACCGGTTCAGCCCGTGAAACCCACCATTTTGCCTTGCTGGCGGGTTACGGTGCAGAAGCCGTGCACCCCTACCTGGCCATGGAAACCATTGCTGAAATGAGCAAAGGTTTGCCCGGCGATTTAAGCCCTGAAAAAGCGGTGTACAACTACATTAAGGCGGTGGGCAAGGGCTTGATGAAAGTGATGTCCAAGATGGGCATTTCCACTTACATGAGCTACACAGGCGCGCAAATTTTTGAAGCCGTTGGTTTGAACCAGGCCTTCATTGATGCGTACTTTGCCGGCACACCCACCAAGGTAGAAGGCATTGGCGTGTTTGAAGTGGCCGAGGAAGCCATTCGAGTTCACCAGTCCGCATTCAGCCCCGACCCTGTGTTGGCTGGCGCCTTGGATGCAGGTGGCGAATACGCCTGGCGCACTCGCGGCGAGGAACACATGTGGACCCCCGATGCAATTGCAAAATTGCAACACGCCACACGTTCAGGCACCTACAACACCTACAAGGAATATGCGCAGATCATCAACGATCAAAGCAAGCGCCACATGACCTTGCGTGGTCTGTTCGAATTCAAGATTGACCCTTCAAAAGCCATTCCAATTGAAGAAGTGGAAGCCGTCGAAGAAATCGTGAAGCGCTTTGCAACAGGTGCCATGTCACTGGGTTCCATTTCGACTGAAGCCCACGCAACCCTGGCTGTGGCCATGAACCGAATTGGCGGCAAAAGCAACACCGGTGAAGGTGGTGAAGACGAAAAGCGCTACAGCACCGAACTGCGCGCGGGCCTTGATAAATTTGGTCCAGGCACAGGCCCCATTGGCGAAGGTGCCTCGCTGAAAAGCGAATTGGGCGATGTGGTGGTTGCCGACTTCCCCTTGAAGAAAGGCGATTCTCTGCGCTCACGCATCAAACAGGTGGCTTCCGGTCGTTTCGGCGTAACCGCCGAATACCTGACATCCGCAGATCAAATCCAGATCAAGATGGCGCAAGGTGCCAAGCCTGGTGAGGGCGGTCAGTTGCCCGGTGGCAAGGTGTCCGATTACATCGGCAAGCTGCGCTATTCCGTGCCTGGCGTGGGCTTGATTTCCCCGCCCCCGCACCACGACATTTATTCCATTGAAGATTTGGCCCAGCTTATTCACGACCTGAAAAACGTGAATGCACAGGCTTCCATTTCCGTGAAGCTGGTGTCTGAAGTGGGCGTGGGTACCATTGCTGCGGGTGTTTCGAAGGCCAAGGCCGACCACCTGGTCATCGCTGGTCAAGATGGTGGTACAGGCGCATCGCCTGTTTCATCCATCAAGCATGCGGGTACCAACTGGGAACTGGGTTTGGCTGAAACACAGCAAACCTTGGTATTGAACGGTTTGCGTGGACGTATTCGCGTGCAGGTCGATGGCCAAATGAAAACCGGCCGCGACGTGGTGATTGGTGCCATGTTGGGCGCTGATGAATTCGGCTTTGCGACTGCCCCACTGGTGGTTGAAGGCTGCATCATGATGCGCAAGTGCCACTTGAACACCTGCCCCGTAGGCGTTGCCACACAAAACCCGGAACTTCGCAAGAAGTTCACCGGCAAGCCTGAGCATGTAGTGAATTACTTCTTCTTCGTGGCCAACGAAGTGCGCGAAATCATGGCGCAGTTGGGCATCCGCAAATTCGACGACCTGATTGGCCGCGCGAACCTGCTGGACATGCGCAAAGGCATTACCCACTGGAAAGCCAAGGGCCTGGACTTCAGCCGCTTGTTGTGGGTACCTGAAGGCACCACAGAGCCGCTGTTGCACACTGGCAGCCAAGACCACGGCCTGGACAAGGCGCTGGACCAGAAATTGATCCAGTTGGCCAAATCGGCTTTGGACAAAGGCGAACGTGTTTCCTTCATTACCCCGATCAAGAACGTGAACCGCACGGCGGGTGCCATGTTGTCTGGCGAAGTGGCCAAAAAATATGGCCACGCTGGCTTGCCAGACGACACCATTCACATTCAGTTCACTGGCACAGCCGGTCAATCATTCGGCGCATTCCTGGCGCATGGTGTAACCGCTGACTTGGTGGGCGAGGGCAACGATTACGTGGGCAAGGGCTTGAGTGGCGGTCGAATCATCGTGCGCCCAACCAACGACTTCCGCGGTTTGTCTGAAGAAAACATGATTGTGGGCAACACCGTGCTGTACGGTGCCATTGCCGGTGAAGCATTCCTGAGCGGTGTGGCAGGCGAACGTTTCGCTGTGCGCAATTCAGGTGCGGCAGCCGTGATTGAAGGCACTGGCGACCACGGTTGCGAATACATGACTGGCGGTACCGTGGTGGTGTTGGGTGAAACCGGCCGCAACTTTGCAGCCGGCATGAGCGGTGGCATGGCTTATGTGTACGACATCGATGGTTTGTTCGCAAAACGTTGCAACATGGCGCAAGTTGAGCTGGAAGACGTGGTCCCTGCAACCGAACAGGAAGCACTGGGCAACCGTGAAATTTGGCACAGCCCGGCACGTGGTGCAGACCGCCAGCCCGACGAAGTAATCCTGAAGAGTTTGGTCGAGCGCCACGCCCGTTACACCGGCAGCGAACGTGCCAAGGAAATTCTGGAAAACTGGGGCACCGAGCGCAAGAAGTTCGTGAAAGTATTCCCAACCGAATACCGTCGCGCCTTGAAAGAACTGTATGTGGCAGCGCAGGCCAAACCTGCAGTCGCCGCTTAAGAACCACCTGTTAATGAGGATTTGAAAAATGGGCAAGGTCACAGGATTTATGGAATTTGAGCGTTTGAAGGAAGCCAGCGAGGCGCCTGAAAAACGTGTCAAACACTACAAAGAATTCACGATTACGTTGAACGACGACGAGGCCAAAATTCAGGGCGCGCGTTGTATGGACTGCGGCATTCCGTTTTGTAACAACGGTTGCCCGGTGAATAACATCATTCCCGACTTCAACGATCTTGTTTACCAACAAGACTGGAAGGCGGCGCTGCACACCCTGCACAGCACTAACAACTTCCCGGAATTCACAGGCCGCATTTGCCCCGCCCCTTGCGAGGCTGCATGCACCTTGGGTATTCATGAAGAGCCCGTCGGCATCAAGAGCATTGAGCACGCGATCATCGACAAGGGCTGGGAAAACAACTGGGTGGTGCCACAAGCACCCGTACAGAAAACCGGCAAGAAAGTGGCTGTGGTGGGCTCAGGCCCCGCAGGTATGGCCGCTGCGCAGCAGTTGGCGCGCGTAGGCCACGACGTGACTGTGTTTGAGAAAAACGACCGCGTGGGTGGATTGCTCCGCTATGGCATTCCTGACTTCAAAATGGAAAAGCATCACATCGACCGCCGTGTTGAACAAATGCAAGCAGAAGGCGTCACCTTCAAAACTGGCGTGTTTGTGGGTGAAAAGTTGGTCGAGGGTGGCATTACCAATCTGGCCCGCGAAACCATTACCCCGAAAGAACTGACTGCTCAATTTGACGCTGTTATTTTGACTGGTGGTTCAGAAGTACCGCGCGACCTGCCAATTCCTGGCCGCCAACTTAAGGGTGTTCATTTTGCAATGGAATTTTTGCCACTGCAAAACCGCGTGAACGCCGGCGACAAGTTGAAAGACCAAATCATGGCCACGAAGAAAAGTGTGTTGGTCATTGGCGGTGGCGACACGGGCTCCGACTGCGTGGGTACATCCAACCGCCATGGTGCCAAACAGGTTACGCAAATTGAATTGATGCCCCAGCCACCCGAAGAAGAAAACAAGCCTTTGGTGTGGCCTTACTGGCCCATGAAAATGCGCACTTCCTCTTCACATGAAGAAGGCGTGGCACGCGACTGGGCGGTCACCACCAAAGAATTCATTGACGATGGCAAAGGCAATGTAAAAGCAGCCAAGTGCGCCAAAGTTGAATGGGTAAAAGACGAAGCCACCGGCCAAATGAAGATGCAGGAAATTGCAGGTTCGGAATTCATGGTCGAGGCTGACTTGGTGTTGTTTGCCATGGGTTTCACAAACCCTGCGAAAAGTATTCTGGATGCGTTCGGTGTCGAAAAAGACAATCGCGGCAACGCCAAAGCCACCACCGACGGTGAGGGCTGCTACCGCACCAATGTGGAAAAGGTGTACGCTGCAGGCGACATGCGCCGTGGTCAATCCTTGGTGGTGTGGGCCATTCGCGAAGGCCGTCAGGCCGCCCGTGAAGTAGACGAGTTCTTGATGGGCACCACAGTATTGCCGCGTTAAATCGCAGTAACTTGGTGGAAAAAGGGGTGGGTCAATGTTGTTGCCCCACCCCTTTTTTTATTCAGGCATCTCGTAGGTGATTGGATAGCCTAGTCAATGCTTCTAAGGCCGGGGTTTTTTCAGCGGTGGTCGATCTGTTTCACCATACGCGGTTGGAAATACCCGGCGTACTTCTTTTGCTTTCAATGGTCCCCACGGTTGAATAGAAAGAACGGAATAATCTCTTGCGCTTAGCAATACCAATTGCTCCAATGCACTTAGGTGCTCCAGCATGGTTGCTGCACTTTCCATGGTGTTGGGCTCGTCTTGGTCTGCAAAATTAACCACTGACTCCAAATGCATTTTGAAAATATTCAGTTTGCGGTGCCCATTTACTTCGGCAGCAACCAGAAGTGGGCCGCCGAATTCACGCAAGGCAATTTTTACATCGTCGTGGGCACGTAGCGTGTTTACTTTTGCTTCAGGTACGCTCAAAGAATTGAGAAAGGAAGCCTTAAGTGAACGCGCCCCCGAAGCCGCAGCACCCGTGTCTTGAAACACAAAGTTTTCCACGCTTGGGTTGCCATGATAAAGGTTGATTTCGTGGCTGTTCGAAAGTGCATGAAACACGGCAATCATTGCGTTCAAACAACTTTCAACATTGTTAAGTTGAGGCGTTACTTGCGTGTTGGAACTGTCGAATTCAGAGCTTGCCTCGTTCAGTGATTTCGCAAGGTTTGCTGCCGTGCTTGAAACTGAGGTGCTGCCGGATTGGTTGATTTGCGGTTGATCGGTAATTACTGGCGCGTTCGTATCGCAGTTGGAAATAGGCTGCTTGATCATATGGGGTGTTGCTTCTAATTGAGGTGTTGCTGATTGGTTTTCAGGTTGCAGCGCCGTACGCTGCGCGAATGACTTGTTGCTCACTCTCTTCAAATTGCACCCAAGCAATAACTCGGGGCATGGCGGTATTTTCTTTTTTAGTTTCGAAGTCGGTGTTCAATTCGTTTGTCAATTCATTGATTCTTCCTTGATCCTTGTTTGCAATACGCCATTCTTTAATGTGCGGATAAAACGGATCTGTTGGGTGTGAGTAAATGCAACCTTCTTTGGTGGATGTGTGCTGAAGGTTTTTGATCCATGAATTGCCTCTGCCTTCCTGGTTTTCACCAAACTGGCGTTGCTCGATTTCAAGTTGGGTAAGTGCATGGGTAATCACTTGATCAACATGCCCAGCCAGGTTTAAATGGCAGTCGACCCAAGGCGAACTCAGCGTTTGTGTCAATTCTTCGAGCAGCTGCCGCACAGGTGATTGTTCCAGCACGGCTTCTACATGTGCGTCTGGTACATGTCCCGCACTGGCCGCAAGAATGTCGTTGAGGTATTTGTCGTAAAACTCATCGTCTTGATAAAATGCGGTGGTTTCTGCATGTCGCCACTGGCAGGCGCTTTCATTTTTTTTGGGTGTAAAAAAATGCTCCGAATCGACTGAACCATGGCACATGCCAATTCGATGCATGGTGCTGAGCGTGTTCAGTTTGGCCTTCAAAAACTTCAGGTGGTCGTAGCAGCAGGCGCTGTGGCTTAGTTTACCAAGTGGAGGCAGAGGTCCTGGTTCTTCTGAACTAACTATTAGGTCTACGGCCAGCGAGCCAGCTGTGGCTACCAATTCAGACTCGGTTGCGGGCAATGACCAATTGGAGAATTTTGTTGGGTTACTGAGTTGAGCTGAACCAACGTTGCCTGTATTGATCGGCATTTTTTCCTGACCTGCAAATTTTGGTTAAAAAGTTAGGTACCCGTGCAGGTCAGGAAGTTTCAAAAAATTGACATGAAATAATTCACGAATTGCTGATTGGCAACGCCACATCGCTTGTTCCGCCACTGGGGCACATGGTGACGTGTGGGAATGGTATTTCGATGCCGACATTGTCGAACGCAGCTTTGATTCGTTTGTTGTACTCACGGCGAATGCCCCATTGCTCACCGGGCAGTGTTTTGAACCGAACCCGCACTATCACCGCTGAATCTGCCAATTCCTGAACACCAAAAGTCGACATGGATTCGGTAATTTTTGGTCCCCAAGTTTCATCTTCTGCCAACTCAGCGCCTACCTTTTGCATAACCTGAATTGCTGCGTCCACGTCTTCCTTGTAAGCAATGCCGATATCGACTACCGCGTACGCGAAGTCCATTGTTGAGTTGGTGACTGAATCAATTTGACCGTTGGGCACAAAGTGCACATTGCCGTGTGCATCACGCATGCGCACGTAACGCAGGGTGATATTTTCAACCGTGCCCGATTTTCCACCCACTTCAATGAAGTCGCCAGCGCGAATCTGGTTTTCGATCAGCAGCACAATGCCCGTAAAGTAATCCTTGACCAAGCTTTGTGCACCGAAACCCACAGCCAAACCGACTACACCCGCAGCGGCCAGCACGGGCGCAATTGAAATACCAATGGTGCCCAGTGCAATCAAAGCGCCCATCAGAAGTACTACGATGTTGGCCACGTATTTCAAAACGCGGGTTAATGTTTCTACGCGTTTTTGATCGTCCAGCGTTTCGCTGCGACTTTGCATGCGCTTGCCTACACGGTCAATCGCTGTCTTCACCAGTCGCAGTACGACAAGTGCAACTACAATCACCAACAGAAATTTTGCTGCCTGTAGACCAAGGTCTAAAAGCTTTGCAGGTTCAATGTATTTGAATAGGGTTTCAAGTTGTTCGTTCATGTTGCTCCCACTGCTAAAAAGAGCCCCCTATTGTACACGACCAGTTTTTTAGGCCTGTATCGGTACCGTCTTGCCCGGTTTGGTGGTTTCTGAGTCGTCGTTGTAAAAGCGCGCAAGGAAGTGCCCTGTGTGGCTTTTTTTGTTTTTCGCAATTTGCATGGGCGTGCCCTCTGCAATCAGCATGCCGCCGTTGTCTCCACCTTCCGGGCCCATGTCCAGCACCCAGTCCGCACATTTGATTACATCCAGATTGTGCTCAATCACCAGCACTGTGTTGCCTTGTTCCACCAGTGGGTTCAATACTTTCAGCAGCATGGCGATGTCGTGAAAGTGCAGGCCGGTTGTGGGTTCGTCAAGAATGTATAGTGTTTTGCCTGTGTCGCGTTTTGAGAGTTCAAGCGACAGCTTTACGCGCTGGGCTTCACCGCCTGAAAGTGTTGTAGCCGATTGCCCCAAGCGAATGTAACCCAAGCCCACATCCACCAAAGTTTGCAGCTTGCGTGCAATGTTGGGTACGGCAGAAAATACTTCCAGCGCCTGCTCCACGGTCAGTTCCAGAATCTCGGCAACGTTTTTTCCGCGGTACAAAATCTCAAGCGTTTCGCGGTTGTAGCGTTTGCCGTGGCACACATCGCAAGGCACATACAGGTCGGGCAGAAAGTGCATTTCCACTTTCACCACGCCGTCGCCCTGGCAGGCTTCGCAACGACCGCCCTTCACATTGAATGAAAAACGTCCAACGTCATAACCACGCTCACGCGAAGCGGGTACACCAGCAAACAATTCACGTATGGGTGTGAACAAGCCAGTGTAGGTGGCCGGGTTGCTGCGCGGTGTGCGGCCGATCGGGCTTTGGTCTACAGCGATTACTTTGTCGAAGTGTTCAAGTCCGCTGATGTGGCTGTGCGGCGCGCCTTCCTTGTGCGCACGGTTTAACTGGTGTGCTGCTTCAGCCAACAAGGTGTCGTTGATCAGTGTTGATTTGCCTGAACCGGAAACACCTGTAACGCACACGAACAAACCCACTGGAATACTGGCACTGACATTTTTCAGGTTGTTGCCGGTGGCATTGTGTATGGTCAGCATGCGTGCCGGGTCGGGTTTACGCAGCGGGCTTAGTCGTTCAATTTTTCGCTTGCCATTCAGGTATTGGCCGGTCAACGATTCCGGGCTTGCCAAAATTTCAGCCGGTGTGCCTTGGGCCACAATTTGGCCGCCATGTTCACCCGCGCCGGGGCCCATGTCGACAACATAATCGGCGCAGCGAATGGCGTCTTCATCGTGTTCAACCACCAGCACTGTGTTGCCCAGGTTTTTCAGGCGCAACAGTGTTTGAATCAGCCTGTCGTTATCACGCTGGTGCAAGCCAATCGATGGTTCGTCCAGCACGTACATCACACCGGTTAGCCCCGAACCTATTTGGCTGGCCAGTCGAATGCGCTGGCTTTCACCACCGCTTAAGGTGTCAGCACTTCGGTTCAAGGTTAAATAGTTCAAACCCACATCATTCAGAAACTGCAAACGCGCCTTGATTTCCACCACAATCTTGTCGGCAATCTGGCCTTTTGCGCCGTGCATTTCCATGCTTTCAAAATAGCTCAGGGCTTTGTGAATTGGAAGCTCGGTGACCTGGTGCAGTGCTTTGCGGTAATCGTGTTCACCAATGAATACGTGGCGCGCACCTGTTTTCAAGCGCGAACCCTGGCAGGCTTGGCAACTGCGTACAGCCATCAGCTTGCCCAGTTCATCGCGTACTGCATTTGAATCGGTGTCGCGGTGGCGGCGTGTCAGGTTGGGCAATATGCCTTCAAAGGCATGGGTTTTGGCAACCGGCTTGCTGCGCTCGCTCAAATACGTAAATGTAATTTGTTCACTTCCTGAACCATACAGCACCACTTTTTGTACGTCTTCAGGCAGTTCATTCCAGGCTGATTCCGGGTCGAACCCGTAATGCGCGGCCAGGCTTTGTATCATTTGGTAATACAGGGCGTTGCGGCGGTCCCAGCCGCTGATTGCACCGGCAGCCAGCGACACATCGGGGTGGGCCACCACACGCAGCGGGTCAAAAAACTGCTCATGACCCAAACCGTCGCACACGGGGCAGGCGCCGGCCGGGTTGTTGAACGAGAACAAACGCGGTTCAAGTTCAGTCAGGCTGTAGTCACACACCGGGCATGCAAATTTGCTGGAAAACACGGTTTCAGTTTCCGTGTCCAAATTCACGGCAATCGCTTTGCCATCACTTAACCGCAATGCGGTCTCGAAACTTTCCGCCAAACGCTGGCGTGCGTCCACGCGCACTTTCAGGCGGTCTACCACCACATCCAGATTGTGCTTGTGGTGCTTGTCCAGGGGGGGCAGGCGGTCCAGTTCCAGAATTTCGGGTCCGTCGTGCGGCCCTTTTTTCAAGCGCACCCGCACAAATCCTTGTGCACGCAGGTCGTTCAGCAAATCCACATGCTCGCCTTTGCGTTGGTTCAGTACCGGTGCCAGAATCATGATGCGAGCCTCTTCAGGCCAGCCCAGCACGGTGTCCACCATTTCTGAAACAGTTTGTACGCTGAGCTCCATGTCGTGTTCGGGGCAGCGTGGTGTGCCGGCACGCGCAAACAACAGGCGCAGGTAATCGTGGATTTCGGTGACGGTGCCTACGGTTGAACGCGGGTTGTGGCTGGTGGCTTTTTGCTCAATCGAAATGGCCGGGGAAAGCCCTTCGATCAAATCCACATCGGGCTTTTCCATCAACTGCAAAAACTGCCGGGCATAGGCCGACAAACTTTCGACGTAGCGCCTTTGCCCCTCAGCATACAAGGTGTCAAAAGCCAGGCTTGATTTGCCCGACCCGGAAAGCCCTGTCAGCACCACGAGCGAATCGCGGGGCAGGTCTAGCGAGATGTTTTTCAGGTTGTGGGTTCTAGCGCCACGAATGCGAATGGAGTTCATGCGGTACAGCAAATGGAATCAGCGGCCAACCTGATACTATAGACGGTTTCGTGGATCAAGACATCCGCGAGAGGGCGTTCAAGCCCTTGATTTTCCATACCACATGAGCTGTAACACCGTGAGCCGTAACTCCGTGAGCCGTAACGACGCCCCCGATGCTTTCAAAATGTTGCCCGCCGAGCGCAAGGCCGCCGGGTGGCTGGCCAGCATCTATGCGTTGCGCATGTTTGGCATGTTCATGATCCTCCCTGTGTTTTCCTTGCATGCCGCCGGCATGCCCGGTGGCGACAATTTAAGCCTGGTGGGCCTTGCCATGGGCATCTACGGTTTGGCACAGGCCTGCATGCAAATTCCATTGGGTTGGGCTTCCGACAAAATTGGCAGAAAGCCCATCATTATTGGCGGCTTGTTGTTGTTCGCTGCGGGTTGCTGGCTGGGCTATGTGGCCGAAACTGTTGAGCAATTGGTGTGGGCCCGCGCGCTTCAGGGCGCTGGTGCCATTTCAGCGGCTCTGTCAGCTTTGCTGGCCGATGTAACCCGGGATGAAGTGCGCTCCAAAGGCATGGCCATGATTGGCGCGTCCATTGGTATTACTTTTGCGCTTTCGCTGGTGTTTGCGCCGGTGCTGTACAAGTTTTTCGGCTTGAGTGGCTTGTTTGGCATTACAGGGGTGCTCAGCATTCTGGGCATTGCGGTGGTTATTTGGCTGCTGCCCACACCCAACTTGGTCGACCAAGAGGCCAAGCTGAAAGGCAGTTTTGCCGATGGCTGGAAAGTGCTGGCCCAGCCCGACTTGCTCCGTTTGAACTTGGGTATTTTCACTTTGCACCTTACCCAGATGTCTTTGTTCGTGGTGGTGCCCAGTTTGTTGCTGACCGGGCTTGATTTGGCCCTTGAAGAACACTGGAAAGTTTACTTGCCCGTGGTGCTGGGTTCTTTCGTGCTGATGGTGCCGCTGATGGTGTGGTCAGAAAAAAAAGCCAAAACCAAGCAGGTGAAATTGGGCGCAATCGGCTTGATGGGCGCGGTGCTGCTGGGTTTGGTTTTGTTCGCCGAGCAAGGTGGGGTGGTGGTAGCTTTGCTGTTGGCGTATTTTGTGGGCTTCAATTTGCTCGAGGCTACTCTTCCCTCGTGGGTATCACGAGTGGCACCCCTCAGTCACAGGGGTTTGGCTTTGGGTGTATATAATACCTTTCAAGCACTTGGACTTTTTGCAGGTGGTGCCTTGGGTGGTTTGGCGTTCCGCCACCTGGGCGCGCAGGGCATGTTTGAAGCTGTGTTGTTGTTGGTGGTGTTGTGGTTTTTTCTAGCCTTCGGCATCAAGGCCTTGCCTGCACGCACAGCAACAGCTTCACCTGTCGACAGTCTGGCTGACAATTCAACCAGCCCCACTTGAATCATTTCAAGAATCATCTCAAGAACTTATTTCAAGATTTCAAGGAGCATTTCATTCCATGGCCTCAGTAAACAAGGTAATTCTGGTTGGTAATTTGGGCAAAGACCCCGATGTTCGTTATCTGCCCGATGGTGGCGCAGTAGTGAATTTGGCATTGGCCACTTCAAGCAATTGGAAAGACAAAAACACCGGCGAAAAGCGCGAAGAAACTGAGTGGCACCGCGTGGTTATTTACGGTCGCTTGGCTGAAATTGCAGGCGAATACTGCAAGAAGGGCCGCTCAGTGTACATCGAAGGCCGTTTGAAAACACGCAAGTGGCAAGACCAGTCGGGCGTGGACAAATACACCACTGAAATTATTGCAGACCAAATGCAGTTGTTGGGCAGCCGGGAAGGTGGTGGCGGTGGCTCATCCATGGGCAATGCCGAAGACTTTGACCAGTCGCAGCCACCCAGCCGCAGCTCAGGTGGTGGTTCAGGCGGTGGCAGCAGTATGCGTTCTTCAGCGCCTGCACAGCAGCGTTCAGCTCCACAAAGTGTGGCCGATCTGGACGATGACATTCCCTTCTGATTGAGATAAAACAAAATCCAGGTTCTCTCAACCCAAACCCCATCGAGTTCAATACTCCATGGGGTTTTTAATTGACTTCTGCCTCGAGTTTTAACCCTTCCCGTTTTCAAGCTTCTCTCATCAGGTAGTGGCCAGATCAATTATTTGGTGGAATGAATGTTTCTTGCCATGATTAAGCGTTAAATCCCATGGATGCAATGACGCCCCAATGTTGAACGACAGGCAACTTAAAATTGATACCTTGCGGGGATTGGCGTGTATTTTGCTCGTTGCTTACCATGTGATCGGGTCAGATCCAAGCAACGGCTTAAAGATCGCCGACGGGCTTTACCGCAATCTGAATGACTTGCTGGCCTATGTGCGAATGCCTCTGTTCACATTTTTGTCGGGTATTGTTTATGCGTATCGACCTTGCCGAAGTGACACTGCAGATTTTCTGACAAAAAAAGCGCGGCGCCTGTTAATACCCATGATCACTGTGGGAACCATTTTCGTACTGCTCCAACACTTCACGCCAGGTAGCGAAGCCACTGTTGAAAACTGGTACCTGTTGCACATCATTCCAGTGGCGCATTACTGGTTCATCGAGTCCTTGTTTTTGGTCTTTGTCCTGATTGCGTTTCTGGAAAAGAAAAACCTGTTGAATGGTCGCAAAACCTGGTCCCTCGTTGTTGCGTGTTCCATGGTGTTTTATACCCTGCCAATTTACTGGCCGTACTTTTCGTTTGCCGGCTTTGTTTATCTCACGCCGTTTTTTCTGGCGGGCATGGGTATTCAGCGTTATGGCTTGATGGAAAATCCAAAAAAATACCTCGCCTTGGTCGCATTGTTTTTACTTGCTGGCGTATTTGTTTTATTGGGTTTGGGCATATTGCCGATGTATGGGCAACGAACCTTGCCAACGCTGCTGATTGGAGTGGGTGCGTGCGTCACTCTGCTTGCCTTGGGTGTGAAGTCAACCATCCTGGCCCGCATGGGTGTGTTCTCGTATTCAATTTATCTGTTTCACGTATTTTTCACTGCATTTTCCCGGATCGTATTAAACAAGGTCGGGTCTTTGCCAACAGAAGTTATTTTTGTACTTTCATTGGTGGCTGGGGTGCTTGGCCCAATCATGCTCGAAAAAATACTTGAAAAATTCGACTGGTGCCGGGTACTTTTTTTAGGAAAAGCGGCAAAGAAGGAAATCAGACCGGAATCACCCCGCCACGTGCAGGCGGGGCAATAGCCACAATTGTATCTAGCCCAAAGTCTCCAGTGAAGGCAGGCCTTCAGAAATTCCTGATCCGCCAGTCAATGAACCGATGGGCACTGGCAAATCAGCAATTCCGGTCACAAGGTCCAGCAGCGCAGTGGGGTCTGGGTTGTTTGCAAAACCTTCGGCTGTGCCAAGTGCCAGCGGCACTAGCAGGTTGGTCGACACGGGCAGAACCAAGCTGCTCGGTTCACCTTCTAGCCCAGGATAGGTCAGTGTAATTGCTTCCAATACCCTTTCTCCACCCAAGCTCAAATCACTCAGGCCCAAGGAAATTTCCGCCTGATCCGCGATATTCAGGTTTAATGTGGTGCTGTGCGTGTCCAGCAACGGGCTTTCATTCAACGTTGCACTGGTGTCTGTGTGGGTCAGGCCGGCTGACAACAGATCGTTGTCGATGCTGAATGTTTCTTCAAAGCTGGTTGAGCTGTTGTTCAGTGCGGGTGTCAATGGCAGGGTGGTGCTTTGTGTGCTTTCATTCACCGTGTGTGAAAACACTGTTTGCAAGGGTGTGTCGTTGCCAACGGTCAAGCTTTCATCGCGCGTGTGGGTTTCAGTTTCTGTGCTGCGGATCAGTCTGCCGAAGACCCTGGTTTCTGTCACATTGGTGCTGCTGTCTTCAGCGAATTGCGTGCTTACAAAACCGCTGGGGTCAGAAAAATTTCGATATTGCGCAGGCACAGAATCCAACAAGTTATTGATGCTGTCAGAGCCGCTGTGGTACAGCATTTCACGCGGTTCGATGGTGTCAAATTCAGTGATCGGTTGAAGACTTTCCCCAAGCTGCTCAAACAATGGGCCGGTGCCGGAAGCGCCAGGAAGCGGGGAATTGCCTAAAAAATTCTGTAATTCTTCTGGGTTCATGGTGTGGATTTCCTCTGAGTTTTACCATCTGAACATTGATAGTAGAGCGTAGCGCTTACCGATACAATCGTATAAATATCGTGAAATGTATTCATTAAAAATAGTATTTTTAAGTTCACCCGGATTTTTTCTGTGAAAGGACAAGAAATGCCCCACATCACTTTGCAGGCCCAACAAGCCAAAGCAGTTCAGGTTCGCAACATTTTTTGCATAGGCCGCAATTACGCGGCACACATTGCGGAACTGGGCAATCTGCCTGAAGAGGACCCTGTGGTGTTCATCAAGCCGACATCGGCGCTGCACACCCCTGGCACCCCCATCACCTTGCCCGCGCATTCCACCGATGTGCATTACGAGGCTGAACTTGTTTTGTTGATTGGAAAAGCCGGCAAGAATATTGCCGAAGCAGACGCGCTAGGTCACATCGCAGGTTATGCGCTTGGACTTGACCTGACCGCGCGCGATTTGCAAACCAAAGCCAAGCAGGGTGGCTTGCCATGGGCGGTCGCCAAGGGGTTCGATTGTGCAGCCAGTGTCACACAGTTTGTGCCTTCGGAAAATTTCGAGCACCCACACAACATTCAATTTCAAATGCACCTGAATGGAGAAATCAAACAGCACGGCGATGTTCGAAAAATGTTGTTTCCAATTCCGTATCTCGTGCGTTATCTGAGTGAAGTATTTACTTTGCAGGAAGGCGACCTGATTTTCACGGGGACACCCGAAGGCGTGGGCCCGCTAAAAAGCAAAGACGTGATTCGCTTGGTGTTGCCCGGACACATCAACACCGAGTTCGAAGTATTCAATGCATTGAATTAAATATGATCATTAGTTCATGTGATTGAAAAGAAGATACGTAACTATACTTACAAAATAGATTGCTTAATGAATGAAGTCTGGCAACTTTCGCCAGTTACTTGATGTTTTGCCGTTCCGTTCGCTCGCTACAGTGCTTATGCCCCCAATCGTTTTCCTATCGGACAAACGGTTTGGAAGGGCGGGTTTCCTGCGTGGTCCATTCGCAGGTTGATTTCAAACCAAATCAGCATTGAACGGAATCCTTATCATGTCGACACAAGCAGCAAATACGAAGTTGTTTTTTAGTTTTGGCGTTTTAGTGGGCCTCACCATTGCAACGCAACCAGTGTTGTCTCAAACATCAAGTTTCGAGCCAATTTGTCAAGTCAGTTCATTCAGCGGGTTCTGCCGATATACTCCTTCTGCACCGCTGGTCACCACGCCCACTCCGGAGCCTTCCCCTTACACAGACAAAGACATCGCCACCTACGATCGTCCGTTCGATGTAAATTCGCTTTGGAACATCAGACCGCGTCAAGTCATTTTTGGCAGCTCGGTCATTCCTACGTCCACTTATTTCCCATTGATTGGCACGGGCAAATATTCCACCACCGCATTTGAAGCCAAGCCCAGCGATGAATCCATGACGGTGTATCCGCCTCCCGGCGCGCACGGCGTCTGGGATCCTGATTCAGAATCCAATCTGCCTTCAATCACCATACCCCATTGGCCTGCGGACACTGTTCCGGCTAGCGGCACAGACGGTCACGCCGACATTGTCGATGCGGAAAGCGGCATCATTCATTCCTTCTGGCAACTGCGCAAAACCAACGGACGCTGGACGGCGGTTCAGTATGCTTGGTCGCGTTTGGACGGTCGGGGTTGGGGCGATGGTGTGCATTACTTCCAGGGTGCCCGCGCGGCGGGTGTTCCTTCCATGGCGGGGCTGATCCGGAAAAAAGAGATCAACGATGGCGCGAGCCAGTACTATCACGCGCTGGCCATGTCACTGACTTACACAGGCATGTCACAGTACGAACAGTACGTATTCCCGGCCACATCGGGTGACAGGACGTGGAAAGAGAACTCAGGCCGCTTTCCCACCGGCGCTTTGTTGATGTTGCCCCCCACTTTCGATTCAACCAAGATAAGCAACCCTGACTTGCGAAAAGTGGTGAACACCCTGAAAACATACGGGGCTTACGTCATCGACAGGAATGTGGGCACACCGTTTTACATCTATGTGGAAAATGGTACCAACTTCAATCTTCACAAGGGTGGGTGGAATTCACCGGTGGGCAATGATCTGCATCGCATCCGTGAAGCGCTGCGTCAGGTCACCTACGCCAAAGACTGGGTTAACAATCGCGGCGAACCTGTCCAATCTCTTGCGCCCTTGAATCTAACCACCATGCGGGGTCCGTGGAAGCCTGTTATTCAAGGTGCTCCTTATCCTGTGTACGATTCTTTGTCTCAAAGCGCAGTATTTGGGCCAACCGACAAAGCGTATGCAGCTGAAAGTGGATCAGGTCGATCTATTTCACGTATTAAATGGGCGAAACCTGAAAAAGGTAAACTCTACGAATTCCGGGTGCATGCCACCAACGGCGGCCGCGCCTACCTTCGGTACTGGGGTGGCGGCGTAGAGCAATTTCACACAAGGCCGCTGGCAGATGGGGAAACCTTCAGGCTTCATTGGCCCTCAACGGATGGAGTCTCCATTCTTGGGGTTGTAAGCGGGGTGGGCGAAAAAACTTCAATCCGGACCACACTCACCGAGGTAATTGAATAAATCTGAGTGGTCGGAAGTAGATCGTTTATTTTCGAAACTTTAATGACGCCCAAACGTTGATAGTCAGATGCCTATCAACGTTTACGGAGCGTCTTTTGAATTTGTTATCTTTTTCCTCATCAAGGCCAGGCCTTGCTGTCGCACTCATCTTTTTTGTCACAGCACTGGCCTCTTGTAAAACACAGGCCGAACCACCCAAAACAAGCTCTTCACAATCTGTTGGTTTCGGAACCTTCGAGCGACCCTTTTCTGCAAAATCCTATTGGAACGCCAGGCCAGTCGGCGTTCAATTCGGATATTTTCAAATTCCAGATTCCACCTACAGTCCTTTGGTGGGTGAAGGGCCTTATTCCAGCACGGCATTCCTGGCCAGCAAATACGACAAGCCTGTGGAGGTTTTTGGGCTGCCGGGCAAACGCGGTCTTTGGGAACTAGATGGCGAACAGTTCATTACCAGTATTACCATTCCGCGTTGGCCAACCCGCACAGTGCCTGCTGCAGGTAGCGACGGTCATGCCGATATTATTGATCCCGTTGATGGTGTCATTCATTCATTTCTAAATCTGAAAAAAGGCAGAGATGGACGCTGGACGGCCTCCATGTATGCCTGGACACGGCTAGACGGTCGTGGTTGGGGCGACCCCTCCCATTACTTTCAGGGCGCGCGTGCTGCTGCTGTGCCTCCCATGGCGGGCCTGATCCGCAAACACGAAATCAATGATGGTCAAAAAACATACCGGCATGCGCTGGCCATGTCACTTACATTCAGCGGACTGTCTAGTCGAACCGGCTATGTGTTCCCCGCCTCATCGGCAGACCGAACTTGGCGGGACAACACCGGCATGATTCCCGAAGGGGCGTTGATGATGCTGCCCGAAGATTTCGACACTGCTTCGATTGAAGACCGTGACCTGCGAAAGGTGGCAGAAACACTGAAGGTGTATGGTGCATATGTGGTTGATCGAAACCATGGCACGCCTTTTTATATCTATGTGGAAAATGGGGCAGATTTTAATCTGCACAAACCAAAGTGGAATCATGCTGTCGATCAGGATTTGAAACGCATGCAAAAGGCATTGCGCCAAGTGGTGGGTGTGAAGGGTTGGCTTGACGGGTATGGAAGGAAATTCAGTCCAGAAGAAAAGCTGAACATGATTTCCATGCGCGGCCCCTGGGTTGCCACTGCAGGAAAAGGTACCGCAAAATTCGACACCTGGTCGCAGTCTTTGATCCTCACCGGGGCTTCGTCGCGTTCCGAATTTCAGCATCGAAACAATCGAAGTTTCAGTGGTGTGAATTGGGCAAAAATGGAGGGTGGGCAGCGCTATAACTTAAAGCTTCAGTCTTCTGAAGACAGCGAACTTCAACTGACGATTTTGGGCAACAAGGGCAATCGCACAATGTTCAGTTCTCATTGGCTCGGCAATGGTGATTCTGTCGAATTCACCTGGCCTGGCGAGTCGAGCCGTGCTGTTTTGTCGGTTCGAAAACGATCCGACAATGGTGGGGAAAGCAGGGTAAGGGCCTTTGTTTATGCAAAGGATGAAGGCATCATCAACCCCCTGAGCAAGACTTTGTCACGATAGAAAAAAGGGATGTTTGTCATTTTGGTTCATTGTCGCGTTTTGAACGAACCCATTTGACCTGTCGGCGAAATATGAAGCCCACATACACCGACAGTTTGGAAACAATATAGCCGGGAGCCGTTAAAAGTTCCCGGCCGGATATAACATGCCTGCCAAATTTGCGCCAAGCCATCGCCACTGCGCAGCCTATCCCGATCAGGTAAATTGAACCTGCCAAAAAAGGTAGGGAGTTGCCTGACCAAGCCCAAAAAACGCCAGCCAACAGTTGCCAAATCACGGTAAGCGCAATCAACAAAGCCAGCGGTGGAATGCACAGGTCAAGCGCGAGGAAAAACAGAGACACATCACGCGTTGCGAAAGCAGTTCGCAGCTTTGGAATTCCTTCTTTGAATATCATCGCCAAGTGACCGTGTTCCCAACGAATGCGTTGTGATTTCACACCGGTTTGGTTCGTGGGAAATTGGCTGATGACCAAAGTGCGCTCGGAAAATAAGGGTGGATAACCCAGCGCGGTCAGTGCAATTCCCAGTTTCATGTCCTCCACAATTTCGCCGGTGGCCAATGGCACTGCTGATAGCGCAGACCATGGGAAGGCCATGCCGGATCCGGTGAGCTGACAAGGCAAGCCCATGTTGTGCAAACCCAATGGTCGAACATGATTTTTCACCAACCATGCAAACTCTGCAATCTTGGATTTCACAGACACATCGCCTGTATTTTTCATCAAGTAAAGCGCTTGCACTGGGCGTTTGGTTGTTAAGGCAAGCAAACTCAAGGGTTCAATCACTTTGGGACTCAACACACAATCTGCATCAAGAATCACCACCACCTGTGGCAGAGTTTTGGCAAGGTATTGAACTCCAAAATCAAGTGCGTAGCCTTTGCCACGTAGCAAGGGATTGGTTCGCTCAATCACTTCGGCGCCTTCGCTGCGTGCGACTTCGGCAGTGTCATCACTGCAGTTGTCTGCAACCACGACCACGCGCAGGTTTTTAATGCCCTGCTGCTGAACGGAACGCAGGGTGGGAATCAAGTTCACTGATTCATCATGCGCAGGAATCAACAGAGCGATTCTTAAAGAATCAGTCGAATTGATGTATGAAGTGGCTTGCGGCTGGCTGGAGTTGCGTCTCCAGCATGCTGCAGCTATTTGAATACAAAACCACAGCACAGGGATGGCCAGCAACGTTGCGAGAAAAGCAATCAAACCGTTAAGAATCAACATGGGTTATTGTCGCTCCATGCCGTGTTGGGTTCGCCCTTCACATTGGCGAACAAATCAGCAAGCTTGCTGGCCTCGGTCGTAATGTGGTGTTGGGCCAGTACGGCTTTCTGTGCGTTTTCACCAAGGCGTCGCAGGGTGTATTCATCGGCACGCAGGCAAGTTTCCATGTGGACAGCCAATGCTTCGACATCGCCAGCCGGGCACAAGAATCCGTTGCTTCCGCACTCCACCAGTTCAGGAATTCCTGCAATATAAGTGCTGATCACGGGGCGCTTTAACGCCATGGC
Organism: Limnobacter parvus; assembly: GCF_024623725.1. Classification (GTDB taxonomy): domain Bacteria; phylum Pseudomonadota; class Gammaproteobacteria; order Burkholderiales; family Burkholderiaceae_B; genus Limnobacter; species Limnobacter parvus. The sequence goes on along the minus strand of NZ_JANKHG010000014.1, from coordinate 473,796 downwards.
TTCCATAATGACAACCGGCAGTCCTTCCGCGAAACTGGGCAGTACCATGGCACGGGATTTCAAAATTTCTTCGCGCACCTGGCTGCTGCTGATCCACCCCGTGATGTGTACATTCCCGGTCAAACCAAGGCTTGCGATTTGGCGTTCAATTTCTGGGCGCATTTCTCCGTCACCCGCCAACACAAGTTGAAAGTCGATTGATTTTGCTTTCAGCTTTGCTGCTGCTGCCAACAGAATAAGTTGACCTTTTTGTTCACACAGCCGCCCCACGCAAACCAGGCGTGGCTCGATTGGGAATGTGTCTGGCAAGTTGTCATGAAAATCGGCTTCAATGCCACATCGCACCACCTTGACCTTCTGCCAATCGGCGTGTTGAATCCAGCGATAAATCTGGCTTCTGCAGTACGACGTAATGGCAACAACAAATGCGCAATTTTTTACTTTCAAACCGAGTCGAATGAATTCAGGCTTGTCGAACTCTTCGGGGCCATGCACGGTGAAACTGTAAGTTGGTCCTCCCAACAAGTGAATCAACATCGCCACTTCTGCAGAATTTGCACCGAAGTGGGCATGTACATGTTCAATTTTTTCCTGTTCCAGCCATTGAAGCGCTTTGCAGGCTTCCAGCAAATAAACAAGGTGAAACGGCCAAGCACGGTCAGCCCGTAGACCCATGCCCAACGCAATACGAAGGGTTTTCAAAAATAAAGTGGGACGTTGCAAAAACACTGAGAACCCGGATTTCAACAAACCCAGCACACCGCGTTGTAGCAGGTAGCTGGTTTTTTGCCGTTCAGCTTCATCAACCAGGTCGGCCACCTCATTGTCCCAGCCACGAACGGACAATCTGCTGACATGCAGCCCCAGTGATTCAAGCGCGATAATTTCACGGCGAATAAAAGTGTGGCTTACCTTCGGATATTGGTTCACCAAATAAGCAACTCGGTTCGTATTCATGGCGATGTTTTTCCTTTGGCGCTAAATTTCTGCCGGATGTATGAAAGAAAGACCACTTCAATGCTGTTGGGTCTTCCACTGGCAAGCCACAAAAAGGCCTGTACGCCGACTTGCATCAAGAAGCCCAGGCTGATCATGGTCAGCAACCACAAAGCCTGAATGAGTTTGGATTCGCCAAGTTCGAACCAGGGTGGTGTTTGCAGGGCATAAAGAACCGGGTAAACCAGCACACACGACAACGCCGTGCGCCAATTCAAAACAAGTTGTTCACGAATGGACAGGCCAGTGACTTTTCCAGCGATTGCGAAGTACAACAGCAGGTCTAAAACCGACGAGGCCGCCCGCCCCAACAGCAATCCTGTAAAGCCTCCTTGATACAGTCCAATCGCCATTAAGGCAGCGCGCCCCGCAATAGACAGCAGGTCGCGAAAGAAGGCGAGGCGGGTGTTTAGTGTGGCCATGACCACGGACAAACCAACACCGCCAATTGCTTCCAGGCACAAGGCAAGCACCAGCACGCGAAATACATCCGTGACTTCCGCCCACTTCGACCCCAGCGCCAGGTCGATCAATGGTAGGGACAAAGCGCTGGTAATACTGGCAACAGGTAAAAAAACCAGTGTGACCAGGCTTTGCGTATTCAAATATGCTTTGTTCATGGCCAACTGGTTGTTGGTGTGGGCACGCAGACTGGGTGAAATCACACGCAGAGCAGCACCCAGGGTGTCAGTGAACAACACCGTTGATAAGCGGGTGGCCAATGAATACACCCCAGTCGTTCCTGTGCTGAACATTTTTCCAACCACAAATTGATCCAGCTTGGAGTTCAGGGTTTTTATGAAATTGGCCAGCGAAAGCCACACTGAGAAGCCCCAGAGTTCTCGCCATTTGCTCAGGGTAAAGGCAGGTTTGAAGGGATAGCAGAAATAGGACACAAGCAATCCACACACTTGGGTTGCAAGAGTGCCCAGCACCAAGGCCCAATAATTGCGCAAGTAATAGGCTGCCACCACAGTGACCACAAAGCCTGCAATTTTTTGGCTCAGTCCAAGTAAAAATTCTTTCTTGAAATCAAGGTCCCGAATCAGGATTGCCATTTTAGGATTCAGCAAGGCGCCTAAGAAAAGCGACAAACTGGACACATAGGCGATGCCGAGTAATCGGGGGTCTTCATAGAAACCAGCAAGCGCGGGTGCAATCAATATCACCAGCAAACACAGGATGAATGCGCGGATCAGATTCAGCGTCCAGGCTGTGCTGAAGTGCGCATCATCCACTCTGGGGAGGTGAATAAGCACCGAGGCCATTTGAAGTTCGGTGATCGCCGCAAGAAGCGTGACAACGGCCTCCACCAGCACCACCAAACCATAATCTTCGGGTTCAAGAAGGCGGGCCAAAATAAGCATGCTGCCCAGGCCGATTACCGCAGACAAACCCTTGCCGCCTACCAGCAGGTAGGCGCCACGAAGCGATTTACCATTCATGAACTGGCTTTGCTCGACACGACGCGTGTTGCAGTAGCGTAAAAGGCCCCGGCCACAACCCAGTAATACCAATTGTAGGCAAGGTAGTCGACCACGTTGTCTGACGCATTCAGGGTGAGGTACGACAAAAGTAAACCAAAGTAAACCAGTGCAGAGAATTGATCTTGCTTGATCAGCTTAAATGCATTTGTTATCTGGGCCAGAAAGAACACTGAGAAAACGCCAAATGCCAGCAGGCCCCCATCGAAAAACCGCTCGACGAATACATTGTGTGCGCCAAATTTGCTGCCGCCTGAAAGTGGGAAGAAATCAGGCGAGTGATGAATGAACCCACCAATGCCGTAGCCCAACAGGTAACGGGATGTACTCATCCAGTTCAAGCCAGATTCCCAAATGTGCTGGCGCCAGGCGAAAGAATTCAATTTGCTGTAGTTGATTACTTCGTTGCCAGAAAAAAGATCAACAACCCGGTCTTGAACGGCAGGGCTAAGCGCCGCCAGAGACAAACCCAGCAACAGCCAAATTAAGGTTTTTCTCGAGAACAAAAGGCCATACATCAAACCGATGAGTATCAATGCCAACCAGGCACTGCGAGTTTGGGTAAGAATGATGGACACGATCAACAGGACAAGCAAAATCCACTGAACAATTTTTTCGGTGATTGACGGTGTGGCTTCTCCAGCAGCTTGTTGCAACCTTTGCAGGTAGACAAGCACAATCAACACAAGCAAGCAATAAAACGCATAGATGTTTGGATGGGTAAAAGTTGCGGCCAGGCGACCTTCAACTGCCAGAGACCCCGTCGCGAACTGATACATGCCGACCAGCAGTGGCAACACCGCTGAGAACACAATGACCCGAAGCAGCTTGATGAGCTGATTTTCTTCAATCAGTATCATGCCCACCGTGAAAACTGAAAAATAACTGACGAACGCGATCATGCGTTTGAATGCAGACAAAGGTTCAGGTGAATAAGTAATTCCCAAGGCCATAACCAGCAGTGGAAGGATCCACAGCAGCACACTTTGACGCACGGTCGTTTTGTTCGCCTGAATGCTGATGATCACCGCGCAGGCAATCAGCAACAAGTTGAGCAATGCTCCCAGTCCAAAGCTGGATGAAAACCGCGCGGATTCTAGAATCGGATCAAGCACGCAACGCGTGCCAATCAGCACCAAAAAGAGCAGGCGTGGATTGACAAACAACAGCAAACCCAGAGGTAGCAGCAGGGGTGTACCTAGCATCAGCACGACATGCTGGCCAAACATATTGGCGAATACGCCAAACAACGCACCCAGGCCAAGCAGAGCAGTCAAACCAATCAATTTGGGTGTTGCCAATGTCATCTTAGAAATCCAGCAGCACCGAGCCCAATAGGTTGCCACCAATACTTTGCAGGCTGGCGTTCACTCGCCGTAGTTGCTCCACTTTGGTATGCCCTTGTCTGACTACAACCAGGGACGCACTTGAGCGCAGTGACACTGCCGTTGCGTCGGAGTAAAGAATGGCCGCAGGCGTGTCCATAATCAAAAGATCAAAGTGCTTCGAAAGTTCATTCAACAATTCAGGAAAATAACTTTGTGACAGCAGCTCTTGCGGGTTCGGGGGCATGGGCCCTGCTGGCAGGATGGACAGATTGCGGATACCTGTCACCGGCAGGAAGTAGCTCGAATTTCCCTTGCCTTGAAGCAGGGAAGAAAGACCGCGACGATTGGACACTCCAAAATAATCATGCAGCTTGGAGTTTCTGAAATCAGTGTCAATCAACAGGGTTTTGTGTCCCAGTTGGGAAAAGGAAATTGCAAGGTTTGCAGCAACATAGCTTCGGCCTTCACCGCGCTGTGCACTTACTATGGAAAGTGTTTTGGCCTTGGTTTCGGTTTCAAACCAGCGCAACAACAGGTGGGTTCGCAGTTCCCTGAATGCCTCAGATTTGGGGCCAAATGGGTCATACGCCGACACCAAATCTTCAGAAATTTCGCTGTGACCTTTTTGAAGCACTGAATATTCAAATTGGCGAGCAATCGCAAACTCCACGTCCTCTCGGGTGATTAAACCCATGGCAATTCCCGTTTCGCCGAAAAGAACGTCGTTCTCGCGTTGCATCCGGTGTATTTCCTCGGCTGCCTCGTGCGTGAGGCGTCCGTTGCTCACCAAAATATGGCCGATTGATCGGGAAGCAAACTCCTCGACATTGGCAACTTGCATGGTTGCTGGGTTTTTGTTGGCTATCATGGAATTATTCACCGTGAATTAAAGTTCAGTTTTGGATGTGTCGTGTTTGACGAAATCGTCGCCAACGCAGGTAGCCCGAGCAGACCAAGGTCGTCGGTGGAGCGCACCCTGTAATCCAGAAACTCAACTGCACAAGAAATGACCAGTCCCAGCACCAGACCGAACAGCACTGCGCTTAACGCAATCAGGGTCAATCCAGGGGAGTTTGGCTTGGTCGGTACGCTTGCAGCACTCACTAGAAATGCATTTGCCGTGGTTTGGCGGCTCGAAATTTCCGACATGCTGGTGCGTGCTGAAACCAGTTCGAACTGCTTTTCTGCTGCATCAAGATCCCTTCGCAGGGTCATTGCAGAGTCACGATTTTCGGTCAGTTCAAGAATTCGTTGACGTTGTTCTTCCAGTGCACTTTTCAGCGCGAATTCTTGCGAACCTGAAGCGCGTGCACCTGCCAGTAACGTGGCATTGCTTCGCTGGATTTCCTGATTCACGCTGGTTTGCAAGGCATCCACCTCAGCCTTCAAGCGGCGAAATTCCGGGTGATTAATGCCGATTCGCGCCGAGGCCTCAGCCAGTTCAGACTGCTTTTGCTGCAGCTGTGAGCGCAAGGTGTTCAAAACCACATTGCTGATGGGATCTTGCAAAAGTCCTTGTTCACCTGCGCTTGCAGCACGCCCGACTTGATCAGCACGTCTTGTTTGCGTGTCGGTTAACGCACTTGAAAGTTCGTTCAAGCGAGCATTCTCGACATCAATCTGGTCGTCGCTTGCAATCACAATGCCACGTTCACGTTGGAAGTCGGACAGGCGAGATTGGGCCTTAATTAACTCATTTCTGGCTTCCTGTTGCTGCTCCTCGAAAAACTGCGCATAGTTCTTGGCTGGCTCCACATTCATAGCAATGGATGTGGTGATGTAGGCTTGAGCCAGTCCGTTGGCTAGCTCAGCTGCAAATGTAGGGGAGTTGCTGGTTACAGCAATATACAAAGTATTGCTTTCTTTCCCGGGCGCCACCTCCACATTGCCCTGTACGAAGGCAACTAGCCATTCTTTGAAGCTTTGTGTCTCGCTGGCGCCTTCCTCCCACTTTGCCTTTAACTCCGCATTTTCTTCCAGTTTCAGGGCAGAAATGGTCTGTTCAATCACCCGGCCAGAGGCGGCAAGTTCAGCCTGTGTGTTCATGTAGGCCGGCGAGGTAAAAGGCAAGCCGGAATTGCCCAGCACAGTGTCGGGTGCGCGCACGTCGACTACCAGCGTGGCATTGGCTTTGAATTCATTCGGCAACAACGCCGCCGCCAGAACCGCACCAATCACGATCACACAAAGCGTGGTCAAAGTGATTCGCAGGTGAGCCCTGAAAATTAATTGCAGTTGATTAAATGTCATGGAATAGATCCTGGGCTCAATTAGAAAAAGCTTTGTTTGAAAAACAAGGTGTCGTTGTCTTGTAGGGGCTGATCCAGATCAGGTTTGATCAACGATTCTGTGCCCTGTGCATCTTTGCGGAAAATCTGGATTCCGTTTTGCGATCCGCGCGGTGTCAGCCCGCCTGCTTGCGCCAGTGCTTGCCGCACTGTCATGCCCGTTTCAATCTTGTAAACACCGGGGCGTTGTACTTCGCCATAAACATAATATTGTGGGGCGCGGCCCACGTACAAAGTGTCGCCGCCCACCACCAACACATCCAGATCATCGTTGCCTTTCAGGAAAATTTCCCGAAGATCAATGGTCTTGGAATAGGGTTCGCCGTTTCTGGTGCCTTTCAGAACAACAAGGTCGCCGCCATTCAGGCTTACCGTGGGTGCCGATTGAATCACCCCGCCCGCCATGCTGAGTGCATCGCTTAGTCGAGTGTTACGGCTGTCAAGCGGATAGCGGCCTGGTTTGCTCACGAACCCAATCACTGAAATCTGTGCGCTGCGCATTTCAATGGGCACGATGGACACTTGGGGCCCAACCACAAATTGGCCATCGCTTAAGCGTTCAGCGATAACCTGTTCCGCTTCCCGAATAGTGAGGTTGCCGACAGCTACAGCACCAATCAATGGAAAGGTGATCTCACCGTTTTCGGACACGCGACGGTCGCCCGTGAAGTCCGGGTTCTGGAACACGGTGACACTGATCAAGTCACCACCACCCAATCGGTATTCTCTGCTCTCTTCACTTGCGTGCAAAGGTGTGAGCGCACTGAGAAACGCCAGTAGCGATAAAAGTCCTTTGATCATGATTAGTCCTTTGGTGAATCTTTAAAACAAATGGTTGGCTTAATGTTCATAGCGAACAAAAATATTCATAGAATGGGCGGAGTAATCAGTGTTGACTAGCGTGCTGTCCCGGCTGCGTTTTCGAAGGTTAGCGCCAAGCGTCACTTTGGGATCAATCTGAAATTCAAGGCCCGCACGGCCCTCTCTCAAACTCTCCGTTCTAGGTGCTGTATTAATGCCATCAGTTCCATCGAACTGAAGTTCTTGTGGGCTATAAGCCAGCTGAAACATCACTTTGCTGCTGAGTTCCATGTTCATGGCGATGCTTAGTTGGCGTGCCAAAGCATCTGAGTTGCTGGCATCAGAGATTCCAACAATTTGTTTTCCCCAGATCAAGTTGAAATTGGTTTTCACCGTGGGTTGATAGAACACCTCTAATCGATAGTTTGTTCCAGCAAAGTCGCGGCTTTGTATTTCTTCGTGCTGACGATTCACGGATGAAAGTGACAAGGTGAGTGCAGTGATCTCTGAATAATTCCACTTGGTTAGCAACTCGGTTTCGGATTGTTCAAAGTTGTTCGACACGGTTTGGCCTGGCGCAACAATTTGACGAGTTGGAAAAACACCGGTGGCTTGCTTGAACAACAATGCCGTTGAACTGCCAGTGCCCGGTTTATAGGCCACGCCGATGTAACTGGTCTTGTCGTCACGATTCAAGCCTGCAAGCACTGCTTCATTGGTGTCTTCCGTTCCAATGAAGCGGGTTTCGGTGTTTGCGAATTGACTAAGGACCGCGTAATTGGGATGAAAATTCCAAGTTAATGAAGCACCCAGATTGTCTTGTTCTCGTTTGTTGGCAGTTACAAATCCGGTTTGGATGGGGGCTTGGTCCGATACGGAACTGCCCATAAGGGAGGCGATCAGGGTTTTTCCGATTTCGGAATCCCAGCGAAGGCGGTGTGCATTGCCATCGGTGTCTCTTTCAGTGAAGCGTTCATGTTTTGTGTCACTAAGTGAGAACAGCCCGGTGAATCGTTGGCGGCTGATTTGAAAGTCAATGTGTGTTCCAACCTCAACTCGATCCACGTTGTCCGATCGTGGTGTAGTACCTTCTCCAGACTGGTTCAGCAGGTTGGAGTCGTAAGTTCGGGTGTAGTTGCCAAACGGAGTAATGCCTTTGTTGGGCTCGGTGGAAAATGCTAGTGCCGGCGTATCTTCAAGGCTGATTGCCAGACCAAGAAAAAAACCCGCGAGCAGGCGTGTTGATTTCCACGGTCGCTTGCAGGCGTGATGCGCCGTTGACCCCCCGGCCAAACGATGATGCTCTGAAACTTCCACTGGATACCTGATTTTTAATGAGAAATCTGTTCAACGTTCAACATTAAACACAAGGTAACACCAGGCCATTGAGTACCTCCGTTCTGGGTAGCGAGGTGTAATCATTGCGAGGTACTTGGATGTCGCATGATGTGCATTTGAGTAAAGTGAATGCCATTCGATGCGCCAGAACTTGCCCACTGCGCATCACCAATTGGCTTGTCGTGTAGAGTCAGCGAATTGTTTTCTTAAACTTTGGTTGTGTATGGATCAAGATTGGTCGGCCGATTTGCAGCGTATTGATGGTGGTTCCAGGGCTTTGCTCCGGGAGCAGTCCCTTTGGGCCATCTGGGTTTATCGATTTGGTCGGCGAGTGGATCATCGACCCGATGGATTCCGGAAAAAAATGCTGACCCGTTGGTATTGGTTTTTACACCGGGCTGTTGAAACCCTGACTGGAATTGGCTTGCCCAAAGCATCGAAGATTGGCGGGGGTTTGCGCATTTGGCACTTCGGGGGAATATTTGTTCATCCCGAGGTGGTGATGGGAGACAACTGTACCCTTCGTCAAGGCGTGACGCTGGGCGACAAAGGCAATGGCACCGGCGCCCCGGTGGTGGGTAACAATGTTGACTTTGGTTCTGGAGCCCACGTGATTGGCCCTGTACGTATTGGCAACGATGTGAAAGTAGGAGCGCTGGCCGTTGTGGTCAATGACGTTCCCGACGGCAGCACGGTGGTGGGTAACCCCGCCCGCATCGTGATGCGGGCGACCACAATTTAACGTCTGTTTCGCCAGTACTCTGCCCAAAAAAGTCCGGGCAGCGCCAAGCCATCTTTCAGGTAGCGCTTTGCAAGCCGCTTGGGTTCTGAAAGCATTCTGAACATCCATTCCAACCCTGATTTTGTCATCCATGCTGGCGCGCGAGATTTTTCTCCAGCCAGAAAGTCGATGGTGGCGCCTGCACAAATTGCTACTTTGGCGCCAGTCTTGTCGAGGTGGCGGTCTGCCCAGAATTCCTGTTTGGGCGCTCCCAAGCCAATGATCAAGATGCACGTATTACACGATTTGATCAGCTGGCAAATTTTTTCACATTCCACCGGGTCGTGTTCAAAACCAAACGGAGGGCTGTATGCCCCACAGATGTAGATGGCGGGGTATTTCTCCATGATATTGCGGGCCGCTTTGTCTGCAACTCCCTCGGCGGCACCCAGTAAAAATACCCGAAGCTTTTCGCCGCAGGCATTTGCTTGATGTGCTGCAAACAAAGCAGGTACCAGGTCACTGCCGGTGACCACTTCGGGCAAACCGACATCGAATAAATGCGAGGCCCAGTAGATGGGCTTGCCATCGACCAGGCACAAGCTGGACTCATTCAATACTCGACGAAATTCCGGGTTGCGTTTTTGCAGCACCGTTAAATTGACATTGGGTGTGACAACCCGCTTTGGGCTGACAGAATCGTCGTTAGCCCATTGCAGAATTGTTTGTACTGCTTGTTGCTGTGTCACTGCGGAAAAATCAAGTTCGAACAGTGTTTTTCGTACGATGCTCATAAAATACTGGCTCTAAATGGGTTGGGGTTGGGACGGTGATGGGTGTGCCTGTTTTGCTGGTTCTGCGGTATTTGATCCACTGTTTCCCTACCTGAATAAAGAACTGTTCGTAATAACGGGTAGACACATAGGCCACGGCAAACAGAACGATGAACAACAGAGGACGCTTTGCATACATGGTTAACTTGTCGCCTGATGAAAGCCAGGTCAGAAGCAGGAAAGGATGGATGATGTAAAGTGCATAGGAGTGTTTGGAAATCCAGCTCCACATTGAACTGGCCAGGGTTCGAGTTGCATAAGCTTGCGTGTTGAACAGCAGTGAACCGATGAACAATGCGGCAATGTATGGGCGCAGGATGAACAGCAAGGGATGTGGGGGGGCCAGGCTGGCAACTGCCAACCCGATCATCATGTACAGCGGGTTGATCATCGCCAGATTTTTCTTGAGGTACTGCGAAAGTGGTGAATCAGAGTGCCAGATCAAGCCCAGGCTTAAGCCAATCAATAGTTCGTCAAGTCTGAACAATGTGGTGGTGCTGAACAACGCTTGTTCCTGAAAGCGATAAATACTGAGTACCACGCCCAGCATCACGAGCAACTTCAGGCCAGATCTTTTAAAAACCAGAAAACCCAGGGCTGCCAGGATATAGAAATGAATTTCTACACACACGCTCCACAGGTGCTCTGTTTCCTTGAAGTAATGTTCAGGAAAATTGTTCACGATTACCAGGAAATGCGTGCTGAACGATTCCATGCTGGTATTTGGCATTCGCCACGCGAAAGTAATGGCCAGCAACAGCAGCAGCAGCGGCATGATTCGAAAAGCCCGGTTGATTGCGAACTCAACCAGCGATCGCTCGGTGATCAGTTTGTGTGCAATTAAAAAGCCTGAAAGTGAAAAGAAAATCGCCATGCCAAATTGGCCCACCGCGATGTTCAAATCAAAATATGTTTTCGGGCCAAGCGGTAATAGGTGGCATGCCAATACGCACAATATGCTTAACGCACGTGCGCCATCCAGTGATTTCCACTGGGAGTTGAGTGAGGGCTGATACGTGTTCATTGAAGTCTCTCCGGTTGGATTTATGACCTCTATGAGTGTTTTACCCTCAAAGAGAGTCGACGCAAGCGTAGCAGCGTGATCTCTCTGGTGAGAAATGACAGGGGTAGGTTAGCTATTAGTGGGTAGGATTAACTTTGCCGAGGTTGGTGTTGTTCCCATTGCCATGCATGGGACACCATGACATCCAGTTCTGCAAAGCGTGGAGTCCAGCCCAGTTTGTGCATGGCGAGCCTTGAGTCTGCAACCAGGCGTGCCGGGTCACCCTCGCGCCTGGGTGCATCCACAACCCGAATATTTCGTCCGGTCACTCGAATTGCTGAGTCAATGACTTCCTGGACCGAGAAGCCTTGCCCATTGCCCAAATTGTATTGCTGGCTTTCCGCGCCATTGGCTAAGCTAAGCAGTGCAAGCCAGTGTGCTTCACACAGGTCGCTGATGTGAATGTAGTCGCGTATGCATGTTCCATCGGGTGTGTTGTAGTCACGGCCGAACACGGAAATGGAAGGCCTGCGACCGGATGCGGCTTGAAGTATCAAAGGAATCAGGTGGGTTTCAGGGTCATGGCGCTCACCGAGCTGGCCGTCGGGGTCTGCTCCAGCGGCATTGAAGTAGCGAAGGCACACCGATTTAAGGCCATAGGCCCGGTCGTAATCGCCGAGGATCTGCTCAATAATCAGTTTACTGCGCCCGTATGGGTTGATGGGAACCTGGGGGTGTTGCTCATCAATCGGCGAGTAACGCGGCTCGCCAAAAGTTGCAGCGGTGGACGAAAAAATAAAATTTTTGACACCGGCCGAATTCATGGCATTCAGCAGGTTTAATGTATTGGTCACATTATTCTCGTAATACATCGCAGGTTTTCCAACCGATTCACCCACTTGAATGAATGATGCAAAGTGCATGACGGCATCAAATTTCTGCTGGGCAAACAAATGTTCCAAAAATACTTTATCTGCCAAATCACCTTGCACGAAATCGCCGTGAAGCACGGCATCCCGGTGTCCGCTGATCAAATTGTCCATCGTGGTGACTTGACAACCAGCCAACGCAAGTTGCTTCACCATGTGTGACCCGATGTAGCCCGCGCCGCCGACCACCAATACCTGTAGATTTGTCATAACTTCAAATAATCCGAATTTTGAAAATAGGAGGTTGATTGCCCAGATTGACCACTCATCCACTCGAAGGTTACCGAAATGAATAATGTTTTATACCCCCTTACTTACCTGGGTTTGTGCCCTTTCATGATTGTACTTGCAAGGGCGCTGCAAACCCAAGAAGCCTGTCAGCCCACCTTCTTGGCGGCTACCCCGGCCGAGGCAGCATTCGCCATGAACAATCTTCCGGTTGAGAGTTTGGTGATTGGACTGGCTGGCAACTCCTCGCACGGAGTTGATGTGCTGGATGCTGACGAAGAATATCAGTCGGTGTACGGTTTCATGAAAGCCAAGTACGGCGGATCACATCCAGTTTGGCGTCAGCGTGTAAACGCGATTTATCGATTGGTGGAACGAACGGTGATCGAGAGAAAAATCACCATGATGATTCTATGGAATGGCAACGACTGCATGGGCAAAGTGTGCCAAATTCTGGCAGCGAAATACGATTTAAAAACTGTGTACCTTGAAAATGGTTATTTCCCCAACACCTTGCAAATAGATCCCCAAGGAGTGAACGCCGAAGCGAGCATCGTGAACGTACCCGCGCGCGAATGGCTGCACGGTTCTTCATTGGCTCAACCCCTTGCTGTTGTGCAAAAGAAGAACGCGCCAATCGCACCGACCACAACGGTGCCATTAAGTTTTGTGCAACGTATGAAGCTAAAACTGAGCGCTAAACTGCTACCCGGTTTTTATGATCGATATCCCGAGCTACGTGATCAGAAAGTTAAAAAGCAGGTTCAGACACCTCTCGAATTGTCGTCCACATTGCGCGTATTGAACAAGAAAAAGCCATTTGCGCTGGTGGTTCTACAAGTTCACGACGACACACAGATTTTGCTGAATTCCAAACTGTTCAACAACCCCAAGGATTTTCTGGTGCATTGCTATGAAAGCGTTCGCAATGTGTATGGGCCGCGGTATGACATTGTGGTCAAGTTGCACCCCGTCGATATGGACCGGATTTGCTATGCCGACATGGCTGCCACCATGCATGGCGTCAGCTGGATTGGATCGGAGCCGGTTCAGCCTTTGCTGGATGAATGTGCATTCGTCATGGTGGTGAATTCCTCCGTGGGTTTGCAGTCGATTGCACTTCACAAACCCACCCTTGTGTTTGGTGAAAGTTTCTATTCAAGGCAAGAGATATGTAGAGTGGTTAAGTCAGTTGACCAGACCGAACGCCACTTGAACGAGCTCAAGCTTGGGGATTCAGTTGTTGACTCCAGGGCAGCAGACAATTTTCTGGCTTTTTTGCATGCGAGGTATTTTGTGAAGGGTTCCTGGAATCTTGGGCGCGACAGTGACCTTGGGCCGGCAGTCAACAGAATTCATCGCATTCTGGAAAACTCAATCAATTGAGTGGCAGGGCCATTTTTGGGTCGGCCCTCACTCCATATTCCATAGATAAACAGTATTCCACTCGAGGGGGTGACCCACCCGAGTTAGGGTTGCGGACAGAACGGAAATAAAGTTTGTCCCCCTCATCTTTTGATCGGTAAAACGGAGGAAAACAAGAAGCAAATCGCGTTGATGCGTTCCGTCAAGGCAGGTACGAGGACACAAATCTATCCACTCCTTTATTCAAGGGGTGAGCTTTTTTTGAATACTCTTTGGTGCTTGCAATATGAAACTCAACGACCTCGATTCCGTGCATGCTTCTGCTGCAACGGTGGTTCCCTACCTTCGGTCCACGCTCAAGCGGATTTTTGACATTGTCTTCTCATTGATGGTGTTGCTGCTGATCTCCCCGATCTGGCTTGTCGCAATTTTTCTGGTTTCCCTTGATGGTGGCCCGGTGTTTTACAGTCAACGGCGTGTCGGCCTGAACGGTCAAACATTCAAGTGCTGGAAATTCAGAACCATGGTTGTGAACGCCGAGACGGTGCTCCAAAACCTGATCAACACAGATCCAAAAATTGCACATGAATGGAATTCAACCCAGAAGCTTAAGGTAGATCCGCGTATTACCTGGGTGGGTAAGTGGCTGCGCCGTTGCAGCGTGGATGAATTGCCCCAATTCATCAATGTGTTGAACGGCACCATGAGCGTTGTAGGTCCCAGACCTTTCGCGCGTGAGCAAATTGGTTTGTACAGAAATGCAGCCTTGGTGAAATACCTTTCCGTAAAACCAGGTTTAACTGGTTCGTGGCAAGTGTATGCGCGCCATGACACCACATTCGCCTGCCGCGCAAAATACGATGAGCTGTATGTGGATCAAGCCTCTTTCGCAATGGACTTGGCTCTGGTGGTAAAAACACCGTTGGCCATGTTGCGGGGCCAGTAGCGCGGTCAGGTCGCAGGGTGTGCAACAATATCGCTCGAATTGAGTCAATACACTCTGTTGCCCCCGAATTACCCGAGACCATGCCATGAAATTTTTTAGCAAGAACCGTTTTTTCAACATATTGGCCGTATTGTCCATCGGCTTGGTTGCTGCATGCAGCGATTCGAATGGTGTGGGCAACTCCGCTGCCCAGCAAGCTGATAGTTTTGTCGAGGTCTGGAAAACTCCCAGTTGTGGTTGTTGCTCAGCCTGGGTCAGTCATCTTGAGGAAAACGGCTTCACCGTGAAGGTGAACGACGTAGACAACACCGATTCCTTTCGTGCCGCACTGGGAATGCCCCAAGAATATGGCAGTTGCCACAGTGCCCGTGTGAATGGTTACGCCGTTGAGGGCCATGTGCCGGCAGACGACATCAAGAAACTGTTAGCCGAGAAGCCTGACGCAGTGGGGCTTGCTGTGCCTGCCATGCCCATGGGTTCGCCCGGTATGGAACATCCGGATTTTCCCGAGAAGCGCGCGGAATACGATGTGCTATTGGTGAAAAAGGGCGGTGCGTTTACCAGCTATACGCATTACGACGCTGTCAATTAAACGGCAGCAGAACTCTAAGCTCCACGAATATCGCTGGGGCTTTTTCCAAACCAGCGCTTGCAGGCCCGGCTGAAGGCCGAAGCGTCTGAAAACCCCAAGTCCAGTGCAATTGCCGTCAGCGAGTCCTGGCTTTGTTTCAGGCGGCGTTGCGCCTCGGTTTGTCTGATTTCGTCCACGATCGCAGCTAGGCTGGTCCCTTCCTCAGCCAGCTTTCTTTGCAGGTTTCGCGAGCTCATGTTCATGTAGGCCGCCACCTCTTCAATGCTGGGGGCACCTTGCGCCAGCTGTTGGGCAACCCATGTTTTCACCATTCTGCTGACGCTGCTTGCCGGTTTCAATCGTTCAATGGCGGCCTGGCTGGCTTGGTCAAGGTGCTCGGCAATGAGCGGGTTGGCACCCTTCAGGCGTGTGCGAACAGTGGCCAGTTCATAAACAATCCGAAACGTGTTGCAGTCAAACCGCAAAGGTGCCGCAAAGCTTTTTTCGAAAAAGTCCAGGTTGTCGGCTTGGGGGGCTGGGCGTCTTAGCTCAATCCGCAAGGGAACCAGGCTTGGGTCACCCAACCCTTTGCCCGCATTGGCCAGCAGGCACATAAAGCCATCTGTAGACTGGTGGGCGGGTTGCGCGCCTTCCTTTATTTTCAGTTCGATCGTGAACTCGGATTGCGTGGTCAGCAGAATGAATTCACTGGCATCAGTCACCAGTTCAGCAAATCGTCGCATCCTGCCGAATGCTTGTTCAAGGGTTTCGCTGGCCATTACGCTTAGGCCTACCGCGTGAAATGTGGCCGGGGTGATGTGGCGAATGGCCCTGATGCCCAGTGTTTCATCGCCAGTGGCCTGCACTGCCTTTTGCCACAACAATGTGGTTTGGGGTACGGGGTAGCGGGCTTCGGGAGAGTCAAGTAAGGCGAAGTCGAGCCCGGCCTGCGCGAACAGTTCAGGTGCATTACATCCCTGCAATTCAAGTTCACGGGCTAGCCCACGCATCCAGCTTGCTAGAGCGGTGGGGGTGTTTGAAGTCGAACTTGCCGTTTTGTTGGTCATTGTGTGTTTGTTTTGGCGCCGAAGGTCATGGGCTTGTCGTTGTAGAACAAGCTTTACTTGGTAACACCAAGCATACTTCAATCACGAAAAGCCAAAATCGAAAGAGGCAAGACAATGACAAGTTTGAGTGAAAAGCTGATGAACCAACCAGTGAAAACCGAGGGTGGTTCACGAATCAAGCAGAACAATATCAACGCGCAGGATCAAAAGCGAATCGCAACAATCAAAACGGCCATTTTGGCCGAAGGCGACAGAATTCGCGCCAAATATCCGATTTTGCAGCACCAAGACGCCATCGGTATGGCGATTTTGTTGTTCTCGATGGCAGGTGCGGCATTGACGGGCTGGGCCTACCTTGAGGGTGTGCTGGCCTGGTATGTGACCATTCCTGTTATTGCAATTTTCCTGAGCTTCACGCATGAACTGGAACATGACCTGATCCACTACATGTACTTCCGCAAAAACAAGTTCATGCACAACCTGATGATGGCGCTGGTCTGGATTTCCCGCCCGAGCACCATCAACCCTTGGTTGCGTCGCCACTTGCATTTGCACCATCACAAGCATTCAGGCACCGAAACTGACCTGGAAGAACGCGCGATCACCAATGGCGAGCGCTTCACGCCACTGCGTTTGTTGATGATGGTTGATCTTGAGCTTAGCGTGGTTTTGCGTATTTTTCAGATTCCGAAAAAGTATCGTCTGAAGGCGTTGATGAAGGGCGCAGCGGGTAATTTCCCCTTGGCTTCTGCTTTCTGGGTGAGTTTTCACGCCTATGTAGCGTATTGGGCCATTGAGGCGGCCGCCTGGGCTGTGGGTTACAGTGTTCCGTGGCCCGCGTTTGTGACACCTGAACTGGTGGCGACGGCCAACACAGTGGCAGTGCTGATTTTTGCGCCCAACCTGCTGCGCTCGTTTTCTATCAACTTTATCAGTTCGAACATGCATTATTTCGGCGATATCGAAGATGGTAACTTCGTGCAGCAATGCCAGGTGTTGAACAGCAAATGGTTTTTCATTCCTCACCTGTTCTGCTTCAATTTCGGCTCTACTCATGGCATTCACCACTTCGTAGTGCGTGACCCGTTCTACATCCGCCAAATGACCGCCAAGAAGGCCCACGAGGTGATGCGTGCCAATGGTGTTCGGTTCAATGATTTGGGTACCTTCAAGCGGGCCAACCGCTGGGCCATGACTGAACAGGGTAGCGACAAGAAGGCAGGATACCAGGCCGCTTAAGAGCCTGTTGATCCACAACCGCCCTTTGCTAGGGGAGGGCGGCGTAGTTCTAAAAGAGTGCTTTTCGGGAGGAAAGCACTCTTTTTTTGTCTTTAAAATTCAGGGTGTTGGAGTTCTTCTGCCTTCCATCTTATAATAGGGGGTTTTTCGTTTGTATTTGCAAGTGGAGCAGAAATGCCAATATATGCATATCGCTGTGAAGCGTGTGGTTTCGAGAAAGATGTGCTGCAAAAGCTCAGTGATTCGCCGTTGACTCAATGCCCCAGCTGCGGACAGGCCAGTTTTTCCAAGCAGGTCACCGCTGCTGGTTTTCAGCTTAAGGGTTCTGGTTGGTACGTGACCGACTTCCGGGGCGGCAACAGCGTGGCTGGTGGTAGCAAACCCAAAGAAACAACTGCCGACACAACAACCAGTGCAGCGAGCAATACCGCCGCAGCACCCACCACACCGGCGCCCAGCACAGATGCAACTTAAGCGACCGCCAAAACCGAATCTGAATACGGAACAGTTGAAGAAGTACCTGCTCACCGGTTTGTTGATCTGGATACCGCTGGGTATTACTTTTTGGGTACTGGCCCTGGTGGTGGGGTTAATGGATCAAACCCTGACGTTGTTGCCAGACGCCATTCACCCCAGGGTACTTTTTGGATTTCACATACCTGGATTGGGTATTATCCTGACCCTGGCAGTGTTGCTTGGCACAGGTGTGTTTGCGGCCAATTACTTTGGTGCTTGGCTGTTCAAGTATGGTGATTGGGTGTTGTCCCGAATTCCGCTGTTCAACATTGTGTACAACAGCGTGAAACAGGTGTCAGACACCCTGTTAAGTTCCTCGGGTAAGGCCTTTACGCGGTCAGTCCTCGTGCCGTATCCCCACCCGGGTGTTTGGGCTTTGGGTTTTGTGACTGGCACTCCACCTCAAATTCTGTTGGATAATCTTGAGGATCAAGACCCGATTGTGTCGGTGTATGTGCCCACCTCGCCCAGCCCGGCTTCGGGTTATGTGATCATGGTGCCGGAAAAATTGCTGCGTCCGTCCGGTTTGTCAGTGGACGACGCACTGAAGTACATTGTGTCTTTGGGGGTGGTACTGCCCGCCACAGACTCGTTGGATCAACCCATTAAACAAGACCTAAATTCATGAAAATGCGTACTGATTATTGTGGCAATGTGTCACAGGCCTACATGGGCCAAACCATAGCCCTGTGTGGCTGGGTGCAACGTCGCCGCGATCACGGCGGAGTAATTTTTATTGACCTGCGCGATCGCGAGGGTTTGGTGCAAGTGGTGTGCGATCCTGATTTGGCCGAGGTGTTTGCCACTGCGGAAACCCTGCGCAATGAATTCTGCGTTCGCGTGGAAGGCTTGGTGCGTGCCCGCCCGGAGGGCACGGAAAACAGCAACTTAAAAAGCGGTGCCGTAGAGGTGCTGTGCAAGGGGCTGGAAATTCTGAATGCCTCAGTAACCCCCCCATTCCAGCTGGACGACGAAAATTTGTCGGAAACCACACGCTTAACGCATCGTGTGCTTGATTTGCGCCGCCCGCAAATGCAGAAAAACCTGATGTTGCGCTACAAGGTGGCCATGGCCATTCGAAACCATCTGGATGCCCAGGGCTTCGTTGACATTGAAACGCCGATGTTGACTAAAAGTACGCCTGAAGGCGCACGTGATTACCTGGTGCCTTCGCGTGTACATTCAGGCGAGTTTTTTGCCTTGCCGCAATCGCCGCAGCTATTCAAGCAAATGTTGATGGTGGCGGGTTACGACCGCTACTACCAAATTACCAAGTGCTTCCGCGACGAAGATTTACGCGCAGATCGTCAGCCTGAATTTACCCAAGTCGACATTGAAACCTCGTTTCTGGGCGAGCAGGAAATTCGTGACTTGTTCGAGGACATGATTCGCAAAGTGTTCAAGCAGACCATGGATGCTGAGTTGCAGAACCCTTTCCCGGTGATGCCCTACAGTGAGGCCATGGCGCGTTTTGGGTCCGATAAGCCCGACCTGCGTGTGAAGATGGAATTCACCGAACTGACCGACATCATGAAAGATGTTGATTTCAAGGTGTTTTCAGGCCCGGCTAACATGGACAACGGCCGTGTTGTCGCCCTGCGAGTGCCGGGTGGTGCCGAAATCCCACGTTCGGAAATCGACAACTACACCAAGTTTGTGGGCATTTATGGTGCCAAGGGCCTGGCCTGGATCAAGGTGAATGAGCTGGCCAAGGGTCGTGATGGCTTGCAGTCGCCTATCGTGAAGAATATTCACGATGCCGCCCTGAACGAGCTGCTTAAGCGCAGCGGTGCCGCTGATGGTGACATTCTGTTCTTCGGTGCCGACAAAGCCAAAGTGGTGAACGATGCAATCGGCGCTTTGCGTCTGAAGATTGGCCACAGCGAATTTGGTCAGAAAGTGGGCCTGGTTCAGGGCAAATGGGAGCCCCTGTGGGTGATCGACTTCCCGATGTTCGAGCTGGACGAGGAAGCGGGTCGTTGGGTGGCTTGCCACCACCCGTTCACCAGCCCGAAAGATGGTCATGAAGATTACTTGACCACCGACCCTGGCAAGTGCATTGCCAAGGCTTATGACATGGTTCTGAATGGTTGGGAACTGGGCGGTGGCTCTGTGCGTATTCACAAGGAAAAGGTACAAAGCAAGGTGTTCCGTGCCTTGAATATTTCGGAAGAAGAAGCGGCCGCTAAATTTGGTTTCCTGCTGGATGCTTTGCAATATGGTGCGCCCCCTCATGGTGGTTTGGCCTTTGGCCTGGACCGAATTGTGACCATGATGAGCGGCGCGGAAAGCATTCGCGATGTAATCGCGTTCCCGAAAACCCAACGTGCACAATGCCTGCTAACCCAGGCACCAAGCCCAGTGGACGAAAAACAGTTGCGCGAACTGCACATTCGCTTGCGTCAGGCTGAACCCAAGATTGCGGGGTAAGGCAGGTTGAGCGGTAATAAAATCCCCGTGTCGGTGCTGGTTGTGATGGTCAGCCCCCACGGGGATTTTTTATTGATCGAGCGGGCTGACAAAGCCGGGTTTTGGCAATCAGTGACTGGCAGCCTTGATTTTCCGGACGAACTGCCTTTGCAAGCGGCTGTTCGCGAGCTGGATGAAGAAACCGGATTCAAGGCGATGCCTGTGCTGGCCCCCACTGTGGCAGACGCCACTTTGGCTGAGTTGCTGCAGCCTGGCGTGCTTCGGCCATGGCCACACAGTTTGCAGTATGAAATTTTTGAACACTGGCGCCACCGGTACCCGCAAGGTGTCACGCAGAACACCGAGCATTGGTTCATGGTGTGTGTACCGGCGGATTTTGTACCGAAGCTGGCTGAAAAAGAACACATTGGCTATGCTTGGCTGGATGCACAACAGGCCGCTGCACGCTGTTTTTCACCCAACAATGCACAGGCCATTTTGGCGCTGGACGACAGGCTTGACGCCACTGAGTACTGAAAATACAAAGGGGCCACCAAGGGCCCCTTTTTTCATATACGGTATGTAGCTGCTGCGAATTAGTGGTTTGAACTGCGTATGCTAATTTCAATATTTATGTGTTGAGTGTAGGGGTAACCCTAGACTGTAACAATACCCAGTGTCTGTGACACGACCGAAGTTTGATCGGTAATTTACTGCGCCATTTTCTAGGTATTACAAGTAATGCGACTTCGAATTGCCACATACAACATTCACAAAGGTGTGATGGGACTGCGAAAGCCCTCCCTGACCATTCACGCCCTGCGCGACCAGATTCATGCCATGGATGCCGATTTGGTGTTTTTGCAGGAAGTACAAGGTCGCCACGACAAACACGCGGGGAAATTCGAGCATTGGCCAGAAGCCGGACAACACGATTTTCTTGCCCAGAAGCCTTCAGCCATTGATGACCTGTTGGGCCATGCCAGCCAGCAGTATTTCACTGCGTATGGCATGAATGCGGTGTATTCGCATGGTCACCATGGCAATGCACTGTTGTCGCGCTATGAAATTGAATGGATGCTGAATCAGGATGTATCGGATCACCGGCTTGAACAACGTGGCTTGTTGCACTGTTGCGTGAAGACGCCAGCCGGGCCAATCCACGCAATGGTTGCGCACTTTGGTTTGCTGTACCGCAGCCGTGTGCGGCAGGCCAACAAGTTGATTGAACATGTGGCCAGCCATGTGCCAGAAAATATGCCCTTGGTAGTGGCAGGCGACTTCAACGACTGGCAACGCCGCTTGGGGCCGATTCTGGAGCAGGGCTTGACCGCCCAGGAAGTCATGCCACTGGACAAGAACAATCGACTAACGCGCGTGGGAAGTTTTCCCAGCCGTTTCCCGATGCTGGGGCTAGACCGTGTATTCACCCGGGGTTTTAAGGTGCAAGAGGCCACCGTGTTGCACGGTCATTCCTGGGCCAAGCTTTCAGACCATGCCCCCTATGTGGTCGACCTGGAATTCATATGGCCCTGAAACTGCTTCCAGCCAGCTCGCCCGAGCGCGAGGGCAATGCAGTTGAGTTGTTGAAAGGTGGCGCGCAACTGTTTCCGGCTGCATTGAATGCAATTGAACAGGCGCAGCAGGAAGTGCGCATAGAAACCTATATTTTTGCCGATGATGCAGCCGGTGAGGCTTTTTTTAATGCCATGTGCGATGCGGTTGAGCGAGGAGTAAAGGTTCAGTTGGTGCTGGACGGCTTTGGTGGACATGAGGGTGTGCGCACTTGGGTGCCCAGCTTGCTGGAGCGGGGTGTGCAGGTGCGGGTTTTTCGGCCTGAGAATTTTATGTTCACGTTGAACCCGCGTCGCTTGCGGCGCATGCACCGGAAAATTATTGCAGTCGACAATTCAGTGGCATTTGTGGGCGGCATTAATCTGATTGATGACATGAATCACGACGGCGAGCGCGATGAGTTGTTGAAGGCCACCGAGCGCGCTGAACAAAAACGGGTGCCATCGTGGGCGGCTTCAGGTGGTATGCGTGCCAACGCGATGGCAGTGAACAAAGAACTGCTGGATCAAACCCTGGGGCCTCGCTACGATTTTGCTGTTCAACTACAAGGCCCTGTTGTTCAAGACGTGTGGCACAACATGGAGTGGTTGTGGTTGCAAATTGGGCCTGGTGGGCGGGTCACCGACACGTTCAGTTCAAGCTGGTGGAAGGAGCGTGTAGAAAAGTTTCAGCGAGCACTGATTCGTCAGCGTGCCGCACCCACGCCGAAAAAGTTGGGCAAAGTGAAGGTGCAGTTGGCGGTGCGAGACAATTTTCGCTTGCGTCGTCGAATAGAAAGGGCTTATGTCCAGGCGTTGGGCAAAGCACAGCGCAACGTTATTTTAAGCAATGCCTATTTTTTACCGGGTCGAACCTTGCATAAGGCAATTCTGACAGCGCGCAAGCGGGGTGTTCGGGTGCAATTGTTGTTGCAGGGGCGTGTTGAATACCGCTTCCAGCATTACGCAACGCAAAGCCTTTATTCAAGTTTATTGAATGCGGGGGTGGAAATTTACGAGTATTTGCCCAGCTTCCTGCATGCCAAGGTGGCCGTGGTCGATGCACAGTGGGCTACCGTGGGGTCTGCCAACCTGGACCCCTTGAGTAGCCTGTTTGCCCGTGAGGCCAATGTGATTGTGTACAACCGCGAATTTGCGGTCCAGCTTCGCGATGAACTGGTAAACGCCATTGAAAACGACAGCCGTCAAATTCAGCCACATGAACATGCAGAGCGATCTGTCAAGGAAAGGGTCTACAGTTGGGTGTGCTATAAATTAATGTTGTTGGCGGTGTTTCTGGGTGGTTTTGGAAGCCGGTACTAGCATTTGAATTGACGCGTGAGTTGAACAAGGTTGTGCAGCATGGATTTGGTGGTAAGTCGACCCGAAGGTTTGTATTGCCCACAAGGCGATTTTTACATTGACCCCTGGCGCAAAGTAGACCGCGCCATCATTACCCATGCGCATGCAGACCACGCCCGCGTGGGGCACAACCATTACCTGTGTGCCGCCCCCGGCGAAGGTGTGTTGCGCACCCGGCTTGGCAATATTTCCCTGGATACCTTGCCTTACGGCGCAAGCACTACTCACAAGGGCGTAAAAATTTCACTGCACCCGGCAGGGCATGTGTTGGGGTCTTGCCAAATTCGGCTGGAGTACCAAGGCGAGGTGTGGGTGGCCAGTGGCGATTACAAAGTGGCCCCCGATTTAACCTGCGACGCTTTTGAGCCCGTGCGGTGCAACACCTTCATTACCGAATCCACATTTGGCTTGCCGATTTACCGCTGGCGCAGTGACGCTGAAATTTATGCGGAAATCAACGCTTGGTGGGCAGCCAATGCAGCCGAAGGCAAGGCCAGTGTTTTGTACGGTTATTCCTTTGGGAAAGCGCAGCGAATACTGGCTGGCGTTGACCCCAGCATTGGCCCGATTGTGTGCCACAGCGCCTGTGAAGGCCTGAACAAAGCCTACAGGGAGGCGGGTGTGAAGTTGCCCGACACCGCCACGGTGAGTGAAGTATTGGACAAATCCGTTTTCAAAAACTGCCTGGCGATAGCTCCACCTGCCGCGCAGGGTGCCGCCTGGATGAAGCGGTTTGGCAATGCGTATTCCGATGCTTTTGCTTCGGGCTGGATGCAGTTGCGTGGTGGCCGAAGGCGTCGAAATGTTGACCGTGGCTTTGTGATGTCTGACCACGCCGACTGGCCCGGCTTGATGCGTGCGATTGGCGCCACTGGTGCAGAGCAGGTGATTGTGACCCATGGCTATGTGCCGGTCATGGTGCGCTGGCTGCAAGAACAGGGTTTGAGTGCGCGTGCGTTCGAGACGGAATACGGCGGCGAAGGCGAAGGCGAGGCCGACAGCAAAGCGGACGAAAAAGCCGCAAGCACGGACGTTGTTGAATGAGGCAGTTTGCAGAATTGTTTGCCGAGCTGGACGGCTCCACTTCAACCTTGCACAAAGTGCAGGCTTTGCGAGCTTATTTCGAAAATGCCTCTGCGGAAGACGCAGCATGGGCGGTGTATTTTTTATCGGGTGGTAAACCCAAACGCACCGTGCCCACCCGCACTTTGCGGGAAGTGGCGCTGCAAGTCAGCGGCCTCCCCGATTGGTTGTTTGAAGAAAGCTACCAGGCCGTGGGTGACTTGGCTGAAACCATTGCCCATGTGCTGCCCATGGCCAGCAACACCACCAACAACACGCACGGATTGGCCTGGTGGATGCAGCAGCGAATTTTGCCTTTGCGCAGTTTGCCAGACGAAGAACGAATTCAAGCCGTACAGATTTGCTGGAATGAACTGAATGCGGCAGAGCGATTTTTATTCGTGAAGTTGGTGGGCGGTGGCTTTCGGGTGGGTGTATCAAAGTTGCTGGTTACACGTGCACTGGCGCAAGTTTCCGGTTTGGATGCCAAGGTAATTGCCACGCGAATGATGGGCTATGCCGATGGCAGCAACCAGCCCAGTGCTGAGCAATTTAATGCCTTGCTTGCTGCTGATTCTGCCAGTGACGGTGGCGCGGAATCGGGCCGAACAGGTCAGCCTTTGCCCTTTTTTCTGGCTAACCCTTTGCAAGAAGAGCCCGAAGTTTTAGGTCACTTAAGCGACTGGTTGGTGGAGTGGAAATTTGACGGTATTCGCGCGCAGGTGGTGAAAGACTGTGGGCAAGTGTGGGTGTGGTCGCGCGGTGAAGAATTGGTGAGCGAGCAGTTTCCAGAGTTGCAGACGGCCTTTGCGCATTGGCCGGAAGGCAGCATTCTGGACGGCGAAATTCTGGTGTGGCAAGGCGATTCGCCCGCGGGTTTCAATGCCTTGCAGGGGCGCCTGAACCGCAAGGTGGTTGGCAAAAAATTGATGGCCGATTCGCCAGTTGTTTTTCTGGCCTATGACTTGTTGCGCCTGGGCGGGAACAACACCGTGAATAGCCCGCAACGCGAACGCCGCGCCATGCTGGAAGCATTTTATGTAGCGAATGCCGGGCAAAGCGAAGTGAATGGCATGCCGCGTTTTTTGTTGTCTGAAAGAGTGATGGCAGGCAGTTGGAATGAACTGAAAATACTGCGCGAAGAAAGCCGTGCACGGGGTGTAGAAGGCTTTATGCTGAAGCACCTGGATTCACGCTATGGCGTGGGGCGCACCAAGGCGGATGGGCTGTGGTGGAAATGGAAAGTAGACCCAATGACTGTGGATTGCGTGCTGGTGTATGCGCAGCGTGGGCATGGCCGCCGTGCCAGCCTGTACACCGATTACACCTTTGCGGTGTGGGAAACCCCGCCCGCCAGTGCAGCGCAGGCCCAGGAGGTGGCACAGGCCATTGCCAACGGCGAGAAAGTGGAACAAACCGTGGCGCGTGGCCTGCCGCGCCTTGTGCCGTTTGCGAAGGCTTATTCAGGTTTGACCGATGAGGAATTCAAGGAAGTGGACCGCGTGATTCGCAAACACACCGTGGACAAATTCGGCCCCGTTCGCACCGTAAAGCCAGTACTGGTTTTCGAACTGGGGTTCGAGGCAATTTCCCGTTCAAACCGGCACAAATGCGGAGTGGCCGTGCGCTTTCCACGTATGCTTCGCATTCGCCATGACAAACCCTTACACGAAGCCGACCACCTTGCCGCCCTGGAAGCTTTGTTGCCCCCGGAGAATGCAGTTTGAATCCCGATAACAGCCGCCTGTTGGGCATTGATTTTTCCAGCAGTCCAAGCAAGAAAAAACCGATTGCAGTGGCCGTGGGCCAATGGCAAGGCGCGGTGCTGGCAGTGGACGATTTGTTGTCGCTGACCACACTGGCTGAATTCGAAACCCTGTTGAAGGAAGGCCCGCAAGCATTCGGAAAATTTGAGCGTGCGGCTGGCCCATTGGAGCAACTGGGTTTTGTGGCCGCCATCGACATGCCGTTTGGTTTGTCGCGCAAACTGGTGGAAGGTTTGAAGTGGCCGGGTGCAGGGCGAACCGACTTCAAAGCCTGGGAAAACCTGATCAACTACTACAGCGCATTAAGTCGTGAACAAATTCGCGCTACTTTTAAGGCTTGGTGCGATGCACGCCCGGCGGGCCACAAGTTTGCACACCGCGATTGCGATGGCCCGGCCGGCTCCTCGCCTTCCATGAAGTGGGTGAACCCGCCAGTGGCGTATATGCTGCACTCGGGTGCGCAGTTGTTGATGAAAACCGGAGTGCATATACCGGGCATGCAGCGCGGCGACAAAACCCGCGTGGCGCTGGAAGCATACCCAGGCTATTTGGCGCGAAAAGTGTTGAACCGCGCCAGTTACAAAAGCGACGACCCCAAGAAAGACACCGCCGACCGGCGTATGGCACGTTCCGAATTGTTGTGCGCATTGGAAGAGGGCATGTTGTTCGGTATCAAGGTTCAGGTACGCCCTTACTTGCGCGCGCGTTTGCTGGATGATGTGAAAGCCGATCACCTGGATGCGGTGTTGTGTTGCCTGGTGGCAGGCTGGGCGGCCAAGCGGGCTGATTCCAATTTCGGATTGCCCAAACTGATCGACCCGGTGGAAGGCTGGATTGCTGGTGTTCCACCAACTGTATAGTCAAAAAACTGGCTTTATCTGGGTAATTCAATTTGAACAAGAAGCCCGCTTTGCGCGCCATTTTGCGCCGTTAATTTTCCGTTGGAACGCTGTACCGACTTTTTCGCAATGGCCAACCCCAGGCCGTGGCCGGAATGTTCGCCATGTTTAAAAAACGGCGTGAATAACTTTGGCAACAGCTCAGCGGGAACACCAGGGCCTTGGTCTTCAATCTGAATCACAAGGGTGTTGTTTCGGATACTGCACTTCACATTAACAGCTGTGTTTTCAGGCGTGTGTTTAATGGCATTGCGGATAATGTTGTCGAATGCACCCTGTAAACTTTCCGCATCGCAACGTATCTTCCATTGCTTTGCAGTGCAATTGAATTCAACTTGCCTGCCTTGTTGCTCGGCTTCAAACTGCGCGTCTTCCACCACGGCCAGCAACAGTTCAATCACATTGTATTCTTGAATGCTTCCCGAGTTCTGTTGTGCGTCGAGTCGTGACAAATTCAAAAGTTGCCCAATCAAATTATCGAGCCGTTCTGCCTCGGTTTCAATTCGGCTCAGACTGCTGTCTAGCTGTGCCGGGTTCTGCCGAGCCAGTCCCACAGCCAGGTTCAGGCGCGCCAAAGGCGAGCGCAGTTCATGCGACACGTCGTGCAGCAATACCTTTTGTTGTTCAATGCGGGTCTCAATTTCCTCTGCCATGTGGTCAAAGCCGCTGAGTAATTCGCCTATTTCATCGTTGCGTTTTTTGTTCGCCTTACCTTTGCCTGAAATACGTACGCCCAAGCGGCCTTTGCCAGCTTCCCGAAACGCGTTTTTTAATGTGTTCAAAGGGCGGCTGAAGGTGTAGGCCAACACGCCCGCGAACAAAAGGCTGGCCAGGAATGCGGCAAAGAAACCTGCACCCGGAATAGTGGGCAATGCAGAATCCATGCTTTCGCGCGATCGGCGCCTTTCTGAGGGAGCGTTGTTTTCATCGGTGTGGTCTGCGGCAGTCTCAGGAGCCCGGCGATTTCGAGGAATGAACAGCATCCACTGCGATTGATCGAGTGCCGTCACCATCAAAATACCTTGTTCGGGTTGCTCGAGCCCAGCGAACAAATCGTTGATGCGCTGTTGAATATTCTCTGGCACATCCCGGTTCAAAATTTCTTTGCCTTGACTTGACACCGCAAATACGGGCACCGCATTGCCAGTCCGCTGGCGGTTTCTATCAAGCAATTCGCGCAGTGAATCGGGGCCTTTGCCTTCCAGCACTTCTTGGATGGTTTCCAGCATGAACTGCGCGCGCGGGCCTTCAGCAATGTCGCTGCTTGCCGGCTTTTCTCGCATCAAATACAGTGCGGTGCCTGTGGCCACAGCCGCTGCAATCAGGCAAAGCCAAAAGCCGAAAAAAAACTTCCAGAACAGTTTACCCACAACATGTTTTCCAAGTGAATGACTGCTTAGTCCAGGCTGAGTTGGTAGCCTTGCCCGCGAATGGTGTGCAGGGTCAGTGGCAGGTTTTCATTGTTCAGGTCGAGCTTGTTGCGCAAGCTGCTCAAGTGCACATCAATGCTGCGGTCGAACCGCTCAAGTGGCCGGCCCAGTCCTTGTTCACTCAACACGGCTTTACTAACGACTTGGCCGGCTTGTGCAACCAGTACTTCCAGCAAATTAAATTCCGCGCTGGTCAATTCAATTTCCTGCCCATTCAAAAGTACTTTGCGCTTGGCGGGTTGTACTTCCAGCGGGCCGAGTTGCAAGGCCTGTTTTGGGGCGTTACTGTTGTCGCTGGCGCGGCGTAAAATTGCGCGCACGCGCGCCACAATTTCACGCGGAAGGCAAGGCTTGGGGACATAGTCGTCTGCGCCCAGTTCAAGCCCCACAATTCGGTCTATGTTGTCGCCACGTGCCGTCAGCATCAGCACGGGGGTGTTGTACTTCAAACGAATTTTTTTCAGAGTTTCCAAGCCGCTTTGCTGTGGCATCATCACGTCGAGCACCACAAGTTGATAGGGCTCGTCAGCCAGCTTTTTCAGGCCGTCAATTGGGTTGGCGCAGTGCTCGGCTTCAAAGCCTTCGCCGCGCAGGTATTGGCACAGCATTTCGCCAAGCTCAATGTCGTCGTCAATGTGAAGAATTTTTGTCATGTGTGAATATTACTCGGCTGCTGCCGAGTTTGCTGATTTACCTTGATTTGCTTTACCCATCTTTACACAGGCAGCATCCACGTTAACAAGCCGTTTTTGCACAATGCAGTTGTCAACACAAGAAGGAGTAGACAGATGAATGTATCCCGTGGAAGTGTTCAGAAAATGATTGCAGTGGCCGCGATGGCAGTGGCAATTCCCTTGGGCGCCTACGCTGGTGGTCACAGTGAAGGTGGTAAAAAGCAGCATTCCGAAATGCGTCATTACCACAAGCATGGTGGTATGGGCGTTTTGAAGAAGCTTGATCTGACTGAAGCCCAGCAAGCACAGGTGAAAGAAATCATGAGCAAGCAAAAAGCCGAAATGAAGGCCGCCATGGGCGACCGCAGGGCGCACCGTGATGAAATGAAATCGCTTGTTGAACAAGACACCTTCGATGCTGCCAAAGCAGAGCGATTGATTGCTCAGCAGCAGGACAAGGAACGTGCTGCCAAGGTGGGCATGCTGCGTACTCAGCATGAAATCTACAAGGTACTAACGCCTGAGCAACGCGAGAAGGCCAAGGTAATTCGCGCTGAGTGGAAAGAGAAAATGAAAGAGCGTTACAAGAACAAGGCTGCCGATTCCAGCAAGGCAATGTAATACCTCTATTTTGTAGGTACTTTCCCAACCACCTTTTGAAGTATTCCAGAAGCAGCGCATTTGCCCCTATACTGTTTTCAAAAAAGGAGACAGTACATGGGGCATTCTTTTGTTCGCAACGTTCTGGCGTGCAGCTTGGTGATTGCCAGCACGCCAATTTTCGCAGCACCTCCCGGCTTGTTGATGACTTACAGCTTTGACAGTTTGTCGGGCAAGTTTGGTCAGCCACAAGAAATCAAGGCGCGCTCATTTACCCTGGGCGCCACTTTGCTGGGCGAGGGTTATCGGGCCTCTCTCTTTGTGCCCTACATTTCACTAGAAGGTCCGGGTACTTTGGTGGCCGGGACAGTGGCAGGTGCAGGAGGAAATGCGCGCCGAAGTGAGCAGGGCTTGGGCGACATGGTAGCCACCTACACCAAAGACCTTGTCGGCAGCATTCAAAGCAAAGGTTTCGCGATGTCGGCCACGGGTTTGGTGAAAATTGCGACCGGCAATGAAGACAAAGGACTTGGTACGGGCAAAACCGATTATGGTATTCAGACCGACTTGGCTTACCGGTTTAACAATGGGTTTGGTGTGACCGCCGTTTTAGGTCGCCAGTACTATGGCGACACTCCGACACTGCCTTTGTTGAACGGCAATTACAGCACAGTCGGCGTGAATTTTCCCCTGGGGAATTCCTTGTTCATCAACTTGAACACTTCGCAGCGCGACGAATTACTGGCGGGAACTGAAAAACGCAAAGAACGCGCAATTTCAGCAGTGTATGCACTTGACACCACTTCAGCACTGCAGTTTGGATTTACCAAAGGGCAAAGCACTTCAAGCCCCGATGATGTGGTGTCGATCAGCTACGTGTCTCAAGTGGAATAAAACAGGGTAAGTTCAGGGAAAGCCCGGGTGAAGCCAGCGCTTCCCTGGGTTCACTCCAGTGGCGCACCATGTTGCGCTGCGATACCATAGGCGCCTTGACTTCTAAAGGCCAACACCGTGTCTGACAATCTTTCCAATCTGCTTGATGCCAATCGCGCCTGGGCCGCAGCCCAAGTTGACAAAGACCCTGAGTTTTTTAAACGACTCGAGAATCAGCAATCACCGGAATATTTCTGGATTGGTTGTTCAGACAGCCGCGTGCCAGCCAACACGATTGTAAATTTGCAACCCGGTGAAGTGTTTGTGCATCGCAATGTGGCCAATCAGGTGTTTCATGGTGACTTGAATGGGCAGTCGGCCACCCAGTTTGCTGTAGAGATTTTGAAAGTGAAACACATTATTGTGTGCGGTCACTATGGCTGTTCGGGTGTTCGCATGGCCATGCGTGGTGACCGTGTGGGTTTGGCCGATGCTTGGGTTCGACCAATTCACCAACTGGCGCGCCGCCACGGCTTGGTGACTTGCGACATTGACCATGAGCAAAGTTATCTGGACCAGTTGTGTGAATTGAATGTGATCGAGCAGGTGAAACACTTGTGTGAGAGCACCCTGATTGAGGATGCATGGGACCGTGGGCAGACTTTGACCGTGCACGGGTGGCTTTATAGCCTCAAAGACGGCATTGTGCGAAATCTGCAAATATCGATTTCCAGTCGGGCTGAAATCGATCAGAAGTACACAGGTGCTGTTGCTTCGTTGAAAAAGCGTTACAGCTGATCAATTCTTGGTCTAGAATGAGGCGATAATTCAAGCGTTTGTTTGAATTGTGGATTCATTTAAAATTCTAGGAGACGATTTACATGGCTTTCTCTACACAATCCAAATTGGGCGATTTGCTGGACAACCCACAAACCGCAGCAATTCTGGAAAAACACATGCCCGGCATTTCCACGCATCCGCAGATCGGTATGGGCAAAGGTTTCCCATTGGCTGTTGTAGCGAATTTTTCCGGTGGTTTGATAACACCGGAAATGCTGGAAGCCGTTGACGCTGAATTTGCCGCCTTGGGCTGATCGATTCCTTGGTTCGAATCGACTGTTCCAGTTGGTTGATTAACGGCGAGTGGGCCAGTTCCATTCGCCGTTCTGTTTTTATTGTGGAACAGGGCATTGATGAGTCCGAGGAGTGGGATGAACACGACTCGAATTCTGTTCACGCCTTGGCGTGGTGGCGGGACAAACCCGTTGGCACTGCTCGCTTGTTGCACGAAGGGAAAATTGGACGAATGGCTGTGCTCCCTGAATTCAGAAGCCAGGGAATTGGTAGCGCCATGTTGCTGGCCTTGCTGGCCGTGGCGGAAAAACAAAACTTGCCACTGGTGCGTCTAAGCGCGCAGCAGCAGGCAATTGGATTTTACAGTCGACATGGTTTTGCACCCGAGGGTGAACCCCACGAGGAAGTGGGTATTGCACATCAATGGATGGTGCTAAGCCTGACAATATAAAAAAGGACTGGGTTGTGGCTAGAGTATTGAAAGAACAAAAACACGACGATGGTCGGCGTGGCGACATTGTGCGCGCAGCCGCCAAACTGTTTCGCGACAAGGGCTATGACGGTGCCAGCATGCGTGCCATTGCCAATGCAGTGGGCATGCAGTGTGGTAGCCCCTTTTACCATTTTGCCAGCAAGCAAGACATTTTGGTGGCGGTGGTCGAAGAGGGTTTGCGCCAAGGTTTGGAGAAAACACGCGCCGTGGTGAAGCCGGGTCTGGCCGCAGATGTGCAGTTTCGGGCGTTGGTTCGGGTTCACCTTGGCATTATTCTGGAAGACGGCAACGACTTTATTCCGGTGATGCTCTACAACTGGCGCTGTCTGGATGAAGTGCACCAGCGCCGGTTGATTGCCACCAAAGACGAATACGACGCGATTTGGCAAGAAGCGGTGAACGGTTTGCACCTGGCTGGTTTTCTGGGGGGCGATACCAAGTTTGCCCGTTTGATGGTTCTGGGTGCCATGAACTTCATGGTGACCTGGTACAAGCCGAAGAAAGGCGACACTTTGGACACCTTGGCCGAAAAGGTGGTGGCGTTTTTTCTGACGCAACATGCTTGAAAGTTTGCTGAAATAGAAAAAGCCCTTGGCTGTAACGGCAAGGGCTTTTTACTTCTACGTTTGCAATTAACGCAGCAAACCTGTCAAAGACGCTGGGCGTGCAGCAATTACGTTCTGAATCAGACTTGAAGTGACTGCGGTAATCGCGCTTAATTGACCGGCATTCATCATGCTGGCGGTGGCGCCAAGGCTACCAGCAACATTCGCTGAGGCCAAGCCTGCAATATTCAATGAACCGGTGCTGGCCATGTCTGCAGCCAGTGAACCACCCGAGGTCATATTGGCCACATTTTGTACAGTGCCCAGTACGCCGCCTGTCAAGCCTTCAACCACCGTGCCTGCTGTTTGATAAACACCATCCACTGTGTTCAATACTTGGCCCAGTTGCTCACCGCTTACAGTCACAGCGGCGCTTAAGCTGGCGTTGGCGCTGGTCATGGCTTGCCCCATGTTTTCCTTACCTGCTTCGGCCGACTCACCCACTGCATCACCTGTGGATGCGGCTTGGCCGCCCGCGTCAGGTTGATCCATCGCAGGTGCTTCTGCAGTAGGAGCTGGTTCTGTAACTGGCATGGGTTCTGGTGTTGCCTCGGGCGCAGGCTGTGCTGCAGGTGGTTGCTGGCGCTGGAACAGGCTGACCTTGATTTCACCCTGGGCCTGACCTTGTGCGGTGGCTTGCTGGCCCGAGTGCGCTGCTGCGAACAGTGCGCCCCAGCCGTTCAGTGTGGCGATGTCGGAAGCTTGTACGCTTAGAGGCATTGCGGCGAAGGTGGATGCGATGGCGGCTACGATTGCGATCTGTTTGATTTGCATGGTGTTTCTCCTGTGTATTGGGTGTTGTAGGCGAATTGAAAATCGCCTCACAATTCCACTAACGGAGACACCGTGTAGGAAAAAGATAACTAGCTAGGGGGGCCGCTCATGGAGGTGTACCCCTTCAAACAGGTGAAGATTATTCCTTAATTGTCATGCTAAGCAGTATTTGCGCCATGCCCTTGCCCAATGGGTCATTGCGCATCGACGTCATGCCACCGCCATCGAGCGCTTCTTTCATAACGAGATTAAACGCCTGAACATGAGGTAACTCGAAAGTGTGAACTTCGCCCTTCACCAAATGGGCAAGGAAGTTTTTCACTTTCGCGGGTTGCAGCAAATGCTGCAACAGGGGCCAGTATTCCGGTTTTCTGGCGACAATGCCCACATTGCTGGTGTCGCCCTTGTCGCCACTTCGGCCATGGGCAATCTCGATTAGCGACTTGCCCAGCAGTTCAGCAGGAATCGAAATGGGCTTTGCACTTTGAATTGCAGTTGCGGTGTTCTCCGGCGCGCTGACAGGGTGTTCTGGCTCTTGATAGTCAAGGTTCAAGCCAGCCACTTGCACCTTCGGGGTGTGCAGGTGCTTGGGCACGAAGCAACTGAACATTTTTACCAAGGGCGTTACATTGGGCCGGCCCATGCCAAAATTGCCGCTGGTACCCGGTGCGTAGCTGGTGCCCGCTGGCGCAATTTCCCGAGAGAAAATGGAGGCGGCTTTTTTGTCGGCATGAGTAATGGCAATCCGCATCATGGCTTCATGGCCCAGTTGCACTTTGGCATGCGGTCCCAGGTCGGTCTCACTGCCAATTATTTCTATCGATGTTCGAGTGTAATCACTCAAGCCTTGCCGCTTGAACATGGCGCGGGTGCGTTCCAGAATGGCCTCAGCGGTGCGCTGTGCTTTGGCTTGCGCATCAAAGCCTACAATCGACAACATGCCAATGCAGCGGAATCCTTCCGGGTAGGTTGCACACACTTTGTACTGGTCGCTGGGTGCTTTGCCTTTGGCGCCGTGAATTTTTACGCGGTTGGGCGCAGTTTCTTCGATGTATACGGTGGTGAAGTCGCACACCACATCGGGCAGGGCATAGTTGGCCGGGTCGTGAATTTCATACAGCAGTTGTTCGGTGGCCACAGCTTTGTTGACCAAGCCACCAGTGCCCTCAGGTTTGCTTAACTCAAAACTGCCATCGGCGGCCACATCAATAACTGGGTAACCGATGTTGGCCCAATCGGGGACGCTTTGCCAATCAGTGAACAAACCGCCAGTGGCCTGCGCACCGCATTCCACAATGTGGCCAGCCAGGCTGCCCTGGGCCAGTTGGTCCAGGTCGGTGGGTTGCCATTTGTATTCATGCACCAGTGCGCCCAGCACCATGGCGCTGTCTACCACGCGGCCAGTAATCACAATGTCAGCCCCAGCATCAAGCGCAGCGGCAATCGGAAACGCCCCAAGGTAAGCGTTGGCTGTCAGAAAGAAAGGGGGTGCCGGCAGGTTTGAATGTTGGTCTTTGAGTTCAACACCCTCTTTGCGCAATTGGCCAAGTGTCAACGTGGCGTCGTCGCCGCTAACCACGCCAATGCGCACTGTTTGTCCCATCTCGTCCATGGTTTTTTGCAGGGCTGCCGCGCAGCTGGCCGGGTTTAAGCCACCTGCATTCGCAATAATTTTAATGCCCCTGGATTTGGCCACAGGCAATGCCTTCTTCATCAACTCAATGAAGTCGAGCGCATAGCCATGCTCGGGGTTTTTCATTCGCATGCCAGCCATGATGGCCAGGGTAAGCTCGGCCAAATAATCGTAGGTAATGTATTGCATGCCAGGCACTTGCAACAATTGTTCAGTGCCTAGGCTGCTGTCGCCCCAAAAGCCGCAGGCGCCGCCGATTCTGATGTTGTTCTTGTTTGGCTGGTTCATGGTTGATCTGGTTTGGCTGTTTTGCAGAAAGTTCATCATAACAAAGCGTTTGTAAAATAATCAAACGTTCGTTTGAATTTGGTCTTTCATCGGTTGACACCGCTTGTCAGGCACGCGAGAATTCATCAATCAAACGTTCGCTTGAATAACAGGACCCAATTTTGAATTCATTCCAATCCGTATTTCGCTCCGACTTGTTTCAGGGTCAAACCATTGTAGTCACTGGTGGTGGTTCAGGCATTGGGCGCTGCACAGCGCATGAACTTGCCAGCCTCGGTGCTGATTTGGCCTTGGTGGGCCGAAAAATTGAAAAGCTTGAAACCGTGAAGGCGGAAATCGCGCAAACCTGTGGCGTGAAGGTGAGTATCCACAGTTGCGACATTCGCGAGGAAGAAAAGGTGACCGCCACTGTGGCAGAGATTTTGGCTGAGCACGGAAAAATTGATCACTTGATCAACAACGCGGGTGGGCAGTTTCCGTCTCCGCTCAGTTCAATCAATGCCAAAGGTTGGGAAACCGTGGTGCGCAACAATTTAACAGGTGGCTTTTTAATGGCCCGCGAAGTGTTCAACCAGTACATGGTGAAGAACCTGGGCAAAACCGACATGTCGATTACCAATATTATTGCGGACATGTGGAACGGCATGCCCGGCATGGGTCATTCAGGCGCAGCACGTGCCGGCATGTTGAATTTTTCGGAAACTGCATCGCTGGAATGGGCACCCGTACGCGTGAATGCAGTGGCGCCAGGCTTCATTGCATCCAGCGGGATGGACACCTATCCCGAGCCGATGAAGCAAACCATCATGCAGCTGGACAAAACAATTCCATTGCAGCGTTTGGGTTTGGAAGCGGAAGTGTCAGGGGTGCTTGCATTCCTGTGCAGTCCCGCTGCATCGTTCATTTCTGGCAGCTGTATTCGCGTAGATGGCGCCGCGCCTAATGCGCGCCGAATCTGGCCTGTGGGTACGGGCAAGCAAAACCCGGTGTTCAATAGTTTCCACCTGGGTGGTGTGCCTGAAGTGATACAACGCCGCGACGCCGAACGCGCAGGAAAAAAATAACATGCCTATTCTAGAAACCGCTGTGGCTTCAGGCTCAGCCAGTTATCAAACCAACGCGCAAGCCATGGCCACAGCCTTGGCCGAGCTTCGCGGACTTGAAGAAAGAACCCGAAATGCATCTGCAAAGGCAGCGCCTTCATTCGCAAAGCGGGGGCAACTGTTGCCCCGAGATCGCGTGGCCCTGCTTCTGGATGCGGGTTCACCATTTCTGGAGCTCAGCACCCTGGCCGGATACATGCAAGACGGCCAAAAGGCAGAGAAAAGCATACCGGGCGGGGGAATTATTGCCGGGCTGGGCTATGTGTCCAACACCTTGTGCATGGTGGTGGCCAGCGATTCCGGCATTGAGGCCGGTGCCTTGCAAGCCATGGGCATTGAGAAAATGCAGCGCGCACAAGACATTGCTTTGGAAAACCGTTTGCCATTTATTAATCTGGGTGAATCGGCGGGTGCCAACTTATTGAAATACAAAGTTGAGCATTTCATTTTGGGCGGCGGCAACTTTTACAGGCTGGCCAAACTAAGTGCCGCCGGTTTGCCGGTTATCAATGTACTGCATGGTTCATCTACAGCGGGCGGTGCCTACATTCCCGGTTTAAGTGATGTGGTGATTATGGTTCGTGAACGCGCTCGTGCTTTCCTGGCCGGGCCGCCTTTGTTGAAAGCAGCCACTGGCGAAATTGCCAGCGACGAAGAACTGGGTGGTGCCGACATGCATTGTTCAGTTTCAGGGCTGGGGGATTATTTGGCCGACGACGACCGGCACGCGATTGCTTTGGCGCGCGAAGTGATGGCAAAAATCGACTGGAATTCAAGCAACCGCAACACATTGCCTGCGTTGAACAACCACGCACCAGCCCCCCGCTACCCGGCAGAAGAATTAATGGGTGTGATGCCCGCAGACATTAAAACACCCGTGGACATGCGTGAAGTGATTGCCCGTATTGTCGACAATTCAGATTTTCTGGAATTCAAGGCCAGCTATGGTTCTGCCACACTGTGTGGTTACGCCAGGTTGATGGGTGTCAGCGTTGGCATCATAAGTAACCTGGGGCCAATTGACACTGCCGGTGCAACCAAAGCCACGCACTTCATCCAAAGTTGTTGCCAAACCAAAACCCCAATAATTTATCTTCAAAACACCACAGGCTACATGGTGGGCAAGGAAGCCGAGCAGGGTGGGATTATCAAGCATGGATCGAAAATGATTCAGGCGGTGAGCAACGCCACCGTGCCGCAAATTACGGTGCTGTGTGGCGCCAGTTTTGGTGCGGGAAATTACGGCATGTGTGGTCGCGCATTTGGTCCGCGTTTTGTATTTGCCTGGCCCAATAGCAAAACCGCAGTAATGGGTGCTGAGCAGGCTGCTGGCACCATGGCCACGGTGATGCAGGCCAGTGCCGCACGCAAAGGCATTGAAGTGCCAGAATTCATGCTTGAGAACATGAAAAAACAGATTGTTGACACGTTTGAATCGCAAACCAGCGCTTTGTACACCAGCGGTTTGTTGCTGGACGATGGCGTGATCGACCCCCGCGACACACGACAAGTGTTGGCCTTGGCGCTGTCGGCTTGCCTGCAACAGGAACGCAGCGTGCAAACCATGCAGTTTGGTGTGGCACGACCGTAACTGATTTTGCCCTGGCTTCTCGTGGCACAATCGAAATCTGATTGTTTCATGCAGCACCCCCATGTCTGAATTTCGAGGCATTCCGCCTGGCCCCAATGTGGGCACGCAGTTAAAAGCCCTGCGCCGCAAACAAAAAGCGGCGCA
The DNA here is from genome assembly GCF_024623725.1 of Limnobacter parvus. Classification (GTDB taxonomy): domain Bacteria; phylum Pseudomonadota; class Gammaproteobacteria; order Burkholderiales; family Burkholderiaceae_B; genus Limnobacter; species Limnobacter parvus. The sequence goes on along the minus strand of NZ_JANKHG010000014.1, from coordinate 435,810 downwards.
GAAGGCTGAGCAGGCTGAACAGCTTGAAAAAGCGGCAGTTTCCCAACCTGAAAATACCGAGGCGACCTACACTATTGCGCGCCCATCCTTGGCTGAATTAAAACAATCAGACATCGAAGCCTGGTTCGCGACCCAAGGCTGGGCACCGTTTGAATACCAGCAGCAGGTGTGGCGCGCTTTTCAAAAAGGCCACAGTGGTTTGTTGCACGCCACCACAGGTGCAGGTAAAACCCTAGCAGTGTGGTTGGGTGCCCTGTTGCGCATGGCGCAGCTTTATTCCAAAGGCCCCAAAACTCGTGGTGCTGCCACGCGCATTACGTGGATTACGCCGATGCGGGCATTGGCAGCAGACAGCACCAAGGCCTTGCAAAAGTCGCTGACTGCGTTGGTTGGCGATTGCGATGTGGCCATGCAAACTGGCGACACTGATTCTGCAGCGCGCGCGGCCATATTGCGCAAACCGCCATTTGCACTGGTTACCACGCCTGAAAGCCTTACTTTGATGTTCACGCGCGCCAGCAGTCAGCCCAATTTAAGCAAATTACAAATACTGGTGGTTGACGAATGGCACGAGTTACTCGGCAACAAGCGAGGTGTACAACTGCAGCTGGCGATTGCAAGACTTGCACAGATGAACCCCGGTTTGCAGGTGTGGGGCTTAAGCGCCACGCTGGGTAATTTGCAGGCTGCAAAAGACGTGCTGTTGCACCCGGTTAAAGCTGCCAACAAGTCAACTTTGGTGCAAGGCAAATTGCCCAAACAGCTGATTATCGATAGCCTGATTCCCGACACCTTTGAGCGCTTCCCTTGGGGCGGCCACTTGGGTTTGAATCAACTTGAATTTGTTGCGCGTGAAATTGATCAGTCGGCTTCCAGCCTGATATTCACCAACACCCGCTCGCAGGCTGAAATTTGGTATCAAGCCCTGCTTGAAGCGCGCCCGGACTATGCAGGTGCGTTGGCCTTGCACCATGGATCGCTGGACAAATCTGTGCGCGACTGGGTGGAACAGGGCTTGAAAACCGGCTTGTTGAAGGCTGTGGTTTGCACGTCTTCTCTGGATTTGGGCGTGGACTTTTTACCTGTAGAACGCGTCATCCAAATTGGTTCGCCCAAGGGCGTTGCACGTTTGCTTCAACGCGCAGGGCGCTCGGGCCATGCACCGGGCAGGCCGTCGCGAATTACCGTGGTGCCCACCAACGCACTTGAATTGGTTGAGGCAGCAGCCGCCAGGCATGCTGCTGAAAAGCGCCAAATTGAATCGCGTTTCAGCCCGCAAGCACCACTCGATGTGCTGGTTCAACACCTGGTTACTGTGGCCATGGGCACCGGCTTTAAACCCGACGAACTGTTTGCAGAAGTGTGCACCACCTTTGCTTATCAAAATTTGTCACGCGCGCATTTCAATTGGGCATTGGCGTTTGTAGAAAAAGGTGGCGAAAGTTTGGCCGCTTACCCCGATTACCAACGTGTAGCCGCCGACGATGAAGGCACTTACCGGGTACCGCGCCGCGACATTGCGCGACGACATGCCATGTCTGTGGGCACCATTGTTTCCGATGCCGCCATGAATGTGGCGTGGATGACAGGTGGCCGCTTGGGTACCATTGAAGAGGGCTTCATTGCCCGCCTGAAACCTGGCGACTGCTTCAGTTTCGCAGGCCGCGTGCTGGAACTGGTGAAAGTGCGCGACATGACAGCCTACGTGCGAAAGGGCAGCCGCAAAAATGCCACCGTGCCGCAATGGCAAGGCGGTAAAATGCCCTTGAGCAGCGAGCTTGCGCATGCTTCGCTGCAAATGCTGGAGCTGGCACACCAAGCCATTTCGAAAGGCAAAAAACCAGCACTGCCCGAACTGCGTGCACTTGAAAGTTTACTGGCCTTGCAAATGCGATGGAGTGCCCTGCCCAACACCACCAATTTGTTGATTGAAGAACTACACAGCAAAGAAGGGCATCACTTGTTTGTGTACCCGTTCGAAGGGCGCACCGTGCACATTGGCTTGGCAAGTTTGCTGGCGTGGCGTGCATCGCGCCACAAGCCCGGTACGTTTTCAATTGCCATGAATGATTACGGTTTTGAGTTGCTCAGTGCCGAACCCGTGAACTGGCAAGAATGGATTGCAAACGACCTTTCAAAATCACCCTTGTTCACCACAGAAAAGTTGTTTCAGGATGTGCTTGATTGTTTGAATGCATCTGAACTTGCGCAGCGACGATTTCGTGAAATTGCGCGCATTGCAGGTTTGGTGTTTCAAGGTTTTCCGGGGGCAGGCAAAAGTGCAAAGCAATTGCAGGCTTCCAGTGGCTTGTTTTTCGAGGTGTTTAAAAAACACGACCAGCACAATTTGCTGTTGGGCCAAGCGCAACGTGAGGCTTTGGAGCAGGAACTTGAACTCAGCCGAATGGAACAGGCCTTGGAATCGATTCAATCTAAAACACTCGCCTTCATGCCAATCAAAAAGCCAACGCCATTTGCTTTTCCGTTGATGATTGAGCGCCTGCGCGAAACAGTGAGCACTGAAAAACTTAGTGACCGTGTAGCCAGAATGGTCGCAGAACTGGAGAAGGCGGCGCAGGCCTAAGGCATTGTTGGAACCACCGTTTTTAACTACCCCACCTAGCGCTTTCAATAAAAAGTAGAGGGTACTGCAATGGATTGGTTCAACACTAGAACAACTGCCAATCGCGCTACTGACGCGGAAAGAATGAAAGCAGTGATGGTTTCGTTAAAGGAATTCAAGTGCACGCTGACTGAGGCAAACAAGTTTGTGATGGGTCAAAAGAATCGGGCAGAGCAACTTGCGGTTCAATTCTCTGCGATTGATAGTGCAAGCAACTCCACAGGTCAATCTTTGCAGCATGCAATCGATGATCTCGCTCATTTCGAAAGAGACAGTCGCTCGGTGAACGACAATTTTAGTCAACGCCTTGTGACCCTGGAATTGATCATCAAGCAATATGCACTGCCGCCAGGCCAGCGAATTATGAGTATGCGGGAAAGTGACATGGCCGATTCTGTGATTGAAAGTGCAGCAGAGATTATGGGTGCTTTGAGTGAGTTAAAAATTGAGCACATGTCGGGTGTGTCGGCGGCTGTAACCCGCATTGACCTTACAGATTTTGAGCTCAATGGCCCATTGTGTACAAGCGCAATTCATTTGTTACCCGACTTGCCCGGCTCAATTGAAGTAAATTGGCTTCAGAGTTGAACAACTTCACGCAGAACCGACCTGTTGGTGGAACCACCTTTTTCATGCCTGTCACCTAGCGTTTTCAACGAAAAGTAAGAGGTGCAGGCATGGGATGGTTTAGTAACAAATTGACGGTGAATCGGGCTGGCAACACAGTGGGCATGGCGGCGGTATTAATGTCATTTCAGGAATCCAAAAACACCTTGAATGCTGCAAATGAATTCGTCGCGGGGCAAAAGCGTCGCGCTTCAGGCCTCTCCGCACAAGCATTCGCTGTGCAGGGCGCAAGTAGTTACACAGGTCGATCTTTGCAGCAGGCGATTAACGACCTTGGTAACTATGAGCGCGATGGGCGTGAGGTGGACGAAGACCTTGACCAGCGGATGATCACCATGTTGCGTATTACCGAGCAGTTTTCGATGCCTCGAGGTCAGCGGCAGTTAAATTTGAGCGGAACTGACATGACCGTTGCAATGATGGATAGCGCCAGTGAGGTGTGCGCAAATTTGGCCATCTTGAAACGTGATCACATGGACAAGGTGTCGAATGCAGTGACAAACATCGACAACGCTGATAGAGAATTGAATGGTTCATCCAGTTCTCGCGCCAGCAACTTGTTGCCCAGTTTTGGTTGATTCGATTGCAGCTAATTTGACCGTGTATTAAGCTTGGCGCCTGTCTGTATTTCTGAAGCTTATTGTGGTTTTACTTTCAGGCGCTTCGCCCGTTCATTCGATTCAAACGCCAGGCGGCAGTTTGGTGTTGTGCAGTCACAAGGTTATTTTCGACCCGCTGCACCAAGCACTGTTTGTGGCAGACATTCACTTGGGCAAAGCAGCCACGTTTCGCAGCCTTGGCGTGCCTGTGCCTGCAGGCACAACGCAAAGCAATCTGGATCGGCTTACCGCTGCGATCGACCATTTTCAACCCAGGTCTATTTTTTTTCTTGGCGATTTGCTGCATGCCAAGGCCGCACACAATCCGGATTTGCTGGGCAAATTGCAGAATTGGCGCGCAGCACATGCAAGTATTGAAATGACATTGATTCGTGGCAACCACGACAGCAAAGCCGGCGACCCACCCGGTAGCCTAAATATTTCAATGGTGAATGAACCCTTCAGCGTGGGAGGTTTTGCGCTGTGTCATCACCCGCAAAACGTACCCGGTGCGTTTGTGCTGGCTGGGCATGAACACCCGGTTGTGGTGTTAAACGGAAAGGGTAGAAGCAGAGCAAGGTTGCCCTGTTTTTACTTGCAAACTGACAAACTTATTCTGCCTTCTTTCGGCGATTTTACCGGTGGGTATCAAGTGCGGCCCGTAACGGGCGAGCAGGTTTTTCCAGTCGTGTAACAGGAACGAAGTTTTCAGTACAAACGCTGAGCGCTCACCTATGCTTAGAGATGGCGCTTCATGTTTTATCCGCGGCTACCTTCCCACCCATCTGAACTGTCCCAACATTGCCCATCTGTCATGCCCTTAAACTTCGTATATAGGTTGATTGCCACAACAAATCCAATCATGGGGAATGCCGCGCAACAACAGCACGAAGTCCTTATAGCTCCATCTTCTTCATTTCCCAGCCTACGTTGTATCTCACCGACTATTCCACCAAGTATGCAAGGTGCAGTAAGGCTTCCAAAGAAGATTAATCCGATCGTTGCGTCCCGCAGTGATTTGGGTCTGTCTATTGGGGTGTACCTACCACCATTTTTATTTAATTCAGCACACGGGTCGGTCTCATTACTAGCCAGCATTCGCATTGGCTGAAAATCACCGTCATGAACTGGTTGGTGTTTAAGCGCCATTATCATGGCCGCAGCAAGCGCCGTACCACACAGCACGGTTGCACCAACCTTTAAAGCCGTATTTTTTGCGGAACTTCGTTGATACTGTGCGGGTGTCAAATGCTGCGTTTCTAGGTCATTAGGGATGGAATTTAGCCTGCTTGGCATTGAAATTGGATTCATCTTTGCTCCTTTCTGACGCTCAACCCGCTACTGCTCCAGAATGAGGCGGCGGTCTATGACACAGTCCGTCTGGTTTCGCACTTGCAATGAACATTGTAATGATGCTCGTAAAAAAGAACACTGGAGCGCCCAAGATGCCCAGAAGCCCCCCACAACTAACGATTGCGTTTCTATCAGATCCAGTAGTTCGATACAGTGGTATGCAACACAATAAGGATGGAATCATGATGCCCGCTAGCGCTGTTCCGCCACTTGCGGCAAGTGTTATTTTCAGATTTCTCATGTCCCTGTTTTTGGTCTTTTGGTCATCCCTGTATGTGCCCTTAGGGCATGGCTCAAGTGTAGGTTCAGGCGTGGGGATCGGTGTCGTATTGTTGGCGCCTGGTTCCGCTTGCGGCTCAGGTATCGCAGTCGCCGTATCATTGTTGCTTTGCAACTGCCGGTTTGCTGGGTAATACGGTTGAGTGTTTTGGGTGCGAAACGCCTGCGCCAGTCCTCCAGCAATGCCAAGCGCGCAAGCGGCAAATACAGCGCGTCTCAAATACCCCCCTTTTTTGCTCCGACTTTCACTTGATGTGATCTGCGTGGTTTGTGCTTCGGTGTCTATGAAGTGTGCTGAGTGTGCCGCAGCGGCAGATATTGACGGCATGTTTAATCTCCTGATGTTGTTCAAACATCACCATCAATATCGTGCGCCTGCCAAACATGAAAAGAAGTTCCTTGCGCGTGCTTCGTTAGGGTGAACTATTTCAAGGTAATGAACCACTGAGTTTTAACCCGGTTATCAATCCCGCAATCTTCAATTTTTACGACCCAGAGAAAACGAGCCTCCGCCCAAGGCCACAATCATCAACAGACCACCCGCCACGCTGATGTTTTTCATGAACATCAATTGCTGCACATAGGCTTGTTCCGCAGGCATGGCCCAGTAATTGTGAAACAGCACAGAAGCAGCCAAAGTAAAGCCCGCCAGCAGCAACGCAGCAATTCGTGCTTGGAAGCCAACAATCAGAGCAAGGCCAGCGCCAATTTCAACTGCAATGGTTAATACGGTCAGCACTTCAGAAAAGGGCAGGCCCACCGAAGCGATGTAACCCGCTGTGCCTTCGAAGCCGCTGATCTTTTCTATTCCAGCCAGAACGAACATGGCTGCAAGCAGCACTCGTCCGATCAAGGCGATTGTGGAGGCAGAACTGTTGAAGGCGTTGTCAATGAAGTTACTGCTTGTTTGCAAATTGTGTGCTGTAGTCATTTCAATTCTCCGTATTGGGTTTGCGACTCACCGAGTCGATGAGTGAATATTGCGTGCCAATTCGACGATAATCGAGCAGTACTTTTTGGATTTCTAGTTCAAATTATTTGAATTAGATTTTTGCTGGAACGAATTTCTTATTGAATCCATGTACCTGTTTGCGCCTAGAGGAAAATCTCTAACCCCGCCTGTTCCCATATTCAAGAAGAAATAGCGTACACTCATAAAAAAACGAACGTTCGGTCTATTTTTATATGCGCAAAGGTGAACAAACCCGAGCCGCCATTTTAGAGGCGGCGCTAGAAATCGCGTCCACTCAAGGGCTCGAGGGTTTAACCATTGGCTCTATCGCTGAAAAAATGACCATGAGCAAAAGTGGCGTGTTCGCCCACTTTGGTTCGCGGGAAGAACTTCAAATTGCCGTACTTCAAGAGTACGAGACCCAATTTATTAATGCTGTGTTGTTCCCTTGTTTGAAAGAGCCTCGTGGCTTGCCGCGCTTGCGCGCAATTTTCATGCGTTGGCTGGATCGAATCGGCAAGGAAATCGACAGTGGTTGCATCTATATTTCAGGCGCGACAGAATACGATGACAGACCAGGGGCGGTTCGCGATGTCCTGGTGAAAATGCATCGCGACTGGCAAAAAGAAATGCACCGTGCCACGGCACAGGCCATCGAAGAAAATCATTTACCAGCCAATCAGGCGCATGCGGATCAACTCGTTTTCGAGATGGTTGGCCTGATTCTGGCAGCGCACCAGCAAGGCCGCCTGATGGGCGACTCCATGTCTGTGAAGCGAGCCAGCCAAGGCTTCGAACGCATGATTCAGCATTACCAGCAAACCCAATCAGAAATTCTGAGCCAGTAGTACCAGGAGACCTTAAATGAGCCAATACACGCCCCCAATCCGCGACATGCAATTCGTGTTGCATGAAATGTTCAATGCAGAATCCATCTTCAAAAGCATTCCAGCTTTTAATGAAATTGACGCCGATACCATGAACCAAATCATGGAAGAGGGTGGCAAGTTCTGTTCAGAAGTGCTTCAGCCGCTCAATGCCATTGGCGATTCGGAAGGTTGTACCCTGAACAAGGCCGACCATTCCCTGAAAACACCCACAGGTTTTAAAGAGGCCTATCAGCAGTTTGTGGAAGCCGGCTGGGCGTCGCTAAGCTGCGACCCCAACTACGGTGGCCAAGGCCTACCAGTGACGGTCAATCAGGCTTTTTACGAAATGATGAACAGCGCCAACCAGGCCTGGACCATGTACCCCGGCCTGACCCACGGCGCTTACGATTGCCTGCACGAACACGGCAGCCAGGAACAGAAAGACCTCTACCTTCCCAAGCTGACCAGCGGCGAGTGGACCGGCACCATGTGCCTGACCGAACCCCATTGCGGTACTGATTTGGGCATGTTGCGCAGCAAGGCAGAGCCACAGGCCGATGGCAGCTACAAAATTACCGGCGCGAAAATTTTCATCAGCAGTGGTGAACACGACATGGCCGAAAACATCATTCACCTGGTGTTGGCCCGCCTGCCCGACGCACCCGTTGGCACCAAGGGTATTTCCCTGTTCCTGGTTCCAAAGTTCATTCCCAATGCCGATGGTTCACTGGGCGCGCGCAACCCGATTTTCTGCGGTGCAATTGAACACAAAATGGGCATTCACGGCAATGCAACTTGCCAAATCAACCTGGACGGCGCAAGCGGCTGGCTGATTGGTCAACCCCACCGAGGTTTGGCGGCCATGTTTGTGATGATGAACGCAGCCCGTTTGGGCGTGGGCATGCAGTCACTGGGTCTGACAGAGGTGGCGTATCAAAACGCAGTGGTGTACGCCAAAGACCGAATTCAGGGCCGTTCACTGACAGGCCCAAAGTCAGCAGACAAACCTGCTGATTCCATTCTGGTTCACCCCGATGTGCGCAAAATGTTGCTGACCACCCGTGCGTATGCCGAAGGTGGCCGCGCACTGTGCATGTGGACCGCGCTGGAACTGGACAAAGAATTGAGCCACCCCGATGAAGCAGTTCGCAAGGAAGCTTCAGAAATGGTTGCCCTGGCCACACCGATCGTTAAGGCTTTCATTACCGACAACGCTTGGGAAGCCACTTCGCACTGCATGCAGGTGTATGGTGGTCATGGTTATATCGCTGAGTGGGGTATGGAACAGTACGTTCGCGACAGCCGTATTAACATGATCTACGAAGGCACCAACACCATTCAGTCACTCGACCTGTTGGGTCGCAAAGTGCTGGGCGACGGTGGTGCCAAGTTAATGAAGTTCGGCAAAATGGTGCGTGTATTGTGTGAAGCAGAAGCCAACAACCCGGCCATGAAAGAGTTCATTGAACCCTTGGCTGATTTGGGCGACAAGGTCAGCAAGCTGACTATGGAAATTGGTGGCAAGGCCATGCAGAACCCCGATGAAGTGGGCGCTGCTGCCGTGGATTACCTGCGTGTAGTGGGCCACTTGTTCTATGCCTACTTCTTCGCGAAAGCTGCAAAAATCGCGCTGGAAAAACAAGCCAGCGGCGACAAGTTCTACACCGCCAAGCTGCACACAGCCCGCTTCTACTTCCAGAAAATGCTGCCTGAAACTGCCATGCTGATTCGCAAGGCACGCGCGGGTTCAGCCACTTTGATGGAAATGGAAGCAGACCTGTTCTAAGAAATCCGTTCTGTAGTACCCCGCGGCCCAACAGCGGCTGCGGGCGTTGAAACCAATTAACCTGAAGGAGACACGCGTGTCCAATTTCATCGTTCGCAAAGTCGCCGTGCTTGGCGCTGGCGTGATGGGTGCACAAATTGCAGCCCACTGTGCCAATGCCAAAGTGCCTGTGGTGCTGTTTGATCTGCCCGCCAAAGAAGGCCCCAAGAATGGCATCGTCGACAAAGCCATTCTGAACCTGACCAAGCTGAAACCCGCACCGTTTGGCGCGAAAGACGTTGCACAATACGTGCAAGCCGCCAACTACGAAGAGCACCTTGAACTGCTGCAAGGCTGCGACCTGGTGATTGAGGCCATTGCCGAACGCATGGACTGGAAACACGACTTGTACAAAAAAGTGGCACCGCACATCAATGCGAATGCAATTTTTGCGACCAACACTTCAGGCTTGTCGATCGCCAAGCTCAGCGAAGGGTTTGAATCTGAATTGAAAAGCCGCTTCTGTGGTGTTCACTTCTTCAATCCACCGCGCTACATGCACCTGTGCGAACTGATTCCGCTGCCGACCACACGCCAGGACATCTTGGACAATCTGGAAACCTTCCTGACCACCACCTTGGGCAAAGGCATTATTACCGCCAAAGACACGCCCAACTTCGTGGCCAACCGCGTGGGTGTCGCCGGCATGCTGGCCACCATGGCTGAAGCGCAAAAGTACGGCATTCCATTCGACATCGTTGACCAGCTGACCGGTTCCAAACTGGGCCGTGCAAAATCAGCCACATTCCGCACCGCCGATGTGGTGGGTCTGGACACCATGGGTCACGTGATTGCAACCATGCAAAACACCTTGCCCAACGATCCGTTTGCACCCAGCTATGCAACACCGGCCGTGTTGAAAACACTGGTAGAAAAAGGCGCCTTGGGTCAGAAAACCAAAGGTGGCTTTTTCAAGAAAGAAGGCAAGCAGATCATGGTGTTCGATGCGAACTCCAGCAGCTACGTGCCCTCCGAAGGCAAAGCCGATGAAGGCGTTTTGAAAATTCTGAAGAATCGCAACGTGGCTGAACGCATGGCCGCGCTGCGCGCTTCCGATCATCCGCAAGCCAAATTCCTGTGGGCGATTTTCCGTGACGCATTCCACTACATTGCATTCCATTTGAACGAGATTGCAGACACTGCACGTGAAGTTGATTTCAGTTTGCGCTGGGGTTACGGCTGGACAGAAGGTCCATTTGAAACCTGGCAAGCCGCAGGTTGGAAGCAGGTTGCCGAGTGGGTGAAAGCCGACATCGAAGCAGGCGAGGCCCTGTGCAATGCACCGCTGCCCGCCTGGGTATTTGAAGGTCCTGTGGCCGACAACGGCGGCGTGTACAGCACAGCGGGCGCATTCGGCCCAGCGACCAACGCATTCGTGCCACGCAAAGATTTGCCGGTGTACCAGCGCCAGATTTTCCGCGCCAAAGTATTGGGCGAAACAACCGTGACGGGCCACAACGGTGGCACCACCATCAAAGAAAACGATGCAGTTCGAATCTGGACTGCACCGGGCCATGATGACGTTCTTGTTTTGTCCATCAAAACCAAAATGCATGCGATTGGTCCCGATGTGATCACTGGCACCCACGAAGCCATTGCCCTGGCCGAGAAAAGCTACAAAGGCTTGGTGCTGTGGAGCCCCGATGAGCCTTTCAGTGCAGGTGCTGATTTGCAAGCCATGTTGCCTGCATTCATGCAAGGCGGTGGCAAGGCCATCGAACCCATGGTTGCAGAATTCCAGAAAGGCACAGCTGCATTGAAATACGCACAAGTTCCCACCGTGGCCGCCGTAACTGGCTTGGCTTTGGGTGGTGGTTGTGAATTTGCAATTCACTGTGCTGCGCGTGTTGCAACCCTGGAAAGCTATATGGGCTTGGTGGAAGTGGGCGTGGGTCTGATTCCTGGCGGCGGTGGCTTGAAAGAAATCGCTGTCAATGCTGGCCTGGCTGCTCAAAAAGCGGGTTCAGCCGATGTATTGGCTTTTCTAAAAGACGGCTTCATGACCGCTGCTACCGCCAAGGTGGGCACATCGGCCATGGAATGTCGCGAGCTGGGCTTCATCAAGGAATCCGACACCATTGTCTTCAACAGCCATGAACTGCTGTATGTCGCCATTTCACGCGCTCGCGCCATGTTCGATGGCGGCTATCGCCCACCCCACAAAATCAAGGGTGTGCCCGCTGCTGGAAAATCTGGCTACGCCACAATCAAGGCGCAGTTGGTGAACATGCGCGACGGTGGTTTCATTTCTGCTTATGACTTCCATTTGGGTTGCGTAATCGCCGAAGTGGTGTGCGGTGGCGAAATTGATACTGGCTCTTTGGTGGATGAAGAGTGGTTCCTGAATCTGGAACGCAAGCACTTCGTGAAGTTGCTCGACAACCCCAAAACACAAGAACGAATCATGGGCATGCTGCAAACCGGCAAACCTGTTCGTAACTAATAAAGGAGAGCAAACATGGCTCAAACTTGTAAAGACGTTTACATTGTCGCAGCAACGCGCACCCCAATTGGCAAGGCCCCGCGTGGCGTGTTCAAAGACACCCGCCCCGATGACCTGCTGGTGCATGCGATTGCCAGCGCCATGGCCCAGGTGCCCAATTTGGACCCTGCTTCAATCAACGATGCAATCGTGGGTTGCGCATTCCCCGAAGGCGAGCAGGGCATGAACATGGCGCGTATCGCCGTGCTGCTGGCAGGCCTGCCCAACACCGTGGGTGGCGTCACCATCAACCGCTTCTGCGCCTCGGGTATTACAGCTGTGTCGATGGCTGCAAATGCAATCGCCATGGGCGAAGCCGAAGTGATGATTGCGGCCGGCGCAGAAAGCATGAGTATGGTGCCCATGAGCGGCAACAAGCCCAGCTTCAACAACGCGATTTTCCAGAAAGACGAAAACCTGGGGATTGCCTACGGCATGGGCATGACTGCTGAAAAAGTGGCCCAGCAGTGGGGCATTAGCCGCGATGCGCAAGACGAGTTCGCACTGAACAGCCACAAAAAGGCAATTGCGGCTCAACAGGCTGGCGAGTTCAACGATGAAATCACACCGTTCACAGTTGTGAAAGCCACGCCCGATTTGTCCACTGGCGAAATCAAAACCAGCAACAAGGAAGTGACGCTGGACGAAGGTCCCCGTGCCGATTCATCCATTGAAGGCCTCACCAAACTGCGCCCTGTTTTTGCGGCCAAAGGTTCTGTAACCGCAGGTAACAGCTCACAGATGAGCGATGGCGCAGGCGCGCTGATTCTGGCTTCTGAAGAAGCAGTGAAGCGCTATAACTTGACGCCTCTGGCCAAGTGGCGCGGTTTTGCAGTGCGCGGTGTGCCACCGGAAATCATGGGCATTGGTCCCAAGGAAGCCATTCCTGCCGTGTTGAAAACCGCGGGCTTGAAAACCAGCGACATCGACTGGTTTGAGCTAAACGAAGCCTTTGCTGCGCAGTCGCTGGCCGTGATGAAAGACCTGGAACTGGACCCCGCCAAAGTGAACCCGATGGGCGGCGCAATCGCCCTGGGCCACCCGCTGGGTGCAACAGGTGCCATTCGTGCAGCCACTGTGGTGCATGCACTGCGCAGGCACAACCTGAAATACGGTATGGTGACCATGTGTATCGGCACCGGCATGGGTGCAGCAGGCATCTTCGAACGCGTGTAATTTCAGCGCGAACAAAAGCGGGTGTGGGTGCAAACCTTCACCCGTTTTTTTTGATTCACCTAACAATAAAATAAACAGGGAACACGGCAGTGGACATTCAAACAGACATCAACAGCGGGCTGATGACCATCACCATCAACCGGCCAGAACGCAAAAACTCATTTACCAATGCCATGTACACCGCGCTGGCCGATGCTTTTCGCGATGCCACGCACAGCAGTGGTGTGAAAGTGGTGTTACTGAAAGGCCATGAAGGCTGCTTTTCGGCCGGTAACGACTTGGGCGATTTTTTAAACAATCCACCCACCAGTCTTGATGCACCTGTGTTCCGTTTTCTGCGCATGATTGCCATGTTCCCCAAACCAGTTGTGGCGCAGGTTCAGGGCTTGGCCATCGGCATAGGCACCACCGTGTTGCTGCATTGCGATTTGGTGTATGCCGCCAGCACATCCAAATTTTCCATGCCCTTTGTGAAGTTGGGTCTTTGTCCTGAAGCAGCATCCAGCCTGCTTTTGCCTATTTCTGCTGGCTATCAAAAAGCGGCTGAATTGTTGCTGCTGGGCGATTTGTTCACTGCGTTGAAAGCCTACGACACCGGCATTGTTTCTGACGTGCTTGAACCCGAGCAACTCGAAGCGCATGTGCAGGCACAGGTCAAGAAGCTGCTGGATCTACCGCTTGCCAGCCTGGTGACCACCAAGCGTTTGATGAAGTCGGTGAACAAGTCTGCAATCTCAGAGAAAATGGCCGAAGAAGGTCACTTGTTCATGGCCATGATTCCACAGGCGCCCGCTCAAGAAGCATTCAAGGCTTTTGGTGAGAAACGCGCGCCCAACTTTAAACAATTCGAAGCTTGAGTATCGGCAAGCGCCCACACGCATCAATAAGCATCAACAAGTAACACCCCATAGGTTCAGTATGACTGTCGCACTCTCCGAAATTTTGTCCAATCGTCGCCTGAGTGGCGACACGGTAACGTTCCATGCCACCGATGACTGGACACAAGGCCGCACCATGTTTGGTGGTTTCCTGTCTGCTTTGGCGGTGGTGGCCATGCGCGACACCTTGGGCATCGACATGCCACTGCGTGCGCTACAAACCAACTTTGTGGGGCCAGTGCCTGCGGGCGATGTGGTGTACCGCACCCGCCTGCTGCGGCAGGGCAAAAGTGTCAGCCAGGTGCAGTGCGAAATTTACAGCGATGAAACGCTGGCCGGTTTGGTGGTGGGTGTGTTTGGTGCACCACGCGAAACCGCTTTGCCTGTGCTTACACCCCAGCACAAACCATTGCCCAAAACTGTGAATGAAGTTCCGGCCTTGCCGTTCATCCCGAAAATTACCCCCAACTTCTTGCAGCACGTTGAAATGCGCTGGGCCCTGGGCAGTATTCCCTACATGGGCACTCCGTTCTGGGAAAGTGGCATTTACATTCGAGCCATTGATAAAAACCTGAGCCCAGAAGTGCTAATTGTGATGTTGAGCGACGGCCCGCCCACGCCTTGCTTAAGTCATTTCAAAGGACCGGTTATGGCAAGCTCGGTCAGCTGGTCACTGGAACTCCCCCCATTGCCTGCCAACATCGACAGCGACGGCTGGTTCCAAATTGACATGGAAACCAAGGCCGGTGCGGATGGCTACGTGAATCAAAGCGCGAAGCTGTGGACCCCCGGTGGCGAGTTGGCTTCACTGGGTTACCAAGTGGTGGCTGTATATGGTTGAACGTAAAATTGAAAGCAAGAGTAAAAGTGCTGTGGCAATTTGCTTCCTGATCGCCTTTGTTTTCGGCGCGGTGGCAGGTACGCTTGTTGAGTCTCAAATCAATATGCTTGCCCTGCAAAAACTGGGTGTCGGCATTCCGTTTGAAACCCGTCTAAGCACCTGGATGCACGACCTCGGGAACTTCTCGCTGGTTTATGCGGTCATCTTTGGGAGCAGCTTTTTAGTATCTCAACTCGCTGCATTGCTATTAACCCGATTCACAGGCGCCTCGCTACGAACCTTCTGGTGTGCCTTTGGCGCTGCCTTGGGCCTGTGGGTGACTTTTAAAGTGGTCGACATGATTGCACCAATGCCAATTCTAATTGCCTCCACCCGCACTGCCGGTGGAATGTTCTCGATGGTTGCCAGTGCTGCGCTTTCAGGCGCTTTATTCGCGAAATTGTCCAAGCTTGGCAAAGTGGCAGCAGCGCCTGCCATGGCGATCTTGCTTGCTGCCGGTTTGGCGCTTCCATCAGCCGATGTGCAGGCGCAGTCGAACAAGCCCTACAAAGTTGAAACCTTTGCCGACGGTTTGGAAAATCCGTGGTCCATGGCCTTTTTGCCAGATGGTCGGGCACTGATTACAGAAAAGCCTGGTCGCCTGCGTATTGTGAATGCCGATGGAAAACTGCAAGCCAAGCCTGTTGGCGGTGTGCCGCAGGTTCTGTACAGCGGCCAGGCAGGGTTGTTCGATGTATTGCCCGCAACTGATTTTGCGCAAAGCCAGCAAATATTTTTAAGCTATGCCTGTGGTACGCGCAGTGCAAACCACGCCTGTGTCTCCAGCGCAAAGTTAGGCGCCAACGGTCTCGAGAATGTGAAGGAAATATTCCGTTCACAAATGGCGAAATCAGGCAGTGCGCACTATGGCGGTCGCATGGCTTGGTTGCCTGATAACACGCTGATTTTGACGCTTGGCGATGGTTACAGCTACCGTGAAGAAGCACAGAACCTGTCGAATCACCTTGGCAAGATTGTGCGCATCAATGCCGATGGTTCGGT
Organism: Limnobacter parvus; assembly: GCF_024623725.1. GTDB lineage: Bacteria > Pseudomonadota > Gammaproteobacteria > Burkholderiales > Burkholderiaceae_B > Limnobacter > Limnobacter parvus. The sequence goes on along the minus strand of NZ_JANKHG010000014.1, from coordinate 420,265 downwards.
GCCCAAAGACAATCCCTTTGTGGGCACGCAGGGCGCAAAACCAGAGATTTACAGTTATGGTCATCGCAACGTACAAGGTCTTGTTTACGACGAAGCCAACAAGCGCCTTGTGGCGCATGAACATGGTCCGCGCGGTGGCGATGAGGTGAACGTTGTCACCCCCGGGACCAATTATGGCTGGCCTAAAGCTACTTACGGCATTGATTATTCCGGTGCCACCATATCGCCTTACAAAGAATATGAGGGCACACAACAGCCCGCCATTTACTGGGTACCTTCCATTGCGCCTTCTGGCATGACTGTTTACAACGGTGACCTGTTTCCCAAGTGGAAAGGCAGCTTCCTTGTTGGCGCATTGAAAGCGCGCTCTGTAAGTCGAGTTGTGCTCAATGGCAACAAGGCCACCGAGGAAGAAGTGCTTTTTAAAGACCTGGGTGAGCGTATTCGAGACATTCGCACCGGGCCCGAAGGTGCAATCTATCTGCTAACCGACAACACAGACGGAAAAGTGCTTCGGGTTTCGCCAAAGTAAGGTGTCATCACATCGGGGGCAGTGAAGCAAGTTGCTTTTGAAAGAAATGCTGTACTGCACAATCAACTGTGCTAAGGTGGGTAGATGAAAACATCATCTTACCCAGCTTCAAGCAAACGCCTTTCCCAACAAGCCCTCGAACTATCGATCGCGACCCCGCAGGTTGTCGCGCAACGACTCACAAGAATGGCTTTTGCCGGGCCCAATATGTCGGCTCAGGACCAAAAAGAATTCAAGCAGATGAGCGACGAAAAAGTCACGGCTTTTTATCAGTCGTGGAATGCGATTTGGGTTCAAATGTTCAAGTCGCAGTTTGCCCTTGCACAAGTTATGGTGTCCACCTTCACTGCTGCCGCTGTGGCAGGCAAAAGCCCTTGTGTTACATCGGCAATTTCAGCCATGTCGAACGAGGTGAACAAGATTATGTCTGCAGGCATCGAGCCAGTGCACCGTCAAGCAGTGTCAAATGCAAGGCGTTTGTCACGCAATAGGTAATGTGTTGACCTCTGCTGACACAGGCAACCTTCCGAAAGTGGAAGGTTGCTGTGCCCTGTATTTTTAGTAAGCTCTCGCTTCCTCTAACATCAATCCCGATGAATCTACCCGCAATACACCTTCAACGCTGCTGGCGATTTGCTGCACATGCATTATCGATTCTGAATCCTTAACTTTGCCATCCAGTGAAACGACTCCGTCTAACGTGGTTACTTCAATGTCAAAACCTTTGCTAATGTCGTCTGCCAGCAATTCGGTTTTCACTTTTGCAGTAATCCAGGTGTCTGATGATGTGTCGGATGCGGCATTGCTTGTGTTATTGGGCATGGAGCCGGGGTTTGAGTTGGCTGTGTTGTTTTGAGAATTGATTATGGGTTCCTCCATTCTGGATTGATTGTCGCTAATCGCATCGTTGTTGTCGCAGGCGGACAGGCCAATTGTGACAAATCCGGCAGTCGCTAGGACAAGGGATGTTCGCAACAGCGTAGTGGCTTTCTTGATTGAGTAGGTTTTGCTTTTCACGGGGTATACCTTCCTGATAATGGCTTGTTAGAGTCTCCAAGCTTCACGGGGATTGCCTATCGGGTCTGTGCGTAAACGTACAGAACAAATTTGTCGAAGTGGGCAATCATGCGGTGATTCTTTGAATTCAAACTACAAGGGGAGAACACCGTGCCAAATTCAGACTCTTTTAATCCGCAAGATGCTGTGACCATGTTGCGCAAAGACCACCGCAATTTTGAAACCCAGCTTGCGATATACAGTGCGCTTTCAATGGTTGAACACCAAAAGAAGAAACAGTTAATCGATCAAATGTCGATTGACTTGTCCACGCACATGGAGATGGAAGAAAAAATCTTCTACCCGGAAGTTAAGGCACACATCAAGGGGTTGGTGGGCATCATGAACCAGGGAATCGTTGAACACATTCGATTGCGCTTTTTGCTCAAGCAGCTCAAGGCCATGAATGGCACTGATTTGCTATTTGATGAGCAGGTCAAGCAATTGTCCACAAGCATCGGCAAACACATTGCGAAGTCAGAATCTGACATGTTTCCCAAAGTGAATGCGTCCAAGATAAACCTTCATGGACTAGGTCAGGAAATGCAAGATCGCACCAAGTCGGGTTAGTGGCCGTTAAGAAGTTCTTGTCGGCATCACAGTCTTTCGGCTAGTCTGCCAAAAAGGGGGGGGGGCTGATGAACATTGTGTTTAAGGCGGGGAATATTATCGAGGCGCACATCGTCGCCGGCATGTTGAATGCCTGTAACATTCAAACCTACGTAGGTGGCCACTTCCTTCAAGGTGCAGTGGGCGACCTCTGCCCCACCGGTTTTGCCAATGTGTTTGTTGCGCAAGAAGATTTCGACGAAGCTTCGGCTCTGGTTGCGGAATATGAAAAAGAAGACGATAAACAATGCGAATCAGCATCAACGGAATGGCAAGTCCATTCCACTTAGGAGAAAGGTATGAGTTTATTGGTATTTCTGATTGTGGGTTTGATTGCTGGCTGGTTGGCTGGCATGTTGGTTAAAGGTGGTGGCTACGGTCTCATCGGTGACCTGGTGGTTGGCGTAATTGGTGCTTTCATTGGAGGTTTCCTGTTTTCTTCCATGGGCGTGTCCAGCGGCGGTGGCCTATTAGGCAGTATTATTGTGGCGACCATCGGTGCGATTGTGCTTTTGGTGCTGCTGCGGTTTATTAAACGGGCTTGATTATCCTACGTTAAGTCTGTTTACTCGGGGGCGCTGTTTGGCGCTATACTTCGCTCCCGAACCGCACCCTCCCAAAGGAATTCCATGGCGCTCAAATCCACAGACATGGCCAAAAACATGGCCAAAAAACTTGACGGCTCGCTAAAGTCTGAAAGTCTTCCTGACCGATTTGGTCAATCTTCCAAATCCACTTCAAGCAAACGCGAACGCGCAGCTGAAATTCCTGCCAGTAAACTGGTGCCGGTCAATTATCGCTTGCCTGCAGAGTTGGTAAACCGCTTGCGTGATCACGCGATGAATCATGACGGCGGGATCAATCAAATGGTTGCCGTGGCGTTGTCCGATTGGTTAGACACTCAATCGACAAACAAATAAAACTCCAGATTGAATATTAATTGCAGGTATTTCATGTTGCAGCCTGGTTGCGCATACTCTGTCGAGCGATTTTTTTTTCTTGAGAAATAGTTATTTATTTGATATCGATAAATTAACTAATTAAATAGAAAGATCTCTTGAATTCGAGGTTTGGTAGATTAATCGTTTCTTTATATAAATTAGTTGAGTGAGTCTTGTTTTTTAACTCGCGGTTTTTAGTGCGAATTCGGTAAAGATTCTTCGTGGCTGCGGTTTCTGCGTATATGGAAAACCACAATTGCTGCTCATTCGCCTCATGCTGATACTCCGTTCACCCACTCAGTTTTGTGTGGAAAATGCAATAAAAAGAACAGCATTCGCAATAGGCAATCCGATACCAATCGCAAGGAGAATTCCGTGAAGAAATCGATTAAATCCGTTTTGGCAGTGGCCCTGTTGGGCTTAATGGGTGCAGCGCAGGCCAATGATGCCTATCCATCCAAAGTAGTGACAATGCTGATTCCATTTGCAGCAGGTGGCCCCACCGACACAGTTGGTCGTTTGATTGCCCAGTCCATGACCAAAGAACTCGGTCAGCAAGTGATTGTTGAAAACCTGGGTGGTGCAGGTGGTACTTTGGCCGCGGCCAAGGCAGCTCGCGCAACCCCAGACGGTTACAACATTTTCTTGCACCACATTGGCCAATCTACAGCGCCTTCCCTGTATCGCAAGTTGTCCTACAATGCATCTTCCGATTTCGAAACAATCGGTTTGGTCACCGACGTTCCGATGACCATCGTTGCACGTGGCAACATGCCCGCCAAGAACATGCAGGAATTCCTGGCCTACATCAAAGCCAACAAAGACAAGGTTACTTACGCCAATGCCGGTGTGGGTTCAGCATCCCACCTGTGTGGCATGTTGTTCCAGACAGCAGTGGGCATCGACCTGATCACTGTGCCTTACAAAGGTACTGGCCCTGCGATGAATGACCTGTTGGGTGGACAAGTTGACTTCATGTGTGACCAGACCACCAACACCACCAGCCAGATCAAAGGCGGGAAAATCAAGGGCTACGCTGTAACAACCAAGAAGCCTGTGGGCTCATTGCCAGACTTGCCAACTCTGGACAAGGCTGGTCTGCCAGGTTTCGAAGTCGGTGTTTGGCACGGTTTGTACGCCCCCAAAGGTACACCCAAGCCAATCATCGACCGCTTGAACAAGGCGCTGAATGTGGCGTTGAAAGACCCATCCGTGATTGCACGTTTTGCAGAGCTGGGTACAGAACCTGTTTCAGCTGAATTGGCCACGCCAGCTGCACACCGCAAGCACCTGGATTCCGAAATTGCTCGCTGGAAGCCAATTATCGACAAAGCTGGTCAGTACGCTGATTAATCGAAAACCGAGATAAAAAATGCCAAAAGATTTAAGAGACTTTTGGGCCGGGCTGCTGTACCTGACTATCGGTGCAGCAGCTTTGTACATGGCCGCAGATTATGAAATGGGTACCGCCGTCAGCATGGGTCCCGGTTATTTCCCCAAAGTATTGAGCAGCTTATTGATTTTTATTGGCGCTGTTTCATTGATTCGGTCATTCATTGTGCATGGCGAGCCTTTGCAGGGATTTGCATTTTCGAAAATTTTGTACGTCACAATTTCGATTGTGGTGTTCGCATTGGTGGTTGAAGGCGCTGGGTTTGCAATCGCTGTGATGCTCGTATTTATTATTTCCGCGGCAGCCAGCAAATTTTTTAACTGGAAGTTCACCCTGGGTATCGCATTTGGATCTGCAATTTTCTGCAGCCTGTTGTTTGTTAAAGGTTTGGGTGTTCCGTTGCCCATCTTTGGGTCTTGGTTTGGAATGTAAACATGGAACTTCTTGCTAATTTATCCATCGGGCTTGAAACAGCATTCACGATTAATAATCTGCTGTTTTGCTTGGTTGGTGTATTTCTAGGTACCGCCATTGGTGTGTTGCCTGGCTTGGGGCCAACAGCAACCATCGCGATGTTGTTGCCCATCACTTTTGGCTTGCCACCAGTGTCTTCGCTCATCATGTTGTCCGGTATTTATTATGGTGCGCAATATGGGGGGTCAACTACGGCGATTTTGGTGAACTTGCCTGGCGAATCTTCGTCAGTGGTAACCGCCTTGGATGGTTATCAAATGGCCAAGCAGGGCAAGGCGGGCAAGGCACTTGCCACCGCTGCGATTGGGTCTTTCGTTGCAGGTACTTTTGCAACTGTCTTGCTGGCTTTGTTCGCGCCACCTTTGGCCGATATCGCACTGCAGTTCGGTGCCGCCGAATACTTTTCGCTAATGGTGGTGGGTTTGGTGGCGTCCGTGGTGCTGGCCAGCGGTTCACTTCTTCAGGCCTTCGGGATGATTGTGCTGGGTTTGCTTCTGGGCATGGCGGGCACCGATGTGAATTCCGGCCTGGAGCGTTACACATTCGAGACTCCGTACATGGCCGAGGGTATCAACTTCGTGATCCTCGCTATGGGTATGTTTGGTTTGGGCGAAATCATCAAAAATCTTGAAGAAGAACACTTGCGCTCTGCCATGGTGGCCAAAGTGCAGGGTTTGATGCCTTCCAAAGAAGATTTCAAGCGAATGGCTTGGCCAATCGTTCGGGGCACAGGCTTGGGTTCGGTTCTAGGTATTTTGCCCGGTGGCGGTGCCATGCTGGCATCATTTGCGTCTTACTCCATTGAGAAAAAAATCTCAAAGACACCTGACGCTTTTGGCAAGGGTGCCATCGAAGGCGTTGCCGGACCCGAGTCCGCAAACAATGCCGGTGCGCAAACCTCGTTCATTCCATTGCTTACCTTGGGTATTCCTTCGAATCCGGTTATGGCCTTGATGATCGGCGCCATGATTATTCAGGGTATTACACCTGGCCCAGCTGTCATGACCGAACAGCCCGCCTTGTTCTGGGGCATTATCGTGTCCATGTGGATCGGTAACCTGTTCCTGATTGTGCTGAATCTGCCATTGATCGGGATCTGGGTAAAAATGATCTCCGTGCCCTATCATTTCCTGTATCCAGCGATCCTGGTGTTCTGCTGTATCGGCGCTTTCAGTTTGTCCAACAAAGTGTTTGATATCTATTTGCTCGCAGGTTTCGGCGTGCTTGGCTACATTTTTGCAAAACTGAAGTGTGAACCAGCGCCCTTGTTGCTTGGCTTCATTCTTGGTCCAATGATGGAAGAGTATCTGCGTAGGGCGCTGCTGCTTTCACGTGGCGATGCAACAGTGTTCTTGACAAGACCCATCAGCGCAACCATGTTGGCTATTGCGGTATTGGCCCTGATCGTGGTTTTCCTGCCGTCGATTCGCAAAAAACGTGAAGAGGCATTCCAGGAAGAATAAAAGCAGCTTGGTATTCAATTTGGGCCACTGGAGCAAGCGCTTCAGTGGCCCTTTATTTTGGCGTCTCTTATTCGGTATGAATTGTGTTGCATTGTGTTGTATTATTCGGGAAGTAGCTCAGCAGCAAATGGACAGTAGGCATGGACAGTCAGTTTTCCTCCACATCGCAAAACGACACCAACTTCGGTGATAGCAAGTTAGACCCGAATCAGGTGGTTCCCCTTTACCATCAAATTTACCTGATTTTGCGTGAACGCATCATTGAGGGCCATTACGACACCAAGCCCCTTCCCGGTGAACTGGTGTTGGCCGAACAGTTCAATGTGTCACGCGTTACCATGCGCCGTGCTTTGCAAGATCTGGTCAAAGAGGGTCTGGTGGCGCGTGGCCGTGGAAAGGGTACTTTTGTAAAACCGCGCACCGAATCACGCAATTCATCGTTGGGGCAAAGTCAGTTACTGAGTGCATCGGCCATGCGCCTTCAAGCCAGTGGCGATTCCTCGGATCTGCAGTTGATCACCTCCAAGCGTATTCTTCCTCCGCCTGACATCGCAACCCTGCTGCATTTGCCAAGCGATGCCATTGTTGAAAAACTCATTAGAATTCGTCAGTTGGATGGTCAGCCCGTGGCCCATTTGACCAGCTTCATTCCTCAAGACTTGTCTGGAAGAATTTGCCGGCGCCGCTTGCGTGAATTTCCTATTCTAGTGTTGCTTGAAGAAGCAGGCGTGAAAGTGGCCAAGGCCCGCCAAACCATCTCTGCGCGATTGGCGGATGCTTCAGTGGCATATGCCTTGGGCGTGCCAGTGGGTGCACCATTGTTGGCCATTTCCCGCGTAGCGTACGATGAAAATGGCAGGCCTGTTCAGGTCTTGAAAGGTCTCTACCGGCCCGATCGATACGACTACAGAATTGAGTTGTCTCGCAAGCAGGCCAAAGGGCAAAGTTCCTGGCAGCATGTGAATGAGGTCGAGTTTGCGTTTGAAATGCATCAACAAGACATGACTCATTTCTAACGCATAGCCAGTTATTTCAAAGGTTCGACCGGGCGGGAATTGCGGTTCTCGTCCACGGCCACATAGGTGATATAAGCCTCTGTCACCTTGGCCACATCATCAGGCTTCAATCGACGTTGGGCAAACACTTCCACATAAATTTGCATGGAAGTTCGACCCACCTTCACCACCTCAGCATAAAAGCTGCACAGGTCGCCCACAAATACGGGTTCTTTGAAAACAAATTCGTTGACCGCCACAGTGACAATCCGGCCTTTCGCATGGGCTGTGGCAGGTACCGAACCCGCCAGGTCAACCTGCGCCATAATCCAGCCGCCAAACACGTCGCCCGATGCGTTGGAGTCGCGTGGCATGGGGATCACTCGAATGACAGGTTCGCGGTCAACAGGCAAAAGTATAGGTTTTGTGGTGGTCATGGATTAGTGAGGATTTTATTGTTTGAAACCCGATTGTAACGCTGACCCTCTAGAGTCCGCATTTCATTCTAGATACCTGCCACCAATGCTCAGGCTTGAAAAGGGCGATAATGGCAAATCAACGGACACACAAAGCGAGGTCGTTATGGCGGTAGGTTGGGTTGCAGTCTTGCAAATGGTACCTTGGGGCGAGGTGATTAAAAATGCGCCCAAAGTGGCTGACGGTGCGGTCAAGTTGTGGAACTCTGTTTCAAAAAAGAAATCGTTGGATGGCGCTGGCAACGAAATAAGTGGCGTTGTTTTGCCTGGTGATGGCAATGTGTTCGGCCAGTTCGAGCATCAATTGCAGGAGGCTCAAGCCCGCATTGATGACTTACAAACACAGGTGGTTCAGTCCGCCGAAGTGATCAAAGAACTGGCCAGTCAAAACGCTCAATTGGTCGCGCAAATCGAAGCCAATCGCAAGGCGGTCACCGTGCTGGGTGTCGTGGTTGCTTTGCTTGTGATCGGAGCAATCGTTCAGGCTGTGGTGTTGTTTAATGCCTGAGGCGTTTGCATGCCGACATATGCTTCTTTGCTTAGGGTGCATTTCAGCAATTTCAAATCGGGATATGTCGTCACCGTTTGAAACCCGAATTTATGGTGCAGCCTTTCCGCAATCTTGTTGTTTTCAGACCGAAATAGGTTGATTGTGTGTGTTCTTTTGAACGCTTGTTCAAGGCTGAACTGCATGATGGCTGCACTCAGGCCTTGCCCTCGGTACGCGGGGTGAACAATGTTTCTGGCAAGTACCCAACCCTCGGAATTGAAGTGAAGTTCAAAGTAGGCGGCTGCCACGCCTTCGGCGTAGAGCGTGTGGCATTCAACCGGTTTCATCACATTGCCGAAGCTGATGAAATGATGCCCCAGCGGAAATTCGTTGCTGCACCAGAATTGATGTTCCTGTTCATTCTGCACCCAGGCCGTAACCCTGCGCAGGCGGCGCAAAATTCCAACATCTGTGGCATCTATCCTGAATTCAAGCCGTTCGTAGGTCATGCTCACTTTGCAACAGTAATTTTCATTGAGTTGTTTCAGTGAGCATGAAGGTTCCGATCAAGCTTCGTTCAGCTTTTTTTACCGCCGTGTTCGTCATCCAGCGCGTCTTTGGCCATTTTGTCGATCACAGCCGGTACAAACGGTTTCAGCTTTAAGCCCAAACGACCTTTGGCGGTCATCACCCATTCACGCTTGCGCTCGGTCATGGCGTCCACAATTTCATTCACACACTGTTCAACAGTCATTGCGCCTTTTTCGCGTAGTCCGGAAAAACCAGCCCGCTCCCCGTTGGGGTTCAATCCGTTGCGGCGAATTTCGGTATCCACCACACCAGGGAAGATGGCGCACACATCCACACCCGTGCCCATCAGTTCAATGCGCAAGGCTTCCATAAAACCGCTCATCGCGAATTTGCTGGTGCAGTAGGTGGTGCGTGCAGGCACACCGGTTTTGCCTGCCAGGCTGGAAACCCCAACGATCAATCCTTTTGCTTTTTTGATGTGGGGCAGCGCCTTGTGGGTAATCCAGACCATGCTCATCACGTTCACGCGGAACAGGCGCTCGAAAGTGCCCAGGTCGGTGATGTCTTCAAACCAGGCGTGCATTGAAACGCCAGCGTTGTTGACAATCATGTCGATGCCACCGAAGGCTTTTACCGATTCCTCAACCAGGTTTTCGCATTGCGCTTGGTCCATTACGTCGCAGGCTACGCAATGGGCCTTGCCGCCCGCAGCTTCCACTTGTTTGGCCACTTCCTGCAGTTTTTCAATGCGGCGTGCAGCTAGCACCAATTTGTTACCGGGTGCCAGCTTAATGGCCAATGCTGCGCCAATCCCTTCGGATGAACCCGTGATTACAATCACTTTATTTTGAATACTTGTCATTTGCTTTTGTCTCCTGCTTGGTGTGCAACTTGTATGACAAGGCGGGTGGTAGCATTGCCCATCGCCTCTTTTTTTGTACCGAGAAGTATCGCATGCGCAGAACAGTACCGGTGGAATCCGCTCCGCCAAGACCCCGAAAACGAAGCGACTGGGGCACCATTGCCCAACTCTTGCCGTATTTGTGGGAATACAAATGGCGGGTGATGTTTGCCATTGCCTGCCTGGTGTTGGCCAAAGTGGCCAATATGGGCGTGCCCTTGGTGCTCAAGGAAATCATCGACGATCTTACGCCGCTGTTGCAAAGCAACGCACTGCTGGCAGCCGCTTCCATGCCAATCGCCTTGCTGGTGGCCTATGGTGCCTTGCGGCTTTCGACCACTGTATTTACTGAGCTTCGTGAATTCCTGTTCGCCCGCGTTACCCAAAATGCGGTTCGCGCTATTGCCATTCAAGTGTTTGATTACTTGCACGCCTTGTCGCTTCGCTTCCACCTGAACCGCCAAACCGGTGGGGTTACTCGTGACATAGAGCGCGGTTCGCGCTCTATTTCAAGCCTGGTCAGCTACACCCTGTACAGCATTTTGCCCACGCTGATCGAAATCGTGTTGGTGGTGGGTTACCTGTTCATCAATTACGACATCTGGTTTTCGGCCATCACGGCGGTGGCACTGACCTTGTACATCTTCTTCACTGTAAAAATTACGGAGTGGCGACTGCACTTTCGCCGCACCATGAACGACCTGGATTCCAAAGCCAATGTGCGTGCAGTCGATTCGCTGATCAACTACGAAACGGTAAAGTACTTTGGCAACGAAACTTTCGAGTCGCAGCGTTACAACAAAAGCATGGCTGCCTGGCAAGAAGCGGCCATTCGTTCGCAAAAGTCGCTCACGCTACTGAATACCGGGCAAAGCGCAATCATTGCGATTGCAGTCACCTTGGTTCTGTGGCGTGCCACAGCCGGGGTGCTCGATGGCTCCATGACCCTGGGTGATTTGGTGTTGGTGAACGCCTTCATGATTCAGCTGTACATTCCTCTGAATTTTTTGGGGGTTATTTACCGTGAAATCAAACAAAGCCTGGCTGACATTGAACGCATGTTTGGTTTGATGGACGAAGACCTTGAGGTCAAAGACAAACCCGATGCGCCCGCTTTGCTGGTCGACGGCGGCGCCATCGAGTTTCGCAACGTGAACTTTGCCTACGATGAACGCCGCATGGTGTTGAAGAACATGTCGTTCAGCGTGCCTGCAGGGCACACCGTGGCCGTGGTGGGTCACAGCGGGGCAGGCAAATCAACTTTGTCGCGGTTGTTGTATCGGTTTTATGAAGTCACGGATGGCGCGATATTAATCGACGGGCAAGACATTCGCGACGTGGCCCAAACTTCGCTTCGCAAAAACATTGGCATTGTGCCGCAAGACACCGTGTTGTTTAACGACACCATTGCTTACAACATTGCCTATGGCCGGCCTGATGCCACGCAGGCGGAAATCGAATCAGCAGCGAAAGCGGCGCATATTCACGAGTTCATTGTGAACCAGCCCGATGGTTACAAAACCCAGGTGGGTGAGCGTGGCTTAAAGCTTTCTGGCGGCGAAAAACAACGCGTGGCAATAGCCCGAACCATCCTGAAAAACCCGGCGATTCTGATTTTTGATGAAGCCACTTCGGCGCTCGACTCAAGGTCAGAGCGGGCCATTCAACAAGAGCTGCAAATGCTTTCCCGCAATAGAACCACCTTGATCATTGCCCACCGTTTAAGCACAGTGGTTCATGCGAATCAAATTTTAGTGATTAATCATGGTGAGGTGGTTGAAAGCGGCAGCCATGAATCACTACTTGACAAAAATGGTGAATACGCACGAATGTGGCTGATTCAACAGCACAGTCAACCGAACGCGTCTACCGATGGAAACCAAATGGCTTGAAGACTTTATCACCCTGGCGCAAACGAAAAACTTCTCCAAAGCCGCCAATCTAAGGTGTGTTACTCAACCCGCATTCTCGCGTCGAATCCAGTCCCTGGAGGGCTGGCTGGGGTGTGAATTGATCGACCGCGGGTCTTATCCCACTCGGTTGAGCGCTCAAGGCGAGGTATTCTACGAGCAAGCGCTCACCATGCTTGAACAAATTCGGCAGGCCCGAACCATTGTTCGGGGCGGCAGCCTGCAGAGCCGCCAACCCGTGCGGCTTGTTGTGCCGCATACGCTGGCGTGCAGCAAAGCGCCCCATTGGGTAAGCAGTTTAAAAACCAAGCTGGCTGATCGTTTGCCCGACCTGAGTTTTCAGCTAACCGCCAGCAACGTACACGATGCTGTACTGTACTTCACCGACGGTGCCAGCGATTTTCTGGTGTGCTACCACCACAGCCGTGAACCCATCGAACTTGACCCGGCAAAATTTGAAGTGCGTGTGCTGGGCACCGAGCGATTTTCACCCTACAGCGCTTTAAATGAATCGGGGCAGGCGCTTTATTCACTCGATCCGCTAGCGCCGCTACCTGTGCCGTACTTGTCCTATTCCAAGCATGCCTATCTGTCGAAAATGACTGACCTCGCCATTGAGTCCGGTCCACTTTTCCTGAAAAAGTCTTTGTTTGAAACAGACATGTCCGAAAGCTTGAAGTCAATGTGTGAAGCTGGTTTGGGCGTGGCCTGGTTGCCGGAAAGTGCAGTTTTGCCGGCAAATAATTTGTGTCGAATTTCAGGCCCGTATTCCACCGACATGGAAATTCGCCTTTACCGTCGAGCTCACCGTGGCCGTGATCATGCTGCCGCCCAGGATCATGTCGATTTGGTTTGGCACTACTGGCCCGACTAAAATCATCCAAGGAGGGGTGAACCCCTTTCACCCGTGTGGATAACCCTTATTAGGGTTTGTTTGGATATGCGCGATTTGCATGGTTTAATGCTGATTAAGTATTGGAACGCCAGTCACTAACGATTTAGCATGGCCTTCATTCAAAATTAGTCAGGGGATGGCATGGTTAAGCAGCACTCAGAGCATCGCGTGGAAAAAGACCTTCTGGGTGAAAAGAAGATTCCCGTCGAGGCTTATTGGGGGGTCCATACCAGCCGCGCGCTAGACAACTACCAAATCACCGGTTTCCCGCTGCACAATGCCCCCGAATTGATTAATGCCCTGGCTGCGGTCAAGTGGGCGGCTACTAAAGCGAATGCCGATCTTGACACCATTCCGCTTGATGTCGCCAAAGCCATTACCCAAGCTTGCAAAGAAATCCGCACGGGTAAACTTCATGATCAATTCGTGGTTGATGTGATTCAAGGCGGTGCGGGTACATCCACGAACATGAATGCCAATGAAGTCATTGCCAATCGCGCCATCGAAATCCTGGGTGGTAAAAAAGGCGATTACAAAGTGGTGCACCCCATTGAGCATGTGAATGCATCGCAAAGCACCAACGATGTTTACCCCACAGCAGTGAAAATCGGTTTGATCAATGCGATCACCGGCTTGCTGGTGGCCATGGAAGAATTGAAAGAAGCTTTTGGCGAAAAGGCTTTTGAGTTCAGGAAAATCCTGAAGATTGGGCGCACGCAATTGCAAGACGCTGTACCCATGACCTTGGGCCAGGAGTTCGCAACTTTCTCAGTCATGATCGGCGAGGACATGGCGCGCTTGCGCGAAGCCACCAGCCTGATTTCCGAAATTAACCTCGGTGCCACTGCGATTGGCACCGGTATCAACACCGACCCTGAATACGCGGCGCGCGCCCGCCATTATCTGGAAGAAATTACGCAGTTGGGCTTGGTTACAGCAGCCGATTTAATCGAGGCCACTCAGGATACAGGCTCATTCGTTCAGCTTTCCGGCGTGCTCAAGCGCGTTGCGGTGAAATTATCAAAAATGTGCAATGACCTGCGCTTGTTGTCTTCTGGCCCACAGGCTGGTCTGAATGAAATTAATCTGCCGCCGCGCGCTGCAGGTTCATCCATCATGCCGGGCAAGGTAAATCCGGTTATTCCAGAAGTGGTCAACCAGGTTGCATTTGAAGTGATCGGCAATGATGTCACGGTGACGATGGCCGCCGAAGCCGGCCAACTACAATTAAATGCGTTTGAACCCATCATTGCATGGAGCCTTTTCAAAAGTATTTACCACTTAACAGCAGCCTGCAAAACTTTGACCAAGAATTGCGTATTAGGGATTACCGCAAATGAGTCACTTTTGCGTCAAAGGGTCGAGGAATCAGCCAGTTTGGCCACCTCACTCAACCCTTACATAGGCTATGATCAAGCATCTGAGATCGCGAAAACTGCACTGAAAACCGGTCGAAAAGTTTCTGATCTGGTTCTCGAAAAAGGCTTACTGTCAGAGCAGCAGTTGAACGAAATTCTCAGGCCCGAGGTTCTCACCCGACCCCGGAGAATAAAACTTTAATGCCGCTTCGCTTGGTTCAGCGTTTCGGAGGGTGTACGCACAATTTGTGCTTAATTTTTTCATTCAAGGAGCAAAAATGAAAAGGAATTTATTCGCAGCAGCGTTGGCCGTGGCCAGTGTAGCCGCTGTACAGCCCGCAGTTGCCCAAGATCTCACGGGCACTTTGAAGAAAATCTCCGACACCAAGACAATTGTTGTTGGTTTCCGTGAGTCATCTGTTCCATTTTCATACCTGGACAACAACCAGAAGCCAATCGGTTACCACATGGACATGTGTAACAAGATTGTGGAATCAGTTAAAACCAAATTGAAAATGCCCAATTTGAAAGTTGAGCTACAGCCAGTCACTTCCGCCAACCGCATTCCATTGTTGCAAAACGGCACGATTGATATGGAGTGTGGTTCAACAACTAACTCCGTTGCACGTCAGGAACAGGTTTCATTCGCCAACAGCACTTTCATCACCAGCGTAAAAGTTGTCGTGAAGAAAGACAGCGGCATCAAGACACTGGCCGATTTGGATGGTCAGCCCATCGCGACAACTTCAGGCACTACCTCTGTTCAGTTGATCAAGCAGAACGAAAAAGGCACGAACATCAACTTCAAGGAAATCTACGGCAAAGACCACGCTGAAAGTTTCTTGCTGGTTGCCAACGACCGTGCCAAAGCGTTTGTGATGGACGACATTCTGATCGCTGGTTTGGTCGCGCAAAGCAAAAATCCTGATGAGTACATGTTCCTGCCCGAAATTCTGCGTACAGAACCTTATGGCATCATGCTGCGCAAAGACGATCCCCAGTTCAAAGCTTTGCTGGATGAGTCTGTGAATGCGATGATCAAGTCAGGTGAAGCCGAGAAGCTTTACACCAAGTGGTTCATGAGCAACATTCCTCCCAAGAACGTGAACCTGAATTTCCCAATGTCTCCGCTGTTGAAGGAAGCATTTGCGAATCCAAACGACAAGGGCGTTAAGTAAAACGTCTTAGTCAGTCTCAGGCCGGCGAAGCGTTAATTGACGTAAGCCGGCCTTTTCCTTGTATTGGCCGAGAATATTGACTCGGGAGTGTCCAAAAATGAATAGCGACCTGAATTGGCTGTTGTTTTTTCAGCCGATCGTGGAAGGTGAAACCTTGGTGTGGTGGGAAATGCTGATTTCCGGCCTGCTGTGGACCCTGGCCACTGCTGCAGTTGCGGGCGTAATCGCCTTCACTGTGGGTTCTTTAATGGGTGTCTTGCGCACTGCATCCAACAAACCATTGGCCTTCTTGGGCAATGCGTATGTGGAACTGTTTCGCAACATCCCGCTGATTGTTCAGTTTTTTATCTGGTATTTTGTTGTGCCAGAATTTATCCCCGCATTGAAAGAATGGTCGATTGAGCAGGATCCTACGTTTGTTCAGTTTCTGGCTTCTGTGGTGTGTCTGGGATTGTTCACCGCGTCACGTGTTGCAGAACAGGTGAAGTCGGGCGTGTTGTCTTTGTCTCGCGGTCAGCGTGCAGCAGGGTATGCCTTGGGTTTGAATGAAACCCAAACCTACAGGTTTGTGCTGCTGCCCATGGCGTATCGAATCATCATTCCACCGATGACCTCGGAAGCAATGAACCTGATCAAGAACACCTCTGTGGCCCTGACCATCGGTTTGACCGAGTTAACATTCCGCACCCGTGAAATGGGCGAAGTCACCTTTGCCTTTTTTGAGGCTTACATTGCTGCCACCGTGCTGTATGTGATTGTGGCCATGACTGTGAACAGGGTGATGGCCTTGATTGAGCGACGCACCGCAGTACCCGGTTATATTTCGGGGGGTAAATAATGAACGACTTTGACTTCAGTGCAATTGCCGACTCCTTGCCCTATTTGATGCAGGGTCTTGGTTACACCGTTCAACTGACGGTTGTTGCTTGTTTGGGCGGTATTTTCTTCGGCACTTTGCTGGCCTTGGCCCGCTTGTCGAGCATCAAGCCTCTCGCGATGATTGCAGCTGGTTATGTGAACCTGATGCGGTCGATCCCCTTGATTCTGGTGATTTTCTGGTTTTACTTTCTGGTTCCGATTGTTTTGCAATCTGTGATGGGCTACGAAAGGCCGCCCCAGATTGGGCCAGACCGTTCGGCCTACATTACCTTCATCATGTTTGAAGCAGCATTTTTCTGTGAAATCATGCGGGCGGGTATTCAAAGTATTCCTCGTGGCCAAGTGGCCGCAGCGCAGGCTTTGGGGCTGAACTATCGACTGACCATGGCGAAAATTGTGTTGCCGCAGGCATTCCGCAATATGTTGCCAGTGTTGTTGACCCAAACCATCATTTTGTTCCAAGACACTTCGCTGGTGTACGTGTTGTCGGTGACCGACTTCCTGGGCGCCGCATCCAAAATTGCGCAGCGTGACAGTTCTCTGGTCGAGATGTACACCTTTGTGGCCCTGGTTTATCTGGCGATCTGTTTCAGCATGTCGATGCTGGTCAAGGCGCTCCAGAAGAAAACTCAAATCATTCGATAGCAGGAGAGCACTGTGATTGAAATTAATAAAGTAAGTAAGTGGTACGGCAGTTTCAAAGTGCTCACCGATTGCACAACCTCGGTCAAAAAAGGCGAGGTGGTGGTGGTCTGTGGTCCTTCAGGTTCAGGCAAATCAACACTGATTAAAACCGTGAATATGCTGGAGCCTTTTCAGGAAGGCACCATCATGGTGGACGGCATTTCTGTAGGCGCTAAAGGCACTGATTTGCCCAAGCTGCGTTCCCGCGTGGGCATGGTATTTCAGAACTTTGAGCTGTTTCCGCACCTCACGATTACCGAGAACCTGACCCTGGCGCAAATCAAAGTGTTGGGCCGCTCTAAAGAGGAGGCGACAGTCAAAGGATTGGGGCTGCTTGACCGTGTGGGCTTGAAGGCGCAAGCCGCAAAGTACCCGGGCCAGTTGTCGGGTGGTCAGCAACAGCGCGTGGCCATTGCGCGCGCCTTGTCGATGGATCCGATTTGCATGCTCTTCGATGAGCCTACATCCGCACTGGATCCAGAAATGGTGAACGAGGTGTTGGACGTGATGGTTGAATTGGCCCAGGAAGGCATGACCATGATGTGCGTAACGCATGAAATGGGTTTTGCTCGCAAGGTGGCTGACCGGGTTATTTTCATGGACCAAGGCAATATTGTTGAAGACTGCACCAAGGAAGACTTCTTTGGCACGCCACGTTCAGAACGTGCGCAGTTGTTCTTGTCAAAAATTCTGGGTCACTGATCCGGTGTTCTGTGCTGCCGGGGCGATTGCTCCGGTAGCATCTTATTGTGCAAGTCTCTAAACAAATAGAGCAAAGAATCCCCACCCCGCCAACCTCGCCCAACCGCCTCGCCCAAAGTGATGTGCGTCGCTGTGGCCGTTTCTTGTCCCACGTGGAATGGATGCCGCAAGCGCAATGGCGCCTTGCGGAGCCGCTTCGCGTCTAATCCATTCCAGATGGGGAAACGGCGGGCGAGTCGTGACTGTTGGGCAAACTTAGCGGGGTAGAAATTCTTCCGATTCTTCGGTGCGGGACTAGCTTGGTGCAGAGCCCTCGATCTGAGACAAGCCGCAGTTTGCGATTCAAAAAGGCCCACTGACTACGTCGACTCGCTGCTTTGGGATGGGCCGAGGGCCCCCGGATGGACCTGTTTGAGCGCGCAGCGCGAGTTGGTCCTCCGGTTCCCAAAGCAAAGGGCGACCTTTTTCCTTTGGGCCTTTAAGCAAACGGGGCTTGTCTCAGATCGAGGGTTTAGTATCCACCCATGGCGCGCGCTCATTATCACTCGCGCTTTTGCTGCATCAATTCCCGGGTTTTCGCATACTTAATAAAGCTGTTGAAGCACCCAATCGCAATGTGCACCAGCCCCGGCCATCCGTCCAGAAATCCTTTGCGAACCACATAAAACTTGATGAACCGAACCACCGGCGACAACACCAGCTTGCCCACACCGGGCCATTTTCCGCGCTCTGCAAGGGCCCGCGCTTGAATACTTGTGTAACGGTTCTGTTTCAGCAAATAGCTTTCAAGACTTTCAGCTGATTCATGCAGCAAGTCACCCTGCAGTTTTTCGAATCGCACACCAGTCATACAGCTTTCCACTTTTTCGTGAACGGCATCGTCGCTCCAATTGGCTTTCATGCGGTTAAACAGCCGGCGGGAATAGTCGGGGTAACCTTCACCGTGTCGCAAGTAGCGGCCCAGGAAATAATTGCAACGCGGCATGTCGAATCCAGCCACCTCTGTTGGCAACAAGCCTTGCTGGGCCTGTTGCACCATGGCGCGAATGCTGGTTTCCAACTGTGGAGTAATGCGCTCGTCTGCGTCCAGGCAAAGCACCCAGTCGTGCCTGGCCTGCGCCACGGCGAATTGTTTTTGGGGGCCAAAGCCCAGCCAACTTTGCTGCAGTATGCGCGCGCCATATTGCTGCGCAATTTCAGCGGTGTTGTCGTCGCTGTTGGAATCTATCACGACGATGTCGTCACAAAATTTAAGGCTTTCCAGTGCGGCTGCCAATTGCTTGCCAGCATTCAAGGTGATCAACACGGCAGACAAGGCGATGGTGTTGTTGGGCTGTGTGTTCAAATTTATCGTTCCTTGGCTGAGCCGATTCAAAATGGCTGCTCGCTTGCCGCTTACAATGATTCGGTTGCGATCAACCCAAGCGCTAGATGAAGCGTATCTTAATTGTTAAGACCACATCGATGGGAGATGTCATTCACGCCTTGCCGGTTTTGAATGACATTCACATCCAAGACCCTGCTGTTCAGATCGACTGGATGGTCGAGGAGCCCTTTGCCGATTTGGTCAAAGGCTGCCGCCATGTGCATGAGGTGGTGCCTGTGAACTTGCGCAAATGGCGCAAGCAGGGCATTCGCTACACCTGGCAGCAATGGAAGCAACTAAAAGCGCAGCTTGCAGACCGAGAATACGATGCAATCATCGACCTTCAAGGTTTGTTGAAAAGCGCGTTGTTGGCCTGTGCAGCCAGGGGCACACGCATGGGGCCCGGTTTTTCATACGCCAAGGAAAGCCTGGCCTGTTTGTTTTACTCAAAGCGCGCAGGTTGGGACCCACAAGCCCATGCAGTTGAACGGCTTCGTGAGTTGGCAGCAGGTTTGCTGGGTTATCGCTTGCAAGGCAAGCCGGTTTTTTACGACATTCGCCCCCAGAAAATTGCACCTATTGCGGCGCGCGGCGCTGAAATCTGGTTTCTGCATGCCACTGCTCGCGACGAGAAGAAATGGCCGTTGGTGAAATGGCGTGAGCTGGCCCACCGTTTTTCTGATCTGGGCTATTGCATTAAATTGCCTTGGGGCAGCGAGGCTGAGCGCCTTCAAGCGGAAAAAATTGCAGCGGGTATTGCTCATGCTGAAGTGTTGCCCAGCATGACTTTGGGTGAATTGCGCATTCGTTTGGAAAAAGCTGGATTGGTAATTGGTGTGGACACCGGTATAACGCATTTGGCCGCAGCGCATTACTTACCCATGGTCGCTTTATTTTTTGCGACCCCAGCTTGGCGGTTCGCACCCAGGTTCAATCCACATGCCATCAGTTTGGGTGATGTGGGGCAAGAACCTGCAGTGGGCGAAGTGTTTGGGGCTGCAACACGTTTGCTTCGGGGAAATAAACTTTGAGTGGGTTTGGTCGATTGTTCTTGTGGCTTTACAGCCTGATCCTTTTTTTACTTCAACCGCTGCTGGCCTTGTATTTGCTAAAGCGCGGCGTTCGGCAGCCTGAATACAGGCAGGGGTGGGGGCAGCGTTTTCTGGCCCGCTTGCCTGAATTCACTGAATTGACTGCGGGTCAAAAGCGCATCTGGGTGCATGCGGTGTCTGTGGGTGAAGCGCACGCTGTGTCACCTTTGGTGCAGCATTGGGCCAAGGTGTATCCGCAACACGAGTGGGCGTTTTCATGCACTACACCCACGGGGTTGGTCACATGCAGGCAGTTGTATGCAGGCTTGAACAATGTTCGTTTTTTTTACCTGCCTTACGATTTGCCTTACTTAATGGCGCGCACATTCAAGCAAGTTCAAGCGCAGGCCTTGTGGGTTGTTGAAACCGAGTTGTGGCCCAACCTGTTGTTGGGCGCACGTGCTGCAGGTATTTCCACGGCTTTGTTGAATGCACGGGTTTCACCGCGCACTGGCAAGCGTTTGGCGCAGTTGGGTTTTATCAGCAGACCTGTACTGCAAAGTTTGCGTAAATTGATTGCTCAAACTCAAGCGGATGCCGATATTTTCCACCAGCAGGGGCGGTCAGCTGACGCGGTGTGCGGCAATCTGAAGTTCGATGTGGCTTTGAAAACGGAATTGGTCCTGGTTGGCAAAGCGTGGCGCCAAGCCACACAGGCTGAACAAATTGTGTTGTTTGCCAGCAGCCGGGAAGGCGAGGAGGTCTTGTTGCTGGACGCCTTGAACCGTTGTCAATTTTTTAAGCGCATGCCCAAAGCCAGCGTGTGGATTGTGCCCCGACACCCGCAGCGTTTCGATGAGGTGTTTGATTTAATGGCGGGTGCTGCAACGCGCTTGGGAGTGGCGCGGCCTGTGCGCCGCAGTGACTCTTTCAACGCTGGCAACAACATTGCCCGGGCGGGTTTTAGCCAGGCGCGTTTGGTATTGGGCGACTCAATGGGTGAAATGCCAGCCTATTACAGCGTGGCTGATTTGGCCTTGCTGGGTGGCTCGTGGCTACCATTTGGCGGTCAAAACTTGATTGAGGCTTGTGCGTATGGTTGCCCAGTCTGGATGGGGCCGAATACGTTTAATTTTGCGAAGGCTGCCGACGACGCACTGGCTGCGCAGGCTGCACGCCGGTTTGAACATTTGTTGGCCGCATGTGAATATTATTTGACCGAGTTTCAAAGCAGTGAGCAAGCCAAAAAAGCCGCCTTTGCATATGCCCGCGGGCACCGCGGAGCCACGCAGCGTAGCTTCGATGTGTTGAATGGAATGATCTGAAAAAGGCCAGGCGGTGAAGTTTGTTTTTATTTCTCAAGAAGGTTGTTAATCTGCCTCAAGACGGCTGCATTCAACTGCCCGGTCACTGCTTGCAATTCCAGCATGTTGATGAGGCTGGTGTATTTGGCCCGCGATAAATCGCGCTGAGTGGCATTGAGCTGTTGCTGAGCATTCAGTACATCTACATTAATTCTTATGCCCACTTCATAAGCGGTTTTGTTTGACTGCAAAGCCAGCGCGCTGGAAGCGACCGCCGTTTCCAAAGCCTTCACTTGCGCCAGACTTGTTTGTACGCCGAGGAAGGCAGACTTTGCGGCTTGTTCCGCACTGCGGTTTGCAAGGTCTACATCATTCAGCGATTTTTCAAGCAGGGCCGCTTGCTGGCGTACTTTGCTTTGTGTGCCGCCACCACTGAATATTGGCAGGTTCATCACAATTCCCACAGTGGTGCTGTCAACCCCCAGGTCAAAAGGCCTGCCCGTGTTGCCATCGAATATCTGTTGTTCAGTTTCAACCATTTGTGCTGTTAAATCGAGCGTGGGCAGGTGGCCATACTTTGCTTTCTTTGCTTCGCCTTTGGCAATTTGTTGGGCAAGCTTCGCTTGCAAGGCCTGTGGGTTGCTGGTTTTGGCCTGATCCGCCCATGCGTTTGCAGTGTTTGGAGTGGGGCTGCCTAATTGGGTCGATGCTGGCAATTTGGCCAGATTACCAATGGGTGTACCCACAATTGTTTCCAATTGTAGTTGCCGAATGGCCTGTTGGTTTTCTGCGGCCAACAGCTGGGCGACGACCAAATCGAAGCGGGCTTGCGCCTCTTGCTGGTCGGTGATGGTGGCGCTGCCCACGTCAAAGCTGGCTTTGGCAAATGCAAGTTGCTCTGTAATGGCAGTTTGCTGATTTCGAAGGTTGGCCAAGTCGTCTTGGGCTGCCAGCAAATCGAAATAGGCTCGCGACAGGCGCAAAATCAGGTCTTGCTCGGCCTGTTGAAAAGCCAATTTGGCGATTTCACCTGCCAGTTGGCTTTGTTTGTAGCTTTCCCATGCCTGCGGGCGGAAGAGCGCTTGATTCAAAACAAGGCTGTAGGTGCCAGGGTTGCGGCTGGCATCAATTGACATGCCAAATGCGTCGTAAGTGTTTTCTTGCTTTTCAAGCCGGGCACCGAAATTCACATTGGGCAGCAGGGCTGAGAAGGCCTGGTTTTCTGATTCCAGGTCAGCCTGCAATTGAAAGGCTGCCGCCAGGTAGATGGCATCGTGTTGTTTGGCCTTCTCGTAAAGGCTTTCAAGATTTTGACCTGCTGGCGGCTGGGCCATGCCCAAAGGGCAAAGCATTGCCACAAACACCAGCGCCAGCCCTTTGAATCCAGATATACCATTGAGAAACCTGGTTCGATCGGGCTGGGTCATGAACAACACTTCCTTAGAATACGAATTCGTCGGCCTTCGGCGCGTTGATCAGCACTTTGGTCATGGTTTCGAACAAAGGCGTGGTGATCAGTTGACCATCGCGGGATTTGCGTGCCAACACCAATTGCATGGCTGGGGCTTTGCCAACTACAGCCATCAAGCGGCCCAGCGGGTTCACGGCTTCCAGAAGGCTGGTTGGCATAATTGGAGTGGCGCCGGAAAGCACAATGACGTCGAATTGCCCAAGGGTGGGTGCCAAGGAGAAGCCACAGCCCTCCAGCACTTTCACGCGTGCGATGTTGTTTTTATTCAAGTTGTTTCGGGCCAACTCAGCAATGGCAGGGTTCAGTTCAACTGTTGTGACATGCGCACATTGTTGCGCCATCAAAGCTGCCATGTAACCAGTACCTGTGCCGATTTCAAGCACCTTTTCCTGGCTCGTCAATTCCAGTTCTTGCAGAATTCGCGCTTCCATCTTTGGGCTGAACATCGCCTCACCCGTATCGGTACCGTTCACTCGGATTGGCAGATCGCAATCGGTAAAAGCAAGCTTTTCTAACCCGGTGCTCACGAAATTTTCGCGTTTGATCAACTCGAGCAAATCAAGCACCTTTTGGTTCAACACGTTCCAGGGGCGGATCTGTTGTTCAATCATGTTGAAGCGGGCTTGTTTGAAGTCCATGGCGGGTTCTCGCGAGAGGGAAAGTAGATAACTCGCTATTTTAGCAAATTTATGCGGGTCGAACTGAGTGTCCGTTCACATGTTCCGTACCGTTCTGGGCGCATGTCAGGCCGTTCAGTACCATTTGAATGTGAGCCTCAATGTAGCGCATGGGGTTGGTTTCAATGCCACAACAGCCATCCATTGTTCTTTTCCACAAACCCAGCGTCACCAGCGGTGCGCAAAGCACTTGGGCTGCGTATTCGGTGTCAATATCGGCAAATTCACCACGGGATATACCGCGTTTTAAAACCAATTCCAGGTAGTCCCACCAAGGGCGGACCACCTCGTCGTAAAAAAAGCGGGCCAGCTCCGGAAAGGCATTGGCTTCAGAAAGTACAAGCTTGGTAATGCTGCTTAGCTTGGTCGAGCCATATTTCAACCACCACAGGTGAATGGCCTCGCGAATCAGGTTGGCCGAGCTTTTGTCAGGTTCCAGCAGGCTTTTTGCTTCCTCAACAATGGGTGAAACATGTTCTTTCACCACTGCCTTCAGCAATTCTTCTTTGTTGGAGTAATACAGGTAAACCGTGCCTTTACTGACTCCAGCGCTTTTGGCCACGTCTTCAAGGCGCGCGCCTGCAAATCCTTTTTCACTGAAAATGGTCAGTGCTGCATCAAGTAGTTCTTGTGGGCGCTCTTGTTTTCTGCGCGTCCAACGGGGCTGAGCATTCGCCAGACATTGCTTCATAGTTGTACTTCTTTTTTTAGGGTGGTTGATTGCACTATAGTGGTTCATTCTTCACTGAGTCAACGTAGTGCGCTCAATTCGGTGCTGGTTGGGTTGTAGAATATGACGGTTTGGTAAATCTTGGAATTTCGGAGAATTCAGCATGTCAATGGCCGATCGCGATGGCTTTATCTGGTTTGACGGCAAGCTCGTGCCGTGGCGTGAAGCGCAAATTCACGTGCTTACCCACAGTTTGCATTATGGTTTGTCAGTGTTCGAGGGCGAGCGTGCCTACAAAACTGACAAAGGCCCAGCCATTTTCAGGCTGAAAGAGCACACCGACCGATTGTTCAATTCGGCTCACATTTACCGCATGAACATGCCGTATACCCGTGAACAAATCATGGACGCCTGTTGCGAAGTGGTACGGGCCAACAATCTGGACTCTTGCTACATTCGCCCAATTGCCTTTTATGGTTCCGAAAAAATGGGTGTGTCACCCAAGGGTGCGGCAACCCATGTAGCCATTGCAGCCTGGCCTTGGGGTGCCTACCTGGGCGAAGAAGGTCTGCAAAAAGGTATTCGGGTCAAAACATCGTCATACGCCCGCCACCACGTGAACGTGACCATGGCTCGTGCCAAGTTCGCAGCCACCTACGCCAATTCAATTCTGGCGAATACCGAAGCGATTCAAGACGGTTACGACGAGGCCTTGCTGCTGGATGTCGACGGTTTTGTTGCTGAAGGCGCGGGCGAAAACGTGTTTGTGATCAAAGACGGCTGCATTTACGAACCCGAAATTGCTTCTGCCTTGGTTGGCATTACCCGCTCTACCATTATTTCCCTTGCCCGCGAAATGGGCATGGAAGTGAAAAGCAAGCGATTGACCCGCGATGACATTTACATTGCTGATGAATGCTTCTTCACCGGCACTGCGGCCGAGGTAACACCTGTTCGTGAACTGGACAACCGCACCATTGGTGCCGGCACGCGCGGCCCAATCACTGAAGAATTGCAAAAGCGTTATTTCGATGTGGTGTACGGTCGAAATTCAAAATATGAACACTGGCTGACACGGGTTTAATCATCATGATCAGCGACAAGAAAGCAAAACACGAAACCGTTCAACTGGACGGAGACCAACTTCCTGCGTTTTGTCCGAACCCGGCCATGCCGGTATGGAATACGCATCCAAAGGTGTATCTGGATGTGACCAAAACAGGCAAGGCTGCTTGCCCCTATTGCGGCACCGTGTACACCCTGAAACCTGGTGCGAAAGTTCACGCGCATTGAAAGTTCTGATTGTTGCCCCAAACTGGATCGGCGACGCGGTAATGAGCCTGTCGCTGATTCAGGCCTTTTACCAAGACAAGGCTTTGCAAGGAGCAGATGGTAAACCTTGCGAAATCCATGTGCTGGCCCCACCGATCACCGCGCCTGTGTATCAGTTCAGCCAGGCGGTGCGGGCTGTGCAAGTGGAGCCATTTTCACACGGTAAGCTCCAGTGGGGCTTGCGCAGGCAAGTAGGCAAACTTCTGGCTGAACGCGGGTTTGACATGGCGGTGGTGTTGCCCAATTCATTGAAGTCGGCCCTTGTGCCCTGGTTCGCCAGTATCCCCAAACGCGTGGGCTACAGTGGTGAATTAAGAAGCGCAATACTCACCCACCCCTTGCCCAAACCATCCAAAGCCGCGAAGCCGCCCATGATTCAGTGGTACGGCGACTTGGGTGCTTATGCACCTGATTTGCTTGATTTTCCGGTGTTGAATGTGGAGGACGGCCTGCGCAGTACGGCCTGCAATGAGTTTGGTTTGCAAGCCGGTTTTCTGGCATTGGCGCCGGGCGCTGAATTTGGGCCCGCCAAACGGTGGCCTGCTGAACATTTTGCGCAGGTTGCTGCTGAATTTTTGCGCCGCAATGCGCTGCAGAGTGTGGTGTTATTCGGTGGACCGAAAGACCAGGCCTTCTGTGCCGAAATCGTTGGCCAGCTGCCTTCGGAATTGCAGGCGCGTGCAGTTTCCCTTGCCGGTAAAACCAGCCTTGCGCAGGCGGTCGCTTTAATGTCGGCTGCCAGCCAGTTGCTCACCAACGATTCAGGGCTGATGCATGTGGCTGCAGCACTGAACGTGCAAGTGCACGCTGTATTTGGTTCCAGCAGCCCGCACCACACTCCACCCTTAAGCGGCAAGGCCAAAGTGTATTACCTGAACCTGGAATGCAGCCCCTGTTTTCAGCGGGAATGCCCGCTGGGCCACACGGATTGCCTGAAAAAGCTCGACCCGAAATTGGTGCTTGACCAGTTGGTGCCTGCTTCTCAGGGAGTATGATCGTTAAAGCCCACAACCAATGCACCTCGGCATTTTATGCGTGATTACATACTGACCATTTACTGCCCCGACACCACGGGTATTGTGTACAACGTCAGCAAATTTTTGTTTGACCAACAGTGCAATATTCTGGACTCCGCCCAGTTCGGCGACGAGTCCACCAACCTGTTTTTTCTGCGTGTTCATTTTTCATTGCCCGCAGACAGCACAATCAATGAGCATGATTTACAGGCGAACTTTGCTGAAGTGGCTCAGCCTTTCGGCATGAAATACCAGTTTTTTGACGCGCGGGTTAAGCCACGGGTGCTTTTAATGGTGTCCAAGTTTGGACATTGTTTGAACGATTTGCTGTTTCGTTGGAAAAGTGGCCAGTTGCCCTGTGAAATTCCGGCTATTGTGTCGAATCATCAGGATTTTGCTTTGCTGGCGGCCTCTTATGGTGTGCCGTTTTACCACCTGCCCGTGA
This sequence comes from Limnobacter parvus, assembly GCF_024623725.1. GTDB lineage: Bacteria > Pseudomonadota > Gammaproteobacteria > Burkholderiales > Burkholderiaceae_B > Limnobacter > Limnobacter parvus. Next base: position 393,486 of record NZ_JANKHG010000014.1, on the reverse strand, counting down.
AGGCGGATGCCAAGGAATTGCAGGAAACCCAAATTCGGCAAATCATTGAACGCGAACGAATCGACCTGATGGTGTTGGCCCGCTACATGCAAATTTTGTCGCCCGACCTGTGCCGCGACATGTTGGGTCGGGTCATCAATATTCACCACAGTTTTCTGCCCAGCTTCAAAGGGGCCAAGCCTTATCAGCAGGCCTTTGATCGGGGTGTGAAGTTGATTGGGGCGACGGCACACTATGTGACTTCCGATCTGGATGAAGGTCCGATTATTGAACAAGATGTGGCCCGCGTAGACCATTCGCTGACCCCGGAAGAGCTGACCGCCCGTGGCCGTGACACCGAGTGCATGGTGTTGGCGCGCGCTGTGAAATGGCATTGCGAACACCGTGTGGTGCTGAATGGCCACAAAACAGTGGTGTTCCAGTGAACTTCATTCAAAACACATTGATACCGATTGGAGTGCGTTGAATGTCACGAGCCAAAGTTATTCATTCTTCACCGCAAGACATTGAGCAAGCGTTTTATGAGGCGCTTGAAGCGGCCGACCTGGAAGCGCTGATGGACCTGTGGGCCGATGATGAACATGTGGTGTGTATACACCCAGGTGGCCCCCGTGTAGAGGGTTATCACGACGTACGCGACTCCTGGAAAGAAATACTGTCTGCCGGGGCCTTGCAAATTCGTGTGGTGCCTGTTCACCGCGTGGAAGGTGTGATGGTGTCGGTGCACAACATTGTTGAGCAGGTCATGATGAGCAGCTCCCGCGGAGAACCCCATGTGGTGCAGGTGAATGCCACCAATGTGTACCATAAGGGCCCCAGCGGCTGGAAAATCGTGATGCACCACGCCAGCCCGGCCATGGATTCTGAAGAATTGGCGGAAGACGATTTGTCGGAATTCGACCCGCAGCCCACTTTGCATTAAAAAGGCACCGAGCAGTATGGTGTACCGTTCGCCCTGGTGGCTGCCTGATGGCCACTCCCAAACCATTTTGGCCGCGCGTTGGGCCAGCAAGCCCAGCGTGCACTACCACCGCGTTCGGTGGGCCACACCCGATGGCGATTTCATTGATCTGGATTTCACTGAGCCTCCAGAACCGGCTGCAAAACACCACACGCTGTGGGTGCTGTTTCATGGGCTTGAGGGTTGCTCCCGCAGCCATTACAGCCTGGCAGTGATGAACCGGGCCCGCATGGCGGGTGCCTTGGGCGTGGTGGTTCACTTTCGTGGTTGCTCGGGCGAAAACAACCTGATGCCGCGCGCCTACCATTCCGGTGATTCTGCCGAAATGGACTGGATACTTCGCCGCTTGCGCGAAACCTTTTCTGCGGTGCAAAACATGCACGTGACCGGCGTGTCGTTGGGTGGCAATGTGTTGTTGAAATGGCTGGGTGAGCAAGAAGACAAGGCATGCGAGATCGTGAGTTCAGCGGTGTCCGTTAGCGCCCCAGTTGATTTACAGGCAGGCGCAAACTCCCTGGCCAGGGGGTTTAATTTGGTGTACACCCGCATGTTTTTGAGCACACTGATCCCAAAGTCGATTGAGAAGATCCAGCGTTACCCGCAGCTTGGGCGCGTTGATGAAATTGCTGCCTGCAAAGATTTTTTCGATTTCGACAATCGGGTTACTGCGCCCTGGCACGGTTTTCGGGATGCAGAACATTACTACGCGGTGTCGTCGGCCAAACCCCTGCTCAAGCAAATCGTGGTGCCCACCTTGATGATTCATGCCAAGAACGACCCGTTCATGAATGGGCAGCATTTGCCCACAGTTAACGAAGTGTCGCCCAAGGTGCAGTGCCTGTTTACTCAACACGGCGGCCATGTGGGCTTTGCCAATGGCTGGAATGTGCGCTTGGGGCTGGACTGGCTGCCCAAGCAATGCGATGCTTTCTTTGCGCAACACCTGGGGGCACGCATTGGATGATCTTGTAGAAAAAGCCTTGGCGAGGTGGCCCAATGTGCCAGCGATTGCCGGTTGGTTAAAATTGAGCCTGCAGGGCGACTGGTTGTTAACCGGCCCGGTGCCGGAAGGTTTAACCATTAGTCACCCACGCATTCTGAATTTCATGGCACGCAATTATGGCTGTGAAACCGATGGCCGCTATTATTTTCAGAATGGGCCGCAAAAGGCCTATGTGCATTTGGCCTATACACCTTGGGTGTACCGAATTCACCCGCTGGAAAATGGTGCGTTAATGCTGAGTACCCACACCGGCCTGGTTGGTTGGCCGCAGGCCATGATGCAAGACGAGCAGGGCAGGGTGTTGATTCAGGGCGAGCAAGGCATCGGCCTGTTGCACAGCAATGACATGGATTTGCTGGCCAGCGGCCTTCAGGAAAAAAATGGTCAACTGCATCACAACGCCGACTGGGCGGTGCCCGAAGTCGACCCCGATACCCTGATTGCCGCACGCACCAAACTGCGTCGTGAAAAGCAAACGTCCACCGGTCAGCGCAATTGTTCGTTCAAAATGGAATTCATTCAATCAGCCAAAGTGGCTGAACGCTTCAAATTCAACCCGGAACCTGAAGTTAACAAGCTGGAATCAAACAAGTGAAACCTTTTAAAACTCAGCGTGGTGCCTCGGCCATGGCGCTGCTCGCCTTTGTGTTGTTTGTGGCCCTGTTGTATGTGTTGTACAACCAAAACAACATTGAAAACCTGTTCACCAGCCGGCCTGACAATGTCACGCCGCGCGTGGTCGAAGCCCGTGGTGATTTGGCCGCAAATGAAAAGAGTGTGGTTGAACTATTCGAAGTGTCCAAGGGCTCGGTGGCCTATATATTCACGGAAAGCGTTCAGGGGCAAATGTTCTTTCGCCGGGTTGCGGAAGGCACTGGTTCCGGATTCATTTGGGACGATGCGGGCCACATCGTGACCAACGCCCATGTGGTAGAAGGCGCGAGCCGAATACGCGTGCAGCTGGACGATTCTGAGCCCTTGCCTGCACGCTTGGTGGGTATTGCGCCTTCTTATGATTTGGCGGTGATCCGTTTGGTCAGCAAACCTGAAAATCTTCGGCCGATCCCGGTGGGTACGTCTGGCGACTTGATGGTGGGTCAGTCGGTGTTTGCCATTGGCAACCCCTTTGGTTTGTCCAAAACCCTGACTGCGGGCATTGTCAGCGCCTTGGGGCGCACCTTGCCCGTTAGCAATGGTCGTGAAATTCCCGATGTGATTCAAACCGATGCGGCGATTAACCCAGGCAACTCGGGCGGCCCTTTACTGGATTCGGCAGGTCGGCTGATTGGCGTGAACACTGCGATTCTTTCGCAAAGTGGCAGTTCAGCCGGGGTTGGTTTTGCCATTCCTGTGGATTTGGTCAATGAAATTGTGCCGCAGTTGATTGAACGAGGTACATTGCCACGCCCCGGCATTGGCATTGCTGTAGCAGACGAGTCCATGGCCCGCCGTTTGGGCATTCGGGGCATTGCGGTAATGGGTGTCGAACCCGGTTCACCAGCAGCACAGGCTGGGTTAAAGCCATTTGATTTGCAGGCCGGGATTGTGGGCGACATCATTATTGCGGTTAACCGAAATCCGGTCGCCAATGTGTTGCAATTGTCGAAGGCGCTTGAGGCAATCGGAGTGGGCGGCGCTGCCAATTTGTTGGTCATGCGGGGGGATGACACCCGCGAAGTCGCCGTGCAAATTGTGGATCTGGAAGTGCGTTGATGAGTATGGTGGATGAGTCGAGCTTGCCGAATGATTCTGCAGACCTAAGCCGTCGCTTTGGCGGGCTTGATCGTTTGTATGGCGATGGCGCACATCACTTTCTGAACACACAAGTACATGCCATGGTCGTGGGTGTGGGTGGTGTGGGCTCTTGGGCTGCCGAGGCTTTGGCCAGAAGCGGTATAGGGCGCATTACGCTGGTCGATATGGATCATGTGGCTGAAAGCAACATCAATCGGCAAATTCAAGCTTGCGATGCCACGTTGGGCCAGGAAAAAATCAAAGCCTTGGCCCACCATATTCACAGTTATTTTCCGGTCTGTAAAACGACCTTGGTCGACGCATTCCTCGAACCCGACAATGCGCAAAACCTACTTGAACAATTCGCCAGTGCCCCCGGTGAACACAAGGTGCTGCTGGACTGCTGTGACAACGTGCGCGCCAAGGTCGCCATGGCCCATTGGGCCAAGCGTTTAAATATTGCCGTGGTCCTTTCAGGTAGTGCGGGTGGAAAAAGCAAGCCCTGGCTGGTTCAACCCGCTGATTTGCGTGACACCACCAATGACCCATTGTTGGCGAAGGTTCGGTATACGCTGCGCCGCGCGCATGGCTATGCCAAAGACCCCAAAAAGAAGTTGGGTTTGCCAGTGTTTTATTCTGCAGAACAGGTTACGCGCAACGAGGTGTGTGAACCCGCCGCCGGTTTGAATTGCGCCGGCTACGGGTCTGTGGTTACAGTTACGGCCACTATGGGCATGCAGATGGCGGCTTGGGCCATTTCACACCTTATTTCGCAGCGCTTTAAAGCCTAGCGTTTGAACAGATCGCCAAACAAATCTTCGGCTTTTTCCACTTTTGGGGCCACCACATAGGCGCAATACGGTTGCATTGGGTTGTTTTCGAAATATTCCTGGTGGTACTTCTCGGCTGGGAAATAATTCAGAAGTGGTGAAATTTCAGTAACCACCTTGTCGCGGAAAATTTTCCGTTTTTCAAGGTCTTCCACAAAAGCCAGGGCGGTGTCGCGCTGCTCCGGTGTGTGAAAGAAGATTACCGACCTGTACTGAGTACCTATGTCATTGCCTTGCCGGTTCAAAGTTGTAGGGTCATGGATGGCGAAAAATACCGCCAGAATTTTTCGAAATGAAATCAGTTCTGGGTCGTAATGCAGCCGGATTACCTCGGCATGCCCTGTTTTACCCCCGCACACCTTGTCGTAATTGGGATTCGGGTCAGCGCCGCCGCTGTAGCCCGATTCACACAGGGTGATTCCTTTCAGTTGCCGGAAAACTGCCTCGGTGCACCAAAAGCAACCTCCGCCCAGAGTTGCTTGCTCAATATTGCTCGACATAGTTCCAAAGCCTGTTTTTATGATTCCCACAATGAGTAAGTGAATCGGTAAGTGGAACCCAAGTCAAGCCTTTTGGTCTGAATTTCAGGTGTCAGGCGTTGTATACTCGGCGCGAACCCATCACAACTTTAAGGAGATCACCGTGATTTCATCCGCGTTTGCGCAATCCGCAGCCGCCGGCCCGGAAAGTGGCCTATTAAGCTTCTTGCCTCTCATTTTGATGTTTGGCGTACTTTATTTTTTGGCTATTCGTCCCCAAATGAAGCGTCAGAAAGAACACAAAGCCATGGTTGAAGCATTGCAAAAAGGCGATGAGGTGATTGCCTCAGGTGGTTTGCTGGGAAAAATCAGCAAAATTAATGAGTCATACATCACGCTGGAAGTGGCTGAAATGGCTGACAAACCCATCGAGGTCGTAATGCAGCGCGCTGCTGTGCAAAGTCTGCTGCCACGCGGCACCCTGAAAGAAACCCGTTAATTAAGCTGTCATGAATCGATACCCTGTCTGGAAGTACCTGATGATCGCCATCGTGTTGGTGCTTGGTGTGTTGTACACCTTGCCCAACTTTTATGGTGAAGCGCCTGCCGTGCAAGTTTCAAGTGGCAAGTCCACTTTGAAGTTGTCGCCTGAACTTGCCGATCAACTGTCCGGTCAGCTCACAGAGCAGGGTATCCCGCCCGACGGGATGTTTTTTGAAGACACTTTGGGTGGCGGCACCATAAAGTTACGCTTCAACAGTTCCGAAGAGCAACTGAAAGCCCGTGATTTTTTACAGAATCGATTAAATCCAGACGAAAGCGATCCTGATTACATCGTGGCTTTGAACCTGTTGTCGCGTTCGCCTGATTGGTTGACCAGCATCAACGCCCTGCCCATGTACTTGGGTCTCGATCTGCGTGGTGGAGTTCACTTCCTGTTGCAAGTTGATATGGCCGCAGCGCTTGAAAAGCGCAAAGACGCCCTTCTGGCCAGTGCCAAGCAAACCCTGCGGGAAGAAGACCTGCGCTACGCCAGTGCCGCCCGCACGCCTGCCGGTTTCAACCTGACCTTCCGTGATCAGGCTGCCCGCGACAAGGCACAAACGGAACTGGCAAAAGAATTTCCCGACTTGCAGTTACAAGCGGTTGAAGGCAGTTCCGATTTCGCCTTGAACTCAAGCCTGGCGCCGGAAATTGAGCAGCAGGCGCGAGAATATGCATTGCGCCAAAACATTACCACCCTGCACAACCGGATCAACGAACTGGGTGTGGCCGAGCCTGTGATTCAGCGTCAGGGCGCGGACCGGATCGTGGTTCAGCTGCCCGGCGTGCAAGACACGGCCAAGGCCAAGGATATTTTGGGCAGAACTGCCACGCTGGAAGTGCGGATGGTGGACGACAGTCCGGAAGCCCAGTCTTCACTTGCCAGCGGGATTGTTCCGTTTGGGCTTGAGCGCTACACCGAACGTGGCGGGCGCGACCTGTTGTTGAAGTCTGAAGTGATTCTGACAGGCGACAACCTGACCGATGCCCAAGCGGGTTTTGACAATCAAACCCAAGAGCCCGCAGTGCACCTAAGCCTTGACAGCCAGGGCTCACGTATTTTCCGTAACATCACCGCAGAAAACATTGGCAACCGCATGGCCATTGTTCTGATTGAAAAAGGCAAGGGCGAAGTGGTGACCGCACCTGTAATTCGCGGTGAAATTGGCGGTGGTCGGGTTCAAATTTCAGGCAGCATGAACACTGTTGAATCGGCTGACCTGGCGCTGCTACTGCGCGCGGGTTCACTGGCTGCGCCCATGGACATTATTGAAGAACGCACCATCGGCCCAAGTCTCGGTGCAGACAACATCGACAAAGGCTTGAATTCCACGCTGTACGGCTTCATCGCTTTGGGCATTTTCATGATGGCCTACTACCTGCTGTTCGGTGTGTTTTCAGTATTTGCGTTGGCGGTCAACGTGCTGTTGCTGTTCGCTTTGCTGTCGGTGTTGCAAGCCACGCTAACACTGCCAGGTTTGGCCGCAGTGGCGCTTACTTTGGGTATGGCGATTGACGCCAACGTCTTGATCAACGAGCGCATTCGGGAAGAGCTGCGCGATGGCGCTGCGCCCCAGCAAGCAATTGCCGCAGGTTATGAACGTGCATGGGCCACCATTCTGGATTCGAACATTACTACCCTGATTGCAGGCTTGGCCTTGCTGATCTTCGGATCAGGCCCAGTGCGCGGTTTTGCCGTGGTTCACTGCCTGGGAATTCTTACTTCGATATTTAGCGCAGTGGTGGTGTCTCGCGGTGTGGTCAACCTTTGGTATGGCAGCAAAAAGAAACTTGAGTCTGTCAGCATTGGGCAAATTTGGCGCCCTGATACAAATACAGCCGTGGCCAAGAAAGCCTGAGCACCAACGAACTGAGCGAATAAAAAGCAAATGGAACTATTCAAAATCAAAAACGACATCCCGTTCATGCGGCATGCCAAAGTGTTCAACATCATCTCGTTTCTTACTTTTGCAGCTGCGGTATTTTTCCTGCTCTACAAGGGTTTGAACCTGAGTGTTGAATTCACCGGCGGTGTGCTGGTTGAAGCGCGCTATTCGCAAGCCGCCGAGCTGGAAAAAATTCGAGAGGGCTTGCGCGCCCAAGGGATTGATGAGCCGCAGGTGCAGAATTTTGGTACTGCGCGAGATGTTCTTATTCGCCTTGCCGTGAAGGATTTGCAATCGGGTGTTTTGGGTACGGAAGGCAAGTTGAACCAACAAGCCATGACCGACCAGGTGCTTAATCTGGGTGGCCCCGATGTACAACTGATGCGTGTCGAGTTCGTTGGCCCCCAGGTCGGGCGTGAATTGGCCGAGAACGGCGTGATTGCGCTGATGGTGGTGATCATCGGCATCATGATTTACCTGGCATTGCGTTTTGAATGGAAGTTTGCAGTGTCGGCCATCGTTGCCAACTTGCACGATGTGGTCATTATTCTAGGATTCTTTGCCTTCTTTGGCTGGGAGTTTTCTCTGTCGGTGTTGGCTGCGGTGTTGGCGGTGTTGGGCTATTCGGTGAATGAATCGGTGGTGGTGTTTGACCGGATTCGTGAAACCTTTAAAAAGGTGCGCAAAATGACTGTGCCCGAAACCATAGACCATGCCATCACACGCACCATTTCCCGCACCATTATTACTCACGGTTCCACGCAGATCATGGTTTGTTCCATGTTGTTTTTTGGTGGCCCCACCCTGCACGGCTTTGCTTTGGCTTTGACCATTGGTATTCTGTTTGGTATCTATTCATCGGTGCTGGTTGCCAGCCCCATGTTGATGTGGATGGGCCTGACACGTGAAGACCTGGTTAAGCCCGTCAAAAAAGAGAAAGAGTTCGAGACGCCCTGATACTGGGTGACAGCACGTGAGGCAGTGTGGACAATTCCAAGGACCTGTCGCCTTTGGCCAAAGGCGATATTGAGATAGGCAAGGCACTGCCGTTCGCAATTTTTGATCGAACCGGTGTGTTGTTGCTGGCCGAAGGCCAAGCGATCAGCAGCCAAAAGCAACTCGACGAACTGGCGGAAAAGGGACTTTATCACAACCCGCGCTGGGCTGTGAAATTTTCAATCAAGCCCGGAAAGACCTCTCTCGATTCCACTGTGTTACCGCGAATTTTGCCTGCCAGGCAGACCTTCGAAGATCCTTTTGAAACCGGCAGCCAGCTAAAAATGTTTGCTCAAGGTCAGTCCAAAGACCCATTTCAAGTGCGTTTAATCGGCAGCATTCCTCAAGCTGCTATTTTGGTGAGCCATCCCCTGCGAGATGGCAAATGCATTTTCACCAAAGAAGGGCAAATATGGGAGTTCCATGCCACTTATGGTCTTTCCCTGTACCGCTTCAGTTCGATGGTTGAGAAGGTTTTGCTTTCACCGCATCCGTTGTTGGTGATGTCCTGGCCACATGAAACTCATCTTGAATCTCAGGCGATTCGCCGCGCACGAAGAGTCAATTGCGATTTGCCTGCCACTGTTCGTTTGAACACGGACAAAGCGACTGAAGATGAGGCGACTACGGCAGTGATCGATAACATTTCCACAAGTGGGTTGGAATTGTTGCTTTCGAAAGCGGTCGTTTTGGCGATTGGAAAAACCATTTCACTGGCTTTTCAAATAATTCTCGACGATAGAAAATACTTGATTGAGTGTGATGCCGAGGTGGTCTCCAAACCACGCGATTCAGGTGTTTCTTCTTCCAGGTACGGCCTTGCATTGAAATCGCTCAAAGACGATCAGTTTGCGGTAATTCATGCATTTGTAAGCGAGCGTTTGAATCACCGTTTGGGGCCACAGCTGTTTTCGAAGACTTAGAGCGGACTAACCAGGGTGTAGACACTCACGTTTTCGCTTTGACCTTGTTGGGTGTGCGCGTCAATCCAGTTCGCTTCAATTCGCACCCAAACTCCGTTGGTGTCAGTGCCAATGTTTGGCATGGGGTTGATCTTTATGCAGCTTGCTGCGCCTTGAGCCCAAGCCCGGGGTAACGTGGAGTTGTTAATGTTGATGGTGGTATCAGGTGTACCGATCACTCTGGGTGCCGACTGGTCGCACGTATATCCATTTGCCCCTGCGAAGCCATTCAGATGGCTTTCCAATTGATTGGAGAACTGTTGGACGCGGGATATAACCTGCCCGCGAGGTGCGGTGCGATTTAAATCAGAAATGTTAGCCAATAGCACATTGCCAATTTCTGCAACTTGTGTCGCCGCAATCGATCGTGCGTGTGTTGCGCTTTTTGCACCAAAGTTAGCGGTCCAGTTGGCAGCGTAAAGCAGAAGACCGATCGACAAAATAGAAATTGCGATCAAGGATTCAACAAAAGTGAACCCACCACTTTTAAAAGCCAACTTCTTGTTTTCCTTTTGAGTTGGAGGGTGGGGGCACTGGCTGTTCGGTTGCAGGCGGTCCCGACTGGTCGTTGTTCTCGTAACTGTCATTGTTGCTGTATTCATGACCGTACCAATAGCTCGGTGGTTCATAGTACTCCTGGGGCGGTGGTGGAGGCGGCGGAGGGCTTGGCGAGGGCAAATAGGCCAAATTGCCGTCATCGTTATCTTCACGGTTGAAAACAAACGAACGTTTTACGCAGCCAGAGCCCACGCCACTTTCATTGTTTGAACAGTTCACACTGGCCACAATTTCAAAAGTCGCCCGATAGTTGTCGTCTGATATTGCATTGTCGCAATTGTAGGGAACAATCAATCCACGAATTTCAACGTTCTGTCTGGAGCCGTCTGGAACAGCCGGATTCGCGAGTTGGACCTGCGGGTTCAGGGTTTCTGGCAAGGGCTGCACGAACGAGCATTCCCCGATGATTGAAGTATTGCCTTGGTGTTGAGTGATCAAGTTGTTAATTGCTTCATCATTGCCAAAATTGTGGGTGTAATGCCGAAGGCCTGCATAGGCAAGTTGACGCGCCTCTTCAATGTGTTGTTTTGAGTTGGAGAGATACAGGTCAGTACTTGTAGAAGTTATGTTTTGCAAGCTGATCAAACCAAAAACAATAACCAGCGCAATTGCCATGAATACACCAACGGCACCGCATTGATTTTTCTTTGCCCAATTTGAGGTGCGTTTCATGAGCCGTTCCTTACCCGAGTGGTGTTTAACAGGTGAATGATTTTTGCTTCCTCATATTCACCTTCAGTCAAGCCATTCCCAATTTTTGCTTTGAACAAGGCGATCCAGAACATGTTCGACTGTGGTTCATTTTCAATCACTGAACCACAGTTTTGTTCGTAATTTTGAGTCACTTGCTGGGGCGTATTCGCTGTAAATCGACAAAAGCGGATCGCACTGAAAACATAGTCTTCCGTGTTGTTTAAATTGCGCCACGCGGCATCGTCTCTGCAAAATGTGGCGTGGTTGAACTGGGCCATATCCGCGTCAGGCATCTCTCGCTGGGCGAGCGCTCCCCGGAACAGGCGGAAACCTGTCATGTTGATTACATCTCGACCACCCTTGCCCACGCGTGTGGGAATGCTCAAACAAAATTCTGTTGTGTTAGGGTTGTAGCCATTGCATTGTTTGGCATTCGCGGACAGGCTGCACAATTGGATTCCTTTGGCGTCCACTTCCGAGTTCTTGAAACTGCCGCCTCGGTTCAGGTGCACCGTTACCAATTCGCCAATTCGGTTGACCTGATCTACCAGGTTTTCGGTATTCAAATTGTTTTGTGCATTCATGCTGATACCCAGCAGCTTGAATGCGCCCGCAATTGTGATCGACAGCAGACCTACCCCAATGAGCATGCTGACAATCGAAGCGCCCCATTGCGTTTTCTTACTCATATTTCACCACGCCATTGCCAATGCCCTGGTACCTGATCTGGGCGATCCTGTCTCTGTAACTCAGGGTTAGGTCTGTTTGATTTTGAGCATCCAGCCTGCCCGACACCGCACTGAATCGAAGACCGGTAACGCTTGCTAAGGTGACGTTTTCCAATACGGCGTTGAACCCTCGATTGTTTTGGTCTACGGTTTGCGAATGCCAGGCTGTGCAGCCCTTCAAAAAAGGGTCCAGTTCAACTTGTACAGAAACATTCACCGCACTTTGCGCGGGTTGAAGATTCATTTGAACCGGGCATTCCGTAATCGCAGCCAAATTACGCGCTTGATCTACGTACGTATCCAGACGTGACACTTTTACTTTAAGAGCGTGTGTGTTCAACACCGCGCTCATGCCGGGAACTACCGCAACAGCAAAAATGCCGATGATGCTCAGGCAGAACAGTACTTCCGGCAAGGTGAAGCCTGAATTTGACTTATCCATGGGGAATACACTTGGCGGAGGTGTTTTGACCCGATGCAGAGGTAGAAGCAAATCTTTGATTGCCCATGTCGCTTACGACCACCAATACTTTGCAGTCAGTGGGCAGACGAATTCTGTCGCCTTGGTTAACTTGAACCTGTGCTCGAAAGCCTCGAAAGTCAGCGCTGGAAATACTGACAGCGTAATCCGAGACCGAGGGCATCACCAGCCGATTTGCGTCGGTGTTGCCGCTGTTTGCAATATTTTGTGCATAGCGGCCATATCGTTGGCGGTGCATTTGTTGCTTTAGGGCCAACTCAACCCCGAACTCCTGCATGGAACGAAAGTTTGACCGTTCAACGCTGGATTCATAACCCGCAAAACTCAGGGTCGCTAGAATACCAACAATTGCTATCGTAATCGCAAGTTCAAGCAGGGTGAAACCACGAGCCGCACGCATATTCAGCACCGAAAAGTGTCCTTGTACTCTTGAGTATGGTGCAGGGGTCACTACTGCATCATCCCCGAGGCGGGCTACTTATAGTCAGGGATTTGTTGCTTGGCTATGACCACCGCTAGCGAGTCATTTTTCAGCCAGCAGGTAAGGAGTTACCAAGGTGGAAATGGTGATACTTGAAGATGAATTGTCTGAAGACTTAACGGGAAGCCAAGTGATCGTTGTCTGCACCCACGCAGCGCCGTACATCAAGTCTGGGCCTGCTGCACTCACATTAAACGATACGCATGAAGAAGGGCCTTGTCCGAAAGACTTGTAGAGGGTTGAATCTGTACCGCCGTTCGTAGCGCCCGCACCTGCCAAGGGAACCGGAATACCACCCGAGGTGCACTGATATCCAAGGCCAACCGCTGCATCATCGAGGTCGCTTTGCATGCGGTTTGCAAAATTTCTAGCTTGGTTATAAATGGCCTGTTTGTTGGCTGTATTGGGCATGTTGGCCACATGTGCCTGGATTGCCATTCCAAGCTCAGCTGCTTTTACGGCGGCATGTTGTCTTTCGCTGTTGTCAACTGAGCTGCCGATTAGCCCTGATGATGTGTTGGCGTACACAGTCAGCCCAACTGACAAAATCAGAATAGAAATGAGAACTTCGAGAAGACTAAAACCAACCTGCGGGGTGTTTGGAGTGACATAGGTTTTCACATGCTTACCCCTCCGCCGTCGCTGTTGCCACCTTTCGGTGGGCAAGTAGCGCAATCGGGTTCTTTGTAAGTGATGTAAAAGTCTTCGGTCGAATTATAGGTTTGATAAGTGATAGACCGGGTTACACATTCTTCACTGTTATTGGCGCAGTTGGTGCTGCCAATGACCTCGAACACAGCCCGATAATTGATGTCTTCCAAATCAATCATGTTGCAATTGTAAGGCGCCATGAAAACGCGAATTTCTATTTTCTGATCCGCATTCGGCGTGGTAATGGTTTCTACAGTTTTTTGGGGTACGAGCTCGTCGGGTAGTGAATTTTCTACGCCGTAGTTACACTTTGCATAGGCCACATCTGGGTCATTCTTGTGTTTCTCAATGAATGCCGCCATGCGTGGGTTGTAATTGATTTCGCCGTCCAATAAATATCTTACATAGCTCAGGCCCGCTTCGGCCAGTTGCTGGGCCTCCTCAATTTTTGCCTTGTTGTCGCTGTGGTAAATATTCATGTTGGTGCCAGTGGTTGATGCAGCACCTGCCAAAGCCAAGCCTGCGCTAAGAATAGAAGACAAAAGCAAGGCCATGTAGCCGTGTTGCCGTTTTTTCATAGTGTTTTTACCTCTGTTGCATTCAGCAATGGGATGATGCGGGAATACATGATGCTGTCGGACTGAATGCCAGTTTTTTCCAGTTCTATCAACATCATCCAGAATGTCTTGTCATTCTTGTTGTTTTTCAAAATGGTTGGGCAATTGGTTCGGTAATTGCGTTGTAGGTCATTGCTGCTTTGGGCATCAAAACGGCACAGCGAAAAAGAATTCACCACCACATCATTTCTGGAATGCAAGGATATCCAGTCATTCGCTATGCAGAACCCCTGCAGATCAAAGTTTTTCATCCCTTGGTCGTCTAGCCCGTTCGACGACGTTTGTTGCAGCTGGCCGTTCGCCAAACGAATTCCCTTCATTTCAAAAGTAGCCAGTGCACCATAGCCAACCTTGGTGGGTAGGGCCAAGCAAGATCGATTCACTGCGGGGTTGTATGGGCCACATGTATTCAATTGTGCATTCAGGGTGCATATCTTCATGCCACCGTACAGTGTGGTTTTTTGATTCCTGTCTTCGGCGTACGCTCCCCCCCGACTGATTCGGGCTGCGACAATTTCGCCCATTCGTACAGCTTTGTTGTACGTCTCGTCTTGCGTTGCACCAGCTTGTCGGGAAAGAAGAAATGAATAGGTATTCATGGCGCCACCCACAGCCAGGGCCATCAATGCCGTGGCCAGCATCATGTTCACCAGTGAAAAGCCAGCTTGCTGGCGCTGTTTAATTTGCATAGGTCACGACCCCGTTACCAATGCCTTCCATTGAGAATGTGGCTCGCAAACCCTTGCTGAGTACGATGAAGGTTTTTTGACTTGCGGGGCTAAGGCTTCCAGAAACGCCGTCAAATTCTAGTGTGGTGGCCTGTTGCAGCGCCATGTGCTCTACCCGTGCATCATTAATCAGAAAACTGTTTGTGCTGCCTTGCCCCGATTGCTGGAACCACAGCTCGCAACCTTTCCATTCGCTGCTACGAATGACCTCCGATCGAATGTAGGTACCATTTCCATCAGGCCTTAAGCTGACCCGGGAAAGGCATTCGGTGGTAGAAGCCATTTGCCTCGCGCTTTGAATGAAATTCATGGTCTGTGCCATGTAAGACTTCAATTCCTGTCTGGCGTAAAACTCTTTCAAGCTTGGCATGGCACTGGCCACTGCCACGACAGAAATTGCCAACACAATCAGCATTTCAATCAGGGTGAATCCGCGAAGTTCATGCTTCATTTACAAGCACTCCGAGGTGGTGTTCTGACCGGAAGCGGAACGTGTTTCATAACGCAGGTAACCGCGATTGCTGAACAAAAGCAAACTTCGGCAGTTGTTTGGGGTTTGCAATGCTTGATCGGTGGGGCGAATGGTTGCGGTGAAATCACGTGTGTTGGATGAAGACAAGGCTATCTGGTACTGCTGTGCGTTTGGAATGACCAGATAGCTTGAATTTGACGTGCCACTGCTTGAAATTTGGGTTGCATACCGTTTGAATTTCTGACGGTAGTGCTGTTGTTCCAAGGCAAGCTTTGAGGCCAGTTCTTGCATGGCCTTGAAATTGTTTCTTTCGCGAATTCCTTCGTAACCATTGATGGAAAGGGTGGCAAGTATTCCAACAATTGCCAACCCTATACACACCTCAAGGATTGTGAAGCCTTTGTACCTGTTCATGACCCGTTTCCAAACGTATGCCCTATGTTGACAGGCTAGTCGAGTTTGGAATGCAGCAGAATCCCCCTGCTGTGTGGGTACTCAAGTACTGGCAATTGAAGGCTAGATTCTTTTTGCCAGTTCAGCAGCCTTGCCAATGTAACTGGCTGGAGTCATGGCCAATAGTCGGGTTTTTTCAGTATCAGGCAAATCAAGTTGCTGAATGAAGGTTTTCAAGCCTTCTTGCGTAATACCTTTGCCACGAGTCAGCTCTTTCAGTTGTTCATAGGGGTTGGGCAAACCGTAACGGCGCATCACGGTTTGTACCGGCTCGGCCAGAAGTTCCCATGCGTTGTCGATGTCGGCGGCAATCGCTGCTTCATTCACTTCAAGCTTGCCCAAGCCACGCAGGCAGCTTTCATAGGCCAGAATGGCGTAGCCAATGCCCACACCCAAATTGCGCAGCACGGTTGAATCGGTCAGGTCGCGCTGCCAGCGGGAAACAGGCAGCTTTTCGGCCAAGTGCTTCAAAACCGCATTGGCCATGCCCAAATTGCCTTCAGCGTTTTCAAAATCGATGGGGTTGACTTTGTGCGGCATGGTGGACGAACCCACTTCACCGGCTTTCAGCTTTTGTTTGAAATAACCCAATGAAATGTAGCCCCAAATGTCGCGACTTAAGTCGATCAAAATGGTGTTGGTGCGGGCAATCGCGTCCATCAGGGCGGCGATGCCGTCGTGTGGTTCAATTTGGATGGTGTAGGGGTTGAATGTTAATCCCAGGCTTTCAATCAGGTCGCGGCTTAGTTTTTCCCAGTCAAATTCAGGGTAGGCCGACAGATGGGCATTGTAGTTACCCACAGCGCCGTTCATTTTGGCGGGCAATTCAACGGCTTTGATGGCGTCGATTGCGCGTTCCAGGCGGTGCACTACGTTGGCGAATTCCTTGCCCATGGTGCTGGGGCTGGCGGGCTGTCCATGGGTGCGGCACATCATGGGCAAGTCGGCAAACTGGTGGGCATAATTGCGCAGGGTGGTGACCATGCGGTCCAAGGTCGGCAAAATGACCTGCTCGCGCGTTGCTTTCAGCATCAGCGCATGGCTCATGTTGTTGATGTCTTCTGAGGTGCATGCAAAGTGTACAAATTCTGCCGCCTTCTTCAGTTCTTCATCGGTTTGAAATTTTTCTTTAATAAAATATTCAACAGCTTTCACATCGTGGTTGGTAGTGGCTTCGAATTCTTTGATGCGTTGGGCATCGGCTTCCGAAAAACCGGTTTTAATGGCTTCAAGCTTTGCCAAGGCAGATGCAGAAAAGGCTGGCAGTTCAGAAAAACCAGCGTTGGCCAGTGCTTTAAGCCACTCGATTTCAACGATAACGCGATGGTGCATGAACCCTGCTTCAGACAGCAGAGGGCGCAAATTGGCCACTTTGGACTGGTAACGGCCGTCAAGCGGGCTGATTGCGGTCAGGGTACTTAGAGAGTCGGAAGAGATCATGCGTGTGGTGAAAGTTGATGTTTTTCAAAGCCTTGTATTGTAACCTGTCGCGCCTTTCACTGCTTGAAGAGAGTGATGCCCGCAGCTGTATTTTGGAATACTGCTTGTTCAATTCGTAAATCTGTTAGACACTTTCAGGTCGTAAAAAACAAGACGCAATCTCATCCAGGATTGTATTTAGGAGAACTGTGATGAAACTAGTGGGATCCCTGACTAGCCCCTTCGTGCGCAAAATTCGCGTTCAGCTTCAAGAAAAAGAAATTCCGTACGAGTTTGTTCTGGAAAATGTGTGGGACGCCAACACCCGCATTACCGACCACAACCCTTTGGGCAAGGTGCCTTGTCTGATTCTGGACGGTGGCCAAACCGTGTTCGATTCATTGGTTATTTCCGGTATGCTGGAATACATGATGCCAACCGTGCCCCTGCTTCCTACCAATCCAAACAGTCGGGCTTTGGTTCGCACCATGGAGTCATTGGGGCAGGGCATTAGCCAGGCTGCCGTGGATATCCAGCTGGAAAAGAAATTCCATGAGGGCGACAAAGTAAGCCAGGTGTGGATTGATCGCCAGACCCAGAAAATTCACAACGGACTGGCTTGGGTGTCCCACCGAATCAAGACCACCCCCGGCTTTTACCTTACTGAGCAATTTAGCTTGGCTGACATAACCGTGGGCTGTGCTTTGTTTTACCTCGATTTCCGCATGCCCGAGCTGAAGTGGCGTGAACTGTACCCGGAGTTGAATGAATATTCCGAGCGAATTGCATGCCGTCCAAGTTTTGAAGACACGAAACCCGAGTAATTCAGCGCAGTTACTCAATGAAAAAGCCCCGACAAGTTCGGGGCTTTTTTTAAATGTGAATACAAGCGCAGGTTCAGGCGATCAGTTTCAAGCAATCACGCCGCCACCCAAACACACCTCGCCCTGGTACAGCACTGCACTTTGCCCAGGGGTTACCGCAAACTGGCTTTCCTCGAAGTTCAACTCGAAGCCTTGCTCGGTCAGTTTGAAAGTGCAGGCCGAGTCTTCTTGCCGGTAGCGGGCTTTGCAAGCCATGTGCGTCTCAGTTGGTGCATAGCCTGAAATGTAGTGCGCCTGTTCGGCTGCAAGTACCTTCTGGTGTAGCCAAGGGTGATCATGTCCCTGCACTGCATACAGGGTGTTGTTTTTCACGTCTTTCCGGGCCACAAACCAGGGCTCACCATTGCCCTCTTTCTGGCCGCCGATGCCAATGCCCTTGCGTTGGCCCAATGTGTAAAAGCTTAAGCCCACATGCTCGCCGATCTGTTGGCCTTCATCATTCAGAATTGGGCCAGGTGCGGTGGGCAGGTAGCGGTTCAGGAATTCCCGGAACGGGCGCTCGCCAATGAAACAAATGCCGGTGCTGTCTTTCTTGGTGGCATTGGCCAGGCCCAGTTCAAGCGCAATTTTGCGTACTTCTGTTTTCTGGATTTCACCCAGCGGAAACAGGGTTTTGCTAAGTTGTGCCTGGTTCAGGCGGTGCAAAAAGTAGGATTGGTCTTTGCTGTGATCCACAGCCTTTAGCAGCTGGAATTCTCCGTTTAATTCACGCACGCGGGCGTAATGGCCGGTGGCAATGTAGTCGGCTCCCAAGCTGTAAGCGTGATCCAGAAAAGCCTTGAATTTGATCTCGCTGTTGCAAAGAATGTCAGGATTGGGCGTGCGGCCCGCAGAATATTCTTCGAGAAACACCGAGAACACGCGGTCTTTGTATTCACTGGCAAAGTTCACGGCTTCAATGTCTACACCCACCACATCGGCCACGCTGGCGGCATCAAGCCAGTCTTGCCGACTCGAGCAATACTCAGAATCGTCGTCGTCTTCCCAGTTTTTCATGAAAAGGCCGATGACGTTGTACCCCTGTTGCTTCAATAGCCATGCCGATACAGAAGAATCCACCCCGCCCGACATGCCAATGACCACTGTTTTAGCCATGGTGTTTACGACACGCCGGGTGGCATGGGGCCCGCAAGTACGCTGGGGTGTGTGTAAACATGGTCCAGCGGCATAATGGGCTGTTTGCCGGCTTTCCAGTTCAGGAAGTCTTCCACGCAGCGCATCACCAAGGGGCTGCGGTGCTGGTCTTGGGTGGCGCGCAGTTCGTCGGCAGTCATCCACAGGGTGCGGATAATGCCTTCGTCCAGCGCACGGTCTGTGTGGTGTTTGACCACTTCCGCGGCAAAAGCGAAGCGCAAGTAGGTGACGTCCTCCAGCGTGCGGGAACTCGTGTAGCGGCTCATGTAAATGCCCAGCAAGCCCAACGGGTTAACTTCCCAAGCCGATTCTTCCAGGGCTTCGCGGGCAGCACCAAACTGCGGCGTTTCACCTGGGTCCAGGTGGCCTGCGGGCTGGTTGAGCTTGATGCCATCGGTCGTGTGTTCTTCCACGATCAGGAACTTGCCCTGATGCTCAACAATGGCGGCTACAGTAACGCTGGGTTTCCAGACATGTGACATGGGTTTTAAATCGCACTACCTAAACAGGGTGCGCCGAGAGGTGGAGTTAAAAAAACACGTTAGAATAGCAGGGTTAAGGTGCTTGTGCTCATTTTTTGAGCGCAGTTAAACGGGAAGCAGGTTCAAGCCTGCGCTGCCCCCGCAACGGTAAGTAAGTGCGGGTGTGTCATTTTGCCACTGGTAGTCAAGCTTTTGAAAAGAAGCAACTGGGAAGGCGACACATCAAAACTTACAAGCCCGGATACCGGCCTTGACCGTTCAGCCTGTCCCATTCAGGCGAGCGACTGGTGCTGCGGGGAGGCAGTGCGCAGGCGGCTAATTGCTTCAAATCGAACTTTTTTCCGTGCATGCCTTGGCTTACTGCCGTGGACATTGTTGCGTATATTGTTCCTCGCCTGTGGTTTGTCTTCTCCAGTGAATTTATTGCCGTACGGTGGGTGCGGTTAACTGGAGTTCAAGGTGTCTAAACTTTCAAATAATCTATCTCTCGTTCTGTCAAAAAAACTATCAATCGTTTGTTTGGCTGTCGCCATGCCTGTCCATTCGCAAGAGGAGCTTGCATTTTCATCACTGCCGCCGGTTTTTGTGTCTTCTACGCAAACCGCCGCACCTGAACAGGATCCGCCTTTCTCAACAACCGTAATCACTTCCGAGCAAATTCGAAAATCGGGTTACACCACAGTGCGCGATGTCTTGTCCAAGTTGGCTTTGGTGAATGTGCGTACGCCACTGGATGGTAGCCGCAGCGCATCGGTTGATCTGCGCGGTTTTGGTGAAACCGCTTCGGCCAACGTGGTGTTTGTTGTCGATGGTGTGAAGCTGAATGACAACGAGGGTGTTACGCCTCGGTATGGCAGTATTCCGGTCAGCAGCATTGAAACCATCGAAGTAATTCGCGGCGGAAATTCTGTGGCTTACGGCAGTGGTGCCAGTGGCGGGGTTGTTCGAATTACCACCAAGAAAGGCCGCGGCCGGGAAGGTGTTGGAGGCGACGTGTTTGCTTCGTATGGCTCTTACGACACCAAAGAACTGGGTGCTACTGTGTATGGTGGAGCAAATGGTTTTTCGTTGGCGTTTAATGGCTCAAAAGAAACCACCAATGGCTACCGCGACAACAGCGAAGCCAGCCGAGACCTTGGCAGTTTGGCCCTGGATTGGCAGGGCGATGTGTACAGTGCTGGCGCCTCTTTTTCCGCAGAGGGTTCCAAGTCAAGATTTCCCGGTGTATTGAATCGCGCGCAGTTTGAACAGAATCCAAAGCAAACTAATAATCCAAATGATTTTGGCAAGTTTGACCGAAACATTTTTCGATTTTATGGCATTGCAGATTACGGAAGCTGGGGTTCTGGTATTCGACTTAGTCGTCGCAAACATGACTCGTTTGGATCATTCGGAGGTTTCCCTGTTCCTTCTAGCTACGAACAGGATCAAATTAGTCCTTATTTGACGTTCACGCTGAAGCAGGGTGAGGGTGCGCACAATGTACGTATTGGTTATGACATTGAGAAAGCCGCACTTCGAGGATTTAACTCGGGTACTTTGGAATCCAATGCAGTTTTTATTGAAGACGATTGGACCGTAAATGAAGTTGTTCGAATTAACACGGGTAGTCGTTATGAGCGTTCTGAACAGCAAAAATTAAGCGGTGAAACGCGCGAATATTCATTGCTTGCTCATCAGCTTGGGGTGTCGTGGAACGCAGCAGAGGCGCTAACTTTATATACAAAATATTCAAGAAGTTTTCGAATTCCGAATGCTGATGAAAATGGCTTCGCAGGATTTGGAACGACACAGGTTCCGTTTTTAAATCCGCAGGTAGCAGACGAGCTTGAAGCTGGTTTTCAGACAAACCTTTTTTCCGGCGAGTTTGCAGGTAGTGTTTTCTTGATGGACGTTGAAAATGAATTGTTCAATGATCCAAGCGTGGTTATTTCTCCTTTCTTCTCCGGTGCCAATACGAACTTAGACGCGTTGAGGAGGACAGGCGGTGAGTTTCGTTGGAGTGGTGAGATATACAACGATCTGCGCCTGGCGATGGCGTATCAGTACATTGACGCCGAATTCAGATCTGGTAATCAAAGCGGGGGAAGGGTGCCCTTGGTGTCGGCGCACAATCTGAAAGTATCAACTGAGTACGACTGGAATTCAAAATGGTCTAGTGAAGCAATATTCGATGCACGCTCAAATCAGCGAGCGGCTGGTGACACTGATCTTCAGGTGCCCGGGTACGGTGTCTTGGACATTAATCTTCGAATGCGTGAAGAAAGTTACAGTCTGGTTTTACAAGTGCAAAACTTGTTTGATAAATCGTATTATCGGCAGCAATTCCAAGCGGGTGGAATTTATCCGGAAATTGGACGTGCGGTTTTCCTTAGTTTTAATTCAGAGTTTTAGCCCGTGGCTCAGCTGACTCGCCTGATTTTATTGCTTGGTCTGTCTTGGGTTGCACAAGTGGCTTTGGCCACACCCTGCGTCCAAGACGACCTCAATCAAACCGTGTGTGCAAAACGAACCCAGCGCGTTTTGGTGCTCGCCCCCCACCTTACCGAAATCGTCGACTTTGTGGGCGGCTTGGGCAGGGTGGTGGCAGTGGATGGTTCCAGCAACTTTCCGGAATCAGTAAAAACTTTGCCCAAGCTTGGCAATCCTTGGATGCTCGGGGCCGAGACCATTCTGGCCCAAAAGCCTGATTTGGTGCTGGTCTGGCAGTCAGGTATTTCGATGGACGTGGTCGCGCAGTTGCGCAAGGCCGGTTTGCCTGTGTTTGTCAGTGAGCCCAAAAGCATTGAGCAAGTAGCCAGCACCATGCAGCGCGTGGCAACGTTATTTGGCACCGGTGCTGCAAACCAAGCCACTATCAATGAATGGGCAAAGCAGTTCGAGACTTTGCGAACTGAACATGCAGGCCGCACCAAAGTGCCGGTGTTTTATCAAGTGTGGAATCAACCCTTGATGACTTTGGGCGGGCAACATGTTGTATCGGAAGTCATCGAGTTGTGTGGTGGGCAAAATGTATTTGCAGATTTGCCCAGTTTGGCTGCACAGGTCAGTGTGGAAGGGGTGCTTAAACGAAACCCGGCAGTGCTTCTCAACAGTGGTTCGCTTACAGACAACCAGCAGCTTGTCAATCAATGGGCTGCCTGGCCGCAATTGCGTGCGGTACAAAACGGCCGAATGCACACTGTTCCAGATGATATTCTGGTGCGCAACGGGCCTCGGTTGCTTCAAGCGGCGAAGCTGGTTTGTGCGCACATAGACAAGGCACGTTCGGCGCTCCGTCCGTAGTTTTATTGCCAGAAGTGGGGTGGTGCCTTCTCACTGTAGAAATTTAGTGTTTCGATGAAAGTTGTTTCAAGGCGCAGTCCGGCCAAATTATTATTTGACATGGTAAATTGTCAATTACCGGGTTGTGGTATTCCCTTAGATTGAGTGATACTACCGTGCTATAGTCCGCACCATCAGTGTATTCGCAGTTCTTAAACATCACATAAAAGCGCTTTCCCACAAGGAGAAGTTCCATGAAAATCGGAATCCCGGCCGAGACAAGGTCCGGAGAAACGCGTGTAGCCGCCACACCTGAAACGGTGAAGAAGCTCATTTCCCAAAAACACGATGTGTTCGTGCAAGCCGGTGCTGGACTTTCCAGTTCAATTACCGACAAAGCCTATGAAGAAGTGGGCGCCAAAATTGTTGATCGTGCAATGGACGTCATCAGCAATTGCGACATGATTCTGAAGGTGCGTGCGCCTGCGGAAAACGAGTTGTCAGCCTATCGTTCCGGCCAGGTTGTTGTGGGCATGTTGAATCCGTTCGACAGCGCAGCGCTTGAATCCATGAACAAAGCGGGCCTGACCGCCTTTGCACTGGAAGCTGCGCCCCGCACAACCCGTGCCCAAAGTATGGACGTGCTTTCTTCACAAGCCAACATCGCCGGTTACAAAGCGGTCATGATTGCAGCCAATGTGTACCAGCGCTTCATGCCCATGTTGATGACGGCTGCCGGTACCGTGAAAGCAGCACGTGTTCTGATTCTAGGTGTCGGTGTTGCCGGATTGCAGGCCATCGCAACTGCAAAGCGTTTGGGTGCAGTAATCGAAGCATCTGACGTTCGCCCTGCAACCAAGGAACAGGTTGAGTCGCTGGGTGCGAAATTTGTTGACGTGCCTTTTGAATCTGATGAAGAACGTGAAATCGCCAAAGGCGTGGGTGGCTATGCCCGCCCCATGCCGGAAAGCTGGATGAAGCGCCAAGCAGTGGCGGTGCACGAGAAAGCCCTGAAAAGCGACATCGTGATTACCACGGCGCTGATCCCTGGCCGCAAAGCACCAACCCTGTTGCACGAAGAAACAGTGCGCGCCATGAAGCCCGGTTCAGTTGTAATCGACCTGGCGGTGGAGCAGGGCGGCAATTGCCCCTTGTCTAAACTGAACGAGATTGTCGACGTGAATGGCGTAAAAATTGTGGGTTATGCAAACCTGGCTGCCATGGTGGCCGCAGATGCTTCTGCACTGTATGCCCGCAACGTGATCGATTTCTTGAAGCTGGTGTTCGATGCCGAAGGCGCTTTCAAGATCGACATGGAAGACGACATTGTTGCCGCGTGCCTGATGTGCACCGGTGGCGAACTCAAACGCAAAAACGCTTAAGGAAGGAGCCAACATGGACGCAATCAGCCCCACCGTGGTCAACCTGATTATTTTTGTACTGGCCATTTACGTGGGTTACCACGTGGTTTGGAACGTAACCCCCGCGCTGCACACTCCTTTGATGGCGGTGACCAACGCGATTTCTGCAATCGTGATTGTGGGTGCCATGCTGGCAGCTGCATTGACTGTAACCCCGCTGGGCAAATTCATGGGTGTGCTGGCCGTGGCGCTGGCTGCTGTGAATGTGTTTGGTGGTTTTTTGGTCACCCGTCGCATGCTTGAAATGTTCAAGAAAAAGAACAAATAAACCAACAGCGATCTGGAGAAATTTATGGAATTGAGTTTCAACGCAGTGACGCTGTTGTACCTGGTGGCGTCAATCTGTTTTATTCAGGCCTTGAAGGGCCTTTCACACCCCACCACCTCGCGCCTGGGTAACACCTTCGGCATGGTGGGCATGGCAATCGCGATTGTCACAACCATTGGTTTGATCTTCAAGCTTGCTGAAATTGCGGGTCAGTCTGCAGTCACTGGCATGGGCTGGGTTTTGGCTGGTCTGGTGGTGGGTGGCGGTTTGGGCACCATGATGGCCAAGCGCGTCGAAATGACCAAAATGCCAGAACTGGTGGCCTTCATGCACAGCATGATTGGTTTGGCAGCGGTGGCGATTGCGATTGCTGCGGTTGCAGAGCCCGATGCCTTTGGCATCACGGCCAAAGGTAGCTTCGACATTCCGCTGGGCAACAAAATTGAGTTGTTTATCGGTACGTTTGTGGGCGCAATTACTTTCTCAGGTTCCGTGATTGCTTTCGGTAAGCTGAGTGGCAAGTACAAGTTCCGCCTGTTTCAGGGCGCGCCCGTGCGCTTCACGGGTCAGCACCAGCTGAACGCAATTCTTGGAATTGTGATGATTGGTTGCGGTATCTGGTTTGCGATCACGCAAGACTGGACTCCTTTCATCATTATGACCATTGCGGCCTTCATTCTGGGCGTTACGCTGATTATTCCAATCGGCGGTGCTGATATGCCTGTGGTGGTGTCCATGCTGAACAGCTATTCCGGTTGGGCAGCGGCGGGTATCGGTTTTTCGCTGAACAACAGCATGTTGATTGTGGCGGGTTCGCTGGTGGGTTCTTCCGGTGCGATTCTTTCGTACATCATGTGTAAAGCCATGAATCGCTCGTTCTTCAATGTGATTCTGGGTGGATTCGGTGGCGAAGCCGACGCGGCCGCTGCTGGCGATGGTCAACAGCGCACTGTGAAAAGTGGTTCATCTGACGACGTGGCATTCTTGCTGACCAACGCCGAAACCGTGGTGATTGTTCCCGGCTATGGTTTGGCGGTGGCCCGAGCCCAGCATGCTTTGAAAGAACTCAGTGAAAAGCTGACCCACATGGGCGTGACGGTGAAGTATGCGATTCACCCAGTGGCAGGCCGCATGCCTGGTCACATGAACGTGTTGCTGGCTGAAGCTGAAGTGCCTTACGACCAGGTTTTCGAAATGGAAGACATCAACAGCGAATTCGCGCAAACCGACGTGGTGTTGGTTCTGGGCGCGAACGACGTGGTGAACCCAGCTGCGAAAGACCCCAAGAGCCCGATTGCCGGCATGCCAATTCTGGAAGCCTACAAAGCCAAAACCATTATCGTGAACAAGCGTTCAATGAACGCCGGTTACGCTGGTTTGGACAACGAGCTGTTCTACATGGACAAAACCATGATGGTGTTTGGCGACGCCAAGAAAGTGATTGAAGACATGGTGAAAGCGGTCGAGTAAATTCGGATCGCAATTACTTTGGATTGAAAGGCCTCGTGAGCAATCACGGGGCTTTTTTCATTTAGCACCATCGCTCTGGAAGGCGAACGCATTGCGTATTACTCAGCCTTCTGGCCTTTTCAAGCCGCTGGCAAATTTCCTTGAATCGCAAACCAGCAAATGGCATGAAAGGCTTTACAAGGTCATGCGGGCGCTTGCGAAGCAAGCGATGCGAAGACGCCATTGCGCTTCGCACTCCCCAAGCAAGAGCCATGCAGCCGGAAAAAATGCGGAGACGAGGCAGGGTGAATAGCCTTCGAAAGCAGCCTTACGCGCACTTAATTGCACTACCGATTCAGCTACCAGCTGTCTTAAACTCCCGCCACTTCTCGAATCCGCTGCACCACCAACTCCGTGTGTTCCATCGGCAAAAAGTGAGTGGCATCAGCAATCACTTCAATGTGTGAATTGGGTAATCGTTTGCGTATCCCAGCGTGCGCAGTAAACGGAAAAGTGGAGCCTTTCGAGGCCGCCAAAATATGAATCGGGCATTCTGGGTCGCGAATCCAGCGTGCAGCATTCGGTTCGGTGTGTTGAAAGGTCAGCGATTCCCAACTGGGCGAGCAGGCCAATTCAACTTCGTTTTTATCGTTGGCAACAAAACCATGCTCTACATAAGCGTTTAGCCATTCATCACTCCACGTGCTGAATGCATTCTTGCTGCGGTAATTCCGAAATGCTTCTTCACGTGAAGCAAAGCTGGCCCTGCGGCGTGCAGCTGCTGCCGCCATGGCAATGCGGTCTGCAAATCCGAACCAGTTGGCCAGGCGCAAGGCCCAGCCTTGTTGGGCGTCCAGTAAAACCGGCTCAATCAAAATCAAGCCCTTCACTTTATCAGGGCGTCTTGATGCTGCCGCCAGGCTGGCGGTGGCACCAATTGAATGACCGGCCAGCCACATTGGCTCGGGAGATTGGTCGAGTACTGCGACCAAATCATCGTAATAAGTGTTCCAGCCACCAAAGGTTTTTGGATTTCCGGCTGATCTGCTTTCCCCATGCCCGCGCATGTCCCAAGAGTGCACATTGAAGTGAGGTATCAGCTCCCGCAGTAAAGGTTCGTAAGCAAGCGCATTGAAGCCAGTGGCATGGGCCCAGTGCAGGTGCGGCTTACCGGCGATGTGATGCCAGCGCGTCATGTGAATTGCGGCGCCATCGGGAGTTATAACCGGGAAAGTCGTTTCCGTCATGGGTTTCATAAGTGACTAGTTAATGTGGTCGAAAGTTGCTGCGGCTTGGGGTAACCCATCTACCGGGTAATTTGGGGGATGAGCATTCTGCTTCACCAGCCGACAATAAATACATTGAAATCGTTCATTGAGAGAATTAGGAATGACTATTGCACAGGCCGCCAAGCTGCTGATCCGCTATTCATTGTATTTGTTTTCTGTCTCCTCTTTGTTGGCCTTGGCGCAGTAAAGTCCTGTGCCGCAAGCGACGGTGGCCGACAAAGAATGGATATTGCCCACGCTGCCTGCTTCACCTGACAATCCCTTAACCAAAAACAGCGTGTCTCTGGGCAAAACACTGTTTTTCGATCCGCGCTTGTCGCGCAATGGCAATATGTCGTGCGCTTCTTGCCACAATCCGTCGCTGGGTTGGTCTGATGGCTTGAAAACAGCGCGTGGAGACCACGGCAAATTGTTGCCAAGGGCCACGCCGACCATTACCAATGTGGCGTATAGCAAAATCCTGATGTGGGATGTACGCCACCCAAGCCTTGAATCGCAGGCCCTGGGACCCATGGAATCGGAAGACGAAATGAACACGGACTTCGAACAGGTTCTCGGTTTTCTGAGTTCAAATGCGAAGTATCAGACCATGTTCAAGCAGGCTTTCCCAGCGGAAGGCGTTAGCACGTCTGCAATGGCCAAGGCCCTAGCCAACTTTCAACGCACTGTAGTGGTCAACGACTCAAGATTTGACCGCTGGCTTGCAGGCGATACAGCCGCGCTAAGTTGGTCCGAATGGCGCGGCTTTCAGTTGTTTAAAGGCAAGGCCATGTGTTCGAAATGCCATTCAGCCACCAACTTCACTGACGATGGTTTCCACAACATCGGGCTGTCCCAGCTTGCAACCGAAAAAGCCGACGTGGGGCGTTACCTGATTCGAAAAGTCAAAGTGAACAAAGGTGCATTCAAAACACCACCCTTGCGTGATGTGGCCAATACAGCGCCTTATTTTCATGATGGTTCGTCTGGCACCTTGAGTGAAGTGATCGACCATTACACCAAAGGTGGAGAGATTCGCACCAATTTGTCGCCCAACATGTTTGCTTTGGATTTAACGGAACTGGAAAAAAAGGACCTTGTGGAGTTTATGTACAGTCTTTCGTCCGCTCCGAAGTCATTCGATGTGCCGAGTTTGCCCTAAGGCAGAGCGACTACCTGAAGCGAGAAGAACAATGGGAATTTTCAAGCGATTGGTGCTGCAAGCTGGCTGCAATTTTGTCATCTTGATGGCAATTTGCGTGGTGGCTGGGTTGTACGCCCACACTTTGATTGAACGCTTGGACAAGGGTTATCAAGACGGAACGGTGCAACAGTCGCTGGCCGCAACCACCAATTTAACTTTGGCGGAGGTTGAGCAGGCTTTGATCAAAGTGGTGTATTCCAACAAGGCCGATGAGGTGCGTGCAGCAGCAATCGACACGGTACGAATCACCTCACAGCTTGAAGAAATTTTTCAGAATGCCGCTACCTTTTCTTTTGGCGCCGACATTTTGGCGGAATTGACCGCACAACATGAACTGCTAAAGCCGTTGCGCATGCAAGTGGTGGTGATGTCTCGCAGAGGGCGGGCCGAGGAAGCCTTTCAGGGTTATCAGCAAATCAAACCCGAAATTCAGGTCATGGCTGACTTGGCCAGACAGTATGAAAATGAGGTACGGCAAGCTGGCATTGATCAGTCCAACCATGTGAAAAATGAGTTGCTTGTTGCGATGATGTTGGCCATGGCCAGTCTTGTGATTGTGTTGATGGCGCAGTTCGCGGCGTCAGTGTGGATGGCGCGTTCAATTGTGGGACGCCTCAAGTCGGTGCAGCAATGGTTGTTCCAATTGGCCAAAGGTGACTTGCGGCAGCAAAAAATTCGTGGGTTGGGCAAAGACGAACTTGCTGAGATGGGCCAAAGCCTTGAGAAGGCGGTCAGCACGTTGACCGATACAATCGATGCGGTGTCAAAGGAGTGCAAGCGGCTCGAGCTCTCAATACTGAGTGTATCGGAAGTGTCGGGGACCATCGAGAGCAATACCAATCAACTGCTTGAGAATGCCGGCGCGTTGGACCAGGTATTTGGCGAGTTGGGAGAAGCTTCTGCGGGCACTGCCACTTCGCTGAAGTGCACTGCAGGTCAGGTGCAGCAAAGCCTGGCACAGGTTCGGGCCTCGGAATCACTAATTGTGGCAGTTTCCGACCAAGCGCATGCGCTTTCCCAGGAAATGATTCACTGCACAGATCGTGCATCGCTTTTGCAGAAATCAATCTGGAAAGTTGCCGAATTCAGTGAGCAAATTGCCAAGGTGTCTGCACAAACCAACCTGTTGGCATTAAATGCTGCTATCGAGGCTGCGCGTGCTGGTGAACATGGCCGGGGGTTTGCTGTGGTCGCTGACGAAGTTCGTCGATTGGCAGAGAGCAGTCACCAGGCCACCCATGAAATCAATGCCTTGATTACCGAGATTGCGTAGGGTATGTCAGGAACCATGGAGTCACTTGGCCTTGTTCAACAATCCATGGCTGGCTTCAATGATTCGGCAGTGCAGATCAGCGAGAACAGCAAGAAAATTCTGGTCAGTAATTCGGAAGTGGCCGCTCAGGTTGAGAACACGGTGGGCCAAACGATGCTGTGGTTAGGGCAAGTCGAGTCAACCCAGAAAAGCATGCACAGCATGCAGTCTTTACTGAACCAGACGGCTGATCTGAAAAACGCCTTGCAGGCGGTTAGTTTGAACACCACCAACACGCTGGGAGTTCTTAAACAGTCTGTGTCGGGATACGAATTGAGTGCGACCTAAGTCGCATCTCGTCAAATTTTTAAGGAGAATAAGAATGAATCGTTTTTCATTGGGCATTGCTTTTTTTGTGGTTCAGTTCGCCCACGTTCAGGCACATGCCACAGAACACGTTGTGGAGCAAAAAAACAAGAAGTTTGTTGTCAAGCAACTGAATGTGACCGTTGGTGATTCGGTGTCATTCAAGAATTCGGATGATGTGAATCACAATGTATTTTCATTGTCAGACACAAAAACTTTTGACCTAGGTTCTTATCCCAAAGGGCAGGCGCGAAAAGTTACTTTCGACAAAGCGGGCATGGTTGAAGTTGAGTGCGCAATTCATCCGGATATGCGGATGGAGGTTAACGTGAAATGAAATCATTTCTTGTGTGGTTTCAATTGATGGTTCTGGCCACCTTGCCATGTCTCGCCGTGGCCAAAGATGTGCAAGATGCTCAGGTCGGTTTTCCGCCAAAATCGACCATGGAAGCTGCATTGATCCGTGGAGAAAATGTGTACAAGCGGTATTGTGTGTTGTGCCATGGCGTGGAGGCCGATGGGCAAGGGCGTGCAGCAAAACAATACGATCCAAAGCCTGCGAATTTAATGCGCAGTCCATATCCAAGCGTGTACAAAGAGATGATTATTCGCCGGGGCGGAGAAGCATTGGGCCGCTCAAAGTTCATGCCGCCTTGGGAACAGGAGCTGACTGACGAGCAGATCTCGGATTTGGTTCAGTACTTGGGTACCTTGGTTAAACCCCAGTGATGCCTGCCCTTTCAAGCCACATGGCATCCCCATAACTGAAGAATCTGTATTGTTGCGCAATCGCATGTTCATAAGCACTGAAAATGGTCGACTTGCCCGCAAAAGCCGACACCAACATGAGCAACGTGCTTTTGGGCAGGTGAAAGTTGGTAATCAAGCAGTCGACCACTTTGAACGAATAGCCAGGCTTGATGAAAATTTGTGTGTCACCGGCGTGGCCAAGCTTGGCAAAGGTAGAGGCATTTTCCAGCCCTTCAGCAGAATTGAAATCGCAGCCGGTTTCGGTGGCCCAGGCTTCCAAAGCACGCAAGGAAGTAGTACCCACAGCCACGATTCGCCCGCCTGTTTGTTTGGCCTGCAACAGTGCTTGAACCAGTGCACCTGAAATCGAATAACGTTCGCTGTGCATGACATGTTCTTCAACATTGTCTGTTTTTACGGGCAGAAAGGTGCCTGCCCCCACGTGCAGGGTCAGGTGCAAAACATTCACGCCTTGCGCCTTCACCTGCTGCAACAATTCATCCGTAAAGTGCAAGCCGGCAGTGGGTGCCGCCACTGCGCCTGGCTCGCGCGCAAAAACCGTTTGGTATCGTTCATCGTCTTGCGCGTTGGCATCATGCTCAATGTAGGGCGGCAGGGGCAGGGCACCGTGGGTTTCAAGCAAGTCGGGCAGGTTCAGGCTGCTTTCCAGCAATTCCAGTTCATACATCATGTCGTGCTTGGCAAGCACGCGGGCCGTGGCCACACCCGCCAAGATTACGTCGGTGGCGGGTTTGGGGGATTTGCTTGCGCGAATCATTGCAGTGAAGCGTTTGTCGTCGAGGATGCGTTCAAGCATCACCTCGATTTTACCGCCACTGACTTTTTGGCCTTGAAGGCGGGCCTTGAGTACTTTGGTGTCATTCACTACCAGCACATCGTTGGGTTGTAGCAAGTTCAGTACATGCTTGAAATGCTGGTCTTCAAGGGATCTTCCTTGGGCGCAAGCAAGCAAGCGAGATTCGCCACGATTTGTGGGGGGGTGCTGTGCGATAAGGTGTTCAGGAAGAACAAAGTCAAAATCTGAAAGCTTCATGATCACCGAGCAAAGGCCAAACAAGATTTATAAAGTCAACCGCTACCAATCTTGCGCGATTCTGACTTTTAATTTTAACTTGTTTACTGCGGCATTTGCATGGGAGCTCAACACACAGCCAGAGTCGATGAACTCAAGCCGCATGGATGAACTGTAGATAACAACCCGATTTGGGTTTTACATTGTTCCTTGAAGCACTGCGCTGAGGTGTTGCTTGGCTTGCTCCAGTTGCTTTTGGTCTGCCTTGCATGCTTCACGAAACATGTCCGCACATTCGCTCGAATTTGCCTCTTCAGCATCCGAAATATACTGCTGATACGATTTCACCGCATCGGCTTTGCACTGAACAAAGGAAATCCAGTTGTACGCCAAATCACTTAAGCCGGTTTCTTGATTACCAGAACCCGAACCACCTCTCAAACCGCTTTCGGTTGAATTTCCGTTCTGTCCAAATGACTCACCCCGCTGGGAATTTTGACCACTACCATTTCCTGAGGACTGGTTGAATGAATTTTGACTGTTGGCCGAATCATTGTAGTTGCCTGTTTGCTTTTCCATGGTTTTCTCCTTGGAGGTGATTGCTCGGTAAAGACGCATAACGCTGGGGCGTTAAATCACAATGTAGAGCAGCGACGAGCAATTGAATGTAGGAGGATTCTGGACTCATGGTCAGCGCATTCTGTCATTCCAAGAAAATGACACCGGCTGAGAGTGAACAAGCTGTTCTTTGGGTGTGGTGCCGAGGGCGGGAATCGAACCCGCACGATATTCCTACCACTGGATTTTGAGTCCAGCGCGTCTACCAATTCCGCCACCTCGGCAAGCCCGCAATTATGGCAAAAAACAATATTGAACACAACAGCAGTTTGCAGAAATAAGTCATTTATTTCGAAATTCATAAAAAGATGCCCCTCTCGTGGGATTCAAGGGAGCAGCGAGAAGCTGGATACTTGCAGCAAATCAAGCAAAAAACTGGCTAATCCTCGATGTCTTTTAAATGGAAATGGTTACTGGCGACCTTTTTGGCACAACTGCTGTTGGGCGGAATTTTCACGGGTATTCAGTTCTTTCACATGGGCAGCGTGGCGCAGGCAGACCTTTTGAAGGTTCGGGAGAGTCTTGCCTCTGAATTGGCACAGGTCAACCCGCCGCAAAAGGCGTACTCCATGGACGCGGTCTCCTCGATGGTTCGCGAATTCCACCTTCGTTACAAGCCCACGGCAGTGTGGGTCCAATCTGGAAGTGAAACTCTGTTCACTCTAGGGCAAGTGCCCCCGTTGCCACAGCCGCTTTCAACTCCATTGCTCACTTCGTTCAGTTTAAACATACCCAACCACCAACTGATGGTGTTGTTTGATGAGGCCGAGGTTTATCGAAGTCGAAACGACATGGTGTTTTACCTGGCGGGGGTTTTTTTACTCAGTGCCATTGCATGCTCAATGATTTTGCTGGGTTTAAGCAATACCCTTTCTGCCCGACTCGAAGATTTGCGCAGCAAAGCCATGGAATTGCAGTCTGGCCGAATTCAATCTCGAATCGAGGTGAAAGGGCGTGATGAAATTTCATGTCTTGGCACCGCTTTTAACAGCATGGCCCAATCCATTGAGGAGCAAATGAAGGCCATGGAGGAAAGCCATGCCCGTTCTGTTTCAGAAAAAAACCGGCTGAATGTGTTGCTGTCGTCGCTGGGAAGTGGGGTGGCTTATCTGGATGAAAATTTCCGGGTGCTTTACTTGAACAGTGCTCTGGCAAAAATGTTGAAACTTACGGTTCAACCAGCTCAGCCAGTTCGGCTTGAGCAAATTCTGATCGTGGCCGGCGTGGTCAAGGAACAGCGAATTCGGTTAAAAGATTTGGTCACAGATTACTTTGGTAATCATGAAATGCCGATTGAGTTGAACTTCAACGATGGTCGCATGCTTCAGTTTCGGTTCGCTGTTTACAACGACAAAACCCAGGGCGCGCATGCCGTGCTTATTGTCGACGACGTCAGCATTCGTAAAAATGTTGAAGACCTGCGCAACGAGGTAGAGCGTGACCCGCTTACCAGCGTATTGAATCGCCGTGGGTTTGACATGACCTTAGAGGCTCGCCTTTCCCGTTTGTTGCCAGGCGAAACCTTGGGTTTGATATTCCTTGATCTGGATGGCTTCAAGGCAGTGAATGACACATTGGGGCACAAGGCAGGCGACCAAATTTTGAAAACAAGCGCCACTTTGCTAAAAGGTGCCACACGCAATGTAGACCATGTGGCTCGCCTGGGCGGGGACGAATTTGCAATTATCGTGGCTCGCTGCAATATTCAATTGTTGAAAAACATTGCCGAGCGAATTATCGAATCGTTTGCTTGCGACAAGCTTCTTGTGCGTATTCGTCAGAATCATGGTTTAAGTGTGACCTGCAGCATCGGTGCGTCCATGTACCCGGTCCATGGGCAGTCAATCTCGCATTTGCTCGAGCTAAGTGATGAACAAATGTACCAAGCCAAAAAAGCAGGTAAAAACTGTTATCGAATCGCCGGGGTGATTGAAACTATCGATGAGCAAGACACCATCAAGGTTTGATTTTGCTTCGAATGTGTTGCAAGCCTCGATTCAGTTCTTTTTCGATTGTTTTCCCCGTATTTTTTACCGCCACTTTCGCACCTTCAGTGGCATCTTGGGTAGCGCCCTTCAGCTTTTGAAACTGGCCTTCGCGTTGCAGTTTTTTGTTGCCAGTCAACTGCCCAAGTTTCTGCTTCGTCACCCCCAAAGCGATGTTTAACTTGCCTTCGTATTTGCCTGCCACTGGTTGATCTCCCATAGTGCGTCTCAGTGTAACCCCATGCGCATTTTCATGGTTAGCCCCAGTGTCGAAGCTCGCAATTAGCCGGTAGCCTTCTAGCAACTAAACTGGAGACCTAACCCATGAACATTGTTTGGCTTGAAAGCGAAACCGTACGCACCCCTTTGCCACGCCCAACTTGCGCGCACACCTGGACTGAATACCCTTTCACCACAGTGGACACGCTGAAAGAGCGGATTGCCGACGCTGAAATTCTGATCATCAACAAGGTAAAAATTGGCCCGGCTGAGCTGGCTGCTGCACCCAAGCTGAAAATGATTCAACTGGTGGCCACAGGCACCGACAATGTGGACAAGGCAGCCTGTGCCGGGCGTGGCATCAAGGTAAGCAATGTGGTGAACTACGGCCCTGAGTCGGTGGCCGAACATGCCATGGCTTGTATTTTGCAACTTACCCGCCGCGTACCGGAATGGCAGGATTTGGTGCATGACGGCAGCTGGAGTGCATCCCGTTTCTTCTGTTTGCATACACTGCCCATGCGTGGTTTGCACACGCAAACACTGGGCGTGCTGGGCAGTGGTGCCATTGGCGGCAAGCTGATTGAATTTGCCAAGGCATTTGGCATGAGTATTTTGCACATTGAGCGTCAAGGTGTAGAAAAGCCGCGCGAAGGGTATGTGAGCTTTGAGCATGGTTTGGCCCACAGCGATGTACTCAGCCTGCATTGCCCGTTGAACGAACAAACCAAGGGTTTGATCGGTCCCGAAACCATTCCCAAAATGAAGAAGGGTGCAATTTTGATCAACACCGCGCGTGGCGGTTTGGTGCAGTTTGATGCGCTGAAGCAAGCGATTGAAAGCGGGCACTTGGGCGGCGCTGCGCTGGATGTGCTGGAAGTAGAGCCACCCCCACGCGACCATTTGATGGTGCAGTGGCATCACCCACGTTGCATCATTACCCCGCATGTGGCGTGGGGCACCGAAAGTTCACAGGCCAATGCGGGCCGTTTGGCTGTAAAGCATGTGGACGAGTTTATTGCTGAAAATATGTGATGGCATGCATCCTGTTGCCTGTTGTATGAAAAGTACATTTGCTGCACCTAGCCGGTGCAGCAGGTGAATTTAAGGCAATTGCACAAATAATAAGCATCAAAAAGGCTTAGAATGCGTGCATGACACAAACCGAAACGTATACCGCCACCGCCGCTGAAGAAGCCGCCCTCGCAAATGTGACCTTTGCAGACTTTGGGCTGCACCCTGACATCCAGAAAGCCATTGATGCACAGGGCTACACCCAGCCAACCCCAATTCAAGCCAAAGCAATTCCTGTTGTGCTGACTGGTGTGGACGTCATGGGCGCAGCCCAAACAGGCACAGGCAAAACAGCAGGTTTTTCCCTGCCAATTTTGAATCGCTTAATGCCCCTGGCCACGGAAAACACGTCGCCAGCGCGCCACCCGGTCCGTGCCTTGATTCTGACGCCCACCCGTGAATTGGCCGATCAGGTTGCCGCCAATGTGCACACCTATGCCAAGTTCACCCCGCTGCGTTCTGCTGTGGTTTACGGTGGCATTGATATTAATCCGCAAATTCAGGCCTTGCGCCGCGGTGTGGAATTGGTGATTGCCACCCCAGGCCGCTTGCTGGACCACGTACAGCAAAAAAGCATTAATTTGGGCCAAGTGCAGGTGTTGGTGCTTGACGAAGCCGACCGCATGCTCGACATGGGCTTTTTGCCCGATTTGCAGCGAATCATCAATTTGTTGCCGAAAACCCGCCAAAACCTGTTGTTCTCCGCCACGTTCTCGCCTGAAATTCAAAAGCTGGCGAAAAGCTTCATGGTGGAGCCCACGCTGATTGAAGTTGCGCGCCGCAATGCCACTTCCGAGAACATCAAGCAGGTTATTTTTGCGCTCGACAGTGAAGAAGACAAGCGCATGGCTGTTTGCCACCTGATAAAAAGCAAAGCGCTGAGCCAGGTTATCGTGTTTTCGAACACCAAGCTGGGCACTGCGCGGTTGGCGATTTACCTTGAAAAGCAAGGCGTATCGAGCACTGCCATTCATGGCGACAAAACTCAGGGCGAGCGTACCAAATCGCTGGAAGCTTTTAAGGCCGGTGAAGTCACCGTGCTGGTTGCAACTGATGTGGCTGCGCGTGGCCTGGACATTGCCGATTTGCCGTGTGTAATCAACTACGACTTGCCCACCACGCCAGAAGACTATGTACACCGCATTGGCCGCACTGGCCGCGCTGGCGCCAAGGGTACGGCTTATTCATTCGTGGTAAAGCGCGATGAACGCGCTTTGAAAGACATTGAAAAACTGGTGAACAAAGCCTTTGTGCGTGAAGAGCTTGAAGGGTTTGTTCCAGGCGCACGTGCGCCGCGTGAAGAACGCGGTGGGCGTGAGGGCCGTGGTGAAGGACGAGCCGAGGGGCGAAGTGACAGTAGAAGTGGCTCGCGTTCCGAAGGGCGCAGCTACGAAGGTCGCGCGGACCGCCGCCCGGCCCGCACTGCCGATGACGCAGCGCCGGTTCGCGAACGTCGCCCGGCACGGGATACTTCCTACCAAGGTGCACGGTTTAACGACAACGCCCCAATTCACCGTGATGCAGAATACGAGCGTTTGCGCGCTAAGTTGGCCCAAACACGCGTGAAAGATTCACTATTCAATCAGCCTTATCAGGAATCGAAAGAAGACAAAACGGCCGGCGACAACACCGCAGGTCAACAGTCGAATTTGAGCAACAAGGCTCAAAACAAAAATGCTGCGCCAGTGGCGTTCTTGTTGGGTGGTAATCCACGTAACTAAGTTTTAAGAGCTACCGCGCAGCTTGATCTGCCCGGTAGTTGGCCCAAACCGGGGCCGCCGATTCAAGCCACTCCATTGCGGACGTGGCTTTTATTTTGCCCAATCCAAAGTGTTGCCAAACGGTATTCAAGTTCAGTACGGGGTCGTGTTCAGGTACGGCCAGCGCGCCGGTTTGTTTGGAAAGTTTTTGCCCGTCTTCGGCCAATATTACCGGCAGGTGCCAGTAAGCGGGTGGGGGTGTTGTATCTGCAAGCGCCTGCCACAGGGCGATTTGCCGCGCAGTGGTGTCGGTTAAATCTTCCCCACGCACAATGTGCGTTACATGGCTGGCCAAGTCGTCAAGCACCACCACCAGGTGGTAGGCCCAGAAACCATCGCCGCGTTTCAACACAAAGTCGCCACTGCTCGCATTTAAGTCATCTCTGAAATTACCCAGCCTGTGGTCCCGCCATTTCACAGGTTCTGCTGGGCAACGAAAACGAATGGCGCGTGCCTCGCGGCCCAAAGGCATACCGTGTTTGCAAGTGCCAGGGTAAATTCGGTTCTCCCCGGGCGCGCGTTGGGCATTGGCCTCGTCAATTTCTTTGCGGGTGCAGGCGCAGGGGTAAGTCAGGTTTTGAGTGCTGAGTTGATTCAGCGCGGCCTGGTAAACCGCATGCCTTTGCGACTGTACCCACAGCTCGCCTTGCCATTGCAGGCCGTGGCGGGTCAATGTGTGCAGAATGTGTTCCACCGATGCTGAATCGCAACGCCCTTCATCAATGTCTTCAATGCGCAAAAGCCATTGCCCGCTGTGCACTTTCGCATCCAGAAAACTGCCGACCGCTGTGGCCAGTGAACCCATGTGCAGCGGGCCGGTGGGCGAGGGGGCAAATCGGCCTAAGTAAGGTGTGGGCATGCTCGGCGCGCTTTATTGTGGTGGCTGAAAATTCAGCTGCACCGTAGCCAGGTGCTGAGTCCACCAATCAAGTGCCTTGCCCTGGCTGCCACGCTGCCAGGCAAAACACAGGCTGCTTTGGCGGGTAGCGTCTTCGGTTTTCTTCACGATCAAATCGCTGGTGGCCACTTCCTGTTCAATCAAATTCCAGGGTAACCAGCCACAGCCCAACCCTGCCAGTTGGGCTTTCACTTTGGCTTGCAAATTCGGCACGGTCAGCACCGCTTGCCCGCTTTGCAGCCCGAATGTAAGTGGCTTGAAGTTACGCGATGTGTCGCCCACAGCCACTGCACGGTACTGGCGTATGGTGTCGATGCAAATCGGTTCTTCTGCACTGGCCAATGGGTGGCCAGGAGCCACGGCAAATACAAACAAAGACTGACCAAAGCTTTGAATGTGCAGCCCGGTGGCGCTGGCAAACTGGTTTTGATCCAGCCTGCTGCCAATTAAAAGATCGGCCCGTCCTGAATACAAAGCTTCCCAGGTGCCCGACAACACCTCGCTGGAAAAACGCAAGCGTGTGGGGCTTTCCAGCGCATCAAAAGCCTCAATCCATGGAATGGTCTGTTCAAACGGGACCACCGAGTCCAGCACAATTCGCAACTCCGCTTCCCAGCCACTGGCCACGGCCTTCACGCGCTTGGTCAGGGCTTCGGTGCCTTCCAGCAACTTGCGCCCTTCTTCCAGAAGGGCTTTGCCTGCCGGGGTTAATTTCGCCTTGTGGCCTGAACGGTCGTAAATCAATACGTCCAGACTTTCTTCAAGCTGGCGTAGCTGGTAGGTAATTGCCGAGGGCGCTTTGTTCAAAGCCACTGCGGCGGCTGCAAAACTGCCCCGCGCTTCAATCAGTTCAAGCAGGGCCAGGCTGTCGAGGTTGATGGTCATGGGTTCAGTTTTTTTGAATGAGTTCGTCAAATTCTACGCCTTGTTGGCGCGTACTGCACCACCTACACTGGATTCATCATTCAACAGGAGGTTGAACATGTTTCAGATCAGAAAATCCAATGAACGCGGTTACGCCAATCATGGCTGGCTTGAGAGCTATCACAGCTTTTCCTTTTCCAGCTATTACGACCCCAAGCACATGGGTTTTGGGCCCTTGCGCGTGATCAATGAAGACATTGTTCAACCACAGACCGGGTTTGGTACGCATGGTCACCGCGACATGGAAATTATCACTTACATGCTGGGTGGTGAGCTTAGCCACCGGGACAGCTTGGGCGGTGGTTCAGCGATCAAGCAAAACCAGATTCAGCGCATGACTGCGGGCACAGGCATTCGTCATTCTGAAATGAATGCACACAAAACCGATGCCGCGCACTTGCTGCAAATCTGGATTGAGCCTGCGGTGAACGGCGTTGAGCCGGGTTACAAAGACCACGACCTGGATGTGGCAAGCATCACGGGCCAGTTGGGGCTGGTGGTGACTGGTGACAAAGATGAAGCGCAGGCGAAGAACATCGCTTTTATTCACCAAGACGCAAAGATGTATGCAGGCCGCTTGAACAAGCAAAGCGTACACCGCGAATTGGACCCAGCCCGCAAAGGCTATTTGCATGTGGCCAAAGGAGCGCTTACGGTGGGTGATGTGCTGCTGCAAACCGGCGATGCGCTGTTGATTAGTGGAGAGCGTGAATTGAATTTTGATGTGAGCGATCAGGCCGAGGTGTTGTTTTTCGACCTGCCTGCATAATTTTAATCAAGGAGTTTTGACATGACACAAGTTGCAATTGTTTATCACAGTGGTTACGGCCACACCGCCAAGGTTGCCGAGTTTGTTCAGAAAGGCGTGGATGCGGTGGATGGCGTACAAAGCCACCTGATTTCCGTTAACGACGTGAACGACGCCACCTGGGACGTGCTGGCCAAAGCCGATGCGATTATTTTCGGTTCGCCCACTTACATGGGTGGCGCTTCTGCGGACTTCAAAAAATTTGCCGATGCGTCCAGCAAAGTGTGGTTCAGCCAGGGCTGGAAAAATAAAGTAGCAGGTGGCTTTACCAACTCGCTTTCCATGAGTGGCGACAAGCTGAGCACGCTGCAGTATTTCGTTACCTTTTCCATGCAGCACGGCATGATTTGGGTGGGCAGTGCCACACCGGGCGCGCAAAAGCCGGGTGATGTGGGCGAGTTGAACCGAGTTGGCTCCTGGGTGGGTGTGATGACGCAATCAGACAACGCACCTGCAGATGTTACTCCGCCTGCTTCAGACCTTGAAACCGCAAAAATTTACGGTAGTAGGGTGGCGGAGTTTGCGAAGAAGTTGTCCGTTTGATTTCAAGTGGTTAACCATGGGTAGCTCGCGAGGGTTACCCGTTTTGTATTAGATCAACAAATGCATTTAACTAACCTCCGATGTATCAGGAGGTTTTTTTATGTGTCGTACTTTGTGGCGTTTTGCTCTGTTCTGTCAATTCATTGGTATGAGCCTAGGGGCAGCTAATGCTGATATTCCATTAGCTGTTGAAGATATTTTGACTGATCAAGGTCGATACCGTTTTGAGTTGTCAGGTACGTATTCAAATAGTGATCAAACAGGCCTATTCGCAGGTGAGCCACTGTTGCTTCAAACAGGTCCCACGTCATTTGTTTTGATTCCCACTCAAATTGGTCAGGTTCAAAATAATGCCGATACTCTGGTCGGTTCACTGGGGCTGCGTTATGGACTGAGCGCCCGCACAGAAATCACATCTCGTGCTTCATATTTGTTCACTGAGAGTCGCCAAATGAGTGGAATGGGGTTTAACTCTCAGTCAGACTCCTACATTGCAGATGCTTGGCTTGGTGTGTCACATCAGTTTAAGACCGATGATACAACGCCAGCCATTCTTGGATTTGGTGAACTTGCCTTGTATGAAAATCGCGGTTCAGATTCAAGTAATTTGAAATCTACCTTGATCGGCTTAACGGCCTATAAAGCAATTGACCCGGTCGTATTTGCAGTTACTGCGGCTTATCGCGCAAGTGCTTCTCGCCATGAGAACGGCGCTAACGTGAAACCTGGCGCTATCTGGACTATATCCCCAACTGTTATTTTTGCGGCCAATGATCGTGTTTCGCTTAGCACAGCCTTTCAATGGACAGCGCGATTGGCAGACTCAGTGAATGGTCAATTCCAATTTGCTCGCCGAACCCAAACAAGTTTGGTTTTGGGTGTTGGCTATGGCTTGCAAGAAGGCTCATCAATCAATCTATCCCTAAAAACGAATACTTCAGGTGGGCAGGGTGCAGACCTGAGGCTAAGTTGGCTGCAAACTTTATAGTTTTCAGCAACATTTCTAACAGCACCCAGATTTATTTCAGGAAGAATATGAACAAGCTGAATAAAAGTCTTATGGCAACACTTCTGGTGGGAAGCGTAGTAACCCCTGTATTTGCAGAGCAGAAGCAAGCAACTGAAACGCTGGCGTTTGAAGCTGTGGATTATGAGGCTCTATTTGAGTCAGAGTCTAAGGCTGTTGAAGTTGCGGCTTTGAGCACCAAGGATATGACTGAGACCCAAGGATCTTTCTTAAACTTTGTTGTTGGAGGAGGAGTTGGATTTGCAACTTACGCTGCACAACAAACGTATTATGGTGAACCAATCTCTCTACAGGGATCTTTTTATTCTGCTGGCGTTGGTGCGCTAACTGGCGGTGTTGGTGGTTCTTTAATTAGGGCTGCTGGTGGTGGTTTTGCAGGAAATGCTGCTTGGAGACCAGGTATGTTTGGTCTCAATTATGGTTTCTCACAGTACAGTTCTTACCGAGGCTGGTAAGGTTTTCAAGTGCGCAATAATGCGCACTTGAAATGTTTATATTGGGAATAGGATGGCAGATCTAATTATTCTTCTAGCGGTGTTCTTGAAAGAGAAGTTCTTGGTCGCTAGTTGGAGTTTGGTTAAATTATTTTCGTCGATTATGATTTCTGTGACCACGGTTTTCTTTTTATGGAAGGTCTTATTTGATGAAAATACGAATTTAGTAAAGTTGTCTATTTCATCGATTATACTAGGAATTGTTTGTGCTTGTTTCGTGGCAGCGATTGCTCTCTACGAACGTAAACGAAACGGAAAAAAATAAACAGAAATCTCACTCTATTAGAGTGTTTGATTTCGAGCCCGGGAATCTATTGATTGCGCACTATATATTTGACCTATTATTTATGAGCATTTTTAAGCTGCATGCCATTTTTGTTCTGGTTATTTTTGTGATGTTTTCAGAACATATTTCAGCTCAACCTACTTACTTGACCCCGTCGTCTGTTGTGAATCTGCAATTGAAAAATTGGAAGTCAATTCGTGATGAAGGAATAGTCAAGCAAAACCTTGATTTTTCATGCGGGGCGGCTGGGCTTGCTACGATCCTGAATCAGTTTTACGGGCAGTCAATTTCTGAGCAGGAGTTGTTAAAAGTATTGGATAAAGGCGATGCCAGAGCAAGCTTTGCTGATATGCAGCGCACATTGCCCAGTTTTGGGTTTAAAGCACAAGGTTTCGCTGCAACCTATGATCAGTTGCTCAACCTCAAAGCCCCTGTGCTTGTGTACTTAAAACACAGGACTACCGAGCATTTCTCTGTTCTTAAGGGGATTGGTCGAAATACCGTGCATTTGGCAGACCCATCGCTAGGACATGTCACTTTGAGTAAATCTCAATTTTTGGATATGTGGAACAATCATGAATCAGATATTGAAGATAATCTTCGGGGGCGTTTCTTGGCGGTTTTGCCGGTTAACTACTCAAACATAAAGGTCCGTCACGATTATTTCAATCGAAGTCCAGCAAGGAAGTCGAATGCTGCTATACAGCAGCTAGCCCACCCCTTGTTCTAGTCCGTGGATTCGTCATTCTCAATAGTTTGCCAGCCACTTGGTAGTAAAATGGCCGCATGATAAATCCATCCCATCCCCTACCTTCAACTTTCGTTCACCTGCGCATGCACACCGAGTTTTCGGTGCTAGACGGCATGGTGCGCGTGGGCGAGGCCGTGAAGGCCGCCGCTGGCTGTGGCATGCCTGCGCTGGCAATTTCCGATCTGTCCAACCTGTTTGGTTTGATCAAGTTTTATGGCAAGGCTCGTGGCGCTGGCGTTAAGCCAATTGCCGCCTGCGATGTGTGGATCGAGAGTGAACGCGACGAAGAACAACCTGCCCGCGTGCTGCTGCTGGTGCAAAACCACAAGGGTTATTTGCAGCTGTGTGAGCTGCTAAGCCGAGCATTTTTGCGCAATCAAAAGCGCGGCAAAGCCACGCTGAAGTTTGAATGGTTGG
The DNA here is from genome assembly GCF_024623725.1 of Limnobacter parvus. Lineage (GTDB taxonomy): Bacteria > Pseudomonadota > Gammaproteobacteria > Burkholderiales > Burkholderiaceae_B > Limnobacter > Limnobacter parvus. The sequence continues at coordinate 350,232 of NZ_JANKHG010000014.1, read as the reverse complement.
ATGAAGTAGGCTGTGACGGCCTGATCGCCGTTTCAGGCTTTGCGAGTTCTGATGTCGGCCAGTTCTTGCTGGGCGGTAACATGGCCCGTGCAGAAGCTTCAGCACAAAAATTCTTGAAGTACTTCGAAGGTCGCTATTACATTGAGTTGCAACGCGACGGTTCTACCCAGGCCGAGAACCTGGTGAATTTAAGTTGCCAATTGGCCGCCAAATTGCAGTTGCCCGTGGTGGCCACCCACCCCATTCAGTTTTTGAAGCCCGAAGACTTCCGCGCGCACGAAGCGCGTGTGTGTATTGCGCAAGGCGAAATCTTGTCGAACCCGCGCAGGCCGCGCCGCTTTACTGAGGAGCAGTATTTCAAAACCGCGCAGGAAATGGCAGAACTGTTTGCTGACATTCCCAGCGCCGTTCGCAACAGCATTCGAATTGCCCAGCGTTGCAACCTGACGCTTGAATTGGGAAAGCCCAAGCTGCCCGCATTCCCCACGCCCGACGGCATGACGCTGGATGATTTCCTGGTGCATTTGTCGAAGGAAGGGCTTGAAAAGCGCTTGGCCCACCTGTTCCCGAACGTTGAGGAACGGGAAAAAATGCGGCCCGACTATGAAGCGCGTTTAAAAATTGAATGCGACACCATCATCGGCATGGGCTTTCCCGGTTACTTCCTGATCGTTCAAGACTTTATTAACTGGGGCAAGAAAAACGGCGTGCCAGTGGGCCCCGGCCGGGGCTCAGGTGCGGGTTCGCTGGTGGCGTATGCCTTGGGCATTACCGACCTTGACCCGCTTCGTTACGATTTGCTGTTTGAACGTTTCTTGAACCCCGAGCGGGTTTCAATGCCCGACTTCGACATTGACTTTTGTCAAGACAACCGCGACCGCGTAATTGACTACGTAAAGCAAAACTACGGGCGCGATGCGGTTAGTCAAATTGCTACCTTCGGTACGCTGGGCGCAAAGGCCGTCATTCGCGATGCGGGCCGCGTGCTCGACATGCCTTACATGTATTGTGATGGTTTGTCGAAACTGATTCCGCAAACCCCTGCTGACCCCTGGGACCTGGATCGCGCCATGGCCGACGAACCCACATTTCGCGAACGTGTGGAAAACGAGGATGAAGCCAAGGAAATTATTGCTGTGGCAAGGCCCCTTGAAGGGCTGACCCGAAACGTGGGCATGCACGCGGGTGGTGTGTTGATTGCGCCGGGTAAGCTGACTGATTTCTGCCCTTTGTATTGCGCCGATGGTTCTACTGATTCCGTGGTGTCGCAGTACGACAAAGACGACGTGGAAGCCGTGGGCCTGGTGAAGTTCGACTTTTTGGGCTTGCGCAACCTGACCATTCTGGATTGGGCTGTGCGCTGGGTGCGCGAAAATTACGAAGACCAGCGCGACTTCCGTCTGGAAGATTTACCGCTGGACGACCCGGCGGTGTACCAGTTGTTTTCTGATGGAAACACCACAGCTGTGTTCCAGTCTGAATCGCGTTCCGCGAAAGACCTGGAAAAGAAGCTAAAGCCCGACAACTTCGAAGACATCATCGCCTTGATGGCGCTGAACCGCCCCGGCCCCTTGGGCTCCGGGATGGTGGACGACTTCATTGCCCGTAAAAAGGAAACCTCGAAAACCGGCAGGGGGCGTGCAGAGTGGTACTTCCACCCCAAGCTGGAAGGCATTCTGAAAAGCACCTATGGTGTGATTGTTTACCAAGAACAGGTGATGCTGGTCGCCCAAATTTTGGCGGGTTACAGCCTGGGCGGTGCAGACTTGCTTCGTCGCGCCATGGGTAAAAAGAAACCCGAGGAAATGGCCAAGCAGCGTGAAATTTTCACGACCGGTGCCACCGAGCGTGGCGTGGACCCGGCAGTGGCCAAGCAGCTTTTCGACTTGATGGAAAAGTTTGCGGAATACGGCTTCAACAAATCGCACTCGGCTGCCTACGCGCTGATTGCTTACCACACGGCTTGGTTGAAGGCGCATTACCCGGCTGAATTCATGGCTGCGTCCATGAGTTCAGACATGGATGACACCGACAAGGTAAAAATTTTCGTTGAAGATGCCATGGCCATGTGCCAGGTGCCCGGCAAGAAAGCGGGCACCACAGTGACCATGCTTGGCCCGGATGTGAACGAATCCAATTTCCGTTTCACGGCGGTGCGCATTGACGGTGAAAAGCGCGCCAGCGCCATTCGCTACGGTTTGGGCGCTGTAAAGGGCACCGGCCAAGCCGCATGCGAAGCCATTGTGGCCGAGCGCAATGCCAATGGCCCCTTCAACAGCCTGTTTGATTTTGTAAAGCGGGTAGACAGCAAACAAATCAACCGCAGGGTCATTGAAGCGCTAATTCGCGCAGGTGCATTCGATACGATTAACCCCGACCGTGCCAAGTTGCTGGCCAGTTCAAGCCAGGCCATGGAGTGGGCGGCCCAACAGGCTGCAACCGCAGCACAGGTCAGTTTGTTTGGTGAGGCCTTGGGTGGCGATGCCCCGCCGGAACTGGTGGATGTACCCACCTGGAGCGAACGCGAAAAACTACAGCAGGAAAAAGCGGCTTTGGGCTATTACTTCAGCGGCCACTTGTTCAAAGCCGATGAAGCGAATGTGCGCCAGTTTGTGAAGCTGCGCTTGAAAGACCTTTCGCCTGGCCGGGACATGGTGTGGATGGCCGGCGTAATTGCATCGTTGCGCACCATGATGACCAAGCGCGGAAAAATGGCCATTGTGTTGCTCGATGATTCCACCGCGCAGGTGGAGCTGTCTATTTTCAATGAACAATTTGAAGCCAACCGCAATCTGCTGAAAGAGGATTCACTGTTGGTGTTGCAGGGCAAGGTGTCTGAAGATTCTTACACTGGTGGCTTGCGAATTTCTGCCGAGAATTTACATTCATTGGCCAGCGCGCGCGCTCACTTTGTTAGCCGATTGCGCCTGAACATGAATGGGCAATCGGACGCAGAAAAGTTGCGCGCCCTGCTTGAACCCTACCGCGACCCGGAGCAGGGTTGCCTGGTAGAAATTGATTACCACAATGGCCAGGCGGCTTGCGTGGCCCAGTTAAGCAGTGAATGGAAAGTTCGCCCGGAAGAAGACCTGCTGATTGAAATGCAGGGCTGGCTGGGCGAGGGTAAGGCAAAGTGGGTGTTTGGGTAACTGTTTACTCAACTTAGAGTGCCAGCTTTGCCTTGAACGCTGCTTCAAAACTTTCTTGTGTGTTGGTAAACGCCAAGAAGTCCAGCCCCTTCAAATCCTGGAAGTTTTTGCTTATCCCGATTTTTTCCAGAATACCGTGGGTAAAAATTTCGCCCACCATTGCACTTCCTCTGTAAAAAGGCATTGCATGGGCAAACACATACACAAATTTTGAAAGTGCGCTAACCGCACCAGGAGTGTCGCCTACATTGAAGCGGTCTACCGTTTGGTTGAAAAATTTAGAAGCTTCTGCTTCAAGCGTTTTAAAGTGTGTCGCGTTGGTGTGGCCCAGTCTGAAAGGAATTCTGTCCAAAGCAACGTTTCTCGACAACACAATCATTTCTGTTGTTGTTATGTCGTCACCAGTTTCAGTCGTATAGTGGTGCGAAAAATTAGCCAGCGTACTTTCTTCGCCAGTCAATTCGCCAATTTTCCCTTTCAAGAATTGGGTTAAAGCCACCATGTGCTCGGGATAGTTGTGGTCGTTCACCTCGGTGCTGGAGTGATTCCGCCTTATGCCGGTGTCAGGCTCCCGGTGTATTCCGAAATCCGCTTTTTTTGGGTCTTGGTGTATGTTAGCCAACTCATTTCGCATGTCGCCAAGCTTGGTCAATAGTTCGGGAAATCCGTTTTCTTCAAACCTGCTCTGTACAAGCGCAGACCCGCTCATCTGGCATTCAGAATAAGCGGTCTGTTTCTGTTGTGCAGTCAGCTCCACAAAGTCATCTTCATCATCACTAACAATTTCGAAATCATCCGAGCCGGATACTTCATTATCATCAAGATCAGAAGAATTCAGCAATTGTGTATACCTGCCCTGCAAAGAATTGGCACTGGATTGTCGACTCAATGGTTTGGCAACGTTCTGTGAATTCGGCACTGCTCGCGTTGGCAATGTGTCTGCAAGTGTTGCCGCGGCTTCTTCAAGCGCACTCAGCATAGGTTTTGCTTTTTCCGGGCCTTGCCGACTGGGCAAAATGCTTTCAGAGGACGAATGCGGGCGAATGGGTGAGGAAGGCAAAGTGGCGTACTCAAAAAGAAACATTAACCATTGAGTACCCACTGGCCGAGTGAAGGTTCATTCACATTGGCTGAGAACTCATGCTTTATCCATTCCCGTGTAAACTTCGAGCATTCAAGCCCTGTTCAAGCTGCATGCCAGAAATTACTGATTACACCGCCAAAGGCCTGTACAAACGCCTGCTTTCTTACAGCTTGCGGTATTGGCCCCTTTTTGCCACCTCGCTGGTTGCCTTGGTGTTTGCGGCAGTTACCGAGCCTTTGTTCGCCAGTTTGATGAAACCGCTGATTGACGAGAACTTCTCGGGTGAGCGCACGGAGATGGCCAAATGGCTCCCCGTAATAATTATTGTGTTGTTCTTGGTGCGGGGGCTGGCCACTTACATCAACGAATATTGCAGTGCCAAGCTTGCTGGCTTGGTGGTCCATGACCTGCGCTTTGACATGCTTTCCGGTATTTTGCGTTTCCCGAATTCTTATTTTGTTGAACAGCCCGCAGGCAAAATTATTTCTACAGTGTCCACGAACGTGGATGCCGTCACTGAGGCGGGTTTCAACATCATCACGGTGTTGATACGAGATGGCGCCATCGTCATCGGCTTGATGGCCATACTGCTGTACACCAACTGGCAACTCACCCTGATCTGTTTTGCCATATTGCCGCTGATCGCTATTGGCGTGTCGGTGGCGGCCAAGCGCTTGAACCGTTTCGCGCACAGTGCGCAAACTTCGCATGCTGATTTGGTTCAAAGTATTTCAGAAGTGATCGGTGCCCAGAAAATCATCAAGATTTACGGTGCACAACAAGTTGAAACCGAGCGCTTCATGAAAAGCGCCGATGAAATCATGAAGTCGCGGGTGAAACTGGTCGCCACCAGCGCGGCCAACTCGGCAATTGTGCAGTGGATTCTCGCTGCGGCTGTGGCTGCCGTGGTGTACTTCGCCGGAATTCTGGCTGAAAGCGACAGCATGACGGCTGGCGATTTTGCATCGTTCATGACCGCGATGATGATGCTGCTCGCCCCAGTGAAACGCCTTACCAATATTAATCAGCAGTTGCAAAAGGGCCTCGCTGCTGCCGACAATGTGTTTCGTGTGGTCGACCGCCCGATCGAAAATTCCAGCGGTACCCACAAAACCGACCGCGCCTTGGGCTACATTGAATTCAACAACGTAAGCCTGACTTTTCCTGGCGCAGAAGTGGCCACCCTGAACAACATCAATTTGTGGGTGAAGCCCGGGCAAACTGTGGGTATTGTTGGCGTTTCAGGCGGCGGCAAATCAACCCTGATTAATTTGCTGCCCCGATTTCTGGACCCCACAGATGGCACTGTAAAGCTGGACAGTGTTGATTTAAAGCAATGGGACTTGCAGTGCCTACGCAGGCAAATTGCAGTGGTTACTCAGGAAAGTCATTTGCTGAACGACAGCGTACGCAACAACATTGCCTACGGTGAAATGCGTGGCGCCAGCGATGCTGCTATTCTGGAAGCCGCCCGCATGGCCAATGCTTTGCCCTTTATTGAAAAGCTTGAGCATGGATTGGATACCATGCTGGGCGACAACGGCTTGCGGCTTTCTGGTGGGCAGCGCCAGCGAATTTCAATTGCCCGGGCATTCCTGAAAAACGCGCCTATCCTGATACTGGATGAAGCCACATCCGCCCTCGATTCCGAAGCTGAACGTGAAGTTCAGGAAGACATGGAACGCCTGCGCCATGGGCGAACCACCTTGGTGATTGCCCACCGCTTGTCGACCCTAACCACAGCCGATTTCATCATTGTGCTGGACCAAGGCCAATTGATTGAACAGGGTACCCACCCTGAGTTGTTGACCAAACAAGGTAAATATCATTATCTTCATTCGATTCAAAACCAAAATACTGAAAACTCCAAGTAATATTGATTTGACGTATTTATACAGAATCCCGTTCGCTGCCAGCGCATAACTTATTTAATGCCTGCAGCTTATTAATTATTTTATACAAGCAACTTACGTCCTTGAACAGCCACAAAAGTTGGTGAAAATGACACGTGTTGATATAGCCACTATTGCTTTATTCCTGAACAAATAATTATGCCCAAAGTCTACATTGACGAATTTGTAGGAATTTCCAACCGCCTCGAGGCTTTGCCTTTGGCTTTCGCCATTCAGAAGCAATATGGTCACGAAATAATACTGGATTGGAGTGAGCTGGACTCTTTCAGCGTCGAAGGCACTCGGCAGGCCAAAATAAAACCATGGCATAAACTGGGTGCAAGGCGTTTGCGGGATTGCTCGCTCTCGGAATTTCGCGAACTGTCCAAAGAAAATGTTATTTGTCGGTCACTGGATGGCCCTTCAGAGTATCTGGATCAAGTTTATCTTGAGGTTGCTGCGCGCGTTAAGGCCGCCACGTTTGTTGTAGATGGCATTGTCAGCGCGTTTGAAAAACACAGCCATCGCCCAGTGATTGGCGTGCATGTGCGGCAGGGTGATTACCAGCTGGTTGAGGATGCGGTTTATAGCATCAACACCCAGTACCCGGCAGTACCCGTGTGGTGGTATTACGAAGCCATGCACAAAGCGCGCGAGATCCAACCAAACGCAATTTTCTTTCTGGCTCACAATGGCAGTGCAAATACATTGGCAAGGCTGTTTGACGAGTTCGATGTATTTCAACTCGATTTACAGTCGCCGTACAAATACAAAGGCACGGATCATGCGTCTCGAGTCAATCCTGTCGCTGATTTGTTCGCCTTGGCATGCTGTCCAACCCTGTTGGCCACACCGTTTTCAGGTTACTCGCACTGGGCTGCCAATGTGTTGGGAAAGCCGACTACTGCGATAGTTCCTGTTCCGGGTTGTACGTCTGCAGAGCCGAAATTCGCTCGCCTGGATTTGTATGGCAAGCGTTTTAAGGTTTGGAGAATCGACGCATCCAGAAACGGGGGCCACGTGGAAATGTTGGACGATGGCTGGTCTGGTGTGGATTTGGCTCGCACAGCGGATTTAAGCTGGATAAAACCCAGCGCTTGAATTCAGTTCGTCATGATTGCAAACGGTCGACGGCCTGGATCACCACGTCTGTAGGAATGGCCTTCAGCAAACGCGTGGTGTTATCGGTGTCAATGCTGTCGGGGTGGGGAAGCGGTCCAAAATCGCCCGCATAAATTACGGTGGCCCTGTCAGACCAAGGTCGCCATTCCTGTACCCAAGAAGGCCCAAACAAGGCCACCTGAGGCACATTCAACGCAGCCGCCATGTGCATGGGGGCTGAATCAACGCCTACATAAAATTTGCTTAGCCTCAAAAAGGCTGCCAGCAAGGGCAGACTCATTTTCCCGCCCACATTCACCAGCTTGCTGGAGCCATCATCGCCAAACTTGGCCCGCGCAAGGTGTTCAATTTCCGCAGTCATGGCCACTTCAACCGGGTCGGGGCTGCAGGTTAAAACCACATGCAAACCCTTGTTTAACAAGTGTACGACAACGTCCGCAAACTTCTCGTCTTCCCAGCATTTAAACGGCCAGCGGGCGGCTGGGTGTATTAGTACGAACGGGCCATTCACGCCATGCTCGTTCAGCAGGCGGTCAGCCAATTCAAGGTTTTCCGGGCTGGGGCGCAACACCATTTCGCCACGAACACTGTGAGGGTTCACGCCAAGGGCTTGAAGGCACAGCAGGTTTAATTCCACTGCGTGCGCTTGCCCACGGGGCGGGGGTGCAATTCTGTGGTTGAAACAGGCATGCCACAGCGGCTTGTCGCGCTTTGCGTAAGCCATTTGTACACGCACAGGTGCTTTTGAAAAACCGGCCAGCAGCGCACCAACCCACTGGTCAGTTAAATGTACCACTGCGTCGTACTTGGTGTTTCGAACCTGAAACACCAAACCAAGCTCGGCTTTCAGGCGAGCGAAGCCTTTCAGTTTCCGGTCAATGCACAGCACCCGGTTCAGGTGTGGATTGTTCTGTAACAGGGGCGTCGTTTCCTTGTAAATCAGGGTGTCCACCTGCACTCCAGGGAATTGGTCATACAGCGCTTGGTAAAGCGCTGTGGTCAACAGCACATCGCCGTGGTGCCTCAGTTTGATCACCAGAATTTTTTTCAAGGTGTTCCAGCCAGTTGTGGTTTAGAGTGAATTCACGCCCATGTGCGCGCAGGTACACATTAAACTGCGACCTATTGGGCGTGAATATAGACGGTCCAAGCTTACCAATTTAGCCCATCACCACAAATGACCAGTATTTTCTTCTCTGAAAGTTCCAGACATACCGGCGGTCAAAAGCGGCAGTTGCTGGATCAGGCCGTGGGTTTGAAGGCCAAAGGATACACGCCCTACATTTTGTGCAGGCCGGGTAGCCGAATTTCTCAAGATGCTTACCAACTGGGGTTGAAAGTGGAGTTTGTGGAGTTTCGAAACGCCTTGCATCCGCCCAGCATGCTGCGATTCGCCGCTTTGCTTCGACAGCACAAGCCTGTGGCAATTGTGTGCCACAGCAACAAGGATGCAAATTTATGTTCAATCAGCGTGCATGCCTTGGCAAAAATGGGTTTGCTCAAGCCGCGCCCTACATTGATTAGAATGCACGATGGACTGGCCAACCAAGCAACAGCATTTACTTACAACAATCTATTTGATCAATGCTTTGTTGCCAGCCAAGCACTGAAAGACCAGTTGGTTCAAACCAAAGCGGTGCTGCCCGACAAAATTGGTGTGCTTTACCCGGTTGTTGACTTCGAAAATATTGTGGCTTTGGCCGCGCTTGAATTGCCCGATGATTTGGACTGCCAGTTGAACGACTTGCAACAACGTCCTGTTGTTGCGCATGTCGCCTCGTTCCGCGTTGAGAATGGTCACAGTTTTATGTTGCAAGTGGTGAAGGCACTGCTGCCCCGATTTCCAAATTTGCTTTACATGGCTGCAGGTGAAGGAGAAACCCGCCAAACCATTGAAACAGAAGTACACCGTTTGGGTTTGACCAAGCATGTGGTGTTGCCTGGGCTGGTGAATCCAGTGGCGCCGTTAATCAGGCGTGCCGATGTGCTGGTGATGCCTTCCAGCTACGAGCCCCTTGGCATGCGGCAGATCGAGGCATTGGGCCTTGGCGTACCCGTCATCGTCAGCAATGTGGGCGGTTTGCCTGAAACAGTGCAAAGCGGTGTAACCGGGTTCGTATGCCCTGCACCCTATGCGCCAGGTGCCTGCGACGCCTGGGTAAAAGCTTTAAGCGATACTTTGGCAGAGCCACAAAAAGCGCGGAACATGGCTGACCGTGGTCGCCAAACCGTAGTCGCCAAGTTTGGCAAGCAAAGCAATATCGATGGTTTGGTAGGCACCATTCAAACACCACGCCTGGGCCGTTCGTGATGGCGGGTACTCAGCGAGTTGGCTTGTGGTTTGGGGCGGGGCTCGAAAGCGCGTTGGCCGCACGTGCGGTATTAAACGAACTGCAAGCGGAACGCCCGGGCGCAGGCTGGGTGTTGTTTGGTCCTCGAAGCAGCCTTTTTCTTTTTGAAATGGACGACCGCGTGGCAGTTTACATTCCGCTGCGCGCTTTGGAGCCACGCCGTTCTGCCCAGTCCCGGCTTTCATACTTTCTGGAAAAACGTGCTCAATTTAAAAAGCTGCGCGGGCTGCAACTGAATGAATGCTTTGGCGTGTCTTTGTTGTCGGGTGGGTCGACCAGTCAATCAAGCAACTACCAAAAAATCGAACACACGCAGTTTAAGCATGTTCAACGCATGTTGGGTGTAGGTGGTCGGTTTATCGAACGTGAGTTGTCTGTGTTTCTGGCAGCTGAGCGCCCTTTGTTGGAAGCTGGCCCACAGGCGCTAGCCTTTGCCACTCAATATCACCGCAAGATAAACCCTGCTCATCTCAAGGTTTTGGTTTTGTACAATGCGGCCGAAGGTGATCTTGAATTTTCAGCAAACACACAGCTTGATGTGCAAACCATTCCGTTTCCAAATCAACAAGCCAGTGTTTTAGTCGCTGTGATTACAAATGGCGACCGCCTGTTGGCGCGGCAACTGGTGCAAAAACATCCAGACTGGCTTCAAGTGGACTATGCGCAGGCAATGGGCTTGATTGCTTACGCGGATCGAGTGATTTCAAACTCTGAAGTGGTAACCCGGATTTGCCAGGAAATGGGTCGGCAAGATCGTATTTTGTTGGGTAAAAGTAACAGTGAGATCGGCGCCCAAGCAGGGGTAGCGCCGCCATCTGCAATTTGATGTTTCTGTTTGCCTAGTTTTTTGAATCACAAGGCTTTTAGGGGCTCTGCGGACTTTTTTAACGGCTTTCCGATAGTCCAAAACCATGTGGGCAATCGATTTTACCTGTTGCACGTCAGCGACAAAAAAAGCCCTTTACCGATTCTCACACCATGATTTGGTTGGTTGCCCCTAGGGTCCACGTGTACATTGTCTCTCGTGCCGCTAGAAATGGCGGCAAAGATTCAACCAACACTAATAAGGGTGAAATATGAACAAGAAGCTAGTAGCTGCTGCTCTGGGCCTGGCATTTGCCGCTCCAGTATTTGCTGATTCATCAAATGTAACTTTGTACGGCCGTGTGCACACTTCAGTTGTTTCCCAAAGCAACGACATCGTTAACGGCGGCGCATCGCGCTTTGACGTTGAAGGTGTTTCTTCACGCTTCGGTATCCGCGGTGTAGAAGATCTGGGTGGCGGTTTGAAGGCCATTTTTGGTTACGAACAGGGTTTCGATTCTGACGACGGCGATTTTGCTGTTAACGGCGCAGCTGGTACAGCTTCAGCCACCGCCCGCAATGCATATGTAGGTCTTGACACCCCAACCTTCGGTAAGTTCTCTGTAGGTCGTCTGGACGGCGCAATTTCTGCTCCTCTGTACAATCAGATTTTCAAGGGCATTAACCACATCAACCACGATGGTGGTACTGCTCAATTCGCATCAAGCCGCGCCGATACATTGCGTGGTAACCAGCGCGTTTCCAACGCCTTTGGTCACAGCATCAATGTTGGCACAGTTCAAATTGATTCACGTTTGTCGCTGCAAGGCCCAGGCGCTGCACCAAACGCTTCGATCAATGGCGAGCAAGGTGTACGTAACTTCTCTATCGCTGCAACCACAAAAATTGGTGGTTTGGACATCGGTGGTGGTTACGAGCGTGACGACTACACAGTTCAAGCTGCAGAAGCAGGCGCTTTTGAAGATCGTATCCAGTTTGTAGCTGGTTACCAGTTCGGCAACCTGCGTGTTGGCGGTACTTTGGCTCAAAACACATACCAGCAAGCTCAGTTTGACGACGAAACTGAACTCGGTTTGTCTGCCAAGTACAAATTGACTGCCAATTCAAGCATCATCGGTAACTACTTCACACGTGATGACGCACCTTTGTCAGCAATCGCTGGTCAACAAGTTGAACGTGATCAGTTCCAAGTGGGCTACACATACGACTTCAGCAAGCGCACAATGACCTACGTGATGTTTGACCGTTTGGAAGCCAACAGCACAGTTGCGCAAAACGAACGTGACGCCATCATCGCTGGTATCCGTCACAACTTCTAATTCAGCGCCAGGCTAGCCTGGTTTGAATGAAAAGTTTGAGAAAGCCACCTTCGGGTGGCTTTTTCTATTTCGGCAAGTTATTCTTCAACCTGCCTACCATCTTTTATTAGTCTTATTATTCATGCCAAAGAAAACCCTACGCAGTCGAATTCAAAAAATTCTGCGTCAAATTCAGTTTGCATTCATCAAGTTTGGCTTTAGCAATTACCGAAATATATTCATTCAATATCAGCCTGACTCGAAAGTTCATTTCGACCAACACTCGGAATTCGAGCAACTTTCGCAGAAATTCACCGCTGAAAATCAAAAGAACAACGGGGGCGATATTTCTCGACTCTGGAGTTTAATGCTGAACTTGAAGCAGCTTGAGGAACAGGGGGTGCAAGGTGATTTTGCAGAGCTGGGCGTGTGGCGGGGCAACACCGCAGCGGTGCTGGCGCATTACGCAAAACAACAAGGCCGACAGGTATTTTTGTTTGATACATTCGAAGGTTTTAACGCCAACGATTTGAAAGGTGTTGACCAAAAGCATGTTGAAGGTGCATTCCAGAATACCAGTGTTGAATTGGTAAGGAGCATTGTTGGCCACGTGGACTGTAGCCACATTGTTCAAGGCTATTTTCCGGAAAGTTTACAGCCTGAACATGCCGAAAGAACTTATTCCGCAGTTAGTCTGGATTGTGATTTGTATGAACCGATGAAAGCTGGTTTGGCGTTTTTCTATCCAAGAATGCCCAAGGGAGGAATTTTCTTTTTGCACGATTATTCCAGCCATTATTGGCCTGGTTCCAAGCAAGCCATTGACGAGTTTTGTGCGGAACATGGCGTATACATCGTTCTAATGCCTGACAAATCAGGAAGTGCTTTTTTTAGAAAACAGTAAGCTTATTTAATTCTCAAAAATTTTAAATCCAATTATTATTCTATGAATTCAGCAACTTTAAGTACCGACAAAATATTGACCAAGGCCGCGACGCTGGCCTTCGAAAATGACCCGGTGGTTTCAACAAGCCTCGATATTGGTTCTGGTTCCGGTGCCTTAATTGCGTTGGTCCGCGAAAAAGCCCCTTCTGCGCAAACTTATGCCTGCGATTACATTGATTCTTTGATGGAATTGAAAGATCAATCTGTTCAAGTCGCAAACTTGAATGAAGATTCTTTGCCTTATGGTGACAATTTATTTGATTTGGTAACCTGTACAGAAGTGGTCGAGCACCTGGAGAATTATCACCGACTGATCAAAGAAATTGCTCGGGTCTTAAAGCCAGGCGGGCTTGTTGTGATCAGTACGCCAAATATTTTGAACCTGCAGTCACGCTTGCGCTTTTTTAAATACGGTTTTTGGAATTTGTTTGGTCCGTTGCCTGTGGGGCGTGCGGAGCGCTTTTCAACAGTGGGGCACATTACACCGGTGTCTTATTTCTATCTTGCGCATGCTTTGGCTGAATGTGGATTCAAGAATATCAAGGTCGATTTCGACAAGGCACAGCGTTCGGCGATACCCAAGTTGATTGTCTTTTGGCCTTTGATCGCGTTGGCCACCTATTTTGCTTCTGGCAAAGAGCGAAAAAAATACAAAACAATTGATTCCTCGAATGAGGAGTTTGTTGAGAAGGTTAATTCATTGAAAATGCTGCTCGGCCGAACCATCGTGGTTCGTGCCGAGAAATAGAACGAATATGCTGGTTTATTGCAGGTTCATGTCCAGTTGAACACCGCACAGTGTGCTGCTGTAACGTGTGGCACTTCCGCTGTCGCTCATGCAACCCAGCGAGGTGGTTTGCAGTTGGTTCTCTGACACTTTCAAACCGAAAAACAAATCGGGGCGTTTGCTGTCTGCATCACGACTTAACTTGAACACCCAGTCGCCGGTGCCCCATTGGGCGCTTGCGGGCGCACGGCTGCGGTCTTGACCAAGCTTGAATCCATACCCTAGGCCGCCGTTTTCAGCGCTGGTCCAACGGCCCCATTTGCTTAAGGGACTTTGGCTGTCAAGTGTCAGGGTAACGCCGCCAGCCTGGGCGCTTGCCAATGCTGGCATTAGGGCAATGCATATGCAGAGCAGTATATTTTTCATGTTATTGGTCCCTTCAACAGCGTCAATTCAAGCATTTTGAGCTGTTCCGCATGTAAGGTCTTAATTATGCGCGTAAACCCGGACTGTACAAAGCACAAGCAAGGGGTAAATATCCCCTTTAAACTGTTGATTTGAATCAGTTATTCTTATGTTTCCAATGACCGTTTAAAGCAATTTTTTGATTAAAAACAATAGGTTTCAGGGCTTAATTCTGAAGTCGCTTTAAACCCAGTTTTTCAAACAGCTTGGTGTCTCGTTCCAGTTCCGGGTTGTCTGTTACCAACAGTTTTTCGCCGTAGAAAATGGAGTTGGCACCCGCAAGGAAACAAAGCGCTTGCGTGCTCTCGTTCATGTCTTCACGGCCTGCGGACAAACGCACAAAACTTCGGGGCATGGTGATTCGCGCAACTGCGATGGTGCGCACGAAATCGAGTGGGTCAATTTCTTCGTTTTCGGCAAGTGGCGTGCCTTCTACCTTCACCAAATTGTTAATAGGCACACTTTCTGGTGGCTCGGCCATGTTGGCCAGCTGGGCGATCAAGCCTGCCCGTTGGCTTACGGTTTCACCCAAGCCCACAATACCGCCGCAGCACACTTTGACGCCGGCGTCGCGAACATGTTCTAGTGTGTCCAAACGGTCTTGGTAGGTGCGGGTGCTAATAATATCGCCGTAAAAGTCGGGCGAGGTGTCCAGGTTGTGGTTGTAGTAGTCCAGCCCAGCTTCTTGCAACTGCTTGGCTTGGCTTTCTTTCAACATGCCCAGGGTTACGCAGGTTTCTAGGCCCATGGCTTTTACCGCGGCAACCATTTCACCCACGGCTTCAACCTGGTGGTCTTTCGGGCTGCGCCAGGCGGCACCCATGCAAAAGCGAGTTGCGCCTTTGTCTTTGGCGGCTTGGGCGGCTTTCAATACTTCATCAATGGGCATCAGTTTTTCAGCTTCAACGCCAGTGTTGTACTTGGCAGATTGCGGGCAGTAGCCGCAATCTTCAGGGCAGCCGCCAGTTTTAATCGACAGCAAGGTTGAAAGCTGCACGGTGTTGGCATCGAAGTGTTCGCGGTGCACTTGTTGGGCTTTGAACAGCAGATCGTTGAACGGCAAGGCGAACAGGGCTTCAATGGCCTCGATGCTCCAGCGTTGCGTGTTGTCGGCGGGTGGGGCTGCTTTTTTGTTTTCAACCCAGGTAATTTGGCTTTCCATGTGCTTCCTTCAGAACAATTCGCTTCCGGGGCTGGGTGCATTCATGCTGCCCCAGCGTTGTAATACATGCATCAGTGTTTGGTAGGCGTTTTCAAGTGTTTCGGGCGCGGTGCAATAGGGTGGCACCCAATACACGGTGTTGCCCAGGGGGCGAACCACAATGCCCAGTTCAAGAAACGTTTGGCGTATCCATTGGCTTGCGCTAGAACCATACTGACTGTGACTGGATTTTAGCTCAAAGGCCGCCACGGTGCCGCATACCCGCGGGTTTTCAATCCGGGGGTGGCACGCTAGGGTGGGTAGCCAGCGTTGGTGGGTGGCTTCAATGCGCTGAATATTTGCCCAGGTGCTTTCTTCATCAAATAAAGCCAGGCTGGCCAGGGCGGCTGCGCAACCCAGTGGGTTGGCGGTGTAGGAATGGCCGTGCAGCAGGGCGTGGCTTACTTGATCACTCAAGAACGCATCGAACACAGGCTGGCTGGTCAGGGTGGCTGCCATGGGCATGAAGCCGCCGGTCAGGCCCTTGGAAATACAAATGATGTCGGCTTGCCCGCCAAATTGGGCCACCTGCTCGGCGGCAAACAGGGTGCCGGTGCGGCCAAAGCCTGTGAACACTTCATCGAATATCACCAGCACGCCTGCGGCTTCACAGCGCTTGCACAATTCCGCCACATGGGCTGGGCGCATGAAGCGCATGCCGCGGGCGCCCTGAATCAGCGGCTCAATCACCAGGGCTGCAATTTCACTGGCACTGTGCGCCAACAGCTGGTCTAGCGCGGCCAGGGCGTCGTCTTCGGTGCAGGCACACCCCCCGGTGGGAATGAAATCAACTGAAAACAGCCACGAGGCAAACGGGTCATAAAAGCCGCTGGACTTGCCTGTTGCCATGGCCCCGAAGGTGTCGCCGTGGTAGCCGCCTTCTAACGCAACAATTCGTTTTTTATCGCTTGCCCCTTTGTTCTGCCAATACTGAAAAGCCATTTTCAGGGCCACTTCAATGGCAGTCGACCCGTTGTCGGAGTAGAACACCTTGGCCATGGGGGCAGGTGCGTGCTGAATCAGCTTTTCAGCCAGCAGCGCGGCGGTTGGGTGGGTAACACCGGCAAACATCACATGTTCAAGTTCGGTGGCTTGCTTGGCAATGGCCTGCGCAATGACCGGGTTGCTGTGCCCATGAATGTTCACCCACCAGCTTGAAACAGCGTCGAAATATTTGTTGCCCAGTGCATCAAACAAAAATTCATTTTCTCCGCGCACCACGGCAAGGGGCGGTGCGGCTGTTTGCATTTGTGTGAACGGATGCCAGCAATATTGGGCGTCCAGTTCTAGCAGTTCGGTGTGGGTAAGTTGTTTCATCACAGTGCTGCGTTACAGGCTTTCAAGTGCACGTACCATGCGTTCTGGCATGCTGAACTCGGCTAGCGCTTTCGGGCTTGTGTCACTGAACAAAGGCAGTTCAGCCAATACAGGCACCTCGCCAAAATGTTCAATGGCTTCGCGGTTGGCGGCATTGCTCAACCGGCCTTGTTCGCCGACCATCACCACGCCCAACACAGGCACGCCAGCGGCTTTCAACGCCTGTAGCGACAAGCAAGTGTGGTTAATGGTACCAAGGCCGCTGCGGGCCACCAGCAGGGCGCAACTGCCCAAGTGTTTCATCAGGTCGAGCATGGTGTCACGCCAGTTCAGCGGCACCATGCAGCCGCCAGCGCCTTCCACCACCAAGCGCTGGGCCTGTGGCAACGCAAAATCGCTGAGCTGAATTTTAATGCCATCGATGTCAGCGGCTTGGTGCGGCGACAAGGGCTTGCTTAAACAATGGGTTTCCGGGTGAACCAATGCGCCGCTCAGGTACGCAACCTGTTGGCTGTCTGTGCCGCCGTCAAGCCCGCTTTGCACCGGCTTCCAGTAATCGGCCTGCCAGTGTTTGCACAGCCAGGCACTGGTGATTGTTTTTCCAATGCCGGTGTCGGTTCCCGTAATAAACACGTGTTTCACGGCCGTTCCAGGTAGTAAAAACCGATGTGGTAGTTCATGGTGCAACCTTCACCCAGCGCTGAAAGTACTTTGCGCAAATTCACTGGGGTGTGGTTTACGCGGGGCTGGTCTGCACCGATTGCACGCAGGCTGCGCGCAAATGAAAGACCATCAGGGTGGTGGTCCAGAAAATCTTTGGTGTGGTGGGCGGTGTTGGCGGCAATGCCCTCGGCCACCAGCGTGTGCATGATGTCTTGCAAATCTTCGTGGCTGGGCAATTGGCGCAAACCGCTTTTTTGGTCGGTGTCTTCGTGCGCGGTTTCCCACGCCTGAAACGAACCATCCAGCAGCACGCTGAACGCCACGGTGTTGGACACCGAAAGCCATCTGCGAATGGCTTCTTCAAGGTTGCTGAACCACTGGGCGCACATGCCGGAAATTAACAGGGAATGATTCGGAATCCACAGGTGTTCAACTGCCAGTTCCTCGCCATTGATTAAATGGGTGTGCAAACGCTCTGTGGGGTATTTGCGCTTGAGTTCAGTCAGCATACCTTGCGCCAAATCCACGGCATGAACTGCGCTTTTCGGAAATTTGTTCAACAAGTACTCAGACAAAAATCCGGTTCCGCTGCCTACATCCACGCAAGCCTTGGGTTCGAAAGGGGCAGGTAACATTTGCTCAAGCCATTGGCACAGGTGCTGGGCTGAATGCTTTTGTACGCGGGCATGGTGGTCGTAATCGCGCGCAGCATCGGAAAATCGTTTCGATGCGGTCCATGCAATGTTCGATTTACGCGGCACAACGGGTTCAGTCATTTGAAAGCAGTGTGGGTGTTAGTGCTGGCTTAGCAAAGGCAACAAGGTGTCAGTATAACGCGCAGGGGCACTTGCAAACTCGGCGTGGTTTGACTGCAGCTGGTACAAGGCGCGGCTTTGATTGCCCAGCGCCGTGCTGAAGCAGGCTTGCGCCAGTTGCAGCGGCACAATGTGGTCCGCTTCGCTGGCCCAGCCATGAAAATCTGCGCCATGTTCAAGGGCTTTTTGAAGTGCCATCGCCGTATTCATGGTTTGCAGGCTGCGCAAGTCTGCAAGCAAGGTGGGTTCATCAAGCTTTGCCCAAGGCGCGCTGTGCCCGCAGCGCAAGTGGAAATCGGCAAGTACCTCGGCCATGTTCTGTTCTGCTTTCTGGATCATTCGGGCCAGAACACGGGGTGATGTGCCTTCAGGTTGATCTGGACTGCTAGTGAAGTGTGTGAATCCGTGCAAGCTGAACAGGCTGTGCCAGCGCACCGAAAAGTCCAATAACTTCGACAACCCCAGCGAATGCCCCAAACCCAGCCAGGGCACCTCGGCATGGGCAAGTACCAAGCTGTGCAGTGCTTCAGCAGGGTGGTGAAGCCATTTGCCTTCGGTTTGAATCATCAGGCCAGCCTTGCCTTGGTCGGGAAAATAGCCTGCTTCAAGGCAAACAAACAGCGTTGTGTTTCGCAGTTGCAAGGGCAGGGTGTTCAGAAAAGCATCAAAAAACCGGTGGTTGTAACCCCAGCCGTGGGCCATTAGCAGCACTTGAGTAATTTCAGGCTGTTTCATGCGGCTACTTTCCAATTGGCCAAGGCTTGCAGCAATTGTGCATACACTTTCGCGCTGTGGCCCGTGTTCAGTGCCAAGCGAACTCGCGCCGCATTGGGCGGCACAGTGGGTGGCCGCACGGCCGATGTACGAATGCCTGCTTGCTGCAAGTGGCTTTTCAGTTCAAGGCAGGCGGTGTTGCTGCCCACCACCAGCGGCACAATGTGGGTGTTTGATAGGCCTGTATCGAACCCCAGTTCATGCACTTGCGCGCGCAGTTGTTCGGCGGCAGTGTGCAGGGCAGCACGCTCGGTATTCAAGTCCGGAATAATTTCCAAAGCTTTGGCCACTGCACCGATCACAAAAGGCGAGGGCGCGGTGGAATACACAAAGCCCGTACAGCGGTTCACCAAGTACTGTTTGAATATTTCACTGCACGCAATGTAGGCTCCGCTAACGCCCACCGCTTTGCTGAAGGTGCCCATGACCACCCAGTGCCCCAATGCTTTCAGTGCATCGATTGCCGGGTGTTGTATTGCGCCCAAGCCTCTACCTTGGGGGCCCCACACACCGGTGGCGTGGGCTTCGTCCAGGTACACCACTGCTTGGTGTTGAAGGGCAGTTTCAGCCAGTAGTTCAATCGGCAGCAAATCGCCTTCCATGCCGAATACGGTTTCTGTGGCAATGATTTTTGGCTGTCTGGATTCAATATGTTTACTCAGCAATTCAGCCAAGTGCGCCATGTCGTTGTGACGAAATCGAATTTGCTTCACCCCCGCCAGTTGGCAAGCGTGGTGCAGGCTGGCGTGGTTCAAACGGTCGGTGAACACCAGGGGCTCAGTGCCACCAACCACGCCACTCCACAGGCTTTTGTCCAATAGTGCGGCCAGTCCGCTGGCGTTGGCTTGGTAGCCGCTTGAAAATACCAATGCGGCTTGTGCATTTTTAAATTGTGCAACTTGTGCTTCCAGTGCTTCAAAACAGTCCAGGTTGCCCGACAACAAACGCGAACCTGTGGCCCCTGCGCCATATTGTTTTGCACAGGCATGGCCTGCTTCAACAATGTCGCTGCGCTGGCTTAAGCACAAATAATCGTTGCTGGAAAAGTCGAATTGGCGTTGGTCCAAAGGGCAGGGCAACAACACCCGCTTCAGGCTTTGTTCGGCCAGAAGATCAAGGCGCTGTTGGCTGGCATCGCTAAGGTACATGGCTGTTCAGGTCAAAATAATGTCGTAGTGTTCTTGCACAAACAAATTATCGACTTGCAGGGTAATTGGCTTGCCCACGAATTCTTCCAGCATCCCCAAGTGCTGTGCTTCTTCTTCCAGAAACAGGTCGATCACGGCTGGGCTGGCTAGAATGCGGAATTCTTTGGGGTTGAACTGGCGGCTTTCCCGCACAATTTCCCGCATTATTTCATAGGCCACGGTTTGTGCAGTTTTTACCTGCCCTTTGCCTTGGCAACTTGGGCAAGGTTCACACAACAAATGCGCAAGGCTTTCGCGTGTGCGCTTGCGGGTCATTTCTACCAAGCCAAGCGCGGAAAATTCGGTAACGCTGGTGCGGGCACGGTCACGGTCCAGGGCCTTTTGCAGTTCAGCCAGCACAGCTTTCTTGTGTTCTTCGGTGCTCATGTCGATGAAGTCGATCACAATGATTCCACCCAGGTTGCGCAGGCGCAGTTGGCGGGCAATGCTGTGCGCAGCCTCCAGGTTGGTTTTGAATATTGTTTCCTCAAAATTGCGCGCACCGATGTAGCCGCCAGTGTTTACATCGATGGTGGTCAGCGCCTCGGTTTGATCAATAATCACGTAACCACCCGATTTCAAATCAACCCGACGGCCCAAGGCTTTCTGAAGCTCGTCTTCAATGTTGTAAAGCTCGAACAGCGGGCGTTCGCCTTGGTGCAGTTGCAAACGGTCTTTGGTTTCGTGTGCGTAGGTTTCAGCAAAGGTCAGCAGGTTTTTTAAGGTCTCTTTGGAGTCGATTAAAATCGCTTGCGTTTCTGTGCTGACCAAATCGCGTACCACGCGTTGCGCCATGGTCAGGTCTTCATAAATCAGGCTGGGGGCCGGTTTGCTGCGGGTCAGCTCCAGCATCTCGCGCCAGCGAGTGCGCAGGTAATTCACATCGGCAGTCAGTTCGTCATCGTTCGCTTCTTCGGCGTGGGTGCGAATAATAAAGCCACCGGTGTTTTCAGGCAGCAAACGGGTCAGCTTGGCGCGCAATTCTTCGCGCTCGCCTTCGTTTTCAATGCGCTGTGAAACCCCAATGTGTGGGTCTTGTGGCAGGTGCACCAGCATGCGGCCTGCCAGACTAATTTGCGTGGTTAGCCGCGCGCCCTTGGTGCCCAAGGGGTCTTTACTCACCTGCACAATGATGGTTTGCCCTTCAAACACCATTTTTTCGATGGCGGGCGGCGGGTTGCCATTCTGTTTCGATTGGTGGTGGTTGTAGGTGCGGTGTTCCCACAGGTCGGCCACATGCAAAAATGCAGCGCGTTCCAGCCCAATGTCGACAAACGCAGATTGCATGCCGGGCAGCACACGCACCACTTTGCCCAGGTACACATTGCCCACAATACCGCGGGTCGACGTGCGCTCGATATGTAGTTCTTGCACAGCACCATGGTGAACAACGGCCACGCGCGTTTCCTGCGGTGTCACATTCACCAGTATTTGTTCGTTGATCATCTGTTGCTTCTTTGGGTATTAATCGATTCTTGTCGCAGCTTACTTATTACTTAGGCCGCTGTTTGGATATGGCGCATCAATTCGCTGGTTTCAAACAGTGGTAAACCCATGATGCCAGAATGACTGCCTGAAATGTGACGAACGTATTGCCCCGCGATACCTTGAATGCCGTAAGCACCCGCTTTGTCGAAAGGTTCGCCGCTGGCAATGTAGGCATGGATGAAAGTTTCCGGGAGCGTTGCAAATTCCACATGGGAAGTTTGTACAGTGTTTTTACTGGCTGTGTTGCGGCCAATGGCATTCAACCACGCACCTGCCACAGCGGTGTGCACCTGGTGGGTGGTATTGGACAAGCTGCGCAGCATTTGAAATGCTTCCGCATCGTTTTGGGGTTTGCCGAGAATGGTGCCGTTCAGGGCCACCGTGGTGTCAGCAGCCAGCACCAGTCCACTTAATTGTTGCATACGCATGGCTGCTAGTGCCGCATTCAGTTTCAGCTGGGTGACGCGTTGTACGTACAGCAAGGGGTCTTCGTTTTCAAAGGGGGCTTCCAGCGCTTCGGCCTCTGGGCTGTTCTGTGCCAGAAACACGCGCACTTGTAAACCAAGGGTTTGAAGCAATTCAAGCCGGCGCGGGCTGCGGGAAGCAAGCCAAATTTGGGTAGGCATGCCGCTTTGCTCAGGACGAAGGGGTTTTGTCATTGGTGTGCGAGCGAGAATTTATTCTCGGTGATACGGATGCCCAATGGTAATGGAAAATGCGCGGTACAGCGCTTCCACCAACAACACACGCGCCAGCGCATGGGGCAGGGTCAGGTCGGAAAGCCGCCACATGCCCTGGCATTGCTGTTTCAGGTTTTCATCCAGGCCATCGGCACTGCCAATCAACAGGCACAGGGTTTCGCTACTGTTGTGCCATTTTTGAAGATGCTCTGCCAAGACTTTGCTGGTGTGGCGTTCGCCCCGTTCATCCAGCGCAACCACGCGTGCGCCGCTGGGTATGGCCGCGCGAATGCGCTCGGCTTCCTTTGCGAGAATTTGGTCCACGGGTTTGCGCGCAGACCGATCTTCAGGTTTCAGTTCTTTGATGGTCAGTTTCCAGTCGTTCGGAAAACGCTTTTGAAACTGATCGACGGCAAGTTGGGCCCACGGCTCAATTTTGTGAGACAGGGCGATGACGTGGATTTTCAAGGATGAAACAAATGATTAATTGTATTGGCTTGAGTAAGCTTCGGCCTGCTGCGGGAAATAGTCCACACCTGGCATGGGTTTGCTCAAGCTGTGCGGGTTCAGTTTAACGCGCACTGGCTTGTCACCCCAAATTTCTTCGAGGTTGTAGTATTCGCGAATGGCCGGCTGCATCAGGTGCACCACCACATCGCCCAAGTCGACCAGAACCCATTCGCCCGTGTCTTCACCTTCGGTACTGAAAACTTCACCGCCAGCTTCCTTGGTTTTTTCGCGAACATTGTTCGCCAAAGCGCGGGTTTGGCGGTTTGAGGAGGCCGAGGCAATGACCACTCGGTCAAAAACACCAGTTAGGTGGGTCGTGTCGAAGATGGCGATGTCTTGTGCCTTGATGTCTTCGAGGGCGTCAATCACGACGCGCTGCAGTTTACGCAATTCCATGCAATTCCAAAGGTTTGTTAATTGCCTGAATTCTAACAACTTTCAGGGCTGGGCGCGACCATAAACTGGGTGCTCTGTAAGGTACTTGTACACGGCGGTTGGCAGGCAGGCTTCCAGCGTGAAGCGTGCAGTTTCGGCCAATTCCGCATTGGGCGAGGCCAGCAGCTCGAACTGCCTGCGAATTTGGGTAGAGCTGATATTCACGCTTGGCATCGGTATGCGAAACAGGCGGTCTTGCAGCAAGTGTCGTTTTAAAGCCTCGGGTACCTTAAAGTCGCCCCACTGCGTGCGGTCAACCACGCCAATTCGAGCGTAATCAAACAGGCTTTGCCAGTGCTTCCAGCTCGTCAAGTTGGCCAGCTGATCAGCACCAATTACGAAAGAAAACTTGTCGTCGGGGTACTTTTCGGAAAATTTCTCCAGTGTATCAACGGTGTAGGTAGGCCCAACATGTTCAATTTCAAAGGGTTCTACGCGCCAGGAATGCACGCCGTCAATGGCCAGTTCAACGAGTTTTTTACGAATGTCGGTAGGTGCAAGCTCGGCGTTTGGCTTTTGCCAGGGCTGGCCAGCAGGCATAAACCATACTTCATCTGCCATGCACTGGGCCTGGGCCGAGCGCGCCATCTGCAAATGCCCCATGTGGATGGGGTTGAACGTACCGCCGATGATGCAGATTTGCCGATTGGGCATGGCTTAAACCGATAGCCAGTCGCGGTCCACCAAAAACTCGGTGTACAAGCGTGCCTCGGCGCTGCCCGCCTCGGGTTGCCAGTCATAGCGCCACTTCACTTGTGGGGGCATGCTCATTAAAATGGATTCGGTGCGCCCGCCGCTTTGCAGGCCGAACAGGGTGCCCCGGTCGAACACCAAATTGAATTCCACGTAACGCCCACGGCGGTAGGCTTGAAAGTCGCGCTCACGCTCGCCGTATTGCATATTTATGCGGCGTTCAACGATGGGTAAGTAGCCTTTCAGAAAAGCATCACCCACACTGCGGGTCATTGCAAAACTTTGCTCGAACCCCAGTTCGGAAAAGTCATCGAAAAACACACCGCCCACGCCACGGGGTTCTTTGCGGTGTTTTAAATAAAAGTATTCATCGCACCAGCTTTTGAACTTGGGGTGGTATTGCGCACCGAATGGGTCAAGCGCATTTTTGCAGCTTTGGTGAAAGTGCTTGGCGTCTTCTACAAAGCCGTAATAGGGCGTCAAATCCATGCCGCCGCCGAACCACCACACTGATTCACCTTCCACTGTAGTGGCTGCGAACAAGCGCACATTCATGTGCACGGTGGGCACGTAGGGGTTGCGGGGGTGAAACACCAGTGAAACGCCCATGGCTTCGAAACTGGCAGCGGCCAGGCCTTGGCGGCTGGCTGTAGCCGAGCCTGGTAGTTTGTCTCCCATCACGTGGCTAAAATTCACGCCGCCACGTTCAAGCAGGCTGCCTTCTTCCAGCACGCGGCTGCAACCGCCACCACCCTCCGGGCGTTCCCATGAATCATTCAAGAAAGCTTTGCTTTCAAACTGACCAATGCCTTCAATAATGCTGGCTTGCAAGCCTTGAAGGTACTGCTTTACTTGGTTCAGCTCGGTGGGCGTCATGCTTGCAAAAATCCTTGTTTATTTTCAATTCACTTTCTATTGATGGCGCGGTAACCAATGTCGCTGCGAAACTGCATGCCATCAAAGCTAAGGGTGTCGATCAATTCATAGGCTTTGGCCTGGGCTTGGCGCACGGTGTCGCCCAAGGCGGTGGCGCACAACACGCGCCCGCCAGAAGTTACAGCCTTGCCGTTTTTTTCTACCGTGCCAGCATGAAACACAACTGCGTCGTCGCTGGCTTCGCCGCGTAGTGTAATTTCATCGCCAGTGCGCGGGGTTTGTGGGTAGTTGTGTGCAGCAATCACCACACCCAGCGCGGTACGGCGGTCCCATTCGGCTTCCACTTTGTCGAGCGTGCCATCAATGGCATGGTCAAGCAAATTCACGAAGTCGCTTTTCAAGCGCATCATAATGGGCTGTGTTTCAGGGTCGCCCATGCGGCAATTGAATTCAAGTACCTTGATGTCGTTTTTGTCGTCGATCATCAGCCCGGCGTACAAAAAGCCGGTGTACACCAGGCCGTCTTTTTTCATGCCGGCAATGGTGGGGTAAATTACTTCACGCATTACGCGGGCGTGCATGGTGGGGGTTACCACCGGGGCGGGGCTGTATGCACCCATGCCGCCGGTGTTGGGACCTTGGTCGCCATCCAGCAGGCGCTTGTGGTCTTGGCTGCTGGCCATGGCCAAGGCGTTTACACCGTCTACCATCACAATAAAACTGGCTTCCTCGCCTTCCAGAAATTCTTCAACTACCACGCGTGAACCCGCGCTGCCCATGCTGTTGCCCAGCAGCATGTCGTCGATGGCTTGGTGCGCTTCGTCCAGGCTCATGGCCACAACCACGCCCTTGCCTGCAGCCAAACCGTCGGCCTTGATTACGATGGGCGCACCCTTGGCATTCACGTAATCGTGGGCCTTGGCCGCATCGGTGAAGGTTTCATATTCAGCGGTGGGAATTTTGTGGCGTTTCATGAACGCTTTGGCGTAATCCTTCGAGCTTTCCAGTTGCGCAGCCAGCTTGGCCGGGCCAAAAATACGCAGACCACGCTGGCGAAACAGGTCAACCACGCCAGCGGCCAGTGGGGCTTCTGGCCCAACCACAGTTAAGTGCACTTGTTCTTTCTCTGCAAAGTTGGCCAGCTCACCTAGATCGCTGATGGCAACGTTTTCCATTTTGGTTTCCAGGGCGGTGCCGCCGTTGCCAGGGGCCACGAACACTTTCGTTACGCCTGGGGTTTGGCAGATGCGCCACGCCATGGCATGTTCACGGCCACCTGATCCAATCACCAAAATTTTCATGTTCGCTGTGCTCCGTTTTATTCGTTGATGATCACGTTGGTGTAAACCTGTTGCACATCATCCAGGTCTTCCAGCATGTCAATAATCTTTTGCATTCGAACTGCATCATCGCCTTCCAGTTCAGTTTCACTGGCAGGCTTCATGGTCAATTCAGCATTCTCAAACTTCATGTTGGCTGCTTCAAATGCGGTTTTCAAGGTGTGGAATTCTGGCACGGGGCAGGTGACTTCGATCACGCCGTCTTCGGATGTAACAACATCATCACCACCGTTTTCGAGTGCTAGTTCCATGATGGCGTCTTCACTGTGGCCGGGTGCAAAAATAAACTGACCACAGTGCTTGAACATGAACGAAACCGATCCATCGGTGCCCAAATTGCCGCCGTGTTTGGTCAGCGCGTGGCGAACTTCGGCCACTGTGCGCACTTTGTTGTCGGTCATGCAGTCGATAATCACTGCCGCACCGCCCACGCCATAGCCTTCATAGCGAATTTCCTCATAGTTCACGCCCTCGGCTTCGCCAGTCGCCTTGGCAATGGCGCGCTGCACATTGTCCTTGGGCATGTTGGCATCAGCCGCTTTTTCAATGGCCAGGCGCAAGCGCGGGTTAACAGCCACATCGCCCCCGCCCACGCGGGCTGCCACGGTCACCTCACGAATGATTTTGGTCCACACCTTGCCGCGTTTTTCATCCTGGCGGTTTTTGCGGTGTTGAATGTTGGCCCATTTACTGTGTCCTGCCATGGCTCACTTTCTGTTGTTGAATCAAAGAGGTGCGATTTTATCATTACCCTGCACCCGCCGTATTGCCCTGAAAGGATTCCACAGCGATAATCTGCGCGGGTATTGGACTTTTACATTTGTATACAATTTTTCAGGAGGCAACGTGAGTTTGCTCAAAGACTTCAAGGCGTTCGCAGTAAAAGGCAATGTGGTTGACTTGGCGGTGGCAGTGATAATCGGTGGCGCATTCAGCGGCATTGTGAAAAGCCTGGTTGACGATGTGATTATGCCAATCGTGGGCCGTATTTTTGGGAGTCTCGACTTCTCTAACCTGTATTTGCCCCTGGCAGATCTTCCTGCTGGCATTGAGCCCACTTTGGCTGCTGTTAAGGCGGCCGGCGTGCCTGTGCTTGCGTACGGCAGTTTCATCTCCGTATTGATCAACTTTTTCATTTTGGCTTTCATTATTTTCATGATGGTGCGCCAAGTTAGTAAATTGACCGCAGCGCTGGTTCGTGAGGAAGCTGCTACGCCTGCCGCCCCGCCGCCCACGCCAGAGGATGTTCTTTTGTTGCGTGAAATTCGTGACGCCTTAAATAACAAGTAAAAACAAGTCCTGAATTAGGTTGGCTTCTCCGGATCCGCAGTAGTACAATTGCAAGCTGAATCTGGAGAGTGACTAGCGCGCATTTGCGCTGGTTCGCCGAAGGCGCAATCCCCATGAACGCTCAGGCTTCAGTACAGGTTCAGGAATTCAAATCTGGAGAGCGCTGTGCGCGGCCAATCGCTGCGTAAGTACAGCCGCCGAAGAGGCAAGCAACGCAAACCGTTGTGAATCTTTCAGGCAAATGGACAGAGAGGGGCTAGCTGGCAACAAGTGTTGCCAAAAGCCCTTTTAATGTTCTTGGAGCCAATCCTCATGAAAGCAATCGTTTTAGGTGCCGGTGTTACTGGTATCACTTCCGCATGGTTTTTGAAAAAAGAAGGTTTTGACGTCACTGTGGTCGACCGTCAGCCTGCCGCCGGCATGGAAACATCGTTCGCAAACGGCGGTCAAATTTCCGTTTCACATGCAGAGCCCTGGGCCAACCCAGGTGCACCCAAAAAAGTGTTGAAATATTTGATGAAAGAAGACGCGCCTTTGCTGTTCCGTTTGCGAGCAGATGCCCGTCAGTGGCGCTGGGGCATGCAGTTTCTACGTGAATGCACCCCCGAAAAAACCCGCCACAACATTATTCAGATGGTGAATTTGGGTACGTTCAGCCGCAGCACCTTGCAAGAATTGCGCGCTGAAACTGGTATTGAATACAGCTGCCTGACCAAGGGCATTTTGCACTTTTATACTAGCCAGCAAGAATTCGATGACGCACTGGAACCAGCTGAAATCATGCGCGAATTTGGCTGTGATCGCAAAGTGATCAGCGCTGAAGAAGCTGTTCGCCTGGAACCCGCATTGGCCACCGTGAAAGACAAAATTGCTGGCGCTACATTTACCGATGCAGATGAAAGTGGCGATGCGCACATGTTCACCCAAAACCTGTCCAAGCTGTGTGCAGCCAAAGGCGTGGAATTCAAGTATGAAACGGCCATTTTGGGCCTGGACACAGAAGGCGGGCAAATCAGTGGCGTGCGGGTTCGCGGTGCCGATGGCCAGGTTCAAGTGCTGAAAGCCGACAAATACCTGCTGTGTATGGGCAGCTACAGCCCAATGCTGGTAAAGGATTTGGGCGTAGACCTGCTGATTTACCCCGCCAAAGGCTATTCGGCCACCCTGCAAATTAACGATGCCAGCAAAGCACCGCAGGTTAGCCTGACCGACGACGAGTACAAGTTGGTTTTCAGCCGCCTTGGCGACAAACTGCGAATTGCAGGCACTGCCGAATTGAACGGCTACAGCACTGAATTGAACGACGTGCGTTGCAAGGCGATTACTCGCCGCGTAATGGAGTTGTTCCCAGGCATGGCTGACCCGGAACAAGCTGTGTACTGGACTGGTTTGCGCCCTGCCTCACCATCGAATGTGCCTTACATCGGTGTGTCTAAAATAGCAAACTTGTTCCTGAACACGGGGCATGGCACGCTGGGTTGGACCCACTCTTGTGGCTCTGGCCGTTCTATCGCTTCTATCATGAACGGCAAGCAGCCCGAACTGGATTTCGCATTTACTGGAATTTCTTCCAAGAAGGGCGAGGCCTTGGCCGTTGCCTAAGGCTTGTTTTTGCTAACATCAGCGCATTCGCCAACAGGATGTGCTGATGTCTGATTCTGCAAACAAAAACACCAATGCCGGGGCTGACAACGCCCCAGCCTCCAATTTTCTTCGCAACATCATTGATGCGGACCTGAAAAAGCCCGAGTACCAAGTGCGCCCATGGGGTGGCAAGCCCGGTGGGGCCGATGCGCATCAAGGTGCTCCCGCCGATCCCGCAGCCATTCGGCTTCGGTTCCCGCCTGAGCCCAATGGTTACCTGCATGTGGGGCATGCCAAGGCCATTTGCGTGAACTTTGGCTTGGCCCAGGAATACGGCGGCGCCTGTCACATGCGCTTTGACGACACCAACCCTGAGAAAGAAAGCGAGGAGTTTGCAGATTCAATTCTGGATGCTGTGAATTGGCTCGGTTTCAAGTGGGAAAACTTTGGCGACGACAACCTGTACTACGCCAGCGATTACTTTGATTTTATGTATGAAGCCGCCGAATTCCTGATTCAGGCCGGCTTGGCCTATGTGGATGAGCAAAATGCCGATGACATGCGCGCCAACCGCGGCACGCTGACACAGGCGGGTGTGGATTCACCTTTTCGGGATCGCTCAGCCGCAGAGAGTTTGGCTCGCTTCCGCACCATGCGCGCTGGTGAGCTGCCCGATGGAGCAGCCGTGTTGCGTGCCAAAATTGACATGGCCAGCCCGAACATGAACATGCGTGACCCAGCCATTTACCGAATTCGCCGCGCCTATCACCACCGCACCGCCGACACCTGGTGTATCTACCCCATGTACACCTTTGCGCACCCCATTGAAGATGCGCTTGAGCGCATTACCCATTCATTCTGTACGCTGGAGTTTGAAGATCAGCGACCTTTTTACGACTGGTTGTTAAGCCAACTGGCCAGCGAACACAACACCGCCGATGGCGCTGTGCTGAAGCCGATGCTAAGCCACCCACTGCCCAAACAAATTGAATTCGCCCGCTTGAATTTAAGCTATGTGGTCACCAGCAAGCGCAAATTACAGCAGTTGGTCACCGAGGAAAAAGTGAGTGGCTGGGACGATCCCCGCATGCCCACCATCGTGGGCTTGCGCCGCCGAGGCTACACGCCCGCTGCCATTCAATTGTTTTGTGCGCGCATTGGTGTGTCTAAATCCGATTCCTGGATTGACTATTCTGTGTTGGAAGGCGCTTTGCGCGACACGCTAGACCCAGTCGCGCACCGTGCCATTGCCGTGCTCGACCCGATCCCATTAATTTTGGACAATGTCGATGACGATTGGGCCGACATGTGCACAGCCCCCGTTCACCCGCATCAGCCCCAGTGGGGTGTGCGGCAGTTCACCATTGGCAAGCGCCTGTGGATTGAGGCCGAGGATTTTCAGGAAAATCCGGAGAAGAAATACTTCCGCCTGTTCCCAGGCAACAGGGTCCGCCTGCGTTACGGCTATGTGGTGGAGTGTACAGGCTGCGAAAAAGATGCGCTGGGCAAGGTAATCGCCGTGCATGCCAATGTGTTTCTGGACAGCAAATCGGGCACGCCCGGCGCAGATACGTACAAGGTAAAAGGCAACATTCACTGGGTGGATGCCGAGGATGCCTTGCCTGCCACCGTGCGCCTTTACGATCGCTTGTTCACTGAAGAACACCCAGATTCCGGTGGCAAGAACTTCATGGACAGCCTGAACCCGAATTCACTGACTGAAGTGCAGGCTTACCTGGAATCCGGTTTGAAGGACGCCTGGTCAGGCACGGTGTATCAATTTGAGCGCCATGGTTACTTTGTGCCTGATTTAAAAGACAATACATTGGACGCTCCGGTATTTAACCGGGCCACCACACTGAAGGACAGTTGGAGTAAATAGGGAATTCATCGGGTACACTTGCCCTCGAAATAGGTACTCATGACATGGCAACAAACCCAAACTACAACATCCGGGGCGCGCTTCTGACCATCCTCAACGGAATGGGCCCAGATGCGGAGCACGAGGCAGACATCGCTCACCTATGCCACTTTATGGAGTGGTTTCGGGAAGGGGCTTCTGGTTCCGATTTTGAAATCGAACGGCGATTTTCCATGTTTGTGGAGGCGCTTGAGCAATCCAATGATCTGCGGGTTCAAGTCAAAGGCTACCTTGAGCAGTTTTTGAGGGAGGCGCGTTACCGGTACACCTTCGCAGAACTGGGTATTCTGGGCAATGAAACATTTGGCCAGGCCATGAAAAACCGGATTTTTCAACGGCTACTGCCGGCCACCGTTGAAGACAAAACTGTGCGTGAATCCTTAAGCCTGATGTTCACCAAATCCGACGATCATGAGTGGCTGGAATCGATCAGCGTAGAAAGCTGGACCCGACTTTTCCACGTGCTGGAATGGCTAGACCCCGCCATGCCGCTGTGGAAGCGAATCCAGCATGAAATGCTGGAGGCCATGGAAATGTTGGCAGTTCGCATTGCTGCCGTGGGCATTGATTCTGAGGTGGTGCGCTGCCTGGGTATTGCCGAGCGGCACACTTCACCTTTTGTGGAGCAGCACTTGGAACTGCGAAACATGATTGGGCAGGCCCACCAAAAGCTAAGCAATATGGAGCCGTTAAACGACCTGGGCGACCATCTCGATGTTTTGCTTGATCAATGTCAGGGGCAAATCAAGAAGGCGTATGCCCAAGCGCGTGTGCAGGGTATCTCCGTCACGTTAAGCATGCAGTTGATCCGGTTGGAGCAATCCATCAATCGCATGCGCCGCTTGCTTCAGTTGCTCGGCGCTCTACCCACCAACAATCGTGTAGCCTCATGCGTGCAATTTTTCTGCACATTGACCCGTGAAGAAAACCGCAAACATTCCATCAGCGACTTGTGGCGCGGTTTGACTGACAAATTGGCATTGCGCATTACCGAACATGCCAGTAAGTCGGGTGAAAAATACGCCACGGAGACCCGTTCCGAATATTGGAAAATGGCCCGTGCTGCCATGGGTGCAGGTGTGATTATTGCAATCCTTTCTTTGTTTAAGGCCTACATTTCTGGGTGGGAGCTGCCACCATTCTGGGAGGCTGTGTTCTTTAGTTTGAATTATGGCATTGGTTTTGTAATCATTCACTTGCTGGGTTTTACCATTGCTACCAAGCAGCCTGCCATGACTGCGGCCCGAATTGCTGCTGCTGTTGACGCGGCGAATGGGCGTTTGAGCTCTGCTGATCGGGTTGCAGATCTGATCACTCAGGTGGCTCGCACTCAGTTCATTTCAATATGGGGTAATGTGTTGCCTGCTTTTGCAACAGCTACCGTGGTTGCAGTTGCGATTACCTTCTTGCTGGGCAGTCCACCCGTTGACATTGAGAAGGGCGAAAAAATGCTGACAGAGCTTAATCCCTTGTTGTCAGCAGCTTTGCCACATGCAGCGATTGCCGGGGTATTCCTGTTTTTGGCCGGGGTTATTGCGGGCTACTACGACAATTTGTCGATTTATCACCGAGTCCCGGATCGTATTCGCAAGGTACCCTGGCTGCGCAGGCGCTTGGGAGTGGTTCGCGTGAATAAACTGGCTGATTATCTCAGCAAGCACACAGGGGCCTTGGCGGGCAATTTCTTCTTCGGTTGCATGTTGGGGTCAGCGGGATTTGTCGGTCTCATTTTGGGTCTACCAATCGATATTCGGCACATCACGTTCGCGGCTGCGAACATGGCTTACGGAGTACAGGCGCATGAATTCATGCTCAGTGGGGTCGCTGTATCTATCGCTGCCCTGGGTGTTTTTTTAATTGGGATGGTGAACTTGGGTGTCAGTTTCAGCTTGGCTTTTTACACGGCGCTTCGTGCCCGTGGGGTTCGCAGACTAGAAACCTTTTCGTTGGCGGGCCGCGTTATTAAACGATTCTTTACTGCACCAAGCGAGTTTTTTTACCCACCGAAAGATGCAGAACAGAAAGATGGCGTCAATGCTTCTTCCGCGAAGTCTGAAAACAGGTGAAACTTAAGCCTGTGGACGATTAAACCCTTTCTTCCACTGTACATCGCGCACGCCTTTCTTGTGGTGAATCCAGCGCGAGGCCACGAACAGAAAATCAGACAAACGATTCAGGTATAGCAGCAAGTCGTCGGGCAGCGCCTCTTTATGGTTCAAATCCACCAGCACCCGCTCAGCCCTGCGGCACACCGTGCGGGCAATGTGGGTGTAGGCCGAGGCCTTGCTGCCACCGGGCAAAATGAATTCTTCCAGCCGGGGCAGGGGTTCATTGAATTCTTTAATCAACTCTTCCAGGCGTGCCACTGCTTCGGGTGGAAACACGTCAAAGCCGGGCATGCACAGGGCTGCACCCAAATCAAACAAATCATGTTGAATGCGGGTCAATTCCGTGGCCAAGCGTTCAGGCAGGGGCTCGGTCAGTATCAGGCCCAAATGTGAATTCAGTTCATCGACATCGCCCATGGCGTGAACACGCAAGTCGTTTTTCGCCAAACGGCTTCCGTCCGCAAGGCCAGTGGTGCCATCGTCACCGGTGCGGGTGGTGATTGAACTGAGTCTATTGCCCATGAAATTGCGTGATCCGATAAAGTTGAACAAAAAGGGCCGCTTGTGCTTACCACCTGTTGAGCAGCAAAGCCGGCGGGCCTATACTTTGAGCTTACTGAAGTTTAACGCAGGGGTCCTGGCAAATTGTTGCCGGGTGAGAAAAACCCTCACACCTGTGCAGATAATGCTGTTTGCAGGAAGCGTTTCACAGGCCTTACTTCGAGCTTGGCTGGGTGGAATGTTCGTGCATATGGCAAAAACATTTACACCCGAATTTACGCCATACAGGAGTATCAATGAGCGCCAATCCCGACTTCTTAGCCGCAACCGCCAAGGTTGATGAGGCCGCAGTCAAGCCACTTCCCAATTCTCGTAAAGTGTACGTGCAGGGCTCGCGCCCCGACATTCAGGTGCCCATGCGCGAAATTTCGCAAGACGACACTCCCACCTCATTTGGTGGCGAGAAAAACCCGCCAATTTATGTGTACGACTGCTCGGGTATCTACACCGACCCCGATGCAAAAATTGACATTCGTTCTGGTTTGCCCCCAATTCGCAGCAAGTGGATTGAGGAGCGAAACGACACGGAAGTGCTGGATGGCCCTAGTTCTGAGTATGGCATTGAGCGCCTGAACGACCCAAAGCTGACTGAATTGCGTTTTAACCTGCAGCGCAAGCCCCGCAAGGCCAAGGCCGGCAAGAATGTGACGCAGATGCACTACGCCCGCCAAGGCATTATTACGCCTGAAATGGAATTTGTGGCGATTCGCGAAAACATGCGCCGCCAGGAATACATTGAAAGCTTGAAGCATGCAGGTGGCAAAATCGGCTCGAAAATGGTGGAACTGCTGACACGTCAGCACCCCGGCGAATCCTTTGGTGCATCCATTCCAGAGCAAATTACGCCTGAATTCGTGCGTGAGGAAATTGCCCGCGGCCGCGCCATTATTCCCCTGAACATCAATCACCCTGAAATCGAGCCCATGATCATTGGTCGAAATTTCCTGGTGAAAATCAATGCCAACATCGGCAACTCGGCTGTTTCATCGTCGATTGGCGAAGAAGTCGAGAAAATGACCTGGTCCATTCGCTGGGGTGGCGACACGGTGATGGATTTGTCCACCGGCAAGCACATTCATGAAACCCGTGAATGGATTTTGCGCAACAGCCCTGTGCCCATTGGTACCGTGCCGATTTACCAGGCACTGGAAAAGGTGAACGGCAAGGCTGAAGACCTGACTTGGGAGATTTTCCGCGACACGCTGATTGAACAAGCCGAGCAAGGAGTGGATTACTTCACCATCCATGCCGGTGTTCGCTTGGCCTATGTGCCCATGACCGCTGGCCGCATGACCGGTATTGTGAGCCGTGGTGGCTCAATCATGGCCAAGTGGTGCCTTGCGCATCACAAGGAAAGCTTCCTGTACGAGCATTTCGAAGACATTTGCGAAATCATGAAGGCCTACGACGTCAGCTTCTCGCTGGGCGATGGCCTGCGCCCCGGTTCAGTGTGGGACGCAAATGACGAAGCACAGTTGAGCGAGCTGCGCACTTTGGGTGAGCTAACTCAGGTTGCCTGGAAGCATGATGTGCAGGTGATGATCGAGGGCCCAGGCCATGTGCCCATGCAGCTGATCAAGGAAAACATGGACATTCAGTTGAAGGAATGCCATGAAGCGCCGTTTTACACCCTTGGCCCACTGACTACCGACATTGCGCCCGGCTACGATCACATCACCAGTGGCATTGGCGCCGCGCAAATTGGTTGGTATGGCTGCGCGATGCTGTGTTACGTCACCCCCAAAGAACACCTGGGTCTGCCCAACAAGAAAGATGTGAAAGACGGCATCATTACCTACAAAATCGCAGCCCACGCGGCAGATTTGGCCAAAGGCCATCCTGGTGCCCAGATTCGCGACAATGCGCTTTCAAAGGCGCGTTTCGAGTTCCGTTGGGACGACCAGTTCAACCTGGGTCTTGACCCCGACACTGCACGGGAATACCACGACGAAACTTTGCCCAAGCAAAGCATGAAGGTGGCGCATTTTTGCTCCATGTGTGGCCCGCACTTCTGTTCGATGAAAATTACCCAGGATGTACGTGAATACGCCGAGAAGCTGGGACTATCGGAGAAGGAAGCGCTGAGCAAGGGAATGGAAGAAAAATCCATTGAGTTCATCAAGAAAGGGTCTGAGATTTACCACAAGACCTGATTTTTAAAAGAAAAATTGACACCGCCCTGTCGTCTTTGTACGATTAGGCGGTGTTTTTTTTATATAGGAGTGTTCGGGCCTTCCCCGAAAGTTTATGGATAGTTCCAGTTGTCGAAGTTGTTCTAACTTCACCGCGCCCTTCGTGGCACCCCCCCTTATCGCGTTTCTAGCGCGCCATCTTTCAAAGCCCTTCCAGCCAGACAATGCTCAATCAAGCCTTGCGCTTGACGGTACAGTTGCGCCCATGGTGCATGGAGAGTTCGAATGGAAGTGCTGATACTGATTGGTTTGATTGTATTAAACGGCCTTTTTGCCATGTCCGAAATTGCACTAGTCACTGCGAGAAAAGCACGTTTGGTGAAGTTGGCAGCAGAAGGCGACAAAGCCGCTGCGGTTGCTGTGAAGTTGTCGGAAGATCCCACCAAGTTTTTGTCGACGGTGCAAATCGGTATTACATCGATCGGCGTGTTAAGCGGTATTGTCGGTGAGGCTGTTTTGGCCAAGCCTTTGGCCATTTGGTTGCAAACCTTTGGCCTTGAGGCGTCGACCACCGATGTGGTTTCAACCGCCATCGTGGTTATTGGTGTGACTTACGTGGCCATTGTGATTGGTGAGTTGGTTCCCAAACGCTTGGGGCAACTTAATCCTGAGGCCATTGCCCGTTTGGTGGCTCGGCCAATGCAAATTCTGGCCATTGCCACGCGTCCTTTTGTGATGTTCTTGTCGTTCTCCACCCGTGGTTTGCTACGCTTAATGGGCGTAAAGGAAAACACAGACAATGGCGTGACCGAGGAAGAAATCCACGCCATGCTCGACGAAGGTTCCGTTTCGGGCGTGATTGAAAGCAGCGAGCACACCATGCTGCGCAATGTGTTCCGACTGGACGACCGGCAGCTTGGGTCTCTGATGATTCCTCGCTCGGACGTGCTTTACCTTGATATTCGTCTGCCGAAGGAAGAAAACCTGAAGCGTGTCATCGAATCGGCATATTCACGTTTTCCGGTTGTAGACGGAAACTTGGACAACCTGATCGGTGTTATTCATGCCAAGCAAGCCTTGGCCTATGCCGCACAAGGCAAAATGCCTGATTTTTCAACTGATTTGCAGCAGTGCGTGTTTGTGCCGGAAACTTTGACTGGCATGGAATTGCTGACCCAGTTCCGAAGCAACAACATGGACATCGCTTTTGTAATTGACGAGTACGGCGAACTTGAGGGTATTGTGACCCTGCATGATTTGATGGAAGCATTGACCGGCGAGTTTACTCCGCACAACAAAGAAGACTCATGGGCTGTTCAGCGTGAAGATGGTTCATGGTTGCTTGATGGCGCAATTGCCATTCTGGAATTGAAAGACACTTTAAACATCAAAACAGTGCCTGAAGAGGAAAAGGGCCGTTACCACACCTTAAGCGGTATGGTGATGTTGCTGACGGGCAGATTGCCAGCGACTGGTGACAAAGTGGACTGGGAAGGCTGGACATTCGAAGTGGTGGACATGGATCAAAAACGAATCGACAAGATCTTGGCCATGCCAATCAAGGATGAAACTGCTTTGCTGGGATAATCAGGGTAATGAAATAACATTTCGGAACAATGTTTGTAGCATCAAAAAAGCCTCAAGAACACTTGAGGCTTTTTTGTTTTGATCGGCTTAGCAATTATCGAATTTGTGGGCGGTTGCCCCAAAGTAGTTTCTCCTGCATTTCACGTGTGTTATTGCTAGGCGCTTGCTGTTCCGGCGTGGCACCGCTGCCAAACAATCCTTTCAGTTCAGTGACAGCGCTTTGTGGCGCTGTTCGTTCAGCGGTGGTTTCACTGATGGTTTCGTTGTTGGACGGCTGACGAATGATTTCACCAGTGTATGGGTCAATCAGCACGCTTTCCTGACTCTGTTGTTGAGCAGCATTTAAAGCAGGGGGTGGTGTCAATTCAATCGGCTTTGTTTTAACGGGTGTTGCCGCCAGTGGCGCCGCTGCAGCGGGTTTGAAGGAAGCGTTTTGAGCTGTTGTTGCAGCTGCTGTTTGTTCAGCGGCCTGTGCTGGCAGAGTCGCGAGGCGCGCACAGTTTTGTGCGGGCACATTGTTCATTTCAGTCAGCATGTTGAACACCGCTTGTTCAATGACCATGCGAACACCTTTTTGAATGGGTTCCTGGGTACGCTCAGCCGCATTGACGTCGAGCAAGCCATCGCTGAACAGGCGGAAGTAGCCGCCGTTCAATTCAGTGCCGATAATTTGTTTCTGCAGGCTTTGGGTGTTGACCACTTCAAGTGTTTTTGTATTAACAACTCGAAGATCGATTGCCACATTCATTACAAAGTAACGTGCAGCAGCGCCGATGAATCGAATTGAAGATTCAAGGCTTCCACTGCGAATGTTGTAGTTCACTTCGGTGATGCCACCTACGATGTGGTAATCCGAGCCTGGCAGTGAACCCGAGAAAATCTGTCGGTGCGCTTTGTTTTCTGGATTGTCGGTAATCAGTTTGTTGTCGGCGTACTTCAGTTCCATGTCGGCAATTGATGTGTCGAAACGTTCCACAATTGGTACACCAGTTTTGGCCAAGGCTGAAATGACCATCAATGCGGCGCCTTGGGTAATTCTTTTGCCGTTGACCAGGTCTTCTTTGCCAGTGAAGTCGCTAACTCGACCCACTGCGAATCGCTTGGCCTGGGGACCGCGGCTGCCCACCATTGGTTTCAAGCACTCAAGCGCCGCGCTGTATCGGGTTTTGTTTTCCACCACGCTTGCGCCGTCAAAGGCACTGACATACTCGGCTTCATCAAATGACGGCAAAGTGGTACAGGCGCTGGCGGACAGGGCAGTGCCTGCAATGAAGGCGAGTTTAAAAGTCGAAGTGCGAAGCATAGTGGGCCTTTGTGTATTCAGGAGCGATACAGTGATTTACCGCTTATTGCTGTTTTAGAAGCCACCGTCTATGGAGGCGTTCTGGGAACCGTTGTTGATCTGTGTTGCGTTGATCACGACGGTGTTGTTGTTGCCGTCAGTTTGCACATTGATCAAGTTGCCAATGGCGGTGGAGGCGAAGCCCCAGCCAGGAGATTGAACTTGTGTGCGATTAAAGTTCTCGTTGCGGCGGGTGCCTGCAGGTGAGTCGATGTCGGTCACACTTTGCATACCGAAGGGGGTTTCGAATGAACTGACATTGCCTTCAAAGGTTTGGGCGTTTGCAACTGCCATTGGCAGAACAAGCATGGCGATGAACAAATTTGATTTTTTCATTCGACTGTTTCCGTAATTTATTTTGCTGGATGGTGCAGAAGGAGAAATTGCTCCGGGCACCCTTTCACAGACATGTTGGCTGTGTGTGTCACCCAGAGCAAAAAAGTTCAATTAGGGACGAACGCCGCCAATTGAAATGTTGTTGCCAACAGCGGTTGCAGACGCTGTCAGGCGCGTGGGGTCCCAACGGTATTCAACAGTGGCGATGTTGTCGCTGACGTTGCACTGTGCAACTGACAACTCGGCCAGGCTGGTGTTGTCCAGATTCAGGC
This sequence comes from Limnobacter parvus, assembly GCF_024623725.1. Lineage (GTDB taxonomy): Bacteria > Pseudomonadota > Gammaproteobacteria > Burkholderiales > Burkholderiaceae_B > Limnobacter > Limnobacter parvus. The sequence goes on along the minus strand of NZ_JANKHG010000014.1, from coordinate 311,262 downwards.
TGAAGTTGTTGCCGATGGAAATGGCTTCAAGTGTTACTTCGCCAGTTACAGACTTGTAGTTTTGCATTAGTTCAACCGAAGCCAACTGGTCGCCGTAGTTGCCCTGAGAAACATGACGCACTGGCACAGTTGCGCCCGAGCTTAGTTCGATGCCAATGTTGTTGCCGATTGCGGTGGCAGAGCCTGTGATGTCGCCGTTGTTGCGCATTACTACGTTTTGCAGATTAACAATGGCTGCGTTGGTGCCGGTGTTGCTCTGAATGTAGATGCCCTTGTGGTTGGGATCCAGGTGGTAAGACGCTTCAAAATCGATGTTGGTTTCAACTTCAACTTGACAGTCAGTGCCTGTACAGGTGGCTGAAGCAACGGAGTGCATTGACAGCAGCGCGGCTAGGATAGAAATGGTTGTTACGGATTGCTTCAACATGAGGAAAGCTCCAAGAAGGAAAAAAGATCTAAAAGACAGCGAATCGTCCTTGTTTAGGCATTGCGCGCTGTCGCATTGAAGAAATGCTTTGATTGAGTGACAGGAAGCTCCGGAAAGTTCATTGTGTGCCTTCGTTCTGGAAGAGCCGGATTTTCCGGGCCCAACGGAGTAAAATGTGGTTTTAGCTGAAATCAGCCGAGCGCCCCGTGAACGAAATAGAAACAAAGCCCGTCGAGTTTGATTTGCCCAGTCAGGCAGACCCCTCAACCAGTTGCAAGCCTTCGCAAGCTTGGGCGCGGGTGCCACAAACCCCCGGTGCCGCCGAACGTGCTGAGTTGAAAGCTGAAATCAAGGCGTTGCTTAAGGCACGCGATGCGGTGTTGGTGGCGCACTATTACGTAGATGCCGAGTTGCAAGATCTGGCGGAGGAAACGGGGGGATGTGTATCCGACTCACTTGAGATGGCCCGTTTTGGCCGGGAAAGCAAGCAACAGAATTTGGTAGTTGCTGGAGTTCGTTTTATGGGCGAGACCAGCAAAATCCTGAATCCTGAAAAGCGGGTATTCATGCCCGATCTGGACGCCACATGTTCGCTTGATCTGGGTTGCCCGTCTGATGAATTCAATGCCTTTTGTGACCAGCACCCCGACCGCACCGTGGTGGTGTACGCAAACACCAGCGCAGCAGTGAAAGCACGGGCAGACTGGATGGTGACATCGAGCATTGCCCTTGACATCGTTGGGCACCTGCACGCCAAGGGTGAAAAACTTATTTGGGCACCCGATCGCCATTTGGGCCAGTACATTCAAAAGCAAACGGGTGCCGACATGTTACTGTGGCAGGGTTCCTGCCTGGTGCATGATGAATTCAAGGCGGAAGAACTAAAAATGCTGAAAGCCCAGCATCCTGGCAGCATGGTGCTGGTGCACCCGGAATCGCCTGCCGATGTGGTGGCACTGGCGGATGTAGTGGGGTCGACTACACAATTGATCAAGGCCACTCAAACGTCGGGTGTCAACACCTACATCGTGGCAACCGACAACGGGATTCTTCACAAGATGCGCCAGTTTGCACCGGGCAAAACACTGATTGAAGCACCCACCTCCGGCAACTCTGCGACCTGCAAAAGCTGCGCGCATTGCCCCTGGATGGCGATGAATGGTTTGAAGAATTTGCGCGATGTGTTGAGAACCGGCTTCGATACCGGAGTAGGTGAGGTGCATGTGGATTTAGCGCTAAGTACGCAAGCTTACCGGTGTATTGATCGAATGCTTGATTTTGCAAAAACGCACGGTATTTCAGGGCCGCGAGGTCAAGGTCGTCTTGCCCAAGCGCACAAGGGAGTGGGCCCAGCATGACGCGCTCGGAACTGTTTCAATCGTTTGGGCCAGCTCTGGAGTTGGCCCTGCTAAAAAATGTACACGACGCGATTGCTGAAGACATGGGCAATACTGACTGGACCGGAATGCTTGTGCCGGAAGGCAAGCGATGCAAGGCGCAGTTGCTATGCCGCGACAAAGCGGTAGTGTGTGGTCAGGATTGGTTCAATGGTGTGTTCAATACCTTGTGCCCGAATGCGCAGGTGCGCTGGCAGGTGCCGGAAGGGCAGGAAGTGCAGCCCGGCACCGTTGTTTGCGAAATAGAAGCATTTGCCCGGCCTTTGCTGACCGCGGAACGCTCAGCGATGAATTACCTGCAGTTGCTTTCTGCAGTGGCAAGCCGCACACGGCATTTTGTGAAGTTGATTGAAGGCACCAAGGCGTCCATTCTGGACACTCGAAAAACCATGCCTGGCATGCGGTTGGCCCAAAAATATGCGGTACGTGTGGGTGGCGGTTTGAATCAAAGATTGGCCTTGTATGACGGAATTCTGATCAAGGAAAATCACATTTCAGCGGCAGGTGGAATTGCGCAGGTGCTGGCCAATGCGGATGCCTTGGGCGCGCCGCATGTCAGCGTTCAAATCGAAGTGGAGAGTTTGGTTCAGCTGGAAGAAGCTTTGCTGGCAGGTGCCAAGTCGGTGTTGTTGGATAACTTCAACCTAGAGGCCATGCGCGTGGCAGTGGAATTGAACAAGAGCCGCGCAATTCTGGAAGCATCTGGCGGGGTGAATGAACACACCGTGCGGGCAATTGCTGAAACTGGCGTCGATCGAATTTCGATAGGTTCGCTGACGAAAGACGTGATTGCGGTGGATTATTCACTGCGGGTTTTGGATTGACCGCTTTCGGGCAATTTGGCGTTCGTTATTTTGCTCACTCGGCGTGGTTTACTTGTTTCGCACTGAAAACCGCTTAATCCCTTTTTGAATATATTCTTGCTCACCGAATCAGGCAAAACAGACGGCCTGATTCGGTGTCGGCTTGTGGCCGACCGCTGCGAATAAACTCAAACGGGGCGGTTTTCTTGAAGTGCGGGACAAGCAAACCCACTGCCGAGTTGGTTTAACACTTCCAGCGACGGCGAGTGATTTGGACTCGCGCTGATTTGGGCTTTCTAAAACCCGTGGGCGACTAATCAACCCTCACGCTGATCCTGACTTACTTTTTTTCGGTCGTTGCAACACCGTAGGAAATGCCTTGGGCAAGGTACCTGGGTAATCAGAACTGAAATGCAATCCACGGCTTTCCTTGCGGCTTAATGCGCTGGTCACAATCAGGTCGGCCACATCCACCAAATTACGCAATTCCAGCAAATCGCGGCTTACGCGGAAGTTGCTGTAGAACTCCAGAATCTCTCCGCGCAACAATTGAATACGGTGTTGTGCCCGCTCCAGCCGTTTGTCGGTTCGCACAATGCCCACGTAGTTCCACATGGTTTGGCGTAATTCGGCCCAGTTGTGGGAAATCACCACTTCTTCATCCGGGTCGGTCACGCGGCTTTCATCCCAATCCGGCAGGCCCATGGTTTCACGGTGTGGTTTGGTCAAAATATGGTTTGCCGCAGCTTGGCCCAATACCACGCATTCCAGCAGGCTGTTACTGGCCAAACGGTTGGCACCATGCAGTCCGGTATAGGCTGTTTCACCCACGGCGTACAGGCCAGGAATGTCTGTGCGGGCGTTGTGGTCAGTCACTACGCCACCGCAAGTGTAGTGCGCGGCGGGCACCACAGGTATACCTTGTTTGGTGATGTCAATGCCTAGTTCAAGACAGCGTTTGTAAATGGTCGGAAAGTGCTTCTTGAGCTTCTCTGCGGGTTCATGGCTGATGTCCAGATAAACACAATCCAGACCCCGTTTTTTCATTTCAAAGTCGATTGCGCGGGCCACCACATCGCGGGGGGCAAGTTCCGCGCGTTCATCATGTTCCGGCATGAAGCGGGTGCCATCGGGCAGCTTCAACACACCACCTTCACCGCGCACTGCCTCTGTAATCAGAAAGCTTTTTGCATAGGGGTGGTACAGGCAGGTCGGGTGAAACTGAATGAACTCCATATTGGAAATTCGGCAGCCAGCGCGCCAGGCCATCGCTATGCCGTCGCCTGTGGCGGTGTCGGGGTTGGTGGTGTAGTTGTACACCTTGCCTGCGCCTCCGCAGGCCAACACAATGTACGGACAGGTAAGTGTCAGAACGCGTTGCGACTGTTCGTCCAGAATATAAGCCCCCAGAATGCCGGCTTTCTTTTCGCTTAAGCGGTCGCCGGTAATCAGGTCGATCACCATGTGGTGTTCGAACAGCTCGATGTTGGGGTGGTTGCGGGCCTTGGCTTCCAGTGTGGTTTGTACAGCGTCGCCCGTGGCGTCGGCCACATGCAGAATTCGCCTGCGGCTGTGACCGCCTTCGCGAGTCAGGTGAAAGCCATTGGGTTCCGTGTTGCTTGGGCCTTCTTCGTCTTCCCGAGAAAACGGTACGCCCTGTTCAACCAGCCAGTCGATGGATCTTGATGCATTCTCAAGAATGAACTGCACTGCATCGCGTTCACATAACCCCCCGCCTGCCACCAAGGTGTCTTGCACGTGTTCTTCAACGCTGTCTGCTGGGTCTCGCACAGCAGCAATTCCACCTTGTGCCCATCGGCTTGCGGAGTCGGATACCGAACGTTTGCAGATAATCGCCACTTTTAATTTGTCGGCCAACTGAAGGGCGGTGGTAAGGCCTGCCAAGCCGCTGCCTATTATGGCCACGTCAAACTGTTTCATTTTCACGGCGATGCTACTTTGTGTGAATTGTCATTTCGACATCATAACGAAGCGGGGGCTTCTCTGGGAAAGCTTGTACAAAATTGATGCGCAATTTGCTGCGCCTAGAGTTGTCCTACAAGTTGGTCGTGATTGCCAACCAGGTGTTTCAATTTGAATTCCTCGAAGGGCATCGGTTTTGAAAGCCAAAAACCCTGAACGTAGTCCGCCCCCAGTTTTTTGACCAGGTCGAATTCAGCTTGAGTTTCAACGCCTTCCGTGGTGACCAGCAAGCCCATGATGTGGCCCATTTCGATGGTGGATTCAAGAATGATCTGGCCATCGGTGTCCATGTCCGCGCCCTGAACCAATGCGCGGTCGATTTTTAATTCGGTGACCGGGAATCGTTTCAAGTAAGCCAGTGAGGAGTAACCGCTGCCAAAGTCATCCACGGCAATTTGAAAATTCATGCTGGCCAATTGATTCAGAATGTCGAGGGCTTGCTCTGGATCGCGCATGGCCGCGCTTTCTGTAATTTCCAGCACAATGTGGCGGGACGCATCCGGTTGCCTGGCATGCAGGTGTTTGATGAACTCAATGAGCCCGTTGTCTTCAAGGTCCATGGCTGACAGATTGGCGGACAAACGAATATTCTGGTTTGCACACAAGCCAATGATGGAATAAATTTGCGTCAACACGATTCGTGAAATTTCTTTGATCATGCCGGTTTGTTCGGCCAGTTCAATGAAGCCGCCAGGGCCAATCAATCCATGAGTCGGGTGGTTCCAGCGCAAAAGCGCTTCGGCCTGGTTAATGCTGTTGGTTCTCAGATTCAGTTTGGGTTGAAAGTGCAGGCAAAACTCATTTTCGTTGATGGCCTTGCGCAATTGAGCAATCAGTTCCAAACGGTTGGCCGAGCGCTGTTCAAGGCGGGGTTCAAACACAATGCTGGCCTGCCTGGTTTTTTTGGCAAGTTGGCGAGCAATTTCTGCTCTGCGCATCAGGGTTTCGTGGCATTGACCATGTTCTGGATAGTGGGCAATGCCCGCATGGCTTTGAATGTCGAGTTGATAGTTGTGTACTCGAAGTGAACCATGCATCAAGCGTTTGATTGTGTGCTTGCTGATCATGTTTTCAAGCAATATGCGCGGAAGCAACATACAAAACACATTGCCCTCTAGTCTGGCGATAACCAAGTTCTCACGGCAGATTCGACTCGCTTTTCTTGCTACTTTCACAAGCACTTTGTCGGCAACTTCATGGCCTAGAACTTCATTGATGTTGTCGAGATTGTCGATTCCCCAGATGACGATTGACAAAGGCTCACGCGCGGATTGGGTTCGTTCGTGAAGGGCCAAGGTCAAAAATGCACGATTGTCCAGCCCCGTCAGTTGGTCCTTGTAGGCGGTACGGCGAATGATTTTCTCGCGTTCCTGCAAATTTTTGGCCATTAAGTTGAATGTGCTGGCTAGCTGGTTGATTTCTCGAATCGAACTGGAGGGTAGTTGGCAATCGTAGTTTCCAGCGGACATGTGTTCAGCAATGGTGTTGATGTCAGTTAAAGGTTTCGTGATCGCCCGGCTTATCCATCGGCTGCACAGTACGCTGATTACCAACACAAGAATGGCCATGCCCAGCGCATCTTCAAGGCTTATCGCAAAAGCGGATATCTCGGACGTGCTTATTGCCCACAAGGTGACTTGTTGCGGAACCGATCCTCCAAGTGTCATTTCTGTCTGGAGGGCATACAGATCAGTTTCATTCGGGCAGTTAAATTGCCTGATTCCCGAAGGTGACTTCCGGTCGATGGCCGAGCAGTTGTTTGGCCAATGCAAGGTTGTTTGGGCGGTGTCGATGTCCCCTTGATGGAAATACACGGGGAGCGATTGGATTCTGTTGGCCTGTTCTCGAGAATCAAGAGCATGTCCGATAGCCTGAGCTTTGCTGCGCAGCAATTGCTCGACATGTTCGGTATGCTGAATTGCGTATTGGTGATTCAGTATCGCGAATAGGCAAATTGCCAGAATGACAAGCGCAACAAGGCTGACCAGCAAAGTGCGGGTTCTTAGCGAGATTCTTGTGCCACTGCTGGACAGGGCACGCAGTAGTCCATTGTCTTGCGCTGAATGCATGCCGCTACCAGGTTACCGGGGTTAGGCACCATTAAATCAAAATCACCCTGTTTTCGGCATACCGCAAGAGGGGTGGGCCGTTTGTGCTGCGTTTGTGCCGTGTTTGCGCCGCTTCGCTTAGCGCACCCTGTACAGAAGGTCCCACACGCCATGGCCCAATTTCAGACCCCGGTTTTCGAACTTTGTGAGTGGACGATCATCTGGGCGGGGGGCGAAGGGTGTGTCGGCCAGGTTTTGCCAGTCGGGTGCAACACTAAGCACATCGTGCATGTGGTGGGCGTAGTTTTCCCAGTCGGTGGCGCAATGAAGCACACCACCCGGTTTCATTTTCTTGGCCAGTTTGGCCACAAATTCGGGCTGAATCAACCTGCGCTTGTGGTGGCGGGCTTTGCGCCAGGGGTCGGGGAAATACAGCAGCACTTTGTCCAAGCTGTTGTCCGGAATCATGTCGCGAAGCACGTCAACCACATCGTGGGAAATAATGCGGACGTTGGGTATGCCATCTTCTTCGATCAACTTGATTAGCGAGCCCACGCCTGCGGTGTATATTTCTACGCCCAAGTAGTTCACCTGTGGGTGCGCCTTGGCAATTTTGGCGGTGGTTTCGCCCATGCCGAAGCCAATTTCAAGCCAGTTGGGCTGGCCTGTGGTGCCCCATTGCTGGTCGAAGTTAATTTGCATGTGCGAATTGTAGACGATGCCCCACTTGGGCATGCCTTCTTCAACAGCCCTTTCCTGGGCGCGTGAAATATGCCCCCGCCGTTTCACAAAACTTTTGATGTGCTGGTCGCGAAACGGATTGTCTGGGGTTTGGTCTGTCATTTTGAACTGGAGGAAATTACGCCTTCCACGGGGGAAGAGGGGCTGGCCGTGTAAAACTTTTTCGGCATTCTACCTGCAAGAAAGGCTTCCCGACCTGCCTGTGTGGCCAAACGCATGGCGCGTGCCATTTGCACCGGGTTTTGTGCTTTGGCAATGGCGGTGTTCATCAACACGCCTGCACAACCCAGTTCCATGGCGATGGCTGCATCAGAGGCTGTGCCCACGCCCGCGTCTACAATCACCGGTACCTGGGCTTTTTCCAGAATCAAATTGATGTTCCAGGGGTTCAAGATGCCCATGCCTGAACCAATGAGCGAGGCCAACGGCATGATGGCCAAACAACCCACATCTTCCAACTTGCGGGCATAGATTGGGTCGTCGGAACAATACACCATCACATCGAAACCATCGGCCACCAGTTCTTTGGCGGCAATCAGGGTTTCTTCCATGTCGGGGTATAAGTTGGTGGGGTCGCCCAGCACTTCAAGCTTGCAAAGGTTGTGCCCATCCAGCAGTTCGCGGCCCAGGCGCAATGTACGTACAGCATCTTTGGCGGTGTAGCACCCGGCTGAATTGGGCAGGTAGGTGAATTTGCTGGGGGGAATGTAATCAAGCAGGCTGGCTTCACCGGCATTCTGGCCAATGTTGGTGCGGCGTATGGCCACAGTCACAATTTCGGCGCCGCTTTCGGTGATGGCCTCGCGCGTTTCATCCAGGCTGGCGTATTTACCAGTACCCACCAGCAGGCGGCTGGTGAATTCACGGTTGCCTACTTTCCAGGTGTCGTTGGTGTTTTGCATCTTGGTACTGCTCCAGATTGTTTAGCCGCCGCCCACGGCGACCACGATTTCAAGGCTGGCCCCTGCAGGAAGCTGGGTGGTGGGGTGCTGACTTTTGGGCACAATTTCGCCATTCAGTTCCACGGCGATTCGTTTGCCGGTCAGCGACAAGGTTTCCACCAAGTGGGCCACGGTACTGTTTTCGGGCATTTCACGATTTTCACCGTTGACTGTAACTTGGATCATGACTTGAGCGAATGAGCTTCTGTAAGTTTGATACTATCGATTAACGCGATAAACATTTCGCGTTGAGGTTCTTTGTGAGCCTCGATTCTCTCATTATCTGAAAACGAAATACCCGCGCGGCGCACAGAAACCGGAGCCTACATGCACTCAGTAGTTCATTTGTTAAAAAGTACCACTTTCCCCACCGTGAAGCGGCTGAACCTGGAAACCATTCAGGTGAACCTGGGTTACCTGTGCAACCAGAGTTGTACGCATTGCCATGTGAATGCGGGGCCGAACCGCACCGAGTTGATGCAAGATGAACAGATCGACCAACTAATCGCATTGATGAATCAGGGCTGGGTGAAACAACTGGATTTGACTGGTGGTGCACCTGAAATGAACCCGCGCTTCAAGCGCTTGGTGGTGGCGGCCCGCAAGGCCGGTGTGCATGTGATTGACCGCTGTAACCTGACCATTTTGAGCGAACCTGGCTATGAAGACCTGGCGCAGTTTTTGGCTGACAACGAAGTTGAAATTTTTGCATCCTTGCCCTGTTACCTGGAAGACAATGTGGACAAACAGCGCGGCAAGGGTGTATTTGATGCCAGCATCGCTGGCCTGCAAAAGCTGAATGCACTGGGTTATGGCGACAAGCTGCGTTTAACCTTGGTGTTTAACCCGCAAGGCCCAGCTCTGCCGCCCCCGCAAGAAGCGCTGGAAGCCGATTACAAAGCGGTGCTGTTCGAGAAGTTTGGCATTCGCTTCACCGGTTTGGTGACGATCACCAACATGCCGATTGCGCGTTTTGGCAGCACTTTGATTAGCAAGGGCACGTTCGAGACCTACATGAACACCTTGAAAGGTGCTTACCGTGAAAGCAACCTGGCTGCGGTAATGTGCCGCAGTTTGGTGTCGATTGATTATGAAGGCAAACTTTACGATTGCGATTTCAACCAGCAACTGGGTTGGCCAGTTCGCGATGCGCAGGGCAGGGCATTGACGCTTGCTGATTTAACGCAAACCGCGCTTGATTCAATTGAAGTCGTGGTGGGTGACCATTGCTACGGCTGTACCGCGGGTCAGGGCAGCAGTTGTGGCGGTGCTTTGGCGGCCTGATCAACCGGGCGCTCACCAGCCAAGGTCAACGGGTTTTGTTGACCTTTGTTCATCAGGCGCTTGGCCAGCCTCAAGGCACTTTCAGATTCCTTGGAAGCAGATTCTGCCACTTGCTCAACCTGGCTTAGCAGGTTAGACCACGCGGTTTGATTCACCGCCATGTACTCGGCCAGTTTGTTTGATTCATGCTGGCCCATGTTTATTTTCTGGCTGGCGAGAACCAAGCCCTCAATCGATTCTTTCAAAGCTTGCTGGCTTTGCTCCACCAACTGTTGAAGCTGGCGGCTGTTTTCTGGTTCAGTCAGTGTCAATTCCATTTGCGATGAATCTAGCCTGCCCAGCAACTGGCGGCTTACCTCGCCAGCCTTGCGCAGGCCCTGGGCAGCACTTCGTATGTCTGAACGCAAACCTTCAAGCTGGGCTTGCACTGTCTCCATGTGGCTTTCAGCCCTGGCATTGCGCTGCTCGCTGTTCAGTGTTGACTTCACCACCTGCGTGCCCTGGTTCGACAATTGATGAAACGATTTCGCAAACTGCAGCACTGCCCGGCCGCTTTGATTCAACTCTTCAAGCTGCTGGCCGATTTGCATCAGCGTGCCCCGGTGCTCTAGTTGCTGGTTGCTGTTCAATGCTTTCAGCACGCCCTCAAGCGCGGCATGCGCGCCTTCACGTTTTTGATCGTTTTGCTGTTGGCTGTGCAAAGCACGGCTTAGCATTTGAATGCGGCGATTCAGTGCCAGGGTTTTGCGGTGGGTGTTCCATTGAATACCCAGCACAAAACCAATTAGGGCGAGCAAAGTTGCAAGGCCGAACAACAGCACCAAATAACCGTTGGTGGATTGGGCGATGTGAAGTTTAAGCTGGGCGAGTTTGGGCAGCGCATCAAGTCGCAGTTGCGCTTCAAGTTGGCGTTGAGTGTCTTCGTTTAAATTCACCCCGGCCACCGGGCGCGACAAGGCTTCAATGGATTGGGTCAGCAGCACTTGCAGGTTTTGATTGTGCAGGCCACCAAACCACTGAATGCCTTTGTTTTGTTGGCTGACCTGCTGCCCCAGGCTAAGTAAAGCTTTCAATGCCAAAGGCTGAACGGAATCCACAGCAGGGCCATTCAAAGCCAAAAGTTCTTGTTGAATGCGACCTTCAACCAAGTTGATTTGAGACAACTGGGTATTTCGATTGCCACTTGACTGGCTTTGAGCGTACAAGCCGCCCAGAAATAGCAATGCAGCTGCAACAAGCAGCCCGAGCGAAAACTGGCCCAATTGCCGAACAAACCTGGGCCTGACCGGCGTTGGGGCGTGGTCTTCAAACGCTGTGGCGGGGTCGGCTTGCTGTTCGGTCATTGATCCAGAAGGTCGGTTTTAGACTTGAGTCATCTCAAAGTCTTCTTTGCGGGCGCCGCATTCCGGGCAAACCCAGTTTGGCGGAACGTCTTCCCATTTGGTGCCGGGGGCAATGCCTTCTTCGGGCAAACCCGCTGCTTCATCGTAAACCCAACCGCAAATCAAACAAATCCAAGTGTTCATTCTGAGCTACTTCCAGAAAAAAAATTGCAACCGGTGGATAATACTAGGTTGGCGGCCAGCAACCAAGGTCGCTAGTCTTTTTTGGGTTTTGAATGACACAGACCGTACCTTTGGTGCTGACATTTTCAGCATCAGACCCCACTTCTGGCGCAGGCCTGCAGGCCGATGCGCTAACCATCGCCGCACTGGGTGCGCACCCATTGACCGTGCTTACTGGCTTAACCGCACAAAACACGGTAGGTGTTAAGCGCTTTGAAGCCTGTTCATCCAGCTGGATTGATGACCAGTTGCAAGTGTTGCTCGACGACAGCATTGCCCCCAGTGCAATTAAAACAGGCGTGTTGGGCAGTACCGCGGCTGTAGCAGCCGTGTTGAAAACCAAGGCCCTGTGGCCGGGCGTACCGCTGGTGGTTGACCCGGTCCGGGCTTCAGGCCGCGGCGATGCCTTTGGCGGGCAGGCTTTGTTCGACTGTTACAGAAATGAGCTGTTCCCGGTGGTGGATTTGTTAACCCCGAACTGGCCCGAGGCGCAAGCCTTCACGGGTGCTTCAACCGTGGACGAGGCAGGTGAGCGCCTGTTGCAGATGGGTTGCAAGGCCGTGTTGCTGAAAGGCCAGCACATGGAATCAGATGCTGTGGTCAACCGCCTGTATGTAGCGGGTCAGAAAGTGGTGGAGTTTCCTTGTGAACGTTTGCCCGGGCAATACCATGGTTCAGGTTGCACGCTGGCCAGTGCCTGCGCAGTGGGCCTGGGGCAGGGCTTGAGTGTGCTGGAAGCTGTTGAACTTGCGCTGGAATACACCTGGCAGGCCTTGAATTATGGGTTCGCTGTGGGCCAGGGGCAGTTGATTCCAGACCGCATGCACCTGATGCAGCATCTGGGTGAAGAAGAAGTAGACGATGGCGACGAATAATTTAATTCGTGGTGTGTACGCCATTACGCCTGAACGATCGGCAATTTGGAGCCCTGATGCAATTGTGGATTGCGTGGCCGCTGCGCTGGAAGGTGGTGTTCAGCTTTTTCAGTGTCGTCAGAAGAATTGGGATGAAGATGAGCTGATCGAATTTGTCGGGCAGCTGAATGCGCTGTGCGAGAAGTATGACGCAACCTTGATTTTGAATGATGTGCCTGCCAGCGAATTTCCGAAATTCACAGGCGCAGCGATTGCAGGCGTGCATTTGGGCAAAACCGATGAAGCCATTGCACAGGCGCGAAGCCGCTTGGGCGCCAAGTGGGTGGTGGGTGCTTCTTGTTACAATCAGTTTGAACTGGCCGAGAACGCCGTGCAGGCAGGCGCCAGCTACGTGGCTTTCGGCGCCATGTACCCCAGCGGCACCAAGCCCAATGCGGTGCGCGCCGAACTGGATCTGTTTTCCAAGGCGCGCGCTTTGAATGTGCCCACAGTGGCGATTGGTGGAATAACAATCGACCGTGTGCCTGAATTGATGAAAGCTGGTGCCCACGCAGTGGCAGTGGTGAATGGTTTGTTTGGAATGGAACCCAATGCAGTGCAGGTTTGCAGTGTGGCGCAGCAGTGGGTGGATGCAGTGAATGGATGCAGTCAATAATTCGGAGTCTTAAGAATGAGTGGTAAAGAAGTGAGCCAGAACGAAGTGCTGTTTGAACGTGCGCAAAGAACAATTCCCGGTGGCGTGAATTCGCCTGTGCGCGCATTTCGTTCAGTGGGTGGTACGCCGCGGTTTTTCAAGCGTGCCAATGGCCCTCATGTGTGGGATGCTGATGACAAGCGTTACATTGACTACATTGGTTCCTGGGGGCCTGCGGTGCTGGGTCACGCTCACCCGGAAGTGATCAAGGCCGTGCAAGATGCCGCTGTTGGTGGCTTAAGTTTTGGTGCCCCAACCGAGGGCGAAATTGTGATGGCTGAAACCTTGTGCGAAATGCTGCCATCGATGGAACAGGTTCGTTTGGTCAGTTCAGGCACGGAAGCCACCATGAGCGCAATTCGCCTTGCTCGCGGCTTTACTGGCCGCGACACCATTGTGAAATTCGAAGGCTGCTACCACGGCCATGCGGACAGCCTTTTGGTGAAAGCTGGTTCAGGCCTGCTGACTTTTGGTAACCCCACTTCAGCTGGTGTGCCTGAGGACTTTGCCAAACACACCCGTGTGCTGGACTACAACAATGTGGAGCAACTGCACGAGTTGTTCAAAGCCAGTGGCAGCAGCATTGCCTGCGTGATCGTCGAACCGGTGGCTGGCAACATGAACCTGATTCGGCCCACCCATGAATTTTTGAATACGCTGCGCGCGTTGTGCACCCAGCACGGCGCTGTGTTGATATTCGATGAAGTGATGACAGGCTTCCGTGTGGGTCCACAGGGCGTGCAGGGTGTGTACGGTATTACGCCCGACCTGACCACCTTGGGCAAAATTATTGGCGGTGGCATGCCCATGGGCGCATTCGGTGGCCGCAAAGACATCATGGCTTGCATTGCCCCACTTGGCCCCGTGTACCAAGCCGGCACGCTGAGCGGCAACCCGGTTGCCGTGGCTGCCGGTTTAACCACCCTGTGTTTGCTAAAGCAGGAAGGCTTTTACGAAAGGCTGGAAACCCAAACCCGCAAGCTGGTGGAGGCATTTAACCAAATGGCCTATGCCCACGGCGAAACCTTTTGTGCTGACAGCATAGGTGGCATGTTTGGTATTTATTTCAGCGAAAAAGTGCCCACCAGTTTTGCTGAAGTGAGCGCATCGAATCGAGACCGGTTCAACAAGTTTTTCCACGCCATGCTGGATGCGGGGGTTTACCTTGCGCCTTCGGCATACGAGGCTGGTTTTGTTTCAGTGACGCACGACGATGCGGTCATTGAAGCCACCAAGGTGGCGATTGACCGATCGTTCGCGGCGATTAAATAGGGTGTTTGGTGCAGAAAAATGCCGATTTGATTAACCGGCATTTTTCTGTCTGGTTAAGTTTGATTGATCAGAGCAGCAGATACACCATGTACAAAGTAATGAACACTTGAAGCAGGAAGAAGGTGGCACGCAACATCACCAAAATAAACGACGTGCCCAGAATATGAGACACGCTTTGTGCAATACGGGCGTACAGCACAAACACTGCAACGGCACTGATTGCCTCTACCTGACCCATCAGGCCTGCAATCGCAACAACGGCAGCAAAAACCGGGAAGTTTTCAAGGCAGTTCAAGTGCGCTGATTTTGCACGCTGCAAAAACATCGGGTCGGTGGATTCCTTGCCGCGTTCCCAGCTGTCGATCCGTTTTTGGCCCAAAAGGGCTTGGGGTACACGGGGTAGGGCGTAGAACAACGCCAAAACCAGAATCCATCCGGCGTAAAGCAATACAGTGGTGTAAGCATTCATTGTTTTTGTCTCCTTATTATTGGTTTGCGTACCAGAAATTTCACCGCTGATTATGGGTGAAGCTGCTCGCGCTGACCATCATAAGTTCGGACAAAATCAGTCATTCTTCTCTTTCTTCACCACCGCATACCGTTCCAGCGTTTTCTTTCGAGCTACATCGTGTTCAACCACGGGTCTTGGGTAGGTTTCGCCTAGAACCACATCGGCCATTTGTAATTCGAACGGCGGGCATTCGGCCGGGTTGTGAATGTGCTTGTTGGAAAGCTTGGCCAATTCAGGGCAGTACTTGCGAATAAACTTGCCCTCCGCATCGAATTTTTCCGATTGGCTGTAGGGGTTGAAAATCCGGAAGTAGGGTTGGGCATCGCAGCCTGTGGATGCCGCCCACTGCCAGCCGCCGTTGTTGGCAGACAGATCAAAGTCATTCAACTGTTCAGCGAAATAACGCTCGCCCCAGCGCCAATCGATGCCAAGGTCTTTGGTCAAAAAACTGGCGGTTACCATGCGCAGCCTGTTGTGTTGAAAGCCGGTTTGGTTCAGCTGTCGCTGGGCGGCGTCCACCAGAGGGTAGCCGGTTTTACCTTCACACCAGGCCTTGAAAAGCTGTTGCGCTTTTTCATCATCGTCCCAGCGAATTTGGTCGTACTCGGGCTTGAAGGCTTTTTCCGCTGCATCGGGGCGGTGGTAAATAATCTGAAAATAAAAGTCGCGCCAAATCAGCTCATTCAACCAACCCATCGCGCCTTCGCTGCCGTCCAGTTTGAATCGGTCGTAAGCGGCTTTGGCCAGCCTGCGAACTGAAATAGTGCCGAAGCGGTTGTGCACGCTCAGGTAGCTCACGCCTTTCACGGCCGGAAAATCACGCGCAACTTTATACTTGTCGATGCGGTTCAGAAAATCGTCAAATGCATCTAGCGCGCCTTCCTCACCGGGCTTGATCATATCCAGTAAATTCGTGCGTTTAAAGCCCATGTCTTCAAGATCAGGGACGGGCAGCTTGGATTCTTGGGCCAAAGCACCAAGACGGGCTTCACTGGGGTAGGGTGTTAAGTGGAATTCATCCAGTTTTTTAAGGCAGGCATTTTTAAAGGGCGTGAATACGCTGAAAAATTTACCTGCCTGGGTCAGCACTTCATCTTCTTCAAAAATGGCTTGGTCTTTGAACCGAAATAAAGCCACGTCATTGCCTTGCAGCGTCTTGCCCACGGTGATGTCGCGGTCGATGGCTGCGGGCTCGTAGTCTTTGTTGGTGAACACGGCTTGCACGCCCAGTTTTGTAGCCAATTCCGGAATGGCTTTTTCTGCTTTGTCGTACACCATGTGCAGGTCGCCTCCAAAGCCTTGCAGTTTCTTTTTCAAGGCCATGCAGCTTTCCCAAATAAACTCCACCCGCCGGTCGGCTTTGTTGGCAAGCTGGTCCAGAATGGTTTTGTCGTACACGAATACACAATGTACTTGCTCGCAGTGTTTCAGTGCGTAAAACAAGGCTGCATTGTCGTGTGTGCGCAGGTCGCGGCGAAACCACATCAAGCCTTTGGCGTATTGGCCCGGTTTGGGTTGAGTCGACAATGGGTGATTTTCAAGAAGTGATGCAGGCATGGAAACAGCTTAAATTTGGGTTGGTCTGTGCGCTAAAGGCGGGTAGAGGAACGCCTACCCGATTTCACACAGTCAAAAGGCATTACAATTTTGGCATGAGCGAGACCGAAATTTCCACACCCAATGAATTTAGCCTGTCCGGTCAGTTGTTGATCGCCATGCCGAACATGCTCGACCCCAGTTTTGCGGGCTCCGTGGTGTATCTGTGTGAACATTCCGGCAAAGGTGCCATGGGCCTGGTGATTAATCGCCCCACCGACCTGGACATTCAAAGCCTGCTTGAAAAAATTGATCTGGATGTTGAGGCAAACTTGCCAACCCACTTCCCGGTGATGATGGGTGGCCCGGTGGCCAGTGAACGAGGCTTTGTTCTGCACACTCAACCCTTGGACTGGAATTCATCGCTGAAAGTGAACGATGAACTTTCCCTGACCACTTCTCGAGACATTCTTGAAGCCGTGGCCCGGGGTGAAGCGCCAGGCAAGTGGTTGATTACATTGGGTTATGCCGGTTGGGGCGAAGGCCAGCTTGAAGAAGAGCTGGCGCAAAACGCCTGGCTCACCGTACCCGCCAACCATGAAATTTTATTTGACACGCCACTTGAGGAACGTTTTTCCCGCGCCTACGCCTTGTTGGGCATTGACCCCACTCTGATGACTGGCGCAGCGGGGCACGCCTGACCCATGGAAAAGCCCTCGCAAAAACCCATGCAATCGCCCAGGCCCACCCAGTACCTTGCCTTTGATTTTGGTCTAAAGCGGATTGGAGTGGCTTTTGGGAATTCTCTGACCAAAACCGCCAGCGGCGTGGCAGTGGTTGAAGCACAAAACGACGATCAGCGTTTTGCCAAAATTGAAAGTTTGGTGAAGGAATGGCAGCCCGAAGGCCTGGTGGTAGGGGTACCCCGCCAACCCGATGGTGCAGAAAATGAGTTGACCGCGCGCTGTGAAAGGTTTGCCCGTCAGTTGGAGGGGCGTTTCGCTTTGCCCTGCGCCATGGTTGACGAACGTTACACCAGTGCCATTATGGAGAGTTGTATGGGTGGCAAAGCCGCCCGAGAGAACAAAGGCCGTGTCGACATGGGCAGCGCCTGCCTGATTCTGGAACAATTTTTTCTGGAGGGGCGATGAGCCTGCCAAACCCCGAAGCCCTGTATGCCCGCCTGCGCGATCAGATCGACAAGGCGTTTCCTGACCGAAGTGAACTTGGCCTGATTGGTGTGCACAGCGGTGGTGCCTGGATTGCTGAACGTTTGCATGTCGATTTGGGTTTCACTTTGCCCTGCGGTTTTCTCGACAGCGCCTTTTACCGCGACGATTTTTCCGAGCGCGGCTTAAAAGATGCGCCCAAGCCCGCTGAAGTGCCTTTCGAAGTACAAGGCCGCACCATTTTGTTGGTCGACGATGTGTTGTACACAGGGCGTACCACACGCGCCATTGTGAACCATCTTTTTGATTTTGGCCGCCCTGCAAAAATTGAACTGGCTGTGTTGCTTGATCGCGGGGGCCGCGAATTGCCGGTGGATGCGCAGTATGTGGGCAAACATTGGCCACTGAAACCCGAAGAAGCGTTTGTATTGACCCAAGACGATCAAGGTGCGTTCCGCCTGGAGCTGGAGGTAAAAGAAAATTGAATAACCCTCAACTGAACGCCGCAGGTGAGCTGATTCACTTGTTGAGCATTGAAGGGCTTCCCAAGGCGATGATCCACCGCATTCTGGACACGGCAGAATCGTTTTTGTCGGTCACCGATCGCGAAGTAAAGCAAGTGCCGCTGCTGCGCGGGAAATCAGTGTTTAACGTTTTTTTCGAGAATTCAACCCGCACCCGCACCACCTTCGAGATTGCAGCCAAGCGGCTTTCTGCCGATGTGGTGAACTTGAACATCGGTTCATCTTCCACCAGCAAAGGTGAGTCGCTGATTGACACCATCGACAACCTGGCGGCCATGTCGGCCGACATGTTTGTGATGCGCCATTCTGAAAGCGGTGCGCCCACTTTCATGGCCCAGCACTTGAACCGGGTTAGTGGTGGCAACATTCATGTGATCAACGCAGGCGACGGGCGGCATGCGCACCCTACGCAGGCCTTGCTAGACATGTACACCATTCGCCACTACAAGCAAGATTTCACCAAGCTGCGCGTGGCCATTGTGGGCGACATTCTGCACAGCCGCGTTGCGCGTTCTGACATTCATGCCCTGACCACCCTGGGTTGCCCGGAAGTGCGTGCTGTGGGTCCCAGCACTTTGCTGCCCAACCACCTAGACAACATGGGCGTGCGCGTTTATCACGACCTGGTGGAAGGCATTAAGGATTGCGATGTGATCATCATGTTGCGCCTGCAAAAAGAACGCATGACGGGTGCCCTGATTCCATCTGCCCAGGAATATTTCAAGCACTTTGGCCTGACTGAGGAAAAGCTGCGCCATGCCAAACCCGATGCCATTGTGATGCACCCCGGACCCATGAACCGCGGTGTTGAAATTGATTCTGCAGTGGCCGATGGCCCGCAAAGCGTGATTTTGAATCAGGTTACTTTCGGTATTGCAGTGCGAATGGCCGTGATGAGCATTCTGGCCTCGGCCAGCAAAGGTGCTTAAAAAAGGTACGCAAAAAGCTGCTCAAGTTTCTTACAAAGGAAAAGCAATGCGAGTGTTGATTTCTGGTGGGCGTGTCATAGACCCCAGCATTGGTGCCGACGCAATCATGGATGTGGCGGTGGCCGCAGGCCGTGTGGTGGCCGTGGCCCCGAAGGGCGAAATGCCTGCCGACTTCGCGCCCAGTAAAACCATTGATGCCACCGGGCTTTGGGTGTTGCCCGGTCTGGTGGATTTGTCGGCTCGCTTGCGTGAACCCGGTTACGAATACCGAGCCACACTGGAAAGCGAACTTGAAGCCGCGATGGCTGGTGGCATTACCTCACTGGTCTGCCCTCCAGACACTGAACCGGTTCTTGATGAACCCGGCTTGATTGAAATGTTAAAGTTCAAGGCACGCCAACTGAATTTGTCTAAGGTGTACCCCTTGGGAGCGCTAAGCAGTGGTTTGAAAGGCGAAACCCTGACCGAAATGGCAGAGTTGACCGAGGCGGGTTGTGTAGGTTTTAGCCAAGCGGAATCGCCTGTTGAAGACTTGCGCGTGTTGTTGCAGGCCATGAAGTACGCGCGCAACTTTGGCTTTACCGTGTTTCTTCGGCCCACAGAACCCAATTTCAGCCGGGGAGGCGTGGCGCATGCGGGTGCGTATGCTTCACGCATGGGTTTAAGTGGCATACCAGTGATGGCTGAAACCATTGCCTTGCAAGCATATTTCGAACTGGTGCGTGCCACCGGTACCCAGATGCACATTTGCAGAATCAGTTCAGCCAAAGGCATTGAACTGATTCGCCAAGCCAAGGCCGAGGGTTTGCCAGTGACCTGTGACGTGGCCATCCACCATGTGCATTTAACCGACCTTGACATTGGTTTTTTCGACCCCAATGCACACCTGATTCCGCCCCTGCGCGAGCAACGCGACCGCGACGCTATTCGGGCCGGTTTGCTCGATGGCACCATTGATGCAATTTGTTCAGACCATACCCCTGTGGACGATGACGCCAAATTACTGCCCTTTGCAGAAAGTGAAGCGGGCGCCACCGGGCTTGAATTGTTGTTAACGCTCGCGGTGAAATGGATGCGCGAACAAAACGTTCCGCCAGCCCGAATTGTTGAGTTGCTTTGCAGCAAACCGGCCGACATTATCAAAGTCCAGGCCGGCAGCTTGCGCACAGGCATGCCAGCCGATTTGTGCCTGTTTAACCCGGAAGTGGACTGGGTTGTGGGTGAAGCAAGTCTGATGAGTCAAGGCAAGCACACGCCTTTCAATGGCTTTCCCATGCAAGGTAAAGTTCAGTTGACCATGGTCAATGGCAATGTTGGCTACAGTAGCCTGGAGAAAAGCAAAATGAAAGTGCTGGCCGCTTAATTTAAAAAAGGCTATTAAAAATGCGCAAAGCATGGATGGTATTCCGCTTGGTAGTGCACTTGTTGTACGGATTCGTCGTGGCTTTGACGCTTTGGCCCTTGCTTGGCAAGAAACAAAAAGAGATGATCGAGCAATGCTGGGCCGGGCAACTGTTGTTGATTCTGAATGTGCAGGTACGGGTGGTGTATGAAAAGCCCGAGGCAGATTATTCAATCCACAAACCCTGTCTGCTCTACAGCAACCATGTGTCCTGGCTGGATATTTTTGCATTCAACAGTATTCACCCGGTTACCTTTATTGCGAAATCTGAAATTTCAAAATGGCCAATTGGGGGTTTGCTCGCAAAGCGAAGCGGTACCTTGTTTATTGAACGGGGCAAGCGCCACGCTGTGCGCGACGTCATTCATGCAGCGGTGAAAGTGTTGGGCACTGGGCGCTGTGTGGCCGTATTTCCTGAAGGTACCACCGGGGCAGGCAACACCCCTTTGCACTTTCACAGCAATTTTGTTCAGCCCGCGATTCAGGCTGGCGTGCCTTTGCTGCCCGTCAGCTTGCAATACTTCAAACCTGACGGGTCATTTTCTACTGAACCTGCATTCCTTGGCGATCAAACCATACTGGAGAACATCAAGGTGCTGCTGAACAGCAAAACTGGTTTTGTGGTGCAGCTGTACATTCACGCGCCCATCAACACCGAGGGCCGTACCCGTCATGAGCTAAGCGATGAAGCACACGAGCGTATACGAACCATTTGCCAGGCTCAAATATTGGCCCACTGAGCGTCTATTCTCATGATGTTCACCGAATGATCAATTTGGGCGTTCACCACTGGTCGCGCAGTTGCAGTTGTTTGCGTGGCCCGGCGTTGGGATGTAAAGCCAATGTAGCCCAAAGCCACTGACAGCCCAGCCACGACACCCCCAAGTATCCGTACCGGAAAAGTGAGTGCATCGACTTTGTGTGGATCCGCGATTGCGTAAATAATTCCTGAAACCACCCCTGCAGAAAGACCGGCGGCCAGTCCTCCCACAACAATATTGAAATTTCTTACTGCTGCTTCTTGTGATGCGTTCACAGGGTTATTGAGGTTGATGTTGATTGTGTTGTGCGTGTGGCGCTCAACTGGGTAGGCCTCTGGGAAAGGGTTGCCAGAATTGGAAGATGCGGGTGACGGTTGTGCGGTGTTCATGAAAGAAATCCGGTTGCGCGTTCAGCGCAAGTTTTGAGCCAATTGAGCTGAGACGCCAAGTAGGAAAGCGTACAGACTTCCAAATAGTTGTTGTTTGGTGGACTCTGGCAGCGCGGTGCCAGCGGCTTCATGTTCAATGATTGACAATGTTGCCCCCGCCATCAAGCCCAGCGATACACCCATCATCAAGTTCGCGATTGATGCCAGGACTGGAGGCGTGTGGTGTGCCGCAATTGCGCCAGCCGCTTGGGCAAGTGGTGGCTGACCCGCATGGTTGCTTTCCTGCTTTGGCCACCTGTTTGGCGTGGTCGCGTTTGTCGAAAGCTGTCGCAAAGGCGAACCAGGTGGCGTTGGCGTGGGTGAGGGTGGTGTTTGAACGTTCATGGTGCAGCCGATCAGTGAATAAGACACGATTAAGTGCCATCACACCATTCCTGGTTCCAATTAACGCTTCACTTATTTTTTAATGTACGGTGGGCGCTGGCGGTTCTACTGCATTCACTTGAAATACTTTCTCATCTTCAAGCCGAAGTGCTGTTAATTGGCCACCCCAAACGCAACCCGTGTCCAGGCAGTAGCCCACCTTGTTCTTCAGCATACCCAAAGTCGACCAATGCCCAAATATGATCGGACCTTCGCCGGGAAACTGACGGGGCGCGTCGAACCAGGGTTTTAAGTCGGGCGGCGCGTCGGCGGGTTCCAGCTTGTACTTGAAATCGATTTTCCCATCATCACGCACCATGCGCATGCGGGTAAACACGTTAACCACTAAACGCAGGCGGTCGAACCCAACAAGGGTGTTATCCCAGCGGTTGGGCTTGTTGCCATACAGTTCAGCCATGAACGCTTTCCAGTTTGGACCAGACAGAGTGCGTTGAACTTCGGCAGACAATTCAAGCGCTTGTTGAAAACTCCATTCAGAAAGAATTCCGGCGTGGGCCAGCAGGGCGTTTTTTAATTCAGGAAGCTGCAGGGCCAAAGGCTGGGTTCGAAGCCAGTTCACAAGTTCTTCGCCGTCAGCCGCATTCACTATTTCGGCGATTGTGTCTGCTTCATGAGTGCGGCCGCTGCTGCACCACAGGGCCAGCAAATGCAGGTCATGGTTACCCAATACTGTGTAGGCGCGCTCGCCAAGGTTTTTAATAAACCGCAGGGTGTCCAGGGAGCGCGGGCCACGGTTCACCAGGTCGCCGGCAAACCACAACACATCGGCCTGTGCATCGAACCGGATTTTTTCCAGTAACTTCAGCAGGGAGTCAAGGCATCCTTGCACGTCGCCAATCACATAGTTGGCCATCTTGAAATCTAACCTGAACATCGAAAGTAGTATTATGCCCGTGTACACGCTAGGCGTGCGGCAACGTTATCCAGCCATCTATTTCCTATTCGACTATTTCAGGTGCTGACTCATGACTATCTCTTCTTCCATTTTCAAAGCCTATGACATTCGTGGGATTGTCGATGACACCCTGACCGAAGAAGCCGCCTACTGCGTGGGCCGAGCCTTGGGGGTATTGGCATTAAGCAGGGGTAAAAACGAAGCGGTGGTGGGGCGCGATGGTCGTTTGTCCGGTCCACGGCTGTGCTGGGCTTTGGCCGATGGATTTCGCGATGCGGGTGTGAATGTGGTGGATGTGGGCATGGTGGCTACCCCGCTTGTTTATTTTGCTACTTTCTTGCTGGGTAACGGCACAGGCGTGCAAGTGACTGGAAGCCACAACCCCCCACAATACAACGGCTTGAAAATGATGGTGGCTGGGGAAACATTGTACGGCGACACCATTCAGGGCTTGTTGCAGTGGATTCAAAACGAAAAACCAGTGCGTGGTGTGGTTCCTGGCGTGCAGCGTGGTTCGTACACTGAAATGAATGTGTGGCCGAACTACTTGGCCAACATTCTGGGCCACATCAAGCTGGCTCGCCCCATGAAAATTGCGGTGGATTGTGGCAATGGCGTGGCTGGCGCATTTACCAAAATTTTGTATGAAGCGTTGGGTTGTGAGGTTACCGAATTGTTCTGTGAAGTGGATGGTAACTTTCCAAATCACCACCCAGACCCCGCACACCCTGAAAACCTGCAAGACCTGATTGCCTGTGTGAAAAATGGCGATGCGGAAATCGGTTTGGCCTTTGACGGCGACGGCGACCGCCTGGGTGTGGTGACCAAAGACGGCGAAATTATTTACCCCGACCGCCAGCTTATTTTGTTTGCACGCGACGTGCTTTCGCGCAACCCTGGCGCCACTGTGATTTACGACGTAAAGTGCACACGCCATGTGGCCAAAGCAGTGAAAGCTGCCGGTGGTGAACCACTGATGTGGAAAACAGGGCACTCCTTGATTAAAGCCAAGCTGAAAGAGACCGGCGCACCCTTGGCCGGCGAAATGAGCGGCCATGTGTTCTTCAAAGAACGATGGTTTGGTTTTGATGATGGCTTGTATGCGGGCGTTCGCCTGCTTGAAATTTTGTCGCGCGGCAGCGACCCCAGCGCTGAATTGAACGCATTGCCCAATTCATCAAGCACGCCTGAACTGCAATTGCAAACTGCAGAAGGTGTGAATTTCGAAATCGTGAAGCGTTTGCAAGCAGAAGGAAAATTCCCCACTTCTGAATCGGTGAACACCATTGATGGTGTGCGCGCCGAATACGCAGATGGTTTTGGGCTGGCCCGCCCTTCGAACACCACGCCGGTGGTTGTCATGCGTTTCGAGGCTGACAGCGACGCTGCGCTGGCGCGAATTCAAAGCGAGTTCAAGGCAGCCATTCTGGCGGTTGCGCCTGAAGTGAAGTTGCCGTTTTAGTTGTTGCCAATGAGCCCATTGACTGATCAGCAAATCATTGACTCCACCCGCAGTTGGGTGGAGAACGTGGTTGTTGCCTTCAACTTGTGCCCCTTTGCCAAACGTGAACTGGTGAAAGATCGCGTGCGCTTCGTGGTGAGTAAAGCCAACAACGAGGCGGTTTTGCTGGACGAGTTGGCTCGTGAGTTGGCATTGCTGAATAGCAATGAATCGATTGAAACTACCCTGCTGATTCACCCGCAGGTGTTGCAAGACTTTTTTCAGTACAACGACTTTCTGGAAGTGGCCGATGCGCTTTTGGTCGAGATGGACCTGGAAGGTATTTACCAGGTCGCCAGCTTTCATCCCGATTACCAATTTGGCGGCACTGAGCCCAGTGATGCCGAAAACTACACCAATCGCTCACCTTACCCCATGCTTCACCTGTTACGTGAAGACAGCTTGACCTTGGCGATTGACAATTACCCAGATGTCGACCTGATTCCCGAGCGCAACATTCAATGCATGAATGAACAAGGTGCCGACAAGTTGCGCGCTATTTTGGCGGGCTGTCTTCAAAAGCCGTGTTGATCAAATTAAGTGCGGAAGTCACTTAATTTAACAATTTGCTGTTAAGTTCAAGAGTCTTACCAACAAACGGGAGACCTTATGAGTTTTTTCAGCAAAATTTTATCCAAGCTTGGCCTTGGTGACGACAAGCCTGCAACGCCAGCTGCTACGCCTGCCCCAGTGGTAAGCACTGCGTCAACACAAGGCGCACCGGCTCCCGTGGTGTCGACCGCTGCAACACCTCAGGCAATTCCGGTGGTGGACGTGGTTGCCAAGCTTGAAGCCATGGCAAAAGCCAATCCTGAAAAGTTGAACTGGAAAGTATCGATTGTCGATTTGTTGAAATTGTTGGGCTTGGACAGTAGCTTGACTGCCCGCAAGGAATTGGCCGCGGAACTTGCTTGCCCGGCTGAAAAAATGGGCGATTCAGCGCAAATGAACATGTGGTTGCATAAAACAGTGCTGCAAAAGCTTGCCGAAAACGGTGGCAATATTCCGGCAGACTTACTGGACTAACTTGGTCGAGTAATTCACGACTTACTTGTTTCGAAAACGCGCCCCCGGGCGCGTTTTTGTTGCCTAATCGATACGTCATTTTTGTAAAACGCAGGAACGTGCCGGTATTGGGTATTTGGCTCTAAATTTGGCAGCGGCAACACTTGTAAACCTGAAAACAAAGCTGGCTTTGTATTTCCTGAATTTGGAGTTTTTCTTCTAGTCAAAAATCTCGGATGTAACTCTGGAGTTTCGAGGAAAGCCTCGAAAAATGGAGTTGAAAGAAAAGCAGGGTGCTTGCAAACTAAGAGCTCACATCCCTCCTCTTTTGCTTCTGAGGTTTGCCCGATTAACCATATCGGGCATTTTTTTTGCCCTTTTTCTGGGCACTGTTTCCCAATTCAAGTAGCATTGCGCCTGTAACAAACAAGCGAACACACCGTGGCCACTTACTCTGTCAAAGAAATGTTTTACACCCTGCAAGGTGAAGGTGCGCAAGCAGGCAGAGCGGCCGTTTTTTGTCGCTTTGCGGGTTGTAATTTATGGACCGGTCGGGAAGAAGATAGAGCCACCGCGGTGTGCAAGTTCTGTGACACTGATTTTGTGGGCACAGACGGCGTTGGTGGTGGGAAATTCAAGAATGCGCATGATTTGGCACAAGCCATCAGTGCCACCTTCAAAAGTGATTCACCGAAGGCCAAACCCTATGTTGTATTTACTGGTGGAGAGCCCACCTTGCAGTTGGATGCGGCGCTGATTGAAGCTGTTCACGCACGTGGGTTCGAGATTGCCATTGAAACCAATGGAACGCTGCCTGTACCCGAAGGTGTTGACTGGATATGTGTAAGCCCTAAGTTTGGTAGTGAGCTGGTTCAAACCAGCGGGCATGAACTGAAAGTGGTTGTGCCGCAGCTGGGGCAGAACCTTGATGTCTTGGGAACCTTGGCGTTTGATCATTTTTTTGTGCAGGCCATGGACGACGCCGACACCGGCAAGAAAGCAAAGAATCTGCAAGTGGCTATACAAACCTGCCTGAATAAACCTCAATGGCGTTTGAGTGTTCAAACCCACAAAGTAATTGGAATGCCATGAAAGTTTTTAAACAGTTCACCTTTGATGTTGCTCACCAGTTGCCAGACTGGCCTGGTCTGCATGGCCACAGTTACACCGCAGAGGTGTGGTTTGAAGGCCCCGCGACCGATGGGTATGTGGTGCCTGAAAGCCTTTTGAGTGTGCAGGTTGAAGCTGTTCGAAAACGTTTGGACCATTCTTATCTGAATGAGTACATTGAACTACCCACTTCCGAAAACATTGCCCGCTGGATATGGGATCAGTTGCGCCCTGAAGGGCCATTGATCAAGGTTAAGGTGTTTCGTGGATCGATCGGGTTTGGGGTGGAATTCGATCTTGAGGATGCGAAGGCAGAAGGGCGGGTTTAAACATCCACTCGTGGCGGTTTGAATGCCAGCCCATCGTGGGGTTTGCTTGTTCCATGCTGAAAACTGTTTTGGTGTGTGATCTGAACTTGAAGTGTCGCCGCTGCCCGAAAACTTGGCATTTCGGCTTTGCTGCTGGTGCCGCACTAAGCCAAGCCCTCCAAAAGTAATGGTCGGATATTGGCTTTCGCGGATCGAGACCGTTTGGCTCTGCACACAAATCCGGCAAGTTTTCTGACCGGTCATCGTGCAACAACTTGCAAGTTCAGCCCAATCGGCAGCGATGTTCCAATCGCTTCGCCTTCAAGAAAACCTGCCCGTTTGAATTCACACGCCGCGCTCGGCTGCAAGCCGACACCGAGATTCGGCCGTCAGTTTTGCCGATCTCGGTGAGTCAGTGTGAACTTCAAAAAGGGAAAATCAGGTTTTCAGGCGGATGATTGGGACTCGTGCTGATGGGGCCGACTCACGCCAGAATTTTTTTCGCCGACGCGTTGGTAATTTGCTGCGCCCACACAAACTGCCTTGCGTCATCAGAAGCCATGGGGCGGGCCAAGCCAAAGCCTTGCAATTCAAGCACACCCGCCTCAATCAGAAAATCGCGTTGTTCTGCGGTTTCAACACCTTCCGCGACTACATTCAGGCCCAAGGCCTTGGCCATTGCCAAAACAGTTCGCGATAAAATTACACTGTCAATTTTGTTGGGTAGTTCACTGACGAAGGAACGGTCAAGCTTGATTGACTGCACTGGCATGCGGTGCAGCGTGGCCAGTGATGAATAACCAATTCCGAAATCATCAATCGATAAAATGACACCGAGGGTGTGCAAACTATTCAGGTCACTCAGTACCGCGTCCTGATTTTGCATCAACACAGTTTCTGTCAATTCAAGCTCAAGCAGATGGGCCGGCAAATTGGCCAATTTCAGAATTTTTTCAACGGTGCCGCATAGTTTTCCATCCAGCAGTTGAATTCCCGAGACATTCACGGAAACACCAATCGGATTTTTCAGTTTCTTGTTGGTTTCGTGCAGCCATTTGCATGCTTTGCGCATCACCTGTTCACCCATCGGAATGATCAAGCCAGATTCTTCAGCAATCGGAATGAACTGCGACGGTGGAATAACCTCACCAGTGCGGGACCGCATCCGCGCCAGTGCCTCCAGTGAACAAATCGCGCCGTTGGCATTGAAGCGAGGTTGGTAATGCAATTCAATCCGGTCGTGCAATATTGCATCGTGCAAGTCGTTTTCCAGATCAACCTTGGTTTGCAGGCTGGCGCTCATTTGGGCGTGGAAAACACGCACAGTATTTTTTCCGGCCTGTTTGGCCTGATACATGGCGATGTCCGCGTGCTTAAGCAAACCTTCCACGTCGGCCGCGTCGGTGGGGAATAAGGCGACGCCAACCGAGGCGCCCACATAAATCTTCTTGTCACCCAACTCGAAAGGCTTTTTGCTGATCGCATCCACCACCTTGCGGCCCACATTGAACGCGGTGTCTTGGTCAGCAATGTACGGCAGCGTGATCACAAATTCATCGCCCGACAGGCGGGCCACGATGTCTGAACTTCGAACTACACTTCGCAATCGTTTGGACACGGCGATCAACAGGTCATCGCCCCGGTCATGGCCCAAGGTGTCGTTCACTGCTTTGAATCCGTCCAGGTCGATAAACAGCAAGCCCAATTTAAATCCTTGAACCTGATCGTTGCCCAGCAGTTCTTGCAAGGTTTGCGACAAAGCCAAACGATTTGGTAAACCGGTTAAGGGGTCATGTGTGGCTTGGTGGCGCATCTTGCTTTCATTGCGCTTAATCGAACTTACATCTGTGAAGAAAATCGAAATCAACTCCTCACTGGGATACGCCTTTACCTGGTACCACATGTCATTGGAAGGGTCTTGCCATTGAAACGTTTCAGGCTTCATGCTCCCTTTGGCTTGATTCACGTACTTGAACAGAGGAGTTTTTTTCAAATGGGGTGCACGTTCCCAAACCATCCGACCAAGCAGAAGTTGTGCGCTTTTTCCGAGCAGTTCAGCACCTTTTTCATTCAGGTAATTCACATAACCATTCATGTCGATGGCAAAAAATGCATCGTCCATCGATTCCAGAATATTGTTGATTCGTTCTTCGCTTTTCAGCAAGGCTTCTTCAAGGTGAATGTTGCTGGAGCGACCAATCAGTAAAATGTCGCTGCCGCTGCAAGCGGCTGTCCAATCGAAATAAAACACTTCGTTCAAGGTGTTGCGCAGGCGGAAAGACCCTTCAGCCGACCGAGTTTGATATTTCACTTGGTCGAGCAGGCGTTTGAAATGGCCTACATCTGTTCTAAACACCAAGTTGGCGGCGTCCAGATTTTCCAACTGTTCACTGTTCTGTCCAAGAAAAATTTCCAGAGAAGGGCTGATCCGTTTGATGCGGCCCTTGTCGTCGACATTTAAGAGCACGCTGGTTGGAACTTTTTTGTCCAGTACCATTTGTTCGCTGGTTCTTGCTTCAACATTTAAAGGCAAGGGAAAGCCGGTTAAGTTCCTATGCTCATGGCTGTCTTGTTCGTGAAGGATGCCAAATTCGCTGTGTACAAGCATTTGCAGTCGAAGCCACTGGTCATGGACTTTCACGTGACCGGTCCAGCCTTGGTGTTTGTGCAAGGCATTCGACAGAGCCCTGTAGATGGACATGCCATAGCGAGCCACGATCAATTCGGATCCCGATTTGAATCCAATGTCCTGCCGGAAAAGCTTGCTGGCTGCGATCATTCCTAGTTCATCAGCGACATGACCCAGCAGGGCATAACGTGCTGTGTTGCTTTCCAGAAATTCATTGACCATCGGGTCATCAAGTAGATTGCCTAGACTCATACATCAAATCTCGATAGGCGTTTTTCCATTTCACGCATCAGGTCGTCCGACCGTAAAATCGTTTGAACTGTATTGCCCAATGTTTTAAAAGCACTTTCCGTGCGAGCCTGCATGCCTTCCATTGCACCCAATACTTCCCAACCCTGGCGTTGATTGCCGTGGCCGTTTTCAACCCATTGGTGCGTGGCGTGGTCAATTGAAACCACCTGGTTCTCGATTGCGCTTAGCCCGCTTTTCAACACATCCATTTTCCCCATGAAGGAATTGGTGCGTTCATTGAGGCTGTCCAACGAGCTCAGGGTGGTTTGCCATTGCTGACCAGAGGCTCCGGTCATGGTTTTTCCAATTTCCTTGGTCAGCGTCTGCATTTGCTGGTTGCTGTCAAAGGCTTGCTTGCTGATTTTATGCAGTTGCTCAAGTGATTGATTCAGTTCATTGAGCAGGTCAAAACAGTCTTCAGTGACCTTTTTTGACAGCTCCGCAGTGCTTTGACCCAAGCGTGTTTGATTGCCCAGGCTCTGCACGAAATCGCGTAATTTTCTTGAGGCCAGTGAACTGTCTTCCACTTGTTGCGAATGATCCGCACCCAAGTCTTTTGCGATGCCGGAAAGTTCCCGGATATCGGTGCGCAGCATCTTGAATGCAGCGACCACAAAAGACATGTTGTCCGCATAGTCGTTGAATACCTTTCCGGTCGGTGACAGGTGGCCGTGCTCATCTGCTTTGGCGCGCATGCGCAAATTGATTCCTTTTTCCTTGTCGAGGCATGCAAGTAGCTTGCTGCTTTCGTCCGCCACTACGGCATGCTGCTTCAATGTTTGAGCGATAACCGACAGTAGAAGAACTTCAACAGCGACATAAAATCCGTGCAATGCGACAGCAGGCAGCCCTGAAAACGGGCCACGAAATACATAACATTCATAGCCAGCCTGTTGCAGCATATCGAACACAATATGGTGAATAACAATCACGAGGCCCATGCTGATTATTGGGCGTGTATCCCGGTAGGCCAGCATCACCGGCAGCAGCATGAAGAAGCTGAAATGGTATTCAAGCATGCCCCGGGCAATGTGCACGTGCAGGGCACCCATGCCCACCAGCAGCGCTGCATTCAGGTGCATGGTCCAGGTTTTTCCGGCGTGCCACTTGCTGACAACCAGGCTAATTAGAAAAAGCGGAACGCCCCACGCCAGGGCTTCGCCAACATTGCTGTAGGCAATCCCTTCGATTACGGCAAAAATCAGGCAAAACAGGCTGACCACCGTACAGATCCAGTCTGCTTGAATGCGAATTGAAACGATGTCTGTGGGGGTAGCGCTGACGCCCGACAGTTTTGAAAGAATGGAGGAAAAGCCCAAAGGCTGCGGCATAGCGGGAGGGCTGGCCGTGATGTGATTCAAAGCCTGGGGTTGAGCTTGCATGGCGTATTCTCGAATTTAACTTGGACTAAAGATTAAATTCGAGAATACGCCACGGTCTTTTAAATCAATCACCTGAATAGAGTGGATTTTTACCCGCTCAGAAACGTTCCTCGGGGGTGAGCAAACGCCACTGCCCCACGGGCAGGTCACCCAGCATGATTCGACCAATTCGAACCCGCTTCAAGCCAATGACTTTCAGGCCCACAATTTCGCACATTCTACGAATTTGGCGCTTTTTTCCTTCATTTAAAATGAAGCGAAGCTGGTCTTCGTTTTGCCAACTGACCCGCGCGGGCTTCAGCGCTTCCCCATCCAGGCTTAGGCCGTGGCGCAGCATGTCCAAGCCCCGATCCGTTAATTCACCTTCAACGCGCACTAAATATTCCTTCTCCACAATCGAATTGGCGTCAATCAGTTGTTTGGCAATTCGGCCGTCCTGGGTCAGTACCAGCAAGCCGGTTGAGTCGATGTCCAGGCGCCCTGCGGGGGCAAGGCCTTTCAACATGGCAGGTTGAAAGGGCGTGGCGGTTTTGCGGTCAGCCTGATTTTCCAAGCTTAGGCATTCCATGGCGGCTTTGTAGCGGCCCTCGGGTTGGCCTGACACCACGCCGATGGGCTTGTGGTACAAAATCGTGACCTGCTTGCCCAGTACATTCTTGGCGCGTGCATCCAGATCAATTGTGACGGTGGGCAGCACTTTCGCACCCAATTCGTCGACTACTTTGCCATTCACGCGAACCCAGCCGTTTTCAATCAGGTAATCTGCTTCGCGGCGCGAGCACAGGCCTTTGGCCGCCATGATTTTACTAAGGCGTTGGGGCTCGAACGGATCGAGCATGTCGAGCGTGTTAGTGCCTGTAACTTTGCTGCGGCGTGGGCGCACTGTGCCTGCAGCAGGCGCAGCGGGGGCACTGCGCGTGGCCGCACGGTTGCGGTTGGGTGCCGCAGGTTTGGCTGTTGCGGCTGATTTGCCGGCAGCGGCAGGGCGCCCCCGGCCCGCCGCCGTTGGCTTGGCAGCGGCATCAGGTTTGGTGCGATTACTTGGGCGTGCGGGTGGGCCAGAGCGGCCCGAATCGCCATTGCGACCTGCGCTGCCATTGCGGCCTGCGGGTTTTTTCATGATTTCAGGGTGTCCTATTGCGTTGAGGCCGTATTGTAGGTGAAATCAAGGGCTTAGGCTATGTTCTCTGCAAGTCGGGCGGCAAGAGTTTGTACAAAACAGGCGTGACCAGTCGACCAATAAAGGTGGATGAGATCAAACCGCCGATGATGACCCACGCCATCGGCGAGTACAGCCCGCCGCCCTGAAGTGCCAGGGGCAACAGGCCACCCACTGCTGTTGCGCTGGTCAACAGAATCGGTAGAAATCGAATTCGCCCCGCTTCTTCAATCGATTCATCCAGCCCTTTGCCTTCTTCGCGCAACTGGTTCGTGAAATCCACCAACAAAATCGAGTTTTTGATTTCAATGCCAATCAAGGCGATGAAGCCGATCATGGCGGTGAAGCTGAGTGAGTTTCCTGTAAGGAATAGCATCACCATGCCGCCAGTAACGCCCAGGGGGATGACAAACAGCACAATCAATGTGCTTCTGAAACTTCCAAACTCAAGCACCA
The DNA here is from genome assembly GCF_024623725.1 of Limnobacter parvus. Classification (GTDB taxonomy): domain Bacteria; phylum Pseudomonadota; class Gammaproteobacteria; order Burkholderiales; family Burkholderiaceae_B; genus Limnobacter; species Limnobacter parvus. Next base: position 278,831 of record NZ_JANKHG010000014.1, on the reverse strand, counting down.
GAATGGCAAGAATGCCGAACACGGTAATCAGGATGGCTGTGCCAAAACCTGCAAAACTTTCCTGCCGGCTTTTCACTTCACCGGCCATTGCATATCGGTAGCCAGTGGGCAGGCCCATGTTGTCGATTTCCCGTGCAAGTTCATTGCTGATTTTTTCTGTGTTGTACCCGGTGCGTGTGTAGGCGGTCAGCAAGACGGCGCGTTCGCGATCAAAGCGGTAAATACTGTTCAGATTGTCATCCAGTTCAAGCGTGGTGAGCTGTGTTAGCGGAACGGCTTGTCCAGTACGCGAGATCACATGGAAGTCATCCAGCGCGCTAAGACTGCTGCGTTCACCCGCCGGGCCACGCACACTGATGGTGTAGGCGTCGCCGTCGCTTTGGCGAATTTCGCCAGCGGCTGCACCTGCCAACGCAAGGCGCACGGCCTGGTCCAGTTCAGCCGAGTTCACGCCCAGCAAACCCGCCTTTTCGAAGTTCACCTTCAGGCGAAGGTCGCTTCGGCCTGTGCGTTGAGGGTTGTCTACGTTTTGGGTGCCCGGGTTGGCAAGCATGAGTCGTTCTACTTGGGCCGACAGTTCCCGCAGCGTCTCGATCTCCGGCCCCACCAAACGGATTCCGATGGGTGCATCTACTGGCGGGCCATTCTCGAATTCACGCACAATCAAATTGGCGCCTGCAATGGTTTTCAGTTGATTGCGAATGTCATCCAGCAACTGCGGCGTGTCGTCATTGTATTCCCTGAGTTGAACAAACAACTCACCCACGTTCGATTGCTTGTCTTGCTGAAACACGTTGTAATAAATTTGTGGATTGCCTTCGCCCACCGTGGCCATCACGTCTGTGATTTCATCAAACTGAGTCAGTTTGTTTTCCACTTGCTGCACCACGCTGTTGGTGGCCGTTAGGCTGGAACCAGGTGGCAATCCTACTTCGATGACAAATTGCGGGGTGTTGGCTTTGGGGAAAAGCGACATGCCCATCAGGGGGGCCAAGCCCAAGCTGGCCGCGAACAACACCAGCGATGCTGCAACCACAGTTTTTGGCGTTTGCAGGGCACGGTGTAGCAGTGGGGTGTAAATGCGATCGATCAAGCCCATCAGCTTTTGCAGCACAATGTTGCCATGTTCATTTTCGTCTTTTTTCAACACGCGGCTGGCCAAGAACGGAATGATGGTTAGCGCCACAAACAGCGATGCGATTACTGTGAAAACGACTGCCACTGGCAGCGAGCGAATAAATTTTCCCGCGTTGTCGGGCAACATGAGCAGTGGCAAAAAAGCAAATAGCAGCGTGGCGGTGCAACCCACCACGGCCAGTGAAATTTGTTTGGTGGCAAGCCGTGCGGCGTCGACCCGGTTGTAACCCATGCGCAGGTAACGTGAAATGTTTTCGATTACCACGATGGAGTCGTCGACCAACAAACCCAGCGCCACCACCAAACCAGCAATTGAAAGCTGGTTCAATGAAAAGCCTGCGTAATACAAACAGGCCAGGCCAGTGAGCAGCGACAAGGGCACACTAACCATCACAATGCCAGATGCCCGCAAGCCCAAGGGCAGCAGCGTGATCAGCACCAGTGTGACCGCCAGGCCAAAATCGAATGTTAGGCGATCAATTCGTTTTTCGACGTTTTTGTATTGTTCGAAACCGCGTTCTAATTGGATGTTGGGGGGCAGCGTTCTCTCGAACTCATCGGCAGTTTCCTGTATTGCTTTCTGAGTCACAAAAATATTGCGCTCGTCTTTCTGGTTGGCTGTAACAAACACAGCGCGCTGGCCGTTGAATCGTGCCATCACTTCCTGGTTTTCATAGTCCCACTGCACATCGGCCACATCGCCAACGCGAATGAGCCTGCCACCAAGGTCGCCGCCAGTTCCAGTACCCGCAATCACAGTGTTTCGAATTTCTTCAACACTGCGGTATTGTCCAGACGTTTGCACATTCAAGCGCCGCGCGCCCTGTTCAACCGGGCCGCCTGGAATATTAAGAGATTCCCCTTGAATAACGCGTGCTACATCGGCTGCCTGTATGCCCAGTTCAGCGAGTTTCTTGAAGTTCAAGCTAACGCGTACCTGTTGCTCGGGGTAGGCCCAGCTTTCACTTTCGCGCACCGATGAAATTCGCTCAAAAGCCTCGGACAAATCTTCTGCATAGGTAGCCAAGTCGGCGTAGCTGGCAGTTTCAGAAACCAGCGAGTACTGAATGATGTTGGTGAAGCCCGGGTTGATGCGTTCAATTTCCAGCTTTTGAATGCCAGCGGGCAATTGGTCACGAATGCTGTTCAACTCGCGGTTGACTTCATCAAACTTTTTGTCGACATCCACTTCGGCATTGAAACGAACAAACACCACGCCACCACTGTTGCGCGAGGTAGAAAGCATTTCTTTAAGATCATCCAGGCTGCGCAGTGCGTCTTCAATAGGCTTGGCGACCTGCTGTTCCATTTCGCGCGGGTCGGCACCAGGATAAATTACATTGATTCGAAATGCGCTGATGTCAAAGTATGGGTCTTCAGTTCTGGGAATATTTTGATAGGCGCTGATACCGATGGCGGTCAGCAGAAAAAATATCACCAGCGTGAACTGGTAGTTCTTGATGGAAAAGTCAGAGAGTTTCATTTGAATTACTCCTGAACTTTCACGGTTTCACCATCTTGCAGGTAAGCAGCACCCGTGCTTACCACGCGTGTGCCTTCAGGCAAAGTGGTTTGCAAGGCAAGCTGGTTACCATTGATAAACGCCACCTGCACAGCCTGGCGTTTAACGGTGTTGTCATCTTGCACGGTGAAAAGCCATGCGGAGTTGTTGTCGCCTTCTACGACAGCCTCGATGGGCACATAACTGCGCTTGCCACTAAAATTGGCAGGTTCTATGCGGGCCCTGCCTTGCATGCCGGAAAGCAAGTTGACGTTTTCATGTGCGTCGGTTTGCAGGGCCACCAAAACACCATAGGTGCCAGTGGCTGGGTCAGCAGCCTGGCTAAGTTCAATGACTTTGCCCGGCCATTTCACACCGGGCAGTGCATCAAATTCCACTTCTGCAGTTGCGCCCATTTGTACATGAACAGCCTGTTTGTCAGCAAGGCTGACTTTCATCACAAAGCCGCTTGTTTTGCTACCAAGTAACAGAATTGGCTGACCCGCGGAAACCACCTCGCCCGCTTGCGCAAAACGTTTCAGCACCACGCCATTGGCTTGCGCCTGAATTTCGGCGGTTTGGCTGGCAAACTGCGCTTGGCTAAGTTGTGCCCGCGCTGCTTGTGCAGCGGTTTCCAGATTGTCCAACTGCACTTTGGAAATGACTTCCTGTTCACGCAGTGTTCGACCACGTACCAAGTCTCGTTGTGCTTTCTCAAATCCCGCACTGGCCTGGCTTACTGCGGCGTTCACATCTTGTTTGTTCAAAGCGGCAAGTCGCTGGCCTTTCTGAACGTTTTCACCTTCACGCACATTGATGCGTTCGATGATCCCGCTTACTTTAAAGCTCAGCTTTGTCTCGTCACGGAATGCACCCACGCCCGATACTTCAATCAGGCTGGCAGCAGGGCCGGTTCTCACTGTTTCGGTTTTGACCAGGCGATATTCAACTTCGCCAGTCTCTTCCGGTGTGGCTGGGCCACACGCAGTCAGCACCAACAAGGAAAGGATGGGAATAAGGATCAGGGGTTTCATGGTTGAGCTCCTTCCTGTGGGCTTGGCTCGGGTATGTTTCGGTTGTTGTATTGCCAAATGGCGTGGTCAATTCGCGCTTGGTAAACTGCGGCTACCAAGCCCAGGCGCGCACGGGTTGCGCTTTGTTCCGCACTTAAAAATTCAATCTGCGTGGTCTCGCCGCTGTCGCGCTTTCGTTCATTGATTCGAAGGCTTTCTTCCGAAGCGGCACGTTGCGCCATGCGGGCCTGAATACTGTCGAGCGACACCAGCAAATTTTCACGTGCTTGCAGCTTGGCCAGTTGAAGCTGTCGGTTTACTTGTCGTGTTCTTGCTTCCAGCGCTTGAACCTGTGCCTGGCTACGGGCCACCTCACTGCTGCGAATGCCCGCGTCGGCCAGGGTCCAATTCAACACCACTGATGCACTCGCAAAGCCAGTGTTGGGACCCGTGCTGTAGTCGCGGCCTTGGTAACCGCCTTCAATTGAATAGCCCAATGTGGGTTTGTAACTGGCACGGCTGGCTTCCAGTTGCGCGCGCTGTGCGGCAAGGCTGCGCTCAAGTCGAGTTAGCGCGGGTGCTGCTGTGTTGCCTTGTGTTTTTGGGCTTAGTTCGTCGAGCGTGGCTTGAATTGAGTCGGGGGTAAGTTCTTCTTGCGGCAATTCAACAGCGCTGTTGTTGGGGGCATAGCGCAACAAGTTGAAATATTCTTTGGCCAGCAACGCCTGGGTTTGGGCTTCGCGCAAAGCCACCTGAATTTCCAGTGTTTCGGCTTCGGCGCGTTTGGGTGCATCGAGCGTGGTTTCGCCCGCCTTGTACAGCACCGTGTTAATGCGTTCGTTTTCTTTCAGGGTGCGCAGGCTGGCTTCCAGAATTGAAATGCGCGCCTTGGCCTGTGCGTACTGCCAGTAGGCTGTGTTCAGGTCTCGAATCAATTCTTCCTTCACTTGAAGCTGTGCCGCTTCCTGCGCGCCAACGGCTTGGGTTTGTGCTTGCAGTTGCCTGTCCAGAACAGGTTCATATATCGGGCCACGCACAATCAGGCGTGTGTCTTGCTCGGTTGGGCGTAGCAGCGGGATGGATTGGTTCTGTACCGTTGGAAATTGCGCTGGTTGACCGTTCGCAACAGCTTGTGCATTCAGGGGGGCGTACACGGGGTTCAGCAAGTCGCCGGCAGGAAAGTCGATGGTGCGGCCACCTTCGGCAACACTGGCGCGCGCTTGCAAGGCAAGGCTGGGATAAAAGCGGGCTCGCAGGTTTTCAAGTCGTTGGCGCTCGGCCTCTACTTCAAATCCAGCTTGTGCCAGAGCCGGGTTGTTGGCCATGGCTTCGTCCAGGTAGGTGTCCAAAGGCGACGCTGCAAATGCATTATTCAGCATGGGAATCAACACCAATGCAGCTATTAGACAAGTGTCAAGCAAAGCACAAAAAAAAGCGCCTTGGTGTGGGGCGCTTCTTAATTTTGGAAAGGTCATTTTTTGCCTCCGCTGCTGCGGTTGATCAATGATTGCATGACCAGCTCAACAGCCTGGTTCATGAATGATTCTTTGCTGATTCCCATGGTGGCCATGAAATTCGATTTCGTTTGAGCCAACTGAATGGTGCCGTGAGTAAACCCCCACAGCGTAATTGAAATCTGCATCAGGTTGTCCAGGTCATCTCGCAGGGTTTTATCTGCCATGCCAGTGGCCAAAGCCAACACTGTTTGTTCATGAACCTGTTGCCCAGCCTGGATCATTTCCATGGTGGCGCAACATGGATCACCCTGAATGATTTCATGGGTGGATGCTTCAAACCGAGACATGGCGGCGAAGTGCGTGGGGTACTCCTCTGAAAACTGCATATACGCCTGGCCAATTGCACGTATTTGATCCTCGCCTGTAGCGTGTTGCTTGCGGGCATTCTCAAACATGGCACGCAATATTTTCAGACCGCGCAAACAGATCGACAGGTGCAGGGCAGTTTTGTCCTTGAAGTACACATACACCAGTGCTCGCGAAACTCGCGCTTTTCTGGCGACCTGGTCCATGGTGGCTGCGTCAAAGCCTTTTTCAGAAAAAACCAGTTCAGCCGCATCCAGAATTTCTTCTTTGCGGCGCTCTTTTTCTTCTTCTCGACGTTCGGTGACATAGTTCATGGTTTGGATGGTAGTTCAGCTGTTGACAGAATGTCAATGAATTTTCTTTGTTCAGCATCAATATTCAGATTTACGCTGTTTTTATGGACTTGTTTGGTGTGCTGTTTTTTAGTCCGGTGGCTTAAAGTGGAATCATCGTGAATTGTTTGTGCGGGATGCATGGTGGTAAAAAAACTGGACAATCTGGAACGGCAAGTGGTGTTTGTGGTGGATGATCACCCAATCGTCAGTTTTGGCTTGGTGGAAATGGTCAAGGATGTGGCCCCCCACGCCCGCATTCGCCAATTCTCAACTTTAAAAGAAGCCGCTCGCCATGCCGTGGCTGAATTTCCCGCGCTGATCATTTCTGATTTTCACCTGCGGGACGTTCAGGCCGATACCTTCATTGGCTTGTTCGAAACCTTGTTTCCAAGCATTCCAGTATTAATTACCGCCAATGATGACAAAGTAATGGCTCAGCTCAAGCGTCATCAAATTGATCGCTTCATTGCATTTTCCAAATTCACGCCGTTCCCCAAGTTGATTGACCTGATCCGGATTGGTTTGGCCCAGGCCAATATTGATTTAATGGAAATACCCAAGGTTTCACGAAGTTTGACTTCTAAGCAGGTTGAAGTGCTTGAGTTGATTGGTGCTGGGCACAGCAACAAGGACATTGCCGAATTGCTGAGTATCAGTGTTGAAACAGTGAAAGGCCACGTTAAAGAGATTCTTGAACGATTGAAAGCGAAAAACCGCATGGAAGCATCGATCATTTATCGCCACACCCAGATCCGAAAAAACAGTCGAGCAGAGCCGAGTCTGCACAATAATTAGTCACACGATCTAATTCCTCATGTTTTGAATGGCTTGGACTACTTGTCCACATGCTATCCCCGAGGTTGTGCCCATTTTTTGGGGATATCCACACCAATCCTTTCATGTGCATTCTCAGCCGTTTAGGTAAACTGCTCTCACGCAGTCCAACGTTGTCACCGACCAGGAGAGTAAGAGATGAGCACCTCGCCACAACTTGAAGAGTTCATGAGTGGACTAATTCGCAGAAACCCCGGCGAACCAGAATTCCACCAGGCTGTACATGAAGTTGCGCAACACATCATTCCCTTTGTGGAAAAAAATCCGAAATACGAGGCTGCTCAAATCCTTCAACGTTTGACCGAACCGGATCGCATTGTCAGCTTTCGTGTGTGTTGGGAAGACGACCAAGGCAATGTAAGAACCCAAAGGGGCTACCGAGTACAGCACAGCAATGCAATTGGACCGTACAAAGGCGGCATTCGCTTTCACGACAACGTGACTCAAAGTATTCTTAAATTTCTCGCATTTGAGCAGACCTTTAAAAACAGCTTGACTGGCCTGCCCATGGGCGGCGGAAAAGGCGGGTCTGATTTCAATCCCAAAGGCAAAAGTGATCGAGAGATTATGCGCTTCTGCCAATCTTTCATGACTGAGCTGTGCCGCCACATCGGTCCTTTTACCGATGTTCCTGCTGGTGATATTGGCGTGGGTGGTCGAGAAATTTCTTACATGTTTGGCCAATACAAAAGAATCCGTAATGAATTTACTGGTGTGTTGACCGGCAAGGGTTTGGCTTTTGGCGGCAGTGAAATTCGGGTCGAGGCCACGGGCTATGGCGTGGTTTATTTCATGGAGGACATGCTGAGTCAGAAAGGTCTAAAGTTTGACGGCAAGGTTTGTTCGGTCAGTGGCTCAGGCAACGTTGCGCAATATGCGGTAGAGAAAATTCTGACCTTGGGTGGCAAGGTGATTACGATGTCGGATTCATCCGGTACCCTTTACGACAAGGATGGAATCACACTCGAAAAGCTTGCACACATCAAAGAGTTGAAAGAGGTCAAACGCGCCCGCATTAGTGCCTACCTCGACAAGTACCCCCAGGCAGAATACATACCGGAAAAACGCCCTTGGCACATTCCCTGCGACTTGGCCTTCCCATGTGCCACACAAAATGAAATCAATGCTGAAGAGGCGGAGATGCTTGTGAAAAATGGATGCCTTGGGGTTTCGGAGGGGGCCAACATGCCTTCTGAGAAAGGCGCTATTGATGTGTTTCAAAAAGCACGAATTTTGTTTGCGCCATCCAAGGCGGCCAATGCGGGTGGCGTTGCGGTGTCGGGTCTGGAAATGACGCAAAACAGCATGCGCTTGTCTTGGTCGCGAGATGAGCTGAACCAGCGCCTGCGCGTGATTATGAGCGACATCCACAAGCGATGTGTGCAGTACGGTGCAGAAGAAGACGGGCACATTGATTACCTGAAAGGAGCGAATGTGGGCGGCTTTGTCAAAGTGGCCGACGCAATGTTGGCCTACGGGATCATTTGAGGCATATCGATTTGCTGAAGAAAGGGGTTGCCTTTGAAAGGGCAGCCCCTTTTCTTTTGGTAGCATGGTTTGTCTTATTTTGAAGAGTCACGCTATGAATGTTTTAATCGTCCACGCTCACCCTGAGCCGCAATCCTTTTGCACCGCGATGATGCACCGCATGCGTGCACGGTTCGAATCGCAGGGGCACACGGTTTCTGTCTCTGATTTGTATGCCAAGCAGTTCAACCCAGTGGCCAGTGCAGCTGATTTTTCTGAACGAGGCAATCCGGATTATCTTGTGTATGCACTGGAGCAGCGTCACGCCCAGAAAACAAATTCCTTGCCCTCCGACATTGCTGAAGAACTTGCCTTGCTTCAGCAATGTGATCTTCTGATTCTGAATTTCCCGTTGTACTGGTTTTCGTTGCCCGCAATCCTGAAAGGCTGGATTGACCGTGTTTTTCTGTCGGGTGCGGTGTACGGCGGGCGGAATTTTTATGACCGTGGTTTGATGAAAGGGAAAAAAGCTTGGCTTACTTTTACGCTGGGTGGCCGGGAAAACATGTTTGGCGAAAATGCCGTTCATGGTGAATTAAACACCATGCTTCGCCCCGTGCTACGCGGCAGCCTGGGCTATGCGGGCTTTGATGTGCTGGAGCCATTTGCCGCCTACCATGTCCCCTATATTTCACAAGAGGCTCGGGTCGAAATACTCGATCAGCTTGATTCGACAATCGATTCACTTCCTGCACGTGCCTGTATCGCTTACCCAAGCCTGGATAATTTTGATCCACAGATGAATCCATTGAAACAGGTGCTGTAAAACACAATCAATAAAAAACCCGCAGTGCTTGCGCAAGGCGGGTTTTAGTCAAGTCTACAAAATGCCCTTCATACAAAGGGCCAAGTAGCGGTTTTATTATTTTTGCTATTTCTAAATTACTTCATGCCCAGTTGCTTTTTGATCTTGGCGATCACATCAGTTTGAACTGACTTCACCATGCCCTTGACTTGTTTTTCAAGGTCCTTGATCTGCTTCTGAACATCGCTCAACAATTTCTTACGATCTGTCGCGCTGAAAACTGACTTGGCTGCGGCGGCTTTCGCCTTGGCGGCTGGCTTGACTTTGCCCACAGTTTTCTTCGCCTTGGCTGCTGCATTCGCTACGCTTGCTGTTGCAGCCTTGGCGCGTGATGTGGCTGGCTTTTTCGCTGCAGGTTTCGCAGCTGCTTTTTTAACCACTGGCTTTTTGGCCGCTACTGGCTTTTTCGCCGCGACTGGCTTTTTCGCTACGGCAGGCTTTGCAGCTACTGGCTTTTTCGCCGCGGCTGGTTTTCTTGCAGTAGCTGGTTTTGCAGTTGCTGGTTTTGCAGTTGCTGGTTTTTTGGCTGCTGGAGTTTTTGCTGCAGCAGGTTTTGCTGCGGTCGCTGGTTTTGCAGCGGCTGGTTTTTTAACAGCGGGTTTTCTCGCTGCTGGTTTTTTGGGAGCTGGGGTTGTTTTGCTTGCCTCGGCTTCGACTGGCTTTTGATCTGTTGTAACCATGTTGTGTAACCTTCCTTAAACGGTGTGGTGAGTTATGTGTACATCAAATTTAATTAACTGAAAAGCTTTTTTCATCAATACATGATCAACAACCCGTTTGTGTGTAATTTTCACTTGGTTTTGTCGTTTTTTTTTCGCACCATGTGTGTGCGAATTTCAAAATAATTTTTCAGTTTCATTGGCATTGCTCTTGCTAGTTTCTAGTTGATTTCACTTTTGGCGCAAGGCCGTGTTCAAGCATCTTTCCAAACTTTCTCATCACGCTGCATGGCGAAGACAACTTGAGTTGTTACTCGATTCAACAGGTGAAGGCATCTATGGAATCGACCTCAAAGGACGCTGCGTTTTTATCAACAAAGCGGGCGCAGAAATGTTGGGTTACACCGCCGATGAAGTGCTGGGAAGAAACATGCATTACCTGATGCACCATTCCTATGCCAATCACGATTTAATGCCGGTGTGTGAGTGCCATATTTTTCGGGCATTTCAGGAAAACAAAGGCTGCCGCGTGGACAACGAGGTATTGTGGCGTCGTGATGGAAGCTGTTTTCATGCCGAGTATGCGTCCTATCCAATTTTTGAAGATCAAGCGGTGGTGGGCGCTGTAGTCACGTTCAATGACATTAGCGAGCGAGTCGAGGCCCAGAATATTCGACAGGCAGCACAGCTTGAACTTGAGCGCAGGGTGGTGGAGCGCACCGCGCAATTGCAAAAGGCGCACGATAGAATGCGACGGCTTTCAGCCCACTTGACCTCGGTTAGGGAAGAAGAGCGAACCAGAATTGCACGTGAAATGCACGACGATTTGGGTGCCAAGCTGACCGCTTTTGATTTGGAGCTAAAGGCACTTTCTTACCGTTGCGCGAACGATGAAAAACTTACCTTGCGAATTGAAAGCATGCTTGATCTTGCTCAGGGTGCGATGGAAAGTTTGCGGCGCATTCTTTCCGATTTGCGCCCTGGGGTTTTGGATCATCTTGGTTTGTGGGCGGCGGTCGAGCATTTACTGGGCGAGTTTTCACAACGCACCAATGTGGTGTGTTCTTTAGAACTTGCCCCTGCGCTTGAACATGTTCGTTTGAGCAAGGCGACAGAGACGGCTTTGTATCGAATTCTGCAAGAGGCTTTGAACAACATAAGCAAACACTCGGGCGCAAACAAGGTGGAGGTGTTGGTGCAAACAGAGGGGCGGGCTGTCGTATTTCAAGTCAAAGACAATGGCCGTGGCATGGCGGTGCGTACTTTCACCACAGGGTTTGGCTTGATGGGGATCGAGGAGCGTGCCTGGGACATTGGCGCGCGTTGTTCAATTGATTCGATTTTGGGGCAAGGCGTTTGTATCAAACTGCGATTGCCCGAGGTACTGGCCACATGAATATTTTGATCGTAGACGACCACATGATTATTCGCCGTGGTCTGGTGCAAATTCTTGAAGAGTTTGAAGGCCAATACATCATTGACCAGGCGCAAGACGGTGTAGAGGCCATGCAGAAGTTACGTGCAGCCCGGTTCGACACCATGCTTTTGGATGTGGCCTTGGGCGAGCGAGATGGATTTGATGTGCTGAAAAGTGTGCGAAGTGAGTTTCCTAAATTGGGTGTGGTGATGTTGTCGGTGTATCCGGAAACCCAGTTTGCGCTGCGCGCCATTCGCAGTGGCGCGAATGCCTATTTGAACAAGGGGTGTTCGCCACTGGAGCTGACCCAGGCCATTCAAATGGCAAGCGCGGGGCAAGTTTATCTAACGCCAGCCACTGCAAATTTAATGGCAAGTGATTTGCGCAGGCCAGCCGACCGCGCGCCACATGAACGGCTTTCGAATCGTGAGATGCAGGTGATGCGTTTGATGGCGCAAGGCGAAACCGTTCAACACATCGCGCAAGTGCTTTGCTTGTCAGGCAATACTGTGTCCACCTATCGTGCCCGGGTTTTTGAAAAGCTTGAATTGAAGAATCTGGTTGACCTGGTGAATTACACCAAGCTGCATGGGCTGTAATAACTCGGACTGTAGTTTTCTTTGTAGGGCCAGCACTACACAACAATCACAAATGGTGCGATACCCACCCCAAGCAAGCATCGGCAAACTGGTCCTCATGATCAACGCAATGATGCCGGGGAAAATTCAATGGCCAGAATGCAGGGTTTCAGGTTGGGCGTTTATGTGTTCAAGGAAGCCGAGGTGGTGGACTATGCAGCACCCTACGGTGTGTTCTCTGTGGCCAAGCGTTTTGACCCCGAGCTGGAAGTGTTTTTGATTGCCGAGAGCATGCGCCCGGTACAAACTCAAGCCGGACTCACAGTGCTTCCGAATTATGCATTCGCAGACACACCAGCCATGGATGCATTTTTGATTCCAGGCGGTTACGGTACCCGGCAGGAAATGAACAACGGCAATCTGCACCGTTACATCAACGCCCTGCCGAAGAACTGCCTTCTGACCAGTGTATGTACCGGTTCATGGATTTATGCCCGCATGGGTCTTCTGGATGGCCTTGCTGCCACCAATCGAAAAGAGCCTGATCGCCTTGAAGCGTCGCATCTTGGCAAAACACCCATCGACCGCTTGGCAGAAATTGCACCCGCTTGTCAGGTTAGCCGCGCACGTGTGGTTGACGCCGGTCGAATTGTGACTGGTGGTGGAATTGCCAGCGGCATGGAAGTTGGCTTTCACTTGCTGCGCCGTGCGGGCTACGACGAGGAATTCATCGCCGAGGTGGCCCGCGTCATGGAGTACACAAAGGCCTACCAGCAATACCAACACGACATTGATTATTTTCGACCCGCGCTGAATCGCGCTTCTGCCTGATTGTTGTAAACCCGCATAGGAGTTCACCATGTCTTTTTTCAAGAACCCGTTTGACCCCAATACACGCCTTGGCATGCGCTGCGCCTGCGGGCAACACAACAGCCAAGCCGAGCACGACCAGCAATTGGCNCAATTGCGCCGCAATTTTTTGCGTGCAGTGGGCAGTGGTACTGCCATGGCTGCAATTGGTAGCCTGTTTCCCTTGGCTGCTGCCAAGGAAGCGTTTGCGCAAAGCAATGGCCCGCTGGAAAAGCAAAAGTTGAAGGTGGGTTTCATTCCAATTACCTGCGCAACACCGATCATCATGGCGCAGCCTTTGGGTTTCTATGCCAAGCAGGGTCTGGATGTTGAAGTTGTTAAAACTGCTGGTTGGGCTGTGGTGCGGGACAAATCACTTGCGAAAGAATACGATGCGGCGCACATGCTTTCGCCCATGCCTTTGGCTATTTCAATGGGCGTAGGATCGAATGCCATTCCATGGACCATGCCTGCCGTTGAGAACATCAATGGTCAGGCCATTACGCTGGCCATGAAGCACAAAGACAAACGCAACCCCAAAGACTGGAAAGGCTTCAAGTTTGCGGTGCCTTTTGATTATTCCATGCACAACTACCTGTTGCGCTATTACCTGGCCGAGGCTGGGCTGGACCCCGATCGCGATGTGCAGATTCGTTCAGTGCCTCCTCCCGAAATGGTGGCCAACATGCGCGCTGACAACATTGACGGCTTCCTGGCACCTGACCCTGTAAACCAACGCGCTGTGTACGATGGCGTGGGCTTTATTCACATTCTGTCAAAAGAAATCTGGTCGGGCCACCCATGCTGTGCATTTGCCGCCAGCAAAGAATTCGTAACCCAAAACCCCAACAGCTACAAAGCCTTGTTGAAGGCAGTATTGGATGCCACTGCTTACGCTCGCAAAGCCGAGAACCGCAAAGAAATCGCAGCAGCCATTGCTCCAACCAATTACTTGAACCAGCCGTTGACCGTGGTGGAGCAGGTATTAACCGGTACCTACGCGGATGGCTTGGGCGGCATCAAGAAAGATCCTCAACGCATCGACTTTGATCCCTTCCCATATCAAAGTTTCGCGATCTGGATCTTGACTCAGATGAAACGCTGGGGGCAGATCAAAGGTGATGTGGATTACAACAAGATTGCCAAAGAGGTATTCCTGGCAACAGATGCCACTCGCCTGATGAAAGAGGTGGGCATGCAGCCACCCGCATCGCTGGACAAGAAGTTCAGCGTGATGGGCAAGCCTTTTGATCCCAAGAAGCCCGAGGAATACATCAACAGTTTTGCCATTTCCAGAACCAAGGGCTAACGGGATGAAAGATTTCAAGAAGCAGAAGTGGGCGCCTTGGTCGCTGTCAGCACTGATATTGGTGGTGTTGATTTCGATTTGGACCATTGCCACCTTGCCTGAAGAGGCGGAGGTCAATGTGGACCCTGAGTACGCGGCGCTGGTTGGGCAAGCGGCATCCACTGGCAGCAAAACCCCATTGCCCACACCGGGCGATGTGGGTGAAAAGCTGTGGGGCCATGTGAGTGACCCGTTTTACGACCGGGGCACCAACGACAAGGGCATTGGCATTCAACTGGGCTACTCCATTTTTCGCGTGCTTGTCGGGTTTGGTTTGGCCGCTTTGGTGGCCATTCCCCTGGGCTTTGTGATCGGCATGTCGCCTTTGCTTTACAAGGCGCTTGACCCGTTCATCCAGATTTTGAAACCGGTTTCCCCGTTGGCATGGATGCCGCTGGCTTTGTACACGATTCAAGACAGTGACACCTCGGCAATTTTCGTGATTTTCATTTGTTCGATATGGCCAATGTTGGTGAACACGGCTTTCGGCGTGGCAGGGGTTCGGCGCGACTGGTTGAACGTGGCCAAAACGCTGGAGGTCAATTCACTGCGCACTGCATTTCAAGTGATCTTGCCAGCGGCCGCGCCCACCATCATGACTGGCATGCGCATTTCCGTGGGCATTGCGTGGTTGGTGATTGTGGCCGCTGAAATGCTGGTGGGTGGCACGGGTATTGGTTACTTCGTGTGGAACGAATGGAACAACCTGTCGATCGCGAACATTATCAGTGCGATTTTATTCATCGGCTTGATCGGCATGTTGCTTGACACGCTGCTGGCCCGCATGGCCAAGCTTGTCAGCTACAAGGAGTGAACAACAATGACGACTGAACACAAAATATTCAGCAAGGACCTTGTGCCCACCGAGAAAGTTGCAGCCTTCTTGCAAGTTGAGGGTCTGGTAAAAAGTTATGCGCCTGAAAACGCGGAAGTACCCCCTGTGTTTGAGGCGGTGAATTTTGATATTCAGAAGGGCGAGTTTGTTTGCATCATCGGCCATTCGGGATGCGGCAAGAGCACCATTCTGAACATTCTGGCCGGGTTGGACGAGGCCACTCAAGGCTATGTGATCATGAACGGCAAGGAAGTGGTGGGTCCGTCACTGGACCGCGGTGTGGTGTTTCAAAGCCACGCGCTAATGCCGTGGATGACGGCGTTGAAAAACGTGGAGTTTGGTGTGCGTTCGCGTTGGCCAAAAAAGTCGCCACAAGAAATCAGTGAACACGCCATGAAGTATTTGGATATGGTGGGCCTGGGCAAGGCTGCGAACAAAAAGCCGCATGAACTTTCAGGTGGCATGAAGCAGCGAGTTGGGATTGCCCGTGCGTTTGCCATTCAGCCGCAAATGCTCTTGCTGGATGAACCCTTCGGCGCGTTGGATGCGTTGACGCGCGGCACCATTCAAGACGAATTACTGCAAATTGTGAAAGCCACCGGGCAAACGGTTTTCATGATTACCCACGATGTGGACGAAGCCATTTTGCTGGCCGACAAAGTCATGTTGATGAGCCATGGCCCGCGTGCCCGCATTGCAGAAATTGTCGAGAACACAATGCCCCGTGAACGCACCCGCAGCACCGTGCACCACGATCCCCAGTACTACGCCATACGCAACCACCTGGTTGATTTTTTGGTGAACCGGGCAGCGCCAGCGCCTGAGCCGGGTGATGACAAAGGCAAGCAAGCCGTCACTGAATTACACAAGCAACCCACGGTGGTTCGCCCCGGTTTGAAAGCCCTGGCCAACACCGAGACAACACCCCCACTTAATTTGATTCAAAGGAGTGCACCATGAAAAGAACCGACGTAACTGAAATGATTGTATTGGCCAAGCGCAAGAAAAAATGCACTTGGGACGACTGCGCCAAAGTATTGGGTCAGTCCAAGGAATGGAGCACCGCCGCGCTATTGGGCCAAATGACATTGACAGAAGAACAGGCCAAGAAGATTGGCGAGTTCCTGGCCTTGCCACCCGAGGCAGTAGATTGCTTGCAGGTGGTGCCTTACAAGGGTTCACTGCCGACGGCTGTGCCCACCGACCCGCTAATTTATCGTTTTTACGAATTGATCAGTGTGTACGGCACCACCTTCAAAGAGCTGATTCATGAAGAGTTTGGCGACGGCATCATGAGCGCGATTGACTTCAAGATGGACTTGCAGCGTGAACCCAACCCCATGGGCGACCGAGTCAGCATCAATATGAGCGGTAAATTCCTGCCTTACAAAACCTATTGATTTCATGGCTGTATTTCGGGACAGCCAAACACCCCGGGTTAGAATAGAGGTCTGTATCAATTCTTACCTGGGGTAAAAGCTGTGACCAATTCAACTGAAAACAATGCCGCCGCTGGCGATGAACTTGTATTGCCTTCTGGCGTGAAGCTGACTTTTAAAAAGCGCGGCAACGGCACTCAAAAGCCAACACCCAATTCAATCGTGGAAGTGCACTACGAAGGCACCTTTCTGGATGGCAAGGTGTTTGACAGTTCAATCAAGCGCAACGAAAAAATTTCTTTTCCGCTGAACCGCGTAATTCCAGCCTGGACACAGGCGTTGTGCGAAATGGTGGTGGGTGATCGTGCAATCGTGTTTTGTCCTTCGGACACGGCGTATGGCGCGCGTGGTGCAGGCCCCATTCCGGGCAACACTGATTTGATTTTCGATGTTGAGTTGTTTGACATTCGATAATTTGTCGCCAGCTGGGCGAGATTGCATGTTTGTATAGCCAACTCGTCGGGGTTGCCTGATTCCTCACTGAAAACCGCTTGATCCCTTCTTGAATCAATTCTGGCTCAACAAATTCGGCAAAACAGATGGCCGAATTTGTTGTCGGCTTGAAGCCGAATGCTGCGAATGGATTCAAACGGGGCGGTTTTCTTGAAGTTCGGAACAGGCAAACCCACTGCCGAGTTGGCTGATCAATCACCAGAGCGGTTCACGCTCAATTGGCAGCGATTGGGACACGCGACGATTGGGCTGTAACTCGCTCCGATTAAGCTAAGCGGCCTTGCGCAATTGAAATTGCCGTGTTCCCCACTGGATCAAGAACGGCACCAACGCCAACGCTGCAATTGAAACAACAACCTCAAGTGAAATAAGCTCTTCTAGCCGATTCACCTTGGCCAGTTCATTGCCCGCATTCACGTACAGCATTGTGCCGGGCAGCATGCCGACAAAGCTGGTCCACAAAAATGTCCATGGCTTCACGCGCGTGAGGCCGGCGAGCAAATTGAATGCAACGAAGGGAATAATGGGAGCCAAGCGAAGACTGATCAGGTAAGCCACTTCATTTTTTTCAATGCCCTTGTTGATGTCGCGAAGCTTGTCCGCAAAACGTTTTTCAACAGATTCACGAAAGAAGTGCCGCGCGAACAGCATGGTGAGCAATGCGCCGAACGCAGAAGCTGCTGTAGAAACCACCATGCACAAGCCAAAGCCCATGCAGCCGCCACCCACCAGCATCAACACACCCGCGCCGGGCAGGCAGAGGGCTGTAAGTAATACAAACACGCCAAAGTAAATCAGGGTGACCAGCGTGGGGTATTCCATGAAGTGCATGGCCAACTCGCGTTGTGCGGCCAGCATGTCTTGCAGCGACACGTCTGCATTCAACCACACCAAAAGCAACACGGCTGCGACTAGCAGCAGTGCAGTTTTCTTCCAGTGTTGTTGAACAGCCTGTGGCATGGGGTGCTTCCTTAGCCTTTCAATACTATTGGTTCGATCGCTTCGCCTTGCGGCAGTATGCGACCAATGATTGCGGTGTGCTCATAGCCCAATTTCTTCAGTGCGGCCACACAGGCGTCAGCCTTGTCGCCGGGCACGGTGGCCAACAAACCACCTGCGGTTTGCGGGTCGAAAATCAACGGGTAACGTGGGTCATTCACATACTCGGCCTGGTTGCGAATGGCTCGGCGCAAACGCACGTTGGCGGGTTGAAGCGAGCTCACAATGCCAGCACTCACCATTTCAAGCGCACCATCAAGCAAGGGCAGGGCGCTTAAGTCAAGCTCTGCATCCACCTCAGAAGGCCGTGTCATTTCCACCAGGTGGCCAAGCAGGCCAAAACCAGTTAAATCTGTACAGGCTTTTGAGCCATACTCGCGCAGGCATTGTGCGCCGATTCGGTTGCTTTTCACCATCGATTCCAGTGCAGCATCAATCCAGCGACCCTTTGTTTTCAACTGAGGCAAGGCTGCAAATAGTGTTCCGGTTCCAATTGGTTTGGTCAGAACAATCGCGTCGCCCGGGCGCATGCCGCCCTTGATCATCACGCCGTCCATGTTTTCATCGACCAGGCCGTTGATGGCAAAACCCAGCGCCAGTTCGCGGCCTTCACCGGTGTGTCCGCCCACCAGCGCGCAGCCGGCATCGTTCAATACTTCCACCGCACCACTCATCATCTGAAATAGCAGCTCCTCAACTTTTGATTCCAGCCCGGGTGGCACGGTGACTACGGCGGTGGCTGATTGCGCTTCACCGCCCATCGCGAATACATCGCCCAATGCGTGGTTGGCAGCAACCTTGCCAAAAATATAAGGGTCGTCCACGAAGGCCCGGAAAAAGTCGACGGTGTGCACCATGGCCTTGCCGGGTGGCACTTTCACAATCGCGGCATCATCGGGTGCATGCAGGCCCACCAACACATCTTCGCGGTCAACCGGCTCTAAGTTACCCAGTGCGCGAGATAAAACCGTGGAGCCCACTTTGGCACCACAGCCACCACAACGCATGGCAATCGCAGAAATGGCTTGCAGGCTTTCTTCCTGCGTCAATGCCAAATTCGGCGTGCTGTTGCCAGCAGCTGATTTGGTATTCGGATCCATATCGGGAAACTCACTGAATTTCGCCATGAAGCGGCGGTCAATCCAGTCTTTCCACTGCCACACCCAAGAACCCGCAAAACCAAGCGATCCCTTGGATGCCACCGCGTATTTGTCGCCTGTACTGATCAAGGCCAGCCAGGTTTTTTGTGGGCGATATTCCAGCAGTTCTGCACCCTGAACAAACAGGTGCAGGTTTTTGGTCAATGGCTTGCCCATGCGCACGGCGAACACGCCTGCTTTTTCCAGCGGAGTGCTGGTTAAATTGGCAATGTCGCCCGCTGCAAAAATTTTCGGGTCTCGGCTGGTTTGCAATGTGGGGCCCACATTGATGAAGCCACGGCTGTCCAGTTCAAGGTCGGTGTTCGCAAGCCAGGCTGCGCCGCCTGCCTGCGTTACCCACATAATTTCATCGGCGTGCAAGTGCTCGCCCTGCTTGGTTTGCAGGGTATGCCCATTCAGTTGCACCACTTCGGCATCGCGGTGAAGCACCACGCCACGTTCAGCCAGTACTTTCTCGAAGCGCGCACGCACGCCAGTGTTGTGGGTGGGCAGTACATCGGCATCGGCTGTGAACAAATGGAATTCAAGTTCATCCGGGTTGCGACCCATGGCGCTGAGTTCATTGCGCAAGCGAAACTGCATGGCCAAGGCCAGTTCCACGCCACCTGCGCCGCCACCCACCACCGCAATGGTGGTTTTGCCAGCATGGGTTTTTACACGTTCCAGCAAACTGACCCAGCGCTGATTGAACCGTGCAATCGGTTTCACAGGCACTGCATTTTCCAATGCACCTGGCACCAGTTGTACCTGCGGTGTGCTGCCAATGTTGATAGACAACGCGTCGTAGGCCACGGGGGGGCGGTTCTTGCAAATTACTTTTTGATTGGCACGGTCAATGCCCACCACTTCGTCTTTGAACAGCCGGGCACCCGCAAATGCACACAGGCGACCCAAGTCGATGTGAACATCGTCATAGCTGTAGTGGCCGGCAATGTAGCCGGGCAGCATGCCGGAATAGGGGGTGTGAATGTCGGTGCAAATTAGCGTTAAGCGCACACCCGGCCATGGCTTCATGCCAAACATGCGAAGCACCCCCACATGGCTGTGACCGCCGCCTACCAGCACGATGTCACGAAGAATGGGTTGGTCAGATGTTTGCATTGGTTACTTCTTTGTTGTTTTGAATGGCTCGTTGTACGAGTCGAATTAAGTGATTTTGTTCGTTCTCGGGGGCAAATAATTTCGCCCGCTCGGCGCATTGATTTTTCAGCTTGGTGTACAAACTAGACTTACCCGGGGGCAGGGGTTTCGGATTCACAATGTCTTCCTGCAATTGTGTAAGCACATTGGCCAGTGCGTGTGAATTGCCCAGAGGAAAGTAACCGGGGTAGCCTGCGCCCAGCATGCCAATATTGCCATCTATGTAACTGGCCACCACTGGGGTGCCGCTGCACACTGCTTCCATAATTACATGCGCACCACCTTCCATTTTGCTGGCATGCACCAGCACGTGGGCGCGTTGAATGCGGGTGCGGGTGGCACCATGTGGTTGGTTGCCCAACCAACGGTAGTTGGGGCACACCTGCATGGTTTCTTCGGCGGCCTGGGCCAGCTCAGGGTCAAGAGGCCCACCAATGTGGTCAATGAAAATATCACCGTAGCCACGTAACAACACCGCAGCTTCCATCAGGGTTTGCGGCATTTTTTCATCCCGCAGGTGGCCTACCATCACCACCTTCAAGCGGCGCTTGGCCTTGGTCAAAGTTTTGCGCGTGGTGGTGGATTGAAAAATAACCGTGGTTTTGGTCTGCAAAGCTTCGCTGAGTTTTTCAACGCCTTTTTCTTGCAACACAATCAAGTGCTGAGCCAGTTCCAGCGACTTTTGTGCAGTTTCATCGCTTTCAATGTCGCGGTACAGGTCGGTGCCGGTCAAGGCCAAAATCAGCCCAGGACTTCCTTGCGCATCGGTGCCACGGCTTTGTGCCCATGCGGCGATTGATTTGGCTGAACGGAGTGCATGCAGGGCAATCATGGCCGCGTCATTGGCGGTGGCGGTTGATTCCTCCCAGTGCTTCACAATGCGTACATTGAATTGGTCACATAAAAACTGGTGCCAGCGGCGGGCGGTTTGCCAATTTCCGTTGTTGGAATCGGCCAGTGCCGGGCTAACAATGACGATGGATGGTTTGATCAAGACAACAGCCACTTAAATTGACAGGGGGCGGTTCGAAGTGCCAAGCACCCAAGGTGGTACACTGCGACCCTGAAGAAGTTTACACGAACCGACACGCTATTCACCGCGAGAACCCGCATGCACCCAGCCCATGAAAACCCTGTAATCCAATGGTCCAAAGGCGAAGAAACCTTTGTTGCGCGCTGGCAATCGGAGCGGCATTTGGCGGTGCCCGGCAAAGTAATGCTGGCTGACGACACGCTAACCGCCGACATGGCGTACCGCCTGGCCTGCGAGGGCAATGTGTTTTTGTGGCAAAGCGACTTTCAGAACGCCCGCCAGTTGATGCAAGCCTTGGTTCGCCGTGTGGACAAAAACGCAGAACACAAGAAAAGCAAAGTGGCCAAGGCGGGCAAGGCTGATGTGGAATACCCTCAAAAATTTCACCTGTACCGCCAGGCCCAAGCCCAGCGCGCACGCATTCTGGGTTCAATCCTGATTCCATTCAATGCGGATTACAGCATTCCACTGCGCCGCGCCCCCGATGTGTTGGCAGCCTGTACCGAAGCATGGGGTGAACCACAGGCTGATGGCCCGATGATTGTGACCTCGCTGCGCGAAATGATGGGCGTGGTGGGTGCATATGAATGGCGCAAGAAAGGTGTGGACATTCCCGCGCTTGGCGACCCCCCCACCAATCGCATTCATCCGTATTACGGCGTGTTTTCTCCAGTGCGTGGCGAGTATGTTGATTTGGTATTAAAAGCCCCCATGCCCAAAGCCTGTGAAGTGAATGGCTCAGCAATCGATGTGGGCACCGGCACCGGCGTGTTGGCAGCAGTGCTGGCACACCGCTGGTTAAGCAATATTGTTGCGACTGACAACGACCCGCGCGCGCTGGAATGTGCGGAATTCAACATTCAAAACCTGGGCATGGGCAAGCAGGTGAAAGTGGTGCAAGCCGACCTGTTTCCTGACAGCAAAGCCGATTTGATTGTGTGTAATCCGCCTTGGTTGCCGGGCAAGCCCACTTCACCGATCGAGCGCGCCATTTACGATGAAAACAGCGGCATGCTGAAAGCGTATTTGGTCGGCTTGGCTGCGCATTTGAATGCGGGCGGCGAGGGCTGGTTAATCTTGTCTGATTTGGCTGAACACCTGAAACTGCGCACGCGTGAAGAATTGCTGGGCTGGATTGAACTGGCTGGTTTGAAAGTGCTCGCGCGGATTGATACCAAGCCCAAGCACGGCAAGGCTTTTGATGCCAGTGATGCGCTGTTTGATGCAAGATCGAAGGAAGTGACCAGCTTGTGGCGACTTGCTGCGGCTTGACTTGCTGCCAACTAAACACCAGTGCCCGTTGCCAATGCACTGGTCAAGAGCCCAAATGGCGCGAGTCCCAATGCCTCGCCTGAAAACCTGATTTCCCCTTTTTGAAGTTCACACTGACTCACCGAGCTCGGCAAAAAACATGGCCGAGTCTCGGTGTCGACCCTCGGTCGAACGTGGCGTGTGAATTCAAACGGGCAGGTTTTCTTGAAGGCGGGACATTGGGACATCGTCGCCGATTCGGCCATAAACTGGCCAGTGATTGATCAAAAGCGCCGCTATCAAGACAACTCGGCAGTGGGTTTGCTTGTTCCGCACTTCAAGAAAACCGCCCCGTTTGATGTCAGCCGCGGCGCTCGGCTACAAGCCGACAAAGAATTTAGCCATTTGTTTTGCTGAATTCTTTGAGCAAGGGTGACCATCAAAAAGGGATGAAGCGGTTTTCAGTGCGGAATGGGCAACCCACGACGTGTTGACAAGTTACGGTAAGCAATCCACGACGGGTTGGCTAAAAAAGCAACCGCGAGCCTTTCAAGCCTTCGCCCAAAACACCGCAAATTTCTGTTCCGGGTCTGTGTACGCTATACACGCCACAAACCCCGCCCGTTTCAGCATGTCTTCGAACCCGGTCAACGTCCACTTGTAAGAATTCTCGGTGTGAATGCTTTCACCTTCAACGAATTGGCGTTCACCACCTTCCCAAGCCACAGTTACATCCCGCAATGCTTCAAGGTGCATTTCAATCCGGCTTCGCTCAGTATTGTAAAGCCCAATGTGTTTCCAGTCTTCCAATTGGAAATTCGTGCCTGCCAAGGTGTTGAAGTGCAGCAGCATATTGCGGTTGAATGCTGCTGTAACGCCCAGCGCGTCGTCGTAAGCGGCTTCAAGCACTGCTTTGTTTTTGACCAGATCCACACCAATCAGCAGGCCGCCACCCGCAGCCGACGCACACTCGCCATGAACTTGTTTCAGGAATGTCAGGGCTTCTTCAGGTGTGAAATTACCAATACTAGACCCAGGGAAAAACATCACTTTGGACTGTGCCGGGTTCAGGGCCAGGCCCGCGGGCAGGGTTAGCTCGCTGGAAAAGTCCATGCCCACACCGCTCATTTCAAGTTCAGGAAACTGGCGCTGCAGGCATTCCAGTGAGCCTTTCAAAAAGTCCACGGAAATGTCGACAGCCACATAGCGGGCTGGGTGAAACACATTGAATAAGCTGGCCGCCTTGTCACAATTGCCTGCACCCAGGTCGATGAACACCGACTTTGCGGGAATTTGCTTGGCCATGTCGTGGCCATGCATATTAAAAATTAGCGCTTCGGTTCGGGTGGGGTAGTACTCAGGAATGCAGGTGATGGCTTCAAACAGTTTGGAGCCCAGTTCGTCATATAGATACTTGGGGGAGGTGTGTGCTTTGCTGGCGCGCAAGCCGCTGAGCAATTCTTCACGAATGTGGTCAGCTTGGGCTTGGTAAATCTGAATGAATTGTGGTGTCGGGTTCATGGTTCTTAATTAATCATCGGGTCATTCTGCGGCGAAGGTGGTAGCTCATGCTGTCGACAATCGCCACCAACAGCAGCATGGCTGCAAGAATGGTTGCAGTTTTACCCATTTGAAACAGGCCCATGTGAAACGAAAGCAATTGACCAAGCCCACCCGCGCCAACCACCCCAAGAATGGCAGCAGCGCGAATGTTATTTTCCCAGCGGTAAAGCGTGTAGCTCATTAACTGTGGAATAACCTGCGGCAGGGTGGTGAAGTAAAACACTTTCAGGTTACCAACACCTTGGGTGCGCAGGGCATCGGCTGGTTCGGGTGGTGCATTTTCGATCGATTCGGCAAACAGGCGGCCCAGTACTCCGGTGGTGTGAAATGCCAGTGCCAACGTTCCTGCAAATGGACCCAGGCCAGCGGAAATCAACAACAATGCAGCCCACACCAGTTCGGGAATGGAGCGCAGGGCATTCAGCACCCAACGCGTGGGCGTTCGCAATAAGCTTTTGTCGTTGCTGTGCAGTTTGCTGGCAGGAATGGCCAGAGCCAAACCAGCAACTGCTGCAAGTGCAGTGCCCATCAGCGACATGGCCAGGGTCTCAATGGTGCCCCAGCCAACCTTGACCAGAAATTTCGGGTCGGTTTCCATCGGGAAGAATTCTGCAATAAAACGTCCCATCGACGCGAATGCTTCCAGCGAAAGAAAGTCGCCCCACTTCAAGCCCAAGGTCAGGAAGCTGGCAAAGACCAATGCCAGCATGCCCAGCAACAATATCGCCGTTCCTGCTTTCATAACTGGCGGTGCTTTGGTAGGGCACTGGGTGTGAGCGAGGTTGTTGCTCATACCAGTCGCTTCCGGAAAAATGCGCTCACCGCATCGGCCAGTGCCACCAACAAAATGAACACAATCAGCATGGTGGACACTTCACCGCCATTGAACATTTTCATGGAATTGTCGAGTTCCTGCCCCAGGCCACCTGCACCCACAAAGCCCAGCACCACCGAAGAACGAATTGCACATTCCCAGCGGTATACCGTGTATGAGGTCAGTTCCATCACGTTTTGCGGCAACAGACCATAGAAAAAAGCCTGCAAGCGGCCAGTGCCGTTTCTCAGCAAGGTTTCGGTGGGGGTGGTTTCGCCGCTTTCAAGAATTTCGCCGTACACCTTGCCCAGCATGCCGCCATAGGTCAGTGCAATGGCCAGCACACCGGCAGTGGGCCCCAAGCCAACCACGCGCACAAATACCAAGGCCCACACCAGTTCAGGAATGCTGCGCAGGAAAATCAGCGTCCAGCGAATGAATTGCCGAACCACAAAGGGCAAGGCATGCATGCGACCGGAAATGGCAGAAATAGACAACACGCGGGTGGACAAAATGGTCAGCGGAAATGCGATAACCAAGGCCATCACCATGCCCGCAGTTGCTATGGCCACAGTGGTCCAAGTGGCGTCTGCAATTCGCCACAGCAGATCAGGTTCAAGCACTGGCGGGAAAAAGCTGCCGATGAATTCAGCGCTGATGCGCATGTTTTCGGGTTCGAATAAAACGGCAGGGCGGAACTCTGTGGCCACGGCAAGTGGCCACACCATGACAATGGCGAACACCATCCAGAAAAGGCGTTGGTGCCAGGCCGGGTCGCGCAGGGGTACGTCAAAGCGCGGGTTGTGCACCGGCAAACTGCTCATCGACAATTGTTCACCACCACAATGGGGGCGGCGCGCTCGAATTGCTTTTCAATCAATTCTCGGTCTTGATTGCCCAAAAGCTCATGTTCGTATTGCGAGTACAGTGATTTCAACATTGCGGGAGTAACTTGTTCAGTCGGCAAGTCGAATTCAATTTCGCCGTGGCGCAGGCCGACAATTCGAGTGAAGAACGCCAGCGCCATGTCAACCTGGTGCAGCGTGCACACCAAGGTAATACCATTGGACTGAGCTGTTTCGGTGAGTGCCGACATGGCCTGCCGGGCGCGGGTTGGGTCGAGTGCCGACAAGGGCTCATCCACCAGCCAAAGCTTGGCAGGTGACACAAAAAGGCGTGCCAAACCCACGCGCTGGCGTTCGCCGCCGGAAAGCCGGTCGACTCGTTCAAAAATTTTCTCGGGCAAATCCAGTTTGCTTAATGCGCTGTGTGCCGCTGGAATGTCCACGGGGTAAAAAAGTGATTTGATGCTTTGCATCAGGTTCATTGCGGGCAAGCGACCCGCCAACACGGAAGTAATCACTCGCTGCCGTGGCGGCAAAGGAGGTACCTGGGGGGCAACAATCAGTTGGCCTCGCAGTTTCTGTAATTTGCGTTTGCTCAAGGCCCACGGCTTCTGATCATTCAGGGAAATAGAGCCATGTTGCGGTTTGATTGTGCAGGAAAGCACTTGTAGAAGTGTAGTTTTACCTGCGCCCGAGGGGCCGATCAATGCGACTTGTTCACCACTGTCGATGTGCAGACTCATTTTCTTGATTGCCGGTGCGCTGTCCGGAGCGGCAGAAGGGTGGCAGGCATCGATGCCCTGAATTTGAAGCTTCACTGCGTTGCCTTCCCCATGTTGCTGCCAGGGCCCGCGAGTCGGGCCCCTTTTCTGAATTATAACAAGCCAGCGCTGCGTGCGGCGCTTTCCAGGCCTTTGTAGTTCTCGGGCTTGGTGTCGATGTAACGCGTGGCGCGATTCAAGCGCAGAATTTCTGCATGCTCTGGTACTGCCGGGTCCAGGTCAAACAGGGCTTTCTGAATCTTGGCGCGCAACTCCGCTGGCATGTCTTGGTGCACAGTCCAGTTGTAGTTGTAATAGGGTGGCGTGGTGTAAAACACGTTCACTGCTTTTGTGTCGACCTTGTTCTCACCCACAAACTTCTTCCACACGGTGATGTCCAGTGCCGCCGCATCCACTTTTCCGCTTACCACAGAGGCAATGGTTGCATCGTGTGCGCCAGAATAGGCAATACGTTTGAATGACTTTTCAGGTTCGAGGCCAGCTTCAAGCAAGAAGCTTCGTGGCATCAGGTGACCGGATGTGCTGCTCTGTGAGCCGAAGGAAATTTGTTTGCCTTTCATATCTTGAAGGCTTTTGATGCCCGAATCGGTTTTCGCGATAAATACCGACTGAAACTTCGTGTCTTCCACGCGCTGGGCAATTGGAATCACCTTACCGTTCGAGCGCAAGGACGCCTGAACATGGGTAAAGCCGCCAAACCACACCAAATCTACTTTTTTGTTCACCAAAGCTTCCACCGCCGCTGGGTAATCGCTAACGGGAGTGAACTCAACTTTCATGCCCACAGCCTTGGACAAGTAATTGGCCAGCGGTTCGAACTTGCGAATTTGCTCGGTGGCTGCTTCTTCAGGAATTGTTGTTACCTTAAGTACCTGCTCGGCATGTGCAGATGCGGAAAACCCCGCTGCCAGCGCAATGGCTGCCACAGAGAAGAGTCGGCGTGAAATGGAAATTGATGAACGTTTCATGAGTACCTCGTTGTACAGAACGATTGGAAATAACCCGGATATTGATAATCGCACAAACATTTCACGTTTTAACTATTAAATGGTCGTGCGGGTGATATTTAACTACCGGTTTTTCCGGCAGCCTGAACTTCTGCAGCTTGCTCTTCGCCACTCTTGTAATGGGGCACGCGAACCACCAAGCGCTTGGCCCGCTGAATAAAACTGTTACTGCCTTTCACTTCTTGTGCCCAGTAGTCATCAGCCAGTGCTATGTTCTTTTCCATTTCAAGTTCAAATGCGGCTTGCGAAACTTGCCCGCCAAAAATATAGGTTTTCCCGTTCACAACGCGGAAGTCGGTTGCATTGCCGCCCCATGGAATACCAAACATGATGCCGTTGGCGCAGTAGCCACCATACTGGGGCACGTACTTCGTGGGTTCCGAATCGAACAAAGCTTTGTTGTCGGCGTTGGCGAAGTGGAAGTCAACTTCTTCGAAGGTACTTTTGAATTGGGGGGAACCCTGCACATAGGCCTCTTGCGTAATGTAGGCCACCACATCTGCACCAAACAACATTACACGGCTGTCGCCTGCCACTTCAGCGGCATTCACCGGGCTTAGTTCGCTGGCCGGGTTTTGTGCTGTCATTGCGGAGCAACCAGTCAGGCCAATTACCAAACTGCCTGCGATTAAAAGTTTGTGGGTGCGCGTAAATTTCAAAATACTTCTCCTGTAGCTATATTGAATCAAGTCGACGAACTGACCCGCTGGGCGGCAAACAGTTCCTCGGGCGCTTTTTGCTCGCCCATATTCATGTCGCGTGAATCCTCAAGATAAGGTGCAGTCCACCCCAGCATGGCACTGGCCTGCTCGCAGCGCTGCCGAAGGTTGCGCGTGTTTTCTCCGCCCAAATGCATAATGCCGTAACGGTAGCTACGCAACCATTTGAAATCGCGCCGAAGTTCTTTTTCGTCTTTGGGGTATTCGAACAGCAAGGCCTCAGGAAATTCAGCCCAAAAACTGTTCTTCTGGGCAAAACTTGGAAATGCAACCGCACCGCTCGGGTCGAATGAGCGGTAAACAAAACTTGCCGCCGCACCTGCACTGGGTTTGGCTTTGCCCAGGGTGGCGGGGTCGATGCCATGTGCAAGTGCAAAGGCAACTTCATGCAGGTCGATGCCATCTACGCGCAAATACAAATCTGAGAATTGCGACGCCATGCGCGGGTTAAATTCAATCACAGTAATTTTGTCAGTGGCTTCATCATGGAAAAACTCCATATTGAACAGACCATGACTAAACCCGACCGCGGTCAGAAACCGCCGTGCCACATCGGCCGCCCGGGATTGCACCTTTGCATTTAATTTGCTGGGATATTCAAATCGCATGAAGGCGTCGGTGTTCGGGTACATCACTTCATCCACCACGCCCAAAGGCCGCACATCGCCTTGCCACACATAACCGTCCAGGTTGTATTGCCGCCCGCGCATGGGCGCTTCAAGCATCAGGCTGTGGGCTGTACCTGCTTCAGGCAGGCGCTTTTTGGCCACCCGCTCAAAGGGTTCAACCAGGTGCTTGATGACCCAAAGTTCCCAAGCGCCAAATCGCGTATGGGCGTGCAGTTCATGTTCGTTTTTTACCAAACGTGAAAGCACCGAGAACGCCGCCTTGACCGGTTTTACAAACTGGGGATATTCAATGTTGCCGGGCACCGGGCCGCCATAAGCCGCATCGAGGCGTGTGAAGGGCAGGTTGGCCTCGGGCGCCACCTGTTCCAGCACTTGGCGTGCGTACAGTTTGTGCTGGCAGGCCAAAATGGCTTTCACGGGTGTGCCGGGCCAGCCCATTTTCTCAGCCAGCATGGCTGCGCACAGTGCACCGAATTGCTCGTGGCTTGACGCCACCGCTTTGGCGCCCGCGAGTTTTGCCAGCACAGCTGCTTTGGCTACAAATCGTTCAGTGTCGAACCAGGCCAGGCGCGCATTGCTGGGAAAGGTGAACAAATCAAACCCCGAGCTGGTGCTGGGCCATTGATCTTTCAAGCGCTCGGCACCCAGTTCATCCCAGTCATAATTGAACAACAACAGTGTTTTTGGGTGCGGCATGTGGGCTGGGCGGTTTGAAGTTCGAATTATCGTTTGGCGTCGTTTAACGACCAGTCATAATCTGTATACGCAATGTGCAGTGATTTGGATGCGAGTTTATCGACTATTTCAGGCGAGCTGCTCATGTCTTTGGCCCATTTGGCAAATACGTCCTTCACTTCTTTGAACCCCTGATGCCCCTTCTCGAAGTCTTCCGCAAACCACTTGAAAATCGGGCTGACCTGCAGTTCACCGTTTTTCACCCGGTTGCGACTGGAGTCACTAAGGAAACGACGCATTCCGTCGTCGAGCTGCACATTCAGTTTGGTTGCGGTGAAGGCTTCATTGCGCAGGGCAGGGCAGCCAATGCTGGCGCAGTTTACAGCCGCATGAATTCGGGGTTCTTTGTAATTTGGGCGAAGTTGCTCGTGTTCAATCCAGTCCAGGTGGCGTTTTTGGCCCAGCAGGGTAAAAAATTCCTGCTTCCATGGGCTGCTGAACAGGCTGCCAATTTCTTTGATGGATTTGATGTTGGGGTATTTGGTCAAAATCAGCTCAACGGTAAAGCCGTTGTAGGCATTGATCAGAAACGCCATTTGCTGGCTTCTGTTAAATGCATCGAATTCAGTTTTGCTGACTGCTGACCACTCGTTCAACACTTGCTTCAGTGTTCCCCGGTCTTTTTGAAAGCCAGCGTAATTCACCACAGTTTGCTTGTTGCCTGGCAGCCAAGTCACGTGTTTGGCCAGCAAATTATTCCAGGAGGCGTACTCGTGGTCAAATGATGCGGCCATGCTGTGGTTGCTTAAAGTGAGAGCCAACATCAACAAAAGGCTTTTCAAAAACTTCATGGGTTGTATCGGCCTGAATTTAGAGTGTATTTGGAGCGTGAACCGATGTCACAGGTTCCGTCAGCACAACATTATTCGCATCAAGTGGTGCTTTGGTTACACTACCGCAAATTCATCTTTACAAGTGGAGTTGCCATGCCTGCGGTCCCGGTCACCATTGTCTTGTTACTGATCAGCAATATTTTTATGACTTTTGCATGGTATGCCCACCTTAAAGACATGAGCCAGAAGCCGTGGATGATCGCCGCCTTGCTGAGTTGGGGTATTGCGCTGTTTGAATACATGTTTCAAGTGCCGGCCAACCGAATTGGTTATACGGTCTTGTCGGTGGGGCAATTGAAAGTGATGCAGGAAATAATTACCCTGACCGTTTTTGTGCCCTTCGCCCTGTTCTACAT
Organism: Limnobacter parvus; assembly: GCF_024623725.1. GTDB lineage: Bacteria > Pseudomonadota > Gammaproteobacteria > Burkholderiales > Burkholderiaceae_B > Limnobacter > Limnobacter parvus. The sequence continues at coordinate 248,412 of NZ_JANKHG010000014.1, read as the reverse complement.
GAAAGAGCCGCTGAAGCTTGATTATCTTTGGGCTGGCCTGTGTTTGGTCGGAGCTGCATATTTTATTTTCAGGGACTAAGCAACTCGCTGGTCTATTTGTGCCATGAAATTTTCGATGGCAGTTGCAAACAACTGGCCCTGTCCGCCCTTTTCAACAGCCTGAATTCGACCGGGCGCCTGTTGTTCCAGCTGCAAGGGAAGATCGATTTCTGAGGACTGGACGATCACAGGCGTGTGCTCGCAAAATTCAAGCAGAAAGCGGGCGGTGTTTTCTGCTTTGGAATCACACACATTCAAATCTGAAATCAATAGCTGGCAGGGCATTCCAGATGCCTTCAATTGTGCCAAACTACGAAAATATCGAACGTCGACACGGTCAGCCAGCAGGCGAGTCAAGTGTGTTTCAAGCACAAATCGGTGCATTTCAAAATCTTCGAGGCAGAAAATTACTGGTTTCATGCGTTTGTCGGAATGTTGCGGTAACTTTTCAATGCTACGAGAAATGGTCTGTGGGTGGGAAATTGTTCGAAATCCTATCCCTCTATATGGGGTGTTTGCAGCATGATGTTGGATGTTTTGCTTTTCGCAGCAGGTTTGGTTTTGTTGGTGTTGGGTGCCAATGTGCTGGTTCGCGGCGCATCGAATTTGGCCTTGTCGTTCGGTATTTCGCCTTTGGTGGTCGGCTTGACGGTGGTCGCGTTTGGAACCAGCGCACCTGAAATTGCAGTGTCCGTGGGCGCTGCTTTGGATGGAGTCACCGACATTGCAATTGGCAATGTGGTGGGCAGCAACATTTTCAACGTGTTGTTCGTGCTGGGTGTTAGCGCCCTGATCACACCGCTGGTGGTCAATTTGCAGCTTATTCGCCAAGAAGTACCCATCATGATTGGGGCTTCTGTCCTGTTGCTGTTGTTGAGCCTGGACGGACAGCTAAGCTGGTCCGACGGCGGAATTCTTGTTGTGCTTATGGTGGCCTACACCGCTTTTTTGATTGTTCAATCTCGAACACAGGTCAAGGCTGAACAAGCAGATTATGAGCAGGAGATTCAGCCTGCAGTCTCTGGGTCTTGGGATTCGAAGTTGCCCGTTCAATTGGGATTGATTGCGGTGGGCCTGCTGCTCCTGGTGCTGGGGTCTGAGTGGTTGGTCAGTTCCGCTGTGGTTTTTGCCAAGGCCATGGGTGTTAGCGATGTGGTTATCGCCTTGACCATCGTGTCAGCGGGAACGTCCATGCCGGAAGTGGCCACGTCGATCGCCGCTGCATTGAAAGGAGAGCGCGACATTGCCGTGGGCAATGTGGTGGGCAGTTGTACCTTCAACGTATTTGCCTGCCTGGGTATTTCCAGCTTGGTTGCCATACCAGCAGGCTTGGCGGTAGCGCCTTCTCTGCTGGCTTTTGACATGTGGGTTATGTTGGCAGTGGCTTTTGCATGTTTGCCAATTTTCTTGACTGGGCGTGAAATTGCGCGTTGGGAGGGGGCTGTATTTTTGGCCTACTACGCCGCCTATGTGGTGTATCTGATTCTGGATGCGCAAGGCCATGATGCGCTAGAACTTTATTCCAGCACCATGCTCAGTTTTGTGGTGCCCATCACAGTGATCACCCTGGTGGTCAGCTTGCTGAACAGGAGGCCGGCAATCACCGACTCAAAGACCTGAATTCAAATGCTTTTGTGGGATTAATCGCCAGATTCGGGGACTTATGCCCCCAGCTTTAAAAGCGTACATTGGTATTATAAATTTAATTGCGGTGTAACCTAATCAGGAGACGGCTTTGAAAGTTGCCCCCGCTGTTGCAGTAATAGGTTTATTTGCTGGTCTGTTAAGTAACGTTGCCCATGCCGACAGCGATTTGCCGGTTTGGCTGCAAGAGCGTTTTGAGCCTGTGCATTATGATTTAACACGCATGGTCGACAACACTGCGCGTAACCTTGACCAGTTTTTTGGCACTGAAGACAGCCTTTTTGTCGAGAACCAGTCTTTTCTGCGGGTGGCGCTGGACACGCGCCTGCAACCAGGTGATTCGAAACTCGATCCCAGTGTGCGGTTTCGTGTCGACATGCCGACCACCAAAAAACGCTTGCGACTCATTATTGAAAGCGACATTGAAGAACCGTTGAACCGGCTTTCAGAACAAGGTATTCGGGAGGTACGCGGCGGTGAACGTTTTGATACCAGTAACTCTGCGGTCGGCCTTGAACAGCGTTCATCCAACGACCCGTCAGAATCATGGGTACAGGGTCTGGGGCTGGGTGTGAAGTTTGGCGCACCGCTTGATCCCTACATTCGTTACTCAGCGCTTCGACAATGGAATTTTAGCGAAAGCAAGTGGCAACTCAATTCATCAAGCCGGGTCACCCAGTTCAATCAGCGGGGCTTGCAGGTGCGCACCAACTTTGATGTAAACAAGCCCTTGGCCGACGATGTGGCCTTGCGTTTCCAAACGTACGCGGAATTTGAGGAGATGCGCGACTCGACCGTATTCTCCCAAACTGCGGAGATTAACCGGATACTGGATTCGCGCACCGCTTTGCGCTATGCACTGATTGTGGTGGGTGAAGACCGGGGCCCAAACACCATCAAAGACTACATTTTGCAAGCCTACTACCGGCGGGACATTCACAAGAATGTTTTGTTCATGGACATCATTCCTGAAATCCATTTCCCAACCGAGGCTGGTCGCGACCCTTATTTGGCTTTAACCTTTCGACTTGAAGCTTTTTTCCGGGGCAATTTCAGTCGAGCCTTATGATGTCCAATACCCAGATTTTGCAGCGCGATCAGCTTGATCTGAGCGCTCTTGTCGACTATCCAGAAATTGAATATGCGCCGGGTGGCATTGGAAACAGCCCGGTGGCCATGCTGGTTCACGGTTTTCCCGACACTCCCCACAGTTGGGGCAAGGTAGCCCAGGGGCTGGTGCAAGCCGGCTACACGGTGGTGCGCCCTTGGCTGCGCGGTTACACGCCTGCGTCCGTCAAACATGGTGCCAGTTACGACCCTTACACCGCCGGGCTTGACCTGCTTGCCTGGCGGGACATGTTTGCCGGGCGCAAGGTTCATTTGGTCGGGCACGATTGGGGCGCCGTGGCGGCGATGGCCGCAGTGGCAACCCAGGCCAATGCATGGGAAACACTTTCACTGTTGGCCATTCCGCCCTTTCAGCGGGTTGAAAGGGCATGGCGCTTATTGCCCAGGCAAATGGTGATGTCGCAGTACATGCTGGAAATGCAGGCAGCAAGTGCACCAGTCAAATTGGCAGCCAATCAGTTTGGTAGAGTTCGCGCCTTGTGGTCAAGTTGGTCGCCGGGTTGGAAGTTTACCAATTCGGACATTGATCCGGTATTGGAAGCCTTTTCGAACCCAAAGGTGGCCTGGGCGGCAACGCGTTATTACCGTTCACTGTTCACCCTGCACCGAGTTGCAACGCGTTCAATTTATGCCAGCTCCAGAAAGCCACTAAACGTGCCTACACTGGCCATGGCTGGGCAAGATGACGGATGCATGCAGGCTGCTTTGCTGAATGTGATGATCGAGCCAACGTGCTTTCCGCGCGGCATTCGGTCGGAAATACTCAGCAATTGCGGACATTTTCTGCATGCTGAGCAACCCGATGCAGTGCTTTCCAAATTGCTGGCGCACTTTGACGCACAATGATCGCATCGCGTTACTTTACTGCGATAACAATTTCACCACATAATCAATTTTTCGAGCGTTAATTCATGCCCGCTGTTTTTGCAATGTTTGCCTTTGTTTTACTGGTGTTGGGCGGCTATGGTTACATCAACCAGCCAGCCCAGGAACCGCCATGGACACAGGTAATCCCCGGCTTTGCATTTTCGCCTTACCAGGATGGTCAAAGCCCGGTTGACCGCATTGAACCCAATGCAGACGACATTGCCCGAGACCTTTCCCTGTTGGCTGGAAAAACCCAAGCGATTCGAACCTACACCGTCGCGGGCGTATTTGGCGAAATTCCACGTTTGGCCAAGCCACACAACATCAATGTGGCATTGGGTGCTTGGTTAAGTGTAGATCAAGAAGCGAATGACAAGGAAATTGAGCGCCTGATTGAATTGGCGCACCTGCCCCCTTACAACATAGTTCGCTTGATTGTGGGCAACGAGGCCATACTGCGTGAAGACCTGACCGTTGAGCAAATGATCGCCTATCTGGACAAAGTTCGGCCAGCCACCGAATTGCCAGTGAGCACCGCCGAGCCATGGCATGTGTGGTTGAAAAACCCGAAGTTGGCTGAGCATGTCGATTACCTGGCTGTGCACCTGTTGCCGTTCTGGGAAGGCATTGCGCTGGATGACGCAGTGGATTTCTCAATCAACACCTACAAGCAGTTGCAACAGGCATTTCCCGACAAACCCATTGTGGTCACCGAGGTAGGCTGGCCCAGCAACGGCAGGTCAATCAAAGCAGCCAACGCATCCCAGGCGAATCAGGCCAAGTTTTTAAGGCGATTCATTCAGCGGGCCGAGCAGGAAAACATTGTTTTCTATGTCATGGAAGCGTTCGATCAGCCCTGGAAATCAGATATTGAAGGCAGTGTGGGAGGGCATTGGGGCGTATTCGATTCATTCAGAACTGCAAAGTTTGAACCTGATCGCCCAATCATCGCGATTCCTGAGTGGAAATTGCTGGCAGCGGCGTCTGTGCTGGTTGCCTTGCTGATCACCGTGCTGCTGCTGATCGACAGTGCTGCTCTGCGGGACAGTGGCCGAACCTTTTTGATGTTCAATGCCTTTGTGATTTCAAGCCTGATTATTTATGTAATCTACGACTTCACGCTGCAATATCACACCTGGGCGAGCATCGCGATTTCGGTGTTTTTGCTCGTAGGGGTCGCTGGCGTATTTCTGATCGTGTTGGCGGAGTCGCATGAGTGGGCCGAAGCCATGTGGTACCGCAGCCGGCGGCGGCTTTTGGCATTGCCCAAGCCAGAAGACCCCACTGCGGCCGTGTCGCCTGCATTCATGCCTTTTGTATCCATTCATGTGCCGGCCTATGAGGAGCCGCCTGAAATGCTGATCGACACGCTGAACGCACTTTCACGGCTGGACTATCCAAATTTTGAAGTGGTGGTGGTCGACAACAACACAGCCAATGAAGCTACCTGGCGGCCAGTGCAACAGCATTGCGAACAGCTGGGCGAGCGGTTCCGGTTTTTCCACGTCAAGCCACTGGCCGGTTACAAAGCAGGTGCGCTGAATTATGCGCTGGAACGCACCTGCACCCAAGCCGAAGTTGTGGCCGTGATCGATGCCGATTACAAAGTACTGCCGCATTGGTTGAAAGACCTGGCACCCCAGTTCGAAAAGCCTGAAATTGCGATTGTGCAGGCCCCACAAGACTATCGCGATGGCGCAGAAAGTGCCTTCAAGGCCATTTGCTATGCTGAATATAAAGGCTTTTTCCATTTGGGCATGGTGACCCGCAATGAACGCAATGCAATTATCCAGCACGGTACCATGACCATGGTGCGCCGCTCGGTGCTTGAAGAAGCAGGTAGTTGGGGCGTCAGCACCATCACCGAAGACACCGAGCTGGGGCTGCGGGTTTTCGAACAAGGTCATGAAGCGACATACATTGACCACAGCTATGGCCACGGTTTAATTCCTGACACCTTCACTGATTACAAAAAGCAGCGCCACCGCTGGGCTTACGGGGCGATGCAAATTCTGCGGGAACATGCGGGCGAGTTGTTTGGTTTCAAACGCAGCAAGTTGACTGCGGGCCAGCGCTACCACTTTGTGTCGGGTTGGTTGCCCTGGATTGCAGATGGAATCAATTTGATCTTCACGCTGCTGGCGGTGGTGTGGTCCGGTTTGATGCTGTTTGACCCCCTGGCTTTCAATGCGCCACCTTTGTTAATCAGCGTGGTGCCCATCATGTTTTTTACGTTCAAAATCACCAAGCTGTTTACGCTGTATTTGGTTCAGGTGAAAGCCGATGTGAAAACCGCCTTGGCCGCCACGTTGGCGGGCCTGTCTCTAAGCTATGCAATAGGCCGGGCAACCTTGTCGGGTTTGTTCATCGGTCGAAAAATACCATTTATTCGAACTCCTAAGATGGCCAACAAAATGGCCGTGCTTTATGCAATCAATGCAGCACGCGATGAATCCATTTTGGCCATTGTGTTGTTAAGTGCAGTAGGGTTGATTTATTTTCAGCTTGGTTTTGATTCCAAGGAAAACCTGACTTGGTGTCTTGTGCTGGTGTCGCAAAGCTTGCCATTCGTGGCTGCGTTTGTGGTCGCCTTACTCAGTGCCGCGCCTGCGAGGGCTTCGGCATGCAATGAAATGGGTGTGAAGCAGTCATGAGTTCAAGCAATGCAGCCTTGCCCACCCGGCTGGGCTTGGCAGCGAGCAATCGGCCCGATTTTTCTAAATGGCGTTTTGGTGGTCAGCTGTTGCTGGCACTGATTTTCCTGAATTCAACCCTGTGTTTTTCCGCGATTTGGCCCACCGTGTATGTGCGGCCCGACCTTGGCGTGTCATCGGAATTTTTGTGTCTGATTATGCTGCTGTCTGCTTGGGTGGCCTTGTTTGGCAAGCCTTCTGCACGCGCATTGGGGGTCATCTCGGCAATTTATCTGATAATGGCCTTTGGCCATTACGCCAACGTGGTGGTGCCCAACCTGTTGGGCCGCCCCGTGAACTTGTATTGGGATGTACCGCAGCTTCCGCGTTTTGTGTGGGTCACCGTGCAAGGCCTGCCCGTGTGGCTAACTGCCGCCGTGCTGATGCTGGGTTGTGCCGCAGTGTGGGTGTATTACCGCTTGCTTTTGATGTCCATGAAAACCGTGACCCATTCGGTGCAACCGGTGGCCAGAAGCTTTCGGCTCTGGGCAGCGTTGCTGCTGGTCAGCGTAATCGTGGTGGCGAACTATTCCGAAGACCCGCAGCAGCCCACTTTTGTGTCGAAAGCGGTGGTGCCAGTTTACTGGAAGGAAGCCAAGAAGCTGCGCGACATTTTGGTGCCTTGGCGTGCTGCGAAACTGCTGCCTGCCACCACCGTGATCAACGACGCATTGGCTGACCCTGACATCACGTTGTTGGGGGCTTTAAAAAACCGCGATGTTCACATGATTTTTCTGGAAACCTATGGCGCCGTGCTGTACGACCAAAAAGAATCTTCAGACGCGGTGGCCCAAACACGAGCTGAATTGCAGCAATCGATTCTGGCTAGCGGCCGCAAGGTGGTGTCCGCATTTTATGTGTCACCCACGATTGGCGGGGCCAGCGATTTGGCACATTTATCTGTCCTTTCCGGCATTGATCTGAAAGATTCACGCAAGCACGATGTGTTGCTGACCACCGATCGCCCCACCTTGATGGATGTATTCGAACGCGAAGGCTATGAAACTTTTGGGCTGTACCATTCCGTGGGCTGGGATTGGGTAGAACGCGACTTTTACAGCTACGACCAATACATTCATGGCCCTGATCTGGGCTATGAAGGCCCAGCCTTTGGATTCTGGAAAATTCCAGATCAATACGCGGCTGCGCGAATTGAGCAATTGCACCCGCGCAATTCGTCGGCCAAGCCGCGCTTTTTGTTTTTCCCCACCATCAACAGCCACTTCCCGTTTCACCAAGTGCCTCCATATCAGGATGACTGGAACAAGTTGTTGGGGCCACAGCCCTTTGATGCGCAGGCCGCAGCCAAAGCTCAGGCTGAAACGGTGAGCTGGGATTTCATGAAGCCCGATTACCTGCGGACCATCAACTACACCAACACTTGGTTGGCCGGTTACTTCAGGCAGCCTGAGCCCCGTGAAACGGTGTACGTCATGATTGGCGACCACCAGCCAACCGGCAGCGTTTCACACGAGGCCACGCCCTGGGATGTGCCGGTGTTCATTGTTTCCAGAGACGACCGCTTGCTGGACCAATTCCGGGCCATGGGTTTTACTGATGGTTTAACCCCCAAGCAACGTGCTCCCATGGGTGGCTTGCATGATTTAACTGCGGTGTTGCTGAAGGGCTTTGGCGGCTAGCCCCACAAAAAATCAACCCTGAAGTGGCTGCGCAAGTATCCACAAGCCGACACTGGTGAACACCACCATCAGCAACAGCATGGGCAGCTGGCTGAGGGCTGCACGCCCTGTGCTGCGTTCAAGCTGCAAAGCCTGTTGGTGGGCCAACCACACTGCAGCCACATGGCCTGCCAAAATTAATACCACCTGGCTGGTCCAGATGCCAGCCATGTCGGGCAGCCAAGGCAGGCGGCCAGTAATGGCGGTACCAAATAAATTCCAACCCCAACCAAAGGGATCAGACACCAAGCCCCGAATTTTTAAACCCTGACTGAACAGCAAGGTGTAGTAGTGGGTTAGGTGGTACACCACTGCAATGGGCACCAAGCTGGGCAAGTAGCGGCGCAGCAACAGTGCCATGCTCTGCTTGTTACCAGTCAATATTCGGCCCAAAGCCAAAAACAACACAAACAGCAGCAAGTACAAAAGTGGCGACACAATCAACAGCACAATTTCCCAAGCAACGAACCAAGGGCGAACCTGTGGATAAATTTTAAGTGGGTGGTCGCCAAAGGCGGCAGTTAAAATGCCAAAGGGGTCTTGCCAGAAGATATTGAAGTACACCGCTGTTTCGCGCAGCCCGTCGTAAGCGGTTGAAGACAACAAGAACAAAACAAACATGCATTGCGCCGGGTGCCACAACCGCAAGCGACGTAACTCAGCAAATGGCAGGGTGACGCGCCAATGGTATTTTCCGTCCGTGTTTTGTGCCCGCCGCAGGGGTGCACACGCTGCAAACATTCGAAACAGCACAGCAAATGGTTCGCCACGTTGCAACCAGCGGCGTGTTCCCCACAGCCACATGCCCGCCAGGTTCAGTGCGCCGAATGAAATCAGCAACAAGGCCAGCTTGCGCGGCGTGCTATGAAAAAACAATTCAATGGCAACCAGGCTAGCCAGTTGAAGCAATGCAGGCCAGTGGCCCAGCCACCGTGGGTATTTGCGAATGCCATTCCAGCGTATAGGCAGCAGGAACCGCCAAGGGTGTTGGTGCTTATACCAGTCGCCAATCACCATGGACGCGTAGGCACCACCCAGCGCAAACACAATCCAGAACAAGGTCATGTTGATGTTGCGGTGGCTGTCGTTGCTTCCCAGAAGGCCAGTGATGATGCAAAACATCAGTGCGCTTAACCAGAACAATGAGCCTGCTGCACGAGCCGAATGAATCCACCTGGCAGGCCAGGTGGGGAAAGCCAACTGGCGGTGCCCATTCAGACTGTGTGCTATTTTGCCACCAAGGGCCAGCAACAGGAATGACAACACCAATGCCGCCACTGAACCCAGAATGTATAGCCCATAGGGCATGGGCAGTTGAACGGGTTCGCCAAAAGCATGTGCCAATGCGATGGTGGGTGCTGCAAGCAGCAGCGCCGCACCGGTTAATCGAGGTCTCATTTCGGGTTGTTGCGGTAGTACACGTTCTCCCACATTTGTACGTAGGCCTCAGCGCTGTTGTACAGTGCATCAATGGCCTCGCCGCCGCCTTCCAGGCGAACTTCTTCAACGAAGTCAGCCACCATGCCGTAGTGCGCCATGCCCACTTCGTCGATGTGCCAGAACTTGCCGCTTTCAGGAATGGTCAGCATGTTCACTTTCATCTCAGGCAGGGCCTGATAACGCGGCCCCCAACCTTCGCCACGGAACAGGGTGAAGGGATACTGAACCGGCACGCTGTCGCCACCGCGCGGGCCTGGGTGTCCGCCAAAACCATTGCCGTCTGCACCATAACCCAAGCCAAGCAATGTGTTGTTCAATCCAGCTTTGTTGCGCCAGAATTTGAGTTTCTCCAAAAACTCCACATGCTTGATGCCGTTGCCTTTGTATGGATAAATCACACCACCGCTTTTTAGCATGCGAACGGCCTGGTCACTGGTCAAACCGCCATGCGCGTCATGTGAAGAAGCCATGGGGTAGGGCGGGTTCATTGTTTCAGCCAAATCCAGCATTAGGTCTTTGCTGTGGTACGCAGCGTGGTCAATGTCGATCACAAAGCCGCGATTCATCAAAGCAGTCAATGCATATTGACCCAAGTCGGTCACGGTGCGTGCGTTACAGCGTTTTCCGTCCGGGTACAGTGGGGTGATGCCGCCCACTGCTTCCAGCAACATCTTGGTCAGAGCATTGCCGCCCGTGCCAGGTATGGCGGTGGTCATGTTGGTGCCAGGTTCACGCACTGAAGGTTCATTTTCTGGAAAGTCGCGGCACTCCGTGGTTTTCCAGAACGCACCGGTGTCCAGAAAGTTCAGGAAATTGATGACATCGCCGCTGAAAATACCTGCGCCACCCAGCGAGCTGTCAATGTCGTGAAAGGGGTAGACATGGCGCGCACCCAAGGCCCAGAGTTTGTCGATTTCTTCATCAATCTGGCTTTGGTCGCATTTGCGGATTTCTCCGCCTCCGGGTAAAAAAGTAACGCCGCAGTTAAACACTTGCGCAACCTCAACCCCAAGCACCACGGCCAGTTTTCCCTCATTGGCCACCTGGCGTGCTTCAGCCGGGCTTTTAACAATTCGGTACCAGCCTTTGCCAGGGCCGCCAAATTGCGCATCGATGTAGTCTTGTACGTCGTACAGATACTCGACCTGTTTGCTGGCCACACTCATGTCATTGCAGTCAGCGTCCAGATTGCCCGAATAAGTCTGGCCTACTCGGCACAACGCTGCAATGTTGGTGCCGTGGTTCACCATCAGGCGCAGCCCGGCGCGCCAAGCGCGTTCAACCCAGGCGTGGTACATCACCTGGTGGGTCAGAAAGTTGTTGCGCGGCCAATCCACAAAGGTTGGCCAACCCTGGGTTTGGTGGGTGCCTGTGGGGTTGGTTTCAAGAATGTTGTTGGCATCACGAATGCCATTGGGTCCGTGGAATGCCTGGCAATTGTCCAAGGCGTGCGGGATACCGAAACGATGCACCACCTCTCCATACAAAACGCCACCGGCTGAAGGGCCAACATCGCCTGCCAGCGACATTTCACTGGACATACCCATGTGGGTGTGGGTGTCGGCAAAACCGATAATGGGTTGATTTTCGCCTTTGCCAGTGTAAGGGGTACCCTCCATAGCGGTGGGCATTTCCGGGTAGGCTGCACAATCGCTTGCAGGCAGCAGTTTGAATTGGGTACGTTCGTTTTCTTCTGTGGTAGTGGTCAAACCTGCGGTTTCATCCAGAGTCAGAAAACGTCCTGAAGCGTCGGTGAAACTGAACTGGCTTTTGCTTTGGTCGAAACTGGCTTGCCACACCGCAGCGTCTGTGGGCTCGGCACTGGCCACCAGTGTGTTGCCTTGTAGGGTAACCATTTGCCGGTCACTGCCGTAAATCAGGTACTTGCCCAATTCAGTGGGGCGCAGGGTGAAGTTTTCAGCTTGGGTGGCGGGGCCTGCGGCATAGCGGGCCGCAGCAGGCTGCACAAACTGGCGGCTGAACGCCGATTGCAAACCAAAGCAACCATTGGCAACTGAAAACTGGGACAGGGGTTGAACTTCGTTGGGGTTAACGGGTTGGCCGGGACCAGTGGCTGTGGTGGGCGTGTCGCCGCTTGAAAGGCAAGCGGAAAGGAGTGCTGCTGTAGTGCCAATGGCAAGAAGTGATTTCACATTCATCAGACAAACCCCATCGAGTTTTAGGTGGCGATGGGTTGTTACTGAATGGGCTCGGTATTCAGATGTAGTTGTGACAGTGAGAATGCCAGTAATGTAAAAAGCCCGACACTTCGACAGTGAGGGGCTTTGTGAACTTCACTCCAATACAATGCGGAAGACTTATTGAAACTGAATCGTCTCCAGCAGCGTGTCGTTGTCATAAACCCCAAGGGTAAGCTTCAAACCAATCACCGTACCGTCGGGGCGGATGCGGAAGCATTCCGACTGAGTTGCCCTAACTGTATTGAACGTGTTCTGGAAGGTGCTGTGAGTGCAAAGGAAAGCGGTGTTGGCTGTGTCGGCTTCAACCGAGTAAGTAATGACCCCGGTACCACTTTGTACTCTTTTTGAGGCATCGGTAAAAAATTGGCCGCTTGCCACCGGCCCGGTGCTCCCCACATTGGCAGAGGCAGGCAGTCGGCTGGTTGAAGTTGGTACAAAGTAGTTGAATCCACTTTTCTCGCCGCTGGCCGTTGCCCCTGTGATCAACAGTGGGAAGAATTTGAAGAACCTTGTGAATCTTTCAACAACAGGATCTGCATTGCCTTTACGCTGCGTAAAAGTGAGTCGTGAAATTTTAGAGAGTTGCCCTTCAAATGTGGCCTCAGGTTGCGGATCAAAGCTGAGGGTGGCAGACACATCAAGCCCGGCCTGTGTTCGGCCATTCACATAAAAAGTATGTGGTAATTCATAGATGTTGGTGGCGGCACTGTTCAATTCGAAGGACAACGTGCTTTCAGATGGTGCAACAGGTGCGGACGGGCTGCTGCCATCACCACCACCGCCGCATGCTGACAGAATAAAGGCCGACAGAACTATTAATTTCTTCATGAAAACTTCCTGAGAGTATTTTTGTTTTTGCAAGGTTTTGGCCATGACAAAAGCATGGCCTCAAGGTGTGCAAATTAAGTTACTTTCCAGGTTGGGTAGTTCCACGAACAACGCGGCAAACAATGAAAAAGAATCTTCAGGCGGCCTTGTTTTGCCGTTCGGCAATCAAAGACTTGAATGTGCCATGTTTCAGGAAATGGCTTGTCTGAAAAATTGCCAGTGGGTCAATCAAGATAGAGTCATGGCTGACAGGCAGCACAATGTGGTCTTTCATGCCTTCAAGATGCGTCGAGTTGACGGTCAATTTTCCATCGTTTGGCCAGGGCATCACAGCCCAGCCGATTGGGTCCAATGCAATGCACCCAGCCACTATTCCCAGATCGGGGCCAGTGTAAGGCCCAAGTTTAGGGTCAAACTGACGCGCATCGTCTCCAGATTGAATTCCAGCCGGACCCATCAACATCGGAAACAAAGGGTGGCGCCGCAGCACCGCCAGGGTTTTACTGCCGCCATGCCCAGGCGCAAGCATTACCACGCGCTCCAGGTTATGAACTTTGTGGTGCGCCAGGTAATAACGAAGCATTACTCCACTGACGGAGTGGGTCACAATGTTCAAACTTTCCTCAAAGGCCAGTGCTTCAATTGCAGGTTTTAAATAGAGGTGAGTGCATTCTTCAATGGTGTGTTTGGTTGAAGGATAGTCAAGCGACACGGTTTTATAGCCCTGAAGTCTTAGAGATGCGGCCAGAAAACCCATTGCAGCAGAGTTCCCTGCAAGCCCGTGGACCAAGAGGATGGTCTTGCTCATGTCAGTTCCTTAACAATATGAAGATGGGTTATCCGGACTGAGCTTGATTTAGCGAAACGACACGCTTTCCGTGTTCAGCAACGACCACCTTAGCACGGGGAGGTTTGTGGACAGACGCCTGTCTCCGGTGTGGAGAGGGGCCCATGCGCGTTAGGTGACAATTGAGTGCAAATGCATGCTGTGAGTGACAGCAATAAATCATTTGTTTTTGGGATGCTGCCCGAGCAGGATCTGCAGCAACTAAATGGCCATGTCCAATAAAAGAATGAAGCAGGGTTGAGCTGCTTGCATGGCAGAGTAGCCCATGTTGCAGATGGCTAGATGCTTTGCGAACACGGGCCGGTGCGGAAAGCCCTAACGATACGTGATTACTTTTTCTTCTACAGAGATGTTCTGCTGGATATCAACATTGCTGCCGCGAATAACTGGCCGTGCACCTTCGGAAAATTGTGAATACACTTGGCCGGATACATCGGCACCTAGGTTCTCAGAAACCTGTTTCATGATTCTGGGAATGCTGGGCGAAAAGTTGGTGACGCCATCGCCTGTTAACAGCTTCGATTCAGACCCCTCTCCTATTGCAGAAAAACCCGCTTTAACTTCATACGTTTTCACATTGATTAAAGAAAATTCGGCTACCAGTTCCAGGTTAGTGGAGTAATTGGTGGCGTTGCTGCCCTGAATTTTGTTGTTGTCGTTGCGGAAATCAATTGCTGTCACCGTACCGAACAGCACGTAGTCGGTGTTGGGATAAAAGCCTTTTTTAATTCGGGCAATAATGTCATACAGGGTTTCAGTGTTGGTTGATGTCCAGGGTTTCCCCTGAACCACCCGGTAGCCGTTTTTAATCAAACCGCCTTTGATGTCGCCTGTAAATTTGCGAAGCTCACCACGCTGAATGATGAGTCGGTAACCTTGCTTGTTCGAATAGGCCATGTCAACAGAAGAACTAAGGCTGGTATTCGAACTTTCGCGAGACGTGGTGTTGGTGTCTCGGGCCGAACTTGAATCACGAAAATCTGACTTGCCTTTGAAGCTGTAGCTGGTTTCCGAGAAGTAATGCGCCACACTTTCTTCATACGAAAGATCGGTAACAGCAATGCGCACCTCGGCCAATGCCGTGGTACCGGCAAGGCTGGCAATACCGAGTAAAGTGAAGCGGAGAAGACGCACTAGGCGCTGGTGGATATTGCTCATATCGAGAACTCCTGCTTATTTACTGGAGGTTTTGCGGATTTCACGTTCGTCCATCCACTCGGTTACGCCCGATTCAATGTCAAACATTTGCAATGTGAACTTGTAGTACACGTCTTTGATGTCGCCGCTGCGCTTGACGATTGAGGTAATACTGCCTTCCACGCGATACTTTGCGCCCTGCATTTGACCGGTTTTTGCAGTGGTGGATTTCTTGTACAGGCCAGATTGATTTTGGCGGGCCAGTTCATCGGTTTGGTTTTGCATCTGATTGATGTCAGTAACAAAGCGCATGGTGCCGCCCTTGATCACTTGGGTTTTAATTGAGTCGGTGATCGAACGGGTGTCAATGTACTCGCTGGTTTTGTTTTTAACCTCGGCCACAGTGACCAAGGGGCGGTCTTTGTAGGCCGTTGCGGAAAATTGCGTTAGCGAACGTGACATGCTTTCCGCAATAGTTTGCAGGTCTGTAGAACCAAACTCATTACTAACTGTTTCAACAGCTTTTGAATCGCCGTATTGTACGGAACCATCGCCGACGATTGGATTGGTGACAGCACAGCCGCTGGCCAAAAGGGACAATGCTAAAGGTAGGGCCAGTGTTTGTAGGCGGATTTTGCTTAACATTTGCATGGATAATTCCTTGGTGTGTTTTGATGTTATTGGTTCAGCGATTCACGAGGTGCTTGGGTCGCGTCCTGTGTGCTTAGCTGAATTTTGAAATCGCGGGCTTTGGGTGTTGGAGCCGTCATTTGGATGCGCTGTGTAGTGAACGCCTGGAATACCATGGGCTTCCACGCTTCATCTTCCCACACTTGGAATCCACCCTCGTCAAGCCAGCGTGTGCGGTAGTAAACGGTCATCGGCTTGCGAAGATCGTTATACATTTCGGCCTGCACCTGCATTAAGGCACCTTGCTTAACCATGATTTTGTTGACTTTGATGGCGTCGGATGTGCCGGCAAATTCAACTTTGGTGGCGGCAGCTTGCGCGAAGGCAAATGAACTCCACAACAACAAAATTACAGCGAAAATATTTTTCATGTTGGATTTACCTTTGGTTTCTGTTTATTTTTTTGGTTGTGCCGTGTTGCTGGCGCTTTGCGTCTTTTTCTTGCTTACCTTTTTGGTTTTCTCGACGCTTGTTGCAACTGGCTTAATAACTGGAGGAGGTAGCACCTCGGCAATTACCGCGTTGTCACCGTAGCCATTGCTGGCCAGTTGAATTTCATTTCTGTTTACATTCAGCAGAACCACGGCGTAACGCCCAGTGACTTCTACTTCCTGCGTGTGAAGCTGACCGATTGAGTCGGTAATCGATATTTTGTGTCTGCCCACGGGTAACGCTGCACGACCCACAGAATATTCACCTGGTACGTTGCGCCAACTGCGCACGTCCGCCTGTTCAAGTGCGAATGCTGCACCCTTGGAAACAATGCTCAAAATTGATCCAAACGCACCGAACTGTCCGGCGTTGTCGTCAATCGCTTGTTGAGCTGCTCCCCGCGTGATTGCCCGAATGGAAGAGCGCGCGATGATGCCCGGCATTTCATCAGCAATCGATTTGCGGATCATCAAATCCAGGTTTGTGAGTAAAGCCAGGTTTACATTTTGCGTGTCGTTGACAGTTAGGAAACGGGGGGTTCGGGTGTGCGAACCGGACCCACCGTGGGCCACGAGATCGGTGTTGCAATGATGTTTATACCGGTGCTCGTAGAAGGAATAGGCAGCAACAATGGCAGTTGAACAGACTGCAACTGGGGCGCATTGCCAGCTTCAATCATAAACAAAGTGTCTACCATTCCAGCTTTTACACCACCGCGGCTAATGCGTGCGTCCAATCCTTCCAGCGCGGAGGCAAGCAGTGGTTCGCCTGGGCGCATTTCAATGGCTTTGCGATACCCCGCGGCGGCCAAACCGCCTTCACCCAACGCTTCATACACAAAGCCTGCAATGTAATTTGAATATGCAGATTCGTATGAGTTTTTGAGTGCGTTGACTTCAGGGTGGTCAAGGGTTTCAACCGGATAGCCATTAATCTCACGGAAGCTGCTGGCAGTTACGCCTTTTTCCTGGGCTTCTGCCTTTGCTTTCTCGATGTCTTTGGCACGGAACTCTGCAATAATCGCCTCGCGCTCGTGCATTTTTTTTACTTCTGTTCGGGCCTTGTCCCATTCGCCAAGTGCAAGATGACTGGCCGTAAGTCGGTTACTCAGTAACACCTTTTCGAAATCCCGCCCTTCGTAGGTGCGAACCTGGTCATTCAGAAACAGACTGCCAGCAGTTTCTGCAACTCGGCCAACTGGGTTACGCGCATGATCTTCCCACAAACGTACAACCGCATCGGCTTGCAATAGGCTCTCGCGCGCTTCGTGTTGTTGCCCCTTGCGACGAAGCAATTCGCCTTTTTCCATGAAGTGGAGAAGATCTGTGTCGGAAGAGGGTTTTCCTAGTTTGACGATGGCCTCGTCAACTCCGCCAGATGAAGTTGGAACTTCGCTAACGGTGGCGCACCCACCAAGCATTGCGATTGAAAATGTTGCTGCCAAGTAGGATAGACGCATAGTGAGAATCGGCATAAGGACATGTAATGCCGCTATACTTCTCCTCCACAAATACTTTGTATATACCTAATGGATATGACATACCACTGTTAAATTTACTGTGGTAAGGGTACAAACGATTGTTTATAAACTCGGCGTGAACAGCAATCGCCCGAATAATTATTAAGTTTTACAGAATTATGCTGAGTCAAAGTTGTGAAAATCTGTGAAATCAACACGCCCCGTGTTTTGAGTGGTGGCCCAAAATAAGGTACTTGTTTGAAATACAGTGTGGGGTAGTTGAGCGGAAAGTATTTTTGCGCTGATTTTTTGGTCGAATTGAATGTACTTGGGTACCAGTTTGGTACCAGATCGCCAGAAATGAAAAAGGACTTAGACGCTTGCGCATCTAAGTCCTTGAATTTGTGGTGGGTCGTGCGAGATTCGAACTCACGACCAAAGGATTAAAAGTCCTCTGCTCTACCAGCTGAGCTAACGACCCACATTTCGCTGTTAGGCTTTCGCCCTCAACCGAAGACCGCGATTATGGCCAAGTTTTCAAAAGTGGTCAAGCCCTGAAGTGCCATATTCCCACTATTTTTTGGACGAACTAATGTAAGGGTTTGATATCTTGAAACGTTTTAGGATTTCAATTTCCCGGTTTTCCATCAATTCAGCCTGGCTATCGCTTTCGTGAACATAGCCTTGGGCATGCAGGCAGCCATGAACAACCAGGTGCGCCAGGTGGTCAATGGGGTCTTTCTGCTGCTCGGCAGCCTCACGTTCCACCACAGCCGGGCAAATCACGATATCGGCCAAATACACGGGCAAGCCGGAATCTGCACCCAGGTCGGGCATGTCCATGGGGAAGGTGAGTACATTCGTCGCGTAGTCTTTGCCACGGAAGTCGCGGTTCAGTTGCCTGCCTTCCTCTTCGCCCACCAGGCGAATTGTAATTTCGGCACGGTCCATGAAGCAGGCCTTGGCCCAGCGCCGAATGCGGCTGTTGTCCACTTCAGAAAATGGCGGGTGGTCAGCGTGCACTGCCCACTGAATCGCCACGCTGATGGGGGGGGCGACCTTACTCGTCATTGGTTTCGCCGGCTGTACCGGTTCGTTCGGGGTTGTGGTAACGCTCATAGGCCTCAACAATACGTGCCACCAGCGGGTGGCGAACTACGTCTGCGCTGGTGAAGTAGGTCATGGCAATGCCTTTCACGTTGCGCAACACGTGTTGGGTTTGAACAAGTCCGCTTTGTTGGCCACGCGGCAGGTCGATCTGGGTTACGTCGCCAGTGATCACGGCCCTGCTTCCAAACCCGATCCGGGTCAAAAACATTTTCATCTGCTCGGGCGTGGTGTTCTGGGCTTCGTCCAGAATGACAAAGGCGTGGCTAAGTGTGCGGCCGCGCATGTAGGCCAGCGGTGCGATTTCAATGACATTGCGTTCAAACCATTTTTGAACACGATCGTAGCCGGCCAAATCATAGAGCGCATCGTACAGCGGGCGCAGGTAAGGGTCTACCTTCTGGTTCAGGTCACCTGGCAGGAAGCCCAAGCGCTCACCGGCTTCCACGGCAGGGCGGGTCAGTATGATTCGTTTCACGCTGTCGCGTTCAAGCGCATCCACAGCGCACGCCACGGCAAGATAGGTTTTGCCGGTGCCCGCTGGGCCAATGCCGAATGTCAGGTCGTGTTCCAGCACTGCCTTAAGATAATCTTTTTGGCGGGCGGTGCGGGGTTGCAAATCGGCTTTTTTGGTTCTCAACACCACAGGCTCATCTTCACCTGAAATCACTGGGATTTCTTTTTTCGCGCTGGCCACGGTGCTGGTATTTTTCAGCTCAACCAGTGCCAGCTGAATTTCGTCGGCAGTCACCGGCTTGTCGCTTTTCTCAAAAAAATGATTGATCAGGATAAAAGCCTGTTTTGCATTTTCTTTGTCGCCCAGCACATTCAAGGTGCCATTGCGGCGGGTGATTTTGACTTGCAGGGCCGCTTCGATTTGCCGAAGGTTGGCATCTACAGGGCCGAACAGATTGGCCAGCTTGTGATTGTCGTCATCGGGGGCTTGCCATTCACTGCCTTTTGCTTTCATGGGGTGCTTCTAGAAACGTTGAACTTCTATTCTAAGCAATCAATCTTCCATTTGCCGGTGGTGCGGCGGGAAACTGACACGCATCAAGGTGCCACTGCGGTCTGGGTGGATCGATTTCGGGTTGTCGTGAATGCTGACGTTGGCATTGTGCTGGTGCGCAGTTTCCTGAACGATTGCCAGGCCAAGTCCTGAACCGTCTTCGCTTGTGCCCAGTACGCGGTAAAAGCGGTCGAACACCAAGTTGCGTTCGCTGGCTGGAATGCCGGGGCCGTCGTCTTCCACTTCAAGCACAATGGCCTCTCGCTGCAAGCTGTCGTCCACACGAACGGTTACGCAGCCTGCCTCTGGTGTGTAGCGCAGGGCGTTTTCCACCAGATTTTTTAGCATTTCCGTCAGCATCAGGGTTTGACCGTTCATGTACACAGGGTGGTCCGGTACTTCAACGCCCAGGTCAATGCGTTTGGTCATGGCCTCGGGCACGAAGTCGCGGGTAACGGCTCGGGCGATGTGGGTTAGATCAAGCTTTTCGAACTGCAGCACAGAGGGCGCTTCCGTGCGGGCCAATGCAAGCAGCTGGTTGACCAAGCGTGTAGAGCGTTCGGTGCCCACTTTAAGCCTGCGCAGGCTGCGTAGTTTGGCGGCTTCGTCGGTTTCGTCGCTGAGCAGTTCCACCTGCATGCGCAAGCCAGCCAGTGGGGTTTTTAACTGATGTGCCGCGTCGGCCACAAAACGTTTCTGAGTGTCGATGGTGTGTTCAAGCCGCTCCAGTTGCTCGTTCAGTGCGGTGATTACCGGCAACAATTCTTCCGGTGTGTCTTTGGTCTGAAGAGCGCTTAAGTCGTCGGGTTTACGAGTTCGAATAATTTCCAGCAAGGTGTTTAGCGGAGCAATACCCCGCGACAAACCAAACCACACCAACAACACGGCAAGCGGCAGAATGACAAACTGCGGTAGGATCACGCCTTTGATAATTTCGTTGGCAAGGCCATCGCGTTTGCCCAGGGTTTCCGCGATCTGAATCAACATGAAGCGGTTTTCGCCCACGGTGGGCAGTTCAATCCACAAATAGCCGGAGCGGAAGTCTTCACCGTTCACCACGATGTCCCGAAAATTCACCACGCCAATCTGTCGTGCCTCGCGTTTGGGTATGGGCAGATCGCGTTCGTCACCCAGTAAAAATTCTCCGCTTTTGCTCAACACCTGGACGCGCAATTGGTCGGTGCCATCGGCCAGCAAAATTTCCATGGCTTCTTTGGGAATTTCAAAGCGATCGGTGCTGGCTTGTGCGGCCACTTCTTGCGCAAGGGCAGTGATTTTGTCGTCGAGAATGTGATCAAAAGGATCGTTGGCGATGGACTTCGCAACAAGGTAGGTGACGCCAATGCTCATTGGCCACAAAATCAACAGTGGGGCCAGCATCCAGTCAAGAATTTCACCAAACAGGGAGCGGCGTTGCTGTTGGCCCGATGCAAGCGGGTTGCGTTTGTACCAAACCAACTAGTCGCTCACTTTACACATTGGGTGCTGCTTCTTTCTCAACAAATTTTTCCAGGCAATAACCCAAGCCGCGCACCGTGGCAATTCGAACACCGTTGACTTCAATTTTCTTGCGCAGGCGGTGAATGTAAACTTCAATGGCGTTGTTGCTGACTTCCTCGCCCCATTCGCACAAATGATCAACGAACTGTTCTTTGCTGACCAATCGGCCCACGCGCTGTAGCAGAACTTCCAGCAGCCCCACTTCCCGTGCAGAAAGGTCAAGCATGTCATCGTTGATGTAGGCAATGCGACCCACTTGGTCGAAAGTAAGTGGACCGTGTTTCCAAATGCTTGCTCCGCCACCGGTGCCGCGTCGGGCCAGTGCACGCACGCGGGCTTCCAGTTCTTTCAGGTCGAAAGGCTTGGCCATGTAGTCGTCGGCACCCGCGTCCAATCCTTGCACCCGTTGTTCGACACTGTCGGCAGCCGTCAAAATAAGTACAGGCATTTTGTTGTTGCGCGCGCGAAGGCGGCGTAGCACTTCCAGACCACTCATTTTGGGCAGGCCCAGGTCGAGTATCAAAATGTCGTAGTTCATGGTGGTCAGTGCGGTGTCGGCGTCACTGCCCTTGAACATGCAGTCGACGGCGTAGCCTGCCTGCCGCAGCGATTGCGACAAACCTTCCGACAACAGGCTGTCGTCTTCGGCCAGAAGTATTTTCATCCTTGTCTCCTCGGTGCTTGCTGGCCTGTTCGGCTCTTTTTACTTGCACTTGAATTGTGTTTGTTGCTTCGATTTTAGCCTGAAACCGCCGCCGCTTTGGCAGCTTGTATGGCGTCACGGGTGTTTCGCGCTTCAAGGGCTGCGGCGCTGGCAAAATCGGCCTTGCTGCTGGCGTACAAAATGGCGCGCGATGAATTAATCAACAAGCCCCAGCCTTGTGTGCACAAGCCGTTTTTCACGGTGTTCAACAGGTCGCCGCCCTGTGCGCCAATGCCTGGCACAAGAAGCGGGGCGTCGCCCACAATACCTCGCACTGTTTTAATCTCTTCGGGGTAGGTTGCCCCTACAACCAAGCCCACTTGCTGGTGCGGGTTCCAGGTGCTGGTGGCAAGCCGGGCCACGGTTTGGTACAGCGGTTCGGATTTTTCGGTGTTTAGAAACTGCAGGTCGTTGCCACCGGGGTTGGATGTACGGCACAACAGGAACAAGCCGCGATCAGGGTAAGCGTGGTAGGGCTGAACTGAATCGCTGCCCATGTAGGGGCTTAAAGTAACGCTGTCGGCCTGGTAACGCTCGAACGCTTCAATTGCGTATTGCTTGGCGGTGGCCCCAATGTCGCCACGCTTGGCGTCCAGAATGGTGGTGGCATGGGGCGCTATTTCATTGGCGTAAGCCAGAATATTTTCAAGCGCAGCTTCAGCCCGGTTGGCTGCAAAATAGGCAATCTGCGGTTTGAAGGAACTGGCAAATTCCGCAGTGGCCTTAATAATTTCCATGCAGAAGCGTTCAATTTCAGCGGGGCTTGTACCGTAGCCTTCGGGCATGCGTGCAATGTCGGGGTCCAGGCCCACGCACAGCATTGAATTGCTGTGCTGCCAGCTGTGCGAGAGGCGTTGTGGAAAGCTGCTGAACTGAGAAAAACGGTTGCTGGCCATTGCGCGTTTGTGCTGTTGAATTAGCACGTATTGTACAGGATCAGGGCAAGCCCCTAGGGGAAATGCCGGGTCGATGCACTACACTGGGGCGCCTTGCCCAATGATTGTTTACCCCCGTGCCAGCTGCAAAATTAACCCTACCTCAGATTCAGTTACTACTCGGAATTACTGCCATTTGGGGCATGAATTGGCCCGTGATGAAGTACGCGGTTACGCAATACCCGCCCTTGCATTTCCGCACCCTGTGCATGGTGTTTGGCATGGTGGCCATGTGGGTGGTGGCGCGGCAAATGAAAATTTCACTGAAGGTGCCGCGTGAAATGTGGGGCAGGTTGGCGCTGCTGTGTATTCCCAATATGATTGGCTGGCATTTATTTTGTATTCTGGCTGTGAAGGAATTAAGTTCTGGCCGGGCAGCAATTCTGGGCTACACCATGCCGGTGTGGGCTGTGTTGTCGGGCCTGATGTTTGCGCACCCGGTTGGCCGGCGCGGCTGGATTGGCTTAAGCCTGGCCATGGTGGCGGCCATGTTGCTGCTTTCATCTGAATTTGCCGCCATTGCGGGCAGCCCCTTGGGCGTAATTTTAATGTTGATTGCCGCAGCATGCTGGGGTTTTGGCACCACCTTGATTCGCCACTACCCCACTGGTTTGCATGCCCTTACTTTCACACATGCAATGATGCCAGCCACTATTGTGGCCATGGGTTTGGCAGGCTTCTGGTTTGAAGGTGCTGATGTCGGGCCGCCGCAAGGTTGGTCGCAATGGTGGCCAATTTTCTACAACGCTTTCGGGGTGTTCGCCTTTTGCCAGGTGGCGTGGTTCAGTCTTGCGAAGTCGCTGCCGCCTGTGGTGTCGAGTTTGTCGATCATGATCATTCCTGTGGTGGGCGTGATGTCGGGCAGCTTCTTCCTGGGCGAAGTGCCGCACTGGCCTGACTTTGCCGCACTGTTGTTGATCCTTGGAGCGATGGCTGTGATTCTGGTGCCTGGGCGAAAAAAAGTGCTGCCCTAACCCAATATATTTGGTGGGTCATCTGGAAATTCACCATTTGCTACGCGCCTTTCTGCCCGCAATTGATTGCGCATGTTTTGTTCAACCGCGGCATAGATCAGGTTGATGATTGTGTTGTTTCCCCTTGTTACAGCGTAATCAATCGCCTTCCTATTCCCGATTTTGGCATTGGGATTGGCACCATGCCCCAGCAATTCCCTGACTGCGTCAACATGACCATGTTTAATCGCATGAATCAAGGGGGTTTTACTTAGGGTAAGACTTGATGATTTGCCTTCAAGGTTTGCACCGCGCGCAGCCGCGTAACGAATTGCCAGAACGTCGCCTTTGATAGCTGCCAAATGCAAGATAGTTTTTCCCTTGTAGAAATGACGGTCAAGCATGCGTTGAACATACAGTTGCTGCGCTGCGCCTAAGTAATTTTCTCCTTCAATCGCACAAATCAGTTCGTCTGTATCACGATTATTTAGCGTTAAGGCAAGGCCCGGTTGTTCCTGTTTCAGCAAGATTGCAATTTGGTGTTTGCCTGAAAGCTCGGCATACCGTAAAGGGTTCATTTCAGTGTTGATTGGACTTTTCCAGGTCTCTTGCAGGTTCGCCCCGCAATTCACTAGCTCGCGAACAACGTCGATCTTGTCGCGTTCTATCGCAAGGCGAAGTGCAGACACTTTGCCGCGATAGGTTGTTGCTTTCACATCTGGGTTGGTACCATTCGCCAATACATAACGAACGCCCGCAAGGTCGCCGTTGTAAACCAAGTGGTGCAGAATATGCCCAAATTCCGTTGAGCGGGTATTCAAATGGCCTGTGTGCTTTAGCATGGCTGCAGCCGACCTCATTTTATTGTTGCGTACGGCATGCGATGTGGTCTCCGGGTGCATACCTCGGCCTGAAGCCGGCAGCCTACCAGCGCGTGTCAATTCGATCAGCAGGCCCTCCATGATTTCGCAGTGGTTCCACTCAATCGCATCGAAAACAAGCTGCCATCCGGATCGATCCTGTTTCGTAAAGTCAGCAATCAAGTGTTTCACTGCCTGTGGGTCGTGTAAAGAAAGTGAAGCGTTTTCAACAGCCAAGGCTTTCAAACAGTCCTCTCGACCAAGTCCAAACCGCGTGAAATGGTTTGCTTGGGTTACGGCGTTGTCTTGGCGAGAAAACATGGCCATCGCTAGAACAAGCCGAATGCGGTTTCTGTCGGTGTAGCCCTCAGGGGCAGCCTTCAGCGAGTGTTGTAACCCAAATTGTTTGCCGAGATTTGAATTGGCGAATTTCTCAACACTTTCTGAATCGGCGTGATGAATTGTTTCAACCAGCAACTCGGCATGTGCATGGCCTTGATCATTGGGGGAATTCAATACATTAGAAAGAAATGTATCGCCAAGGTCTTCCAGCGATACCCGGGAAATCAGTTCGCCACGTTGGGGTTCTGCCGAGCCAGTCCAGTACAACCGTTCGTGATTTAATACTGTGGCATGTTCAGCCTGTGAAATCACTGCTGGTTTAAAATCCGCTGCCAAGTGGTTTGACAGCAGGCGAGTTGCTGAAAGATCAGGTCTGCTGGTTAACTTTGGCGTAATGGCGTCACTAGCAAAATCAATGAAATCAGATTCTTTTAGGTTTTGGTATAGCGTATTGAGTGCGCGAACAGCGTCGGAAAACTGGGAATAATATTGAGACAGATCATTGCCTTTAGAGCCCAGCGTGCTTCTCAACTCGTTGAGCGTTTCAAGTCCGATGTCGATGAAAACTTCAGAAAGGCAGGCGTGTTTGTCCAGCTTTTTCACAAGTGTTTCCATCTGTGTGTCGATGTCGGTTTCCTCGGTCAGGTTGGGCGCGTACAGATCGTCCACTTCGGGCAAGAAGGAATAATTACTCTGTGTGCTGCGAATTTTGTTTTGCCAAGCAGCCACGTAATGAACTTCAGAATTTTCATACGTTTGTTCATGCGAATAGGTTTGATCACAAAAATCGCGAATAAGCTGCCGGCAAATTTTTGTTCGTAAAGTTTGAACCACCTTGTCCAAGGAAGGTGGAAACAGCCGCATTTTTACATCCACAATAATATTTTCAGTTTTCTGGATTAAGCCAGGGGCGCAGTATTTGGCCTCTTCGGCGATGTTCCTTAGCGCGTCTTGAAGAATGCCGATTGGATTTTGGCCTTTCACTTTGTCTGGGTTAAGCCGGGTGAAGTTTGCAAGATGGGCCAATTGTTTCAAACGCAAACAAGTTAATTCGAGCACGCTTACCGTCTGTCTGCCAAAGCCGTTGAAACTCGCAGTGGATAAACCGGTTAAGCCGCTGCGCTCCAGTATTTTGTTGAGTGACAAATAAATGGCCTGCTGATCGGCCGGGTTTGGAAACAGGTCGGCCAAAGTGCGAATGGTGCTGACCATGGCGCTGGCCAATTCGCGGTGTGCTACATGTTGTTGAAAATCCTCCAGCACGCGGTCTTGGATCTGCATGTAAGTTAGTTCTGGGTACGCTGCTTTTTTTTCGCTTCTTATTGCTGAGAAATCAGGGTGTGTAACCTGATTCAACAGGTGTTCACACAGTGCCTCGGGGCTTAGGTTTGCAAGGTGGATTCGCTCGGCGTGGGCCGGTGAGTTGCTGTGAATGCTGTTGTCAACCCTTTGGGTATTGGGTGGCGTCTCGCCGCTGCCTTGAATCATTGTTCCCTGCGTGTATAAGTTTGCTACTGCTCTGTGTGTAGGCCAGCTGCTTAAAGTTCAATTCGCGGGATGCATCTGATCAAGTGCGGGCTTGTGTTCAAGAATGTGATAAGCAAAGAAGTTTTTCTTCGTTCACGGTCAAGAACCCTTTCCCTATGATGGCGTCAACTTCACGCACAATCACAAGGATTTCAAAATGCACTTATTGATCAAGAAAACTCTGGGCCTGGTCACGGCCTTGGCCATATCATCGACGGCTTTTGCGAACGTCGAGTTACTGAATGTGTCTTACGACCCCACTCGAGAGTTGTATCAGGAATTCAACCCCGCATTTGCCAAACACTGGAAAGAGAAAACCGGCGAAACCGTAACGATCAAACAAAGCCACGGTGGCGCAGGCAAACAGGCACGGTCAGTCATTGATGGTTTACAAGCTGATGTAGTGACCTTGGCACTTGCTTACGACATTGACGCGATTGCTGATAAAACCGGCAAAATTCCTGCAGATTGGCAGAAAAAGCTGGCCCACAACAGCTCGCCTTACACTTCCACTATTGTGTTTCTGGTTCGAAAGGGCAACCCAAAAAATATCAAGGACTGGGACGACTTGGTTAAGCCTGGCATTCAGGTGATCACGCCCAACCCCAAAACATCGGGCGGCGCGCGCTGGAATTACCTGGCTGCGTGGGGTTATGCCCTGAAAAAGCCGGGCGGTACAGAGGCCAAGGCAAAGGATTTTGTAACCACCTTGTACAAAAATGTACCGGTACTCGATTCCGGTGCGCGTGGTTCCACCAATACATTTGTGCAAAGAAATATAGGTGACATGTTTATTTCCTGGGAAAACGAAGCGTTTCTGGCGATCAATGAATTGGGCAAAGACAAGTTCGAAATTGTTGTTCCGTCAGTTTCCATTTTGGCTGAGCCTCCTGTTGCTTTGGTAAAGGGCAACGCCGACAAAAAGGGCACCACCAAGGTTGCGCAGGCTTATTTGGATTACCTGTATTCACCGGTTGGCCAGCAAATTGCCGCTGCCAATTACTACCGCCCCAATAAGCCCGAACTGCTTAGCGACAAGGCGTTGTTAAACCGCTTTCCAAAGGTGAAGTTATTTACCATCGACGACACATTTGGTGGTTGGCAAAAAGCCCAAAGAACCCACTTTGAAGATGGTGGCGTGTTCGATCAAATTTTCAAGCGTTAATTGCTTGTGATTTTTTTGCCAGCGGGCAAGCGCGCTCATAAGTTTTTCTTATATCGATCCAATTTTTTAATCGTTCGGTCCGCGCGCGCACTCTAATAGACTGCTGGCTTACATTTCAACAAGGTTAATTGTGGCTTCGTCTTATTCAACAAAACGTGTCTTGCCTGGCTTTCGGCTTACCTTGGGTTTTGCAGTCACGTACTTGTGTCTGATTATTTTGATTCCCTTGTCTGCAGTGTTCATCAAGACTTTCGAGTTAAGTTTCGCCGAGTTTTGGGCAACTGTGACTGACCCCCGGGTCATGGCCACGTATCGCGTGTCTTTTGGTATTTCCCTTCTTGCAGCCTGTATCAATGCAGTGTTTGGTCTTTTGTTGGCCTGGGTTTTGGTGCGCTACACGTTTCCGGGTCGAAAGATTGTTGATGCTTTGATTGATTTGCCTTTTGCCTTGCCTACCGCTGTGGCAGGCATTTCATTGACAGCACTTTATGCCGGCAACGGCTGGATTGGGCAATATCTGGAGCCTATGGGCATGAAAGTGGCATTTGCACCCGCTGGAATTCTGGTGGCTTTGGTGTTTATTGGTTTGCCATTTGTTGTACGCACTGTGCAGCCCGTATTGGAAGACATGGAAAGTGAACTGGAAGAGGCCGCCAGCAGTCTGGGTGCGAACCGTTTTCAAACTTTCTTTCACGTTATTTTGCCTATCGTATTTCCAGCCTTGTTAACCGGTTTTGCGCTGGCCTTTGCTCGCGCGGTGGGCGAGTACGGATCGGTTATTTTTATTGCAGGCAATATTCCTTACGTGTCTGAAATTACACCGCTCATGATCATCACCAAACTGGAGCAGTACGACTATGCGGGTGCAACTGCGATTGCATCCGTCATGCTGATCATTTCATTCATTCTGTTGCTGGCCATCAACGGCTTGCAAGCGTGGACCGCCAAACGCACCGGGAGAACTCAATAATGTCGGGTTCAGTTGCATTGCACATTCACACCTCTCGAGCGGAAAAACTACAAAGCTCATCGGCCACGCGTGAATCGACGTGGGTAAAGTGGGGTTTGATCATCACCGGTGTGGCCTTTTTTGGGTTCTTCTTGTTGACGCCATTGATTGCGGTATTTGTGGAGGCTTTTAGACAGGGCGTGGGCGTGTACCTGGAGGCGCTGAGAGAACCTGACGCCGTGTACGCACTAAAGCTTACTTTGCTGGCAGCAGCCATTGCTGTGCCGCTGAACCTGGTGTTTGGCGTGGCAGCGGCCTGGGCAATCGCCAAGTTTGAGTTTCGCGGAAAACACGTGTTGATCACTTTGATTGACTTGCCTTTTTCAGTCAGCCCGGTGATTGCAGGTTTGGTGTACGTGCTGTTGTTTGGCGCACAGGGCTGGTTTGCACCCTTGCTTGTGGAATACGAAATTCGAATTATTTTTGCAGTACCAGGCATTGTACTGGCCACCGTGTTTGTGACCTTTCCTTTCATTGCCCGCGAGTTGATCCCATTGATGGAAGCACAAGGCAAAGAGGAAGAAGAGGCGGCTGTGGTGCTTGGTGCCAGGGGTTGGCAGACCTTTTGGCATGTCACTTTGCCCAACATCAAATGGGGTTTGTTGTACGGCGTTATTTTGTGTAATGCGCGCGCCATGGGCGAATTTGGCGCTGTGTCGGTTGTCTCGGGCCACATTCGGGGCGAAACAAACACTTTGCCGCTGCATGTTGAAATTTTGTACAACGAATACCAGTTTTCAGCTGCATTTGCGGTGGCGTCAATTCTTGCTTTCTTGGCTTTAGTTACTTTAGGCATCAAAACCTGGGTTGAACATCAGGCTTCTCAACAAGGTGTGCATTAAGCATTCTGGCGATCGAAATTAGGGAATTATCGTGAGCATTCAAGTTAAAAATATTCAGAAACAGTTTGGCGAATTTCAAGCCTTGAACAATGTCAGCCTGGACTTTAACAGCGGCGAACTGGTGGCCTTATTGGGCCCCTCGGGCTGCGGTAAAACCACTTTGCTGCGCATTATTGCGGGTCTTGAACGGGCCGACGCTGGCACAGTGATTCTGGATGGTGAAGACACATCCGATACCCATGTCCGTGACCGAAATGTGGGGTTCGTGTTTCAGCACTATGCCCTGTTCAAGCACATGACTGTATTCGACAACGTTGCATTTGGCATGCGAATGAAGCCACGCAGCGAGCGGGCAAGCAAGGCTGAAATTGCAGACAAAGTGCACAGTCTTCTAAAACTGGTCCAACTGGATTGGTTGGCAGACCGTTTTCCATCACAACTGAGTGGCGGTCAGCGCCAGCGAATCGCATTGGCCCGTGCATTGGCTGTAGAACCCAAGGTTTTGTTACTGGACGAACCCTTCGGCGCATTGGATGCCAAGGTTAGAAAAGAACTGCGCCGCTGGCTTCGTAAGCTGCACGATGAATTGCACATCACCTCTATTTTTGTAACACACGATCAAGAGGAAGCATTGGAAGTTGCGGACCGAGTGGTGTTGATGAACCAAGGCAATGTTGAGCAAATTGGTACGCCAGAGGAAGTGTATCAACACCCGGCTACGCCTTTTGTGTATGGCTTTTTGGGTTCCGTGAACTTGTTCAAGGGACGGCACATGGAGGGGGGCGTGCATGTGGGCGAATCGAACCTTGCACATGCCGGAACTGTGTTGAATCATGGCGGTGCGGTGTTGCCGGGGGCGGATGTTCTTGCATTTGCACGGCCGCATGAAATTGATATTCACACTGATTCTGAATCGACTTTTGGCGTGCCTGCCAAAGTGGTAAGAGTGTTGCGTTTTGGATTGAATACACGGGTTGAACTTGATTCAACCGATTTGCTGGCAACCCAGCACTTCGATGTCGAAATCAGTGCGGAGCGGGCCTCATATTTGAATTTACAGGAAGGTCAGTTGGTGCGTTTGTCGGCTCGACAACTAAAAATATTTGATGCGGTGGGTACAGCATGAATTTTCAACAGCTGCGAATTATTCGGGAAACTGTGCGGCAAGGTTACAACCTGACGGAAGTGGCCAATAGTTTGTACACTTCACAGCCGGGGGTATCCAAGCACATTCGCGATCTTGAAGAAGAGCTGGGCGTGGAGCTGTTCATTCGAAAAGGCAAGCGACTGATGGGGTTGACCGACCCCGGCAAGGAATTGCTGGTGTTGGTTGAGCGCATGTTGCTGGATGCAAAAAACATCAAAAGCCTGGCTGAGCAATACAGCAGCCGCGACGAAGGGCAGCTTACTGTAGTGACCACTCACACTCAGGCACGCTACTCCCTTCCTTCGGTGGTTGGTGAATTTAAAAAGGCATTTCCAAAAGTACACTTGCGCATGCACCAAGGCAGCCCAAAGGAAATTACCCAAATGTTATTGGACGGTCAAGCTGACATTGGCATTGCCACTGAGGTGCTGGGCAATGTGGATGATTTGGTTTCTTTTCCTTATTACCAATGGAAACACCAGGTGATTGTTCAGCAGGGGCACCCACTGCTTGGGCTTGCTGAGCCCACTTTACAAGATGTGGCGGAATATCCGATTGTGACCTATCAAGAGGGTTTTACTGGTCGAATAAAAATCGATGAGACGTTTAGTAAACTGGGGTTGACGCTGGATGTGGCCATTTCTGCCCTGGATGCAGATGTGATCAAAACCTATGTGGAGCTTGGGCTGGGCGTGGGTATTATTGCCAGCATGGCGTACAACCCTTTGAAAGACACAGGCTTGTCGGTGCTGAACGTAGAGGCTGATTTGCCTTGGAACACCACCAGCATTGCGATTCGCAAAGGGCATTACTTGCGGTCGTTTGCCTACAAGTTTATTGAGTTGTGCAACAACGATTTGACTGAAGCCCGGTTACTTGCGGCGTTGAACGATTCCGTTGCGTGATTGCGCATTGTGTTGGTTTCTTGAGCCCTCTCGTCGTGGTTCACTTGTTCCGCACTGAAAACCGCTTCTCGCCACCTCGTCGCGTATTACTTGCTCCGCACTGAAAGCCGCTTGATCCCTTGTTGAATTTATTCTTGTTCACCGAGCTCGGCAAAAAACATGGCCGAGTCTCGGTGTCGGCTTTCAGCCGCACACTGCGAATGAATTCAAACGGGGCGGTTTTCTTCAAGTGCGGACCAAGCAAATCCACTGCCGAGTTGGCTGAACCGGTGCTGACGAGTCTTTACCACAGTGGTCAATCGCGCATGCGTGATGAACCACCGGCCTGGTTGCTGGCCCAATTCAAGCCCAATCGGTAGCGATGTCCCAATTCAAGCCCAATCGGTAGCGATGTCCCAATCGTTTTGCCTTCAAGAAAACCTGCCCGTTTGAATTCACACGCTACGTTCAGCCGTAGGCTGACAATCCGATCGACCTTCAGTTTTGTCGAGCGGATTGAGTCAGTGTGAATTTCAAAAAGGGATCTACAGGTTTTCAGGCGAAAGATTGGGACTCGCGCCGATTGGGTGTGTAACTCACGCCGATTGCTCACTCAACCGTCGCTCAGTTCCGGAAGTACTTCCTCGACCGATACACCAGCGCCTCGCCTTCCCGAAAATCGCAGCGCAACACCTCGCCCACCATAATGAAATGGTCGCCTTCATCATGGCGATTGCGCACTTTGCATTCAAAATGCGCCAGGGCGTCTGGAATCAGCGGCGCGCCGCCCAAGCCTTCAATCACCTCAAGGCCTGCAAACCGGTCGCCCTTGAATGTCGAAAAGTGGTGCGAAAGTTCTTCCTGGTCAGCAGAAAGCACACTGACACCGTAGTGCGTGGCCGCTGCGAATGCATCGTGGCTGCTGGCTTTTTTGGACAGGCTCCACAGTACCAAGGGTGGGTGCAATGAAACCGAGTTGAATGAATTGGCGGTCACACCCACATACTTGCCATCGGCATTTTTGGTGGTGATGATGGTGATGCCCGTTGCGAACTGGGCCAGTGCTTGCCGAAACAGATGCGCGTCTAGCTCGGCGTCGCCTTCGCGTTTCTCGGCGCGAATGAATTCGGGTTTGGCAGGTGATTGCATGGGGTACTTCTTTTGTATCGAATGGCCTCATTGTGCCAAACAAGTGATTGAATTGCTGGAATTGAGGTTCAAATCGTGGTTTTCAGGCCCATGTGCTTGAAATGATTTAAAATACGGCCACTTTTGAATCCTGGGCCCCTGTGGCCAAAAAGGCTTTTTCCTTGAGCGCACTGTCTTTCAAACTAAAAACCAAATCGGGCAATGCCCGCCGCGGCGAAATTACCACGGCACATGGCGTTATTCAAACACCAATTTTTATGCCAGTGGGCACTTACGGCACCGTGAAAGGCATGACGCCGCGCGATTTGAACGAGATCAATGCCCAAATTATTTTGGGCAATACCTTTCATTTGTGGATGCGGCCTGGCCTGGACATCATGGAAAAGTTCGGCGGCTTGCACCAGTTCATGGGGTGGAAAGGACCGATTTTGACTGATTCCGGCGGCTTTCAGGTATTCAGTTTGGGTGCCATGCGCAAAATCAAGGAAGAGGGCGTGCATTTCCGCAGCCCGGTGAATGGGGACAAACTGTTCCTGACACCCGAGGAAAGCATGCGTATTCAAACCGTGCTGAATTCCGATATTGTGATGATTTTCGATGAGTGCACGCCATACCCCGCCACCCACACAGAGGCGCGGGTCTCCATGGAAATGTCCATGCGCTGGGCGCAACGTTCCCGCGATTCATTCGATGCGCTGGGCAATCAAAATGGTTTGTTCGGCATTGTTCAGGGTGGCATGTATGAAGACCTGCGCGACATTTCCCTGAAAGGCTTGGAAGAAATTGGTTTTGATGGGTATGCAATCGGCGGCCTTTCTGTGGGTGAACCGAAAGATGACATGCAGCGAATTTTGGCGCACACAGCGCCGCAGTTGCCTGAACACAAACCACGTTATTTGATGGGTGTGGGTACACCCGAAGATTTGGTCAATGCAGTGGGCAAAGGCATCGACATGTTTGATTGTGTAATGCCCACCCGCAATGCGCGCAATGGCTGGCTGTTCACGCGCACAGGCGACATTCGAATTCGCAACGCGAAATTTCGAAACGACGAAAGCCCGCTGGATGCCACCTGCGCCTGCTACACCTGCAAGAATTTTTCGCGCGCGTATTTGCACCACCTGGACCGCAGCAAAGAAATTCTGGGTGCGCATTTGAACACCATGCACAACCTGCACTATTACCTTGAGTTAATGGGTGAAATGCGCGAAGCGATCGAGCAAACCCGCTTCGATGAATTCGTTAAAGAATTTCATGCGCATCGTGCGGCAAACAGCCAAGTGAGTGATCAACCGCTTGCTCAGTAGGCTTTAATCCGTACTGGTCCAGAATCAACAACACCTGGTGTTGCAAGTCGATTACTTCGACCATTCTGCAATTGGGTGCCGCTCCAATTTCGGCCAATCGCTGGCTGGTTTTCAGTCGGCCATTCAGCACTTGCCGTTGGTCGCCCAACACCGGAACGCTGGGTTCCCACTGCGCGTTCTCGATGGCGGTCAGCGAACTGACTGCAAAGCCAATGGTTACGCCATGCGCATTGATCAGCAAGATACTCGATTCTTTGCTCAAGCTTTGGCGTGCTGCACCCAGCCACTGTGCCAGGTCGAACACAGGCACAGATTCATCGCGGTGCGTCAGCATGCCCAGCATTGGATTACTGCGTTCGAATATTTCAATGTCGGCGCGGTAGGGCAAGACTTCACGAACTTGGTCAATCGGTGTAGAAAACTCGGTGTCCAATCGGTACACCATCAGCCTGTCCAGATCTGCAGCTTTTCTCGCGGAACCGTCCGCCACATTTTGCTGTGCTGACGCATTGGCTTTGGCCAAAATGTTTGCAAGTTCAAGCAGTTCCTGGTCCTCACAAATACTTGAGCAAGACAACACAAAATACTGGGGACCTCGCTGTGAATGGGCATCGCTTTTTTCAAATGCAGTGCATGGCAAAGCGCCCTGAAGTTGAGCAGCCTTGCTCAAGCCAAAGGGGGGCAGGGCGAGTACTGCATTTTGAGCAACATGAACAATGTCCAAGACACGGTCGATCAAAAATGCCAACGGATTGTTGTTGATTCGAAGCACAAAGGCTTGTTGTGTTTGCTGCGTTGTTCGCTGCCCTGCACCCATGTCCAGATAAGCTGCCAGATCAATCGCTGGAATGGTTTGTTCGCGGTAGTTCAGGTTGCCCTTGTAATACCCACCTGCATATTCACTGGGCAAAAGTACCGGGTTTACCACAGTGGTTTCAATGTCTTTGGGATTGACTGCAAACAGGGTGGAGGCACTTTGCATCAACATCAAAGGTGCGCGAGTGTTCACTGCAACATCGTCAGTCGATGTTTGCTGTTCCAACGATTGGCGGTGGGGCTCTGGGTCCTTGGCCTTGGGCAGGCCGGGAAGCCTGAACAGTGCAGCTGGATCAAGAACACTTACCAATTGGTTCAGTTCAGTGTTCATCAAGCTGCCTGCGAACACCCCAGCGATCGGATCCGATGAGTTCACTGGATGCACATCAGCCGGGTCTGCGAAAAAAAGTGCCTTGACTTGATCGGCGATCAGGCCAAGCAAATGGTCTTCATGCGCAACCAGCAGAATACAGCCAGGGGCATACACGTGGCCGGGTCTACCCAACAGACACTCCATGTCCAGCACTGGAATGCTGACGCCACGCAAGTTCAGCCCACCCTTCACCCAAGCTTGTGGGCACGGCAAGGCCTGAAGTGAATGAAATGGCACCACTTCGCGAACCGATTTCATCGACAAGGCCAGTGTCATTTCGCCAATGCGAAACGAACCGAAGCCCTGTTCGTAACGGGTCAACTCGCTCATGCGGTTTGATTGCCTGTGTGCTTGGTCAATCCGCCTGTAAGTTCTTCAATCAAACGGTTCACCGCAATGGCCAGATCGCGTTGCTGCTCGGCTGAATGTGTAATTTGTTTCACGCTTTCGCCGGTTTCAGTCACGCTGCTTAAAATTCCTTCAAAGCTGTGTGCTGCGTTCTGGCTAACCTCAACCCCTTCTTCAACCTGTGCCACTGATTCTTCAATCAACGTAGAAATTTCACGCGCAGCACTTGAACTGCTTTCAGCCAGCTTGCGTACTTCGGCTGCCACCACCGAGAAACCCACGCCGTGTTGCCCGGCGCGCGCCGCCTCAATGGCCGCATTGAATGCCAGCAGATTGGTTTGGTTCGCAATGTCGCCGATTACACGAACAATCTCCGACACCTTGCTGGAGCTATTCTGAATGGCGTGGATGGCCGCGATGGATCGCTTTAATTCCCGGCTGCCCAAATTGGCTGCATCCAGTCCTTTTTGCGCCAACTGGGTTGCTGTATTCGAGTTGCCTGCAATGGTAGTAATGCTTTCGACCAATTTTGAAACACGATCACGCATTTCAGTCGACTTCTTGGTGATGCCTTGTTCCAGCATCACTTCCTTCGTTACGTCGTAGGCATATTTCACCACTTTGGTCACATTGCCGTTCAAGTCCATGATCGGGTTGTAGGTGGCCTGAATCCAGACATCGCGGTTGAATTTGCCCACGCGGTGAAAACGACCACTCACGAATTTGCCTTCATTCAGTTTCAGCCAGAAGTCGCGGTACTCTTCACTTTGTGTGTATTCCAGTGAACAGAAAATACTGTGGTGTTGGCCTTGAATTTCGCGCGAGGTGTATCCCATTGCGTTCAAGAAGTTGCGGTTGGCTTTCAGCACATGGCCATCCAGATCAAATTCGATCACGGCCTGCCCCAGGTTGATGGCCTCTACTTTCGCTTCGAATTCAGAATTTTTCAGTTTGCTTTCGGTGACGTCACTTGCGAACTTCACCACCTTCACCAGGTTTCCACGCGGGTCATAAATCGGATTGTAGGTGGCTTGAATCCAGACCTCAGGATTGCCCTTGGCCACGCGCTTGTATTCACCCGACTCAAACTGCCCGCGGCCTAGGCTTTCCCAGAACGCCTGGTATTGCGGTGTGGCTGCATAGGCCTGGTCAACAAACATGCGGTGGTGACGGCCAATGATTTCTTCCGCGGAATATTCCATCAGATTCAAAAAGTTATTGTTGGCCGAAAGCACCTTGCCTTGCATGTCGAATTCAATCACTGCCTGTGATCGATCAATTGCACCCAGCTTGCCTTCAGAATCCAGACGAGAAAGTTTCGATTCCGTGATGTCTTGTAACATCAGCACCACTTTGATCAACTGGCCCTCAAGCCCGATCACAGGGCTACGTGTGCCTGAAAGCCACACTTCTTTACCGCCAACGCCTTTGTATCGGAATTCACCAGCCAGGTTCTTGCCGTCGCGCAGGTCGTTCCAGGTTTTGAAATGGCTGCTGTCATTGCGCTCTTCATCAAACATTAGAAAAGATTCTGATTTGTCTGCAAGGTCTGTTGCACTGTAGCCCAGTGCTTTCTGCATCAGCTCATTGCTGTTCAAAATCTTGCCTTCGGCATTGAATTCAACAATGCAACTGGTGCTTGAAACGGAATCCATGCGCGCCTGGGTTTCAATGGCATGAAGCTTCGATTGGGTAATGTCGCTGCAGAACTTGATGACCTTGATTGGGTTGCCTTCAAGATCAAGAATTGGGTTATAACTGGCTTGAATCCAAATGCGCTTGCCATGATTGCCCACACGCAGGTATTCGCCAGAATCGAATTCACCTTGGCCCAATTTGCGCCAGAAGGTACGGTATGCGCCGCTGCTGGCCTCTTCTTTGTCCACGAACATGCTGTGGTGTTGGCCCACAACATCGTTTAGTGCGTAACCGGTCAAATTCAAAAAATTGTCATTGGCATGCAAAATATGGCCGCCCAAATCAAACTCGATAATTCCTTGTGACCGGTTCATGGCGCTTACTTTGCCGTCGTCTTCAATTGCTTTTGTTTTTGCCGCTGTAATGTCACTGGCAAATTTAACCACTTTCACTGGCTTGCCATTTACACCAATGATCGGTGTGTAAGTGGCTTGCAGCCACACCGGGCGCCCCTGTTTGTTTATGCGCATGAACTCGCCTGATTTAAATTCACCCTGGGCCAGCGCTGCCCAGAAGTGCTTATAGTCTTCAGATTCCGCGTGGTTCTTTTCGCAAAACTGGCGATGGTGCTGGCCCACAATTTCTTGCAGCCGGTAGCCCATGGTGTTCAAGAAGTTGTCGTTCGCATTCAGTATTCGACCCGATGTGTCAAATTCAATTACAGCTTGAGTTTTGTCAATTGCGGCCACTTTGCCTTCATTCACCAGCGATTTGCTTTTCGCCTGCGTAATGTTGCTTGCAATTTTGATGACAGATATCAAATCGCCGTTGTCATTTCTAACCGGGTTATAACTGGCTCGGATATACACCTCTTGACCCTGCGAGTCGAGCCGCAGAAATTCGCCGTCTTGAAACTCGCCAGTCCGAAGTTTGTTCCAGAACAATTCGTATTCGTCTGATTCCACGGTGTCGGGCGTGCAAAACATGCTGTGGTGTTTGCCAAGTACATCAACTTCGGAATACCCGAATACTTGCAGAAAGTTTGGGTTGGCGTACAGAACCTGACCATTCAGATCAAATTCGATACAAGCCTGGCTCGCGGTGAGCGCGTCGAATAAATGGGCACGATGGCTCGGGTTGCTTGCGAGTTGTTCGGTATTCAAAGTCATGGCTTGCCTTCAATTGGATAAGGGTTGGCACTCTCTATATGACTTTTATTTTGTCTTTGATCAAAAACTACGATCACCCAATTAAGGGGGGAAAAGCTGGGCAATTGTAGCAATTGGACGTTTTGGGAATCCCTTTTTAGGGGGGAGGGGTGGGGAATGTATCTGCTTGTCTTTCAGTTTGGCGTAAGTTTTCGCTTTGATACTCGTTCGCAAGCCTAAGCCCGGAGGGATGTGACCCTGTATTCCGGGAATTGGGGTAACAACAACCTTAAAAAAGGA
This sequence comes from Limnobacter parvus, assembly GCF_024623725.1. Taxonomy (GTDB): domain Bacteria; phylum Pseudomonadota; class Gammaproteobacteria; order Burkholderiales; family Burkholderiaceae_B; genus Limnobacter; species Limnobacter parvus. The sequence goes on along the minus strand of NZ_JANKHG010000014.1, from coordinate 210,266 downwards.
GACAAGCGATGAGCAACCCAAAGGGCGGTGATGCCTACTGGAAAGCGACGATCGGCCTGTTGACCAAGATCATGATCGTGTGGTTTTTGGTGTCTTACGGCGCTGGCATTCTGTTTGTTGAGCAACTCAATCAATTCAGCGTCGGTGGTTATCCACTGGGCTTTTGGTTTGCCCAACAAGGTTCTATTTACGCTTTCATTGTTCTCATTTTCTATTACGCAAAGAAAATGGGCGAGATTGATCGCGAACACGACGTCGACGAACAGTAAGGAGACCATTAAATGGATTTGCAAACAATCACCTACGTTATCGTGGGTTTGAGTTTTGCGCTGTACCTCGGTATCGCGTTCTGGGCCCGTGCTGGCAGCACGGGTGAATTTTATGTGGCTGGCGGTGGTGTTCACCCGGTGGCCAACGGCATGGCGACTGCGGCTGACTGGATGTCTGCCGCTTCATTCATTTCCATGGCGGGTTTGATTGCCAACATGGGTTACGGCGGTTCCGTATTCCTGATGGGCTGGACAGGCGGTTATGTGTTGTTGGCGATGTTGCTGGCACCTTACCTGCGCAAGTTCGGCAAGTTCACGGTACCCCAATTCATTGGTGATCGTTACTACTCCAACACAGCACGTACAGTCGCTGTGATCTGTTTGTTGGTCGCTTCCATTACCTATGTAATCGGCCAGATGACAGGCGTGGGTGTGGCATTCTCCCGATTCCTGGGTGTGTCTGCTGAAGTGGGTATTTATGTCGGCATGGGTATTGTGTTCATGTACGCTGTATTCGGTGGCATGAAGGGCATTACTTACACGCAAATTGCACAGTATGTTGTGCTGATTTTCGCTTACACCATCCCCGCAATCTTTATTTCCTTGAACCTGACAGGCAACCCTCTGCCGCAATTGGGTCTGGGTTCCGACATGCTGGCCAATGGCCAACCCATGCTGGCCACCTTGGACAAAGTGGTGACAGATCTAGGTTTCAGCACTTACACCACCACACCGGCGGGTAGCTATCTGAACACTTTCTTCTACACCATCAGTTTGATGATTGGTACAGCGGGTCTGCCCCACGTGATCATCCGCTTCTTCACAGTGCCTACTGTGAAAGACGCGCGTTCGTCAGCCGGTTGGGCATTGGTGTTTATTGCGATTCTGTACACCACAGCACCTGCTGTTGGCGCAATGGCCCGTTACAACCTGCACGCCACAGTGAACACCAACGTGGTCACCGGTGGTGATTTGTTTGCACCTGAAGCGCAACTTCCAAACGAACAGAAACCAGCTTGGATGGGTCGTTGGGAAACCACGGGCTTGCTGACTTTTGAAGACAAGAACGGCGACGGTCGCATTCAGTATTACAACGACAAGTCCAAAGACGAGGCATTCCTGGCCAAGGCTGAAGCCGCTGGCTGGAAAGGCAGCGAGATGACAGTGAACGCCGACATTATGGTGCTGGCCAACCCTGAAATTGCGTTGTTGCCCAACTGGGTAATTGCCTTGGTGGCTGCGGGTGGCTTGGCTGCTGCGCTGTCGACTGCGGCGGGTTTGTTGCTGGCGATTTCGTCTGCGGTGTCACACGACTTGATCAAGGGTGTATTTAACCCCAATATTTCTGAAAAGAACGAATTACTGGCCGGCAAGATTTCCATGGCTGGCGCGATTGTTCTGGCCGGTTATTTGGGCTTGAACCCGCCAGGCTTCGCGGCCGGTACTGTGGCCTTGGCCTTCGGTATTGCAGCATCATCATTGTTCCCAGTGATCATGATGGGTATTTTCTCCAAGACCATGAACTCCACAGGCGCCATCGTGGGTATGTTGACTGGTTTGGTCGTAACGCTGTTTTACGTGTTTGCACACAAAGGCATCTTGTTCATCAAGGGCACTGAGTATGTTGAACTTGTGGGTGGCACCAACGGTTTCTTCGGCATCACGCCTGAAGCCTTCGGTACCGTGGGCGCGATCTGTAACTTTGCCATCGCCTACTTGGTGAGCAAGGTTACGGCACCACCTCCAGAGCATATTCAGCACTTGGTTGAAAATGTTCGTACCCCACGTGGTTCGGGCATGGCGACCGGTCACTGATTGACTAATTAACAATAACCACTGCCTTCACTGAAAGGCAGGGCGCAGGAAGTTTAAAAGCCCGGTGAGAAATCACCGGGCTTTTTGTTTTCTAGAGTAAACCTTTTACTACCACACTTAAAAAAATGCTCCAATGCTGGAAAATTGGGCCTGTACCCAAGGGTGGCTGGCCAATGCGGCGATCAACAAACCTACCAGCAGTACCAGGCCAAAAGGCTTGAGCGGGCTTGTTTTTACGGGGCCAGCAGGTTTAACGGATTTAACTTGTGTTTCGGCATGTTTTGCAGACGTTGCAGGTTTTGTGGTTTCAGCGTCGTCCATGGGCAGGCTGTTTTTGACCTTGTCTGGTACCACTTTGCCTAAAAACCACATTGCAGCTGAAATGACCACCAAGTCATCGGTGATGCCAAACAGCACCAGAAAGTCGGGGATCAGGTCGATCGGGCTGAACAGGTAAAGCACCACAGCCAGCATGAACCCCTTGATCCATTTGGGCGTGTCGGCATGGCGAAACGCATGCCAGAGCATGCGGCCATGGGTTTTAAGTGCTTTGAGTTTGGTCAGAATCGGAAAAAAACGAGTAAACATGTGCAATACCCAGCAAGCAAAAGAGGCCCTATTGTGAACCAAGCACCTTTGATGATCCAGCATTCATGCCGCATACCTGTGCGCTTGGCTGATTGTTTTGCCCTGTACACCCGCTTGAAGGCGAATGAATACATTCACAGCGATGCAGTAATCGCACCCATCACAAACATAGAAATGATTCAGGGCAAATCGTTCAATGAAGTGGGCGATATACAGCGAATCACGTTCAAGGGTGGCGCAATTATTGATGAAGAAGTTTTGGCTTTTGTCCCCAACAGGCAGTTTGTTTACAAGGGAACCGGTTTTAGCCAGCCTTTGTTGAATTGGCTTGACCATGCCAAAGGTTCGTTTGAATTTGAGAAGGATGGCGACGGCACCCTAGTGACCTGGCGTTATCTGTTTTATTTAAAAACCGGCTTGGGCCACACGCCCAAGCGAATCGTATTTAAAGCGCTGGTGGTGGATTTGATCTGGCACAGAATGATGACCAAAACCTTGGTGAACCTGACCCAGATCATTACCCTGCGCGCTATGCAAACAGGAAAAAAGTCATGAATTCAATTTTGAAAAATAAGGCCAGTGTTGCCGCAATCTTCGGTGCAACATTTTTGGCGTTGGGGATTTTATCGCCCACACAGGCGCAAACTGTAAGCGGCCAGGAACCCAATATTTGCGTGTTTGATTTGTTGGGCGCAAAAGGCCCTATCTACAACCTTGCACAAGAATACGCCCTGGAAGGTCGAAAGAATGGTTATGGTTTCAGGCCTGTGGTGTACACCAATGAGTCGGTTGCAGCCAAGGATTTCGAAATAGGTGCCTGTGATGGTTTGGTGGCCACGGGTATTAGAACCCGCAAGTACAACAGCTTCACAGGCAGCCTGGACGCTGTAGGCGGCTTGCCCAACTATGACGCAGTTTTGTTGGCGTTGAAATCAATGGGTAGCCCTCAGTTACAGTCCGTGATGCAGCAAAGCGATTTCGAAGTGGGCGGTGTGTTGCCTTTTGGCACTGCGTATGTGTTTGTACGCGATCGTGAAATCAATTCACTGGCCAAGGCAGCCGGCAAGCGCGTGGCCGCGCTTTCACATGATGAATCGCAGCGTAAGTTGATTGAGCAGGTGGGTGCACAGCCGATTGCCGCCGATGTGTCGAATTACGGTTCTATGTTCAACAACGGCGCGGTCGATATTATTGTGGCCCCTTCGATTGCCTATTCGCCGCTTGAGCTTTACAAAGGCATTGGCAAAAAAGGCGGCATTATTCAGTTGCCAGTGGCCATGGTGACCTACCAAATTATTTTACGGAAATCAAAATTCCAACCGGGTTCAGGTCAGAAGTTGCGCGCCTATGTTGCACAGGAAATGCCCAAGGCACTCGAGGCTGTCAAGAAAATTGACCGCCAGATTCCCGACAAAGCCTGGATGAAAATGAGCGATGCAGACAAAGTGGAATACACCACCATGATGCGTGAGGCACGAATCAGCCTAAGCAACGACGGCGTTTACAATGGCTGTGCGCTGCGCTTGCTGAAAAAGGTGCGTTGCTCAGTGAACGGCGCTGCATCCGAGTGCAGTTTGCCAGAAGGCTACAAAGTGGCCAACAGCTGCCCGATTCAGCCAATGTAAATTTATCCGACAAGTACTGGGGTGTCGGGAAGTTCGTTCTTGCCACCCCCGTCGTGCGGAAAGTGTTCAATCAGCTTGTCGCTGACCGCCGAAATACAGTTCATTGCACCTTCCTCAAAGTGCCCTTGGGCAAAGGACGCTTGAATGGCCTTGCACAAATCTTCCCAGTAGGTAGTGCCCACCTTCGCGTGAATGCCGCGGTCGGCCACAATTTCAATGGCATGGTCGGCCAGCAATACATATATCAACACACCGTTGTTCAGTTCGGTGTCCCACACATGCAGGTCACTGAACACCTCGACGGCGCGTTGCCTCGGGCTGAGGTTTTGCAGCAATGGTTGAAGCTCGAGCGAGCTTTCCACAGCGAAGCGTATTTCACCCGAGTGTTGGGTTTCACTGGCTTTGATGGTGTGCGCAATGTGCTCAAGGCGCGTGGGCGTGAAAATTTTGCGCACATGTCGTTCAGTCGTGGTTAGGTGGTTCCAGATTCGTTTCATGTTCATGTCCTGCTCCTCACCATCTTCCTGAGGCGCCACCGCCACCAAAGCCGCCGCCCCCGCCACCGAAGCCACCGCCCCCACCGAAGCCGCCACCTCGACCAAAGCCGCCACCCAGCCCGCCACGCCTACCCATTCCACCGGCATTGCCGAACAGGGTCAGGAATGCCGCAACAACCGCAGCCAGAATAGCAATAATCACCGTGCCTGCGAAAAACCACGCCACCGCAAACACCACGCCACCCGTGGCCAGTGCCGCCGGCAGTTTGCCAATCGCCTTGCGCAAGCCGCCACCCAGGAAAAGTGCCAGCATGAACAACAGGGGTGCCATTTCTTCAATCGGGTTGGAATTGCCACCCGCCTTGGCAGGTGTTGGTGCAGGCAGTGGTTCGCCTTCAATCACCTTGATCATTTGGTCCACGCCAGCTACCACGCCGCCTGCAAAATCGCCTTGGCGAAATTGCGGAACAATAATTTCTTCGATAATGCGATTTGCGGTGATGTCGGTTAACGCGCCTTCAAGGCCGTAGCCCACCTCAATGCGCAGTGCACGGTCTTCAAGCGCCACCACCAAAATTGCACCATCGTCGATACTTTTTCTGCCAATTTTCCAGCTTTCTGCCACGCGCAGGGCATATTGCTCAATGGTTTCCGGTTGGGTGGTTTGCACCAGCAAAACCGCAATCTGGCTGCCTTTGCCGGCTTCAAAAGTTTGCAGCTTCTGAATCAGCTCCGCTTGTTGTGGGGCACTTAAAGTGCCTGTTGTGTCGACCACTTGCGCGGTCAACTCAGGAACAGGTACTTCCGCTTTTAATAGCGAAGGGGCCAACACCACGAGTGCGCACAGGCAAAAGCGCGCAATGGCCATGTTCAGGTTTTGCATTATTTCGTGCCAAAGTCGACTGTGGGCGGTTTGGAAATTTCCGCCTCGTTTTCAACAGTGAAATTGGCTTTGGTGTCGTAACCCATCACCATGGCGGTCAGGTTATTCGGAAAAGAACGCACGGTTACGTTGTAGTCCTGCACCGATTTGATGTAACGGTTGCGGGCCACTGCGATTCGATTTTCTGTGCCTTCCAGCTGGGCCTGCAAATCCCGAAAACCCTGGTTGGCTTTCAAGTTTGGATAGTTTTCCGTGATCAACAGCAAGCGTGACAAGGCACCGCTCAGTTCGCCTTGTGCTTGCTGAAACTTGTTGAATGCCTCTGGGTCGTTGATCAATTCTGGCGTGGCTTGAATGGACGTGGCCTTGGAACGCGCCTCGACCACCTGAGTCAGGGTTTCCTGCTCAAAATTGGCCTCTGCTTTTACCACATTCACCAAGTTGGGCACCAGGTCTGCACGGCGCTGGTACTGGTTCAACACTTCGGACCAGGCGGCTGCTATTTGTTCATCGGTGGTTTGAATGGTGTTGTAGCCGCAGCCGCTGAGCGAGAGGGCAAACAGCAGGGCAAATACAGGCATTGCACGGGAAAGTACACGGTTCATTCAGACACTCCTTTGGGGTTGCTTGCTTTGATTGTGCAATTAAAAAAGCCCATGGTGCAACTGCAGCATGGGCTTTGGACATAAAAGATACTCTCGCCTTACTTCTTCATCATTTCGAAGAATTCGTTGTTGTTCTTCGTTTGGCGAATCTTGTCCATCAGGAATTCCATCGCAGCAATTTCGTCCATGTCGTGTAACAGGCGACGCAGCAGCCAGATTTTCTGGAGCAAATCGGGCTTGATCAGCAATTCCTCGCGGCGTGTCGATGAACGGTTGATGTTGATGGCAGGGTACACACGCTTTTCCGCCATGCGGCGTTCCATGTGGATTTCCATGTTGCCGGTGCCCTTGAATTCTTCGTAAATCACTTCATCCATGCGGCTGCCGGTGTCAACCAGTGCAGTTGCGATGATGGTCAGCGACCCACCTTCTTCAATGTTACGGGCAGCACCGAAGAAACGCTTGGGGCGGTGCAGGGCATTGGCATCCACACCACCGGTCAGCACCTTGCCTGAAGACGGCACCACGGTGTTGTACGCACGGGCCAGGCGGGTAATTGAGTCGAGCAGAATGACTACGTCTCGCTTGTGTTCAACCAGGCGCTTGGCTTTTTCAATCACCATTTCCGCAACTTGCACGTGGCGGGTTGCTGGTTCATCGAATGTGGAGGCAATTACTTCGCCGCGCACAGAACGCATCATCTCGGTTACTTCTTCCGGGCGTTCGTCGATCAGCAATACGATCAAGGTGATGTCGGGGTGGTTGGCTGTAATGGCATGCGCAATGTGCTGCAGCATCACGGTTTTACCTGACTTTGGCGGTGCCACCAGCAAACCACGCTGGCCTTTACCAATTGGGGCCACAAGGTCGATGATACGGCCGGTGTTGTTTTCTTCGCCGCGCATGTCGCGTTCCAGCTTCAGGGGCTGGTTGGGGTGCAACGGTGTCAGGTTTTCAAACAGAATTTTGTGCTTACTGGCTTCAGGCGCTTCGCCGTTCACCTTGTCTACTTTCACCAATGCAAAATAACGCTCGCCGTCTTTCGGGGTGCGAACCTCGCCTTCAATGCTGTCACCTGTGTGCAGGTTGAAGCGGCGAATCTGGCTGGGAGATATGTAAATGTCGTCTGGGCTGGCCAGGTACGATGTTTCAGGCGAGCGCAGGAAGCCAAAGCCATCGGGCAGTACTTCGAGCACACCGTCACCGAAAATCTGTTCACCATTTTTGGCGCGCTTTTTCAGGATTGCGAACATCAATTCCTGTTTGCGCATGCGGTTGGCGTTTTCAATTTCCAGGCCACCAGCCACTTCAAGCAGGGCAGAGACGTGTTGCGTTTTTAGTTCAGATAGATACATGTTTGGCTATTTGTGTAGGTGGCGAATGCCGCGAGGTAAACAGGTTAACGAAGGTTGGGAGTTTTTTACGTGGGGAGTTTTGAAGCCCGGCACACGCCGGGCAACTTCATTCTTATTGTATTACAGGTGGCTATCAATAAAGGCAGCCAACTGAGATTTCGACAAGGCACCCACTTTCGTGGCCACTACTGCACCGTCTTTGAACAACATCAAGGTAGGAATGCCGCGAATGCCATATTTGGCAGGCGTTTCAGCGTTCTCGTCCACGTTCATTTTCGCGATCTGCAGTTTGCCGTTGTATTCCGATGACAAATCATCAAGAATCGGTGCAATCATTTTGCAAGGACCACACCACTCGGCCCAATAGTCAACCAGCACGGGGCCGCTGGTTTTCAAAACATCGCTGTCGAAAGATGCGTCACTGACGTGTTTGATCAGGTCACTGCTCATTTAAATCCTCAAGTGGGTAATTGCTTTGGAGGGTATTCACAAAGCGTGTCTGGGTGATTAAAGCACACGCGCAGACAATGAAAGTTCTTCATTTAAGAACATGCTATTCTGAATGGTACAGCGAAATTGAACAAAAACACAAACAAACGCTTGTTTTCATGACCCTTACCTACACTCACCGCACGTTTTGACCCAACAGCCCATTGCCCTGGATCCACTTTTAGAAAGCCCTTTTCAGTCTGCTTTCGCCTGGCTTGAACAGGCGGGGTCTGGTTTTGCCGATGTGTTGTGGGTCATGCCGCGCATTGAAACGGTTTCAAGCTTTAAGCGGTGTTGGGCCCAGCACCATCACGGGCAGGCCAGCCTGGGGCCTTGGGTACAAACCGCTGACCGGCTAAGCCAGCCCGCTGCAATGGGGCCATGGTTGGCCTTGCAGGCTGACTTGGTTGGCGTACTGCGTGAACTGGCTTTGCTGGGTGGTGGGTCTTCGCGCATGCAGCTGTGGGGGCTTGCACAGGAATATCTGGAATTGGCCCTGCGGCAGGTGTTGGTGCAAAAACGCAACAGCACCGCGTTGGCCGAGTATTCAAACCACAATGCATTTGCGGCCGAAGAGGCACAAGTTGTCGCCACGCTTGCCCAAACCTATCACACAGAACTTGCCGCTTTGCTGCCCAAGCCTGCGGTGCCATTAACCCACAACCCCAAAACCATTGTTTGGTTTGACGATGGTGAAACCGTACCCGGTTTGTGGCTTGAGCTGTTCTACCCCAATGTACCTGTACAGGTATTCAAACTGCCTGCTGTAGAAGGTCCAATACCCTGGCAAAAACTGGGTAAAAAGCGGTTCGAACAACAACCCAGCCCGGTGGTATTACAAGTTGCACCCGACGAAACCACCCAAGCCCAACAGGCTGCCCGACAAATACTGGATTGGTTGAATACCGACCCCAACACTGAAATTGCAGTGGCGGTTCTTGATCGTTTGGCCGCCCGCCGAATGGTTGGTTTGTTGGCCGATGCGGGCGTGCTGGTCGACGACCGCACTGGTTGGCGCTTGTCGACATCGAACGTGGCAGGTTGGTTTGATCACTTGTTGCAACAGTATGCAGAACAGGGGCAGCTAAGCGATGTGACACAGCCTTTCACTGGCCAGCCGCTTGAACACTTCGAGCCTTGGGCATTTGGCAAAATCAGCGAACGCTACACATTGGCAAAGTGGGCCACTTCATTTTCAGAATTTTTTTCAAGGCATGGCCTTGATGAAGCCTTGCAACAGGATGAAGCTGGTCAGCAGTTACTGACCGCATTGGGGCTGATGCGCCAAGTACCCGCCCAAACTGAATTTGATGCCGACGAGTTTTTGGCCGCATGGCGCAGCTGGGCTGAATCGCAGCGCTTTCGGCCTTTGGACATTGAAAGCTCGGTGCGCATGGTGCCGCTGCTGAGTACCCGAATGCGGCAATTCAAACGCGTGTTGGTGCTGGGTTGTGCGCAATCACATTTTCAGGAAAGCCCACCTGGCCTGTTGCCGCCGGCGGTGGCACAGGAACTGGGTTTTCCCGGCCCAAGGCTTGCGCGCATTCAAAAAATTTCCGCATTGTATGAATTGCTGTTGCGCAGCGATCAGGTCACGCTACTGCACAGCGCCCAGGTGGCTGGCAAACCGGAAATGCTGCTGCCTGAATTAACCTGGCTGGACATTGTTTTAAGGCGCGCAGAAAACCTTGACCTGCATTGGTCGCCCACTTGGCACCACCAACCCGCACCCCTTGAAATTGAAGTGCGTGAGCAGCCCGAGCTGCCATTGAATTTAAGCGCTTTGGGCAATGGGGGGTCGTTGCCTGAATCGGTAAGGGTGACAGCGCTGGACGACTGGGCCGCCTGCCGCCTGCGTTTTGGTCTGAAGCATGCCTTGCCCTGGCCCCAGCAGCGTGAAGAAGGTGCCATGCGCTATGAACAATTGCGCGGCATTTTTGTGCACAAGGTGCTGGAAAAAACAGCACAGCACATGTCCCAGGCAGGCCAGGCTGTGAACCAGCTAGAGGCCTGGAAACAAGCCTTACTGGACCAAGCCCAAGCGGTGTGGGGCAAACTGGGACAGGATGACCGCGCCACCGTTTACCCGTTTCTGAAATTTTTTGATCAAATTGTGCCCCGTGTGGCAGGCAAGTTGATGGAGCGCCAAATTCAAGGCTGGCAGTTCAAAGGTGCTGAGCAACAAGTGGAAAATGCCCTGGTGCTTCAACCCAGTGGTACATCGCTCGCCTTGAAAGGCCGGGTAGACAGGCTGGATGCGCGGGGCGATGCCTTGGCCATTTCAGACATTAAATTCACCAACCCCACAGCCCTGAAAAAACGATTGGCCGACCCCTTAAGCCAGCCCCAGCTACCGGCTTACCAAGCAATGTTGCGCAGCCCCAATGCCCAGCTTGATTTTCTGGGTTTGCACAAAGACAACGTGGATTGGGTCAGCTTTCCGCCACTGAGCGATGAGCACCGCGAGCAGGGGTTCGAGTCTTGGGGCGAGGTGCTGCTCAGCGCACTTTCGCATGAACTGGATACTTTTTTCTCAGGCAAGGCTGTGTGGCAAGCCAACCCTGGCGATGCCTGTGAATGGTGTTCCGTGCGTGGTGTTTGCAGGCCAGAAAGCCGGTCGGAACTCAATGAGAACACCGCAGGCGAGGAGGGCGATGATGAGTGAATCAAACGTTAACTTCACCTCAATTGCCTGCAACCCTGCCCACAGTGTGGTGGTGGAGGCCTGCGCGGGCAGTGGCAAAACCTGGTTGCTCACTGCGCGCCTGTTTCGCCTGTTGCTGGATGGTGCCCGGCCCGATCAAATTCTGGCGATTACCTTTACCCGCAAAGCGGCGCAGGAAATGAAAGAACGCCTGTTCGGGCTGCTGCGGGAATGTGCCTTGGTCAACGACGAAAAACTTGTTGAGTTGTTAACCGAACGCGGCGCAGTTGCCAATGAGGCCAACCTGCAAAAAGCCCGTGCGCTGGCGGGCGAGGTGCTGACGAATTCCCGTGGTGTAACCATTGATACCTTTCACGGCTGGTTCGCTTCCTTGTGTCAAATGGCACCGCTGGCCAGCGGCTTTTCGCGGCAAAGTGAACCGACAGATCAAACCCTGTTCTGGATGGACGAAGCCATTGATGTGTTCACCGCAAACCTGCTGAATGAACCATCAGAATTGTTGAATGCCTTTGACACTTTGGCCTCGCAAATGGACCGGGCTGTGGTGCGGCAGGTGTTGTACAAGGCCTTGACCAATCGCGTGGCCTGCAGCCTGTGGTTGCACAACAGCGAAGCACCACCCTTGGGCTTTGTGTTTGGCATCGACCCCAGCGAAGAATGGCCAGTCGAGGTGTTGAAGAACAAGCATTACTTGAGCCAATGGCAACAGGCCGCAAACTGGCTGGCTTTGGGTACACCCAAGCAACAAAGCACTGCGGTGGAAATTGAACGCGCACTGACTGCCTTGCAAGCAGGCGAGGACAAGCTTGAAGTTTTTTCGCTTCTAAAAACAGTTTGTTTGACTTCCAAAAGTGAACCCAGCAAAACTTTCAGCAAGCCCACGGCTGGGCAAAAAGCTGCTGTGAACGAAGCGGATTATGTGCAAGTTCTTGAAGGCCTTGCCTTGCAAACTGCACAAGCCCTGCAACTGGAAAAAGACCAGCTTGACCTGCAGGCCACCGATGCACTGGCCAAGCTGATTGAGCCGCTATTCAAAACCTACAAGGCCATTAAAGACGAGCAAGGCATTTGCGATTTCGACGACCTGGAAGAAATTGCCTTGCGCATGTTGATGAATGACGAGCAACGCGCCTACATGCAGCAAAAGCTGGACACACGTGTGCGGCATTTGTTGGTGGATGAATTCCAAGACACCAACCCGGTGCAGTGGAACATTTTGAAACTGTGGCTGCAAGATTACAGTGGGGAAGACAAGCCCAGCGTGTTTTTGGTGGGTGACCCCAAACAATCCATTTACCGGTTCCGCCGCGCCGAAGCGCGCTTGTTCAACCATGCACGCAGTTGGCTGGTGGAAAATTTCAATGCAAAAACTTTGGAATCGGATTCAACACGGCGTTGCGCACAGGCTGTGGTGGATGTGGTGAACAAGGTGTTCGAGCCGGGGCAAACGCGGGGGCAAACCGCTTTCCGTGCACACACCAGTTTGGCAAAAGTGGACTCAGAACAAATTTTGAGTGGTTTGAATATTTACCCCAAGCTGTTGAAAGATGAGAGTGGTCCAAATGAGGCGGCCCCGGATGAAGCCCAGCGCGTGGTGCGAACCCTGCAACAGTGGTTGAACAACGGCAGCATTGAGCATTTAAGCGAAGTGATGGTGCTGGTGCGTGCGCACAAAAGTGGTGTGCCGCTGATGGCTGCTTTGCGTGAAGCTGGGCTGGCTTATACCATTAAAGACAAGGGCGAGCGTTACACCTCGCAGGTGTGGTCAGACACCATTGCACTGCTTGGATTTTTGAACGACCCCCATGCCAATTTGTACCTGTTGCAATTGCTGCGTTGTCCATTGATTTCGATCAGCTCGGTCCAGTTTCAAGAACTGATGCAAGCCGCCAAAACCACACAAACCACCACCGTGTGGGGCACGCTAGAAAACCTGGCGCAGCAGGGTGAAAAGCCATGGTCTGATTTGTACGCGCAACTTTCAGGGTGGCTTAGCATGGCGCGCGCCTTGCCGCTGTTTGAAACCTTGTCGACAGTGGTGGCCGACACCAACGCATCTGAAAAGTATTTGAATTCAGCAACACCGCGGCAACGCGTGATGATGGCCGAGCATTGGGACTGGTTGAAAGGCTGGGCATTGGGTTTGAACAAAGGGCGTTTTCCGAGTTTGCAACAAGCGCTTGAAGAAGCAATCAAGTTGCAAACCTATGCCAGTTCCGACAGCGAGGGCGCAGCCAACAACCCCGATGTGCTGCGCATTATGACCGTGCATTCTGCCAAGGGTTTGGAGGCCGACCATGTGTGGTTGTTCGATGCAAACTCTGCTCCCAAACCCGGTGGCAGCAATGCGGGTTTGCTAATTGACTGGGCCTTGGGTGAATCGCATCCGAATTCGGTCACAGTGATGAACAATTTGAGCAACCCAAGCCCAGGCAGGGCCGCTGCACAAGCAATTGAACAACAGGCTTATGCCGATGAGGAAGACCATTTGCTGTACGTGGCGCTAACGCGTGCACGGAATTCCATTCATCTAAGTGGCAGTGAAAAACGCGGCGCCAGCAAGGGCTGGTATGAACGGCTACTGCCTTTTGCTACGCAGGTGCATCAAGAGTGGCGGGAAGTACTGACCGATGCCACGAACACCGGCCAGCACCCTGCCCAAATTGAACTGGCGGGTTTGTTCGACCCACCCGCAGTGTGGGTGCGCCCACAATTCCCGGTGTTGCAAGCCATGAGCACACCCGTTGGCAAAGTTGTGCCAAAAATCACCTCGCCAGAATTGCGCAAGGGCACGGCCTGGCATGCCGCTCTGGAATGGGTGGATGAACTGGCCGAGAAGCCATTTGATGAATGGTGGGCGCAAATTCAGGTGCGTTGCGAAATGGTGTTCAGGCCCCTTCGGGATGATGAACTGCAACAGGTGCAACAGGCGTGCCGCATGCTGGTGAGCAAACCAGATTTGCAGCCCTGGCTGCAGGGTGCAGGCCGCAGTGAAAACCGGGTGTTTAATGAACTGGAATGGGTGCAGGGCGATGGGCGATCGTTGCGGGCCGACCGGGTGCTTGAATTGGAAGATCGTTTCCTGGTGCTCGACTACAAATGGGCCGTGAATTCACTGAATTTGCCCGGATACACCGGGCAAGTGCTTGAATACGTGGGTTTAGTTGACCTGACCCTGAACAAGGGCAGCAAGCCGGCCCCCACACAAGCTGCACTGATTGACCGGCACGGGGAAGTTCACTGGCTGACTTCGGTGTAGAATTCAGTCTGGCGGGCCTCCCCGCATGGCGTAGCGGCCAACCTGGTCAGGTCCGGAAGGAAGCAGCCACAACCGTGAAGTCAGTGCCGGGGTTCTGGCTCGCCTCTTGTTTTGGTCAAATCACTGGACCCAATCCGCATGAATCATTCAGTTTCTCAGGCTTTGGCTCGGAAATGGCGACCGCGAGACTTTGATTCGCTGGTGGGTCAGGCGCATGTGGTCAAAGCACTTTCCCACGCGCTTGATAATCAACGCCTTCACCACGCTTACCTGTTTACCGGCACCCGCGGCGTTGGCAAAACCACCATTGCACGAATTCTGGCCCGCGCGGTGAATTGCGAGGAAGGCATTAGCCGCACACCCTGTGGCAAATGCCAGGCTTGCGTTGAAATTAGCCAAGGCCGGTTTGTTGATTTGCTGGAAGTGGATGCCGCCACCAACACGCGCGTGGATGAGATGCGCGCCCTGCTTGAAAACGCCATGTATGCGCCCACCGCTGGCCGTTACAAAGTGTATGTAATCGACGAAGTGCACATGTTGTCGACCAGTGCGTTCAACGCCATGCTGAAAACGCTGGAAGAACCACCGGGCCATGTCTTGTTTATTTTGGCCACTACTGACCCCCAAAAAATTCCAGCCACTGTGCTGTCGCGCTGCCTGCAATTTGCCTTGCGTCAATTGCCGCCCGATCAGCTTGCAGACCACTTGGCCCACATTCTTTCGGAGGAAAAAATCGCCTTTGAGCCCGGTGCACTGCGCCTGTTGGCCAAGGCCGCCCGCGGCAGTGTGCGCGATGCACTTTCCCTGACCGACCAGGCCATTGCGTACAGCGCAGGCCATGTGGGCGAAGAAACAGTGCGAACCATGTTGGGTGCAGTGGATCAACAAGTGGTGCACCAGTTGTTGCAAGCTTTGGCCCAAGGCGATGGCAAGGCCCTGCTTGAATTGAGCAATGCGCTGGCCACCGCCAGTGCGCCATTTGGTGCCATTCTGGATGAACTGGCCGCCATTGCGTATCGACTTTCAGTGGCGCATTTCGCGGGTGGGCTGGATGCAGACGACCCCGACCAAGCTGCGCTGCAAAACCTGCAAGGGGCATTCGGTGCAGAAGATTTGCAACTGATTTACCAAATTGCCACCCACGCGCGTGCTGAATTGCACTTGGCGCCAGAAGAATCGATCGGTTTTTCCATGGCGCTGGTACGCATGTTGGCTTTCAAGCCGGGCGGGCAGGGTGGTGTTACTCGCGTTGCGCCTTTGGCCCCCTCGGCGGTGAAAGCGACAGTGCCAGTTCAGAAGTCGGCGCCCGCAGCATCGGCCAGTATGGCAAAAACAGCACCGCCAGCAGTATCCTTAGTTGCTTCTCAACCAACGCAGCCCGCTGCCGCCGAATTACATCCTGTAGTGCCGGCTGTAGTAACTTCGGCTGCTGCTTCAGCGCCTGCACAAACTGATAATTTCGATGAGTCGCCACCCTGGGACACCGCCGACGATGTGCCTGCCTCTAAATCCGCGTCGGCACAGGTCGCAGCCCCAATTGCGAAAGCGCCAGCCGATGTACCGAATGCGCCCATTTTGCCTTTCGCGCAACCCGCATTTTCACAATCCGCCAGCGGCGATTTGCCCAGTGCAGCCAATTGGCCACAAGTGTCGCAAGAAGTGCCGGCAAAGGGTTTGACCCGCCAGGCGCTGGTGCAGGCCGAACTGGTTGAAGCCAGCCGTGAAGGCGACACGCTGCAAATCAGCTTGCGTACAGCCATAAAGGCTTACACTGAGGTAAGCATGGTGACGCGGCTTGAAAGTGCGCTGGGCCAGTACTACGGTTGCGCTGTGCGCTTACAGGTTCAGTTCGGTGAGGTGCAGCAAACTGCGCATGCCGTGCAAAGTGAAACACGCAGGCAGGCCCTTGATGGTGCCAAACAAGCTTTGCAGGAAGACCCGTTTTTGAAAGACATACAGAACTTGATGGGCGCTACCGTGGTCTCAGGTTCAGAACGTACGCTGAGCAACACTGGCCCAGCCGACATTTGACAGGAGAAATTTGGATATGAACATGATGAAAGGTCAACTGGCCGGCTTGATGAAACAAGCCCAGCAGATGCAAGAAAAAATGGCCAAGATGCAGGCCGAGATTGGTGCCCTTGAAGTGGAAGGACAATCGGGCGGTGGCATGGTGAAGGTTGTAATGACTTGCAAGCACGATTGCAAGCGCATTACGATTGACCCCTCGCTGTTGGGTGAAGACAAAGACATGCTGGAAGATTTGGTGGCCGCTGCATTTAACGATGCGGTGCGCAAAGCCGAGGCCACAATGACTGAAAAAATGTCATCAGTGACTGCTGGGTTCCCCATGCCCCCCGGCTTCAAAATGCCATTCTAAAACCCACCCATGAGCCGTTCTGCGTTTGACGCCTTCGATGGCCTCGACCCCTTGGTTGATCTGGTGCAAGCACTTAAACGCTTGCCCGGTGTGGGGCCAAAGTCGGCTCAGCGATTGGCTTTTCATTTGTTGCAAAATGATCGCCAGGCCGCGACGGCCTTGGGAGAATCGTTGCTGAAAGCAGTGGCTGAAATTCGCCACTGCAGCATGTGCAACAACTTTTGCCATGCCGATGTGTGCTCCATTTGCAGCGATGCACGCCGCAATCCCGGCCTGTTGTGCGTGGTAGAAACGCCCGCAGATTTGGCTGCCATTGAAGCCACTCAAACTTACCGCGGGTATTACTACGTTTTAATGGGCAGGGCGTCGCCGCTTGATGGGGTTCGCCCAGAATCGCTCGATTGGCCGAAGCTTAGCCAACGCCTGGATGACAGCGAAGTGAAGGAAGTGATACTGGCCACCAACTTCACCAACGAAGGCGAGGCCACAGCGGTGTTTCTAACCGACAGAATTCGCCGCATGGCACTGAAGGTAAGCAGGCTTGCACGCGGAGTACCCATTGGTGGCGAGCTTGAATACACCGACCCCAGCACGGTTGCGCGGGCATTGTTGGACCGCCGCCAGTTGGGATCCGATCCGGAATAATTACAGCTTTCCCAACTGCCGCCATGACAAATCAATCTGAGCAATCCACACCCACCAACAATGGCCCCTTGGCCGGTATTCGTGTGCTTGAATTGGGCTCGCTGATTGCAGGGCCTTTTGCAAGCCGAATGTTGGGTGAATTCGGTGCAGAAGTGATCAAAGTAGAAACACCGGGCAGTGGTGACCCCATTCGCAAATGGCGCGTGCTGCACGAGGGCAATTCCCTGTGGTGGGCAGTGCAAGCCCGCAACAAAAAATCAATTACGTTGAATTTAAAAACGGAAGACGGGCTGGCGGTGCTGCGCAAACTGATTGAAAGCGCCGACATGTTGGTGGAAAACTTTCGCCCAGGCCAATTGGAAAAGTGGGGCTTAAGCCCCGAACAGTTGCAGGCCATGAACCCCGCCTTGATTGTGGTGCGCTTAAGTGGCTACGGGCAAACCGGCCCCTACAAAGACCGGCCGGGTTTTGGTGCCATTGCCGAGTCAATTGGCGGCATGCGTTTTTTGAGCGGCGACACCGACAGGCCGCCAGTGCGCGTGGGCATATCGATTGGTGATTCACTGGCTGGCCTACACGCGGTAATCGGCGCGTTGATGGCCCTGCAGCACCGCCACAAAACCGGCAAGGGCCAAGTGGTGGATGTGGCCCTGTATGAATCGGTGTTCAACATGATGGAAAGCCTGTTGCCGGAATATGATTTTGCAGGCGTGGTGCGCAAACGTTCCGGCGCCAGCTTGCCGGGCATTGTGCCTTCAAACACTTACACCTGTGGTTGCGGTGGATTCATTGTAATTGGAGGCAACGGCGATGCAATTTTCAAGCGCTTGATGATTGCGATTGGTCGAACTGATTTTGCAGAGAATCCCGACATGGCCAGCAACGATGGCAGGGTGCGCCACACCGAATTGATTGACAGCACCATTGCGCAGTGGTGCCAAGAACGCAGAATTGACGATGCACTTGAAGTGCTTGAAAAAGCAGATGTGCCCGCCAGCAAAATTTACAGCATTGAAGACATTGTTCAAGACCCGCAGTTTGCTGCGCGCGGCATGATTGAAGAACACGCGTTTGGCGAGAACCGCACATTGAAAGTGCCAGGTGTTGTGCCCAAACTAAGCGAAACGCCAGGGCAAACCCGCTGGCTTGGGCCGAAGCTTGGGGAACACAATGCGCAGGTGTTGGCGGACCTTGGGTATTCGGCTGAGGACATTCAGCGAATGGCCGATGATGGTGTAATTTAAATGGTGGTTAGTGATGGTGATTCGTAATTTGCAGCGCATCACTCATTCTGCCTTGATCCAAGTCGAATTTCCCGGTGTTGAATCTTGCTTGGGGCATGCGAAACGCCAAGCGTGTTCGCATCGACCTTACAGGTCGCCCCTCGCTGCGAATCAAACCGGGCGACTTGATCCTGAATCGGCAGAACAATGTGATGCTGCTGCAAATCCAAAGAGCAGCTCATCGATCCCTACTGGTGAGCGGAGAAAATTCGTGACCTGGCGAGCAGCCGGTTCCAGAATTCGCAAAGTTCGCTTTGCCGTCATTCCGCCTTCAAGAAAGCCTGCCCGTTTGAACTCACACGCCACGTTCGGCTGTAAGCCGACACCGAGTTCGGCCATCAGTTTTGCCGAATCTCGGTGAGTCAGTGTGAATTCAACAAGGGGAATTCAGGCTTTCTGGCGGAGGAGGGTATGCGACTTTGCGAATTCTGGAATGGACTGGGCATGTGACTTCGCAAATTCGATCTAACGAAACGCTTTACGCCTTCAACAACCCATCGAGCGTTATCGAGTCTTTCACAAACGCGCGAATGCCCTCGGCCAGTTTCTCTGTGCCCATCGCATCGGCGTTCAATTCATAACGAAATGCCGCTTCGCCTTCAGGAAATGTTTCGCGTGGCTGGGCAAGTGCCCACTCGGTGCCCAATTCCAAATTCAATAAAGAATCGTCCGCTTGAAGCTCGGCCAGTAATTCAGGGCTGATGGTCAACAAATCGCAGCCGGCCAATGCCTTGATTTGCCCTGCATTTCGAAAGCTTGCACCCATCACTTCAGTGCGAATGTCGTTTTGTTTGAAGTAGGCGTAAATGCGACGCACGGACTTCACACCAGGGTCGTTAACCCCGGCATTCGCAGCTTCATCCCAAGCGCCCCCCGCCGATTTTTTGAACCAATCGTAGATTCTTCCCACAAAGGGTGAAATGAGCCGAACGCCAGCATGTGCACAGGCATGTGCCTGAATGGGTGAAAACAGCAGGGTCAGGTTGCAGTGTATGCCTTCCGCTTCCAATACCTTGGCTGCCTGTATGCCTTCCCAGGTTGACGCAATCTTGATCAACAGGCGCTTCTCAGTGTCAATGCCTTCTGTCTTGTACAGGGAAACAATGCGCCTGGCGCGCGCAATAGTGGCCTGGGTGTCGAAGCTTAAGCGGGCGTCCACTTCAGTGGACACTCGGCCAGGAATGATTTTCAATATTTCGGTACCAAATGTCACCAGCAGGCGATCCGTTTGCAGTTCAAGTGGTTCATGCCCATGCTTTAACTTGATTTGTTCCAGCAGGGGCATGTACTGTGGCTTTTGAACGGCTTTCAGGATTAGCGAAGGGTTCGTGGTGGCGTCTTGCGGCAAAAAAGCAGCAATTGCCTGAAAGTCCCCTGTGTCAGCCACTACAGTGGTGGCTTGCTTCAATTGGTTGAGTGCATTGCTCATGGTGTCAAGTTATTAAATCCGGTAAAAGTGCGATTCAGTATAGGCTTTTCGCGCTTTCATTTGATGAATGAAAGAGTATCCTTAAGGCAGTAATAAAAAAAATCACAACAAAATATGAGAGTACGGCCATGTATTCGGAACAAGAACTTGATTCAAAACCATTGATTGATGAAGATCAATGGGGAAGGCTCGAGAGCGAACTCGGCATGGAAATGCTGTGTGAGTTTGCGCAAGAGTTTTTCGAAGAAACACAGGAAATTTGGCAAGCCCCCGATCTCGACCCATTGGCGATGGAAGAAAAAGCCTTCAAGTCGATGGCACATCGAAGTGCCGGTGCCGCAGGTACCATCGGCTTTCAAAAGCTGAGGTTTGTGTTTTTGTGTATGGAACACAACCCACTGGGCGAGCAAACGCTACGTTATGTGGCTGCCATGCAGTCCATTTTTCAATCCACCCAGGAATGGGTTCAAAGCAAGCAATAAACAATGCAACAATCTTCAGCAAAGCCATGGGCAACTGCCGGTTTTCTTCTCAGTGTGGGCGCCTTGGCTGCGGCTTTATTTTTTCAGATCAGCAAAGAATGGTTTCCATGCCCCCTGTGTATTTTGCAGCGGTATGCCTACCTTGCAACTGCTTTGGGCTTTCTGGGAATTGGCTTGAGCTCCAGGCAGGGTGTGCTGGGTAGCGCATTTGCGTTGCTTGCGCTTGCCGGGTTCGTTTCAGGTGCAGGGGTGGCGTTTTACCATGTGTGGGTATTGGCCAATCCTTTGGAAACCTGTGGCGTTGACCCTTTACAAAACACCCTGAATGCCTTGCCGTGGGTTCAATATTGGCCAGACATGTTCATGGCCGATGGATTGTGTACCGAAGAATACCCACCGCTGTACGGATTGTCATTGCCCATGTGGAGCGGCATCGGATTTTTGGCGCAGGGTTTTGTTTTGCTACTTGCACTGCGGGCCAAGAAACAGTTCAGAAGGTCATGGTAAGCGGGCAGGCCAAGGTCACCCAGACGTCAGTGCCTGTGGGCTTGGTCTGTTTTTTCTCCAGCATTTCCATGTAAGCCAGCAAGGTGCCCAAGGCATTCATGGCACTTGGGTTTTTGCTTTGGCGTACCGCGTTTAAAACCACAGCAAGTGCATCGTCCAGATCTGTTTCCGCGTGTTGTAGCGGCGCGGCCACTTGCAACTCGACAGTTTCCGGAAAACGGAAGTCTTGGTGGGGCGTTGCGAGTAATTGAATGGCTTGCATGATTTTGAACCTGAATAGGACAGGGTTCAAGATTCTCATTTTCTTTTCACTTGGTAATTTTCGAATAAGCGGTTTTTTTTGTTTCAGTTCAAGTGATCTGCGGTTCGGGCTAAACCATTCGGGCGATCTATTTTTTGCGTTCTGGTTCGTTAAAAACAGGACAAATAGGAGTCTGCCCATGTTGATCAATATTTCAGATGTTCAAGTGGTTCAACCCTTGCTTCAACGCAAGTCTTTGTCACCTGAGCATTTGTACCTGTCTTCCGGAAAGCGGTACAACCCGGTCACAGGAAGCCCCGGCGAAAGACTCGTGGCGCTGGAAACCGAGTTGGCCCAGTCCACATTGCTGTATTTGCAGGCCAGGGATTTGTTTGAGGAACTGGACTGTTGCCACAAAGTATTGTCCAAAGCGCTTGTGGACGAAGAGCCTGAAGCGTTTTTGTTGGTGCTGGACGAGCTTGCAGAGCGCTTCAAACACATCGCCATTCATCATTTCGATTTGGCGTATGCCTACTTGGCTTGGCACACCTCGGATGATTACCCCGTGATGCACCACATGATTGTGGCGCTAACCCTGATGCGGGTTGGTATGTGCAGCAACCAGTTTTCAGATGCCGAGTTGATGTCGCATTTGAAGGCGGCATTGACCATGAACGTCAGCATGCTGACCTTGCAGGCGCGTTTGCGTGCCCAAACCGAGCCCTTGTCGCGCGATCAGCGGGAAACAATTCGAAAGCACCCTGAGCAAAGCGCCAACAAGTTGAAGCTATTGGGCGTGAAGGACGAAATCTGGTTGCAATCGGTGTTGATGCACCATGAGTTGCCGGATGGTTCGGGTTACCCAAACCAGGTTCCCAACACCAATGTGGGTTCGGTTTTGCTCAGTGTGTGCGACTCGTTTAATGCGCGCATGGCACAACGCGATTATCGAAGCAATTTTACTGCTGAGCAGGCAGTCAAGGATTTGTTCGCACATGCAGACCCTTTGTACAGTTGTTTCACTGCAATCATTCTTGAAGAACTTGGCATTTACCCAGCAGGTAGCTTGGTTCAATTGACAGGCAATCAAATCGGTTGCAGCTTGATTCGGGGTGAGACAGCCATCAGCCCCGTGGTGCTGGTGTTCAGAAACCTGCCCGCCCCAGGGCCAGCCGCTGCTTTGGTGGATTCTTCGACTGAGGGGAACAAGGTTCGCAATGCCTTGCCCCGCCGTGACTTGGGTAAATTGCCAGGCCTACTGGAATTGATGTCGAAAGTGGTTTAGCTGGGTAACAGGTCGGTTCGCTGCAAGCTGGCGACCGTTTGGTTGCCCACGCGGTTCAAGTTCAATGTGATGTGGTGGCGCGAAGCGATACGTTTGGCGATGGCCAAGCCGACGCCCTCGCCTTCAAATTCGTCATTGCCGTGCATGCGGTGAAACAGTTGGAATTTCTGTGCGTCGTGGGTTTCTGAAAATCCGACACCATTGTCCACAATTTCCAGATTGTCCGGGCTGGGTAGACGTATCAAGATTCGGGGCGAATCCACCGGTTTTGAGAACTTCACGGCGTTGTCGATCAGTTCTTTAAATGCACGCATCATCATGGGTTTGTCAAAGCGCCAGGTGCCATGCACTTGAATTTCAATGGCAACGGGTGAAAAGTCAAAATGTTCATTAACGACCTGCACCAGTACTTCGCTTAAATCATGCTGTTGAATGTTGAGTGGGCATACACCCAATCGCAAATATTCGATTAGTGCGTCCAGCAAAACACCCATGCGTTTGCCGTTGCGGCGAATTTCTTCCAGGGATTTGTTGGCCTCCGGTGGGGCGTTCTTGCCCAAATCGTCCGCGAGAAAAAACGAATAGGCATCGATGGCGCGCAATGGTGCACGGAAGTCGTGGGCAATGGTGCCGGAAAGCCAGTTCAATTGGTCCAGCAGTTCACTGTTTTCTTTGATTTGACGCTGACTCACCAAGTCAACACTTTGGTTAAGTTGACTCAACGTTTCTTTCAGGCCCAGGATTTCTGTTTGTTTGGCCATCAAATCTGTTCCATGCTGCATGCTCACTTGGCGAAGCTGGTCCAGTGCAGTCTCTTCGTGGCGTTTTATCTCACTTCGAAGCTGATTGCAAAGCGATTCAAGTGCCAATTGTTTGGTGCGCAAGCCATCCAGCTCGCGTTGTTGTTCGCTGGCCTGTGCCGGTGTTAGCAAGCGTTGGCCTGTGATGATGGACAACAGTTTAAGAAAAAATCCCAACACGGATTAAGATTAGTTCGTTTGAATGGTCGACACTTGCGATGTGGGGGCTGGCTGGTCTTTTGCACCAATGGACTCTGTGTAGGACCGATATGCCTTGCCCGCTGATTCAGCACTGTAAGGCTCCACTTCTCCACGGTTGGTGCCTTCGGCCTGTTCTTTCAGCCAGGTGCGCGTGCTCAGGCCGGTTTCCTGATCGGTGGTTCCCTTGTTTTCCTCTGCAATTGCGAGCACAGGAAGTGCGCACAACAGCAGGCCAGTTAGCTTGGTAACGAATGGGTTCATTGTTGATTTCCTTTGGCGTCGAACCGCCGTTTGATCGAATTCGCTTGCGACATGACTTGGTTGCGGGTGCTGTCAGACCATTGCAAGCGATCGGCAATGTCCATGGCCATGTTGAAATCGTCAAATACCAGGCCCCACAGCGCAAGGTTGGCCATGACCTTGGAGTCACCACTGGCCAGTTGATTGGCTTTCATCAGGGTGTTGTAAGAGGGTTCTTTTTGCCCTTCAAGCAAATACACAAGTCCAAGGTCTGAATAGGCATTGATGTGCAAAGGGTCTGTTTGTACCGCTTTTTCAAGCCGGGTCGCTGCACCACGCAGGTCGCCTCGTTCAATGGCCACTTTGCCAAGGCCATACCAAATCGGCCCGCTTTTCATCTGTTCCTGACCGCCACCCAGCAGCGATTTGTAAACTAGTTCGGCCTGGTCCAGTTGGCTGGTTTTGCGCAATGAGTCAGCCCGAAGTTGCTTGCTGGGTCGGTCGGCTCCCCATTTTTGGTCGTAGGCATCCAGATGGGCCAACGCAGCGTAGGCGTTGTCTTGATCAATCATCGTTTGCACCAATTTCAGGTGAAGGTTCTTTTCCCGCAGCACCCGTGCCTGTCTGCTTTCTTCGTCTTCGCGAAACTGTTCTTTGTTTTCAGCTTCAATCAGCGCTTCCTGAGTGGGGCTGGTTGCTGTGATGTTGTATGAAGGCAATTCCGCGGGCGCCGGTGCGGGCGCGGTGGCTGTCTGCGGCCCTGTTGCTGTCTGTTGCGGCGTAGCACAGGCCGCCATTAGCAACGGCAACAAAAGCAAAGCCAGTTTCCCGCCTATTTTCCCCGATTGTTTATTACTGCTTGACACGCTTTATCCTCCGACCCGTTCAAATGCACGAATGATGGAGATGATACCGGGGCCCCCTGTCATGATCAAAAGGGCTGGCAACATGGTAATCACCATCACGCCGGTTAGTTTAACAGTCAGTTTGCCCATTGCCTCTTTTGCATTGGCTCTTTCTTTTTCGACCAATCGGTCTGAGAACTGTTTCAACGGCTCTTGAACGGCACCGCCAAATTTTTCGATTTGCCCCAGAACCTGTACGAACGATTTGAACTCGTCGCTGGAATACACAGTGCTCATTTTTTTCAGAATCACGTTCCAAGGCACGCCCGATTTGACCTGGGCCCTGGATCGATAAAGCATTCGGCCTGTGATCGGCACCAGGTCGCGCAGTTGGGTCGCCATAATTTCGATCGACTGATCCACGCTAAGGCCCACGCCTTGCAAAAGGCGCATCACATCGACAACCGCAACCAATTCACGCTCGAACGCGGCCTCTCGGCCTTCTCCGATTGTTTTAAGAAACCATTTGGGTGCCATGAAGCCAATGCCCGTCGTGGCGATGACCTGGATCATGGGAATGGCTCCGAAACCGGAATCGAAGTTCAGAAACAGGCCGATTGCCAAGCCGAAAAGGGCCAAGGCGATTCGTATCAACACAAATCGGCTTAAATCTTCTTCTCGACCAAAACCGGCACGGCCGAGAAGTTTTTTGTCTTCGTCTTCAACAAAGTAGGAAAAAGCCTTGGTTTGGCTGAATTGCTGCCCCAGTCGGTCAATTCGACCCGTCAATACGCTGGTGGGAATCTGATTTCTGACGTTTACCGAGGTTTGAACCCGGCGGCGTTGCTCGGTGTACTCGTCAATTCGAGCCAATGCCTTTTCTTTGCGACTGGATTGGCCTAGCAAACTCCAGGCAAGCCCAAGGAAACCGACACCCAGGAAAAAAATACCAATCGTCAAAAATGTATCCATGCTCATGTGGGCGCCTCTAAATACTTTTGACCATGCGGTAGATGATGGCAGCACCGGCGATCTGCAATAGACCCGCGACAAACAGCAACATGCGTCCCGTGTCGTCGTTCCACATGGTGCCCAGGTAAGCAGGGTTCAGCGTTAAAATAATTCCAGCCAATGCTGGGGTCAGGCAACACATGAACACCGCAGACATACGCGCTTCCGATGACATGGCGAGCATTTCCTGATGGTGTTGTTCGCGATCTCGCAAGTACTGCGCAAGGCGGCCCAGCAAAATATCGCTTTTGCCTCCGTAGTTAAGGGCCAGCGCAACCACTGAAGCAATCAGCTTGAATTCGGTCAAGCCGTATACACGGGCCAGCCTGTGCATGGCCTGGTCTAGTTCCAGGCCAGCATATTGCATTTGCACGGCCAGTCCCAACGCTTCTTTCAACGGGTACTCTGCGTTTTCCAGTGCGGTATTGAATGACACGGTGAGGCTGTAACCCACCGCGCTGACCCGAACCACACCATCCAGAAAGTTTGGAAGCTGACTCAGCATTTGCAGTCGACGTTTGCGCTGGCGATAAAGCACATAGGCCGCGATACCCAAAGTCGCCAGAATGAGTGCACCCACTGCGCTTGTGGCGCCGCGAAATACAAAAGCAGCAAGCGCGGGTATTAGCAACACGGAACCCATCCGAATACCCAAAGCACGGTCCATGGTCAGGCCCGCAGAAATCAGGCTGTCGGTGATCCACTGCGGCACGTATTTTTTGCGCAGGGGGTCTTTTTCAAGTGCCAGGGGGTCTCTCGACTTGCTCAGCGCAATGTCCAGTCGGCTTTCCGCAAGTTTGCGGCTTTGTTCTTCAGCACCCCTGCCCAGCAGAAGCAGGGCCAGGGAAATGAATACCAAAGCGGCGGCGATCAGTCCGAAGGTCATGTCAGTCGAATGTGCGAGATTTTCGGGTTTTTCGGGTAGGGCACCACGGGGACCCAGTTGTCCAGTTCTTGCCCTTCTGGCCCAAGCCGACTTTCATGGCGGTACAGGTCTTGTAACAAAATGTTGTCGTCGACAATGCCAGCCACTTCCGTGATGCTGTAAATGCGGCGCTTGCCGGAGGGCAAACGCACAATCTGAACAATCAAATCCAGTGCAGAAGCGATCTGGCGGCGCAGGCTCATTTCATTGCCTGTAAAGCCAGCAAATCCCGACAGCATTTCGAGGCGATGTAAACAGTCACGCGGTGTTGAGGCATGAATGGTGCCCATGGAACCATCGTGGCCAGTGCTCATGGCCTGGAGCATGTCCAACACTTCTGCGCCGCGTACTTCGCCCACCACCACTCGGTCTGGGCGCATGCGCAAACTGTTTTTGACCAAATCCCGAATGGAAACCGCACCGGCGCCTTCGTGGCCACCTGGGCGACTTTCAAGACGCACCACATGGTGGTGGTTCAGTTGAAGTTCTGCCGTGTCTTCAATCGTAATTAGTCGTTCGCCGGCTGGAATGAACTCTGCTAGCACGTTGAGCATCGATGTTTTGCCAGTGGATGTTGCGCCGCTGACTACAAGGTTGCAGCGTTTGCGAACGGCTTCCTGCATCAATTCATACACTCGGGAATCGAAGGTACCCAGGCCCATCAGGTCTTCTGCGCGCAGTGGAATGCTTCGAAATTTTCGGATAGAAACGACCACACCGTCGCGCGCCAATGGTGAAATAATGACGTTGATTCGGCTGCCATCAGGCAGCCGGGCATCGACCATGGGACTGGATTCGTCAAGTCTGCGGCCCAGGGGGGCAAGAATTCTGCGAACAATGCGCAACAGGTGTGCGTTGTCGACGAAACGGGCTTGAACACGTTCCATGCGCCCAAGCTTGGAGACGTATACGTCTTTGTAGCCGTTGATCATGACGTCTTCAACATTGGGATCGGCCAGCAAATCTTCCAGCGGGCCAAAACCTGCGATTTCCTTGTAAAGCGAATCGGCAACGAAAGCCACTTCGGAATCATTCAGTGGAATCTGTTTGCCATAAATCAAACTTTGCACTTCACCTTGAATAAATTTCTCAAGTGCGGCGTTGTCCATTTTTGCAAAGGTGGCGCCTTTCTTTTCAATAATGGCCAGGATGTGTTCGTGCGCCATTTCCTTGACGTCGGCCAGCACCGCAGAGTCCATGTCACTGACTTTCGCAGCAGCGAACTGCAAGCCCTCTGCCGAATTCGCAGCATCATCGTTAACTGCAACGTTTTGCTCGATGCTTTCAGGCTTCGGCAGTGGCGCTTCCTGGCCGAAAATGATTTCGCTCATTTGTTAAACCACTTCTTGAAGGTTGATCCCAGTCCGCTTGTTGCATCAACCCGTTTCCTGTTGGCATTGACCTTGCCCAATAACTGGGTAACGGCTTTCGAATAGGGGTCTTTGGTGTCCGTGCTTGAGAGTACTTGCCCACCGTTCACTGCATTAATCAAGGAAGCGCGCCGATCGGGCAAAGTATGTACCGTCTGAATGTTCAGTTTTTTTGCAATCGATTCAGCGTCCAGCGCAACCTCTTTGTGATAAGGCGTTACGACCAGGTCGAATGTCTGGGTGGCAATGCCTTTGTCGTTGAGGCTTTTGATCAATTCCGCAGCGGTCACAATGCCCGGCACCGACTGGGGGGTGAGCACCATTGTGGCATCGGCACTTCGAAGCAGGCTGGCGACGAATTCAACGTTCGAGAAACCGCACAAATCGATCACAATGTTTTCAAAGAAAGATTTGATCAGGTTCAAAAATTTCAGTGCATCTGATGCGGAAATGTCGCGCAGGTCTGCAAGGTTGCGTGGCAATGAAAGTATTGCCACGCCAGTGGCGTTGTTGCGCCGAAATGCAGTTTTTGCCAAGGTGGCATCAAAGCGTTTCAGGTTGCGAACACACTCCACGAAATCCATGGCACCCTGCTTGTCTTCAGCGGGCAGATGCACCAGGCCATCGCCCAGGGGCAAACCGAAATCCAGTAACAAAGTACTGTCTTTGTTTTGTTTGGCCAACTGCACCGCCAGATTCACCGCCAAGGTAGTGGAACCCACCCCTTGACGCCCGCCCAATATTACCAGGGCGTAACCTTTTCTTTCGTTGCTTTGCTTGGGTGCTTTTTCAACCACACCCGCCAGAATTTTGGTGACTTCACCTGCATTGGAGTCCAGACTCAGGAAATCTTTGACGCCAGAACGAAGAGCGTTTACTACGTCTTCGGTGGAGTCTTTGGAGCCCATGGCCACCACAGGAAGGTCGGGTGCGAGTTCCCTGAGTTCCTTGACGATCAGGCTGGCATCGAGGCCCACATGGGGCGAGTAATCCACCACCGCCATGGTTGGCGACACCAAGCCAACGCGTTTTGTAATTTCGGTGAATGTGCCTGATTCACGTACCAGCATGAAGCGGTCGCCCACTGCGTCAGATAGCCAGAGCCAATTGGCGTCAGATCCGCTGATAAACAATATTCGGGGCATGCTCTGTTGCATCGCTGATTCCCCTTAATTGCGTGTGAAGCCAGGTACGGGCTCATTCGCGGCTGGAAGGAAAAGCTGGCTCCATACACTGCGTGGGCGCATGCCTACATTTTGACCTGGAAGGGCCATGGCCGGTGCGTCGGCCGCACGTGGTTTTACAAAACGTGGCGTTACGATAATCAGCAATTCTTTGTCTTCACGGCTGTACGTGTTGCCTTTGAAAAAGGCGCCCAGTACCGGAATGTCTGCCAGCCATGGCACCTTGTTGGCGTTGGCAATAATATTGCGGCTGATTAACCCGCCAATCACGAAACTTTGATTTTCACCCAGTTCAACTGTGGTGCTGGCTCGGCGGGTCAGGATTGCTGGTACCAGCACGCCTTGAATGGAGGTACCACGCGAGAAATCAAGATCGCTTACTTCTGGGGACACTCGCAGTGCAATTGTTTTATTGGACAAGATGGTGGGCGTGAAGCTTAAGCCGACACCAAATTTTTTGTATTCAATGCCGATTGTGCCGTTGCCTGACGGGACGGGAATTGGAATTTCGCCACCGGCCAGGAAGGATGCGTCTTGCCCCGATTGTGCAATCAGGGATGGCTCTGCAAGTACCTTGGCATAGCCATCGGCTTGCAGAATATTCAGACTTGCTGTCAGATCACCTGCAAGACTTCCCAGTGTTAAACCAAATGCATTTGCCACAGAAGTGTTGCCTGAAGCAATAGGGTTTGCAATCTGATAGCTGAATTGGCCACCGCCAAATTGACCTGCGAGATTAATTCCCAAACGCTGTAATTCACTTCGAGTAAATTCCACAACCTTGACATCCACCTGAACCGTACCAGAGGTTTGTATGGTCGCTTGGTCGATGAGTTCGGCAGGCTTTCCGTCGCTGCCCGGCCGAATCAAACTTTCCCTGGCCTGTTGATAGGCTGCCACACTGGGAGTCGAGCCAGATAATTTCAATACCTGACCCTCGGTTTCAAGATTCAGGTCTTTCATGGTGGAAATGGTTTCAGCCGCCTTGCCAGTGACTGACACCGTGATCACCCGAGCCATGCTCGCGCCACGGTCCCAAATCAGCAATGACGTTGAGCCTGTTTTTAGTCCCGTGACTAAAACGCCGGCATTTTTTCCGCCCCGGTCGGTAGGTTTCAGCACGGTCACTGATGCAATGCTTGGGTCGCCAATCGACACTCGCGCGGGAATACTTGGAAGATTAACAATCTTCTGGAATCCGGTGCTCAGCGTGAGTACGAAAGGCGCAGCGCTGCTGGTGGTCGAGTCAACCGATTGTGCAGTTGCAAATTGCGGAGTCAGCAGGCTGATCGTTGTTAGCAGGGCCAGGCCTGAAAACAGTCTTTTCATGGGCATCTTTTTATTCTTCATCGCGCTGTTTCCCGGGTTGATTCACCACCACGAATAATTT
This sequence comes from Limnobacter parvus, assembly GCF_024623725.1. Taxonomy (GTDB): domain Bacteria; phylum Pseudomonadota; class Gammaproteobacteria; order Burkholderiales; family Burkholderiaceae_B; genus Limnobacter; species Limnobacter parvus. Next base: position 179,998 of record NZ_JANKHG010000014.1, on the reverse strand, counting down.
CTACAGTTGCTGGTTGAGGCGCGCTGCGCTGGCCTGTTTGTGGAGTTTTTTTGTTGTCTTTGGAATTGCCGCTTCCCGGTAACATCGCGTTGTTCAGTGAAATACCTGCAAAAGCCTTGTCGCTTGCGGTCAATTCAACTGGGGGCTGCACTTTTAAAACCTTGCCATCTTCACCTTTAACCAAAGAAGGCTTCAGTACCGTGTCAGGCTGAGGGTATTTGCTCATGTCAGGCAATTCTTCTTCTTCGGGGCCTCGCAAAACTACGAACAATTCACCTTCCGTTTGTGCAATCGCCAGCGTGTTTACATCGCCAGTTGGCACTTCCACCATCATCGCCTTCAGACGAACCTGGCGATTGTTCACGTCTTTCTCATTGGCTGCGTTGGCGGTCTCTGGCGCATTCACCAATTGGGCGCCAACCGACAGTACGCGAAGTTTGGGCATGATTAATCTGGAAATGGTTTCTTCAATGTCTCGGGTATTGGACTTGAAAATCGAAAACACATCCACGTAGTCGCCCGCCTTGATTTTTGCGGTGGCCACATTGTTTTCATCAAGCCGCAACGCGAAGGCGCGGTAGCCTTCGCGCACCTCTGCCGCCACTGCACCTGATTCGAAGTATTGATTGGTGACAGGCAAGCCTTTGCCAATGTTAAAAAGAGGTTTTTTGCCGATGACATCGCCGATGTCGGTGAAAGCGCCGCTTGGCGCAATTGCAAACTTCTCGACCTTCAACATTTCAGGGGTAACCGGTTTGCCGAACTGGATTTCAACCGCGCTGACCACCACCGGGAAACGTTCGATCTCGGTCTTGATGGCCTCTCCACCCTTGCGCACATTTTGGCCTGACAAAAATGCCATGACCATAAAAATTAGGCCGATGCCCAACAAGAGCAATGCGAATATTTTTGTTTTGCCTGACATGTCGCGAAGTGCTCCCGGGATAAATTAAAGTGCGTCGGTACTTTGGTATAAAACGACTGCAGAGGCGCTCAGTTGATCTGGAAAAAAAGTGTCAGCGAAAGGAATGTTAGAGAGAAATGCATTTTCCGAGGTGGTGAAAAACCCGCGAAATTCCAAACAATTTAGAGTCGGGTTTGTTCCGCCGCCAAGCGCATTCCCACAGTCTGCCGCACCAGCAAGCTGGTCAGTTGAAAAGCTGAATCCAGCGGGGTACATCGCACTAGGTAATGCATTCAATAACAATTGTCTTGCCGCTGCTTCGGGATCTGCTGTGCTTCCTGCCACTGCCACACTTCGGGCGCCCTGCGATACAGCAGAACTTAAAGTGTGTTGAATCATAAACAGAAGGCTGTATCCCACAATTGCAAATATCACTGTGAGAACAACCGGCAACATTAGAGCCAGCTCAACAAGCTGAGCGCCGCGCTGTCGGTCAGCGCGAAATCCAGTTGCTGAGCTGGCCCGAATATTGAGGTTCATTAACAATTCGTGATAATTTGTTTAATCACCACCGCCCGTCAGCGAGGTAACGATGTTGCCAAATGCAGTATCCAAACCGCCACCCAAGGTAGCGAAGCCGGCCACAGCCAGAGCCACAACCAAGGCTGCAATTACCGCGTATTCAATCAAAGACGCACCTTCTTGCTTGCGTTTCAGAACCAACTGCTTTTTTGCTGCTTTAATCATGACATTCACTCCTGTGTGAAAACATCAACTCAAGGTCGAAGATCCCCATATTAGGGGATCACCAAATGGATCAAAACACAAAATAGAGTGAGTATTGCACCGTCTATTCCGAATTTTGACCCCAAGGATCACGAAAAAGTCAGGGGTCTGACACCGATGTGATTACACCTTGTGAGTTACGATATTAAACCAAGTATGTGACTTGATCACTAATCCGACTAGAAACAATTTGCCTTTGGTTGATTATTAATGCAAAAGAGCAACTTACCCAGAGCCCTTATGGGGCCCCTGCATGCAGTGTTTGGAATGGTTACCGGTGGCGTACCAGAAAGCAAGGAAGCTGGCAAAGCGAAAAGACCCTATGATCGCGCCAAAGAAATTACCCAAAAAGCATGCGCAAAGGCTGCGGCGGTGTCTGGCGGCTTGGCCTTGCCGGTAGGGCCACTGGGTATGCTGACTGTACTGCCCGACTTGGTGATTGTGTGGCGCATTCAATCCCAGATGGTGGTGGACATTGCAGTTGCATTTGGTCACAAAAAGCCCTTAACCGAAGAAGAGTTGATGCGCTGCCTGTTTAGCCATGTGGCAGGCACTGCCATGCGGGAATATGAGCGATCCATTCCCCTGGACCATGACGACAAATCGGGCAAATCCGTGCTTGATATGATTGACCGCTTTACCCGCAGTGGCAGTAAAGACATTGCAGTGCGGGTTGGCAAGCAGATTGGGCAGGCAATTTTTGAGCGTGTTGCCAAGCGCACTGCGTCTCGAATCGTGCCGTTTGCGGGTGCGGCAATTGTGTCTGCCTACGCAGCGTTGGACACCAAGGAAGTGGCGCGAACTGCGGTTGAAATGTTTTCGGGCGAGAAGTTGCCCGCGCGCAGAACCAAAAAAAGCTACCCACGCCCCGAGGAAATGTTCAAGGTCGACAAAGTAAAAGACATCGACATTGAGGACGCAGAATTGAATCCTTCATCCCGCCAGGGGACTTGAAGCCCGGGGGGCTCTGTGTAAAACTGAATTCAGAGGATTAATTCAGTGGATTAAAAGTCCAGTGCCGCTCACAAGGCAAGCACTGGGCACCTGCTACTCGCTGGAACCCACCTGTTCCTTGGAGGACCGTAGTTATGAATGCCCCGTATCACCCTGCATACCGTCCTGTTGAGCTTAACGACAAGTATTCTCTTCCAAAAGGTCGTGTTTTTCTGACCGGTGCTCAAGCCCTGGTTCGCCTCACTCTGTTGCAAGCTGAAGTAGATCGAATTAACGGCTTGAATACCGGTGGTTTCGTGTCGGGCTATCGGGGTTCGCCTTTGGGGGGCGTAGATCAGGCTTTCTGGGGTGCCGAAAAGTTCTTGAAGCCGCTGAACATTCATTTTCAGCCTGGCCTGAATGAGGACCTTGCCGCAACCTCTGTGTGGGGCAGCCAGCAACTGAATTTGTTTCAAGGTGCGAAAGTAGATGGTGTGTTTGGCCTTTGGTATGGCAAAGGGCCTGGCGTAGACCGCAGCCTGGATGTATTCAAACATGCCAACGCTGCAGGTACTTCGAAGCACGGTGGGGTGTTGTTGGTGGCTGGTGATGACCACGCCGCGAAAAGCTCGACCTTGCCACATCAATCCGACCATGTGCTTAAAGCCGCCTTGATTCCTGTGCTGTACCCCAGCAATGTGCAGGAAATCATAGATTTTGGTATGTTGGGTTACTCAATGAGCCGCTATGCAGGTGTTTGGGTGGGCCTGAAAACCGTGGCCGATGTGGTGGAATGCTCGGCCACCGTCGACATTGATCCGCAGCGCCATCGCATGCAGTTGCCCACCGACTTCACCATGCCAGAGGGCGGTTTGAATATCCGTTGGCCAGACACAGCGCTGGCCCAGGAAGCGCGTTTAATCGACCACAAACTGTATGCTGCACTGGCATTTGCCCGCGCCAATGGCATCAACCGCACAGTCATTGATTCTCCGCATGCGCGGTTTGGCATTGTTGCCACTGGAAAAGCCTATCAAGATACGCTGCAGGCTTTGAATGATCTGGGTTTGACGCCGCAACGCTGCGCCGAAATTGGCATTCGGGTGTTCAAAGTGGGCATGGTGTGGCCTTTGGATGCGGTGGGCATTCGCGACTTTGCGCAAGGCTTGCAGGAAATTCTGGTGGTTGAGGAAAAACGCCAGCTGGTGGAATACCAAATCAAGGAAGAGCTGTATGCATGGAGAGAAGATGTGCGCCCCAAGGTGTACGGTAAGTTTGATGAACGGCTTTCCGAGGATGGTCGCGAAGGCGGCGAATGGTCGCTGCCGCAGGGCAGTTGGTTGCTACCCAGCCACTATGAACTGGACCCAGCGCTAATTGCGCAAGCCGTTGCCAAACGCCTGCAACACCTGCAATTGCCCGTCGATGTACAAAACCACATAGCCAGCAGGATACAGGCCATTGCGCAACGCCACGAAGTGGGCCGCCCCGTGCATTTGCCAGTGGAACGGAAGCCGTATTTTTGCTCGGGTTGCCCGCACAACACCTCCACCAAAGTGCCTGAAGGCAGCCGCGCCATGGCGGGTATTGGCTGCCATTACATGGCGGTGTGGATGGACCGAAACACCCAAACCTACACGCAAATGGGTGGAGAGGGTGTGCCCTGGATTGGCCAAGCTCCCTTCACTGAAACACAGCATGTGTTTGCCAATCTGGGCGATGGTACTTACTTTCATTCCGGCATTCTTGCGATTCGGGCCAGTGTGTCAGCAGGTGTGAACATCACTTACAAACTACTTTACAACGACGCTGTGGCCATGACCGGCGGCCAACAACTGGATGGCACGTTGACTGTGCCGCAACTCACCCGTCAACTGGCAGCAGAAGGGGTGGCCAAAATCGTGATTGTGAGCGACAACCCGGAACAACACCGGCGCAAGTCACCCGTCGATCCACTGGCCGAAGGCATTGAGGTGTTTGATCGCCGGGACATGGACACAGTGCAGAAAACACTGCGCAACACTTCCGGTACTACCGTGCTGGTGTACGAGCAAACCTGTGCCTCGGAAAAACGACGCAGGCGCAAACGCACTGACCCGGCAACAGGCAAGCTGCTGTTTCCCAACCCGGCCAAGCGGGTGCTGATCAACCCGCGGGTGTGTGAGGGCTGTGGTGATTGCTCCAAGCACTCCAACTGCCTTTCGATTGAACCGGTTTCAACACCATGGGGCGTGAAGCGAACCATCAACCAGTCGACCTGCAACAAAGATTACAGTTGCCTTGAAGGTCTGTGCCCTAGCCTGGTGACTGTAGAAGGCGCTGAATTGGTCAAGCGCAAAAATACCACCGCCGCCGACGCCTTGGCGAAAGCCCGCGCTGGCTTGGCTGAACCCCGTTTTGTTGTTCATCCTGATGCGCTGGACAAACGCTACGCCGTGTTAATCAACGGTGTGGGCGGCACGGGCGTGGTCACCATTGGTGCCTGGCTGGGCATGGCCGCACACCTTCAAGGCATGCAGGCACTGGGCTTGGACATGGCTGGTTTGGCGCAAAAGGGCGGTGCAGTTTTTTCACATGTGCAGTTTGCCCCCGCAGGCACACCCTTGGCCTCCTCGAAAATTCCGGTGGGCGAAGCTGACCTGATGATTGGCGGCGACTTGCTGGTTTCCGCACACGAAAAAACGCTGGAGTTGCTCAGCAACGAGGCATTCGCTGTGGTGAACACCGACACGCCGCCCACTGCCGATTTTATTGCCCAGCGAGACTGGTGTGTGCCTGTTGAGCAAACGCATGCCGACATTGCGCGGGCCCTAAAGCACCCCGAAAAGCAATTCCATCCCATTCGAGCCCAGTGGCTGGCTGATCAATTGTTAGGCGACACCGTGTATGCCAATGCATTTTTGCTGGGTGTGGTGTGGCAGCACGGATTTTTGCCCCTGCATTTGGCCGCCTTGCGCCGAGCCATCGAGTTGAATGGTGTGAAGGTGAAGGAAAACCTACTGGCTTTTGATATGGGGCGCCTCGCTGTGCAAGACCTGCCTGCACTTGAATTGCTGTTGCCTATGCAAAAAACAAGCTATCGGGCAGAAAGTGCGGATGAACAACTTGACCGCTACCAGCAAGAGTTAGCGCGTTATCAAAACAAGGCGCTGGCTGATCGTTTCACAGCCAGAGTGTTGCCCTTGCGCGCTTTGTTTGAAGCGTGCGGGCGCATGCACCAATGGGTGCGTTTGTGCAGCACCTACTACAAATTGCTGGCTTTCAAAGACGAATATGAAGTGGCCCGTTTGCATTCTGATCCCCAATGGCGCCAAGAAACACTGGGTCAGTTTGAACCGGGTGCCAATGTGTATTTTCACTTTGCACCAGCCTGGTTGGCCGGGCACACAGACCGCCCTCGAAAAATAAAGTTGGGTGTTTGGGTTCGGCCTGTGCTCAAGGCCCTGGCTGCAATTCGCGGGATTCGAGGCACCTGGATCGATCCCTTCAAGGGAACTTTAGAACGTAAAAACCAGACTCTACTAATGAACTGGTTTGAATCGTGGATCGAACTGATGCACAATAATCCTTCAATGGTGCAGCACAGCAAAAGCGTGAATCACACCCTTGACCTGTTTAACCAAGTCAAAGGATTTGGTCAGGTGCGAATTGAATCATTTGACAAAGTGCGGTTCGAAATTCAAAAGTCCGTAGAAAACAAGACCAACCTGGATCAGCATGACGAAGACAGACAACAAACCTGACATCAAAACCACCAGAAAAAAAGAGTCAAAGCGCTCTGAAAAAGTACTTCCCGACGCCTTGGTGCCTGAAAGCCAGTGGGAAATTCTGGGTCAAGCCTGCATGGTGAACGGCAAGGCGGTGCGTTTGAGACAATGGCCCACACGCTATGGTGACATGCCTTCCAAAGAGGACATGCACGAGCGAATCGATCAGCTATCCGAGCGTTTGAACCAGTTGCTCACCTGCTTGTACGCGCAAGGCGAACGAAAGTTGCTTGTGATTTTGCAGGGCATGGATACGGCCGGAAAAGACGGTGCAGCCCGCGCCATCATGCGCTCAGTTCACCCCATGGCACTGCGCATGGTGTCATTCAAAGAACCTTCAGAAAACGAGGCAGCGCATGATTTTCTGTGGCGCGTGCACCCGCATGTGCCTGGTGCTGGGCAGTCGGTTATTTTCAATCGATCGCATTACGACGGCATCATCATGCCAATTATTCAAGACAATGTGTCGCCCACATGGGTGGAGGAGCGTGTTCGCCAAGCCAATGATTTCGAACGGCTTTTGGTTGAAACCGACACCACGGTGTTGAAGATTTTCCTGAATATTTCGCGCGAAGAGCAGCACCAACGCATGGTTGAGCGCTGGGAAGCCCCGGACAAACGCTGGAAGCTGACAGAAAAAGACCTGCATTGCAGTGAAAACTACAGCATGTACGCCAATGCATACGAACAAGTGCTTGAAAAAACCTGTACCAAACACGCCCCGTGGTGGATTATTCCTGCAGATCACAAAGGCTTTAGAAATATGTTGGTGGCGGAAATTCTGGTGGGTACGCTTGAGCGAATGGGGCTGGCTTGGCCCGAACCCGATCCGGCTGTTGCCAAAAGTGATTTCTGGAAGAAGCCGTCAACGGCTCAAGGAACATAACCGTTATTGTAGTTCCCAAACAACAATCCACAGGGAACTACCGATATGAACAAAACTACATTTAAATTCGCCATTGCAAGCAGTGCCCTGATTTTTTCCGCATCCGCCATGGCGGTTGGTCTTGGTGTGAGCGCCGGTGCTGGTGTAAAAGCCGATGTACCGGGTGTTTCTGTGAATGCTGGTGCGAATGCAGATGCGAATGCCAACGCAGATGTGAAAGGCAAGTCAAGCGCAGCCGTAAATGGTGCTAAATCACAGGGCGATGCAAAGCGAAGCGAGGCTGGCGCGCTTAATTCAATAGCAAAAGATGAAGCAGCCAAGCGCACGGGTGACGCGAAAGGAAAAGTGGGTTCCAGCGCCGATGTGGACGTGGATGCAAAGTCAGAGGTGAAAAGAGAAGGCAACGCCGAGGACAAAGCTGAGAAATCAAAAGCAAAAGCTGAAGCCGATGCCAAGGTAAAAGCTGAATCAAAAATTGAGGCTGAATCCAGAAGGAAGGCTGAAGCCAAAATGAAGGCAAACGCCAAGTAATTTGTCGATTTTCCGAAGTTCGAAAAATGCCCGCTTGCGGGCATTTTTGTTGTTCAGCCTCTACACTGTCGGTGTTGATCAATTGAATGAGCTTTTATGAATTTTCTCAGCGTACAGGCGTGGCTCGCAAACATGGGCATCCCTGCGAGTTTATTAAATTACAACACTTGGGTTTACAAAGTATTTGCAGTGGTCTTTTTGACTGTCGCTCTAAGCTATGTGGTGGGCTTGGTATTCAAGAAACTGGGGCATCTGGCTGAAAATTCAAGCAACCGCTGGGACGATGTATTGCTTGAAAGCGCGCGCAAGCCATTGAAACTGCTGATTTGGTTGTTGGGTATTTCTTGGGCTGCGAAAATTACCGATGCGGCTGCTGACGCGGAAATATTTGAGCTGATTGACCCGGTTCGGCGCGTGGGCGTCATCATTCTGATCACCTGGTTTTTATTCGGCCTGGCCAAGCGTTTCGAAGCCGCCTTGCAAAGCCCGGACCGCCTTGCTGAACCTTTGGACGCCACCACAGCCAGCGCCATCGGCAAGTTGTTGCGCGCATCTATCGTGATCACTGCAGCACTGGTCATTCTTCAAAATCTGGGTTTCAGCATTTCAGGTGTATTGGCATTTGGCGGTGTAGGTGGCATTGCAGTCGGTTTTGCGGCCAAAGACCTGCTTGCCAATTTTTTCGGTGGGCTGACCGTGTACATGGACAGGCCATTCGTGGTGGGTGAATGGGTACGCTCGCCTGACAAAAACATTGAAGGCACTGTGGAGCACATTGGCTGGCGCTTAACCCGCATTCGCACTTTCGACAAACGCCCCCTGTACGTTCCCAATGCCACTTTCAGCACCATTTCACTTGAAAATCCTTCACGCATGACGCATCGTCGAATTCAGGAAACGATCGGTGTGCGCTACGACGACATTGCCCAGGTGCGAAGCATCGTGGAAGCTGTAAAACGCATGTTGACTGACCACGATGAAATTGATGACAGCCAAACCCTTATTGTGAACTTGAACCAGTTTGGCGATTCTAGTGTGAACCTGCTGGTTTACACCTTTACCAAAACCACAATCTGGATCAAGTTTCATGAAGTCAAGCAAGACGTTCTGCTAAGAATCGCAGACATTATTGAACAGCATGGCGCTGAAATCGCTTTTCCAACCAGTACTTTGCATGTGGCCAGCCTGCCCGAGCAGTTTGCGCAGGCAAGTACAGGACAAAGCAAGGCTTAAAGTTTGCGGATTTAAAGGTTGCGAATTTTTTGTAGGGTGGCAGTGGTGCTGCGTTCGTGTTCGAAGGCAATTGAAAGTGCAGTACCGCCCCAGCTTTGGACTTCCTTTGCACCCACCATTTTTTCAACTGGCCAATCTCCACCTTTTACCAATACATCGGGTTTGGCGGCCAGAATGGCATTCAGCGGTGTGTCTTCTTCAAAATAAGTAACGAGCGCCACACATTCCAGCGCGGCCAGTACATGCATCCTGTCTACCTGCGTGTTGATGGGTCTGTCTGGCCCCTTGCCCAATCGTTTCACTGATTCATCGGAATTCACCGCCACAATCAGGCTTTGGCCTTCTTGCGCCGCTTGGTCTAGGTAGGTCACATGCCCGCGGTGCAGCAAATCAAAAACCCCGTTGGTAAAAACCACGGGGCCTTTGAGTTGTTTGGCGCGTTCGGCCAATTCCGAAGGGTGGCACACTTTCTTTTCAAAGCGTGCTGGTTTTCCGGCAGTCGTCAATTAAGCCGCCGAGCCAACCGGTTCATCTGTGGTGCCCAAGCGCGCAATCACTTCCTTTCGGTATCGGTTCAGGTCTTGCACCGATTCAAATGTGCGCTCAAACAGAAGGCTCATGTTGTGCAAAATTCGGTCCACTACCTTCTTTTCCCAGTCGGCATCAAAACGAATTTGACCGTCCAGCCAGTTTTCCAGCCAATCGGGGTCGGGCAGTCGGCTTTGCACCGTGTCGTTCGGGAACAGGTCCTTGTTCACATGCAGGTTGGTGGGGTGCAGCGGCTTTTGTGTGCGGCGGGCTGAAGCCATCAAGACGCCGATTTTACTGAATGCAGCGCGCGCGCCATCACCCACTTCAATCAGCGCTTTTTTCATATAGCGCAGGTAAGCGCCGCCGTGGCGTGCTTCATCGTGGGAAATAATTTTGTAAATCTGCTTGATCACGGGTTCGGTGTGCCAATCTGAAGCACAGCGGTACCAGTGGTTCAAACGAATTTCGCCGCAGAAGTGCAGCATCAGTGTTTCAAGTGGCGGGGCTGGGTCGAATTCAAAGCGCACAGCGTGCAGCTCTTCTTCGGTGGGCAACAAATCGGGGCGGAAGCGGCGCAGGTATTCCATCAACACCAGTGAGTGTTTTTGTTCCTCAAAGAACCAGATGGACATGAATGCAGAAAAATCGCTGTCGTGTTTGTTGTCACGAAGGAACATTTCAGTGGCGGGCAAGGCCGACCACTCGGTAATCGCGTTCATCTTGATGGTTTGGGCCTGTTCTTCAGACAGTTTGGAGGCATCAAACTGATCCCAGTTGATGTCTGTTTCCATGTTCCATCGAACAGATTCCAATGACCTGAATAATTCGGGATACAGCATATTGTTCCGCCTTCACTGAATTGATCTAACTTTGTGATTTTAACAAGACATGTCATGAAGCGCATGAAGATTTGGTGACACCGGGGAATTATGTGTACATTTGTGCGCTAAAACAACCACTTGGCAGGTTATACGAACCGATTTAACCTGCCTGCTTTTTCAGCCAGCGCATCAATGCCCCCAGTACCGGAATCTTCTCGTACAGCTCTTCGGCGGTGTCCCAGTAGTCTCTGTGGGACTGAACAAGGCCAGTTTGGTTCAATATCAGGTGTGATGATCCCTTTATACGCTGAACTTTTCCAACCTTAAAGCGTTTCATCTCGAACAGAAAGTCCCAGGCCATGAATACCTGCTGGCCAGACTCAAAGGCTGTGTGCACCACAAAGCGTGGGTTGTTCACTTGGTGGAACATTTCACCAAAAATGCGGGCAATGTCCTCAACCCGGTTCACTTCATTGAATGGGTCTTTGAAGTAGGCATTGGCTGCGTAAAACTTGGGCATTTCTGCCACGCTTTGTTCGGTGATGTGTTCAAAAAAATCAATCAACCTGCGCAAGGGTTCTGAAAGTTCCTGGCGGTTCAGCGGGGCCAGGCCGTTCGCGTTATTTGACTTGCTCATTTTTTCTGACCAGCAGTAATTCGGCGCACAGCCGCAAAGTACAGGGAATAAGGCAAAATCCGCAGCATGCGCAAGGTGCGGGTAAATGCTTTGGGGAAGTGAATCTCGAATTCACCTTTCTCAAGGCCCACAATAATTTCCTGCGCTGCTTTTTCAGCGGTTATCAGAAACGGCATCGGGAAGGTGTTCTTGCGCGTCAGTGGTGTGTCAACAAAGCCCGGGTTTACTACGCTGACACCAACCTTGTGGGGTTTCAGCTCCACATGCAGGGCTTCAGCAAGGTTGATTAGCGCCGCCTTGGTGGGGCCATAGGCCAGCGAATTGGGCAAACCCCGGTAACCCGCCACGCTGGAAACGATCGCCAGGTGGCCGGATTTTTGTTCCAGCAGTTTGGGCAAGGCATTCGCCAGCACGTACATGGTGCCGTTCAGGTTCACATCAATTTGCTGGCACACTTTTTCGATGTCAAAACCTTCAACCGACATTTCTGAATATGTGCCCGCCATCAGCACGATCAGATCCACGGCACCCCAGGCGGCCATTACGGTGTCGAAGGCCTCTTTCACCGCGGCTTGCTCGGTAATGTCTAGCGGCAGAGCGGTTGCATGTTGAAGTTCACCGGCCAGTGTGGCCAGTTTGTCTGCACTGCGGGCCGACAACATTTGCTTGCAGCCCAATTGGTCCAGCTGGCGTGCCAAGGCCTCGCCAATGCCGGTGGATGCACCCACCAGCCACACGCGCTTGTTGGCCCACTGGCTTAGTTTTGGGTTGAAGCTCATGGTATTTCCTTAATTAGTCTCGTTTGCGAAAGCTCAGCAACACTTCGCCCAGTTCAATGCCAAATTTGCTCATGGTGGCGCGGTTCAGCATCACCTTGTCGTCCATCTGGTACATCCAGTCATCAAACTGTACTTCATAGGTGGTGCCGTCCACGGGCAACAGCATGGTGTATTTCCACTGGAATGCATTGCCTGCGGTTTCACCTGTTGCTTGTCCCAACACATCACCGGCAGTGCCAGTGTACTTGTTGCCGTCTTTCTTCAAAGTCCAGATGCGTTTTTGGGTGGTGCCGTCGGAATAGGTGAAATCTTCATCCAGCACGCCCGTGTCGCCATCCCAGGTGCATTTCATTACCACGGTGAAACGCTTCACTACTTTGCCAGAGCGATCTTGAAACACGCCCCAGGCGTCAATGGTGCCATTGAAATACTCTTTCAAGTCCAGTACTGGTTTTTCCTGGGCGTAATCGCTGGGTTGTGGGCTGGCACAGGCAGTCAACACCAAAGCGCTGGCCAAAGCCAAAAGTGTAAGGCGCATTTGTTGTATCCATCGGCTGGTTCTCGAAATCATGTGGTACTCCCAATAGCATTGTTGGTTGTTGTTCGGTTCAGGCTGGCCAAGCCGCTTCGGCCCAGCAGCACAATGGCCAATAGTTTCAGTGCGCAGGGCACCAGCGCGTACACCCACAGCAGCGGGTCGTTGGCCAATTGTTGCATCAAACCCATATTCTGATACATATCGGTTTTTGCCATGTCGGCAGAGTAGTTAAACCATTGCAAAGTACCCAGCGCAAAACTGGGCGCCAGCGCCAGGTTAAATTTGTTCACCCAGTTCCACAGCCCGAAATAAGTGCCCTCGGTTTTGCCGCGTTCGCCATTTTCTTCAATTAGGCGAGCCACCAAAGCAGCTGGCAATGAAAGGTCGGCACCCAGCGCAAAGCCGGTCACAATGCAAACGAACAGGTATCCGGTTAAATCGCCTTCGCCCAATGCGATCACCACGATAAAAGCCGGTATGGAAATTACCATGCCCAGTAACCATGCCCGCGCCAGGCCAATTTTGCTTGAAAGCCACACCCAAAATACCGTGGATGCCGCGCCCACCAGAAAGTACACCGCCAGTACCCATTGGTCGGAATCGCCCAGTCCCAAGCGGTCTCGCATATAAAAAGGCACCAGTGTGGCGGGCAGGGCCGCAGCCAGTCCATTGCATAAAAACACACCCATCAGTTTGCGAAAATTGCGCCTGCGCAGCGGCTGCACGATGTCGGCAAATCCTTTTCGGATGGCGGTCGCAACGCTTTCACGGGCATTGCTGAAGGTTTGTGCCAAAGCGCTGGCGGGTGTCGGTGTTGCTTGTTGCGCAGATCTGTCCGGTTGTGGTGAAAACTTCAGCAACAAGAACATGCCCAACACCAGCATGACGGCAAACACGGTGAAGATCAGCCCGGCATTTGTTTCAAGCGCCAGTGAAACCGCGAACACCACGCCCAGTATGCCCACGCCTTCCCGCACAGCCACAAAGGTTGAACGTTCCTTGTCGGTGTGGCCCAGTTCTGCCCCCCAAGCCTGGTAGGCAATGCTGGCGAAGCTGTAGCCCAGGTGCACAATGATCAAGCTGACCATCAAGCTGGCGGCATATTCGGTGGGGTTGTCGCCAACGGGGAAAAATACACCGGCCATGCCCAGCAGCAGCAATGGTATGGCCAGCAGCAAGGGCAGGGCGTACCGGTTACCTTTCCCACTGCGCCGGTCAACCCACAAACCAATGGCCGGGTCCAGAACCGCATCCAGTAGCCTGGAAATCAGCAGGATGATGCCAACCCATGCTGATGGCACTTCATAAATGCGGGAATAGAGGTAGGGCACCTGGATGTAAATTGGAACCGCTACTGCGCCCAGTGCCCAGCCCAAAAGGCCATAGTTCAGAAGGTCTTTGGCGCTTGTTCGTGTACTGGGCTGGTTCATAAAGATGATGGTTTAGCGCTTTAAGCCAATCAATTCGCGGCGCATTTCCGGCGCTGATGTTTTGGGATCAAGCCAAATCCCCATGAAGGCCTCGGCCAGTTCTGGGTCGTCTATTTTGGCCAATGGCAAACCATTGCGATAAAACTGCATGCCTTTGCCCGGAGTAGACAATGCACTCAGTGTGTGGCCCTTTTTCACATCCGGGAAAATTTCGGTCAATTTAACCAACCAACCCTGACGCTGTACTTCCGTGCCGGCACCAATCGCTTCCATTTCTTCGATGGTTCGTTCGGCAATGTCGCTGCCATCGAAATCGCGTGCATATCGCAGTTCAAGCCATGCGGGATCGCGTTTGTAATTGAAGCCTTCAGGTTCTGCATTCGACCAAAGTTGTCCGTCGTACACGCGCAGGCCAAACCACCGCAGGGTGCCGTGGCCCATTCTTTTGGCGTTTTCTATGGTTTGTGTAACTTGTTTCGGCGGTGGGTTCAAATTGTCACTGGCCACTGCCATGGGGGAAAGCCCAAGCAAGGCTGCACAAAGCAATGCACGTTGAATCATTCGAGCCGTGTAAAACTTCATTGGTTCTCCGCTTTTTCAAGGTAAAACTGGATCACGTCGGTGCTTTCGTACTCGAAACCAGCCTCGCAATAAGCCAGGTAAAATTCCCAAGTTCGAATAAAGGGGGTGTCAAAGCCCTGATTCTTCACCTGTTCCAGTGTTTTCATAAACTGAACACGCCAGCGGCGCAGGGTTTCAGCATAGTCTTTTCCAAAGGCCTTTTCCGACACCACACGCAAACCATGTTTTTCTGCCATGGCTCTGAACTTGGCGGGCGAGGGCAGCATGCCACCGGGGAAAATGTATTGTTGAATGAAGTCAGTACCCTTTCGGTAGCGGTCGAACAGCTCGTCTTGAATCACGATGGTTTGAATTGCAGCTTTGCCACCCGGTTTCAGCAAGCGATTCACCGACTGAAAGTAAGCGGGCCAGTACTCTTCACCCACCGCTTCAAACATTTCAATTGAAGCAATGTGATCGAATTGCCCGCGGCAATCGCGGTAGTCCTGCAAGCGAAAATCAGCCTGCTCGCTATAACCCTGTTTGGCCATGCGTGCTTTCGCAAAAGCCAATTGCTCTGTCGATAGAGTAAGACCCACAACAGTGGCACCTGCTTCGCAAGCCTTCTCGGCAAATCCGCCCCAGCCACACCCCACTTCCAATACTTCTTCGCCAGCTTTGGGTTTTAGGTAATCAATCATCGCCATGTACTTGGCATGTTGCGCCTGCTCCAGGCTTAGGCTGGTGTCACCATCAAAAAGTGCACTCGAATAAGTCATGGTTGGGTCGAGCCACAACTGGTAAAACGGATTGCCCAAATCGTAATGAGCATGAATGTTTTTCTTGGCCTGTGCTTTGGTGTTACGGTTCAGCAGGTGTTTGATTTTGTAGGCGATGCTGCCCAAAAAGCTGCCGTAAATCACCTTTTCTACCGCTTTCCGGTTTTCCAGAAACACGCCCAGCACCGAAGCAATGTCATGGGTTTCCCATTCGCCTGCAATGTAGGCTTCTGCAAAACCAATGTCGCCTGCCTTCAAGGCACGCTGGCATACAGTCCAGGAATTCAGTTTGATCTTGGCGCTGGGTTGGTCTTCTTCGCCGCCAAACAGCAAATGGACGCCTTCCGGGGTAATTACCTCCAGGCGACCTTTCTTCAGTTTGGTCAGCAATTTCAGGGTCCATTGCGCAGAAGACGGCGCATGGCTGGGCAATTGGAACTGGGAGAAAGTGATGGCTTGAGTCATGCTTCGAATTCTGTCTGCGTAATTGTTTGACGGGGTGGCGCGGGCTTGCCGTGGAACTTCGCGCCTTTGAATAGCAGTTTCACAGCCTGCCAATGAATTTTTGCAACCACGGCCACTGTAAACCAGCCGTATTTCAGTAAAGTTTTACCCCAAAGCAGGGTGCTTGGATGCAGCAACCCGCCGCTAACGCTGGTGCTGAGTTGCTGAACTGTGCCTTCGAAGTAGTTAATTCGGGCAAGGCTGTGATTCTCGCTACCCACAAATCTGAATTCATAGCGCCCGGAAACCGGAAAAAACGGCGACACATGAAACTCTTTCTTTGCATTCAACAACATGCCTTTGTTCAACGGCGCTTTTGAGTTAGGGGCCGTTAACAGGTAAAAATGACGTTCGCCAAAGGTGTTGTTCACCTCGCACAACACCACTCGACACTGGCCAGCGTTGTTGTGGAAGTACCAAAAGCTGACGGGGTTGAACACATAACCCAATACTTTCGGAAACGTGTGCAAGTGCACCGGGCCGTCCAGCAGTTCACCGCTTTCCGCTGCCATGCGGGCGGTTAGCTGTTCAACAAACTCGGGGAAGTGCAATGAATGGGCTTCCAGTCCGTAATTGGTTGCGCTAACTGATACCAAACCATTGCCATCAATCACGGGATATTTGTGTTTGGTTTTGATACTTACGTTTGAGAATACAAGTCGAACAAAACAGGCACCAGTGGTGAAACCATTGGGCCTGGGGTACTCCCTGTGGTGCTTCACCAAGCCCCAGGCAAGTTTCACTTCACTGAGTTGAAAACGCGTTTGCGTCATCAAGCCGCCTTTTGTGTGTTGTTCTCAAGTTTATTGATCAGTGCACGCGCCGCATTCAGCCCGGAAGTGTGGCCGTCTTCATGAAAGCCATACTTCATCCATGCCCCTGCCAAATAGACATTGTTCAGCCCCTGAAGTTCGCCAAGTGCCTGCTGGGCTTGCACAGCGGGTACGTCAAAAACTGGGTGCGAATAATGAATTTCGCGAAATACTTTTTTGGCATCGGGTTGCACAATCGGATTCAGGGTGACAAAGATCGGGGTTTTCACGGGCAGCGGCTGTAGCAAATTGCTCCAATATGTCACCGACACGCTGGGTTGCGGATTCAGCACATCGCTGAGGTAGTTCCATGACGACCAGGTGCTGCGGGTTTTTGGCATCAGCTTCACGTCGGTGTGCAGAAAGGCTACATTGGGCTGGTACTTAATGTGCTGCAACTGGTCTTTCTGTGCCTGGTTACCAGTCAGCATTGCCAAGGCCTCGTCGCTGTGGCAAGCCACAATTACATGATCAAACTCTTGCGTTCCTGCACTGGTTTTAACGGTGGGTTTGATGCCTTGCGTGTTCACCTCCAGCACTGGTGTGCTTTTGTGCGCAACATCCACGAAGGGCAAAATTCTCAGCACGTAATTGCGCGCACCATTTTTTACAGTGAACCATTTTGGTCGGTCATTTACCTGCAGCAAACCATGGTTGTGACAAAACTGAATGAAGGTGGCCAAGGGGAAAGCAAGCATCTGCTCGCTTGGGCAAGACCAAATTGCGGCAGCCATTGGAATTAGATACCAATCGCGAAACTCCGCGCTGTATTTTTGTTCAACCAGGTAATCGCCCAAGTGCATTTTCGCTTTGCTTTGAAACAAATCAGCGCGCCCGGCATCAGCAACCATTGCGGTGGCTTCTTTGTTGAATCGCAAGATATCCAACAGCATTCGGATAAAGCGTGGGCGAAGCAGATTGCGGCGCTGGGCGAACACCGTATTTAAATTGGTGCCCGACCATTCAATGTTCAATTCTGGCAGGCAAACCGAAAACGACATGTCCGATTCAACGGTTTCTACTTCCAGTTCTTCAAACAAGCGAATCAGGTTGGGGTAGGTTCGCTCGTTGTAAACCAAAAACCCAGTGTCCACGGCCACTTGTTTGCCTTCAACTTCAATGTCCACTGTATTGGTGTGTCCGCCAATGTAATCATTCGCTTCAAACAAGGTGGTATGGGCATGGTCGCGAAGTGCGTAAGCGGCTGTAAGGCCAGAAATTCCGCCACCCACGATGGCAACTTTTGGCAAGTGGTCTTTTTTATTCAGGGTCATGAGAACTCAAAAATTAGTTAGGGCACGAACTATTGCTAGTATCGTACCCTGTAATTACCGAATGAAGGCAGCCAAAGCCTTGGCTTTTGCGGCCGCCGCTTTGGCGACCTTCATATTTCACTTGCGCTTGTCTTCTTCAATCCAAGCCACAGCCGAGTGGTTGTGGATCGATTCAAAGTTTTCACTTTCAATTCTGTAAGCCATCACTTTTTTGCTGGCCCGCAAGCGGATGGCCACATCACGTACCAAGTCTTCCACAAATTTTGGGTTGTCGTAAGCACGCTCGGTGACGTATTTTTCATCTGGGCGCTTTAGCAATCCCCACAACTCACACGACGCAGATTCTTCCGCCATGCGGATCAATTCTTCAACTGCAATTCCATCGGCCACCAAGGCTCGAATGGTAATGTGGCTGCGCTGGTTGTGCGCGCCGTAATCGGATATTTTCTTCGAGCAAGGGCACAGGCTGGTTACTGGTACCACCACGGTCATGAATACGTCTGTGGTTTTTCCATTGTTGTCGGCTTCCAGTGTCACCTCGTAGTCCAGCAAGCTGGCCACGCCTGAAATGGGCGCTACCTTGCGAACAAAATACGGAAATTTCATGGTAATGGTGCCTGCAGTTGAATCCAGGCGCTGCAACATCTCCTGCATCATGTGCTTCATGCCCGCAGGAGAAAGAGCGCTTTCCTGCGACTGTAAAATTTCCAGAAAGCGCGACATGTGGGTGCCCTTCACATCGCCCGGTAAAAACACCGACATGTCGATGGTGGCTACAGAAGGCTGCGGGCCTTCCAGTGTTTCAACAATGATTGGGTGCTTGATTGCACGCACGCCCACGCGCTGAATGGCTATGTTGCGCTTGTCTGTGCGAGATTGTTCGTCAGGTAAAAAAAGTCCGTCCGGTGCATTCATGAAGAAGCGCTCCAATAATAATTACTGCTTTGTGATTGGATGTGCATCAAGTGCACGGCGAATTGCCTGTTTAATTTCCGGGCTGGTGGGCGACACTCCACTTTTAAATGTGCCGACTACTTGGCCTTTTCGATCAATCAGGTATTTGTGGAAATTCCAGCCGGGTTGTTCTCCGGTGGCTTTGGCCAACTGTTTGTACAAGGGGTTGGCCGAATCACCCTTAACCGTGGTTTTTGCAAACATCGGAAATTGAACTCCAAAGGTGTTATTACAAAAAGCCGCGATCTCTTTGTTGGATTTGTACTCCTGATTACCAAAATCGCTGGATGGAAAACCTACGACATTAAACCCCTTTGTTTTGAACTGGGCTTGAAGTTTTTCGAGTTCTTCGTACTGGCTCGTGAATCCACAAAAGCTTGCAGTATTCACAACCAGCAGTACCTGCCCCTGAAACTGACACATTGAAAGCATCTTTTCGTCTTGCAATCGGGGAAACTTGTGATCAAGCAACGTCGGGCAGCTGGAGGCGTTGGTCGGCGATTTTCCATCGGTTGCCTGAGCAATTCCAGCAAACGTCAGTATTCCTGCGGCAAGGATCAGCGTCATCGTTGGTTTCCAAAAGCTGAAGCGTGCTGGACTAGACAGATGCTTGACTTTACAATGCTGGTTAATCAATGAAATGTCTCTATATGTGTGGTGAATATTCAAGCAATGTGTTAATTTGACTAAGATTCTTTAGTCGAGTTCCATTATTATTCGATACGCGTAGCAAGTCAATTTGTCTAGGACAAACAAAAGATGTTGAAGTGTCACCGCAGTCAGGTTTGTGTATGAATGAGCGTGCAGATCTAAGCCAACCGTCATTTTCCATTGCAGCCGTTGAGCGAGACACCGGCTTGCCCAAAGACACCTTGCGAGTCTGGGAAAAGCGCTACAACTTCCCACAACCTGGCCGCGATTCATTCGGCGAGCGAATTTACACAATCGATCAAGTCGAAAAACTTCGGGTGATCAAGCGCCTTCTTGATGGCGGTCATCGCCCAGGAAAAATTATCGGATTAAGCATTGACGAGCTGGTGAAACTGGCCGAGGTGAGCAGTGCGGGTTCCCGCATGAATGTGGCCCCTGACAGCCTAGATGAACTCAACAGCTACATGGAATTAATCAAGCGCCATGACGCTGAAGAGTTTCGACAAACCATGTCGCGCCTTGCTTTAACCATGGGCTTACAACGCTTCGTCGTGGAAATAGTGGCCCCATTAAATGCCATGGTGGGCGATGCTTGGGCGCGCGGTTACTTTGAAATATTCGAGGAGCACATCTACACCGAAACCATTCAGGTGGTGCTGCGCAATTCCCTAAATACCATCCCATCGACACGCAAAGGCCCCCGGGTTCTGTTGACCACCTTACCCAATGAATTGCACGGCTTGGGTTTATTGATGGCCGAATGTATTTTCTCAATGGAAGGAGCCCAGTGCATTTCGCTGGGCACCCAAACCCCGATTTATGACATCGTGCTGGCTGCGCGCGCCCAGAACATCAACATCGTGGCGCTTTCCTTTTCAGCAATTCAAAGTTCGCCTGTTGTTCTTGAATCCCTGGCTGAACTTCGGGAAAAGTTGCCGCCCATGGTGGAAATCTGGTGTGGTGGCGCATCCACCGCGCTGCGCAAAAAACCATCTGATGATTTTGTGCTCTTGTCCAGTCTCGATTCAATTCGAGAATCAATCGCAGATTGGCGCACGCGCCATCAAATCAATCAGCACTGAATTGGTTTGTGAGCAAGTCGCAGTCAAAACCACAGTCATTCAAGGGCAATAAATCATATTTGCCGACAAAGCCTTGCGCGGTGTGTGGCAAAGACATGGCCTGGCGCAGAAGCTGGGCCAAGAACTGGGATGAAGTGAAATATTGTTCAGACGCCTGCCGCAAGGCAGCACCCAAAACCGGTAGCAAATAATATGAGCAGCACAAAACACGCCGTGGTGGTGTTGGGCGACCAGCTCGACTTGAAAAACCCCGCACTGTTGGCGAACCCCCCGGAAACCGCACATATTCTAATGGTGGAATCGCCAGCTGAATCCACCGTGGTGTGGGTGCACAAAGTACGTATCGCCTTGTTTTTAAGTGCTATGCGGCATTTTGCTGAAGAACTGCGCAAGGCGGGCTATGCTGTGCATTATCGCAAGCTGGGCGACACCGGCAAACACAGCTTGGTAGAAGGAATTGGCAGCTTGTGCAAGCAACATGGCTACACAAGCATTGACATGGCCGAGCCCGGCGAGTGGCGCCTTGAGCAAGACTTTCTGGGCATGGCCAAAACCAAGGGCATCAAACTCAGGTTACTGGACGACACCCACTACCTGTGTACTCGCGCAGAATTTGCGAAGTGGGCCAGTGGCTACAAGCAAATGCGCATGGAGTATTTCTATCGGGAAATGCGCAAGCGCACAGGTGTGCTGATGGAAGGTGCCGAGCCCGCCGGTGGAAAATGGAATTTCGACACTGAGAACCGCAGTGCATTTCCAAAAAGTGGCCCTGGCACAATTTCACCACCTGCGGCATTTGAGCCCGATGAGATCACAAAAGAAGTATTTGCCGAGGTTGAGCAACATTTTCCCAAACACCCCGGGACCCTCGCCAATTTTCAGTGGCCTGTCACGCGTGAACAAGCGCTAAAAGCGTTGGATACATTCATTGCCACACGCTTCACAAATTTCGGCAATTACCAGGATGCCATGTGGACCAATACGCCTTTTGGTTGGCACTCGCTGGTGTCGAGTTCAATCAACCTGCACCTGCTGCACCCCATGGAAGTGGTTGAAAAGGCGGAAGCCGCCTTTCGAGAAAACAAGGTCGACATCGCCAGTGCCGAGGGCTTTATTCGGCAAATCCTGGGATGGCGTGAATTCATGCGCGGCGTGTATTGGCTCGACATGCCCAAGATGCGTGATGACAACTTCCTTCAGGCCAAACTAGACCTGCCCAAGTGGTTCTGGACCGGGAAAACCCAGATGAACTGCCTGAAAGACTCGATTGGTCAGACCATGGACCATGGGTATGCGCACCACATTCAGCGTTTGATGGTAATCGGCAACTTCGCCTTGCTGGCGGGCCTGGTACCCCAGCAGGTTGAGGACTGGTTTCTTGCGGTGTATGTAGACGCTATTGAATGGGTTGAATTGCCCAATGTGGCTGGCATGGCCTTGTTCGCCAATGGTGGCCGTTTCACCAGCAAGCCCTACATCGCATCGGGTGCTTACATCAAGCGAATGAGCAACTACTGCACAGGCTGCAAATACAAGCCATCCGAGAAAGTGGGTGATGACGCATGTCCCTTCACCACGCTGTATTGGGGCTTTCTGGATCAGCATGAAAAAATGCTGTCAGCCAACCCTCGCACTGGCTTGATGGCCAAAAACATTGCCCGCCTTGACGATGCCCAGCGCACTGCGCTTCGGCAAAAAGTGGCCGACACGTTCAAGAATATTGAACAACTGTAGGGTTATGGTTTGTTAAGGTGATGCTTCGTTATGGAAGTACAAGGAGCATCGCATGGGTTTATTGGTAGACGGACAATGGCACGACAAGTGGTACGACACCAGTTCAAGTGGCGGCAAATTTCAACGCGAAAGCGCCAAGTTACGCAACTGGGTAACTGTCGATGGCGCAGCTGGCCCCACAGGTCAAGGTGGGTTTAAAGCGGAAAGCGGTCGCTACCATTTGTATGTATCGCTGGCCTGCCCGTGGGCGCACCGCACACTGATTTTTCGGAAATTGAAAGGCCTGGAAAAGCACATAGATGTGTCGGTGGTTAGCCCCGACATGCTGAGTAACGGCTGGACCTTCAACGTGGATGCAGGCAGCACGGGCGATTCGCTTTTCAATAGCGACTTCATGCATCAAATTTATACCCGCCACAAAAAGGATTATTCAGGGCGCGTTACTGTGCCCGTACTGTGGTGCAAGCAAACCAATCAAATTGTGAGTAATGAATCGTCGGAAATCATTCGAATGTTCAATTCTGCTTTCAATGAAATTACCAGCAACCACGACGATTATCACCCCGCTGA
This sequence comes from Limnobacter parvus, assembly GCF_024623725.1. Lineage (GTDB taxonomy): Bacteria > Pseudomonadota > Gammaproteobacteria > Burkholderiales > Burkholderiaceae_B > Limnobacter > Limnobacter parvus. The sequence goes on along the minus strand of NZ_JANKHG010000014.1, from coordinate 157,301 downwards.
ACTGCACGCGAAAATTGATTCGGTCAACGACCTGGTTTACGACAACATCAACAATGGCGTTTATCGGGCTGGTTTTGCTACCACTCAGGGCGCTTACGAAGAAGCCTACAACGGTGTGTTCATGGCGCTTGATTCAATTGAAAAAATACTGGAGAACAACCGTTACCTGGCGGGTAAGCGCATTACCGAAGCCGACTGGCGCCTGTTTACAACCCTGATTCGATTTGATGCGGTGTACCACGGGCACTTCAAATGCAATCGCCAGCGGCTTGAAGATTTCCCCAATATTTCGAACTATGTGCGTGAACTGTATCAATGGCCAGGTGTGGCTGAAACAGTCAATTTTTATCACATCAAGCGCCACTACTATTACAGCCACGACATGATCAACCCGACGCGTGTAGTGCCCGCAGGCCCCGCCATTGATTTCAATGCGCAGCACAATCGCGGGCGGCAGTCGTCGAATTAATCAGCTTCATTCAATGGTAACCTTGGGCAACATTCATTTTCATGTTGCCCATGGACAAGGTTTCCACACTTCAAGGTTTCATTCCCGACCCCGTGGTCGGAAAACTGCCTGCGTCCGCAAGGGTGTATGTGGTGGGTGGTGCAGTTCGCGATGCCTTGTTGGGCCTCACCAGCATCGACAAAGACTGGGTGGTGGTGGGCGCTACTGTCAATGACATGCTTTCAGCTTGTTTTACACCGGTTGGTGCAGATTTTCCCGTGTTCCTTCACCCTGGCACCCACGAAGAATATGCACTGGCCCGCACTGAAAGAAAAAGCGGTCCAGGCTACAAAGGCTTCACCTTTCACGCAGACCCAACTGTCACCTTGGAAGAAGACCTTGCACGCCGTGATTTCACTGTGAACGCCATGGCCATGAGCGCTGAAGGTGAGCTGATTGATCCCTATGGCGGTCTGCTTGACTTGCAAAGCAAGTTAATGCGCCATGTCAGCCCTGCCTTTGTGGAAGATCCACTTCGCGTGTTGCGACTGGCCCGTTTCCTGGCCCGTTTTCTTGAGTTTTCAGTCGCTGACGAAACACTCGAGTTGTGCTGCCAATTACGCGATTCCGGTGAATTGAAACACCTGGTGGCCGAACGTGTGTTTGCGGAACTGAACAAGGGCATGGGGGAAGAAAAACCATTCCGAATGATCAAACTGCTGAGCAAACTGAATGCTTGGCCTGAACTGGGTGGCGAGCCTGCATTGAAGTTTGCACGTGTAGATGATGCTGCGTCGAAAACCGTTGACCAGCTAAGTTGTGCTTTTGATCGATGGGTGTATCAGCTCTCGCACCTGGGTAACAAAGATGCCGTTGATGGCTTGTCCAAACGGTGGCGCATACCCAAAGAAATTCAGCAAGCGACAGTGGTGTTTGTTGAACTCAATAATTTTTTAAGTTTGGATAAACCTGACGCATCCGCATTGGGGTATGTATTGGAACGCGTTGATCTGTACCGTCGCCCCGAACGCCTTGGTGACGTATGCCGTATTTTTCGCCATGCGAAGGGCGAACATGAAGAACTTTATAGAATTCATTTGGCAGTGGAACAGGTACAGTCGGGGCAATACAAAGCATGGATTTCCAAAGCCATTGAATCGGCGCAACCCGGCGCATCCGTTGCCGACGTTGTGGCCAATGCCAAAACCAAATGGGTCGAGCACCTGTTTCAAAACACCTTGAATCAAAAACAATGAAAAACATTTGTGTGTATTGCGGATCAAGCCCCGGAAACCAACCCACTTATGCCGAGGGCGCCAAGTCACTGGCCCGTGCGCTGGTCGAGAACAATTTTGGCTTGGTGTACGGTGGCTCCAACCTGGGTTTGATGGGGGTGGTGGCTGAAGAGGTGCTGGCCCTGGGTGGTAGGGCAATTGGCATCATTCCTGAAACCTTGGTCAGCAAAGAATTGGCCCACCCTGCGCTTACCGAGTTGTTCGTTACCCGAAACATGCACGAACGCAAAGCCATGATGGCCGAAATGTCCGACGGCTTCATTGCCTTGCCCGGTGGGCTGGGCACCTTCGAAGAATTGTTCGAAATCCTGACCTGGGGGCAGCTCAGCTTTCACAATAAGCCAGTGGGCGTGCTGAACGTTAACGGTTATTACGACGGCCTGCTTTCATTTTTAGACCACGCATCGGCTGAAGCTTTTATTCGTCCACAACACCGCAGCATGTTGATGGCAACTTCCTGCGCGTCTGAACTTCTGGCTGCTTTCAAACAATATCAGGCACCTGCTGTTGTTAAATGGGTTTAAGCCGCCTATGAGCGCTGCCTGTCATATTCGCGCTGCAACGCTGACCGACATGCCAGCTGTACAGGCGCTTTACGCGCACTATGTTCTCAATGAACTGGCTACCTTTGAGCTGGTACCACCTTCTCTTGAGGAAATGTGTGCGCGTAGGCAGGCTATTGTCGATTCAGGGTTGCCTTATCTGGTTGCCATTACAGGCGATGAAATCATAGGTTACGCCTACGCAGCCGCCTACAGGCCGCGGCCTGCTTATCGTTACACCGTCGAAGATTCCGTTTACATTTCTCCGCACCATTTGGGAAAGGGCATTGGCACTGCTTTGCTGGCCGAGGTGATCCGACATTGTGAATCAGGTCCTTGGCGGCAAATGATTGCTGTCATCGCCCAGAGCGGAATTGCGGGTTCAGCAGAATTGCATGCCAAGCTGGGTTTTGTTGAGGTGGGTCAAATGCCTAATGTTGGCTATAAATTCAATCGTTGGCTGGGCACTTTGATTATGCAGCGAGCCCTGGGTTCGGGTGGCACAAGTGCCCCAACCGTTTTTTAAAGGACAGGTTTTGGAGTTCAGTGAATACACATTGATCGTGGGCATGGCCTTTCTGGTAGCAGGATTTGTCAAAGGCGTTACGGGCATGGGGCTGCCACCCATCGCAATTGGTTTGATGGCGGTGGTGGTAGCGCCGGTTCAGGCTGCTGCGCTCATTGTGGTGCCTTCCATGGTCAGCAATGTGTGGCAAATGCTCGTCGGCCCCGGCTTTCTCGTCGCAGTGCGCAGATTCGGTTGGCTGCTGCTCATGATTTGTGTGGGTGCAGCATTTGGTGTAGGGGTGCTGACCGGTGAAAGTCCGGCTTCTGCCACTCTGGCCTTGGGTTTGGTGTTGTTTGTTTATGCAATGCTTGGCTTGTTCAAGTTTCACATGCAGGTCAGTGCCCACAATGAACGCTGGGCCTCGCCCTTGGTGGGTGGTTTGACCGGGTTTCTGGCCGGAGCAACCGGGGTGTCGTCGGTGCCTTCCGCTCCTTATATGAATTCATTGGGCATGAACAAAGACGCTTTGTTGCAGGCTTTGGGTTTGGTGTTCACTGTGGGCACTTTTGCTTTGGCAGTCGGTTTGTACCTGAAGGGTAGTTTTGAATTGGCCGCAGCATGGGAATCAACCATGTGTTTAATCCCGACGATGGCAGGTGTAATGGCGGGTCAAAGGTGCCGTGCCATGCTGAGTGCTGAAACATTTAAAACCGTGTTTTTTGTCGTGCTGTTGCTGTTGGGTACTTACATGATCACGCGTGTTGTTTGGTTGTAAGCTGAGTTACACTTTTTGCATCCAATGCTTGGAGTTCAACATGGATCGCCTACTGGTCGCCGCATTGTTGGTTGTTTTGTTTTTTGCGCCTGTGGCCTTGAAAGCTGCGCCCATTTCCGCAGATGTTGCGGTGAAACGCTTGAATCAAGAAGTTCAGGTTCAAATGAAGGTGCGGTCGAGTAAATTGCGCGCCGATCGAGATGAAGTGGACCTGAATTCCAACACCAGTTTCCGTGACCCATCCAATTTAACTGTGGTGGTCGACGGGCGTGTAGGCGCTTGGTATTCCTTCCAGGGCATTCATGACTTGCCCAAGTTCTTTTTTGGTAAAACCATTGTGGTGTTCGGAATCGTTGAGCAGTTTGCGGATCAAACACGAATTTTGGTGGTTGATCCAAGTCAAATCCAGATTGTGAAGTAAACGGATTGTTTCATGCGGCTGAAAAGTGGTCAGTGTTTGTGTTGTGGTCGTTCAACTGCACTCACGTTTCATCACCTTATTCCCAAAAAACTGCACCGGCGGGCTTACTTTCGCAAAAATTTCGACAAACCCCAACTTAACCAAGGCGTGAATATTTGTCGGGCCTGTCACGATGGTATTCATGATCTTTATGATGAAATGCAGTTGGCCAAACAGTTTTCAACACCGGAAAAGTTGATGGCCGACGAGGCCCTGCAAAAACACTTTGCCTGGGTCGCCAAGAAAAAATAAATCAACATGCCAAAGGGCACTTAAATGAACGAAAACTGGTTGTTCCACTGGAACCGCATTCGGGAAAAGCTTTGGGTCAAACCTTTGCTGATGTGCCTGCTTTCAATTGCGGCGGCATTTCTGGCCACAGTTGCTGATCAGCCTGGAATCAGGGAATGGATGCCCAAGGTCAGCAAGGAATCAGTTGAAACCTTGCTTGAGCTGGTTGCTTCGACCATGCTGGTCATTGCCATGTTTTCTGTGGGTTCCATGGTGGCTGCCTATGCGTCGGCCAGCAGTTCAGCAACACCGCGTTCCTTCCCGCTTGTATTGGCTGACGACACGTCCCAAAATGCCTTGTCTACATTTATCGGCGTGTTCATTTTTAGCGTAGTTGCTTTGATCGCCCTGAAAAACGATTTTTATGAACAGGCCGGTGTGTTTGCTTTGTTCACACTCACAATTCTGGTGTTTGCAATTGTTATTTTGGCTTTCATTCGCTGGGTTGACAGCATTGCGAGACTTGGCCGCTTGGGCAACACCATCGACAAAGTGGAAAAGGCCACCGCCAGTGCTTTTGAGCAACGTTTGCACATGCCCTACCTGGGAGGGCAGATGGCGCTGAGTTCAACGCCTCAAGGTGTGTCAATTTTTCGCGAGTCAATTGCCTATCTTCAGCGTGTCGACATGGTCAGGTTGCAGCTTTTGGCTGAAAAGTTCGACTTGAAAGTTCACGTGCAGTCGGTGCCGGGGACTTTTTGTACGCCCAACCGTGCCATTGCGACTGTTGAGTATCTCAACAAGGCCGAAAAACTGGGCGATGAAGGCCTGCAGGCACTTGGTAACTGTTTTGTGCTCGCCGACAATCGAACCTTTGATCAAGATCCGCGATTTGGCTTGGTGGTGCTATGCGAAATTGCCAGCCGCGCCTTGTCGCCCGCCGTGAACGACCCGGGTACCGCAATTGATGTGATCGGCACCCTGGTGCGCTTGTTTCACCAGTGGGCTGATGGCAAACAACGCAAGATGCCCGAGGTTCAATATGATCGAATTTATGTGCCAGGCTTGGTCGAGCAAGACCTCTTTGATGATGCATTTACCGGCATCGCCCGTGATGGGGCAGGCGCAATCGAAGTGGCAGTGCGTTTGCAAAAGGCTTTCGAAAGTTTGAGTGCCATCGGATTCAAGCCGTTGGCAAAAGCCGCGCGGGTTCACTCTCAGTTGGCCCTCGCCCGAAGCGAACTGGCCATGGCCCTGCCTCAAGACATTGATGCGGTCAGAAGCGCAGCGAAGTTCTAATCGGGGAAACCTTGGTACAATCAGGGGCTTGGCTCAACACCGCCCCTTACATTTCCCCATGCTTGCCCAACACAGAACCACATTAATCGCCGCATTTGAAGCGGCCGCTGCTGCTGCACTGAAGCAGCCTTTCGAAGGCGTGGTTGCGCTTGAAAAACCCAAAGATGCCAGCCACGGCGATGTAGCCTGTAATTTGGCCATGCAATTGGCCAAGCCTGCTCGCCGCAACCCCCGTGAGTTGGCGCAGTTGCTGGCCGAGCATGTGAAAGTGAATCCCGACTGTGCGGCACTTGTGGAAGCAATCGAGATTGCCGGACCCGGGTTTATCAACATTCGTTTAAGCCAACAGGCACGCGTGGCGGTGGTGGCTGAAGTGCTGAAGCAGGGCGCTGAATTTGGAAATTCCGCCGCGCATGCCGACAAAGCCGTGTTGATCGAATTTGTTTCAGCCAACCCCACAGGCCCATTGCATGTGGGCCATGGTCGGCAGGCCGCTTTGGGCGACGCCATGGCGGCGGTCATGAAAACCCAGGGCTGGAAGGTTCATAAGGAGTTTTACTACAACGACGCCGGGGTTCAAATCCAAACGCTGGCAACCTCGGTTCAGGCACGCGCTAAAGGGTTCAAGCCCGGCGACGCAGAGTGGCCGGAGAATGCCTACAACGGCGACTACATTGCCGACATTGCGGCTGATTTTATGGCGGGCGGGCAGGCGCAGGCCGCCGATGGCGAGCCTGTCAAAGCCAGTGGAAATGTTGATGATTTCGAATCCATTCGCGCCTTTGCAGTGGCTTACCTGCGCGCGGAGCAAGACCTTGATTTGAAAGCCTTTGGGGTCAATTTCGACCAGTTTTACCTGGAAAGCTCCCTGTATTTCGAGGGCAAGGTTGAAAATGCCGTGGAAAAAATGGTGGCTTCTGGCAAAACCTTCGAAGAGGGCGGCGCCTTGTGGCTGCGTTCTACCGATTATGGCGACGACAAAGACCGCGTCATGCGTAAATCCGAAGGTGGATACACCTACTTTGTGCCAGATGTGGCCTACCACATTGAAAAATTCAAACGTGGGTTCGGTAAAGTGATCAATGTGCAGGGCACCGACCACCACGGCACCATTGCCCGTGTTCGCGCCGGTTTGCAAGCCTGCAATGTGGGTATCCCGCAGGGCTATCCCGACTATGTATTGCACAAAATGGTCACGGTGATGAAAGGCGGGCAGGAAGTAAAAATTTCCAAGCGTGCGGGCAGTTATGTCACGGTGCGCGACCTGATTTGCTGGTCGGGTGGGGTGGATGAAAGCCAGCCCATGCTGAGTCAGCCAGAGGCGCTGGTGAAGGGCCGCGATGCAGTTCGCTTCTTCTTGGTTAGCCGCAAAGCCGACACGGAATTTGTGTTCGATGTGGATTTGGCCTTGGCCCAATCCGATGAAAACCCTGTTTACTACGTGCAGTATGCCCATGCGCGTATTTATTCCATCCTGGATCAGGCTGGGGTGGATTTGAACTCGCTGAATCAGGCCGGTTTAACCCTGCTGACGGCGCCCAGCGAGCTTGCATTGCTTAGAACGTTGGTTTCTTACCCGGACATTTTGTCCAAGGCAGCCGAAGAGTTGGCGCCACACCACATTGCGTTTTACCTGCGGGAACTGGCGGGCGCCTTCCACACTTTCTACAATGCCGAGCGTGTTCGTATCGACGACATACACCTGAAAACCGCGCGGGTGGCCCTGCTCGTGGCTGTGGCCACGGTGTTGGCCAATGGCTTGGCGGTCTTGGGTGTTTCCGCGCCCAAGCGGATGTAAGAAAACCTGACTGAATTGGCCGAAAACCCTTGTTGCACAAGGGTTTTGCCAGTGCCCAGAGTAGGCCCTGCTCTAGGCGCAGAAGGCTGGTTTTTGGTACCATTGAACGCTAGGCAGTCAAAAGGTTTTACATGAACGCACCAGTCGAATTGAAAACACTGAAACCCTCAGCTGGCGAAACCGCCCGCCTGCGGGAAATTCCGTACAACTACACCTCGTTTTCGGATCGGGAAATCGTGATCCGATTGCTGGGCGAGTCGTCATGGAACATTCTTCAAGAGCTTCGTCAGGAACGCAAAACCGGGCGTTCAGCACGCATGTTGTTCGAAGTGTTGGGCGATGTGTGGGTGGTGCGCCGCAACCCCTATTTGCAAGACGACCTGCTTGACAACCCCAAACGCTTGACTGCGCTCATTGAAGCCTTGTTTCACCGCTTGAGCGAAATCGACGCTCGCCGTGTGGAAGTGAAAGACGCTGCGGTTGAAGTGGACATGGACAATCGCAGCGCCAAAGTGCGAGAGCTGCTGACGAAAGCTGAGCAGGCCGTGTTCGAGTTTCAGCGTGAACTGGAAGCCATGGCCATTTTGCGCGGCCACGCCCGCAAAACGCTTGCTCAACACACAGCCAAAGACAACATCAAATACGATGGTTTGTCCCGTGTTTCTCATGTAACGGACGCAACCGACTGGCGCGTCGAATACCCGTTCGTAGTGCTGACACCCGACCGCGAATCTGAAATTCCCGGCCTGGTGAAAGCCTGTATCGACCTTGGCTTGACCATCATTCCACGCGGGGGTGGCACGGGCTACACCGGCGGCGCAGTGCCGTTGACTGCCATGTCGGCCATTATTAACACCGAAAAGCTGGAAGAGCTTGGCACCGTAAAAATGGAAGTGCTGCCCGGCTTGTCTGAAGAATACGCCACTGTATTTTCAGGCGCAGGTGTGGTCACCAAGCGCGTGGCCGAGGCCGCAGAAGCCGCAGGCCGCATATTCGCAGTTGATCCAACTTCTGCTGAAGCAAGCTGCATCGGCGGCAACATTGCCATGAATGCGGGCGGCAAGAAAGCCGTGTTGTGGGGCACTGCGCTCGACAATTTGGCATGGTGGAGAATGGTTGACCCGCAGGGCGACTGGCTTGAAGTCACCCGCGTGAATCACAACCTCAGCAAAATTCACGATGCGCCTCAGGCTGATTTCGACCTGGTGTGGTCCGATGGTCGCCAGGCGCCCAACGCGAAAATTCTGAAAACCGAGCGCCTTACCGTTGAGGGTGCTCGTTTCCGCAAAGTGGGTTTGGGCAAAGACGTGACCGACAAGTTTTTGGCGGGCCTGCCCGGCATTCAGAAAGAAGGTTGCGACGGTTTAATTACCTCGGCCAAATGGATTTTGCACCGCATGCCCAAGCACACCCGCACGGTGTGCCTGGAGTTTTACGGCCAGGCTCGCGATGCAGTGCCTTCGATTGTTGAAATCAAGAACTATCTTGATGGTGAAGGCAAAGCCATGGGCGCCATTTTGGCGGGCCTTGAACACCTGGATGAACGCTATTTGCGCGCGGTGAAGTACAGCCCGAAATCCAAGCGTGGTGCATTCCCGAAAATGGTCTTGTTCGGCGACATCGTGGGCGATGATGAAAACGCAGTGGCCCAGGCCGCTTCGGAAGTGGTGCGCTTGTCCAATGGCCGCGCCGGTGAAGGTTTTGTGGCAGTAAGCCCGGAAGCCCGCAAAAAGTTTTGGCTTGACCGTGCCCGCACCGCCGCAATTGCGCGCCACACCAATGCTTTCAAAATCAATGAAGACGTGGTTATTCCGCTGCCGCGCATGGGTGAATACACCGATGAAATTGAACGCATTAACATTGAATTGTCGATTCGCAACAAGCTGAAGCTGGTTGCAGCGTTGCGCTCGTTCTTCGAGAAGCCGCTCACCTTGGGCAAAACAGACGAAGTTGATTCCACCAAGCTGTCTGTTGAAGATTTGGTGGGTGACCGTGTGGGCCGCGCCGTTGAATTGCTGGAAACTGTGCACGAGCGCTGGAGCTGGTTGTTGGGCAATATGAATATGCCCTTGGCCCAAGCCTTACCCGTGCTGAAAACCCTCGGCTTGGGTCATCTGGATGAAAACCTGGCGCACCGCCTTGCAGATCAACCAGAAGCGACCGTGTTTGATGTGCTGCAAGACCGCACCATTCGCGTCAGCTGGAAAACAGAACTGCGTCACAATCTGAATCGCATCTTTGAAGGTGGCGTGTTTGTTCCGGTGATGGAAGAATGCAAAGCCATTCACAAGCAAGTGCTGCGTGGCCGCCTGTTCGTGGCCCTGCACATGCATGCTGGTGACGGCAATGTGCACACCAACATTCCCGTGAACTCCGATGACTATGAAATGCTGCATGAAGCGGAACACACCGTGGACCGCATTATGCAAATTGCACGCAATCTTGACGGCGTTATTTCCGGCGAGCACGGCATTGGCATTACCAAATACCAATACCTGACGCAAGAAGAACTGCAGCCGTTTCAGGATTACAAGCAGCGCATTGACCCGGAAGGTCGCTTCAACAAAGGCAAGTTGTTGCCTGGTGGCGATTTGACCAACGCTTACACGCCCAGCTTTAACCTGATGGGGCACGAAAGCTTGATCATGAGCCAAAGCGACATTGGCTCGATTTCCGAGTCCATTAAGGACTGCCTGCGTTGCGGCAAGTGCAAGCCCGTGTGTTCGACCCACGTGCCGCGCGCCAACTTGCTGTACAGCCCGCGCAACAAAATTTTGGCCACATCGCTGTTGGTCGAAGCTTTCCTGTATGAAGAACAAACCCGCCGTGGTGTGTCGATCAAGCATTGGGAAGAATTTGAGGACGTGGCCGATCACTGCACGGTGTGCCACAAGTGCCTGACGCCTTGCCCGGTCGATATTGATTTCGGCGAAGTGTCTATGAACATGCGCGCCTTGCTGCGCAAGATGGACAAAAAAAGCTTCAACCCCGGCACGGCCTTGGCCATGACGTTCCTGAACGCGAAAGACCCGGCCACCATCAAGGCCATGCGTGCTGGTATGACGGGTGTGGGTTACAAGCTTCAGCGCGGTGCATACAAAGTGGCCAAGTCGCTCGGCATGTTGAACAAACAAACCGCCAAGCCGCCCGCCACCGTTGGCAAAGCACCGGTGATGGAGCAGGTGATTCACTTCATCAACAAGCCCATGCCAGGTGGTTTGCCCAAGAAAACCGCACGCGCATTGCTCGATATTGAGAACAGCGATTACGTACCAGTAATTCGCAACCCGAAAACCACGCAGGGCGACACTGAAGCGGTGTTTTACTTCCCTGGGTGTGGTTCAGAACGGCTGTACAGCCAGGTGGGCCTGGCCACGCAAGCCATGTTGTGGAATGTTGGCGTGCAAACTGTGTTGCCACCCGGTTATTTGTGTTGCGGCTACCCGCAGCGCGGGGCAGGGCAGTACGACAAAGCCGAGAAAATGATCACCGACAACCGTGTGCTGTTCCACCGCGTGGCCAATACGCTGAACTACCTCGACATTAAAACCGTGGTGGTCAGTTGCGGCACATGTTATGACCAGTTACAGGGTTATGAATTTGACAAGATTTTCCCGGGCTGCCGCATCATTGATATTCATGAATTCCTGATGGAAAAAGGCGTGAAGCTGGACAACGTGACTGGTACGCAGTACATGTACCACGACCCCTGCCACACGCCCATGAAAACTTACGACCCCTTGAAGGTTGTGAACCAGTTGATGAACAGCGAGCTGCAGGGCCAGAACATCACGAAGAACGACCGCTGTTGTGGCGAGTCGGGCACCTTTGGTGTTTCCCGTCCTGATGTGGCCACGCAAGTTCGATTCCGCAAGGAAGAGGAAATGCGCAAAGGCGCAGACAAGTTGCGCGACAAGGCGCCGGGTGCAGATGTGAAAATCTTGACCAGCTGCCCTTCCTGCTTGCAAGGTTTGAGTCGCTACAGCGACGATGCCAACCTGGAAGCCGATTACATCGTGGTGGAAATCGCCAAAAATGTATTGGGCCAGGACTGGTTGCAAAACTACGTGAAAGAAGCCAACGACGGCGGCATTGAACGTATTTTGGTATGACCGATAACATTGAGCAAAACCCCAATTGCCCCCTGTGCGCTACACCGGGTGGCGATTGGGTTTTCAATTGCAGCAAATTTCGCGTCATCGAAGCCGTCGATGCAGACTACCCGGGTTTTCTGCGCCTAATCTGGAACGACCATGTTCGCGAGTTTTCTGATTTGAGTCGGGAAGACCGCATCTTGTGTATGGACGCGGTGGTATTGCTGGAGCAGTTCGTATTGCGTGCCTTCAAAGCAGACAAAGCCAATGTTGCAACACTGGGCAATGTGGTGCCACATCTTCATTGGCATGTCATTCCGCGGTTTTCAGACGACAAACATTTTCCGGCACCGGTTTGGGCTGCGGTCAAGCCTGGGGTTTCCTTGTCGCCGCGACAACAGTGGGTGCTGGATTCCAAGCCGAAATGGATGCAGGCTTTGCGAGCCGAGTTGCTGGCCGCCTTTCCCTGCTGAGTTTGAACTGCTTGTCCATTCGCATGCCTGGCCGCTTGTTTGCTTGAGTTGGCCCAGTCGCATACCCTTTTGCGCCAGAAAGCCTGAATACCCCCTTGTTGTTGATTAACCACCCTAAGCGCCCCGCAAACAAAGCGGGCGGGCTGCGCTTTCGGCTTTCAGCCGAACGGGCGGTGAATTCAACCCCAAGGGCAGGCTTTCTTGACCGGCGCTGCGAGGGCATAGCTACCTGAGCCAGCTCAAGCAAACAGCGGGTGACTTGCGGTGCGGCATGCGGTGCGTGAAGTTAAGCTCCGCTCTACTCAACCGATTGTCGCTTCAGCCACAGCAGGCTTGAAAGCAGCACCAGTCTTCGCAAGCGGCATCAGAATCGTGAAGGTACTACCCGCATTTGGCCGGCTTTGAATATCAAGCTCGCCATCGTGGCGTTGCACCACATGTTTCACAATCGCCAATCCCAAGCCAGTACCACCACTTTCCCGCGAACGGCTACGGTCTACGCGGTAAAAACGTTCAGTCAGCCTTGGAATGTGCTCAGCAGAAACGCCAATACCCGTGTCTTTCACCACAAAAGAAGCGCAGGATTTGCCGATTTCATTCTCGGTTTTGCGAAGCGTAATCGTAATGTGGCCGTTCTCGGGTGTATAACGCACTGCGTTGGTTACGATATTTGAAAAAGCGCTGAATATTTCGGCTGAATTGCCGAAACCCACGAGTCCTTTTTCAATGTCAATCGATATGTGGTGTTTGCCTGCGGAAAGTTGATGCGCTTCGTCGCTGGTCTTTTGCGCAATGCCGCTCAGGTCGACTGGTTCTCCGCCTTCCCCTGCATTTGGTGAAGACTCAAGGGCCGACAGCGCCAATAGGTCTTCCACCAAATTTTGCATGCGGTTGGCCTGGGTGTACATCAAGTTCAGGTATTCGGTTTGCTGCGCTTTACTCAAAGGCAGATCACGAAAGGTTTCCAGAAAGCCGCTGAGTACCGTTAATGGAGTTTTCAATTCATGCGACACATTGGCAATAAAGTCGCGGCGCATGCGTTCTAGTTTTTCAACCTGGGTTACGTCGCGCGTAAGCACCAGCATTTGTTGGTCGCCATAGCTAACCAGCTGCACAGAAAGCACTTTGCTTCGGCTTCTTGGGGCACTCATTACGAGGGGATGTTCCCAGGAACGACTGCGGATGTATTGTGAGAAGTTGGGATTGCGCACCAGGTTGATCAGCGGCTGTCCAATGTCGCTACCAAGCTTCAAGCCAAGATGATCTTGGGCGGTGTCATTGCACCATGAAATGTGGCCTTCGGAGTCGAGGGTCACCACGCCATCGGGCAAGGCTTGCGCTGCTGTGCGGAATGAAACAAGGGCGTTGGTTAAGGCCTGTTGTTGCCTTTGGTGCAGGCGCAGGTAACGAAACAGTTTTGCAGCCAGATCATCCCACCAGCCCGACACATCCGGTACGTTTTCAACCTTAAAGTCATCGAGCCACTCGATAATTCGAAGCCCTGACCGGATGTGCAGTGCGTAAACAAATAGCGACGCAAGAATGGACCCCGCCACTGCACCCAGGTGGCCCAGAAGCATTTGGCCCACAATGGCAGCTGCACCCAGCACCATGGCCAATAGAATCAATCGAAAAAAGATGAATGCCATAGGTGCGTATTCTAGGCGAATATGCTGCCGGTGGGCGTGCTTAATTCAGCGCGCTTTCGTTTTGTGTCGCGGTAAAGCGGTAGCCTGCGCCACGCACAGTCTCTATCAAGCGGTCATGGCCCGATATGGTCAAGGCCTGGCGCAGCCTGCGGATGTGAACATCCACGGTGCGTTCTTCCACAAACACATGGTCGCCCCAAACCTGATCAAGAAGCTGAGTACGGCTGTGAACGCGTTCAGGGTGCGTCATGAAAAAGTGCAGCAAACGGAATTCAGTGGGACCCATGTCGATGATTTTATCGTGACCCATGATGCGGTGGGTCACAGGGTCCAGCTTCAAACCGTGTACTTCCACAATGTCGTCAGTCAACTGCGGTGCTCGGCGGCGAAGCACTGCCTTGATGCGGGCCAGCAATTCTTTTGGGGAGAAAGGTTTGGTGATGTAGTCGTCCGCGCCGGCTTCAAGGCCATCTACCTTGTCTTGTTCCTCCGTGCGCGCAGTCAGCATGATGACAGGCACGGCGCGCGTGCGTTCGTGGGCGCGCAGTTCATGTGCAAATTGAATCCCGGTTTTGCCAGGTAGCATCCAGTCCAGAAGCACCAAGTCGGGCAGTTCAGCCGTGATCAGGGTTTTTGCCTGGTCTGCATCTGCGGCGCGCAGCACTTTGTGCCCGGCAAAGCTAAGGTTTACAGCAATCAGCTCTGCAATCGCTGGTTCATCTTCAACAACTAGGATAGTGCTGGACATCTTGGTTTCCCTTTTCTCTGGCTCATTTTGTTTTTTGCAATCCTGACTAAAGTAGTAGATTTCTATGACAGTAATATGACACTTGAATGAATCGTCATCAAATTATTCCGGACACCTTGCCCAAGCCGCAGCTTGCGTCGATGAGATACACTTATGTATTACGTATCACAAAGATCCAACGCAGCATGGAAACAACTAACATTCCCACCCCAACACGCATCGTGGTGCATCAAAAGTCCAAGATTCTGGAAATCGAGTTCGATATCGGAGCCTGCTTTAACCTGCCTTTCGAGCTGTTGCGCGTGTATTCGCCTTCTGCCGAAGTTCGTGGCCACGGTCCCGGGCAGGAAACCCTTCAAGTGGGGAAAAAGGAAGTGACCATTACCAATCTGGAACCTGTGGGCATGTACGCGGTGAAGCCATTTTTCTCCGATGGCCATGATTCTGGTTTGTTCAGCTGGCAATACCTGCTGTGGATGGGTGAGAACCAGGAGGGTTTGTGGGAAGACTACCTGGAGCGGATAAACACAGCGGGCGCAAGCCGCGAGCCAAATGCACCCGAGAACATTCCATTCGAACAGAAAAAAGGCGGCGCTTGCGCAAGCCACTAAGACCATGAACGACAAAACTACCGATTTCGGCTTTGAAAAAGTACCCGAGGATCAAAAGGCCAAAAAAGTGGCCGAAGTATTTGATTCGGTGGCCGCGAAATATGATGTGATGAATGATTTGATGTCGGGTGGCATGCACCGCCTTTGGAAGGCAAGCACTGTGCGTGCTGCGGGAGTTCGCCCAGGCATGAAGGTGCTTGACATTGCAGGCGGTACTGGCGACTTGAGCAAGGCATTTTTGGATAAAGTGGGCCCCAGTGGCGAAGTGTGGCTGACCGACATCAATGAGAGCATGTTGCGTGTGGGCCGCAATCGCATGATTGACCATGGGTATTTGCCAAAAATGGCCCTGTGCGACGCCGAAAAACTGCCTTTCCCTGACAATTATTTCGATGTGGTTACTGTGGCATTTGGTTTGCGCAACATGACCCACAAAAATGTGGCACTGGCGGAAATGCGCAGGGTGATCAAGCCGGGTGGCAAGGTACTTGTGCTGGAGTTTTCGAAGGTGAATCCCTTGTTGGCCCCGGCTTACGATTTGTATTCATTTCAGGTGTTGCCTAAAATTGGCCAGATTGTGGCGCAAGACAGCGCCAGCTACCAGTATTTGGCAGAAAGTATTCGCATGCACCCCGATCAGGAGACCCTGAAAAGCATCATGCTTGAAAGCGGGTTTGATCAAGTGAAATACACCAATTACACTGCGGGCGTTGTCGCCCTGCACCAAGGAACCAAATTCGCCTGACAGTGTCTACCTAGTTCAGTGAAAATTATTATTTTCTGGAGGCTTTTGCTTTGAAAACCCGTATCTGGTCTGTTCGATTGTCTGTGTTTGCTGTAGTTGCGGCCTTTTTGAGCCTTAGCGTGTTGCCAACTGATGCCGAAGCACGCCGCATGGGCGGTGGTGGCAGTTTTGGCCGCTCTGCGCCCTCGCAGTTCCAGAAGTCGCCCCCGACTGCACCTGCC
Source organism: Limnobacter parvus (assembly GCF_024623725.1). GTDB lineage: Bacteria > Pseudomonadota > Gammaproteobacteria > Burkholderiales > Burkholderiaceae_B > Limnobacter > Limnobacter parvus. Next base: position 141,404 of record NZ_JANKHG010000014.1, on the reverse strand, counting down.
GCAGCGCCCCAGCGCACTGCGCCCAACCAGCAGGCGGCTAGCCCGAATGCGGCCGGTGCCGCAGGCGCAGCCGCACCACGTAACCGCTTTCTGGGCCCATTGGGTGGCTTGGCTGCGGGTTTGGGCCTGGCGGCCTTGTTCGGCTACTTGGGTTTTGGCGCGGGCATGGCTGAATTTCTCGGTACGCTGCTAATGATTGCTGCAGCTGTGTTTGCCGTGGTGTTTTTGGTTCGCATGTTGCGTGGTCAGCAGGCTTCAAAGCAGCGCCCCGCTTACAGTGCTCCAGGTGCTGCTGGTTCAGGCAACAACAGCTACCGCGCTTCGCCACAAACACCGCGTTACGATTCGCCTTCCAGCCCGATCAACGACCCTGTTCCGGGCATGGGTCAGCCTCGCGCTGATCAAGGTTTTCAGGGTTTTGGCCAGTTTGGTAACTCCGATGCGTTCGATGCGCCGACACCCGCAGCAACTCCCCTGAAGGAGTTGCCAGTTGGGTTTGATGAGCCTGGCTTTGTAAACAGCGCCAAGAAATTCTTCGTGACCATGCAGGGCGTGTTCGACAAAGGCGACGTGGAAGGCCTGCGTGAATATTGCAGCGACGAAGTTGTGGATCACCTTAAAGCAGAAATTGAGTCCCGTGGCAACACGGTAAACCGCACCGATGTGGTCACACTTGATGCGCAGCTAATTGGATTTGAGACCGATGTCGATGAGCAAATCGCAACCGTGGCCTTCACCGGCATGTTGCGCGAAGAGCAAGACGCTGCCGCAGCTGAAATCAATGAACTATGGATTATGTCCCGCCCGGTAACCGGTGGTGGCTGGGTGCTTTCTGGAATTCACAATCTTTAAGTTTTGAACCCCTCAGCCGGGCTTGGTCTGGCCGGCTGGGTTACACTCAAACAAATTTTTACTGTTTGGAAGTGTGCCTTGGCCAGTCCCCCCGAATTGCTTTTTCAGTTTGCCTCCAAATTGTTGTCCACCAGTCAGGCCAAAGGTGCTACCGCAGTAGGCGGCCTATTGTCCGCCCCTTTGAATTTGATGTCGATCACTTTGACGCAGATGGTTTGTTTGGTGTTGAATCATTTGCTAGACCAACAGCGCAGTAGCAAGTTCAAATTGCAGAAGGATGCTGGCAAAGTGCTCGCCTTGAGCGTTTCATCGATGCACTTGAAATTACGCGTCACCGATCAAGGCTATTTTCAGCCCAGCAGCGCCACCAACGGTATAAGCGCCCCAGCGGATACGCAAATTACAATGCAATGGGCCGATTTGATTGGCTCGGTCAGCAACCCCAATGCCATGTCCAGAAAAGCGGCCATTGAAGGCGACATGGACTTTGCGCAAACGGTTTCCACTGTGATCAACGATTTAAGTTGGGACCCTGAACGTGATTTGGCTCGAGTGGTGGGGGATGCGCAGGCAGTGTGGGTGATGAACACCTTGTCGGCTTTGGGTACCAATGCGCGCGATGTGGTGCAGCGTTTCAAAAGCAATTTGCGTGAATACGTGGTGCATGAAAAGTCGATGGCGCCTACTGCATCAGAGTTCGATTCGTTCCGAAGCGATGTTAACCAGTTGCGCGACGAATTGGCGCGTCTGGAAAAGCGTTTGGGCAAGCTGGATGCCGCAGCTGTTCCCCGGTCAGGTTCTTCAGCGGATTCGGCGTCATGAAGCTTCGCCGTTTGGCACGCATTGCCTTGGTGGCCCGAAAGTATGGCCTGTTTCTGATTGCCGCGGATTCAATCAACAACGGCTTGGCCAAGTGGTTTTTAACCCTGATTTCCTCGCGCTCGCATGTACAGGCGCCCCGAGGCGAGCGCATGCGCCGCGCGCTCGAGGACCTCGGCCCGTTGTTTGTGAAGTTTGGTCAACTGCTTTCCACCCGGCGCGACCTGTTGCCCGAAGACGTTGCTGATGAATTGGCCAAACTTCAAGACCAGGTGCCTGCATTTTCTTCCGAGAAAGCACGCGAGTTGATTGAGGTGAGTTTGGGTCGTCAAATTGACGACATGTTTCTTGATTTTCAAAACACACCAGTGGCCAGCGCATCCATTGCACAGGTTCACTTCGCTGTAATTCGCGCTGGTGAACATGAAGGCAAGAAGGTTGCAGTGAAGGTGCTGCGCCCAGGCATGATCGAGGTGATCGACAAAGACTTGGCCCTGATGAAAACCGCCGCGCAATGGATTGAAAAAATTTCATCCGATGGCAAACGGTTAAAGCCGCGCGAGGTGGTGGCCGAGTTCAACAAATACTTGCACGACGAACTCGATTTGATGCGGGAAGCGGCCAATGCTTCGCAGTTACGCCGCAATTTCTCGCCGACGTCCGGCAGTGGGCACCTGCTGCGTGTGCCTGAAATGTACTGGGATTACTGCTGCAGTACTGTGATCACCATGGAGCGCATGCACGGCATTCCAATTTCGCAGATTGAACGGCTGCGAGAAAACAACATTGATCTGAAAAAGCTTTCCCGCGAGGGTGTGGAAATTTTCTTCACCCAGGTGTTTCGTGATGGCTTTTTTCACGCGGACATGCACCCTGGCAACATTTATGTGGGGGATCAGCCTGAAGATTTTGGCCGCTACATTGCGCTGGACTTCGGTATTGTGGGTACGCTGAGCGACGTTGATAAACAATACCTGGCGCAAAACTTCCTGGCTTTCTTTCGGCAAGACTACAAGCGCGTGGCTGAACTTCATGTGCAATCGGGTTGGGTGCCCAAGGGCACGCGCATTGACGAACTTGAATCGGCTATTCGTGCTTGTATTGAGCCCTTCTTTGGCAAGCCATTGAAGGAAATTTCACTGGGCCAGGCCTTGATGCGCTTGTTTCAAACTTCCCGCCGGTTCAATGTTGAAATTCAGCCCCAACTGGTGTTGCTGCAAAAAACCCTGCTGAATGTGGAAGGCCTTGGCCGTCAGCTCGACCCCGACCTCGATCTTTGGAAAACTGCAAAGCCCTACCTTGAAAACTGGATGCATCAGCAAATCGGTTTCAAGGGGTTTCAATCCACCCTGCAATGGGAAGCCGCACAATGGTCACAAATTTTGCCCGCCTTGCCACGTTTGTTGCATCAAACCCTGACCCATTCCAATGGCCGGGTAGACGACCAGATTGAACAGTTGGTCAAACAGCAAAAACGCCTTAACCGGGCTTTGTTCTGGATGGTATTGATGTTGGCTGTATTGTTTGGCGTGGTGGCGCTTGACCTCCTGTGGCCATTTTTGATGGGATATGCCGGCCCGAAAGGCTTGTTCTAGCACCGAGCACGGTTCTTGCCTATAATCCGAAATCATTTTCACTCTGGTGGGTTTTCAAGATGTTGCTTGCCTCCGTAGTCGCCTATTTGCTGGTTTCTGTATTTATTGGCCTGTATGTGGCCCGAAATGTGAAAAACACCGCTGACTATGCGGTCGCGGGTAGAAACCTTTCCCTGCCCATTGTTACTGCAACCGTATTTGCCACCTGGTTTGGCTCTGAAACTGTGTTGGGTATTTCTTCCACTTTTGTGGAAGAGGGCATGATCGGCATTATTGCCGACCCCTTTGGCGCGGCAACCTGTCTTATTCTGGCTGGTTTATTCATTGCCCCCAAAATCTACCGACTCAATTTGCTAACCTTGGGCGACTACTACAGGGTGCGTTACAACCGTGCAGTAGAGGTTTTTTGTAGCGCCTGCATCGTGGTGTCTTATTTGGGTTGGGTAGCAGCGCAAATTACTGCACTGGGTTTGATCTTCAATGTGCTCACGGATGGTGCAGTGTCCCAAGAATGGGGCATGGTGATTGGCGCCGCCGTGGTGCTTGTGTACACCTTGTTCGGTGGCATGTTGTCAGTGGCGGTACTGGATTTCATTCAAATGCTGGTGATCGTCGCAGGCCTTTTCTACATCGTGTGGATTGTGGCCGACTTGGCAGGTGGTGTTGGTACGGTGGTTGCCCATGCTGAGGCAGCGGGCAAACTCCAGTTGTTCCCGGATGAATTCAGTTACGTGTTGTGGGTACCGTTTGTTGGCGCGTTCCTGACCATGGCATTCGGTTCTTTGCCACAGCAGGATATTTTTCAGCGAATCAGCTCTGCAAAGAATGAAAAAACTGCCGTGCGTGGTGCGGTGCTTGGGGGCTCTTTGTATTTTTTCATCGCTTTCATTCCGGTATTTTTGGCCTATGGCGCCATCATGATTGATCCCGCTGTATTCAGCGCGATGGTGGCTGAAGATTCGCAGATGGTCTTGCCCAATCTGGTATTGATGCACACCCCTGTGTTTGCCCAGATCATATTTTTTGGTGCCTTGATTTCTGCAATCATGAGTACATCAAGCGCCACCCTGCTGGCGCCCTCCGTCTCGTTTGCAGAAAACATTGTCAAGAACATTTATCCCAAGATGGACGACAAAGCCCTGTTGCTGACCATGCGGGTGTCTGTGTTCGTTTTCACCATCATCGTGGTGGCTTTTGCCATCAATAGCGAGTCCTCAATCTTCGAGATGGTCAAAAGCGCTTATGAAATTACCCTGGCTGCCGCCTTTGTTCCGCTTGTGATGGGTTTGTACTGGAAGCGGGCCACCTCTCAGGGTGCAGTGTGGTCAATCATTGTGGGTGTAAGCAGCTGGTTGATCGCGAAAAACTTCTTCCCCAGCGAAATTTGGCCACCCCTGTTGCTGGGTATGGTGCTGGGTTTTGTTGCAATGATCATTGCTTCATTGCTGCCGCAATGGATCGAGCATCGCCCTGCATTGCGGGATGGCGTTGTACATCCACATTAAGCACCCACATTCAGCACGTGTCTCGCGGGCGCAGTAAAATAGCCGGATTACCTTTGTTAGAAGTGATCCGGCTTTGAAATACCTCACCATTGAAGACACCATTGGCAACACCCCCTTGGTGCTGTTGCAACGACTGCCCGGCAAGCAAAATGCTGATCGAGGCAATATCATTTTGGGCAAGCTTGAGGGCAATAATCCTGCTGGTTCGGTGAAAGACCGTCCCGCAATTTCGATGATTCGCCGCGCAGAAGAGCGTGGTGACATCAAGCCTGGTGACACTCTGCTTGAAGCCACTTCCGGTAACACCGGCATCGCCTTGGCCATGGCGGCAGCCATTCGAGGCTATCGCATGGTGTTGATCATGCCTGAACACCTCAGCATCGAGCGCAGGCAAACCATGCGTGCCTTTGGCGCTGAAATTGTTTTGACACCGCAAAAAGGCGGTATGGAATACGCACGCGATCTGGCCGAACAAATGCGCGACCAGGGGAAAGGCGTAATTCTTGACCAGTTCGCCAATGAAGACAATCCGCTGGCTCACTTCGAGACCACGGGCCCTGAAATTTGGTTTGATACCGATGGCAAGGTGACCCACTTCGTGAGTGCCATGGGCACCACCGGTTCCATCATGGGTGTGTCGCGTTACCTGAAAAGCCAGAATCCGGAAATCCAGATTATTGGCGCGGAACCCAGCGAGGGTTCGCAAATTCCGGGCATTCGCAAATGGCCGCAAGAATATTTGCCCAAAATTTACAAGCCCGCTGGCGTGGACCGCGTGGTGCAGGTTACGCAGCTTGAAGCCGAAGAAATGGCCCGAAAAATGGCGGCCGAAGAGGGTATTTTCTGCGGAATTTCAGCCGCAGGTGCTGCACACATTGCCCTAAAAATTGCTGAAGAGGTTGAAAACGCCACCATCGTTTTCATTGTGTGTGACCGTGGCGATCGCTATTTGTCCACCGGCGTGTTCCCAGCCTGATTGCTCAGTTCAACATATCTCTTCTAAGCTTCAACGCTTCGCTGAGTTCCAGCACCGCGTTGGCGTAGAAAGAGCTGCGGTTGTAGCGGGTCACCACGTAAAAGTTGTGCCCGCCCGCCACATACGCAGTCTCTGCATCGCCGCGCACCAGTTCAATCAAGGCGAGCTTTTCGTCGGGCAGGGTATCACCATTTAGCGCAACACCTTTTTCTTGCATTACGGCCGGGGTAAAGGTGGGCACAATGTCGGGCGCCAGAAGTTCAGGCAGGTTGTCGGTGCGTTCAATCTCCACCAGTACACGTGTGGCTTTGCCGTTTTCCCAGCCGTGAACCTTCAAGAAATTTGCCACACTGAAAATCGCATCGCGGCGGCTGTTGAACAAGTCAACAACGCCATCGCCGTCGCCATCCACTGCGTACGCAATCCAGGAGCTGGGCATGAACTGCCCCAGGCCAATGGCACCTGCGTACGAACCTTTCACTTCCAGAGCGTTCAAGTGGGTTTTGTTGCACAGGGCAATGAAGGATTCCAGTTCACTCAAGAAAAACTCAGAACGGTCTCTTTGCCCCGCCGGGTAAGCAAATGCCAGCGTCGCCAAAGAGTCGAGTACGCGGTAATTGCCAATGTGTTGCCCATAGATGGTTTCCACGCCGATAATGGCCACAATCACCTCTTGTGGAATGCCGTAATGGGCCTCTGCTTCTTTCAGGGTGTCGGCGTTGGCTTCCCAGAATTCCACACCCTTGCGAATGCGGTAGGGCTCTACAAAGTTGTTTCTGTATCGGTCCCAGTTTCGAACACTCTTGGTTTTTGCTGGCTGCACCGCTTTCACCACTTGAGGCAGTAACTCGGCTTGTCGCAACAATTCCAGGGTTTCACTGGCAGGAATGCCTTCCTTGGCTTGCAAGCGTTCCGCCATGGCGGCGGCCTGTTGTTGATTCGCAAAATTCACCTTGTTGGCGTCTTGAGCGCGCACCGCTTGAGTGCAAAGCACTGTGCTGATTAGAATGGAGGCAATTGATCGAATTATTGGAGTCAGCATGTCCGGTTCAGGCAAAGTCAGAAGATGGTGTGGTTGGCCCGGCGCATGTTCATTGGTTGCAGCAGGCCCTTCATTCACTATAACCCAGCATCCACGTGCTGTTCAGGCCTAAGCCATGACCACCGCCTTTATTTCCCACCCGGATTGCGCCCTGCACAACCCGGGCTTGGGCCACCCTGAAAGCATGGCCCGCTTGCGGGTAATTCGTGAGCGTTTGGAGTCTTCCGATTTGTGGGCACGGCTAGTGCATGCGGAGGCCCCCCAGGTGCCTTGGTCTGCCGTCAATGCTGTGCATACTCCTGCCTATGTTGAAAGCATCAAGTCGCGCTTTCCGTTGAAGCGAAATGTGGATATTGACGGTGACACCACCTTGTCAGAGTTTTCGCTGGATGCAGCGCGCCGCGCGGCAGGTGCCTGCGTGCATGCGGTTGATCTGGTGATGGCGCATGCGGTGAACAATGCTTTTTGTGCCGTACGCCCGCCCGGCCACCATGCTTGCGTAGATCGAGCCATGGGATTCTGCGTGTTCAACAACGTGGCCATTGCGGCCCAACATGCCATCGATGCCTATCGGCTGGAGCGTGTGTTGATCGTGGATTTCGATGTGCACCATGGTAACGGCACAGAGAATGCTTTCGCCAACAATCCGAAAGTGCTCATGTGCAGCACCTTTCAGTCGCCGCTTTATCCCTTCAGCGGCGGGCTTGACGAAGGCCGCAACATGATCAATTGCCCGATCCCGCCAGGTGGAGGAAGAGAAGAAATCAAGCAGGCCATTCAAACCCACTGGGTTGATGCGATTGACCGGTTCAAGCCCCAACTTGTGCTGGTATCCGCAGGGTTTGATGCGCATGAAAGCGACCCACTGGCTGACATGCGGTTGACCACCGAGGATTATGGCTGGATTACCCATTTTCTCAAGCGCGTGGCCGAGGAGTACTGTGATGGAAGGTTGATCAGCACGCTGGAAGGTGGTTATGAACTGGAGGCTTTGGCGGATTCGGTGCATGCCCATGTCGAGGCGCTGGCGTCATGATCGACCCGCTTGAACTGGATCGTTTAAGCACGCTTTTGGCCAAAAACAGGACGTGGGCCAATCAGGTTACTGCTCAGAATCCGGAATATTTTCAAAAACTTTCGTCTGGTCAAAGTCCCGGGTTTACCGTGGTCAGTTGTTGCGACAGCCGCGCCGACCCCAACACCTTGCTGCAAGGCAATTTGGGGGAGTTGTTCGTTTATAAAAATGTGGCGAACCTGGTCGGTGTTGATGATCTGAGTTTGCAAACCGCCCTGCAGTTTTCTATTGAAAGTTTGAAGGTGCGCCACATCGTGGTCTTCGGGCACCACAACTGTGGCGGTATACGCTTGGCCTTGGGGGCGCAATTGCAAGGGTCGCCCGGTGACTGGCTTGAAGGCGTGCGGGAGTTGGCTTATGACCACCAAATGTTTGACGATCAAACTGCGTGTGCATCGGCTGGTGCAATCGATCGAAAGGTCGACAAGCTTTGTGAATTGAACGTCATTCAGCAAGTGCGCAATGCCTCGCAAAGTCCAGCGGTGCAAGCCGCATGGATTCGGGGCGAACCATTGGCCATTTCAGGCTTGGTGTATTGCTTGCGCACGGGCGTGGTTGAAAACCTGAATTGCACAATTTCCAGTCAGGACGAGGTGGATTCGGTGTGTTTCGAGGCCATGAAAGCGATCTGCGTGCGTTACCGTTAGTCTCGACAAATCACCCCTTAGAGTGTAAACTCTATCAAAAATCGAACGATCGTGCGTTTTTTGAGAAAACGCTTCGTATAATCCAAATTACACATTTTCTAATTTCAAGAAGGGATGGCTTGCATGAAGATCCTGGTACCCGTTAAACGCGTAGTCGATTACAACGTCAAGGTTCGCTGCAAAAGCGACGGCACAGGTGTGGATATTGCCAACGTTAAAATGTCCATGAACCCGTTCGACGAAATCGCTGTTGAAGAAGCGACGCGCCTGAAAGAAGCCGGCGTGGCCACTGAAGTAATCGCAGTAAGCTGTGGCGTGGCCCAGTGCGTTGAAACCCTGCGCACTGCAGCCGCCATTGGTGCAGACCGCGGCATTCTGGTTGAAACAGATGTTGAGTTGCAGCCTCTGGCTGTGGCCAAAATCCTGAAAGCCATCGTTGAGAAAGAGGGTATCGACCTGGTCATCATGGGCAAGCAAGCCATTGACGACGATTGCAACCAAACCGGTCAAATGTTGGCAGCGCTGGCCGACATGCCCCAAGGTACTTTTGCATCCAAGGTGGTGGTTGAAGGTGGCAAAGTGAATGTGACTCGCGAAGTGGATGGTGGCCTGGAAACAGTCAGCCTGAGCTTGCCAGCAGTGGTAACCACCGACCTGCGTTTGAACGAGCCACGCTATGTGACTTTGCCCAACATCATGAAAGCCAAGAAAAAGCAGATCGACACCATCAAGCCTGCTGACTTGGGCGTGAATGTGGATCCACGTATTAAAACCCTGAAAGTGAGCGACCCTCCCGTACGTTCTGCTGGTATCACCGTGCCCGACGTGGCCACGCTGGTCGACAAGCTGAAGAACGAAGCGAAAGTCATTTAATTTCAGGGATTCAAGGAGCAAAAAATGTCAGTACTTGTTATTGCAGAACACGACAATCAGAGCATCAAGCCCGCCACGCTGAATACCATTGCAGCGGCCCAGAAAATTGGTGGAGACATTCACGTGCTGGTTTCTGGCAAGGCTTGTGGCGCTGCGGCTGAACAGGCTGCCAAGGCAGCAGGCGTTGCCAAAGTATTGGTGGCCGATTCCGACTCACTGGGCGACCAGTTGGCAGAAAATCTGGCTGCACAAATTCTGGCAATTGCCGGCAACTACGGCCACATTCTGGCACCTGCCACCAGCGTGGGCAAAAACGTGTTGCCACGGGTTGCAGCCAAACTGGACGTTGCACAAATTTCCGACATCATCAGCGTTGAAAGCGCCGACACATTTACACGTCCAATTTACGCAGGCAACGTGATCGCCACGGTCCAATCTTCTGATTCCACCAAGGTCATCACCGTGCGCACCACGGCATTCGACCCAGTGGCTACTGAGGGTGGTTCTGCCGCGATTGAAAACCTGAGCGCCGCTGCCGATTCCGGCAAGTCCACATTTGTAAGCCGTGAAGTGGCCAAGAGCGATCGCCCTGAATTGACCGCTGCGGGCACCATTATTTCTGGTGGCCGTGGCATGGGCTCTGCTGAAAACTTCAGCGTACTGAACCCCTTGGCCGACAAATTGAATGCGGCCATTGGCGCATCGCGTGCTGCGGTCGACGCAGGCTACGCGCCAAACGACTGGCAAGTTGGTCAAACCGGCAAAATCGTGGCGCCCCAGCTGTACATGGCCTTCGGGATTTCCGGTGCCATTCAGCATTTGGCTGGCATGAAAGACAGCAAAGTGATTGTGGCCGTGAACAAAGACCCTGAAGCACCAATTTTTGGTGTGGCCGATTACGGCTTGGTGGGCGACCTGTTCGATGTGGTGCCACAACTGACTGAAAAACTGTAAGCAAACAAAAACGCAAAGCTGTATCAGGAGACGACAATGAGTTACAACGCCCCAGTTAAAGACATGATGTTTGTGTTGAAAGAATTGGCCGGCTTGGATCAAGTATCCCAGTTGCCCGGTTGTGAAGACGCGACCGAGGAAACCGTGGATGCGGTTCTGAACGAAAACGCGAAGTTCACCAGCGAAGTGGTTGCGCCACTGAACTGGTCGGGCGACGTGGAAGCCGCCAACTGGAAAGACGGCGTTGTAACCACTGCCAAAGGCTTCAAGCAAGCCTTCAAGGCATTTGGAGAACAGGGCTGGCAAGGTTTGCAGCACCCTTCTGAATTTGGCGGGCAGGGTTTGCCCAAGCTGGTGGCAACACCGTGCATGGAAATGGTCAATGGTGCCAACCTCAGCTTTGCGCTGTGCCCCCTGCTGACCGATGGCGCCATTGAGGCTTTGTTGGTGGCAGGCAGCCAGCAACTGAAAGAAACGTACATTCCCAAGATGATTTCTGGCGAATGGACCGGCACCATGAACCTGACTGAGCCGCAGGCTGGTTCAGACCTGGCCTTGGTGCGTTCGAAGGCCGTGCCGCAGGGCGATGGCACCTACCGCATTTCTGGTCAGAAAATTTACATCACCTACGGTGAACACGACATGGCCGAGAACATCGTACACCTGGTGTTGGCCCGCACACCTGATGCGCCTGAAGGCGTGAAAGGCATCAGCTTGTTCGTGGTGCCAAAAGTGATGGTGAATGAAGACGGTTCACTGGGCAAGCGCAACGATGTGTACTGCGCATCGATTGAGCACAAGCTGGGCATCAAGGCTTCACCTACTGCGGTGCTGCTGTATGGCGACAACAAAGGCGAAGTGGGCCAGGGCGCCATCGGATACCTGGTGGGCGAGGAAAACAAAGGCCTGCAATACATGTTCGTGATGATGAACGCCGCCCGTTTCCAGGTGGGTGTTCAGGGCATCGGTTTGGCTGAACGTGCTTACCAAAAAGCAGTGCAGTACGCCAACGATCGCGTGCAGTCTCGCCCTGTCGATGGTTCTTCGAATGAAGCGGTTGCGATTATTCATCACCCCGACGTGAAACGCATGTTGATGAGCATGCGCAGCCAGGTTGAAGCGGCTCGCGCCATGGCCTGCGTGGCGGGTGCGGCTTACGACGCTGCCCATTACCACGCCGATGAAGCCACTCGCAAACAGAACATGGCCGTGTATGAATTCATGGTTCCGCTGGTCAAAGGCTGGTCGACCGAGATGAGTATCGACGTAACATCCACGGGTGTGCAGGTACACGGTGGTATGGGTTTTATTGAAGAGACAGGCGCAGCCCAGTACTACCGCGACGCCAAAATTCTGACGATTTACGAAGGCACAACCGCCATTCAGGCCAACGACCTGGTGGGACGTAAAACGGCTCGCGACGGCGCAGCCATGGTGAAAACTTTGTGCGCGGAAATCGCTCGTACCGTGGTTCAACTGAACGAATCAGGTTCTGCCCATGCCAAGGCTGTTGCTGCCCGCCTGGATGCAGCCCGTGCTTCATTTTTGGAAGCCGCGCAGTTTGTGGTTGAGAACATGAAGGGCAATCCCAATGCTGTGTTCGCCGGCTCAGTGCCTTACCTGAAGTTGGCAGGCGCCACAGTGGCAGGCTGGCAAATGGCGCGCGCGTTGTTGGCAGCGGAAGCGAAAATCAAGGCTGGCGAAACAGACAGTTTCTACAGCGACAAGATTTTGACTTCACGCTTTTTTGCTGACCATGTAATGAACGCTGTGCCAAGCCTTCGCGACAGCATCGTGAACGGCCATCAATCGGTCACTGAAATGGCCGTTGCAAACTTCTAATTGTTTTACTACTGTGGTTTCCCCGCCTACGGTGCGGGGAAACCATATTGGTTCATCAACGTATCTTTGTTATTTTCAATCTGGTCGCCGCAAGCGCGAATCTGATCCCTCAGCGCCAACACCTGCTCTGCGCTTTGTCTGTAACTAAGTTCAAGGGTTAAATCCTTCGCACCTTGAACAATGCTGGACTGAGAGAGTCGTAAATCTCTTGTCAAACGTGGTTTGTGTAGCTGATCCACCTTGGCCTCGATCCGCCTGTTTGTATCCTCCAAATCCTTGATCAACGCCTCCGTCGCCGCAAGTCGTTGCTTGGCCTGTGTCGTCAACTCGCTTGTTTTATTCAATGCATCAAGCGCCGCTGGTCGCGAAGATTTTTGCTGCTGCAAAATTTTGGCGAAGTCTGAATCGAAAGTTTTCTGTGTCCAGCGTTTGAAGGGGCCTGATTGGCAGCTTAAGGCACTCGACTGTTCAGCCAGGTTCTTCACGCACTTTTGAAGCACATTGGCGCCCCGTTGCAAAGCCTTTGTAGACTCTAAATTGTGGTCGACGCATGTGGCGATGCAACGTTCATTTTGTCTCGTTTTTTTTTGATCAATGGTGAAATAACCCATGGCTCTTTTTATTGTTTAAAAATACTGGGTATCACTTCAAGTGCTTAAGGTTCAACTTCTGTTTTATCCTAGGGCATGAATTATTCCTTATTCGCTGACATCATTTTGCTGGTTCACTTCGCCATAGTGCTGTTTGTGGTGGGTGGTCTGTTGCTGATTGTTTTGGGCAATGTGATGAGTTGGCCCTGGGTGAACACCACCTGGTTTCGGGCCCTGCACCTGCTGGCCATATTGATCGTGGTGGCTGAAAGTTTGCTGGGCATCGAGTGCCCCCTTACCACGCTTGAGAACTGGCTGCGCATTCAAGCGGGGCAGGGTGTTTATCAGGGCAGCTTCATTCAGTTTTGGGTGCATCAAGTGATGTTTTACAGCGCTCCGGGCTGGGTGTTCGCAACGGTTTATGCTGCCTTTGCGGCACTGGTTGTTGCCGCCTGGTGGCGGTGGCCACCTCGGCGAAGCGGGGCCTAGCAGGGCGCTGCCAAATCAGTTCAAGCAACATCACCAGCCTCCATAACCCGCACCTGCGGCATCAAATCCACCCATTGATCCATCGGCAAACCATGCAGAGAAGTCGACCCATTCTGCGGTTTCAGCCACAATCACTGTGGGTAGCTCGGTGGCTTGAGCAAGGCCAATACCGGCCAAAACAACGATCAACATCAAGCTTGCCCGGAATGCCTTGTTTGCTGTTTCAAACAAGCTCCAGTTCAACTCCAGGCCAGGCAGGTTTTCGGGCCATTCATTCATGATTCACACTCCTTTTGAGATGGTGTGAAATCATATTATTGATGTACATTGTGCAAATAAACCACCTATTGGGAACTTTACTATTGCGCCATGAGCAACAATTTCAATGAACTTCAAGCGGCTGAAACATTCCTGATGGTCGTCAACACAGGCAGTTTTGCCACTGCGGCCAAGCTTAAGGGCGAGAATCCTTCCAGCATCAGCAGGGCGATTGCCCAGCTTGAGGCTCATCTGAATATTCGCTTGCTGAACCGCACCACCAGGCAAGTCAAGATTACCGAAGCCGGAGAAATTTACAAAATGTACGCCCAGCGCATGCTGGAAAGTCAGCAAGAGGCGCGCGACGCGCTGACCCAGTTGCAAAGCGGCAATCCGCAGGGCACGGTGCGTATCAGCCTGCCGGTGATTGTCGGTGAAAAAATACTGGCCCCACGATTGCCTGAATTTCATGCCAAATACCCCGATGTCCAACTTCAAATCGACCTCTCCAACCGCAATGCCTTGATTGTGGAAGAGGGTTTCGACATAGCCCTGCGTGTGGGGCAGCTGCAAGATTCCACATTGCGAGCCCGAAAAATTGCGACCATCTGGCGCAAACTTTATGCATCGCCTGCCTACATTGAAAAGCACGGCATGCCGCAAACGCCGGGCGATTTGGTTCATCACCAATGCATTGCATTTTCACAGCGTGGCGACATGAAAGAATGGGAGTTCTGGCCCAAAGGGGGCGATGCGCCCAGCCAGAAACACCGTGTGGTTTCCTGGCTGACCTGTTCGAGCCCAATGATGGTGGTGCGTGCAATACTGGCTGGCTTGGGTTGCGGGCGCAGCGCCGACTGGATGCTTCAAGGTGCACTGGCCCGCGGCGAACTGGTTGAAATTCTTACCGACTGGTATTGCGACAACCCCTATCAAGGTGGTTTGCCCATGTACCTTGTATTCCCGCCAGGCTTGAGCAGCCAGATTTCACTAAAAACCCGGGTGGTGGCTGATTTTCTTGAAGAAATTGCGCGGGCTGAGTTCAAAAAGTCGACTTAAACGTCAAATTGCTGACAACACTGTAGCCGACGTTCAGCTACAGTAAGCGAACAATAAAAAACACTGACGGAGACACAATGCTCGGCAACACCTACATCACGATCGGCTTGCCCGTTTCACTGTTCATCATCATGGTCGGCATGGGACTTAGCCTGACTGTCGAAGATTTTCGTCGCATCAAAGAGCAGCCCAAAGGCGTTGTCGTTGGTACCTTGCTTCAGCTCATTGGCGTTCCCTTGCTGGGCTTTGCCATCGGTGGGTTTTTTGGTGGCGGGGTCATGGCGGCAGGCCTGGTCTTGTCTGCTGCAATGCCGGGTGGTACCACTTCCAATGTGCTCACTTACATGGCCAAAGCCAATCTGGCTTTGTCCATCACCCTGACCGTAATAGCCAGTCTTTTGACCGTGATCACCATCCCGTTTTACATGGCCTATGCTTTGCCCATGTTCGTGGGGCAAGACACTGAATTGCAACTGCCGTTTCTGAAAACCTTGATCACCATGATGGTCATCGTAATTATTCCAGTGTGTATTGGCATGTTCATTCGAGCCAAGCGGCCAGAGCTTTCCAAAAAATTTGAACCTGCAATCAACAAGTTCGCGGTGTTTGTGTTGGTGGCGATTATTGTTTTGATTGGTGTCAGCGAATCTGAAAACATGCCCACTTGGTTTGCCCAAGCGTGGATGCCGGTTGTGGCCCTGAACTTGGCAGCGATTGCGCTGGGCTTGTTGGGTGGCAAAATTAGCGGACTGAATCCGCGAGACAGCCTTACCGTGTCTATTGAGATGTGTGTAAAGAATTCAACGTTGGGGCTAACCATTGCTCTTTCTTTGTTGCAAGACGCCGAGATTGCGGTGCCAGTGGTGGTTTACGGCCTGTTGATGTACGTAACCGTTGCCTTGTTGTGCTGGTACGGCAGAAGACTGCCCAGTTAATCCAGCATCCCAATTAGCTCAAAGTTCTCCAAAGTTCTGAGTAGGCCGCATTTCGGTGTGGCCGAACGCCACCGTTCCGGGTATAATTCTCGGCTAGCTGAATGATTCTTAGGCAAAAGCCTGCGCGGGTGTTATTTGTCCCCGGGTGTTTTGTCGCATCTATTGGAGTTTCCCTTGTCGAAATTAGTCGCAAGCGCCCACCCGCGCGCCTTGCTCGCGCTCGCAGACGGCACAGTATTCGAGGGCATTTCTTTTGGCGCCCCAACCACGAAAGTGGGTGAGGTGGTGTTTAACACCTCGCTTACGGGCTACCAGGAAATTGTCACCGACCCATCTTATTGTCGCCAAATTGTTACCCTGACTTACCCGCACATCGGTAATGTGGGCACCAACCCCCAAGACGAAGAGTCCGATGGGCTCCATTTGTCTGGTTTGGTCATCAAAGACCTGCCCCAGTTGGTGTCGAACTTCCGTTCAACCCTGCCATTGGCCGATTACCTGAAAAAGCACGGTGTGCCCGGCATAGCTGGCATTGACACCCGCAAGCTCACCCGAATTCTTCGCGAAAAGGGTGCCCAGAGTGGTTGCCTGTTGACCGAGGACAGTGGCGAAACTTTCAGCGCCGAACGCGCTGTTGAATTGGCCAAAGGTTTCCCCGGCCTTGCCGGCATGGACCTTGCCAAGGTAGTTTCTTGCAAAGCACCGCATGAATGGACTGAAGGCGAATGGGCACTGGGTGTTGCTGCCGAAGAACCCCATTTCCAGGCCGGCGAACGCCCACACCATGTGGTGGCGTTCGATTATGGCGCCAAGCGCAATATTTTGCGCATGCTGGCCCAGCGCGGTTGCCGCGTTACAGTGGTTCCGGCGCAAACCCCCGTTGAAAAAGTGCTGGCCTTGAACCCTGATGGTGTGTTTTTGAGCAACGGCCCCGGCGACCCCGAGCCCTGCGACTATGCCATTTCTGCAATCAAGCACATTCTTGATAAAACCAAGCTGCCTGTATTTGGCATTTGCTTGGGGCATCAGCTGATGGCACTGGCCAGCGGCGCGAAAACACTAAAAATGAAGTTTGGCCACCACGGGGCCAACCACCCTGTACAAGACCTGAAAACCAAGCGCGTGGCGATCACCAGCCAGAACCATGGTTTTGCAGTCGATGCCGATTCATTGCCTGCCAACCTGCGTGTTACGCATGTGTCACTGTTTGATGGCTCGATTCAAGGCCTTGAGCGCACTGACCGCGCAGCCTTCTGTTTCCAGGGACACCCGGAAGCAAGCCCAGGCCCGCACGATTTGGCAGAACTGTTCGACCGTTTTATTTCAGACATCAAGGCAGCCAAGGCTTAAGCAGCCATTGTGCAAACCTGTTTGAACCGTATTGAAAATTTTAAAATTAAAGGGAAGTTATGCCAAAGCGTAACGATCTAAAGACCATCCTGATTATCGGCGCCGGCCCCATCGTGATCGGCCAGGCATGCGAATTCGACTACTCGGGTGCACAAGCCTGCAAAGCGCTTCGCGAGGAGGGTTACAAAGTGGTGCTGGTGAACAGCAACCCGGCCACCATCATGACCGACCCCGAAATGGCTGATGTCACCTACATCGAACCCATTACTTGGCAGGTTGTTGAGCGCATTATTGAAAAAGAGCGCCCAGATGCGGTGCTGCCCACCATGGGCGGCCAAACCGCGCTGAATTGCGCGCTTGATCTGGCCAAACACGGCGTGCTGGCCAAGTACAACGTGGAGTTGATCGGTGCGAAAGAAGAAGCCATCGAAAAAGCCGAAGACCGTTTGAAGTTCAAGAATGCCATGACCAGCATTGGTCTGGATTCTGCGAAAAGCGGTGTGGCCCATTCCATGGAAGAAGCACTTGAAGTGCAGGCGCGCATTGCCAAAGAAGTGGGCAGCAACGGCTTCCCCGTCATTATTCGCCCCAGCTTCACCTTGGGTGGCACGGGCGGCGGCATTGCCTACAACGCCGAAGAATTTGACACCATTTGTCGTCGTGGTTTGGAAGCATCGCCCACCAACGAATTGTTGATCGAAGAAAGCCTGATTGGCTGGAAAGAATTCGAGATGGAAGTGGTGCGTGACAGCGCAGACAACTGCATTATCGTGTGTTCCATTGAAAACCTGGACCCCATGGGTGTGCACACAGGCGACAGCATTACTGTTGCACCGGCACAAACGTTGACTGACCGCGAATACCAGTTGATGCGCAACGCGTCTATTGCGATTCTCCGTGAAATTGGCGTAGACACCGGTGGTTCCAATGTGCAGTTCTCGATCAACCCGGCCAACGGCCGCATGATCGTGATCGAAATGAACCCGCGTGTGTCGCGTTCCTCGGCACTGGCTTCCAAAGCAACCGGCTTCCCGATTGCCAAAGTGGCAGCCAAGTTGTCAGTGGGCTACACGCTCGATGAATTGAAGAACGACATCACCGGTGGCTTGACTCCTGCGTCGTTCGAGCCTTCGATCGATTACGTGGTTACCAAAATTCCACGCTTCGCATTCGAAAAGTTCCCGACTGCTGACGACCGCTTGACCACCCAAATGAAGTCCGTGGGTGAGGTCATGGCGATGGGCCGTACCTTCCAGGAAAGTTTCCAGAAGGCCTTGCGCGGTCTGGAAGTGGGTGTCGATGGCCTGAATCAGAAAACCACGGATCGTGAAGTAATTGAGCGCGAGCTGGGTGAACCTGGCCCCGAGCGTATTTTTTACGTGGGCGATGCCTTTGCTCAAGGCTTTGGCCTGGAAGAAGTGCACCAGTTGACCAAAATCGACCGGTGGTTCCTGGTTCAAATTCAAGACATCGTGGACACTGAACTGGAACTAGAAACCAAAACCCTGGCCGATTTGACTGAGCCAGTAATGCGTTTGCTCAAACGCAAGGGTTTCTCAGACCGTCGCCTGGCTTACCTGCTTGATACATCGGAAGCGGAAATTCGTAAGCTACGCCACCAGTACAATGTGCGCCCTGTTTACAAGCGCGTCGACACCTGCGCGGCTGAATTCAAAACCGGCACGGCCTACATGTATTCCACCTATGAAGAGGAATGCGAAGCAGCGCCCACCGACAAGAAAAAAATCATGGTGCTGGGCGGTGGTCCCAACCGGATTGGCCAAGGCATCGAATTTGATTACTGCTGCGTACACGCCGCCATGGCGTTGCGTGAAGATGGTTATGAGACCATCATGGTGAACTGCAACCCTGAAACAGTTTCAACCGATTACGACACCTCCGACCGCTTGTACTTCGAGCCCTTGACACTTGAAGATGTGCTGGAAATTGTGGCCATTGAAAAGCCCATCGGCGTAATTGTTCAGTACGGTGGTCAAACCCCGTTGAAACTGGCGAAATCGCTGGAAGCCAACGGCGTACCTATTATTGGTACCAGCCCGGAAAGTATTGATATTGCTGAAGACCGCGAGCGTTTCCAGAAATTACTGACCAAGCTGAACCTGCGCCAGCCGCCAAACCGCACTGCGCGCACTGAAGCCGAAGCCATTTCACATGCCCAGGAAATTGGATACCCACTGGTTGTGCGCCCAAGCTATGTGCTGGGTGGTCGTGCCATGGAAATTGTGCACGAGCAAAAAGACCTTGAGCGCTACATGCGCGAAGCGGTGAAGGTCAGCAACGACAGCCCCGTGCTGCTAGATCGCTTCCTGAATGACGCAATTGAAGTGGACGTGGATGCGCTGTGCGATGGCCAAACCGTCATGATCGGCGGCGTGATGGAGCACATTGAACAAGCGGGTGTGCACAGCGGCGATTCCGCCTGTTGCTTGCCCCCGTACAGCCTGTCGGCTGAAATGGTCAATGAACTGAAGCGCCAGTCGGAAGTCATGGCCAAAGCCTTGAATGTAGTGGGCTTGATGAATGTGCAGTTTGCAATTCAAAACGACAATGTGTTTGTACTTGAAGTAAACCCACGCGCGTCGCGCACCGTACCGTATGTTTCAAAGGCCACAGGCTTGCAACTGGCAAAAATTGCTGCCCGTTGTATGGCTGGGCAAACATTTGAATCTCAGGGCGTGAAGGGTGAAGTGGTGCCCAAGTACTTCTCCGTGAAAGAAGCTGTATTCCCGTTCGTGAAGTTCCCCGGTGTTGACACCATTCTTGGCCCTGAAATGAAGTCCACTGGCGAAGTAATGGGTGTGGGCCGTACTTTTGGTGAAGCTTTCGTGAAGTCGCAATTGGCCGCCTCGGTTAAATTACCTGAAGGTGGAACAGCCTTCATCAGTGTGAAGACCGAAGACAAAAAGCACACTGTGAAGCTGGCCAAAGGGCTGGTTGAACTGGGTTTCAAAATTATCGCGACACGTGGCACGGCAGCGGCCATTGCAGCGGGTGGCATTGAATGCACGGTGGTAAACAAAGTGCTGGAAGGCCGCCCAAATATTGTGGACATGCTGAAAAACGGCGAGGTGCAGTTGGTGGTGAACACGGTTGAAGAGCGCCGCAGTGCGATCAACGACAGCCGTTATATTCGAACCACATCGCTGAGTTCTCGTGTTACGATCTTCACAACAATGGCAGGTGCACTGGCTTCAGTTGAGGGCATGAAACACCTTGGCTCAATGGATGTATACAGCGTTCAAAGCCTGCACGCGGAACTCTCTGCTTAATCTGCCTGTCTGAACTTTTACGAGCCGTCTTATAGCAACGTTTGCTATCAGGCGGCTTTCCATTTATTTGCAGGAACAATTGAAGTTATGGCCACTATCCCGTTGACCGTCAAAGGTGCTGAAAAGCTGAAACAAGAATTGCATCGCCTGAAAACCATTGATCGCCCTGCTGTGATTAATGCCATTTCTGAAGCGCGTGCACAAGGTGATTTGTCTGAGAACGCAGAATATGATGCAGCCAAAGAAAAGCAGGGTTTTATCGAAGGGCGTATCAAGGAAATTGAAGGCAAGATGAGCAATGCGCAAATCATCGACCCCACCAATGTTGACGCTGAAGGCCGTGTGGTTTTTGGCGCTACAGTGAAACTGGAAGACATCGAAGCCGGTGCAACCGTGGAATATCAAATCGTGGGCGACGACGAAGCTGATATTAAATCTGGCTTGATTTCCATTTCAAGCCCTATTGCTCGGGCCTTGATTGGCAAGTACGAAGGCGATGTGGCCCATGTTCAGGCCCCAGGTGGCCTGCGTGAATACGAAGTGCTGGAAGTTAGGTACATTTGATGTTGAATCAATAAAGGAGTACTCGAACAATGACTTGGCGCGGTTTTCGGAGTGCGGAGCTTGCGTTCTGGGCCATTTGGCTAGGAGCCTTGTGGTTCATGGCCATCCTGGTTGCACCCGGCTTGTTCAAGTGGTTGCCTCGCCCGGAAGCGGGTTTGGTGGCAGGCCGTCTGTTTTATATGTTGGCTTTGTATTCCTTGGTCAGCAGCGGGCTGTTGTTGGCCTTGTCGAATTGGGCAGGTGAATTACGCGCTGCGCTGCGTCTGAATGTGCTGATGGCAGTAATTTTGGGTGTCAGCGTGCTGGAATTGGCTTGGCTTCAGCCGCACATGGATGATTTGCGCAATGCCATGGCTGGTTTGCAAGGCGATGAATTGGCTGCCATGCGCAGCCAGTTCGGAAACATGCATGCCATTTCCAGCGTGCTGTATTCCGTCAAAATGATTGGCGCTTTGGTGTGGGGCTTAAACCGATTTGGCGTGAAGCAGGCCAGTTAAGCCCGCTGCTTGGTACGCCACGAAGTTTGGCACTAAGGTAGCTAATCAAGCCTTTGAAGCAAACTGACGTTTGGTTTGGCGCGGGCCTTTTGGTTTAGGGCGGCTTTTGGCTTTGGCTTTTTCAGGGTCTTCCGCCTTGGTGCGGAAGAGCACAAGCAATTTACCGATGTGTTGTACCAGCGCTGCACCGGTTTCATCGCAAATGGTTTGGGCATATTCCAGTCGGGCTTCCCTGTCATCGCCTGCTACACGAACCTTGATCAGGCCATGGGCACTCAAATTCATGTCAATTTCCTTGACTACATTGGGTGTCAAGCCTTTGTCGCCAATCAAAACCACCGGATCCAACGCATGGGCCTGGGCTTTAAGCGCCTTTTTTTCAGCAGGTGTCAGGGTTACAGCAGTGGTGTCCGTCATATTAATTTTTCACTCGGTTGGGTAATCGGTGGCTAAAAAGAAGAAACTCAATAAAAACTGGTTGCATGATCACATCAACGACCCTTACGTGAAAATGGCCACGAATGCGGGTTATCGCGCCCGCGCAGCCTTCAAGCTGAAGGAAATTGCCGAGCCGGAAGGGTTGTTGAAGCCGGGTATCAAGGTGGTCGACCTGGGCAGCACGCCAGGTAGCTGGTCGCAGGTGCTTAGGGAAGCCTTGGTAGGACCCGGTGGGGTCATCAATGGCCGTATTATCGCACTGGATCTGCTTCCAATGGAACCTATTGCGGGTGTTGAATTCATTCTTGGGGATTTTCGCGACGAAGCCGTGCTGGAAGACCTGAATCAGCGCTTGGGTGGCGAAAAGCTGGATCTGGTGGTTTCTGACATGGCTCCTAACCTTTCCGGGGTGGCCGCAGCCGATGCGGCCCGAATTGAACATGTTTGCGAATTGGCCATGGATTTTGCCGTGAATCATTTGAAGCCCAATGGCGCGCTGATTGTAAAAATATTTCACGGATCGTCTTACAGCAACGTGGTGCATCAAATGAAACAAGTCTTCAAAAGCGTTTCACCGCGTAAACCAAAGGCTTCCAGAGACAAATCCAGGGAAACCTTTTTGCTTTGCAAGGGTCTTAAATAGGTATTTAGCAGCAAAATTGCCCTGGCGATTACCATTGTTTATGCACACCATGAATTAGTGTGATGGCGCAATTCAGTGGCTTGGGTTTAAAATGGACAACCTGCCCCCATTTCCATAGGGTGGGGCCAGTGTCCTCGAGGAGAAGTAGCATTGAATAATTCGTTTTCAAAAGCAGCAGTTTGGTTGGTCGTGGCGCTGGTGCTCTTCACTGTGTTCAGGCAGTTCGAAGGGCAACAGGTTCGTTCCAATGAAATGACCTATTCCGAGTTCATGCAAGATGCGCAGAACGGACGCATTAAAAGCGCCATTGTGGAAGGCCGCACGGTGCGTGCCCTGACTACAGACGACCGCGAGCGGGTAATTTACACGCCTGGCGACATCTGGATGGTGGGCGACTTGCTGAAGTACGGTGTCCAGGTGCGGGCCAAGCCCGAAGAAGAGCCATCTTTGTTGATGAGCCTGTTCGTTAGCTGGTTCCCCATGATTCTGCTGATTGGTGTGTGGATATTCTTCATGCGGCAAATGCAGGGTGGCGGCAAGGGCGGAGCATTCAGCTTCGGTAAAAGCCGAGCCAAGCTGCTGGATGAAAACACCAATCCCGTTACCTTTGCCGACGTTGCTGGCTGTGACGAAGCAAAAGAAGACGTGCACGAGTTGGTTGAGTTCCTGAGAGATCCAACCAAATTCCAAAAGTTGGGCGGGCGAATTCCACGCGGTGTTTTGATGGTCGGTTCACCCGGTACAGGTAAAACTCTGCTTGCGAAAGCAATTGCGGGTGAAGCCAAGGTGCCATTCTTTGCGATTTCAGGTTCGGATTTCGTTGAAATGTTCGTGGGTGTGGGCGCCGCCCGCGTTCGCGACATGTTTGAACAAGCCAAAAAGCAGGCACCTTGCATTATTTTTATCGACGAAATCGATGCGGTAGGTCGCCAGCGTGGCGCCGGTTTGGGCGGCGGTAACGACGAACGCGAACAAACCCTGAACCAAATGTTGGTTGAGATGGATGGTTTTGACACCAATCAAGGCATTATCGTGATTGCGGCAACCAACCGACCCGATGTGTTGGACCCAGCCTTGTTGCGCCCAGGTCGTTTTGACCGCCAGGTGGTGGTAAGCCTGCCGGACATTCGTGGCCGTGAGCAGATTCTGAAAGTGCACATGCGCAAAATTCCAATGTCTCCAGATGTGGATGCGTCTGTATTGGCCCGTGGTTGCCCAGGGTTTTCTGGCGCCGACTTGGCCAACCTGGTGAACGAAGCTGCTTTGTTTGCTGCACGCCGCAACGGCCGTGTAGTGGAAATGAACGACTTCGAGAAAGCCAAGGACAAGATCATCATGGGTGCCGAGCGCCGCAGTATGGTGATGCCCGAAGAGGAACGCCGCAACACGGCTTACCACGAGTCTGGCCACGCGGTGGTTGCCAAGTTGATGACCAAAACTGACCCAGTGCACAAAGTCACGATCATTCCACGTGGTCGCGCTTTGGGTGTCACCATGCAATTGCCGGAAGGTGATCGTTACAGCATGGACAAAGAACGCATGTTGTGTACCATTGCCGTGCTGTTTGGTGGTCGTATTGCTGAAGAAATTTTCATGAACCAGATGACCACTGGCGCATCGAACGATTTCGAGCGTGCAACAGCCATCGCCCGTGACATGGTGACTCGTTACGGCATGACCGAGGCCTTGGGCCCCATGGTGTATGCCGAGAACGAAGGTGAAGTGTTTTTGGGCCGTTCAGTGACCAAGACAACGCACATGAGCGAGCAAACCATGCAAATGGTGGATGCCGAAATTCGCAAGATCATTGATTCTCAGTACAAGGTGGCTTGGGATATTCTTGATCAAAATCGCGACAAGGTGCATTTGATGGCCAAGTCGCTGCTGGAATGGGAAACCATTGATGCTGATCAAATCAACGACATCATGGATGGGAAAGACCCACGTCCTCCATCAGCAGGTGGAAGCACACCACCCACCGGTGGCAGCCCAAGTTCAAGTGGCGGCGGTGGCGGTGAGAAGGTTGTTCCAACTCCCCAGCCTGCTCCTGCTGCGATGAGTGTGAAAGCTGAAGACTGATTAGTCGGTTTGATGCGAATTCAAGAAAGCCGCTGGTTTTAATCAGCGGCTTTTTTGTTTTGGCAGCCGCGCTTGGGTCGGTTTAGGTGCCACATCGCCTTGCCTCAAGCAAGACTTTTTTCCCGGTTTGATGATTCTGGCTTGGGTCATGCGAAACGCGGAAGCGTCTTCGCATCGGTTCCTGCCGGAACCGCCCCGCGCTGGAGAGTAAAACGGTGACTTAAGCCGCAGCAGAGCAGCAAGTCGCAAGTCACTGGCGGGTTCGCTGCAGTCGCAATGCTCGCATTGACCTCATCCCGCCTTCAAGGAAGTCTGCCCGTTTGAATTCACACGGCACGGTCGGCCAAAGGCCGGCACCGAGACTCGGCCATCTTTTTTGCCGAGCGAGGTGAGTCAGTGTGAATTTCAAAAAGGGAAATACAGACTTTCATGGGGGTGAGGGCATGCGACTTTGCGAATGCTATAAACGAGCAGCTTCGCAAACAGTATCATTGCCGTAAAATGACATGCACAACAATTTGCAAGGCAACACATGGTTCGTACCTGGAAAGCCGGTCGATTCGACCTGAGCTACACGCACGGCAAGCCGCTGATTATGGGCATTGTGAATGTAACCCCCGACTCATTTTCTGATGGTGGGAAATTTTTCCACACCTTGAAAGCCATCGACCATGCCCGCCAGCAGCTTGAGAATGGTGCCAACATTCTGGACATTGGTGGTGAGTCCACTCGCCCTGGCGCTTGCGCGGTGGATGCTGAAGAAGAATGGAAGCGTGTGGGCGATGTGCTCAAGGAACTTGTGACCTGGAATGTGCCCCTGTCAATTGACACCATGAAAACCACGGTGATGGCCAAGGCTGTCGACTTGGGTGTTGATATTTTGAACGATGTGAATGGATTCCGGGCCGAGGGTGCCGATCAGGTCTTGGCCCAATCCAATGCAGGGGCTGTGGTAATGCACATGCAGGGCGAACCACGCACGATGCAAAATTCTCCTGAGTACGGCAATGTGGTTGGTGATGTAGAAAATTTCCTGAATCATCGATTGATCGAGCTTGAAGAGTTGGGGGTACCAGCCAATCGTATTTTGGTAGATCCCGGTTTTGGTTTCGGCAAAACCCTGCAACACAATATCGAGTTAATGAAAGCCACCCCTTTGTTTTCAACCTTGGGTGCAGGGGTGTTGGTGGGCGTTTCACGCAAGAAGATGATTGCGGAACTGACTGGGCAAAATGATCCGGTGTTGCGCATGTCTGGTTCAGTGGCCGCGGCAAACTATGCGGCCCAGCATGGTGCTGCGGTGGTTCGTGTGCACGACGTACGCGAAACTGTCGACGCATTCAAAGTGTGGTCGGCTTTGAATTGAATCAGCAAAGTCCACCCACCATTTTCGTCAGTGTTGTGGCTTTTTGCGAGCCGCATTTGTACCTTACGGTTCATCAACTATTTGCCAAGGCCACACATCCTGAGCGAATTTTTGTGGGTTTGGTGGATCAATCCGATAACTTGAACCCGCAATGGCTTGCTGACTTTCCTGCCAGAAAAAATATCAACTATGTGGGTTTGTCACCTATCGATTCCCGCGGGGTATGCTGGGCGCGTTCCATCGCTTTTTCGTTGTACAACGATCAAGATTATTTGTTGCAGATCGATTCCCACACCTTGTTTGACCAAGGCTGGGATGAAAGCTTGATTCAGCAGCACCAGCAGCTTAAACACACCCACCCCAAGCCCTTGATCAGCACATATCCACCCGGTTTCAGGTTTGATGCACAGGGCAGGGCGTTGGCAGATGAGCCGATTAAGTCGAATGACATTTTCAGGATTGATCGGAATCTGGACAGCAAGTTGACCGCCGACCGCGCAGTGTTGCAGTTCAAAGTGTTTCGTGAACCCGCTGAATCAGAACAAACACAGCATTTGCCCGGTTTTCATGTAGCAGCCTGTTTTCTGTTCACCACCGGCAATTTTACCCAGCAAGTGCCTTACGACCCCTACCTGTATTTCCGGGGTGAGGAACAAAGCCTTTCCCTGCGCGCTCATGCCAAGGGTTATCAGGTATTTCACCCCCGGCACAATCTGATTCCGGTTTACCACCTGTACAAAGAAGTGGGCAAGTTGTACGAGGGGCAGCATTGGCGACCCGATTTGGAAGCAAAGCGGCAAAGTGCTTTTGGCTGGCTACAACAGCGATCGAATGAGCGTATCCATGCCCTGTTTACCCCGGGTTCAAATTTGGGTGTGTACGGCATTGACGACCCCGCGCATCTTGAAAGCTTTTGCAAACTAAGCAAGATTGATTATTTGGGTCGTACTTGAGCCACAGTCGGGTACAAATGGAGTGATCCATCTACGGCCTTACCGTAGAATCAGGCTAACTGTGACAATTCACCTAACTGTAGATTTTCAATGAGCAGACAATATTTTGGTACAGACGGCATTCGCGGCACTGTGGGTCAAATCCCCATGGTTCCCGATTTTGTATTGCGCTTGGGTCAGGCCGCCGGCACGGTGTTGGCCCAGCATGAAGGCGATGGCCGCCGTCCCCGTGTTCTGATTGGCAAAGACACCCGTGTAAGCGGTTATCTGCTCGAAAGCTGCCTTGAAGCAGGTTTTACTTCTGTGGGTGTGGATGTGGTAATGGTGGGCCCCATGCCGACAGCTGGCGTGGCTTACCTGGCCCGCGCTTTGAACATGTCGGCAGGGGTGGTAATAAGCGCCTCACACAACCCCTACCAAGACAACGGCATCAAGTTTTTTTCCGGTGAAGGCACGAAGTTGCCTGACGCCTGGGAAATGGAAATTGAGGCTCAATTGGCCTTGCATGCGCCCTGCAAGTCTTCTGAAGAGTTAGGTAAGGCTAAGCGTTTGAACGATGCGGCTGGCCGATACATCGAGTTTTGCAAGGGCACTTTTCCGCGCGATAAGCACCTTCGTGGCCTGAAAATTGTTGTGGATTGCGCCAATGGTGCAGCCTACCAAATTGCGCCAGCGGTGTTTCGTGAACTGGGTGCCGAAGTGGTGGTTCTTGCAGATCAGCCCGATGGGTTGAACATTAACCGCGGCGTGGGTGCCACTTACCCAGACTTCGTGGCCAGGGCGGTGTATGAACACAAGGCTGATTACGGTTTTGCACTGGATGGTGATGCCGACCGCTTGATTTGCGTGGATGGCAGTGGCCGAATTTTCAATGGTGATGAGCTGCTGTTTGCCTTGGTGGCTGAACGCCTGCATATGCAAGGCAAAGTCGATGGTGTTGTAGGTACGTTGATGACCAATCTTGGCCTTGAATTGGCTTTGAAACAACTAGATGTGCCGTTCGAGCGGGCCAAGGTTGGCGACCGTTATGTATTTGAAAAGCTTCAGGCCAATGGCTGGCAGCTGGGCGGTGAAAGCTCTGGCCACTTGTTGGTACTAGACCGCCATTCCACAGGTGATGGCATTGTGAGTGCCTTGCAGGTGCTGCGCGCAGTGCGCAATCTGGGCATGTCTTTGGCCGATATTTTAAAACCGGTGGCCATGCTGCCGCAGGTACTTAAGAATGCGCGCTTGCCATCTGGCTACGACTGGGCCAACGACAGCAAGGTTCAAGGTGTTTGCGAGGCTGTAAGGGCCGAGCTTGGCACCAATGGGCGTTTGTTGATTCGCCCGTCAGGTACCGAGCCCGTGCTGCGTGTGATGGTGGAAACGGCCAGCAAACAGTTGGCTGACCACCTGGTGCAGCAAATTCTGGATGCCTTGCCAAAAGCGGGTTGAATCAAGATTCGCCCGGTGCACGTATCAACGGAAATGCTGTGCTTGAGTTTCAATGATTTTTTCTAGTAGCGGTTTGTCCATTTTCTTTGCGAGTTGGGCAGGGGTTTCACCTCGACTGTCTGGCGAATTCAGGTTTTGATTGTTTTTGGCTAATTTCATGCAAAGTGCTTCTGCCAAAAGTAACAACTCGCACTCCGGTTGATCAGCAATAATTAAATGGTGGAGTGGGTGATTTCGACCTGGTATTAATGGCTCAATTTCATGGGGGGCCATACGTTCAACAAGTTGCAAGGCGCAGTGAATGGCGTTGTTTCGAATGGCTAACATCAAAGGCGTGCGCTCGTCGTGGCTGTGGCTGGCAGGAATACCGGCATTGACCAGTTGGTTGACCATTGACGAGTTGTCGTATTTCGCAGCCAGCTGCATCAAACCCAATCCCGAGGGCGATTTAACTTGCATAAGCTCAACGGTAAGCAAGTCTTGAAGAAGCAATTGGCTTGTTGAATCGTCTCTGTGTTTGATTGCATCACAAAGCTGCATGGGCAGTGTTTCTGGTTGTCGGATTTTTATGAGAATCTTCGTGAACTCGGGGTATTTGTCATGCACTTCTTGTATGAAGTCGCTGGACAGATTGTGTGAAAGCGCTAGGCAGTCAAGATTCTCTGGCATTTCAAGTTGACCAGCCCCATACGCTTTCAACAAACTTTCAGTTTGCCAGCCATTAATCGCGGCGCTTCCACGGGCGAACTTGCAAAGGTGGCTTTCGAGGTAATGTAGGTGCAGAATTTTGTCGATCAAATCAATGGGAAGGTGTTTTTCGTCAACGATTGATTCATAGCATTGGCTGCACAATGTCTCCAGATAAGGAATATTTTGAACGGGTGAATGACGCCAGAATATCTCCGGGATCTCTTTATTCCAGTTCCGACTCATGTTCGAAGGCATGTCGATTCCTTTCTGCTTGCCGAAACTGGCACTTAAGTAGGTAGAGGTGGTGTCCAATCTCAGTTTTCCGACTTTGACCGAAAACAACAATGCCAGTGCGTCGGGCTTTGGTGAATCGTTTACATTGCTTATGGCGAATCGCAAGGTGTCTTTGTCCAGGGTGAGGTGCCCAATTCTTCTGAATACATCTTCTTTGCTGCCGTTTTTCATCAAGTCAATGGCTCGGTGTGAATGGGGCTCGTATGGACCATCGTCGCCCAGTGGTGTTAGCAGCTTCACCAGTCGGTCTGCGCCGAAAAAATCGGTGTTGAATTTGGCCTTGACGCCATCGAGATCCTGATTTTTCATCATGGCAGTAATTTCAGCGGCCTCTTGGGCAAGCCGTTTTCTGCCTTCTGCGAAGTATGTATTCAGTTGTTTGCGCGAAACTGGAATGCCCGAGTACAGGGCATGGACGGCGGGCTCTTGAACACAATCGCCCCATGCTTTGTAAGCGGCGGCTGGTATGCCGTAGCGCGTGAAGCTTGGTGCCTGGGTGTCTGATGCATGCGTATTTTCCATGAAGCTGATGATTTCTTTGTCGAGAACGTTTGTGACTTTTTCATCCCAATATTTTTCTTGATGCTCTGGGTCGGCAGCAATGGCCGACTGAAAGGGCAGCGCGATTTGACTGTTGCGAAGAATAAAGTGGCCCAACGAGTTCGTGTTGGGCGCGTCTTGGGCAAGAGTTATCCTTCCCATATGTTGTGGAATTGTATTGAGTCTCATGATGTAGTTATTGTTGGTGGTTGTTGTGGTTTTTATATTGGGTGGGACTTGAGGCGACGAAGTTCGAATTAATTTCACTCGGTGTAGTGATTCGATTTAGGTAGATCGCTTGAAGTGTCTTGACGACAGCGTGAATTGGCTTTAGAATTCCGCTTCTTTGTCGGGGCATAGCGCAGCCTGGTAGCGCATCTGGTTTGGGACCAGAGGGTCGAGGGTTCAAATCCTTCTGCCCCGACCATCGAATTTAAAGGATGTTCTATCCTTGACCAGTGGGTTTAGAAAAATACCCATTCGCGTGTGCGAGTTACAATGCAAATTCTGCCCGTAGCTCAGTTGGATAGAGCATTGGCCTTCTAAGCCAAGGGTCGGGGGTTCGAACCCCTCCGGGCAGGCCAAGAATTTAGACCAGTTTACGGTGGCGGTGTTAGCTCAGTTGGTAGAGCAATGGATTGTGATTCCATGGGTCGTGGGTTCGAGCCCCATACATCGCCCCAAATAAAATCAAGGACTTAGCGTGAGTGATCCGCTAGGTCCTTTTTGTTTTGTGACACCCGGCTCCTAAAACGGTTTATGAATATTTCGTACTTTGTCATTTAGTGCGCGTTGACAAGTCCAATTCAGCAATGTGCAAGTACCAATCCTGAATAGCTGCTTTAGCAAGCCATGGAGGATCTGCCGGTGTCTTTTGTTGAAAATACCAAATTGCTTGGTAATCTAGCCTTGGCGTTGAATTGCTTCGTGGTTGCGGCATGCATGGGCGATGGCAACAGTACGACAACAAACACTTCAAGGACTGCAACCTTCGAGCAACAAGCATTTCCGCGCCTTGAACAAACGGTTGTGTTGTCAGGCCCGGTAGGAATTCCCGGGGAAACGCTTTACTTGCCATTTAATCTTCCCGCTGGCATACAACGTTTGGAGGCTCGCTTTGTCGATGGGTCACCGGATACAAAGCTGGGGCTGGGTCTTTTCGGGCCAGGCGGTGCAAAGTTTCAGCTAAGTGATTTCCGTGGAATTACAGGAGAGGAACGCAGAGAAATTTTCGTCCAGCGCGATGCCGCCACCTTGGGATTTACAGCAGGGGATTTGCCAAGTGGCGAGTGGCAAATTGCAGTACCCAATTTTTTGAATTTCGGTGGAACCGCGTTTGTCGAAGTCAAAATGTTTTCGCAAAACGGAATTGTTGATGCGGACATTGTTAACTTAACCAAACCAGTCATTGAGCCAGTGCCAGAAATGGTGATAGACCAACCAGGGTGGTACAAAGGCGACCTGCACGTACACACTGTTTATTCAAGCGACGCGTTTTCGAGTGGGTCCGCGAAAACCCCGCGAGAGGCTGCAGAGGCAGCCAAGGCGAATGGCCTTGATTTCATAGCACTTACCGATCACAACGTGACGGTTCAAAACAGAAAGCTTCGCTCTGCAAGCCCAGATGAATTTCTGCTGTTGGCTGGCGAAGAAGTCACTACGTGGCAAGGTGGGCCTGGTCACCTTGTTGTAGTAGGTCTTGATGAGAATGACCACATTGATTGGCGGTTCCGACCTGAGTTTGGCAAATACGCCCGTACGCCACTGTGGAACGAGAATGACAGCCCGATTATTCCCCTGCTTGAAACGTTGCGGGAAAAGAAAATATTCGCGACTGCGGCACATCCTTATGTAGTTCCTGGTGCAGGTTCCGACTGGGGATTTTTTCAGGACAGCGACCTGGATGCCAGGGCCTTGCCAGATGCACTTGAAATTTGGAATGCAGAATTTTTTGCATCAAGCGGGGACTTGTCTTTGAGGCAGTGGGATCTTGAGCTTTCTCGAAATCGAAAGCTTTGCGTAAACGGTGGCTCCGATATTCACGGTTTTGATGGAAGCAATCCGCTGGGTACCCCTTATAAAATTGGTACGCCAACCACTGTGGTTTGGGCGGAATCACTTTCTCGTCGGGCCATTATCGACAGTTTGCGGTCCTGCCGCGCGTACATCACCAAAGATCCCGAAGGCCCAATGCTGGTTATTAAATCAGCAGAGGTGATGATGGGCGACACTGTGGTGGCGTCATTAACCGACTTGGTGCCGATTGAAATCGAGGTTGCGCAAGCCATGGCGGGCGCAATTCTCCTGGTGTTTCACAATGGGGCGCCTGTGCATGCCTCGATATTGAATGGCGACTCTCAAAGCGTGACAGTCAATGTTCCGGCGCTTGCCCAAGGCGGCGTTCGGGCAGAGTTGCGGCCGCCCTTGGTGCCACCTTCCTATCCAACGCCTTTGGCTTTAACAAACCCAATTTTTATTCGTTTGGCCAACAATTAAGGAAGTCGCTTGTACTCCATATTGCTTGATTGGGCTTTGTTTTCGTCAAAAGAGGTGCATTCCAAAATTGTGTCAAAACCAAGAACTGTCATGTGGAATAAATAGCCAAGTGATTTTGTTGGTTTTACAACCAAACAGCACTGATTTGGTAGGGCTTCCTCTAAGAGTACGCTTGTACACTTGTAAATGACTAACCAGTCATTTTTGGAGCATCACAATGCGTACTCAACAGTTTTCAACATCCAGCGCAGTGTCTTTGGGAGTCGCAGCAACCATTCCCGCATTCTTGATACTGTCCTTGAACGGTACAAGCCTGTTCTATGGTTTGGATACAGTCGCAATTTTGTCTGCTGGTGTGGGGTTTGCTGGTTTCTTGGCGGGTATGTTCAGCAGAAAGCTCAAGTAAGAGGGTTTCCCAAAGACTCTGTGCTGTAGAAATTATTATTCGTTAACATCCTGGATTTCGCAAAGCTGTTCCATGATCATATTGTGTTGAACGATCAGTTCGCCAAAAGTGCTTGGTACATTGAGTGTGCCCTGACAGTTGTCGACGGGTGAGGGCTCTGGCACGCGTTGTTTGTTTTCAAACCGTGTTTGAACTGCCTCAAGAAAAATATTCATCGCTTCCTTGTGCGCTTCCTCTTCTGAGGAGAACAATTCTTTGGCGCCGATAAAATCTGGAAAACGAAGTTCGTATTGCCCCTCTGCCAGATGCTTTATGAAATAGCAATATTGCATGATTTACTCCCAATTTATGTGGCCAGCATACTGCGTGAACATTACGAATTGTGGTCGGCGTGAACCAGAGAATTTCATTCCTGATTTGCTGAAGCGCTCCAAAGTGCCGAGGGCCGCGTGTGAAGGACCCGCCAAGTTCTTTTTGGTTTGTAGCCTGGTAGATTGGCCCATCTGCTGTGTTACTTTTGCGTTTGGATTAACCACGATCAACAAACTTATATGACTAAAGACAACAACAGCCACAGCATCGTGATCGGCTACATTCTGTGGATTCTTGGCTTTATGGGCGCGCACCGGTTTTATTACGGTCGCCCAATCTCCGGAATCATCTGGTTTTTCACGCTCGGCCTGTTTTTAATAGGCTGGATTGTGGATTTGTTCCTGATCCCCGGCATGGACAAAAGTGCAGATCGACGCTTTTTACAAGGCCCCATCAACTACAACATTGCCTGGGTGTTGCTGACCTTCCTTGGTGTGTTCGGCATACACCGGTTTTATCAGCGCAAGTGGATTACAGGTTTGCTGTACCTGCTGACAGTGGGCTTGTTTGGCATCGGGATTATTTACGACTGGTGTACCTTGAACGACCAAATCGATGAATTGCATCGAGATGGTACGTTGAATTAACAAGGTTTGTTACACGGTACCGAAATGCTTTTCGGTGTCGCGTATAAAGCCGTCAAACAAAGCCAACTTGGCGGCGGGGCTGATCAGTTTTAGTGGCAGTCCCAAACCCCTGCGCCCCGCCATGGCGAATTTCCATACAAACCGACACCCTCGTTCAGTGGGTGTTACCTCGTAGTATTCAGCAAATTGTTTGAATGCCGGCGCATTGGCCTGTTCCACATAAAACGCGTGGCGGCGGTTGTTTTCGTCCCAAATAAAGAAACGTTCTTTTAGTTTGATGGTGTTGAAGTTGGCACCTACTTCGCGCGTGGTGCCCACCTTGAAGGGGCGTGCGCTGGTGTAGTGGCCGTCCAGTGCTTTGCACCAAGCCAATGGTTTGTCAGCCACCAGGCCAGCCCACACATCGTCTGCGCTGGCGTTCAAATGCATGGTGTAGGCAAAGCGAATGGGTGCAGTGTCGAAAAACGATTCATCAGTTACTTTTTCCAGGTCGAACCAAACACCCATGGCGAATTTCCTTGTTGAGTTAGTGCTAGTTTTAAGCTATCTGGGTATTTTAACGGCTATACAACAGCAGATTGGCCGAATTGCTTGCGTCATTTATAACACCAGAGGTGGCCTGATTTTTCAATACGGTGGCTACATTTTGAGGCGCGACTCCCTCGGAAAGCAACTTCGCCGCGGCACCAGCCACATGGGGCGAGGCCATGGATGTTCCGCTAAGCACAGCCTGGTCATTGTCATTTCTTATGCCTGCTGAGGTGATAGAGCTGCCTGGGGCAAACAAATCGACACAACTTCCAAAATTCGAGAATGATGACCGTCTGTCGGCCATGTCGGAAGAAGCAACGGTGAGGGCTGAAGGCTCACGTGAAGGCGAGAAAGAGCAGGCATCGCGTGATTCGTTGCCAGCAGCGACCACTGTGACAATTCCTGCATTGTGCGCGGTGCGCACTGCTTGATCCACTGCAGTTGATGCGCCTCCACCCAGGCTTAAGTTCATCACGGCGGGCTTGACATGGTTGCTGAGCACCCACTCAATTCCAGCCACAGTGGCGGACGACGTACCCACACCCTGACAATTCACGACCCTGACGCCATGCAGGATTACGTTTTTGGCCACACCAAACTGACTTCCGCCAATGGTACCAGCCACATGCGTGCCGTGCCCATTGCAGTCGGCCGGGTTTGAAGCCGGGTCTAGCGGATTGGTTGGGTTTGCAGCGGGCGGTGCTGGTTGAGGCGCGGGAGAGCCAAACAGGCCGCCGAGCAGGCCGCCACCGCCCAGCAGGCCACCCAGTAAACCACCACCTGCGCCACCGCCCGTACTAGACAGGGCGTCGTAGCCATTGCCTACCCGCCCTGTAAAATCCCGGTGAGTCGCCCGCAGCCCGGAATCGACCACATAAGCGTGTACGTTTTGTCCGGAAGACGTGTAGGTGTATTGCATGTCTCTGGTGTTGCTGCGCGAATCAATGCGATCCAGGCCCCAGCTTGCGTTGTTTTGCGTTGTGGCATTCAGGGTGTACGTTTGGTCTTGCTCTATGTAAGCGACCAGACCGTTGGCCTGTAGCTGATTGGCCAGGTGATCTGGCAACGTAACCGCAAATCCTTGAAGTGCGCGTTGGTAGCGAAAGTTGATTTGTTGGTTCGACAAGCCCAGGTCGGTTTGTACCCGGTCGAGCAATCGTGAAATTGGCGTATTGCCGGGCAAGTTGAGTATCTGACTTAGGGTGTTGTGGCTTTTTAGGACGACGATGTATTGATTGGGCAAGGGCTCGGCCATGGTTGGTAGCGAGCCAAATGACAACATTGCAACCAACAAAACTGCAATCGACTTGTGCTTCATGATGTCTCCGGGATTTTTTTGGGGCGTGACTTCAACTTATACCCAGGAGATGCGTAAACCGATTCGAATAATCACTCCAGATGACTGAACATCTGTATGACATGTTGTTTGCGGGTATGTCTTATTTTGCCCGGTTTGGTTTTGCCAGTTCAGGCGAATCAGTTCGATTTTTCCCCACACCGCTTACCTCAAAACCCACGGTGTGGAATTTCACGTTTTCGCTGCTGACGATGTAATTTCGCAAGGCTTTAATGTCCTGATTTTTTGGATCGAGCCAGTCAGCCCATTGTTCTTTTGGAACCATCACCGGCATGCGCTCATGGACTTCCTTCAACGCTTCACAAGGTTCGGTGGTAATGATTGCAGTGCTCATCACCAATTCGCCAGTTGATTTGTCCACCCAATGGTCGCAAACACCCGCCATTGCGAAATAAGGGGAGAGGTCGCTGGGGTAAATGTAGAAGGGTTGTTTTCGGGCTTTGCTGCCTTGCGGTGGCGCTTGCCATTCGTAGTAGCCACTGGCGGGAATCAGGCAGCGAAACTTTTTGAAAGCTGTGCGAAAAGAGGGCTTTTCATGCACCGTTTCGCCTCGCGCATTGTTCAGTTTTGCACTGATGGTTTTGTCAGTCGCCCAGTGTGGAATTAATCCCCAAGTGTGTAGCAACATCACGCGTTCGCCTTCACGGTTGATTCGAACCACTGGTACCTGCGCGGTGGGTGCAATGTTGTAACTGCTCCGCACCTGTGATTCATCGCCTGTGTAGCGCGCGTTGAAATGTTCAGTCAAACGAGACAGAGGGCCTTCCAGAACATAGCGTCCGCACATAAATGTTTCCTCCCTGCCGGTGGTGCTTGACTGTTGGGGTACATAAAACTGAACAGCAGCTTCAGGCTGCACTTGAAGGAGTCAAATGACCGCCCTGCATGCTTAAGCGCAATTTAGTGCCTGCCTATGTGGCGTTTGTCGCCTTCGAGAAGCTCAAGCTCTGAATTAGTGCTTGTTTTGCCAGCAACTTGTGGATTTAGTTTGAACTAAAACTATTAAACTGAAATTCTTAATGATTTAACACTTGTAGTCATGATTCATTCTATAAGATTCGCTGGTTCAAAATTTCTAAATTGTACTGCCTGCTTACTTCTACTTGTTTTTCAACCATTTTCTTTTGCAAGCGAGCGCCTTGAGCCACTGCGACTCTTGGTGGTACCGCAGTATCAGGCAACCGAGATTAATAATTCTTGGGGAACCGTGCTCAAGGGTCTGAGCGAAAAAGGCATTCCAAAAATTGAGCTGATTTTTGCCAAAGATATCTCTGATTTTGAAGCTCAGTTTCTGGCAGGTAAAGCAGACCTAATTTATTGCAATCCATATCACATGGTGATGGCAAAAAAGGCCCAGGGCTATTTGCCACTTTTGCGAGACAAAAAACCACTGAAAGGTATTTTAATTTCCGCGAACAATCGCGACGGCGAGGTGATCGAAGATCTGAAAAGTCTGGAAGGAAAAACCATACTGTTTCCCTCACCCAATGCCTTTGGTGCTTCTTTGTACATGCGCGCCTTGTTGACCAAGGACATGGGAATTAACTTCACAACAAAGTATGTGAAAACACATCCGAATGTGATTCGCGGGGTGGTGCGCGATGAAGGCCAGGCGGGTGGCATGGTTGCTGCGACCTACTTCGCAGAAGCCGACACACTTCGAGACAAAACAAAGGTGATCTATGAAACACCGCCGGCTCCACCGCATCCAATCGCGGCACACCCCAGGGTGGACGAAGCCACGAGGGAACTACTGACTAAGGCGTTCATTGCGTTTATCCAAAGCAACAAAGAAGCCGGTGTTTCCATACAAATTCCAGACCCCGTGCGCAGTAACTACGCGAAAGACTACCAGGCGCTAGAACGCTTGGGCTTGGAGGCTTTCGTCGCACGATGAAGAAATTAATCCAGGTGATACAGACCATTGGCCTGGGCACGCAGCTTCTAGTGCTTGGAATTGGCGCATTGTTGTTTTTGGCGACAGCATTCACTGTATTTAATACAATCCATCAGCGTGCAGAACTGGAAAAAGTGTTTACCCGGCAAGCCGAAGCGTTGGCCTTTAACCTTGCGGTGTCCAGCAGCTCATATATTCTGGAAAAAGATTTTTCACTGATTGAAACCCTTTTGCTGAAAACAGAACGATTCAGCGAGTTGTTTTCAGCAACCGTCACAGACACAGCGGGCAATGTTCTGGCACAAATCACTCGAGACCCTTTAAGTGGTCAATTAATCGCACGGTACGATGTTGACCGGATGGTGGTCTCAGATTCATTCTATGATCAGGCGCATCGATCATCTACCGTCTATCGAAGCGAAGAATTTTTGACCGTGCTTCAGCCCGTGGATGCTGGCCAGTTCGTTGGTCTAGTCGTTCTCGATTTTGATTTGACTGAACTGCAAGCCAAGCAGTGGGATTCTGTGAAACGAAATTTGATTTTGGCGCTTGTATTGATATTTCCTGCTACGTTGGCCTTGGGAATTTTCGTACGTAAAATCGTTGTGGAACTGCACGCTCTGACGAGATTTGCCAAGGAAATTGTGGGCAATCACGGTGCAACAAACAATCAGACTTTTGGTTCGAAAGAACTTCAGACCTTGCACCAAAGCCTGAGTTGGGCATCGGTCACCCTGCTTTCGAAAAGTGATGCGCTTGAACAGGAGAAGTTAAAAGCCATCAATTCCAACGAACTCAAATCCCAGTTCTTGGCCAATATGAGCCATGAAATCAGAACACCATTGACCGGTATTCTAGGCCTGACAGAGGTAATTCTGGACAGCGACAACGTGCCTGATAACACCCGACAAGACTTGCGGTTAATTCAGCTGAGTGCGGATCATTTGTTGCGGGTTGTCAATGACATTCTTGATTTTTCAAAGATTGAGGCGAATTGCATTGACATTGAGTCTTATGACTTCCACTTGCGAGAGCAGGTGAAGGCGCTGGTTCGAATTGTGTCGGGTTCGTATGGTAAACCTGATGTAAAAGTTCGATGTGAAATTGCAGAGGATGTGCCAGACATCTTGGTCGGTGATTGCGCGCGCATCATGCAGGTTTTAAATAACCTATTGAGCAATTCATTGAAATTCACGGAAGTTGGCGAAGTGTGTTTGTTCATCTCAAGAGCTAATCCCGAAGGTATCCATTTCCGGGTGCGGGACACAGGCATTGGTATTGCGCAAAATTTGCAGTCGAGTATTTTTAAAGCTTTTTCGCAGGCGGAACCCGGCACCGCCAGAAAGTATGGCGGCACTGGTTTGGGTTTAACAATCACCCAGCGGTTGCTGAAATTGATGGGCAGCGATATTCACCTTTGGTCGCATGAAGGCAAAGGCAGTGAATTCAGCTTCACATTGAACTTGGCTACATCGGAACAAAATTCCGTGGCTAAAACAAATCAAATGGACTGTGCAATCAGAGAATCCCTTGCCGATCATCTAGAACGATTCGGTCAAGCATCAAGATTGGTGCGCGTCTTGGTGGCAGAAGATAATTTGGTAAATCAAACATTTGTTTCCCATGTGTTGACCCAACTTGGGGTGGTGCATCGTTTCGCTGACGATGGCATGAAAGCAGTTCTAGCGGTCGATGAGGAGCAGTTCGACCTGGTTTTCATGGACATGCACATGCCGGTGATGGGCGGATTGGAAGCTTGTAAACGAATCTTGTCCAAGCCAGAGCACCGTAGGCTACCGATCGTTGGCCTTACTGCAGATGCAGTGGCCGATACACGGCAAGCATGCCAGGAAGCCGGTATGGTCGACTACATTACCAAGCCTTTCAAGCGAGCCGACATTGAACAAATACTTTCAAAACTCAATTTGAAAGTCTCACCCATTCCGATGAAAAATTTCGATTTTGACAAGGAAGTATTGAAGTCGAAAGTTGAAGAGTTGAACGAAGATTTGCCTTTGCTTACTGAAAGCCTGCACATCAGTATTAAAAATAAAAACTGGGTAGATACCAAAATTTTTCTGTACATCTTGATCGAGCATTGCCGTCGGTTTGGCGAAGATGATTTTGAAGCCTTTCTTGTGCAACTTAAGTCAGAGATGGATCAATCCATCGAGCCAAGTGCAAAAGCATTGGCGCACCTTCAAGACAATCTGACCGCTTTACGATCTCGTTTTGTAGCGCTGTCTGTATAAGCTGGTGGCAACACTTTGGTGCGGTCTGCTTTCGGTAACGCCAGCAGGCTTGGGACTGTGGACAGTGAATTGGTTTTAAGTGAATACATTCGCATGTACTATTAGTGCTGGAAGTAAAAAGGCAGCAAACATGGCTAAGCGAAGTTCGATGAAGCAGGTCGTAAGCTCGGATCAACTAACCAACCTCGATGAGTTGGTGGTGGACAAGCGCTATGGCAAACGCGCCAAGGCCAAGAAGGCGCGCCGCAACCGGCACTACGAAAAGCAGTTTCTGAAGAATGCGCTGACCTCTGGCATTCTTACCGAAGAAGCGAGTTGATTTTCTTCTTCATTACGCGGTTTCCGTGAACAACTTTTCACAGCCCGTGTTTTCGATTAGCTGCACAAAGCTGGCCTGATCTTCACCATTGAGCAATGCAAAGCTGTTGCGCAACCAGCCAACACATTTTGCTTGATACGGGAATGTGGATTGCTGCCAATCCAGCCCATCTACCTTGGCGTTGAACTGGTTTTTACCCTGACGTAGCGCGGCTTCGTTGGCCAGCATTACCGGAACATAAGTTCGCCCAATTTCACAGAGTAAGTGGTTTAAACCTGCGGGCAGCAAGGTTGGTACTAGCCAGTCGGAATTTGTAGGTTCCAGGCCGCTTAAGTCGTCGCCAAGCTGCGCCCACGCCACAACGCGCGGGGCGATTTTGCAGCACAGCGCCATTGGTGTTGGGTCGAACAAGGCAAGTTGGCTTAGTTGACCTTGCAAGGCGAAGTCGCTGGCACCGGGGCGTTTGCCCATTAAAAATGCATGTGTTGTGAAATGTTGTTCCAGTAGTTCTAGTAGGCGCACAAAGCTTTGCTCGATTAATGTGCTTGTAATTGCATTTGATCCAACCACGCCAAGGCGCGACACTTGCCGTTCCCCAAATACGCCTGCGATGGCATCCAGTGTTTGCTTGGGTATTTGTATGTTCATGGGCAGTGGCACAATTCGGCTGGCCCGGTCTGCGTCTTCTTTGAAAGCCCAGCGGTAGTGAAACATGGCCTTGGTCAGCCATTCGTCAAAGTAATCTTCGAGCAGGGCATCGAGCATCGCGACCACAGGGTTTGGTGGTACAACGTGGCGGGTTTCTTGCAGGGGTTCGAGTTGTCGAATCAATGGCGTTGAGTCGGTAACTGCGTGGGTTTCGCCCTCGGTATTTGTAAAGTAAAACGTGGGCAGCAGCGCAGGTTTGGCTGCCGGCAGGCCAGCTTTTAAGTGGTTGTTGACGATGTATTTGTAAGGCATGCGCCGATAGCGCAGCAGCGCCAGCATTTTGCGTGTGTATGGCGAGCCCGGCGCACCGCTGAATGTAATTGGCAAGGTTGGTGGATTGTTGGCCATTGATGTTAATCCTGAGTGCTTAATCCGGTTTGTTATTAACAGGTTTGTAACATTCAACAAACCTGGGTGGCTGCTTTTTGGGCCTGCCGGTTTTCATGTCTATGCACACCCATTGGGTGTGGCCTTGCATCACGGTGGTGTGGTCGCTTTCGCGCACAAATTGATATTGGCGTGTCATGTCAGCTTTGCCTTCATTGTGGCTGATCCACGTGGCAACCCACAGGGTGTCGCCCGCGAAAGTAGGGCGCTTGTATTCCATGTGGTGCTGGCGTGCCACGCAGCCGTAACCCAACTCTTCAAAGTCTTCAAAGGTTAGCCCCAGTTGCGCTGAATGCAGTGCTGCAATGGCCTGCATCCACACCAGGTAAATGGTGTTGTTGGTGTGATTGAATTCGTCCAGGTGTTGGGGCTGCACTGTAAGCCTGCCGACGAACTGCGGGGTGCAATTCCAAACGTTGGGTGCCGTGTCGGCAATCGCGATTGCTTGAAGGTTGCAGTCTTTGAAGATGTTGGAGTTGGTCATGAGTTTTTGATTTTATTGATATGGAGCAATCGAATTGTTGTCTTGGGTTAGCAAGCGCATTAGCTTTGAATGAATGAACAGTTTTTCTCGCCCAACTGTTCGCTCTTCCAACACGCCGATGTCCGTTAACTGTTTCAAGTAGCGTGATGCAGCTTGACGTTCTGCGATGCCTTTTTCAACCACGTTCTGGATTCGGCAATAGGGCAGATCAAAAATCAGGTCAACAAGTTCTCGACTGTAAATTTTCGGGGCGGTTTGTTTCACATGGATTAGGGTAATTGAAGCCAGTTCACGAATGGCAGATATTTTCGCCGTGGTCCATTTTGCGGTGTCTTCCACGCCAGCAAGCACATATAGAACCCAGGGTTCCCAGCTTTGGTTACGGGTTACGTCAAGCAGCAGGCGGTAGTAGTCTGCTTTGTTCCGAATGATGTAACGGCTGAGATACAGGATAGGCAGAGTCAATAATCCCTCTTGAATCAGAAACAGACTATTGAGGACTCTACCCGTGCGGCCATTGCCACCAGTGAAGGGGTGAATGGCCTCAAATTGGTAATGGCCGATGGCCATGCGAATAAGCGGGTCAATCTCGCGCTGCTCGCGCAAATAGCGCTCCCAGTTTGACAGTTTCGTTCTTAGTAAATCCTCGCCAACCGGCGGGGTGTAAATCACTTCGCCGCTTGCCTGATTGACCAAAGCGGTGCCGGGTACACGCCTTACCTGCATGTCAATGCCTTTAATTCGACTGCACACCTGTTCTGCGGTGCGTGTATTTAGCGGATATTGTTGAAGGGCACGGAACCCTTCAAGCAGGCCGCTGCTGTGGCGAAGTGCCTCGCGAGTTGCCGGGTCGGCATGTTCGCCGGCACTTTGATATTGAAACAGGCGATCTGTGGTGGTTACGATGTTTTCAATTTCAGAACTGGCTTGCGCTTCCAAGAGCGGCATGGCATTAACAAGTACGCCTTGATTTGGAATCAACTCCGCTGCCTGTTTAAGTACAGGGTGGGTTTCTACCTCTATGGAAGGTGGCAGAGCGGGCAGTTCGTTGTAAGGTTGACCTGGGTTCCAAAGGAACATGGTTTAATTTTCCGCTTTTTGCGACATATTCGGAGTGTGTGTCGCTGACGGCGACAGGTCAATGAAATATGTCGCAGTTTTTCGAAAATTGCGACATATAGCCTGGGGCGGGATTAAAGTAAATTGGCTGGAAATGATGGGTTAAATGTGTATGGGTGGCGATGAGAGATTGCTAGAAGAGGGTTGTTGTTCGGCCGAAGCGGATATTTGAGCTAATGATTTGCATGTCTGCGTTATTGGCTAATGCAGACTTCGAAACTTCGGGGGTAGGCGATGATGACGCTGATCTTCGGAATCTAATACTAGGCTCACCATTTGGTGGCCAATAACCGGGGTGTATTTTTCATCCCGTTCATGCAATGCTTAGCAACCATATGAAATATTTGAGTTAAAGCAATAATTTGCGATGTTCGGATAAATGGATATCCACCGTTATTGTTCGATAATTCAAGTTAGCTTCTTTCGAGAGAGCTTCATGATTCTATACAAGTAC
The DNA here is from genome assembly GCF_024623725.1 of Limnobacter parvus. Lineage (GTDB taxonomy): Bacteria > Pseudomonadota > Gammaproteobacteria > Burkholderiales > Burkholderiaceae_B > Limnobacter > Limnobacter parvus. The sequence goes on along the minus strand of NZ_JANKHG010000014.1, from coordinate 98,383 downwards.
ATGTCCTTCGGTGCCGCCCGAAAGGTGATCGATACCGTATCACTAGGATTTTCATGCCTTGAAGATTTGAACGACCCTTTTGAATGCACAGCCTTTGGTTTTAAAGATAGCGATGAGTCTATAAGCGCGAAAACCGCCACGAATGCTTGTAGAAACCGTTTCTCGAGAAAATACGGTGTCTTATCTATGACCCGTCAGCCGTTGAACGCGCTTATGTGGTCGCATTATGGAGACTCTCACCAAGGAGTAGTCCTTGGGTTCGATTGTGATTCGGCCGGCTTATCAGACCCGCAAAGCAATGTGATTCCAAGCCAATATGGAGAGATGATTTACTCAGCTACGAAGCCGCACAATGATCTACCCGTGATTGACGTGCATGAGCTAATGAATATTGGCGGTAGCCTTCGTTTTGACTCGAATGCCTTCAATCTAATGAAGAGAGCTTTTCTGTATAAGTCTCTCGAGTGGGCATACGAAGAGGAGGTCCGTGTTGTAAAAAATATAGAAAATATCCCCTTCGGCTATCACTCCGGTGGTGGTCGCTACTGTGAATGGAATAAGGTGACCGTCTCTGGTCGACCTCTATACTGCTTTGATGTGCCGAAGAACTCACTCAAAGAGATTTACTTGGGTCGACATTTATACAGAAATGCTACCAAGGGTGGCTCTGTTACCGATGAAGAGTTGAAAGGCGTGCTTCAATCCTGGGGGAGAAAAGATATCAAGATGATGCAATGTGAACCCGATGTTCACTCGTGGAGCCTCGTTGCAAAACCATCTATCAACAAAAGCTAATCAGTGGCTGTTGGCGGACGCACCTACGCTGGCGCTCCGGCACGCCGCAAAGCCAAGGCGTTATCCAACGTCGGTTCACGACTACTTTGGAGACGTTCTAAGTCGAAAGTCTCATAGCCGCTCCGGCCGAAAAGCCGCCCTTACATTCCTCATCACTCAACAAACTTTTCGATCACGCTTTCAGCGCCAATCAAGGGAATGATCCGAACAAGCACCTGATCCATCACACCTTTCTCGGCCTTAGCAATAAAGCTGGCTTTTCTGTCTTTCCAGGAAAGTGTTTGAATCAAACTTGCTGCAACCACAGATTCTTTCTCCAGGTTTTTCACTGGTACTTCTGTGGGGCCGCCACGAACGCTGGTACTAATCGGGCAGCAAATCAACAGTCCAGTTTGTTGGTTGTATAATTTGGAAGACAGTACCAATGCTGGCCGATACTTGCCAATTTCTTTTCCCTTGGTGGGGTCAAAATCTAGCCAGACAATGTCATTTCTGTCGGGTGTGTACTGCGCCATCAAACACCCATTTCGCCAGACGATGGCTGTGCGATTTCATCGGCATGGGCGCTGTAAGCATCTAGCCCACTTAAAAGTTGTGCTTCAGAAAACGGCAACTTAACTTTTTTGATGGCGGTCGCAAGGGCCTCAATAACGATTTTTCCATCCCTTACTTCAATGTTGATAGGGCTTGATAAATCCAGTTTGGCCTGCGTCAAAATTTTGCTGGACAGTCGCACAGCAGCGCTGTTGCCCCAACGTTTGATTTCGCTTTGCATATGTACTCCCACTATGTGTAGCTACTTATGTAGCTACTTTAGTTGGAATGATTGATTGTGTCAACGAATGTGTCTACGTTTTACGGTGGGCAGTATTAAAGAACTCTTTAATATGAATTTAACCGATCCACACTGATCAGCTTCAAAACCCCCAATTCGACCCAACCCCAAACAGCGTCGCAACCCCAAGCGCTGCGAACATGGCTGCTGCAATGCGGTGCACCAGCTTCATGGGAATTTTTTCGGCCAGTTTGTCGCCTGCAAACACGGCAGGCACATCGGCAATCAACATGCCTAGCGTGGTGCCGGCCACAACCATGAGCACGTCGTTGTAGTGGGCTGACATGGCCACCGTGGCAATCTGGGTTTTGTCGCCCATTTCGGCAAGAAAGAAAGTAATGAAGGTGGCGCCGAAAACGCCCAGCTTGGTGGCCAGTTGGGTTTCTTCGTCTTCGATTTTGTCGGGAATCAGGGTCCATATGGCCATCGCAATGAATGATGCACCCAGCACCCATCGAAGGGTGGACGGGTCAACGTTGGCGGTGATCCAGCCGCCCACCATGCCGGCCAAACCATGGTTGATTAAAGTGGCCAGCGTAATGCCCACAATAATGGGCACGGGCTTTTTAAAGCGGGTGGCAAGAAGAAAGGCCAGAAGTTGGGTTTTGTCCCCAATTTCTGCAAGTGCAATAACGCCAGTGGATACAAAAAACGCAGACCACATTTCAGTTGTTTCCACCCAGATCTTGCAGTGGGTGTGGCCCTGTGAATCTGGGTTTCACAATATCAGTGATCAAGTCGGTGGATACTTCAGCTAAATTTGCTGGGTTCCACTTCGGCGCTTTGTCTTTGTCGACGAGCAGTGCGCGTACGCCTTCTGGAAAGTCGTTGTGCGCACAGCAACCTACAGATGCCTGGTATTCCAGCCGCAACACATCGGCCAAATCGGCATTGGTATTGCGATTCATCAATTCAAATGAAAGCGCAGCCGAGGTGGGCGACCCATGTGCATAGGCGTGTGCGGCTTTGGCCAGCCAAGGGTCGCTGTGGTTCAACAGCTTCAACAGTGCCGTATCAATTTCGGCCAATGAATCGTGTTGAACAACCGCCTCAATTTCATTGGCATGTTGACCAAGCAGGGCAGGCGGGGACTCTACAGAAAATCCGGTCAACAGTGCGTTCAAAGTTTCAGAATCACTTTCATGTTTGCCCACCCAGTTTGTGTTTTCAATTGCAGCCAGCACTTCAGGAAATTTCTCGTGAGGTATTACCGTATCTGCCAAATTCCCCGTCAACGCGTCGTTGGCATTCACCATGGCACCGGTCAGTGCCATGAACAAACCAGTGCGTTTGGGCATGCGCTGCAAAAACCAGGTGCCGCCCACATCGGGGAAAAGCCCAATGTGAATTTCCGGCATGGCGATGCGTGCATTGGGGCTGACCACGCGGTGTGAAGCACCTACCATCAGCCCAACGCCGCCGCCCATCACAATGCCGTGTGCCCAGCAAAGAATCGGTTTGGGGTAGGTGTGTATGCGGTAGTCCAAGCGGTATTCGCGTTCGAAAAAAGCTTCTGCTTCAGGCGGCACTTTGCCTGCGCCCACGCGTTCGCTTGCGTGGTGCAAACTAACCACGTCGCCGCCTGCGCAGAAGGCCTTGTCGCCTGCTGCGCTTAGCACAACGCCCGCAATGGATTCGTCTTCGGCCCAGGCTTTGAACTGCGGATCGAGCAGATCGATCATGGGTAGCGTAAGTGCGTTCAGGGCGGCTGGGTTGTTCAATACGGCATGACCGAACAAATGCCCACTGGCGGTTTTGAAGGTGCTGAAAAGTACGGGAGTGGACATACTTGAAAATTGATTATTGAATTCGATTAAGACTGCAAACAATACACCCAATTGATACACAAATAAAAAAAGCCCGGTGCTTTCACACCGGGCCTTTTATTCTCAAAACAAATTAATGGTGCAGGTCGAAACGATCTGCATTCATTACCTTGTTCCATGCTGCCACGAAGTCGTTTACAAACTTCTTCTCGGCGTCTGCACCGGCATACACTTCACAAATTGCACGCAATTGTGAGTTGGATCCGAAGCACATGTCGGCCAAGGTGCCTGTCCACTTGATTTCACCTGTGGTGCGGTCACGGCCTTCCAGTACACCGTCGGCGCTGGTTGACTTGCTCCACTTGGTGCTCATGTCGAGCAGGTTCACGAAGAAGTCGGTGCTCAGTGTTTCCGGGCGCTTGGTGAACACACCATGCTGAATACCGTTCACGTTGGCATTCATGGAGCGCAAACCACCCACTAACACTGTCATTTCTGGTGCAGTCAAGCCCAGCAAGCTGGCCTTGTCGATCAAACGCTCGGCGGTTGTTCCTTCCAGGCCTTTGCGGGCGTAGTTCCGGAAACCGTCGGCTGTGGGCTCCAACACTTCGAAAGACTCCACGTCGGTTTGTTCCTGCGTTGCATCAGTGCGACCCAAAGCAACGGGCACGGTGATGCTGTGGCCTGCTTTCTTGGCTGCGGCTTCAACACCAGCGGCACCTGCCAACACGATCAAGTCAGCCAGCGAAATTTTCTTGCCACTTGACGAGTCGTTGAACTCACGCTGAATGCCTTCCAGCTTTTCCAACACACTGCTCAATTCCGCAGGGTTGTTCGCTTCCCAATTCTTGTGGGGTTCCAGGCGAATGCGTGCACCGTTTGCGCCGCCGCGCTTGTCGCTGTTGCGGTAGGTGGATGCAGAAGCCCAGGCTGTGCGAACCAGTTGTGCAATGCTGAAGCCTGAATTCAATACCTTGGCCTTCAATGCTGCCACATCGGCGTCGTCTGCATGCTTGTAATCAGCAGCCGGCACGGGGTCTTGCCAAATCAAATCTTCTTTTGGAACAAGCGGGCCGATGTAACGAGCCTTTGGACCCATGTCGCGGTGTGTCAATTTGAACCATGCGCGGGCGTAAGCGTCTGCGAATTCGTTCGGATTGGCCAGGAAGTGGCGAGAAATTTTCTCGTAGTCTGGGTCCATGCGCAGTGCCAGGTCGGCGGTGGTCATCATGGGCTGGTGGCTCTTGTTGGGGTCGTGAGCATCACCAACTGTGCCTGCACCTGCATTGCCTTTGGGGCGCCACTGCTGTGCACCTGCCGGGCTCTTGGTCAGTTCCCAATCGTACTTGAACAGGGTTTCCAGATAGCCCATGTCCCAAGTTGTGGGGTTGGGCTTCCAGGCACCTTCAATACCGCTGGTGGTTGTGTCGCCACCCTTTCCGGTGCCGTGCTTGTTGATCCAGCCCAAGCCTTGTTCTTCAATCGGTGCGCCTTCAGGTTCTGGACCAACCAATGCCGGGTTGCCAGCGCCGTGGGCCTTACCGAATGTGTGGCCACCGGCTACCAATGCCACAGTTTCGTAGTCGTTCATCGCCATGCGGGCGAATGTGGTACGAATGTCGTGTGCTGAAAGCTTGGGGTCGGGGTTGCCGTCCGGACCTTCGGGGTTTACATAGATCAAACCCATTTGCACTGCGCCCAAGGGGTTGTCGAGTTCACGCTTGCCGGTGTAACGCTTGTTGCCCAACATTTCTGTTTCCGGGCCCCAGTACACTTCTTCTGGCTCGTACACGTCTTTGCGACCAAATGCAAAACCAAAGGTTTTAAAGCCCATGGTGTCCATGCAATAAGTACCGGCCAAAGTGATCAAGTCAGCCCATGACAATTGCTTGCCATATTTCTGCTTGATGGGCCACAGCAGGCGACGTGCCTTGTCCAGGTTGCCGTTGTCGGGCCAGCTATTCAATGGGGCAAAACGCTGCATGCCGGTGCCGGCTCCGCCACGGCCATCGGCGATACGATAGGTACCTGCGGCGTGCCATGTCATGCGAACAAAGAATGGACCATAATGGCCGTAATCGGCTGGCCACCATTCTTGTGAATTGGTGTAAAGCGCTTCAAGGTCTTTCAACAGGGCGGGCACGTCGAGCTTCTTTACTTCTTCGACGTAGTCAAATTCTTCGCCCATGGGGTCTGTCAGTGGGGAGTTCTGGTTCAGGATTTTCAAGTTCAGCGCATTGGGCCACCAGTTTGCGTTGGTGGGTGTGCCAGCAATCGCTGTTTTGGGGCCTTCGCCCGTGAATGGACACTTTGCATCATTCGACATACATCTCTCCTTTGTTGCCGTTAATTATTAACTGCTAAAACTTAGTGTAGAGTCCAAAATGCTATCAATCAAGTTGTTTTTATAAATTTACCCTATAGGTAGGAGTAATTGATAGTTTTGACTTTTAGTATTTCAGAGATATGTCTATGCGGAATTTTTGCCCATTGGGTTTGGTTGGTGTGTTGACTGGCGCATTAAGTAGAACACCGGCAGCAGGCCAATCCCAACAATTATCAAGGCGGGCGTGGCGGCCTCTGCCCACATTGACTCGGAGGTGAGTTGATACACTCTGACAGCCAGTGTGTCCCAGCCGTACTGCCGGGTCATCAACGTGATTGGCATTTCTTTCATTACATCAATCGCCACCATCATGAATGCAACCAGAATTCCTGTGCGTAGCAGGGGAAAATGCAGACGTCGCAGCGTTTGAACGGTTCCAAGGCCCAAGGATGCGCAGACCTCCTCTTGGTTGCGGGTAATGCGTTGCATGCTGCTGTCAGTGGATTGAAATGCCACCGCCATGAATCTAGCAGTCAAAGCCAGTAACAAGGTGGCCAGAGTACCTTTGAGCAGTTGGACTCCATCGAAACCCATGGGGTGAAGCAGGCCGATCAGTTGTTCATCCAGCCAGGCAATCGGTATGTACAGACCAATTGCAAGAACCACCCCGGGCAGTGCATATCCAAGGTTCGCCATGCGAGTGACCCACAAGGTTTGTCGGTCGGAGTTGTTTCGTTTAATCCACGCCAAAATCAAGGCCAATGTAGTGGCGATAAAGGCAGTCAGAATGGAAAGAACAAGGCTGTTGAGCGTGAATTCCAAGTAGCGACGATCCAATTGTGCAAGCCACGTCTCTGTTGCCCACACTACTAGTTGTATGACTGGAATTGCAAACGCGAATGCAAACAAAAACGCGCATGCGCCAAAACAAACTAGGGCGTGTGATTTTTTGAGCGGGATTCGCGCAGTGTTTGGATTGTTGACATGGAAGCGTTGTGCCCGCATGGCGTGAAGTTCAAGCGCGAAAACTGCCAGTACAGTCAAAATTAATACACTTGCCAACTGCGCAGCTGTTCCAAGGTTGTGCATGTCGAACCAGGCCTTGTACAAGGCGGTCGAGAAGGTATCGTGGTTGAATACGACTACTGCGCCGAAATCAGCCAGGGTTTCCATCAACACCAAAGCAAGTCCACCCGCGACCCAGGGTTTGGCCATGGGCAGTGCGGCCTTGAAGAATGCCTGATATGGGCCCATGCCCAAACATCTGGCAGCCTCCATTGCACGGGGGCCTTGGGTCGCAAAAGCACTGCGGCAGAGCAAATAGACATAGGGGTAAAAGGCAAGCACCATGACCAACACCAAGCCCCAGAAACTTCCGCGAATTTCTGGAATCCATACACCATCACCAAACAGTTGACGAGCGGTGGTTTGCACGGGGCCAGTGAATTCAAAAATGCCCATCTGCACAAAAGCCAGCACGTAGGCGGGTATGGCCAAAGGCAGGACCAATGCCCATTGAAAGAAGCGTCGTCCCGGAAATTCGCACACTGCGGTAATCCAGGCCAGTGGCACACCGACCACAAGAACGCCTGCGGCAACACACACCATCAACAGCAGGGTGTTGCCCACCACCGATGGCAGTACATACCGTGCAAAATGCGCCCACAGGTTTGTTTCCGAGGACAAGGCCAAATAGAAAATGACCCCCAGGGGAATGAGGGTCAACAGCGCAATTGGCAGGGCCTTGAACGCCCCTGTTTTAACGGTAGCCAACGCGATCAAGCAATCGAATGGCTTGGGCCTGTTTGGAACCAATGTCTGCCGCATTAAGCGGACTTGCCTTGAACTGACCCCACGCTTTTACGATTGGGTCTGAATCGGCTTTCACATTCACCGGGCTTTCATAGGTGCCATGGGTGTAGGCCGTCTGAATGGTTTGGGATGAGAGCCATTCCAGCAATTTACGCGCACCTTCCGGGTTGCGTGCATGAGTGGTTACTCCACCTCCCGACAAGTTGACATGCGCACCACCTTCGTTGTCCGCTTGATTGGCCCAGAACAATTTGACCTGTTGTCCGAATTCGGGTTCACGCGACAAGATTCGACCATAGTAGTAGGTGTTGGAGATGCCGACCTCGCATTGTCCGGCGGCAATCGCTTTCAATAGGCTTGCATCGTTGGTGAAAACATCAGTGGCAAGATTGTTCACCCAGCCGCGCGCAATTTGCTCTGCTTTTGCTTCACCATGTTTGGCAATCAGCATAGCCACCAAAGATTGGGTATAAGTTTGTTTGCTAGTACGCAGGCAAAGTTTGCCCTTCCATTTGGGTTGAGCAAGGTCCTCATAGGTCGATAGATTTTTTGGATCTACCCGGCCTGCCGCGTAAAAAATTGTGCGTTCGCGTTTTGACAGTCCATACCAGCGCTGGCCAGGGTCGCGCAGGTAATCAGGCACATTGGCATTTAGCACGGGTGAGTCCACTTTGCGTAATAAGCCCTTTTCGGCGGCGTTCCAAAGGTTGCCCATGTCCACAGTAATCAGCATATCGGCGGGTGAACTTTTGCCTTCTGCATTTAATCGTTCCGTGAGTGAGCCACCTCGATCGGTGAGCAGGTTGATTTTCACACCCGTTTCCCGGGTGTATTGGTCGAGCGTCGGTTTCAGGAGCTGCTCGATCCTTGAGGAATACACAGTGACCTCCTCGGGTTTGTTTTTAGCCTGCACAAACCCGGGTAACAGAGCAGTACAGAGCGAGGCAATAATGGCAAGTTTCATGGATTGTGTCCTTTGTTCAGAATGTGACATTGGCAGAAAGCCAAAGGGTTCGACCACCGGGCAAGGTGCCTTTGGTGGACTGGGCCGAGCGGAAATAGGGGCTGCCGAATACCGTGTTTCCGTTGATGTCGGAGTAAGGCGTGAATTCGCGGAAGTCTTTGTCCAGCAGGTTGAAAAGGGTGCTATTTAGAGTCACATTGTTCGAGACTTTGTATTGCCCGGCCAATGAGAAGATCGTGTAGCCTTTCAAGTCACCCAACGCACGAAACTCATTCAGACTGTTGCCTGTAAGTGCGGCAGGGTCACCATCAAAGCGGCGACTTTCGCCACGATATTCTCCCCGTAGTGACCAATTCCATTTGTCGCTTGCGTCCCAACGCAAAGCCGCATTTGCGATGTGTTTGGCTGTATCGCTAAGTTCGCCAACGTTCCGTCCATCTTCTACCAGTTCTGTTTCAGTGAAGGTGTAATTCAGGTTGGCTGACCACTGCTCGGCGATTGGAATGCGCGTGGCCAGTTCAAGCCCGTAGGTGTCTGCACGGTCCCGGTTTACGGGGAAGGTGGCGGTGGGGTTAAAGCTGCAAGTGGGGATTGCGGTGGATGTGCAATCGCCCCCATTGCTGCTGATGATGTCTTTGATGCGGTTATAAAACAGCGTGCTTGAAACTGTGAAGCCAGCCTGATTGTCATAGAGTGCCCCGAACTCTGTGTTCGTGCTGATTTCGGGTTGCAAGGCGGGGTTGCCGATGCTGACCACAGTGCCTTGACCGGTGATGCCACTGATGCCATCGGCAAGTTGGTTTAGTCGAGGGGCACGGAACCCGCGGCTGACACCGCCTTTTAGGGTCCAAGTGTCGCTTGTATTCCACACCAAATAGGCGCGCGGGCTCAGGTTTCCACCAAATGCATCGTGTTGGTCTTGACGAAGACCAAGTGTCAAGGCCAAGTCGTCGCGCAGGCGCCATTCATCTTCAGCAAACAGTGCCCAGGTGGTTTGCGTGTAGGGGTTCGGTACCAAGCCGTCTTCAAGCTCGGCATCCCAGTACTGTGCCCCGGCCGTGACCACATGTTGATCGCCAACTGGGGTTACCAGTTTGGTGTCCAGGATTGTGTTGCTTGTTTCAAGGCGTCTTGCCGTGCCAATCGACAAATCACCTGCTGGGCGGGCAGTGGTGGGTATGGTGCGCCCCTCTGTCTCGGTCACGCTTCGAGTCAGGCTGCTTTCCAAAGTGCCGAATTGCATGCGGGTGGTGTGGCCCAACACGAACTGTTGTCGGTTGAAGCTGAGTGAATCAGCGTAACCGCTCGCTGTATTGCTTGGGGCACCCGTGTTGCAGTTGAGAAAGTCGCGTGTGCCGAGCTGACATTCGTCGTTGTCGTAGTTGGTTCGATAGGATTCAAAATCAAGCCATAGATCATTGCGGGTATTGGGCGTTGCAGTCAGGCGAAAGCCCAGGTTGTGTTGACGAGTTTCTACCGGGGAGGGACCACGGCGGCTGATTGTTCCACCAGGGTTACTGGGTTCCAGTGTGGATTCATCGCGGCGAAACAGGCTGCCACGAATGGCCAGACCCAAGGTGTTTTCCACCAGTGGGCCACTGACATAGAAACTCTGTTTTTGGGTACCCCCTTCGTCGCTGTTTTCCGGAATACCTGTTTCCAGTTGAACTGAGCCACCCCACGTTTTTCCAACTTTGCGAGTGATAATGTTAATGACGCCGCCCAAGGCATCTGAACCATACAGTGTGGACATGGGACCGCGGATCACTTCAATCCGCTCAATCGCAGAAAGCGGGGGGATCAAGCTGGTGAGTGCGTCGCCAAATCCGTTAGGAGTGACGTCGCCGGCTGTGTTTTGACGGCGTCCATCAATCAGTACCAATGTGTAGTCGCTGGGTAGGCCCCGAATGCTGATGTTCAGACCACCAGTTTTTCCAGTGCTGCCACGCACATCTATGCCTTCTACATCTTTCAAGGCTTCGGCCAGGTCGCGAAACTGTTTGGTTTCAAGTTCTTCACGGCTGATGACCGAAATAGAGGCGGGCGCCTGTGTCAGGTCCTGTTCAAACCCTGAAGCACTAACCACCACGCTAGACAATCTTGGTGTGTTGTTTGATGTGGTTGATGGGGCAGGTTTGTTGACCACATAGTTGCCGTTACTTTCAAACACTTGAAGGCCACTGCCCGCCAACAACAAATTCAGGGCCTGTCGCGCGGTGTACCAGCCGTTAAGCGCGGGAGCTTGCAGGTCTTTCACAATCGATTGGTCAACCACCAGTTGCGTGTTGTAAGTGCTGGCCCATTGAGTGAGTGCCCGGTCCAGGTTCTGGTTGGACATACTGACTTGTTGGGTGGTGTTGTTTGGGGTTTGTTGTGCCAGTGCAGGGCCGCTGCTTAGTGCCATGGACATGGCCAGTGTTAGGGCCCGCATGCGGAGTCGATGGGATTTCATGGTGTCCTCTTGAAAATAAGAAATGATTCTCATTTAAGAAGACGTTGGGGAAAACCGAATTACTGTAGGCTGATGAAGATTTTTTTTAAATGTGGCATTTCGGCTTTATTTGCGCACCAGCAGTTGCTGTTGGTTTTGTTGAATGACCTCAAGGGGCAGTGCCTGGTTAAGCACCTCAGAAATTGCTTGCTTGTTACGTACATCAAACGAGGCAGACACCTTAAGGCTGGCCAGTTCTTTGTGGCCAAGTTGCCAGGGTGTGCTGCTGTAGCGGTTCAGTTCGACTAGCAATTCATCCAGTCGCGTATTCACCACGGTAATTCTGTGCAAGGTCCATTCAGGCAAAGAGCGGGATTGAAGATTTTGCAGTGAAATGGTTTTACCTTTTGCATCCAGTGCAAGCTGTTGAACAGCGACTAGCTCCGTTCGGTGTGCATAGTCATTGAAAGGCAGGCCGTTGTTCTTGATGGAGTGCTCAACAGCCACGTGACCCTGTTTTACTGTGACGACGGGCCCTGTGGGTGTCGAGTGGTCTGGGGTCCAGCGAACATCGAACAGGGTACCCAGTACTTGCACCCGTGCTTGCGGTACGGTCACTGTGAAGGGGCGACCGGGATCACGTTGCACATCGAAACGAACCTGCCCCCGGCTGATTTCCACCGTGCGGCGTGCACGGGTGTACTGAACTTCAAGGTGAGTATTGGTGTCCAGTGTAAGTTGCGTTCCATCTCCCAGTTTCACATTTTTTATTTCACCCACGGCAGTTTGGAACTGGTGTTGCTCCACCGGCCAGAACTGATACCAGGCCACAGAAATTGCCGCAGTCAATACCACCGGCAGGCATGCCAGTGCAGCGACTCGAAATGATTTGCGACTGGTTTTGGCGGGTGAGCAGGAATTAAGTATGGCCTTGTCAATCAAAATCTGTGCTCGCAAGCCCGCCAATTGTTCCGCTCGCAGATTTTTCAACGTGGCATCCACTGCCTCGCATTGGGCCATCGCACTTTGATTGGATGGCTTTTCAGCAAGCCACGCTTGAAAGACTTGTTCCTCTGTTTCAGTCCATGGGCCATGTTGTTTCTTCAGGGTCCAATCCACTGCGTCTGCCTCGCTTTCAGTCAAGGTTTCGCGGTGTGGATTGGGTGAATAAGGGCGCATTGAGAACAATGTAAAGTGGTGCTATTAATGTTGACGGATCAGTCAGGCAAATTACTGTATTCGAGTCCCTTGATGCAGGCTGCCATGGCAATTCTTAGTTGCATTTCAACGGTGCGGGGCGAGATGTGCATGCGTTGAGCAATCTCTTGGTAGCTTAATCCGTCAAACTTAAACAGGATGAAGGCCTCGCGACAGCGGGGCGGCAATTCATTGATGATTGTCAGTAACTTGTCCAGTTGTTGGTTGGCGCTGGCAATCTGCTCGGGGTCAACGTGCTGGGTGGCAGATGGCAAATATCCGTGTTTCTGCTCTTCTTCAAGCGACATGAGTTCTGGGCGGCTGCTTTGCTTGCGGTGCTCATCGATCAGCCAGTTGTTGGCGATCTTGAATAACAGCGCTCGCGGATCAAGCACAGCAGCACCTTCGTGCTGCATGGCGACAGCTCTGGAAAAGCATTCCTGTGCCGCGTCTGCGGCCAGGTCGTGGTCGCGCAATCGATTGAGCAAGAAATGTTTGAGCTCCCTGTAGTGCTTCTCAAACATGGAAATGGAACATCATGGATAAAACGAAAGAATATATGATAACGATTCTCATTACTATATGAGTGAGAGGGTTTTTTCTTTGCACCTGGATTCAATGTATTCGGCTTAAGCTTTTTTAGTCTTCCTCAAACGAATCGTACTTTTCGCAAAGAAAGTCAATCAGCGCACGCACTGCAGGTAGCATGCCGCGTCTTGATGGGAATACGACATGAATGATTTCACGCCGTGGCGACCATTCGAGCAGTAGTTTTATCAATTCACCGTTTGCCACTTGTTTGGTCACCATTAAATTAGGCAGTTGAACCACGCCTATACCGGCCATGGCGCTGGCACGCAGGGCAACCATGTCGGTGGTCACCAGCCGGGGTGAATATGGAACAACAATTCGTTCACCGTTCGCATGGGTAAGGCACCATTCAAAGCTGTGTTGAATTTGCCCCTGTGTTTGCCCCAAACCCAAGCTGGGTCAATTCGCCAAATCTTTCGGGTGCATTGGGGAACCCATTTTGTTGATCAGGCTTGGAGCGGCCACCAAACACAGTCCACGGTCTGACAATACTTTCAGTATCAAATCACTGCTGTCCAACGGCAAGGGGCGCACCCGAATGGCAAGGTCCACACCTTCGGCCACCACATCCACGCGCCTGTTACTTGCCTCCAGTTGAATGTTAACCAGCGGATGTTTTGTCAGGAATTCGGCAAGCATGTCGCCGATGTGGGCATGTAGCAGCGCAATCGGGCAGGTAAGGCGAATCAGCCCCCGGGGCTCAGAGTGATTTTGATCGATCAGTTCTTGCGCACTCTCGGCTTCTATCAACATGGCTTTGCAATGTTGGTAGTAGGTTTTACCAATCTCGGTGATGTGGAGCTTACGGGTTGAGCGGTAAAGAAGTTGTGTGTTGAGTCGCTTTTCCAGGTCGGCAATGCGGCGACTTATTTTTGATTTGGGCACATTCAAGGCACGTGCTGCGGCTGAAAAACCCTGATGTTCAACCACCTTGGCGAAGTAGTACAAATCATTCAAATCCATGCAAGTCTCCCCGTTGATTGTTCCTGGTATAGAACGATTTGTTGAAATATTGGCTGCTTATCACGCAATTGATGTTTAGATAGCATATTGCCATTATTCACTGTCAATATACAAAGGAAGTCACCATGAGCAAGCCCTACGTTCGCCTCGACAAAAACAATGCTGCCGTGCTGTTGGTGGATCACCAGGCCGGTTTGCTTTCGCTGGTACGCGACATCGACCCAGACCGTTTCAAAAACAATGTGCTGGCCTTGGCAGATCTTGCGAAGTATTTCAAATTGCCCACTATTTTGACAACCAGTTTTGAGACTGGCCCGAACGGCCCACTGGTGCCCGAATTGAAAGAAATTTTTCCGGATGCGTCTTACATTGCGCGCCCTGGGCAAATTAATGCATGGGACAACGAAGAGTTTTTGGCTGCTGTGAAAGCCACAGGCAAAAAGCAATTGATCATCGCGGGTGTGGTAACCGAGGTGTGTGTGGCATTCCCGACTTTGTCAGCACTTGCCGAGGGCTACGACGTGTTTGTAGTCACTGATGCTTCAGGCACATTCAATGAATTGACCCGTGATTCTGCATGGGAGCGTATGACAGCAGCAGGTGCGCAATTGATGACCTGGTTTGGCGTGGCCTGTGAATTGCACCGTGACTGGCGCAACGACATTGAAGGCCTGGGTGCATTGTTTTCGAATCATATTCCTGACTATCGCAACCTGATCACCAGCTACACAGCGCTGACGAAGTAATTGGAACGCGCTATGATTTCGTCATGAGCAAATTCAAGCGAATCGAACTTCGAAGCGCAGACTTGGGCGAAGGCATGTTGGTGAAACGTGCCTTGCCCAGTCGCCACCAGCGCATGGTGGGCGCCTGGTGTTTTCTGGACCACGCCGGCCCGGTGAATTTTGCGCCCGGCAAGGGCATGCATGTGGGCGCACATCCGCACACGGCACTGCAAACTTTCACTTGGTTAATCGAAGGCGAATTGCTGCACAAAGACAGCCTGGGCAATGAATTGATTATTCGCCCTGGGCAAGTGAACTTGATGACCGCAGGCCGCGGCATTGTGCACACTGAAGATTCCGTGGTGAATGGCAGTAGCCTGCATGCCGCCCAATTGTGGATTGCCTTGCCTGAAGAACTGGCCGATTGCGAACCAGCATTTGTGCACTATCGTGAGCTGCCGCAGTGGCATCTTGATGGTGTGCAGTTCACTTTGCTGGCGGGTGCTTACGGTGGGTACCAAGCGCCAACCGCCGTGCATTCACCCATGTTGGGCATGGACCTGTTCAGTGCGCAAGGTGGATTGGTAACGCTGAATCTGAATCCGGATTTTGAATATGGGTTTTTGCCATTGACCGGGGAAGTAAGCGTTGACGGTGAGGTCTTCACACCCGACGAATTTGCTTATCTGGGCAAAGATCTGTCTGATTTATCCTTGATTTTGCGGCCAGATACCCGTGTGCTTTTGCTGGGCGGCATGCCGTTCGATGCGCCCGTGCAAATGTGGTGGAATTTTGTGGCGCACAACAAAGATGCAATTACAAAGGCCCAACAAGATTGGGAGCAGGGTAACGAACGTTTCGGTGACGTGAAAGACGCCACTGCACCGGGAGGCGTGGCTGCGCGATTAGTGCCACCACCACTGCTCTGGAAATGAATGTGTAGCCGATCTGGAACAAATACCAAGGAAAATGTGACTCAAATGCACTTACCTTGCGTTGTATTGGGCCTGTTTGTATATGCGTTTTCCCGTCTCTGTTTCCCCTTCGACCGACCCACGTCGTGTTGAAGCCTCGCCTTCTGCGGTATCTACTCCAACTTCTACGTCGACCCAACCTTCGCGCTTCACCAGGGCTGCCAGACGAATTTTGAAGCCAGCTTTGATGACCGTGTTGTTGGGTAGCTCAAGCATCGGGGTTCTGCCTGCGCTTCAGGCACGCAGGCATCAAGCCACTGTAATGCCAGGTAAAGACCTGCCCAAATACCTTCCATCGCCCAATTCCCCGATCCGCTACGCAAGTGGTGTGATGATTCACAACGCGGGCAGTGACATAGGCCGCAGCGACACTTCTGTGTTTCTAAGCAATCAACACCAGTCCACGGTTGCCATTCTTGAATCGCTTCCGGCACTTGGCGCTCAAATGGACCCTTACAAACAAAATGGGGTGTGGTACTTGCGTCACCAATTCGGCGACGGCAGTGCTCCACTTCGTTTGGCGGATGAGTTGCGTGAAGTCAATGAGTGGCTGGACAACAACCCGGATCGAATTTTTGTATTGGATCTGGATACTTTCGATCGACTGGACTTGCATGATGTTTCTCTTGCAGAAGTGGTTAGGTCGTGCTTTGGTTCGAAGGTGTTGATGACCAACGATGGAGAGGTTCTTTTTACGGTCAAGGATGCGGTGACGACCAATAAACGACTGGTTTTAAGCGCCAGGGCGGCATCGATTCCCGGGTTCGCAGGCAATGTGGATTCAGGTGTTGTTGTACAACCCCTTGAGACCCACGCGGCCAACTTAACTCCTGTGTATTCGTTTCTCCGTGGTATTGCGCAGGTGGACAGAATTGCTTTTGACAGTACGCCTGGAACGGCCCGTGATCACTTCGAAACTCCGCAGGATATTCTTGAGCATGTGCAACAACCGGGCACACAGATTTTATTGGACCAAATGAATTTGGCCAGCTTTATTGAACCCAAAGGTTTTGAATCCGACCCGGTGTTCATGTCTGGGTACCCGGAAAGTGAAACCCTGCGAAAGGCAACTTTGGGTGCGACCACGGGCTCGGCCATGGTCAGTGCGTTTGCCGCGCTGGCATTGGCTGCGTTGGCCACACATTCCCTACGCAAGCAAAGCATGACAGCGCAACAGGCCACTCCCAACAACAATTCGCACACGCATGAAACATTGCCTTTGCTCGCTGACTTGACTGTGGTTCAACTGACATCGGCAATCAGCAATTGTGCGTTAACTTTGGCTACTGTTTTCCCCGGACTGCGCCACCAATTGGGTGCGGCTGGGTTGGTGTCAGTCGCCGCAGGTTTTATTGCCAAGCTGGCGGCCACTCGCGTGAATCCGCATGCCCTGAATGCAGTTGTTGCCGACGATGTGGAGCAACAAGCGATTGTTAACCCGTTGCCAGGCGACTCCACGGGACACTCTGCGATTAAATGGCTTGCCGACGGTGCCACCGCTTACCATGTGTTGACGCGTTTTGCCAGTTTGGCCAAGTACAGCATTCCTGCAACACTGCCCGCATTGGCAGCCATGAACTTTTTGATGGCTGTCAATGCGGGTGTGCTGAAGTTAGAGATCCACAACTTGAATGCGCAGGAAGCTTTGCGAGGCAATCCGGAAAACAGGGTTGCCATTGCCAGGAATCTTAAAAAGGATCTGCAAAGGCAAGGTTTAAAAACCGGGCTTTCGATGGCCGGCATGGCGGGCAGCATGGGCATTGTGGTACCCGCCGCGTCGGGGCCTTTTTTGATCGCCGCTGCATTGACGCCGATTGCCGCCGGTATCGGCGCCAGGTGGCTCGGCACCAAGAAAGCAAGGGAACTAGACGCCTAAAATCACATTGGAGCCCGGCGGATATTGCGTTGCAAGATTGACCCCATGCATTGATTCATTCAAGATGTAACCGCTCAGTTACATCTGTGTTGTAGTCCCTTCTGCCATCTTCCTTTCTGGACAACACAATGCTTATCCGCTCGCTTTCCATGTCGCTGGCTTTGGCCAGCATGCTTTTTTCGTCGCAAACGTTTGCCCAGGTCAAGGGGCCGGAGATTCCCCCGAACCTGATTGGCAATGTGTCTCGCCAGTTGATGAAAGAGATGAAGCCACTGGACAAGCCGCTGCACATCAAGATTTGTATTTTCGACATTTTGGGCAAGGCTGGTCCTGTGTTTAGCGTGGCACAAGATGTTGCACTGGAAGCGCGAAAGTGGAATGTCTTTGCCGAGTTGATTCCCCACACCAATGAAACTGTGGCTGCCGAATCATTTCGAACCGGGCAATGTGAGGCGGTGGGCATTACTACCTTGCGCGCACGGTTGTTCAATCAATTCATGGGAAGTTTTGATGCGGTGGGTGCATTGCCTTCTTACGATCATGTGAAAACTGCCTTGCAAGTATTGATGGGGAACGACGCACTGTACGATTTGTCGATTCAGGGCAAATACCAGGTGGTGGGCATGGCCCCCTTGGGTGCGGCGTATGTGATGGTGAATGACCGCTCAATCGATTCCATTGAGAAGGCGGCCGGTAAAAAAGTAGCCGTAATGGATTGGGACAAAAGCCAGGCAAAAATGATTCAACAGTTGGGTGCGCAGGCTGTGCCCAGCGACATTACCAACTTTGCGCAGAAGTTTAACAACGGGGTTGTTGATATTGTGGCAGCACCTGCTGTGGCATTTGCACCGCTTGAACTTTATCGCGGTTTGGGTACCAAGGGTGGCGTGTACAAGATGCCTTTGCTCAACGTGACTGGCTCCGCAATTATCAACCGCACGCGGTTGGAGAAGGAAATTCCTGATCTGGATGATCGTCTGAAGAAAATGCGCAAGTTTGGCTTGGGTTTTATCGACCAGGCGTTGGACGCGGTCAAGGCGATTGAAAAGCAGGTGCCCGCGAAGTACTGGATGAATGTGACCCCGGCGGATCAAGAAAAATACAATGTGATGATGCAGCAGGCTCGCGTGCAGCTGACGCAAGAAGGCGTGTACGACAAACGAATGATGAGTTTGCTAAAAAAAGTGCGCTGCCACCACACACCCAGTGCTGCGGAATGCAGCACGGATGTGGAGTAAAGCACTGCGGATGTGACTTGTTACTGGGCCGCCACCGTGTCGGCGCGAATCGCCAGGTTCTGAATACGCAAGTCGTTGCTTGCTGGTGTTTCAGGCAAGTTGAACGGCGCTACATCGGTGAACTGGCGCAAGAAGCGTGCAAAGGCGTCTTGCTCGGAACCCTTGGCTGCAAAAGTATTCCCCGCAGTGAAGGCGATCGGGTCAAGTGCAGGAGCTACATCCAGGCTCAAACGGTTTTGGTCAGCCAGCAATGGGAATGGGTAATTGTCGCCCCCAAGGCTGGTTGTTCCCGAAATATTTGCCAGGAAGTTCAGCGTAACCAGGCGGAAAATGCGGTTCGGGTCACCTTGCAGCGCTCCGTTTTGTACCACAATGTCGTTGCCCACTTTTACCGTACGAATGCGGCTGCCCGTGCCGTCGGCTGCGGAACCCGCAGCACCCACCATGCGCGCTGCACGAGTAGCGTCAAAGCTGAATGAAAAACCACCAATTTGCGGAAACTGGCCAGGTGTAGCACCCGGTGCAACTGCTGCAACACCGTGTTCCAGCAATTCTTTCAAACGTGTGGCGGTAACGTCAATGACAACCAGGCCGTTGTTGAATCGCAGCGAGTTTTCAATTGCCAGCTGCGACACTTCACCTTCTTCACGAATGCCGGGGTTTGCGGCAATGGGTTTGAATGTGGTGGTGGTAGAGCCTGGCAAGGTTTCAATGAAACCGATGTCGGAACGAATACCACCGCCGTTTTTCAAAGAAATAACCGCGGTTGCATCAAACAGCTGGGCGTAAGCCAGGTTCGCATCAGAAGATGCATTGCCCAGGTTGGTTTCCTCGGTTCGCACCGAAGTGCGGCGACCATCCAGATACACTTCCGACGTGCCAAGCACATTGCCATCTTTGGCGGTAATTACATTTCGCAACGCGTCGCGAATTGCCACCACTTCCGGAATCGGAGTGACACCGCCAGCGGTGTCGTCGCTTGGGCTGGTTGCATAAGCGTCAGACACGGTTCGGTCGATTAGCTGGGGAATAATTTGGCCATCTGCATCAAACGGTGCAACCAGTCTACCCAGGTACTTGTAATCGCCATCCACGTTTACCAAGGCCACCGGGTTGGTGGGCGATTGGATAATGCGTGGGTATTCGCCCTGTGATGCCTCGCCTGCGCGCAGGCGGCTATTGCCCAAGCGCGTGTTGGAACCACCGGCCACAATAATGTCAACGTTGCGCAGACCGGCAGCCAGTTGTTCTTCAACACTGATCTGCTGCATGTGCGACAACAAAATGATTTTGTCGATGCCCGCTGCAGTCATTTCGTCCACACCGGTTTGAATGGATGCAATCAAGTCGGCAATGACTACACTGCCGCTTGAGTTACCACCATCGAACGTAATGCCGCCCGAGGAAGTAATTTGCGGAAATGTGGGTGAACTGGCACCAATAATGCCGATGGTTTCGCCATCGACTGTGGCGGTTACCCACCCAGTCAAACGGCCAGCAGCGGCTTGAGTGGTTTCACCATTCGGAACAATGAATGTGGGCGAGGCATTTAGGTTGCCCGCAAGGTTTGCATCGGCCGAAAAATCTGCATTGAATGACAGGTAGGGGAAGCGGCCACCATCCCAACGGATGTCCCGGTCGTCGGGATCAGGAGTGGCAGGTAGGTCTCGAATGTCTGCACCAAAAATGGTACGGAATTCCGAGGTGCCCAAATCCAGGTCATGGTTGCCCAAGGCAGAGGCTTGAACGCCCATGGCGTCCAGAAATGCGATGTCGGCGCGTCCAATCGATGCACGCAGGGTATTGATGCCCCGCGCGGTGCGGAACACGTTTGTCAGGGTTGCGTCTTCAGAGGCAGAAAGGCGTGGGCCAGGAATCAGGTTGTCGCCTGAACTCAGCACCAGTGTGTTGTCTGGCATTTCAGCGCGGAAGCTGCTGATCAGGCCCGACATGTTCGCCACGCTGTTCAAAGCCTGGTTGTCGTCGCCATCGGCATCTGCGAAGTGCAGCATTTGTAAGGTGAATTCGGCTTCCGGAATTGGAGCCACTGGGGTGGCATTGTCGGATGAACAGGCTGCCAAAAGGGCCAGCAGCGAGAAAGCACCGCCTGCCAGCCATTTGCTGTGTAATTTGTACATGGTTGCAACTTCCTTGATACGACTGAGGATTGCGAACAAAGGGTTCGCGCGCACCGAGTTAAAAACTCGACGCGCTCAGTGTAGGCAGATCACATTGCAATTCGATGAAGTCAAGGTGAGCGCTCTAGCGCGCTGCGTTAAGCCACGCATTGGCCTGTCGCTGGGCAAGCCGCACCAGGTCGCCCTGGGCAATTGACACATCAATCAGATGAAAGCCCCAGTTAGTGCCACCAATGAATTCGCCGGGGTAATCGTCTGCGCGGGGATCATCGGGGTCGGCCACAATGCTGGCCTCTAGGTAACTGACCCCATTTGGACCAACTTTGCATTCCCCTTTCACCTGGCCCGGTATGGAATAGTAGGGCGTGGGAATGGTCAGGTTACTTATGGGGTTGACATACGGGCCGCCAGGCCCGCGGGGAATTAACAGAACCCGGAACACGGGTGGTTGCTGGCGAGGAATGATGGGAAACAAATCAGCCTGACCGCCAGCCAGTGCGGCCGGGTTGGTACAAAGTGCTTGTGTGCCTTCTTCTGCACTCAAACCAAAGCGCGGGTCTTCAAGCTGGGGGTCGCCTGCACGGTACGTTACATACGCCACCACGCAGCCAATCTGGTTTGCGCTGCGGCAGGCAGGCACTTGTTGAAAGGAAGCTCCCACATTTTGACCCGTGGGCACCAGCACATTGGTGCCAGGAATGTGGGCTGCGATCAGGCGGCGTAGCAACTCGGGCCGGGTTTCAATTTCTTCGGCAATCAGCCTGCGCAAAATTCCTGAACCTTGAGAATGCCCAACCAAAATAAATCCACGTCCTTCGCTTTGGTTGGCGATGTATTCCTTGAATGCGTCCAGCACATCGGCATAAGCCACTTCACCGGCGTTGGGTGCAATGTCAATGCCGCCCAGCGCGCCTGTAAAGGTGGTCAGTCCCAGTGCTGTCAATGTGCGTTGCCGGTACACAGGCGCAAACTGCCTGCACACTTCGCCGTACCTTCCGAATTGCAAGGCGGTGGTTTGTTGCTCTTGCAAATCGTCATTCAAATCTGAATTGCCAGCCAGGTCGATGCTGGTGGTGGGGTACACGTAGAAGCAATCCACTGGGGGTTCGGTTGCGGGTGTGTAGGTCAGTGGGATGGCGGTGGCATCGGCCGCCACAACAGTGCTGTCAAAGTTGCCGTTGCACACATTGCTGTTGCCAAACAAATCCGGGTGGCAAAGCCAATTGCTGGTGCCTGTGTACAAAGTGCTTTGGTAGCCAGGAAACGGATTGGTGACGTTGGCTGCGCTTGCGCCCACGCGTGTGTTTGTGCTGCCGTTGCTGGAATCGCCACCGCAGGCAGATAGCAGAATTGATGTGGTTGCAACGCTGATTAAAAACCGATGAATCACAACATCCTCCCGTCGCTGCATGTGGCCCCGGTGGCCGTTACATCAAATGCTTCGCTGACACCTTCGAATGCTTCGGGCGATCCTGCTGGCACAGCGACACCCCTATGTTTGATTCGATATTTACCTGCGGGTGTGTTTGCAGGAATTTTCCATTCAGCCAGCGCAGTGGACACAAAACCAGCCAGCGGAACCGGGCTTAAGTAGGGCGTTGCTTCGAAAGGCTGCCAGCGGAAAATCAGTTCAGCCGAGCGGTCGTGGGTGAAGGTTTCCCATTCGCCTTGTGCATTCATTCGTTCCACTTCCACAAGGGCCAACCCACGGGTTTTCATGTTGCGCGGGTGGGCACTTTGAAATTGCGCAGTCACTGTATTGCCAGCGGCCACTGTGGGGGCGGGCTGTGCCAGTACATCGCCAAATGCAGCGCCCGGTGCCTGATCAAAAGGAATATACGGCGGGCGCGGGATCGGGTTGCTGGTCACCGTGCGGGGTGGGCCCGCGGGTGGCTGGCTCAGCGTGGTCATGGACATGGCCAACCTGCGGCTTTCTTGTTGCACAGCAGCCAGTGTCCACGGGCCGAATTGGGTCGATGCACCTTCGTATTGTTGAATTGAGTATTCTTCGCGCGTGGTCAGGTAATTCACAAAGTCATTGCTTAAGCCACTGATAATGACTTGGTCAATCCCTTGTGGTTCCAGTACTTCCAGCACAGTTTGGCGAATGCGGCGGCCCGCCATCGTGGTAATTTCCCAAGGCAGGCCCAACACCGCGACATTGCCAATGGTGAACAACTGGAAGGGCAACACATCGTTGCTTAAATTCAGCGGTGCACCCAATACAAACAGCACGGGCTTTTCAGCGTGGCAGGCCAGGTCAACGCCCACCGGCACAGCATCAAAAGGCAGGGCACTGACGTTACACAACACGGCGGTGGCCAGCACCTCAGGCGGCAGTTTGCCAGCGGCCAAAGCAGCCAGGTCACGGGTCAATCGACCCGGATCGGTTCGGTCATTGCAACTTGCGCCCTCCACGGTGGGGCCAGGGCCATCTTCAGCGCCTGCACCAAATGAAACACCCATGGCGGCGGTGCAGGTTTTCTTCACAGCATCGTTCAGCGATTCCGGGTGGCGAAGTGAATTCAGCACCACGGGGTCAGTAATTTCAACTTCATCCATTTTCACGTGGAATTGCGCGAAGTTCACGCCGCCCTTCACCAACTGGTTCGCATCGCGGTACAGCGTTAATGCACGGGCCAGTTGCTTACTGCCGTTGATTTCGACTGCTTTCAATTCATCAGTAGAACCACCGCGTTCTTCAAAGGGTTTGTCTTTGAAGAAAATATTGGGGCTGCTGTCGCCCTCATCGGTTTGCGCAAATGCCGCCACGAATGTGTCTTCACCGGAAGGCGCTTCATACCGCGTGCCCATCAGCTTTTCGAATGCAAGCGATGCCCAACCTTTGTTGTCGGCGGAAATTAGCGGGTTGGTATTGCCCGTGGTCGTGGGGTGCACGCCAAACCAGTTGATTTGTCCAATCGGGGTACCATCGCCACGGCGCAGTTTCAACAGTGCCATTTCCTTGTTTACATTCTGGCTTTCACCGCGCTGGTTTAAATATTGGTTGCGTTCTTCCTGCGGGTTTTGGTCGTAAGCAATGGCAGAGCGGTTCACATTGGCATTTAGCAGTTCGCCGTTGTTGACCAGCAAGCGCCCGGGTTCGGGGTTGGCTTGCAAGTTGGCATGCGCCCGGCGAATGGCTTCTACAATGCCATCAACAATGAAGTTGTAAACCTCTTCATCGTGGCCTAAGCGAAATAGATTGAAAGCTGCGAAATGTGCATATCCACCAGGCCCTGCGTGGGTGTGGGTGGCATTCAGCATGATGTTTTGTTCGTCGTAAAACGCGGCCAGTTCAGTGTCTGCTGCCACTTGGTTCAACACCCCTTGGCGCACAGCATGGAAAATCATGCCCAGGTCGTTGACCACATACACCACGCGTTTTCCATTGCAGGGCGAGCCAATCACATACGCCCGTGAAAACTGCCGCGTGTGCAGGCCAAGGGTGGCGTGGGTGGGGCTTTCATAACCCATCATCACTGAACCCGCTGCAGGGCCGGTGATGTCGACAATACCTGTGCCCATGGTGAAGGCGGTGTTGTTGCTGCAAGCGCCACTGTTCAAGCCAACGCTGGGTTGTGTGTTGTTGTTGGGTGTGCTGGTCAGATTGATTGATGGGCTGTCTTGTCCTTCACCAATCAGCAAGTTGGGGTCGGTCAGTGCACACTGCAAACCAGTGGCGTCGACAAATTCATTGGCCCCTTGACTTTCATTCGGATTGGTTCGCCCGTTCATTTGAAAAGCGTTGTTGCTTTCTCCCAGGCAGCCTGCCAAAGCAAGGCAGGTCAGCAGCACTGAACAATTCAGCGTGCGTTTTGAAAAGTGGTGTGTCATGCAGCGTGCTTCTTTTTTGAATGTCTCCTTCTGTGTTACTGGGTGCAAGAATGGGCAGATTCAGCCAACTGGCAATAGCGGGCCGCTGTGTCGGCTTGGCGACACAGCAACTGCGGTGGTTTGGTTTTAACAGGCGTTAAAACTTATTGTTAACCACCACTTCTTCCAAGCTGAGTTGCCCCGGCTTTGGCCAAGGCGCTTTGGTACCCTTGCCAATCGCCACCATTGGGCCCATTGCGTGGTCAGCAGGCAATCTGATCAAGTTGGCGACCGCTTCAATGTCGAAGCCAATCATGGGGCAGGAATCGAGGCCAATGCCTTTGGCAGCCAGCATCAAGGTTTGCATCGCCATACCAATCGATCGTTGCGCTTCATCGCGTTGCAGCCACTCACGACCTTCATGGAAAGGCCCCATCCATCCAACCAACAAATCCGCCACTTCTTTGGGTGCGTCTGCCCAGTATCGCGAGGGGTTTTTCTCCCAGGCTTTCATGTCGGCGGTCATAATGACCAGCAAAGATGAATCCGTGATTTGCGCTTGGTCATTGCCCAGTTTGCGCATTTCTGCACGCAACGCTTTGTCGCGCACCACCACAAAGCGCCAATGTTGGATGTTGAAACTGGTTGGCGCTTGGATTGCCGCCTCGAACAATTTTTTCTCGTCGTCTGCGGGAATGTTGTATTCAGGGTCGAACGCCTTAATGGCGCGTCGTTGATAAATGGCGTCAAATAATTCCATGTACTACTCCGTGTGTTCTGCATAAAAAAGCCGGTAACCCATTTGGGCTCCGGCTCTCAGTGTACAGGCTAAAAGGGATGCTGTTTATTGTGCCAAACGACGACCTTGAGACACGGCGTAACTTCCAGCACGCGCGGCCAACAATGGGTCATCGGATGGTTCAATTCCAGTGGGCAGCACCAGCGGGTTGAAGTTGATCCCATCGCAGGTGCTCTTGTCGCTTACTGCGGTTACTTTCAATCGACCCGCAACCACTTGTTTGCGGTCATCTGGCCACGCCACTGTGGCATTGTCGGTGGGGTCACCGGCCTGCGCCAGCTGCAGTACAAAATCAAATTCCACCGGAATTTGGGACACACGACCTTTTAATTCATCGGCCAAAAATACCTTGGCATGATCAGCCAGTTTGTTGTCCGGAATAAAATGCTGGCCGCCAACCGGCACGAACATCCAGCGCGCGAATTGCGTCTTCCCGGCAGCATTGGTGAATTTGAATGCATTGGCGCCCCAATAGTTCACGGTGCCATAACTGGCAGGTACGCCGGTTTTGGCGACCCATTCCATTTGTGGTTTGAAGTCAGGGTATTTTGCGGCGGCGGCTGCAATTTTCGCGGGGTCGGGTTTTTTGGTTGCTGGGTCGGGCTTGCGTGCCTCAAGAAAGGCCAGGAAACCATCTGGTGTTGCTGCAGTAAAAAAGGGTGCCGAAATATTGGCCATCAGCCATTGTTCGCCGTTGGGCAAATCAAACTGTGCTGCCAGTCCGCGAACACCTTTGCCATTTTCCGGCGCATTCGGATTGCCACCGCCAATCGAGAAACGCAAAGTCACAGGAACGGCTTTTCCAGAAAACACGGAGGCCTTCGACAGGGCAGCGCCGGCCTTGTTGCCAACAAATTCACCTGTTGCGCACACACCGCGCGCGCCGGAACGTCTGAAACCCGCGTGGGTGCCAAACACACCTTCCAGGCCATCCACCAAGTTGACCGCATTCGCAGGTTCGCTGGGTATTGCTGTTTGAGCGACTGCCGATTGTGTACCAAGGGCGGCCAATGCGGCCACAACTGCCAAACCAAGTGCTGTTTTCATTTCCTGAATCCTTTTTTGATGTAAACGTCTACGGTGCAATCCACCCAGGAATACAGGCGGAGTTACGCTATAGATCGTTAGTGCATGAAGAAAGTTACAGGGTCACAAAAATATAATATTCAGTCAGCACGGAGATCAGGAGTTTTCAAACTGTTTTCATTGCCTAGGCAGTAGGTTTTTGATCACCGCCTCCGCCACGGGCTGGCTCATGTAGCGGGGCACGGCATAGGTGAACCGGGCCTCTGCAATTGCAGACCGGGCCACATCGGGAATGTCGGCCGCTTTTAAGGCTGGCAGTTGGGTTGGAATTCCAAACTTTTCGTTCATTTCGCGGATGCGGGCAATGAATGCGCGGGCCAGGTGCACATCGTCCGCACCCTTGTCGCCAATGTTGCAGGCGCGGGCCAAAATGGCCAGGCGGTCGGCACAGTTGGGCAGTGAATAGTCCAGCACGTGTGGCATTACTATCGCGTTGGCCAAACCGTGTGGCGTGTGGTACAGCGCACCGAATTTGTGGGCAATGCCATGCACGTAGCCCACGCCCGCCTGCGTAAAGGCGATTCCGGCAAGGTGTGATGCACGTGCCATTTTCTGTCGCGCTTCCAGGTTGCTACCCTCGGCCACCGCAGTTTCCAGGTACTTCATTACCAGTTGCGTGGCCTCCAGTGATTGTGCGCTTGTTTTTTTGGTGGCGTTGCGGGACACAAAAGCCTCTACTGCGTGCGTCAGTGCGTCCATGCCTGTGGCTGAAGTAATGTGTGCAGGC
This sequence comes from Limnobacter parvus, assembly GCF_024623725.1. GTDB lineage: Bacteria > Pseudomonadota > Gammaproteobacteria > Burkholderiales > Burkholderiaceae_B > Limnobacter > Limnobacter parvus. The sequence continues at coordinate 71,324 of NZ_JANKHG010000014.1, read as the reverse complement.
AGGCCCACCATCAGCGCGCCATCCAGCGCAGCGGCGGTGGGTAGCAAGCGGATGTCCATTGCTGCCACTTTGCGTTTGTTCACCGTGTCGCTGACCACAGCGGCAATGGTTACCTCGGCACCAGTGCCTGCGGTGGTGGGCACTGCAAACAGCGGGATCATCCCTTTGTGTACTCGCAGCAGGCCTGTCAGTTTTAAAACAGGCTTGTTGTTTTTGGCGCGTGCACCAATCATTTTTGCCGCATCAATAGGGCTTCCACCGCCCACGGCCAAGATGGCCTGGCAGCCGTTTTCGGAAAGCATGCGGTAGCCCGCCTCAATTTGTTCAACTGTGGGGTTGGGTTCTACGCCGTCGTACACCACATATTTAACACCCTGCGTTTCAAGCTCGGTTTTGATTTTGTCGAGCACACCCAGTTTCATCAGCACGGCATCGGTGACCACCAACACATTGCGGTGGCCAGCATTGGCCATGTGCCGAACCAATTCCAAAGACGAATCGGTTCCTTCAAACATGCGGGGCCATTTGAACGGCATCAATGCAGTAACCACTTTGAAAATGGCCATGTAAATGCGAAGGGCGAGCACTTCGAGTGCATGCAACATGCGGGTGTCTCCTGACTTTTTATAATGGGGGTTAACAGTTGTTACTCGGATTGTACAAAGAGTTGGCGCCTTAGGGGCAGAGGAAATATTCCACTTTTGTTGACGAGGGGTAGAACATTGAAGGGCAATTCCTGCATGCTTTACCCATGCCGTTTTAAATCAGCCCGAGAATTTCAATGAAGTACCGCAGTTCAACTTTGTTCAGTGCCTTGGCCGTATTGGGTTTTGTGACCCCAGCAGTTGCACAAAACAGCAGCCTTGATGAGTTCGTGGTGTCGGCCACGCGTGAAGCGCGTGACCCTTTTGAAGTGCCTGCTTCGGTCGATAAAATCAATCAGAATACGCTTGAAAAAGCCGCCAGTTTTCAGGTGAACCTGTCGGAAACCCTGGCACGCGTGCCCGGTTTGGTGATCAACAATCGAAACAATTTTGCGCAAGACCTGCAAATTTCCATTCGCGGTTTTGGCGCACGGGCCACTTCGGGGGTACGCGGGGTGCGTTTGTTTTCCGATGGCATTCCCGCCACCATGCCCGATGGGTCTGGTCAAATTTCACACTTCAGCCTTTCGTCGACGGAATCCATTGAAGTGCTGCGCGGGCCGTTTTCATCGCTGTATGGCAATTCCTCGGGTGGCGTTATTTTGTTGACCACCGAAAATCCGCGCCCCGGCACTGAGCTTGAAGTGAATCAAGTGTTTGGCACCGACAGCACGCGCCGCAGCGGCATCAAGCTGAACAAGGGGAATGAGAATCTGGGCATTGTGATTGATGCGTCCACTTTTCGTACCGACGGCTACCGCGACCACAGCAAAGCGCGTCGCGACAACTTCAACAGCAAAATGGTGTGGAACCTGAGCAGCGATACGCGTTTAAGCTGGGTGGTGAACTATGTCGACATTCCCTTGGCACAAGACCCGGCGGGTTTGACTGCTGTGCAACTGGCCAGTAATCGCAGGCAGGCGGGCACCAACGCCGTGGCCAACAACACCAATAAAACCGTGGAGCAAAGCCAAACCGGCATTGTGTTTGAACACCAATTCACGCCTGAAACCAGTGTCACTTTCAGCCCGTACTATGGCGACCGAAAAATAAGGCAGGTGTTGGCCAGCACGGCGGTGATTGACCTGAAAAACGAATACAGCGGTGCAGATTTGCGTTTTGCACACCAAACCAGCCTGTTTGAAAAACCCTTGTTTTTCAATGCAGGCTTAACGGTAGGCGAACTGGAGCAGGCACGCCTGGGCTTTTTTGGCGCAAGTACAACGCCCAACCGGGATGAAGCCAACACCGCCAGCCAGTTCGACCAATACCTGCAAGCGGAATACTTTTTCACCGACAAGTTCAGCGTGCTGGCGGGGTTGCGCAATTCATCGATTGAAATTGAAGCCAACGATCAGTTTTTGAGCAACGGTGATGGCAGCGGCAGTAAAAAGTACGATGAAGTCACCAGCAATATTGGTTTTACCTATCGTTTGCAGCCCAATATCAACACCTACATTTCTTATGGCGAGGGGTTTGAAACGCCCACTCTGCTGGAAACCGCATACTTGTCGGTTGTGGATGTAAACAACAATGCGCTCAGCCCCAATTTTAATGCCCAACTGGAGGCTGCAAAAAGTGAACAGTTGGAAGTGGGGGTCAAAGCCAAGTTCGGGGCAACAAAAGTAAATGCGGCGTTGTACACGGTGAATACGAACAATGAAATTGTAGTGCTTCAGGCCATTGGTGGTGCTACGGCATTCCAAAATGCGGGCTCCACTCGCCGTGAAGGGGCTGAGTTGGCGCTGCAGCATGCGTTCAATAAGGAATGGCAGGCCAACGCTGCAGTGAATTTTATTCGTGCAACTTACGACACGTCGGTGAACAGCATTCAAGCGGGCAACAGTCTGCCCAGCATTCCGAAAAAAACATTCTTTGGTGAATTGGTTTACAAGCCTTCCAGCCTGTATGAAGCCGCAACTGAATTGCGCTATGTCGACAAACTTTTTGCCAATGATGCGAACGACGCTTTTGCGCCTTCTTACAGCGTAGTGAACTTACGCGCCAGCAAAGACTGGCCACTGGAAGGCGGCTGGAATGTGCGAACTTATGCGCGCATTGACAATGTATTTGACAAAAAATATGTGGGCTCGGTAATTGTGAACCAAGGGGTCGGGCAGTTTTTCGAACCGGCCAGCGAACGCCAGTTTTTGCTGGGTATCACCCTGGGCATGAAGTGGAGGTGAGGCCTTAAATAATGTAAATCTGGCTAGATAAACGATCCCGTTCTTTTTGCGGTTGTTTGAACTTTGTTGGCACTTGTGGCTACTCAACCACAATCACGCAACAACAAGAGCTATGGATAACTTTGTAAATTCTGTGAATTCTGCTGGTCTCGGTGATCTTCGCAATTTGGTGGAACAAGTGCAACCGGCGGTCAGCACCGAGGCAGCACCGCGCCTTTTGAGCCGGGTGGAAGTAGACAACATGCTGACTGAGTATGTGCGCGATGCCTTGCCCGGTGAAAACCGAATAGAGGCCAAAACAAGAATGCTGACTTGTTTCGATACTTTACAAAAGCCGCCGTACGCTAACATCGAATTGGATTTATCGCGGCTGCACCTAAAAGCGCTGCCAGAAAACCTGAGCTTTTTGAATGGCGTGAGTTCGATTAACCTTGATTTCAATCAACTCGAAAGTCTGCCCGAGTCCATTGGTCAGCACTCAACGTTAGAAACTCTTCGGCTTGCTGGTAATAAACTGCGATCCTTGCCTGCATCAATTGGTCAGCTTTCAGCATTAAAGAGTCTTTACCTTATACGTAATCAACTGCAAAGCTTGCCGACATCAATCGGCCGACTTTCAGCTTTAAAGAACCTTTTCCTCGGAGGCAATCAACTTGCGAATCTGCCAGAGTCCATTGGCCAGCTTTCAGCATTAGGGAATCTTAGCCTTACAAATAATCAACTTGACTGTTTGCCTGCATCAGTCGGTCAACTTTCAGTATTGACGATACTTGAGCTTGACGAGAATCGATTCGAAAGTTTGCCCGAGTTCATAGCCACACTATCAGCGCTTTTGACACTTCGTCTTTCAGGCAACCAGCTGCGAGATTTGCCAGAATCAATCGGCAATTTGCCAGGCCTTCAAAATCTCGAACTTCATCGAAATAATCTTTCTGAGTTGCCTCAAAGTTTGGTTTGTTTGTCAAGCTCATGTATAGCTAGCCTTGACTTCAATCCTTTATCTCAAGCAGTTCGCCAACAGCTTCAAAACGCCATTGTGGCTCACCATGCCTTGCACCCTGAGCAAGGGCCGCGTGTTGAATACGACATGCGTCAGTTTAATCAAGCAGTTGAAGTTAAATCGCTGAGTAAAGAAATCGCTACTTGGCGCGCAGAGGGACATGTTCAAACAGGTGCAGAGGATGAACCTGTGTTGGAAACTGCAATTGGAAACCTCTCAACCACTGAGTCCAATGCCCTTTCAGGCCAATTGGCCCGCATGCGGCTTACTGCGCAATACGCCATGGCGCCTTACGATGTAGTAAAACGGGTTAACGCAATGCTGGACTACATGCAAAAAGAACCCAGTGTGTTGTCAGCCTGTGCAGCAATTGCCGTAGAAGGCACTGAAACCTGCGACGACCGAATTGCACTGGCATTCATTGAACTGGAGGAGGCCATTGTTCATCATCAAAGTTTGAGTGAATCAAATTTGGCAAAGCTGGTTCAAACCGCAGGTGGGCTGCACAGGTCGCAGTTGCTCAAAAACATTGCCCAACAGAAGGTATCTAACTTGGTGGGGTTTGTTGATCCCACCGAAATCATTTTGAAGTACGTGGTGAATTTGTCCAAAGAATTCAATTTGCCCAGCCAATTGAACGACATGATTTTTCATCGGTGTGCACGGCAGGTCACAGATCAAGACATTCAAAGCGCACGCGAGCAGATTCAGTCCAAATTTACAGACGAACACTTGAACACCTACCTGGCCAACTGGGAGCCTTGGAAACAGGCCTTGAGCAAAAAGTACCCAAATGAATATCAGCAAGCGCAACTCAATGTAAGCCAGGGGCAGGAAGCGCTACAGGGAGAAATGATTGTTTTATTGGAGCAACTGAACGCGACCAAAGCCAGTCAAGGTGAACTAAGCCAACAGTATCTTGACCTGATGGGGCAAAGCAATGAACTGCACGCACAGTACCGCGCGGTTGAAACAGGTGAGGTTTTAAGGCTTACGCAACATGCTCGCGATCATGCTATATCACTCTAGGTGACCGATGGGTAACATTTAGAACATCTCCACCACTTGCTACTGCTGGCACACTGTTAGAATCTGACAAAACCAATTTTCACAATTAGTCAGGTTCACGCCATGTCATCAGCACTCAGTCTTCGCCGCATCAGCCACATGTCCAGCAATGGCTGGGATCGATTGTTCAAATCGGAATCCATGGTGCGTGCCGGTTTGCAGCCATTCGAGATTATTCATCAAAGCGGTATTTACAGTGTTCGCCACTACTTGCCCTTGACTGAAGAAAGTATTTCAATGGGCGATGAAACCTTGCCCGTTACCCAGAAACGCAACAAAATTCCGCTGGTGTTGATTGCACCCTTGGCTGTGAACATGTACGTGTACGACCTGCTGCCCGAGCGCAGTTTTGTTCGCTACTTGATGGCTCAAGGCTTTGACGTGTATTTGATTGATTGGGGCAAGCCCACACGCAAACAGGCGGGTTTGACGCTTGAAAATTACATCAAGGAATTTTTGCCAGCCTGCCTGAATGCAGTGCGCGCACACAGCGGCTCGCAAAAACTGAACCTGCAAGGCTGGAGCATGGGCGGTGGCATGGCACTGGCCTACACCGCATTGTTCAAAGACGAAAACATCAACAAAATTGTGACCTTCGGCACACCAATCGACGGCCATGCCAATGGTCCAATTGGTCAGCAGTACAAGCGATTGGCCCATTTGTTGAAATCAGCCCGAATCAATTTCCGAAAGGTACCGGCCAAATTGCTGTACACGCCGGGCTGGGCCAATGTAATCGGTTTTAAACTGCTTGACCCCGTCGGCAGCCTGAAAGGTTACTGGAACCTGGTCAGCCAACTTCATGACCGAGAATTCGTGGCGCAACACGCCAATCAGGCTGCATTTATTGACAGCCTGGAAGCTTATCCCGGCGGCGCGCTGCGCGACTGGTTTGCCAGCATTTGGCTGGAAAATGAAACTGCACATGGTCACTTCAAAGTGGGCAAGGCTGTTGCGAATTTCAAAGACATCACCTGCCCAGTGCTGGGTATTGCAGGCAAAACAGACAACCTTGCCAATGTGGCCTGTTGCAAGCCGATTACCAAGGTGGTGGGGTCGGAAAAATCGGAATTCTTCATCGGCCCCGGTGGTCACATCGGCATCATGAGTGGCAAGGAATCGCCCAACACCATTTGGGCAAAAACCGTCAACTGGCTGAACGCTTAAAAAGCAAGCATCAGGATGCAGCTTCTGCTACTTTTGGTTATAGTGGGCAACACCCAGCACTAAAAGCAGTAGGAGGTGGCATGCTGAATTCCCGACGACAATTGTTACAGGCCGGAGCAGGCCTTTTGCTGGTGGGCCCGGTTGCCCACCCCCTCCAGGCTTTGGCGCAAACCCCGGTTTGCGACGACAGCCCCACACCCCGTCAAATCGAAGGCCCTTTTTACACCCCCCAAACTCCCAAGCGCAGCGATTTGACCAGTGGCTTGTCTGGGCAAGTATTGGTGCTAGAGGGCCGCGTGTTAAACACCCAATGCCAACCGATTGCCAACGCAATAGTCGATTTGTGGGGCTGCGATGCGCAAGGCAACTACGACAACAAAGGCTTCAAATTGCGTGGGCACCAATTCACCGATTCACAAGGCCGTTTCCGCTTCCAAACCATCAAGCCTGGTGCGTATGGCAATTCAAGCTTTCGGCGCACGCCGCACCTGCATGTGAAAGTGCAAGGGCAGGGCACGCCTTTGCTGACCACTCAGCTTTACTTTCCTGATGAGCCCTTGAATCAGCAAGACGGCTTTTACAACCCTGCTTTACTGGTCCAAATAGGAGAAAGCAAAGCCCAAACAGTGTTGGCCAGTTTTGATTTTGTGTTGCCTGCCCGTTCGGAGGGTTAATGTTGTTCGCAGTAGCACCCAGAAACTTCGTGGTGGCATTTGCAGTTGCTTTGAGTACAGCTTGCGCCAGCCCCACGGCAGACCCACCTGCTGATGCCAAAATCTGGTTAATGGGCGAGGTGCACGACAATCCCGATGCCCATCAGGCGCGCTACGCCTTAATTGCGGAAAAAGTAAAAGCAGGTTGGCGGCCCGCCATTGCCATGGAACAGTTTGACCGTAAGCACCAAGGCCTGTTGCGAAGCGCCCAAGACCAGTGCAAAACGGCGCAGTGCATCACTTCCCAGCCCTGGGCAGAAAAGTGGCAATGGGAATTGTTTGAACCTTTAATTCAACTGGCGATAGATTACCAGCTGCCTTTGCTGGCGGCCAATGTGTCGCGCAGTGATGCCAACCGGATTGTTCAAGGTGGTTATGCCGCGGCACTCGACCCCGACACCATTGCCTATTATCAACTCGACAAGCCTTTGCCCGACCCGCTTCAAAGCCAACACCTGAACAACATTGTGCAGGGTCACTGCAATATGTTGCCTGCTGGCGTGGCCGAGAAAATGGTGCCGGCCCAAGTTGCGCGCGACGTGTGGATGGCCAATGTAATCAAACAACAGGTCAGCGCACGCGATGTGGTTCTGATTGCCGGCAATGGCCATGTTCAAAAAGATGTCGGCGTATTTCAATGGTTACCCGTTACACTTCAAAAAACAACAACAGTGCATGGCTTTTTGGAACAACAGCAAAGCAGTGGTGATTCGGAATTTGATGTGACGCACAAGGTGCCCAATTTCGACCGTGAAGACCCCTGCGAAGCATTCAAAGCCATGATGAAAAAATAAAATCAGCTCGGGTACGAGTACAAGCAGGAGACAGGCTGGTGGGAAGTTCATTGCGATTCAAGCAAGCTTGCGCAGCCTTAGCCTGTGCCCTTGCCTTGTGTTCAAGCCCGGTTCAGGGCAATGGGTTTGAAGACTTTGACGATGCTGAATTAATCGATCACATTGCCGGCAGCGTGGCGCGCGGTTATGGCCGCATGCATGGTTACGAAGTCGAATTCAAGTTGATCGGCAAGGAAATACCGCACCAGTCACCCTTGATGGTTCAATACAATGCGCCCTTGAAGCGTTGTACTTTCATGATCAGTACCCGCGACAAAACCTGGCACAGCTTCGAGCAGTACCTCAAGTTTTTCGAAGGTTTGCCCAAGCAAGTGGTGTACGAAGCCTTTTTTGCACATGAATCGGGCCACTGTGTGCAAATGAAAGAAAACATTGATTTCGGCCCTGTTCAGCGACGCCACCGTGAGGAATTGTATGCGGATGTATTTGCTTTGTCGCATGTAGAGCGTTATTTTCCCAAAAACCGCAAAGCTTTTCAGGAAGCCCAATTGAACATGCGCCGTGCTGCTTTGGGCATTCAAAAAGACTATGATTTTTACAAAGAACTACTCAAATTGCAGTACAGCCCAGGTTTTCAGGCCGCACTGAAAATTAAAAATCCGCAAGACCGCGCCTTTTCCATTGCCAAAGTAGTTGATTTGCTTTGATTAAATGTCTTGAATTGACCTAGACAAGGATAACTCAAAGCGTTTGAAAGCTTACACTTGGGTAACTTGCACTGACTGGTCAAAATGCCCACACCATGAAAATTGAAAACCCTCTTGCGCTGGACAATCAACTTTGTTTTTCCCTTTATTCCGCGTCGTTGGCGATCACCCAGGTATACAAACCTTTGTTGCAACCCTTGGGGCTGACCTTTCCTCAATATTTGGTCATGATGATCTTGTGGAAAGAAGATGGGGTTAGTTTGATCAATGTGGCTCGTCAGCTTGGGCAGCAGCCCGGCGCGCTCACACCTGTGATCAAACGCATGGCGGAACAAGGTTTGCTGACCCGCAACCGAAGCGTCGACGATGAACGCCAGTTGCAAATTTACCTGACCGAAGAAGGCAAGCAGATCCGCGAAAAAGCGCTGAGTGTGTATGCCTGTGTATTCGAAAAATGCGGCATGCCCATTGAGGAAATGCACCGCCTGAAAGGCGAACTTGATTCGCTGCGCGATCGCTTGTTAAAACCCTGACCGCTTGTACCTGCATTCTTGATCAGGTAACATGGGCATTAATCGTTATTGCAGTAACTATTGCATTCCATTTGTTTTACCGACATTCAGGAGCTCATTATGGAAATTGTTTATTCAACCAAAGCCACGTCAACAGGTGGCCGCGAAGGTCGCACAGCCACTGAAGACGGACGCTTAAGTGTGCAGTTAAGCACTCCCAAAGAACTGGGTGGGGCCGGTGGTAACGGCACGAACCCCGAGCAATTGTTCGCAGCCGGGTATTCAGCCTGTTTTATCGGTGCAATCAAATTCGTGGCCGGTCAAGATAAAATTAATTTGCCTTCCGAGCCTGAAATAACCGCGACTGTTGGTATTGGTGGCAATCCCAAAGGTGTTGGCTTTGCAATTACCGTCGACATGAGTATTAAGCTGGATGGAATGGACAAAGCTGCCGCCAATGCGCTGGTCGAAAAAGCACACCAGGTCTGTCCCTATTCCAATGCAACCCGTAACAATGTGGATGTAAAGTTGACTGTGGTGTAAGCAACTACTGCAACCAAGCCGTTCTCAAAGCGGTAGGCTTCACTGGCCTGCCGCTTTTTATTTTTATATTGAAGGTTGAACTATGCACAGCAAGTACGCCAAAACCGCCTGGCCTTTGAATGAAAAAGGCGAGCCACGTACAGTCGGCTTTGAACTCGAGTTTGCTGGGCTGGATTTGAAAACAGCATCCAACGCCTTGGCCAACGCGTTGAGCGGCGAAATTGAATTGGACACGCAGGCAGAGTGCAAAGTTCGGCACCCCCAGTTTGGTCATTTCAAGATTGAGCTCGATTGGAGCTTTGCCAAAAATATGGCGCGGCGGCGCCTTCAGGAGCAGGGTGCCAGCGAAGACATGGTCATGAGCCTGATGACTGACCTTGCACGTCAAATCGTTCCGCTGGAAATTGTATGTCCACCCATTCCGGTCAGCGATTTGCAAGTGCTGGATATCATGGTGGAAAGCCTGCAAAAAGCGGGTGCGTTGGGTACCTCGGATTCTCTGATTTATGCGTTTGGGGTGCACATCAACGCCGAGTTGCCCGCCTTTGATTCCGAAACCCTTGTTGCCTATATCCAGGCCTACTGCCTGGCGCAAAACTGGTTGATCAAAGCGCACGAAGTCGATCCGGTGCGCCGCCTTACGCCTTACATCGACTCGTATCCAAAGCGTTATGTGCAAGCTGTCATGGCTTACACGGAAGCAGTGAGCGTGTCCCAAATCATTGATGATTATCTTGAACACAATCCAACGCGAAACCGTGGCATGGATTTGCTGCCCTTGTTCAAGTACATCGACGATGCGCGCGTTTCCGCTGCGGTAACCGATGAGCGCGTGAATGCCAGACCGACATTTCATTACCGTTTACCCAACTGTGAAATTGAGAATCCGGATTGGGAATTGTCCCATTGCTGGAATATTTGGTGTGTGGTTGAACACCTCGCTGCTGACCCGGTCTTATTGACGTCCATGTGCAAGCAATGGACTGTTTACAACGACAATCTGATTAATTTAAAGGAAGAGCCTTGGCACCAGGAACTGGCGCATATTTACGAAAACCTGTTGTCGGTGTAACCGGCAACGCCAAGTGGTGGTCGCCTTCCTGGTTCTGTATCAGGCTGGCTGTGTGGCTTGCCGGTGGCACAGCACGTCGAATCAGCGTAAAGCACCATTGGCCGATCGAGCAGATTGACGCACTGGTGGTCAGCGGCGGAGATGACATACACCCCTCGCTGTACGGTGAAGATGAAGTGCCCAAAGCGCATTACGACCCAGCGCGAGATGCTTTGGAGCAGGTTCACATTGAATGGGCAATGGCCCACAAGCTACCCATGTTGGGCATTTGTCGTGGAACCCAGCTAATTAATGTAAGCCGTGGCGGCAGCCTGCACCAGGACATTCGGTTGCGTCGACAACTGACCTCTAACCGGGGTACTGTGTTGCCCAGAAAAACCGCAGTGTTGCGCGCAAATAGCTGTTTGGCCCGTGTGCTGAAAGCCAGCCGTTTGCGAATTAACAGTTTGCATCATCAAGCCATAGATACCCTGGGCGTCGACATTTCAACTGTGGCCCGCGATCTGGACGGGTTTGTGCAAGGTGTAGAACCCAGCCAAAATTGCCACTGGCTGGGCGTGCAATGGCATCCCGAATACTTGTTGTACCGCCCGCAGCACCTGCGCCTGTTCAAATGGCTTGTGCAACAATGCAGGCAACCCACTTAAAGCGTTTTAGCTCTATGTCGTATTCCCTGTTGTTCATTTCAGCGTTTTTGGCCGCTACCATATTGCCTTTTTATTCGGAAGTGGTGTTGTTTGCCATGATCCGTGCAGGCGAACCTGCTGGCCTGTTGTTATTGGTGGCGTCGGTTGGCAATACTCTGGGCTCGGTGGTTAATTGGTACTTGGGGCGCTACCTGCTGCACTTTCAACACAAAAAATGGTTCTATTTCAAACCAGAGCAAATTGAAAAAATGCAGGCCTGGTTTCAAAAGTACGGCGTGTGGAGTCTGCTGTTGGCCTGGATGCCGATCGGTGGCGACCCACTAACCCTGGTTGCCGGTATCATGCGTGTGAACCTGTGGCTGTTTATCCTGCTGGTGGGTATTGGTAAAACCCTGCGTTATGTGGCGGTGATCTATTTTTCGGAAATGTCGGTCGCATGGTTTTAAGTGGTTCTTCATGCTTCAAGGAAATTTGAATTTTATGAACTCATTAGATTTACCCAATCTCGATTTGAATTGTTTCAAGCAACCTGACCGTGCTTTGATGGGTGATGGCTTGGAGCATCCACCGCGAATCCTGATTTTGTACGGTTCATTGCGTGCTCGTTCCTTCAGCCGTCTCGCCGCCGAAGAAGCCGGGCGTTTGCTGGAGTTAATGGGGGCCGAAGTGAAGTTTTTTAATCCGGAAGGTTTGCCCTTGGTGGACGAAGCCAATGAGCAGCACCCCAAGGTGCAGGAACTTCGTGAGCTTGCAGACTGGTCCGAAGGGCAGGTGTGGAGTTCACCTGAGCGCCATGGTGCAATGACTGGTGTGATGAAAACCCAAATCGACTGGTTGCCCCTAACGGGCGGTGCAAAGCGACCCACACAGGGAAAAACACTGGCGGTGATGCAGGTTTGTGGCGGCTCCCAATCGTTCAACGTGGTGAATCAGCTGCGTGTATTGGGTCGCTGGATGCGCATGATCACCATTCCCAATCAGTCTTCAATCGCCAAAGCTTTCATGGAGTTTGACGAGAATAACCGCATGAAACCCTCAGCCTATTACAACCGGCTGGTGGACGTGATGGAAGAGTTGATGAAGTTCACCTTCCTGACCCGCGGCCATGCTCAATATTTGGTGGACCGTTATTCCGAGCGTGTAGAGTCGGCGGAAGAATTGTCAAAACGTGTGAATCAACGCAGCATTTAAAGTTCCGGAATTCCGCCATGGTTCGAACCGTCGCGTGTATATTCTTTCTGGCCTGGGCGGGCATCGCGCAAGCCAGCAGTGCCACCGTGGCCGCTGCAGCCACTTTGCGCCATGCCCTGGCTGAAATCATTCCCCAGTTTTCGCAAGCCACCGGCCACACATTGAAAGTGGCCTATGGCTCATCAGGCAACTTCTACAGCCAAATCAAACAAGGCGCGCCTTTTGATTTGTTTTTGTCTGCTGACATGGATTTCCCACAAAAGCTGGTGGATGAAAAATTCGCCACGCCACCAGTGCACGCGTACGCTGAGGGTCGCCTGGTGTTGCTTGTCCCTCATGGAAGCAAATTAAAACCTGACGGCACGTTGAAAGACTTGTCTGCAGCCCTGCAAGATGGGCGTATACGAAAATTTTCGATTGCCAACCCCAGCATGGCGCCCTACGGCATGCGCGCCAAAGAAGTACTTATTCATGCGGGTTTGTGGCGGGTGCTTCAAGCACATCTGGTGATTGGTGAAAACGTGGGGCAAGCGGCACAATTTGCAAGCTCCGGGGCGGCTCAGGGTGGTTTGGTGGCCTTGTCACTGGCTTTGGCACCTGAACTGGTTGCGAGAACCCAGTACACCTTGATTTCCCGTGAATGGCATCAGCCTTTAATTCAAGGCATGGTTTTGATTAAGCCTGAAAACGTAGCAGCGATCGCATTCCTTGATTACCTGAAAACCGACGCAGCGCGGGCAGTTCTGAAGCGGTATGGCTATGACAAACCAGGGGGCCCATGATGGACTGGTCTGCTTTTTCCCTCTCGATACAACTCGCGGTGAGCACCTTGCTTGTGTTGCTTCCGCTGGGTTTGTGGGCAGGGCGTTGGCTGGCCCGAACCGAATTCAAAGGCCGCGCATGGCTTGAAGCAGCGATTTTACTGCCATTGGTGTTGCCGCCCACGGTGATGGGGTACTACCTGCTGGTGGCGGTGGGTGGTGGCTCGCCGATTGGGCAATGGTTGCAGAATAACTGGGGTGTGTCGTTGACCTTTAATTTTTCCGGTTTATTGCTGGCTTCTGTGCTGTTCAACATACCCTTCATGTTTCAGCCCATACAGCGTGCGTTTGAATCCATTCCCCATAACTTAAACGAGGCTGCAGAGGTCAGCGGTTTAAGCACCTGGGCCATTTTCCTGAAAGTTGAATTGCCGTTGGCTTGGCCTGGTATTTTGTCGGCCATGGTGTTGACCTTTGTTCACACCTTGGGTGAATTTGGCGTGGTGTTAATGATCGGTGGCAGCATTCCGGGGGAAACTCGAACCCTGGCCATTTCGATATACGACAGCGTACAAAGCTTCGACATGCGGGCTGCCCATGTCATGTCGCTGGCTTTGCTGTTGTTTTCACTGGCAGCGGTGGCTGCGTCCCTGTTGTTGTCGGGGCGCAAAAGGCACAACAAATGAGCCAAGCCAATTCCTTGCATATCGAGTTTGAACAACAAAAGCCAATGCCGCTTCGCGGAAAGTTCAGCTGTGAGGCGGGCCAGTTGCTTGCTTTGGTGGGGCCTTCCGGTGCGGGAAAGTCCTCAATTCTTCGAGTCTTGGCGGGCTTGATGAAACCTGCAAAAGGTCGCATTCAAGTGGGTGGGCAGGTGTGGCTTGACACTACCAACAACGTGTTTCAAACCCCGCAGCAACGCCGGGTTGGCCTGGTGTTTCAAAACTATGCATTGATGCCGCACTTAAGCGCAGCAGCCAATGTGGCTTTGGCGTTGCAGCACTTGCCCAAAACTGATCGAATTATTGAAGCGCTGCAGTGGTTAAAGCGCGTGCGACTAAGCACTGATGAAGCCTTGCGAAAGCCAGCGCAATTGTCTGGTGGGCAACAACAGCGAGTGGCCTTGGCACGTGCATTGGCAAGAACGCCAAGACTGTTGTTGCTCGATGAACCGTTTTCCGCCGTCGATCAAATGAACCGCGAAAGCCTTTACCGTTTGTTGGCTGAATTGCGTGCTGATTTGAACATCCCAATTGTGTTGGTCACACACGACTTGAACGAAGCCCGCATGCTGTGTGACAAGCTTGTGGTGCTGGACCAAGGGGAAGTGTTGCAGGAAGGGCTTGCATTCGATGTGCACCGCCGGCCCCGCAATTCCCGCGTGGCTGATTTGATGGGCATACAAAACCGCTTTCACGGCACATGGCTGGGGCCAGCTGATGCAGCCGGTGTCGGCCTTCTAAAGTGGACACGAAACTTGGACACCCAACAAGCCGACGATGTCAACAGCTTTGAACTTTGCGTGAAAGACAAGGGGAAAATTCCTGCTGGATTTCCGGTGAACTGGGTGGTCCACAGCGATGGACTCGCCTTAAAACCCGAGGGTTACAATTTGCAACGCCACGGATTTGTGCTGGTGCCCGTTCATGTGGCCAGTCACCGGGATTTGGGCGAACTCAGTTTGATCGACCTGATCATGGATGTTGCTCCCTTTGAAAATCTGAAAATGGCGGTACCCGGTATGCAGCGCCTTGGTTTGAAGAAAGGAGCGTCCTGCGTGGTTGAAATGGAATTGGGTTTGATCCACATCATGCCGAAAAAACACCGTCAGTAATTCTTGTCTTTGTACTTAAGTAAATTACTTCGTAAAGTAAGTAACTGATTTACAAGGTGAATCTGAAAATGAGGGCATGAAGTATGAAGGTTTGGAGACAATTCAAACTTACAAGAAATCATGACCAAATCAATTCACCTTGCGCTTGCTTTAAGCACGCTTGCTCTGATCTCAGGCTGCCTGGGTGGTGGCAATTCGTCCACAGTGGCAAGTGGCGATGGCCCCACAGTGACCGATCCCAATGAAGAAACTCCCGTTGAGCTGGAGCCGGGCGACAGCATTCAAATACTGTCTAATCGATCCGATTTAATCAGTGATGGCAATGTACTGATTGAAATTACTGCACAAAATCCAGGCAATTTGGAAAATGTGAAAGTGATGCTGGGCACTTTGGATGTAAGTGATCAATTCTCCATGCGAGAAAATGGCCGTTACATGGGCCGCCTGGAAGGGCTGGCGCTGGGTGAAAACCGCATCATGGCTGTACTTAAAAATACGGGGCGAATTGTGACCACAGTCATCAATCACCCCAACGGTGGTCCTGTGTTTTCGGGGCCTCAGGTGCAGCCTTGGACTTGCACCAATGAGACCGCCATGGATGCACAATGCAACCAGCCTGCAGAATTCAGTTTTTCATATTTACCAGCCAACAAATTGCAGCATGTGTTGATGAATTCCAATTTTCAAGAACAGGAATTCGCACCTACCTTCTTGCCATACGACCCTGAAAACCCGCCACCCGCCAGCGAAATCGCAACCACCACAACCGACAATGGCACCACCGTGCCGTTCATTGTTCGCACCGAGCGTGGTGTACAAAACCGTGACCGCTACCAAATTCGTACTTTGTTCAATCCCGCAGAGGATTGGCAACCCTGGAAACCCCAGCCTCAATGGAACGGCAAGGTGTTGATTCACCATGGTGGCAACGTAGGTGTAACCTACGGGCCAGGCAACCCGCCAAATGGTGATATCTCTGGCACTGCACCGGATGGTGCGGAATTCTTGTTGGGTGACAGCATCACCGTGGCGCTGGGTCGAGGCTTCATTGCCACATCAACTGCGCTGGCCAATTTGGGGCACAACGTGAATTTGGTGACAGCCGCAGAATCGCTGATGATGGTGAAAGAACGCATCGTGGAGCGATACGGTGAAATTCGTTACACCATGGGCACTGGCTGTTCGGGTGGGGCAATTGCCCAGCAGCACATTGCCAATGCGTACCCTGGTATTTACCAGGGCATCATCGTGCAGTGTTCCTATCCGGATGTGTGGACCACGGCTTCCCAGTTTGCGGATTACAACCTGCTGAATTCCTACTTTGGCAACCGTTACCCAGGTGTCAATGAGGCCGAAAATTCCAGCCAGTTTCCAAACTTCAATCAAAACTTTTTGCCTTTTGTGCAGTGGAGCGCAGTGTATGGGCATTTGCCTGTTAACCCTGTGTTGTCCGACAATGCGTTTTTCCCCAAGGCGTTTCCGTTTGCAGGCAATTGCCGTGGACTGAATGGCGCGGCGACACCTTACGATCCAGTGAACAATCCTGGTGGTTTGCGCTGCGGTTTGATTGACTACATGAGTTCGCAATTTGGTTTTAGAACAGTCGATGTGTGGAGTGAAAACGAGAAGAAAATCGGTCGGGGTTTTGGCGGCATTCCCCTGGACAACGTGGGCGTGCAATATGGCCTGGGCGCCCTGCAGCAAGGCACAATCACCGCCGACCAGTTTTTGGACTTGAACCGCAATATCGGTGGTTTTGATGTGGACATTCAGCGTGTGGCAAACCGCACCGTGGCCGACCCGCTTGCATTGACCAACGCTTACAAAACGGGTGCGGTGAACACGGCCGAACACCTTAGCAATATTCCAATTATTGATTTGCGTGGTCCTGACCCCGGCATTGCACATGATGCCTTTCACAGTTGGCAAATGCGCGCGCGCCTGAATGCCGTCCAGGGTCATTTTGACAATCATGTCATTTGGTTTGGTCAGCTTGTGTTGGCTGGCGACTCCACGTACAGCACGGAAGCGCTGTTGGTGATGGACCGCTGGCTAAGCCAGATTGAGGCCGATGGTAGTAACAAGCCTTTGCCTGAAAAAGTGGTGGCCAACAAACCTGCCGCAGCGCGCGACAAGTGTTTGTCTGCTCAAAGCATTTACGCTGACGATGGCCCTTTCATACCCTTGAGTGGTAACTTGTTTTATCCAGAGCCAATTTTGCCGGTGGTCAACTCCAGCAGCATTCCCAAGCCACCTCCCGAGGCTGGGCAAATTTTTGATCAGTTGAGCAATCAGGTGTGTGGGCTGGATTTGTCGGCATTTGACCCAACCGGCATGTTGGCTCAACTCACAGGCCCTGTGGCAGCGTTGCAGCATGTCTTGGTTCAAACTCGGTTTGGAACACCACGCACAGTGGCAGGCGACGACATTCGTACCTTGACCAACAAATGCGTATTGAAGCCAGTGGATGCCGCTGATTATGCTGGCGCTTTGTCCATCATCGACACCGCAGCTTTTGTGGTGCAAGTCAAAGAAATATTTCCTCAAGGCGTGTGTGATTACACCCAGCCCGGCGTGGGTACACAACCCACTCAAACCTGGCTGCGTTATGGCACAGCCTCAGAGAAACTGATTGGTGGTGTGCCTTTGCCGGCCGGGCCAGTAAACTCGAGGCGAGGTTGGTCTTCAACTGCCTTCCGAAATTGATTGAGTCGCAATTTTAAGGTTTCGAGAACTTTAATTTATCAATTGCAAAAGTAGAGGGGGCTTTACCGTCTTAATGCCCCCTTGTGCTTTTTTTGGGTCGGTCACACTGTTCAGCATTACTCCATGCAAACCGGTCCACCTTGAACTCTGAAAATGCCACCCCCGATGTGTTGGAGCAAAGCCCAATTGGTTTGATGCAGGTCGACGAGCTTGGGAAAATCCTAAAGTTGAATACTCTTTGTGCCGACATCTTCGGGTACGAAGTGTATGAACTGTTGGGGCAGTCCTTCAGCATTTTGTTACCTGTTGAAATACGCTCTAAGAATGGGGAGTTCTTTAACCGATTTGTTCAATCTGACGAAAGTCGGGTCGTTGGTCAGGGCGCTGGCGTACAACATTTTCCTGCGCTTCACAAAGCCGGGCATGAAATTGCTGTGCAGCTTGGAATAACCATTCTTCGGTACGAAAATGCGATCACACTAACCCTGGCTATTGTCGATGTGAGCGAACAAGCACGCGTGCTGAGTGAGCTTCGGATGGGCAACGAACGCTTGCGTCACAAGACTCGAGAATTAATGCAGGTGGTACGCCAGCAGAACTATTTTTTGAATGTTGTAAGTCACGAGTTGCGAACTCCGCTGAACAATTCGCTCGAAATGTTGAATCAACTTTCGGCCACACAACTAAATGAAGACCAGGCCGAGTTGTTTCAGGATTTGGACAAAGCCAACATCGATGTGACTCGAAGCGTAAAAATGTTGATGGATTACGCTGACAGCATGCTGGGTGAACTCCAGCTTGAGGAAGAAGAGTTCGATCTTCGTGCCCTGTGGCTGGACCGTTTGCGCCTGGTTCAACGCGCACATCCAGGTCAAATCCATTTGCTGAAAATTCGAGAAAAATTCGATTTCGATCCTTTGGTGTTGGGTGACAAAATCCGTCTGGGTCGTATGATGCACGGGCTGATTGACAATGCACTGAAATTTTCCGATGCCAGTCAAATTCAAGTGCAAATTACATTTGATGCCCAACAAGGTTCGCAACTGCGTTTTGAAGTCCAAGACAACGGTGTGGGCATGGAAGAATCTTTGGTCACAACCATTGGTAAGCCATTTGCCAATCAGTCTCAGCGACGAAGCCGTGGCGGTGGTGGCATGGGGGTGGGGTTTTATCTGACCCACAAATACCTTGAACTGATGAAGGGTCAATTCAAGCTGCAGAGTGAACTGGGGCAGGGCACTCAAGCCATCATTCATCTGCCCTTGCAGGTCGTGGGCAAGGCGATTGGTCAATGTTTGACCTCAAACAGCAATCAAGGCGAATTGCCCTTGAGCAACTTGAAATTACTCCTGGTTGAAGACGATGCAACCGTTGCAAAAATTAATGCCATACGTTTGCGCAAGTTGGGCGCACAAGTCATTGTGGCTGGAAACGGGCAACTTGCAGTTGAGATGCTTCAAGACAAAAGTGTGGGTGTGGCCGCAATACTGATGGATTTGCACATGCCTGTGATGGACGGTTTCAGCGCAACTCGTCACATACGTGACATGAAAGAACACATCAAGACGCCGATTGTCGCTGTGACCGCAGGCTCGCGTTTGGCAGAGTACACCAGGGCGATGGCGGCGGGCATCGACGCTTTTTATTCAAAGCCTTTTGAGCCCAATGTGTTGGTTCAATACTTCAAGTCACGCGGCTTAATACACTAGTACAATGTAATTTTATTACTTTGTAACCTGTCTTGGGATACGCGTATGAATCTTCTGGATCGAATTCGCAGGGAACTGGAGCAGTTGTCTGGCGCAGAACAAGCAGTTGCGCAGCTGGTGCTGAAAGACCCCAGTGGCTTTCAAAAGTTGCCAGTCACAACCCTGGCCAAGCGGGCTGGAGTCAGCAGCCCCTCTGTGGTCAGATTTTGTCGAACCCTGGGTTACGAAGGTTTAAGCGACTTCAAGCTAAAACTCGCGGCCAGTCTGAATTCAGGTGTGCCCTTCATTCATCAGGCTGTGCAACAAGGCGACACCGGTGAAACACTGATTCAAAAAGTGCTCGACAATGCAATTCACACCTTGAGTAACTTCCGGAACACGGCGCCAGCCCAACCAATTAGTCAAGCCGCCAAATTGATCACGAAGGCAATTTCAACCAAGGGGCGCCTGGTCTTCTACGGTGTGGGTAATTCAGGTTTCATCGCTCTGGACGCTGAGCACAAATTTTTTCGCATGGGGTGTGCTGCGCAAGCCTATTCGGACGGTCATTTGCAAATAATGGCTGCGTCGATGTTGAACAAGGGCGATTCCCTGATCATCATTTCCAATTCTGGTCGAAGTCAAGACCTGCTCGACGCCACACGGATTGCGCGGCAGGCCGGTGCGGGAACCATTGCCATCACAGCATCAGGTTCGCCGCTGGCTGAAGAGGTTCAGGTACACATCCCTGCCGACCATGGCGAATATTATGAGCAATACAGCCCAATGGTATCGCGACTTTTACATCTGTGTATTGTGGATGTTTTGGCCACCCAGGTTGCATTGCAATTGGGCGACAGCGTGCAAAAAAATATGGCACGTCTTAAAAAGAATCTGATTGAAAGCCGCTACGCGAAGTAGGGGAGGATCAAAAACTTCAATTCAAGTGAGCGGGGTTTGCAAATGACTCTGGCAGGCCTTTGAAACCAGATTCGCAGGCAATCAAACTGACGTCACCGAAGCGAGGTTTGTTGGGAAGTTTTTCATCGGCTTTGGCCGAGGTGACCAGCAATATATTCCCGTGCTCGCCGCCAAAACAGGGCATGGTGGGTTTGGCTAGCGGAATTTCTATGTTTTCCATAAACTCACCCTGCTCGGAAAAACGTTCAAGTCGGTAACCTTCCAGAATGGCCACCCAGTAGCTCCCGTCGTTTGAAAAACAGGCGCCATCTGGACGCGCTGGTCCTTCCGTGTATTGCTTGATTAAACGCTTGTTGCTCAGCACACTTGTGGCGCTGTCAAAGTCAAATCGCCACAGGCACTTGTGGCGTGTGTCGCTTAAAAACATGGAATTTCCTTGGGGTGAAAATGCCAGGCCATTGCCCACAATCAGGTCATTTATCTTCAGTTCTGCCTTTCCTGATTCAATGCAATACAGCGCAGCAGTGGCAGGGCTGCGAGCATCCACCAGCGATGAAATCCACACGCGGCCTGCCGGGTCTGCCCGTCCATCGTTGAACCGGTGTTTGGCAGAATCGAAGGGCGCAGCAAGTTTCAAGGTGAGTGAATTGTGTTCAAGCAGCCATGCGCCTTGGCGACCCAAAAGCACCCAGGTTTCGGCCCGTGCGGTGGGCAGCACGCAGCCAATTTCATCGGGCAGCTCAAGGGCGTGTAAATTGGGTTGCCCCGAACTCAAAATATCACTTTGATTCAGCCGGTACAGCACCCGCTGGTCAATGTCCACCCAAGCCCAGCAGCCATGGGCATAGCGGGGGCTTTCCGCCAGACCACATGCAGGCAGTTGCAGTGCTTGCCAGTTCATCGTTGGCCCGCGTTTTTTAAGAAATGATTGATGAAGTGTGCTGTAACCGGATTTTCAGCTGGGGCTTCGCCAGGAGGTACACTGTGTTCCAGCTGTTCCGCGATGCCCTTGCCAAGTTCTACGCCCCATTGATCGAACGGGTTGATGTTCTGCATTGCAGCCAATGCAGCGGTGCGGTGTTCCCACATGGCCAATAGCGCACCCAGTGAATAGGGTGTAAGAGAGTCCATAAACACCATTTGCACCGGCCGCTTACCTGGGCACGCCTTGAAATTATTCACAGTGTCGGCAAGCTCTTCCATGGAGTTCAGGCGACCCACCGAGAATGCTTCAGACTGCGCCAAAGCATGAGAAAGAAGTACTTGGTGAGACTGCTCTTCATCATGATTGGGGTGAATAATGGCCATTAGCTCTACCGAGCTTGCTATTCTGCTTTGATGAAGCATTTGGAAAAACGCATGTTGACCGTTGGTACCCACATCGCCCCACAGTATTGGGCAGCTCGGTTTGTACAGCAGCTCGCCATGGTTGTTCACGCCTTTGCCAAGTGATTCCATCCACAATTGTTGCAGGTAAGGCACCAATTGGGACAAGCGGGAATCGTAGGGGCTCAGCATCAGCGAGGCTACACCTTGTTCCAGATTGTACAAATCGCTCATGGCCAGCAGGGTGGGAATGCACTGGCTGGCCTTGCTCTGTAACACGTGACCGTCCATCAATGCGGCGCCTTCCAGCAATTCATTGAATACCAAGTTGCCATGCACCATGCGCACGCCGATGGACACGGGCCCCCACAGGGAATAACGGCCACCCACGGTTTCGCTGAACTCGAATATGCGTTCGGGTGGAATTCCCAACTCCATCGCCTTGGAAGGTTTGCAGGTGGCCGCCACCAAAGCCTTTCCGCGGTAGTCGGGGCCTGCTGAATCCAGCCATTTGAAAATATGTTGGGCGTTGTGCAAGGTTTCGCGGGTGGAAAATGATTTGCTTGCAGTCACCACCAAGGTGGTTTTTGGATTCAAGGCAGCCAGTGCGGCTTTCATTTCATGAAAGTCTACATTTGCAGCGAAGCGTATTTTCATCGCATCTTCACCACCCAGCTCAAGTTTGCTGAACACATCATTGAGCAAGCGCGGTCCAAGGTCTGAACCACCGATGCCCAGGTGCAAAATGCTGTCGTAGCGTACTCCATCGGGTGTGGTGTAGCGGCCAGAACGCACCTGCTCGACAAACAGTTGCATGTGTTCCTGAACCTGCCTGGCCAATTCGATTTCATCACGGCCATTCACCAACAGCGACACGGGCGCCGGGTACGCTTGCGCATTGCAGGCCGCTCGCAACGCCCAGTGGCCGGCGGGGCGCTGTTCAGTGCCGTTGACTACTTGCCCGCTGAACATTTTTTGAATAAAGCTTGAAAGGCGCTGGTTGGCCTCGGATTGCTCGAAACTCAAAACATGGCTGATGTTGTAGAGTTGGCGATCCAGATTAATGTGAAGTGGGCCAATTGACCGGGACAAATATCCTGGGTTCAAGGCCGAAGTAGTCGTGGAAGATGGTTTCATGCGTTGCGCCGTCAATTGGATAACATGATTACAAATAGAGAATAAAAGTGTTTAACTTGACTGTTCGTTCAAGTTTCGCATGACTTTGCGACAATTTGCTTGTCACATCATCAAATCAAAAGCTTCGATGGTCTCTCTGTTTCAGGCAATTGCACACGCTAGCATTGCGCCCGTGACACGCCAAGCAGTGTGTCGGGTGGGTCACTGCAAGGGGGTATAAAAAAGCCATCGCGTTGTTCAACGGATGGCCTTGGTGAATGGTAAATAGTCAATTTACGGAGTACCACGCGGTTCCGTCATAAATCCCAGTTTTTCAACGCCAGCGCGTTGCGCGGCTGCCATCACTTGCACAACTTTCTCGTATTCCACAGCCCTGTCGCCCTGAATGCGCAGTTCGGGTTGCGCGTCTTGCTGCGCCACTGCTTGAAAGCGAAGCTCCAGGTTCTCAAAAGTCAGTGTTTCGTCATTCCACATCAGGCTGCCATCGCGCTGCACGGTCAACGTGACTACATCAGGCTTCACCTCGGTGGGCTGCTGGCTGGCTTGCGGCAAATCCACTTTCACGGAATGCGTAATCACCGGCACAGTGATAATGAAAATGATCAGCAGCACCAGCATCACGTCCACCAAGGGGGTCATGTTGATTTCGCTCATTTCCTGTTGGTCGTCATAAGAATTGAACGACATGGCTTACGCTTCCTTTTTCAAAGGCATGGTGCGCACGGCAGAATCTTTCTGCATGGGCGAACCGGTTAGAAAGTAAGCATGCAATTGTCGTGCGAAACGGTTCAATTTGCTGAGCAGCCCTTTGTTGGCGCGTGTCAATGCGTTGTAACCCAGCACGGCTGGAATGGCCACAGCGAGGCCAAAAGCGGTCATGATCAATGCCTCGCCCACAGGGCCAGCCACTTTGTCGATGCTGGCCTGACCCGACACGCCAATGGCCACAAGCGCATGGTAGATGCCCCACACTGTTCCGAACAAACCGACGAATGGTGCTGTGGAACCCACAGAAGCCAAAATTGACAGGCCTGATTGTAGTTTCTCGGCAGCTTCGTCCATCGCGCCGCGTAGAGCCTCACTAAGCCAGTCGGCCAGGCTGATTTGCCCGTGCAGGTCGTCTTTATTGGTGCTGTGGTGGTTCACCGCAGCCTGGCCTTCAATGGCCATGTGATGAAAAGGGTTGCCGGTGTCTTTGCCCAACACCTGCAAACCTTCCGCAAAGCTGTGGGTGTGCCAGAACTGGTCGACTGCACCCACATTTTTGCGAAGCCGATACAGGCGAATGCTGCGGCTGATAATTACATACCAAGACGCAATCGACATAATCAACAGCAACAATGCCACACTTTTGATGACCCAATCGCCTTGGGCCCACATGGCAGCCATGCCGTAAGGGTTGTTTTCCATTTCAATAAACCTCGCTTAAATTCAATGTTCTCAGTTATTCAATACAAAGGAAACAGGTTGTACGTACCAAAACGGAATTGGCTTGTCGCCCCGTTTGGCGGGTACGTATTTCCAGGTTTTCACGGCTTGAAGGGCGGCGTTGTCCAGCCTTGGAAAACCGCTTGATTGATTCAATTTGATTTCGCCTACATTCCCATTGGGCAAAATATAAACGTCCAGCAATACGCGGCCTTGTTCACCCAGTCGGCGTGACAATGCCGGGTACTGCGGCGCCGGATTATTCAAATGGGCGGCATCGGTGCGTGGTGGGGTCACCGGGGCCAAGGCCTCGGGCGCCGGTGAGGCTGGCGGCATTGACGGTGCCGCAGGCGCGGGCACGCTCGCCGCAGCTGGTGACACGGGTTCGGAGGCGACTTCACGTGCAGGCTCGGTTTTGGGCTCAGGAGTCGGCTTTGCCACGGGCTTGGGTTTGGGCACAGGTTTGGGCTCGGGCTTGGATGATGGCGGAACCGCCTTCGGCAGTGGCGGCGCAGGCACAGGTTCTGGAGCCACCAACACGCCAACCACGCTGGGTGGTGTAATTGCTGGTTCAGTAATACTGAGTTGTTGCGCAGCCCACACCAGGCCCAATGCATGCAGCAGCAAGACTGCGGCAAATGTCAGCGTGTTAATCAGTTTTTGCGAATGGATATTCAGAGAAAAACTCATCGAAACAGATTGGGTATTCATTAAATCAGCAAATGCCTTTCGCAGTCTGCCACATCGGCACCAAAGCAAGTTTGTTCACTTCACATCAAATAAAAACCAGTCAGCGAATTGCTGACTGGTCAAGGAGGATCTTTCCGAACAAGGAAGGCCACCGACGAGGATGCCAACTGTTGCGAAGAAGGAGATTGAGCGGTAGACCCACGGCAATCTCGTTCGGAAAGATGTTAACGAGAAGTGTTCTCATTATTATTTAGCTTTTTGGATTTTGCAAGGGTTTTTTTAAAAGTCTTGCAGGAAAAGGGTTTTGGCTGCCTTGGCCCGCGTTGTACACTGTCGTATTGAATCAAATTAAGTGCTTAGGGAGAAGAACGATGAAAGGTTCCAGCAAGGTAATTGCCGCGTTGAATGCTCAATTGAAGAACGAGCTCACGGCGATCAACCAGTATTTTCTGCACTCGCGAATTTTTGGAAGCTGGGGCCTTGAAGTACTTAAGAAGAAGGAGTACGAGGAATCAATTGGTGAGATGAAACATGCAGATTTGTTAATTGAACGTGTGTTGATGCTGGATGGTTTGCCCAATTTGCAAGACCTTGGCAAGCTGATGATTGGCGAGAACACTCGCGAAATTCTGGAAAGTGACCTGAAAATGGAAAGTGCTGCGCAAGTGACCATCAAAGATGGTATAGCGACCGCAGAATTAGAGCGTGATTATGTGTCACGCGACATTCTTCAAGTCATTCTGGACGACACCGAAGAACACATTGATTGGCTGGAAACCCAACTCAGCCTGATTGACCGGGTGGGTCTGCAGAATTTTGAGCAGTCCATGATGGGTGTTTCAGAATAAGCGATATCTATCAGAAACCAACGATTTCAAAGTGCGTTGAAAAAATACTTGATTATAGTAATGCGAATCATTATTATTAATATCAAGTTCAACGCTTTTGAGGTCTCGCCATGATCGTCTGCATTTGTGCCAACGTTAGTGACAGCACCATTTCTGAAGCAGTGCGCAACGGTTGTGGTTCTGTAGACGACATCACCATGAAAACCGGTGCATGTTCTGGTTGTGGACAGTGCCGTATGCACTGCCAAAGTGAAATTGAAGCGCACAACACTCTGGTTCAGGTCAGCAATATGAGTCAGCAAACCGCCTGATCAACGCATTGAAGGCGTTCCATTAATTCGCGCTCGCCGTACTCGTCGGTGAATTGCTTCAGTAAATAATCCCGCGCTGTTTTCTTGTTGGCACGCGATATTTCAAGTTCATTGAATATGGCTGCTTCCTGGTTTCCTGGGGGGAATAGGCGTTCTTTAAATTCTTTACTGATCAGCCCGCCGTCGCGCAGCGCAGTGATGGCCAACTCGCTGAATTCGGATTCGCTGACCATGGAATTACTCTGACTGAACACGATGTTCTCCATGGCTTGCCCAACAGAATATCGTTTTTCCGTATCGGGTTGGCACAACAAGTCTGCCACCTGACTCAAGCTAGCCAGTTCCGGAATAATCTTTTGCATGATTTCCACCCTTTGGCGGTCTTCAACGGATTTCATATCTATCCCCATGAATTCCAAAGTTTCGCTTTTAATCCTGTTTCTTAAGCCTGCGATTTCTATTGGTGCATCACCACATATCTGATGAATCGAGCATCCTACAGCGTAGGCATCGCGGCTTTCGGGATCAAGGTCCGCTTCAAAGGCGAGGCTTTGCAGTGCTGAATAGAGTTCGGTGGAAGTCACCAGCGGTATGTCAGCTGTTTGTTTTATGGCGGAGTTCATATCAAAGTCGATCAGTTTCACCCGAAGTTTGCCATCATGATTTGCCAAAACAAAGTTGTTGGGTTTAATGTCGTTGTGTGCGACGTTGCGATTGTGCATTTGCTGTACGCATTCAAGCATTTGATAAGCCAGTCGGTTCAAGAACCGTCGAACTTTGTATGGATTGGTAAATGGACTTTGATTCAACCGATCGATCTGCGCCAATATCAAGGCATTTTTTTCAGACTTGCTTTTCTGTTTGCTGGTGTTTCGGACAAGGGAAACACACATGTCGTGCAACAGCTCATAACCCAGACCTTCCGAGCTGAGCCCCCCCTCAACGACAAATCTTAGCAAATTGAAATCGACAATGAAGCCATGTAAATCAGCGACGCCCAGTTCAAGATATGAAAACGAAGAAGCTCCGCTTACGCTTCTTGACGAGGCCGTTGAGGCGGCCAAATGTGAGGCATACACTTTAGAGACACCTGCCAAAGAGCCATCATTCAAGTGTGGAATAACAGCCACTTTTTTGGGCTTTATGATCTTGAGCAGCGCTTGGGGCAATTCGTCGGTATATCTTGGGTGCGATTTCTTAACGACGATGTATTGATCATCATTTACGGATCGACCTAAACGAGCCACACCATACGAGCCTTTGCCCACTGCGCATTTCGCTAATCTCTCTGTAGCGCCATACCGGGTATGAATTTTTTCTTTGTCTATTTTCAAGGCTTGAAGCCCATTGACCGACGAATATCTCGAATTCATGCGCACCAATTCTGTCGAGTTGATCCATGTGTAGTGCTCAAACAGTTGACCGTTCGTGGCAATCAAGGTGTGTTTCGGAACCGCGTTAGGGAATGCTGAATTCGCCACCTGCTTGTTCATGATCTGGGGTGCGTTGGTCTGTGTGGAGTTGTTTAACAACTGCATGTACCTTCGGCACATGAAACCAAATTCTTCTAAGGCATTTTGTGTCAATGGCGATGATGTTATTTGTCGGGATTGTTCGCTCAAATCAAGAAGTAGATTCAAGTCATTTTCTGAAAGGCGACCGTCAAGCCTTATTTCTTGGTAAAGGCCTACTACGGCATCATACAGATACGAGTTCAGGCGCCTTGGCGCGTTCGCGGCAACGGTGGCAAGTCCAGTTGTATTGCTTGTTGCCAGCCCGGCTGAAAGCCTGCAGCCTAATTGCGTTTCAACGAAGTTTGAAACTGATGTCATTGAGTTGCTCCGAAGTGTTAGGTGGGTACAGAAAACCTAACAGAGCGGCAGTTGAACTGAAAAACGTGGCTCACCTGTACTTAAATGGAGGGAACTTACTTCCAGGTCCTTGTTACCAAGTTTGCGAGAATCATTACGATTGTCGGTTGAAGTAATTCAATCTAGTTTGTATGTGCGCTTTTTTCTCGGCACTTAGGTCTTTTGCAGACAAGGAATTACTACTGATTTGCTCGTGCGCCGCATCCAGTAAATCATCCAGCTTGGCCAGTTGAAAGTCTTCTACCCATTGTGCATCTCTTAAAAATCTTCCAAAAGATCGACGGCTTTCGGGTATCAAGTCCACGTCAACTGTGTGCCCGTTGGCGGCGTCTGTGTAGTGGTATCGGCCGGGGTGCATTTCCGCCTCAACAAAACCAAGTTCCTGAATGCTTGTCGCCATGTATTCGCTGCGTGTTAAGCCTGCGTAATTCACAACCACATCCAGATCATTAGGCCTTGCAGGCAGGGTATTGGCTGCGTTGGGGGCCAAGCACGCATGAATGTAAAGCGCAGCGCTACCCGCAATGCTGTAATTGTGTTTAGAACCCAAAAACTGGTGCAGATTGCTTAGCAGGCTTGCGGCGTTTACCTGGGGAAATGCTTGTGCCAATGCACGCGTTGCTTCGCTGCTCGAGTTCACTTTGGTTTGCGAGGCCGGTGGGGTTTCAAAAAAACTCCGGTTTGAAATGATTTGATCACGTGGGGTTGTGGGGGCTGAATTCATGTGTTCCATATAATTCCAAGCTTATTTGACCTGGTTACGACCTGTGCTGTGATTGATCACCACCACATCCGAAACAGGTTTAAGAGAAAAATTGAGTATTGCTTGAATGGGCGGGCACAGAGTCATGCTTAGCATTCGCAACTGTGTTTGATCAAAATGCTGCCAACGTTCATTGAATAGTCTTTTGGTGTTGTCCAGCCCGCCGCACAGTTCAATGTAAAGCGGGTCAATCAAGCGAAGCAGGTCTTCGTCGTAGGTGTGAGTAATTTGCGCCACATTCATTCCTTCAATGGAGTTGGGGCATTGCGTGTACTTGGCAAATCCAAACTCATGGTCGGAAGTCACATCAATTTTCAGGGTGTCGCCGCGTTCACGTGGCATGAAAACAATGCCGCACGGATCGGATGTCAGTTGGAGATCTTCCATAACGCGCTTGCCGATGTTGTTGAACTGGCGCATACCCGTTGAATTCACCGTAACATCCAGGTCGTTGGGCAACGGCAAGGTTTGTTCAGGTTTCAGAAATCGAAGGGCTTGCAGGTGCAAGGAGGTTGAACCGATGAATGTGTAGTTGCGCGGCTCGCCAAACAATTGATTGCAGGTGGCAAGCAGCTTTTCGGGATTTACGCCGGGGTGTGCTTTTCCCAAAGCGCGGAGTGCCCGCAGCCCGACAGGAACGGATGCACAGTGCAGGTTTTGCAAGCCCATGTTTGCGAGCCTGGAGATTGATGAAATCGGCATAAAGAAGGCTTCAGGTTTTTGGTTTTGGACCACTGAGTCCCATTTGCCGACACTTAGTTCAATGTTTCAGGCCCCGAAGCTTGTCCACTTCAATTGATGCGACTCCACTGGCCTGGTTACCCCAGCTTCTTCGAATGTAGGTGACCACCGCGGCAATCTCGGTGTTGTTCAATTCAACCCGATACGGTGGCATGCCATGAGGATAGGGTACGGCAGCTGTACTGGGCGAGTAGCCGCCATTCAACACCATGCGAATGGGATTCGCAGGGTTGGGAGCGATCACGTTCGCATTGCCGGCAAGTGCCGGAAATTGACTGGTTTTTCCTTCACCCTGTTGGCCATGACATTCCGCACAAGATTCAGTGTAGATGGCCTTGCCTTGAACCATCAAGGGTTGGAGCGTACGCTCCCCCAGGCCTGTGGATTCTTTTTCGGAAGGTGCACTCGCTGGCAGGCTTTTCAGGTACACCGCCATGGCTTGTGTATCTGTATTGTTTGCAAACTGCATGCTGTGCGCGATCACTTCGCTCATGGGCCCATAGGTGGCGGCGTGTTTGTTCACGCCACTTTGTAAATACTGTGCAATGTCGCTTTCGCTCCATTTGCCCAAGCCGTGAATGGGGTGACTGTTCAGCGCCGGTGCAAACCACTTCAACACCGGTATGGTGGCGCCGCTCAGGTGCAGATTATCTTTTAATCCGCCCAGCGCATTGCGCGGAGTGTGGCAGGCAGCGCAGTGGCCCGGGCCATTCACCAAATAAGCGCCGCGGTTCCACTGTGCAGTTTGTGTCATGTCGGGCTTGAATTCACCTTCTGTGAAATACAGTGCGCGCCACACGGCAAGTAACGGCCGTTGGTTGAAGGGGAAATGCAAGGCGGGTGGCGGAGTTTTTTGCGCAACTGCGGGCAAGCGTTTCAGGTAGGCAAACAAATCGTCCACCTCGGCGCGGCTCATTTTGGTGTAATCGGTGTACGGAAATGCGGGGTACAGATAATCACCATTCTTCGACACGCCACTGTGCATGGCTTTGTAAAAATCATCAGAGGTCCAGTGGCCCAAACCAGTTTCCGGATTCGGGGTCAGATTGGTGGCGTAAATTTGACCGAACGGTGTTTCAATGGCGCGGCCACCCGCGTAGGGCTTCCGGGGGTCTGCTGTGTGGCAGCCTGCACAGTTTCCGATTCGTGCCAGGTAAGCACCACGCTTTTCCTGTTCTGAAAGCAATTCAAGTGAAATGGCCTCGGGCGACACATTGCTGTTGTTCGGCGCGGCAGTTTCAGTGTGTGTACCGCATTTCAGCGGAAATTTCATGCTGTTTGTTGGGGCGGCTTTTGAATTGGCAGGCACCGGCTGCGCTGCCAAAAATGCTGTGGCTGTATTCAATTCTTCAGAACTCAATGCTTTGACCAAGGCGTGCATGCAATCAGGGTCAGCAGCTTGGCGCTGCCCGTTTCGCCACTTGCCCAGTTGAGCATTCAGGTAGTCGCGTGGCAGGCCCAGCAATCCTGGCGTGTAGGGTTCAACGCCAGTAAGCGCTTGGCCATGGCAGGCTGCGCAAGCGGGTACTTTTTTCGATGCAAGGCCTTCAAACACCAGGCGCTTTCCTTGCTCAAGTTCTGCGGCTGTGGCGGTGGTTCTTGCAGGTGCCGGGTAGGGTGGGTTTTGCGCGGCAAAGTACTTTGCCATTTGCAACAGGTAATCGTTCGACAAGTGCTGAACAATGCCATTCATGGCGGCGTGTTCGCGGCCACCATCGCGAAACGCGATTAACTGGTTGTACAGGTAACCCTCCGGTTTGCCCGCAATGCGAGGGTAGTAGCCTTCAGCGCTGGCGCGGCCTTCGGCCCCGTGGCAGGCCACACAAGCCTGAACACGCTCAGCCATATTCGGCGACTGGGCTTGGGCGTGGGTGGTGAGGCTGGCAAACAGCAAAAGGGCGGCGGTGGCAAGGCGGGTAATCATAGGTACTGCTCGGTGAAATGATGCTTGATTATACTCTCACCCCCTTTTTCTACGCTTTGGTTGAACTATGTGATCAACTAATTCAACTCAATGAGCATTCATTCTATTAATTTTTGTTCTTTGTTTGGGCAGTACGCCGATGCGTTCCAATGTTGTTAATCAGAATTCTATCGAAACAGTTGCGGTACAGGCAGGGGCCCCGCGGTCTTTCAGGCAAGCCATTCAAGCCGCTGTAACAGCTTTGTCTTGCTGCCTGATGCGCGGGTCTTCAGCATCAGTTCGGTCGGCAGAATCTGAATTCGAGAATCCCGCCAGCCGGCTGCTGAAGGTGTCTGAGCTTCTTGGCAACCAAGGATTCTTTGAAGCAACAAACATGGCGGTGGCTGCGTCCAGAAATACTGATTTCAGTAAATCCAACGGGCTCAGCCAGTTGGTCAACGCCTGCACAGTCGACCAGTTGCCCTGCGCATTTGAACTTCGGTGTGCATTGCCGTTGAACCGCTTTTTGCCTGCTGTGTCATTGGGCCTTTGCAAGGCCCACATTGATCCCCTGTTACTCAACAGGCCACGAACCTTGGCTGATGTGGAAGTGAGCAACCGGGCGATCGGCAAGTTAACCGAATTGTGTGAAGTGCTATTGCAGCCCATCAGCGAAAAGCAGACTTTGTACACCTTGGACACCGAAGTGTTGAACACCATGCATCAACTGTTTCAGCGTTGCAATGACGAAGCCAGGTTGCCACTAAAAACTCAGCTTGAATATGCAGTACAGAAGCGCGATTTGCTGGTTGCGCTTCGAATCAACACGGCAGCGCTTGAAACCGCCAGCGAAGATCTGAGGAACGACCCCGATGTGGTGTGGTGTGCCATGAATCGATTTAATACCTCCTTTCGACATGCAGGCGATGCAATTAAAGCCAACCGCGAATTTGTTTTGCGCGCAGTGAAAGTTGCGCCAATGATTTTGCAGCATGTCCACGAAGATTTGAAAAACGATCGCGAGGTGGTGCAGGCAGCAGTTTCCCGCAATGGATTTGCGATTGAATTTGCAGACCCACAATTGCAAGGTGATCGGGAAATTGCGCTGATCGCAGTGAAAAATGCAGGTCAGGCCTTTGTTCATTTGCCCGAACCACTGCGAGATGACCGGGAAATTGTGTGGACGGTTGTTGAGTTCTACCCATTGATGCTGCACCTTGCCAGTGATCGATTGAAAAATGACAGGCAGCTTGTATTGATGGCAGTTGAGCTAGACAGCAATACTTTGCTAAATGCCAGCGAAGAACTTCGTAGTGACGAAGAAGTTGTGCTCAAGGCCATGCAGTTTTCCAGGGATGGTTGGACGCTTGCACATGCCAGCGAAGCGCTACGCAGCAATCCAGAATTTGTATCAAGGGTGTTGCAGCTGATGCCGAGCGCCATAGAATTTGCGCACACCACATTGATGAACAACAAAGAACTTATGTTGCTCGCTTTTAATAATGGGAGTGAGCATGGCTTTAATGTTGCCAGTGATGACTTAAAAAATGATGAAGAAGTGGCATTGGCTGCTGTTAAAAACTCCGGAATTTCAATTCAGTATTTGGGCGATACGTTAAAAAAGAACAAAGCAATTGCATTGGCCGCAGTCATGCAAAATGGATACGCGCTCGAGTTTGTTGATGACGTATTCAAGAACGACGAGGAAGTGGTGTTGGCCGCTGTTCAGCAAAATGGCGAGGCGCTTAAATTCGCAAGTGTCCAAATGAAGGTCAATAAAAGAATTGCATTGGCTGCGGTGCAGAAAGATGGTGCTGCATTAAGACATCTTGGTAATTGGTTTGAGCATGACAAGGACCTTGCTCTCGCTGCGGTTCGTCAAAACGGATATGCACTTGCTCATGTAAGTCACGAGCTTCAAAAAGACGAACAAGTTGCTTTGGCAGCAGTGCAGAAAAATGGTTACGTTTTGCACATGGTTAAAGCAACACATGGAAGCAACAAAGCAATTGTTCTGGCGGCTGTAAAAAACTGCGGGAATGCCCTTCAGTTTGCCAGTGAGGATTTGAAAAACGATCCCGAGGTGGTTTGGGCTGCCATTGAAAATGATGGCAATGTACTCAACAGCGCAGGCAATCAATACAAGGAGAATAAAGCTTTTGCATTGAAAGCAGTCAGCAATGGTGCTATGGCCTATCAATCTTTAAGCGAAGCGCTGCAGCTTGACAAAGAAATCGCGATGGCAGCAATTTTGCATCAAGGCAACGTGCTTAGATTTTTCAATCAACAGTTCAAGGCAGATCGAAAGTTTGTCGTGGTGGCCGTTCAGAACGACGGCTTGGCTGTGCACCATGTTGCTAGCCGGTTTTTAGACGACAAGGAAATAATGAGGAGCGCAATTCAACAATTTGCCACCACCCTTTTCAAAGCCAGCGAACGTTTGAAAAATGACAGGGAGTTGGTGATGATTGCAGTTCAGTCCAGCGGGCGTGAACTAGAGCACGCCAGCGATTCACTCAAACATGACGAAGGCATTGTTTTTGCAGCAGTTCAAAATGATTCTTACGCAATGAAATTCGCAAGTGATGCGCTTAAAACCAATCGGAATTTCGTGTTGCGGGCCGCGCAAGCGGATCCTAAAATACTTCGTTATGTTGATTATCCAATGAAGATGGAAATACTTGTGCAGTTACAGCAGCAGGCCAATGAATGACCTGTTGCTGATATTCAAAACTTTTTTTAGAAATTGTAATTCGCACTGAACACCACATTGCGTTCGACACCATAGAAGCAGTCGCCGCGCGCCAGGCAGGTGGACACATATTCACGGTCACCCAGGTTGGTTGCGTTCACGGCATAACGCCAGTCGCCTGTTTCGTAAGAAAGCATGGCGTCCAGCAGCGCTACGCTGGGTGTGCGCACTTTATCGGCGCCATCCCAGGATTCATCAATAAAGCGCAAACCGGCACCCCATTGCCAGCCCGGCATACCAAGCATTGAGAATTTCTGGCGACCCCACAAGCTAAGCGTTTGCTTGGGCACTGTGGCCAGTCGCTTGCCCTGGTTTGCTCCGTTGTCGCGGGTTACCTTGGCAGTGGTGTAGGCGTAGGCGGCCAGTACGTCAACCGTGGGGCTGATGCGGTGGTTGGCCTCAAGTTCGACGCCCTTGCTTTTGGCCTCGCCAACCTGAATTTGATTGCCAGCTTGGTTTGGGTCTGCGGTACGTCGGTTGCTTTCGGTGATCTCATACACGGCCGCTGTGAACAGTGATTTTCCGTCTGCCGTTTCATACTTCACGCCCCCCTCAATTTGCTCTGCCTGTTGGGGCTTGAAAGGGTTGCCAAAGAAGTCGAGCCCGCCAATTGGCAAGAATGATTCGGAATAGCTGACGTAGGGCATGGCGCCGAGGTTAGTGATGTAACCCAAACTGGCTTTTGCGGTGTTGGTGGATGTATCCAGCCTGGCGGCGGGTGCGTTGTCTGTTTCAGACTTTGCCCAGTCGCGGCGCATGCCCACTGTGCCCAGCCAGCGCTTGTTGTATTTCACCTGGTTCTGGGCATACACACCGGTTTGTCGTTGAAGTGTGCCCGCAATGTCGACCAGCACAGGGGCCACAAAATTGCCGTACACCGGGTTTAAATAGTCGATGGGGGCGGCACTGCCACCTACACCGCGTGCACCACCCAGCGCCACGCGTTGGTAATCAAGCCCCACAATGCTGGTGTTCTCGAATGCGCCCAAATTCCATTTGGCGATCAGTTGTGAATCGCTGGTGAAGCTGTCAGCAGCGTTGTATTGCGAAATGGCTACGCGATTGATTGTTCTGCCATCGGCATTGATGGCAGGCGTGAATGCGGAGTAGATGGAGTTGTAAGACACCGCGCTGTCGCTTTGCTTGATTTTCTGGCTGAAGGTAAATACATCGTTTAAGCGATGATCAAATTCAAGTCCATAAGAAGTTTGCTTGGCAAGGTACAAGTCGAAACCAGGCTCGCTAATGAAAGTGTCTGAGGGAATTCTTCCATTCGGGCCTTCAAAGCGTGTGCCCACAATCGGGAAAAATCCAACTGACGACCCGGTGCGGTCTCGCTGAACCTGCGCATAAGCAGTCAGGCTGGTGTCCGCATTGGGCCGCCAGGTGATGGAGGGTGCGAACAAGTCGCGGTCATCGGGTACAAAATTCACTTGGGTGTCGCTGTCACGGGTCAGCGCGATCATGCGGTACAGCAGCGTGCCTTCTTCATTCAAGGGGCCAGTCAAATCAAGCGCAAGCTGTTTTCGGCCATACTCGCCAAGCTGAACACCCACCTCGCCAGCTTGTTGGCCTTGGGGGCGTTTGCTGACCATGTTCACCAGCCCGCCAAACCCACCTTGCCCATACAACACAGACGAAGGGCCTTTCACAACTTCTACGCGCTCAAGCGTGAAGGGGTCGGGGCGTACATTGTTGTAAAAACCAAATAGCTGACGCAGGCCATCCTGATACTGCACGAAAGATGTTCCACGAATAAAGGCCCAGTCGCCCCGGTTGTCGAAGCCATATGAACCAGCACTAACACCCGCGGTGTAGCCCAGCGTGTCTTGCACGGTCAAGGCACCCTTATCCTGAATTCGGTCTTTTGTAATCACGGAAATCGATTGCTGTGCTTCAACAATGGGTGTGCCGGTTTTGGTTGCGGAAAACGAGCTGTTGGCCTTGTAGCCTTCCACTGGCGTGGAAGCCTTTTCCTCGGTTTGAACTTGACCTTCCACTTTGACCGCGGGCAGGGTTGCGGATTCTTGCGAATTGGAAAACTGTGGCCAAAGCAGGGTGATGGCGCTGATTGCGCAGGGCAGGATTTTTTTCGTGGTCATGGTGATTTGATGAAAAAAACGCTGGCTGGCTGAATTGGTTTTGGCTGGCTTGCGATTGAGGATGAGAGAAACTTTATTTGGTCAATATCAACTTGCCTTGCGCGGTAATTCGCAGGCGGTATTCGCTGTCTTCGTGAACTATGGTCCTTTCCTTGCTGCCCGTGGGGAACAGTGCTTTTGTATTCAATGGCTCAAATCCGACAGGTTTGCCCGTGGAACCTTTGGTTTTGTTGGGTGATGTAGGAGTATTCATGGCGAGTTTTAATCAGTGAATGACGATTGAACATTGATGCAAAGTGTAGTCCAATAGTCTTATTATTGCAAATAATTCTCATTACTATTAGCATGTCGATCATCGTCGATTATTTCAAAGGTTCGTAATTCTCATGAAGTATTCAAAGTTGTTGCTCGGAAGAAAGTTAGTGTTTGCGGGTATGGTCTTGGCCATTCACAACTCAGTTTGCGCGGCACCCACGCCTGAAAGTGTTGTGCAGGGCTACAGCAAACTGGTGTATGCAAATTACGCTGATTCATTGAATTCAGCCCAGCAAATGCAAAACGCAATCAATGCTTTTTTGGCAGCCCCATCGCAAGCTGGTTTGGATGCGGCGAAAAAAGCCTGGCTGAATGCGCGTGAGTATTACGGGCAAACCGAAGCGTTTCGTTTTTATGGCGGTCCAATTGATGATGAAAACGGACCCGAGGGGCAAATCAATGCCTGGCCCATGGATGAATCGTATGTGGATTACGTGCAGGGCAATCAAAAGGCCGGCTTCATCAACAATACCCAATTCAACATTAACCGCGAGGCCTTGATTGCGGAAAACGAGCGCGGCGGCGAAGAGAATATTGCCACAGGCTGGCATGCAATCGAGTTTTTGCTGTGGGGGCAGGATTTGAATACCGACGGCCCAGGCAATCGACCTTACACCGATTACGTGCCGGGCAAGGGTTTGAATGCAGAACGCCGTGCCGCCTATTTGCGCGAAATCACGGCACTGCTGATTCACGATTTGAATACTGTACAGTCTGCGTGGGCGCCCAATGAGGCAGATAATTTCCGCGCTGAATTTGAACAAGGGGGCAAAGAATCAATTCGTAAAATATTGGTGGGATTGGGTTCTTTGTCGCGTGGTGAATTGGCGGGTGAGCGTCTCGAAGTGGCGCTGTTCAGCCAAGATCAGGAAGACGAGCATTCCTGTTTTTCAGACAACACACACCGCGATGCGGTGACCAACGCCCAAGGCATTTTGAACGTGTGGACGGGTACTTACAAACAAGCCGACGGTGCTGTGTTGAAGGTGCCATCATTGGCTGAATTGGTGGGCGCAAAGTCGGTTGATCTTGCAAAACGCACCACGCAACAAATTCAGAATTCGGTGAATGCGGCCTCTGCCATTCAAGCGCCATTCGACCGTGAAATTATTGGGGGTTCCAATGCGGCTGGACCCAAACGGGTCAAAGCCACTATTGACAGTTTGGTCGAGCAAAGCGTTTTGCTGGTTGAATCGGCCAGTGCAATCGGTATCACACGACTTACCCTAACACTGCCTTGAACGGTCCACGAGGAAGAAGCTTGTGGACATCAAGAAAGTAGCGCTTGTTTCAGCGGTTTCGGGATTATTTTTGAGTGTTGCATGGGCCGCAGTGGAAGGAATGGATCCGCGCACTGCAGGCGACGTCACCGTGTTTGTCGATGGCAGAAATGCATTTTCGTTTCCCGCTGCCAATTTGCCAGACGATGAACGCACTCGCTTTGCAATCGGCAATTCGTTCTTCAAGCGCAACTGGGTGCAGGCCCCCGCATCCACCACAGCACGGGACGGTCTGGGGCCTCATTTTATTGCGCGTTCATGCGGTGGCTGCCATGTTCAGGATGGTCGTGGAAAACCGCCTGAAATTCTTGAGCACTTAAACACAGAACAACCCGTTGATTTGCTGTTCCGTTTGTCTATTCCAGGCAAAGATTCCATACACGGTGTAGTGCCGGAGCCTGTGTATGGCGATCAGCTCAACAACGCTGCGGTCAACGGGGTGAAACCAGAAGGCAAAATAAAAATTGAAACCACACCAGTGCGAGGTGTGTACCCCGACGGCACACCCTACGTGCTGCAAAAGCCAACTTATTCTTTTACCAATTTGGCTTACGGGCCAATGCACCCCAATGTAATGGTCAGCCCGCGTATTGCACCACAGGTCATCGGGCTGGGTTTGCTTGAAGCGATTGATGAACAAGAGGTGTTGCGCAATTCACAGCAGCAGGCTGCGCGCGCAGATTCAATCAAGGGCGTGCCCAATTATGTCTGGGATTCGTACGCCAGAAAAGAAATGCTAGGGCGATTTGGCTGGAAGGCCAATGTGGCCAGCCTTGCCCACCAAACTGGTGGGGCATTTCTTGGCGACATCGGCATAACCAGCAGCTTGTTTCCATCCGAGAACTGCACCGAATCACAAACGGATTGCCTGCAGGCGCCCAATGGTTCAGAAAACGGCGAACCTGAACTCAGCGACAGGCTGTTCGATGAAATTGTGTTTTATCAGGCTGTTCTTGCACCGCCAGCCCGCCGCAATGTGAATGACGCACAGGTTTTGAAAGGGCAGAAGTTGTTTGAAAGCGCGCAGTGTGCTGTGTGTCATCGCCCGTCTTACACCACCGGAAAAGTGCCGTTTCCAGCTTTAAGCAGCAGCGCACTGCAGGGGCAGAAAATTTGGCCCTACACCGATTTGCTGTTGCATGACATGGGCGAAGCCCTGGCGGACAATCGCCCTGATTTCAAAGCCAACGGCAGGCAATGGAAAACGCCACCGCTGTGGGGCATTGGACTGATTCCCGACGTGAACAACCACCAGCGCTTGTTGCACGATGGCAGGGCCGATGGTGTGGAAGAAGCGATTCTGTGGCATGGCGGTGAAGCAGAGCAAAGTAAAAACAAGTTCATGAACTACTCGGCGCAAGAACGCGCCGCCCTCATTCGATTTGTGGAGTCTTTGTAATGAAACCTCAGCATCAGCATGAATTCAAAAACGGCCTGTTGCGGGGCTTGATCTGGGTGGCTGCGGCAGGCGTTTTGTTGCTGCTTTTGAATTGGTTCAATGAGGCCAAAGCATTCGACCGCAGCACCATGTTGTTCCCTTACTATGAGCCGCAAGAAGTATTGAATAGTGTGGTAAAGCAGCATTATGAAAAAGAGACCTCCGCTTTGTTGGAACAATTGCAATTACTTGAATCGAGCACTTCAAAATTCTGTGGCGGCGACCTAGCCCTGGATACGTTGAAAGAGCTATATGCAAGAACCTACCTTGCTTGGCTGGAATTATCGGCAGTGGTGGTGGGACCAATGCTCGACAACAACACGGTTCGCCAAATTGATTTTCGACCAGTGCGTGCCAACTTGCTTGAACGAGCCATCAATCAGCAGCCCAAAGGTGTACAAGGCATGGCCTTGGTGGGTAGCCCAGCCAAAGGTTTCCCAGCGCTTGAATATTTGCTTTTGCAGCCAAACTTCAAACCAGCCACTGCGCCGTGTGCTTACGCCATGGAGTTGGTGCAAGACATCGCCCGAACAACTGGCGCTTTAAAATGGCAGCCCGCGGACAAGCTGACCATGTCTTTGTACTTTAACCAGCAAGTGGGTGCACTCCACAATTTAAGTTGGGAACGAATGGAAAAGCCCATGTTAAAAAACAAGGATGCCGAAGCGCGCGGTGAACCGGCAAGCTGGCCACTTTCCGGATTGGGTTTGGCACAGCAAAGCTGGCTTGCACATTGGCACGGAATCGAACCTCTGTTGGTCTTGAAAAGCGAAGTGGTTCCGCAGGCAAACTTGAACGTGGTACCGCTGGAAGCGTACTTGCGCGGCCTTGGGAAAATTGATTTGGCCGATGAATTGGTAAAACACAGCACAGCGGTAAACACTGCCTTGCTTTTAAGCCGCCCTGCAAGTGCGAACAGCACAGAAAGGGCAGTGAAAGCTGTAAAAGTGTTGAAGGGTTTCATGACACAAGAGCTTGCCAAGGAATTGAGCGTGTCGATTCAGTTTTCATCTTCTGATGGGGACTAATAGTTGAAAGTGAATCGCAGAGCATTTTTGGCAGCGGCAGGTGGTGCCACGGTGTGCATGGCCATGCCTTTGGCGAGGGCTGTAACACCTCTACGACTTAACGATACCAAAGCCACCTTGTTGGCTGCATGGCAACAGGCAAGCGGTAACTATCAGGCCGGTATTTTGGAACTGCAACCGCACACGGATGGTTTTTTTGAGGTGCAGTGGGCGATCGATTTGCCAACTCGACCACACGGTTTGATGCACTTTCAGGGCGATGATTATTTGGTAATTGCTCGCCGCCCCGGCGACTGGTTGATGCAATTGAATCTTCACACTCGTACCACTCAGCGCACTTGGCAAGACTCGGGTCGCCACTTGAATGGTCACAGTGCTGTATGTGGCAAATTGCTTTTCACTGCAGAAACGGATTTGCTGACAGGTCACGGTGCTTTGGGTGTTCGCGACCGCGCAACATTGAAGTTGCTTGATGTGTGGCCTACACACGGCCACGATCCGCACGAACTTTTGGTTCTGCCGCAGGGCTGCTTTGGGATAACCGAGCCTTGTTTGTTGGTGGCCAATGGCGGAATTCAAACCCACGCTGACATGGGGCGCACCCAGTTGAGCCAATCGCCCATGGACTCTTCATTGGTCGCGATTCATGCAAGCACCGGCAAACTGCTGAAGCAGTGGACCCTTGATGATTCACGGTTAAGTTTGCGACACCTTGTACAACATCAAAGCGGTGTGCTTGGAATTGCCATGCAGGCACACCACAATACCGAAAAGCAACGCGATGCCGCGCCTGTGTTGGCCATGTTAAGCCATGGAGGACTGAAACCTGTGCCTGCTTCAACACACATGAAAGGGTATGCTGGCGACATTGCTGCTACACCGGAAGGTTTTGTGGTCAGTTGTACCCAAAGCAATGTTGTGCTGCATGTGGATACGCAGGGCAGGCGGCTGGGTATAACGCCCGCAGATGCTGCCTGTGCACTGGCAAGTAGCGGCAACAAGGTGTGGCTGGGCCACAAGCCTGCGCTGTCAAAACCCGCAATTGAACTTGACAATCATTGGATAGTACTTGAATCGTGAGTCTGGTTTTGTCACAAAACTGTCATCCAATAAGTATGCGCATCCGTGTATATTTCGCGTACGCAAACACATGGGTCCATGATCATGAAACAACAACTTGAGCTGTTGAAAGAAATTGAGCAAAAGCTTGAAGAGCTGAGCAAAGACAAAGACCTTAAGGACAAGCGCCCGCTTGAAGTGAAAGAAATCAAGGGCTTGCGCATGGTGGTGTCGTCCATCATTCGCCGCATGGCCAGCTAAGCAATTTAATTTCTTATTGGTACACCCTGAGCTTTTTGGCTATCAACAGGGCGGTCAGGTTAAACAAGATCGCAATAACACTGCACATCCAGAAATTTTCAATCAAGCCTTCCGGGCTTCTTGAAATCACATATCCGCCGACCAATGCCGCCAGCCCCATGGCGGCTGATTGCATGGATGAATTCAAGGTCATGAACGTGCCCCGGTTTCTGGGGTTGCCCGCCGCGCTGACCAATGCCATGCCGGGAATCATTCTTCCACTGACAAAAACAAAAAAGCAGGTTGTCACAAGCAATATCGCGACCAGTCCCATGCCTTCAGTGGATGTGATCAAGGCCATAGGCAAAATCGCAACACAGGCGATAATTTGCAACATGCGCAATTTGCCGATTTTGTCACTCAGCTTCCCAATCACTTGGGCGCTGACCAAAGTGGCAGCACCGCCCACCAAATAAATCAGGGGAATGTCAGAAGGCGACAAGCCTGCATTGATTTGCATGTAAATCGTGATGTACGGGATGATGGAAAACCCTGCGAATATCATGCAAAACGAGAAGCAGAATGCGCGTAAGTGATTGGTGTCACGTAGTACTTGGGCAATGCCTTGCAACGGGCCAGTTTCACCCCGCGCATGCAGGTGACCTTGCAAGCTTGGAATAACGTACCAGCCAGCGATCAACAAAATGAAACTAATGGCCGCAATGCCGAAGAAGGGTGTGTGCCAATCCGAATTGGCTGCCACATACAAGCCAAGCGGCACGCCCATCACCGTGGAAACCGAGAATGAGGTCATAATGACACCCATTGCTTTGCCACGGCGCGCGAAGGGCACCACATCGGCCACAATGGTTTGAATCATTGCCGACAAAATACCCCCAAACAAGCCGGCTGCAATGCGAGCACTCATCAGCGTTTCATACGTGGGCGCCAGGCCGCAGGCAAGTGTGGCCAGTGCAAATAGAACATACAACACCAGCAGCAGGCGCCGACGCTCGAAGCGGTCAATGTATAGCGAGGCCATCAGGCCCGACGCACCGGCCGCGAATGTGTAAGCCGAAACCAGCAAACCAAACTTGGCGTCTGAAATGGCGAACGCCTGGGTCAGCTGCGGTCCCAGCGGCATCATGATCATGAAGTCGAGAATGTGGGTGAACTGAATGCCCGCAAGAATCAGCAACAAAGCCCATTCCCTTTTGGGGGTCAAGTTCACACTGCATGCCGGTTTTGCTTCCATGTACTGCTACCCGCTGTTTGAGTTATTTTCATCTGCGATTCAGCAGTTTAACGCGCGCCCCTAGTGCCCCAGCGCGGTGAGCGCATAAATGCCGATTGTCATCGTGGCGATCGACACCAAGGTGGTAAGCGCAATGATGTTGGCCGCCAGTTTGCCATCGCCCCCGGCAGCCACAGCCATTGCGAAACTTGCCGCCGCAGTGGGGCTTGCAAAAAACATCCACAGAATAATCAGTTCACGGCCTTCAATGCCAATGAACCAAGCCACAAAGCAGGCCAGTACGGGCAAGATGGCAATCTTGATGGCGCTGGATTGAATGGCCGCCATGCCGGAAGCCTTTACCCCAGCCAGCGAAAGGGTGCCACCCACGCAAATCAAGGCCAGCGGTAAGGTAAGGCCCGCAAAATATTCGCCCGACTTTAACAGCCACTGCGGAATATACAAATCGATTGCGCTCGCTAGCATGCCCAACACCACCGCAATAATCAGTGGGTTTTTGATCAATTCCTTGCCCACAGCGGCCGGGCTGAATTTCAGGGTGGGGCTGTAAACTGAAAGAATC
The DNA here is from genome assembly GCF_024623725.1 of Limnobacter parvus. GTDB lineage: Bacteria > Pseudomonadota > Gammaproteobacteria > Burkholderiales > Burkholderiaceae_B > Limnobacter > Limnobacter parvus. Next base: position 28,121 of record NZ_JANKHG010000014.1, on the reverse strand, counting down.
AGCACAGAAAGTACATTGAACAACAAAATGGTAAAACCCACCAACACGCCGCCCACCGACAGGCCATAGTCGCCGTAATAACTCGCCACCAGTGCGAAACTAACAACGCCACAGTTGCCCCGAAATGAGCCCTGAACAAACACGCCCCGCTGGCCATAGGGGGTGAAATTGGCTGCCCACCACCAACTCGCCAGAAACCCAACAATGGTTGCCGCACAAAAGAAAAACACCAGTTGTGCATTGAATGCGCTTTGCAAATCCGCCTGCCAAATGGACAGGAAAAACAAAGTGGGCATGGTGGCTTTGTAGGTTAGCGTGGAAGCGGTTTGAATGAATGAATCGTTGATCAGATTGACTTTGCGAAGTACCAGGCCCATAAAGACCATGGCAAACACAGGGGCGGTGACTCCCAGAATTTCAGAGAGCACATTGAATTGATTCATGTTGGAATAATGGGGTTGGGGCCAGAGGGTAAAACCTGCGCCATTATTTCACTGCCAAGCCGCGGGTCAATTGTGGATGACCCGCGGGTATTCGGTTTTTAGCAACTTACTGAACACATTCTGCAACAGCCTTGCCGACATCCGACGTGCTGGCATTTCCGCCCATGTCGGGTGTGCGTGGGCCTTCAACCAAAACGGTTTCAATGGCTTTCAAAATTGAATCATGAGCCGCTTTGAAACGTGGGTCGCCTTTTCCAATTGAATCGAGCATCATGGCGCCCGACCAGATCATGCCAATCGGGTTGGCGATGTTCTTGCCAAAAATATCGGGTGCTGAACCATGAACAGGTTCGAACAGTGAAGGGAAGTCGCCTTCAGGATTCAGGTTGCCTGACGGAGCAATACCGATGGTGCCCGTGCAGGCTGGGCCCAGGTCAGAAAGAATGTCGCCGAACAGATTGGAAGCCACCACCACATCAAAACGTTCAGGGCTAAGTACAAAACGCGCAGCCAGAATGTCGACATGGTATTTGTCCCAGTTCACTTCAGGGTACTGCTTGGCCATGGACTCAACACGTTCATCCCAGTAGGGCATGCTGATTGCGATGCCGTTGGATTTGGTGGCCGATGTCAGGTGTTTCTTGGGGCGGCTTTGGGCCAGGTCGAACGCGTATTTCAAAATGCGGTCTGTGCCTTTGCGGCTGAAAACAGCTTCCTGCAGCACTATTTCGCGTTCTGTGCCTTCAAACATGCGGCCACCCACGGAAGAATACTCACCTTCCGTGTTTTCGCGCACCACATAGAAGTCAATGTCACCGACTTTTTTATTGGCCAGTGGACAGGGAATGCCGGGCATCAAACGCACGGGGCGCAGGTTCACATACTGGTCAAATTCGCGGCGGAATTTCAGCAGTGAACCCCACAGTGAAATGTGATCAGGCACTTTGTCGGGCCAGCCAGCAGCACCGAAAAACAGTGCGTCGAAATTAACCAGCTGATCGAACCAGTCGGTCGGCATCATCTGACCGTGCTTCAGGTAATAGTCGCAATGCGCCCAGTCAAAATGCGTGAATTGCAAGTCAAGGTTATAGCGGCGCGCGGCCGCTTCCAGCACCCGCAGTCCTTCGGGAGCGACTTCATTGCCAATGCCGTCACCGGGCAACACAGCGATTTTTCTAGAGTTCATGCGTATTCCTGTCAGAAAATTTTATTCAGTCGCCTAGTATATTGCTTAACCATTCGGTTGATAATGTTGATATAAGTTAAATAACTATCAACCAAAAGGTTAATTAATGAATTTAAAGAATCCTTCCTTGGATGAACTGGATTTGGTGCTTGGACTGTGCCGCAATGGCTCACTGTCCGCGTGCGCATTGTCCATGGGCGTTTCAACAGCTTATGTCAGCAAGCGCTTGGCACAGCTTGAGCAACGTTTGGGGTTGAAACTTTTTCATCGCACAACCCGGAGCCTGGCATTGACCGAGGTTGGGGAAACTTTTGTGGAGTGGGGGCAGCGTGTTCTCGATTCGTCACAAGACCTGATGGATGCGTTGTCGGCAGAGCGATCAGTACCGCAGGGATTGCTCCGGGTGTGCTCAAGTTCAGGCTACGGGCATTCGCGCGTGGCGCCAGCTTTGTCAGAGCTGGTCAAACAGTATCCTGCCCTTGAAGTTCAACTGGAGTTGATTGATCGCCCCATCGATCTGCTCACTGAGGGTTTCCATCTCGACATTCGGCTTGGCGAAACGAGTGAACCCGATTTGATTTGCCGCCATATCTCAGGCAACCAGCGAATTTTGTGTGCCAGCCCAAGCTATCTAAAAAGCGCACCTGAACTGAAAGAGTTGGCCGATTTGCAAAACCATGCTTGCCTGGTGATTCGGGAACGCGATCAACAGCCTGGTCGGTGGGTGCTACAGGGGCCGCGGGGTGAGGAAACTGTTCGCGTGCGCGGCGCCATGGCTTCTAACAGTGGCGAATCGGTTCGGCAATGGATCGTCGACGGTCACGGCGTTGGTCTGCGAAGTGTGTGGGATGCAGCGCCTTTTTTGCGCAGCAAAAAGCTTGTGCGTGTGCTGCCAAAGTACTTTCAGGAGGCCAATGTGTATGCAGTGTACCCATCGCGTTTGGCAAGCTCCGCGCGCTTGCGTGTGTGCGTCGAATTTCTCGCTGTTCGATTGTGTGAATGAACTCTGTGTTTCTCTTTTGTTACTTAATGGCGCCTAGTCAAAACAAACTACAAAAGAGAGCACCATGCAAAACATCTCAACCACAAGTAGTCAAAACACAAATCAAACATACAAGCAGCCTCCACTAACAAATCATGGTTTATCAACGAATGGCGCTCTGGCGTCACGAATATCCTTTGGCGATGCGTTGCAGAATGTCGGTGCGCGTGATCACAATCAACCGATTCAGGTGTTGCTGGCCGAACCGATGGGCACCGCCGCCATGGGACCGATTGGTTTACTTCCACCACGCAAGGCGCAGGTCACTTCGGTACCCGCAGTAGTGCCATCGGCTTTGCAAAGCGCTGTGGTAGCAGCCATGAAAGATCGAAAAACCGATTTGCTAGTGGTCCGCGGCAACTGCCCAGTGAACGAACAATTAATTGACCAGTTGAGTGAAGATGAACGCCCCTCTTGCGTGCTAAGAGCCGGTACCGGAATGGACAATCTCGACATCAATTATTTGAAGAGTGTTGGGATTGCCTGTCAAAACACGCCCGACGTAAACACGCAAGCCACGGGTGAATTGGCGGTGGCATTGATGCTGGATGTGAGTCGCAAAATTTCACAGGCCAACGCACAGGTCAAAGATGGAATATGGAATCGAGGCGCTTTGACTGGTTCAGAACTTGGCGGAAAAACTTTGGGCATTGTCGGCGTAGGGCGCATTGGTGGTGTAGTTGGAACTGTTGCAAAGGCGTTGGGTATGAACGTGATTGGTTTAATGTCCACACGCCAACCCGCTGAGCAAAAGGAGTTGCCACCGTACCTGAGCGAAAAAGTTTCGCTGGATGAACTGTGCCAAAGGGCCGATGTACTGACCGTGCATTTGCCATTGAGCGACTCCACCCGAAACTTGATTGGCGCTAAACAAATTGCCCAACTTTCGGGTCGAAACGCAGTCGTCATTAACACCGCACGCGGTGGAATTGTCGACGAGAAGGCTTTACTTGAGGCGCTGGACAATGGCCAGATTGCCGGTGCCGGACTTGATGTGTTTGTACACGACCCCGCGCCGCCAGGCAGCGTTAGTGATCAACTTGCGAAACACAAGAATGTGATTGCAACGCCGCACGTTGGCGGGCAAACCACCGAGGCCAGCCAGAGAATGGGGCAGGCGGTTGAAAACAAGGCTGAGGAAATGTTTGCCGCTCGGCTTGCAAACCAACAAAGGGTGGGTTTATGAGCGTACTCGACGATGCTGGTCACAAACTGTTTTCGCGTTTGTTAACCCAAGTCGGAACTGCGATTGGGCAACCTGTGCTTTGTAATCAAACTGCTTTTGTACTTGATGATGATGCACGGCTTGAATTGGTGCCCTTGGCTTTACAAAAAGCCAGTGCTTCAGTGTTGTTTGTATTTACCTTAACAGGCTTCAGTGTGGCCGATGCTGCTACCTTGGCGCAGTTGTTGCATCTGAACCGAGACTTGCTACGTGACAATGCACTGCCAGCTTGCTTTACGCTGGATGAGTCGGGTTTTCATGTGCAGTTTCAGCAGCGAATGCGGCTGGATGAGGTGCCCGTGTGGGCACTTCAATGTTATATCGAAGATTCGCTTGGCCGCTTGCGCGATTTGTTCGTGCTTGCAGCCATACCCGCAAATCGAATGAACTGATTGGCCTGTGTATTACTCAACGCGTGCACCAATCGACACACGCGCAGTTAGTGCTGGTTGAATATTTTGAAGTTGGTCGCCAGGCAACAATTGCCGCAGTAAAAAATTGGGGTGCAAATAGTGGTCAATCGCCTCACTCAGTTGCCTGTCTGTTTTCCGCATGGATTGAGTCACTGTGGCCAAGGCGTGTAATACCCCATGCGGAATCGGCAGGGCGAAATTCCCAGCCCCTCTTGGGAAAGCGGTATTTCCGATTTGTTCGGCGTCAGACGGCTTGCTGGTATGATGCTTTTGCACCATTTCGCCGAACATTTTGCCTGCATACGCACCACCCACTGAAGCCACTAAGCTGCTCGCTGCAGCAAAATTACCCCGCGCCACTTCCAGCAACGCCTTGACCAGGTAAACATGACCCAATAGTCGCGCCAGCGATTTGACGGTGTGGCTGGCCGCGCCACCCAATCCAATTATTGCGCCCATACCCAATGTAAATGCGCCCGGTTTCAGCATTGAAATTTGTGCGGCCAAGCCTGCTGTTTTTGACAGCTGGGTTAAAACGCCTTTGGTGTGTGGGTGTTTCACATGCCTGTTCACAGCAGTGCTCAACATTGAATCAACCGCAGTTCGCGCAAATCCAGATCCAAAGTGCACGCCTGGTTTGGACAATTGCATGGTGTGTTCCCAAGCAGACTGTATTTGTTGAGCAGCCTCCTGTATTCGCGCCATGCGAATGTTGCCGGGTCTTTGGGCCAGATGGATATTTTTGTTTCGCAAAGGATTTGTGGTGGCGGTGCTGGCCGGATTTTGTAAGCTTGGTGTTTGAAGTGAAGGTACAAACTGCCGGGAAACGAGTTGCATGAAATTGAAGGGTAGACGATTAAAAGTAAATTTTTAGTGAATATCGCTGCGTGGCGGTTCCACAAATTCGACCTGTTGCACAAAAACATATTGTGCGTTATACAAATGCCATAAACCCAAAAAAAGCAGGAGACAATCCAGATGCAAAAATCTCTTCACATGACGCCCGACAAATGCACGGGCTGCCTTCAGTGTGAAATGGCGTGCAGCTATGAAAACTACCAGGTTTTCAACACCTCGCTGTCACGAATCAAAGTGTTCGACTTCCATCACACTGGCAAAAAAGTGCCTTACACCTGTACCCAGTGCGATGAAGCCTGGTGTATGCACGCCTGCCCGGTCGAGGCCATCACCATGGACAAAACCAATGGCGTGAAAGTGGTGTCGGAAGACACTTGCGTGGGTTGCAAAGTGTGCACCATTGCCTGCCCGTTTGGCACCGTGAATTACGTTCAGGAAACTGGCAAAGTTCAGAAGTGTGACTTGTGTGGTGGCGACCCCGCGTGCGTAACCGCCTGCCCAACCGGTGCAATTACCTACGTGGATTCCAACTGGACTGGGTTGAACAAAATGAAGCAATGGGCAGAGCGCCTTAGCAATCAGACACACGCTTAGATTCAATGAGGGGAGTTAGACAACATGGCTTGGACCGGCAAATTATTGCGCGTGAACCTGACAACAGGCACCTGCACCAGCGAAGACCTGAGAATGGATTGGGCGAAAAGCTACCTTGGCCAACGTGGTTTGGCCACCAAGTACTTCGTTGAAGAGGTGAATGCGAAAGTGGATCCACTTTCACCCGACAACAAAATTATTTATGCAACAGGCCCGCTCACCGGCACGATGGCTTCCACTGGCGGGCGTTATTCAGTGATCACCAAAGGCCCATTGACCGGCGCAATTGCATGTTCCAATTCCGGCGGGTATTTCGGCAATGAACTGAAAAGCGCAGGCTGGGACATGGTGATTATGGAAGGCAAGTCGCCCAAACCTGTGTACCTGTTGATCGAAAATGAAAGTGCGAAACTGATGGACGCTTCTGACCTGTGGGGCAAGAGCGTGTGGGACACCGAACCCGCGATCAAAACCAAGCACCAAGACCCGCTAATGCGTGTTTGTTCCATCGGCAAGGCCGGTGAAAACCAGGTGTTGTACGCCGCCATTGTGAACGACCTGCACCGTGCGGCTGGCCGGTCAGGCGTTGGCGCTGTGATGGGTTCCAAAAACGTGAAAGCGATTGCTGTTCGCGGCACCAAGGGTGTTGGCAACATTCACAACCCCAAGGAATTCATGAAGGTAACCTACGAGAAGAAAAAAATCCTCGCAGAGAACGCAGTGACTGGCACTGGCTTGCCCACTTACGGCACGCAGGTGTTGATGAACGTCATCAACGAAATGGGTGCCATGCCCACGAACAATCACCGCGATGTGATTTTTGATGGTGCAAAAGATATCTCTGGCGAGAAAATGCATGAGCCCCGTAAAACCGACGGCAAGGCCAATCTGGTGACCAACCAGGCTTGTTTCGGTTGCACCATTGCCTGTGGCCGTATTTCGAAAATTGATGAAACCCACTTCACCGTGGAAAACAAGCCCCAATATCATGGTGCATCAGGCGGGCTGGAATATGAAGCCGCCTGGGCTTTGGGATCATCGAACGGTGTGAACGATCTGGAAGCGCTGACGTATGTGAACTTCTTGTGCAATGAACATGGCATCGACCCGATTTCATTGGGTGCCACAATTTCTGCGGTGATGGAGCTTTACGAAATGGGCGTGCTGACCGAGGCACATTTGGGTTGCAAAGCCCCGTTTGGGTCTGCACAAGCTTTGGTGAAGTTGAGTGAAGACACTTGCAATGGTGAAGGCTTTGGCGTGGAAATTGGTCAGGGCTCCAAGCGTTTAACCGCCAAGTACGGTCACCCTGAGTTGTCGATGAGCGTGAAGGGGCAGGAATTCCCGGCCTATGATTCACGCGGTATTCAAGGCATGGGTCTGGCCTATGCCACGTCAAACCGCGGTGCCTGCCATTTGCGGGGCTACACAGTGGCTTCCGAGGTGCTGGGCATTCCTGTGAAAACAGACCCGCTGGTAACCGACGGCAAGCCTGCTTTGGTGAAGGCGTTTCAGGATGCAACCGCTGTGTTTGATTCAGCGGGTATTTGCGTGTTCACCAGTTTTGCCTGGACCCTGGCCGATGTGCAGCCCCAAGTGGCCGCTGCGTGCGGCGACGAGTTTGACATGGCCAATCTGGAAACCATGGGCGAGCGCATCTGGAACCTGGAGCGCCAATTCAACCTGAATGCTGGCTTTACCAAGGCAGACGATGACCTGCCGGCGCGCTTGAAGAAAGACGCTGCCAAAGTAGGCCCAGCCAAAGGTCTGGTCAATGGCATTGACAAAATGCTGCCCGAGTACTTTGAGCTTCGAGGCTGGGACATCGAGGGTCGCCCAACGCCCGCAACGCTAGTGCGTTTGGGATTATGACCGACGAGGTTCAACGAACCCGTTACTTGATTTTGGGTAACGGGCCCGCCGGCGTGCTTGTTGCCGAGCAAATTCGCAAGCAAAGGCCGCGTGATTCAATCGTGATGGTGGGTGCGGAACCAGAGCCGCCTTATTCACGCATGGCAATTCCTTACCTGCTGATTGGCAAAGTGGGCGAAAAGGGTACTTACCTTCGCAAAGACCCGGACCATTTCAAGAAGCAGAACATTCAGGAAATTCTTGCACGCGCCACCAAGCTGGATACGACTGGAAAAAAAGTGATGCTCGACAGTGGCGATGTGCTGCACTACGACAAGTTGCTGATTGCAACCGGCGCACGCCCTGTTTCGCCCCCCATCCCCGGTGTGAATTTGCCCGGCGTGCACCCTTGCTGGACATTGGAAAACGCCCGCCAGATTATCGAGCTGGCCAAGCCGGGTTCACGGGTGTTGCAAATGGGCGCTGGCTTTATTGGCTGCATCATCATGGAAGCACTGGCCCTGCGCGGCGTGAAGCTGACAGTGGTTGAAATGGGCAACCGAATGGTGCCGCGCATGATGACCGAGGGCGCGGGTTCCATGATTCGCGATTGGTGCATCAAAAAGGGTGTGGATGTTCACTGTTCCACCAGAGTGGAGGCCATTGAGTCAGGCGATGCTGCCAATAATTTGAATGGCAGCGCGCCATTGCGTGCCGTGCTGTCTACAGGCGAAGTCGTTGAATGCGATTTGGTGATTTCTGCCACGGGTGTGAAGCCCAACCTGGATTTTCTGGAAGACAGTGGCCTGGATGTTGATCTGGGTTTGCTGGTCGACGAGCACATGCAGACCAATGTTGCCGATGTGTATGCTGCAGGCGATGTGGCTCAGGTGCGTGATTTTTCCACTGGTCAGAAAACTGTGAACATGATTCAACCTGCAGCCGCAGACGACGCACGAATTGCCGCACAAAACATGATGGGGCAAGGCACGCAAACTCAGGGTAGCTTGGCCATGAATGTGCTGGACACGCTGGGCTTGATCGCCGTCTCTTTTGGGCAGTGGTGGGGCGCAGACGGTGGGCAAAGCGTTGAGTTGCAGAACAAGGAAGAATTTACCTACTTGCGTTTGGAGTTTCTTGGCGATGTGCTGATTGGCGCAACCAGTTTGGGGTTAACGAACCATGTGGGTGTAATGCGCGGGCTGATTCAAGGCAAAATTCAACTGGGTGAATGGAAAGATCATTTGCTGAAAGATCCAACCCGATTAATGGAAGCCTATTTGGCTTGCGCACAATCCCAAAGTACATGGAAATTACATTCAAGCTTTTTGCAACACTGACGGGCTACTTGCCTGCGAACCGAACTGACAACGCTGTTCGCCTGCAAGTTAAAGACGGCAGCACCGTGCAACAAATAATCGACCAATTTCACTTGCCGGAAAAATTGACCCACTTGGTGTTAGTCAACGGCGTTTATGTTGACCCAGCTGATCGTGCCACCAAGGTATTGACCCCCGATGATGTGTTGGCCATTTGGCCACCGATTGCAGGTGGTTGATTTTCAAATGGCGATTTTTAATACCGATGTTGCCCTTGATATGTCTTGTACCGAACGTGAACTGCGGCGTTGGCTGCAAATGATTGCCAGCATTTTTCCCATGGTTTCAGAAGAATCTTCTTGTGCCGATTTCACCATTGAAGGTGGCACAGCCCGCATTGCGTGGAAGCCAATGCCTGATCGCGTGATTGCCTTGATTCGTTTAAGCCGCATGGAAGTGGTGTTGGCGTTTTCTGAAGGTGTAAGCGCCGATGCAAGGGCGCAATTCTCGAAGCAGTTTCAGATGTACACGCTGCGTGGCGGAGGATAAGGTGCTTGGTGCTTGGTGCTTGGTGCTTGGTGCTTGGTGCTTGGTGCTTGGTGAGGTTTGGGTGATGCACCACCTTGCCTAAGCAATGCTTCTGATTCCGGCGTGATGCTTCTGGCTTGGGGCATGCGAAACGCGAACGCGTCTTCGCATCGATTGCTTTCGCAATCGCCCCGCGCTGCGAACCCGCCGGGAAGCCTTGCAAATCCGGCAAGGCGGTGCATCACCCAAACCACACATTGCGCAGCATGTTCGCGCAAGCCGCTGGTCAAGGTTGGCAACTGCGAAGTTCGCTTTGCCGTCTCGCCGCCTTCAAGAAAGCCTGCCCGTTTGTTGCATTTCCTGTCCGTTCGGCAAAGCCGAAAGCGCACCCGCTCGCTTTGTAGCGGGTGCGCTTAGGTCAGGAAATGCAACAAAAGGGGGGTATTCAGGCTTTCAGGCGGAGGAGGGCATGCGACTTTGCAGGTGCTAATCAGAGGGCATGCGACTTTGCAGATGCCTTGAGCAGAACGAATATTCCTAGATCACTGGCAAGATTTGATCGTGAATGAATCAACGTCTCGATTTTCGAACTGAGCAAAGTCAATGCATTCGCCTGATTCAAGTGTCGTTGAATCTAGCGCACAAAGTGTCCAGTTGTCGGGAGTTAATTCAGAATTGGCCAGGGAAATGGACGGTAACACAACCGCCTGTTCCGGTTTCCAGCGATACCAGCCATTCTGGAGAACAGCATGAGGTGCCGGATCGACTCCAGCACCACTGCCTTTCACGAATGTTTCTTGCAATACCAACTGTTGCTTTTGAACTTGCCAGTGTTCAACCCACTTGGTTTTTTCAATGGAGTGGGTCCAACTCAGGGAAAACAGCATGCCCATTAGGCAAGCCGCTGATTTCCCTGCTATGAACACGCACAAACTCATGCAGTTTGAAGCTTGCCTTTAACTGCGCGCATATTGCGCCATGCGAAAAAGCCAAACACCACAGCCAATGCAAATCCGATTTCGTCGGTAACAGGCAAAGCAGCAATCAGGGTAAATGATGACGCCATGGCCAATACGCGCAGCCAGATGGGCAACTTGGTGCCTAAATAACCGATTACTGCTGCCCCCCACAAACTGATGGCCAGCAAGGTTTTAACCACAATGTAAATTACCGCTGGAATGTAACCTATTTCAGTGGCCAGTGGCCCGCCGTCTTGAAGCATCAATGCGGGGGTGTACACCGCCATAAAGGGAATCACAAAACCCGCCGCTGCAATTTTGACCGCTTCCATTGAAATAGTCAGACCGCGTTCTTTGGCGATGGGCGCCGCTGCAAAACAGGCCAGTGCCACAGGTGGGGTCAGGTCGGCCAGAATGCCGAAGTAGAACACAAACATGTGGCTGACAATCAGTGGTACACCGAGTTGTTCCAGGGCAGGCCCTGCGATGCTGGACGTAATGATGTAGTTGGGAATCGTGGGTATACCCATGCCCAGCACGATACAGGTGATCATGGTCAGCACCAGCGACAGGAACAAGCTGTCTTGTCCGACGCTAACTACAAACTGGCCGAAGGTGTTTGCTGCGCCAGTCAGCGTCATGGTGCCGATAATAATACCTACCATTGCACAGGCCACACCCACAGGCAAGGCGGATTTGGCACCGTCGGCGAGTGAATCACGGCAAGCTGCCAAAGTTTGACGTCCACCTTTTTTCATGGCGTTTATGGCGATCAACACAAGAATCGCGCTTGCGATCACCCAGATACCAAATTGCAAAAAGGCAGCACAGATAAGACCCAAGCCAATCCAGAACAGAATGCGAATAACCTTGTTGGGCAAGCCGATTGCGATGGATGCACCCAGAATCAGTACCACGGTGAAAGCCAGGCCAACGGTACCAGCGAACAATGGCGTGTAACCACCCACGAGCAGCCACACCAAAGCAATCAATGGAATCACCAGATACCACTGATCTTTAACTGCTTTCCAAGGGTTGGGCAGGTCTTTCTTTTCCATGCCTTTCAAATTGTGCTTGCCGGCTTCCAGGTGAACCATCCAGAACGCACCAAAAAAGTACAGAATCGCCGGAATGATGGCTGCTTTCACAATTTCCGAATACTGAACACCCAGGGTTTCGGCCATGATGAAAGCCACTGCCCCCATCACTGGTGGCATCAACTGCCCACCCATGGATGCCGTTGACTCAACACCACCTGCAAAGGCTGCGCGATAGCCGAACCGCTTCATGAGCGGAATGGTGAACTGACCCGTCGTCACCACATTGGCCACGCCGGAACCAGAGATGGTCCCCATCAGAGCCGATGACACCACGGACACCTTGGCTGCGCCACCTTGCGCATGACCAACCAGGCCCAGCGCAAAGTCGGTGAACAGTTTGATCATGCCAGCCTTTTCGAGGAAAGAGCCGAACAGGATGAACAGAAAAATAAAGGACGCTGACACATAAGTCGGAATGCCGTAAATGCCCTCGGTACCGTAGGCCATGTGCTCGATGACTTGATGGACGTCGTATCCTCGGTGGTCAAATGGCGCGGGTAAATACTGCCCGAAAAGGCAGTAGGCAAAGAACGTGCCGCAGATGATCGGCAAGGCCGGTCCCATCAACATCCAGGTTGCAACAAACACGGTTGAGATTGCAACAATGCCAAGGTATATGTCCAGCTCAGTGGGGTCGCCTGCGCGAAGCAGCAAGGGCTCGTATTCAACCCACTGATACCCTGCGACACCAACGGCCGACAGAGCGAGAATCCATGCAATGATTTTAAATGCCGCATTCTTTTGCATCGCGATAAGCGGGAATGTCAGCAGCAACAGGAAACCGACGTGGCAGGCACGCTGCACTTGGCTTGGCAAATCAAAAAGGTGCGCAGCAGTCGCAATCTGGAAGGTGGAAAACGCCACTGCTATCCAGAACAAAAGCCGACCTTCGAACGAGCGGGTAAAGCCCTCGGAGGTTGGGTCATGGAATGTTGCGGGATCTGGAGGATTAGATAGAGTGTTTGACATAGACGAAAGGCCCGGATCGGGCCACAGGTTACTGAGGTTTTAAGCCACACCCCGGCGGGGTGCGGCACACTGCAATGGCTTGGGCTTGATTACTTGATCAGGCCTTTCTCTTTGTAAAACTTTTCCGCACCTGGGTGCAATGGCACTGGCATGCCTTGCAATGCGTTTTCAAACTTGATGGCCTCAGCCGCTTTGTGTGCAGAGCGCAGTGCAGCCAAGTTTTCCCAGAGCAGTTTGGTCATTTGATAAGCCGTTTCGTCTGAAACTTCTGAATGAGTAATCAGGAAGTTTACGATTGCTGCAGTGGGTACATCCTTGGTTTGACCTTGGTAGGTATTCGCAGGAATGACACCCTCAATGTAGGGAGGGCCCAGTTTCTTGACCACGCTGCCGGGTACGGCAACCACGTTAATGTCCATGGTGGAAGACAAGTCTTTCAATGAAGCAACACCCAAACCGGCAGACTGAAGCGTCGCATCGAGTTGACGGTTTTTCATCAATTCAACAGATTCGGCGTAGGGCAGATATTCGGTTTTACCCAAATCCTTGTAACCCATGCCTGCTGCACCAAGAATTGCGCGTGCGTTCAGTTCGGTGCCTGATTTCGCAGCACCCACAGAAAGCCCCTTGCCTTTCAACTGTTCAAGCGTTGTGATTCCAGATGCTTTGGATGACACGATTTGAACATAGTTGGGATAAATCGCAGCAATGCCGCGCAATTTGTTCAAGGGTGTTTTGAAGCCAGCGTCTGCATCACCTTCCCAGGCCAACTTCACAGAGTCACCCAAAGAAATACCCAGTTCACCGCGACCTTGTTGCAGCAGGTTCAGGTTTTCAACGGACGCTTTGGTGGCTTGAACTTGAGTGCGTGCACCCTTGATGTTGTCGCCATATACCTTGGACAGTGCAACGCCGATTGGGTAATAAACGCCGGATGTACCGCCAGTCAGAATGTTAATGAATTCTGCTTTTGCGGGGGTTGCGGCGAATGCCAAGCCAGTGATGGCAGCGGCCAGAATTGCAGTTTTTACTTTGCGAAGCACCATGCGGTATTCCTCCTGAGAAGTGTTGTCGTGTTTTTGTTTGTGAATTGAATATCCCCGAGAACGCGAAAGGTTGCAAGGCAAAACAAGGCATTTTTGGTCAAATTACGGGAAAATACGAATGACATAAAAGGTGATCGCAGTTACTTGTTCGGGTACCTTGCGGCATTTTCATCGGTTCTGTCCAAGGTGGTTCGACCCCTCGCTTGAATCGGCTATCCTTTTTCGGTCCGTTCAAATTCAGGCTACACAACTTACATGTTTGTCAAAATAAGAATCCTCCGGCATGCCTTTGTTCTCGCTGCACTTTTGCCATTTCACGCCTTGGCGCAGCTCGATACATGCTGGCAACAGCACCGGGCGACCGTTCATGAGTGGACTTGCGCAGGTCAAAGCCTTTCTGCAAGGGCCCAGCCTTATGCGTTTTCCATTGTGGTGGTGGAGTCACCCAAGGCGCTGATGGTCATTGATTCAGGCGCTACGGCTGCAGTGGGAGAAAGTGCTGCGGCTGCCATTCGTTCGAAATTTGGTACCAAGCCAGTTTGGATTTTGAATTCTCAGGCCAAAGCTGAACACGTGTTGGGCAACACCGCTTTCAAGGACGCCTTTGCAGGCACGTTGCGGGGCGATGAAAGCTTCAGCGATCGCTTGGTGGCAGGTCAGCGCACCGCAGATCAAATGCGCCTGCACTGTACAAGCTGCATCGAGCGACTTTCGCAAATCACCGGTAGCCCAACGGTGTCGGGTACACAGTTTCTAGTACCCGACCGCATTTTAAAGAGACTTTCAGGGCATCTCGGGATCTTGCAGAGTGACTGGGTGCCTTGGAAATACAGGCTCTACCAAAATCTTGAAGCGGATGAAACTCTTGTTTTGCGCAATCAGGAATTGAAGCTGTGGTGGGTCGCTAGCGCTGTTCAAAATCGGGAGGTACCTGATTTGTATGATGGGGACATCACTGAGCGTATCGATTTTCTGGCACGTTTGAAGACTCAAATGACAAGCGATGACACAGTGTTGACTTCGTTCGGGGCCTTAGGACCAGACTGGATTGAACGGAATCTGGCTTATTTCGTGCGGGTTCATCAAGCGGTTTTGTATGGTTTGGAAGCTAGCATTGGAGAGGTAGAAATGATTGAGCAGTTAAGCGCTCAGACAGACCTCTTCATGAACCCTGTATATGTTCAAACTGATCCTGAAGCCAGCGCCAAATCCCTTGAGCGGCATCAACTGAATGTACAGCGCATTTACCGTCAAACCCAACCATTCGTCTTCTAGATCACTGAAATGATCAGGGCGCGTTTTCTATTTGTTGAATAATCCGTCAATAACCTGGTCGCAAAAACGGATGCGTTTTTCACCATCGCCCGTCACCGTGCAGTGCTCGATCAGAATCTGGTCGCCAATCAAGCTGTGGGATTCAACACGGTCTGCATACAACAGGATTTCTTCGGTGTTCAAGCTGAATTTTGAATCCAGATCCATCTGATTCAAATCTGGGCGCCGCCAGTGAACAGTGAACAATGGTTGGTTGTTGAATACTTCACCTTGCTGATTTTGCAGCTCCGTGACCGCCTGCACAGACAATGTGGGGTGGCTGTTGAATTCCTGCGGATAGTATCGCTTCATTTCTCGCATGATGTTGTAGGCATCTGTGGCGAACAAAGAAACCATGCGGTTGCGAGTAACAAAGGTAATCGTGTCGCTGTTTAATCCTTGCACTTCAACAATATTGCCGTTTGCCATTTTCTCAAGTGAATCTGGGGCAGGTGGACTACAAGCTACCAAAAGGGCTGTGCAAGCCGCCAGGGAAATTTGTTGAATTGGGCGCAGAATTAGGCGCATTGAAAGTCTCCGTACGACGTTTTTTTATAGTGTTTGAAGTATAGGTTACTTCTTGCAAAGTACGTTCAATGCGTGTTCAAGTTCGTCGGTTTTGGGAGGTTTGCTTAGCAGGATGTCGACATTCGGCAATTCTTCCTTCGTAAAGGACATTTGTTTTCCCCAACCCGTCAGCATGATCACTGGTGTTCCTGGCCGCATGGTTTTAATCAAGGTAGACAGTTCGCGACCATCAATACCGGGCATACCCAAATCGGTAATCACCGCGTCAAATGCAAGTTGTTTTTGATTCTCTGCTACAAATATTTCGATTGCCTGGGCTCCATTGCGGGCGAATTCGACATGGTGTCCATTGGCGCTCAGAATGTCATTCATTGCACTTAGCACATTTGAATCGTCGTCCACCAAAAGCAGCTTCAACGGTGAAGCCACGCCGGTCACCTGTGTTTTTTGATCCAAGTTGCTGTCTTCAGGCAATAATTTCTTGGCAGGTAGTTTGATTTGAATTTGTGTGCCTTCACCAGGGTTGCTAAAAACTTCCATCTGACCATTTGCGCGTTTCACAATGCCGTACACCATGGCCAAACCCAAGCCGGTGCCACGCTCGCCCTTGGTGGTGAAAAAGGGTTCATAGCAGCGGGCACGCTGCTCATCGTTCATCCCGATTCCCGTATCTTTAACGTCAATTACAACTTGAGCATTGTGGCTGGTATTCAAGAACGACGTTCCGATCGAAATTTCACCGCCAGTGGGCATGGCGTCAATTGCATTCAGTATCAAATTGGTAACAATCTCCCTCATTTCCGACTCTGACATTGCAACAACTGGCAAGTCGGGCTGAAAACTGGTACGCATCTGAATGTTGATACCGTTCTTCAGCGCGATGCTATTCCATTTGACCTTGGTTAATTCAATCGATTCCATGCAAGCACGGTTGACCTCACCGGACTGAACAATTTCGGCTTCATCTTCCTGGCGTGAAAACCGGCTGATTCTGGCCACTGTGTGGGCCACATCGTCGATGGCTGTTTGAATGATCTGTAGATGTTTCGAGCCCCGTTCACTCAGGGTCGGTTCATTGGCGATGAGTGATTCTGCGTACAGGGCTGCTGGCGAAATGGCATTGTTGATGTCGTGTGCAAGCCCGCTCGCCATTTCTGCCAGTGCCTGAAGTCGTTCTTGCTGAAGCACAAGCTCCTGGGTGTTTTTCAAGTCCCGATAGGCATTTTGCAGTTCACTTAACAATTCTGTTTGCGCCAGGGCCAGCGCAACGTGTTCCCCCAGCTGATTTAAGAATGTGATTTCGTCGTCAGTAAACGCATCAATTCCCTTGCGTGCAATCACCGCAATGCCAAGCACCAAGTTGTCTTTCATCAGCGGGGTGATAACCAAGCTGTGAAGCCCACCGACTGCATGCATGGCTGCGCCAATTGGACCCCGCATGATGCCCAGGTTGGCGTTGTGAACAGAATTGCCTCTCAATGCATCTTCTAGATGAATACCCACGCCCGGCACGGTGGCGTCGACGTCTATCCCGAGTTTTTTAGCTAGGTCTTTGGAGTTTTCTCCGACAGAACGCGGACACAGGGTGTTTGTCTTGGCGTCATAAGAGGCCATCAAACAAAAGTCAGCTGGTAACTGTTTTTCGACATGGTTGGTGACCACTTGGTAGATGCTGTCCATGTCATGTCGTTTGCCGATCGCGCGCGTAATTTGGTGTAGCAGACGCATTTGTTCAAGTTGCGTCTGGCTTTGACGCTTGGCTTGAACAATGTGGCTCATGTTGGTGATGCCACCTACCATGCGAACGGCCTTGCCGTGTTTGTCTCGCATGAAGCAGCCTCGATCAATAACGTCGAGCCATCGCCCATCGATGTGTGCGAATCGGTATTCATCCTGCCACATCTCGACAGCGCTGTCTTGCAGCGCGTCTTTGATTTTGCGTTGAACTCGATCCAGGTCTTGAGGGTGAATTCGAGTGGTCCATGACACGATCGTGGATTCGCGCGTTGGAAGTGGATGGCCAAAAATGGATTGCAGCCCGTCACTCCACCATAGTGAATTGGTGTTCAAATCCCAGTCCCAGATGCAGTCGCTGGTCACCTTAGTCAGTGAACGAAATTTCTGAAGGCTTTCTTCAAGGGCTGCTTCATTGCGTTTTCTCTCGGTAATGTTTCTTTGGATCGCAATCCAGTGGGTGTGTTTTCCTTCGGTGTTAACAATGGGCACTGTCTCAAGTTCAACCCAAATTGGTTTTCCATGTTTCGTGTAATTGATGAGTTCTTCCTGAACGGGCTCACAATGGTCAAGTGCGTGCCGAATGCGTTCCAGTGCGTTTTGTTGCGTTTGTGGGCCTTTGAGTATTCTTGGTGATTGACCAATTACTTCGTCATGCGAATAGCCTGTGTGGTGAACAAAAGCGTCGTTCACATACAAAATTCTGGGACCTTGTTCATTCACCGCTTGTGCATCGGTGATGATCACCATGTCATTGAGTCGGGCCACACAGGTTTGAAGCAGCTTCAGGCTTTCCATGGTTTGGTGCCGTTCAATGTCGTTGACCAGCCTCTCAAGTGCCAATGACCTGTGCTTGGCAACCGACTGCATCAAAACCACCATTTCTTCGCTGAAATAATTTTTTCCTCGGCCGAAGTTGATCAGCGCCGCATTCAGCTTGCCATTTACATGAAGCGGAATGACTGCGAAGGATTCCAGTCCGCGAGCGCTTGCTTCCTGGTGCCATTTTATGGCCAGCGCTTCTTGGCTGACGTCGTTACACACATAAAGGTGACCAGCTCGAAGCGGTGTGATCAAGTGGTCGTCGAGGTCGACTGCTAAGTTGTCCATCACAATTGAAACCAGGTCGGTGTGTTCGCCTGCCTTGCCCATAACCTGAAGTGCCTGTTTTTGTGCATCAACCTGCACAATCCAAATCAAGGGAACACCACCAATTGTGGAGGCGACACGGCAAATTTCTTCGAACATAGCCTGCGGGCTGTCCAATTGATTGAGCGTGACGGTGACCTGATTTTGCGCCAGCAACAAACGGTTCATTCTGCGCATCATCAAATCAGTTTCTTGCTTTTCGGTCACGTCCTGAAAGCAACCATGAATCAGAACAGGCTTGCCATGAGAATCCCGAATTGCCTCGCCCAAGACCCTCGCCCAGATTAGTCTGCCTTTGAATGTGCGCACCTCGGCCGTGATGTCGAAAGGTGTTCCGTGGATGCTGCACGCTTCAACGGCTGTGGCCAGTGTGGTTCGTGATTCACCGACGTAGCGGTCCATGCCCCGTTCAAGGTCCGGGGGGATGCCGGAGTCTACATCCAATAGACGAAAAGTTTCTTCTGACCAGTAAACGGTGTTGTTTGCTTGAAGGTCGATACACCAACTTCCCATTTTTCCAAGCTGTCCGCCCATGCGTTGCAAAGCAAGGCTGAATTTCAAAGCTTGCAATGCCTGCTGATGGTCACTTAGTTCGTCGCTGTTCATGTTCAAGGTATGCAGACTGGTCTGCAACTTTGTGGGTCTGGCCAATTCAGCAGGTTGACCTTCAACACTTGATTGAGGGCGCTTGGGAAGTTGAATGATGAATGTGGCACTTTCTCCAGGAACTGATTTTGCCTCTATCTTTCCGTGGTGGCTTTCAATGATTTTCTTGACATTGGCCAAGCCCATGCCATGTCCTTGAAAGTCGTGCGTTGTGTGCAATCGATGGAAAGGTTTGAAAAGGTCTCCAGCCATTTCTGCATCAAAGCCAACGCCGTTGTCTTTAATAAGTACAAAGTGCTGGTCTTCGGTTTCCGAGTGCCTGACCTCCACACTTGGGTGCTCGCGTTTCGAGCTGAACTTCAAGGCATTGGAAAACAGGTTTACAAACACTTGTTCCAGAAGTGATTCGTCACCTTGAACTTCAGGAAGGGCATCAATTTGCCAGTCTGGCAGTGGGCCATCGCTGTCGAGTTCAGTCAATATTTTTGCGCGGCCAACCACATCTTTTAATTTAACCGGTTTGAAGTTGATTTGCGTATTGCCCAGTCGCGCAAAGGCCAGCAGATCGGACACCAGTTGGCTGCCCCTGCTGCTTGTTTCTTTGATGCGTTGAATGTGCCGCCTTTCCTGTTCGTCAAGACTGCTGCTGGAGCGGCTGGTCAGGCTGGTTGCATGCCCTTGAATCAAATGCATGACGGAATTCAGATCATGGGCAACCCTGGCGGCAAATGTATCCAAGTCAGAGTTCAGTGCGGTGAGCTGCTGATTTGCGCGGGTAACCGATTCCAGAAGGTTCGCGTTTTGCTTCTTCAAAACCTTGTTTTCAAGTGCGCGTCGAATGACTGGCAACATAACAGAAAGTTTGAATGGCTTGAGCACGTAATCAATTGCACCCAGATGGAGTGCTTCAATTGCTGTGTTTACGCTTCCGTGACCAGTCATGAGGATGGCAGGCAAGTCGGGGTCCGATTTTTTTGCTTGCTGGATTAATGCCGTGCCGTTCATGCCCGGTAGCCGCAGGTCGGTGAGAAGCAGGTCGCAGCCAGTAGATTGAATCGCTAAGAGGGCATCTTGTGGGTTGGCAAATCCTGTGACGCTAAATCCTTCTTGTTCTAGCAAGGCACACAGTGCTTCTAGCTGAGCGTGTTCATCATCAACAACAAACAGCCGGAACGATTGGTTCATCTGAAAATTTAACCGTTGTTGCATGTATCGAACTTTCGATAGTAAAACATTTAGTTAAAAATAACGATCCTCCTTTTGGACTGTTTCCGCAGCTTATTTGTTGATTATTTGCAGTTCCTTCTCGACGTAATGCCCGGCCATGTCGGCCAGCCCCTTGGCCAGGTCATCAAAAGAAAAACCGGGATTGGGATGGTTCAAATAACGAATCATGGTGGCAATACCGCTGTTGATGAAAATGTAGCTCATGGTTTGCAGGTTGTTCAGCCGTAAAATTTCAGGGTGTTTAATGGCATGTTGAACAAACAGGTCAGCCAGTGCCCGGTACACGGCACCAAAAGGCACATGCTTTTCCATCAGCGCCGATTCACGCGCGCAGCGCAGGTATAGTTCGTCGTCTTTTTTCAAGAATTCGGCGGTTTGAGCGATCAATTCATACACTGCATCGCGCAATGAAAGCCGAACAACGTTTGTGGTTGCCCCCTGAATTACCCCCACCAGCTCGCGAGAAAAGCGTTGGCCCATGGCGCTGAAAATAGCCTCTTTATTTTCGAAATACTCGTAAATTGAGCCCACCCCCACCCCCGCATATTCTGCGATCTGGCGCGTGGTTGCACCTTCTGCACCGTGTTTGGCCAGTGCTATGAATGCGCCTTGGACAATGGTTTCAACTGTGTTTTGAGATCTGTTTTGTTTGGGTTTTCTGGTCATGAAAAAATCCGAATTGAATCCGAACAAACGTTCGTTTTAATATGACATTGTTCAATGTCACGGTCGCTATGTCAAGCGCAACAGGATTCACACATGTTCGGAAAAAAGATTACCAAGGGGGCCAATACAGTGGTCACCGGTGCTGGTAGCGGCATAGGCCGAGCCTTCGCGCTTGAAATTGTTCGCAGGGGGGGCCGCGTGGTGTGTGCCGATATTAGCCTGGACCGCGCACAGGAAACCGTGGACCTGATTATGGACATGGTGGCGGGCAAAATGAAGAATCCTGACCTGGTGTTTGTGCCGCAGGCCTGGGCTGTGAAGTGCGACGTCAGCAAGCTGAAAGATGTTGAGGCGCTCGCCTTGAAGGCCGAGGAGATTTTCGGGGGGAGTGAGAACGACACCGCAATTGATTTGGTGGTGAATAACGCAGGTGTGGGCGCCGGTGGAAAACCGATTGGTGAAACAACCATTGACGACTGGAAATGGACCCTTGGCGTGAACCTGTGGGGTGTGATTCATGGTTGCCATGTGTTTGCACCACGCTTGCGCAAGAAGGGTACTGCCCAGAAGTGCGGCATCATCAATGTGGCCTCTACAGCCAGCTTTGCCGCTGCGCCACTGATGAGCGCTTACAACGTGACCAAGGCCGGTGCTTTGGCACTGACCGAAACGCTCGCTTCCGAGATGGCAGGCACTGGCGTGAATGTAACAGCGCTGTGCCCCACCTTTGTGAAAACCAATATCACCAAAGACGGCCGTATTGACGCCGCATCCAATCAACTGGCCAACAAGCTGATGGAGTGGACAGGCGTCAGCGCTGACGGTGTGGTGAAAGAAACATTGAACGCATTGGACAAGGGGCAGCTGTATGTATTGCCCCAGTTGGATGCCCGCATGATTTGGCGCATGAAGCGCCTGATGCCCCGCAGCTACACGCGCGGTGCTGGTTTATTGGCCCGTGTGGCCGCAAAAGCTTTTTAAGGAGTACACAAAATGCCTCAACTCGATCTGGAAAAAACACTGCGCCGCATCAAGGAAAATCAATGGGCTTTGGCCGATATTGACTGGGATGCACCGGGCCGTGAAATGATCACTGAAGAACAGTGGCCCAAGCTGAAGGCCTTCATGGCTGACTTGACCTGGATTGAACACATTGGTGCGCGTGGTTTTGCAGCCATGGCCAAGAAAGCACCGAACGATACCTTGAAAGAAATCTACACCTGGTTTCACGCCGAAGAGCAGCGCCACGCCAATGCAGAGCTGGCCTTGATGCAGCGCTGGGGCATGCTGGAAGAGGGCGAGATTCCAGAGCCAAACATCAACCTGCGCTTAACCATTGAATGGCTGGACAAGTACAGCGATGACATGCCCCTGAACGTGCTGGGCAGTGTAATTCCCATGCTGGAAGTAACGCTGGATGGTGCCTTGTGCAAATTCCTGCTGGATGAAGTGAAAGACCCGGTGTGTCACGAGGTGTTCAAAAAAATTAACGCCGATGAAGCCCGCCATTTGGGCGTGGATTTTCATGTGCTGGAAATGCTCGGTCATGGACCCATGTACCGCTTGGCTTTGGAATCAATTGCCACGGCCATCAACCCCAAACTATTGCTGGGTGTTGCGGTGTATTTCCCCTTGTTGAACCGCATGCGCGACAACATTGTGACCATGGGTTTGAAGGAAGAAAAGCTGTATGAAGCCATGGTCAAGTTTGAAAAGTACGGCGGTGAAACGCCGGAAGGCCGACGCAACCCCTGGTACCAGGTGATGCGCATGCACGGCAAGTGGGTGATCAACCGCAAGAACCGTTTCTACCATGCACCTGTGGATGCGGCAGTGAAGGCATCCAATTACATTCCAAAAAGCTGGCTGCCCGAGGTGCCAAGTTGGGTAAATAAATTGACTTGGCACACCACGGCTTGAACAAGGTGAGACAACACAATGACCAATGAAAAAAGAAAGCCTGCAAAGGCGTTGAATGCAACCTTGGGCGAGCGCACCACGGTGCGCCGCAGAACAGCTGCTAAAAAAGAGACAGCTAAAGGCGGTGATCATGTGTACGACACCTTGATTATTGGCGCTGGTTTTGCGGGGCTGGGAACTGCGATCAAACTGCGTGAAGCCGGTGTGCACAATGTGGCCATTCTTGAGCGTGCGGCAGAAGTGGGCGGCACCTGGCGTGACAACCAGTACCCGGGTGCGGCCTGTGATATTCCCTCAAACCTGTACAGCTTTTCATTTGCACCCAACCCGAACTGGTCGCGCAGCTATTCAGGCAGCCAGGAAATTCTGGGTTATGTACACAGCCTGGTGAATGATTTTGGTTTGGAGAAACTGATTCAGTACCAGCAAAATGTAACGCGTGTGGAGCTGGACGATACTCAAGGCCTTTGGATGATTCACACCGACAGTGGGCGTGTGTGGAAAGGAAAAACCGTGATCATGGCCAGTGGTCCTCTGGCCAATGCCAGCTTCCCAAAAATTCGCGGTATCGAGAATTTCAAGGGCAAAAAAATTCACAGCGCGCAGTGGGATCACGATTACGACTTCACTGGCAAGCGTGTGGCGGTGGTTGGCACAGGAGCCAGTGCCATTCAAATCATTCCTGAGTTGGTGAAAAAAGTAGACAAGCTGAAGGTGTTTCAGCGCACGCCAGCGTGGGTGATGCCACGTCCGGATTTTTCAACTTCGGAGTTCAGTAAAAAGGTTTTTGCGAAATTACCTTTCACACAAAAAGCGATTCGCGAAGCGCTGTACTGGACGCATGAAAGCATGGCGCTGGCGGTGATCTGGAGTTCCCCAGTGACTCGCATTGGCGAACGTTTGGGCCAAGCCTTTTTGAAATCGCAAGTGCCCGACCCTTGGATGCGCCGCCAATTGAAACCCGACTACAAACTGGGTTGCAAGCGCATTTTGGTGAGCAACGATTACTACCCGGCCTTGCAAAAAGAAAACTGCGAATTGATTACTTGGCCAATCGCCAACATCGTTGAAAAGGGTATTCGAACCTCAGAAGGCATTGAACACCGTGTGGATTGCATTGTGTTTGCCACGGGTTTTGATGTGCCGAAAAGTGGTACACCCTATCCGGTTCTGGGTGTGGGGGGCAGGGAGCTGGCCAAAGAATGGCAGCGCGGTGCGCAAGCTTATAAAAGCATCAATGTGAGTGGCTACCCGAACCTATACATCATGTTTGGGCCCAACAGTGGACCTGGCCACAATTCCGCGCTGGTGTACATGGAACAGCAAATTGCTTATGCGGTGAAGGGCATTCGGACCATTCTGGATTCGAACCTGAAAATGCTGGATGTGAAGCCCGATGTGCAGGCCAAACACAATGCCAATATTCAAAAACGATTGGCGAAAACCAACTGGAATTCAGGTTGCAAAAGCTGGTATTTAACCGAGGATGGATTCAACGCCACCATGTTCCCCGGTTTTGCCACGCAGTATGCCGCGCAAATGGGCAAGTTTGATGTGAAGGCCTACCGGCAGGTGAAAGCTGACGTAGTGGCCTGACATGATTGAGTGGAGTGGGTGTAGTGGGGCCCCCGAGGACTCGTGACGGTCTTTGGGGGCTTTTTTACGAGCGTGTGAGCCAGATTTCATTGCCCAGACCAATCAGTAGGGCACCAATCACGATCACATCGGCTTTGACCACGCGGGCGATCAGTGGGTTGTAATCGCCGACTTGCCAGGCTATGGCAATAAAACCAGCTGTGCTGACCAGGCCAAAACCCATGGCCAGTAGCCGCAAATCAGCTTTGAAAATTGCGACCACAAACAGCACACCGAGCAGGCCAAACAGCAAGGCGCGGTGTTGCATGGCAATCAATAAATTGGGGTCGTCAATTCCAACGCCGTATAATTTTTGAAGTGCCGATTTGCCGAGGATTCCGCTGACCGGCAAAAAGTGAATGATTGCGGCGATTGCCAAGGCTAAATTGCTGATCCAGTTCATTGAAACACCTTTTCGTTTTGGCTAGAGTTCACTTATATTGAAGCAATTCAATCGGCCTGACTTTTAAAAAGTGACTGATCTTCCAAAGTTGATTCTTGGCAATGCACGTGCTGCGTATATGGGCCCCGCGTTCGATTTGAGTCCCCATTTCAATGTGGCCTGCACTGTGGCGCTGGCGCTTGAAGGCGCGCTTGACGTGCGTTTCTGGCATCCGAAAAGCGGCTGGGGTGAATGGCACTCAAGCACGGCGGCTTTGATACCCAGTCAAACAATTCACCACATGCTGTGCCGAGGCCGAATGTTGTTTGTTTATTTCGATCCGAGGTGCGACGACGTGTCCGGTCTTACTAACAGTAATGTGTTGGCGGCCAGAACATACTTGGTGCAAGCAGGTGTGTCGGGGATTGACTTGCAGACCATTGCAGACGCATTGGGCATCAAAGCCAAGCCCCAGGCAAGCCCACGAATTCTCCGCGCTTTGCAGATGCTGGAATCTTCGCCCAACGAATTTCAAACCATCGATGACGCTGCAGAAATTGCTTGCCTGTCAGTGTCAAGATTCAGAGCATTGTTTGCCAAACAGATTGGCGTGCCATTTCGTCGCTACAGGCTGTGGCGAAGAATGGCACTGGTGATGCAGGCCTTGCAGGCCGGCGACTCGCTCACTGAGGCTGCGCTGCGGGCTGGCTTCTATGATTCCGCTCATTTGAGCGCGTCTTTCAAGGAAATGTTTGGAATTTCACCGTCCACATTGTTGGGTCGTGGAATCCAGATTCGTACCGAGCATGAGTTAGAATCGTTTACCGAATTTACCGCTTCCCCGCTTCATGCACCCCTCCCGCCTTGACAACAGTAATCTGGAACAAGCCCCAGCGCCAGTCAGTCTGATTCAGGCATTCTGGTTCTGGTTGAAGCTGGGTTTTATCAGCTTTGGTGGCCCGGCTGGTCAGATCGCCATCATGCACGACGAGTTGGTTGAGCGCAGGCGATGGATTTCTGAAAAGCGGTTCTTGCATGCCTTGAACTACTGCATGCTACTGCCCGGGCCAGAGGCTCAACAGTTGGCCACTTACCTGGGCTGGCTGATGCACCGAACCTGGGGCGGCGTACTGGCAGGCGTTTTGTTTGTTTTGCCTTCCCTGTTTATTCTGATTGCGCTGTCGTGGGTCTACATCGCTTATGGCGATGTGCCGGTAGTGGCTGGTGTTTTCTACGGCATCAAACCCGCCGTGGCTGCCATTGTGTTGCACGCGGCACATCGTATTGGCTCGCGGGCTTTGAAGAACAGCTGGATGTGGGCGATCGCCGCTGCTTCCTTTGTGGCTATTTTTGCATTGAATGTACCTTTCCCTCTGATTGTGGTTTCGGCAGCATTGATCGGTTTTGTTGGCGGGAAGTTTTTCCCTGAGAAATTCAATGGAAGTGTGGCACATTCAAGCGCGCGGAAATCATATGGCGCAGCCTTGATTGACGACCACACCCCCACGCCTGAGCATGCCCGGTTCCGCAAAGTGCGGTTGGCTCAGGTTATTGCTGCAGGTGCCTTGTTGTGGCTTGTGCCGATGGGTTTGTTGACCGCTGGTTTGGGTTGGGCAAACACGTTCACGCAGATGGGCTGGTTTTTCACCAAGGCGGCGTTGCTGACATTTGGTGGTGCCTACGCTGTATTGCCCTATGTGTACCAAGGGGCGGTTGGGCACTATGGCTGGTTGACCCCCACTCAGATGATAGATGGTTTGGCATTGGGCGAAACCACACCGGGGCCGCTGATCATGGTGGTGGCGTTCGTGGGCTTTGTGGGTGCCTATGTGCAAGCCGCCTTTGGACCCGAACATGCGTTCATGGCTGGTGCCCTGGCTGCAGCTTTGGTGACCTGGTTTACTTTCTTGCCCTCATTCCTGTTCATTCTGGCAGGTGGCCCCTTGGTAGAAAGCACGCATGATGATTTGAAATTCACGGCTCCCCTGTTGGCAATTACTGCTGCGGTTGTAGGCGTTATCCTGAATCTGGCTTTGTTCTTTGCCTATCACGTGTGGTGGCCCGACGGCTTTGCCGGAGAATTCGACGGGGTATCGGCGGCCTTGTCGCTTGCAGCCACTGTTGCGTTGTTTGTTTTCAAGCGCAGTGTGATGGAAGTACTGGGGGCAAGTGCGCTGTTGGGCCTGCTTTGGGTTGTATTATCGTAAACACAAGAATTCCAAAAAACGGAGACCTGGTTTGATCACCAAAGAAATGATGAATGAATTCATCAACACGCAATTTCCACAAAGCAAGATTACTGTTGAACACGTCGATGGCGATTCAGCCACCATTCGCCACAAAATTACCGAGGCTGAATTGCGCCCAGGTGGTACGGTGGCAGGCCCGGTCATGTTTCTGGTGGCAGATTGTGCGCTGTACGTTGGCATACTGGGACGAATCGGAATTGTGCCTTTGGCTGTAACCACAAATATGAATATCAACTTTTTAAGAAAACCATCGGCGGACCGCGACATTATTGGTGTGTGCAAATTGATCAAGGTGGGAAAAACCCTGGCGATTGGCGAGGTGTCTGTGTTTTCAGAAGGTTTGCCCGAACCGGTTGCACATGCTGTGGGCACGTATGCCATTCCGCCCAAAAAAGACTGATCACCATTCAGGAAGGAGAGTTTCAAAATGAGCAATACCATTCGCGTACTGGGAATTTCAGGCAGCTTGCGGGCTAAGTCTTGCAACACAGGTTTGTTGAGGGCTGCATCGGCCCAGTTGCCCCAAGGCATGGAAATTCAGTTTGCCAATTTGATTGACCTGCCTTTCTTCAATGCAGATCTAGGTGAAAGGCCTGCGGCTGTGCAAGCTTTCTTTGATCAATTGCAGCAAGCCGATGCTTTGTTGCTGGCCTGCCCTGAGTACAACTATTCCATTGCACCAGCCCTGAAGAATGCGATCGATTGGGCTTCCCGTTACCCAGACAACGCCTTGCTGTCTGGCAAGGCAGTGGCCATTTGCGGCGCGGGTGGGGGCATGGGTACTTCGCGTGCCCAGTATCATTTGCGGCAGGTTTGCGTCTACCTTGATTTGCACCCTTTGAACAAGCCAGAGGTGTTTGCCAACGCTTTTGCGGGAGGCTTTGATGCCGACGGCAATGTGATTGATGAAAAGATCAAATCCAGCCTGGCCGCACAGTTATTGGCTTTGAAGGCATGGAGTCAACTTCTGAAAGGCAAAGATTAAAAAAAGTTCGCCTCAACCCTAAAGAATCATTTTTTCCGAGCGTTAATGAATTACAAGGCAGCGCACGACAGTGCTAGACACTGAAGGCGACTGACCCGGTAAATCAAATTAAATTGCTTGGAGAATTAAAATGCTAGGAATCAACACCAACGTAGCCTCACTGACCGCCCAGAAAAACCTTTCAGGTTCTGGC
>NZ_JANKHG010000011.1 GCF_024623725.1 Limnobacter parvus | reverse complement strand
CACGATGTCCCACGTTGCCCCCGCGGGGGAGTGTTAGTCCAGTCTAGATCATCCAAAATTCTTTTGGCGGCATTTGGAGATCCAAACTGGACTGGTGCGTAGTTCTTAGCTTGGTATCGTTTTCCAAAGATTAATCAACTGATTAATTTTTGGAAAACGATGCCAATTACCAGGTCTCACCACGAGGAGGTGACTACGCACGAGACCCGCCCATGAGCTATTTAACATTATGCATCGGTCTCGACATTCAACCTACTGGCAAGAATGTCGAGTTCTGACTCTACTTCATGGGCCTGCGTAAAGAGATAGTTGTTTCGTAGCCTAACTGCGAAACACATATCTCGAACGCAGCGCTTACATGAATCTTTACAAACGTAGAACAAAGCCTACGTAACGCAACATCNCACACAACGATTACATCGATCAGTACAAATATCGTACAATAATTCGCATCCCTACTGGCATCATTCGGTATCAAACACACATTTATCTAACTTGGAACGAAAGGAAGAAAATGTAGCTACTGACACTGTATATACCATTTCGTGTCTCGCAGAAGGGACATACGAGTCGCTGTACTAAACTAGTTATCGTTCTATTTTTGCGACACTGTAAGATATTGAAGATACTGAAAAGTTATAAACTCTAACGTGATCTCAATAAGTATCCCTTAAAAATGCCCGATGAATCGGATGATATAGGAAAAAATCGCGGCGCGCCCGGAACGAACG
>NZ_JANKHG010000010.1 GCF_024623725.1 Limnobacter parvus | reverse complement strand
TTATGTATGTCGGGTGTACATTAGGATTAGGGTTAGGGGCGTAAAGCGAATCTTCGTTTGGATTACACGTCGTCGTTATGCAATAGAGAAGACATTGGCTAGTGCAAATACGATTACCATAGAACCGGACAAGTAACCGTGGTAATTAGATACTCGAGAGACTAATGACAATGATCCTAGGTTCAATAACGAATCCGCGGACAACGGGACGGTAGTCGTACGCACTCGCAAAATCTAAGTCGGATTCTGTGTTAATATTCGCTGACCGTAAGGAGTCAATCCTTTTTGTCGATGAGACCGCAAGAGAGAATGAATTTTCGTCCCGGTGATACCCCAGAGGAAAACTATAATGGGGTGTGTCTAAGGACACGAGATCATCGGATTCGTCGGGGACATCCTACGTTCGGAAAGTAAGGGAAATTGACGTTGCTGCTAATTGGTCAATCTCCATATCGGTGGTTAGAAAAAGATGCTAGCCGCCCTTGAGGGAGGGTTGCTAGTGGGAGACGTCGTTCGTGGAAAAATAGGTCTCTCCTGTCTTCCCGTAACTGGGACAAAGACTGTGTATCTGTTGAAGGATTTTAGGTAACTAGATATTAGTGTTTATGACGGTCCTCGGGCTAGCCGATCACGTACTGTGGAGACGCGTCGACATCTGGAAAACATCCTGCCCGGAGAATAGGATCTGCGTGTGGCAAGCTACGGGACAGAAACCGTTGGAATGTTTACTGCCACGTGCCGCTACAAATCTTTCTTTTAAGGAGAGCTATAGGATTACTCAATGCCTTTGTTAGATGGAGAGTTCGTCCCGTTGACCGCGGCCACGTTCGGCGACTAATTGTCGCCTTGAGCCCAAGCTCATT
>NZ_JANKHG010000001.1 GCF_024623725.1 Limnobacter parvus | reverse complement strand
GACGGGAAACAGTGTCATACGTGGGTCAAATTTCGACGCAAATCTTTACCCTAAGTGGGTCAATTTTGGATGCAAC
Source organism: Limnobacter parvus (assembly GCF_024623725.1). Lineage (GTDB taxonomy): Bacteria > Pseudomonadota > Gammaproteobacteria > Burkholderiales > Burkholderiaceae_B > Limnobacter > Limnobacter parvus. Next base: position 414,549 of record NZ_JANKHG010000001.1, on the reverse strand, counting down.
TCAACACGAAAAGCAGAAGGAATTGCGTTTGGGGTCAACTATCGCGTCGGCCGATAAGCGGACCTCAGCAACCGTCCCATTTATACAAACTAGCTGCGTTCAAATATGAGCAAAATCTTGTAACCCCTTAGAGTGACCCGAATCAGCGGCTTTTTTGAAGCCCTAAACTCCTCTGTTAATGTGTCGTCTTTCCCCTTGAAGGCAACCCACTCATGCGCTTTCCCCACTTCGCGCTTCTAGCTCTTGCCTGTACACCCTTCCTCTTTTTGATACCCAAAGGAGCTCATGCCGTGCAGCAAGACAACCTCATTCTGTCCTCGGCTGTAGAGGGGCAATTACTCGATCATGGCAAACCTGTTGCGGGGCAAAAGGTTATTCGAACTATCTCTTGGAATATGGAGGCGGAGCCACGCAAGGAGATTACAAGCACAAACCACGAAGGTCGATTTCAGTTTCCTGAAGTTCGCGGTACGGCCGAGTTTGGCTTCTTGGCAAAGCTGTTTCATGTACCCAACGTCAGTATTCGAATCTATGTTCCGGTGAAAGAACTTGAGTACATGGCTTATGCGACGTCCCGAAATTCTTACGGTGAAAATGTTGAAACAGGACTACCTTTGATCCAAATTAAGTGTGATTTGAAAGACAAGGAAATGTTTAACGGTAGGTTGCCGGTTATCAATTGCGAAGTAGAAGAATCAGAAGCAAGGAAAAATCTGAAATATGACTAAGTTACTTTTGCAACCCAACTATGTTCATGCACTGTCTGATTTTGTTTACGAAGCAGACGAGGTTTTTCGCAAACTCAAAGCAGCCAATCCCACTGCAACAGTTGCACATGTATCCACACTAAGCTCAGATGAACTGCTTCGTGTTGCGAAAACTCGTAAGCTAGCGGTTGAGTCTGGTGGGTTTGGCACTCTGGCAGGAAAATCCGGCCTATTCAACATCGACCTCCTCAGCGGTTTCGGTTTTGTCGCGCACGGCACGGGCAGCCGAGCGAACGAACTGATTCTGGTTACACGCGGCACCAATTTCTCCCACAACAAGTTCGACCTGGGCACCAACGCAAACATTGGTTATGGCGTTGGTCCGCGTGGCAATTTGTTTCACCGTGGCTTTCTGAAAACCTTCAAAAGCTATCAAAGCCAGTTGGTTAATTTTGTATCGCAAAACGGTACAAAACGCCCCACCACCATTCACTGCATGGGCCACAGCCTGGGCGGTGCACTGGCCAATTTGAATGCATGCATGTTGCGCGATGCCGGCTTCAATGTGTGCTTGTACACCATCGGTGCGCCGCGTGTGGGCATAGTCAGTTATGCGCAAGACCTAACCCGGCAAATATCGCCCGACCAAATTCGCCGCATTGCCAACCCCTGCGACCCAGTGCCCATGGTGCCGGTGTTTCCGTATGCGCATGCGTCGCGCGCGCCTTCTGAATTGTTGGTGCAGCATGGCGAGAAGGTGGGAATAGATGCGCACCTGTTGCACAGTGGCTATTCCAAAATGGCCCACAGCAGCAGTTGGAGCGACTTTGCACCCATGCCGAATGTTTTATCCAGTCACGCAGACTTGGCCAACGATTTTGCCAGAATCGGCGGTGGCAGCATGTTCAACACCAAGCTGTTGGAGTTGATCGGCAAGCTGACCAGGCGGGTATTGCTCGACATGGGTTATGTGTATTTGGTCACCACGCAAGGCGCGCTTAGCGTTGCATTCACCGCCGTTGATTTGTTGGCCGAGCTGTTGATAAAAGCGTTCAACCACACCAAGCTGCTGGCTGAAGATGTGTTCACCATCGTGAATTCAATGTTGGGTTTTCTGGGCCGCGCGCAAATGCAGGGAAGCGAAATTACCTTGAACACCCTGCGGTGGATTCTTAACCAGTTCAGTGTGGAAATGGCAGGGCGTTCCGAGCAAGCGTTGTTGAAGGCGCAGAAGCGAAATTGAAATTTGCTCTTAGCGTGTACGCACAAGTACAAATACAGATTGTTTTATGGCGTGCCCGGTGTGTGCCGGGTTAGATATGACAATGAACTGGGCAAGGGCGACCACCGCCACTTTAACAATCAAGAGTGGCCCTATGTCTTCATCAATTTGGAAACGCTCATTCGCGATTTCCAGCGGGATGTTGAGTTATGGAGGCCAGGAAAATGAAAGCAATTGTTGAAGTGTTGCCCAAAGGCAGTTTATTGAATGGGTTGTTAAAGTCTGCGCGCAATCTGGACACTGGTAAATCTGTAAGTGGTGATTATCGCCTTACGTTTGAGTCATCAAAACTGCTTTTGTCAGAACTTACCGCTGCTCGAATCGCTCTTCTTGAAGAGCTTCGTATTGCAGGTCCGCTGTCCGTTTATGGTTTGGCCAAGCGGATTGGAAGAAACTATTCCAATGTTCATAGTGACGTGGCAAAGTTGATTGAACACGGTTTGGTAGCAAGATTCGAAGACGGTAAAAAGATTTACGTACCCTTCGATTCAGTGGAAATTCGTTTCACTTTAAATGCCACCAATTATTAAGTTAGATCAGCTCTGCCACTCTACAAACCGATACAACACCCACCCCGCCACCACGCTTGCCACCCAGGTCAGTAAAAACGCCAACAACATGGCACCAAAACTTTCAAGGCCCAAGGCAATAACCACCGAGCTTGCAAACACGGCAATGCCGTAGTGAATCAAAAACACGGAATAGGAAATGTCGCCCAGCCAGCGTACAGGGCCTTGGGTAATTACAACCACAAACCGTTCAATGCGCGCGCTGTTCATTAACAGCAATGCGGCAATGCCGGTTAGCAACAGGCGTTCGCGCCATTCAATGGCCAAGGCAATCGCCAGCAAACCAAACACCATCAAGCTGCCCACCAGCAATTTGTTTTCGCGCTGGGCCCAGCAGGCAATTACGCCCAAGCCGTAAGATCCGAAAAAATACCACGCCCATTCATCGTGCTCGGCATGCAAGTTCCACCACCACAGCGATGCAATTGCCATTGCGCAGGCCAGCAGCAGCAGGGCATGCATCGGCTTAATGAACTTGCCCGCGTGCGCACTTAACCACCCACCCAACACCAATGCCGCGTAAAGCTGCAGGTCAATGGCCACATACCAAATTCCTGCCGACAAGGCAGGCACGCCCACAATGTCGTGCAGCAAAAACACATGCGCCAGCGCTTGGGTAAAACTGGGCCAACCGGAAATTTGATCATGAACCGCGATTTGACTGCTCAGCCAATCAAACAACACCGCCACGGCAATGGCCACCCAGAATGGTTTGGCCAATCGCAAAAAGCGTTTTATGAATAGGGGCCACACGGCCACTATTCGACCTTTTTCCAGCATATTGAATAGCGACTGGCTGGCCAGAAACCCGCCAATCACCAGGAAAATTTGCACCATGTAGCGCCCTTCATTGGCAACAAAGCCCAGCAGCATGGGCCACTTGCTTTGCAGCGTACGCGACATCGGCGTGTACAGCAGCAGGTGGTGAACCACAATAATTTGCGATGCAAATGCTTTCAGCAGGTCGATGGTGGAGTTGCGCACGGGGAGTTAACGAAGCGCGTTCAAATGTTCGTGCAGAATACGTCGAATTTCTACGATCGCTTCGGGCGTTTCCTGCACGCTGTGCCAGGAATTCACCACCAGTTCCGAAGCCACACCATCCAGCCGTGCGCTGGCATAGGGCACCACGCCGTCGCTGCTTTCTACCAGCGTTAGCTTGGGCGTGTCGTTGCCCATAATCGAGTGGTAAATCACTTGACTGGAAATTGGCAGCTTGGCTGATTCCTGCACAAAGGGGTCTTGGTCGCTGAGGTTCTTGATGCTGTTGATGGCACCCACCAACGGTTCATCAGCCGCTTCATCGGGGCTGACCAACAACTGGCCTATTTCCGTGACCCGGCTTAGAACTGTGGCGGGTAGCCGAATAAGGCCAGACACAAAACGCGCAAATCGATTTTCTGCATAGGGCGTGCCACGGTGGGGTGCCGCAATGAAAATGGCACGGGTGGGTTGCGGCATGGCATTGAACACCACATAGGGTTCAATCTTCTGGCGAAGGCGTTTTTCGCGTTGCTGTGAAATGTTGTAGCGCGCCAGCACCGATTCCCACAACTGGTCGCCAGAATTCGACACCATTAAACGCGCCAGCACGCCGCCCATGCTGTGGCCGATCAGCACCATGTTGCTCGAGGCCCTTCGATTGCCATTGGGGTCAAAGTTTTCAAGCGTTGCATTCACGGCGTCACGAATGGCGCGGTTGTTAAAGGGCAGCGGCAGGTTGGTGGGGTAATACACCTGCCATATTTGGAAATTCTGGCGCAGTTCTTCATCGCCCAACACTTCATTGGCCACATTCACCCAAGCTTCCGGGCTGCTGGCCAAGCCATGCAACATCAAGATAACGCGCCTGTTGGGGTCGAAGGGTTGCATCAGGTAAATGCGCGGGTTTTCAAGTGTTTCACTTCGGCCAATCAACGACAGCAAACTTTCCTGCGCAAAACCGGAACGCGCCAGCCATAACCCGTAGCCCGATGTGAAGTTCGCTGCGAGCGGCACGCGGATGCCGCGTACATCAACGCTGACGTTGCGGTGCGGGTCAAAGCCCTGTAGCTCGACCCGGTTGCCCGCCAGTACCGTTTCAATGCTGTTGCCGGGAAAGCGCAACATCACGGTGATTGAAGGAAAGGGGGTTTCACTCCAGGGTTTGTTTTCGTCTTCGCGTTTCACCACGCTGTTGGCGAACACAGCCACCAGTTCAGCGCCCAAACCATCGCGCCGGTATTGGTTGCGTAAACCTTTGAAGGTGAGGGAAGACGCAGCAACCAGTTCATTGGGCAGCTGGCCCTTGTGGCTTAGGCTAATGCCAGCGGTGCTGCCGCTGATTTGCCAGGGGGCGAAGTCGAGCAGGTAGGTTTTTTCTTCTGAAACCGATTTTTCAAGTTGATCGCGGTAGCGGTTGAACAAACCCACCACGGCTTGCTGGGTTGAAAAATTGTAATAGTCGCGCACTTGCGATTGGCGGTCTTCCAGCGCACGAAGATCGGGCGTGCGGCCTGTGTAAAAAAGGTAGGCGTACGCATGCTTGGCACTTTCCAAGTAAGCCGACAAAGTGGCGGCTTTCAGGGCATCGTTGGCAGGCTCAAGCTTTTGCGCCTCTTCGTTTTTCAGCGCCTCTTGAAGCCAAAGTTCTGCCAAAGAAGAAAGCCGCTGTTCGTCACTTAGGCCGATGGACGCGATCAGACTTTGACGGCAGTTGCCTGTGTTGAAATTGCAGCGCTGTTCGTCGGTGCCAATGACTTGCAAGGCAGTGCGGGCCGATGAGCTGAGTGTGCCGGTGGTCAGCACATCGCCTCGGCGGGCCGACAGGTAATCTTCCGAACTGACCGAACCCACGCTGACGATGGCGCAACCAGGCAAGGTCAGTGCAACGATAAAAGCCAGGGCGATTCGGGTGAAGAAAGACATGTTCAGAAGGGACTTTCAGTGAAGTCCCTGATTTTACGCATGTTTCAGTCGCTCGCGTAGCATTGTGTTCACCGAAAACGGCTTCGAATGCCGAACCCTGCCAACAACACAATGGACAGCACGGTGACAACCGCAATGGTCCAGTTCTGGATTTGCCTGCCAAGCGGAAACATGAAGTTCCATTTGTGCAGCATACTGAAACTTATGGACTCTGGCTTCGCGCTGTTCAAGGTTTGATCGGCCATCACACCGGTTGCCGTGTCGATGAAAACACTGGCGTTCAGCGGTGCCCCATATTCAAACTTCCACACGGGCAGGCGCTTGTTCCGGAAATCGTAATCGGGTCCAAAACGGGTAATCAGGGTGGCGCTTTGAACCGCTTCCCGTGGTAAACCCGTGTGGTGCGCAGCAAGCTGAAACGCCAGTTCCCTGTCACCCTGCGACCATGGTTCACCGGTGCGGGTGTGTACATAAAGTGCTGGGCCAGTGGCTTGAATACCATCAAACCGGGCATTGCGAATGGTCTGTGGATCGGTGGGTACTTGACCCTTGGGTAAGGGCAGGGCCAGGCGGTAGTATGTGGTCCCTGCCTCGTCAGCGATCAATGAAAAACCGCTTACAACGAGTTTGTCGGTGAGAGTTGCCCATTCAGCATGGACCGGAAACTGAAACTGATTCAGCTGCATGGGCTTGTTCAGTGCAAGGTGGGATTGGTTGTTTGGCCAGCCATGTTGCAACAGGTGGTACACCCCGCTGAACGAGAACATGAATACCGGCAACACCAGCACGTACGCTGCGAGTCGATGCCAGCCTTTTGCGCCCGCAGCACGGGTTCTGCGACGAATCAGGATCAGCATTGACAAGCCGGTCAGGCTCATCAGTACCAGCGCACCCACCAACACACCCATCACAACGATTCTGGGTGTCTCGGCCATGTTGGGTACCCAGCTCCAGGTGTGAAACCACTGAAACGCAGTTTGAACCCGTTGTTTGGTGTGGTTTGACACGCCAGCAAGCGCGCCTGTTTCCGTGTACACCAATGCGTTCAAGCCGTCGTCTCGGTCAAATGAAACGCGATAAACAGGCAGCAATCTGTTCACGGGGTGGTAGTCGTCCGAAAACTGGTCAATCCATTCGATTGAGCGAATGTTTTCATAGTGCAGGTTCAGGTAATGACGTGCCAGAAAAGCGGCGTATACCTTGTCGTGATTGGGAAGTTCTGCACTTGTTTCAAGGCTGAAGTAGCGCCTTGCCTGTAAAGCCTGTTCGGTGACTTGAAGCAGATTGTCAGCTTCACCAACGACCACTTTGACGGCGGCTGCCTTTTCAACACCGGCTTTGGCAAGGATTTGGTCGAATGGCAGTGCTTTGGCCAGGTTTAATTCACGTTGCGGAGCGGCAAATACCGCCTGCTGCACCCCAAACAGCGTGAGCCATGAATGAAGCAAGCCAGAGCCGCCCCACAACAGCAATGCCGCAAATCCCAGCCAGGCCAGGGTGCGGTGCAATTTCAGCATGCGAACCTTGAATTTGGGACGCGTGTCCTGTGTCGTTCCTACCATTTCACTTCTACGCCCGCGTAGATGCTGCGCCCTTCGCCCGGCGCAAATTGTGCCGTGTCCGCGCCAGCCGCATTGATGATCACACCTGTGGTGGCCGCATAGGTTTTATCAGTCAGGTTGCGTGCATCAACAAAGAATCGCAGCGTGTCACTGGCTTTGAAAGACACATTCAAGCCCAGCAGAGTGTACGGGTCGCTTGCAAAAGTGTTACTAAGATCGATGAAATAACCTTCAGGGACGTATTCCAGATTCGGGGATACTGTCCAGCCACTGGGGTGCACATAATCAAGTTTGGCACGAACGTATTCCTCAGGAATACCGGGAATGGCTGCATTGCCGTAGACCGGATCATTGTCAAAACGGAAGCGGCCCAAGGTGTAGGCCAAAGTCCAGTCCAGTTTGTCCCCTTGCGCCATTGCGTTGCTGGCCAAAGGACCTGCCAGTCCAACTTCCAGGCCTTGATGTTCTGTGTTCTCGGCATTCAGGATGGCGCTTTGGCCTGGGAACGCTGGATTCGGCAACAGAAAGGTGACGAATTCGTTGCTGAGTTGGCTGTAAAAAGCGCTGACATCCCAACGCACCGCATCCACATTGCCACGTGTGCCGACTTCGAAAGTAACCGACTCCTGGGCCTTCAAAGCGGGCGCTGCACCAGTTTCTGAAAAAGTGGGTGGTTCGAAGGCACGGCTAAGGTTGCTGTATACCTGAGTATTGTCTTTCACTTGCCACAGCACGCCCACCTTGGGGCTGAACTGCGCGTAAGTTCTGTCGTAACTTGAATCACCATTACTCAGGAACTGATCTTCAGTTTCGCGGCCGGCATGGGTCCATTGCAGGCCTGTGATGAACTGAATCCTGGGCGTGAGGTGCAGGCGGCTTTCACCATAAAGTTCAATGTTGTCCGCATGCTGATCTTCATAACTGTTCAGTGCCGTTCGAATGCCCTGGTTGTGGTCGAAAATGCGCGCTTCAGTGGTACCCCACACCAGGTTGTATCCCAGGGTGGTGTTGTGCTGCATGCCGAACAACTCACCTTGCGCGATTCTGCTGCCAAAGGTGCCCAGGTCGCGGGTTTGCTGATCAATCAAACCAAAACTCAGCGGGTGGTACAGGTTCTTGTTGACCGTATAAACGCCTGCGTTGTATTCCACACCATTTGGCGAAATCCACGTGGTTTTGTTGGCAATGCGCGTGATCAGGAAGTCGCGCTGTGAATTTCGCGCAGCAGACACCGCGTTGGCCTGTGTCCGGTCATTCTGCAATTGGGCTTTGGTCAGGTTGCCTGGCAACTCCTGGTTCATGTCACCGTGAATCACGTAAAAACGAGTTTCAAGCTGCGGGCTGATTTTCAAGCCGGCATTGGCATTCAAACGGGTGTTTTTTTGGCCACTGAATTGCCGAAATCCATCCGACCGAAGTTGCGACAAGGAAGCAAAATAATCCCAGTTGCCCACCACGTCACCGGTTTTGAATTGGGCACGCGCGAATTCGTCGCTGCCCGCGTCCAGTCGAATGACGCTGTTGGGTGTGGTGTAGCCCGTGGGCGTTACAAAGTTGATGGCACCCCCCAGGCTGGCCGCACCGTATTGCAACGCATTCGCGCCTTTGTACACCTCCACATGCTGCAAAGCCAAGGGGTCGATGTCTTGAAAGTCGGAACCTCCGTCGGCCAAATTAATGGGTATGCCGTCTTGCAGCAAGCGAATGCCCCGCATGTGAAAAGTGCGCGACAAGCCCGACCCGCGAATACTTAAACGGGATTCCTCATTCACGCGGCTTTGTGCAAACACGCCCGGTGTGAAGTCCAGCATGTCTTTGATGGTCACCGCTTTGCCTGTCTCATAGCTTTCCGCAGCCACAACCGCCGTGCCCCCGGGGGTCTGGTTCAGCTTTTCTTCAGCAACCCGCACACTGGCAGCACTCAGGGCCTCACGTTGTGCCTGCACTTCCACACCTTGCAGCACCGGGTTGGCATTGGCTGAAAAATGGACAAAACCGAGTAGAAAACCTAACTGAACAGAATGCAGTTTTGAGAGACAATTAACAGGCATATCAGTAATTTTGGCTGGGTGGGTAAGCCTGGTTTATACGCCACCCCGTGGTGACATAAAATGCGGCATATTGTCGCAGCAAGGCTTCTTTTAAAATAGCGACATGAAAACACCACCCGTTCCAAAATTTGTTCATCACCCCGACGGGCGAGGCCTGAGCCTCTTGTTGCGAGCGTGGACCCATGGTCTTGCAGATCAATCCGACCCCTCGGTTCGCAGGCAGCAACTGGTCACCGTGCTGTGGATGCGAACACTGGCACTGGTTTCCCAAGTGTTGTTGTTGGGTGTGGTTGGGTTGTTGCTGAAAGTTTCCCTGCCTTGGGCCACCCTGGCGCTTATTTTGGGTGCCATGGCTGCCTTGAATGCGCTGACCTTTGTGCGTTTGATCAAAGGCCACGCCGTGGGTAATTTTGAAGTTGCAGCCCAATTGTTTGCCGACCTTGCCGCATTCAGTTTCGTGTTGTATTTCACCGGTGGTGTCACCAATCCCTTCGTGTCGCTTTATTTGCCTTTGTTGGGGCTGGCCGCGGCTTTGCTGCCTTGGGTACAGGTCGCATTTCTTGCTGTTGGCAGCGTGGTGGCTTACACGGTGTTGATGAGCAATTACATTCCCTTGGTTCTGGCAAATCCAGACGATGGCGTGCATTTTCATTTGGTGGGCATGTGGTTGAACTTTTTAGTCAGCGTGCTGATTTTGGTGGGTTTTGTGGCCCGCCTTAGTTCGTCGATTCGTGAACGCGACCACGCCTTGGCCCGCGCACAAACAAGGTTGGCCACTGAATCGCGCCTGGCCGCCTTGGGCAATCAGGCTGCTTCAATTGCGCACCAGTTGGGCACACCTGTTTCCACAATCGCGACCATTGTTTCTGACTGGAAAGCGGAGCCCGGCATGCAAACCAGGCTTGCGGAAATGAATGTGTTAAGCGCGCAGGTGAAGTCGATTACAGAAACGTTAAGCCAATTGCGCGCACAAATTGAGGTAGATCCGCGCCACTTGGCCGATGCGCAGGAAATCAACCCGAGCGAATGGCTGCAAGCCACCTTGAACGTTTGGCGTACTCGCAACCCGCAGTTTGAGGTGTATTTGATGCCTACCATTTCCTCAATTGCAGGTACTTTTAAAGTGCGCAAAGAATTGCTCGAGCTGGGTTTGATCACGCTGTTGGACAACGCCGCGCAAAGCCAACAGCGAGCAGCGGTACAGGCACCCCTGCAAGTTGAAATGCAGTGCAACGATGAAAGCATGACCTTGTATGTGAACGACGCTGGCGGTGGTGTAGATGCCGAACTGTTGCCGCGCATTGGTCAGCAGCTTTTTCAGGCAAACGGGCAGGGTATGGGTCTTTTTCTGTTGGCCAATTTGCTGGAACGTGAAGGCGGCAAGCTGAGTTTGCGCAATTTGAACCCGGGTGCGTGTGCCAGTTTGTGCCTGCCCGTGTTGCCGGCATGAACCGTAATATCTTGGTCATTGACGACGACGAAGTGTTCGCCAACACACTGGCCAGGTCGTTTGAACGAAAACACATTCAAACGCACATTGCTTTGAACAAAGTACAGGCCATTGAAGCCGCTACGCAGCAACAATTCAGCGACATCACGCTTGACTTGAATTTGGGTGAGCAATCTGGTCTGCAGCTCATTGGCCCCTTGCGTGCCTTGCAGGCCAACGCAAACCTGTTGGTGTTAACCGGTTACGCCAGCATTGCAACCACCGTGCAGGCCATCAAACTGGGGGCTGACAATTACCTGGCCAAACCCGCAGACAGCGCGGCCATACTGCGGGCTCTGGATGAAGATGTGCTGAGTACCAGCGAGGACGACACCAACATGGACGCCTTTCAAACCATGTCGGTTTCCAGGCTTGAGTGGGAACACATTCAGCGCGTGCTTGCTGAACATGAGGGCAACGTGTCGGCCACTGCACGGGCATTGAACATGCACAGGCGCACCTTGCAGCGCAAGTTGACGAAAAGACCGGTGGGCCGTTAGCGCCATCGGTCCGAGAAATCGCTTGGGGATTTCCGCAGTAAGCTTTTTTTATAGTGAAATTTGGGAACTTTAGGGCCGTGATAGACTCTTGCTATCACGCGTGCGGGCACACCTACATTTTAAAAAAGCCCGTTACACCCACAAACCAACTACAAGACACCGACATGACTGCAACCACCATTCAATGGATTGCCGCCTTTCTTTTTGCCGGCGCGCTTATTCACACCTTTTCTGCCAGCTATTTTGAACGCTTGGCTCACACCAGCAAACACCACAGTGGTTTGTTTCACCTGCTTGGCGAAGTTGAAGCAGTTTTTGGCATCTGGGCTTTGTTCCTGGTTATTGCCATGGCATTTTCTGTCAACCTGGATTCCGCGGTTGAATACGTAGACACCCGAAAATATATAGAACCCTTGTTTGTCTTCGTCATCATGGTGGTTGCTGCAAGCCGCCCGGTTCTGGACGCTTCCCGATTGCTGGTTGAAGGGCTGGCCAAACTAATGCCAGTCAACAAAGGCGTGGCCTTTACCTGGTTGGGCCTGTTCATGGTGCCGCTGCTGGGTAGTTTGATCACCGAGCCTGCCGCCATGACATTGGCCGCCTTGCTGCTGCGCGATGTGCTGTTTTCCAAGTCTGTACCCAACTTTATTCGCTATTGGGGCTTGGGCGTGTTGTTCGTGAACATTTCAATTGGTGGTGTGCTTACTTCATTTGCAGCGCCGCCTGTGCTGATGGTGGCCGCCACCTGGAACTGGGACAGCGCCTTCATGCTGGCAAATTTTGGCTGGAAAGCGGCCATTGGCGTGTTCATCAACGCCACCGTGTTTATTTTCTTCGCTGCCAAGCACCTCGGCGGCGAAGTTAAAACGCCCGAGGCTCTGGGCGAAGACGGTCAACCCTTGGCCCCAGTGCCTTGGTGGGCCATGGTGATTCACCTGATGTTCCTGGGCGCGGTTGTGTTCTTCGCGCACCACCCGGCTGTGTTTATGGGCATCTTCCTGTTTTTTCTGGGCTTCACTGTGGCGTACAACACCTTCCAGTCGCGCTTGCTGCTGAAAGAGGGTTTGCTGGTTGCTTTCTTCCTGGCCGGTTTGGTGGTGCTGGGCGGCATGCAGCAGTGGTGGTTGCAGCCCGCAGTAAGTGGACTGGACGATGGCGTGTTGTTTATAGCAGCAATGGCACTCACAGCGATTACCGACAATGCAGCACTCACTTATTTGGGCTCGTTGATTGAAGGCACTTCCGAAAGTTTCCGCTACGCCTTGGTGGCTGGTGCGGTGGCCGGTGGTGGATTAACCGTAATTGCCAATGCACCCAACCCGGCTGGTCTGTCGCTGCTGAAGCGTCAATTCCCGGGCGAAGCGGTGTCGGCAGGTGGCTTATTGGCAGGTGCCTTGGGCCCCACAGCTGTGGCCGGGCTTTGTTTCTGGTACCTGTAAAAATACCAGCGCAATAAAAAAGGCCCCGCACATCGGGGCCTTTTTTATGGGTCAATTCTAGTTAGCGGCTGAACGGGCTCACGCCGATTAGGTGTACATGCAACCAGGCCGCAAAAACCAACCAGGCCAGCACGCCAACCACCACGGTCATCAAGGTGCCCACTTTGGTAGGGCCATCGCCCGTAAAGCCCATGGGAATCGCTCGCTTGCGTGCGCTTTTAAACGTCAGTATTGCCCACACCAGGAAAGAACCAAACAACACGATGTCGGCCAAAGTACCGTTGGCGATCAAGTGGGCAAAAGCCCACAGCTTCACAGACAGGGTCATGGGGTGTTGAAGCTTTGCTTTCAAATGATTCGAGGGCACAAAACTGGCAGCCAGTAAAATCATTGAAAACAGCATCAGCAAGGCTGCAATGTGGCGGGTGGCTGCGGGTGGGCTCCACACAAACACCGGATCAAGCCGCGCTTGGCCGTAGCCATATACAACAAGCACCAAACCAATAATCGACACCACCGTGTAAATGGTTCGGTATCTGTTTTTTCCAAGCCGGGCGATCATGCCCGAGCGCCGCTGGTCATTCGGAATTCTAGTCGCATGCATGCCCAGAAACAGCACCAACCCCGCGACCAATATCAACATGCCCATTCAATTCTCCTTTTTCATAGTGAACCGATTATGTCACAGGCTTACGTTGCGCGCCGGGGTGCTGGTTTGGTCGCAAAGGTGCCCAGCGTGTCTGGCTTGGGCAGTATTCGGTCCAGCCACGCAGGAAGTCGCGTCAAGCCCAACACATTGGTTTCACGAACACCGCCTTCTGTAAAAACTCGCGTGCCCATGATGTAGTCAAACCAAGGGCGGGTTACACACCAATTGGCGCTCGGGTTGTTGCCCATGTGGTGGTCGTAATGCCACGGCACCCGCTGTTCGCCCCACGCCGGGTTCATGTGGCTTTTTTTGTGAACCCGGTAGTAATTCAGGCTGCTGTACCAAAGGGTGCCCACAAAAAAGGGTGCCACCGGGAACAGCGGCGAAACCGCCACGGCGCTGGCAATCAAGGCCCATGCCTCTTTGCCCTGAGCATGCACGCCAAGCGGGAAGCGTTCGTAATTTGGATCGTAGTAGCCATGTTCGCGCACTTCCTTGTGGTGTTCATGAAAGTGAAAGGCCCAGAAAGTGCCCCGCTTTTTCCCCATGCCATGCAGCACATATTTGTGCATGCCCCATTCCACTGCATTGGCCGTTAGCAGGCCCAAAGGAATTCCTAACATTGCTCTGTCTCCTTATGATTGTTGGTTGGGTTGAAACTGGCCCAATGCCGAATTCAAGGCCCTGCTGCCCAGTTCAACATGTTGCCGCGCCAATACTTCGCAACGGCGGTGTTCGCCTGCCCCAATTGCATCGGCCAGCTGGGCAAGGGTGTGGGTGTCGCGAAACTCGTCCTGCATGACCAATGTGAGAGTTTTCCAGGCTGCCAAATAAGTTTGGTTCATTGAGTTGAACGCCAGTTTGAACACCACATTGCCACTGCCTTGTACCACCTGCGCCCAGAAATCGAATGCCAACTGCTGAAGCTGGTGCAGCTCGGTGGTGGCCTGCATTTGGTCAACAATTGGGCGCAGCAGGTTGGACAACTTACGCCCGCCATGCAAGGCTGCTTGCGCCGCCACAACGGGGGCCAGTGCCTTGCGCAAAGTCACGATGCCGCGTGCCACTTCAAGGTTAACTTGCCCGTTGGCATTCACCATTAGGCTGGGCAGCAGTTCCAAGCCGCCCTCAGCTTCGAAGTTTTCGACCTGGGTAGCGCCGCCATGCCGCACCCGAACCAGCCTGGCCTGTTGCAAACGCTTGATGGCCTCCCGCACTGCGCCACGGTTTACGCCCAAGGTTTCCGACAATTCCCGTTCAGAAGGCAACTCGGCGCCAACTGGTAATACCTTTCCAAGAATGCGATCCCGAAGCTGGGCGTACACCTGCTCGGAAATTGATGTTTTTTGAATGGCTTCCATGGTTTGCGCGCGCTTTAATGTAATTTTAGTAAACTGGTAAACTGATCATACCAGTTAATAATGCAAAGATGTGAAGTGAGAATACGCAATGAAATCAATCGGGTTTGCTGTACTTGATCAGTTCACAAAGCTGGTTTTCAATAAACGCCAGTTTGGGGTGGCTGCTGCGGGTTACCAAAGCAATGGTTCGGCTGGGCTGCGGCGCGGCAAGTGAAACCAGCTTCACATCAGTGCCGTGCAAAATACCCGCCTGTATCGCCATGTCGGGAAGCAGGGCACACCCAATGCCAGAATTTACCAATTGCACCATGGTGCTCAGGTTGGTGGCTTCCACCAGACCGGCATCGCCTTGCCCCACTTTGCCGCGGCTTGCGCTGCAGGCGGACACCGTGTGGTCGCGCAGGCAGTGGCCTTTTTCAAGCAGCAACAGGCGGCTTGTGTCAATTTCTTCCAGTGCCTGTTTGGGGCCTTTGCACAGCGAGTCGCTTTGGTGGGCCACCAGCCTTAGCTTTTCATCAAACAGAATTCGTGCATGCAGTTTGCCCAGTTCCACGGGCAGGGCAATGACCGCTGCGTCCAGTTCGCCGCTGTCCACTTCTTCAAGCAACACACGGGTTTGGCTTTCGCGAACACTCATTTGCAATTGCGGAAACTGCGCGCGTGCGTCTGTCAAAATCTTGCCCAGTACATAAGGCGCAATTGTGGGAATAATGCCCAATCGGAATTCCCCGCTGGCCGGGTCGGCTGCCAATTGTGCACGGCTGACCAAATCACTCGCAGCCGACAAAATTCCCTGTGCACGCCGCACCACCTCAATACCTGCCGGGGTCAATGCCACGCGTTGGCGGTCGCGTTCCACCAGTTGCACGCCAAGTGTGCGCTCCAGCTCAGCAATACCACCAGAAAGCGTGGACTGCGTTACAAAACACATTTCCGCTGCGCGCGTGAAATTCAGGGTTTCTGACACGGCCAGCAGGTAACTGAGTTGCTTTAACGACAGGGCGGTGGCTTGGGTGTGTGCAATTTTCATTCTTTACAGATCAACGTGGGTGGCTGGGTTTATTGTAGCCATTTGGCGTAAACTTAAACCACATGCACAACCGCAGCACCGTCGTGAACAGCCGCATCAGCCCTGCTCAACTCGCCAGAACATCCAATGCCGCATTTTTGCGCGATGCGTTGTTGCGCACGCGCGAACGCACGCTGGGTTTGTTGGCTGATTATGTTGCTGGCTTGGGGGAAGAATGCCGCGTACCCCGTCGACCTGAGCTAAATCCGCCGCTGTGGGAGCTTTGCCATGTGGCCTGGTTTCAAGATTGGTGGTTGGCCCGCAACCGGCATTGGGCCAAGGGCTTGGACTGCCCGCACGATGCCCCGAAGCTGGAATCGCGTTTGGTGAATGCCGATGCCCGTTTGAATTCAAGCACAGTTGCACACGACACGCGTTGGGAAATCGGCCTTCCCGATTTGCACGGCACCCGCCGCTATTTGGCAGAATCACTTCAGGACACCTTGAAATTGCTGGAGCAGGCTAATGCTTTGTGCAGCCAGCAGCCCAACAAAGCGGATCAATATTTGTACTTCTTCCGCCTTAGCGTGCTGCACGAGCAAATGCACAACGAAGCCGCTGTGTTCATGGCCAAGTTGTTGAACATACCTTTGACCCAGCGTTATGCGCAGCGCCCCGGCTTGCAAGCGTGTGATGAGCTACACCAACTCAAGCTGCCTGCAACACAGTGGACCCTGGGCTGGCAAGGCGACGGCTTTGCTTTCGACAATGAAGTGCCCGCGTGCCCAATTGAAGTTGCCGCCTTCGAGATTGATTCCCGCCCCGTGTCGTGGGCACAGTACCTTCAATTTGTACAGGAAACCGCACGGGCTTTGCCACCTTTCGTGGCCTTGATCAAAGGCGAGTGGTTCAATCAAAGTTATGGTCAGGTGCAAACACTCGACCTGACCGCCCCAGCTGAGAATTTAAGCTGGCAAGACGCGCTGGATTACTGCGAATGGGCAGGCCGCAGACTGCCCACGGAAGCCGAGTGGGAATACGCCGCCATGACGCAGAACTTCGGGAGCCCTGCCATGCAGTGGGGCCATGTTTGGGAATGGACCGCCAACACCTTCTTGCCCTTCGAAGGGTTTGAAATGCACCCTTACGTGGATTACTCCAAGCCCTGGTTTCATGATCGCAAGGTGTTAAAGGGCGCAAGCTGGGCCACTTCACCTGAAATGGTGCATCCCAAATACCGCAACTATTTTCAGCCCGACCGGCAAGATGTTTTGTCTGGCTTTCGCACTTGCAAGTAAAATCGGAATATCCGATCACTCTAAAAGAAACTATCCGTTAGACGAATATCGCCTGGGTGGGCACAATTAAGCTGTATTCAAGTTTCTTGAAGAACAGGAGCCACCATGAGTTTTCATCAAATGACCAAAATAATTGGTTTGAATGTCGCCGATCAGGAAGGCTTTGACGCCTTCCGCGCGGCACGTGCCGTGGTGGGCCTGCTAATCGCAAGCCTTGGCCTTTACCTGGGTGTCACCCAAGGTGCCCCCAGCATATGGGCAGCCATTCAATACATTGCTGCCACGCCTGAAAAGTTACAGGCCGTTGAATATTCCGCAATAGCGGGTGCTGCAACTGGCCTGGGTGGCATGGCCTTGTTGGTCATGAAAAAAATTGATGACAAAGGATTGGGTCTTTTCATCGCCATTGCGGGCGGCATGATGGCCGCCGCAGCGGTGATGTCTCTTTTCATCCCGGCCATTCAAACCGAGGGTGCCCTGATGGTGGCATTGGTGGCCACCGCTGCTGGCTATGGGGTGATGACCATTCTTGACCAAACCCTTCCCCATGAACACCCGGTTGCAGGTGCTGGCCTTGCAGGCAAAGAACGCATGCGCATGGCCTTGCTAATGACCATTGCGATTGCACTTCACAACGTGCCCGAAGGTTTTGCAGTGGGTGCAAGTGCAGGCAATTTGAATGGATCTTCCAGCACTGCATTCTCGATCGGTTTGCAGAATATTCCTGAAGGTTTGATTGTGGCCACCGCACTGTGGAGCATTGGCGTGCACAAAGCGCTTGCAGCCTTGGCCGCATTGGCCACAGGTTTGGTCGAGCCAATTGGTGCTGGCTTGGGTGTGATTACTGCTGATTCATGGGCCATGGGTACACCGGCTTCAATGGCGTTTGCCGCCGGTGCCATGGCCTTCGTGGTGTGCAATGAAATGATTCCGGAGAGCATGAAAATGACAGGCAAAATTAAAACGGTTTACGTGGCTGGTGTATCCACTGTGTTCACTGCGCTTGCTTTGGGTTGGATGGGTGCCTGAATTCAGGTAGGCTAAGTGCCATATGAGCAGCCTACAACTTCGCGATTTAATTCAACACTTCCCCAATGCTGGCAGGCTTGAAGCCATTGTGCTTCGCCCAGACCGCCGAGTTCAGGCAGTGCATGCCGAACAGGCTACACTTCAGCCTGGGTTCGGCTTGGTGGGCGATCGCCGTGCGCAGAAGGAACGCATCGGTTCAAGCAACCGCAAACGCGAGCTTAGCCTGATTCAACATGAACACCTGCCGCTGGTGGCCAGCCTGTGTGGCAAAGCATCCATAGACGCCGCTGATTTGCGCCGCAATTTGGTGGTGTCGGGCATTAATTTGCTGGCCATGCGTTCACCGTTTAAAAATCAAGTTCTTGAATACCAAATTGGTGATGAAGCGGTGGTGCAAATCACTGGCCTGTGTGAACCTTGCTCCCGCATGGAAGAAGTACTGGGCGAGGGTGGCTACAATGCAATGCGGGGTCACGGTGGTGTTATTGCCATGGTGGTTCATCGTGGTGTCATTCGAGTTGGCGACACTGTGCGTTTGAAATCTGTTGTAGAAGTTGACTAAAAGTATAAGCATGCGTATTTACTTGGCCTTTGCCACTCTTGCACTTTCAGCCTGTTCATCAAGCAATGCACCGCCTGCGGGTTTAATCGCTTACAGCTGTGTGGCGGGCGAAGCCTTGCATTTACTGGCCTTCGATCCACATCCCTCTCGCCGTTCGTGGGCCACTTTGGGCGGTAGCGCGCAAAAAGACGAAACACCAAATCAAACAGCTGTGCGCGAATTCACTGAAGAATCCAACTGCGCTTACTCTGCCGACGAAATCGACATTTCCAATTTGAAAGGCCCCTCGATTTCACCGGGCACTCCCTTTCATCTGTATGCCACAGAAGTACCTTTCAAGTCTGCTGAGCAAATCGCGGAAGCTCGCCAGTGTGCAAGCATAGAACGCAGCCAGTGGGTGTGGGTTCGTCACCTGGATTTGCTGCGTGCGGTTAATGGTTTTAATGCCAGTGGGGATGCGCCCGTCGTGGTGCCCACAGTACAGGGCGAACCACGGGAAGTGCCGCTTTGGGACCGCGGTGTAGAGTCACTGAAAAAAGCCTTGCAAGACGGCGTGCTGCCCGAAACGATTGGCTGCAGTGCTACTCAGTTTTCTTGACTGTTACACCTGAATACAAAGCTTTGCATGGACAAGGCTTTGTAGCGAACATCTTCTGGCAGCACCTCGACCTGTGAACCAAGTCTTGCTGCGCCCATTGCAAATGGCAGGGGCAAGTAGTGGTCGTCGTCTGGGTGGGCGCGTTCAAAATGAGGTGCTGCTTGGGTTGCGTTTGCAATCGCGTCTCGGTCACCTGCCTTTAGTTGAATCTGTACCCAGTTGGTGAATTCACCGACGTAGGCTGGTGTCGCTTCACCCGCAGTGCCTTGTCGTAAATCCATGTCATCAAAGTTGTGGGTCAGGCTGCCACTGCCCACCACCACAGCATTGTGCTTGCGCGCAAATTCACCCACGGCGGCCCCCACCAACATTGCGGTTTGCGGTGTAAAGTCCACCGGCATGCTGAGTTGCAACATGGGCGGCCCACCCTGCGGAAACAGGTGAATGTAGGGCACCCAGGCCCCATGGTCAAAACCCTGTTGTGGGCGCAGTTCAACGGTGAACTCCGCAGCAAACTCATTGGTCAACTTACTGGCCAACTCAGGTGCCCCGCTAATTTCAGGCTGCAGTTCATACAACGCTTTTGGGAAGCCATGGAAATCATGAACAATCACTGGTGCAGTATTGCTTGTTACCGCCAGTTTATTGCTGCGCCAGTGTGGGCTAAGCACAATCAAGGCCTGTGTGTTTTGCGCAATTAATTGCAGCCCAATATGTTCAAGTGCTTTGCCGGGTAGGCCCGGGTCAACGGCATAGGTGGGTGCACCATGGCTGATAAAAATGGAATCAATGAGTTGGGTCATGGTCGATACGCGATAAAGAATCTGTTTGATCTAGATTAACCGGACAATCTTTCCGAATCGAGGTAACTTTTTCATACGACTCGCCGAAATTAACTGAACAATCATCAAACACCATGCATGATTACCACTGCGCTGCCAAGTAAAAGCCCAAGGAATTGAAATGAAAAAAATCATACTGCTGCTAATCGTGGCTGCCGTTGTTGCGGTGTTTGCATTCGATTTGCACAGCCTGTTGACGCTCGACAGCCTCAAGGCTCGGCTTGAGCAATTCCGACAATTTCAAGCCGAATCGCCGTTCATGGTTGCAGGGGTGTTTTTCGCTGCGTATGTGGTGGTCACCGCGTTTTCAATTCCGGGTGCCGCAGTCATGACCCTGGCCGCAGGCGCCCTGTTCGGTCTGCTTCAGGGCCTTGTTATTGTTTCCTTTGCATCCACCATTGGTGCCACCTTGGCATTCATCGGTGCGCGTTATTTGTTACGCGACACGGTGCAGGCAAAATTTGGCAATCGCCTGAAAGCCATCAATGAAGGTGTTGAAAGGGAAGGCGCATTTTATCTGTTCACACTACGCCTGGTGCCCGTGTTTCCGTTTTTCCTAATCAACCTGTTGATGGGTTTGACCAGCATGAAGGCGATTACGTTTTTCTGGGTCAGCCAACTGGGTATGTTGGCCGGCACAGCGGTGTACGTGAATGCAGGCACTGAATTGGCCGAAATCAACAGCCTTGCCGGTATTCTTTCACCCGGCCTTATTCTGTCGTTTGTTCTGCTGGGTGTGTTCCCGCTCATCGCAAAAAAAATCACCGACAAAATCAAGGCGCGCAAGGTGTACGCCAAGTGGACCAAACCCGCAAAATACGATCGCAACATGGTGGTGATTGGTGCCGGTGCAGCGGGCCTTGTCAGTTCATATATTGCGGCAGCCGTGAAAGCCAAAGTAACGCTTGTTGAAGCCCACAAAATGGGCGGCGATTGCCTGAACTTTGGTTGTGTGCCTTCCAAAGCCCTGATTAAAAGTGCCAAGCTTGCCCACCAAATGCGCCACGCCGCGAGGTACGGTTTACATGCCGCCACACCCAGCTTCAGCTTCAAAGTGGTCATGGCGCGCGTGCATGAAATCATCAAAGCCATTGAGCCGCATGACAGTGTTGAGCGGTACACCGGCCTGGGCGTGGATGTGGTTCAAGGCTATGCAAAAATTATCGACCCCTGGACAGTCGAGATTCAACACAACAACGGCGAAACAAGTCGCCTGACCACGCGCAGCATCGTAATTGCCGCCGGTGCGCAGCCCGTGGTGCCACCCTTGCCTGGCATTGAAACAAGTGGTTACTTGACCAGCGACACCCTGTGGGACGAGTTTGCAAAGCGCGAGGAATTGCCCAAACGACTGGTGGTGCTGGGCGGTGGCCCAATTGGCTGCGAACTGGCACAGGCTTTTGCCCGCTTGGGCTCGCAGGTTACCCAGGTTGAAATGGGCGAGCGCATCATGGTTCGCGAAGACCTGGAAATTTCAGCCATGGCAGCCGAATCCATGCGTGCCGATGGCGTGGCCATATTGACTGAACACAAAGCTGTTCGATTCGAACGCCAGGGCGAACAAAAAATTCTGATTGTTGAGCACAAAGGCAAAACGGTCGAAATTCCATACGATGATGTAATTTGTGCCGTGGGTCGCAAAGCCCGCTTGACTGGGTACGGTCTGGAAAACATCGGCGTTGAAACCAACCGCACGGTGGTGACCAACGAGTATCTTGAAACCCTGTACCCGAATATTTTCGCGGCAGGCGATGTGGCTGGGCCCTACCAATTCACGCATGTGGCCGCGCACCAGGCATGGTATGCATCAGTGAATGCATTGTTTGGGCACTTCAAGAAATTCAAGGCAGACTACCGGGTTATTCCCTGGGCCACATTCACTGATCCTGAAGTTGCACGCGTGGGCTTGAACGAACAAGACGCGAAAGAGCAGGGTGTTGAATATGAAGTGACCCGTTACGGCATTGATGACCTGGACCGTGCCATTGCCGACAGCGAAGCGCACGGCGTGGTGAAAGTGCTGACAGTGCCCGGCAAAGACAAAATTCTGGGTGTGACCATTGCCGGTGTGCACGCAGGCGATTTGCTGGCCGAGTTTGTACTGGCTATGAAGCATGGTTTGGGACTGAACAAAATTTTGGGCACCATACACACTTACCCCACCTGGGCTGAGGCGAACAAGTACGCTGCGGGTGAGTGGAAAAGGGCGCATGCGCCAGAGAAAGTGTTGGTGTGGTTGGGCAAGTACCATGCGTGGCGGTTGGGATGACCGCTGCCTTCGAGAAATCTCTGGTGTATTTGCCAACTCGGCGTGATTCACTTGTTCCGCACTGAAAACCGCTTTATCCCTTTTGAAATTCATTCTTGCTCACCGAGCTCGGCAAAAAAGATGGCCGAGTCTCGGTGTCGGCTTTCAGCCGAACGCTGCGCATGAACTCCAACGGGGCGGTTTCCTTGAAGTGCGGAACAAGCGAACCCACCGCCGAGTTGGCTTAACCAGCATCCGCGAATCTCGACCAGCGCGTTATGGTCATCGGCCAGTTTGTAGCCTAATCAGCAGCGGTGTTCCAATCGCTTCGCCTTTGAGAAAACCTGCCCGTTTGAATTCACACGCCACGGTCGGCTAAAGGCCGGCACCAAGTTTGGCCGTCACTTTTGCCAAACTTGGTGAGTCAGTGTGAATTTCAAAAAGGGAAATACAGGTTTTCAGGCGAGTGATTGGGACTCGCGCCGATTCGGGCTTCTAACCCAGGCTACGGACCCAGCGAGCGAGTGATTGGGACTCGCGTCGATTCGGGCATTTAACCCAGGCTACGAACCCAGCAAGCGACTAATCACGCCTCGCGCCGATGGGACAGCATGCGCAGGCGCGTTACAATATGGCTCTAATTCAGCAGCACCCAAGGAGCAAACCATGAGTACATCCAACACACCTTACGATCTCGTTGTCATCGGCGGTGGTTCCGGCGGCGTTGCCAGCGCCCGTCGCGCGGCCAGCTACGGCGCAAAGGTGGCGTTGATCGAATCAAGCCGCTTGGGTGGTACCTGTGTTATCCGTGGTTGCGTACCCAAAAAACTCATGATGTACGCCGCACAATTTGGCCAAACCTTGCGTGAAGGTTTGCAGCCTGGCTGGCAAGTTGCACAGGCGGAATTTTCAATGGCCCAGTGGCAAGAAGCCAAGGGCAAGGAAATTGATCGCCTGGAAGGCATTTACGCTCGCATGCTTGAAAACAGCGGTGTTGAAACCATTCGCGGTCATGGTGTTATCAAGTCAGCAACCGAAGTGCAAGTAGGCGATCGTGTTTTGTCTACACAGCGCATTTTGATCGCCAGTGGCGCGGCACCCAACCTCAGCGCATTCGAAGGTTTGGAGCTTGCTGCAACATCCAATGAATTACTCGATCTTTCCGTGCTGCCCAAAAAAGTTGGCGTAATTGGTGCTGGTTACATTGCGCTGGAATTTGCCTGTATTTTGCGCGGCTTGGGTTCAGAAGTGTCGGTGTTCTATCGCGGCGACCTTCCTTTGCGCGGCTTTGATGAAGGCGTTCGTAGCCGCCTCGTTGCCGCTTTGAAATTGCAAGGCATTCAACTGTTTCCTGAAACTGACTTCAAGTCGCTTCACCAACAAGGCAATGCATTTGAATTGAAAGCAGCGGCTGGTTCGCACAACTTTGATTTCGTGCTGAACGCGACTGGCCGCAGCCCGAACACGCAAGGTTTGGGTTTGGAAAACATCGGTTTGCGCACTGGCGCAATTGGTGAAATCGAAGTCAACAAGTACAGCCAAACCGGCATCAAGGGCGTGTATGCGGTGGGCGACGTCACCAACCGCGTGAACCTGACGCCGGTTGCAATCGCCGAAGGCCGTGCCCTGGCCGAAAATGAATTCAATGGCAAAAACCTGACTGTTGACCACACCAGTGTGCCCACGGCCACCTTCACATCGCCGCCAATCGGCAGTGTGGGTTTGACCGAAGAACAAGCCGCCAAGCTGGCGCCCACCCGCGTGTATGAAACCGAATTCACGCCGATGAAAACAAAGTTCTCGGGCGGTGAACAAAAAACCTACATGAAGTTGTTGGTCGATGACGCCACCGACCGTGTGGTGGGTATTCACATGTTGGGCGACGACTCGCCTGAAATGATTCAGTTGTTGGGTGTGCTGTACACCATGGGTGCAACCAAAGCAGACTTTGACAAAACCATTGCTGTTCATCCCAGCTCAGCTGAAGAGTGGGTGTTGCTGCGCGAGTTGATCCGAAAGGTCGGCTAAGGCAGATCGCAAGGCTGGCCACAAGGTAAAAGAGAAAAGGGCCAATCGCGCCCTTTCTTCTCAAATACTATCCCTCGTTCATCACAAGGGGTGATGGCACTTAGGTTAGACCAATCGCCAACTTCAAATTCCGTTGCTAGAGTCCCGATGACTTGATTATCCGGGCCTTGGCGCAACGTGTCTTTTACTTTTCTTCCACCACCTGTTGTTGCCACAGCGCAGCCTGAAAATTCAGTGCTTCCGGCTTGGGCTTGGCCCTTCGAGAACGGCAGCTGTGGCCCCGATCTTGAATACGACAATGCCTACCTTGAGCTGCAGCAAGCCGCACTTGGCAAACCAGAATCACAGTTTGAAGCAGCCACACCCCCCGACTGGAATGCAGTCGAGGTTGGCGCACTGGCTTTGCTTGAACGAAGCCGCGACCTTCGATTGGTTGCGTTGTGGACGGAATCCCAACTCAACTTAAAGGGGTTGTCGCACCTGTCCGAAGGATTGAATGCATTTGCGGCTTTGCTGGAAAAGGCGTGGCCCACAGTGAACCCGCCCTTGGACGACAACGATCCCTATGCCCGTTTGAACGTGATCGATAGCCTTGGCTATGGTGGCTCCTTTTTTCAGTCTTTACGCAATTGCGTGGTGGTGCGTAGCCCGCGCCTTGGCGAAATTCGATTGAAAGATTTTGAAGCGCTGACCGGCAATTCACCGGGTACGGAATTACCAGTTGTGCGCGATCAGGTCGAGCAGTTTTTCCGTTCCCCGGAAGGGCTGGCCTTGGGCCTGTACGGGCTGGTTGAGTCCTGTTTACAGGGTTTCGCACGCATTCAGTCTGCATTGGCTGCACATGTAGAAGCCGATCGTTTACCCCAGCTTCCCGAAGTGAAATCGTTGTTTTCTTATCTGCGTTCGTGCATGCCAGCACCAACAATGGAACAAAACCCTGTGCTTGCGCCACCAACCACTTTGTATGAATCGAATTTGACAACTGAACAGTGGGCAGCAGGGAAGTCCGTGGCTTTCAATGCCGTGCAGGGAATTCAGTCGCGTGCGCAGGCCCTGGCCGCGATAGACCAAGTGTGCAGCTATCTGGAGCATGCCGAACCCACCAACCCAGCACAGCTTTTGCTAAAACGTGCCCGCCGTTTGATTGACAAAAATTTCATGCAATTGATGAAAGACCTTGCACCTGAAGCCTTGGCCGAGGTTGCAAAAATCATGGGAGTCAATCCCGATTCTCTTGAGCAGGAAGATGCCTAAAGTCGCCCTGCGTTCACCCACTCTAACTTGCGAGATTGATCAATGAGCGGACAAAAATTTGTAGGGCGCAACCGTGCACCGCGTGTGCAGATCGAGTACGACGTCGAGGTATACGGTTCTCAGAAAAAGGTGCAACTTCCCTTTGTCATGGGCGTGATGTCTGATCTGTCCGGTAAATCGGAAGTGCCATTGTTGCCCGTTGCTGAACGCGATTTCCTTGAAGTGGATGTGGACAATTTCGATGCCCGCATGAAAAGCATCAAGCCCCGCGTGGCATTCCATTCACCCAATCACCTGACCAGCGAAGGCAATGTGGCTGTCGACATTACGTTTGAATCCATGGACGACTTCAGCCCCGCTGCCATTGCGCGCAAGGTAGAGCCGCTGCGCAAGCTTTTGGAAGCGCGCCAGCAACTGGCCAATTTGCTGACGTACATGGACGGCAAAAACGGTGCCGAAGCGTTGTTGGCCAAATTATTGGCCGACCCAGCCCTGCTTAAAAGCCTGTCGGCCACAGAAAAGCCCGCCGAATCAACTCCTTCTCAAGGTGAGTAAACATGTCTGAACAACAACTCAACCGCACACTGGATGTGATCGAACTTGAAGGCAGCGAGCTGTCTTCATTGCTGCAAAAAGAATTCAAACCGAAAACCGACGAAGCAAAATCTGAAGTTGAATCGGCCGTGCTCACACTGGCGCAACAGGCGCTGGAAGGCGTAGAGCTGATTGGCGATGATGTAGTGGATTCCATTGAGCGAATGATCGCTTCAATCGATCAAAAGCTTTCTGTGCAAATCAACGAGATTATTCACCATGACGATTTCCAGCAAATTGAAAGTGTATGGCGTGGCTTGAATTACCTGGTCAACAACACCGAAACAGATGAGTTCCTGAAAATCCGTTTTATGAATGTGTCCAAGGCTGAACTGGCCAAAACACTGAAGCGTTACAAGGGTGTAGCCTGGGATCAAAGCCCTGTGTTCAAGAAAATTTATGAACATGAGTACGGCCAATTTGGTGGTGAACCCTATGGTTGCCTGATCGGTGATTACTACTTTGACCATTCTCCCCCCGATGTAGAAATGTTGGGCGAACTGGCCAAAATCAGTGCCTCAGCGCACGCACCATTTTTGTCAGCGGCCTCGCCTTCCACGCTGCAAATGGATTCCTGGCAAGAACTGGCGAACCCACGCGACCTCGGAAAAATTTTCTCTACTCCTGACTACGCTGCATGGCGCAGTCTTCGCGACACCGACGATTCCAAATACCTGGGCTTGACCATGCCCCGCTTTTTGGCGCGTCAACCCTACGGTGCCAAGACCAACCCAGTGGAAGAATTCGCGTTTGAAGAAGACACCGGTTTGGCCGACCATGGCCGCTACACATGGGCGAATTCCGCCTACGCCATGGCGGTGAACATCAACCGTTCTTTCAAGGAATACGGCTGGTGCTCGCGAATTCGCGGCATTGAATCAGGCGGCGCGGTTCCCAACCTGCCCACGCACACCTTCCCGACCGATGACGGTGGTGTGGACATGAAATGCCCCACTGAAATTGCAATTTCAGATCGCCGAGAAGCCGAACTCAGCAAAAGCGGTTTCCTGCCTTTGATTCACAAGAAGAACAGTGATTTGGCAGCATTTATTGGTGCGCAGTCTTTGCACAAGCCAGCCGAGTACGAAGACGCCGACGCCACAGCCAACGCCAAATTGGCTGCCCGTTTGCCTTACCTTTTTGCAACTTGCCGTTTTGCCCATTACCTGAAATGCATCGTGCGCGACAAAGTGGGTTCGTTCAAAGAACGTGCCGACATGCAGCGCTGGCTGCAAGACTGGATCATGCAGTACGTCGATGGAGACCCTGCCAACTCTTCCGAAGCCGTGAAGGCGTCACGCCCACTGGCCGCCGCTGAAGTGGTTGTTGAAGAAATTGAAGGCAACCCTGGCATGTACGCATCGCGTTTCTATTTGCGCCCTCATTACCAGCTTGAGGGTCTTACCGTGTCTTTGCGTTTGGTTAGTAAATTGCCATCCGCCAAAGCGTCTTAAAACTTGAATTATTAACCAACTAATTGCAGAGGGAATCAAATGTCAGTAGACATGTTTTTGAAAATCAAGGGTGTAGATGGCGAATCAGTGGACAGCGTTCACGCCAAGGAAATTGATGTGGCAGCCTGGAGCTGGGGCATGTCCCAATCCGGCACAACCCACGTGGGTCGTGGCGGTGGCGCTGGCAAGGTTAGCGTACAAGACATCAGCGTGACCAAGTTCATTGACAAGGCCACACCCAATCTGATCAAGGCCTGCTGCAATGGCAAGCACTTCGACGAAGCCACTTTGACAGTGCGCAAAGCCGGCGAAAAGCCTTTGGAATATGTTGTGTTGACCATGAAAGACGTGATCATCTCCAACGTAAGCCAGGGTGGTTCTGGCGGTGAAGATCGTTTGACAGAAACAGTGACATTGAACTTTGCTGAATTCAGCTACGTTTACGTGCCACAGAAGAAAGACGGTGGACCAGACGGCAAGGTTGAAGCAACCTTCAACATCGCAACCAACTCCGAGAAGTAATCGGACAGCCAGGAAACACAATGTCGAAAGTCGATATGTTCCTGGCCCTGGATGGTTCCCGTCAGGGGGCCATCCAAGGGGAAAGCCAGGTCAGCGGTCATGTGGGTGAAATTGAAATTCAAGGATGGTCCTGGGGCATGTCTCAGCAGGTTCATTCCTCGTCTCAAATTGCATCGAAAGCGTCTGTACGCACGCTGACAATCCAAAAATCAATAGACAGTTCAAGCACCGCCATCATGAGTGCATTGAAGTCGGCTGAAATTCTCAGCAAGGCTGTAATTACTTGCCGCGACCCCGGGGGTTTGGCCACCATTGATTACCTGCGTATTACCTTGCGCAAGGCACGAATTTGCGATTACGAAATTTCAGGTGGAAGTGACGACGGTCGCCAGGTGGGTGAGTCGTTTTCAATCGCCTTCAAGGAAATTGAAGTGGTGTACACGCCCAAGTCGGCAGCCAACTTAAAGGCAGGTGCTTGCACTTACATCGACGTGTATGAGTAAGGGTATGACTAAGTCACGCGACGCGTTGCAGCCCGCTTTGCTGGATCGTTTGAAAGACGATGAGCCTGCGCGTCAAACTGAAACCGCAAACAGTCGATTCATTTCCAAAGAAGCGCTGCGCCAAATGGTGCTTCGCGACTTGGAGCAACTGCTGAATTCCACGCGCATTCTTGACAGCAAACACCTGGAGCAACAGCCCGCCCTAGGCGGTTCCGTGTTGGCCTATGGCATGCCGCCGATCGCTGGAAAAATTGCGTCCATGATCGATGTGCAGGATTTTGAACGCACAGTGGCCGATCTTATTCGCCGTTTCGAGCCGCGCATTGATGGCAAATCCCTGAAAGTGCAGGCTGAAACACAGCAGGGCTTGATGCATTTGCACAATGTGATCGGCTTGCGAATTTCTGGTTTGTTGTGGGCCCAGCCCTTCCCCATCGAGCTGATGCTGCGCACTGAAGTTGATCTTGAAACTGGCAGGGTGCTGTTAATGCCCTTGTCTGGTTTCTAAAAGCACGCACCCTACACCATGGACCCGCGGCTGCTTCAGTTTTACACGCAAGAATTGGCGCACGTGCGCGACACAGGGGCCGAGTTTGCTACGCGGTTTCCAAAAATTGCATCGCGTTTGGGCATGGACGCCACTGAAGTTCACGACCCTTACGTAGAGCGCCTGCTGGAAGGCTTTGCCTTTCTAACAGCGCGGGTACAACTGCGCCTGCACGAGGAATTTCCGCGCTTTACCGAACAATTGCTGAACCGGATCAGCCCCAATTTTCTTGCACCTGTGCCCGCCATGGGCGTGGTGCAGTTCAACACCAACAACACCGACCAGGCTTTGAAAAAGGGCCTGCATGTGAAGGCGGGCACTGTGCTGCAAAGCCAGGTGGCCAAGGGCATTCAAACGCCCTGCAAGTTCACTGTAGGGCATGCACTCACATTGTGGCCGCTGGAAATTCAAGGCATTGAACATGGTTTGTTCAAGGGCGCTTCTGGTCGAAGCAATATTCGATCAGCGCTGCATTTAAATGTGCGCAACACGGCTCAATCCCCTTTGTCCGCATTGCAGGTTGATGTACTGGATTTTCATGTCAGTTGCGCAGACGAATACGCCTACAGTTTGTTCGAACGAATTTGTTATCAAACCGTGCGGGTGGGCATTCGGGCGCAAGGCCAAACGGAATGGCAGTTTTTGGCGGCTGGCGCAATTCAGCCCACGGGTCTGGAAGACGAGCATGCCTTGCTGCCAGCCGATTCCCGGCAATTCAGCGGTACCCGGTTGCTCCAGGAATTTTTCGCTTTTCCTCAACGCTTTCTGTTTTTTCAAATTCAGGGTTTACAGCATTACTTGGCGAATTACGCTTCGCAGGCATTTGAGTTGGCGCTGTGTTTTAACAACGCCAACCCGGAATTGGACCGTGTGGTGGGCATTGATTCACTGGCCTTGAACTGCACGCCGGTGGTTAACTTGTTTGAGCACAGTTGCGACCGTGTGGTGCTGGATGAACGCCAACATGAATCGCATGTACAACCCAACCGCAGCAAGCCGCTGGACTTTGAAGTACACAGCATAATTTCCGTGCAAGGCCATGGGCCCAAGGGTGTAAGTGAATTGCCCGCCCTGTATTCGAATGGGGGCGATTGCAGCCCTGATTTGCCTCAATTTACAAGCAGGCGCGTGCCTACGTTGTCTTCTGACAAGCAAGTGCGTGAAGGGGGCAGGTCGTCGTACACAGGCAGCGAGGTGTATTTGGGGCTGACCCGCCCCACCGGTGAATTGATTGCGAACCACGATGTTCAGCAACTTGCCGTGCGCGCCTTGTGCACGAACCGCGATTTGCCACTGCTGATGCCCGTGGGCCAGGGTCCCACTGACTTGATGTGGCCGGGCAATTTGCCTTTGCAGTCCATTCGGTTTCTGCGCGGCCCAAGCCGCCCCAAGACGCCGGTGCACAATGGCCAAGCCTGTTGGCAGTTGATTGAACATTTGTCGTTGAATTACTTGGGCTTGATTGACGACGGCCATGAAGCGCAAGGTCAAGGCCCTGCCGCATTCACACAGCTGCTCAGTTTGCATGCTGACCCAGCGCAATCGGCACACCAGCAATTGGTGCGGGCCATTCAAGGCATTCACTCCAAAGCAATGGTGTCCAGAATTTTCCGACAGGGCAGGCCTGCGGTGGTGCGGGGTATTCAGGTCAGCGTTGTTGTGGATGAGCTGGCCATGCAGGGCATGGGAACGGCGGTATTGGGCAGCGTGTTGGCGCGTTACCTGGCTGCGCATGTGTCGGTAAATTCCTTTGTGCAAACGCGGGTGCTTGCCCAGCACACAGACATGGCAATCGATTTCCCGGCCATGTCCGGCAATCGGCCGTTGTTGTAAGCGGAGCACATCCATGAACAAGCCGATCAGCAAACCCACAAACAAAGCGATTACGCCTGCGCCTAACTTTTTTGCCTTGCTGCGCCAAGTCGAAAATGCAAATCCTGAAAGGCCGTTGCTGGGTACGTCGTTGCGATTGCGCGATGACCCGGTTCGGCTTGGGCAGCACCCCCACCTTGATTTTGCAACACAAGACTTTCAGCGTGAAGAAGCCATTCAAGCGGGACGTGCGGGTGCTATTCGAAAACTGTATGTTCAAAACTTTGGTTTATTGGGCCCCAACGGGGCCTTGCCGTTGCATTATACCGAGCATGCTTACGACAGAATTCACCATTGGAACGACACTACATTTTCCGAGTTTCTGGATATTTTTCACCACCGTGCGTACCTGCTGTTTTACCGCGCATGGGCGGAATCGCAACCACACATTGCTTACCACCGCAAAGCGCACAACCCGTTTTCAAATCGGCTTAACAGCTTGGTGGGACATGGCGCGCAAACCAGCTGGGGGCGTGAAGCGCTGCCCACCCATTTTCGTGCAGGGCTTGCCGGGCATTTCAGCCGGCGCACCAAAACGCAGGAAGGTTTGGCCAGTGTGTTGTCGGCCTGTACTGGGCAGCCAGTGGAGGTAAAACCTTTTCAGGCGCAGTGGCTGGTGCTCAATCAACCCACCCTTAGCCCACTGAGGCTTGATCAACCCAAGGGCGGGTCGAGCGGCTTTGGTGCTAATGGAATGGGTGCTTTGGGGCAGGGTGCCATGTTGGGTAGCAGGGTGTGGTGCGCGCAAAGCAAAATTACTTTGGTAATTGGGCCAATGCCTTATTCGGCTTACCAAAACTTGTTGCCAAAAAGCGCTGGCCGCACGCGCCTGGTTCAAGCCACCCACGCTTACCTTGGGCTGGAATTTGATTGCGACTATGAACTGCAAATTCGCACCGATCAAATTCCTCAAGCCCGGTTAAATGGCACCGCCGGTTTGGGCAGAACAGCTTGGGTGGGTTCCATGGCTCGCCTTCAAAAAATCAACAAACCTGCAGTGGTGCGCATGAAGTGCCCAGCAGTTCCTGAATCTTCTTCTTTATCCCGGAGTTTTGCATGAGCAACATCAGCCGTGTGTCGCTGTTTGCCACCTTGAATCCAATCGCTTTCAAATCTGTTGAAGGGGCCACGGTGTTGTGCAAATTGCGTGGCAACCCGTATGTGGAATTGGTGCATTGGGTGTCGACCATTCTTCAGCAAGACGACAGCGATTGGCATTACATTCTTCGCCATTTCGATATAGACGCAAGTGCAGTGCTGGCTGATGTTCAACGCAGCTTGGAGCGTTTGCCCAGTGGCGCGCAGGGCATTTCTGATTTGTCGGAATCAATTACCAATGCCGTAGAACGTGCGTGGGTGTATGCCTCATTGATGTACGGGGCCGGGAAAGTGCGCACCGGGCATGTGCTTCTGGCACTTTTGAAAACCGATTTTCTGTTGCAAGAACTGTTGCGCATTTCACCACGTTTTAAATCCATTCGCGAAGCGGCGTTGGGTGAGAATTTTTCCAGCATCCTAGAAAAGTCTCCCGAGCAGTTGTTGCACTCCACTGACTTACCGCTTGGTGCAGTACCCGGCGAAGCGAGCGGTGCCATGCATGCAGCGCAAATGGGCGGTGAAGAAGCACTGAAACGTTACACCGTTGATTTAACCGAAAAAGCACGCAAGGGCCAGATCGACCCGGTGACCGGTCGTGAACTGGAAGTGCGGCAAATTGTGGATATTCTGTTGCGCCGCCGGCAAAACAACCCCTTGATTACCGGTGAAGCGGGTGTTGGAAAAACCGCTGTAGTGGAAGGTTTTGCGTTGCAGGTGGTGGCAGGCGATGTGCCACCCGCCTTGAAAGACGTGCGAATTTTGACGCTAGACCTTGGCTTGCTGCAAGCCGGTGCATCCATGAAAGGTGAGTTTGAACAACGCTTGCGGCAGGTGATCGACGAAATTCAAGCCAGCGAGCAAAGCACGATTTTATTCATTGATGAAGTGCACACCTTGGTCGGTGCGGGCGGCGCACAAGGCACGGGCGATGCCGCCAATTTGTTAAAGCCAGCTTTGGCACGTGGCACCTTGCGCACCATTGGCGCAACCACATGGGCCGAATACAAAAAGTACATTGAAAAAGACCCTGCGCTAACCCGCCGTTTTCAGGTGGTGCAGGTGGACGAGCCTTCTGAGTCGAAGGGCATCGATATGCTGCGTGGTTTGGCCGCCGCCATGCAAGCCCACCACCGGGTGTGGTTGCTTGATGAAGCAGTGCAAGCTGCGGTGAAGTTGTCGCACCGTTACATTCCCGCGCGCCAGTTGCCAGACAAAGCCATCAGCCTGCTAGACACCGCTTGTGCCCGCGTGGCTGTTTCACAGCATGCCATACCGGCACCCATTGAACTGCTCCAAAAGCAGTTGCACGCTTTGCACACCGAACGCACGGCCATTGAAAAGGAAACCGCATTTGGGCGTGAACACGCAGCGCGCATGGCTGAAATTGATGAA
The DNA here is from genome assembly GCF_024623725.1 of Limnobacter parvus. GTDB lineage: Bacteria > Pseudomonadota > Gammaproteobacteria > Burkholderiales > Burkholderiaceae_B > Limnobacter > Limnobacter parvus. Next base: position 381,183 of record NZ_JANKHG010000001.1, on the reverse strand, counting down.
AGTGTTCAGAAGCTTGACCTGCAATTGGCGCAATTGAATGTTCAGTGGGCTCAGGAAAAACGAATTCTGGATTCATTGCTTGAAGTAAGGCAACTGGTCGAAAAAACGCCGCTTGAAGAACAACACAATGAGCAAGCGTTGGTCAATTTGGCGCAACTGAAGGCACTGGAAACCGAGATTAAAACCTTGCAATGCGAAACACCCATGATTCACCCACAAGTGGACGCCCAGTGTGTGGCCTCTGTGGTGGCCGACTGGACAGGTATTCCCGTGGGGCGCATGGTGCGCAATGAAATTGAAAACGTGCTGAATTTGGCCGATTCATTGGGCACACGCATTATTGGGCAAGCCCATGCACTGGAAACCATTGCACGGCGAATTCAAACCAACCGGGCCGGGCTGGATGACCCCAACAAGCCCGTGGGTGTGTTCATGTTGGCGGGTACTTCCGGTGTGGGTAAAACTGAAACTGCCTTGGCGCTGGCCGAGAATTTGTACGGCGGTGAACACAATGTGATCACCATCAACATGAGCGAGTACCAGGAAGCACACACGGTTTCGTCGTTAAAAGGCGCGCCCCCCGGCTATGTGGGTTACGGCGAGGGCGGGGTGCTGACCGAAGCGGTGCGCCGTAAACCCTACAGTGTGGTGCTGCTGGATGAAGTGGAAAAAGCCCACCCCGATGTGCATGAACTGTTTTTTCAGGTATTCGACAAAGGCTGGATGGAAGACGGCGAAGGCCGAAAAATTGATTTTCGAAACACGCTGATTTTGCTGACCACCAACGTGGGCACCAGCACCCTGATGGGCCTTTGCAAGCAAGGCTTGGCCAACAATGGCTTAAGCGATAGCAAACAACTTCCGCAACCTGAGGAACTTGTGCAGGCTTTGCGGGCACCTATGTTGCAAGTGTTTCCACCTGCCCTGTTGGGGCGTTTGGAAGTGGTGCCTTACTACCCACTTTCCAGCGCCATGCTGGCTGAGATTGTGCGCTTGCAGCTTGCAAGAATTGAGCAGCGCATTGCCAAAGCCCATCGTATTTCAGTTGATATTGCACCGTCGGTGATCGACCGAATTGTTGCACGCTGTACCGAGGCCGATTCTGGCGGGCGAATGGTAGGGGCAATTTTAAGCAACACGGTATTGCCCACCATCAGCCGCAAACTCTTGCAAGCGACTTTGGAAGGCAAACCGGTGACCCAGTTGAGCATTCGCACCGATGGCCAAGAGTTCGTTTACCACTATCAATAACACCCTGCAGTGCCCAGGCCGCAGAAGTGCATTGCGTGCATCATTGGATGTATTTGTAGGCTTGGTGGGTTTGCCATTCATGGCACTGAAGTTTTCTGGTGCACAGGCAAACTCCTCTGCTACAAGCAATTCACCACCCAGCGCACAGCGTCTTGCCTTGATCATTGGCAATGGCGACTACCCCGTGCCACACGACCTGCCACCCATTCAGAAAAATGTGACGGACATGGCTGAGGTGCTCGCCTTGCGTGGGTTTGATGTAAGCCAGGCAATGAACCTGGACGAGGCAAGCCTGCAAACCACGGTGAGCGAATTTGTAAAGCGTGTGGCAGCGGCCCCGCGCGATGCGGTAACGCTGTTTTACTACGCGGGCCACGGCCTGCAAGTGGATTCGAATAATTTGCTGTTGGGTTCGGGTTCAAACCCCACGGCACCGCGCAAAGATTTGCTGGCGCGTTCACTGGTGTTGCAGCAAAAGCTGCTGGCGGCTTTGCCATCACGCCCCGAGGCCTTGAACATTACAGTGATAGATGCTTGCCGAACCGACCTTCGGAATGCCTTTGGTGACGGCGAAGGCTTGAACCAGGTTGAAGCCCCTTTGGGCAGCATGGTGTGTTTTTCAACCGGGGCTGGTCGACCTGCTGTGTCGCCCGACAATCCGAACCAAAACACGTTCTACACGGCATCATTGGTCAAGTTGCTGCGTGAATCGGCCGACCACATTACCTTCAATGACTTGTTCCGCATGGTCAAAGCCGATGTGGAGCAAACCATGTTGAACCACCCATTGAATGCCATTCGCCAGTTGGCGCAGTACCCGTTTATTGCAGACAATGCCAAAGTGCAGGTGCCTTTGACCTGGCGCGGTGTAGTCAGCGGCGATGAGCAAGCGGTGAAAATGAGCCCGGAAGAGAAAGCCGACTTGCAGCTGATTCAAAGTACAGAATGGCCAGTTGACTTGCTAAAGCGTTGCAAGGAATTTCTGGAAAAATACCCAAACAGTCCACAAGCCAGTTCAGTGGCGCTGTACCAGACAGGTGCCGCCGACGCGCTTCGCATTTTGCGCAACAAAGACGTGAAGCTGTTTAAAACAAGCTTTGTGATGCCTGTAGCGACCGAGCAAAGCATTGATTCGACAAGCGAGTTGAACCGGGCTGCGCGTGGAGACAAAGACGCCGCTGCCCGAATTGCAAGGCTTCACCGGCAACTGGAAACCGAACAAGCCATGTTGCGTTATGTGGGTTGGCTGCAATACGCCAGTGGCTTGGGCAACGGCATTGCAAGTTACGAGCTGGCCTTGTACTACCGGGAATCGGCCCAGCCCTTGTTGGCGGCACAGGCTGAAGCGCGTGCAAGGCAATTGGGTTATTCGCCACCGCGCGCTTTGGGACATGAACGCAAATAGCACGGCGTTAAGCCCGCAGCGCTGCGGGGTATTCACAGTTTTTAAACTTTCCAACTGACACGGGTTTTCAGGCTTTTTTCCGCTATTGCGTGTTCCCAAGCCCGTGCACACTGGTAGCAAGTGAAAAAGGAATTTAAAAATGATGCGTGCTGCAGTGAAATGGATGGGCTTTGGCTTGGCTTTGGGCTTGTTAACTGCCTGCAATCCAAGAACCGATTTAAGCAACGACAACTTGCTGAAAGGCGCCCGTGCAGAGACTTTCATTCTTAGCCATGGAGCGCTGTGCGCCCGGCTGCCCAGCACTGAGGCCATTGATCAATATTCGCGTGACCAGATCCCCCCCAACAGCGCAGTAGCGCGCGATGTAAAGGCCTGGGACTTGTCGGGCTTGCTGGACATTATGCAGACCCGTGACGGGCGCTGGGTCATCATGCCTTCCAGCGGTTTGAAAAAACTCGAAGGTGTGCACTTCAGACAAGGCCCACAAGGCGACAACGAGGCACTTTGCTTTGGCCGCCTGTGGGTAGAAAAAACAGTGGATTTCAATGAGAACAAACCGTTTGGCCTGGACGATGCAGTTTCCGCACGTTTCGAGGCCAGCCTGAAAGACGCGCACATGATCAACCACTTTAAAAACCTGAAGGTGGAATCGTTTGACCCCAGCGTGTTCACGCTAACCACCGGCACTGCGGTTGCCAGTACCTTGCAGCCCAGCTTCGTGATTGAAATGGCGCTTCGCCCTACCCACACTGGCTGGTACCTGGCCAAGAACGGGGCCAACTGAGCGTTGCTTCTGGCATAATTTCCCGAGCAGTACAGGCCAATCAACGCTCGGAGACACAGTGAGTCGCAGTAAAAACAAAGCCCCCGAACCCGCCAAAACACCCAATGGTAAAACTGATTTTTCAGCACCGGGTGCCAAGGTGCGCATTGACAAATGGTTGTGGGCCGCCCGGTTTTACAAAACCCGTTCGCTTGCCACTGAAGAAGTGGAAGGTGGCAAGGTGAAGTGCAACGACGAGCGAGTGAAACCTGCTTACGGCGTGCAGGTGGGCGATGTGCTGACTGTGCCTGCGGGTTGGGACGACATGGTTCTGGTGGTGAAAGGACTGGGCGACAAGCGGGGCAGCGCAACGATTGCCAAGGGCTTGTACGAAGAAACCATGGAAAGCGCAAAGAAGCGGGCCGAGCGCGCGGCGAACCGCAAACTGATGAAAGACCCTGCACTGGAAATCAAGGCGCGGCCCACCAAACGGGACCGCCGCGTGATGGACGACTTCAAATGGGGTGATGAATAAGGTAGGGTGACGAGTAAGGTACTTAAACCTTCTCAGCCAGTGATTTTTCAATCAGCGCATGCAGCGCTGTAAAGTCGGGTTCGCCCACATAGGTTTTGATGATTTCACCTTTGCGATTGATGATGTAAGTGGTGGGCGTAATTTGCACATCGTCGAATGCCTTGGCAATGTTGCCTGAAACATCCAGCGCCACATCAAAAGGCAGTTGCCGTGTTTTCGCAAAGTTCACCACGTAATCGGGGCGATCGTAGCTCATGGCCACGGCAATGGTTCGAAAACCCTGGTCTTTGAATTTGTTGTGTGTGTCCACAATGTCGGGCATTTCTTTCACACAGGTGACGCAACTGGTGGCCCAGAAGTTCACCAGCATCACTTGGCCTTGGTAATCGGCAGGCGTAATGGTTTGGCCTTCAATGGTGGTGTAGTCCACCTGTGGTGCTTTGTCGCCCCCGCAGGCAGTCAGCAAGCTGACCACTGCAAGGGATGCAAACAATGAAAGAAATTTTTTCATACTAGATTTTCAGGTCCAGTTAACGTGGCCCTGCTGCTGGTTCGGTTCCGTTGTTTGGAGTGGTCGACAGGCGGGAAAGTTCAGCCTCGGAAATCAATTCCAGCACTTTGACCACTTTGACCACGCCGGGTACACCCGCAGCAATAGAGGCTGCGCGATTGGCTTCACGCTCGGTGACCAAGCCCATCAGATACACCACACCCGCTTCGGTAGTCACTTTGAATGAGTTGGCAAAAATGTCTTGCGCATCAACCAGCGAGGCTTTGACCTTGCCGGTAATGAAGGCATCGTTTGAGCGGGCTGATAGCGAACTTTTGAAGCCGATCTGAATGTCGTTCACGATCAAGCGAATATTGGGCAGTGTTGAAACGCGCGCTTCTACCTGACTGCGAATGGTTTCATCTGGTGCTTCGCCAGTCAACAAAATTTGACGGTTGTACACCGTGGCATTGATGTGAACATTTTCACCAAAGCTTTCACGGATTGCACTTTCGGCTTTCACTTGTAGGGTGCGGTCTTCGACCTGTGTGCCCACGGTGCGGCGATCGGCAGCAGCCAGTGAGCCTGCAGTAATGCCTGCCATGGCACCCACGAAACAACCACCAAGCAGCGGTGCTGCCAGTGAGGCCACCAGCACAGCGCTGATGGCAGAGGATCGTGTGCGGGCGAAAAACAGGGGATTACGACTCATTTTCTTCTTCTCCAAGTAAACTCAAATCGATGCCATCGCAAATGCAATGGATCGACAACAGATGTATTTCCTGAATTCGGGCGGTGCGATTGTGTGGCACACACACATGCACATCGCCTTCTTTCAATTGCTGGGTCATTTGACCACCACCTTTGCCGGTCAAGGCAACCACGTTCATGTCGCGGGCATGGGCGGCTTCAATGGCCATTTGTACGTTCTTCGAATTGCCGCTGGTGGATATGGCCAGCAACACATCGCCTGGTTGGCCAATGGCCGCCACCTGCTTCGAAAAAATTTCGTTGAAGCTGTAGTCATTGCCAATTGCTGTCAGCGCCGACGAATCCGTGGTTAGCGCAATTGCCGCCAAACCTGGCCGCTCGCGTTCAAACCGCCCCACCAATTCCGCCGCAAAGTGCTGGCAATCGCCTGCTGAACCACCGTTTCCGCAGGCCAGAACCTTTCCGCCGTTGGTGAGCGCATTCACCATCAGTTCAATGGCCTCGGAAATTGGCCCGGCCAGTTCTTCGGTGGCCGCCTGCTTGGCAGCAATGCTTTCATCAAATTGTTGGGTAATGCGAGTGATCAAGTCCATGGCGACAGGCCTTTTGGCGGTTATCGAGGCTTTCATTATAGGTTAGCCCGTTGCGCACACTTGGCTTGTTACATCGGTTTGATCCGGGTTTAGTTGCTGATTTGCCACGCATTTTGCACCCACTGCGCATCGGTTCCATTTTCCAGAGCTACCACATCAAAACGCAGGTGCTTGAACTTGCGTTGACCCTGCTGCACCCACCACAGCTTCGCGCAACGTGTTACGCGGCTTTGTTTGTGGGTGGAAATGCTTTCAAGTGCGCTGCCGTGCCTGTTGTTGCTGCGCAGGCGCACCTCAACAACAACTGCAGTGTCGCCTTGCGCCATGATCAGGTCGATTTCACCACAGCGGCACCGGTGGTTTTGGGCGATCAGCACCAAGCCCTTCGATTCCAGCAGGCGTAGAGCTTGTATTTCCGCCAGTTGCCCTTGGGCAAGAATGGCCAGTTTGTGTTCGTTCGGTGCGGCAGGAATTACACTGGCGGGTTTTTCTTTGGGCGAGACCCACGGAATTACGGCTTTTCGTGATCTGGATTTGCGTGTGCCCCACGGAATGCCGGACAATTCAGGAACTTTGGATTTGGGTGTGAATGCCATGCAGAAAGCCGGTGATGTGGATGGAGTAAAGGATTCTATGAATTCTGAGGCAAGGGCTGAAACGAAGCGTGAGCCTTCACTCTATGTGGTGGCAACCCCCATCGGCAATATGGGTGACTTAAGCCTGCGTGCACGCGCGGTGCTGGAACAGGTGGACCGCATTGCCGCTGAAGACACCCGAAACACAGCCCGCATGCTGGACGCTTTGGGCATTAAAAAACCCTTGATGGCGCACCATGCCCACAACGAACGCGAAAGTGCGCAGGGTGTGCTGGCCTGCTTGCAGCGGGGTGAATCGATTGCCTTGGTCAGCGACGCGGGCACGCCTGCGGTATCGGATCCCGGTGCTGTGGTGGTGCGCTGTGTGGCCGAGGCCGGGTTTAAGGTAGTGCCCGTGCCAGGTGCCAGCAGCGTGTTGGCGGTTGTGGCCGCCAGTGGGTTGGTGGATGCTGCTTTTACCTTTCGGGGGTTTTTGCCAGCCAAAGGAAAAAGCCGCCTTGATGAGTTGAAAGGCTGGCTGGCTTGCCCGGAACCGCAGGTTGTTTTTGAAGCACCGCATCGGGTGATGCAATTGGTGGATGACCTGGAAACATTGGGCGCGGGCAACCGCAACATGTGCGCAGGCCGCGAGCTGACCAAGCAGTTCGAAACGTTTTACCGGGGGTTGGGCGATGCGGTGTTTGCGCAAATACGGCAAGACCCCAATTCGGAACGTGGTGAATGGGCTTGGGTGATTGAAGGCAGCGCGATTTCAGAAGACGACGCTACTAACGCACAAGCCAGCGCTGATTTGGACGCCTGGCTGGCTTTGTTGATGGCCGAATTGCCATTGAAAACTGCAGTGGCCTTGGTGGTAAAGGCCACTGGCCTGGCCAAAAACACGGTGTACAACCGGGCGCTTGAGTTGAAAAACGCTGGAAATACATGATGGCAGCTTCAGCCAGCTCGTCGTGGTTCACTTGTTCCGCACCGAAAACCGCTATCTCCCTTTTTGAAGTTCATCTTGGCTCATCAAATTAGGCAAAACAGACGGCCTAATTTGATGTCGGCCTCTGGCCGAGCGAGGTGAGTCAGGGTGAATTTCAAAAAGGGAGAATCAGGTTTTCAGGCGAATGATTGGGACTCGCGCCGACTGGGGTACAAGGTGATCAGCGGAAACGGACTACCCCACTTGGTCGTAAAAAAAGCACATCAACCCAAGGTCAATGTGCTTTCCTTCACTATAGCAAAACCGGGAAATCAATCCCCGTACATGCGCTGTTTCAATTCCCGACGCTGTTGTGCTTCCAGCGACAAGGTGGCGGTGGGGCGTGCCAACAAACGCGCCACACCAATGGGGTCGCCTGTTTCTTCACACCATCCGTATTCACCTGCATCAATTTTTTGAATGGACTGCTGAATTTTCTTGAGCAATTTGCGTTCGCGATCGCGGGTGCGAAGTTCAAGTGCATGCTCTTCTTCGATGGTGGCGCGGTCAGCCGGATCAGGCACCACAACGGTTTCGCGCAGGTGCTCCGTGGTTTCGCCAGCGTTGGCCAGCAATTCCTTTTCCATTTCTTGAAGCCGTTGACGGAAAAAGGCCAGCTGCACCTCGTTCATGTAATCGTCTTCTTTCATCGCGAGTAGTTGTTTCTCAGTGATGAGTTGCGTTTTTTCAGTGGTCATAGCACAGCCTCTAGTCCTTTTGTTTTTTACGACTATATACCAGTATATCCGCTATCGGGCCAAACAAAGCTCTAACCCTTGGGTGATAAATTCCTTGGGGAGTTTACGCCCAATGAACACAATTTTGCTTTCTTTTTTCTCGCTGGGTTCCCATTTCCTACCCCAGTCCAAACCCATCAGCATGTGCACACCCTGAAAAAGGGCACGACGGTCACTGGCCTTGATGTTCAGTATGCCTTTGTAGCGCAACATGTCTGGCCCGTACACTTGTGTAACCGACCCCATGAATTCTTCAAACTTTTGCCCGTCAAATGCTTTGGTGCTTTTGAACACAAAGCTTTGAATTTCGTCGTTGTGGGTGTGTTTGTCTTCGTCCAGAAAGTCGGGCGCAATGTCCAGTATGGAATTCAGGTTGAAACCACGCACGTCCAGCAGTTTGTCAATTGGCGCCACGCCGAATTCAGAAATCATCATTTCAGCGCGCGCATTCATTTTAACTAGCCGGCGTTTCAACGCGGTGACGTCGTCTTCCGTGCACAAATCAGTTTTTGAAAGCAAAATTCGGTCGGCAAAGCCTACCTGTTGCTGAATTTCGCGGTGCTCGTCGAGTTGCTGCATGCCGTGCTTGGCATCGACCACGGTAATAACAGCATCCAGAATAAAGCTTTCAGCGACCAAATCGTCGACAAAGAAGGTTTGCGCCACAGGGCCTGGGTCGGCCATGCCGGTGGTTTCAATCACCACACGATCAAATTTGATGGTACCGGCAAGGCGCTTGGCCGCCATTTCGCCCAGAATGCGCACCAAGTCGCCGCGCACTGTGCAACACAGGCAGCCGTTGTTCATTTCAACAATATTTTCCTGCTCATTCTGCATTAGCAGGTCGTTGTCGACGCCTTCTTCTCCAAATTCGTTTTCAATCACTGCGATTTTCATGCCGTGGTTTTCTTTCAGAATTCGGTTCAACAAAGTGGTTTTTCCACTGCCCAGAAAACCGGTCAGGATGGTCACTGGAATCATGTTGTGGGGGGCTGCTTGGTTCATGGTGCTTTTGTTTGCTGCAAAAATTGGGTCAATGGCCGAAATGGGGGCATTTGTTCGTATTTAAAGGGCTTCAAAGGTCCAAACGCCTTCAACGGCCGAACGCTTCACCACGCCTTTGTACCACAGGTAGTGCAGGTGGGCGACGGCTTCGCCCATGGCAAAGCTCATTTGGTGCCCATCCATTTCCCTTCTGAATAGAACACTGATGGCTTGGCGCGCAGTCAGCGGTTTTTCTTTCAAAGCTTCAAGCAGTTCGTTCAAGCGGTGATCGTGGTGGCGAAGCAGTTGGGCACAGCGGTCGTGGACCCCTTTGAAAGGCACGCCATGGGAAGGCAATACAACAAGTTTGTCAGACAACTGGGCCATGCATTGCACTGATTTCAAGAACAGCAGCAGTGGGTTGCCTTCAGGTTCAATGCCATAAACACTTACATTTGTTGAAATGGTAGGCAGCAGCATGTCGCCGCTGATCATCAGGTTCAGGCTGTCGCACACCAAGCTGATGTGTTCCGGGCTGTGCCCGAAGCCTGCATGGCAGCGCCACACGTGGCCACCAATTTCAATTTCATCGCCGTGCTGTATGCGCTGGTAGTTCAAGGGGGGCTCAGGCACCAATCGAGAAAACATGCCGCCGCGCGCTTCCAGTGTTTCATCGGCTTTTTTCTCATTCACCAGTCCATGGCCTGCCATGAAGGTACTCAGAGTATTGGCATCGAACCCGGGCAGGTTGGCGCACAAGCCGCGCGCCATGAAGTATTCCCCGGTGGACATGTGCACATGCACGCCGTGGCGGCGCGCCAAAGGGCCTGCCATGCCAATGTGGTCGGGGTGGGCGTGGGTGCAAATGATTCGGCCCAGCGGTTTGCGTACAAACAAGGTTTTTTCAATGTCTTCCCACATGGCGGCCACATCGGGCAGGCCAGCGCCACAGTCAACCAGGGTGTACTGGTTTTCTTCCTCGAGCAGCCACACATTGATGTGGTCCAGCGCAAAAGGCAGTGGCAAACGCAACCAAAGCACGCCCGGTGCAACCGGGATTGGTTGGCCCAAGACGGGCGGTTCAAACAAACGTTCAATTCCCATGTGTTTTCTGGTGACTTTTCAGTCGCTTGTAAGGGTGAAGGGCCTGATTGTAGGGCATCATTTCAGAAAAGCCTAACTTCTGCGGAGACTTTGATATGTTGAATTTGCCAGGACTTCAGTTTGATCTTGGAGAAGACATCGACGCCCTGCGCGATGCAGTACAAACCTTTGCCCAAGCGGAAATTGCCCCTTTGGCGGCTGAAATGGACAAAACCGACCAATTCCCCATGCATTTGTGGCGAAAAATGGGTGAGATGGGCTTGTTGGGGCTGACGGTTGAAGAAGAACTGGGCGGCAGTGGCATGGGTTATTTGGCCCACATTGTGGCCATGGAAGAAATTTCACGGGCCAGCGCCTCGGTGGCGCTGAGCTACGGTGCCCATTCCAACCTGTGTGTGAACCAGATTCGTCGCAATGGCAACGATTGGCAGCGCAACACCTTCCTGCCGAAGCTGATTTCCGGCGAGCACATTGGTGCATTGGCCATGAGCGAACCCAATGCGGGTTCAGACGTGGTCAGCATGCAGTTGCGTGCTGATAAAAAGGGCGACAAGTACGTACTGAATGGCAACAAAATGTGGATTACCAACGGGCCGGATGCCGATGTGTTGGTGGTTTACGCCAAAACCGACTTGGCGGCTGGGCCACACGGCATTACTGCATTCTTGATCGAGAAAGGCTTTAAGGGTTTTTCAATTGCTCAGAAGCTCGACAAGCTGGGCATGCGAGGCAGCCACACCGGCGAATTGGTGTTCGAAGACTGCGAGGTTCCAGAAACCCATGTGTTGGGCAAGGTGGGTCGTGGTGTGAACGTGCTGATGAGTGGGCTTGATTTTGAACGCGCCGTGCTTTCCGGTGGGCCGCTGGGCATAATGGCGGCGGCTATGGACGTGGTGGTGCCTTATGTGCACGACCGCAAACAGTTCGGCCAAAGCATTGGTGAATTTCAGCTGATTCAGGGCAAGTTGGCCGACATGTATTCCACCATGATGGCCACCCGCGCCTATGTGTACCAAGTGGGCAAGGCCTGCGACAAGGCCACACCCGACACCGTGCGCAAACTGCGCAAAGATTGCGCAGGCGCAATTTTGTATTCAGCTGAAAAAGCCACCTGGATGGCGGGCGAGTCGATTCAAATTCTGGGCGGCAACGGATACATCAACGAATACCCGTGTGGTCGCTTGTGGCGTGACGCCAAGCTGTACGAGATTGGTGCGGGCACCAGCGAAATTCGCCGCATGTTGATTGGACGCGAGCTTTTCTCGGAAACCCTGTAAGCACTTATTGGGGCAGGGCAGGCCCGGCGGATTTGAACACCCGCTTGTCTTGCCCAATCACCACTTCACTTTTCCACAAATAACTCAGCCTGGGGTGCGCGGTTTGAAGCACCTTCAGTGCTTCAGTGTCGCCCAGCAAATGGTAGTTCATCCAGGCCAGTGAATATTGCGCGGCAATTTCACGCCCCCAAGTGGATGTGGGCAGCAGCGGGTAGTTGGTGTGTTGTGCGTGGCTGGCGGCGTCGGCCACAATGAAGGCGCGGTCGTTGGTCAGCTTGTCGTACACAGGGCGCACCACAGCGGGGTTCACGGCAACAATTGGGGCGATGGGGCCATCGTGATCGCCTGTCTGGATCATCACGGGGATCGGGTTTTTATCGAATACCGATTGAATTTCGCTGATGGGGGCGGCCGCCACTGCAGCCTTCAAGCGCGGTTCAACGGCCTGTAAGCCCATGGTAGCAATAGCGCCCATGCTGTGGCCGATTACGCCAATGCGAGCGGGGTCAATGAACTGACGCACAGGCGAATTGTTCAACAGGTAGGTGAGCGCATCCTGCGCTTCTTCAATGTTGTTGCCCGGGTCGCCTTGTACTTCATCATCGGACCGGCCCTGACCGGAAAAATCGAAAGCAAACACGAGGTAGCCCGCATCAGCAAACAACTGATGCCACCAGCGGTACATGGCGGTGTTGGTGTTCAAACCTTCGAGCGCCAAAATAACCGGGTATTTTTGAGCCGTGGCCTCGGTTTGCCCGCGCTTGGGCAGCACAATTTCCCCGTGCAGACGCGTGCCATAGCGGTTCTGGAATTCAACAGGAACCAAGGCCACGGACTCGTTATTCTCGGGGTGACCGTACCAGTGAAACACTTGGTCCACTCGGGAACCATCGTTCAATTGAGCCGCCAAGGCGCGAATCTGGAATTCCAGCAAAGCGGGGTCGGTGATGTCGCTGAGCGTGTAGCCCAAGGCGATGGGATCGACCACCCCGGCCAACTGTTGGCGCGGCAGCATGTCGCTGACCAGGCCCAGTTGAAACAGGACATCGTTGTTGGCCTGAGCTGGGAGCGGACTTTCGGGCGGGTTTTCACCTTGAACCGATGCGGGCCAGCCAAAGGCCTCGGATGACTGAATGGCACTGGGCGTGGCAGTGTCGCCGGAATTGTTTTCTCCGCTGCAGGCCCACACCAGCAATGGCAGCAACAGCAGGTAAATCCATTTGAAACAACTTCGCATGACTTCTTCCTTTGACTACACCCCAATCATACTGAGTTCGTGCAAGTTTTGGATTTTCTTGCGCAAAGGCGGAAGGGATCTCGTAGAATCGACAGTTCATCATATGGAGTGAAGCCAGTTTATGAGCAGCCTGCCCCTGGACCTGAAAACACTTGAGGACGACTTTGGCGAACTCAGCGAAACCAGCCACTTGAGCGAGGAAGAAGAGCGTGAGCTTTCCAAGAAAGTGGCCAGCGATATTCTGGCGGGCTTCGACAAGCACTACCGCCTGTTTCGTTATTGTGCACAACAATCCAAAAAGCTGTTTGAAGAGGGCGACTGGCACCTGATTCAGCAACTGGCCCGTGATCGTATTGATTTTTACGATGAGCGTGTGAAGGAAGCAGTTGACCTGTTGCGCCGCAATTATGGTTCGCTCTTGATGAGTGAGTCGGTGTGGGCAAAAATTAAAACCCGTTTTGTGACCTACCTGGTGGATCACAAACAGCCCGAGCTGGCTGAAACCTTCTTCAATTCGGCGCTAACCAAAATTCTGCACCGCGACTATTACCACAATCGCTTTCTATTTGTGCGCCCTGCAGTGAGCACCGATTATGTAGAAAGTGATCCCCCTTCATACCGTAGCTATTACCCAGCCAACCCGAAAAGTGGTGGTCTGCGGAAAACACTGAAGCGTTTGATTCAGGACTTTTCACTGAATGCCGAGTTTGTGGATTTGGAACGTGACCTGCGCTATGTGGTCCATGCAACCCGAAAGGTGATGCCACGCCCCATCAAGGTCGATCCGGATTGCCAGATTCAAGTGCTTTCCAGCCTGTTTTTCCGCAACAAGGGCGCGTATATCATTGGCAAGTTCATCAATGCCAACATGCCTCAGCCTTTTGCCATACCAATTCTTCGGGACTCATCGGGCAAGTTGTACATCGACACTGTGTTGTTCAATGTGCAGCAAATTGCCACACTTTTCAGTTTCACGCGGGCTTATTTTCTGGTCGATATGGAAACGCCGGGAGCCTATGTGCAGTTTTTGCGCACCTTGTTGCCCAACAAACCCAAAGCAGAGATGTACACCATGCTGGGCTTGCACAAGCAAGGAAAAACCCTGTTTTACCGCGACTTTTTGCATCACCTGAAACATTCGCACGACGAATTTATTGTGGCCCCGGGCATCAAGGGTTTGGTGATGGCGGTGTTCACACTGCCTTCTTACCCGTATGTGTTCAAACTGATCAAAGACAAAATTGCACCTTCCAAAGAAATTGACCGTGCCGGCGTGATGCGCAAGTACCAGTTGGTGAAGGAACATGACCGAGTGGGCCGCATGGCTGACACTTGGGAGTACAGCCATGTGGGCTTGCCGCTGAATCGCTTTTCAGAAGAATTGCTGGACCACTTGAAAGACACCTGCGAAAGTTCGCTGACTTTTGAAGACGACACCGTGGTGATCAAGCATGTGTACATTGAACGGCGCATGACCCCACTGAATATTTACCTGCAGCAGGGCACAGACGCGGAAGTGGAGCACGGAATTACAGAGTATGGCAACGCCATCAAACAGCTTGCCGCCGCGAATATTTTCCCCGGTGACATGCTGTTCAAGAACTTTGGTGTGACCCGTTTGGGCCGCGTGGTGTTCTACGACTACGATGAAATTGAGTACATGACGGATTGCAATTTCCGTCGCATACCCGATGCACCCAACCCGGAGGCGGAGATGTCTTCAGAGCCCTGGTACACCGTGGGCCCGAAAGACGTGTTCCCCGAAGAGTTTGGGCATTTCTTGTTGGGCGATAGAAGAGTGCGCAAGGCGTTTTTGGGAAGGCATCGGGATTTGCTCGAATACGAGTTTTGGCAAGAACGCAAAGACCGCATTGGTGGTGGGCACATTGAAGACATTTTCCCGTATTCCGAAGCGGTGCGGTTTACCAACCGGTTTATCAAGAAGGCGCATTAAAGCCTACCTTCAGGCGTTCACGGTGGGGTGCTATTTCTGCTTCAGTCAAGCCCCCTAGGCGTTTCAAGTCTTGGTTAATGCGTGCTTCAAACATGTTCTGGCCAATCGCGCCAATCGCGTTGTTCTGAGCGTCGCTGTTGCGTTGTGCTGCCGGTATCGCTTCAATGCCTTCCTCAATTAAAGTGTTGAATTGCTCGTAAGTTTTGGCCGCCACGGTAACCACGTCTTCACCCACTTGCCGTGCTTTACCGGCAAAGTTCATGTCAGGGTCAATGCCACTGGGTATGTCTAACAAGCGTTGCAAAAGTCCTGTTACGCAGGGTTTCTCTAGTTCGATTTCTCGAAACCTGCTCAGTAAGGACTGTTTCAGATGATCTCGCATTCCCGAGTCTTGAGTGGCCTGGATGTACTGGCAAACATGACCCAACACCCTTTTTGGGTTGATGTTAACCGCCCAATTGTTGTCGCGCGACGTGTTGCTGGTGCAAATTTTTAGACCTTGGCGCATGAGTGCTTTGTCTGAGTTTGTAGCGTTGCAATTGCTTATTGCTGTTCCCACATACAAATTGATCTCGGCCGAACTAAGTTCCCGTGTTTTTCTGTGTTTCGCTTTCATGATGTCGAGTATCCGGCTGCCGTTGTCTCTCACCGCTTGATCATGCACGTTCTGGCTGTTCCCGGAAGTGCCGTAGCCTTGAAGCCGGGCATCCATGCGCTGTGCCAGCCCGCCCACTGGTTGTCGAAGTTCTCGGCTAATCAGGTTTGGACTTGAAAGCATGGTAATCAACTCTGCCCTGGAGTACAAAATGCCGTCCAGGTTAAATGTGGACTGACTGGGGCAAAGGGTGTTTACCCACAGGCTTAGCATGCTGCGCAAATCTTGTTCAAGGGCGGCGGTGTAGTTTTGATCAAGTTGTTGCAGTGACAAATCGATGCAATATGAGGCGAAAAAGTTGGCTTGTCGGGAGGCTCCCAAACAGTACAGTGAATCTTCCTCGCGCATGCTGTTCGCCATGTGTTTGCACAGAGTTGCTTTTTCTACCTTGCTCGCATGAGGATTGTGAAACGCCACAAGCAAATCGCGCAAAAACTGGGGCCGATCTTCTGCACGGGGAAAATTATTGCTTGCAAACTGGCCAAGCTCCTGAGCAGAGTATGTATGCCCGGGATGGTAGTCGTTGCGTCGCATTGCCCCCAACCATGTGCGTTGATTTGTAGTGGGGGCATGGGTATTTTCGTTGGGTGTATTTGAAAGTCCACACAGTTTAAGAACTCTATTCATCACAAGACCTGGCATAGCTACTCCGCTTGGTATGGTTAATTGAATACTGGCACCAATATATTGTTGGCACCCATGCGTTGAAGTGAACTGAATAGATCGCCAGAGGCACACCATTGATTGCAATGTTGCACTCCGCGTAGTTGGGTTTGGTCTGCATTCAGGCTAAGCCAGTTGCCTTTGGAGTCTGGAACGATGGTTTGATAATGGCCTGCCTCGGCGTCTGCGCCAGTGCGAACGATGATTGGAAAGTCTTTGCCCTGGGCGATTGCGCGATTTGCCAAATCTTCAAGTTGACGAATATGCGTGGAGTGATCAGTCATGTTCAATTGAGCCATTGCAGGTGGTAGATGTGTTTGGTCGGTTTGTTGTAGCTTGTCATTGACCAAATTCAACAGATCGACCATTTCCGTACCACGCTGTGCCGCAAGCCAGTGGTATGCCGTTACCTCGAGCTCCGATATGCTTTCTAGTTCAGTACGATTCGCAACCCAGCTTTTGCCTTGTGCCGCCGGGCTTTGGTTAACCAGGTTCTGCCAGCTTTCACCGATAGTTTGATCGGTGGAAATACAAATTACATTTGGGTTGTTCCCCATAAAATCAGCTTTCGAAATAGTGACTGTTTGTTTGTTTCGTAACGCTTGAACGACAAGCGGATGCATCAAGCCTTTTTGATCAGCGAGGTTCGCACCATAGGTTTCCAGTCCATCTATTTTCCGGCCCACCAAATAAAACGCCACATCGCTTGCTGTCGCTGCATGGTGTTGCAACATGCTGTTGACTGACTGTGAAGCGCATTGCATTTGTTCCAGAGGCTCTTTGTACGCAAGGCCTTGGCTGCGCTGCTGCAGCAAAGCAAGCAAGGAAACATTGCCCTGCCGGGGAACGTTTAAGTTTGGACGCTGTTGGTTCGTAGCACTTTGTGCAGCTTGGCTTGACTGCCCAGTTTCAGGCTGACCTGGCTCAGGGTTGGGCAAATGACGTTTGAATGCACGAATTGCTGCTCCTTCACTTGGGTTGTTGTATGTCCCTATTGAGTAGGGCAAAGGATTCGCGCCGGCATCGGCAATTGCGACACGTCCAAAGAAAGTCTCAAAATCACACGATTCTTCACCCACGAATCGCGGCGATTCGGGGCTGAGAATTTCTAACAGCTCTTCTCCAGCAACTAGCCACGCCGCGCCTGTTCGGCATTGCAGTTCACCGCGGAACTGGCGGCCCAAGTTTTCTTCTTGCGCAGTTACCAGTTGAGCCAGTCGAGGCATCTGGGGGCAAATGATGGCAGGGCATTCGGTGCTGTCTTTGAAAGGCGAAGGCAGTGCACGAAGGTGATTGTCCATGCAATGCTTAAGGGTAATCAGTTGTTCTGTTCGATTGGCTGGATTCTTTAATTTGTCGAATGGTGCTTCTGTTACCGGTACGTCGAATGTTGCCTCAATGCTTGAATCGTGAATTTGAAAAATATAGACAGGTGAAATTTCGGAATTTCTTTTGGACGCGTAGGCACCAATTATTTTGCAATTGTCACCCAGTTCAATGTTTCCCCCCTTTTTGAATGCTTCAACAAAGTCCTCAATTGGGCTTCTCCCCGCACTGTCTCGTATGTAAAGGAAACCCTGTTTGTTGCTGAGCGATTTAGCAAGCTGAGGCAAAAGAGCCATCACCCCAGGGGCTTTTGTACTGAGTGTGTTTCCCGCAGAAAAACTGTGGTTGACTTGATAAGGAAACTGAGTGTTTTGGCTTGCGGCAGCGCAGCTGGGAAAATGAATTGATCTCATGGTGTGATTGTGCAAGGTTCCGTTTCGGGCTTGTGGGCGAGCGTTTCGGCTATAAGTGTTCGCGGTGTTAGCCCGTGTTGCATTTGATGTGTGGGCTGGGCTTGTCAAATGCTCGTAACCTTTCATGAGCTTCGTTGCATTTCTGGCGATTCGCTTAATTGCTGCGATAAACCGTTGCCCAGGGTCCATTTCCGAGAAAAGACGTTTGCGAGACTGTTCGGAAGTGCGGTTCGCTGACGAGGGCGAATTGTTGCCAGTGGTGCTGCGTGGAGGAAAACCGGACATGGGTTGGTCCTGCATAAGTTGCGGACCACTGAGTGATACTTGAATAAGAATGGTTCAATATCTGGTAAGTTCTGCAGAGCTGAGGTCTGCAGAACATTAGCTGACCTTACCCTGTTCGCTTGGGTAGCATCAATTCAGCCGCCGCAATTTTCTCAGGTTGAAACTTATTCACCGGCACGTCCAATTCGTAGCCAATCGCCACGCCGCACAACAGGTGGTACTGCTTGGGAATGTTGAAATGTTTGTCCAGCGGGCTGCGGAACAGGCCCAACGCCCCTTGTGCGCAGGTGCCCAAGCCCTCGTTGGTGGCAGCCAGCATCAGGCTTTGTAGAAAGATACCGGCATCCAGCGCGCTGTAAATACCCACATCTTTGTGCACAAATACGAAAGCTGCGGCGGGCGCACCAAACATGCGAAAGTTCTCCGCCATGGCCTGGTCTCGGGCTTTCAGGTCGCTTCTTTCTACACCCAGCACACCGTAAAGGCCTTTGCCACATTCCACACGGCGGGCTTGCAGGTCTTTGGGGTAGTTCATCACAGGCTTCACATCGCCATCGGGAATGCCTTTGTTGCGGGTGAGCAGCCCTTTAATTTGCGCCAGCTTGCCGCCGCGTTGCAGTTTGATGGTTTCCTGGAAACGCGAATACAGTTCGCTACGCAGGCTTTCGAGCGTTTCGCCTGTGGCCAATGCGATTCGGTAGGGGTGCGTATTCGACCAACTTGGTGACAGTGCAGCCTGTTGAAGTAGCTTTTCCAGCGCGGCTTGGGGCACGGGTTTGGGGTCGAAGGCGCGTACGCTGTGGCGCTGTTTTAAGGTTTCAAGAAATTCCATTTTTCCTTGCTCTGTGTAATAGTTAGGCCAGTTTAGAGTATTTCTTACTAGCCAACAGACCCGGCTCGCCACTATTCTCTCAACTGACAATATAAAAAGTCACATACACAGTCAAACCACGGGGACACAACAATGAATAATCCACATGTAGACGTACTTATTATTGGCGCTGGTCTGTCGGGCATTGGTGCAGCTTGCCACATCAAGCAGAACTGCAAGGGCAAAAGCATCAAGATTTTGGAACGTCGCAAAGCCATCGGCGGCACTTGGGACCTGTTCCGTTACCCCGGCATTCGCTCCGATTCCGACATGTTCACCTTGGGCTACAGCTTCAAGCCTTGGAAGGGCGAGAAGGTATTGGCCAATGGCCAGGAAATTCGCGAATACGTAACCGAAGCCGCCAAAGAACACAATGTGATCAAAGACATTCAGTTCGGCCTGAAGGTGACTGCCGCCAATTGGGATTCCGAAGCGAACCAGTGGACGGTGGAAGGCATTGTTGAAGAAACTGGCGAGAAGCAGGTATTTACCAGCAACTTTTTGTTGGGTTGTACCGGTTACTACAACTATGACAAAGGCTACAGCCCTGAATTCCCCGGCATCAAGAACTTCAAGGGCGCCGTGGTACATCCACAGCAATGGCCTGAAAACCTGGACTACTCTGGCAAGCGTGTGGTGGTGATTGGCAGTGGCGCAACCGCCATTACGCTGGTGCCTGCCATGGCCGATACCGCTGGCCACGTCACCATGCTGCAGCGTTCGCCCACCTACATTGCATCCATTCCATCTGTTGACCCGGTTTCAGTGGTGCTGAAGAAATTCATGCCCGACACCTGGGTGTACAACATTGGCCGGGCGCGCAACATTGGTTTGCAGCGCATGATTTTCAAGCTGAGCAAGCAACGCCCGCAAGCCATTAAACGCCTGCTGCTGGGCGCAACCCGTGCGCGCATGGGCAAAGACTTCGACATGAAGCACTTTACCCCCAGCTACAACCCCTGGGACCAACGCCTGTGCGTGGTGCCCGATGGTGATTTGTTCAAGGTGCTGAAAAAAGGCAAGGCCGATATCGTGACCGACCACATTGACACCTTTGTGGAGAACGGAATCAAGTTGAAAAGTGGCCAGATTCTGGAAGCCGATATCATCATTACCGCGACTGGTCTTGACCTGCAGATTCTTGGCGGCCTGACTGCAACAATCGACGGCACGCCCGTGAACGTGGGCGAAGTGATGAGCTACAAAGGCGTGATGATGAGCAGTATTCCAAACTTTGCAATGGTGTTTGGTTACACCAATGCATCGTGGACATTGAAAGCGGATTTGGCCGCTGAATTTGTGTGCCGTGTAATCAACCACATGGACAAGCATGGCTACACCCGCGTGGTGCCGAATGCAGAAGGTGTGCAGGCCGATGACACGCCCATGTTCGACCTGGAAGCAGGCTACATGAAGCGCGCCGCCGACCGTTTGCCCAAGCAAGGCCCTGCCGCACCATGGACGGTGGTGAACAACTACCTGGCCGACCGGCCGGTGTTGAAAAAAGGCAAAATTGAAGATGGCGTGCTGGAATTTGCGAAAGCGGGTTCAGCGGCTGGCAAGAAGTCTTCGGGCCGCAAGGCGCAAACTAAGCAGAGCGCCAAGCAAGCTGCTTGATTGAAAGATTGACGGCCAGCGATGTCACAGGTGTTTCTGAATTAGAAATTTCTGGAAACTTCTTTGACTTGCTGGCCGTCGACTTTCACCCACCCCTTTGACTCATTGATTCTCGCTTCTATCCACGTCTCTGTTTTTGGTTGATTAAGTAGCACCCACAATCCGGCTGATTCCGTTGGGCAGTCGGAGATTTCATCCACGGTTTGCTTGATCTTTATCAGGCAATTCCCCTCTGATAACCACATTAACAATGTCGGCTTGTCATCTGCGTTGATCGTTCTGTCTTCCCAGGCAATTGACTCGTCGTAATACGCCTCAGCAGTCAATTTCTCGATCTCACCAAAACTTCTGGTTTTAACGAACACATCACCGGAAACTTTGATATTTCCTGCTTCGATGGTTTTAGTGACTACCTTATCGAAAGGCAGGGCTTTACTGTCCGAGATAGGCGCTACTTGGCTAATTGAGGATTCTGAGACTGGTGAATTCCTCAATTCAAGATTCTGTGTAGTGGCCCTGAATTCGGGGCGACCTTCTCCAAGAAAGTTTTCGTAAACAAACGATTTGTTAACAGTAGTGGGCTTAGCGGCGCAGGCGCTCATCACAAGCATCGCGGTAATTATTGGAATCAAGTGCACAGTTATTTCACCGTTTTCTGAGGTGGCACAAGCAAAATGCCGGGGTGATAAATCTGGGAGCCTTTGAATTTGGTCAACACACTGCCGCGATTGTTGTGCGAGTAGGAGCAATGCACCCAACCCGATTGCGGAGAATTCGGTAGAAAGTGTTCAAGAATCAATTGGTCGAAGGTCAGGTGGTCTTTTATCCACATGGCTACCTCATGAACGGTGTGCCCTTGCACTCGAAAATCAACTGCTTCGCCACGTGAATGCTGGGAGTTGTTCGAGCCGCCCACTGCCTTATTTACAGCCGGGCTTCTGTACGCGCTGTGGACAATCACGCTTCGGTCAAAGTGTTTGCGCACCGGCTCTAAAATGTGCTCTGCGACCTTGCGTAAATTGCTTATTACGTTGGGCGCGTGCGGAGTATTTGAAACACCCGTGTTTGTTGTGGTGAGTTCCTCAAGGTTGAAGTGAACTGAAATACAGTTTGGTAATTTGCCGTCGCAGTAATGTTGGGTTTGCATTTAGGTGGGAAGCAATAAAAGAGAGCAAACCGAAGATTAACAATTGCAATTGGAACTGCAAAAAGTTACCCCGGTCTGATGACTCCTCCCAATCAAAACCCGCTTCTGTAACCTAAGCGGTTCAAGCCACGGCTTCCGCGAACCGCGCGTTCGCTGCGAAATTGCACGGCCTGTTCCATGTCGCTTCCAAAGCGCCCGCCAAGGGGGGTGTCCAGTGAGGGGCTGTCAAATCCACCATTCAAGCCCCGGCTGGCGCGTTGTGCGCGTGCTGTGCGGAATTCGGCCACCTGTTCTTTGTCCACTTCGAAGTTTCCGCCCAGTGGGGTTTCAAGCGTGCCGGTGTCAAAACTGTTTGGGCTGCGGTTCAAACCCAGCAGGTCTTCACGCCCAATGGTCAGCAGTGCTTTGGCCAGCGGGAAGTTGCCTTTGGCGCGAATGTCGTCGCGCAGGGTATTCACAGCCAGAATTTCTTCGCCGTTGACGAAGTAATCAATCGGGCGTGGTACATCGGGAAAGCGCTCAGCCAGTGCAGGTTGACTAATCAGGGCACTGGCCGCAATGGCGATGCAGGGCAAAATACGAGTAAGCATGGCAACTCCAAGAGTGAATGCGTCTTCATCATCTAGAGTGATACGTTTGTAGTGACGCTTTATTCATTTATAGAATGCATGCACCCCCCTGTCCATAGGGCTTACCCTTCGCTCGAAATAGGTATGCTGCGGTGCAGTGGACTTCAATTTCACCTAAGATAAGGTGCCTTTCATTTAACAAATCTATCTTGAGCAGTCCTTCCGACACTGATAAATCTTTGCAAGAGCTGCCCTACGCATGGCGTCGGGTGGTGCTGTTCGCCGACAACATGGCGCAAGCCAAGGTGTCTGATGCCATTGGCCGCAGCCCCAAGCAGCAGCTTACTTGGATCGGTTTGGCGGCCTTGCCTTTGCTGCTGCCATTTGGTATTCCCGGAGTGGCCACCAGTTTGGGTTACCTGACCTTTCTACTGGGCGTGGGCTATGCGTTTGGTTATGGCGTGCCAATTCCAAAGTCATTGGGTGAAAAGCGCTTGCCACCCAAAGCAGCCAACGTGTTGAAAAAGTTTTTGGGTGTATTTATTCGCCGGGTTGCGCCCCACAGCAGGCCGCGCCTGTTCATCATGAGCCACCCACGCATGCGCCCGCTCAATGGTTTGGTATTGGCGTTTGCAGGACTCACAATGGCCGCGCCAGTGCCTTTCGCATCATTCGACAATGTGCTGCCCGCCGCAGCCATGGTGTGCATCACCTTTGGATTGCGTGTTCGCGATGGCAGGCTGGTATTGGCAGGCTATGTGCTTACTGTGCTGGCGGCCTTGTTGGTGTTGTTGCTGTGGTGGGGCGGCTATGCCGTGTTTGTGTGGATTTCAAACCAGCCTTGGGCCAGCCAATGGCTGGGCTGGCTTTTTTCCTGACAAGACGCAATCCTGTGCTGGAACTGTGCGCTAAGTTCGATAGAATCATGACAACACCCCTTATCTGGAGCCGAAAAGCACCATGACAACCAAACAAACGATTGATTTCTATTTCGACCTGACCAGCCCATACAGTTATGTGGCCGCCGAGCAAATTGAAGAAATTGCCGCCGCTGGCAATCGTACAGTGAATTACAAACCCACTTTGTTGGGCTTTGTGTTCAAAAGCACAGGCAACACAGCCCCCATGATGAACCCGGCCAAGGGCAGGTATTCTGCGAAAGATTTTGCCCGCACCGCGCGTTTTCACGGGCTGGAAATCAATTGGCCCAAAAAATTCCCGATCAATGCCACCAATGCTTCACGCGCTATTTTGCAGGTGCTGAACACTCAGCCTGAAAAGGCCGGGGAACTGACGCGAGCCCTTTACAAGGCTTATTTTGTGACTGGGCAAGACATTACCGAAGACTCCACAGTGCAAGCAATTGCTGATTCAATTGGCCTTGACGGTGCTGCACTGTTGGCAGGCGCACAAACTGACGCGATAAAAGAACAAATGAAAAATGCAGTGCAGGAGTCCATCGACGCAGGCATGTTTGGGGCGCCCTATTTTGTAGTGGACGGTGAAGCCTTCTGGGGTCAAGACCGCATGGAACAACTGCGCCGATGGGTTGTACAAGGGCCGTTCTAAACATGGCTGTTCTCGATTCCAACAATGTTAAAAATCGCCCCGATTTTGCGGCCAATCACGCAGCACTTAAAAAGCTGACAGATGAGCTGAAAGACAATTTGGCTGTGGTAGCGCAAGGCGGTGGCAAGGTGGCCAATGACCGCCATACCGCACGTGGCAAACTGCTACCGCGCGAGCGCGTTGCGGGTTTGCTCGACCCTGGTTCGCCTTTTCTTGAACTGGCACCGTTGGCCGCTTGGGGTATGTATGGCGGTGCAGCGCCCGGCGCAGGTGCCATTGCGGGTATAGGTCGTGTAAGCGGTGTGGACTGCATGATTGTGTGCAACGACGCCACCGTGAAAGGCGGCACCTACTACCCCTTGAGTGTGAAAAAACACCTGCGCGCGCAGGAAGTGGCGGCCGAAAACAATTTGCCCTGTATTTACCTGGTTGATTCAGGCGGAGCCAACTTGCCGAATCAAGATGAAGTGTTTCCCGATCGTGATCACTTTGGCCGAATTTTTTTCAACCAAGCCAATATGAGTGCGCAA
Organism: Limnobacter parvus; assembly: GCF_024623725.1. Classification (GTDB taxonomy): domain Bacteria; phylum Pseudomonadota; class Gammaproteobacteria; order Burkholderiales; family Burkholderiaceae_B; genus Limnobacter; species Limnobacter parvus. The sequence goes on along the minus strand of NZ_JANKHG010000001.1, from coordinate 356,934 downwards.
GGCATTGCACAAATTGCCGTGGTGATGGGTAGCTGCACTGCGGGTGGTGCCTATGTGCCCGCGATGAGCGATGAAGCGATTATCGTGAAAAATCAGGCCACAATTTTTCTAGGTGGCCCACCCTTGGTGCAAGCCGCCACGGGCGAAATCGTGAGCGCCGAAGAATTGGGTGGTGCAGACGTGCACACGCGGCTTTCCGGCGTGGCCGACCATTTGGCTGAGAACGACCAGCATGCTTTGGAAATTGCCCGCCGCATTGTGGCCAATTTGGGTCGCCCTGAAAAGCGCTACCCGTGGGCACTTTCGGAAGCACGCGAGCCGTTGTACAGCGCTGAAGAAATTTACGGCATTGTACCCACCGATGCAAAAAAACCATTTGATGTGCGCGAAATCATTGCCCGCGTGGTCGATGGCAGTGAATTCGATGAATTCAAAGCTCGATTCGGCAGCACCTTGGTGTGTGGCTTTGCTCGCCTGTATGGCATGCCTGTGGGCATTGTGGCCAATAACGGCATTTTGTTTTCCGAGTCAGCCCAGAAAGGCGCTCACTTCATTGAACTGTGTTGCCAGCGAAAAATCCCGTTGATTTTCTTGCAAAACATCACCGGCTTCATGGTGGGCAAGAAAGTTGAAAACGAAGGCATTGCACGCCATGGTGCAAAAATGGTGATGGCGGTGGCTTGTGCAAAGGTGCCCAAATTCACAGTGGTGATTGGTGGTTCATTTGGTGCTGGCAACTACGGCATGTGTGGCCGTGCATACAGCCCGCGCTTTATGTGGATGTGGCCCAATGCGCGTATCAGTGTAATGGGTGGCGAACAGGCCGCCGGTGTGTTGGCCACTGTAAAGCGCAACCAGATTGAAGCCAAAGGTGGCACCTGGAGCAAGGAAGAAGAAGCCGAGTTCAAAGCCCCCACACTGAAGCAGTTCGACGAACAAAGCCAACCGTATTACGCCACGGCAAGGCTTTGGGACGACGGATTGATCGACCCCGCCGACACCCGCCGTATTCTGGGCATGGCCATTTCTGCCAGCCTGAACGCTGAAATTCCTGAAACGAAATTTGGCGTCTACAGAATGTAAAAGCGCGAACTTAAATGCGCGAATATAAAAAAACGGAGACTGTGACATGACAGAACAATCGAATGAAAAGCCTGTGATTGAAACCCGTAAGGGAAAATCGGTGTGGCTGACGCTGAATCGTCCGCACATTAAAAACGCCATGAACGGCGAAATGATCGCCATGCTGGTTGAAGCCTTTCAGCGCTTGGGCGGCGATTCTGAAACACGCGCCATCGTGTTGGCTGCCAATGGTGATGCGTTCTGTTCCGGTGCCGATTTGGGCTACATGATGCAAATGGCCCAACAGGCAACAAGTAATCAGCAAAGCGGAACGACCTTGACCAGCCTGTTTCGTGGCATTGCTGAATGCCCAAAACCCGTGGTGGCGCGGGTGCACGGTTTGTGTTTGGCTGGTGCCACAGGCTTGGTCAGTGCCAGCGACATTATTGTGGCCAGCAACAATGTGAAATTCAGTTTGCCAGAAGTGAAGCGCGGTTTGATCCCGGCCACCATCAGCCCCTATGTGGTTCAAGCCATGGGTGTTCAGGCTGCGCGCAGGTATTTCATCACCGGCGAAACATTCACGGCTGAAAAAGCCTACGAACTTGGCATGGTGCATGAACTGACCACACCCGACACACTGGACGCGAAGCTGGATGGCATACTCACCGAGCTCGACAGTTGCGCCCCCGATGCCATGGCAGCCTGCAAAAAACTGGTTCGAGATGTGTCGCGAATGGACATTACCGCCGATGAAACACATGCTGAAGTGGCAGCACGCCTTGCCGCAGTTCGGGGCAGTGCAGAGGCTGCCGAGGGCATGATGGCTTTTATGGAAAAACGCAAACCGAGGTGGATGGCTTAAACACCGGTTGCCAAATAAACCTTTGAATTGATTGGAACTGTTCAGTTGTACTTGGCTACTTAAGTGCTCATGGTTCAAGTGAATCCATTCGTTCCAATTCAAAGGTTTGTATGCCGTTAAAGCCAAATTTATCTATTTCCATCTCCAGTCCTTCCTTGGCTGATGAAGCATCTCCTGCTGCGCAGCGCCCAACCGGCTCCAGTGGTACGGCGAAAACAATTGCCATCAAAACTCTCAGAGAGCGAATGGCCCACCTGTCCGTTGGCCTGGAATCTTCAAGCGGCAGTCCAAAGTCTCAGCACGGTTCAAATCCTCCGTCCTTCCTTACTCCCAACCGGCGCACTTTTGACTACTTTGATGCAACTCCAAAGGTCATCGCCAAGGGCGGTCTTGGATCAGTTCGAATTGCAACGCCCAGACCCAGAGCGCTGATTGGCAACGATCAAACGTCTCCACTCGCCGATCACCAGGAATTCATCTTGAAAGAAGGCAAGTTTCAGCCTTCTGTAGGTGCTGCGCAGGTGCGCCGCGAGATCACTGCAATGGAAAAGCTGGCAGGGGTGAATTCTCCCAAGCTGCTGAATCAGGAAATTACCTCCAGCGGTTACCGCTTGGTAATGGAACAAGCCTCCGGTGCACAGCTGAATCACTTCTTCGACAACGTGATTCAGAAAGCGCCTGTTGAAGAACAAGCGGCATTGTTGAAGGCAACAAGCAAAGAACTCTTGTTGGGCCTGCAAAACTTGCACAACAAAGACGTGTGTCACCGCGACATTAAACCCGGCAATGTGTTCGTGTCTAAAAATGACGACAATAACATTCAGGTTACTTACATCGATTTTGGAGACGCTTCTTCACTGCATGAAGCTGATCAAGGTGCGAGTGGCACCGACAAATACAGCCTGCCCAGCAAAGAAGACAAAACAGCCGCAGAAATCGATCTGTATTCCATGGGCCGAATGCTTGCCGAAGCAACAGGGCAAATTCCAGAACTTAAAGTGGATTTTGATCGACAGGTACTGGAAGATTTGTCCAATGAAGAGCAGGCCGAGGTGGCCAAGCCCGTCAGCGATCAAGCGCCTACGCAAGAAGCGTTCATCAACACCCTGTGTTACAAGCAAGGCCTAACTTTGTCCGATGCAATCAATCACCCCTGGTTACAGTCCTGAAGCGTTTGGCGTCACTATTAATCGTGTGCTCCGGGTAGATTTGGTGTCGTCAGTTACAATAAAAAGCTGCTTCGCTATTTTTACCCACATTCAATGACTGACTTTTTGCCCATTCAGAATCCTGTTTTTGTATTTACCTTGGTGCTTCTTTTAATTTTATTGGCACCTTTTGTAATGGCTCGTTCCCGTTTGCCGGGAATGATTGGGTTGTTACTCGCGGGCGCCTTGCTGGGCCCGAATGCACTCAACGTGCTTGCCCGTGATCAGTCTTTCATTTTGTTTGGTACCGTGGGCTTGCTGTACATCATGTTCATCGCGGCATTGGAAATTGACATGCTGGTGCTTAAACGTTATGGATCTCATAGCGTTGTATTCGGTTTGTTGACCTTCGCAGTGCCGATGTCTGTTGGGGTCATGCTTGGCTTTGTGTTGAATTTTGACTGGCCCGCATCAATTCTGCTTGGCAGTATTTTTGCCTCCCACACTCTGTTGGCCTACCCAGTTGTTAGCCGCTTGGGCTTGGCGCGTAACCCTGCGGTCACGTCTGCCGTTGGCGGGACCATTATTACAGATACTTTGGCATTGCTTGTTTTGGCGGTCATTGCGGCATCAGTTGATCAACAGCCCAGCACTTGGCTTTGGGTGAAGTTGTCACTTGGCTTGGTGGTGTACATGGCAAGCTTGTTGTGGTTATTGCCAAAACTGGCGCGTTGGTTTTTCAAGCTGGCTGGCGAAGACAGTATCGCTGAATTTGTTTTTGTTTTGGCCTGTGTTTTTGGTGCGGCCAGTCTTTCCTATGCGGTTGGGGCAGAGCCGATTGTGGGCGCGTTTCTCGCGGGTTTGTCTTTGAATCGTCTTATTCCTCAAAACGGGGTTTTGATGAATCGATTGCGATTCACTGGCGAAGCCGTTTTTATCCCGTTTTTCCTGATTTCTGTTGGCATGTTGCTCGATGTAAAAATCTTCTCCGGCGGCTTACGCGCCTGGGGCGTCGCGCTGGGAATGCTTTTTACCATATTCTTCACAAAATGGGCTGCATCTGTAGTTTTTCAGCGCTTGATGGGATATTCCAACGCGGAAGCGAAAGTTGTGTTCGGATTAAGTCTTGCCCAAGCCGCGGCAACACTGGCTGCCACAATTGTTGGATACAACATTGGTCTTTTCGACGAAGAAATCGTCAACGGTGCAATCTTGATGATCATTGTCACCTGTGCGTTTGCGCCGTGGGTTGTTGAAAAATATGGTCGTCAGATGGTTGTGACTGAGCAAGCGGAGCCCGCAAACGACGAACCACGTTTTGAGCGCTTCATGGTGAGTTTGTCCCCCCGTCATCAGGATACTCGACTTGTCGAGTTCGCACATTTACTACGCGACCCCGCCCAGAGTCAGGCGCTTTATTTGGCATCGGTTGTTCAAGACATTCATGACAATCAGCAGGCCATCATCAAAGCAGAGCAACTGACAAATCAGGCTGCAAGCATGTTGGCGGGTGCGGAAGTACCGACCGTTAAATTAACTCCATTGGCACTAAGTGTAGCCGACGGCTTGCTTAGGGCTGCTCGGGAAAACCGATGCACTCATCTTGTTTGTGGCTGGGGGGATCGTACTACCACACCTGAAAAATTTTTCGGAAGCCTACAGGAGAAACTGGCCCGTTCGCTGGATTCAGCCCTAACCATTTGTCGGTTGAAAATGCCCTTGCCCGCTACCAAAAGGATGGTTGTTTTTATGCCGCCCAATGCGCAATATGAGTTTGGATTTTTGGAGGCCTTGCGAACCTATTGCAGATTGGCCGCTCAATTGGCAACCCCGATAGTCTTTGTTGGTGAGGAAAGAACTCGGGGTGCGATCCAACGTGGCCTTGACGTGTCAAAAATCAAACTGGAGTTTGAGTTTGAGGCGCTTGCAAATTGGGGGGAGCCAAGAAAAGACCTTGTGCAGCCTGACGATCTTCTGCTCATTCATGGCGTGCGGGAGGGTGGCGTTGCATGGCAACCTGAGTCGGTCAAGTTATCCACCCACCTTGTCAGTAAATTCTCAAGGCACAACGTATTAATGCATTTTCCGGTCAATCAGTCCCCGGTAAAGCAATGATTTCGTAGATCAATCGTTTGGTGGATCAAGGCCGTTTATACTAAAGCCTTTGCTAATTGTTCGCTTGGGCTCACCAAATGTTTCAAATCTTGCTCATCGCCAATCGTGGCGAAATTGCCCGCCGAATTAACCGCACTGCGCAGGCCATGGGCATTCAAACTGTGGCCGTATACTCCACGGCCGATGCCATGGCACTGCATGTTCAGGAATGCAACGAAGCTATCTGTCTGGGTGAACCGGAAGCGGCACAAAGCTACCTGAATATTGAAAAAGTAATTGCAGCGGCCCAGCAAACCGGTGCACAAGCCATACACCCTGGTTATGGTTTTTTGTCTGAAAACGCAGCCTTCGCGCAAGCCTGTGCCGATGCGCAAATCACCTTCATTGGCCCCGGCGTAGAAGCGATTCGCACCATGGGCAGCAAAAGCGAAGCCAAAGCCTGTGTGCAGCCTGCTGGCGTGCCGCTGATTCCTGGGTATTTTGGGGCTGATCAATCGTTGAACACGCTGCAAGCTGAGGCGGAGCGAATTGGTTTTCCGCTCATGATCAAAGCGGTGGCTGGTGGCGGTGGCAAGGGAATTCGAATCGTCAACAGCGCTGGCGAATTGCAGGCCGCATTGGAAAGCTGCCAGCGTGAAGCGAAAAACGCATTTGGCGATGCCACTGTGATGCTTGAAAAGCAAATTATCAAACCTCGCCATGTGGAAGTGCAGGTGTTTGCCGATACGCATGGCAATGTGGTGCATTTGTTTGAACGCGATTGTTCTGCCCAGCGCCGCCACCAAAAAGTGATCGAAGAAGCACCTGCATTCGGATTGACGGAACGACAACGCGAAGCATTCGGCCGCACTGCAGTGCAGGTGGCCAAGGCAGTAAATTATGTGGGTGCGGGCACAGTCGAATTTTTGCTGGATGCGCGTGGTGAGTTTTATTTCATGGAAATGAACACCCGCCTGCAAGTGGAACACCCTGTCACAGAAATGATCACCGGGTTTGATTTGGTGCAATGGCAAATTGAAATTGCAGCCGGCCTGCCGTTGCCAGCCACACAGGAAACCATCCACATTGATGGTCACGCATTCGAGGCTCGCCTGTATGCTGAAAACCCGGACCAGGGATTTCTGCCTGCCATTGGCACGGTGGAATTGTGGGAAGCACCTGAGGTGATCGAGTTTCGCACTGGCACGCATGCGGGCCGAACTGCAGGAATTCGCCTGGATTCTTCCATGCGTTCGGGGTTGGCTGTGTCGCCGTATTACGACCCCATGGTGGGTAAACTTATCACCTGGGCACCCACCCGTGCCGCGGCTTTGCAAAAGCTGGCAGATGCCTTGGCGCAGCTGCGCTGTGTGGGTGTGAAGAACAACCTGGCCTGGCTGCGCAGTTTGTGTTTGCACCCGGAATTCGCTGCGGGTGGATACGACACGGGGCTGATCGACAGAATGAAAATGAATCCGGAAACCAGCATCGATATTCAGACCCAAGCTGCCTTGGCTGGCCTTGCACGCTGGGCTTTGCACAATCAGGCAACATCGAAAAATATCACCGACCCACTGGCCACGCTCGATGGCTTTTATTCCAGCGCCCCGCCACTGCGGGAAGACCGCTGGCATGAACGTGAACGCAGTTTCGCAACCCACAGCCATGTGCAAGTTCAAGGCCACACGGCCATCATTCAGTGCCGAGAGTTTGCACTAAGCTGTCAACTTGATCCGGTCAACGCCACTCAAAAACTGCCCCGATTGACTGGTCAAGTCTGTAACGGTCCGCATGCGGGTAGCGCCTTTGATCTGATTTGGCATGGCGATCAGCTCAGTCTTCATGTGGGTGCTGAACAATGCAGCCTGCAATGGCAAAACCCGGCGCACATTCGCGTAGACCAAGGCCATGATGCCAATGGTGTGGCCGCCCCCATGCCGGGCAAAGTGTTTGCCGTATTTGTAAACGTGGGCGACACAGTGAAGAAAGGCCAGCCACTGATTGGGCTGGAAGCCATGAAGATGGAACACACCCTGAATTCGCCCTGCGATGGCGTGGTGCAGGCCATTCCCCACCCGGTGGGCGATCAGGTGACTGAGGGCACCGAACTCATTCATTTTTCAGAAGATTCAAAGGCAGCATGATCACAGTACCCTCAAAAGTTACCTTGGTCGAAGTTGGCCCACGCGACGGCTTACAAAACGAAAAAACGCCGATTGCCACAGCCATCAAAATTGACCTGTGCAAGCAGTTAATTGAAGCGGGTGTTCAACGCCTTGAAGCTGCTGCATTCGTGTCGCCAAAGTGGGTGCCACAAATGGCCGATGGTGTGGATGTACTGGCCGGTTTGAATGCCATGCATGCATTGAAAGCACGCAAGGTTTCTTATTCTGCTTTGGTACCGAATTTGAAGGGCATGGAAGCGGCCATAGAGGCCGGTGTGCAGGAAGCAGTGGTGTTTACGGCTGCCTCTGAAGCTTTCACTCAGAAAAATATCAACTGCACGATTGCTGAAAGCATAGAACGATTCAAGCCCGTGGCTGAATTGGCACGGACCCACGGCATTCACTTGCGCGGTTCCATTTCGTGCGCCTTGGGTTGCCCTTATCAAGGCGATGTACCCACCCAAAATGCGGCCGAAGTGGCGCTGCGCTTGCAAGACATTGGTGTACAAGAATTCGATGTGGCTGACACCATCGGTGTAGGTACCGCTGGGCGAGTTAGTCAGGTGTTCGAGGCGGTGGGTCAGCGTGTTGGCATTCATGCTGTGGCGGGGCATTTTCATGACACCTATGGGCAGGCATTGGCCAATATTCTGGCCGCATTGCAATTGGGTGTGGCTACCTTTCACAGTTCGATCGCTGGGCTGGGCGGTTGCCCCTACGCCAAGGGCGCAACCGGCAATGTTGCCACTGAAGACGTGGTGTACATGCTGCACGGCATGGGTATCGAAACGGGTTTGAACTTGAATCGCCTGGTTCAAACCGGAGCATGGATTTCCGGCAGCGTTGGCAAGCCTTACATCAGCCGCGCCGGGCGTGCAGTGTGGAACAAGTTGAATGCAGAATCTGCGCCTTAAGCTGAGGATTGCCTTTGTCTGGTTTTTGGTATGGCCATGAACACTGCGACGCCTTGTTTTTCATGCATGTTTTGTCCGGTGTAAAGTTCAATGCAAATCGCTTTTGCCCGCATTTGCATGTGGGCCAAACCTCGGCCACGACCCAGCGTATTTTTGGGCATGCCCACGCCGTTGTCACTTATATTTAGCAGCACTTTGTCGTTGACTTCATCCCAGCGAACACTTAATTCTATTTTCGACGCTTGGGCATGTTTCAGGCTGTTGGCAAAAATTTCCTGAACAATTCGAAGTAAATCAAACAGATCGCGGGAGCTGTAACCCTCAAGCTTAGGCACATCGCCAACGGTCCATACCAGGTTCACGCCGGTGGCTTTCAAACGGCGTTCATACCGCCAGCGGAAGTTGCCCAACAGCGCCAGTAAATCATCGCTCTGCGGATCAAGCGAGTCGATTGCCATGCGCAGGTCATCAAGACATTCTTGCAGCACCTCGCGCATTTCGTCCTGACTCAGTGGGCGTATTTCACTCAAATTTAAAGCCGATACCAGGCTGGAACCTACGCCGTCATGGATGTCCTGCATTATTCGCCTGCGTTCGTCGTCTTTGGCGCGCTGCTGCTCTACCTTGCGCAGCAAATTGAATTGCCTGAACAGTTGTTCTTCCCGTATCACCAACTCGGAGTTCAGCGATTCATTGGATACTTCCAGGTCCTTCAACAAATCCCGATAGCGCTGATAGATAATCCAGCACGCGGAAACAAACAGCATGATCCCTGTGTACTGCGACAACAAAATTGATTCAAGCGGCAGCATATCCAGCATGATGCTCAGGTCGCGAATGCTGAGCAGTGCAAAAAGCAGCGAACTGCAGGCCAAAATTGCGCCTTCGAAGCTTCGGTTTCGCCAGGAGTAGGTTAGCAACAGAATATTGAGCAGGAACACCATCGGAATGATGGGCAGCAGAAGCCAAAAAGTGAACTGCAGTATTTCCTGACCACTCGCAGCCAATGTCAATACAGAAACTGAAATTGCATAGGCCCACAAGGCGCGCCGAATCCACGTCCATTCAAGTGACATGTACTGAATAAGGAAAATCAGGTAGAGCGCAGCAAACCAGGCGTGAAGGCTATGCACCAACTGGCCCCATTGTGCGTGCGGAAGTGGAATCCAGTCCAGGAAGTAACCGATGTTGCGCACGGCAAATACAATCACTGCAAGGCCCAGAAAAACAAACCCTTCTTGTTCACGAAACACTTTCGCAAACAACAGCAAAAGCAAGCCACTGGCAAGGGCCACCAAAGTGGCCAACATTGACCCCGTGACTTGCCACCGATAAGACGACTCATACAAAGGCACCATCAGGTGACCTGGCCCAAGCCACACCCGGCCCATGCCGCTGCGGTAGTTCTTGTAGCCGGCAACTTGTATCATCAGGGTGTTGTTGCCACTGTTTAAAAGTTCGGGCGAAAATTGGAACAGGTAAGGGTGGTTCCAGTGCCGAGTAAGATTGCCTTCCAGGGTTCCTTGCCCGCCGATCCATTGGCCATTCAAGTGGGCGTGCGCATTCATGATCGCCCGGGGCAAAAACACTGTGTCCGGTTTTGGCTTGCCCGGGTCAAGCACAAAGTCAATTTGATACCAGCCCTGGCCTTCAAAATCGGGCTGCGTAGTGTCCCAGGAATCGGGCAACATCACAGTTTTCTTGCCGGCGAGTTGAACCACCTTGTCGGGTGTCAAACTTGGGTCGTTGGAAAAAACAACGCTTGCCTGACTTAACAGGTAGGCTTGTTGATGCGCAAATTGATTGCCTTGGACATGCAATGGTGCTTTAAAAGTACCCCACAGTGCGGCAAGCAGTGTGAGCACGAAGAGCGAGGAAAATTGAAGAGCGAACCTGGGTTCAAGGGCTTGTTGGCCTGTTTTCAAAGTTCAAGCAGCCCCAGTAGGCTAGCTTCGTACACTGCCTCGGATCGGCTGTGTACATGAAGCTTCTTGTAAATCCGTTTCACGTGAGTTGCCACCGTGTGGGTTGATATTCCCATTTGGTCTGCTATTTCATGCGCGGTGAACCCGCGCGCAACTTGCTGAATAACCGCCAGTTCCCGGTCAGTAATACAACTCGCCTTTTGTGAATCGTTCAGTGTGGCTTTGATTTGGGAATGTCTGAGTTGACTGCTGCGCGCACTTTGAATCTTAAAAAGCAGCTGCCTGGCGATCAAGGGGCTGATTGGTGAGCCCCCATTGAACACTTCAATAATGTGCTCAATCAATTCGCTGTTGGAGTAGTCCTTCAGCAAATAACCACTTGCACCTGCTTCAAGGCTGCGCACCACATGGTCTTCATCGCCAAATGCGGTAATGACCAAGCACTCGGTGTCGGGTTTGTTTTTGCTCAGCCACTGAATGATTTCAATGCCTGAAGAATCGGGTAGTCCAAGGTCAATCAGTGCCACATGGGGGTTGGTCATGAACAGCAGGGCGTAAGCGTCTTGAACTGTGTTGGCCACACCAAGTAGTTTCAAATGAGGCGACGATTCAATGACGTGAACCAAGTGGTCTTGGGTGGCGGGCTCATCCTCGACCAAGATCACGCCGATGGTGTTTGACTCAACTTGATCTGGATCCCGCGCATTCATGTGTTGTGCTATTCATCCAAAGGTAATTTGAGCAGAAATCGAGTGCCATGGCCCACTTCGGTGCTCATGTCGATACTGCCTCCCAGTGCTTCAGCACGCTGGGCCAGGTTTTTAAGGCCTCTTCCGTGCTGGCATCTCTCCAGCACAAATCCTACGCCGTTGTCATTAATCTGCACACCCACATATTTTGGTCCCCTTGTTACTTGAAGGCTGATTTCAGTGGCGTTGGCGTGTTTTAAAACATTGGTAAAAACTTCTTGAACAATTCGAAGCACATGCAGGCAATTTCGGGCATCCAGATAAGGAATGGCTGGAATGTTGTCATCAATAACCCAATGCAGACGAATACCCGCACTGCGCATGGTGTCCGCGATTCTGTAACGGAATGCGCCCAGCAGGGTGGTCAGGTCCTGTTCAATCGGCTCCAGCGAATCGATCGTTAATTGCAGATCGCGCAAACCTGATTCAAGCAGGTTCAAGGTGTTCTTGCGATTAAAGTTGGATGATTGCAGGTGGTGTATGGCCGCCACCAAGTGTGCGCCAATGCCATCGTGCATGTCGGCCATTAAACGCTGGCGCTCAGTCATTTTTACTTTTTCTTCATCAATTTTTTGGAGTTTTTTGTACTGGTCAGCCAACTCAGCTTCGCGCGCAGCCAAGCTGGCTTGAAGTGTTTCATTGAAGCGATCCGAATCCGACAGCATGGTGCTGTATCGTTCAATCAGAAAATAGCTCATGGCCAGAAACATGACGATACCCATGTACTGGTTTAAAAAGTAGCCGTCGAATGGCAGTATGCCTGCCAGGTAAAGCAAATCTGAAACACTTAGCAGGGTGTAGCACAGCAGTCCAAATCCGAAGGCATGGGGCGACAATGATTGTGTGGCGTTGCCCATTCTAATCATTAAAATGACCAGCCAGGAATACATGGTTAAACCCACAATGCCGTAGTAACCCACTAGTCGCAAGGCCCAGTTTTCATTGATCAGAATAAAAACCGGAAAACTTAGGGTGTAGGCAAGCCATATTTTCCATTCCAGTCGGCGTTTGGGCACTTTGCAGTACAGCAGGCCAAGCAAGGCAATCAAACTAGCAAACACCAGCAAGCCCCCCTGGGTGATCTGAATCCAAGCGCCATGTTCCACCGGTGGCGTTGTGGTCAAGAATGCCAGGTTTCGCACCCCCCACAAAACACAGGTGACGCCCAACAGCACCAGCATGCTGTTGCGGGATTTGCCTAGAACAATCAAGATGGCCAACACTATGCCTGCACCCAATACAAATGCGGTACTCAGGTAAACCGTGGTTACTTGCACTTCATAGCGCGCCCGGTAAGCTTCGCGCAGATTTTCGTTTGATCCAAGCCAAACCGTTGAAAGCCCAGCCAGGTAATCTGGAAATGCGCGCACCTGCATTGAAATGGTGTTGCTGCCGGGCTGCAATTGCGTGGGGCCCAACTGCACCATTTGTGGCCTGTTCCAGTTGCGCTCGGCAAATTGTCCGGTCATGGGGCCGAAGTAGGCGAGTCGCTCGCCGTTCAGGTACACCTCGGCATTCATCGCGAATCGGGGAATGTAAAGCGCTTCAACACCTGTACCGGGTTGCGCAGTGAAGTCAAACTGGTACCAGTAGAATCCGCCAGGCCCTCGAAGCCTGTCGTCTATCCGGTGTGGTAGTTCCACGGTTGCTGCCGTTTGAAGCTGCTGGGGTGGGTTGGTCTGATAACCGGCATGCGCAGTGAACCTGGCCTGGGTTACTTCCAGCGCATTGGGGTCGTTGGGTGTGGTTTTTGCTATCTGCGAATACACCAAACTGCAGCAAAGCAGAGCGATAAAGACGGCCAGGGTGTAGAAAATACCGAGGCGGCTTGCCCAGCTGGGCGTGGTTGGGTTCTCCGCGTAGGCCATGTGGCGCTGCTCTAGCAGTCTTTGAGATTGATCAAACCCAGCGAATTGGCACGGTGAACGGCGCTGGTTCGGGAGTTTACTGCCAGCTTCTTGTATATCCGTTTGATGTAGGTGCTCACCGTGTTAATGGACACACCCAGAATGTCTGCAATTTCCGCTTGCATGAAGCCTTTGGCAACCATTTCCAGTACCTGTTGTTCCCGCTCGGAAAGCGGGGTGAACGGCCCCTCGGCGGATCGACTTGCTGGAAGCGCACCAGGCAGTGATTCAACTGGTGATTCTTGAGAACCGGAATTGCTTGAATTTCTAAACCTGTTCAGCAACCGACGCGCAATCACCGGGCTAATGGGTGAGCCACCCGCGCGCAGTTGTTTTAGCCGATCAAGAATGTCGCTGGTGCGTGTGTCTTTGGTCAAATAGCCCGTGGCACCTGCTTCGATGCTTGACATCACATGCGACTCGTCGCCAAACACGGTCAACACCATGCTTTCACAATCGGGCAGGTGCTGTTGAATGTATTCAATTAGTTGGAGTCCACTGCCGTCCGGCAGGCCCAAGTCGACCAACACCACGTCGGGCAGCAGTTGTTGCGCCGCGGCCATGCCTTCGCGCAAGGTGTACGCTTGCCCCAGCAGCCTTAATTCTGGATGGGACTCAATCGCGGTTCGCAGGGCTTGCTGAATTTGAGCGTCGTCGTCCACCAGCAGTACGCGGATTTCACTTTGCCCAGTTTCTTTGAGGTTCAGCGTGTTCATTGGATCAGTTGGTTGACTTCAATAATCGGCATCATTACTGCCAATACAATCAGTAAAACAATCAGACCCATTACCAAAATCAGGATGGGCTCCATCAGGCTGGTCAGCCACATTGCTTTGCGTTCCACCTCGGTGCGCTGGCTTTCCGATGCACGTTCCAGCATGGCGGCCAATTGGCCAGTGGCTTCTCCACTTGCGACCAGATGGGTCAGCACAGGCGGAAACAAGCCACTTTTGCCCATGGCCTTGCTCAGGCCGCTGCCTTCTTTCACACGTTCTTGTACATCGACCATGGCAAGTTGCAGGGCACTGTTGCCCAAAGTGCGGTTTGCTGCGGCCAGCGCTTTCAAGATGGGCACGCCACTACCCACCAGAATAGACAATGTCGATGCCAAACGGGCTGTGTTCACCGCACGAATGAAGGGACCAACCACTGGCACGGTCAGAATTCCCTCATCAAACTTCAGCTTAAAGGTTTTGTTCTTCAAGGCATTGCGAAACAGGTAAACCGCAAGTGCAACAACAAGGGCCATTAACCAACCCCAACTGCGCAGCAGGTCGGAAAGTGCAATCATCACCACCGTGATGGTGGGCAAATCCTGATTGCTGTTTTCAAACACCGACACCACCTGGGGCACCACATAAGTCAACAGGCCCACGACTACCATCAATGCCACAACAGTCACAATCGCAGGGTAAATAAATGCGGCGCTTACCTTTTGTTGCAGGGCCTGGCGGGCTTCCAGCGCATCTGCCAGTTTAGAAAGCACACCGCCCAAATCGCCGGTATTTTCACCAGCGGCCACAGTGGCCACGTACATCTCAGGGAAGGCTTTTGGGTATTGGGCAAGCGCCTGGCTTAGCGGTGTGCCTGAAACCACTTCAGAACGAATGCTGTTGATGCGTTCGCGGATCAGGGGTTTTTCGGCCTGTTCCACCAAAGCGGCAAGGGCTTGTGCCAATGCAAGGCGCGCCTGTAGCAGGCTGGCCAATTGCCGGGTTAGCAGCACCACCTCGCGATTGCTGAGTTCACGGTCAAAACGTCCGGCTTTTTTGCCAGTCATCTTCGTGCTGCCCACTTCCACCACTTCAATGGGGGTCATGCCTTGCATGCGCATCTGGTTGCGTGCCGAGCGGGGCGAATCGGCTTCCATCGAGCCTTTGACTGTTTTGCCTTGCGCGCTAAGCGCTTCGTATCGAAAAACGGCCATGGTGTTCAGTCTCGAGTCACGCGCAGCAATTCTTCAAGCGTGGTGGTTCCACTTGCAACCCAGCGCTGACCGTCTTCGCGCATATTCTTCATGCCCTTGGCCTGAGCGCGTTGGCGCATTTCAGATTCAGAATTTTCGTTGTGAACCATGGCGCGAAGTTCATCGTCCACGGTGAACAATTCATACACGCCGGTTCGCCCGATGTAGCCGGTGTGGCTGCACTGGTCGCAGCCTTTGGCATGCCAGTGCGTGTGGCCTTGTTCGTCCAGCGTGCTGGTTTTACAATTCGGGCACAAGCGGCGCACCAGGCGCTGGGCCAATACACCCAGCAGGCTGGATGACAACAAAAACGGCTCGACGCCCATGTCAACCAATCGCGTTACTGCACTTACCGAATCGTTGGTGTGCAGGGTGGCAAGCACCAAGTGGCCGGTAAGCGAAGCTTGCACCGCAATTTGTGCGGTTTCCAGGTCACGGATTTCACCAATCATGATCACGTCCGGGTCTTGCCGCAAAATGGCACGCAAGGCCTTGGCAAAGGTCATGTCGATTTTCGCATTCACCGGGGTTTGGCTAATGCCGGGCAAGTCGTATTCCACAGGGTCTTCCACCGTCATCACGTTGGTGGTCGAGGAATCAATGCGCGACAACGCCGCATACAACGTAGTGGTTTTACCCGAACCAGTGGGGCCGGTGACCAGAATAATGCCGTGCGGCATGTTGCACAGGCGGTCCATTTCTTTCAGGGTGTGCTCAGGCATGCCCAGGCGGCTCAGTTCCAGCCGGCCGGCTTCCTTGTCGAGCAAACGCAGCACAGCGCGTTCACCATGGCCGGTGGGCAGTGTTGAAACACGCACATCCATGGGCTTGCCGCCAATGCGCAGGGTAATGCGGCCATCTTGTGGCAAACGTTTTTCTGCAATGTCCAGGCTGGCCATAATCTTGATCCGGGAAATCAATGCGGAGTGAAGTTCCCGGCGCGGTTGCAACACATCGCGCAGCGTGCCATCCACGCGAAAGCGCACGGCGGAATGGGTCTCGAAGGCTTCAATGTGAATGTCTGAAGCACCGTCGCGGCTGGCCTGGGTTAGCAGGGCGTTGATCATACGAATAATTGGCGCGTCGTCTTCGGTTTCCAGCAGGTCTTCAACTGCGGGAATGTCCTGCATCAACTGGTCCAGGTCCAGGTCGCCGGCCACTTCATCGGCCACAGCGGCTGCGCTGGTTTCCTGGTTCGAATACGCTTGGTTAATGGTTTTTTCCAACACCACAGCGTCTTCACAAAACACCCAGTCAATGGGGCAGGGCGCCACCCGTTGGGCCTCAATCAGCGCATGGCTAGGTGTGCGGGGGCTGAACGCAAGGCGCCACTGCTCGTTGTGTGCATCCAAGCAAAGCACCTGGTTTTGGCGCGCAAAACCGTAGTGCAAGCGGCCCACAGTTTGCGGGTTGAAACGCAACTCACTCAAGGCCGGTTTCCCCCGCTAGCGTCCGTCCCCAGATTTGAATCCGCGTTGCTGCTGCCACCGCGAATAATTCGCCCGCCATTTGGACCCACATTGGGGCCTGTAGTGGAGTTGCTAGGCTGCCCGGCACGCGGAATCACCAGAATACGGCTGCTTGGTGTCAGGTTGATTGAATCATCGGCTGTCGTGGGCGCTGTGTTGGAAGCGGGGGCTGCTGAATCCGCTGGTCGGCGTGACGGCAAAATTGGGGCTTCCATGTTTGGTAACCCAAAGCGGCGTTCAGGCTGGTTTTGCTGTTGTTGCTGGCGCATGTAGTCGTAACGATTGGTCACAATGCCTTGCGCCTGGTCCTCATTGCGAACCACCACGGGGCGCAAAAACACCATCAGGTTGGTTTTCTGGCGGCGGCGGTTGTCGTAGCGGAAAAATTGTCCCAACACCGGTACGTCGCCAAGGCCGGGTACTTTTTCTTCATTGCCGGTTACGCGGTCTTCGACCAAACCACCCAGCACAATGATGTTGCCGCTTTCAACCAGCACATTGCTTTCTATTGATCGCTTGTTGGTAATGATGCCTGACACGTTGGTGCTGTCCACCACCGAACTTACTTCCTGAAAAATACCCAGCTTCACAATGCCACCTTCTGAAACCTGGGGCTTCACACGCAACGTCAAACCCACGTCCTGGCGCTCAATGGTTTGGAAGGGGTTCACAGTGGCACCATTGCCGCCGCTGTTGGTGAACTGACCGGTAATAAAAGGCACGTTCTGACCAATTACGATTTTGGCTTCTTCATTGTCCAAAGTCAGAATGTTTGGTGTGGAAAGAATGTTCGCGTCTGCCTTGCTTTCCAGCGCGCGGGCCAAAAAGCCCAAATTGGAAATGGTGCCAATGCCGGGAATGTTCACCTGCCCGTCGATCACACCGATGTTCAAGCCACGGCCCACTGAACCCAGGTTGGTGGCTGCACCCAGAATATTGCTCCCAGAGCCGGGGGCATTGAAGTTGGTACCGCCAATCACGCGAACGCCATCTGCGCCCACACCCGACAAACCCTGAAACTGAATGCCGAATTCCGCTGCTTTGTCGGTCGACACTTCCACGATCAAGGACTCGACAAACACTTGCGCACGGCGCACATCGAGCTTCTCGATGATTGATCGAAGATTGCGGTAAATCGGTTCAGGCGCAGTAATAATCAGTGAGTTGGTGGACGGATCAGCCTGGACAATGCCACCATTGCTGACATCAATATTGCCAGACGCCGCGCTAAGTTGACCGCTGGACGTACCACCACCCAACGACGAACCCAAGCTGCCAGAACCGCCCAAGCCAGGGCTGCCGTTGGTTACATTTCTAGTGCTGTTGTTGCTGTTGCTGGTGTCGCCAAGGCCACCCACGCCGCCAGACATTGAACTTAATCCGGAGCTGGCATTGTCTGAAATCGGGCTGCTGCTGAGCACCGCCTGCAGGGTTTTCGCAAGCTTGGCTGCTTCGGCGTTTTTCAGGTACACAACCCACACATTGCCAGGTTGCTTGGTGGGCTGGTCCAGCTTTACAATCAAGGCCTTGGCCAGGTTCAAGCGTGCTTTGCTGGGCGTGCGCAGCAGCAGAGAGTTTGTGCGGGGGTCAGCCATCACTGAAAGCCGTTGGCCGGCATCCACAGCGGCACCCGTTCCCCGGTTGCCTTCATCCAGCATGCGGCCCAAAATAGCAGCCAAGTCAACCGCCAGTGCATGTTCCAAGGGCACCACTTCCAGGTCGCCAGAATAGGGACCATCAATGCTTGCAATGATCCGTGCAATGCGTTGCAAGTTGTCTGCGTAGTCAGTAATCACCAGTGTATTGTTGTTGGGGTAGGCCGCAATCGTGTTGTTGGGCGCAATCAGCGGGCGCAGCACGGGTACCAGCGCCGTGGCTGATTCATAGTTCAGCTGAAACACTTGGGTCACAATTGCATTGCCGCTCTGGTTCATCGCACGGCGTGGGTCTACGCTGTCCGCCTGTACTTTTGCATCGTTTTCCGGCAGAACCCGTGCCACACCGCCACTTTCAACAATGGTGAAACCCTGCAGACGCAATGCAGCCAGCAAGGCGTTCTTTGCATCGCGGGCACTCAATGGCTCGGGCGACACCAATGAAATTGTGCCACGCACTCGGGGGTCCACCACGAAGGTTTGATTGGTGAATGAACCAATGGCACGCACCACGGCATCAATTTCAGCATTCACAAAATTCAGGGCAAACCGGTCTTCCTGACTGTTTTGAAAGTTTTGTCCACCCTGTGGGTTCAGGTTTTGTGCATGGCCAGCAAAGCCCAAGCCCAGTCCCATGGATGCAACGGTCAAGCTTAAAAGCGAGCGCTTTAATTGTCCCTTGTATGCAGTGTTCAAGCTCACTGTTCCTTTTCTTTTTGTTTCTTTCATCAAAATACACCCAGGCGATAACGATCACCCTCAAGTCTTCCCATCTGGCTGAGCAGCCCAGTCAACGCTTCTTTGCTGCGCTCCTGTGCACTGGCATACCCATTGAATACAAATCGTTGTCCGTTTGTCCACTGACCATTTCCTTCAAGCATCAAGGGACCTTTGTTGGTGGCCAGTGTCATGTCTATTCTTGTATCAGGGTTTCCTGTCACGCTGATGACATATTCCCCAAGTGGTCGAATACTGGCCAGTGCCGATTGCGCATCCAGCCACTTGAGGGTGCCCGTTAGCGAACTCCCGCTTTGCCATTCAGCCCAGCTTAACTGCAACAGGCCCTCGGGTCGAATGGTATTAAATGGTGCACCCATTGCACCCAACCATGACGCGGGCATTCGAAGTTCACCTTCGGATACATTAATACCTGCGCCAGCGATTCCCAGATGCAGCGGCGCCACCAATTTTGGGTGTTCTACCGCAATCCCAATCCAGTTGTTGTTTTGCCCCAGCTGCAACTGCCACTGCAATTGCTCTGGAATGGCATACACCCGCGAACCATCGAACAAGCCCAACTGCATTCTGCCCGACCAAATCGATCCACTACTGCTTAACACCTGAACTTTGCCGCCACTGGCCGCTTCAATTCGGCCAGAGACTGCATACACGGGGTAATTCCACACCAACACAGTCAGAGCGATCAATGCAAAAGGCCAAATTCTACGAATCCATTTCATTTTGCCGGACCCGGCAGCAAGGTCACATAACCGTTCAGAATGCCAGCTTCTTTCTTTTCAACTTCCGCCATATTCAGGCTTAAGCTTGAAATGGATTCAGCGCGGGCCAGCCACGCTAGAAAGCCGCTGGCCGACACGTCTGTAAATTCAATCCGTATGTCGCCTTCCTCAGTGCGCACCAACACCCCCTGCTCGGCAATCCCCTGTTCTTCAAGCAATTGCTGCAAGCGTAATTGCAAATCGCTTTCCGGCACCACCACGCGGGAACGTGCACCGCGCAGAGCTTCCAGGTCTTGCGCTGCACGCATCACTTGTGCGGCTTTGTCTAACAGTGCGGCTTGTGTTGCCGGGGCTTGCTGCACCGTCAACATCGCAGGTTCAATTAATACAAACCAGGTAATCAACACCGCCGCCAACGCACCGCCATAGGTCACCAGTTTGCGTTCGCGTGTGTTCAGTTGGTCCATTTGGGCTTGAACCTTGTTCAACATCAGGTTCAGCTTCATGGTGTTGCTCCTTTTTTGAGTTGAAGCACTGGCAAGTTCGATTGCGCCCCAATCAACCATTTGGCATCCAGTCTTCGGGCTTTCAGTTTCTGCAGAGCCTCGCCTTGCTGGTCTTCGGTTACATTGGCATTGAAGCGCACGCTCAGTGTGTTTTCTGCCCATGCAAAATCAACCATGCTATTGAAAGGCGCCTGTTCCATGGCCAGCCCTACTTCGTGAAGCAGGGCGCTCAGGCCTTGGGCATTGCTGGTGTCCAACCCGGCGTTCAGGTTGCGTTTCTCACGCTCAATCAACAGCAATGGGTCGGCCACCATGGGCGTGGTGGGCAGCGCTTGTGCGTAGCTTTCTGCGATTTGCGCTTCAATCGCGGCGTTGGCGCGGTTCGCCTTAAATGCCAAGGCATTCAAACCCAACACAGCCACTGCCACCAACACCAACGCCGGGGTGAGTAGCTTGCCGTAGCCCCCTTGGCTGGCCATGGGCCGCATGCCCATCTTCCGCAATTCATCTGCGCCCAGCAGGCTTTTGTTCAACAGTCGCGGCAGGGGTTCAATGGGTGCATGGGTGCTGCTTTGTATTTTGTTCTCGCCCATTGCGCCGTCGACTTGCTGTGCAAGCCAGTCGTGGTCGTTGGCGCTTAGCTGAATGATGGGAGCGCCAAGTTGTTGCAGGCGGCGTTGCAGCATCACTTTCAATACGGCGGGCTGGGCTGTGGGGGTTAGCAATGGCGTGTCAATGCCATCCACCAGAATGAAATCTTCACCGCTTAACCAGGCTGCGCCTTCACTTCCCGTGCGTTCACGCAGGGTTTCGCAGCTTAGGCCCGCCAGTTTTAAGCCCTGCTGCGCGCAGGTGCTGACAATGCTTCTGGCTCGAGTCTTCCCAAGAACAGCGGCCAATTTCGCGCCGCCTGTGTGGCCGGGTAAATTGGGCCACAGGCTGACATGGTTCTCTTCCGGTTCATTCAGCAGGTAGGGCTCTACCAAAAAAGGCAAAGCCTCCTTCAGTTTGTTGCCCGAAAGTTTGGGTGGCACCACCGCAAAAAGCCCAAGCTCGGTGGGGTTCACCAACACCAGGCAGGGCAGGTCCTTGGGCAGTTTATTCAGCGCTTCTTCACCGCCATGCAGCTTGTCGCCACTGCGGGCTTGCACTTGGTAGCGCACCCTCAGCATGCGGCCTTCTTCTTCTGCGCGAGTTTGGTCCAGGGCCTTGGGCCACCAAATCACCAACAAGGGTTGGTTGTTGTTCAATTATTGTCTCCACATCACATACACACGCTGATCGCGCCGCTCGAGCAGGGCCCGGGTTCGGATCAACGCCTCCTCAACCTGTGCAGTGCCTTCCACCAGAAAGTAATTGCTGCTTACGGTTATTAAATCATTGTTTATCGTTGTGTTCGCATTCAATGCTGCCCGAATGTCCGCCACATTGCGGAAAGTGACCCGTTCACGCTGGGCCAGCAGGCGTTGTGCGTCGCCAAAGTTCATGTCTTCTATTACCGCATAAAGCAGCTCTGCAGATGCAGTGTTGGCATTTAAAGCGCTGGCGACCGGCAAAATCACCACATAGGGCCTTAGCTGGTTCCATGTTTCCTCTGTAATTCCGTACTTGCCCCGAAACTCCTCCCACCGCAAGGCCGCTACCATGGGCAGTTCGTCAGGGCTATTGCCTTGCTCTTCCGTATTGTCCTGTTTGGGCAAAAACATGGTGCCCAGGGTTTGAACCAGCAAATTGCGCTGGTCCGTTGGCACGCTGAGCAAATCGCATAATTTGGTGAAAGCGGCCAACCACTGGCTTTGGCGGGCATTGTCCGCGCCCAAATTGCGCAGGTTAAACCGACCCTGTGCATCCTCAATGCGGCCAGTCAGCACCACTTCGCGATCGTCTGCTTCCGAAATATTTTCTTCCTTGCGCAACAAACCTTCGTTGATGCGGCTTTCAGCCAAAGGCACTGCCCACGGCTCAGTCAGGGTGTCGGTGGTGGAAATTCGCGCGTCTTCGCGCAAAATTACCCGAGCCCAGTCCACCCCGCTTCGGCTTACCGCATCGGCTTGGTCGCGGGCCGCGGCCACTGAAATGGTTTTGGCTGTGGCAAAAAGGTTCCAGATCAAAGGCGCCACGGCCAAGGTGCACAGCACAACGATAAATAGTGCCATGACCACTGCCGCGCCGCGTTGCGTGTTGCTTGCTGGGTTTTTTGGATGTATCTGCACTAGTACACCCCACCTGTTAATAACACGCGCGTCACCGCTTGGTTGTTGGTTTGAGTCAAGCTGACTTCAACTGCACGAACCAGGGTTTGAGCGTTTTGATTTTGGCCAGTCGGTGTCTCGGGCGGTTCCCTGCCGGGGTTTTCGCTGTCGTCGTCACTCGGCGGTGGCGCAGCAGCTCCGCCGCCGGAATTCAACTGAAGTGCTGGGCCTTGCAGTTCCAGGTCGCTGCGTTCTTGCACCGTGTGGTTTCCGAAAATAACCGGGCCGCTCCAGCCGCCAGGTTCGCGCAATAGTCGAATTTGCATGCCACGTGCGGGTATGGGCTCACTGACTGAAGGCGCATCAGGGTTCAGTTCACGGCGTGAAATTCGAAGTAGATTACTGCCCTCGATTATCCATTCAACCCGTTCTCGGTAAGCCGGCTCACTGGTATTGCGTTGAGTGAATTGCAGCAACAAACCATTGCCCGTCACTTCCACAAAATCGGCGTCAGGTGTGGGCGCATTCAACGTCATTTCAAGCGCACCCAAATCTTTTTCGAGTTGCGAGAAGACTGCGCTAACCGTTTGCACCCGCTCGTCGACTTCTGTCACACGGTTGGCCGAGCGCAGCACTTCTTCCAGGCCTTGCCACGACAATATCGAAATCACCGCCACAATGCCCAGTGCCACCAACACTTCCAGCAGGGTGAATCCGCGCTGCTGTGTGTTCATGGGGCTCATGGTGCACTACTCAAGAAAATAACCAAGCGGGCCAGTTGGTTGCCAGCATCGCCCTCAAAAGCGTCTTTCACCTGAATTTCAACGCGTCGAAAATTGGGGTTGGGGGTGTTGGTAACTTCAACAAGACAAACAAACCGGAAGTTGCCCTGGGGGCAGATCTGCTGCGTAATTTGTGCACTTGGAAACACACCGGACACCCGAATGAAGTTGGCGGCGTTGTTGGCACTCCATTGTGCGTATTGCCGCTTGATCATGTCGTCTTGCTGAATGTTCAAGTTGCCAGCTGCTTTCAGGCAGGCAATCAGAGCGACCGCAATGATGGTCATCGCCACCAGCGCTTCAATCAGAGTAAAACCGCGCTGCTGCTTCATGGGTTTCGGCTGGCCTGGCTTAAAACCGTGTTGGGTTTGCCCAGCTTAAACACGCCGCTGGCCTGGCTTTCCAGCACAACCTGAACCTGGTTACGTTGAAGTACAATGGCTTGCCGCGTCAGCCCGGCTTGACTTTCAAGGGTTAAAAATCTGTTTTCGAGACCTTCGTTGAACAGGGTCACTTTGTAGGGGCCATTGTCCCAAAGGCGAGTGCGCAACATGGGTTCGGTGGCCACAGGCACCCAGCGGGTACCAGTAAACTCTTCGAAGGTGTAGCCTTCTTCACCTGCAATAAATCGAATGTCTTTGGATTTAAGCAACGATTCCTGCTGCGCAATTCGCAGCAACTGGGCCAGTTTTTTGGCATCCGATTCCAGATAGTTTGAATCGCCGGGTGTACCGCGGACCACAATAAGTCCAGCGGCGATCGACAGTACGACGATCACCACCAGCAATTCAAGCAGGGTGAATCCCTGCTTAGAGACTCCACGAACCAATGTCGGCATTGACGCCCTCACCACCGGCTTTGCCATCAGCGCCAAAGCTCATTACATCCACTTCACCGTTGATACCGGGGCTCAGAAATTGGTAATTGCTGCCCCAGGGGTCCACTGGCAAGCGCGACAAATAGCCACCTTGCTTGTAATTGCGTGGTTGTGGTTCGGTCGAGGGTGGAGTCACCAAGGCTTGCAGGCCCTGTTCAGTTGTGGGGTAACGGCTATTGTCCAGCCTGTAAAGGTTCAAAGCCTGCATAACAGAAGCGATGTCCTGTTTTGCAGCCACTACACGCGCTTCATCAGGGCGACCCATGATTTTGGGAACAACCAGCGTGGCCAAAATACCCAGAATTACGACCACCACCATTATTTCGATTAGTGTGAAACCTTTGCTCAAGCGCTTGGCCTGAAATGTTCTTTGATGCGAATTAAACTTTTTCATAAACAACCGTGTTAGTAAATCGAAATTATCCTTGTCGAAGGTTACACCCATTTTATGAATATTTGACAGCAGGCTGCATTCGCCTTGTGTGTTGGATGACGGTAAAACTCGGTGGTCTGTCACATAAACAGGGTCTTTCTCGGGGGTTCGGGTGTGTCCATACTGGCAAAGTGGGCAGCAATTGCTGCCGACACCCTTGAAGCATGGCTTAAGAACCGGACACCCCCGTGGGGCACGTCCGGTTTTTTTTGGCGTAATCACCTTGTTTGCTCAGGTCCGTGCAGGCCATCACGGCACAGGTTATGATGAGAATCTCGCATTTCCGAACACCAAACATGAAACTTGCATTGAAACGCCCAGTCGCCTTTCCAAACCTTTCACCCAGGCTTATCCAAACCCTGCGCATGCTTTTGTTGCTTGCTGCAGTGGCGCTGGCTGTATGGGTTGTCATCAAGTTGTTTGCACCTGCCCCCCAAGTGGCACCCGCCATGCCCGCACAAGCTTCGACAAAATACCAAATTGACCAGTCGCCTGAGGCGCGTTTAATGGGTGTTGAAACAGCCGGTGGACTCACTCCACCTTCAGTGAACTTGGTGGGTATATTCGCAAACAGCGAAGGCAAGGGCGCAGCTGTTATGTCGATTGAAGGTCAGCCCGCCCAATCCAAACGCGTGGGCGAAGAGGTTGCCAACGGCTGGACACTGGAAGAAGTTGGCCCCACCTTTGCGGTAATGCGCCGCAGTGGCCAGCGTCATCAAGTGAATTTACCCATTTTGGGCGCAGACCCAAATTTGCTTCGTCGAGTGCCAGCGAATGGCTAACTTTTGCCGGTTGAAATCAGGGTTTGGGTCAGTGTTTTGCCTTCATTGTCCTGAATCTGGATTTTCACGGGTTGCCAGTTCAAATCTTTCGCATACCAAATCCGCACAATCTCATCGTCCGACGTTTCCGGTGTTGTTTCAAGCACTAGCGTACTGACTCGGCGTTCTCCTTTGCCCAGATTCAGCGAGATGTCTTCAGTTTTTTGCAGCGTAAACACCTCATTGCTCAGGCGCCCAGTGCTCATTACCCGCAAGGGCAACGTATCGCCAGCTTTTAAGTTGCTGTTGCACCGCAGCCGTGCAGCAATTTGATACACCATGCTAAGTCGGTCTTGAAGGCCTTTTTCGTAGGGCGCTGATTCACCGTTTCGCTTGAACTGAATGCGTTGGGTTTCCGCATTCAACATTGATTCTGCCACCGGTTTTTTTCCCCGTTGTTCGGCGTAATACAGGGGCGTCAGGCCAGTTTGTGAATCCAGTAAACCTTCACTTTTTTGTGTCAGTTGGCCTGAATACAGCAAAGCAAGCAAGCCCTTGGCCTGTGAAGTCGATTCGAGTTTGTACTGCGTACCGGCAACACGCAATTTGTGGGTACTCACAGCCAGTTCACCCGGAATTTGGCTGTGGGTGACTGAAAACTGCAGGTCGGTGTCGATCACCTGTTTGCCCATGCCTCGGCAAGTGGCCTCATTGGCCCACCCCGCACCAGCCTGCACAAAGGCCAGGGTCAAGCCGAGTCCAAATTTCAAAATAGTGCTATTCATTTGTTTCATCGCTTCACAATGCCTTCAAGGTAGCCTTCATTGTTACTGAAAATGCTGAGGCATTCCCGCCGCGCTGCCTGGCCTAGGGGCGCAGCAGACACATGCACCCATTTTCCAAACTCCAGAATAAGTTGATCAAATTCACATGGCAGTTGTGCAATTGCCGCTGCCAACTCATAGGGTGTGCCATAAGCAGGGCACACCACATCGGCCGCCAGGCCGAGGCAGTGCTGCGAGTTTGGCACCCCACCCACTTGTGCATTCAAGGCCTGCGCCCTAAAGCCGCTGTTGATCTTTAACGCACCAGCAGGAATATTCAGGGACTGCTGAATTTCACCCAGCAAACTGGAAAGTCGGCTTAAATTGATCAACAGGTCGGGCGGGCAGCTGTTGTCTAGACCGCACCGCTTTGCAGTGTCAGAATGGCACAAGGTGTCCTGACAAAATTCAGGATGAAAAATCAACTTCAGGTTCATTCGTTTTGCGCATTCGTTATATTCGTCGTCCCCATGCGGGCTTGTCTGGCAAAGTGTACTTGCTCGATCTGGACAATACCCTACACCACGCGTCTTCCCATATTCTGCCCGAGATCAATCGCCAAATGACGCGCTACCTGGCCGAGCATCTTGTTTTGGACCCTCAACAAGCCAGCGAGTTGCGCACCCGCTATTGGTTGCGCTACGGTGCTACCTTGCTGGGCATGATGCGGCACCACAAAACCGACCCACACCATTTTCTGGCCAACACCCATCAGTTTCAGGGGTTCAGGCAAATCAGCTCGCGCCATGGCAGCGTGCCGCATCGTCTGGCTCGTTTGCCCGGTTTGCGGATCATGCTGACCAACGCCCCGCGCGCGTATGCGGTTGCCTTGTGCAAAGAACTTGGTCTTTATCGCCATTTGCATGCAGTTATTGCCATTGAAGACATGGTGGTTCACCAAACCTGGCGGCCCAAACCCGCCGCAATTTTGTGGCCCAACCTGAAAAGCAAATTGAAAGGCAAAAAGGCACTTCTGGTCGACGACACTTTTGGGCATCTGGAGCAGGCTGCGCGCCACGGTATTCAAACCAGCTGGATAACCTTTCCCGGCCTGGGTTTTAAGCCGCGTGGCTTAACCGCGAAAGTAAAGCACAGGGTTCGGCACTTCGAGGCCATTCGCACTGCAAGGTTTTAAGCAGAACAAACCCCACACTTTGGGTCTTTGCGAATCTTCATTTTGGTGAATTCGCAATTGCGCGAATCGTAAATTTGCAGCGTGCTGTACATCGGCTGACCAAAACCCGCCAGAATTTTCAATGCCTCGCTGGCTTGCAGGGTGCCAATGACGCCAGTCAGCGGGGCAAACACACCCATGGTCGCGCAGCGTACTTCAGACACATCGTCGCCCTCAGGGAACAGGCAGTGGTAGCAGGGCGCCTCGGGATTGTTCAATTCGAACACCGCAAGTTGGCCATCCAGCCGAATGGCCGCACCGGAAACCAGGGGCTTGCCGAATTTCACGCAGGCCCTGTTCACAGCGTGGCGGGTTTTAAAGTTGTCGCAACAGTCCAGCACCACATCCACCTTGGCCACAAGCTGCTCAAGTTCCTCGCCCTCAAGGCGATGCGCAATTGGCACAATGGTGCTGCAGGGGTTCAGTTCATTCAAGTGGGTTTTGGCAGAATCAACCTTGGGCATGCCCACACGAGCGGTGGTGTGCAGCACCTGGCGTTGCAAGTTGGTCAGGTCGACTTCGTCGTCGTCGGCAATGTAAAGGGTACCTACGCCTGCGCTGGCCAGGTAAAGCGCACTGGGGCAACCCAGGCCACCGGCACCCACCACCAGCACTTTCGAACTGGCAATGCGGGATTGACCCTCAATTCCAATTTCATCAAGAAGTATATGACGGGAGTACCGAAGTAACTCCTCGTCATTCAAGTCTCGCAGGTCCATGGTTTGGCCGCCTGGATGGCTGCTTACTTGGTCGCTTTTGCAGTTTGTGCTGCTTTGCGGTTTTGCACGACCGGCTTGCCTTTCAGGTAATTCAATGCCTGCTGCAACTGGTAGTCGTCTTTATCGCCGAATACAACGGGTTTCATGTCTGCATTCTTGTTGCCGTCGGCTTTTTTCTCGCTTGGTGTTTCCTCGCCCTTGTCGTTGCTCAAGTGGCGTGTCAGGTCAGCCTCACGAACGCGCTCAACAATATCGCCTTCCGGGGTTTCGGTCACCACGTAATCGGGTTCAATGCCTTTGGCCTGAATGCTACGGCCCTTTGGGGTGTAGTAGCGCGCAGTGGTCAACTTGATTGCAGTGTTGTTGTTCAGGGGCAAAATGGTTTGCACAGACCCCTTGCCGAAGGTCTGTGTACCCAACACCTTGGCGCGGTTGTGGTCTTGCAATGCACCAGCCACGATTTCCGAGGCTGAAGCCGACCCACCGTTCACCACTACAATCATGGGCACCGTTTTGGCAATCGGGCTTAGTTCTTTCAAGTAGTCTTTCTCACGGCCGCGAAGGTAGTCTTCAGGGCCAGCCACCAGTTTGCGCTGGGAGTCTTCGGTGCGGCCATCGGTTGAAACCACCAAGGTATTTTGTGGCAAGAATGCAGCGCTTACACCCACAGCAGCATTCAACAAACCACCCGGGTCGTTGCGCAAATCAAGCACCAAACCTTTCATGGGGGTTTTGGCTTGCAAAGTATTAATGGCTTTCACCAAATACTCGCCGGTGTGTTCTTGAAACTGGGTAATGCGCACGTAACCAATGCTGTCATCCAGCATTTTTGATTTCACGCTTTGAACGCGAATTACATCGCGAACAATGGTGACTTCAATGGGCTTGTCCGCTTCCTTGCGCAGCAAAGTCAGGCGAATCTCTGTTTTGGGCTTGCCGCGCATCAGGTTCACTGCATCAGACAAACTCATGCCCTTGGTCGGCTTGTCATCAATTTTTACGATCAAGTCGCCAGCTTTCACACCCGCTTTCGCGGCTGGGGTGTCTTCAATGGGGGAAATTACCTTGACGAAGCCGTCTTCCGTGCCCACTTCAATGCCCAGACCACCAAATTCACCTTGGGTGCCTACGCGCAGTTCTTTGAATGCTTCAGCATCCAGGTAGCTGGAATGAGGGTCAAGATTGGACACCATGCCGCTGATGGCACCATTGAACAATTTGTCGTCGCCTACTGGTTCGACATAAAAATTCTTGATGGCGCCGAACACCTCGGTGAACTGACGAAGTTCGCTCAAAGGCAATGCTTCAGGCTGTTGCCGCTGGGCCACCGCACTGATGCCCACACTCACTAATACACCGGCTACAACACCGACAGATACCAAACTTATTTGACGCAATTTTTGACGCATAATTCCTACTGACCTTTGGTCCACGAAATAGGATCGAAGGGTTGTCCCTGATGCCTTAGTTCAAAGTATAAACCAGTATCAAGATTACCACTGCTGTTGCCAGTTTCCGCAATGGTGTCACCCGGTTTCACGGAATCTCCAGATCTTTTCATTAATTTACCATTGTTGCCATACACGCTCAGAAATTGGTCGCCGTGGTCAATAATCACGATTTCACCAAAGCCTCGAAGCCATTCAGCAAAAACAACACGACCTGCACCAACGGCTCGAACACCTTGCCCAGCCTCGGTTGCAATGAAAATTCCTTTCCATGAAGGGCCTTGACCATCCTTGGATCGCGTTTTGCCAAACTGACCCGCCACAGTGCCCTGGACAGGCAAAACCAGGCGACCTTTCAGTTTTGCGAACTCCCCCGTACTGGGCATGGGCGGTGGCGCAGTGTATTCCGGTTTGCTGGGTTCCTTGCCCCCACTGCTCTTGCCAGCCTGCTTTTGCTGCTGGGCGGCCAAAGCCTGTCGGCGCTTGGCTTCCTCAATGGCTTTGGCCAATTCTGTAATCACATTGCTCAGGCGTTTTTCATCGCGTTGCAGCCTGGTGCGTTCCAGTTCCTGGTTTTTCAGTTTGGAATTCAGGTCGGCAATTAACTGATTTCGCTCTTCGCGCTGGGCCACCAACTCACGCCGACTTTTGCTCTGCTCCGCAATCGTGCTCTCAAGCTTTTCCTGTTTTTTCTCAAGGCCAAGCCGAATGGCTTGTAGCTCGCGGGCCTGTGTGGCTTGTTTTGCCGCCAAATCGCGCTCCGCGGCGGAAATTCGTTCATACCAATAGCTTTCTCGCGCGGCTTCGCTGGCCGATTTGCCCGCCAGCCAGGCCTGCGTGGGGTTCACTTCAACCCGCCGATATTGGTTGCGCATCACCTCAGCCAAGCGGGCCTGCGTGCTTTCCAAGCTGCGCTGCACTTCGGCTTCTTCTGCACTCAACTTTTTAATGTCGCTTTCCAGTCCATCGCGGTCTTTGTCCAGCGCGTCCAGCCGTGTTTGTGTTTTGTCCAGCCGCTGTTCCAGCAAAGTCAGCGCTTGGGCAGCCTGCTTTTTCTCGCCACTGGTTTCATTGATTTCCTTTTTCAATGCATCCAGTTTGCGGCGTACCTCATCGCGTTCTTGCTTCACGCCAGCGGGGTCCCGCACCCCTGTTTGCGCAGTCGTGGAAACCGGCGCAGCCAAGGCAATACTTGCCAGCAACACCACAAGAATGTTGCTGGCTCGGTAGTTCAAACTCGATAGGTTGCTCACTGGGGCTTACTTGGCCTTGCCTTGGTTTTTAACGGCAGCCATGGCTGCTTCAATCTCGGCCTGATCGCCCAGGTAATAATTGCGAATCGGCTTTAGATTTTCGTCCAGCTCGTACACCAAAGGGCGTGCGGTCGGAATGTTTACCTTCAGAATGTCTTCTTCACTCAGGTTGTCCAAGTACTTGATCAGTGCACGCAAGGAATTGCCGTGCGCTGCAATCATGACTTTCTTGCCTGCCTTGATTGCGGGGGCAATGCCTTCTTTCCACAAGGGAATCACTCGGTCAACCGTGTCTTTCAAGCATTCAGTCAGCGGTATTTCTTCAGGCTTAAGGCGCGCATAGCGTGGGTCGTTGCCCGCAAAGCGGGGGTCATCGATTTTCAAGGGGTTGGGCGCAATCGCGTAGGCGCGGCGCCAAATCAACACCTGTTCTTCACCAAACTTGGCTGCAGTTTCAGATTTGTTTAAACCCTGCAAGTCACCATAGTGACGTTCGTTCAAGCGCCACGCGTGCACCACGGGCAGCCACATTTGGTCCATTTGGTCCAGTGCAATCCACAGTGTGCGGATGGCGCGTTTCAATACCGACGTGTACGCCACGTCAAAGCTGTAGCCCTCGGCTTTCAGCAAATCGCCAGCCTTTCGTGCTTCTTCGCGACCCTTTTCGGTCAAGTCCACATCGGCCCAGCCGGTGAAGCGGTTTTCCAGGTTCCATTGGCTCTCGCCGTGGCGCATTAATACAAGTTTGTACATGTTTGTGGCCTTTAAGTTGCTGTCTAATTAGGCAAACCTCCATTTTAGCCTCGATTCAAGGGGATATAATGGTCGGCCCATCAAGACCCACTTATTGCAGGATTTATGTCGCAGGAATTTCTGATTCAAAACAGCTGGCTCATCGCCTTGGCCGTCGGTTCTGGCCTCATGTTGATTTGGCCCGTGTTGACCAAAGGTGGCGGTACGCGCGTCACCGTGCCCCAGGCCACGCTTATGATCAACCAAAAGAAGGCAGTGCTGATCGACATCCGGGAAGATGATTTCGTCAACAATTCCGGCGTGGTGCCCAATGCCAAGCGCATTGCCATCAAGGAACTTAAAGACAAAGCCAATACCCTGGCGAAAACCAAAGAAACGCCACTAATCGTGTTGTGCCAAACTGGCGCACGTTCAGGTGCTGCAGCCACTGTGCTGAAAGCAGCGGGCTACACGGAAGTATTCGTGCTCGATGGCGGCCTAAATGCATGGAAAGAAGCTGGAATGCCCGTCAAGAAGGTGGAGGCGGGTGAGGCTGCGCCTGCAAAGCCCCGCGCACCCAAGCCCGCCAAGCAATCACCGAACAAGCAGTAACCAAATAAGCGGTAAAGGAGTCGTAATGAGCAATGTCAAAGCCCCTGTTCGCATGTACACCAGTGCGGTGTGCCCATTTTGCGTGCGCGCCGAACGCCTGCTGGGCGAGCGCGGAGTGCAAAACATCGAGAAGATTCGTGTAGATCTGGACCCTTCTCAAAAAGAAAAGATGATGGCCGAAACCGGCCGCCGCACCGTGCCTCAAATTTACATCGGCAGCACCCATGTTGGTGGTTGCGATGACCTCTTCGATTTAGATCGGGCTGGTAAGCTGTTGGAATTGCTGGGTCAAGCCAGTTAAGCATCCCGCATTTTTTCATTCATTCAATAGGAGCCAGCAAATGGCCGAACAGAATTCAGAAGCCGTGTTTCAAATGCAGCGCGTGTACATCAAAGACGCTTCGCTTGAACTGCCCAATGCACCCCAAATTTTTCTTGAAAAGAACGCGCCGAAAATTGAAGTGGCCGTGGATGTTGGTGCACAACGTCTGGCTGAGAATATTTTTGAGTCGGAAGTCACCGTGACCGTGACTGCGAAAATCGACGACAAAGTTGCTTTTCTTGTGGAATGCAAACAAGCTGGCATTTTCGAAATCTCCAATGTGCCCGAAGAGCAGTTCGATCCATTGTTGGGTATTTTGTGCCCCAACATGATCTACCCCTACCTGCGTGCGAATGTGGCTGATTTGATTACCCGCACAGGCTTCCCCCCCGTGCATTTGTCCGACATTAATTTTGAGCAGTTCTATCAGCAGCGCTTGGCGGCTGCGCAAGAACAGCAGGCTGCTGCAAGCAAGCAGAACGGTTCTGGCATTATTACCACCGCTTAATTGGTGGCGCGCATGAACATCACCGTGTTTGGGGCGGGGGCGTGGGGCACCGCTGTGGCAGCCCACATGTCGTTTGCCCACGATGTGGTGTTGTGGGGTCGAGACCCTTCGGTGCTGGAATCAATTGCCGGTCACCGAGAAAACCCGCGATATTTGGCGGGCATCAAACTACACCCCAGCTTAAAAGTGCAAGGCGATTTCAGCCTTGCAGCTCGACATTCTTTGGATAACTCCGCAGCCCTTTGGGTGCTCGGCACCCCAATGGGCGCATTGCGTCAAACCCTTGAGCATCTGCTGCAAATTGCTCCCATCGAGCAATGGCCCCCGCTGGTGTGGCTGTGCAAAGGTTTTGAGGTGGGCACGGGTTTAATGCCGCATCAAGTGGTTGAAGAAGTGCTCGGCAAGCCATACGGCGGTGCGCTTACGGGCCCATCGTTTGCGGCTGAAGTGGCGCGAGGTTTGCCCTGTGCACTGACCGCCGCGTCAGCCGATGAGCCCACCCGTCAGGCCATGGTTCAGGCCGCGCACCATGCTGCGTTGCGGGTGTATGAACTTGATGATCTTGTTGGTGCAGAAGTCGGCGGGGCTGTAAAAAACATCATGGCCGTGGCCACAGGTATTTGCGATGGTTTGCAGTTGGGCCTGAACGCACGTGCTGCGCTGATAACCCGTGGCATGGCGGAAATTAAACGCCTAGCCGTGGCATTGGGCGCGCAGGCTGAAACCTTGAATGGGCTTTCGGGTTTTGGTGATCTTATTTTGACTTGCACAGGCGATTTGTCCAGAAACCGCCGGGTTGGTTTGATGCTGGCCCAGGGCAAGTCGCTGGACACCATTTTGAAAGAGCTTGGGCAGGTGGCGGAAGGCGTGAAGTGCGCGCCTGTGGTGAAAGAACTTGCCGCCAAGCTGGGTGTGGACATGCCAATTACTGCAGCGGTGAATGCCGTGTTGTTTGAAGGGGTAAGCCCAGGCGAGGGCGTTTTGCGGTTGCTGGCGCGGGAAGCGCGGTCGGAAGAAGCGGAATAGCCACTCGGCGTTCGCGCTGGCGCCAACTCGTCGTTTGCGTTGTTACCAGCTCTACATTTGCGCTATTGCCGACCCGCCGCGGGTTGTTTGTCCCGCACTGAAAACCGCCTAATCCCTTTTTGAAATTCATCCTGGCTTACAAAATTCGGCAAAAGAAACGGCCGAATTTTGTATCGGCCGTTGGCCGAACGCTGCGGTTGAATTCAAACGGGGCGGTTTTCTTGAAGCGCAGAACAAGCAAACCCACTGCCGGCTGGCTGAGCAGGCTCCCGCGTGATCAATCACTGGTCTGGTTCAAGACCAATCGGCAGCGAGATCCCAATCGCTTCGCCTTGAAGAAAACCTGCCCGTTTGAATTCACATGCCACGGTCGGCCAAAGGCCGACATCTTTCTCGACCATCTGTTTTGTCGAGAAAGATGAGTCAGTGTGAACTTCAAAAAGGGAAATACAGGTTTTCAGGCGAAGTATTGGGACTCGCGCCGATTGGGCGTATAACTCGCGCTGGCTTAATTTCCGCCGTCAAATCCCAATTGCCGCCACGCCTCATACACCACAACAGCCACCGAATTCGACAAATTCAGCGACCTGCTCTCGGGCCGCATGGGCAATCGCAACCAGTTGTCGCGTTCGAACCAGTTCCGAACACCTTCGGAAAGTCCGCGTGTTTCGCTGCCAAACATCAAAAAATCACCTGCTTTAAACTGCACTTCAAACGGCGAGTTCTTCCCTTTGGTGGTCATGGCAAAGCATCGGTTGCGGTCGGGTTGGCATGTGTCCAGAAATGTTTGCCAGTCGGCATGCACTTTCATGTTCGCAAATTCATGGTAATCGAGTCCGGCGCGGCGCATGCGCGCGTCTTCCAATGGGAAACCCAGCGGCTCGATTAAATGTAACTGCACGCCCGTGTTGGCGCACAAGCGAATAATATTGCCCGTGTTGGGCGGAATTTCTGGTTCAACCAAAACTACGTGGATCATTCTGGGGTCCTGCAAACAGCCATGGTGACAATCGATTTTGCGCCCGCTTTCTCAAGCGCTTGAACGCAACTTTCAAGGGTGGCGCCAGTGGTAATTACATCGTCCACAAGGCCAATCCGCAGGCCGTGTGGAATAGGGCGCGTGGCAATGAAGGCGTTTTCCAGATTGCTTAATCGCTCGGCCCTGCCCAGTTCGGCTTGCGCGCCAGCCTCTTTAATTTTGATTAGCCAGTCGGTTTGAACAGGGCGCTGAATGTACTTACCAGCGTGCCGGGCAATCAGCGCGGCTTGATTATAGCCCCGCTGTCTTGATTTTTCGCGGCTGCTTGGCACCGGAATCAGCAAATCAGGCAAAGGGGCGCTGGCCCGCAAGGCGGCCATGCCCAACCACAGCCCTAGAAATTTCGACAAACCGTGGGCCTTGCCATACTTCAACTGTGCAATCCACTGGTCAAAAGGCGGTACATAGTCACAGCACACCACGCAATCATGCAAGCGTGCATTGGGTTCCTGCAGTGCAGCCCGGCAATGTCGGCAGTGGGTCCAGCCAAAAGCCTGCAATCGCGGGCCCAATGTCAGTGCGCAGGTTTCGCATCGTACCTTGGGTGTGTTTTCAATCAGCAAAAGGCAATGGTTGCACACATGGCGCCCCAGCGGGTGTAAATAGGGGTTATTGAGCCCACCTTGGCAAGCCGCGCAACGCCTGGGCAGCGCCGCATTGAACAATGCGTCACTTACCTGCCAACAACTTCGATAGAATGGGCTGCCTGCTAATTTGTTTGAAATGGTCTTGCTCACAATGTCCTTGCAGTTCTGGAAACATCCCCGTTCAAATGTCGCGCTTGCTGCCCAGTGGCAAAAGCGTGCGCGCGCGCCGCTGCCTTTCATTCTCGAAGAGGTCAACAAGCGCATGGTGGACCGAGCGCAGATCATGCGCCCAGTCGAGGGAGGCCTGGTGCACCAAGGCTGGTTACACCCTGGCGCGCTTGGCAGTGTGAAGCAGCTGTTTACAGGTCGCGAATTCACTGTGTTTGCCCCGCAGGCCATCGATCTGCCCGCGGCGGAAGTCGACAAAGCCGCTGCATCTTTTCTTGCCAAGCTGTGGCCGGGGCGCAGTGCATTGCCGAAATCGCAGGCAGCCACACAGCTGCCCATCAATGGTGTATTGCCTTTGGCCAATGAAAGCCAGGCCATGGTATGGTCGCCGCTTTGGTTGCATGCCATTGAGGACCCAGCTCAGCAAATGGCCGAATGGCTGCGCGTGCTTAAACCTGAAGGCGGTGTGTTTTTCAGCTGTTTTGGGCCAGACACTGCCCGCGAGTTGCACGGCTTTGCGCAAGCCTTGGGTGAAACCTTCCCCGATTTCGCCGACATGCACGACATCGGCGACTTGATGAGCAAGCAGGGTTTTTCCGATCCCGTCATGGAAATGGAAAAGCTCACCCTGACCTACACCACCGCGGAGAAGCTGTTGGCCGACTGGCGCGCTTTGGTGGGCAACAACTTGATGGCTAGAAATACGAGCCTGCTAACGCCGGGGCGCCACGTGCGCGCTGTGCAGCAGCTTGAAAATTTACGTAATTCTGAAACAGGCCGCATTTCGCTGACGCTTGAACTAGTCTACGGCCATGCCTGGAAAGTAAAACGAAAAACAAAAATCGATGTGGCCACCGTGAAAATCACAGACATAAAGGGTCGCAAAGGGCCGAAATAACGTTGTGCTGCGCAGCATTTTCAAATGTAGCGCATTGTTTTCAACTTATTTCGGGGAAATCAGGGTTTGATTGCACCTGTCATATTGCTTGCGTCTTGGCCTTGAGCCTATAATTCGAAGGTTTCGATGCACTCTTTTGGGTGTGGGTTGGGTCTGAATGAATGCTCTCTGAGAGGTAAATGGGCATGATTCCAGAAAGTTCAAGTTCTGCAGGCGAGCCTGTTGATGCATTGGGTGCGGGTCAGGCAAGCGAACCGCAAAGCAAAACGTGGGTTTTCAGGCGGAATTGTTCGCTGACTCCCAAGCAGCTTTTGCATTGGTATTTAAGCCTGTGTGCAATCACTCTCGTGATTGCAACCGGCTTTTTGCTGGCAGGCTTCTGGATTGTGCTTCCCTTTGCAGGCTTGGAATTGTTTTTGGTGGGTACGGCCTTTGTAGTCTACGCAAGGCATGCGGCAGACTACGAAATGATCGAGTTGCAACCCAATCAGCTTGTTCTGGTGATGGCAGATGGCGCAAAGCTAACCCAGCTGAAATGGACTCCCCAGTGGGCGAAGTTAAGTTACAACGGTAAATACAAAGCGCCCTTGCTGTTTAGTCACAGGGGGCAACAAGTGAAAATAGGCAAGTTTATTGCCGAGAAAGACAAGTCAGCGTTGCACCGTGAATTGAAAGCGGCGTTGGCAAGGGCAACATGTCCCGTTTAGGGCTGTCGCTTCCACCAGTTTGATATTTTTTTTGAGATTGAGGATCGCCATGTTGAAGTCGTCCTTGGGTATTCGCAAAGTAGTAGCATCTGCTGCCGCAATCGCGATGACATCCTTTGGAGGTGCTGCGTTCGCCGAGAATGTTTCTGGGCAGCCCCTGCAGTACAACCTCGTTGAGCCGGTTACCGAAATCGCGCGTCAAATCTATGATTTGCACACGTTGATGCTAGTGATCTGTCTGGTTATTTTCGTAGCCGTATTCGGCGTGATGTTTTACTCAATCTATGCGCACCGCAAGTCAAAGGGTGCAAAGTCAGCCTCCTTCCACGAAAGCGTGAAAGTTGAAATTGCGTGGACCATCGTGCCTTTCCTGATCGTGATCGGTATGGCCTTGCCCGCAACCAAAACAGTGGTCGCAATGAAAGACACTTCCAACGCCGACCTGACCATCAAGGCCACGGGTTATCAGTGGAAATGGGGTTACGAGTATTTGGCTGGTGAAGGCGAAGGCATTTCCTTCCTGTCTACCCTGGCGACACCTCGAGACCAGATCGACGACCATGAAGGCCAGGCAGTGGCACGTGGTGAAAACTACCTGATGGAAGTTGACAACCACGTGGTTGTACCCGTCGGCAAGAAAGTGCGCGTGGTCACCACTGCGAACGACGTG
This sequence comes from Limnobacter parvus, assembly GCF_024623725.1. Taxonomy (GTDB): domain Bacteria; phylum Pseudomonadota; class Gammaproteobacteria; order Burkholderiales; family Burkholderiaceae_B; genus Limnobacter; species Limnobacter parvus. Next base: position 319,317 of record NZ_JANKHG010000001.1, on the reverse strand, counting down.
ATTCACGCCTGGATGATTCCCGCCTTTGGCGTGAAACAAGACGCGATTCCAGGTTTTGTTCGCGACACCTGGTTCAAGGCTGAAGAAGAAGGCATTTACCGCGGTCAGTGTGCTGAATTGTGTGGCAAAGACCACGCGTACATGCCCATTGTTGTGGAAGTGATGTCTGAAGAAAACTATTCCACTTGGGTACAAGCCAAGCTGGAAGAAATGAAAGCCAAGCAAGACGACCCCACTAAAGAATGGGCGGCCGCCGACTTGATCGCCCGTGGCGAGCAGGTCTACAACGCAAACTGTGCAGCTTGTCACCAAGCCACAGGTGAAGGCATCCCCGGTGCATTCCCTACCCTGGTTGCAGCACCGTCGGTTGTTGGTCCTCAAGATGCGCAAATTGGCATCTTGCTGAACGGCATCGGTGCTGGCATGCCAGCTTGGAAGCAGTTAAGCGATGTTGAAATTGCTTCAGTGATTACATACACAAGAAACGCTTGGGCCAATGCTGGCACAGGTACAGACCCGGTTGTTCAGCCAAGTGCTGTTACGGCTGCACGTTAATATTGCTTAGGAGATTTACATGAGCACTACCGCGGCAGATTTAACCCACGGACATGGTCACGACCATGACCACGCGCACGACCACCCGCACGGCTGGCGCCGTTGGTTGTACGCAACCAACCACAAAGACATTGGTACGATGTACCTGATTTTCTCGTTCGTCATGCTGATCGAGGGCGGCGTACTGGCCTTGATGCTGCGTGCAGAACTGTTCTCGCCTGGCCTGCAATTGGTTCAGCCCGAGTTCTTTAACCAGCTCACCACCATGCACGGTCTGATTATGGTGTTTGGTGCGGTAATGCCTGCGTTCGTGGGTTTTGCCAACTGGATGATTCCGCTGCAAATCGGCTGTTCCGACATGGCGTTTGCCCGCATGAACAACTTCAGCTTCTGGCTGATGGTTCCTGCCGCAATCATTCTGACAGCGTCATTCTTCATGCCCGGTGGCGCAACAGCTGCTGGCTGGACCTTGTACGCGCCGTTGTCCATTCAAATGGGCCCCGGCATGGATGCTGCCATTTTCGCGATGCACATCCTGGGTGCTTCATCGATCATGGGTTCCATCAACATCATCACCACCATCCTGAACATGCGCGCGCCTGGCATGACCTTGATGAAAATGCCGATGTTTGCCTGGACCTGGTTGATTACGGCCTACCTGTTGATCGCGGTAATGCCCGTGTTGGCCGGTGCCATCACCATGGTGTTGACTGACCGTCACTTCGGTACTTCCTTCTTCAACGCCGCTGGCGGTGGCGACCCCGTGATGTATCAACACATCTTCTGGTTCTTCGGACACCCAGAGGTGTACATCATGATTTTGCCTGCTTTCGGCATCATCAGCCACATCGTGCCAACGTTCGCCCGCAAAACACTGTTCGGCTACAGCTCAATGGTTTATGCCACAGCGTCCATCGCGATTCTGTCGTTCATCGTGTGGGCGCACCACATGTTTACAACCGGCATGCCAGTGACCGGCCAGTTGTTCTTCATGTACGCCACCATGCTGATCGCGGTGCCAACCGGCGTAAAAGTGTTCAACTGGCTGGCCACCATGTGGCGCGGCTCAATGACTTTCGAAACCCCCATGTTGTTCGCAGTGGGTTTCATTTTCGTGTTCACAATGGGTGGTTTCACCGGCCTTATTCTGGCTGTTGCGCCAGTTGATATTCAGTTGCAAGACACCTATTACGTGGTTGCTCATTTCCACTACGTGTTGGTAGCTGGTTCGCTGTTTGCCTTGTTTGCGGGTACTTACTACTGGTTGCCCAAGTGGTCTGGCCGCATGTACAGCGAAAAGCTGGGTAAGCTGCACTTCTGGTCTTCACTGATCAGCTTTAACGTGACCTTCTTCCCGATGCACTTCTTGGGATTGGCTGGCATGCCACGTCGCTACGCCGATTACGCCACGCAGTTCACTGACTTCCATGCCATTGCCACCGTCGGTGCGTTCTGGTTCGGTCTATCTCAGTTGATCTTCCTGTGGTGTGTATTGCGTGCCTGGACGTTCCAGAAAGGCGAGCAAGCGCCTGCCAAGCCATGGGAAGGCGCGGAAGGCCTGGAGTGGACTGTTCCATCACCAGCACCGTTCCACACATTTGAAGATCCACCCACAGTGAAGTAATTCACAAGGGTTAACGCGCGGGGGTTCGGCTTAAATGGCAAACCCCCGTTGTGTAAAAAGGAAAATATTGTGAAGTCCGAAGAAAAGGAAAAAGCCAAGCAAAACAAACGCACAGGTTTGATTTTGTTGTCAGTGGCCGCCGTGTTCTTCCTTGGGATTTTGGTCCGTAAGGTGATGGAACCCAGCATTTTGAGTTTGGTGAATTAGAAACAAAGCAGCAGTAGAGGTGAAGCGGCATGGCACAAGGAAACAACCAGAAATCAGGCGGTTTGCACAAGCAAATGCTGGTGCGGTTAATGGTGATCGTAGTGGCCATGTTTGGTTTTGGTTACGCGTTGGTGCCTATTTATGAGGCGATTTGCGAAATCACCGGAATCAATGTGCTAACTCAGCAAGACAAGAATGCGGCTGACATACTGAAGAACACGCAAGTGGACACCAGCCGCAGTATTGAAGTGATTTTTGATGCCAATGAGCGGGGCAAGTTTCAGTTCAAACCTGAAACGAATCGCATGATGGTCCACCCCGGTGAATTGGTCACAATGAATTACGTGGTGTACAACAACCTGAAGAACGACACGGCAGGCCAGGCCATACCCAGTTATTTGCCCAGCAAAGCAGCTGAGCATTTCACCAAGCTGGAATGTTTTTGCTTCAAACAGCAACCATTCAAGGCAGGTGAAACGAAAGAATTTCCGGTGGTGTTTGTGATCAACCCGAAGTTGCCACAAGACGTACACACCATTACCTTGAGTTACACGTTTTTTGAAGTGGCTGGAGCCACTGCCATGGTTTCGGAGTAATGTCGGAAGACATTAAAAAAGCGGCTTCTCGCAAAGCGACCAAGGCCACTTTTCTCCAAACATTGTCGGCGGTGTTGTGGTCGTTTTTTGGTGTTCGGAAGGGTGCAAACCACTCCGAAGACATGCAAAAATTAAATCCTGTCCACGTCATCATCGTGGGCCTGCTGGCAGCCGCGGGTTTTGTGCTCGGCTTGCTGGCATTGGTAAATTATGTGGTGGGTTCCGCTTAAGCCGTACGGAATCTGCTGTTGCAGTACTAAAGCATCTAAATTAAAGAAATAGGAGAAACCACCATGCGTGCGAATGCACCATATTATTTTGTGCCCGGCTTGTCCCAGTGGCCTGTGCTTGGCGCAGTGGCCATGTTCTTTTTTGTGTTGGGCATGTCCCAGTGGGTCAACGGTGAGGCCTCTGGCCCCTACCTGTTTGCACTCAGCATGGCGATTCTTATTTATGTGCTGACAGGTTGGTTTAAGCATGTGGTCGGTGAATCCGAAAGTGGCCAGTACAGCGCACGCGTGGATGTCTCTTTCCGCTGGTCCATGGGCTGGTTCATTTTTTCTGAAGTCATGTTCTTTGCGGCATTCTTCGGCGCGCTGTTCTATGCGCGTCAAATTGCATTGCCCTGGCTTGGCGACATCGACAACAAAGCGTTCCTGTGGCCCGATTTCACTGCCAACTGGCCAAACACTGGTCCTGCCGGCATTGTGGATTCATTCCAGACCATGGGCCCTTGGCCAATTCCAACCATCAACACTGCGTTGTTGCTCACATCTGGCCTTACGCTGACGTGGGCACACCATGCCTTGATCGCGAACAAGCGCTCACAGTTGATCTGGGGCTTGGCGCTGACCGTGTTGTTGGGCGCCGTGTTCATGGGTTTCCAGGTGTATGAATATGTTCACGCCTATCGCGACTTGAACCTGAAGATGACTTCCGGTATTTTCGGTTCGACCTTCTTTATGCTGACCGGGTTTCACGGTTTCCACGTCACCATTGGTGCAATCATGCTGTTCTTCATCATGATCCGTTGCATCAAGGGCCATTTCACACCTGACAGCCATTTCGCTTTCGAAGCCGCTGCATGGTATTGGCACTTTGTGGATGTTGTGTGGTTGGGCTTGTACGTGGTGGTGTATTGGTTATAAGTGGCTGTAAGCAAGTAAAAATTTGCTAGCTTGGTCACAACAATAAAAAAGCCACTGGAAAATTCCGGTGGCTTTTTTTTAGATCACTTGTTTTTGAACTGCAGAATCAACGAATTCCTGTGGCTTCTATCCAGCCCATGTACCAAGCAAACAGGATGAGTAGAAACAGGGCAATCGACAAACCAATGCGCATGGTCAATGCGTTAACTGTTCGACTGGATTTGCTTTTGTCTTTCATGAGAAAGAAAAATGCCGAACCCAAACTTGCCAGAATGCCCAGAAATGCCAGGCCAATGATTAACTTCATGGTGAACACCTTTATAAAACCAACCGTGTACAGCACACAAGTGGAAGTATGTCATGGTTAATGCGATCAAATCACCCGGTAAAGTCAAGCTGGCTTTCACCCTGCTAATCGGTGCAGGATTGGTTTGGATGACTTTCAGCCTGGGCCAATGGCAAACTGGTCGAGGGCAGGAAAAGCAGGCGTTGTTTGACGCGCAGGCAAGCGCCTTGGCGGCTGCGCCCATCTCGCCGGGTACGGCGCAGCTCGACTTGGACAATTTGTCCTACCGAAAAATTGAGCTGAAGGGTCGATACCAAGCCAAAGCCCTGATATACATAGACAACCGTCAAGTGAATGGTCGGCCCGCTGTGCAGGTGGTTCAGGGGTTTCAGCCGGAAGGCGCGCAATTTTTGATTCCCGTTGACCGCGGGTTATTGTTGCGCGACCCCGCCGACCCGCGCAGGGCGCCCGACATGCCGGGTAGTCAGGATGGCGCTGACCAGCTGATCGAATTGCGTGGCACCATCTTGCCACGGTTCGCCCAGTCGGCGGAACTTCGGGGAATTCAACTTGGCGATGCAGAAAACATTTACCAAGAGGAAAGCAATGGTTTTCAGGTGTGGTCCAATTTTAGTGTGAATGAATTCGAAAGGCAGGTTGGGCAAGCGGTCAGTAATTTTGTAGTGACCTTGCAACCTGTTGAGCAAACCGGTGAAACGTTGAATGAAACCCGCAAGGTCGACGGCTTTTACCATGTGGCCGTTCCCTTGCAAGAGCAAGTGGCCAAGCACAAAGGCTACGCCTTTCAGTGGTATAGCATGTCAGCAGTTTTGGTCTTGCTAACCCTGTTTTTCGTGTATCGCGAGTTTTACAAAGGAAAGAAAACATGAATGCAGCCAGCGCACCAGCGAAGCTGAACAAGAGTCGAATCACCATTGTTTTGGTGTTCCTGACCTGTGCATTACCGATCGTGGCCGCCTTTTATTTGTACTTTTTCAACAAGCCCGATGGCACAAACAACTACGGCACTATTCTTGATCCGCAAGTGGATGTGTCCACCGAGGTATTCAAGAACATCAATGGCGACGACTTCACCATGAAGCAAGTGGCTGACAAGTGGGTGCTGATTCAGGTCATCAACAGTGAATGCGATGAAGTGTGCCAGAACACCATGTACTTCCAGCGCCAGGCCCGTGCATCGAAAGGCAAGGAACAGGGCAGAATTGCGCGTGTGGTATTCGTGACCGACGATGGTCCCCTGGAAACATTGCTGCTACGCCAGTTCCCGGATGTTCACTTTGTACGTGCCAGTGAGGCCCAACTGCAAAGCTGGTTGCCGCTAGAGCAGGGCATCGTGGGTAACAAAGGCAGTGCCGATATTGGCACCGTGCGCGACCACGTGTTCGTGGCCGACCCGCTGGGCCACGTCATGATGCGTTTCCCACCCAACAACACCCTTCAGTTCGACAAGTTTCGTAAAGACGTAAGCCGCCTGTTGTGGGCTTCAAACATAGGTTAAACACGAGAGCAGCATCATGAGTAGTTACAAGCGTTTGGTCGCATTCACCACAGTACTTACGTTCCTTTTGATTATGTTGGGCGCTTTTGTACGTCTGACTGATGCGGGTTTGGGTTGCCCCGATTGGCCGGGTTGCTACGGCAAGTTAACACCCACGCAGGCATCGGCTGAAATTGCTGCCGCTGTGGAAGCACAAGGCGGCACGCACGGCCCGGTTTCAATTCCCAAAGCCTGGAAGGAAATGGTTCACCGCTACGTGGCTACTTTTCTGGGCCTGTTGATAATCGGCATCATGGTTATGGCCTGGAAAAAGCGCGCAGAGCTGAAGCAGTCGCCCGCACTGGCAACCTGGTTGTTTTTTGCAGTGTGCTTGCAGGGTGCTTTTGGTGCCTGGACCGTCACCATGTTGCTAAAGCCCGCCATCGTGACCGGGCACTTGATTGGTGGCATGACTATTTTGGGCATGCTGACCTGGCTGTGGCTGCGCCAAACCAGCCCGGCCCGCACCGTTGCCCCACCGAAAGACTTAAGCAGTCTGCGTGTGCTTGCCCGTGTAGGCTTTGTGGCTGTTGCGGCACAAATTATTCTGGGTGGATGGGTCAGCACCAACTACGCGGCTGTGGTGTGTACCGATTTCCCGACCTGCCAGGGCAGCTACTGGCCACACATGGAATTCAACCACGCCTTTCACATTGTGCGTGAATTGGGTGAAACACCCGATGGGCAAAACCTGAATGTGGCCTCACTCACCGCCATTCACTTCATCCACCGAATTGGCGCATTGGTGGTAACAGGTATATTGGGCTTCCTGGCATTTGCCCTGTGGCGCAACCCGGGTACCAAGCCGCTGGCCATTGGCGTGGTGGCTGCACTCACCCTGCAAATTGCGATGGGCATCGGCAATGTAGTCTTCCAGTTGCCTTTGTGGTTGGCCGTGGCGCACAATGGGGGCGCTGCGCTGTTGTTGGTCACCCTGATCTTGGTAAACTATCGGGTTGCCGGCAATCGCCATCGAATTTCATAAGGGCCACCATGCCATCTGCTCCATCCAAGGCCAACAAAGCCACCAACGGCTTTTTGCATGTCATTAAACAGTACTGGACATTGACCAAGCCCCGTGTGGTGGCCTTGATCGTGTTCTGTGCTGTCATTGGCATGTTTCTGGCCACCCCTGATTTGCCGAATGTGCAGGTGTTGATTGCAGGTACCTTGGGTATTTGGTTGGTGGCGGGTGCGGCAGCAGCATTTAACTGCCTGGTTGAACAAAAAATTGATGCAGCCATGGCACGCACCCGGGCGCGCCCCTTGCCCCGTGGCGAATTAAACTCCATGCAAACCTTGGTGTTTTCAAGCATGGTGGGTGGCGTGGGTGTGTGGATTTTGTATGTGTTTGTGAATCCGCTGACCATGTGGCTGACTTTGGCCACCTTCGTTGGCTATGCGGTTATCTACACCCTGCTTCTAAAGCCGAATACGCCTCAAAATATTGTAATTGGCGGTGCATCTGGCGCAATGCCGCCTGTACTGGGCTGGGCAGCGGTGACCAACAGCGTCTCTGCCGAAGCTTTGGTGCTGTTTCTCATTATTTTTGTGTGGACACCCCCGCATTTCTGGGCCCTGGCCCTTTACCGCACGCAGGAATATGCACGCGCTGGTTTGCCCATGTTGCCTGTTACACATGGCGCGGCATTTACCCAGTTCCATGTGTTTCTGTACACCATCATGCTGGCAGCCACCACCATGATTCCCTACGCCATGAAAATGAGTGGGCTGATTTACCTTGCCAGCGCGGTGGTATTAAATGCAATCTTTATTGGGTATGGCTACAAAATCTGGAAAAATTACAGCGACGCCTTGGCCAAAAAGGCATTTACCTATTCCATCGCCTACCTGGCGTTTTTGTTCGCGGCCTTGTTGGTCGACCATTACATAACGGTGTAAGCAGTATGCGCAGTTTATCTACCCAGTTTCGAAAAGCAGTGAAGTTGGCAGCCATGGGTGCAGTGGTTTTGTTGGCCGCATGCAATGTAGGCCCAGCCCAGTTTGTGAATACCGACATTACGGGTTCAGCACTGGTGGCCAATTTCAAATTGAAAGATTTGTCTGGCACCGAGCGCACAATTGAAAGCTACAAGGGCAAGGTGGTTGCCATGTTTTTTGGTTACACCCATTGCCCGGACGTGTGCCCAATCACCATGCAGCAGTGGAGCGAGGTAAAAACGAAGTTGGGCGAGAAAGGCGACAACCTGCAGGTGTTGTTTGTGTCTGTTGACCCTGAACGCGACACACCTGAATTGTTGCGCAGTTATGTGCCCCAATTCAACCCAACCTTTGACGCCTTGACCGCACAGTCTTCAGAAGAACTGAAGCCCTTGTTGAGTGGCCTGCGGGTGTTTGCAGGAAAGGTTGAGGGCAGCACCCCGGACAATTACTTGATGGACCACACATCGGCCAGCTACGTATTTGACCAGCAGGGCAGGGCACGTTTGCTGGTGCGCCACAATGCCGACTCGGCCCCTGTGATCAGCGACGTCGAGCAAATCCTTGACGGCAAATAATCCCTAATCTTTTTCGGCGGTGATTACACAACAGCTTAGTGCTTCCATTTCCATTTGAAGGCATCTGCTGAATTCCTCAAATGTCCATGCTTTTTCAGCGTCGGCATATGAACAGTACTTGGTGTAAATACCGGTGCTGCTGGTTTTGAAAACAACCTGCCACTCCACACTCACGGGTTGCCCCACTTGCCTGTGGTTGACCAGCACAATGACAGGGCGTCCCTGCCCAATTTCGTACTTAATCAACTGCAAGGTCTTTTCTACCGAACTGCCTGAATACCACTGTGCACGCAGACCCGCCTTTCTCAGGCTTGCCAGCATCATGCCGGGCGTGGTGCCCATGTCACCAGCCAGCGTACCGGGTGCTTGGCTCCAGCGTATTAATTCTTCGATGTAAGGGTCATTTACAGGGCGACCGTTGCGTTCCTTGGGCAGATGACTCCAGCCAATTGAATGGAAGTGAAGCACGGTGCCCAAAGCACACGGGCCGCTGAAGCTGTTATTTTTATTGGGCGCTGCAAAGCCCCAAATATTTTCAAGACGCACAATCTCATTTTGCGTAATTGGGTAAACGCGCTCGGGTAGGCTTGCAATGTTTTTTGCTTCAGTAAAGTCAATTTCAAAAGCCTTGTTTTCGTTCATTCAATACTTCCTCATGCCTCGTCTGTTTAACAGGCATCTTATTCAGTGAATCGGCACGACTCTGTCGTGCATAGTTCTATGCATATTTCTTATTCCGTTGTGCAGAACAAGACCTATGTTGGAAAGTGATGAAACAGTTTGAAGTTCAGAAAAGCAATTGACCTTGCGTTACCGTTGAACGCGGGTCATGGCTTGGGTGGGTGAGTTGAAATGTTGGCTCAGCGAGTAGATTCAGTGCTGGAGAGCGAGGAAAAAAGAATGTCAGTTTGTGATTGATTGCCCAATGTGCCCAAAGGCGAGGCAATTCCTGTGGCACCCAACAAACCATCCAAGGCACCACTTATAGGTCCTATTATACCATCAAGTGGATTTGGCTCTGGCTGGGGCTCTGCGGGGGGTTGGGGTGTGCCTGCCGGGGGTGGGTTGGTGGTTTCCCCAGCGTTTGATTCGTTGGTGGTGCTCGTTGCGGGTGGGTTGTCGTCGTTGTCGCTAAATACCGCAGCAGTGGCGCCCAGCGCCAGCACACTTTCAAGCACTGGGTAGCCGGTTGACTCGCCAGCGCTGCTTGTACCGCTGCCCGAACCAAACAGACCAAACAAGTTGGGCGCTTCTTCGCCGGCCTGTGCAGTGTTAACTGCAGCCTGGCTGTCGAAGTACACCCCTTGCCCGTAAAGTTCAGTGGCTATCCACTGCGGTGCTTCATCCATTTCAACCACTTCAAGATTGAAAGTGGCTGCTGCGCCCTTTTCAATTACCAACGCGTCATTTACACCAGTAAATTGAATTACTGCTTTTGCATTAATGTCGCTAACTACCCGGTCGCCTGGCAGCAGCGCCATGCCGACCTGGGCCGGCAGAAAAAAGCCATCGCGAATCAGCTGCACATTGCCGCTGACGGCAGTCACATTGGCTTGTTGTTCAATCGAAACAGTGTTTGTGTTCATGGTGCTTAGGCATAGTTGTAGGGGCCGCCTACTTCCAGTGCTTTCTTGTAACTGGGCATGGCATGTATGCGTTTCACATACGCTGTTATTCTGGGCATGCTGCCAATAGCTTCTGCGCGGCTAATGGCTGCTTCCAGCGGAAAGCTCATCATGAAGTCGGCACCTGTCATTTCATTGCCGCAAAACCACTCGTTTTTGGCCAGTACACTTTCAATGTAGGCAAACTGTTTTTCAAGGTTTGGGTTAATAAAGCTGGTTTTAACCTGCTTGGAAATGCCGCGCGCAATCGGCAGCACAATTGGCTTTAGCAGCGCAGGCACTGGCGCATTTTCAATTTTGTTGAATACCAGCGTCATGACCAATGGTGGCATGGCCGTGCCTTCAGCAAAGTGCATCCAGTAGGTGTAATCGCGGTGCGCCTGGGTGCCCGCTGCAGGCCTTAGGTTGCCGCCTGCTTTGTCGATCAGGTATTCAACAATTGCACCACTTTCTGCCACGGTAATGTCGCCGTCAGTAATCACTGGCGACTTGCCCAAGGGGTGAATTTTCAGCAACTCGGGTGGAGCCAGGTAGGTTTTTGCATCACGGGCATAGCGGGTTACCTTGTAGGGCAAGCCGAGTTCTTCGAGCAGCCAAATAATGCGTTGCGAGCGTGAATGTTCCAGGTGGTGAACTTCAATCATCATAAAAAAGGGCTTGTTTCCAAGCCCTTAGTGTAGTCAGTTTTCACCCAAAATGATTACTTAGCTTGTTAAAGCCTCGCCATTCTCGTATTTCAAAAGGGCGGTTTTCATTTTCTTCATGGCCTGAGTTTCGATTTGGCGAACCCGTTCCGCCGACACACCCAGCTCGGCGGCCAGATCATGCAGGGTTTTGGCTTGGTCGCCAGCCAACCAACGGCTGGAAATAATGCGTTGGCTGCGTTCATCGAGGCTGGAAAGCGCAAGGTCCAGGCCCTCGGTGTGCAAGCGCTCGTTGTTGGCGTCTTCCAGCACCTCGGTGGGTTCGGCGCCTTCGGCGGTCAGGTAGCGGGCGGGGTTGTAGCTGCTTTCCTCGCCATCCACATCAATAATCGGGTCCAGGCTGAATTCATGGCCCGCCATGCGGCGTTCCATGTCTGAGACATCTTCAGGGCGCACGTTCAGTTCGGTGGCCACTTCGCTGATTTGGTCGGGCGACAGGGTTTGGCCATACTTTTTGAAGCTGTTCAGGTTGAAAAACAGCTTGCGGTGCGCCTTGGTGGTGATCATTTTGACCATACGCCAGTTGCGAATAATGTACTCGTGAATTTCAGCCTTGATCCAGTGCAGGGCAAAGCTGACCAGGCGCACGCCACGGGTGGTGTCAAATCGCTTAACGGCTTTCATCAGGCCAATATTGCCTTCCTGAATCAGGTCGGCATGGGGCAAACCGTAGCCCAGGTACTGGCGGGCCACGGCCACTACCAAACGCAGGTGGCTAAGCACAAGGCGGCGGGCGGCTTCAAGGTCGTTGTCGCGTTGCAGGCGTTCGCCAAGCTCCACTTCTTCCTCGGGCGTAAGCATTGGGATTTGGTGGGTAGCTGAAATATAGGCATCAAGGTTGCCAAGCGGCCCGCGGGCCACCAGTGCCCAAGGGTCGCGCACAGCCAGGCTGCTGCCAATGGCGCGGGTGTTAGCAAGTGTTAATGCTGCTGTGGTCATATTTGCGGTGTTCTCCGATAAATGAACCAAATTCCATTTAATTTTAGCACTCTTCGTTTATGAGTGCTAAGGGGGTGGAAAGTTCCGCGATAAAGCTGTTCTGAACTATTAAAGTCGAAAACTGGCTATTAAAGTCGAAAACAAAACATTAAAGTCGAAAACAACATTGGGTCGGGTTTTTAACCAGTGTCAGTAGTGTTAAGAGCAAGTTTTGACGTCGATACCTCCCAAATACGATTGCCTCCACCCATTCTGATCAGGGTTCAATCTATTCAACTCGATCTCAACTTGATCTGAGTCAAGATAAACCGCATAATCTAATCAATTTGATTAGATCGTTCGTCCCGGTTCTCGTAAAGTCAGAGATATCGTTTTGTTCCCTTATTTTGGGAGTTTCGGGTGTCCCAACCTCAAAAGCTCGCAAACTTGACTCCTACCCAGCGTGAGCGTCTGGCCCATATCGATTTTCGACTCTACTTTTTTGGTGATGTTGGTCGTAGAGATCTAATGGAACGCTTCGGCTCCGCACCGGCTGGGGCCACTCGCGATTTGGCGTTGTACCGTGAAATCGCGCCGAAAAATATCACCTTTGACGGCAGTAACAAGATCTATCGAATAGGGCAGGCGTTTTCTCCGCTGTTTGATCACCCAGCTAAGCGGGTGTTGTCGGTACTGGCCCAGGGCTTTGGCGATGGTCAGAGCGGCCAGACGCAGCCGCCATTGCCCTGCGAGTCACCAACAGCGTTAAGCAATCCTAGGATGGATGTTCTTGCACCGGTCTGTCGAGCGATCCACGCGAAGCGACCAGTGGCAATTCGTTACCACTCGCTTAGTAGTGGTGAATCTGAGAGAGTCATCGTGCCCTTTGCGCTGGTGGATACTGGCCTACGCTGGCACGTACGTGCATTCGATAGGAAGAGTCGCGAGTTCAGGGACTTCGTTGTGACACGTATCGAATCGACTGCTCTTCTTGATGAGGAGTCACTGTCCTGGGAACTACCAGATAGCGACATACAGTGGACACGCATAGTCGAGTTGAACTTTGTGCCTCACCCTCGATTAGAACGCCCTGAAGTTATCAAGATGGATTATGGGATGATAGGGGACTCAATCAGGATGCATGTGCGTGCAGCGGTGGTGGGTTATATGCTGTTGCGCTGGGGCGTAGACTGCTCGCCAGATCACCGTCTTAAGGAAGAACATTACCGCCTATGGCTCAACGATCCTCAACCTCTTTATGGTGTTGAAAACGCTAAGCTTGCTCCTGGGTATGAGGCCCAGACAGCAAAGACATCACGCAAAGGATAACAACAGAATGACAAAAAATGACAACCTTAAAAATGCTAACGGGGGAGACTTAGGTTTTGAGGCGGACCTTTTCAGAACTGCCGACAAGCTGCGCGGTAATATGGAACCCAGCGACTACAAACACGTCGCACTTGGTCTCATCTTTCTGAAATACATTTCCGATGCCTTTGAGGCTAAGCACAAGGCCCTGCTGGCCGAAGATGCTTTAGCCGCAGAGGATAAGGACGAGTACCTCGCCGACAACGTGTTCTGGGTGCCAAAGGAGGCGCGCTGGTCGCACCTGCAGGCCAACGCCAAGCTGCCCACAATCGGCACCTTGATCGACGACGCAATGCGCGCCATCGAGAAGGATAACGAGTCGCTCAAGGGAGTGCTGGCCAAGGATTACGCCAGGCCTGCACTTAACAAGGTGATGCTAGGCGAGCTGATTGACCTTATTTCAGGCATTGCACTCAACGAGGAAGGCGGGCGCTCTAAAGACATTCTAGGGCGGGTATACGAATATTTCCTTGGCCAATTTGCTGGTGCCGAGGGCAAGCGTGGCGGCGAGTTTTACACCCCACGTTCGGTGGTTAGGCTAATGGTTGAAATGCTGGAACCTTATTCAGGGCGTATCTATGACCCGTGTTGTGGATCTGGTGGAATGTTTGTGCAATCAGAAAAATTCGTTAAAGAACACGGTGGCCGCCTTGGCGACATTGCCGTTTACGGGCAAGAGTCTAATTACACGACATGGAGGCTCGCCAAAATGAACCTGGCTGTACGCGGCATCGACTCAAAAATTTTCTGGAACAATGAAGGTAGCTTCCACAAAGATGAATTTGCCGCCCAGCGCGGTAGCGATGGCGCACCGATGAAGGCGGACTATATTCTCGCCAATCCGCCATTTAATATTTCGGATTGGGGGGGAGACCGACTACGAGAGGATGTGCGTTGGAAGTTCGGTGTGCCGCCCGCGGGCAATGCTAACTATGCTTGGCTGCAACACATCATCCATCATCTTTCGCCAAATGGTACGGCTGGAGTCGTTCTAGCTAACGGATCGATGTCATCGATGCAGTCCGGTGAAGGCGACATTCGACGCGAAATGATTGAGAAGGATGTTGTCGATTGTATGGTGGCCTTACCAGGGCAGTTTTTTTACTCGACCCAGATTCCTGCTTGTCTCTGGTTTCTTGCTCGCAATAAAAATCCCGGAAATGGTTGGCGAGACAGGCGCGGAGAGGTGCTGTTCATCGATGCGCGTAGACTCGGAGTGCTAGTTGATCGGACGCGACGAGAGTTCTTAGACGCAGATATTCAGAAAATTGCTGAAACTTATCACGCGTGGCGCGGCGAGTCTGAGGGGGGAGCCTACCGGGATATTTCTGGTTTCTGTAAGTCGGCCTCGTTGGATGCAATTCGCGAGCAGGGTTATATTTTGACACCAGGTCGTTTTGTTGGTATTGAGGAAATAGCAGAAGGCAGCGAGTCGTTAGCCGCGAGGATGGGGCGTCTCACTATTACACTCAGTGAGCAATTGGCCGAGTCCAAGGAGAACGAACAAACGGTGCGTGAGAAATTGCGACTGGTTGGTTTTCCCATTGGGGAGGACATCAAGTGAAGTTATCCGACTTAGTCGATTTCAATCCAAGGCGGCCTTTGGAAAAAGGAATATTTGCACCGTTTATAGAGATGGCCGATTTACCGGAAGGTGGCCGAGATATTACCCGTATTGGACATCGTGAGTTCTCCGGTGGCGGTAGCAAGTTTTCCAACGGGGATATCTTGTTTGCTCGAATAACACCTTGTCTGGAGAACGGGAAAACTGTGAGAGTAAGTGGACTGCCCGATAGCTCCGTTGGACATGGGTCAACCGAGTTCATCGTCATGGCAGCTAAGGACAAGGGCCATGATACCGATTTTGTTTACTACCTTACTCGATTGCCGGAATTTAGGGCTTTTGCCAAAGGTCGTATGGAAGGAACGTCAGGCCGTCAGCGTGTATCTTGGCAAGCGCTGGCTGATTTCGAGTTTCCTGATATCGATATTAAAACGCGTAAGTCTATTGCCGAGGTTCTCTCGTCTTTGGACAATCGGATTGCCTCCAACTGTCTAGTCAACAGAACGCTAGAAGACATCGCGAGGACACTATACAAGGACTGGTTTGTCGATTTTGGTCCGGTACGCACAAAGGCTAGTGGCCTAAATTCGCGCTGTATCACCGCTGAGATTTTGTCCCGATTCCCTGCTTCTATAGATGATGGGGGGACTCCTCGTGGGTGGATCGCTGGGAAACTTGGGGACATTGCAGAATCGCGTAATAAAGTAGTTATGCCGGCCGATGTATCACCTGAGACACCATATATCGGGTTAGAGCATTTACCACGGCGTTGCATTGCCCTATCAAATTGGGATAGTGCGAGTATTGTTGCCAGCAACAAGTCACGTTTTTCCAAAGGCGAGATCCTATTTGGCAAGTTACGTCCCTATTTTCACAAAGTTGGTATTGCTCCAATAGATGGTATTTGTTCAACCGATATACTTGTCTTGGCGCCGAGGGCAAAGGAATGGGATGCCTTTGTTATGATGTGCGTGGCTAGTGACGAATTCGTTGCTTATACCGACCAAACCTCGAATGGCACTAAAATGCCGCGTACAAGTTGGGATGCTTTGAGTCGCTACTCGATTGCCCTGCCCGATGAGGCTGTTGTAAATGCTTTCAACGAAGTTGTGCGCCCGATGCTTACAACTATTCAGGCCAATGTTCTGGAAAACAAATCACTGGCCACAATAAGGGATCTATTGTTACCAAAGCTAATTTCTGGTGAGCTAAGGGTGAATGAGGCTGACAGTATCGTAGGAGGGGCTGTATGACTATGGACTGGTGCCCTGGGATCAGAGAAGCCTGCGCGCACTGGCAGAATGCGACAATGCTTCAACACACCTTTGACGCTTTGCAGATGGCCTTGGAGAGCGATAGTGATGCGTCGATCGATGCGGTAAAAGGACTTGTTGAGTGTATTTGTAGGGTAATCATAGATCAACTCGATGATCCCACTTCGCCTCTGAAACCAAAGGACGAGGCATCCATTACGGAGTGGGTGTCAGCTGCAATACGGGTTTTAGGACGAGGCGATGTTCGGGATAGAAAATTCGCCGACCTAATCAAGCACCACAATGGCTTGGCCGAATCTCTGCGTGTGCTGAGAAATGACGCAGGGCCATTCAGTCATGGAAAAGATGGCTTCATCCAAGCATTGACGATTTACCATCGTCGAGCGGCGATTCTTGCTGCGGATGCGCTTGTTACTTTTCTGTACAAGGCTTATCTCGACTCACAACTCGATCCGATAAGCTCTCGCGAACCATGGGAGCGGTTTGCAGAGGGCAATGCACTGATCGATGCACACGTGGGGTTAGTTGTGGATGACGATGACTCAACGACCCTGCGCTTCATATTACCAAGTGGCGATGAGCTGCCCATAAATATCGAAGTCAGCCGATTGCTCTACCAGCTAGATCGGGAGGCTTACGTCGAGGCATTGAACGCTGCGCGCGGGGCGCAAAAGCCAGCGCAAGTTAGAGAGCAAGGAGAACACTAATGGCGTTTCTTTCGGAGGCCGCCATCGAGAAAACACTGCTGGATCAGCTACGCGCTCTCAATTATAGAATCGAATGCGAGGAGGACATCGGTCCTGACGGTCAACGGCCTGAGCGAGAAAGCCATGATGAGGTAGTGCTGAAGCGTCTCTTTGAGGAGGCTGTCACACGCTTGAACCCTGGTTTGCCATTTGAGGCACGACAAGATGCGATACGAAAGGTAACTCAGTCCGAACTGCCATCACTTCTAGAGGAGAATCGCCGACTCCACAAGCTAATGACGGAAGGTGTGGATGTCGAGTACCACGCTGACGATGGCACGCTGACCGCAGGGAAAGTCGCACTCCTCGATTTCGAGCGCCCCGAACTAAATGACTGGCTGGCAGTAAGCCAGTTCGTCGTTATCAACGGCCAGAATAGCCGGCGGCCCGATGTGGTGGTGTTCGTGAACGGTTTGCCGCTGTGCGTAATCGAACTGAAAGCACCGGGTAGCACTGGGGCGCATCTGCTGGGCGCATACAACCAACTGCAAACCTACAAAAAGCAGATTCCAGCGCTGTTCAATACCAACGCGCTGCTTGTCACTTCAGACGGTATTGCCGCCCGAGTGGGTTCCCTGTCGGCAGACCTTGAACGCTTCATGCCCTGGCGCACCACTAATGGTAAGGATATTGCGCCAAAAGGTGCGCCAGAATTATCGACACTTATTGAAGGTATGTTTGAGCATAGCCGGTTGCTCAATCTGCTAGCGCACTTTACGGTGTTTGGTGAAACCGGTTCGGGTTTGGTCAAGATCATCGCGGGTTACCATCAATTCCATGCGGTGCGACGGGCTGTGGATTCAACCGTTCGTGCATCTGCGCTATTTTCAGGCTCGGAAGAAGACCCTGCGGACTATGGTTTTTCTAGCGTTAAATCGCAGGCTAAAGGCGACCAGCGAGTTGGCGTTATTTGGCATACACAAGGTTCTGGCAAAAGTTTCTTGATGGCGTTTTATGCGGGGCAACTGGTGAAGCACCCAGCTATGGCCAACCCCACGCTGGTGGTGCTGACAGACCGTAACGACCTCGACGATCAGCTTTTCTCCACCTTCTCGATGTGCCGCGACTTGATAAGGCAAACACCGGTGCAGGCGGAAAGTCGTGAGGATTTGCAGAAAGTGTTAAGCCGGGCATCAGGTGGTGTAATTTTCACGACCTTGCAGAAGTTCGGTGAAATTGCAGAGCCGCTGACCACGCGCCGCAACGTGGTTGTCATGGCGGATGAGGCCCACCGCAGCCAGTATGGCTTTAAGGCGAAGGTTGATGCGAAGACTGGTCAAATTTCATATGGCTTCGCAAAGTACATGCGTGATGCTCTGCCAAACGCTTCCTTCATCGGCTTTACCGGCACGCCTATTGAGGCCGACGACGTGAACACACCAGCTGTGTTCGGCAATTACATTGATGTGTACGACATCAGCCGCGCTGTGGAAGATGGCGCTACCGTGCCGATTTATTACGAGTCGCGGTTGGCACGCATCGAACTGAACGAGGAAGAAAAGCCGAAGATTGATGTGGAGGTCGATGACCTGACGGAAGAGGATTCCGAGGCCGACCAGGAACGCTTCAAGCAAAAGTGGTCAACGGTTGAAGCCTTGGTTGGTAGCGACAAGCGCCTTGCTCTTGTGGCCAAGGACATGGTTGCCCACTTTGAAGATCGCGTGGCCGCGCTGGACGGCAAAGCAATGGTGGTGTGCATGAGCCGCCGCATCTGCGTGAAGCTGTACGACGAAATAGTAAAACTGCGCCCAGACTGGCACAGCACTGATGACAACGCAGGCGCTGTCAAGATTGTGATGACGGGCGCAGCAAGCGACCCGCAGGAGTGGCAGCAGCACATTGGCAACAAGGCCCGGCGCGATTTGCTAGCCAAACGCGCCCGCGACCCCAAAGACCCGCTGAAATTGGTGATTGTGAGGGACATGTGGCTGACCGGCTTTGATGCGCCATGTATGCACACCATGTACATTGACAAGCCCATGCAAGGCCATGGATTGATGCAGGCAATTGCGCGCGTAAACCGAGTGTTTCGCGACAAGCCCGCTGGGCTTATCGTCGATTATATTGGGATTGCGCAAAACCTGAAGTCGGCACTTCAGCAGTATTCCAAAAATGATCAGGAAAATACTGGTGTTGATGAAGCGCAAGCTGTCGCTGTGATGATGGAGAAGTATGAAGTTGTGCGGGATATGTACCATGGCTTTGACTACGCATCTGCAATGAACGGAACGCCGCAAGAGCGTTTGATGATGATGGCTGGGGCCATTGAGTGGATTCTTGATTTACAACAAAAGTTGGCTGCAAACGAAAGAACAGTTGAGGGTAAGAAGAATATTCACCGGCGATACCAAGACGCGGTACTGGCCTTGTCCAAAGCGTTCGCCCTCGCATCGGCTTCCGACGAGGCTCGGGAAATTCGGGAAGAAGTCGGTTTTTTTCAGGCGATTCGTGCCGCGTTGACCAAGAGCAGTACTGGTTCTGGAGTGAGTCAGCAAGAGCGCGAATTGGCCATTCAGCAAATCGTTAGTCGTGCGGTGGTATCGACCGAGATCGTGGATATCCTGGCTGCAGCGGGCATTAAGAGCCCAGACATTTCCATTCTTTCCGATGAGTTTCTGCTTGAAGTGCAGCAGATGGAACGCAAAAATCTTGCGTTAGAGGCATTGCGCAAGCTGATCAACGACGGCATTCGCTCGCGCAGCAAAGCCAACGTGGTTCAAACCAAGGCGTTCTCTGAGCGATTGGAAGACGCCGTAGCACGCTACCACGCAAACGCAATTACCACTGCCGAGGTGCTGCAGGAGTTGATTCGACTGGCCAAGGATATTCGCGCGGCTCGCCAGCGTGGCGAAGAGCAAGGATTGTCAGAAGAGGAAATCGCCTTTTATGATGCTTTGGCTGAAAACGAGAATGCCGTGCAGATGATGGGTGATGAGAAACTAAGGCTGATCGCACACGAATTACTGATGAGCCTGCGAGAGAATGTATCTGTAGACTGGGCGCATCGAGATTCAGCCAGGGCACGAATGAGAGTTCTTGTGAAGCGTATCCTGCGCAAATACGGATACCCTCCCGATCTCCAAGACACGGCGGTTCAAACTGTTTTGCAGCAGGCAGAAGCGCTGTCGTCAGGATGGTCTGTATTGCGTGGCGGGTTCATCTAATTTGCTCGATCGTGAGAAGGCTATCTATCCACGCTTATGCAGACCGATTCAAGTCGACAGTTTGTATTTGAAACTTGAGAACTCCTCGATCAGCGTTTCTGCTGACTCAAAGAGCCCCATCATGATTGGCAAAATCATTGTAATTTTTGCTGCGGATCGGTAGCCATAAATTAGATATCCATCGACAGGATCGAATAGCAGGCCTCTTGTTTTCTTGAATCTTGCTGGGTACACCTCCTCAAACAATCCGGTTCCGTAAATATCTAAAATGTGGTCAGAAAATACATGATTGCCTTGGTCATCGGGCGTGGTTTGGAACCCTTGGTTGCGTGCGGTGGAAACTAGAAAAAGTCTCATCAAATCACAATCGATGAAGTTCGTGGATTGTTCTAATTCGCTCCAATAGCTATGGAATTTCATTTGAGTGGAAATTTCCATTTTCGACCTCACAGGAATTTTGTAAAGAATTTTTTCGTTTGCAGGTAAGTGGGGCATCCAGACATCCCAGCTGCTGGGCTGATTCCTCAAAAGTGGCTGGCCGTAATGAATGTGGCAATAGCTAATATGTTCAAGCTGGTGGTGCCGCTTGTACGACGACCAACCAATTTGATCGAATTCATCATCAGTACATTTCTTGCAATAAGTCAGGTCTTTTGAAATATGCTTAGACGCGGCCAACAGAAGTTTTTCCCCAGTAATCCTTAGATCGAAAGTGCCGACGGTCCCAGGCAAGATGGATGTAAACGGCAATATGGTGTGTTTCAGGATTATGTCTAGGGCTGTGGTGTTAAGTAGCCTTGCGATTAGCTCTACTGAAGGTGTGATACCTAGGTTATCCGGTAAACCAAATCGATTGGCAATGTGATGCAACATGACTTGTCGATCCTTAAAGCCGTTCACAGTGGTCAAACGATGAATGTATGTGGAAACAAGTTCATTGAGAGTTGGTGCAAGAACTAACAAATTTTTATTTTTTCTTAGGTGGTTTGCCATTAGACAGGAGAAATTCGTTCCAGAAAACGCTGTTTCCAGGCATCAGATCTTCATAGTGGCTCATGGCGTTGCGGTCATTGTGCATAAGTGCCGAAACACCGTGGCTTAGCATTTGTGTTAATTTTTGAGAGCCTAGCTCGAAAGATTCTACCGATAGCGTTGAGTGCCCTTGTCGAATCGCATAACGATGGGCGGCTATCCAAAGGCCAATAACGATTCGAGGAATCCCGGCGCTCAGTTCAAGAATCAAACTAGCGAGTTCATCTGTCAATTCAATTTGCTGCTCAGTGTATTGATACTCAAAAAGGTAGATCAAAAAGTGATTTTTGAACGCGCTTAAACTTTGTTGATTGAAAGTGGGTATTTGGTGATAGCCCATACTCGTGGATCTTTGCGCATTGCTGAATCTTTTTGCCAGCGCATCGAGTCCATCAGGGGTTCCAGAATAAAGAACTGGGATTTGACCGCTGTTGCTTAGGTTAAGGAGCCACTTCAGCAAGTCATCTTCCACAATTCTAAGCTCACGCTTATGGTTGCTACTTTTTCGACTCGCAGCCGAGCTAAGTTGAAAGAGGTTCTGCACTTCATCGATGTGCAGAACCCCCAGAAATCCTGATTTTGCAACCTGCAACCACTCGTTTAAATCTGATGTTGGTCTTCGCGATGTTGAGTTCGGTCGACGTTGAAATCTTGCTTGTTCTATGGCTGTATTCCAAGCTTCCATAAGATTGTCGACAAAATCACGTGCCTTACCACTGTGTGGGGCTTCCACACTCAACCAAACCACTTGTTTAACCGGGCCTTCAGCATTCGGGAAATCATCGTGATCAATTACCTGTGGGTAACATTTTGACAGGATGGTTGCGCAGGTAATTGATTTGCCAACGCCCGGCAACCCCACTACTGTTGCGCCTGGTGCTGTCCGTGGTACTAGGTAGGTTCCTGGATGATGGAGATCTCGCCAAGTTCTAACGTTCAATGGGTTTCGAGGTCTATAGCCGTTCCTGATCATTAGGTCGATCGTGTCGAAAATTTCGAATTCAATAGGTTGTGGAATGTGTAAATCCGCTACTTCCTCACAGCACTGAATGCGATGAGAATCTGAGGTGAATTCGATGTCTTTGGGCAATTGAGGTAAATACACGAGACGTTCAAGCAACTCTCCGCGTGTTTTGAATGTTTCAAGTTTTTTGATCAGTACGTTATCGAGATGATGGGATTTGTTCATTCGTCGCCGCCTTTATTTCTACCTGTTAAACGTTGCATAAGCAGTGCGTAACTTCTCTCCAGTTCTTTGTCAGGTCGCGAAACATTTGCAGTCACGGCTTCTTTGGGCCGAATACCAATTTCGTTCAACTCAGCTTTTTGATTTGATGTTTCAATCTCTATTCTTCTGGCCGCCGAGATGTTCGGAATGGGATCATTTTTGACCTTGTCCATTTTCTGAGTTGATTTTTTTGATTCACTAATAATCGATTTTTGTTTCGAGTAAGTGTGAACGCTGATCTCATTGTGTTTGTGTTCATGTATAGATTTAGTTGCAGCACGAATAGCTTCACAGTCGAGCCATTCATCAGCGGTAATCGTAGGTAGTGACAATGAGGTGTCGGTGATTGTGAATCGAATGAGATCATCGGATCCGTTATCAGGAATCCACAAAGACTGCATCGATCCAGGATAGTGATAGGCATTGATTTCTATAAGCCCTCGATTTCGCGCGATGGTCGTAAATTCTTTGAGATCAATTTTTGGAGAGGTGTAATTGCAGTTCAAGTGAGTCAAACCGTCTCGCTGAATACTTGCTCTCACTGGTTGTAACAATGAACGGTTGATTTCGTCTGCTGGAATAGCTTTTCGATATCCAATCCCAACCGAATGTCCCCAGTTCCAAAGTCCAGCGGGGGAGGGGTCAACTCCATCGGCAAGCATCGACGCATCCAACCGGTTTGAGCGATCGGCTGTGAGGTTGTATTCATGAATTGAATGCTGTAAGTAAGCCCAAAATTCATTTAAGGTCAATGCGCTTTCTTGTGGTTTTGACTTTCTAAGGTCCATTTCATCGCGGCGTGTATCGAGTGCACCAGGTACAAATCGGAACATCTTGTCTTTTTCAATTCGGTGCAGTACTTCCACCAATCCTTTGAGGTCACCTCGGTAGGGTGGTGTGTAGCTGGTGTGCGGAAAAAGCTTGATTGCAGTTTCCTTATGCTTTTCGCTCAGGTATTCACCTCGATCACACAACAAGGCCGCTGGTAACATTGGTCTTGGATTTAGGGATTCAAGTGGATCTTGCCCCCACAGCTCGCCTAGAATTGCTGGGTCACAAACTGCGTTAAATATTGCGAGTTTGGCTGTCTTCCAACTTGGCCCTTCCAGACAAATATGTCCACCAACGATTGCGGTTGACCACATGTCGACAATTAGGTAAACGATCGGTCTTCCAATAATCCAGTCGCGGTTGACCGAGGAGCGAAGATATATATCACCAATGGTCGAGTCGATAGCCCAAGTGTGACCTGGCCCTGGAACACCTTGCCAGCCCTTCGCGGTAAGCCCCCGGCGAGAGGACTCCAAATGACGTTTGCTGGTTGTTTCGCCGATTCTTTGCATAGAGGATGTTCCACTCTTTAGCACGTGGAGGATTTGTGCTCTCGAGGGATATTGGCCCCGTGGCCAGAGGGCTTTAACCATCTGACCGTTGACCTCAGTGACGTCACTAAAGCCCATTTCCAAAATATGCTTGCATCGCACTGGATACGATGGCTTGGGATTTTTAAATTTTGAATCAAGGGATAAAATCATTTTGCGCCATTCGCTAGTGATCCCTGGTTGCAATACAAATTCGTGGCCCAGAGTTTTCTGCATGGATTGAACTTTGCGTTTGCGACCGGGTTTTTGTCGTATCAAACTACCGTCCGGGTTTACATCGCAAGGGCGAGGGATGCCTCGTCCCCCACAATTTTTTAAAGACGGACTTAGGGACGGGGCTGTTAAGCCGTACCTACAAAGCAAGGACCAGTTTTTGTGGACGTAAAACTTTGAGACTGAGAACTTGTTCATCGCCTGCTTAACTAAAGAGCTTATGGAGCAAGTTGCCTCAAGCTCATCGTGCAAACGAATTTGATCAAGGAAGTCGCCCATAACTTGCACCCTGCGCGAATATATTGACAGAGCCTTCGGACTCAGGCTTTTTGCGTCGCTACTATTGCGCTTGTATTCGATGGATACGATTTGCCCTTGTTCAACAAGTGAAGCAAATACTTTTTTTGGTATCCATCGTAGTTTTCCTACAAGTGGTAGTGGGGACTTTTTCCTTTTTCGTTTGCGGGCCCTGGTTTTTGAAGTCTCTGAATCTTCGTTTGCGATTAATGAACAGGCGATTAGACCTCGCGCAACGCTATTAATGATGATTCTGTAAATGCCAGGGTCAAAATCTTTGTAGGTTGTTTCAGGGCCAATTAGCCGAAATGTTTCATTGGAGATCATTTCCATGCCGATCTCCCACTGAGTACAGGGTTTTGATTCTCAAATTCTTGCTGTGAGATTAGTTCTACTGACTCGCTAGGTCTCCAGCCTCTGGTTAGTTTGATTGGGCAGTAGCCGCTCCATACACACCGCCAAAATGCAATCTGTGCGCAGTTAATGTCACCGACCGCATCACCCAGGATTTGCAGGATTTCGGATAATGGTCGGCCTTGATTTCTCGCCACAATGTCGCTCACAAGAGAAAAATTAATCGTCCTATCGAGCTCTGTAATTACCCATCCAGCGGTACGTCTTAGATTTTCACCCACGCGATGGTCGTAGGTTTCTGGCGTTATCAACAGCCATTCGGTGTCCCTCTGCCTCCAATACTCACGTTCAATATCCATGAGTTGCATTGTTCGGCGATTCTTGATAATGCTCGTCCATGGCTCAGCCTTCACACTTATAGCAAGCTTTTTCACTGCGTTTTCTTGCCGCAGCAGTACCAAGAAGTCTGTGGACATTCTCCAGGGTAGTGACTGCTCAGCATCATGGGTACTGGGATGTTTGACCTTCAGCGTTTCGCTGATTTCTAAGGTGCCTGGGTACATTCCGTACTCATTTAGGTCAGCTGTTTGATCCAGGTAGTCGTTTTCTCGGTACAGGCAGAGTGGTTGTTGCTCTCGGACCTCAATCAAATTCGGCAGCATTTGAATGAAGTATCTGACGATCAATTCCTTGTCGCTGAGCAGGTGTATGAAACGTCCCTCATGGAAAACTAGGTGACTTCTCCCGTGGCTTGCTGGATCTGATCGGGTGATCTGATGCCATGGTTGGTAGTTTTCAAATCTTCCAATTCCACGCTCGCGTTCTTCAAATCTTTCCAAAGTACGCGGTGTAAATCTTTTGGTTGTTCTCAATATTCACCCCCATTATTTGAACGAATGTGTTTCTCACATAAGTCCGTGATGCGTAATAAAAAAATGGGGGTATTGACGAGCGATGGCTCTGCTCGTAGACTGAGAAATGTAAGTAGTCAGTCGGGTCAAACCCCCGGCACAAAAAGCGTGAGGGCCCTAATCCTCGCGCTTTTTTCTTTTGGTTCTATGCTGTCACGTTGGCGACCCTCCTTTCGAACCGATTTTTGTATCTCGATAGCCTTTGATTGGGGACACTTTGCCCTCGAATTTTCTGGGTTTATAAATATACTGAGATGGCCAAATCTGGCTGATTTCAAGTCCCAATAGGTGAGCGATGTGGCTCGCGACAAAATGGGAGGTGGTGCGACCATGGACCACATTGCTGACAATCCCCGTGCTTACACCGAGCTCCCGCGCAATTGATGATTGAGATTTCCCAATCCGTTTTAGGCTGTAATTGATCTCGAGCGGGTCCAAGTTGTTGGTGACATCCTTAGTAATAGGTAGTAATCTATTTTTAAGACATTTAAAAAAATACTCTTTAAGCAAATATATATTCAATGAAAGATATTGAGCAAGCTATTTCTGATGTAGAAATGTCGTCTTTGGACGGTCTCGCCTCAAGGCTTGGTTTAGTAATTGCCCTGAGCGGCATGAACCAAGGGGAGTTCGCAAAAGCAATCGGTGCCTCCGCGGCATTTGTAAGCGATGTTGTACGTGGTCAAAAAAAACCAGGGGCAGAGTTTCTGCTTGCAATTAGGCAGGCGGTAAAAGTTTCAATTGATTGGTTGCTTACTGGCGAAGGATCAATGTCAGGGGAGAGTCGGATAGATTTAGATTGGATGCGGGCCATCAGATTGCGGGTGTCGCTTGCCGAGTTGGCCTGCAGGGAGAATAACCAGATGGCTCGGGCAGTCCTCGATCTAATTGAGAATGAGAGGCTCACCGAAGTTGTTGATGAGCCTGCGATACAGAGCTTTCTGAATTCTGCGCTTGATCGGCCAGTGCCGATTGATTTAATTCTCACCATGTACAACTCCCAAGTGTGGAATCAAGATCGGACCAGTGCTGGTAAGACCGTGCTTAGCGATGCGATTGCTTACTTCCAAGCGAAGAAACCTGTCGATTTCTCAGCGTTGCTGCATCAGGAAAAGGCTGAGTCCCAAAATTCTCAAGTCAACATCGGATCAGGAAATAGAATTGCGGGACGTGACTATCATGAAGAATGACTTTAAAACTGCGCAGGCTCATCTAGATAGTTCTGCGAATTCTCGACCCCTTCAAACCAATATCGGCGAACGCAATCGAGTGGCGGGCCATAACTATTACGAATCCATAAACTATTCAGATTCAGTTCTGGACATCGGTGATGAAGTGCTCATCGATGAATTGGCACTTAACAGCGAGAGATTTTTCCGCAGGCGGTTTGGTTTTTCGGTGCCCAAAAGCAATCGACAGCAGGTGTTGGATCTTCAAAAACAGATGGGTGCTTCTGATCACCAAATCCGTTGGTTGCATCGAGGTGGATATTTGCAGCTTCAAAACGAAGCAATTCGGTTGCATGTCAACAAGTGGATGCCTGTCTTTGCGCTTGCCGGCATTGGGTTGCTGTCGATTGTTTATCTGTTTTTGTTTTTGCGTGCAGTTCCCTCGGAGCACATCTCGCCATTTCAAGCCGTTGGTACTCAGTTGCTCATCGCCACAGTATGGTTTTCGATAATTGCATGGATGTACGAGGGGACTGTGAAGCCATGGCCAATCGTTAAAAGATGGGCGGTTCGCAGGTCGAGCTGTGAAGGTTGACCTTGTTTCTGCCAAAGCTATTGCCAGATGAAACCTTATACAGTTTGATGGTTCGGGTGTGCCGCTTAAATGGGGTTGTCGATTGCCGCGACTTGTATGAAAAGCAATTCAATTTGGGGGTTTGCACGTCCTTCGTCGATTCCAAAGTGGATTGGGGTGGGCTTTTTAAAGCCCACCTGGGTCGGTATGCAAAATCAATTCACGATTGGCATTCGGTAAATTATCCTTCGCCTGCCGAGAGGAGAGCTGACCCCTTGAGAGGTCAATACTCGTTGGCGGAAGTGAGTTTTGCAGGTGGCTCAAATCTATTGTTTTGTCCCAAATGCAGGAACGAAGATTCGAGGCAGTTTGGTTTCTCATACTGGCGTGTTTCTCATCAGTTGGAGTTTTGCGATTGGTGCGTTAATCACGAAGTTCGTTTGCAGCGACTGCGGATCAAGAAATCCTCTCTGCATATTTACGGATATCTTCCCAGCGACATAACAGATTTTGATAAGCAGGAAGACACACTGGTTACACCCCTCGCGTTATCGATGGCATTTCCTGAATTTCGCAGAAAGTTGTTGGCGGATCAGATGGAGGCAGGATCTAGTCAGTCGGATAACTTATGTGGAATGTTACTGGATGGCATTCATGGCATAGGGTGCTTGAAAGATGACGGGAAAGTTGCTGCCCGCATGCTTTTGAAATTCCTATGTCAGCGATTAATGGGCTGTGAGCCCGCCCAGCTCGATAAAGTGAACTTAAGGCGTATAGGCCGCTTGGTATCTTCACTTAAATCGGGTCAATTTACTCCGGTGTCCGAGGAGAGTGTGACGCTAATGGCAATTCTCTATGAAAGTACGGAGGCTTTGAGTAACCAGTCTTTGTGGGTCTCTGTCTTTGGATATCGGGGAGTACACCAAGCAACTGTAAACAAAAGCGCGGATACAGATGTGCGCGTGGTGCATCGAAAAGTTTGTTTGAATTACCTGGAGCAAAACGATGCTCCCTCTCGGCTTGAATTTACCCAGCGCCATTACCGCTCATTTTGTTGGCTTAACAGGTGGGATTCCGACTGGTTGGATTTACGCCTACCGATGGTGGGCCGACAGCCAAAGCAATTGGATTTATTTGACGGGCTTTGATGCTCCAATCTACAACACGGGATGTCACACCATGCATTTTTCTCAGTTCACTGATCTCGCGGCCGAGTTGGGGCTAAATCAAAAAACTCTTTCATCTTGGGTGGGGATAAGCAGCGGGTCGCTGAATTGGGCGCGACAGCGAGGAACATTCAAGGGCGATGCTTCAAGCTTGCTTTCAGGTGTTCAATTGATGCTCGACACAATTAAGACTGCGGATCTTTCGCCTGATGCTGTGAATTTTCAACATGGCCGGTGGTTGGCAAGTTGGATGGAAGAGCCTAACCCGGCTTTGGGTGGGGTGACACCCAGAGAGTTGCTCGGAGAGCCTGATGGGCAGGGGACAGTGTTGAATTTACTGAATGCGATTTTGCACGGGGTATATCAATGAAGACTTTTCGATAGGTGTTGACTTGATATTTAATTTTTTAAAACCACAACAATGTCATTCCTCATCCACTTCCCCAAGTAGCAGTGTCATGCGGTATCCATTTTGCTGAAGAAGTACTTCCTCCCAAATGGTCCAGTTTCTTGCGTCTTTATCGTCAAGCCAGAGAAAAGCGTCTGTCTCTTCTTGGTCTGAAATGTCCCCAATCGAACCACTAAATTCTTTAGTGAGTGATTTACTAAATATCTGCTGATCTTTCTTAAGATTGATATACGGAAAGTCTTCAGACCGCACGCTGTATATAAATCGACCATTCTTGGAGAAAATAATAGCCACATGATCTCCATGCAGTTCGGTAAGGCGTCTAGCGGCTGACTCCTTACTAACTTGGCACAAGTTCTGCAGATCGATAATGTTTTGAAGTGATGGAGTTTGACGAATTAATCTATGCGTCGCCAAAAATGACTTTGGCATCAAAAGGTGAGAGGCAAACTCGTTTGCCTCTTTTTCCATATCTGAAACGCTGTTTCGACCTTTCTCGCGTAAAGACATGTCCTCTTTTGTACACATTAATTGCGTTTGTCCGGGCTTCGCTACATGACGTAAATTGAGGAAGTGTCCAAGCTCATGGGCAATGGTAAAACGTTTTCGAAATGTTTGAGAGGTTTGGTTGACTAGGATGAATCCGTTCGTTTTGGTATCGTCTTGAATCAATCCACCTTCAAAACCGGTTGTTTCCAGTTCTTTAATTTCGAGTATTCCACACGCAGCTGCGCATGCTTCTATGTTGATCGGAACAGGGTTCTCTAATTGGTTTGATATTTGAGAGAAAAGAAGCTCCGCCAACTTTGCGGGTTGCGCTGTATCAGCTAACTCACATCGATCAATCGTTAACGTTGGTTGCATTCTTTCTGGATCTCAGCTGCTCGGTCATAGATTTAATTAGTTCTATATCCCGGTCTTCTAGTTCACGAAGATCCCTGAAAAGTGGCGCCAGAGCATCATCTGCTTCAGTCTCACTAGCTTCGCCTACCAAGGTCTTTATTGGAACGTCCAGGGCTCTAGACAAGTTTGTCAGAAGAGAGAGTGATGGATTCTTGGTTTTGCCTTGTTCCAAGTCCCATATGTGAGCTTTTGACGATCCGACCTTCTCCGCAAGCGCCTGTAGAGACAGGTTCTTGGCCATCCGGTACTTTCTTAAACGTTTTGCAAAATCATCCATACGCAGAATTATATGCCAACTGACAGCAGCATAAAAATTTTATTGACTTACGAAAACGTACAGATATATCATTACGCCACGGTCATGTGATCGGGTACTTCAGGAGTAACTGCGATGCGTAAACCAATAGGTACAACAGCTAGAACTGGTGAGGTTTGTCCGGAAAGTGGAGTCTGGCGTCCGCAAAATGGCAATACAACTGCACCGATTGCGAGGGGTAATAGAATGCCCCCGTATAACCAACAAGCAACCATCTGGGTTTTAGTGCAGCATGCGTAACTTGTGGGCCCTCGAGTTTCGAGGGCTTTTTTTAAGGAAAACGCTGTGATCAAGTTTTTTCTAGCAACCGGGCAAACTATTGATCAAACGTTGACGCGAGCGGTGAGATTGATATTTTCATTCTCTGGCGCTCGATGTCTAATGCTGGCTAGTTCAATTTTTTTTAGCGTTGGATTGATTGGTTTGTCTTCAGGTTTTATGGAGTTGTTAAAACTCCAGTTGGAACTAATGAAGGAGGTTCAAACCCTTTCTGGGCCAAGTTTTGAGGAACTTAGCGTTGTTAGTTGCGCCACAATTGAACAAGCACTCGTGAGTACTTGTAAGGGATTGAAGGCCCGCGCGGATTTGCTTGATTCTGCTGCACAACTAGCTGAAATGATAGTAATTTATGCCTTCTTGCTCGGATTTTTAGTCGCATTAGCCGCTTTAGCAGCCTTTCTTCGGGGAGCGTATTCAGCAAAAGAAACAAATGAGCGATTCGAAAAAGATTAAGTTAAAAAATCAATAATGATGACTGAGTACAGCGGGGTAGTTCAACCGGATGTCATCATTTAAGCTTTAACATAGATTTTTGACGATAGATGGTGGGCCGCTTGCAGGTGAGACTCAAATTTAATAAAGCTTACGTGTCTAGCTTTAGATTCTTTTTCTAAAAATTCTAAAGAATCGATAAAATTATTTCGTTCTTTATTTGAAAGATATGAAAGAGTTTCGACGTTAGGGCAGCCGACTAATAATTCAGTGTTTAAGACAGAAAACATGTTTGATCGATTGACCGCTTCGAGATCAAAAACCTTGGCCTTAAGAGATCTTGTGTCAGCAGATGAGGAAACACCTGGTCTCATTACGCCAAAGTTAGCCGCGTAAGAACCTTTTAAGAAACCAATCTTTATAGATTTTCCGCCGACTTTTAGTGGAACATTGAAGTCTTTCGTAAAGTCATGATGGTATAAGGCTGGGCTTTCTAAGCTAAATAGATCTTTTTTTATTTTTTCTGCCCAATCTCTAAATGCAAGTTTAGACGAGTCACTTATCTCGGATCTCACGCCGTAATTGGATTGACCAAAAGCAGTAGAAAGTCGAACGGACACATCAAATATTTCATTTAAATCTTTTCCTATACATTCCTTGCAAGCGCCAAGAAAAAAACCTCCGAAAGGAAACTCAAGCTCCTCTACTCTCCTACCTGCGTTAAGCTGTTGTTGTATTTCTATTAATGACGCAGCTAGCATTGAGGACATCCCTTTTGCGGAGGTACCAAATAGAGCACTTATCAAACTAGGTGAAATACTTTGTCTGATCTGTGATTGGCCTGATGCAGCTCTAACAACCGTAGCAACGGAGATTTTTTCTCCGCTACCTGGTATCGTTTCCATAAATACAGGCCACCAGTGCGCTTCTAGCTTAGGAAGTTCGAAAGGTATCACGCTTGCTCAGCCCCGTCGATTTGAGTTGTTGTTAGATTTAAATGTAACTGATTTGGAAAAATTCTTTGCGATACAAGTCTGTGAATATGAGTTAATCTTTCAGTCAGAAATTTGGTTAACTCTAAATACAACTCCCCCGATCCTTGTATAAATCCTGATGAAAGAGGAGCGGACGTGAATTTGATTCGCTGAAATGCAGCGATTCTAGAATGCATTTGCCTCAGAAGTTTTCTTCGTTCTTGATCATTCATGCTTTCTAAAAGTCGGTCTGCCAACCAGTTAGTAAGTTGTTCATCTGCGCTTTTATTAGGTGGAATTGCTGACTCATGATCAATTAGATATAACAAGTTATCTGGACTGAAAAGAATATCGTTTGGACTTCTTACATCATTGGCAATCCATTCGTCATAAGTTGCAATCATGTCTTCAATTTTTAATTTTTGTAGCAGTGTTAAAACTTGATTTAGACATTTAATAGGCCGAGCTAGTGATTGCGAACCCATATCTAAGGTGCCGAAGCAGACAATATTCGAATTCCCTTTCCCCCCCACGTGCTTAGATTTTGCAGTCACGATATATGGCTGGGGGACTGGTAGTGTTAATACTTGGGCAATTTGAGAGCACAGGATTTCAACCATTATCGCTCTTGCAGTTAGCCCCTTCTTTACATACAGAGGAGCTCCCTTTCCTTCTGCATCATACGTAGGACATAGCCAAATCTCAGACTTGGAGCCTGAGATCAGGTTACCAGTTCCAGATGTCGACGCTATCCCAATCCCCGGAAGTAGGAGCGGCGGTAACTGTACTATTTTTCCCATTTTGAGAACCTCATGCCTACATCTGACATGGTTAGTTTACCGTAGTTCGGAGATCCTAACTTGCGGTGGGTCTTTCATGTTCTCGAACAGACCGACTCGGTGATCGCCGAGATGCGTCATCTTTTGTCATACAACCTGAGCATGTCAGTTTCTTTAACACCTGAGTCAAAACATACCGCTAGCCGCTTGTTGTACTGAATAAAAACGTACCCAGTCAGGGTGTTGGGTCGTATCAAAATTTATCCATGAACAATTATGAGGAGTCAATCGACAATTACCGCGTGGTTTTCGACTTAAATTTCACTTTTCAAATTTTCTTCCTCCCCACTGGTGCTTGATGAAATCGGATACATGCCGATGAGCCGGGAGGACGCCAGCTTGTTCTTCCGAGTCATCAGCCGCCAATATGAGAAAGCATCAACTATTCTGAGCTTAAACAAAAGCTTTGTGGATTGGGGTGAAGTGTTTGCTGATCCAGTGCTAGCCACGGCCATCCTGGACCGACGGCTACACCACGCGACCACGTTGAATATCAAAGGTGAAAGTTACCGCTTGAAAGAGAAGCGCTGCGCAGGTCTGCTTGGCGCTTCTCAAAACCGAAAACCCGAAACCCACTTGACCGAGGAGGAAATGTTTGCCGAACTGACCACTGAAGACCGTTAAAAACAGGACAATTTACCGTTTATTGGTGGACAAAATATTCTGGTGAAAATTGGACATTCAGTGCTGGTGTTGACAGCCGCAAAAGTAACAGCGAAGGTTCATGTAAGTGGCTCTCCTTACTTCGCGAACTGTCTCGATCACCAAGCCTATAGACAATCCCAAAAATCTACGTAATTTAGGTTGTCCAAAGTGCCCCGTAATGTACAAAGCGTGCGCTCGTCGTATAAACAGTGTGTGCTGCTCAGCAGCGATTTCGGGAGCGCGTAACAATTGTGTGTCTAATAGTATTCTCGGTTGGGTGTTTTTGTATGCGAATTATCATTGTTAGGCGATTCAAGAGCTAATCAATTTTGGGCGACATTATTCCTCTCGCACTTTGGTTACCTGCTCGAACCTTGAGTGCTTGGTTTACTTCCGCCAGGCGACGAGGACGCCCACGAGGGGGGTGAAGCTTCACATAGACCTTCGCAGCATCGATTTGCTTCTCAGTTAAGGACGGGTAGGCCTCTTGAACTTCTTGAATGCTTAACTCTGATCCCCAGCAATCGACAATCATGTCTACCGGAAGTCTTGTTCCCTTGAATACCGGGCGGCCTGACATCACAGACTCGTCCCGCGTAATTAAACTTTTAGCCGCATCTGCTAGGCGAAGATTCGACCAAACCTTTCGTACAAAAGGCGAGATATCAACGTTCACCATATCAATTCCAATTTCCCAACGTTTGTCCCCAAACACAACCTCATCTGGGATTCTGTAGTGTTTGCCACGGGTTCGAACATTTCCATGGGCTAGATTGATGATGTCTTTGCGGCACGTCGCACTTAGGATTCGTGCAGATTCAAAGTAAAACTTTGCGAAAGCGAGGCTCAACGCAGAAAAACGCCTACCATTCTTGCCCTGAATGATTAGCTCGTTCGGGACCAACTTCTCATCAACTACTCTGTTTAGGTCACGGTCAGCCAAACCTGACACAAATGCAGCCTCCGATATCGATAAATATTTGGACGTACTCATGATTTTAATACTCCGATTTATCGGAACATTAAACTAATCGATTCAGGAAATCAATTCAAGCAGAGATCAGCGATTGTCAGGCAATTAAATGTGAATCGGAATGCATAAGCCCGAAGCACAAAGGCCCGGCTGTGAGCCAACTTAAACTGGGTAATCTGAAGTTTGACCTGCTTGCCCGCTTTGCGCGTTGAACTGCTCGGAATCTTTCCACTGCCTTGCAAAGGCACCCCCCGGTCATAAGACCCTGTAAAGCCCAAGGCGACCAAATCCCGGTACATGCTGCGCAGGTTTCTGCGCAGCTTCTTCGGTTTCAAGTGTTCGGTAGACATACGTGGGTCAAAGTTCGAGGCAAATCTTCACCCTAAGTGGGTCAATTTTGGATGCAACTCAACACTGGTCGATCGAATAGGGCCCAGTGTCTTTTTCTTCAAAAATACGACCGTTTGTTGACGCTTTGTATAATCCTTGTACCTATACGTCTTAAGCAAGCAAATTTGCTTACTAGACAAATTAACCTAATAGGAATAAAATTAACAATGGAAAAGAGCACCGCCCACACAAAACTAGCCGTTGTGCACCAATTGATAAAAGAAGGTAAGGTAAATGCGACAAAGACCGCGTTTAATACCGCTGCTGATTTGAATGTTTTTACGCTGTCTGAGATGTGCAAAGTGGTTTCTTCGTTGACCACAAAAAATTTTAAGAAATCGATGACGACTTATCAAGACCACACAAAGTGGCAAGACGTTTACCTGGTCACGGTTAACAACACAGAAGCCTATGTGAAGCTAATGGTTGAAGAGGGTGTTTTAATAGTTAGCTTTAAGGAGTCAGAATCATGAAAAACTGCCCAAATTGTGGTTCAAGCCAAATGGTGTATGAAACAAAGGGCCTTGAAATATCTTACAAGGGCCGCTCTACTGTTGCGCAAGGAATCGAAGGTCAATTTTGCATGGATTGCGGAGAGGGTATTCTCGATCGTTTTAATGGCGATAAATACGGTGCCGCTATTCGTGAGTTCCGAAACTCGGTTAATTCTGATTTTGTAGAAGGGAGCTGGATAGCAGGCGTTCGAAAAAAACTAGACTTGGACCAGAAGACAGCAGCCTCCATTTTCGGAGGTGGGGCTAGTGCCTTTTCTCGCTATGAACGAGGTGCTGCGAAACCTCCAAAATCGTTGGTTCAGCTTTTCAAAATTTTGGAAAAACACCCAGAAATGCTTCGTGAACTGGATCAAGTGTAAACCTCTCGAAAATGGCCAAATAGACAAGCTGATCGAAGAGGTGAACACAGCTTTTCCGCATGTGTTGCCGCAATTCAAAGGATCAATACTTTTCACAGCAACAAACTTCGCGAACTCCATCACAATTCGCTTTCTTCAGTATTTATGCACATGTGGGGGTTTGTTGTTCTTGAATTTGATACCTCAGACGATGAAGATGACTCACCCAGAAGTCTAAAAGTACAACCACTTTTGCGCGAAACTTTCTACTTTGAAATTTGAGGTTGGACAACAGTCACACTAAACAGAACAAATTGCGAGAACGGTGTCCGACTAAACGAGGTCTGCTCTGAGCACAACCCAATACTTGGCGGTATGTAAACAGAGAGAATCAATTCAATAATCACCAATAGCCGCGTTGTTTTCGACTTTATTTTCACTTCTCAAGTTTTCTTCCTCGCATGTCAGCTCCCGTTTTCGACTTTAATTCAGGTACGCCGCTGATCGCATGCCTCGCAAGGCCCATGAATCCACGGGCCTAGTTTTCGACTTTATTAGTTCAGAACAAAAGCCTTCTTCCTTCATCACCGCCATTAACCCGGCAATGTCTTTTTCAAGTTGCGCCTTGGGCACTTGAACAAACACTTCCCCAAGTACATCTGCCAATTCTTCAGCACTGCCCGGCGTTTCAAGCAATGCCCACACCGCTTCAGCAACTGTGTTCAAGCGCCACACCGAATTTTCGCTGGCTAGCCACAAGAAGGTAGAGTTGCCAATGCGCCGCACTGCCGCACCGGGGGCACGCGCAAACACTTGCTTGGCCCTTATAGGCTCGGCAGCACGGGCAGTCTCTGGCTGCCACGCCTGGGCTGGCTGCACCGGTAGGTTCGTGTATGGTTCTGCACTTTGGCCGAACGCTTGGCGCAGCAAGGCCACTGCATCTTCCAGGTCGTGGTAAACTAGGCGCAGGCAGCGCACATTGCCAAGCAGCGCTTGAGTACGTAACAACGCCTCTTGTGGATTGGCAAAGTTGCCCATGTTTTGTTGCAGGGCATAAAACAGTGCGTCGTCCTCATTAAGCTCGCAGAAATGGGCATTTGTTGCCTGTGCCCTGCGGTCCAGAATAATCAGCGCTGCCAGCGGGTGTGTGGTGCCATGGGCTGCAACATTGGCTGAACACAGGTAGCCGTAGCGTTCATCGTGTGGGCCTAGATGTTGCTGCACATGTTGCCTGAAAACCGGGCTGGCAAGTTTGGGCAGGGGCAAGCGCAAGCGAGGTGCCAAACCCAAGGCAATGCCATGGCCGCTGGGGTTAACAGGCAGCACATCGTCGCAATAAATTTGTACGTCGGGTTCCGCACACAACCTTGAAATCAGCGTGCTTTTGCCTGCACGGCGCGGCCCGCTGACAGCAATCAGCTTGCCACCCATTACAAATGCGCCAGCATGCAATGCAATCGGGTTTGCTGAATTCGAAATGTGGGTTTCAAGAATATCGGCCAGCAGCGAGCACACTGCGCTGGCCGTTGACAAGCCCATCATGGGCTCTTCGGTGTAAATCGAGTTTATGTTGTAGCAAAGCGGGGCATGGAAAGCAATGGAAACATGCGCCACGCAGTGGTCGCCAATTTCGCAGTCGCTACTCAGGGCTTCTTCAGTGAAGTCCCAGGTGGGCACAACCTCCCGAAGGGCGTTCATTAAGGCCAGGTGGTTGGGCACACACAGACCCTGGCCTACGCCAGAAAACTTCAACAGCAGGCGCGCGGCCTGCTGTTTGGCAATGGTTTCCATGTTTTAAAAGCGAATGGTGATCCAGGGCCGGCTAACGCGTGAATAGCGGGTATACCTGCTGGGGCGTGAGGGGCGCGAATACCGAGAAGAGCGATTGCCCCGACCGTACTTTGAGTAGTAGCGGTCGGGCCGGGATGGCCGCGACCAACGGCTTTGTCGGGAATAGCTTGGGCGCGATCGGCCGTCGGCTTGCGCGGTGGCCAAACCCACCATGGATGGTGCGGCATACAGCGCGCCTACCACCAAACCCAAACGAACCAATGCGGCTCGCCTTGCTTTTACTTTGTCGTCGGTATTTGACATCTCGCTACTCCTGTCAACAGGCGGTGCATCGGGATAGATGCCGCCATTTCCTACCCAACGCGTAAGCAAGAAATTTGTAGTACTTCTTTTCAAAACTTAACGTTTCAAGCCAAGCGAATGTGGCCCAATCGTTGACCCTGCGCATTCAGTGTTAGGGCTAGACCTTGTTCAAGCAGGGCTTTGGCCATGGTTTCATTGCCAAAGCTGTAAGGTGCTTCCGGTGCCTGGTCATACAGCAAGCCCAAATACAGGTAGGCTGCACCGTCTTTTGGAGCCAAGGCGATTGCCCGCTCCAGTGATGCTTTCGCTGTGCTTTGAAACTGCAGTGCGCACAAACCGCCCAGCGATTTCGCATAGCCCGTTAACACAATGCCGTTCCACAACAGTGTTCTTGCATCGTTTGGGTATTGCTGGGCCAATTCTTGAGTGGATTGTGCAAGTTCGCACAAAATTGCATCGCGGGTGCGGCCAAAATCGCTGCGTAGGGCTTGGGCCCATGCGGATTGAATGGCCTCAATACATTCCTGCGGCGCAGCCGATATGGTGGCTGAATGGTTGGCGGGGCTGCTGGTGGCGTTGCTTTCAATGACATTAAATACGCGCCTCATAAGTGACTCCTAAGCGACGTTAATTAGATTAAAAGTGTTGCGTGGTGGCAACCGTTTAATTGATTAACGCGGAAAATTAATTTAGGAGTACACACAGCCTTATTTTTTTGGTTTGCTGCGCAGCCATTTTTTAACTAAGCGAGCCTAGGGTGAACTTAGGGAGCCAACCGATTTTGGCAGCATCATGACGCCCCAGGGCGCCCTGTCAGGTTCTGGCAATTCTTTAACCAACTCGCCTGTTTCGGCATTCAATACGAGCACGTTGTTGCTGCGGCCGCAAGCCACGACCAAATTTTTATCATCGGGTGTCAGGCTGAAATGCAAGCAGCGTTCGCCGATGGGTATTTCGCGTTTCAACTCCAACGTTTCTGTATTGAACACCTGAACGGCTTTGCCTCGGGCAAGAGCCACAAAAATTTCTGTGCCTGTGCGGTTGTAACTAATGCCATAGGGCACTTCACCGGTGGGGATTTCCTGGGTAATGGTGTAGTCGCGGTCGAGAATCAAAATTTTGTTGCCGTATTCCAGCGTAACCGCAAAATAATCGCCATCTGGCGAGCGCGCAATTCCACGCGGGCGAATTCCGTACTCACGAGTTTCAATTGTTTTAAGCAGCTTGCCGGTTTCCAGCTCGTGTACTGAAATGGTTTCGTTGGCTTCGTGGGTCACAAGGATGTGCTCACCATCTGCTGACAATTCCATGCCCAGCGCTTGCAGCCCAACATCCAGTTCCCAGGTTTTTTCACCGGTGCTTAAGTCGATAACTGCCAGTTTTGTTGGGCTGCCTTTTGTTTGTGGGTCGAGGGTTGCGTAAGCCAGCATGCCTTGAACCCGAACAGTTTCAGGATTGTGGCCCACCGGCACGCGCCGCACCACGGCGCGAGTGGCCAAGTCAACAATTGCAATGTCGTTTGTCGCTGGCACGGCAACAGCCAGCAGCCTTTCGTCGTCGACCAGACCCATGCCACGGCCACCCTTGCCCACACTGATTTCGCCCAGTTTGCTGTAATCGGCCAGGGAGTAAATAGATATTGGGCCTTCCTGATTGGTGATGTAAAACTTGCCTTGCGGTGCAGGGTTTGCAAGTGGCACCGCTTCCAATGTTGTTTCTTCTACAGCGGGTGCGGGTGCTTCGTCCTGTTTGGAGCAGGCGGCCAGCAAAATGGCAGTGCTTAGGACCAAGGTGGTCACTCTGAACTTCATGTGTTCTCTCCCTGCGAATCACTTTAACGCGACTGAATTTTTCGTGAAATATAGCCTGCCATTGTGACAGGTCATGTTGGCAATTCCTTCCAAACATTGATTTAACGCGCTTTCGCCAAGCACATTGAACCTTTGTGACAGTTTGGTTTCAATACACTATGTATTGTGACCAGTAACCCTTTTGTAAAGAAGCACCCCGATGAAGTACTCAGAACAAAAACAACAACGCGCGCCGGAATCCCGGTTGGTACCTCGTGTGGCGTGGTCGGCATCGATGGGGCTTGCTGCGTACTGGACCTACCTCTACTTTAGTCAAACCAAGCATATTTTCAGTCCTTCCATCAAACACCATGATTTGCTCACGCAGCATGCGCATGAGTTCACCGAACTGCGCCTGCAGGTGGCGCCCGGCGTGGAACTGGAAGGCTGGGTGCGAATGCCTGCCGGCATGGGTGGCGCAGGCAGCAAAGCGCCCTGTGCCATTTACTTCGGTGGGCGAAGTGAAGACGTGCGCTGGCTACTGAATGAAGCACAAGGTTTCAAGAATTTGCCTTTGGTATTTTTTAACTACCGGGGGTATGGCAATTCAAAAGGCACGCCGATTGAAAAAAATTTGGTGGCCGATGCACGCGCCATTTACAAATGGGTGGCTGAGCAGCCTTGGTGTGACCGCAATCAAATTTCGGTAATTGGCCGCAGTTTGGGTACTGGTGTGGCCATGCAATTGGCGGCAAGCACGCCGGTTCACAAACTGGTGTTGTTCACGCCATACGATAGCTTGATTAACATCGCAAAAAAGAAGGTGCCACTTGCGCCAGTTTCCCTTTTGTTGCGTAGCAAATTCAATTCACAGGCCTGTGCGGTGAATGTTCACAACCCGACCTTTGTGCTGCTGGCCGAGAATGATCAGGTGATTCCGCATGATTCATCGCTGCGCTTGATGCAAAATTTTGCAGTGAAACCTTTGGTTGCCACGGTGAAAGGCACCGACCATGTCAGCTTGCCGCATGATGCAGATGCGCAGGGTTTGGTCAGCCATTTTTTGGCGGCGTAATTATTGCAGGGTCATCCACGCCCGGTATTCACTGGGCGTTTTTCCAGTCAGCTTTTTGAATGCCCGCGTGAAGTTTGCGCGGTCTTGGTAACCCACACGCTGTGCAATTTCGTCCACATTAAGCCGTGTGGTTTCAAGCAGCAGGCAGGCGTCGCGTTGCACCACTTCACCCAGTAAGTCTGAAAAACTTCGGCCTTCGTGTTGCAGCTTTCGTTTCAAAGTGCGCACCGACATGTGCAGTGTATTTGCCATGTCTTCCAGTTGCGGGTAATTGCCATCACGGCAAATCAGCAAATTCTTCACGCGCCCGCTTAAATTGTCGCCCAAGCCCAGCGCAATCAGTTCTTGCTCGCACTGTTGAATCACCATTTGCGCAGTGCTGGCGTTCGCGGTGGGCAAGGGCAGGTCAAGCCACTTGGCAGGAATGCGAATTTGGTTGCCCGCTGCATTGAACCGGCATTTGGGCAAGCTGCTGGCATAGCTGCCGTAATAAGCGGGTTCGGGCCAATCAAACCACAATTCAATTCCGCTGGCCTCGCGTGCGTTGCCCATGGGGTTAAACAGGCTTTCAAACAAACGCCACACTTCAATTACAAAGTTTTCAATGGCGAATTTGCGCACGGGTTCAAGTGACATGGCTTCGCGAATGTGGCACACAAATGTGCGCTCGTCTTCGCTGGTATCAATGGTGTAGAACGGCACTTTGGTGGGCAGAAAACGTATGCCCAATTCAATGGCTTCACGCAGGGTAGCGCAGCTCATCAAGCCAAAACCAATCATGCCGGCTTTGGTCAGGCTGCTTTGCAAACCCATGTCGATTGCAATGTGCTCGCTTTGAAACAGCGCCAGCAAATTCATGGTCACAATGCCGTGCTGTGCCGCGGCTATACGGCTGTTGGGCACCTGCAATTGCTGCACCGTAAGCCCGGTGTGTTCCAAAACCTGTTCGGCTTCAAAGCCCCGCTGCACCGCATAGTTCACGAAGAACAGCGGGTAGGCTTGCGCCACCGTAGTTTGCTCCAGCAGCCGAAGCTGCGGAAAATCTTTTAGTTCCATGCCCAGCAAACCAGCACTGCGCCAGCCACCAACAGCTGCACGCTGTTAATGATCACGCTAAGCCGGTGTTTGCTATTGAATTCCGCACCCGCTGCGGTGTCACCAGCCAATTCACGGTCACGCAATTCGTTGATTTGAAGCATCAGCACCTGGCGGGTGTACACGCTGGCCAAGCCAACCAAAGCCGATGGAAACAACACCCAGAAACCTGCACCTGCAAGACCCGCGAAAATAGCACTAAGAAAACCAAACACAATCACATACAAGTAGTACCAAGGGAATACAGCGCGAATAAATGGCCCGGCTTGCTCCATCGGCAATTTGGTAAATACAAGCGGTGCAAACAAGGCGGAAAATGCCAAAATACCGCCGAACAATCCACCCAAGGCCAGGGTGGTCAGTGCTTGAAACCATTCCATACGTCACCTGCTGCTAAGTTACTACGAGTTTTTATTGTGCATCAGCAAAGCCAACTTGTGGCCTAAATTGACTCCAAACTCGTCACTTTTCACACTCACGCCTTTTGCCCTCCCAGGCCTACACTGCATCTCATCGAAAACCAACACACCACGAGACAACACATGGCCCGCTCAAAAAAAGAAGCACAAAACATTCTTGAAGTTGCAATTGTTGGCGCAGGCGTTTCCGGCCTGGGCATGGGTATTCAACTGCTGAAAGCAGGCGAAACCAATTTCAAGATTTTCGACAAGGGCCACGATGTGGGCGGCACATGGCGCGACAACACCTACCCCGGTTGTGGTTGCGATGTAAAAAGCAGCCTGTACAGCTATTCCTTCGAACCTTGGGCCGAGTGGAGCAACAGCTACGCCAAGCAGGGCGAAATCTACAAATACCTGCGCCATTGCGCCACCAAGTACGGTGTGTACCCTTACATTCAATTCAACACAAGCATTACAGGTTCAGTGTTCGACGAACAGGCCGGCTTGTGGAACATCACCACCGCTGATGGCAAAACCATTCAGGCGCGCAACGTGGTGACCGCAGTAGGCCCCTTCAGCGCACCGAAAGTTGCAGAATTCAAAGGCGCTGAAAAGTTCAAAGGCAAAACAGTGCACACCGCAGCCTGGGACCATTCCGTAGAACTGGAAGGCAAGCGTGTGGGTTTGATTGGTACTGGTGCCACAGCAGTGCAGGTTGGCCCCGCCATTGCCGACAAGGTTAAAAACCTGGTGGTGTTTCAGCGCACAGCCAACTGGATCATGCCGCGCCCCGATCGCAACATTGAAGAAGCTGAAAAAGCGCTGAACCGCAAAACCCCGCTGAACATGAAAATGAATCGCTTGGGCGTGTATTGGTTCAATGAATTGACTGCGCCGTTCCTGATTTTGAAGTACGACATGTTCAAGGCGCAGCCAGAAAAAATGTCGAGCAGCTACCTGGCCCGCAAGGTCAAAGACCCTGAATTGCGCAAGAAGCTGACCCCCACTTTCAAGTTTGGTTGCAAGCGCGTGCTGGTCAGTTCTGACTGGTACCCCACCATGCAAAAAGAGCATGTGCATCTGGAAACCAATGCCATTGATTGCATCACCGAAAAAGGCATTCGCACAGCCGATGGTGTGGAGCATGAACTCGATGTCATTATTTACGCCACCGGCTATGAAGTGCGCCACACCGGTTCGCCGATTGATGCCAAGGGCATTGGCGGTGCAAGCTTGAACGAGAAGTGGAAAGAAGGTTCTGAAGCGTACCAAGGCATTTCAACCGCGGGCTTCCCCAACCTGTACTTCCTGGTGGGCCCTTTCACAGGCCCCGGTCACACTTCGGTGATTGCTTACGCCGAAGCGCAAATCGGCTATGTGAT
The DNA here is from genome assembly GCF_024623725.1 of Limnobacter parvus. Classification (GTDB taxonomy): domain Bacteria; phylum Pseudomonadota; class Gammaproteobacteria; order Burkholderiales; family Burkholderiaceae_B; genus Limnobacter; species Limnobacter parvus. The sequence goes on along the minus strand of NZ_JANKHG010000001.1, from coordinate 276,285 downwards.
TCAGGCCATCAAACTGCGTCAAAAGCGCAAGCTGAAAGCCATTTCGGTTAAGCCTGAAGTTGAAAAGAAGTTTGTGGACACCATGGACTTCCGCAGCGATCACACCGTGTGGAAAAGTGGTTGCGCCAGCTGGTATTTAAGCCCCAATGGCCGCAACAACACCCTGTACCCCGGCCTGAATGCTGAGTACCGCATGCGAGTTGCAAGGTTTAACCCGGCCGAGTATGTGCTGACTGGCCCAAATGGAAAAATAGTAAAGCCCACCATGACAGATCACGTAAGCACAGGTTTAATGGCCCTGAAAGCCGCCTGAGTTTATGACGGAATAATCATATGCAGAATGGACATAACTATTGAAATTAAGGCGTAAGAGGCAGACACTGGGCGTTCACCCACAAGGAGAGCGCCCATGTCGAACCCCAGCACCAAAGCTTCCGACCTTTTCGTTCAGGCCCTTGAAGCGGAAGGTGTAAAACACATTTTCGCTGTGCCGGGCGAAGAAAACCTCGACATGCTTGAAAGCCTGCGCAACAGCAGCATCAAGCTTGTGCTGACCCGGCATGAACAAGGCGCGGGCTTCATGGCAGCCACCTACGGGCGCTTAACTGGAAGGGCGGGGGTTTGCATGGCCACGCTGGGGCCTGGGGCAACCAACTTCACAACCCCTGCGGCATATGCCCATCTGGGTGCATTTCCTCTCATCATGATCACTGGGCAAAAGCCCATCAAGAAATCCAAGCAAGGCCAATTCCAAATTATTGACGTGGTCAATCTGTTTGCTCCCATTTGTAAAATGAGCAAGCAGATTGTTCATGGCAACAATATTCCAGCCCTTGTTCGCGAAGCGTTTCGTGTGGCTGAAGAAGAGCGGCCTGGCGCCGTGCTGCTTGAACTGCCCGAAGACATTGCCGCTGAGCCCACCACTGCGAAAGTAATTCCCCGCAGTGAGCGGCATTATGCGGTTGCCGACGACACGGTGCTGAACGAAGCTGTTTCCATGATTCGCTCTGCCCGCATGCCCCTGGTGCTGTTGGGGGCAGGTGCCAACCGCAAGCAAGCCCGGCTTGCCTTGCAGGAATTTATTGAAACCACGGGCATTCCTTTTTTCAGTACTCAGATGGGTAAAGGTGTGGTCGATGAAGGCTCGCCGCATTTTCTGGGCACCGCTGCATTGTCAGATGGTGATTATTTGCATTGCGCGATTGAGCGATCTGATTTGATTATCAATGTGGGTCACGACGTCGTTGAAAAGCCACCCTTCTTCATGAGCCATGGCGGCAAAAAAGTAATTCATGTGAATTACCGTTCTGCCAAAGTAGACCAAGTGTATTTTCCACAATGTGAGGTAGTGGGCGATTTGGCGCGTTCCGTGCAAAAACTGACCCAGAAAATCGGCGGCAAAGTGGTGTGTGATTTGGCCTACTTCAACCGAATTCGCGAAGAAGTGGAGCTGCACATCAAAGAGGGTGCAGATGACAATCGCTTCCCCATCATTCCACAACGGCTGGTGGCGGAAACACGCAAGGCCATGGGTGCCAAAGACATCATTGCCCTGGACAACGGCATTTACAAACTTTGGTACGCCCGCAACTACAAAGCCTACGAGCCAAACACCGTGCTGCTTGATAACGCACTGGCCACCATGGGTGCAGGTCTGCCATCGGCCATGATGGCCGCCATGTTGTACCCCGACCGCCGGGTAATGGCCATTTGCGGGGACGGTGGTTTCATGATGAATTCGCAAGAAATTGAAACAGCCGTGCGCCTGAAAATGAATTTGGTGGTGACCATTTTGAACGACAGTTCGTACGGCATGATTCGCTGGAAACAAGAACATGTTGGCTTTGCCGACTGGGGTCTTGAATTCGGTAATCCCGACTTTGTGAAATACGCCGAAGCCTATGGTGCCACGGGGCACCGTGTGGGCAGCGCCGATGAACTGGTACCCACTTTCGACCGCGCATTCAAAGCCGGTGGCGTGCACATTGTGGATGTACCGGTGGATTATTCCGAGAATAAAAAAGTACTGATTGATGAACTGGCTGCAAAGGTGTGCTTAATATGAACAAGTCTGCAAGCAATTCAATGTTGGAAGTGGTCAACCCGTACTCCCTGGACCCAATAGGCGAAGTAAAGCTGGTGGATTGGCCGACCATTGATGGCTGGTTGAATGTCGCTAGCCAACTTCACAAGCAACGCGCCAAGTGGCTTCCGGCCCACCAGCGAATTGCCATCTTGAAAAAGACCGCGCAAATAATGCAGGGCAAATTCGATGAACTCGCCTTTCAAATAGCAAATGAAGGTGGCAAGCCATTGATTGACGCCAAGGTCGAAGTAACTCGCGCCATCGACGGTGTAGAACTGTGCATCAAAGAACTCAGCCACCTGACGGGTCATGAAATACCGATGGACCTGACCGCAGCGGGTTCAGGTCGCATGGCGTTCACCACCCGCGAACCGATTGGGCCAGTGGTTGCGGTTTCTGCGTTCAACCACCCCCTGAATTTGATTGTTCACCAGGTTGGCCCAGCCATTGCCACAGGTTGCCCGGTGCTGGTAAAACCCGCCAGCGCGACACCATTGAGCTGCCAGGCTTTCGTCCACATGTTGTATGAAGCTGGCTTGCCAGAAGAATGGTGCCGGTTCGCACCCTGCAAAAGCGATGTGGCCGAACAAATGGTGACCGATTCCCGTGTGGCGTTTTTCAGTTTCATCGGTTCAGGTGCTGTGGGTTGGAGGCTTAAAAGCAAGCTGGCCCCAGGCACGCGTTGCGCGCTTGAACATGGCGGCGTGGCCCCGGTTATTGTCGACGAAACTGCCAATGTGGATGCCATGATTCCCGCTTTGGTTAAAGGCGGCTTTTACCATTCAGGGCAAGTGTGCGTTAGCGTACAGAAAATTTATGTGCCAGAAGATATTGTCTCATCCGTGGCTCAGGCTATTGCTGACAAGGCTTCACAACTCAAAGTGGGCAATGCCATTCAGGCCGACACGGAATGCGGCCCACTCGTCAACCCGAATGAAGTTGAGCGCGTTGATCAGTGGGTTAATGAAGCAGTCGCGGGTGGTGCGAAGGTGCTGTGTGGCGCAAACAAATTGGGTAAAACCGCATACGCCCCCACAGTGTTATTGAATCCACCCAAGCAAGCCAAAATAAGTACTCAAGAAGTGTTTGGACCCGTGGTGTGTGTGTATGGTACCGACTCGCTAAGCAGTGCGATTGAACAAGCCAACAGCTTGCCAGTTGCGTTTCAGGCTGCGGTGTTTACACAGAAGCTGAATGTCGCTTTGCGCTGTGTGCGTGAAATTGACGCCACAGCAGTGATGGTCAACGACCACACCGCGTTTCGTGTTGATTGGATGCCGTTCGGGGGGCGCCGTCAATCGGGTTATGGCATGGGTGGCATAGGGCACACTATGCGCGACATGACCCAAGAAAAGATGGCAGTCATCAAGCTGTAAAACTTAACAAATTCGAAACAAAAAAATGGCACTAAAAAAAGTAAATTTAAATGATGTGACCTTTCTCATTCGCACTCGCAGGCGGGAACTGGGTCTCACTCAAAAGCAATTGGGCGAGAAACTCGGCATCGACCAACGTACAGTGTCTTCCCTGGAAAAAAACCCAGGTTCAATCAGCGTAAACCGTTTGTTCGCGGTGCTTGATGCCTTGCAGGTTGGTTTGTATTCGTCGACCGACCCGCGTGACGAAGGCAGCTTGGCGCGGCTTACCGTAGACCAGCTATTCCGGAATGCAAAGATAGTTTAGAAATGGTTTAAACGCTCACCCCATCACTCGGGAGTAATCACCCGAACTGATTCGATTCGCTGAAATCCACGCGGGCAAGTAACTTTCCACGGTTATTCGTCCGCAAAGTGTCCATGGATTTCGCTCAAATTCCCGTATTCGGTCAATCCGTAAAGCCCGGCTTGGGGCTGCGTTTTCGCGGCAACTACTGGGCTTTTTTCGACAAGCGCACCGTGCTTTCGCCTTGGTTGGCCTTGCACCGAGAATCCATTAACGACACAGAACTGGACGAGTTGTTGCTGCACGGTTTTCCGCGCACACGCACTGGCGACTCCGTGGATTGTAAAGTACTGACGTATTTCGGCCTGCTTCATGGCGACTTGTATGAACCCGGCTGGCTGGTTGGGCGCACCGAGCGCCAACGCACGGCAGCATTCACGGGCGACCTGCTGGTTGTAAAAATTCCGCTTTCAGGCAATCCGCAGAAAGACCTGCTTGACCCCCAAAGTATTTACTGGGCCAGCGAAAGTAGTTTGGTGCAGCACCCCGCAGGTAGCCCTGAACATGAACGAGGTCAGGCCCTGGTTGAAATGGCCACCATTTTGCTGGCCCGCTGGCGCGAACACGATGCACAAAATCTGGAATTCAAGGTAAAAAACCGAATTCATGAACTGTGGGCAGAAGGCAAAGCGATTGGTGCGGGTGCAGGTGCTGCAGCCATGGGTTTTATCCAGGGTCTATGGAGCCTGATCACCGTTACGGTTGAATTCACAGTTGGCGCAGTGAAGGCCACCTGCCATGGCATGGACACAATTATCAATTCCAACTTTGCGCAAATTCGGCAAATGCTGATTGGTGCGGGCATGGCGGCGTACAACACCGCGCAAGAAATGTTGGCGGCGATGAAGGAAGGTTTGCGCTTGTTTAACCTGATCGGATCCGACCGTTTGCTGCGCACTGGACTGTTCGAATTTCTCGATGGCTATTCTGAAAGCACACCGCATCTAAGGCGCTTGCGCAATGCAGCCACGGTGGTGGTGGCCATTGGTATTGAAGTGTTGTTGGCCATCGCCACCTTGGGTGGTTCAGTGGCCGTGGCTGCAGCGCGTGTGGGTGCGCGAACGGCAAAAGCAGCAAGTCATGTGGGCCCATTCACCATGGCGGCACTGCGTCATTTGGCGCGTTATGCCTCGGCCGTGGAAAAAGCACAGGCGCCAAAAATGCGCTTGGTTGAAAATGCACCTGCATCCGGTTCGAAAGGCCCACAGTCAAAAACGCAGCCGCGCAATGCCGCCAGTTCAGGCAATTCAGCCAGCAGCACCAAGCCAACCGATTCAAATTCCCAGGGCGCAAATACGCTAAAGGTAAGCGACACAAAAACTGCGGGCGAACCCATCAGCATGATCAACGGTGAGGAGTTGTTGCAGCTTGTGGACTGTTCCATGCCCGGCTTGGTGGGGTTGAGCTGGCAACGCACCTACCGCAGCAGTTTGGCTGAACAAGGCTTTAATGCAGGCGTGGGTGCGGGCTGGGTACACCCCTTAAGCCAGCACATTCAAGTGCAGGCAGGCAGCCTGAATTACATTGACGACGAAGGCCGCACCGTTTATTTCAAACCATTGAAAGTGGGCCAGCGCTGCACCAACACCAGTGAGTTTTTAACGCTGGTGCGCACCAGTGAAAGTACTTATCGATTGCAAAGCAGCAATGGTTTGGGCCTGGCTTGGCACTTTGAAAGTATCGAGGGCAAAGAAGGCATTTGCGCATTGGTGCGCATTGAAGATGCATTTGGCAACGCACTGCGTGTGGGCTACACCAAGGGCTTGCCCACCCACTTGCACACCAGCCAAAGCACCTGGGTGTTGGCCTACAACGAACAAGGATTGATTGCGCAAGTGGTCCAACTTGCGCAGGGCGTTTCACCCGCTGATGAAACTGACCCCATGGTGTTAAATCAGTTGGCGTTGGTGCAATACCGCTACAACGAATTGGGTCAACTTGTTGGCGCAAGCGACGCGGCTGGGTTCGAAGAAAAATACGCCTACAACGCACGCAATGTGCTGGTTCAGCGCACGCTGAAAAGTGGCTACAACATTAATTTTGAATGGGAAAGTGCGGAAGAGAACTCCCGTTGCGTTCGCCAGTGGGGCGACCCCATTGATGGCAAACCCACCTACCACTATCGGTTTGAGTGGAATGTGAATGGCAACCCAAACAGCAGTGCATCAATCGACAGCCGCGGTGCCCGTACTGAATACCAGTTCAATGCGCAGGGCTTGCCTGTGCTTGAAAGGGGCCCTGAAGGTGTTACCACACGTACCCTTTACAACAGCAACGGGCAGCTGCTGGAACAAACTGATGCATTGGGCCACCGTGAACAGTTTCAGTACAACAGTCAAGGCCACTTGGTGGGCTACATTAACAAGCTGGGGCAGGCACACCAGTTTGAAGTGAACCGGCAGGGGCAAGTACTGAAGCACACCGATGCCGCCGGCAATGTGCGCACCAACACGTACACCGCAGAAGGTTTGTTAGCGACCCACACCGATGCCACAGGCGCCACCACGCGTTACCGTTACAACCCTTTGGGTTTGCTGTGCGAAAGCATCAACCCACTGGGCCAAAGCACGCGAATTTTGTACAACGCGCAGGGCCAGGTACAAGCGCAAACCAATGCACTTGGGCAAAGCAGCACTTATCAGTTTGATACATGGGGCAGGCTGGCCAGCATTGGCAACCCGCTGGGCCGCAGTGCTTCTTACGCCTACGACCTAATGGGCCGCTGCACCCGCGCTAGCAACCACGAAGGTTTGAGCACTGAATACAGCTACACCCCGCTGGGCCAGCTTGAAAGCATCACCGACCCCACTGGCCGCAGCACGGTGTATGAATACGCCGACCGCCTAAGCCAACCCACCGCGCGCATCGACCCCATGGGTTTGCGCCTGCGCTACCGCTACGACAGCGAACGCAACCTGATTGAACTGCAAAACGAAAACGGCCAAAGCTGCCACTTTGAATACGACTTGGCTGAACGCTTGGTGAAAGAAAGCGGCTTTGATGGCCGCGTGCAAACTTACCAGTACAACGCGGTTGGACACCTTGTTGAAAAACAGGAATGGGGGGTGCTTCATGGCAACGGGGGCGGCAATGGCGGTGAGGCGATCTACCTCGATCAAATTCCTGATCAACCATTGGCTGATACTCGCTACAAACGCGACGCACTGGGCCGTTTGCTGAAAGCCACGCACAGCGATGGCGAAGAAGCTGCCTACAGCTATAACCTGCAAGGCCAACTGGTGCAAGCCAGCAATGCGCACCGCACCTTGCAATGGGAAGTAGACGCGGAAGGACGCGTGCTGGCTGAACTGCAAGACCAACATCGAATTGAACACCAATACAACCCAGCGGGCTGGTTAAAGCAAACTGCTTGGGGTGCAATGGGTGGCGGCCTGAATGGCGGGTTGCCTGCGGGCGCTTTGGCCTACCAATACAACGCACTGGGCTTGATCAGCGAAATCAATTTCAATGGCGAATTGTTGGCACAGTTTGAACGCGACACCCTGGGCCGGGAAGTGGTGCGCAAACTAAGCAACCAGGTTAACACCCAAAGCCTGTACGACCCACAAGGCAGGTTGGTGGGGCAAGTTAACCGCCGCGAGAAATCAAGCGAACTTGCACCCACAGTTTCAAGAAGGCGCTACTGCTACAACCAGCGCAACCAACTGGTTCGAATCGACGACCAGGGCCACGGCACCAGCCTGTACCACTACGACGTGCTGGACAGGTTGCGCACTGTTGAAGGTCCCACACCTGAAGCGTTTTTGTTCGACCCAGCCAGTAACCTGCTTGAAGCGCTTGAAGGACAAGAAGCCACAGATGCACAAGCAAGCCGTGCCCTGCCAGAACCCACCAGCCCCAACGCACGCAGGCCCCAACAAACCCCGGGCAACAGGCTAAAGCGCCAAGGCAACCGCCGGTTTAATTACGACGCACGCGGCAACCGCATTGAAGAAATTATTGAGCGAGGCCCACGCCAGGGGCAAGTAACGCGCTACAGGTACAACGCCCAAAACCAGCTTGTTGAAGTGAATGTGGGTGGTGTTGTAACCCGCTACACCTACGACGCACTGGGCAGGCGAATTTCGAAAAATAGCGAGCGTGGCAACACCACTTTTTACTGGAACGGCGACGTATTGCTGGGCGAGGTTAGCAATCAGCTGAACATCAATTCAGATTGCCCCAGCCGCACTTACCTGTTCGAACCCTTCAGCTTCAAACCACTGGCACTGGTTCAAAACGATGAGGTGTTTCACTACCACACCGACCACATTGGCACACCGCGAGAAATCACCAATAGCAGCGCGGAAGTAGTGTGGTCAAGCACCTTCAAAACCTACGGTGCACTTGCCCTGGCCCATGTGAACGAAGTGGAAAACCCTCTGCGCTTTCAAGGCCAATATTACGACAGCGAAACAGGGCTACACTACAACAGGCACCGATACTACGACCCCAACTGCGGACAGTTCACCACGCAAGACCCGATCGGCCTGCTGGGTGGAATGAATGCGTACCAGTACGCACCCAACCCCATGATGTGGGTGGATCCCTGGGGGTTGAGTTGTAAGGACAGTGCTTTCGATCGAGTGGCTAATGCCAGAGTAAGACAATCGCAAATGTTGAAAGACAATGTCGCTTACAACATCAGCCCAGTGGAGTGGGATCAGTATCCCACTATCGGCAGAAATGGTAGCTTTGTAACTGATCGTCAAGGAATATCTGACGTAATTGGCGAATTTAATGATCTTTCGGAAATTTCACAAAGTCAGGCAAGACAGTTGGAAAGTGCCTTTGGTTTAGAACCTAAATCACTCGATGGGGACTTCAAAATTCGAGAAGTAACTAACATTCAGGCTATGGCGCCAAGAAGTCCGCTGGAAGGAAATAGATTTTTTGAGGGGCCTGGAATGCATCTACCAGGGGGTGCGCCAGAGCTTGTCATAGATTCCATACCTACTATTGATGTTCCTCACGTAAAAACGATTACTCAAATCAAGATTGGGCCATGATTGAAATTTCAGGTTATGTTGTTGAAGCGAACTCCTCATTTTTGAGGGTTATTGCGTTGTCTCAAGTAGGCGCGAGTTGCTTGAAACAACTCGGATTTTCAGAAGAGAGTCCTTTAAGTTTTACTTTGTCGGTTAATAGTCCGAATGACCGCGTGAGGTTATTTCAAGAGCTTAGGGCCAATGATTTTGCATTCTCCGCTGGCCGTGAATGGTCGCCATCAGAATTATTTGAATTTTTTCGAGACCAAGGGTTGCTTTCAGGCGATTACATAAGAGTCGCATGGATTGATGGCACAAGTACCACCTTGACTTTGTCTTAATATGTAGTGGTTTCAATCTGATCTAACAGTCTTCATTTTTCCAGAAGGCGCTACTGCTACAACCAGCGCAACCAATTGGTTCGAATTGACGACCAAGGCCACGGCACCAGCCTGTACCACTACGATGTGCTGGACAGGTTGCGAACTGTTGAAGGCCCCACACCTGAAGCGTTTTTGTTCGACCCAGCCAGCAACCTGCTTGAAGCGCTTTAAGGGCAAGAAGCCACCGACGCACAAGCATGCAAAGCCCTGCCCGAACCTACCAGCCCCAACGCACGCAGGCCCCAACAAACCCCGGGCAACAGGCTAAAGCGCCAAGGCAACCGCCGGTTTAATTACGACGCACGCGGCAACCGCACTTACCTGTTCGAACCCTTCAGCTTCAAACCACTGGCACTGGTGCAACATGGTGAAGTGTTTCACTACCACACCGACCACATCGGCACACCGCGAGAAATCACCAACGCCCGCGCCGAAGTGGTGTGGTCAAGCACCTTCAAAACCTACGGTGCACTGGCCCTTGCGCATGTGAACGAAGTGGAAAACCCGCTGCGCTTTCAGGGCCAATATTACGACAGCGAAACAGGGCTACACTACAACCGGCACCGGTACTACGACCCCAACTGCGGCCAGTTCACCACGCAAGACCCGATCGGCCTGCTGGGTGGAATGAACGCATATCAGTACGCACCAAACCCGATGACGTGGGTGGATCCGTGGGGGTTAAGTAGCAAAGAGGAATGTCGAGTCAACTTATGGAATGATTTCCAAAAACATCATAAAGGGCAGTTCCCAAATTCGTCACAATCCGCTGCTGCATATCAGGGCTTGAAAGTCGATCAATCCCCATGGCCCATAAATGGAGCGCCTTCCGATGCTGTGATTTTGCCTGGCACGAAGGTAAATATGGCAATGTCTCCTGGTCAACCAAACAACAGACCTGGTGGCTTTGCAACACTTGATGACATTCCGGATGTTGAGTACGTGCGTAATCAATTAGCGGTGAAGGCGGATTGGAAGCCCCAAATCGACAGGGTCGTTCAGTATGAGGTTACCCAACCCATACCGGTGAAAATTGGACCGGTTGGGCCGCAAATAGACTCAACTGCAAGAGCATATCTTCCTGGGGGTGGCAATCAAATTCAATTCGATGTACCCCCTGCAGATAGAATGAAGTACCTGAACGTTATTTCGGAAACTGGAGTCAAATGATGACGATTCTTAACGCTAAGTTGGTCAAAAATAAATTAACTTGGCAATCTAATTCAATCACCTGTCAAGTTGATGTTGAAGGTATCGATCAGTTTTTGGTTGATGAAAGTAAAGATCTGGTTTTCGTTTTGACCGGTGTCGGATCGAAAGAGTTAGCCTCCACATCATTATTTATTTATGATCAATCAGGTCAACAGCTTAAAATCAATACCAATTTACCCGGTCATCTTTATTCTCATTTGGTTAAAAATCCGCGATTCGGTGTAACGGTGGTTGCACAATTTCAAGAGACTTATCAAGGACGGTACGATTGGCAACTTGGCCTTGCTGAAGATGGACAGTTATTGATAGCAGTGTGCCCAGCCATGTAACGTAAAATGATGACGTGTTGTTGGATGACGTGATGTTAGGTTTGGGTAGGAGAATAATCACTCAGTCGCACTTATTTTTTATAACTCTTCAGCTTCAAGGAATGAGTTTGGTGCGAAGGACCCTAAAGGTACTTGTTTACTATGAGGGGCCTGCCGCGCCACAAACCGGAACAATAGGTATGCGACCTCAGGTGATGGGTGGGGGAAGCCAAATTTACATTCCAAAAGTTGACGCAGGGTTGATAAAGCCAGATGTCCCATAAAGATTTCTTGCTTTTAAAGCAGTGGTTAGCAGATGTTGGATGCATGGTGTTTTATTTAGAACATCCGTTCCTTGGTAGACCTGGTGATAACCAATTTGAATTTTTGGGTGCAACATCGCAAGGAAATATTGGAGTATTTAATTTCTCTAATAATTTACAAATCGAAATATTTAACCCCGGCGAGCTTAATTTTTTACAGTCTTACATCGAGCTTCAATCGATCGAAAATCTCCGAGTAAATTGGTGTGGAAATATCGTCGAGTTGCATGACATGTCACTTTGCATAGACCAATAAAAATGCTTAGGCCGCGTCCGATTTGTTGCAAGCGTCAAGTCTGTCTTTGTCTGCAATCGCGTTTTCTTTTTCAAAGTTTTCGGTGTGCATAAATAGCTCTAAATTTTCAGCCAACAGTAGATCTTGTTCCCGGTCACTCATAAAATCGACCGTCACTTTTCCGCTGTCGAACCAACTGCTCCAAGTATTTACGTGTTTTTCTGTCATCTCTGAACCAGCATAAAACTAAATAAGCTCAAAGTTAGCGGCGCTCCTACACCCCGTCAACTCCATATCTCGCCCACCCGTTATTACCTCCAATCACAAACCCTTCGAGGTAGTACCCATGAAGTTGTTGCAGGCAGCCACCACAATCACATTCGCTTTCGCATTCATGTTGCCAACGTATGCCACAGGCGGCGGCGACTACGGCTATTGGGAGCGCAGCAAGCAGGAATATTGGGATGGGCCGTGCCTCGTCAAAATTGAATCCAAGCCCTTTGAGTACAAGAAAGAAGTGAAATGCGAAGACGGGTTTTCGCCCGTGGCTGATGCACCTTGGAAAGAGGAATACCAGGACGGCGATTGCAATGTAAAACGTGAAGCGAAGTACGACGAATTCAAAGAAGAAATCAAGTGCCGCTAGCGTTTACCAATACTATTCCACCGAAAAGCTCGACCCACAGCCACAGGTGCTTGTTGCCTGCGGGTTGTTGAACACAAACCGTGAAGCCAGTGTGTGGGCTTCGTAGTCGATGGTGGTGCCTTCCAGGTAAGGGGCGCTCACCTGGTCTACATAAATGTGAATGTAGGGGTTGATTTGAACCAGTATGTCGTCCTCGTCGGTTTCCTTCGCAAGGTCGATTTTGTATTCAAAACCGGAACAGCCACCCCCTTGTACATACAGGCGAATCATCGCCGGTTTGTGCATGTTGTCGCGCAGGTCAAGAATACGTTCTTGCGCGGCATCGGTCAGGGAAATGTTGCAGGTGGGGGTGGCGTCTACAGTGCTCATGTCAAATCAGGTCGGTTTCAGCTTTCTCGGTTTCACAACTGGAAATCTTCCAGCTGCCATCCGGTCGCTTTTGCAGCACGTAGTATACGTTCCACAGGGTTTTCTGGCGGTCTATCATCTGCACCGCGTGCAGCGCATTTGCGCCATCTGTCTGGAATTTCACAAATCGCACGGTCACTGGCATTAGCACCACATCGTAACCCTTGCGTACCATTTGCATGAAGGTTTCGGCATCGCCAAACATGGTTTGAATGTTGGGGGTGGCGTAGGAAAAGGCTTTTGCGCTGTCGCCCTGTTTGAAAGCTTCAAGCTGGGCTTCAATCACTGCCCGGGATTCCTGCTTGTCGATGGCCTCGTTGGCTTGTGCCATGCTGGTGGTGAATGCTGCAGCAAGGCCTGCTGCGAAAATTACAAGCCACAACTTCCAGATTCGTTGCTGAATGCTGTGTTCTTTTTGAGTTCGGGGGTCTTTTTTGATCGGGGAGGGAGGGCGAGAATTGCTGTCACTGGGCATTTGCGTACTACCTATGCAAAACGAGATTTTTTAGTTTGCATCGAAATCGGTGTTTTTGCAACCCACCAAATTCAAGGGGCCGCCTTCCGAAAAAGGCAGCCCGTGGTTAACTTGGCTTTATAAGAACTTAGTTAATGATAACAACGGCTTAAGTGCCGATAATGCCACCATCTGTGCGGCGAACAACCACAGTGCCCGAGCGTGGGCGGCTAGCACTTGCACCATCGGGCCAGCTTGAAAACGCGGTTGGGTCCGCAATCAATTCAGCTTCGGTGTACTTCACACCTGTTGCCGGGTTGATCGAATTGGGGTGGCCTGCACCACTGCCAACTTCGCCGGGGTGCTGAATGTCTACAAACATGGTGCGCATGTCTGGCGTCCAGGTTACGCCAGTTACCTCGCAGCCGTCTGGGCCAACGAAGAAGCGCTGAACCGTGCCTGCCTCCAGATCGGCAACCAGCATTTGGTTGTTGCCGTGGCCAGCAAATGGAGCCACATTGTTGAAGTTGCCGTCGGTCTGCACCCACAGGCGGCCTAGGCGGTCAAATTGCAAACCATCGGGGCTGTTGAACAGTTCTTGCGTACCGTCACCGGCCAGCAGGAAAATGTTCCAGTCAAAGGTAGTGCCTGTAGCGTCTTCATTCATTTCGTTAATTCGAATGATGTGGCCGTAAATGTTGTTCGCGCGTGGGTTGGCTTCGTCAACTTGCGCCAAAGTGCGGTTGCTGTTGTTGGTCAATGTCACAAACACTTCACCTGGCTTCAAAGGGTTGGCGGCAACCCATTCTGGCCGGTCCATGGGTGTAGCGCCCACTGCACTTGCAGCCTGGCGGGTACGTATCAGCAAGTCACCCTGGTTCAGGAAACCGTCGCCAACAGTCAGGTTGGGGTTGCCGAAGACCAATGGAATCCAAACTCCAACACCAACACCATCTCCGGCATTGCCATCGTCGTTGAACTGAGCAACATACAGAGTACCCGTGTCTAAAATATCGGCATTGGCGGCCATGTTGCTTTCGTCGTAAGCTGCGTCTGAAACAAATTTGTACACGTATTCAAAGCGCTCGTCACAGCCCATATACACCACCACTTTCTTAGTGGTGGGGTCAATCACCAGCTCTGCATTCTCATGCTTAAAGCGACCTAGGGCAGTGCGCTTCTTGGGCGTGCTCGCTGGGCGGAATGGATCAATTTCAACTACCCAGCCATGGCGGTTTGGTTCGTTAGGGTTTGCGTTCAAGTCAAAGCGTGGGTCGCTTTCGTGCCAGCGGTAGCCAAAGCCGTTTGCGTTCAAACCATAGCGAGCCTGCAAAGCGTCGGGTGTAAACGCACCGTTCGCGCCAAAGTAGCCGTTAAAGTTCTCTTCGCAGGTAATGTAGGTGCCCCATGGGGTTTGGCCCGCGCCACAGTTATTCAAAGTACCCAAAACACGGGTTCCTGTTGGGTCGGCTGCGGTTTGCAACAAGGCATTGCCACGGGCTGGGCCGGTGATGTCGATTTGTGTGTTGCCGTGAATGCGGCGGTTGAATGTGGAGTTGCGGTTCACATTCCATTTGCCATTGCTGTTGCGCATCACTTCGATGATTGATACGCCGTGGGCAGCCTGACCCTTGCGCGCGTCTTCTAAAGTAAATACCACGCCCGGGTCGCTCACCAACTTGTCATAGTAGTACTCTGGGTTCAAATACTCGTGGTTGATACAAAGTAAACCAACATCGCTACGCTCTGAGCCATCGGCATTCCTGAACGGGAAGAAGTTGATCGCGTCGTGGTTGTCGCCACTTTGTTGTTCGGCCACTGCTGAAGTTTCGCTTAAATCGCCCGCAAATTCTGGGGATCCTGCCACGCAGGGGTCGCCCCAGCGGTACAAAATTTCGGCTACGTAGCCGTGTGGTACCAGTACTTTGCTTCCTGAAGATGCAGCTAGTGCTGCGAAGGCGACCTCAGTATTGGCGGGTGCGGATGCTGCAACGGAACCATGTGCGGGCAATCCAAAAATGGACAGTGCTGCCAAACCTGCTCCGCTTTTCAATACATTGCGGCGGCCCCGGTTCACTTTAATCGCACGTTCAACAATGTCGGTCAGGCTCAATTCCTTGGCAGTGTTCACACCAATGTCTTCCGGCTCAAGTTTGCGTAGCATTTCTGTATTCTCTTTAACGAGGTTGTTTGCATAGACAAATACATTTAATCGCCTTTTCTATGCCACTTTTGTTACATGGGTGCATGTGCGCTCAATGTCATAAAAATTTCAAACAGAAAAGCCACAGAAGGAAGCTAAGTTAATAGTTTGTCAATGACACACCTCGACGAAATTCAATTTGAATCCATGCGATGTATACGTGGGTACAAAGATATACCACCGACCAAATGCGGAGTAGTAAAAGTGGCAGCAATCAAATCAATTTTCGTAGTTCTACTTTGGGCAATGCCTGCAGCGCTTTTGGCCCAAGCTGCCGCCACCCCTGCTGCCCCAACCCCCATGCGCTGGGTGGTCAACATCGACCCCGCCCAATCGTCAACCATGCTTCAACAGGTTCAAACTGCGCTGGGCGTGCCCGTGAATATGGTGCGCCCTTTGCTGCAACCCAACAGCTACCTGGTTGAAATGCAAAGCCTGCCCGTGCTGGGTAGTTTGCAAACTCCACAAGCCATTTTCGCAACATTGAATGCCATGCCCGGCGTGCGTTTTGCTAGTCCGGATTTGCCGCTAAAGCGCGCAGCAGTGCCCGCGCCCAGCGATGGCGCATATGGTGCCAACCAAGCCAGCTACATGCACCAAGGTGCATATGCGTCGCTTCGCATGCAAGACGTTTGGGAACAAACCCGCGGCAGCAGCAGCGTGGTCATTGCCGTGCTTGATTCAGGGGTGTTGTTTGAAAATACGGAATTAAAGGGACGGCTGCTACCAGGTTATGATTTTGTAAGTCAGGTCACGCCACCCACTGGCATTCGTGAAAGCGGCTCAGTGCTCGATTCAGGTTCAAACGACGGAAACGGACGCGACCCTGATCCGTCTGATCCCGGTGATGCACCGCCCCCTGGCTTCACCTGCCCCGATGGCTCAACCACCAGTTCATGGCACGGCACCACGGTCGCTTCGGTGGCTGCTGCGCAATCCAACAATGGCCAGTTTTTGGCAGGCATGGACTGGAATGCAAAAATACTTCCAGTGCGGGTTTCCGGGCGATGTGGCATTGCCACCAGTTCCGATATTGTGGACGCCTTTTACTGGGCCAGCGGTTCAGGCCGTGTCGACCCAGTCATCGGTGTGAACCCCAACCCGGCCGATGTCATCAATCTAAGTTTTGCAACTGACACCCCTTTGTTCGGTGGTGGTTGTTCAGCCAATGACATGGTGGCTTTGGCGATTGCAGACGCACGCGCACGCAATGTGTCAGTTGTGGTGTCCGCAGGCAACAATTCGGGTGGGGCTGTGCAATACCCGGCCAACTGCGCGGGCACAATTGCCGCAGGGGCGGCAGAGCAGGACGGTCAACTGGCCACCTACACAGCCAAGGGTTCGGGCACCGGTTTTTTAACCTTGCATGCGCCAGGCAATGCAAATGGTTTTTATGCTGGTGCCAGTAACACGGGTACAACCACCCCCAATGCCAACGGAACCACTGCGCGTTTGTTTGCAGGCACCAGTTTTTCTGCACCCATGGTGGCCGGCATGGTTTCGCTTTTGAAGGCAGTGCGGCCTTCATTAACACCCAGTCAAATCGAGAGCCTGCTGCGCAACAATGCGCTGGCGTATCCGGCCAATGCTGATTTCAACAACGGCCTGTTTGGATTTTCCCGACGCGCTTGCACAGCTAGCGCCTGTGGGGCAGGTTTGCTGAACCCGCTCGACTCACTGGAAGCTGCTCGCACCTTGAGCAATCCCTTGCCCGTTGCAAACGTGCAGCAATCTGCCCTTGTGGGTAGCGATGGTCCTTTTGTGCTGAATGGCAGCTTGTCCACCAACAGCGCGGGCGGCAGCAACAATTTAAGTTTTAGTTGGCAACAGGTGTTTGGAAACCCGGTGGTGTTGGCTGGTGCTACCACCAGCGCCTTGCAAGTTCAATCAGGCATGGCAGGCAATATTGCGGAGTTTGAACTCACGGTGACTGACACAGCCACCAATCGCAGCAACACCAGCGTGCTTCGCCTGGCCAACGCCAGTGTGAATGAGCGCACGTTTGTGTCCAGCGGGGGCGCTGTGGGCACGGGTGGTGCAGGCGGTACGGGGGGTGTTGGGGGGTCTGGGGTACCAAGACCAACCACCACCGCACAAGGTGGCGGTGGTGGGGGCGGCGCATTGGGCCTATTTGGTTTGGTGGCTGCTTGGATGTTAATGGGTCTATATCGCAAGACCGACAAGTGCTACTACTGAAGGCTGTATCGTCTTGAATACAGGTGTCCGTCTTGGTCTGTGCTGTAAATCACATAGGAATCCTTATTCGCGGGCAACAACTCGCTGGGAATCTTGACCTTCCGCGTGTCGCGCACACAAACTTTCGGGGAGTTTTCCTCTATATCGGTGGATATACACACTTCGTTGAAGCTCGCAGGGGGAGATAATTCAATGTCCAGCCCGGTGGCAGTGTGTCCATCGCGACCATAGGTGTACAGTGCGCGCAAGCTTGCCTCATTCAGATTCGGAATATCCGAGGTTCTAAAGGCTCTCGACATCCGAACAAACGGAAATTCAATGAGTGTCGCAGAGTCGCTCGGGTGCACAAACAAGCTTATGGCACCATCACGTGAATCAGCGTCAATTGTAATTGGTTCTTCGAGATCCTTATGTCGACTGCAATTTGCATTGTTTAACGGATTTAAGACCAAGTTACCTACCCCAATGCATTCAGTACTGGCGGGTTTTATCAGGCTGATAAAAGTCTTTCGAAATCTTCCGGCTCGAAGTTGTGCTTCGCGTACGTTTTGATTTGCTAATGTGCCTTCCAGCTTAAAAGTCAAACCGATTCGAGGTATAAAGCCACTGTCTCTGCGAATTAGATCATCGAAAAGCAAATCATCTTCGGCTTGTTGTATCAGAAAAGGCTTAGCTGAATAGGGGCTGAACTGACCACCAGCCAGTTTTAGTGAACCTCCATCGGGTTCCGTCACTCGACGTTCTACGATCAAATCGTATTTTTTTGTCACTTTTAATTGAGCAATGTTGGGGTTACCCCAATCCATCTTATCTGTGGTGCCCGTAATAAGCAGCAAGCGTATCAAGCATCGTTGCTGGGTATCGTTGTCGTCTTGGTAGCAGTGTAATATTTCGAAGCGCTCCATTTCAATTTTTTTAACACCACCAAAACGAGCGAGGTCAGTGGCTGAGTTGCCATCAGGATCGACAAATTTGGGATGCAGCACCGCATCGAACTTTGCTGGATTGGTGGAGGCAACATTCAACGCGTCCACATAGTTCAATAAAAGGTTACGAAGATCGACTACGTCCACTGTGTGATCGACTGCCGTGGCTGGAAGGTTTATTATTTGAATTGGGTTTTTTTCAGCTCTAATGACTCCACGGCGTGTTCGGTCTGCCCGGCTTTCTAAATCGATGCCTAGACCATCAAATTCGATTAGTACCTGTGCCAGTACCGAATCTGCCCCCGTAAAGTCAGCGCGGTAGTTCTTGTCTTGTATAAAATCTATTTGACCAGGTGGCAGGTAGTTGACCAAGGCGCTGATCAACGCTTGGTGAAGTTCTGTTTGGCGAGGTTGCGTTGGGTTACTTCCCATTGCCAAGGTAATCGCATGACTGGCTTCGTTGATGTTGGCCACCATTTGCCCTTCAAAGGCAATACTGCTTAAGACAAGCCGATCAGCGGTGCGCTTGTTTGTAGCAGTAAGATACAGTGGGCGATCAAGGCCAGTTACGTTCAATTCGAAACTGCCGTCCGCTTGGGTTACCGTTGCTGCGCTTCTGCCGCCACCATTTTCAACAGCCACAATTTCAATGTCAGCCATTGGCCCCCCGTTTGAGGCTACCCCGTGCAACATTTCGAGGTCTTCTTTCTCACTGAACTTGCTACTATCGGCGCTCCCACCTCCACAGGCAGCGCTTAGGCCTGTCAGCAGGATCGCGGCGCAGACTTTTAGAATGATATTTTTCATTGTTATCTTCCAATTGAGCTAGTATTTGCGCCGCATGGTATCAGTGCTAAACGATGGGGTAGAACAATTGCGCTGGGGTTGCTCAGTTAGAGTCACTCTCATTGTGTAGCAATGAAAAAACCAAAATCTGGGATAGAATCCATATTCCCTTGGTCACACTCCAATCTAAAACTAGCCAAGAACCGCATGCACCACCCCAACAATCATCAGGAAAACCCTTCAATTCGCTGGGAATATGCCTCCGTAGTCGGCATTCTGGCCATTTGGGTTGGCATGTTGTCGCTAAAAATTGGTGTTGGCCTTATTGCCGGCCTGGCCATCTATGCGTTGACCCGTTTTACACGCCGTGGTTTTGTGCGGCTGCTACAGCCTCACATCAACAAATTCAACGGCCCCTTCATGCGCGGCCTGTTTGGCTGGATGCCCACTTTTTTAACCACGGCCGTTGTGGCGGCTGCAGTCGTGTTGCTGGGCATTGGTTTAAACAGTGGTTTCCGTTTTGTGGTGCAAACCATGGCCCAGCAGGGCCCGCAATTGGTTGAAGAAGCACTGCGCAACTTGAATTCGGTCACCGCAAGCTTGCCGCAAACGATTAAAGAACACATTCCCGGCAAACCCAGCGATCTGTACAAGATGATCACCAAGGAAGAAGGCGATGTGGTGGGCTACATCCGCAGCTTTGGCGGCGCAAGCTTCTTCATCTTTTTGCAGTTTGTGTTTGCATTAATTTTGGGTGTTTCTGCTGCGCTGATGGTGCCTGCCCCAGTGAACACGGGCCCAAGCAAGCCACTGGCCGATGCTTGGCTACAATCTCTTGAAAAATATGTACGCTGCTTTACCCTGTTGATGGGTGCACAAGTGTACGTCAGCATCTGGAACACCTTTTGCACTGCCGTGTTCATTTACGGCATATTGCCTGCCTTCGACGTGGTGCTGCCGTTCCGTGAACTGCTTCTTATGTTCACTGCGGTGGCCAGCCTTATTCCTGCTGCTGGCAATATTATGGCCAACACCCTTATTCTGGTGCTCACCATTCGTTATGGTGTTTTTGTGGCCATGGGGTCTGTGCTGTACCTGTTCATTATTCACAAGCTTGAATACTTCGTGAATGGCTACATCATTGGCCGCAACGTGCGCGCCAGCGTGCCTGAAATGCTGATCGCCATTATTCTGGGCGAAGTGGCGTTTGGCTTGCCCGGGCTAATTACAGCGCCTGTTACCTACGCATTCTTGAAAATGCACTGGCAACGGTGGGGTTGGGTTTGAACGCATTGGCCCGAATAAACCCCGCCTGGTTTCTGGCGGGTGCGGCGTTTTTTTTGCCGATCAAGCCCGCGCCGGTGAATTTGTTGTTGGCGCTTACTTTGCTTTTTGTATTCGTAAACTCAAAAACACGAAGCCGGCTGACTGAGCTGTTCAAACATCCTGTCACCATCACGGCCTATGCGCTGGTGGCATGGTTGCTCTTTACACTTGTATTTGAAACAAGCGACTTCAATTCTGCGGGCGACTACCTCAGCAAGTATCTTCGACTTCTGTTATTGCCAATACTGGCTGCTGCATTTCTGAATCGGCAAGACTGCTTTAATGTTTTTGATGCTTTCTGCGTGGGTGTTTTTGTCAGTGTACTCGGTAGTTTCGCGGTTGCTATGGGCTTGTTTCCCTCGCCAGAAGGTTCTGAATCTCCGCTACTGTTCAAGCTTCACATCACACACAACTTTTTTATTGCTTTGGCCACGGGCTACGTGGGGTATCGCCTTCATTCCGAATGGCACAACTGCAGCTTGGCAAGCAAGGTTTTGGTTTTCATCGCATTAACACTTGCGTTAATCAATTTTTTCTTTATGGTCGAGGGGCGTTCTGGTTGGGTCGCTATGGCGGTATTGCCCGTTGTAATTGCCTATGAACGAATCGGCTTTAAAGGCTCATTGGCCGCAGCAGTTGCTGTAATTCTTGTCTTGCTGGCCTTGTATTTCGGCTCAGACTTTTTCACCACTCGAGTCAATGCAGTGTTCATAGAAGTGCAGCAGTGGATCGACGGGCAAACCATTGCACAAGAAACCAGCAATGGCAGAAGGCTCAGCTTTTGGCTTCACTCCGTTGAAGCATTTGTGCAAGCACCCTGGTTTGGGTATGGCATGGGCGGGTTTGAGGCCGCAGTAACACCGCATGCGCAAGCCGCAGGGTTTATGTTCGCGTTCAATAATCCGCACAACCAATATTTACTGTTGGCAGTTCAAGGCGGAACGGCGGCCTTGTTGCTGTATGCAATTTTCATCGCTGCGGTTTTGTATCGAAACGATTCGCAGCATCCGCTGTTACTCCATGGTTTCTTGTTGGCTTACGTGCTTCTCAATTTATTGAATTCGTTTCACTACGATTTCGCTGAGGGTGTATTTTTTGTAGTTGGGTTGGCAGCGTTGGCTTTTCGTGCAGAACAATCATGAGCAATCAACGCTCTGTTTTATTTCTTAGTCAGTGGTTTCCACCAGAACACGCACCGATGGGCTACATGCTCAAGGAACTTGCTGAAAACCTGGCAGCCCAAGAATGGGAGGTAGAGGTAGTTACCGGCTTTCCGAATCACCCCAGTGGAAAAGTAAAAGCGCCCTATGTAAAGCAACGAATTTTGCGTGAAACCCAGGGTTCAATCCGCATCACACGTCTATGGCTTTACACCTCGGAAACACGCAGCTTCCTGAGTCGAGCGCTGAATTTTTTAAGCTTCGTTCTCAGTAGTTTCTTTTACTTGCTAACTTGCAAAAAGCCAGATTTGGTCTTTGCCGTCTTACAACCGTTGCCCCTGGGGGCAACGCTCACCCTGCTTGCCAAATTACGGGGATTTAAACTCATCTTTAATGTTCAGGATTTGCATCCCGATGTACTTGTTGATCTGGGCTTGATCAAGAACAAGTCAGCTATTCGCGTCTTGAAGTGGATTGAAAAAACAGCGTATAAAAATGCAGACGGTTTGGCTGTAATTTGCCAAGGGTTTAAAAGCCATGTGGAACAACATGGGGCGAACAAGGCAATCGCAGTAATTCCCAACTGGATCGATATTGAAGAAATAAAGCCCCAGCCAGAGAAAGGGCGCATCATTCTTGAAATGGCCAATATACCGGTCGGCGCCCCTGTTGTTTTATATGCGGGAACCATTGGTCATGTGTCGGGTGCACAGGTGGTTGTACATGCTGCCCAGCTTGCTTTAGAAAATGCCTCAACCAAAACAATTCATTGGCTTTTTGTAGGGGAGGGCCCCTTGTTAGCTGAATTGCAGCAGATGGCAGCGGGTTTGCCCAACGTACATTTTTTGCCGTTTCAGGCACGCGAAATGCTGCCAGCTGTTCAAAATTGTGCAACGTTGTCGATGGTTAGCCTGTTACCGGGCAAAGGTACTTTCTCTGTACCCAGCAAAGTGCTGGGCTACATGGCAGCGGCCAAGCCAGTTGTGGCCAGTGTAGATATACACAGTGAAACGGGTCGCCTTGTGCAGCAAGCCGAGTGCGGCGTTGTGGTTGAACCCGGTAACGCAGAGGCTCTGTTACAGGCTGTTGAACAATTGCTTTTTCAGCAACAAAGCACCAAACACCTTGGCGAAAATGGGCGTCAGTTTCTTGAGCAGCGATACAGTCGCACGCAAGTATGTGCGCAGTACGCCAGGTTTTTCCAGCAAACCCTTGGTGGGGCAAGGTCGTGAAGCAATGCCAGCCCATTCAGATTCGCGCAGCGCAGGCCAGCGATATCCCACAAATGGTGCAGGTGCATCTTCAAGCGTTTCCAGGGTTTTTTCTCTCGCTGATGGGGCCTCGTTTTTTGAATCTTTTGTACAGCGGATTTTTAAACCATCCCACCGGTATTTCATTGGTGGCATTTACGCAGGGAAAGCCTTCGGAAGTGATTGGCTTTGTAGTGGGTACCACGCAACCACAAGGATTCTTCTCGCAATTGCTCAAGCAGCGCTGGTTTGCATTTGGGCTGGCCTCACTGTGGCCTTTGCTTCGAAGGCCCAGCCTGGTAATTGTCAAGCTATGGTCCGCCTTGTTTTATCGGGGCGAATCACTGCCTGATCAACCCAATGCGGCCTTGCTCAGCAGTCTAGGCGTGTTGCCTGCCATGCAGGGCCAGCGCACAGGGCAGCAGCTTGTCTCCGCATTTCTGGCGCATGCACAAACGGCTGGTGCTAGCGCGGTTTACCTTACAACCGACCAAAGTAACAACATCAAGGCCAATCACTTTTACACACAGCTTGGTTTTAAGCTCGCTGGTACCTGTAAGCGTCCTCATGGCCGTATACTCAATCGATATTTGATCGAATTAGACGTATGAGCATACAACCTTTTTTGCCCTTTGCTTTGCCTGAAATTGGTGAAGAAGAAATACAGGAAGTGGCCAACTGCCTGCGCTCAGGCTGGTTGACCACGGGCCCTAAAACCCGCCAGTTTGAAACTGATTTTGAAGCCATGCTCAATGCCGCCGGTGGCGGAGTGGCACAGGGTAATCAACCCGTGCAGGCCATCGCCGTGAACTCGGCCACAGCGGGTTTGCATTTGGCGCTCGAAGCCATCGGTATCGGCCCAGGCGACGAGGTGATCGTGCCCACCCACACTTTCACTGCAACAGCCGAGGTGGTGCGTTACCTGGGTGCCGACCCCGTGTTCGTTGATGTATTGCCCGGCAGCCTGAATATCAACCCTGCCCTGGTTCGCGCTGCAATCACCTCCAGAACGAAGGCCATCATGCCCGTTCACTTTGCAGGTTTGGCCGCAGACATGGCTGAAATCATTGCAATTGCCAAGCAACACGGTTTGAAAGTGGTTGAAGATGCAGCGCATGCCTTACCTTGCACGGTAAATGGAATAGCGGTGGGTAATTTGCAAACCGACGCGGCAGTATTCAGCTTTTATGCCAACAAAACCATTACCACCGGTGAAGGTGGCATGGTGGTGTCTCGTAACCCCGAGCTGATCAAGCGTTGCAAAACCATGCGCCTACATGGCATTAATCGAGATGTGTTTGATCGATTCACATCCAAGGCGCCCAGTTGGTATTACGAAGTGGTTGCCCCTGGTTTTAAATACAATCTTACGGATTTGGCCTCTGCCATCGGTATTCACCAGCTTAAAAAAGCCGAGTTGTTTCGGGCCAAGCGCCAAGCGATTGTTGATCAATACAATGCTGCTTTTGAAAACTTACCGGTTATATTGCCTCAAGGTGCGGTCGCCGATGGTCTGCATTCATGGCACCTGTATGTGCTGCGTTTAAGCGATGCATGCCTGCTTTCTCGCGATCAATTCGTTGAAGCCCTGTATGCCCAAGGAATTGGTTGCAGCGTGCATTACATACCTTTGCACCTGCAGCCTTATTGGCAAGACACCTATAAACTCAGCAAGAATAGTTTTCCGGTTAGTCAAAAAGCCTACGAGCGCATGGTGTCCATTCCCTTGTATTCAAAGATGACCCAAGCTGAAGTTGATCGCGTTGTTTCAGCCGTTCAACAAACATTGGCTTGATTTCACGTGCTTAAACGAACATTCGACCTGGTGCTTTCGTTCGCTGGCTTGCTGTTGCTTAGCCCAATGTTGGTACTTGTCGCCTTGTTAATCAAACGCGATTCGCCGGGCCCCGTGTTTTTCCGGCAAGAACGCATTGGCCTGCACGGCACCCCATTTCGAATTCACAAATTCAGAACGATGACGGTGGCCCAGCCCGGCAACGCCATGCAAATTACTGTGGGTCAAGACGCAAGAATCACAAAAATAGGGGCTTTTTTACGGCATTACAAAATTGATGAGTTGCCCCAGCTTATTGATGTGCTTCAAGGCACGATGAGCTTGGTGGGCCCCCGCCCAGAAGTGCCCAAATACGTGGCCATGTACCCAGAGCCCACCAAGAGTATTGTGCTTTCGGTGCGGCCGGGAATCACCGATTTAGCGAGCATTGAATACCGCAGTGAAAGCGAGTTGCTCGGCAAAAGCAGCAACCCCGAGCAAACCTATATCGAAGAGGTGATGCCCGCCAAGCTGGCCTATTGCGTGCGCTATGTGCAGCAACAAAGCCTTTGGCTTGATATTCAAATCATTGCACGTACTTTTTTCGCTGTATTGAAGTAGCCGCTCAGGCCTTGGGAAGGCCAGCCTTGGCCAAAGCATCGAAAGTTTCGCTTTCCGGTTGGTAACCATCTACCAGGCGTAGCAACAGATTCTTCAACTCGGGTACATCTCTTGATTGCAAAATTTCTTGTAGCGCCTGCACTTCTTGTTCAAGTTCGTCATCGGCAATGGATTTTTCATTGGCTTTCATAATACGGGGGTGCTCCGTGGGTTTTGGGTCATTGCCAATCAACAGCTCTTCGTAAAGCTTCTCGCCGGGGCGCAGGCCTGTCACCTTGATTTCAATCTCTCCGTTGGGTTGGTCAAGCTCTTTCACGGTGTAGCCAGCCAAAGTAATCATGCGTTTGGCCAAATCAATAATTCGAATGGGCTCACCCATGTCCAGCACAAAAACATCGCCGCCTTTGGCCATGGCCCCTGCCTGAATTACCAACTGTGCCGCTTCAGGAATGGTCATGAAAAACCGCGTTACTTCCGGGTCGGTGATGGTTACCGGCCCAAGCTTGGCGATTTGTTGACGAAACAGCGGCACCACCGACCCGCTCGAGCCAAGCACATTGCCAAACCGAACCATGCTGAATCGAGTTTTAACGCCCGGTTTAGCCGCCAAGGCTTGCAGGGCCAGTTCGGCCAAACGCTTGCTGGCACCCATAATATTGGTGGGGCGCACTGCCTTGTCGGTGCTGATCAGCACGAAATCTTCCACCCCGATTTCCTCTGCCACCTGCGCGGTTAATCGAGTGCCCAAAAAGTTGTTCCGAATACCTTCAAACGGGTTTAGCTCAACCAAAGGCACATGTTTGTAAGCGGCAGCGTGGTAAACCGTATTGGGTTTAATCGCCCTGAATACTTCGCGCAACCGGTGCGCGTCTCGCACGTCGCCAAGTACTGGGGACAACTGCACCTCGCGGTAGAATGAGTTTACTTTCTGCTGAAGCTCGTGGTGCAGCGCGTAGAGTGCAAACTCATTGTTCTCAAAAAGCACCAAACGGGCAGGGCGAGTAGCCAAAATTTGCCGACACAATTCAGCACCAATGCTTCCCCCGGCGCCAGTCACCAAAACCACTTTCTGGTGGTTCTTCAGGTTCAGCAATTCCACATTCGCGGGCACGTGGTCGCGGCCCAGCAGGTCGTCAATGTCCAGTTCGCGAATTGAAGAATGCTCGCTGTCCAAGGTAAGCCCAGCTGTTTGAATGTGCACCGGCAGGCCCTTGCATTCCTCAATAATTTGCCGGCGAGCCCCCTGTGCACCACTACCCAGGGCAATCACCAGGTCGGAGACCTCATAGTTTTCGATCACCGACCGCAGTTCGTTCATTGCAAACACACGGTGGCCAGTCATGTTGCGCCCAACCAATTGCTGGTCATCACTAACAAAGCCGATTTGAATGTACGCAGGCGAACCTCTTAGGGCATTGGCCAGTTGTACGGCTTCCTCGCCCGCTCCAACGATCAGTAGTCTGCGTCGGAGCAGTCTTAGTCGTGGATCGATATTGCTGGATAGTAGCCAAAACCGTGCAAACATTCTCACGCCCACAATAAATGCACTCAGCATGAAAGGCTGAAGAACACCAATGGACCGGGGATTGGGCGGAATATAGAACGCGAGCACCACAGCGGTGTATATGGCCGCATACACGGCCACGGCCTTTAATATTTGCTTGATGGCGGCCAGGTCGGTATAGCGGAATATGGCACGGTACAGGCCAAAATAAATAAATACGGGCAAGGCCAGCAGTGGGCCGAACCAATATGGAATCCATTCATTCCCTTGGGGAACATGCATGCCGTCGATACGAAGGCTGAACGCAAGCCAGGTGGCAACAATACCCAAGGCAAGATCAACGGTCATTACGACAGCTTGTTTCAGCCAGCGTGGCAAACCAATAAGGTGCTCAGATTTCAATGTTTAAGATGAGGTAAAGGCACTGGGTTCTTAAGATGGTGGACGTAACGGAGTCGAAAGCGGTTTCAGATAACCCACGGGTTAGCAGCACGGAATCTACTGGCCTGATAAAATCCAATATTACACGAGCATTGCGCCCAAGTCGTCAAGGAACAAATCAAGATATGACAAAGAAAGTAGCGTTAGTACTCGGGGTCACTGGACAAGACGGGGCCTACCTCGCCGAGTTTTTACTTAAAAAAAACTATCATGTTATTGGAACATCCAGGGATGCCCATGCGAATAACACCACTAACCTCAAGAATCTAGGAATCCATCACGACATCCAGATGGAATCCTTAGCGCTGTTGGATTTTCGTAGTGTTGTTGAACTACTGCGGTCGGAAAAACCGGTGGAGGTTTACCATTTGGCCGGACAAACGTCCGTGGGATTATCGTTCGATCAACCAATTGAAACTTTTGAAAGTGTATCGATAAGTACCCTATCTCTTCTCGAGGCTATTCGACTTACTGATCTACCAATTCGATTTTATAGCGCTGGCTCGGGCGAGGTCTTCGGCGACACTCTTGACAAGCCAGCCAACGAGGAATCTCGATTTAAGCCCCGAAGTCCCTACGGCATTGCAAAGGCTTCTGCATTTTGGTGTGTTGCCAACTACCGGGAGGCGTATAAAATGCACGCCAGTACAGGAATCTTATTTAATCATGAGTCTCCTTTTAGACCCGGTCGATTTGTGACACAAAAGATCATTCATGGTGCTTGCAAATGCGCCCGAACTGGCAAGGGAAGGCTTAAGCTTGGAAACCTTGACATTGCCAGAGACTGGGGGTGGGCACCAGAATATGTAGAGGCAATGTGGAAAATGTTGCAACTTGACGAAGCTCAAGATTTTGTAATCGCCACAGGTAAAACTGTAACCTTAGAGAAATTTATAGATATTGCTTTCAGTCAGTTCGATCTGAACTGGAAAGACTGGGTCGATCTTGACCCAAAATTCTCGCGACCCACCGACATCAAATTTGGTAGTGCGGACCCCCGCAAGGCGGAAAGATTGTTGGATTGGAAAGCCAGGTTACATGTTGAACAAGTGATTGATTTAATGACCAAAGCAGCGCTTGAACAAACGGACTGTCGATGATTCATTTCGATGGCATTGTCTATGCCCTTCAGGCCTACGGTGGCATATCTGTTTATTTCAATGCCTTGTGCACTGAGTTTTCAAGAAGGGGGCTAGAAATCGGCCTATATCTGCCTGCGGGAAACTTAATGGGCAAGCCCCCCTCTTCTGTAGAAACTAAACTTGTAAATTCGACAAATAGACTGCTTGAGCGTTATCGAGATTATGAATGCGATGCGCCGGTAGGACATAGTAGTTACTACCGGTTACCATCAAGCGGTGCAAAATCAGTAGTTACTGTGTACGACTTTACTTATGAACGTTATTTCAAAACTCGTCAGAAAATACTGCACTGTTGGCAAAAGAACAGAGCAATTCGCCAGGCTGATGCTGTAATTTGTATCAGTGAAAGCACACGTAACGATCTTTTTAAATTTCTCCCTGATGTGCCTCGGAACAAAGTACACGTGGTACACCTGGGCATAAACAGCGCATTTCTGCAGGGTTATACCCATAGCCCAACATTTGTTAGCCCAACTAGTCAACCTTATTTTCTATACGTTGGTGCACGCAGTACCTACAAGAATTTTTTGCCAGTATTGGCTGCACTAAAAGACCGGACCGAGCACTTGATCTGTGTTGGTGGTGGGCCCATCACTGAACAAGAAGAATCATATTTAGACAAGAGTTTAAAAGGTCGAGTGCATCATTTAACCTGGGCAAATGATGAAGATCTAGCCATACTATATCGACATTCTCTAGGTTTGGTCTTCCCCTCACTATACGAAGGCTTTGGAATTCCTGTTGCGGAGGCTATGGCTTGTGGGTGTCCTGTAATCGCATCAAACACCTCTTCAGTACCTGAAGTGGCCGGCCAAGCGGCTTACCTGCTTGACTCTGTAACTGCTGATACTTTGGGCGTTGCGTTTGACGCAATTCAGGAACGCCCTCGTAGGGCCGAAATGATTGCGCTTGGAATTGACAGAGCAGCTTTCTTTTCGTGGCAGAACTGCTGTAATGCAACACATGAAATATATGATCTTTTGACGACGCGGCGAGCGTAAGCTGCGGGCAAATCTTTTAAATTTAATTCAAACTGTTTACGTTGGTATTTAATGACATCTTCAGCCGATACCTGTTCCGAAAATCAATTTTGTAGACTTTGTGGCGGGCCCACGACACAAAGCTTTACCGCCACGATTTTGCTCAAAAGGCGCATCGCCTACTTTAAGTGTCAACATTGCGAAAGTTTGCAGAGTCAGTTACCCGACTGGTTGGATGAAGCATACGGTACAAATCTCGCAGATATTGACACGGGTGCAGCCCAAAGAAACTGGAATAATCTCGCCATCGTCTTTCATGTTTGTAAGCTTTTTGATCTTGTAAATGTCTTGGATTATGGTGCGGGCGATGGTTTGCTATGTCGCTTGCTTCGGGACTATGGAATCAATGCGTTCGGTTTCGATAAACATGCGAAGCTGACCTACGCCAAGGGTTTCGAAGCGGATGATTTAACACAGCCTGAAATAATTGTCGCATTTGAAGTATTGGAGCACTTCGATCAACCATCGAGTCAGTTAGGTGAGTTGTTCGAGCGGTCAGCTCGGTTGGTATTGGTATCAACTGAGCTTTATGCGGGCCAAGGGGCCGACTGGCGCTACTTAATGCCCACCAGTGGTCAACACGTATTTTTTTACAGCCGCAAAGCTCTTGAAGATTTTGCGCGCTTTAAAGGGTATACAGCTCATTTCTATGGGCAATACACCTTGTTTACCCAGAACAACTTCTATCTTGACAAGGCAGTTTCCGGTTATAGATCTTTAATGCTGAGTTTGCTGCTAAATCGTTATGGTCTTCAGCTTTTTAGATTGCTGATGGTGGCGCGTCGACCTACTGGAGTAGAAGCTGATTTTCAGCGGCTGATCTCTCAGATTCAAAGCAAGCCAAAGCGCAAAGAATGAACGTGAGAATTCGCCAATGGTTTACCCTTTTGTTGGGGCGGCCCGAACGTGGTTTATCTGACAGTGAACTTAAATCTCTCGAGCGAAATCGAGTTGTAGTGCTCACTGCCATGGCTTCAGCTTTCAACAAAGGCGTTACCATGCTCACAGTTATCGCCGCAATTTCTTGGACCCTTCCGTATCTTGGTGAAACTTTGACCGGTGCTTGGCTGATCATCATCAGTCTTTTTGCCGTGTTGGCTTTCATGGATTTGGGTTTGGGAAATGCCATGACAAATTACGCATCGAACGGACTGATCGCTGGACCGCATACTCTACAACGAGAAGTCTCGGTGGGCATCGTTTTGCTACTTATCCTTGGAGTTGTGCTCACGGTTTGCGCGTTATTGTTGATTGAATACGTATCGTGGCAACCCTTGTTTAAAATTCCGCCGACAGAGTTAGCTGTTGTTGACACCGAGATCAGCAATGCGCTAACACTATTTGCTTCTCTATTTGGCTTACATCTGCTGACCAACGGAGTTATCCGAACTATGGTGGGAATGCAGCAAGCCCATATCGTGTATCTGTTTCAGACATTTATGGGGGTTTTAGGCCTTGCGCTACTTTTTTTCCTCACAGAAGTAAACTCAGGACTGACTACCTTGTTAGCCTGTATCATGGCCCCACAAATTGTTACTGGCTTTGTATTCTTACTTAAATTAATACGCACGGACGTATTTAATTTTCGTACGGGTATTATTAACTTGCCGCTTCATTGGAGAACCTTCCTAAGTCTTGGGGGCTCATTTTTTGTGCTGCAAATTTGCGCAACCCTGGGTTGGGGTGCAGATGCGTTAATCATTTCCAGTACCTTGGGTACGGCTGCAGTAACGCCCTTCATAATTTGTCAAAGGATATTTCAATTTGCAAGTCAGCCGGTTTCCATCCTTGTCACGCCGCTTTGGCCGGCTTATGCCAATGCAGCTGCCGGTGGCGATAAGGCGTATATTCGGAAAATGCTTTTGTTAAGCATGGCTTGTGCAGCTTTTGTTGGGGGAGTTCTTATTCTGGCCATTATTTTCTTGGCCCCCGCCTTGATTGACTTGCTGGTTGACGATCACGTCAGCGTACCACTCAAATTAATTGCTATTTATGGTGGCTGGGTATTCTTGGAAATCTTGGGTGCGACTTTTGCAATGTTTCTAAATGGTATGGGTATTGTGCGGCTTCAAGCCGTGATCGCTTTACTGTATGTTGCCGTGTCGCTTCCGCTCAAGTTTTGGGCTGTACAACACGGTGGGATTGAATCGTTGATCCTCACTGGAATTGTTTGCTATTTCGCCTTGGTTGTGTTGCCCTACACATTTTTTGTGTTGAGAAACCAAAGTTTTCGAATGTTTTTTTCTACCAAATCATGAGTCGGCAACAGCTTCTTGTATGCAGTCATTCACAACTTGAAATCTTGTGTGGTCTCGCATGAAAAGAATTTTTGTAGATTGTTCATTCCTGGTCCAACATCCGCATATCCGTACGGGTATTCAAAGAGTTGTTCGCCGCTTGGTTGAGGAAATTCCTCGCCAACTAGAGGGTCGGTCCATTCAGATGATTTTGGTCCGGCTTGACACAGGTCGTGTGGTTGTCGTCCATCCTGAGTCCCTGCGCCTCAAAGAATTTCATAACCGGTGGTTTGCTAAGTTCATAACAAGCGAAACTTGTCAGCTCGTCTTGCGCGCTTCCAAAGTGTATCTCTGGGGTGTGGCGAATGCCTTGTTAAACTTGGCGCTAATGATTCTTCCAACACACCGCAGTCGGCAACTATTGCTAAGCGGGCTTAGAAAATCTCGTAGTGTTTTCCGGTCTATCTCTAGAATGTTTTCGTTGACGGGTGGTATCAACCCAACTCAGCACCCTGTTGTCGAACCTGCCGACCTTATTTTCAACTCAGACGACTGTTTGCTGATGCTCGACGCCTCTTGGCATATTTCGGCCGACACAGCGATTCAAAAATTTAAGCGAGCCCAGGCAAAGGTCGTTTACGTGGTCTATGACCTTATTCCCATTCTTCATCCTGAGTTTTTTGAACATAGGTTTGCGCTCACTTTCAAAAACTGGATGTACAACACCAGCCGATACGCCGACGGATATCTTTGCATTTCCAATGCTGTCAAGAATGATTTGGGTCGCTACATGCAAAGTCACTTTCAGAATCGCGCAAACACATTCACCTATGGAAGTTTCCCGCTGGGTTGCGACTTTGGTATCAGTGCCAGTCAGCGTGCGTACCCAGTTGAATCAGGCGTCGTTCCCCCCAGCATCGCTGTATTGTTTAGATCGGCACCTACCTTTTTAATGGTTTCGACGATCGAGCCCCGAAAGAATCACACTATGGTATTGGATGCTTTCGAAAAGTTGTGGAGTCTTGGGCATGAAGTGAATTTAATCGTATTGGGTAAAGTTGGCTGGAATGTGCAAGGCTTAATGTTGCGTATAAACTGCCACCCGCAGTTGGGAAAACATTTATTTGTTGTTCACGATGCCTCTGACGAATTACTCAAATACTGCTATGCGAGTTCTACAGCGCTGGTATTTGCTTCCCACATGGAGGGGTTTGGTTTACCGATTGTAGAAGCATTGGCGCACGGATTGCCAGTCATCGCCAGCGATATACCCTGTCACCGAGAGGTGGGTGGTGATCTAATCACCTATTTCGATTTGTCTGATGGCCAGTCATTGGTCAGCGGACTAATCGACTTAAAGACTCAAAGCGAAATAATCAAGACATCGCTGCGCGCCAAGGTTGCCGGGGCGGGGGTGGTTGTGCCCTGGAGCGAGAGCGCCAAAAGGGCTCTCGCTTTCTGCGATACTGTAATGGAATCCAAAGCCTGCGGTCAAACCACTAGTCAATGATTTGCTCAACTGTGGGTGGCGCGAGTAGATCTGGTTTGTCTTCCAGACGGTAAACAACCTCATTGCCTTCCTTGATTTCCTTCTTTAATACTTTGTCAGGTTCTGCACTTGGAGTAACGGGTTCATCTTGATCAAATTCCAGCAATTCGAACTGCTGCAAGTTTGGCGATTGCATGTTAATCAAGTCTGGCCGCTCGAATACAACCACTTCGGCCTGCACAGCCAGCAAATCGCTTATTTCTTTGATACGGCTTACGTTCAATTGCCCGCTAACAGAGCTTACCTCTACTAATGACATCAGCGTTTCATAGCGAACCCTGGACAAGTCTTTCTGGGTACTAAATAGCAGCCGTTGTGCTTCAAGCACATCGGAAAGTGTTCGAATACCCAGTGTCTGTCCCAGCTCAGCAGCTTTTAAAGACTCTTGGCTTGATTCAACTGCTTTTTTGAACGCGTTTATTTTAATCTGGCTGGTGTTGAACTTACTGTATGACTCTTGTAGCTTGTAAGCATTTTCCTGAACTTGCGCCTGCCAAGCTACATTTGCTCTTTCTAAATTTGCGGTTGCCTTATCTACGCTTGCATCGATACCAAATCCAGAAAAAATGGGCACTTGCATTTGTAGTGCGTAGGTAGTTTGATCATTGCGTTGACCAATCGTGGTCACAGTATCCGATTCACTCTGTGCGGCACGAACCACAAAATCAACTCGAGGCAAATGCCCCGCATTTTGCTTGGCTACCTCTTGCTCCGCTATTCGAATTTCGTATAACGCACTAATTACGCTAGGGCTGTTTAACATCATCCGCGATTTAAGCTTCTCGAATGGAAGTGGCGGTGTTAATTGGCTCAAATCCAATTCAACTGGAAACAATACTTTGTTACTTTTAATACCGGTGATGTTTTCTAATGCTCGCAGGCTTAAGCTCAAAGATTCTTTGGCTTCTAGTAATCGGGCATTCGCAAGGTCCAGCTGAGCCCTCGATTCCGCCTGATCTGTTCGCGACGCTTCCCCAGCCACAATACTGGCGTTCACTAATGAAAGTCTCTCTTTCAACGCTTTTGATTCACTTTCAGCCAAACGGACTTGGTCTATTGCGCTAAGAATACCCATGTAGGCGGTGGTCACTCTCAATGACAGTTGTGCAAGTGCTTCAGCTTCTTGGGCAATCGTTTGCTTGGAAATCAGATCCCCTTGTATGAAACGAGCACGCCCATCTGCATTAAAAAGTGGCTGTTGAAGTGTTATCGCGTTATTTGAAACATCGTAATCAATAATATCGGTAGCAGGGTTGGGGCTGTTCAGCAAACGGCGTTCGGTTTCCGCTTTCCCTTCGTAAATAGAAGCAGAAATCTGCGGCAATAAAGAAGCTCGTCCTATTCGCCTTTCAGCTTCACCTGCTTTTCTATTTGCTTGACTGGCACGATAACTCGGGTCGTGTTTTATCGAATTTTCTAGTGCTTCAAGTAGCGTTTGAGATTTTACGGGTTGGGCAAATACCATTAGCAAGGCAAGCAGCAACGACGGTTTCAATTCCATGTCCAGTATGCTCACAGTTCGGTTCAATGTTCGGTGAATGAGGTACCCACTCTGTCCATCAAGGGTTTGAACAGATAATTCATTAAAGTCCTTTCGCCGGTATTGATAAATACCTCCGACATCATTCCTGGCTGAATTCCAAAATCGGGAGCTTTGCTCAAGCTTTCATCTGTCAGTAAAATTCTTACCGAGTAGTAAGGTACTCCGGTCCGTTCGTCGACCAAGCTGTCAGCTGAAATGCTCTTCAATGCACCTTCAAGTTCAGGTGTTTTTGTAGCGCTGATGCCAGAAAACTTGATGGAAACAGGCATGCCCGTGGCTACTTTGTCGACCAGGTTTAAGTCTAGCCTGCCGTCAATTTCAAGTCGTCCTTCGCTGGGTGCAATGTCCATCAACTTTTCTCCAGGTCCAATAACACCACCCTCGGTAAACACTTTCAAGCCAACCACATAGCCTGAAACAGGGCTTTTGATTACGCTATTCTGCTCGTCAAATTCCACCGACTTCAGTTGCTCGTCCAGCTCAGCGGATTGGTTCTGAATCTCCGTCAGTTGGGTTTGGCTTTCCGACAAATAGGCCGAGCGTACTTGTAGCAAACGTTGACGGGCCTCAGCCAGCTGTCCGCTCAGTTGGGCCATACGGCCCGTTTCCTGCGCCAGGCTGATGCCCAGTGAGCTACGTTCGCTTTCGGCTTCAATCAAGCGATTGCGTGGCAGATAGCCTTGTTCGGCCATTTCACGCAGACCGTTCAATCTGTCGTCTGAAAGAGCAATCCTCTGTCTACTCG
Organism: Limnobacter parvus; assembly: GCF_024623725.1. Taxonomy (GTDB): domain Bacteria; phylum Pseudomonadota; class Gammaproteobacteria; order Burkholderiales; family Burkholderiaceae_B; genus Limnobacter; species Limnobacter parvus. The sequence continues at coordinate 241,077 of NZ_JANKHG010000001.1, read as the reverse complement.
CGTTTATGCTTTCTCTAACGCTACGCAATGCCGATTCAAGCGCACTAATATTTTCGGTCAATCCTGCAATTTCGGCAGCATAGGTCGATGCTCTGCTGTTAAATAACTCGTTTTGTAGCAGCACAGCACCCTGCACCCGCGTATCGTCTGCATTCGCCGCGAACCATGCTGGATACTCAATCAATTCTTTATTCTGAATCTCTGCAAGTAAACGCGCTTGCGTGGCTTTGATCGAAATCCATCGGCTGCGTACCTGTTCCAATTCAGCCTCGGTGCGGGTAGGGTTCATACGAATCAGTACATCGCCTTCTTTTACCTTTTGCCCGTCGGTCACCAAAATTTCCTCAATAATTCCGCCACGAAAATGCTGAATTGTTTTACGGCTTCCCTCAATCGTAACCTGGCCTTGCAGTAGGGCACCTTGATCCAGCGGAGCAAAAAACGCCCACACCATGAATCCTACAAAACCTACTAGAAAAAAAATCCAGCCTAGTTTGCTTTTCGCACGGTCATCAGTGTCTACGAATTCGACGTCTTGAATGTTTGTATTGCTCATACTTATTAACGGTTGGTATTAACCACCTGAATAGGATTGTTGCCGGCACTGGCAATGGCCGCTGTATTTTTTTGCGGAGCCTGTTGCTGTGTAATTACTTTTAATACTTCACCAGATGGTCCAGCCGCAGCAATGGTGCCGTCTCGCATCAAGATCAATGAATCAGTCACTGTGAGCACACTGGTTTTGTGAGTAATTACAATTACAGTATGTCCCGCTTCACGTTGTGTGGTCAGGGCATTAATCAGGGCCTGTTCGCCCGCGTCATCCAGGTTTGAATTGGGTTCGTCCAGAACAAGCAACTTTGGATTTCCGTACATGGCGCGCGCAAGTCCCAACCTTTGCTTTTGCCCGCCTGATAATCCTGCACCGCGCTCACCCAGTGGTGTGTCATATCCCTTGGGTAAATTCAGAATCATTTGGTGAACGCCTGCCGCTTGCGCAGCAGCCACAATTTTCTGCGAATCAAGTTCACCGAAGCGCGCAATATTCTCGCTAACCGTTCCGGCAAACAACTCAACTTCCTGTGGCAGATAGCCAATAAAAGGTCCAATGTGTTCGCGAGAGTATTGATTGATGTCGGCACCATCCAGGCGAATGATGCCATTTTGCGGTTTCCATATGCCAATCGCTAGTCTTGCTAAAGTGCTTTTCCCTGCACCACTAGGGCCAATTACACCCACCACCTGTCCGGCCTTTATCGCGACAGATAAATTGCGCACTGTAAACTGCCTTGATCCAGGCGGGCCAGCAGTGACTGATTCAAAACTCAGATTGGGTGCGGGGTCAGGTAGTTTTAATCCTTCTGGCGCAGCCGGGGCATTTTCCATCAATTTTATCAAGCGCATATATGCCTGCTTGGTGCTGTTATAGGACTTCCAAACGCCGATTAGCTGGTCAATTGGTGCCAGTGCACGCCCCATCAAAATAGACGCGGCAATCATCATGCCCGGGGTCATGGTTTGTTCAATCACATAGTATGCCCCTAAACCCAGTGCGGCACTTTGAAGGAAAATGCGAAAGTATTTACTGGCATGTGTCCACACTGCGGCTTTGTCCGAGGCCTGCGCCTGAAGCGCTAGAAACTTAAAATGCTCCTCAAGCCAACGATTGCGCAATGCGCCCAGCATGCCCATGGCCTCAATTACTTCGGCGTTACGCAAATTGCTGTCTGCTGTCGCAGCACTCTTAATTGCTAACCTATTGGCCTCGGTAAGTGGGGGGTCGGTTTGTTTGTTGTTGGCGAAAGTTAATGTAATCGAAATCAAAGCGCCAACTACAGCCAATAATCCGAGCCCGGGGTGGAACAGAAACATGACACCCATGTAAATTGGAATCCAGGGCGTGTCAAAAAACGCCATAATTCCATTACCGGTTAAAAATTGACGAACCACGGTCAAGTCGCGCAGTGACTGCCCTGCATTGCCGGAAGCACCTGTGCGTAGTTGAACCTCGTAGGCACAGTTGTACACCCGCTGGTTCAGTGCCACGTCTAGTTTGTTGCCAACCCGCACCAAAATGAACGTGCGCGAAGCTTCAAGAAGGCCAGCCAGCACGAACAAACCAACCGCAATTAAAGTCAACATGGCCAGCGTCGCTTCATTTGAACTGGCCAACACCCGATCATAAACTTGCAGCATGTAGATCGAAGGAGTTAGCGCCAAAATGTTGACCGCCGCGCTAAAAGTCATCAAGCTGCGGAAGCTTTTTTTGCAGGTTTTAAGCGCTTCAGTAAGCTCGTTCTGGTCGCGAAAAATGTTCAACGTTGCACCATGTCACTGATTTTTTTGAATAACCCAGAATTGTATCAGGAATGTACCTCTAAATGGTTAGCCCCTAAAACTCTAGGGCGTCACTCTATCTGGCGGTAGGTGCTTTTAGGGCAAGCGCAAGATTGCGGACGTGGCCTCTTATTGAAAAGTGAGGTCTGTAAGTCCAACACCAAGTCTGCGCGGGTCATTTCCGGTCCCTAGGTCTATCGGGCGAGAAGTGTTTTTAGTAACAAAGGTGATTCCCACTTCGCATAGCGCTAGGCGACAATTTTTGCCAAGTTCCTGCAAAGAGATATTCAGAATTTGCGGGGTATTGTCAATTATCGACACGGTTCTCCATGGTTTTCCATCTATGTAGACTGAGACATCCAAAGGACGTTGAAGCGTTCCATTAAAACCTAGAAAAGACAAAGAGAGTGCTTCAACATCACTTTTAAATAGAGGTATTGTTAGTGATGCCTCTTGCCCATCCTGCCAAACACCCCAATGTTCGGGTTGAGACCAACCGTCGTTGAGAAAAATCTTACCCATTCCTGAGTACGAGAATTCAATGATGTCATCCTTACTAAATCTAGGTACTAGCTCATCTGGTTTGAGAATTTCAACACCCTTCGGAGCCTTCGTGCTGCAGTCAGAGCAATTGGGGGCCAGGAGAGTGTAACCATCCATACGAAAAATGAAGTCTCCCTCTCGAACTGTCCTACTTATCTTCGCGAAAACAGATTCATCAAGCACGTAAAGTGTATCTGGATCAAAATCGCCCATAGTTGCAATATTCATCGACTCTTGATGAAGCTTAGTAAGACTCTTTTGATCCACTCGAGCCAAATACACAATATCGGTCTGCATTTTATTTTGAGAGGCATACAGGGCCAAAGGCAACCATCCCTCAGAAATATTTGCAGTGGGTAGTCTTCTTATTTTTTTGTATTTAGCCCCGAGGTGATCCCATAATGGACCTCTTAATCGAATCTCCGCACGCTTTGCTCCAGATACACTCGATAAGAAAGTGTTAAGTTGCGATGTCATTTGGGAAGAATCCACAACTTGTAGGGTCAGGGCGATAAACAACAGGCTAATTGAGGCCACCTGTGGGTATCGCTTGCAAACAAAAATCAAACAAGCAAGAAAAATAAAATAATAAGCCGGCCATACAAAGCGACCAGATGCTCTGAATACAGCGAACATTCGCTCAAAAACGTCAGGTACTTTACCTGCTGAATACGGACCAAACCCAACAGCAGGTGTGATTGCATATAAAACCAAAACAACGAGCACCAAGGTCAAGAACCAATACTCGATAAAGAATGTACGCAAAGATTGAACAAGTGCTTTGGGCCTCGCAAAAGAAAGCCCTAGTAAAAATAGGCCTCCAAGGCCAAGAAATGCAAATCCCTCGTACTCGCCTCTGCCGGCATTGGGAATGTCGGGCAAGATTGTTGACCAGGATTCATCCGGGTCAAACAAGCTAAGCAAGTTTAGTTTGTAGGTGCCATAGCCAATCAGCGCCGCCCCGCTCGACACAACAAAATAGCCTGCTAGATACGCGACAACTCCGACGGTAGTTACCATGAAAATAAACTCACCGACCCAAGCTTTACTGGGGCGCCACCCGTCCCACTTTGCGCGGCACAAGTCTGCAAACCACAAGGCACCAACCATCGCCACGAAATAGGCATGAGTTAAGGTTGCCGCTGCCAAAAGTAAAGCCCAAGGCCAAAGTTGGCGCTTACCGTCCTGAGCAAACACAAGCACGATAGACGCTAACAATAAATAATGTGCCGTTAAGCTAAAGTGCCCTTGCAGCCTCCATATCATTGGCAGTGAGAAGGTCAGAAGCGCCGTGCAGAGAAGGCGGTGTGTGTAACGTAGCTCGAACTGACCGATCAAAAGCCAAGAAAAAACTGCTTGAAGAATAAAGGAACAAAGGAGCCAAGCTCCAAAATATTGAAAAGGGTCGATCCCTAGCAATTGGCCTATAAACTTAGCTGGAATGGCCACGAGTGGAATCGCATCAGAGAACACTATAGAACTGGAAATTTCTATTCCGAAAGACGGGTTAACTCCAATCGGAAACCCGAAAGGACTCAAGTAATAGAATGACCAGCCTGCATAATGCGCTGCAGTATCACCAAAAAGCAAGATGTCAGTATTGTACGGATTGAGGACATCAACTCCAACCACGTACAAGAAAATCACTGCGCCCAATATGGGGGCTGTAACGTAGGCAGACAATCGGAGAAACAGATTGCTCCTAGTCATCGGAGAGTCTCGGATTTTCCAGGTTCAGGGTTTTTCTGACAATGTAAGCGGGCCTACCTTTTACCTCGATAAATACCCTTCCAAGATACTCACCTAACACACCGATCCCAATCAGCTGCATGCCGCTAAAGACCACAATTGCAGTCAGTAAGGTGACATAACCTGGGGTGGTTACACCGAACAACAGCGCCGAAACAATGATAAAACCCGCATAGATTAGACCAATAAGTACAAACAGTAAACCTAGGTAAGTCCAAGCTCTAAGTGGAACCGTACTGAAGTTTGCCAGCCCCTCCAGAGCAAAATTCCACGAACGCCATTTGTTGAAAGTAGATTGACCGGCATGCCTAGGCGCCACTTCATAATCGACTACTGTGGGTTCAAAACCTACCCATGCAAAGAGCCCCTTCATGAACCGCTGACGCTCGGTTAACCTACGTAATTCCTTTGCCACGGCTTTATCTATTAATCTGAAATCACCCACGTTTTCAGGTAGCTTTACGGTTGCGATGCGGTTGTACATTTTGTAAAACAGTGTGGCTAACCTGCGATAAGAAGATGAATCGGTGTCTCTATTCATGCGACGTGCGACAACGACCTGGACTCCCGATTGCCAATGCTCAATGAAAACTGGCAGTACGCTGAAAGGATGTTGTAGATCTGCATCCATAAAAATAATCGCATCGCCTGCGGCGAAATCCAACCCAGCAGTAATGGCAGCTTCTTTACCGAAATTTCGCGAAAAGTCGACAATTTTGATCCATTCGTTCCGTTCGGATGCCTCCCCCAACAAATCAAGCGTCCTGTCTGTGCTTCCGTCGTTGACGAAAACCACCTCGAGGTCAACTGTTAGATATGAGCTCTTGAAACGATTCAACTGAGCGATGAATTCTTTTAAACAAGCGGCTTCGTTACGGCATGGCACGACCAGACTAATTAATGGCTTGCTTTTCATTGGCAGATTATTTGAACGTAAATCTTCGATGTAGAAGGTATGAAGCCACGGGCAACGCAACGATACTCACTAGCATAGTGACTCCGTAGTGTAAGCGATAACTATCTGCCAGAAAACCTACTGTTGCACTCACGAATAGCCCTAAGGCCCCAACTTTATGAAACCGAATGAAGCGCATGAAACTCAATTCTTTTCTAAAAACCCAAGTTGAGTTGATAAAAAATGAAAGAGTAGAGGCGCACAAGTAGCCAGCGACATTACCGAATAGTTGGTCTGCCCCCAGATGCCTAGTGCTGAATGCCAAAATTAAAAAATGTATCAAGGTGTTAAACACACCTACCAAGGCAAACTTTGGAAAATTAGAACCCACCATTTTCAACCACCAGCCTTAACTTGGCCCGTTTAAACGCCGTAACACACGCTATTTTTTTTAAGCCCTAGCTTTCTTCAGGCAAGAAAAAGCGAAATGGCCTATGTAAATAAACATCAATGTAGCCCTGGGCACTCAAGTGATGGGCAATTTTATTGTCGGCAACTGACGTAGACGCAGATGGTAGTTAGTGAATTGGATCAAGTCAAATTAATAGTGAACTGCCGTGGCTTTAAAGCAGGCGCCGCGTAATCAAACGGTTTTCTCAGGTTTTTAACAATAACATTTTGTGAGATTGTTTCTATTGGCGTTGCCTGTAAAGCAGTCGGGCGTTTACGATACGGTCTTCTTCAAGCGAGTTCCCCAAGTCATGTTCACTTCAGTCCAAAGTACAACCGTGTTGCGCGCACCCCGGGCAATATGGGCTCACCGTAATTTTATTTCTGCATTGGTCAAGCGGGAATTCATGACCAAGTACGCGAACTCTTCATTGGGCGCTGCTTGGTCGGTCATCAGCCCATTGGTCATGATGTCGATGTACGCGTTAGTTTTCTCCCAGGTCATGGAAGTAAAACTGTCTAGCGCCGTTTCGGGTTGGGGCTATGTCATGCACCTGTTTACGGGGCTGTTGCTCTGGACTCTGTTTTCAGACGTGCTAATGAGAACTCAAAGTATGTTTCCCGATTATTCTAATTTCCTGAAAAAAATGAAAATACACATCGGCGTTGTGCCTGTTGTGGTGGTTCTTAACGTGTTGGTTTCCTGGGGAATCATGGCAGTTTTGTTTTTCTTGTTCTTAACGCTTGGCGGGTACTTGGGGCAAGTTTCTTTCCTCCACTTGGGAATGGCAATCTTTGTAGTGGCCGTTCTGGCCGTGGGCACAGGCCTTATTTTGTCCACGCTCAACGTCTTTTTCCGCGATATTGGGCAACTGGTACCCGTCTTGTTGAATGTGGGCTTCTGGGCTACGCCCATCGTGTACCCACCCAGCGTGCTACCAGGTTGGGCATTGAATATTCTGCAGCACAGTCCTGTTTTTCAATTGGTTGATTTTGCGCAAAACAGTGTAGTTGCAGGTGGAAGTGCCTCGACTAACGCAATATTTATACCGCTAGTTTGGGCGATCGTGGCATTTGTTTTTGGTTGTCTGGTGCTTGGCCGAGCAAAAACTGACCTAGTGGACCAACTTTGAAATGCCGGTAATCATCGCCAACAACTTAGGCAAGGCCTACAAACATTTTTCTCGGCGAATTTGGCGTCTTCTAGAGCTGATCTCACTGGGTTTTGTGCAACGTCACACCAATCACTGGATATTGAGAGGTGTTTCATTTCAAATTCAGCCCGGCGAATCGGTCGGTTTGATTGGAATTAATGGCGCCGGCAAAAGCACACTGTTAAAAATTATCGCAGGGGTAACTCAGCCCACCGAGGGAAAATTACAGGTAAGCGGGCGCGTCTCAGCCCTGCTCGAGCTAGGGCTTGGTTTCAATGCCGACTTCACTGGTCGGCAAAACGTGTTCATGGCTGGGCAGTTGTTGGGCTACACGCTGCGTGAGCTTCAGGACCTAATGCCGGAGATCGAAGAATTTGCCGGGCTGGGTCACTACATTGACCAACCTGTCAGGGTCTATTCAAGTGGCATGCAGGTAAGGCTGGCATTTAGCCTGGCCACAGCAACTCGACCCGATATATTGATAGTCGACGAAGCACTGTCGGTCGGCGACATCGCTTTTCAGCAAAAAAGTTTTAACCGCATATTGCAGTTCAAATCGTTGGGCACCACTTTGTTGGTAGTTAGCCATGACAAAGAGGCCATTCAGGCCTTGTGCAGCCGGGCCATTTTGTTAAGCAAGGGTGTTGTGGCTCTTGATGGTACCCCCGAATCTGTATTCGACCGATACAACGCGCTGCTGGCCGACCCTGAAGGCACTAGTGTAAGCACATCGGTGATTCAAGGGAACAAAGTACAAACCAGTTCTGGCAATGGCATGGCGATATTACAAAGTGTGTTGTTGACCGACCCCATTAGCGCCAAAGAATTGAAGGTAATTAAAGTGGGGCAGCCAATTGCCGCAATTGTTACGGTGTTGGTGCAGGAAAACATACCCACCCTAGTACTGGGCTTCGGAATTAAAGACCGCCTGGGTCAGATGGTTTTTGGTGCCAACACGTTTTATACAGGCCAAACTGTCGGGCCTTTAAATGCCGGGCAGGTGTGCACGTACACCGTGCAATTTAAAAACATCCTGGCCCCAGGGCACTACAGTGTGCACGCCAGCCTGGTAAGAAGCGACAACCACATTGATTGTAATTACCACTGGCTAGACGGCGTTTGTGTATTCGAAGTGATTAATGAAAACTTGCCGCAATTCGTCGGAAGTGTGTGGAATGAATTAACTTTTAATTGTGAAATACAGAACAGCAGGGATTCAAATGACCAAGCCTTACCGATTAATTGACATTGGCTGCCGCTGGGGCTTCGCAGAGCGATTTTTGCAGACAGACCAGCTGGTGGAAATTTATGGATTCGACCCGGACGAAGTTGAGTGCAATCGTCTTCGTGATCATTATTCCGACCCCCGAGTCACGTTAATTCCGCAGGCCTTGGCTGGCCAGGCAGGTAACCGCACGTTGCATTTAACCCAGGAACCTGCCTGCAGTTCGCTGCTGCTTCCTGACCCCTTATTGACCCAGAATTTGCCTGCACTTTCTTGTGCCCGCAAGGTGGGTGAACAACAAATTGTAGTTACCACTTTGGACCTTTGGGCCCAAAGTACAGGCACCCAAGCTGCTGATTTCCTAAAATTAGACACCCAGGGCACCGAGTTGGAAATTTTGCAAGGGGGGGCACATTTACTTCAAACCGTGGCTGCAGTCGAGCTAGAGGTTGAATTCAATCCAATCTACCTGGGACAACCACTTTACCAAGATGTAGCGCAGTACCTGTACGGCCAAGGATTTGTTCTGTGGCGCTTGGAAAATATGGTTCATTATTCCGAATTGCCACAGCCTGGTCCCTTGTTGGGTCAGGACTTCATTTATCACGACCTTCACCATAGAGAACCCGTGAGCAGGTACGCCGGCCAGTTGTACTGGGCCAATTGCCTGTTTGTGCGGCAAAGTTTGTTGCAGCCAGGAATTTCTGCCAATGAAGCCAAGCGGTACGGGTCCTTGTTCGATTTGCTGGGGTATGTCGATATTTCAGCCCAAATACGTGGTGCACTGAAATGATTTCTTACGCCCAAAATTTTGAAGACGTAATTCTGTGGCGTGTTTTAAAGGATTTCACACCTGGCTTTTATGTGGACGTAGGTGCCAACGACCCCGTGGTCGACTCAGTAACGCACTGGTTTTATTCTCAAGGGTGGCGCGGTATCAATGTTGAACCTGTTCCCGCTTGGCACGCCAGGCTTGCAGCCGAGCGTGGTGAAGACACCAATCTGATGGTGGCCATTGCCGACAAAGAAGGTTGTCTCGAACTATTTGACATTCCAGACACTGGCTTAAGTACCTTCGATTCGGGTACGGCACGCCAACACGGTCTCGACGGATACGGTGCAACATCAATTGTAGTTGCCACCACCACGCTGACTAAAGTTTTAGGTCAGTACAGGCCAACGGGGCCAATTCACTTCTTGAAAATAGATGTTGAAAGTTATGAAGCGCAGGTTCTTGAGTCTTTGGACTTGGTGAAGTACCGCCCCTGGATAATCGTTGTAGAAGCCACAATACCTAGAAAACCGGATATTTCTGATGCTCAGGTGCGAAAACTGTTGGAATCCGCCAACTACACAGCGGTTTATTTCGACGGTTTAAACAAATTTTACGTGGCTCATGAGCAGCTTGACGTGTTAGCGAATAAATGGTACCCGCCAAATGTTTTCGATGGTTTTGTACTTCACCAAACCCTGATCAAGGACCTAAAAATTGGTGCGCTTGAAGCGCATTTGGAGAAATTGAGCAATGAAATAAGTGTTTTAAATCAGAATCTTGACGTTTCTTTGGCCGAGGCTTCATTATTGCGTGCGCAAGTTGTCAGCTTGTTGGGTAGTACGTCGTGGCGCATAACCCGCCCACTGCGTTGGTTAGGTGCGATGCTAAGAAAGTTGGCTGAAAAACGCTCTGATTAGCCCACTAGAGGTATGTGTCGGTTATTTTCTACTTGAATCGAGCTAATCAATTGTTCTATGATTAACAGGTATTAGACAAAGAAAATGTCTTGACATCAAAGAAAACCACCTCTACCCATCGGTGAAAATTTGTGGCCTCACTACAGAGCCACGGAACAAAACGTTAATTTAATTTTTGGAGATTTAAAACATGGCTCATGTCGGTAAAGGTTACGCCGGGATTTTCGGTATTGCTTCCAACGTAGAAGGCTACAATTTTTGGAACAACACATTTTTCGCACGTGAGGGATTTACTGGCCCAACCGACCCACGCGTATTGCCAGTAACGTTTGAAGCCATGTTCCAAACAACTTCGGCACGCGCTTTCTACCCCGCAAACGTTGCAGCTAACAATACATTGCTTGTGAATCGCGCTTACGAAATCTTGTTAGGCGTAGACGTTTCAGGTGCTGCCGCCAACAGCGTGCTTGGCCAAGGTCGTGATTTCTGGATTGGCCGCTTGAATGCATCAGACGCAAGCAGCGATCCCCTGAAGTTCGGTAACTTCTTCACAGGCTTTTTGAATTCAATTGAAATCGTCGGTAATGGACTGAATAACGGTACACGGCCATCCACTGGCGACGCCCAGCTGGATGCAGGCGCACAAGCATTCCCGTTCAAAATCATGATTGCGAACTTCACTGGCTTGACTGGCGCAACTGGCGGTAACGTAACTACCGGCAACGTGAACGAGCTGAAAGCAATTGTAGACCGCGTGAACAGCCAAGCTACCCTTGACCAAACCCGCGCCGACGTAGCAGCCAACATCGGTGCAGGCGGTGACGGAAGCGGCGTAGGTGGTGGCAACCAAGTTCCAGGACAGTTATTTCCTCTCAGCAACGGTGTAGATAACATTACCGGAACAGCAGGTAATGACACCTTTGACGCAAGGCCTCTCAATGGCAATCCGACCCTTGACCAGTTCGACATGCTCGACGGTGGCGCAGGCCGTGATACTTTGATTAACGTTGGCGCATTGAATGTTGGTGACTTGACCGGCGTTCGCAACATTGAAATTATCAGTGCCGCTGGCAATATCGCTTTGGGTGCAGATGCAGCCGCAGCGGGTATTGATACAGTGAACATGTCTCGTGCAGGCGCAACAGCCGCGACTATTAATGGCTTTAACGCGGCACTGACTGTGAATGGTTCTTCGCTGGCAGATACCGTTAATTTGAATCTGGCCGACGCTGGTAACAAGACTTTGGTGTTAGGTGCTGGTGCCAACCAAGTCAACGTGACTGGCGTGGTAGGCGCAGCCGCTGGCTCAGTGGTCATGTCTTTTGAAAGCGGCGCCGTTGGCAATGGCACAGGCACCGTGAATATTGACGGCGCAAACGGTGACATCACTGCTGGAAACACAAGCACAAAGTTCGTTGGTAACCAAGCTGACCAGTTCAGCGTAATTGGTACAGACGCGGCTGGTGCGTTGGTTCCAGCACAAGATCGTGGCGATTTCCAAACTGTAATTCTGGGCACAGCTGCTGCCGATACGGCAACAACCGTTGGTGAAGTAGGCAACGTATACATCAACGCTGGCGCGGGCGACGATGTCTTGACCGCCAATGCAGCAGCCGCAGCTCGCCACTTCTTGGTGGGCGGCGCTGGTAATGACACGCTAAATGTGACCACAACTGCAACCGGTTCTGTTGTTGTGATTTCTGGTGGTGGTAACGACACAGTAAACGTGGCCGCCAACAGCACAGGTTCTGAATCAATCACTTTGATTTCAGGCACCAACACCGTGAACTACGCTGGCGCTGGCCTTACTTTGAATACTGCAGTGGGTAGCGCTAACCGTGACGTACTGACTGGCGGTTCCGATCGTGACACCTTGGCTGCAACCTCAGCCGTTCTAACCGCTGTTGGCCCAGCTGCTGTTGCCGCTAACCAATCCATCAGTGGTTTTGAAGCGCTTACCGTAATTGATGCACAGAACGCAACCACATTGGTCACTTCAAACATTCAGGCAGGTATCGACACAGTAAGCTTGAACGGTACTGCTGTTGCAGCTTCCAGCGTAACCTTCGGCACCGGTGTTGCTGCAACGGTTAACCTTGGTGCTGCTGCCACTGGCGCAATTGTAGTGGCCTCTGCAGGTACAGGAACATCTGACCAAGTGACCATTGCTAACACGGCAGCGGCTGTTAACGTTGGTAACCCAGCGGTGTTAACTGCAGTTAACGCATTTGGTGGTCAATCGATCACTGCCAACGGCGTTGAAACTTTGGTTATCAACACCAGCGCAGCTGGCGCAGCAACCCTGCAAACTGCCAACGCTGTAACAGTTAATGGCACTACGACTGGCAACCCAGCCGTAACAGCACCAGCAACCGTGAACATCACTGGCTCTAATGGCTTTGTAGCGACTTCGATTAACGCCGAAACAGTAAATGCTTCTGGCCTAACCGGCACCGCTGGTTTGGTTGCAACAACTGGTACACGTGCTGTAAACGTAACTGGTTCCTCAGGCAACGACGCCTTGACTGTAACAGCCACCACAGCGGCTGAAGTGGCTCAGGTTTCCCAGACAGTTGGCGGTGTTACTACCGTCATCACCCCAGGCGTTGCTGCTGTAAATGCAGTGGTAAGCACTGGTGCTGGCAATGATGGCGTGACAATGGCGACGACAGGCACTGGTGCAACCACAGTCTCTACCGGTGACGGAGTGGACGGTGTAACACTGAACTCTCGTTCAACAGGCAAGCTGACCATTGACATGGGTGCAGGCAACGACGGTTTGAACTTGGGCGCAGTGGGTGCTGGCGGCATTCTGGTTGGTGACTCAATCACCGGCGGTGATGGCACGGATACAGTTGCTGTTACCGGTGTAGCTGGTCGTCAAAACGGCGATTACGTTGTTATCAATGAGCGCTTGTTGAGCTTCGAGCAGCTGGTTTTCAACGGTGCAGAAACTGGCCTGAACGCTAACTTGCTACAGGCTCGCTACACAGCACTGCAGTTTACTGACAACTCGTCTGTAACTGGTGTTACAACCCAGCGCTTGGGTACCCAAGACGACTTGGTTGCAACTGCACAGGGCTATACAGTGAATGCTGCCAACGTTGGTACCTTGAACATTACTTCAGGTGATGTGATCGGTTCAGCTTCACCCGCGTTTGTATTCAACGCGTCTGCAGCCAACCAAGTAACAGCAAATGCTCAAACTCTGAACTTGAGCGTGTTGGCCAATGCGTCTAACGCGGTTAACACCACAGTGGCCGGTGATTTGACAACACTGAACGTTACATTGACTAACGGTGCAACAACTGCGACTCCTCCTGTACCAACTTTGGCATCAGTCGCGGTAACTACCGTTGATGGCGGATCACTCGACGAGTTGACATCGCTGACATTGTCCGGAAACGGCAGTGCAACAGTGGTTAACGGATTGGGCACAAGCTTGGTCACTGTTAATGCAAGCGCAATGACAGCAGGTATCGCCAACGATGATGGTTTGGAATACACAACATCCAACACAGCGGCTGAAAGCATTACCCTTGGCGGCGGTTCGGATATTGTTACATTCAACGCAGGCGGTTCTAACATTGTATTGGGTGCTGGCGGTGTAATTACCAACTTTGACACCGTAACAGGCTTGAACTTGGTGCTGAACACCAATAACCCACTGGTATTGGCTGCCACTTCCGACGACATCGCAGTAGCTGGTTTCACCGGCGGTGCGAAGTTCACAGTTGCAGCTGGTGTTACCACTCTTGAAAACGCCGTGCAATCTGCTGCCCAGGCAGCAGGAAACTCACTTGTGTTCCAATTCCAGGGTGACACATACGCGTTCGTTGACAATGGCAACACTTCCAACCTTGACACCGGCGACACACTTGTTAAGTTGACTGGTCTAGTGGATCTGGATGCTTTGCTAATCGCTTTGGCACCTTTGGCTCCTTAATCACCCGATTAGGAACTAATCCAACAGCAATAACAATGCCCCTTGCGGGGCATTTAAAACCCCCAGTTCTCACAAGGAGCTGGGGGTTTTTACTGGTGTGTTATCAATAAAAAACCCTCAAGCATTTCCATGGTTGAGGGTTTTTTTATATGGCAGCAAGCAGCTATGCAGTGTCGCCAAAATCGGTAAAGCTTTACGGGGTAACAGGCATTCCGTTGACAGTGGCCGCGGTAGTTTCAGTCACGCCGTTTCCACTCATGTTTTTCAACACAATGCCACTGCCAGTGGCAATCCACTCATCAACTGTCGAAGCTTGCGAGTTGTTCACAATCTCTTTTCTGAATCGGCAAGCCTGAAAGGTACCTAAGGGCACAGAAACGGGCTCAATTCCCAAGAACGTTACCGTCACGGTTTGTGAAGCACTGCTGCTGTTGCTGAAAGGAAACCCAGCAGCTGAACCTGAAACCGTGGTCGTGGAGCTTTCTGTACGCATTAACGATCCACCCGCCTGCAAAGTAAGGTCGGCTACTGTGGAGGGTGGGGTAAATACAGTTTTGGTATTGGTTTGTGTACCTGAAACCGTAATGTTTGATTCAGAGCCAAACAAGGTGGTTATGTTGTTGGCAAAATCAAAATATGATTTCGTGATTACACCGCCCGAATCAGAAACTTGTTCTAAAGCACTGTTGCCTTCAAATAAAGTTCGTTGGGTTATTTCCGAGTTCACCGTGCTATTAATTGTCGTACTACCGGCTGTGGTGCGGAACGTGTAGCTTGTGGTCGTGCCAATCGTTGCCAATGCTGAGTTAGCACAAGCACTCGCACTGCCGGTACCGGTACCTCCGCCCGTATTGGGAGGTGGTGTCTCAGGTTCTGGTTCTGGCGTGGGTGGTGGGTTCGGGTTCATGGTTGCATCCATTCCCCCTTTTTCGGCTGCTGCATTCAAATCTGCCAGCGCGGGTCTGCCGTTGGCATCAATTGCGCCTGCAGTTTTCAAAGCCTCAAGCCGTTGATCGGCTTGGTTTCCCTGGGGGTTTTCTGTAGTGGGGGTCACAATTTCTTCGTTAATGAAGTTTAGCCCCACATCAATCCCGTACTGGGCAAGTAGTCTATCCCTAACTGCAGCCAGAGCAGCGTCAATGTTGGCTTGGTTGCCAACAATACTTGCGTAGTTGGGGTTGTCTACAAAATCATCTGCAGTGAAGTTACCCGGCAAGCCAGCTCGGCCAGCCAAATAAGCCATCGCTAGTTGGCTTAGTGGCGTCAGGTTTGCCCGGGTTTGTCCGAAAAACAAACTAAGCAATTCATCGTTACCCGCATTGGAACCAAGGCCCAAAATACAAGGCGCTACGCCACCAGGTACGCTTAGGTTAAAACTACCATTGCTTGTGGTTACAGCAGTAGCCACGGTTCCATTGCTACATTCCGTTTCAACCGTAACGCCTGCCAGCGCAGCCCCGGTTGCAGCGGTGCCAATAATCGTCAAGCTGCTTGGCGTGGTTGGTGGAGTAGGTGTGCCAGGGCCAGCGGTGCCAGGCGCAGTGGCCGTTGTGCCACCGCCCCCGCCACCACCGCATGCGGCTAAAAATAGGGTACCAATGGCCAGTGTCAACTGATGTTTAACGGTTGTGGAGTTCATGATCGGGTCTCCGTACTGTGAAAGATATGAAAAATAGTTAAATAGGGTTAACCCTTTTAGGGTAATTACATTCTACGAGAAGTGATATCCCGTGTTTACGGGGGGGCTCCCAAAAAATCCTTATATTCCCCTTAGTAAGCGAGGTAACCGCGCGAATAAGGGCGGCTGAAAGGTTTTGCTGACATATATTGAGTTGACCCGTGGCAGGTCCGAACGGAAAGGAACAAGTTTTGAATAACTTTCATTTGGCATCATGGCCAAGTAGCCCAAGCGATCAATAAAGGGCGCAAGCCTATCCCAATCGCCATTCTCTACAAACAAAATCGGCTTGTACTTGTGTATGGTTTGCTCAAAGCCAGCAACCACTTCCGATTCAACGCCTTCCACATCAATTTTGATCAGGTCAGGCCTGAAATTGAAAGAGTCCCCAACTTCAATCGGAGCGTTGAATTTCTCGAAGCTTACTTTGTCGCCACGTTTTTTAAATCGTTCAACAACCCACGGTGCTTGAAGTGATTCAAGGCGCATGGTTGTTTCTTGTGTGTACCTTACGCCATTAATGACAGGTAGGAAAAAGTCCATGTTGGAAACAGCTTTCCCCAATCCACTTAAATGAATGTGCACGTTCTCGAATTGCTGTTGCGTAAAAAACAGCTGTTCTGAAAATTCAGGATTGGGTTCGAAGCTATGTATAATCGCCATGGGCCTGGCGTGTTTGATTGAATGTATCGATTGACCGGAATTGGCGCCAGCATCAATACACACGGGCGTTCTAGGTAAAATATGCGCCAGTATGGCGAAGTCTGGGTCGTGGTACATAATTGCTCGTTAATTAAAAATACAAATGAAATACTTGACCTTTCAATGTCAGCCTTTTTATTCTGCCGAACCCTTCAACGCAATACAAGTTTGTAAATCATTTCCTGTTTTCAGGAAATCTTATACTCGGAGTTGTCTTTGAGTAACCCATCTGTGTCAATTCAAAGAATGATGCGTATTGTGTTTGCAGTCGTTATGCGGTCAACAAGGCTCAGGAAAATTTCCCTGCAGCTACTGGACAAAGCACCCGGTTTAAAAATCAAGTTGCGCAGCGCTTACTTTACTGCGCTTGCTACTCAGCCCGACAACCCATTAGACCAAACTGAAGCAGTGGCAAACTCGGGTTCAGCAAATGTTCAGGCAGCGATATTGGTGAACACTCTTTCCCAGCACGAAGACACCTTGTCCTCTCCGTTAGAAAAATACAGCCGAAGTATCTCTTTGGTCCAAAAATGAAAACAGTTCTGGTTCTAAGCTTCTTCCCGGCATTTGTGCCGCCGAGCAATGGTGGTGAAAGTCGCCTACTGAATTTTTATTGCGCCTTGTCGCAACATTTTAAAGTAGTGCTGCTTAGCAGCACCGGGCACGACATGGCCGCTGAAGAAGTGTGGCACACCCCCACATTTGTAGAAAAACGTATCCCACGTGATCAGGCCTTTTTGCAGGCTTGGCAACAACTTTTGCCTTTAAGCAGCGGTGGCGATTTGTCTGCACCGGCTTTGCTTCGTGCCGGCATACGCTGGACGCGCCTGCACGACGCTTATTGGGCAGAGTACGCCACAGCCGATGTATTGGTGCATGAATCGCCATTTACCCAGGGCATTGACCTATTTATGGGGTGCGACAACAAGCCCCGAATTTACTGTGCCTACAACTGTGAAGCCGCGCTTTACAAAATGCTACACCCTGCTGAAAAGTCGCAACCGCTGGTCGATGAAATTCAACAGGCTGAGCATGATTTGTTGCAGTCGGTAGATGCCCTGTTTTATTGTGCGGAAAACGACGTTACCAATATGCGTTCTTTTGCGGATTTTTCTGATTTGCAAATACTTTACACCCCGCATGGGGTTTCAAGTGCAGCGTTAAACGCTGCAAAGCCGCATGTAGTAATTCCCGAAGGAAAGGCTGCTGAAGTTTATTTCATAGGCAGTGCGCACCCACCGAACGTTACGGCTGCCAACTACATTGCGCATGAACTGGCACCAACCATGCCACAGATTGTTTTTCATTTAATCGGCGGCTGTGGTGGTGGAATCAAATCGTCGGGAAACTTGCATGTGCATGGCTTCGTTGCCAACCATGCCAAAGAAAAAATAATTGCGGGCTGTGCCCTGGCAATTAATCCGCTAAATACGGGTGGTGGCGCCAGCCTTAAAATTCTTGATTTTATAGCCGCAGGCAAGCCCGTGTTGTCCACGAAGTATGGCGCGCGCGGTTATGGTTTATTACCAGGCGCACATTATTTGAATGCGGAGTTGCATGAATTCAAACCAGCACTTGAACAAGCCTTGGCATTGGGCAACAAGGTATTAGAAGAAATTGCGGACAAAGCATTGCAGCATGTGCGAAGCACGCTGACCTGGAATTCAATTGCAGGTAATGCGGCAGATCTGCTTGCTACCCTAATTGAAAACGCCCAGAACAAGCCAAAGTTCACACTTGTGCTTAATGATTACAATTCATTCGATGCAATTGGTGGTGGTGCAACCCGAACCCAAGGCCTGTGTGAAGCACTGGCCCGCTTGGGGCCGGTTGTACTGCTGGCATATTCAAATAGTTCGTACTGCCGAAATTACAAAGTACGAGATGTCCGCGTACTCGAGGTACCAAGGTCGAAGCTGGTTGAAGAAGAAATTGAAAGTTCGCGTGGCTCAAGCCATATTTCTACAGCCGACATTCTTACCGCCATAGGCTTAGAAAGCGACCAGCGTATCCAAGGTATTTATGCCGTGCTTCGTCAGCATGCCAGCGCAGTAGTTGTAGAACACTGTTACATGGCACCGCTGCCACTTCAGTTTGCAGACCGTTTTGTGTATTCCTCGCAAAACAATGAAACTGAACTGAAGCGCGGTTTGTTGGCCGGGCATCCAGAAAAAGCCAAGCTTCTTGAGTACGTCCAAAAGCTGGAAGGCCGTTGCATTAGCGGCTCATCGCTTACCGTCGCGGTTAGTGATGAAGACGCCACAGCATTTTCCGAAGCACAGCAGGTTACTGCGCCGATTGTTGTTATTCCTAATGGTGTGGTGGGTGAACTTGGCCCCAAGAATTTGCCTGAATTCGACAGCAATGCGCAAAAGGCATTTGAGCGCCCGGTGAATGTTGTGTTTTTGGGATCTGCCCACATGCCCAATGTATTGGCAGCCCAATTTTTGGTGAAGGAAGTGGTACCTCGATGCCCAAGCCTGCACTTTCACTTCGTGGGTTCAGTTTGTTCAAGTGTACTTGGCACACACGCTAACGTTACCCTTTGGGGTACTGTCAGTAGCGAACTAAAAACACAAATACTTTACAGATCACAGATTGCCCTGAACCCAGTTCTGGACGGCAGCGGGTCGAACGTCAAGTTTGCAGACTACCTGGCCCATGGCTTGCCTACCTTGTCGACTGAATTCGGTTTGCGAGGCTACCCTGAACAGGCGCGGATTGAAGCCACACTTGCAACCAAGAAAACTTTTGTAGCAACATTGCTTGCAATGGCGTCGAAGCCAGCATTGTGGAACGCGGCAGCCCGCGATACCCGCATACAAATGTTTCGCGATTTACTGGACTTCAGGCCAGTTGCTGATCGCTTCGCGCAGTTGGTTGACCGTTTGAATCGACCAAGAAAAAATGTTCTGTTTGTTACCTACCGTTATACCAACCCTGCGCGTGGCGGTGCCGAAATATATGCACGGCACCTAATTGATGCGCTTGATCAAACAGGCAGGTATAACATCGACGTTGTATCGACCAACGCCTGTGAAGTTGTCGACATTGGGCGCTTCGCTTCCCGCTTTGACGCGCAGCCAAGTGCAACCTTTCAGGGTTTGCAACACACACGGGTGGCACGTTTTCCGGTTGATGTACACACCCTGGCCAATCTTGTTGAGCGGGCACGCCCAGTATGGTTTGCACACATTGAATTCGAAAAAACGCTTTGGAATCATTTGAGTGCCAATGTGCCGCGCACCGCCACCAAAACTGAACTGCTTTGGGGGTGGGCACCCGCCGAGGTTCGGCCAGGCCATGTGGTTCGGTGGGCGTTGAAGAATGCCGGCATGTGGATCCACAATGCTGGGGTTCTTGAAATCAAAGGGTACGCGCACAAACCTAGCCTGGTTCGTGTTGCCGTGGCGGGTGGTGAAACGCTTTGCGAGCAAAAAATTGAAGGCGAGTTTGCTTTGTCGGTTGTTCTTGGCCAACCATGTGAGTTGGAAATCAACTCCACGCTTGCGGCTTTGCAAGACGATGCAAGGCCACTGGCCTTGCTCATTAAACAACTAATTGTGGGGGGCAGCACTGTTGATCTGGCCGCACAGCGCCCAATTGACATAACAGTTCTGAAGCGCAGTTACAGCGAACCCCAGTTAATCGATCTGCTTGCCAAAGTTAGCCAAGAATCGCGCGCCAGGCTCGGCGTTTCGCTTACCAATGCGCGTGGCCCGCACAGCCAATTGCTGGAACATTACTTAACGCAACAAGTTGCCAAATACGACTTGGTGGTAACCCACAATGTGGTTTTTAAAACAGCCCAGGTGGCAATAAATACAGCCCACCAACAAGGCGTGCCAAGCATCTTGGTGCCACATGTGCACCTTGACGATGACTATTATCACTTTCCCGATTTGCTTCAAACTGCGCAGCAAAGTTCACTGGTATTGGCATCGCCCATGGACGCAGTGCGCTATTACGATCAGCGGCAATGCAATGTAGATTATTTGCCTGCGGGTATTGATGAAAAGGAATTTACGCAAGCTGCAAACCATGAATTATTCACCAAGCTTTACACGTCGAAATTGCCGTTTGTGCTGGTGTTGGGTCGGAAGTCGGGTGCCAAAAACTACGATGCAACCATTCGTGCTATAGAACGAATCAACGAAAAAGGCGCACGGCTTAACATGGTCATGATTGGTCCAGACGATGATCAAAAAGCGATCAAATCCCCGCACCTGTTTTACCTTGGCCCGCAACCACGCAGCATCGTATTAAGTGCCTTGCACAACTGTTTTGCCTTGTGCAATATGAGCCAAAGTGAAAGTTTTGGCATTGTTTTGCTGGAAGCCTGGATGGCCGGCAAACCGGTACTGGCCAATGCGCAATGCGGCGCTTTCGCTGAATTGGTAAACCATGGCGAAAATGGCTTGCTGGTTACTGAAGCCACTTTGCAAAATGCACTTGTGGAATTGCTTGAAAGCCCAAGCCAATGTGAATCGATGGGCGCGGCTGGCAAGTCCACTGCATCGGCTTTCACATGGAATTCGATGCAAAAAAAATTCCTGCAGTTTGCTGATCAGGTTTTAACAAATGCGGTTTCTTCCGGTGGGTAACATTAAAAAAACTGCTTAACCTTGCTCAGGTTTTTAAACACCAGCGTGCCAAAACCACCCACCCCGTTGTTGCGCAGGGCAATTATGTCTTCGCGGCTTTTCTGCACAATCTTTTTAAGCGACTTGTTGCTTTCACCACCCACCCGCATTTTCACCAGCACACGCGGAATGTAGGCCAGTTGAATTTGGCCTTTGTGCAGGTAGCGCAGCATGGCGTCGTAATCGGCGGCAATGCGCAGGCTGGTGTCGTATCCACCCCATTGCTCAATGACCTCGCGCTTTAAAAACAGGGTGGGGTGCGGGGGCATCCAACCTTGCTTTAATTTGCTGTGTTGGTATTCGCCAGATACCCAATGGCGAATAACCCGGTTTGTGTCGTCTTTCGACACGTATTGCAAATCGCCATACACCCCATGTACACCGGGCTTGCTTAGGGCTTGTGCCACATCGCGCAGCACATGCACATCGGCCAGAAAGTCGTCTGAATGCACCAGGCCAATTACATCGCCCGTGGCCAGTTTCAAGCCCTTGTTCAATGCATCGTAGATGCCGCCATCGCGTTCGCTGATGAACACATCGCCAGCACGCATGCGCTGTTGAATCAGCTCAACAGACCCATCGCTGGAAGCCCCGTCAACCAGCACATGCTCGGTGTGGGCATGGCATTGCGATTGAACTGAATCGATAGAACTCGCCAGTGTGCTGGCGCGGTTGTACACCGCAGTGATGATGGAAATTTTCATGAACGCAAGTTTGTTTCCGAAGTTGATTTTGGTCAATAAAGAAACGCTCTAAACTACCCCCACAAATGCGGGGAGCCATCAGTAAAAAATCAGTAAAACATCAGTAAAACTGCGCTATTTGTGCCCAATATTGGGTATGTGCAGTGCAGCAATGTAATAGACATGTAATGCCTTAGGCTTTACTATTTGGTGTGTTCAACTTTGAACGCAGCAGCAACTTAAGTTATACATTTCCTCTTGCAACTGCGTTTCCCGCTTGTTGATCGGCGCACAACACGGCGGTAGCGTGCCTGAAAAAAAGCAGTCTTTTACCAAATATTCCAGTGTCAGATCGATTAGACCAACAACGTGAAGAAGTGCGTTTTCGCGTGCTTCGCCTTATTGAGAGCAAGCCCGATATTTCCCAGCGCGAACTGGCCGACGAGCTTGGTGTTAGTTTGGGGCAAATCAATTACCAGCTTAAAGCCTTGAAAGAACGCGGCTTGATCAAAGTGGGTAATTTCCTGCGCAGCGACAACAAACTGGCCTATGTGTACCAACTTACCCCGAAGGGTGTTGCAAACAAGCTTGCCATTACCACGCGGTTTTTGGCCCGTAAGCGACATGAATTTGAGTTGATGAGAGCCGAACTTGAAGAACTTGAACAAGAACTGAACAGGAAATGACTAAGCCATGAAAATAGCAATTGTAGGCACGGGCTACGTGGGTTTAAGCAACGCCATGTTGCTGGCCCAGCACAATGAAGTAGTGGCCTTAGATATTGTTCAAGCCAAGGTTGATTTGCTGAACCAGAAAAAGTCGCCAATACACGATGCTGAAATCGAAGATTTTCTGGCCAACAAGCAATTGAACTTCACGGCGACTACGAATAAAGAACAAGCCTATGCCGGCGCAAGCTTTGTAGTTATTGCCACCCCCACCGATTACGATCCGCAAACCAACCACTTCGATACCAGCTCGATTGAAGCGGTGGTGGCCGATGTACTGGCCATTAACCCACAGGCCACAATGGTGATTAAAAGCACCATACCGGTGGGTTACACAGAACAACTGCGCAAGAAACTAGGCACAAACCAGATAATCTTCAGCCCAGAGTTTTTGCGTGAAGGCAAAGCCCTATACGACAACCTGTACCCCAGCCGAATTGTGGTGGGCGAGCAAAGCGAGCGTGCCCAGCAGTTTTCTGCCTTGTTGCAGCAAGGCGCAATAAAGCAAAACATACCCACCCTGTTTACCGGCAGTGCGGAAGCTGAAGCCATCAAACTGTTTGCAAACACCTACCTCGCCATGCGCGTGGCGTACTTCAATGAGCTTGATACCTATGCAGCGCGCCACGGGCTTGATACACGCCAAATTATTGATGGCGTGTGCCTAGACCCCCGCATTGGCAACCACTACAACAACCCTAGCTTTGGTTATGGTGGCTATTGCCTGCCCAAAGACACAAAACAACTGCTGGCCAATTACAGCGACGTGCCGCAGAACATGATTCAAGCGATTGTAGATGCCAACACCACGCGCAAAGACTTCATCGCGGCGGACGTCATCGCAAGGAATCCAAAGGTGGTGGGTATTTACAGGCTGGTCATGAAGGCGGGCAGTGACAATTTCCGAGCTTCAAGCATTCAAGGAGTTATGAAGCGAATCAAAGCGAAGGGTATTGAGGTAATTGTTTATGAACCTGTACTTGATCAATCTGATTTTTTTGGATCAAAAGTGGTGAATGATATTGCCGAATTCAAAAAGCGAGCCGATTTGATAGTTAGCAACCGTAATACTGAATCACTCAATGATGTCAGGACCAGGGTTTATACTCGCGATCTTTTTGGGGGTGACGTATGAAAATACTTCTAACAGGCGCTGCCGGCTTTATTGGCATGCATGTTGCAAAGTTATTGCTAGATCGTGGCGACGAGGTGGTTGGGCTTGATAACTTAACCGACTACTACGATCCACGATTGAAGGACGCACGATTGGAGCAACTTAAACCTTATAAAAACTTTAGATTTATTCATTGTGACATTGCAAATAATACAACCGTAGATGCAGTTTTTACTGAAGTAAAGCCAATCCGAGTAATTAATTTGGCAGCACAGCCGGGTGTGCGATATTCGATAAAGAACCCACACATATATATTCAAACTAATCTGGTGGGCTTTTGCAACATTCTAGAAGGATGTCGCCACCATAACGTAGAACATTTGGTTTATGCCAGTTCATCAAGCGTTTATGGAGCGAATTCAAAAATGCCATTCTCGGTACACCACAACGTAGACCATCCAGTGAGTTTGTATGCAGCAAGTAAAAAAGCCAATGAGCTTTTAGCTCATAGTTATAGCCACTTGTATGGACTACCTACAACCGGACTGCGCTACTTTACGGTGTACGGTCCTTGGGGAAGGCCGGATATGTCGCCATGGTTATTCACTAGTGCAATATTGGAAGGAAGGCCCATTGATGTATTCAATTACGGAAAAATGATGCGTGATTTCACATACGTCGATGATGTAGCGGAGGGTACTGTAAAAGTATTAGACAAAGTTGCGCAATCAAATAATAACTTCAACAATTTGTACCCTGATGCGGCCACGAGTAGTGCACCTTACAAAGTATACAATATTGGTAATAACTCGCCTGTTGAACTCTTGAGATTTATTGATCTTCTTGAAAAAGAATTGGGGAAGTTTGCTGTCAAGAATTTTCTGCCTATGCAAAGTGGTGATGTTCTCGCGACATATGCAGATATTGAAGAATTAAAATTAGATATAGGATACGAACCTAAAATCTCTTTAGAAAATGGAATGGAAAGATGGGTTAAGTGGTATAGGGAATTTAAATTTTATTAAAATAAATATAGTATAATTTATTTTTTGTGAAAATAAATTAAGTAATTTAATAAAAATTAAAAATATAAAGTTTATATTAAAGTATCTTTCTTTAGAATTCTCAGTTTCTATCTATCAGTGCTGAAATTCGATAAAAAAAATAAGATGGATTGAATGTGCGATTTACAATTATTGAAAAAGGAAGTGCTGAAACTACATGATCAAGGTCTTTCGAAAGCAAGATTTTGGTGGCTCTGAAGCGGGTTTGGAAACGACTGACCTGCGCCATGAGAATAAATTAGCATACCCTGGAACAGGCCAGCGTTTTTCGATATAGCATGGCCTAACAACAATGCTTTCTCAAAGAAGACGGAGATGAAATGAAACGAGCCCGATTCAGTGATGAACAGATTGTTCAAATCCTGAAAGAAACAAACAGAGAAGTACTGGTGTAAATAGCTAAACGTCACGGCGTGGAGCTATGATTTCGCGTGCGACTTACATACCGATTCAATCAAACGCCCGATTTTTGTGGATGAATCCAAACTAAAATACACGCTATCGATATGGCCGGCAGAATTATCTCCTAAAGAGTCATGGATTTGCTGAGCAGAGTGAATAGTTTGCGCGGTGCACTAAAATACCGCCGAAGCGATAATCGCCAGGGATTCGTGGTCGACAAACTTCTCGAATTGACTGTTGTGCGAGAAAAATCTAAAAGCTATTGGTCGATTTAGGCAAGCCACATTGTTATGCCACGAATGTAAGCTGGAATTGTGAATTCGGGGACGCAGGCTAGTCGATGAAGTGGTTTGCAAGCGGACTTGAAGCGTCGATTAGTCAAGACTTAGTGCCGCATTAATATGCGGCTCGACCTCGCTCCAGTTTGAGTGACCAGGCACCCTATAAGTTCTCGGCATGAAAGTAGGACAATTTATCAAGCGAGACTAGGAAGTTAGGTTCCCGGTAGTAGAAAATTTCCCCTGCATGTCCGTCTCCCTTATATGACAAGTTATTTAGGTAAATGCTTAAGTTAGCTCGCCAATATTATCAAGCCAATAAAGACCGCGTTCATCGCCTTTCAAAGGAAGGTAGCTGGGTTGTGGGAGGGCAGATTGCTAGCGTGATGGGATCTTTAGCGTTAGTACTGGTACTCACCGAATATCTTAGCCTTGAACAATATGGACAACTTGCATTAGGACTTACTGTCGCTGGACTGGTTAATCAGGTAGTCATGGGAGGCTTAGCTGCCGGTATCGGTAGGTATTATTCCATCGCAGCGGAAAGGAAAGACTTAAGTGGTTATTTGCGCGCCACTCGTTACTTGCTTATCTGTGCTACAGCCCTGGTATTGGCTATCGGCTTGATGCTCATGACGTGCCTTTATTGGTTAGGATATGGGCAATGGATACATATGGCGGCGGTGGCCTTACTATTCGCCGTGTTGAGTGGATATAACAGTGTCCTCAATGGTATTCAAAATGCAGCTCGGCAGCGAGCCATCGTCGCTTTACATGGAGGGCTAGATGCTTGGCTGAAAATTTTTCTTGCATTATGTCTAATGCTTTGGTTGGATTTTTCCAGCACTGTAGTCTTAATTGGATATGCATGCTCGTCAATGCTAATAATAATTTCTCAGATTATTTTTTTGCGCCGAACAATTCCTCTGCGGCAAACGTCTACACAGCTTAGAGAGAAATGGGCACCTCAGATATACTCTTATTCATTTCCATTCACAATCTTTGGTATTTTCACATGGGGGCAACAAATATCCGACCGTTGGGCGTTACAAGTTTTTGCGTCCACTAGTGACGTTGGCCAGTATGCGGTACTGTTCCAATTGGGATTCACACCGATTGCTTTAATTACCGGCATGGCCGTAAGTTTTTTGGGTCCTGTTCTTTATCAACGTTCTGGTGACGCGACTGACCAAACTCGCAATACGAATGTTCACCGAATAAGCTGGAGAATAGCTATATTTTCGCTGTTTTTTACTCTGCTTGGTTCTGCGATAACACTAGTGCTACACGAGTGGTTATTCGGCATTCTTGTCGCCTCTGAGTTTCATGGGAATTCCCACTTATTGCCTCTGGTTATCCTTTCCGGAGGTGTTTTTGCGGCTGGTCAAATGCTCGCCCTGAAACTTTTAAGCGAGATGAAGCCATCTGCTATGACAGTAGCGAAAATTATTACGGCATTGACAGGTATTTTATTAAATATAACTGGCGCTGCACTGGGTGGCCTTCAGGGCGTGGTGTGGGCAATGCTCGCTTTTTCTGGTTTTTACTTTGTGTGGATGGCGATCCTAGCTCGTCGGATGTCCACAACATAATAAAGGGAATGATTGAAATGAAGTCAACTCTTATCAAACTTCACTGGGTGCTCTCCAGCCAATTTGGCTTCGACCCACAGCGTTTACTTCGATCGCTTAGAGGCCTTCCCTCTTTCTTGCGTGATTGGTTTACTTTTCGCCAGGGCTATGAGGGCACGATGAAGGTTATGCCATGCCTGCATGATCGCTATGTAGAAGGAGGTACAACTAAAAGCGAGTATTTTTGGCAGGATCTGTTGGTAGCGCGTGCAATTCATGAGGCTAACCCGATCAAACACGTAGACATTGGATCAAGGATAGATGGCTTTGTAGCGCACGTGGCCAGCTTTAGAGAATGTGAGGTCTTCGACGTTCGTCCAGTTAGCACAAAAGTGCCCGGTGTGACATTCCGTCAGTCTGACCTAATGGACTCGGCCTCGCTGCCAACAGCCGAAGGCGAGGGTTATTGTGATTCTCTATCATGTCTGCATGCTATCGAGCACTTCGGTCTTGGCCGTTATGGTGATCCGATTAACCCCCTAGGATATCAACGCGGCATCGCCAATATGGCAAAGTTACTTAAGCCGGGGGGTACATATTATCTTTCAACCCCGATCGGTGAAGAACGCGTCGAATTTAACGCTAACTGGGTGTTCGACCCACGTAGTATATTGCGCTGTGCTGAAGCTGCTGATTTATTTCTACAAAAGTTAATTATTATTAATCCAGAGAATGGACCACAGGAACTAAATGTTGATAGCACAGCATTGCATGAATTTACTTTACAGCGCTACCAGTTAGGCCTGTTCGTGTTCACCAAACGAAGCATGGATAAGGAAGCGGTATGTTCTTCAAAGATATAAACGAAATAAACCGTCAAGCTTGGTTGAGGAAAATCTTAAATGGATTGCCGGCTGGGGTGCGATTGCTTGATGCAGGTGCTGGTGAGCTAAGAAACCGCAGGTACTGCGAGCATCTCGAATATGTATCACAAGATTTCTGCCAATATCATGGCTCGCTAGGTGGGGCATCTAAGGAGGGCTTGCATTCCAAAAAATGGGATACTTCATGCATTGACTTAGTTAGTGACATAATGGCGATCCCTGCGCCCGACGCTAGTTTCGATGTGATTTTATGTAGCGAAGTGCTAGAACACGTGCCCGAGCCTACTAAGGCCCTTGATGAATTCACCCGTTTGCTTAAACCAGGCGGTGTCTTGATCCTTACTGCTCCATTTGCCTCAAACGTCCACATGGCACCTTATCATTATTGCAGTGGTTTTTCGAAGTATTGGTATGAATATCATCTGCCAAATCGAGGTTTTTGCATTGAGACTTTGGTGGCAAACGGTGATTGGTATGGGGTATTGCAACAAGAGATAGCACGCTTAGGTGGCTTTGAAAGGCAACGACGAAATTGGAGTTGGCCCCTAGCATATGCTTACGCGCTGTTAGGTTTAGCCTATTTCAAACTGCGTGGAAATAGGTGCGCCAAAGATGTGGCGTGTTTTGGTTGGTTATGCGTGGCAGTAAAGCGCGCATTATAAAAAACGCTGATTTGAAATATGGAACCATAATATGAAAAGATTAATTAATTTTGTTGGTGAGCGTTATCCAACCTTGGCGCTCTTATACCGTAACTCACGTGATCTTCTTGATCAGAGGCGACCACCGCGTGATACGCAATGGGGCTTCAGCCTAGCTGGGCACGATGCAATGGCATCCGGTGCTTTTGAAAAAGAGGAAACGGCCATGGTACGTAAACTGCTCCCTTATGTGGATGTTTTGGTTAATGTAGGTGCAAATGTGGGGTACTACTGCTGCCACGCACTGAGTTTGGGTAAACCCGTTGTTGCTGTAGAACCAAATTTGCGCAACTTGTACTATTTGTTATTAAATATACGAAACAACGGTTGGTCGAATCGAGCTGAAGTTTTTCCAGTTGCTTTGGGCTCAAGTACAGAAATTTTGCAAATGTGGGGAGGTGGAACGGGAGCATCTTTGGTCAAGGGCTGGGCAAATATCCCGGAAAATTATGTGACTCAAGTGCCTGTATTAAGCCTTGATCGCATACTGGGAGATACTCTGCGAGGCAAAAAGGCTCTAATGATGGTGGATGTTGAAGGGGCGGAATGGATGATGCTACAAGGCGCAAAACAAGTGTTGGCAAATAATCCTCGCCCGATATGGCTGTTGGAGGTATCTTTTAACGAACACCAACCAGCAGGTATCAATATAAATCCAACTTTCGATAAAACTTTTGAATTGTTCTTTGCAAATGGTTATCGAGCGGTCACAGCGGATACAAAAGCCATGCCAGTGACTCAAAAAATCATCGATGGGGTAATGACCGGTGAGTACAAATTGGAAACCCATAATTTTCTATTTGTAGACAAAAATATAAATATTCCTATTTAGAATAAGGAGAGAAATCAGCTTATAAGACACGTAATATAAACGAATAAGAACATTAATTTGGAGACACTGATGGTATTTATAAGTTGCAAATTAAAAAGTCCTAAGGCATCAAATAAAACATTCTTAAGAAAATTAAAAGTGTAAACCAAAAGACGAAGGCTAGATAAGGTTTCAGATGATCGAGAAAAATTGATATCAAAACAATAATGCTACGTGAGCTTATTAAATAACAAGGAAAAGTGAAGTGGATGAATAAAATCCAATGCAAACTAAAAAACCCCCAGCCAGCCTGACGAGAGGAATAGAGGTGTATTGAATTGAAAATTATTCACGAATCTAAATATGGCTTAACGCTGAATATAAATGATGTAGAGAAGCGGCAAGGTGCAGTTCAGTTTTGACGAATAAAATAATTAAATTTTGAAAATACAATATAGCTTGAGATAAAAAATATAGATGTAGGTGTATAAGATAATCTGAAAAGAAGAGTAAAAGGGGTAAATCTTTTCAAATAAAATTTTTTTATTAAAGGGGAATGTTCAAAATAAAAGAAATTTCGGGTTATTAATAAATATAATCCAAATATTTTTTTGATTGTGTGTAAGTATGAATAAAAAAACATGGTTTAAAAGGGTTTGGAGGGTACTTAAAATTAATTTACATAAATCACGTACAAGATAAATAGTTATGATCAAGATATATAAAAATATACCGGCGCCATATCGGGTAGCAATGTTTAACATGATATATGCAGATCACAAAGATATCGATTTTGAAGTTATATATTATGCTGAGACTGAGCCAAATAGACAATGGGTATATTTGAAAAGAGAAAATGCATACCCACATAGATTTATGAAAAGTTTATATTATGAGAATTTTGGATTTTCAAGCTATTTCAGTTATCGGTCGTTTTTCGAAAAAATAAATTGCGAGTGTTTAATCCTCGGAGGGTCTTGGACACATTTAAATAATTGGATTTTAGCATGTCGTGCTAAGATTTCTGGGACTAGAGTAATTTTTTGGTCTGAGAGTCATGCGAAGTCGATAGCTCGAAAAAATTATATTATAAGAATAATGAGAAAATGCTTTTACAAAATATTCGATGGGTATTTATGCCCTAATCATGAAGCTATTTGCTATATAAAAAATAATTTGGGAATTGATAGTCCAATATACTACTTTCCCAACACAATTGATGAGAGGCAATATGCGAGAAATATAGAAGGGCGATGTATAAGTATAGATCCAATGGTTAAATTTGTTACAGTTGCGCGCTTGGAACATTTTAAGGGTGTTGTTGAATTAATAAAAGAATTCAATAATATAAATAAGAAGAATAATTGGCACTTAACTATCGTCGGAGACGGAAGTCTAAGAAATAATGTGAAGCAAATAATATCCGATTTAAAATTAGGTGATAAGATTGAGCTGGTGGCACATGTTGATCCAAAGGATATGCCACAGATATACAAAGAGGCGCATGTCTTCCTACTTAATACATTCCGTGACCCCTCGCCACTTTCATTAGTCGAGGCGGCGTTCTGTGGATTAATGCTAGGAACCACAAAGTTCTGCGGAAATTCTGCTTTGCTTGTTACTGAGAAAAATGGCTTTATTGCTAAAGATGATGGTGGTATTTTAAGCCGAGACTTGGAGTTAATATTGGAAATGCCAATAGATAAAATAAAATCAAAAGGATGTTTATCTATTGAACTTGCGAAGTCACACTGTTCGATTGAAATCGTAGCAGATGTATTAAGAAAACTAAATAAATTATGATTGTGATTCGTTTGAAAGGTGGTTTGGGAAATCAGCTATTTCAGTTGACGCGGGCAATTGTATTTTGCGATAAATACGCTCAACGATTGCTGGTTGACGATAAAACCGGGTTTGCATATGATTTCAAGTATAAAAGAAAGCCAAATTACCGACTTGTATTTAATTTCAATTCAATGCCTCTGCTTCTCGCAAAAATAATTTTCATTGCCACGAAACTAGTTCCAAATAATCGTTTTATAGGTTATTGGCATGAGCGATATGAAAGCGATTCCAAAGTCGAATATTCTTTAATGAAATTGATAATGCTCGAAACTGATATTCAGGATGTCAGGGATTATTATGACAGTAAAGGGCAGTTAAAATATTGCATCTTAGAGAGTCTAAGTTTTACTAAGATGGAAAATAAAACTAAAAATAACAGTGAATTGGGAGTCCATGTTCGTCGGTTTGACAAGGACGACGGTGACTATGACATTTCTCCTATTTTAGACTGGCAGGTAAGGGCTATAAATAAAATTCTTTGTGTAAAACCAAATATAAGAAAAGTTAAGGTATATAGTGATATGCATGACGACTCTTATATAAAATCTATTGCGATTGGTTTGTGCTGTGATACGGTAAAATTTGAGTATGTCGATGGAGATGAAAGTAGCGTATTTATTGAGATGATGGGGTATGAAACGTTTGTTGGATGCAATAGCACCTTCTCATTGTGGGCGAGAATATTAACTAACAGTAATAAAAGTTATTTCCCGCCGTTTAGTATAAACGGCATAGGTCGATGGAATCCTTTGCAAATGATTCCCGCCAATTGGGCTAAAATTGAATGAAAATATACCATTTTATTGATTCTTTAGACCCAAAAAGTGGCGGCACCTCGACTTTTGTAGAATCATTTATCTCATCCCAATACTTTTCAGGAACTAATTTCACAAATATTGTGGTAGTCAAGCAATGGCTACAATTAGATTCTTATGAAATGAGATTTAATGATAATAAGGATCCGAATACAGCCGCTGGTAGCCTGCAAATTAAAGTTATTAATTATCGACGGTTGCTAAATTTATTTATAAAATCTAAATCAGAGAGGAAATCCAGCTTCGTAATGCATTTCCATGGTTTATGGCAACCTTGGACTTGGATTTTTCTATTTATCAGAAAAGCAGGATTCCTTTCAAATTCCATTGCAGTGGTGCAGCCTCATGGGATGTTGCAAAAATATTCAATGTATAAATCGCACAAGAAAAAAAAACTGGTGCTCCAAATTTTTCTAGGGCGACTTTTGAATACTGCTAACCGTTTTATTTTTTCCTCTGATAAAGAGGCACTAGAATCCTTATTGGTAAAATCGATTACAATAAAAAGTTATGTGAAAATAAATCACTATATTCCAGATAACGTATATTCGAAAATTTGTGATGATGCTGAACGATTTTATAATAAGGAATTAAATGTTATATTTCTAGGTCGGCTTGACGAGATAAAAAATATTGATGTTATCTTAAAAGCTTTTGTTGAGACAACCAATGATAGGCTTATTCTGAAAATTGCGGGTTCCGGCGATGCAAGTTATGAAGAATATTTGAAGAGTCTGGTAAGCCCATCTTTTCGTGACCGAGTAAGATTTCTTGGTTTTTTGAACCAAGAAGAAAAAATAAAGCAGCTCAAGTGTAGCGACTTCATTATTATGTGTAGCAAAACGGAAAATTTCGGATTGTCCTTGCTGGAAGGAGTTGCTGCTGGTTGTATTCCGATTTTTTCCGATAACCTTCATTGGGTGTCTGTTAAATTTCCTGTTAATCCTATAGTTTGCCAATACGAGAGCCTTCAGCTTAATCTTGTGAATACGTTCGATAGACTTAATAAACCATTTTATTGTGAAGAAAATAACTCAATATCTTTGAGGCAATTTATAAATCAGTTTTCCGAAAAAAATATCTTGTCGGAATATTTAAAATTATATGAAAAGCTAGGAAATTGAAAACTTGAGAAAAGTTATTGTTCATGGAACATACATTTATCCAATTTATGAGGATGCGCTTGTTGTAGCATTGCGAAAAGTTGGATATTTAGTAATTAGCGATAAAGTGTCTCTTGGGAACTCTATTTTTACGAAGTTTCAGTTAAGGTTTAACTTTTTGCCGTCGCCATTAGTTATTTATTTAAGTATTAATTTATTTTTTCGAATAATTAAAGGAAATCCTAATGTTGTTTTTCTTTGGAAAGCATTTTGGATACATCCAATCGTTTTACGGATCTTAAAGTTTGTAAGGCCTGGATGTCAGATAATAATATACAATAATGATAATCCTTATTCTTCTCTTCAAAATCCGGGAATTTTCGACGACAAATATCTAGTACGATATTTTCGTCAGCAAATTAAATACGCTGACAATGTTCTCGTTTATCGTTGGCAGAATGTTGAAGAAGCTAAAGCCTACGGAGCTGTTAGTGTATTACTTTTTCCAAGCTATTACCTACCTTGGATTGATCTTCGCACCGCACCCACATTGGGTGAATACACAGGCCGCCCTTTTGAAGTCTGTTTTGTTGGACATTATGAATGTGATGGACGCATTATTTATTTAAAGGAAATAAACTCTCTATTTAAATTGATTCTAGGTGGGGGTAATACTTGGACTGCTAATGTATTGGATGAAATTAATTATTACGACCATGTTTGTGAGCACTTTGGTGATCAATATATAGACTTATTGAGTAAATCAAAAATTTGCCTTTGTTTTCTTTCTAAGCATAACAAAGATGAATATACTAGACGCTGTTTTGAAATTCCTGCTTCAGGAAATTTACTTCTTGTAGAAAGAACTAAATATTTAGAATCAATATTTGTTGATTTTGAATCCGCTCTTTTTTTTAGTTCAGTTGAAGAAGCAATTCAAAAGATTTATTGGGCCTTGTCTAATCAATCTTGCGCACACGAGATTCTGCTCAACGGTCAGGCTGTAGTTATAAAAGGTAACTTCTCGGTTTTTGATCGAGTTCGTCAAGTCATTAACCCACCTAAGGTGTTTTAATGCCAAATCTTTTTCTTCTACCTGATTATTTCGCTTTTATACCATTGCTTTTTTTTATTTATAGTTTGTATAGAAGTGATAGTTTGAATCTTAGGGCTTTCGCTGTCTCGCTTATGTTATATGACGGTTTGTGCTTTATTGTTGGCGGATCCACTTTTGACCCCATAAAAACTTCTGGGATTATTCTCACAATAATTTATTTTGGTGTTTATTATAATCTGCGTTACTCTCCGTATTTTATATTATTTATTATTTATCTCTTCGCTCGAGATGTGATAAATTTTATTTTTTCTGATCTTAATATTGATTTAAATTCAGTACGCTTCTCAGTTCAATTTTTTGTTAATTTAATTATCATTTGGTTTTTGTCACGAATTCTTTTTAAAGGTGTAGATCTGCGATCTCGGTTGGATTTAGTCTCAAGAGTTTGCGTTTTTCTAATTTCTTTTTCTTTTTTGCTGTCGATCTATCAAATTGTAGCCTTTAATGTTGGCTTTCCTGTTAATGGAATTAAATCAAGTTATAGTCTTAACGTTTTGGGTGAAATAAAGTATGCAGCCTATAATTTAGGTGGAGTTTCTATCTTTAGGCCATATGCTCTATTTGGTGAGCCGAAGTTTTTGGCGAACGTTTCTTCTGTGTGCTTTATAGTAGTTTTGTATTGTATGAAGTATGGCGTTGATTCAATATTGAAAATTCGCTATCTGATTGTTGCGCAGTTTTCATTGCTGGTTTTAACTGCTTCTACATCCGCAATGGTTTCATTTGTTTTGGCAGTAATTATATATTTTCTCACTAATTTAAGAATTTCTTTTCGCGGAGTTGTTTTTTTCGGAATAATAGTATTTGTATCAAATATGTTGTTTCCATCTCTTAGGGAGTTTATCTTTGACTTTGTTTCTAATCGGTTACTTGAAAGATTTAGTGGAGAAACTGGACCGTTAGAGAGCCATGAGTCATTCTATGCTGATCGTTGGTTAGCTGATTACTTTAATTTTTTTCTTGGCTCTGGATACTCATATTTTTATGAATATGGTTTTTCTCAAGGATTTAGATCTTTGCCAAATGCAACCTTAATATTTTATGGCATTGTTGGAGGAATTGGTGGTATATTTCTTTTGATTTTATCTATATATGGTTCATTAATTCGCGTGTTTTACTTCATCGCTTTCCTGCCTTTAATTTTTGTCTTTTTTCCGTTCGGTAGTTTTTTAATATTGATGTTGTTCTTCAATGCAATTAGTACCTGTGATGTTGAATATAGATCTCTTGCGAAGATCTCTAGATTTGATGGAGTTCATTTTAAATCTTAATTTGTCTTGTATTGATAAGTATTGTATTTCTATTGTTTAATTATTCTTGAGTAGTATTTATAGCGCTGCAGATTTCATTAATTCTATTTATTATTGTATCCTATTTGGCTCGTATGATTTTACCTTGCCTGGTATTGCTTTGATTGATTAATTGCATTATATAATAATTTTAAATGGTGATTTGATTTTAAATTGCACTTAAGAATTTTAATCAATTGCTTTTTATATTCAAATTTGTCAAATAAAATTCGATATATACGCATGTTTTATTTTAATTACTGCGTAGGATTCGAAAAATTGTTGTGTTGATTCATGGATGTGATTTGATGCTTTTGTCTGTTCTTCTTATTTATATATAATTTATTTTGTTATAGACAATATTTTTCCTGTTTTTTTAATGTATATTAAGTTACATTTTTCAGTGCGATTTATATTTGTTTTCCATGATGGTTATTGCGCTTTAGGTTTATTATTTTTATTGGCTGTCGGATGGTTGTTCCAGTCTATTTCGTGTTTTGTTGTTGATGCATGTGAATTGTTTGTGAGTACTTTAGCAAAAATATTTTCCTTCGATTTGATTTTCTTAAAAATTCGTAGAGATGGTTTCTTATATGGGTCTTTCCGATAATTATCACGTCAAAAGATTATCTTTAAAAAATAAGATCGCTCGATTACTTTGGTACTTTGTTTCTTCTACTTTTTTTCGCCTGAGTCCTATACCACTGCATGGTTGGAGGCGATTTATTTTAAGATTATTTGGTGCATCAGTTGGTAGCGGTGCCCATCCTTACCCATCGGCCAATATTTGGGCTCCTTGGAATTTGATTATGGAAGAAAACTCCTGCTTAAGCCATGGGGTTAATTGCTATAACGTCGCAACGGTAAGTCTCGGTAAAAATGTCACTGTTAGTCAATTTTGCCATCTGTGTACCGCAACACACGATTACACGGATCTTCAAATGCCATTATTGGTTGCTTCTATTAGAATCGATGACTACGCATGGGTTACTGCGGATGTCTTTGTAGGCCCTGGGGTTGTTATCGGAGAAGGTGCGGTAGTTAATGCTCGTTCTTGCGTTTTTTCGGATATTGATCCATGGACTGTTGCTAGAGGTTATCCGGCCAAATCTTATAGAAAGAGAATTTTGAAAGGGGTCAAAGATTGATCTTGTCGGTTGTGGTTTTAACTTACAATGAAGCTATTCACCTAGAAAGATGTATGGCTAGTGTCATAGATCTTGCTCATGAAATTGTAGTCGTCGATTGTGGTTCTACTGATGATACGAGCAAAATTGCTCGGCGGTTTGGAGCAAGTGTATTTCACAATCCCTGGGTCAACTATAGTACTCAATTCAAGTTTGCCGTATCAAAAGTTAATTCTAATTGTAAATGGATTATGCGTCTTGACGCAGATGAGTACCTTACAGAGGAACTAAAAGTTTCTGTTAGCGATTTTTTAATTAATACATCCGATGGTATTTCTGGAGTATTTTTTCGAAGACGTATGGCGTTTATGGGTCGAAAAATAATTTATGGCGGCGTATTTCCAGCCGAGATGTTAAGGTTGTTTCGGGCTGGCCGCGGCTCTATCGAGTGCCGTTGGATGGATGAGCACATTAAGGTGGAAGGCAAAACTGTTGTCCTAAATGGAGAATTGATCGATGACAACCTGAATTCTCTAACTTGGTGGATTGATAAGCATAATAAGTACGCTTCACGCGAAGCGATTGATATGTTAAATCTTCAGTTCGGTTTCATGGAATATGACTCTGTTGCTTCTATGAGCGGTGACTCTCAGGCTTCGCTAAAGCGTTGGGTAAAGGAAAAAGTTTATTCACGCATGCCTATGGGCTTTCGCGCATTCGCCTATTTTTTTTACCGATACGTGATTCGTCTAGGGGTTCTGGACGGTAAAGAGGGTGCTATGTTTCACTTTCTGCAGGGTTTCTGGTACAGGTATTTGGTTGATTGTAAAGTGTACGAAGTTAAAAAATGTATGCGTGAGCAAAGTGTGGGTATTAAAGCTGCCATTAAAAACGTATTAAACATCGAGCTCTAATGGAGGATTAGTGTATGAGTTATGAATGGTTGAACGGCGAGCACTGTGACTCCCATGGCTATCTTCTGCCTGCATTGTTGAGAGAGGCTGACCTAATTGGAGTGGTAGGGCGAGCATTCGACTTAGGTTGCGGCAATGGTTCGATCGCAAGAGCCATGCAAGCTAAGGGTTGGAAAGTCTCTGGTGTTGACCCTTCCTTAGATGGTGTGATGTTCGCCAAAGATAATGACCCTTATATCGACTTGCATGTGGGCTCTGCATACGATGATTTGCGGACAAAGTTTGGAACGTTCCATCTTGTTTATAGCCTGGAAGTAGTTGAGCATTTGTATGCGCCTCGAGATTATGCAAAGACGCTTGTAAGTCTCATGCAAGATGATGGGGTTGCGATTGTTTCAACGCCTTATCATGGGTATTGGAAAAATTTAGTCATGGCGCTAACTGGTAGAATGGATTCACACTTCACTGCGCTGTGGGATGATGGGCATATCAAGTTCTGGTCTATAAGAACCTTAACCCAATTGTTTGCGGAAGTTGGATTGGACGTGATAAGAATAAATCGCATCGGGCGGGTCCCTGCTCTCGCTAAGTCTATGATTTTAGTATTAAAGAAAAAAAATAACACATGAGAGAATGACAGTGTACAGATTTCACGCCAGCAAATTTCTAATCTACGGGCGAAGAGCAGAGAATGATGGCTAAAAAATCGCCGAGACATAAAAATATTATGTTGTAGAGTGTCTAGTTAACTCGGGGCTATTCAGTGCCAACGATTGCGACGGTCAAGCCGACAGTACTAATGCTAATGCAGACCCAAAAAGATGTGGTTGATCAGATTCGCGCAATGGATAAGCAGCTTGCGAAATATGCAAGCGACGACCCTGTTGCAAGTTGCTGAAAACAATCCCAGGAGTTGGAGCACGCACCGCAATTAGCTATAAAACCTCAATTGATGACCCCACCAGATTTACCAGCGTGGCTGATGTAGGGGCATTCTTAGGATTGACGCCCAAACGGTATCAGTCTGGGGAGGTTGACAGAAATGGTGGGATTTCAAAACACGGCAGTCGTCAGACCCGATCACTTCTATACGAGGCAGTATCTTGCTTGCTAACACGGTACGGCAAACATACAGTATCTTGCTTGCTAACACGGTACGGCAAACATACAACGCTGGCAGCTTGGGCAACTAAACTTCGAGAGCGGCTTGGGTTCAAAAAGGCTGTTGTCGCCCTGGCCCGAAAACTGTCCACCTTGATGCTCAGCATGTGGAGATCTGGAGAGGTGTATAGAAGTGAAATCGCGAGTGTCTAATTGATCTAATTTTTTTATTGTTGGGCTTGAGAAGTTGAGAGAATCAAACTGAGTTCCTCGACTTATCCAATTCCGAGATTCGCTTTGCACGATTTAGAAATGCGAGAATCACATAGGAATGGATGCGACGTCTGGCTGCATGTTGTAGCGCTGAAAGGATGACTAGGTAGACGACAAAGACCGAGTTTGAGACTTTTATTTAAAAGCGATTTGACAAATTAGACGATAAAAGGATTTATCGCATTTATCGTGAGCTGGAATTGAACCTGCGAATCAAGCCGAAGAAGCGCTTGGTGCGAGAGAAATCTGAGCAGCTGTTTGAGCCTATGAGAATCAATCATGTGTGGTCGATGGATTTCATGCACGATCAATTGGCCGACGGCAGAAGTATTCGACTGTTCAACGAGATCGACAATTTCAATCGGGAAGTATTGACCATCGAGATTGATTTCTCTCTGCCTTCAGAGCGCGTGATACGCGCTCTGTATCAGCTCATTGAATGGCGTGGCAAACCCGAGGCCATCATCGTAGACAACGGCCACGAATACATCAGTGGCGTCATGGTGGCTTGGGCAGAAAAACGCGGCATCACTTTGAAATATATTCAACCTGGCAAGCCGCAGCAAAACGCCTATGTTGAACGATTCAACCGAATAGTTCGATACGACTGGCTGGTTCAACATTTGTTTGATGATTTGGAACAAATGCAGGGACACGCAGCAGACTGGATGTGGATTTACAATCACGAAAGGCCGAACATGGCCATTGGTGGAATCACACCCAAAATGAAGTTGGCTATGGCGGCCTAAGCTCTACTTTCGAACCCCGTTAAAAATGGGGGTATTACCGTACCATATAAAAATTTGGCAGAGAATGTCTCTATCATTCTGTTCCTTGGTGTTACATTAATCACTGCATTGAGTCCACTTTATTTGTACTTATTAGTCATAGTATTTTAGGTCTTTTCGATGATTTCCTTAAGCAAATTCCGTTTTTTAGCATTACTATGCGTCCCAACCTTGGTGTCTTGTGCTTTTCCTGGCCAGTATTTGGGTCTCGACTTGACCAAGCCTAACCAGCAAAACGCCGAGGCTACCGGAGTCGAATATCAATTAACCCCTATCGATGCAATCACCCTACAAGCGCTCAACAGCCAGCAACGCGAAGCGTCAGCTGTTCCCCTTGGCTTGAAGCAGAATTTATCGGATTATCAATACAAAATCGGTGTGAGCGACTTGGTGCGCATTACCGTTTGGGACCACCCTGAGCTAACCAACCCGGCAGGCAACACCACCGGGCAATTGCAAGGCCAAGTGGTATTGCCTGACGGCACCTTTTACTTCCCGTTCTTGAACAAAGTGAACGCCGCTGGCCGCACCACCGAGGAAATACGGGTTGAAATGACCCAAAAGCTGGAGAAGTTCATTCGCAGCCCGCAAGTGGATGTGTACATTCAACCCAACGGTTTTCGTTCGCAGAAAATTTATGTTAGCGGTGAAGTGGCGCAGCCCGGCTTTTTCCCAATTACCGATGTACCCACGCGCCTTGGGGACGCAATTTCACAAGCTGGTGGGTTAAGCAAGGAAGCCGACCTTGAGCAAATTACCCTGCAGCGCAACGACCAAACTTTTGTGTTGAACGCATACAGTTTGTTGTACCAAGGCGACCTAACCCAGAACGTACTGCTGCAAAACGGCGATGTAATTAATATTCCGGATCGCCGTTTGAAAAAGGTATTTTTAATGGGCGAGGTGGTAGAACCCACTTCATTCGTAATGCCCGTGGGCAAACTGACATTGGCCGAAGTGCTAAGCGATGTAGGCGGCATTAACCAAAACACGGCCAATGCACAACAGGTGTATGTAATTCGTTCGCCAAGTGGCCCAATAGCAATTAACGGCATGCAACAAACACTGGATATTTTTCACCTGGACAGTACAAGCCCCACAAGCGTTGTGTTTGCTGATCAGTTTGTGATGCAGCCACGCGACGTGGTGTACGTAGACCCTGTGCGCTTGGTGCGCATTAACAGGTTGCTGGGTACAATTTTGCCATCACTTCAGGTATTGCCAGCAATACGTTCCAACATTCGCGTGTTGGAAGGCGAATAAACGAGAGAACAAGAGATTGAACCCAATGAATATGCCTTTCGAAACCAACAGCAAAGGCCAGGCCTTTGCTGCTGTTCACCCGCAATCGGGTGAACGAACCGAAGATGCAAGTGAAATCAACTTGATCGATCTATGGTACAACCTACTTGACTTTAAGTGGGTGGCCTTGGCGATCGCTGGTGTGGCCTTGGCCTTGGGGCTCGTATACGCCACCGTCGCCACCCCTATTTATTCGGCCGATGTATTGTTGCAGGTTGAAACCAAACAGGCGGGTGGCCTGGCCGCGTTGGAAGATGTAAGCGGTGTACTGGCCGCTGGTGGCAGCAATGTAACAGGTGAAATTGAAATTATTACAAGCCGTACTGTTGTTGAAAGCGTAGCTAACTCTATGGGTTTGGCTCAGATTGTTTTGCCAGAATATTTTCCTATATTTGGTCGGTGGCTGGCTACACAGCATGAAGCAGCATTGGGCCTGGCCCAGCCGCCTTTAGGATTAAATCAATTTGCCTGGGGTGGTGAAAAATTAAAGCTGGCCCAGTTCAACATACCCACCGAATTTACCGACCAGGCTTTCAAGGTAATTAAAGGCGAAGGGAATACCTATGCGTTGTACAGCCCAGAAAACCAGCTGTTGGGCGCAGGCACAGTGGGGCAAGTTTTGAATTTTGACGTAGGTTATGGTTCAGGTAGCTTGAATATTTCCCAGTTCGAAGCCAACCCCGGCCTGCAGGCCAACGTGATACGCCGCCACCCGCTAAGTTTGCACAA
Source organism: Limnobacter parvus (assembly GCF_024623725.1). Taxonomy (GTDB): domain Bacteria; phylum Pseudomonadota; class Gammaproteobacteria; order Burkholderiales; family Burkholderiaceae_B; genus Limnobacter; species Limnobacter parvus. Next base: position 199,424 of record NZ_JANKHG010000001.1, on the reverse strand, counting down.
TGGTTTGGTGGGTTCGCTTTCTGCAAGCGAAGTGGGCCGCAACAGCAGCATGATTCGCGTGAATTATGAAAGCCCTAGCCCAGCATTTGCAGTTCAGTTTTTGAATGGACTTGCCAACGCGTATTTGCGCCAGAATGTGGAACGTAAAGGGCAGGAAGCCGAACAGCAACTGGTGTTTCTGGACCAGCAACTGCCCAGCATTAAAGAACAACTGCGCAAGGCCGAAGACGCTTTGAATGTGTTTGTGCAAAGCAAAGGCACGATTGACCCCACCCTGGACACTCAACGAATTTTGGGGCAAGACGTTGAGCTTGAAACCAAACGTGTGGAGTTTGGACTTGAAAGGGAAAAGCTGCTTCAGCGGTTTCAGCCCGGGCACCCCCTGATTCAGGCAATCGACGATCAACTAGCCCAGTTGCGCAGTGTGCGTGGCGGTGTGGCCAGCCAGGCCCAGGCCTTGCCGGAGGTGCAGCAGGAATACTTGCGCTTGCGCCGCGATGTAGAGGTGAACCAGGCTTTGTACACCTCGCTATTGAACGGTGCACAGCAACTGAAAGTAGCCAAGGCGGGCACTGTGGGCAACGTGGCCATAGTGGATTATGCGCAGCAACCCAAAAACGCATTCAAGCCCAGGAAGGGGCAGGTGGTGGCCTTGGCCTTGCTTGCAGGCTTATTTTTTGGTGTATTGGCCGCGCAGGTACTGGCCATGCTGCGCAGCGCCATACGTGACCCCAGCAAGCTGGAGCAAGCCACTGGCTTGTCGGTTTATTCGATTGTGCCGCTAAGCAAACGGCAAACAGAAGCTGAAAAAAGCCTGCGCCGCCGCACAGACAAAGTGGGCTTGCTGGCAGTTTCTTCACCCAACGACCCGTCGATTGAGGCCTTGCGCAGTTTCCGCACGGGTTTGCAGTTTGCCACCATCGATTCACCCAACAAACGGGTGCTGATCACCGGCCCTGTGCCTGAAATTGGAAAGTCGTTTGTGTCGGCAAACTTCGCGGCCATTATGGCGCAGGCTGGAAAGCGTGTGTTACTGATTGATGGCGACATGCGCAAAGGCACCTTGAGCCGTTATTTCATTCAGGAAGAACGCAGCGATGTGAAACACCCCGGTTTAAGTGATGTGGTGGCTGGGCAAGTTGAATTCAACAAGGCGCTGGTAAGCACTGAATTGGATAACCTTCATGTGCTGGTAGCAGGTTCAGTGCCGCCCAACCCAAGCGAATTGTTGCTGCACCCCAATTTCATTGCCCTGCTTGAAAAAGCCGACGCTGAATACGATTACATCATTATTGACAGCCCACCCGTGCTGCTGGTTAGCGATGCTTCTATTCTTGGGCAACACTGCTCTGCCGCGTTCATTGTGGCCCGTTATGGCGCCAGCAATGTGCGGCAGGTGGCCGATTCGCAGAAGCGCTTGGCGCAGGCCGGTGTTCGGGTAAATGGATTGATATTCAACGGTTTTATTGCCAACCGTTCTGGCTACTATTACGGCTATGGCTACGGCTATGGCTACAAAAATGCCTACGGCACCTATGGCGACCCTGTGGCTGGCAAAGCCAGCTGAAACGGGAATTGAAGCGCATGGCAACCATTCCACTGATTACCGTAATATGCACGGCCAATATTTGCCGCAGCCCCATGGGGCAGGCTATTTTGCAGGCCAAAGCCGATGCCGCAGGTTTGCAGTTGGCAGTAAATTCTTGCGGTGTGCAGGCCTTAACCGGCATGCGGCCTGATAAACAGGCGCTGGGTGCGCTGGAACGCGCTGGTTACAAAATTGGTGAAGAAAAGCGTGCCATGCAATTGTTAATGCCACAAGCCAATGCAGCACAGTTAATGTTGGTGATGGAACACAGGCACAAGCAGTGGATTACGCACAACTTTCCCGCTTATTCCGGAAAAGTGTGGTTGATGGGCCACTGGAACCTGCAAAGCGAAGTACCCGACCCCATTGGGAAAGGGCCGGAGCAGTTCGATGAGTGTTTGCAGTTGCTGGAATACGAAATTGACCAGTGGCTGCCCAAGTTAAAAACCCTTCTTTAGCCAAATGACATGAAGATTGACACTGTTTTGAACCGCCGCAGTATTGTGTTGCTGGCCACCTGCATGTTGGCCCCGGTTGCTGCAAATGCTGGCGGTGGCGGTCATGGTATCGATTTTTCATGGGCAGGATTTTGGCGTGGTGGCGATTTGCCTGCCTCGACAAGTTATGCAGGTGCTACGGGTTTGTTAAATAGCCCAAGTGCTGAAATTCTTGACCAAGGTGTGTTTGCCCTGCACCGGGATAATTTTATCGACCGGCGTTTTGGGGCCCGCAGCGAGAGCGGTAACAGCACTGCGTTGGTGGTGGGCATATTGCCGTTTTTGGAAGTTTCTGGCCGCTTGGCCAACTATGACAACAGCTTGCCGCCCCGGCCAAATGGCTTTGATCAAAGTGGGCCGCGCGATTTGTCGGCAAATCTTAAAATTCAGGTGCCACGCTTATTCGATGGCATGCCCTTTTTGGCAATTGGCGCGACCGATGTAGGCGGTGCGGCCAACAACTTTGAATCAACCTACGCGGTGGCCACCCAGCCTTGGGGGCCATTCAAGTTCACGGCGGGTGTTGGTGCTGGGCCAGACCAATTCGATGGCGCATTTGGTGGCGTGGAAATGGATGTGTTCAACACAGGCGTTTCCTTGTTGCTGGAAAACGATGCACGCGACACATTTGCAGGTGTGCGCTACACGTCACCAGAAATTCGCCGGGCCTTGAATTCAAGAATTGTGACCACCGTGTCGCGCAGCTTCGGTGCGCTGAACGAAAGAAACATTGAACAAGACCGAACGGAGTTTTCAGTGGCGCTGCAAATTCCGTTGCAACCCCGCGAAAGCGCTGGGCGCCTTGATGGTTTGGTGAATGTTGCGCCCAGCAAGCTGCCCCCGCGTGCGCCATTGCCGCAGGCTGGAATTGAGGGCGAGCGCTTAAACGTTCAAAGAACACGGGCAAGCGATATTCCAGATTTGAATGCAGCACGCAAACAAGAATTGACCAAACTTCGTGAAGCGGTTTATGCCGCAGACCCCGGTTTGAGGCCCTACACAGAGCAAGCTGCTCAAGAGCTGCAATCTGTGTTGGTGCAGCACGGCCTTGAAGAAGTGCGTGTTGGCTTGGCTGGTAACCGCACCAAAATATTGGTGATTCAATACCAAAATCAGCGATTTGTGAACAATGAATTAGACGCTGTTGGTTTGGTGCTGGGTGAAGCCGTGCGCAATACCCAGGGTCTTGATGTGTCTGATTTGCTAGTAATTTCCTTGAAGGCGAAGTCACCAATTTTTGAAGTGTTTGTTCGGCGAGACAGGTATGCAGCCTTCCTGGCTGGCGAACACGCTGCGGTATTGAACAGCAGCTTTGAGGTAAGGCCTGGCGGTGCTTCATTGGAAAGAGACATCGACTGGCTAACGGGAAAAAAAGGCCGAAGTTATGTGCGGGTAATGCTTGAGCCGCGCCTTACTACCCGGTATGGCACCGAAGTGGCCACCGTAGATTATTCAGCTGGTTTGGCAACCAATGTGTACGCGCCCTTGTGGCGCGGTGCCGAGCTAAGTACTTCTTATGTGGATCAGCTTTATAAGTCCACCAACTTTAGGCAGGGTGGGGTATTCAGCGGCGAAGAAATACGTTCAGGGTTGGAAACAGTGGCCTTGAACCAGGCATGGTGGCTGGGTAACAATTTGCTGAATGTTACCAGCGCGGGCAAGTATCAGTTTGATTACACGGGGCTGCAGCATGAAAGCACGTATTTTTTACCTGCCAGCGATGATGTATTGCGATTGCGTTTCACAGAGCTTGAACTGGACGAGGTTGGCAGGCCCGGCGCACTGAATAGCCTTAGTTCAAGCCAGCTGGCTTACCGAACATACTTTAAGAACATTAATTCTTATCTTGAGTTGAGTTATCACAACTACATCACTGAAGATTCCGGCGTAAGTGTTGAATTCAAGCGTTTTTTTGGTGATGTTTCTGTTGCCATGTCAATTCGAGACAGTGAACGTGTTCGGTTTGCAGGGTTAACTCTGGGGTTACCGATTTCACCGCGCGGTGGTGTCAAGCCGATGTATGGTGTGCAGTTAATGGGAACACCAGAATTTGCCACTGGTGTGTTTACCAAGGTGGGTGAGGACGACAACAGCGTGGCACTGGTTGGTACGGCGTTAACTTCGTACCCCTATAACACTTCAAACCTGTTGTTGAATCGTGGTCGAGTTGGCGATTCTTACTTTAAGCAACACTATGGCCGCCTGCGCGAGGCGTTTTACATGTACGGGCGCAGCGATTGAATTTATTCTTCAACTTTCTATGAATTTGATTTACAGTGAATGTTGATTTTTTTGGGCGTTTTATCTCGGGGGATTTTTATGAAGCTATTTAAATTTAAAGCAATCGCCGCAGTTGGCGTTAGTTCATTGGTGTTGGCAGCATGTGGCGGTGGTGGCGGTGGCAGTGCTCCCGCCGCGCCTGCTACCACTTCGATTTCTGGTAGTGGTGTGAAGGGGCCAATTTTTGGCGCCATGGTTACTGTTCGCAATGCATCAAGCAATGCTGTGGTTCCAGGTTCTTCTTGTACAGCAACAGCCCGTAATGGCACGTATTCTTGCACCATTCCGGCAGCTGCTACAGGCCCCTTTAAAGTAGAGCTGACCGGCGGTACGTTCTGCCCAACAGAAGTTCAGGTTCCGGAAAGTGGTCAGTGCCCAGGCGCGGTAACACCCAAGGCTGTAGACACACCGCTTAGCACCATTGTGGTGGGTACTGCTGGGGCAACTACATTTGCATCTGCACCAATTACTCCGTTTACCACAGCGGCAGTAGCCCGCGCAGGTGCCAACCCGGCAACCTTTGTTCAGCAATACCAAACCTTGGCACAAACTTACGGTATTTCCCCCAACCCAACCGACAACCCGTTGGCGGGTGGCCAGCAGGCTAGTTTGTTGGCAGCGATTGGTGCTTCTAACCAGCCATTGTCGCAAGTGCTTGCGAACATTGATGCCAATGAAGTGCCAACCAATGCACCGGGAGAAAACACCAGCCAGCCCGCGGCTGCAACACCGGACCAAGGTAGTTCAGCTGGATTGGTTGTACCTACTGCACCACCAGCAAGTGGCGCGCCTGTAACGGGTGGTACTGGTGGTACAACAGGTGGATCGGGCGGTGGTTCGTCTTCCGCAAGTTAATACCTGAAGCTTTGAAAAGGGCCCCGACTGGTTCGGGGCTTTTTTTTGACTAATGCCGCACAATGCCGTAACGGTATTGAATTTTTCTTCTAAAGGCTTTTGGAGTAATGAAGTTTTTTACTCATTGATGCAGTATGTAGATGGTCCACCCCAATTTTTTGGGGGAAGCAAATGTTGCGAATTGTGAGTAAACTTGTTGTCTATGTTTAGTTCAGGCGGGTTGAATGAAACGAGTCAACCACAGCCGAAAATTATTGAATTTTGTTTTGTAATTTTGAATCAAGTGAATTCTATTCACAGCAGCACCTACTAAATATTCATTGTCGTTATTTAAATTTTATTGATTTTATTGGTCAGTAATTTGATGGAAATAAGGGCTTTTTACCCCGTATATTTCCGATTACCACCGTTTACAGGATTAGGTGTTTGATGAATACGCCAGGCAAAGCAGTTCCCATTAAAAACAGCCGCCGCATTGGCCTGGCGCTTGCCTCGCGCTTGTGGGTGTGGGCAAGTTTCGTCAGTTTTGTGGCCCTGGTATTGGGCATTGTTATCGATGTTTTGCCTTTAATAAAGCTGACTGATCGATCTGGCAGCGCCTTTGTGCTGTTTGGTGGTATTTTTGCGGTCAGCGTATTGGCATGCTGCGTTGTATTGTTAACCAAGCGTTGGCATGCCCGGTTTAGCATGGACAGCGATTTAAGCGCAGTTCAAAAAATTCATCAGGTTGCAGTTCCTCGCGTAGGCGGCCTGCCCATATCCTTGGCTGCAGCTGCGGGCGTAATATGGATGGGGGTTAGTGACCACCCTTTGTTCTCGACCGCTTCCCTTGTTTTGTTATGTGGTCTACCTGTGTTTTTAATCGGCTTTACTGAAGACCTGACCAAACAGGTTTCTGTAAAGCTTCGGTTTCAAGCCACTTTCTTGGGTGGCTTGTTGGCTTGCGCTGCATTGGGAGCTGTAATTACTTCAGTGAATATTGCGTGGATAAACAAGCTATTGGCCATTGCGCCTGTTGCTTGGTGTTTCACGGCTTTTGCAATGAGCGGGTACAGCAATGCGATCAACATGATCGATGGTTTAAACGGCTTGGCCAGCGGTGTAGTCTGCATTTTGGCTATAGGGCTGTGCGTGCTGGCACTGAACCATCAGGCGATGGACATTGCTTTGTACTGTATTGTGTTGATCGCCGCTGTGTTGGGGTTTTGGGTTTTTAATTTTCCGGTAGGTAATCTGTTTCTTGGCGATGGTGGTGCCTATTTTCTGGGTTTTACCTTGGCTGTTCAGGCGGTTATGTTGCAGTCTGGGTATGGTGATGTAAATGCATGGGCTATTTTGTCGGTTTTGGCCTACCCAGTTATCGAAGTGATGTATTCAATACTGCGCCGCAAATTGGTGAATGCGAACCCAGGGATGCCCGATCGTTCCCATTTTCACCAGTACGTGCAGCGCAGCCTACAAATCATGGTTCGCAAGCAAGGTGGTGTGCCGAACATGTGTGTAAATTCCCAAGCCACGCCATTTTTGTGGCTGTTCACGTTAATGTCCGTGGGTTTTGCTTTGTATTTCAATCGCTTGGGGATGCCAGCGCTTGGGTTTTTGTTAACCGTTGTGTTTTATGTGGCGTCGTATCAGGTATTGGGGCGTTACATTGCCAAAAACAGGCAATGGGAATAACCCAAATTATTCCGTGATTTTTGAAGTAAAACGTTCAAATTTAACTTGCGCGCTTGGCGTTAAAGTGAAGTCACCAATCGCGGTGCGCAACGCGTCTGAATCATTCCTAGGTTGAACACACACTAGGCGATATACCTTGTAGCCAGCCTTGTCGAGTTTGTTGTTCTTGGGGCGGTGCCCAACAGCAAAAGCAAGCAAATCAATTTCGTTGGGCTGTAAGGAAACACTAAAGCGGTCTGTTAGCAGCCCTCCGCGGGCTTTTAATCGCAACTCACCAGAAGCATGCTTGGAAAATCGTAGATTGTGGGTAATGAAGGTTGCACCCCGGTTGAGTAACAAGCCGCTTTGCAGTGCATAGCGACCCAGAAGCACAACTACAGCCAAGCCTGCGATAAATGCGGTGATAGTCATGAAGTAGCCTGAAGTCGATGTAAACACATATAAACGTGAGATGTAAGGGAACTTCTTACAAAGTATCTTCAGTATGAATTAAATTTTTAGAGTGGTTTATTAAATTTTTAACCATCTTGGGGTGATTGGCGGTTTGTCACGTATTTTGGGTAGCGCAGGTTTCTAAACTAATAAATATTCCAATCCAAATACTGTGGGGAGTGTTGTTTTTAAGTTGTTTTGGTTTGTGGCATAAACAAGAAACGGGGTAATTTTCCCGGTCCGCAGCAGTGGTGAAAGTGCAGAAATAACTTTGGTTTCGAGAGAGAAGTTTTTGCAGTACGTGCGCGCAATTTCTTGAAGAACCGGAATAAGGCGATTGCCAAGAATAAAATGCTGGAATGCGCTGCTGCTCATGTTGAGCAGGCTGCTGACATGTTCTAGACCAAGCAGGCGTTGTTGATAAAGGTCAAGATCAGGTCGTTGACAGTAGGTTAACTGTGCCATTGGCTTTGAATTGGTCGCCCAGCGAAGTGCATGTAGGCGATTAGATGGATCCAGTTCCTCTTTAAAGTTTTTTAGAAGTTGTACTGTAGCCCAGGCATTTTTGGCATAAACCAGCGTGTCAGCGAATCGTTGACGGGGATGGGTGCTGATCAGTATGGCTGCATTGTTTGTTGCACCGGGCATGCTGCACTGAACATGCTGTTTTAAAAGATCGTTGAAATGCACGTTTGCTAGCGCTGCTGGTGCCACCATGTTCAATGGCCGAACAACTGGGTTATCGGGATTTGCAAAACTGATGGAACCCAAATGGCTTTCATCAAACAGATACAGAAAATCCAGAGCACCCAATTCAATCTCGGGATATTGTTGTTGCGTAGTTTCTTGCTGTGACTTACTAGGAAGGTGTTGTGCAAAAACTTGAAACAATTCAGTTTGTTGATAGAAGTTGATGCAGGGTGGCATCAACACGCTAACCCAGTTTTGGTACGGGTTGTTGTTGCCGTAGTGAAACCAAAAACCATCCATGCTTTTTCCAAGCCACCCGCTGGGTTGGCCGTTGTTGAACACTTGGAGAATTTGTAAGGGAGCATGGTGACGTGGCAGGTTTAAAAACTGTGCGTTGCTCATTCCGTGTGGGCTTTGAAATAGGAATTTGCTTCGGTCAGTTTTGGCCAGGGCACAACTGTTGCGTGAAGCCCCAAACCAAATACCCGCAGCACAGCCATGACAGTTGAAAACGAAACATCTTCCCCGCGTTCTATCCTGAATACTGTGTCACGGCCAATGCCTGCTAGGTCAGCCAGTACTTGTGCAGGCATTTTGCCCCCCTTGGGCCCGGCGCGATGACGTTGTTGCCGCACCAATGCGGCAAGGTCGAGCTGGTTTTTAAGCACTGAGAATTCTTGAATTGTGTCGGTTTTAGTAATCATTAATGTAAAATATATACAAATGATGTTTATATAATACCAAGAATAAATGTACGTTACTTGGACATTGCTGGAGCTTGCCCTACACTTCCCATTTGGAAATTAGCAGGCAAGGCGATAAATCATGAGTAAAGTGGCGTTGATTACTGGTGTAACGGGGCAAGATGGTTCGTACCTGGCCGAGTTTTTGCTGGGCAAGGGCTATGAAGTGCACGGGATCAAGCGCCGCGCTTCACTATTCAATACCCAGCGGGTGGACCACATTTATGAGGATCCACATGTTGAAAATGCCAAGTTCAAACTGCACTACGGTGACCTTACCGATAGCTCGAACCTGACTCGGATTATTCAAGAGGTTCAGCCTGATGAGGTTTATAACCTAGGTGCACAAAGCCACGTCGCTGTGAGTTTCGAAGCCCCTGAATACACCGCCGATGTAGACGCCATGGGAACCTTGCGACTACTGGAAGCGATTCGCTTTCTTGGCCTGGAAAAGAAGACCCGTTTTTACCAGGCCAGTACTTCTGAACTGTATGGTTTGGTTCAGGAAATTCCGCAAAAGGAAACCACGCCTTTTTACCCGCGCAGCCCCTATGCAGTGGCCAAAATGTACGCCTACTGGATTACGGTGAACTATCGCGAAAGTTATGGCATGTACGCCTGCAACGGTATTTTGTTTAACCATGAAAGCCCGCGCCGTGGCGAAACCTTTGTAACCCGCAAAATTACCCGTGGCATGAGCAACATTGCTGTGGGCCTTGAACAGTGCTTGTACATGGGCAATATGGATGCGCTGCGCGATTGGGGCCATGCGAAAGATTACGTGGAAATGCAGTGGCTGATGCTGCAGCAAGATGCGCCAGACGACTTTGTGATAGCCACGGGTGTGCAGTACAGTGTGCGCCAGTTTATTGAAATGACGGCGCAAGAGTTGGGCGTCACTTTGCAATGGGTGGGTTCCGGTGTAGAGGAAAAAGGGGTGGTGGCTAGTATTGAGGGTGACAAGGCACCAGCATTGAAGGTGGGCGATACAGTGGTGCAGGTTGACCCCCGTTACTTCCGCCCAGCAGAAGTAGAAACCTTGCTTGGAGACCCTACCAAAGCCCGCGAGAAGCTAGGATGGACACCGCAAATTACTTTGCAGGAAATGGTGCGGGAAATGGTGCAGTTTGATTTGAACGCCGCGCGCCAGCATGCGCTATTGAAGCAGCATGGTTACAACGTTGCAGTAAGTCGCGAATAAATAGGGCGGAAACCATGTCGAAAGTTGCTTTGAACAACGAGTCAAAAATTTACGTAGCAGGCCATGGCGGCATGGTAGGTAGTGCGATTGTGCGTTGTCTAAAATCGCGTGGTTTTTCAAATTTGGTGATGCGGACACATGCAGAGCTGGATTTATGCAACCAAGCGGCGGTAAATACATTTTTTGCGCAGGAACGTCCCGATGCCGTAGTACTGGCTGCGGCCAAAGTGGGTGGTATTTACGCCAACAACATTTACCCTGCTGAATTCATTTTTCAGAACTTGCTTGTTGAGTGCAACGTAGTACATGCCGCACACATGAATGATTGCCAACACCTTCTGTTTTTGGGTTCAAGCTGCATTTATCCAAAGTTGGCCGAGCAACCTATGACTGAATCGGCTTTGCTTACCGGTACATTGGAAAGCACCAACGAGCCGTATGCAGTTGCGAAAATTGCTGGAATTAAATTGTGTGAAAGCTACAACCGCCAATATGGTCGAAATTACCGAAGCGTGATGCCCACTAATTTGTATGGCGAAAATGACAACTTTCATCCTGAGAATAGCCACGTAATTCCCGCAATGATGCGCCGTTTCCATGAGGCGAAACTGAATGGAGATTCGGAGGTGATTGTGTGGGGTACCGGCACGCCAATGCGCGAGTTCCTTTACGTAGATGACATGGCTTCAGCCAGCGCGCATGTTCTGCTGTTGGGGGATGATGTTTACCGTGCCAATACTGATGCAATGCTAAGCCACATCAATGTGGGCACCGGTGTGGATTGCACGATCCGCGAGCTGGCAGAAACCATGCAACGCGTGGTGGGTTTTTCTGGCAGATTGGTATTTGACCCCACCAAGCCGGATGGTACGCCCCGTAAGTTGATGGATGTTAGCCGACTCCGCAAACTGGGTTGGCAGTACAGCACAGACTTGGAAACAGGGTTGAGGAAAACCTATGAATGGTTTCTTGAAAATGTGGAAGGGTTGAGGCAGGTTTAGGCGCCGTGCAGAACCAGGCTTGAAGTGGACTTTTGAATTGTTCACGATCACTATGCACACGGGGCAACGCCCCCAAAACTACAATCGATGGACCTTACATGACAAGCACGAACCGAGTAATCCCCGTAATTTTGTGTGGCGGCGCAGGCACCCGGCTGTGGCCGGTTTCCCGCAAAAACTTTCCCAAGCCATTTTTGAAAGTGGGGGCTGAAAGCCTGATTGCGCAAACTGTGCGCCGCGCGGCGGCGGTGGCCAAGGCTGCCGATTCACAAGACATTTTGCTGGTGAGCAATGAAGGCTACCAATTCCTGCTGCAAGACGAATGCGCACCCGTGCTGAAAAGCGAGGGCGGTAACCTGGCCCTGCACCAATTGCTGGAGCCCCAAGGCCGCAATACCGCACCCGCGATTGCCCTGGCCGCACAATGGGCGCAGGCCAAATACCCCAATGAAAACCCCGTGCTGTTGGTGTTGCCCGCAGACCATTTAATTAACCCTGTGGCTGAATTTGTTCGCGTGGCCCAGCAGGCAGTGGCTGCTGCACGCAAGGGTTGGTTGACCTGTTTTGGCATTACGCCCACTGCACCGGAAACCGGTTTTGGTTACATTCAGCAAGGTGCACCCGTCGATGAAATCAACGGTACCTTTGCAGTGCAGCGCTTTGTTGAAAAACCCAAATTAAGCGTGGCCATGGAATACCTGGCCAGCGGCCAGTACGTGTGGAACGGCGGGATGTTTGCGCTGCGCGCAGGCGACGTGTTGAATGCCCTTGAAGCGAACGAACCCACTGTGGCGGCGCAGGCTGCCGTGGTGTGGGGTACGGCCAAAGCGACTGTCGGCAGTGCCTACACATTCAACAAAGATGAATTTGCGAAACTGCCCGATATCAGCATTGATTACGCGGTGATGGAAAAGGCCAGCAATGTGGCGGTGGTGGCCGCCAACTTTCAGTGGAGCGACATTGGCAGCTGGGCTGCCTTGGCCGAGCAGTGCGAAGCCGATTCCAAAGGCAACACCGTGCAGCAGGAAGGCGAGGGCCAGTTGATTTCAATCGACAGCAACAACACCCATGTGCGTTTGGGCAACCGCGCGGTGGCAACACTGGGCGTGGAAAACCTGTTGATTGTCGACACACCCGATGCCTTGCTGGTGGCCGACAAAAGCCGCCACCAGGATGTAAAGAAAGTGGTGGAAACCTTGAAGGCGCAGGGCAGTGAATTGGTGAATGTGCACCCCACAGCGCATCGCCCTTGGGGCACTTACACCGTGCTTGAAGATTCGAAGGGCTACAAAATAAAGCGCATTGAAGTAAAACCTGGTGCCGCGCTAAGTTTGCAAATGCACCACCACCGCAGTGAACACTGGATTGTCGTTAGTGGTACTGCTGAAGTAACGAATGGCGAAAATGTTTTCCTGGTGCGGAAAAACGAATCAACCTACATTCCGGCTGGCAACAAGCACCGCCTGGTGAACCCCGGTGTGTTGAATTTGGTGATGATTGAAGTGCAAAGTGGCGACTACCTTGAGGAAGACGACATTGTGCGTTTTGATGACGTGTACGGCAGGGCTTAAGCCGAGGCTTGGCCAATTAATTCACTAAGCGCTTCACGCAGCTGCACGCCGCTTAAAGGCTTGTGCAGCAGCTTGAAGCCAGATTGATTGGCTTCTTGAACCCGGCTGGCGCCGGTGTCGCCGGTTAATATTACAGCGGGTACATTTCCAAGTTGTGAGCGTAATGATTGAATAGCCTGCATGCCATTGCATTTGGTTTGCAGGCGATAGTCGGCCACAATGGCGTCTGGCATTTTGCCTTGTGCCACCAAAATACGCAGCGCGGCTTCGGCGTTTTCTGCAGCAACAGTATTGCATTCCCAGCGGCTCAACATTTCACTGACGCTGGCGCGCACCATGTCATCGTCGTCAATCACCAGTACTGTTTTTCCACGCAATGGGGTTAGGTTGGCCGGCGCATGGTGGGGCACATCAATCAAATGGCTGGATTTGCCCAATGGCACGGTGACATAAAACATTGAACCTTTGCCTACTGTGGAACGTACACCCAAATCGTGATTCAGTAGCCTGCTTAAGCTGTCTGCAATGTACAACCCTAAGCCAAGGCCCTTTGCTTTGTCGCGTTCAGGGTTGCCCAGTTGGTAGTATTCCTGAAACACAGTTTCTTGGGCACTGGTCGGTATGCCAATACCCATGTCATGCACTTCAATTCGAATGAATTCCCCAAGTCTGCGGCAGCCCACCAATATGCGGCCTTTGTGGCTGTACTTGATTGCGTTTTCAATGTAGTTGCGCAAAATTAATTCAAGCAGGGCGGGGTCGCTGTAACCGCAGGCCTTGGTAGATGCCACGCGAATATCCAGATTTTTAAGCCGTGCTTGTGGTGCCAATTCCTGGCAAACCCTGCGCAACAACGGTTCCAGTTGAATGTGGCGTGGTTTGGCGGTAATGGCTGCCGAATTTACCTTTGCGGAATCTAGCAGGGTGTTCAACAAATTGCGCAAGCCGTGCCCGGCTTCTTGAATGCGGTTGAGTAAACCCTTGCTGGGGTGGTTGGCCAGGTCTGTGCCCAAGGCGTCAATTAAAAGCTCAATGGCTTGAACGGGTTGGCGTAAGTCGTGGCTTGCTGCCGCCAGGAATCGAGTTTTTGCGGCACTGGCTTGTTCAGCCACACGTTTTTGCATGGTGAGTTCTTCAACCAGCTCGGCGTTTTGAAACCGCAGGCGAATCGATTGAATCACCATGTTCTGCAAGTTGCGGCCGTAGTGAATGTTGATTAGCACATACACCAGCGACACCGTGCCCAGCACCACGTAGAACGTACTGGCTTCCGCAATGCAACGCGCAATGAAGGGCAAGGATGCAGGCAGCGCAAATGCTGCAAAGGCCGGGGTGTGGCAGGAATGAGAGGAAACCGCACCTGCCACCATGGCAGCCAGAAAGATGGTCAGGGTAATAAGAACCAAAGGTTCAGTTGAAAAAAACAGAACACCCGCGATACCCCATAGCACCCCAGAAGCTGCTGTGAATGCGATGGCTGTTTTGATCCAGTACTTTGGGTCGAAATGATGGCCTTGCTGCAAAAAACGCCGCCTTCCCAACCAACGCAAGCCTGTGAGCAAATAAACCGCAAGCAACCACAGCAGCAATGTAGCATCTTGGCTTGTTTGCCAAAGCACCGCCACAAGCCCTGCAGACGCCGCCATAACGCCATACAAAACAAAAGGAAGGTGTTCGAAAAGCAGCTTGGTTTGTTCGCGAAGAATAAGGTGCAGGTGTGTATTGTTGGCTTTCATAAATAGCGCAATAGGGCAATTGGACTAAGCATAATTGGTGAAGTGCTTGCCATGCAATGAGTAATTGGGTGATACCAATTTTGGTGGGTCGGTACCATGACACCTTCTGCATTAACAATGCAACCTGTGGAGAAATGGTTTGACCCCAATAATTCATCGCCTTGTGCTTTGCACGGCTGTAATGCTGCTGGCCGCTTGCGCGAGTAAAACGCCCCTGCAAGTTGAAGGTGTTTCAAAAACCGGCCAGCAGTACACCGCCACCTTAAAGAAAGTGAATGAGTTTGCGCTGAATCATTCACTTGAATTTACTGCCGACTTGTTACCGAATTTGCCGCGAACTGACGCCACTTTGCAGCAGCAAAGCGAGGCACTGCGTGAACGTGCGGAATTGCTGTGGCAGGTCGATGATTATTTTGATGTTCAGGCGATGTATTTCGCGCAGCTTGAAGCGTTGGCCAAGGGCGACCACAGCAGTGGCACCGAACAGGCTTTGAAAAAACTGGTGGAGGCCCTGAACAAAGCGCCCGATGTGGGCGGTATTCCCCGTGTAGCCAAGGAAGCTGTTGCTGGCCTGGCCGGGCATGTTTCAAGCTGGAAACATTCTGCCGCAGTGAAACAGGTGCTAATGCGCGACGCAGAAACAGTGGCCCAGTCGCTGTTGCTGAACCAGCGAATTCTGGAAGCGCAGATTAACTGGATTAATCAGCGAGAGAATTTGGCACGGCAAGTGGAGTACCGCGAGAAAGTGCAAAAGCCTTTTGTGGGCGATAAAAACCTGACTGAAACCTGGAAGAAGGCTTGGGTTGCAAGCATTAAGCGCCCGCCCGCCATTGAACTATTGGAACAAGCCAAACAGGCCAGCGTGGGCATGCAACAAGCGTGGTTGGATGTGCTGCGTGGGCAGGGAAGTTTCGAGCACATGCGCGAAACATTCGAACTGATTAATCAAAATATTCAAGGGAGCAAGCAACCATGAACCATGAAGAATTACAAACAGTGCGCGATCAGCTTGAGTCGGTTTTTGCGGCGCTGTATTTGATCGACCCCGACAATTTGAATGCCGAACAACGCAAACAACACCAGCAAACTTTGGCTGCAGCTTACCTGGCTCTGGTAAATGCCGAAAATGCGGATTACGACGTGTTGGGCATTCAGGCCCGGCAGCAAATTGCTGAGCTGTCGAAGGGTTTGCAGGGAATACAGAAAGGCGTTTCAGGCTTGGCCACACCCGATGAAAAACTGGGCGTTGTCACTGAAGGGCTCGACCTGTTGGCCAGGCTGGCAAGAATAGTACAGATTTAACCCGCTTTATTAAATTTGCAAAGTTGTGTGTTGTCGTAAACTAGCAGCAGAACAACTCAGGCAGGTTAATCGATGAACCGCAAAGGCATTGTGTTGGCTGGTGGGCAGGCTACCCGCTTGTACCCGGCAACCGCCGCAGTCAGCAAGCAGTTGCTGCCTGTGTACGACAAACCCATGATTTACTACCCGCTTAGCACGCTGATGTTGGCTGGTGTACGCGAATTGCTGGTGATTTCAACCCCGCACGACACTCCCCGGTTTGAACAATTGTTGGGCGACGGCACACGCTGGGGCATGCGGATTGAGTATGCAGTGCAGGCCACCCCCGGTGGCGTGGCGCAGTCGCTGATTGTGGCTGAACCTTTTTTGCAGGGCGAACCATGCGCTTTGGTGTTGGGCGACAATTTGTTTTATGGTCAAAACCTGGTTCGCCAAATGCGCTACGCCTATGGGCAAAAAAAAGGTGCCACGGTATTCGCTTATTCCGTGGCCAACCCACAGGCCTATGGCGTGCTTGAGCTGAACGCCGAGGGCACGGTAATTGGCGTGGAAGAAAAGCCAGCCCAACCCAAAAGCAAACAGGCCGTGACCGGGCTGTATTTCTTCGATGGGCAGGCGGCAGGCATTGCGAGAAATTTGGAACCTTCACCCCGCGGCGAACTTGAAATTACCGATGTAATTCGCGCCTACCTAAGTGCTGGGCAACTTGAAGTGCAGCACATGGGGCGCGGGCAGGCGTGGCTGGACACCGGCACTGCCGATAGTTTGCTGGACGCGGCAAACTTCATTCAGACCATTGAACGCCGACAGGGCCTGAAAGTAAGTTGCCCTGAAGAAATTGCCTGGCGCAACCAGTGGATAACATCTGCACAATTGGCCGCACTGGCCAAGCCCCTGCGAAACAGTGGCTATGGCGATTATTTGCTGGGGCTGCTTGAAGCGGGGGTTTGAAGAATTTCGTGATTGGCCTGAATTATTTTTTGAAATTCTGGGGAAATGCCATGCCAATCTACCAAGTCGACTTTCCAGGGTAAATCCGATTCTGAAAACGCGTTGTTTAGTTCAGCTCGGGTGGAAAGGGGTAATTCATGGGCACCAATTAGCGCAAGATCAAGATCGGAAAACGGTTTTGGATTGCCGTCCACCCGAGAACCGAATGCCCAGATTTCGTAGGCTGGCACACATTTTTCAATAATCTTGAGCACGATGTCCAGTTCATGAGCCTGAATTTTGAGCTTGTGTGGTGCCGGGTTTTTCACTTGTTTCTTGGTAATAGTTGTTGGAGTAAGTACTGCGCTTCGTGCAAAAACGCCGGGATTTCCGCAACTACTTGAAGAGCGATTGATTCATCATAGGTGTGGCTGGTTTTCGAACGCATTTCACGGTATTTCTTCCAAACGGTCCAGTCGCTTAACAACAGGCCTTGTTCATTGCCCGTGCGAATCAAATCCTGAAATGCGAGCGCATCAATTTCTGCAGGGCTTGGCGAGGTAGACTCCAGAAAACGCTTAAGCATTTTGTGGCTGAGTTCATAGGTGAATTCAAAGCGCTGAATCAAGCCGTCGCGAATTTGTGTGTCGCTGATGTCTTGACGATAACGTTGAATGCCCTCGTCGAGGCGAAGGACCGCATTTTGAAGAGAGCTAAGGTCTAAGATCATTTTGATAATAATACACCGCGAATTTGTATGAAATGTAACTTTACTCCCTTGGACGGCCTGTTGCTGCTAACGCCTTCGGTGTACACCGATGCACGCGGCCATTTCTTTGAAAGTTTCAATGCGAAAACTTTTCGACAGGTGGCGGGTATTCAACCAGAGTTTGTACAAACCAATGAATCGCTTTCCAGGCAGGGTGTGCTGCGCGGCTTGCATTGGCAAAAGGCGCCCAAAGCACAAGGCAAGCTGGTGCGTGTGGTGCTGGGTGCAGTGTTTGATGTTGCCGTTGACTTGCGTGAAAACTCTGAAACCTTCGGGCAGTGGTATGGATGTGAATTGAGCGATGAAAACCATGCGCAGTTGTGGATACCGCCGGGCTTTGCGCATGGCTTTTTAACACTGAGCGAAACCGCAATTACCAGTTACCAGGTAACTGAACACCACAGCCCTGACCATGAAATATGCATGGCCTGGAATGACCCGGTGCTGAACATTGATTGGCCCCTGAGGCGCGCTGGTGTCACGCAGCCTGTGTTGTCGCCCAAGGATGCGCAGGGCATTGCTTTCACGGAGCTTGATGAATAATGGCCAATTGGTATGTGATGTACACCAAACCCCGCCAGGAGGCTGTGGCCCTTGATCACCTGCAGCGGCAAAACTACACTGTGTTTTATCCGCAGGCCCGTGTGCAAAAACGCAAGGCTGGGCAAGGCAGTGTGCAGGTGGTGGAGCCCTTGTTTCCCCGTTATATGTTTGTCAATCTGGAAGTGGGTGTAGACGACTTTTCCAAGTTGCGTTCCACCAAGGGTTGCATGGATTTGGTGAAGTTTGGCGGCAAGCCAGCCATTGTGCCAGGCGATTTAATCGACCTTATTCAAAATCAAACCGATGATGAAAACATTTTGAATTTGGCGGCATTGAATGATCTGGAAGTGGGCGGTGTTGTTCGCGTGGCTGAAGGCCCATTTGAAGGTTTGATGGGCACTATTGCGAAAAAGAAAAGCGAAGAACGCGTGATTGTTCTGCTGCATGTGTTGGGCGCAGAACGCAGTGTGGAGCTAAGCCGCAATCAGGTGGACAAGGCCTGAGTTTCTCCAAGAATGGCAGTCAGTCTGTTCAAAAAATATCCGGGTTCAACGGGTTTAAGCAGCCAGTTTTGTATGCCCAGCTTTTGAGCCTGTGCAACCAGTTCTTTGTCTGAAAGTGCGCTCATGATAATGATGGGCGTTTGTTTTGAAAGCTTACGCACCCGCCTGCAAAATTCCATGCCGCCAATTCCTGGCATGTGAATGTCGCTAATGATCAGGTCTGGGAAGCCGTTTTCAACGATGTACAGCAACGCTTCTTCCGCACTGGATGCAGTTTGGGTATTGAACCCAGCCTGGCGAATCACTTCCCCAAATAGGCTGCGAATGGAGCGTGCATCGTCCAGCAACATCACTGTTTTCATACGGATTTTCCTGCCATTGGAATTACTCTATAGCAAATGTTAAATCAATACGAAATGTAAAAGACAAGTTTTAACCAAAGTTAACAGTGCTGTTGACAGTGCTGTTGGTGAACTTATCCTTGGTTGGCTTGTTTCGAGTCCAGTTCCGCCAAGGATTTCGCCAAGCCTTCTACCTTGTGTTTTGTTTCGCCCACCAAGTTGGAAATTTCATAGGCTGCCGATGCACTGCGCTGCGCAAGTCCACGCACTTCGTCGGCAACCACCGCAAACCCCCGGCCTGCTTCACCAGCGCGTGCTGCTTCAATGGCAGCATTCAGGGCCAACAGGTTGGTTTGCGATGCAATGCCATTGATGGTGCCAACAATCGAGCCGATTTGGTCGCTTACCTGCACCACATCGCGCATGGCTTGGTTGGTTTCTTCAATGGTGCGGCGGCGCGCAGTAATGTCGCTTCCATACATCACGATTCGCTTAATGCTTCCATCAAAGGCTTGAATCGGGGTCAGTGTGGCTGCAACGAACACTGCGCCACCATTGCTCGCTTTGAATTGAAGTTCTGCGGCGGCTGCTTCGCCTTTGCGCAGTTTTGCAAGTGTGTCGGTGCCAATTACTTGATCCAGCTTGTTCTCATTTCGTTTCAGTTCATCCACGGATTTAGCACCCATCAGGCTTTTGAACAGCATATTGGCTATTTCAATCTCGCCCTGTGCATTCCATTCAAGCACCAGATTTGATCGTTGAATCGCGTTCAGTCGAACATCGAATTCCACCGAGCGGTTTTTGGTTTCAGTGATGTTGGCCTGGATTGAAATGAACTGGCTAAGTACCCCTTTGTCATCAAACACCGGGTTGATGGCCAGGGAAATCCAGTAGGGTTTGCCATGGCGGTCGTAGTTCAGGATTTCATCGTAAAACGCTTCACGTGCTTGCAATTTGCTGCGGATTTTTTGAACTGTTTCTGGTGAAGTTTCTTTGCCTTGCAGCACATGCCCCGGTTTTTTGCCTTTGACTTCATCCAGCTTGTAGCCGGTTAAACGCACAAAGCCCGGGTTGACGTATTCGATCAGGCCTTCAGCATCGGTGATGACCACGGAGTTGTCGGTTTCATTGGCCACCAGTGAAAGCAGGCGGAACTGTTCGCGTTGTTCAACTTCTTTGGTGACGTCTTTCACAAAGGCGGTGTACATGATGTATTCGCCAACTCGCAGCTTTGAAAGCGACAAGCCACCCCACACCACGCGACCATCTTTGCGTTCAATACGAACTTCTCGGCTGGTGCCTACAATTTTGTCAATGCCAGTGGTGCGGTTGGCATTCACCAGGTTGTCGTGGTTGCTTTGAATGGCAAAGGGCACCAACATTTTAACGTTCTTGCCCAGCACTTCGTCGCGCTCGTAACCCCACAAACGCTCTGCGGCCTTGTTGAAAAAAGTCACATTGTTGTGACCGTCAATCGTGACCACTGCGTCAATTGTTTGCTCAAGGGTTTGGTTGATTTGTTCGCGGGCATTGCGTTCGGCGGAAATGTCGCGCACAAAGGCGGTATAGCAAATCTTTTTGCCGGTTTTCACCCGTGACAGGCTAAGCGATGCCCATATTTTCTCGCCGCTTTTACGTTCAAGTTCCACTTCGCGGAAAGTGCCCACGATGCGGTCTTGCCCCGTGCTGCGGTTGCGGTTTACATAGTCGTCGTGATTGCTTTGAATGGCCCGTGGCACCAGCATTTTGACGTTTTTGCCAATGACCTCGTCTGGGGTGTAGCCCCACAGCTTTTCAGCCGCTGCATTGTAATAAGTAACCAAATTTTTTTCATCAATGCTGACCACCGCATCGATGGTTTGATCAAGAATTTGGTTTTGATTTGATTTTCCGAACAAACGCATGCTGATACTCCAGAAGACACCAATTGAATGATTTCATTCTGGAGCAAGCCTGCCGGTGGCCAATTGCAAATCAGGAGGGCAAACCCCCCTCAATTCGGACTAACCCCCTTGGGTAGGGCCAATCGACCGGCCCTTTGTGCATCTATTTGGTGCGATTCCAGTCATTGATGCAGCCAATTTGAACGGTGTTTCGCTCAACCGGGCCGGTTTGAGTAAGGGTGCGATTGTTACCGGGCATGATGTACAGTTCGGTGGCTTGATTGCCGATTAATACCCGGCATCGTTTTGGATGTTCTTTGTGCTGATTCTCGATGTAGATCACGGTTTCTTCGCACGACTGGCTGACTTTGGCAATCGTGGTGCCGTCTGAAAGATCTTGTTCCTGTTTGCCTTCAATGTTGCACATGCTGGCCGATGTGGCGCTGCTTTGCGAGTCGGCGTTTTCCTTGTTTGGCATCGGTGCCACTGCTACACAGGCTGCCGCCAATGAAGAACAAATCGCGATAAAACCGATGCGTGTGAAAGAATTTCCGCGGATAGTCATGTTCTGTCCCTATTTAAATGAAAAGTGGGGTGTTGCCGGTAATAAGCGAAGAGCCGCTTTTGTGCACAATTTTTGATATTGTGACTTATTGTGTGCTTTTTTATTGCAGGTTTCATTCTAAGCATTCTACTGAATCACCATGACTTTACTAGTAACCGGATCGGCAGGTTTTATTGGTTCGTGCTTTGTGCGGCAACATTTTGAGCACAGCGCAGAACCAGTTGTCAGCCTGGATGCGCTGACCTACGCCGGGCATCTAAGCACGCTTGGGCCTGTCATGGCGAATCCTGCCCATACGTTCGTGCATGCCTCAATTGGCGACACGGATGCCGTGCGTGCAATTTTCGCCGAATACAAGCCACGCGCGGTTTTGAATTTTGCTGCGGAAAGCCATGTGGACCGATCTATTCTGGGGCCAGGTGCATTCATTGAAACCAATGTGGTGGGCACTTATCGCTTGCTGGAATGTGCGCGTGAGTACTTCAATGATTTGGGCGGTGAAGAGAAAAATGCCTTTCGTTTTTTGCATGTGAGCACCGACGAGGTGTACGGCACGCTAAGCGCAACCGACGCTCCATTTTCAGAGACCAACCGGTACGAACCCAACAGCCCTTACGCCGCCAGCAAAGCGGCCAGTGACCACTTGGTGCGCGCATGGCACCACACCTATGGTTTACCTGTGCTGACCACCAACTGCAGCAACAATTATGGGCCGTACCACTTTCCCGAAAAACTGATTCCACTTTGCATTGCGAATGCATTGAATGGAAGGCAACTGCCTGTGTATGGCGATGGCCAGCAAATTCGCGACTGGTTGTATGTTGAAGACCACACGCGCGGAATTCGCGCCGTGCTTGAGCTAGGCGTTTGCGGCGAGACCTACAACATTGGTGGATGGAACGAGAAAGCAAACCTGGATGTTGTGAAGCTGATTTGTAGTTTGCTCGATGAGTTACAACCGCGTGCCGATGGTGTTTCATATTCATCGCAGATTGCGTTTGTCACCGACCGCCCGGGGCATGATCGGCGCTACGCAATTGATGCGCGAAAAATTGAACGCGAGTTGGGTTGGAAGCCGGTGGAAACTTTCGAGACTGGCATTCGGAAAACCGTGCAGTGGTATTTGGCGAGCCAGGCATGGGTGGATGAGGTGACAGCGACGCGGTGAGCGCGTTATGTTGCCAACCCGGCGTGGTTCACTTGTTCCGCACTGAAAACCGCTTAGTCCCTTTTTGAATTTATTCTTGCTCACCGAACTCGGCAAAAAAGCGGGCCGAGTTTGGTGTCGGCTTGGGGCCGAACGCTGCAAATAAACTCAAACGGGGCGGTTTTCTTGAAGTGCGGAACAAGCAAACCCGCTACCAAGTTGGCTTAAACCCGCACAGGCGAACCGCCACAATGTGTAGCGCGCTGCAAGTTCAGTCCCAATCAGCAGCGATGTTCCGACCACTTCGCCTTTAAGAAAACCTGCCCGTTTGAATTCACACGCCACGTCCGGGCAAGGCCGGCAACATGCTCGACCATCAGTTTTGTCGAGCGTGTTGAGTAAGTGTGATATTCAAAAAGGGATCAACAGGTTTTCAGGCGAGTGGTCGGGACTCGCGCTGATTGGGGCTCGCGCTGATTGAGCATGATTCGAACTAACGATAGATTGCAACTCGCGCGGTTCAGTTAAACTACTCCAACAGTTTTCAGGAGAACTTTGCTTTGGGAATTCGCGTACTCGTGCTTGGCGCACAAGGCCAGCTGGGCCACACCCTTGTTCAACACGCCAAACCCGCCTTGATGGAAACCATGGACGCGCTGGTGGCTTATGGCCGCGACAAAGTTGACCTGAGTAAACCTGATTCAATAGTGAATGCGCTGAAAGATGTTCGGCCCGATGTGGTGATCAACGCCGCCGCATACACGAATGTAGAAAAAGCAGAAACTGAAAGCGAGCTTGCGCATGCCATCAACGCCAAGGCGGTGGGTGTGTTGGCCGAGCAATGCAAGAAGCAAGGCGTGCCGCTGGTGCACTACAGCACTGATTACGTGTTCGATGGAAAAGCCACGCAGCCTTATGTTGAAACAGACGCTACAAACCCTCTGAGTGTGTACGGCAAATCGAAACTGGAAGGCGAAAAATACCTGAAAGAAATTGGTGGCAATTGGGTGGTGTTTCGCACCAGTTGGGTGTACGGCCAGCGTGGTGGAAACTTTTGCAGAACCATGATTAAACTGGCGCAAGAGCGCGACACTCTGAAAGTTGTGGATGATCAAACTGGTGCACCCACACCAGCCAATTGGTTGGCAGAGTTGGGCTTGAGTGTGGCGGGCGTTGTGGCCATGCACCGCTACAAATCTTCAGGAAAACTGGCCCCGACTTTTCTGCCCGACTTCCCTTCAGAAGTTCCCAGTGGTGAAATTTTCCACGCCAGTGCAGCGGGTGTAACCACATGGTTTGATTACGCGTGTATCGCCATTGAATATGCGCACAAGCAAGGCCTTGTTGAACGCTTGCCCAACATTGAACGCGCGAAAACTGCCGACATGAATTTTGCTGCGCAACGCCCTGCGTATTCGGTGTTGAACAACAAAAAATTGATGGACACCTTTCGCGTAAACCCACCGGAGTGGACGAAAGGTGTTCGTAATTTTGTGTTGAATTATTGAGCGTAGAACAAGCTTCTTCGTGCAAGTTGCTCAGTGCAGCTTGCTTAGTGAATACGCAACACCGTGCTTTTCACGGAAGCCCAAGCACCCAGCATGACCAACACCACCCAGACCAGGATCAGCCCCAGCGCGGTAATGCCGCTGGGTTGTTCGAAGCGGAAGTCGCGGTCGAATTCACGAATAAAGGTGCCGGCTGCGTCGTCAGCCAGCCCCATGGCACCACTGACCACCGCGTAGGCCAAACCGAAAGCCACCAGCGCCAAGCTGACTGACCACCACAGGGTGGGGCGGCCCACTTCGGTGTCGGTTGCGCCCAGCGATTTCAACACATGCACTTCAGCCTGGTTGCGAATCAGCTGTAGGCGCACGGTGTTAAAGGTAACCACCAGCACCATGCCAGCAATTAACACGGCCAACGCCATCGCGATAACCTGCGTGCCATTCAACACCGATTGCAGGCGGCGCACCCACTGTGCGTCGTACTGCACATGTTCAACACCCGTGAAGTTTTGCCACTGCGCAATTTTGTCTTCGATGGCTTTTGTATCGGTGGTGGCGTCTACTTCCAGCACCACCACCACTGTGTAGGGCAACGGGTTTTCGGGCAGTGCGCCAGCCAAATCGGGCGTTTGGCTTTGGGTACGCAGGCGTTCCATGGCCTGTTCGGGCGTTACGATGTTGACGCTGTCCAAATCAAAATCGCGTTTCAGTTGTGCAGCGGCACTTTTCACGGAATCAAGTGCGGCATCGGGTTTGAAATACAAACTGATTTCGGGGTCGCCCACCCAGCGGTCCATGCTGGGCACAATGGCGCTGAGGCCCTGAGCAATGGTCCAGGGCATGGCCAGTGCAATGGCCAGCACCAAGGCGTTGAACAGGTGGCCGAGCGGTTCATCAAGCCACAGCTTTAAACCGGCAGAAATTGAAAACCACTGCAAACGTAACCAACGCATGTGTTGTCTCTTAAAAGTGGATCAAGCCCCGTAGGCCTTGTTCAGGAAGTCTTTGGAAAAGGATTGGGCACCTGATTCGCGCCCACCGTTGTGCGACAAATCCGCTGGCGCTGGCAGCACGGCACCTTCGCCCAGTTTCAGGCGGTGGGTTACGCGGTTGAAGCGGTGCGCTTCGTGGGTGGCCACAATAATTGTTACACCAGCACGGTTGAATTCTTCCAGCAGGCCCACCACGCGCGCGGCCGATTCATCATCGAGCTGGGCGGTGGGTTCATCGGCCAACACCAGCGCAGGGCGATTCACCACGGCGCGTGCAATTTGCAAACGCAATTGTTGCCCGCCTGATAACTCGCTGGGCAGCATGCGGTCAGTGTGGCTTAGGCCCACGCGGGCCAGTGCAGCTTTAACCCTGCTTTGAATGTCACTTTCACTCAAACCCACCACCCGCAAAGGCAGCGCCACATTGTCGAAGCAGTTGCGGTTCTCCAGCAGTTCCACATCAAACCCGGTGTATCCCACGCTTCGGCGGTAGTGGGAACGTTCGCGCCGGTTCAGGCGCGCAATCGAGCTTTTGCCCACCAGAATGTCGCCACTGCTGGGTTGCTCGAACGTGGCCAGCAGCCGAAGAATCGAGCTTTTACCCGCACCGGAATGGCCTTCAAGCAATGTGAATGAACCCTTGGGCAACTGAAAATTCACGCCCTTTAAGGCGGCGTGCGTGCCGTACTTCAAGGTGACGTTTTTGAATTGGATCATGCGGTTTGGTTTCCATCGGTATCTATACCCACCAGCGCGTTGGCAAATTCACGTGGGCTGAAGGGGCGCAAATCGCCAAGTTTTTCACCCACGCCAATGTAGGCCACGGGTACGCGGGCGCTCATGCTCATGGCTGCCAAAATACCGCCTTTGGCTGTGCCATCCAGTTTGGTGACCACCAGTGCAGTCAGTGTAAGCGCATCGTTGAAGGCTTTGATTTGTTGCAAGGCGTTTTGGCCATTGGTGGCATCGACCACGAGTACAATTTCATGCGGCGCATCCACTTTGGCCTTGCCCAGCACTTTCTTGATTTTTTTCAATTCTTCCATCAGGTGAAGTTGGGTGGGCAGGCGGCCTGCGGTGTCGCAAATTACGATGTGTTTGTTGCGTGAAATTCCCGCCTGAACGGAATCGAATGCCACCGCGCCTGGGTCGCTGCCCTCGGCAGAAATAACGTCGACATTGCTGCGCTGGGCCCACACGTCGAGTTGTTCGCGGGCGGCTGCACGAAACGTGTCACCAGCAGCCAGCAGAACGGAATAACCAATTTCAGCATAGTGGTTGGCCAGTTTGCCAATGCTGGTGGTTTTGCCGGCGCCATTCACGCCCACAACCATCATCACCAACGGGCGGGCACGGTCTACGCCCATGCTGGTTTCAAGCGGGCGTAGCAAGTCGAACACCGCATCGCGTAGCACCAGGCGTACGTCTTCAGGCTTGGTCAGGCCCTTTTGGTATACAGTGTCGCGAACCTTCTGCATCAGCAGTTCGGTGGCGGGCAAGCCGCAATCGGCCAGCAGCAGGCGTTCTTCCATTTCTTCGAAAAAAGCCTCGTCGACTTTTTCGCCAGTGAACATGGAAGTAAGGCCGGAACGGGTTTTGGTTAACCCGGATTTCAAACGACCAAGCCAGTCCTGTCTCTGCCCAGGAATCTGCATGTAAAACTCCAAATGTGGAAACTAAGCGGTGTGAACGACTGTCTCACCACGAGATGTTGAATGACTTATTCTACCATTGAGCGTAAAACGCACGTTTGTTGTAAAAGGTGTCTTGAATGATAAAAACAGGTTTTCAACTGAATCAGCGATTGAATCAACATTGGGCGGCATTGGCCACCAGCGCTTTGATTTTCGCATTTGCTCAATTGCCAGTGGCCCATGCGGCCGATGGGGATGTAACCGAGTACACGCTGAACAATGGCTTGCGCGTGGTGGTGAAGGAAGACCACCGTTCGCCCACCGTGGCGCACATGGTGTGGTACAAGGCTGGTTCCATCGACGAATACAACGGCACCACCGGTGTAGCCCACGTGCTTGAACACATGATGTTCAAGGAAACCAAAACCCTGAAAGTGGGTGAGTTTTCTGAAACTGTGGCTGCACTGGGCGGGCGCGACAACGCCTTCACCAGCCGCGACTACACCGCGTATTTCCAGCAGCTTCAAGCCAAAGACTTAAGCAAGGTAATGGCCCTTGAAGCCGACCGCATGGCCAACCTGATCCTTAGTGAAAGCGAATTCAAGAAAGAGATCAAGGTCGTGATGGAAGAGCGCCGCTGGCGCACTGACGACAAAGCCACTGGCAAGCTGTACGAGGCCTTCATGGCCACGGCCTTCCAGGCCAGCCCCACGCGTTACCCTGTGATTGGCTGGATGAGCGACCTGGAAGCCATGACCTACCAAGACGCCCGCAAGTGGTACGACACCTGGTATACCCCACAGAATGCGGTGCTGGTGGTGGTGGGTAGCGTGAAACCGGCCGAAGTGAAGGGCCTGGCTGATAAAACCTATGGCAAGGTGAAGCCTAAAACTTTGGAAGATCGCAAGCCACAAGTGGAGCCCAAGCAGGAAGGCATACGCCGTGTGCAGGTGAAGGCGCCAGCCGAGAACCCATACATGATTATGGGTTTCAAGGTGCCCAAGCTGGTGGACGTGTTGAAAGACCGTGACGCCTATTCCCTGGCTGTGTTAAGTGCCGTGCTGGACGGTTATTCCGGTGCGCGTTTGAACCGCGAACTGGTGCAAAACCAGAAAGTGGCCTTGCAAGTGGGGGCTGGTTACGACATGACAGGCCGTGGCCCTTCGTTGTTTTATCTGGATGGTGCACCTGCACCCGGGCAAACTGTAGAAGCGCTGGAAAAAGCGCTGTTGGCTCAGGTGAAGAAGGTGGCCGACGAAGGTGTGAGCGATGCAGAGCTAGCCCGTGTGAAAGCCCAGCTGATTGCCAGCCAGGTGTACAAGCGTGATTCCGTGTACGGGCAGGCCATGGAGCTTGGGCAGAACCTGACCATTGGTTTTGAGGTGACTGACATTGACCGGATGATTGAGCAGATTAAAACCGTGACTGCCCAGGAAGTGCAATATGCCGCGCAAACCTTTTTCGATCAAGATCAGCTGACCGTGGGTACCTTGTACCCCTTGCCAATTGACCCGAACAAGAAAGACGCGCCGCCCAAGGGCCTGAGCCACTAATGAGTCAATACTGAGCCAATGAGCAGGAAACAGAATCATGTTGAGTAGCAAAAACAAAGTATTCATTCGCGGCCTGTTTGCCGCAGGTGCCACGGCCGCCGCCGTGTTTTCCACGCCTGCGCACGCTGCATTGCCGATTGAAAGCTGGACCGCAGCCAGCGGTGCGAAGGTAATGTTCATGCGTGCAGAAGCACTGCCCATGCTAGATGTTCGTGTGGACTTTCCTGCCGGAAGCCGTGCCGACCCTTTGGGCAAAGAAGGCCTGGCCAGTGCCACGGGCGACATGATAGGCCGTGGCGCTGAAGGTTTGTCGGAAAACCAGATCGCTGACGGCTTTGCTGACACCGGCGCCCAGTTTTCGGGCGGTGCCAGCACTGATTCAGCCGGTGTGCAGTTGCGTACACTCACTTCCGAACCAGAGTTTTCAAAAGCCATTAATTTGATGAAAACCGTGCTGCAAAAACCGGTGTTCAATGGCGATATTTTGGCCCGTGAAATGTCACGCAGCGTTGCAGGCTTGAAGGAATCGCTGACCAAACCCGACACATTGGCCGACCGCGCGTTTGCCACAGCTTTGTACCCCAACCACCCCTACGGCACACACACCACAGAAGCCAGCCTGAACGCCATTACTTTGAGCGACGTGCAGCAGTTTTATAAAACCCGCTACCTGGGCAACAAGGCGGTGGTGTCGATGGTGGGCAACATTACCCGCGCGCAGGCTGAGGCATTGGCCAATGAGTTAACCGCAGGCTTGCCCAAAGGCGAGTTGGAAGGCAATCCGCTGGGTGGCACTGACTTTCAGGAACTGCAAGCGGCCATGAAAGGCCAAACCATTCAGATTGACCACCCCGCCGCGCAAAGCCATGTTTTGATGGGCTTGCCTGCCATGCGCCGTGGCGCACCCGATTATTTCGATTTGTTGGTGGCCAATCACATTCTGGGCGGCGGTGGCTTTGTATCGCGCCTGATGGATGAGATTCGCGAGAAGCGTGGGCTGGCTTACAGCACCTATTCTTACTTCATGCCCGCTGGTGATGCGGGCCCATTCCAGGCGGGTGTTCAGACCAAAAAGGAATCGACAGCCGAAGCGGTGGGCATTATGCGCAAAACAATTCTGGAGTTCATCGAGAAAGGCCCCACCCAGGCTGAACTGAATGCCGCCAAACAAAACCTGATTGGTGGCTTCCCCTTGAGAATTGACAGCAATGGCAAGTTGCTGGGCAATATTTCCATGATGGGTCTGCACAATATGCCGTTAAATTACCTTGACAACTGGACAGCAGAAATTGAAAAGGTAACCGTACAAAGCGCCCGCGAGGCCTTTGCCCGGCGTGTGAATGCCGACAAGTTGGTCACCGTGGTGGTGGGCGGCAAGGTTGAGTAAACAAGTTGAGTGAGCTGAGTTGAGTGAATTAAGAATCATCGGTGGGGTGTGGCGCAGGCACAAGCTGCCTGTCGCAGCAGTGGAGGGCTTAAGGCCCACGCCCGACCGGGTACGGGAAACTGTGTTCAACTGGTTGGGGCAAGATTGCACGGGCATGGAGGTACTCGACCTGTACGCAGGCACTGGTGCTTTGGGCTTTGAAGCTGCTTCACGCGGCGCAAGCAGCGTGTTGTTTGTTGAGCAGAACCGCAAGGTGCTGGCCCAGTTGCAGGAAAATCGCGCCTACCTGCTTTCCAAGTGGGTTGATGCCATCAGCCCCAAGCCCAACTTGCAGGTGGATTCTGGCGATGCCCTGGCCACCATGAAGCGCTTGGCAACTTCAGGCAAGCGATTTGATTTGGTGGCACTCGACCCCCCGTTTCGAAGTGAGTTGATGCATGCCACCTTGCCTTCCATCCCCAATTTACTGAAACAAGGTGGCTTGGTGTACGCTGAATGGCATGAAAACCTGTTCGCCGACGAGCCCGCACT
Organism: Limnobacter parvus; assembly: GCF_024623725.1. GTDB lineage: Bacteria > Pseudomonadota > Gammaproteobacteria > Burkholderiales > Burkholderiaceae_B > Limnobacter > Limnobacter parvus. Next base: position 169,565 of record NZ_JANKHG010000001.1, on the reverse strand, counting down.
GTGCAAGGCTTTGAATGTGCAAGAAATTGAGGCTTTGCGCCATTTAAAAGCAGGCCAAGTGCACGCTCATTTGTTCGCCCTGCCTGCTGTGTGATACAAAGCGGGAATAGAGTTAATCACACGCAAACCTTTGACATGGAGATCAGCGATGCGCGTTGCTGTATATCCCGGAACATTTGATCCCTTAACCCGTGGCCACGAAGATTTGGTGCGCCGTGGCGCGAAGATTTTCGACAAGCTTGTAGTTGGTGTGGCCGACAGCCCCAACAAGAAACCATTCTTTTCGATGGACGAGCGCGTGCAAATTGCCCGCGAGGTGTTAAGCCACTACCCGAATGTGGAAGTGAAAGGTTTTCGCGGTTTGTTGAAAGACTTTGTTCGCGAGAACAATGCCAACGTAATTATTCGCGGCCTGCGCGCGGTCAGCGATTTCGAGTATGAATTTCAAATGGCAGGCATGAATCGCTATTTGCTGCCCGACGTGGAAACCATGTTCCTGACGCCGTCTGATCAATACCAGTTTATTTCCGGCACCATTGTGCGGGAAATTGCCTCACTGGGCGGCGATGTCAGCAAGTTCGTGTTCCCTTCGGTTGAACACTGGTTGAACCAGAAGCTGGGCTTGAACCCGCAGCAGGTTGCCAACAAATAAAAGTAGGTTTATGGCTTTAATCATCACCGACGAATGCATTAACTGCGATGTGTGCGAGCCCGAGTGCCCCAACGGCGCAATCAGCATGGGTGAGGAAATTTACGAAATAGACCCCAGCAAATGCACGGAATGTGTGGGGCATTTTGATGAGCCGCAATGCGTCGTGGTGTGCCCGGTTGAATGCATTCCCCTTGACCCGGCCCACCCAGACACCCGGCAGCAATTGCTGGGCAAGTTTTTCAAACTACACCCCGACAAAACGCCTTATTTGCCTGTGGGCGTGCCTGCCGCTGATTCTGCGGCGCCTGCCAAGCCAGCGCCCGCTGAGGGTTGTTGAACCGGGCACAAAACAAGGCTTGAACTTTCTAAAGGGTGTTCGTTCAACACCCTGAACCAGCCGTCTTGCCAAGCCCAGTAGGGCTTGTCTTCCCGAATTTTGCTTTCGTCTGCAACACAGTTCAATTCGCGCACCTGCTGCTCGGCCGGAATGCCTTCACTGCCCGCAATTGTTTCAGGCAACAGTTCAAGCAGGCCACTTGATGCCTCGTAATTCATGTTGAAGGTCCACGCTTGTGCATCTTCGTGTGTGTACGTCCATTCCGCTTTTTTCAAGGCCCAGTTTTGCGCTGGCAAACCACCTTCAAACTGCTGCACTGAAAACGCGGCTTGGTGCGTTTCAGGCAGATCGTCGCGGCGCACGTAGGTGCGCAAGTTGTCGCCATTCACTTTCACAAAAGGCGCACCTTGCTCATTGTTTGCTTGCAAAATTCGAAGCACCAGAAAGTCCTGTTCAGCGCTGGCCGTCCAAGGGAATCCGCCCCACTGGCCATCAATATCCGTTGTGAGTTTTTTCAGGCTTACTTCCCGCACTGGGCCCAGTTCAGCTTGGGCATTCATGGCCACATACAATTGGTTGTCAACTTCCGGTGATTTCACGCTTAATCGCCAGCCCAAACTGAATTGATTCTTCTCGGGGGTATCTCCAATCTGGAATTTCAGTTGTTCAAGTTTGCCGATGAGTAGTTGCTGGGCTTGTTGGTTGGAAACTGAAAACAACGCCTGTTCAATTTCAAGATTTCTTAAAGCAAGTTGGGGTGTGAAGAAACCGGGGTTGGCCACTTGGGTGCTTTGCCAGGCGCGTGCGGTCAGCGCCACTGGCAACACGGGTGTGCAGCTTAATTTAAGACCACTGCAATCGACCTGTTTTTCGGCTTGAACAGCAAGGCCTTTTAGCGTGAGAGTATCGATCTGAATTCGCTTTTTCTGAAACGAATCATAGCCATTCGCCCCCACACGAAGCAGGGCGATTTTCACATTTTCTTTGCGTGTGGGGTCGTCAATTTCAATTTCTGAAATCATGAGTTGCGGGTTCATTGACAAAGCAAGAACCACGCGTTTGGCGTTGATGGTTTGGTCTGGATACTGGTTCTGGATGCTTTGCAGGCGTGGCTCCCACACGAAGCGGGGCACCACAATGCCATGTGCAACAATAACCACCACCACAATCAAAAGAAGGGTTGCTGCAATTGTTGTAAGAACTTTTGACATGGCCGGGTGCTGCAAGTTGAAACTGCCACAACCGTAGCACACAATTGCGTCTGCCAAAAAACAAGGCCCCGCAGGGCCCGGTTTTTAGCGCTGAATGTCAGGTTTAAACATTGAACAGGAAGTTCAGCACGTCGCCGTCTTTCACTACATATTCTTTGCCTTCCGCCCGCATTTTACCGGCTTCCTTGGCACCATTCTCGCCCTTGAACTGAATGTAGTCTTCAAAGGCAATGGTTTGTGCACGAATGAAACCCCGTTCAAAATCGGTGTGAATAACACCTGCTGCCTGGGGTGCTGTGTCGCCAATGTGAATGGTCCATGCACGCACTTCTTTTGGGCCAGCGGTGAAGTAGGTTTGTAAGCCGAGTAACTTGAAGCCCGCGCGAATTACGCGGTTCAAGCCGGGTTCGGTCATGCCCATGTCGGCCAGGAATTCCATTTTGTCGGCGTCGTCCAGGTCGGCCACCTCCGCTTCAATGGCAGCACACACTGCAACCACCGGCGCATTTTGTTTGGCGGCATATGCTTGCAAGCGTTCTACAAAAGGGTTGTTCTCGAAGCCGTCTTCAGCCACATTCGCCACATACATCGCGGGCTTGGCAGTGATCAAGCCAAAGCTTTTGATGGCAAAAAGTTCTTCTTCATCCAGGCCCAATGCGCGCACAGGTTTGGCTTCGTTCAACTGGGCTTCACAGCGCTGCAAAATTGCCAATACCTTTGCCGCTTCTTTGTCGTTCGCACGGGCTTGTTTTGCCAGGCGATGTATGGCCTTTTCCACTGTGCCCATGTCGGCCAGGCACAGTTCGGTTTCAATGGTTTCAATGTCAGAAAGTGGGTCCACTTTGCCGTTCACGTGAATCACGTTGTCGTCTTCAAAGCAGCGCACCACGTTCACCACTGCGTCGGTTTCGCGGATGTGGGCCAAAAACTGGTTGCCCAGGCCTTCACCTTTGGATGCACCGGCCACCAGGCCGGCGATGTCAACGAATTCCACCGTGGCATGCAAAATTCGCTCGGGCTTTACAATTTCAGCCAGCTTGTGCAGGCGTTCATCTGGCACTTCAACCATGCCCACATTGGGTTCGATGGTGCAAAAGGGATAATTTTCTGCTGGAATACCCGCTTTCGTCAGCGCGTTGAACAGGGTGGATTTACCGACGTTGGGAAGGCCAACGATGCCGCATTTGAGGGTCATGAGAATTCGCTAAGTGCTTAATTGAATGGGGTGAATTGTACCTTGTTCACCCCATGCTGTTCACTTTTGAAGTCTAAATTTGGTTGCCGCCTGTTCCAGCTGGTTCACAACTTCAAGAATGGATTGGGTGCTTTCAAGGTTTTTGTTCAGGGCTTTTTCACTGGTGTCCATCATGGTCACAATTCGAATCAGGTTTTTTGACACCAAATCGGATGCCCTTGCCTGTTCAGCGACTCCGTTGGTGATGCTGTTGACTTCGGCCAGCGAGCGCTGTGCTTGCTGCTCGGTTTCAACAATGGCGCTCACTGCAAGGTCGGCATAGCTCCTTGAACTGGCAATCGAGCCAAGTCCATCGCCCACTGCACCTTCAACCACTTTGGCCAAGCTGTTCAGTTCAGCGGTTGTTTCTGAAATTTTAACGGCAGACACAGAGCTCATTTCCGCTAGTTTGCGAACTTCATCGGCCACCACGGCAAACCCCCGACCCTGATCCCCAGCGCGTGCTGCTTCAATTGCGGCGTTCAATGCCAGCAAATTGGTTTGGTCTGCTATCTGTTTAATTTCGTTGGTCATGGTGGTAATTTTTAGCGTGGCCTTGATAAAGTCGCCCACACTGGCCGACATGTGTTGAACGGCATTTTCCACATTGCCGATTTCAGACACCAGCACAGTAATTCTTGTTTTGCTTTGTTCGGTTTGCTCCAGGCTTTGTTGCACATTGCCCAGCACTTGGCCTGCGGATTCCGACACCTCTCCCATGCTGCTGCCCAATTCCTCGACCGCAGCGGATGTGCTGGTGGTTGATTCAGACACTCCTGACGATGAGTGCTTCAGCACTTTGGAAGACGAGTTCAACATCTCGGTGATCGACTTCAACTGGTGTGTGCCACTGATCATGGACGACACAGTTTCACGCAGCCCGTTGCTCATTGAATTCAGGTTGTTCAGAAGTTTGCCCGTTTCATCGTCGCTGGTGTTTTGAATGTTCTGCGTTAAATCGCCGCTTTCAATTGCCTTGCTGATTTCGATGGCTTGTTGAAGCGATGTGCGCATGTGTGTAATTGCCCGGAGCGCCATTGTGGATGCCAACGCGATGGCCAACAAGGCGATGATGCTTGCAGTTAAAGTGAATGTATTGATGTGCGAAATATTTGCTTCTGTGGCGCTGGTCATTTCCAGGTTCAACTGATCAGCGAACTTGTTAAATCCGCTTACTGCTGCGCTGGCTGCCTGATAGCAATCAGTCAGCATCAGCTGAATAGCAAGATCGAAGTTCCTCTCATTGGTGGCAGTTTCAATTTTTCCAACCACCGCTTTTAAGGCAGTCCAACCCGCAATTCCTTCATTCAGGTGCTGGCTGGCTTTGGCCGAAAGTGAGCGTTGTTTCAATTTGCCGACAAGCGCGTCTACCTGCACGGCCAAGTCCTGATACGTACTTTGGTAGTAGCGCACACGGTCAATCGGTGCACCGGCCTGCGTGGCGAACAGTGCATCGCGCAAATTCACGCGGGCGCGTTGAATGAAGTTCAATGTGTTGCCCACATCAATAATGGGTTCAACATTGAGCTGAACTTTGTTGGTTTGCCCCTTTAATTCGTATGCAAAGACTGAAAGAATCGAGATGGAGAGGACGATTAAAATACTTATCGAAACCGTTAATTTTTTCGCAATCGTCCAGTTTTTCATACGGCAATATCCTAGCTACATCAAAGGGAGTAGCAATGATATGTTGTTGCACTCTCGCCCAGTTCCCCCGCAATGTGTGCCCTGAACAGGTGATTGGATAAACTTACCCAGGGAATTTTTAACCCCCGTTTAACTTGTCCAGCCAGTTGGAAAAGTCATCTGCCATGCGTTCGCTTTCGCGAATCGCGCTTTGCCACATGGGTATGCGCACGCTGTGGTCAAATTTGTAGCGCTTGAAGTCGCTGCGGTCAGGAATTTTTTTGGCAGGCAGGCTAGCAACAAATTCTGGCGAAGGGCACACCAAAATCACATTGCTCATCCATTCTGGCCGGGCTTTGCGCACTTTCAAAAACTTGTCCAGCCAACCGGGTGTAACAGTGGGCGCAAAGTGTGGGTACAGCACCAAACCGTCGAGGCGGTGGTAGGGCAGGGCCAGGTGGTAATCCGTCAGCCCACCATCCCAAAAAGGGCCTTCGTGATGTTTCACTTCAGCTGCATCATCAGCCAGTGCCTGCGCAATTTTGTGCACCGGGTTCAGCACAAACGGAATGCTGCCGCTGGCCAGCAGCGCATCGTGAATATTCAATGCATCCAGATTTTCAATTCGGGTCGGAATGCGGTCGAATGCTTGTTGTAGCCACTCTGTGTTGGCCCCGGGGGTTTGAAACACCCAGCGCTCGAAATAGGTTGCCAATTTGTTGCGGTTTACACTGTTGGCCAGCACAGCGGATGCGAAACCACGCATGCGCGCGTGTTGCTGTTGAGCCTGCGCATAATGCAGTGGCGTTAATCCTTTGTTTACCCACACCAGCAACTCTTTGCCCACAGGTTTCACCATGTGTTGCGCTTCTTCCGCAACCACGGCCTGCACCATCGCTTGGCAAACCCGGCTTATTTCATGGCGGTCCACACCCTTGCGGTAATCTTGCGCTTCCACATACTGCTGGGCCAGGCGTTTGAATGTGGCTGCAGGGTTGCTACTGGCTGCGGCCGCCATGCGCCACGCGCCGATGGACGCACCGATTAACTGCAAGGGCTTCACACCTTTTTCAGCGCGGGTTTTTAAGTGGTCCGCGCCCAGCCAATCGTTGAACAAATACTGGTCTAGCCCTTGCAGAATCAAACCTTTCGGGCCGCCTGCTGCGGCGGGAATTGCGCAAATGTCTTCAGGCTTCAAACCTTTGTTCGCAATGTGCGCTTTGGCGCGTTCGCCCAGAATAATTTGAATGCTGCTGCTCATACACACTCCGTGTGAATGTGGGTAGTGGCCTGCCCAATTTGTCCTTTCAGAATAAGTTCTGTGTGCTTCAGCAACACGTCGATTGATTTGTCGATCACTTGTTGTTGATCGCCGCTTGGGCGATGCAACACAAAATCAGCCACGCCCTGTTGCAGGTTCAGGCTGCGGGGGTGGCCAATGCCGATGCGTGCGCGCCAGAATTCGTTGCTACCCATGTGGGCGTGAATATCTTTCAAGCCATTGTGGCCTGCATGGCCGCCACCTTTTTTCATCTTGATTTGGCCGGGCAACAAATCCAGTTCATCGTGCGCCACCAGAATTTCTTCAGGCATTATTTTGAAAAACTTGGCCAGTGTGCCCACTGCCTGGCCCGACCGGTTCATGAAGGTGGTGGGAAACAGCAGCCACACGTCTTCACCTGCAAACTTGATGCGGGCCAGGTCGCCAAAAAAACGCTTGTCGCTTTGTAAAAACACATTGTGTTTGCGCGCCAGCGCTTCCAGATACCACACGCCAGCATTGTGGCGAGTGTCTGCGTACTGGGGGCCTGGGTTGCCCAGGCCGACGATCAACTTGATGGGGGTGTTGCTGGACATGAAAAAACAGCCCTGTGAATCACAAGGCTGTATTTTCACCGATTATTTGATTGCAGTGGCGGCTTTGATACTCGAAGTTTGATCAACTCTGCGCCAAGCACTGACCAGCGCCATCAAACTGGCGGTGGTGATGTTGTCGTGAAAGCCCACGCCAAACTTGCTGCCTGGCACATTCGGCACACTCACTTCAATAATGGCCATGGCCTTTGATTTGGCACCCTGGCCCACGCTGCGTTCCTCGAAGCCCACAATGTCCATGGGCACACCAAGGGCTTGCACAGCGGCATCCAGCGGGCCGTTGCCCACGCCCTCTAGCCGTGAAGTTTCGCCGTGTTGTTGCACGGTAATTTCAATGCCTTGGCCACCCTCAGCATCAAATACCTTATGACCGATGTAGCGCGGCTGGCTTTCGTCATTTTGCAAATAGGTTTGTTCAAACAAGGCCCACAAGGCAGGTGATGTCATTTCCGCTGCGGTGCTGTCACTGACTTTTTGCACCACACTTGAAAACTCCACTTGCATGCGGCGTGGCATTACCACGCCATGTTCGCGTTCCAGAATGTAGGCAATGCCGCCTTTGCCAGATTGGCTGTTCACGCGGATCACGCTGTCATAAGTGCGGCCCACATCAACCGGGTCGATGGGCAGGTAAGGCACTTCCCAAATGGCATCGGGCTTTTGAATGTCGAAACCTTTTTTGATGGCATCCTGGTGCGATCCTGAAAATGCGGTGTACACCAAGTCGCCCACATACGGATGACGAGGATGAATAGGCAACTGCGTGCAACTTTCCACCACACGGGCCACGGCATTGATGTCGGAAAAATCAAGCTTGGGGTGCACGCCTTGGGTGTACATGTTCAAGGCCAGCGTCACGATGTCGACATTGCCACAGCGTTCGCCATTGCCGAACAAACAACCCTCAACACGTTGTGCGCCGGCCATCATTGCCAATTCAGCAGTGGCCACGCCTGTGCCACGGTCATTGTGTGGGTGAACGGAAAGCACCACATGTTCACGGCGATTCAAGCGCCGATCCATCCACTCAATTTGGTCGGCGAACACATTGGGTGTACTCCACTCCACAGTGGTGGGCAGGTTGATGATGATCTTTCTGCCGGGCCCGGCTTCCCATGCCTCAATGGCGGTGTTGCAAGCTTGTAAGGCCACGTCCAGTTCTGTCATGTTGAAACACTCGGGCGAGTACTGCAAAACCCATTGTGTTTCGGGGTGTGCGTCAGTCAGTTCCTTCACTTTCTGCACACGCTTTTTCACCATGTCGATGACTTCAGGCACAGTCATGCGGAACACCGTATTTCTCCACACGGGTGCGGTGGAGTTGTAGATGTGGACGATGGCGCTTTTGGCACCAATCACCGATTCCACTGTTCGCTCGATGAGGTCGTCTCGAGCCTGGGTCATGACCATGGGGGTAACGTCTTCCGGAATCAAATCGTTGTTGATTAAATGCCGAACCACGTCGAAGTCGATTTGCGAAGCGGCGGGAAAGCCGACTTCAATTTCCTTAAAACCGATGCGCACCAATTCCTTGAAGAAGTCCAGTTTTGTGGCCACACTCATGGGCTCAAAAATCGCTTGGTTGCCGTCGCGCAAATCGGTGCTTAACCAGATTGGCGCATTCTCAATGGCCTTGTTGGGCCATGTTCTGTCGGGCAGGTCCACTTTGTAAGCGGGGCGATATTTGGTGGCGGGGTTCTTCAACATGCTGCGTTGGCCTCCTTGGGCCGTTTCAAATTAAGTACCGATGAAGAACAGTGTAGGCGCTTTGCAATGAAATATGATTGCGTTTATTGCTTTGATAAAAAGGTTATTTGGCAGATAATTGCGCTTATCAATAAATTAATGGCATAAAAATTGATATGCAAGAACTTGACCGCTATGACAAACGCATTTTGACCTTGCTGCAGGCTGACGGGCGAATGAGCAACCAAGACCTGGCCGATGCCATCGGCTTGTCGCCTTCGCCCTGCTTGCGGCGTGTGAAAGCGCTGGAAGAGGCGGGGCTGATTACCGGCTACCGTGCCTTGGTGGATGCGAAAAAACTGGGGTATAGCCTGATGGCGCTAATTTACATTTCCATGGATCAGCATACGCCGGAACGCTTTGCCAGTTTCGAGGGCGGCATTGCTGCGATTCCCGAAGTGCTGGAATGTTTGCTGATTACGGGGCAGCAGGCCGATTACCAGTTGAAGGTGATTGTGGCCGACATGGATGGCTATCAGGATTTGTTGTTGAACAAAATTACGCGCATCAAAGGCGTAACCGGGGTGCACACCAGCTTTGTGCTGCGTAGGGTGGTGGACAAAACCGAGGTGCCTGTTTAATTTTGCAGCAGGTTTTGAATCATGATGCCACCACCACCAATCAGCACACCGAAGTAAACAATGGATGCCACATTGGCCAAGTGGCCCAGCAGCACGGCTGTGCCGTCGCGTTGAATTAGCCCCACGGCCAGAAACAACAGGGCGATACCCGGAATGGTGTTGCTAAAAGGAATGAAGCCAAAAGGCGCCATCAATAGCACTGCGCCCAAAATTAAGCCAAGGTCATTTAAAAGATTCATTCCACGGCCTGTGGTTAGCCATGCCAAGCGGTGGGGTTTGCTGATTTTTTCTAGCCGCGGAATCCAGACCATGCCTTTTTCCAGGGCATTGCGCAGTTTGTCTGCAGGCAGTGCCCGTTCTTTAACGCGCTTGGGCAGCCACAAAGTGCGGCCAAACAGTCGACTAACACCGATCAACAAAATGGCAGCGCCGAATACGGTGCTTACACCGGGAATAGACACCGGTACCATGAACACCAGCGTGAGGAAAGCGACCAGCAGCAACATGCCATCTCGACCTACCAGGTCTAGAATTTCACCCAGACTTACGGTGGTGGAGGGAAGCTGCGCAATGACCTGCTTGATTTGGTCGCCCAGTGGCAGTTCATCGAAATTCTTGGTGTGGTTCAATTCGAGCATTGTGATGATTGTTTACTAGAGGCACATTGTGCCCATAAAAAAAGCCGCTGGACCAAGGTGCAGCGGCTTTCCAAAGACTAATGTCGGTCTGGCGATTTATTCGTCGCCTTTCACAGCACCTGCCTTGATTTTCACTGAAACCACTGACAAGTCTTGCTGACCGTGGTTGGGAATGCTGACGCCTTCAGGGAACTGCAGTTCAGTCACGTGAATTGAACGCTTGGTCACATCCAATACGCTGCAATCGACTGCGATGAATTCTGGCAGGTCTTTCGGCAGGCATTCGATTTCGATCTGGTTGGCTACAAAGGTAACCTGGCCAGCGTACAGCTTAACGGCCGGGCTTTCCAGGTGACCAGAGAAGTGCAAAGGCACGTTCATGTGGATTTTCTGGTTGCCGTCGATGCGCTGAAAATCGATGTGCAGCAATTGTGGCTTGTAAGGGTGTGACTGGAAGTCGCGCAGCAACACTTGCTGTGACTTGCCGTCAATTTCCAGGTCCAGAATACTGGAGTGGAATTTTTCTTTTTGCAGGGCGTGCCACAAGGGGTTGTGCTCAATTTGCACAACCTGAGCTTCTTGATTTGCGCCATATACAATGCCAGGTACCTGGCCTGCACGACGCAGGCGGCGGCTCGCTCCGGAACCCTGCTCTGTGCGGGATGTTGCAACTACTTTCATGTTGATTCTCCAAAATTGACTTCACCGCGACCAGTGAAACCAAATTATGCGGCACTTAAGGGCGTCCGCAAAAAAGCCCAAAAAACTTTCTACTGCTGATTCACTTCTTAATCGATAAATAGCGAGCTGACAGAGTCAGAGCGCACAATGCGGCGAATGGTTTCGGCCAACAGTTCGTCGACACTCAGCACACGAATTGTTTTGCTGCTGCTCGCTTCGTCGGACAAAGGAATGGTGTCAGTAACCACCAGTTCATCCAGATCAGATTCTTCAACGCGTTGAATGGCACCACCGGACAAAACAGGGTGTGTACAGTAAGCCACCACTTTTTTCGCACCGTTCGCCTTCAAGGCGGCAGCTGCTTTACACAGGGTGTTGGCTGTGTCGACCATGTCATCCATGATCACGCAGGTGCGGTCTTTTACGTCACCGATGATATTCATTACCTCGGCCACATTGGCGCGTGGACGACGCTTGTCGATGATCGCCAAATCACAGTTCAAGCGCTTGGCCAGTGCACGGGCGCGAACTACGCCACCCACGTCGGGCGACACAACCATGAGATTGTCTAGGTTCTGTTTCCACACGTCGCCCAGCAAAACGGGCGATGCGTAGATGTTGTCCACGGGAATATCGAAGAAACCCTGAATTTGGTCGGCATGCAGGTCCATCGTCAAAACCCGGTCGACGCCCACCACCTGCAACATGTTGGCCACTACCTTGGCAGTAATCGCCACGCGTGAAGAACGCACTCGGCGGTCTTGACGGGCATAGCCAAAGTAGGGAATTGCAGCGGTAATGCGGCCAGCAGATGCGCGCTTCAGCGCGTCGATCATGACCATCATTTCCATCAGATTGTCGTTCGTGGGTGCGCAGGTGGACTGCAGCACGAACACATCTTTGCCGCGCACGTTTTCATTAATTTCGACCATGACTTCGCCGTCGGAGAAACGACCCACAGTGGCCTTGCCCAGCGGAATGTTCAGCTGTTTGGCCACTGACTCGGCCAATGCTGGTATCGCATTGCCGGTGAAGATCATTAGACTGCTGTCGCTTGCCATTGTTTACCCCGGGGCTTGACGTGTGCGTTGGCGAAATAAAAAAAGGGCCAACCTGTGGCTGGCCCTTTTTGGTATTGGCAGAGGAGGAAGGATTCGAACCTTCGAATGCCGGAATCAAAATCCGGTGCCTTAACCAACTTGGCGACTCCCCTAAAAACTTTTATCGATTCAGTTTGGCTTTTTCGGTTTGCTTGAATCAAGTGGCTTATGCCACGATTTCACATTCAAACCATTTTCCAGCCTGTAAGTCGGGTGCTTCGGCTACTGCTGCCACTGCATTGCTGGACTGGCTTGGGCTGGCAAACACAGCAAACATGGCGGAACCGGAACCTGACATTCGAATCAACTGCGGGTTGAATTTCGCAACGCTGCTTGAAAACGCTTCAAACTGCTGTTCCCATTCGGGAAAGTTGCTTGACACAACAGTTTGTAATGCATTCTGTGTGTTGGACCGAATAAAGCCCATTAACCCGCTGTTCACTCGGCTTGCCGAATCGAAGACCGCTATTTTGACGTCACTTGAGTTGCGTGTCAATTGCGGATCGCTAAAAATTTTCGGTGTTGGGCAAGAAAGTGGTGGTTTATAAACAATTAGATGACCACTCGCCCCTGCAATCGGGGTAATTATCTCGCCGATGCCTTCTACGAATGCACTTTTGTCTTGTAAAAAGAAAGGCACATCGGCTCCCAAGGCCAATGCGATGTCATCCATTTGAATGGGCGAGAGCAGATTGCCGTAATGTTGGTTCAGCATGCGCAGCACTGTGGCCGCGTTGCTGCTACCGCCGCCCAACCCGGCTTGTTCAGGAATGTTTTTGCGCACTTGAATGCAAACCCGTTGGGCTTGCTGAATATTGGCCAGTTCAAAAAATTTTTCGCATGCTCGAACAGTCAGGTCGGTGAGCTTGGGAATGTGAACCAGATCGCCTAGTCTTTCAATGTGAAGCTGGTCATCCGGGCTGGGCTGTAACGTTAGCTCGATCTTGTCACTCAAGGTGATTGGACAAAACACACTTTGCAGAAGATGGTAGCCGTCCGCCCGACGGCCGGTGACGTGCAAAAACAAATTGATTTTTGCTGGGGAACAAGCGGACAGGTGAACGGGGGGGGCGAGGGTACTCACGCTTTCAGTTGTTCAATGAACCTTGCGGAATCAGGTCAATGCGTCCGGAAGTTTCGTTCGCGATAAAAACGATACGGTAACGGCCATTTTGATTTTCCCATGACCAATTGGCAGGCAAGGCTGGTAACTCGGTGGGGTTGGGATTCTCCATCCACTGAACAAGTGCCTCGGCGGGTAGTTCAACCGGGAACATCAGGTCAAACAGGCTTTGCCAGTCTTTGGCCAGGTAAACCCGGCCATCTGCGGCACGAACCTCGTAAAAATTCCCCAACCGTTTCGCACTGCCCAAAGAGGGTCCCAAGGTTGAATTGACTTCCATGTAGGCGATTTCAGGTGCTAGGCTGGGCCCCGATCTTCCTGAGCGCCATTCATAGCTGCCAGACACGGATTCAGCCTCAACTTTACCGTCGGCTTGTTGAACTTTCCAGATCAAGCCAAAGCGGCCATAGTGACAACTGGACTGTAGTGCTTTGCAATCCACTTCAATACCGCTTTCCTGGCCCAATGTGCTGCAGGCGCCAAGCGTTGCTGCCACCAGCCCAATGCATGCAAAGCGCAACAGACGAAAATTACCCGATACCATGCGCTTAAATTTCCTCCAGTTGTTGCACCAGTTTCTTCAAAGCTTGGCTGTTTGGGTAACTCACGCTCAATTTGTTGCCCAATTGGCGTGCTTCTTCTTTTTTGCCGGACCTGATCAAGACTTCAAGCAGATGCAGGCCAATTTCTTCGTCCTGGCGCAATCCGTAGGCCTTTTTTAGCGCCGCTTCAGCACTGTCGATTTCACCAAGGCGGTAGTGCACCCAACCCAGAGAGTCCAATATGAAAGGATCATTCGGTGCAAGTTCAACCGCTTTTTTGATCAGTTCCATGGCTTCGTTCAGCCGGATGTTGTTTTCAGCCCAAGTGTAGCCCAGCGCATTGTAGCCATGCGGATTGTCAGGATTCACCGCGATTAGCCTTCTTAGATATTGCTCCACACGGGGAAGGTCGTCTTGACGCTCGGCGACCATGGCGCGTTCGTACAGCAAATCAGGCTGGTCCGGAAAAGTGGAAAGTGCTTGCTCCAGTTCCGTGGCTGCTTCTGCCGGCGCTTTGCGGGATTCCGCAAGTTGTGATTTGGCCAGTGCAAGGCGAACCGATTCATCCTCATTTTTTGCTTTGTACTGGTTCAGCACGCGTTTGGCCGCTTGTGCGTTGCCTTGTTTGTCAAAGAGGGCGGATTTCTTGAGTTGAACATCGATGTTGTCGGCCGCATTTGGCGTGCTGTCCAGCCATTTCAGTGCCGACACAAAGTCTTTCCTTTCCACGGCCATGTCAGAAAGCGTGGCATGAATCAGCACCTCATTCTGACGGTCAGCAGCAGGAGTTTTGTTCAGGTAAGTCCTGAAATGTGTTTCGGCGCCTTTGTAGTCTTTAAGTTGAGTGAGTACAAAACCCTGGCTTGAATACAGCGGAATGTTGTTGGGTTGAAGCGCCAGCATTTCCGCGAAGCGTTGGCGCGCCTGCTCCCACTGCCCAAGCTGGGTGTGGTTGCGTGCCAGGTAAAGGCGGGCGCCAAACCAGTCGGGGTTTAACTGTGCCTGGGCATCGATCAACTTCATGGCAGCATCGGTGCTGCCATCGCGTTTTTCCATGAATTGGGCGGTCAGTACGTAGAAGCGTTCTTGCGGAGAAATGCGCAACACGTTTTCCATGTGCCCCACAGCCTGCGCGTGCAATTCCGATGAGTTGGCGAGCTGAGCCAGCAGCGTTTGAATATTCAAATCATCGGGCGCGTTGCCAAACAGTTCAAGGCCGGTTTGATAGGCTTTTGTTTTGTCGGGGATGCGCGTCAGCATGTCGAGCGCCACTTTCTCTGGGCTTACACCGCCAAGGCCGGGGTTGGAATTTTCAACCTTTTGGACTTCCGCCAGGTATGCGCGCAGGGCTGGTAAAGCCTCGTCTACTTTGTTGGTGCCCAGTTGAAGCAACATAATGGATCGGCTGGCTTGCTTATCTTCTGGCGCTAGCTCGGCCCAAACCTTTGCAGCGGTCAATGCCAGTTCAAGCTGGCCTTCACCTAGCCCCAGTTCAACAGCTCTTTTGGCCAATTCGGGGTTGTTTTGCTGTTTGGCCGCTTCTGTATAGGCCAGCATGGCAGAATAAATGTCACCACGTTGGCTGGCTATTTCAGCAGTCAGCAGGGCAAACAAAGGGTCTTGTTTCACCATTTCTGCGACGCGGGCTTCATAGGCCTGCTGTTCTGGCGGTATTTCCTTTTCAGCGCTGGATTGTGCGGCAGGTGCTGTTGCACAGCCTATCAACGCGCTGGTGGCCAGTAAAATCGCAGTACTGCGAACGGTCCATTTAAAACAAGTCATACTGTTGAACCCAAAAACATTGATGAATCACCATTCTTTTTTATCACATTAACAGATGCGCGTGCGTGCTTTAGCTTATGCCTGAATTACCCGAGGTAGAAATCACCAAAAGAGGCGTGGCCCTGCATTTCACAGGTCAACGCCTGTTGGCGTGCACAGTGCGCCAGCCCCGCTTGCGCTGGCCTGTTCCTGTTGAAGTGCAAAGTTGTGTAAAGCAGATTTTGCAGGGGGTGGACCGCCGCTCGAAATACATGTTGATGGATTTTGGCGTGCATGTGCTGGTTGTGCACTTGGGCATGTCGGGGTCCATGAAAATTGTGAGCGCAAGCACCCCTTGGGACAAACATGACCACATCGAATGGAATTTTGGCGACAAGGTTTTGCGCTACAACGACCCGCGCCGTTTCGGCAGTGTTGAATACGCCGCAAAGGCACCCGGTTGGGAATCGATGTTCCCAAGATTTGCAAAGTTGGGACCCGAACCATTCAGCGATGCATTCACCCCCGAGTCATTTTTCAAAGCCACGCGGGGCAAGAAAATTTCAATCAAAGCCCTGTTGCTTAGTGGACTTGCTGTGGTGGGTGTGGGCAATATTTACGCCTGTGAAGCACTGTTTCGAAGTGAGATTCGACCCGGCAAGGCTGCTGGTCGTCTAAGCCGTGCAAATACGACAGCTTTGCATGCAGCTGTTGTTGCGGTGTTGGCCGAAGCAATCGAGCGGGGCGGATCTACTTTGCGCAACTTTCAAGCCATTGATGGTGAATTGGGGCACTTTCAGTTGCACTGCGATGTGTATGGTCGGGAAGGCCAACCCTGCAAACGTTGCAGTGGGGTAGTGAAACGCCGGGTGATGAATCAACGAAGCACCTTTTATTGCGCGCAATGTCAGAAATGAGTTCAGAAATGCCCTCAGCTTTAAACCTGCTTAATGGCCAGCCTTTTGCAGACGTTCTGGTGCGCTGGCAAAAGCAGCATGGCCGCCAAACCTTGCCCTGGCAGCACACTGGCGACGCCTACAAGGTGTGGCTAAGCGAAGTGATGTTGCAGCAAACGCAAGTGGCCACAGTGCTGGCCTACTATGCAAAATTTTTGCAGGTCTACCCCACCGTGGCTGACCTGGCTGCAGCGCCTGAACAAGATGTGATGCAGCTTTGGGCCGGCTTGGGTTATTACACCCGTGCGCGGAACTTGCATGCGTGTGCCAAACAGGTGGTGGCGAGGTTTGGCGGCCAGTTTCCGCACACGGTGGCTGAACTGGAAAGTTTGCCTGGCATTGGCGAGTCCACGGCCGGAGCGATTGCTTCGCTGGCCTATGGTGTACAAGCCCCCATTCTGGACGGCAATGTGAAGCGGGTGTTTTGCAGGTACTACGGTGTGGAAGGGTACCCTGAGCAATCTGCGATTAAAAAGAGTTTGTGGCGCATCGCAGCAGGCAACGTGCCTGTGGCCCAGCCGGGTGTTTACAACCAGGCCTTGATGGATTTGGGGGCCACCTGCTGTGTGCCACGTAACCCGAACTGTGCAGCTTGCCCTTTGATGAAGAGTTGTGAGGCGCTTCGCAAAGGCATGGTGGGTTTGTTGCCCACGCCAAAACCCAAAAAGGCACGTCCAGAGTTGTTTTTCATCAGCTTGCTTGTTGAGGATGAGCACGGTGGTGTGCTGCTTGAACTTCAAACCGAAAAAGGCGTGTGGCAAGGCTTGTGGATGGTACCCAGCGTTCAGTGTGCAAGCGCACCCAGCGTTCGGGATATTCAGCAGTGGCTGGATGCGCGCCTCGGCGATTTTTCACTGCTAGATTTCAGGGCCCAGCTTGTGCAGCAGCTCGATGCGCTTGATCAACAGAATTGGCTTGTTCATGAATTAACCCACCGAAAAATGCATTTCAAGGTGCTGCATGTAAAGGTGAACGGCGAGTGGCCCCAGTGCTACACGCCCAATGAAAAACCAGTGCCTAAAATTGTGCACAAGTTGATTGTGCAGGCAGCGAACCAGAACGGCTCAGTCCAGGGTTCGGTGGCGAATCAAAACGCTCTCGATTTCTGACAATTGTTTTTCAGTGAAACGGCGTGCAAGTGTTTCAGCTACATACACCGAGCGGTGTTGGCCGCCGGTGCAGCCGATTGCCACTGTGACGTAGCTGCGTTGTTCATTCAAATAAGAAGGAAGCCATTTTCGCAGATACGCTTCAATGTCGTTGATGAGTTCGTCACTGCGTAGATCGCTTTGTATGTGGTGTTGAACCTCAATGTCTTTGCCGGTCAAGGGGCGAAGGTTTTTGATGTAATAGGGATTGCTTAGGCAACGCACATCGAAAACAAGGTCCGCATCGCTGGGCAATCCTTTCTTGAAACCAAACGTTTCAAAAACAAGCGTCAGTTTTGCAGATTCCTCTTCAACTGTTTCCAGCACCCATCGACGCAATGCATTGGGCAACAAGGCCGATGTGTCAATACAGCTTGCAATTTCCCGAAGTGGTTCCAGCGCTTCACGTTCGGCATCCACACATTCCTGAACCGTCGCTTGTTCACCAAGGCGCGCGCTCATGGGGTGGCGTCGTCGGCTTTCTGAATAACGGGTGACCAATGTTTCATCGTCTGCATCCAGGAACAGGATGCGGACATCGGTGCCACTGGTTTTCAATGCACCAACGATTTGGGGCACATCCACGATGTCTCTGCCGGTGCGTGCATCAGCAGCAATGGCAATTTGTGAAATACCTTCGGTGGACAAGCGGTTGATTACCTGCGGAATAAACGACGGTGGCAGGTTGTCGACACAATAAAAATGTGAATCCTCAAGTGCGCGAATGGCCACTGATTTACCCGATCCGGACAAGCCGGTGACCAACACCACTTTCATTTCAATCGTGCCCCATGTCGGTTTCTGTATCTGGGTCTACCTGCAAATGCTCAATACCGCCGAGTTCGCTAAGCATGGCTTTTTGCTGTCGAATCATGAATTCATCCAGTGTGTTGATGCCCCGCATCTGCAGAATGGAATTGCGCACCGCAGCTTCGAGCAAAACCGCAAGGTTGCGGCCTGCGGCAACTGGCAAAATTGCTTTGCGAATTGGCAAGCCAAGCACTTCCTGAAATTGTTGCTCGGTCACCAAGCGTTCCTGGTGAAGTTCAAGCGAGGCTTTGCGCACCAGGTGCACAATCAGCTTCAGGCGCATTTTGCGCCGCACGGCGGTTTCACCAAAAATTGCCTTAATGTCCAATAGGCCAACACCGCGCACTTCCATCAGGTTGCGAATCAGTTCCGGGCAGCGGCCTTCGATTAAATTGGGTGCAACGCGTGAAAATTCGACCACATCATCGGCCACAAGGCCATGCCCGCGTGAAATCAACTCCAAACCCAATTCGCTTTTGCCAAGTCCCGATTCACCACAAATCAGCACGCCCATGCCCAGAACATCCATGAATACACCGTGCATCATGGTGGTGGGTGCAAGCCATTTGTTGATGAATACGCGAAGGAAGTCGATGATTTCCGCGGCGGAAAGCGGCGTGGCCAGCAACGGAATATTGGCTTCGTCGCAGGCTGCCTTTAGTAGCGGGTGAGGCTGGAATGATTCAGCCACGATGATTGCAGGTGGGTCGCCTTCGACGAGTTTGTCGATTTGGTGTTTTTTGCGGTCGTCGCTGATGCGCGCGAAGTATTCAATTTCTTGACGACCAAACACTTGAATGCGACCGGGGTGAATGGTGTTCAGGTGACCCACGAGGTCAGAGGACGCAAAGCACTGCAGGTCGAGGTGACGTTCACCACCGTTCAAACCCCCAAGCCAATCCAGCTTGAGTTTGTTGCGGTTGGCTTCGATCAGTTCTTTCAGTTGCTTCACAGGCGTTTAACTCGCGGGTTGGTAAGGCTCCCAGTTGGCGATAAGCTGGTGCGTGGCGCCGGGATCAGCTTCGGTCATTAATTTCTCGCGGAAATCTTTGTCGGACAGCATTTGAGCCAGTTCTGACAGTATATCCAGATGATGCTGGTTTGCGCTTTCCGGTACCAGTAAAAACATGAGCAGCTTAACGGGTTGGCCGTCGGGTGCATCAAAGGGAATCGGGTCTTGAACCCGCACCAAAGATGCGATCGGTTCGCGCAGCCCTTTGATGCGCCCGTGCGGCACCGCGACTTGCTGACCTAAGCCGGTGGAGCCCAAACGTTCGCGCGCAAAGAGGCTGTCAAACACCTTGGACCTTGCGATGCCTTGGTTGTTTTCAAAGACCAGGCCTGCTTGTTCAAACACGCGCTTTTTGCTGGTGACCTGTGTATCCAACAAGATGTTGGATGGTGGAAGTAGATTTGCGATTAAGTTCATCGCTGTTGATTCCTGGGACCCGCCTTTAATCGTGGGGCCGATTATACGCCATAAAAACAGAAAAGGCGGATTGAACTCCGCCTTTTGATTTTCCCTGAAATTACAGTGGTTTATTCAGCTTCTTCAACCGCTTGGTGTTTCAAGGGGGTGTGGTTGTGGTTGGTTAGCTTGTCTTTGTGACGTAACACCTGCCGATCCAGTTTGTCGGCCAGCGCGTCAATGGCGGCGTAAAGATTTTCGTGCGTAGCTTCGGCATGAATGTCTTTGCCGCGAACGTGCAGTGTGACATCTGCCCTTTGAACAAGTTTGACGACCGAAATGGTCACCGAAGCATCAATGACATGGTCAAAATGCCTTTTCACCCGATCCAGTTTCTCGATCACGTAGTTTCGAATAGCTGGGGTAACTTCCAGATGATGACCATTGATGTTCAAGTTCATAAGGTATCTCCTTTCGTTGCTGCGGGGGAAGCTTTAACAGTTAAAGCGACTTGCGCATGTTCACCGGGGGGATTTTCAGTGATTCCCGGTATTTAGCGACCGTGCGTCTTGCGACCACGATGCCCTGTTGACCGAGTAGGTCGGCGATTTGGCTGTCAGATATCGGCTGCTTGGCGTCCTCCGCAGAAATCAGTTGCTTGATGAGTGCACGAATTGCCGTGCTGGAAGCCTGACCACCTGAATCGGTAGAAACATGACTCCCGAAGAAATACTTTAGCTCAACCAACCCATAGGGCGTCAACATATATTTTTGCGTGGTGACCCTTGACACGGTCGATTCATGCAGTCCCAACAAGTCGGCAATTTCTCTAAGAACCAAGGGCTGCATTGCGATTTCGCCATGGTTGAAGTAGCCGATTTGTCGTTCAACGATCGATTGGCTAACCCGTAAAATAGTGTCAAATCGCTGCTGGACGTTTTTTAACAGCCAGCGTGCTTCTTGCAAGTGGGCGCTAAGTTGTGCGCTTTGGCCTCGATGGGACCGCAAGATGGAGGCATACATTTCATTGATGCGAATTTTTGGCATTACATCAGGATTCAGTTGAACATGCCACTGGCCGCTAAGTTTTTTGACAATGACATCCGGCACGACATGGTCATCGTCAATTCGACGGAAACGGGCACCCGGAAAGGGTTCCAGCGAACGAATGATCTGATGGCAAAGCTTCAGCGCGTCTTCTTCAATGTTCAAGGCTTTTTTCAGCTTGGTGAAGTCGCGTTGGGCCAATAAGCCAAGGTGGTCGCGAATGATGGCTTGGCAGCTGGCGTAAAGACTGGCTTGGCTGGTGATGTCTTTGCGCTGGGCCAGCTGCAGCATCAGGCATTCAGACGCGTTGCGCGCGCCCACGCCGGATGGGTCGAAGCTTTGCAGCAGGCGAAGTGCGGCACTGAGTTCTTCGAATTCAAGGTCAGGTTCGTCTTGCAGGGTCTCCCACAGGTCTTCCAGTTCCACGGTCAAGTAACCGTCGTCGCTCAGGTAGTCGATCAGCCACAGCACCAGATTTTTGTCGCGTTCGGAAGCCTGCGTCATGCGCAATTGGTCGATCAGGTGTTGGTGGAGGCTGCTGTCGGGTGCAGCCAGTTGCAGACCTGGTTTTTCTTCGTCGCCATCGGCGCCAGCACCGCTGTTGTCGCGCCAGTCGCCTTCCCAGTTGTCCTGAATGGAATCGATGGTTTCGCGTTGAACAATGTCTTCACTCTGGTTGTCTTGCTCAGCCTGTTGATCGCTTACAGGATCAGGGGCTTTACGCGGATCGGGTTCCGCCTCAAAGTTGTCTCCTTGGGGCTCATGCAACTCACCGTTGCTACTGTCCAGACTCAAGGTGCGTTCGCCCTCGATCGCTTCTTCGTCGGCCAATTCAAGCAAGGGATTTTCGGCGAGCGCCTGCTGAATTTCCTGCTGCAATTCCAGCGTGGAAAGTTGTAGCAAACGAATGGATTGTTGCAGCTGAGGCGTAAGCGTCAGGTTTTGCGAAACTTTAAGCTGAAGGGATTGTTTCATGCGGCTTTCAGCTTTACATCCGGAAATGTTCGCCGAGGTACACCCGGCGTACGTCGTCGTTTTTTACGATTTGCTCGGGGCTGCCCGAGGCCAAAACCCGACCTGCGCTGATAATGTAAGCGCGGTCGCAGATACCCAGTGTTTCACGTACGTTGTGATCGGTAATCAGCACGCCAATGCCTTTGGACTTCAAAAACGCAACAATGCGTTGAATTTCCAGCACGGCGATCGGATCAACGCCAGCAAAAGGTTCATCCAGTAAAATGAATCTGGGTTGGCTGCCCAGTGCGCGCGCTATTTCAAGTCGGCGGCGCTCACCGCCTGAAAGCGATGCGGCCAGGGAGGTGCGAATGTGGGTAATTTGCAGGTCGTTCAGAAGGTCTTCGACTGCCTGGTCCACTGTTTTGTCTTTCGGTGGATTAATTTCCAGCACAGCACGTATGTTGTCTTCTACTGTTAACTTCCGGAAAACCGACGCTTCTTGCGGCAAATAAGACAAACCTGCGCGGGCCCGCTCATGAATGGGTTGTAGCGTGATGTCACGACCTTCAAGGCAAATATTGCCTTCATCAGCAGCCACCAAACCTACAATCATGTAAAAACAGGTGGTTTTGCCAGCGCCGTTGGGGCCGAGCAAGCCCACCACTTCGCCGGTGTCAACATGAAGGGAAACGTCTTCAATCACCCGTTTGCTGCGGTAGGCTTTGCGCAGGCTAAGCGCCTGGAGGCGGCCTTGGCCAGTCAGTGTTTGTGCGGCGGTGTTGTTGCTCAATTTGCTGGTTCCGAAGCTTGGGTTTTTGGCTTGATCACGGCCTGAACGCGAGAGCCGCCGGTTTTGCCGGGCGTGCCCAGTACATTCAAAAACTCGGTGTTCTGTTCGTAAGTGATTTTGTTGCCCGAAATGGACTCGGTCAGTTGACCATTGGTGCTTTTCTGAATGCTGGCGCCGCCTGTCAAAGTGACGATGGATTTGTCACCATCAAATTCAATAGAATTGCCTGTGCCGTTAATCAACAACACCTCGCCAGGCGTTTCAGAGTCGCGCTGTTGTTTGAATCGTGCGGGCTTGCCCTCAACCTTGGCGAACTGTGTGCCATCACTGCGTTCTGTCAGGGTCAGTTTGTCGCCCCGAATGACCAGGCTTCCGCGTGTCAGCAACACATTGCCGCTGAACACGTTGACGTTGGACTTTTCGTTGTAAGTCATTTGGTTGGCATCAATTGTGGTGGGCTGTTGCTTGTCTGATTGCAAGGCTTGTGCAGCAGAACCCATCGCGAGCATGCCTGCAAGTGTTGCTGCAGAAATCCATGGTGTGAGTTTCATTGTTTTGCCTCTAAGCGAAACTTGACTGAACCTTGCGCTGTGAGTTCGCCGGTGTCGTTGTTAAGGGTAGCCCCCAGTGCTTCAAACCTTTGACCGGGCCTGACGACCAGAACTTTTTTGTCGGTTGAGATCTCGTTGGTAATGTTGTCGACTTTCATTTCGTCAGAGGTCAGGGTGGTGGTCAATCCTTCATTGTTGCTGTTCACGATCACGTTTTCTTTCAGGAAAATTTGATCCTCGTCCAGCAGGTAAACGCCTTTGTCCGCATTGGCTTTCACCATCACATTGGCAGGCTCAAACTGCTCAAGCTCGGGTTTTTCGATGTTCCAGACATTGCCTTGCGGGATGTGTTCTGCGAATTCGCTACGAATGATGGAGTACTTGTTTTCCGCGAGGTTGTGGCTTTGTACGGAAAAGTTTCGTAAATAGTAATCACTGGTGGTGGGGTCGGCTTTTCCCTGTGTGCCGAACAGGCTTAATTCAGACTGAACCGCAAACCAGTACGACGCCGCTGCCATGAGAAATGTCAGCAGCAGCGGGATGAATTGCGAAATCAGGTTGAAGAAAGCGCTGATAGGTCTCACTGGGATTCCCAGGGGTTTTTGTAACCCGCTTGGTTCATCAAAATGAAATCACACAGCTCGCGCGCTGCGCCGTCTCCGGGCGGGCGGGTGTTGATCCAGTTTGCAGTGCTTTGCATGGCTTGGGGCGAGTGTGGTGTGGTGGCTGCCAGGGCAACCTGTTGCAACACAGGGTAATCTGGCCAGTCGTCGCCGAAAAAGCCACATTCTTGCCACTGTAGGCCGAGCGACTCGCGTATTTCATCGTAGGCGCGAAGTTTGGTTTTACAGCCTTGCACCAGCTGGTAAATGCCCAGGTCTTTGGCACGCTTTTCAACAATGGTGCTTGATCTGGCCGTGATCCACACCACTTTGATGCCATGGTCCATTAAAAGCCGAAGCCCTTGCCCATCGAATACGCTAAAACGCTTCATGGTCTCGCCATCGTTTCCGAAGTAAAGCCCGCCGTCGGTCAGGGTGCCATCGACATCGAATCCCATTAACTTGATCTGTGAAGCAGCTTGAACTGCGGTGGGTTTGTTGTTCATTACACTACCTTGGCTTCAAACAGATCATGGAAATTCAGCGCACCAACGATTTGATTTTGTTCGTCGGTTACCACCACTTGGCTGATGTGGCACACCTCCATCATGCGGACCGCTTCAACAGCCAGTTTTTCGGCAGAGATGGTTTTGGGTGCACTGTTCATGACCTCACTAACCGACAAACCCCGCAAATCGAGGCCCTGTTCAATCAAGCGACGCAAGTCGCCATCGGTGAATATGCCCAGGAGCCTGTTGTCAGGTGAGGTAACAGCTGTCATGCCCAAACCCTTCTTGGTAATTTCCAGAATGGCATTTGAGATGGTGGCTGAAGGAGGTACTTTGGGGATTCGGTCGCCCTTGCGCATTACATCGCTGACATGGGTCAGCAATTTGCGGCCCAAGCTGCCGCCAGGGTGCGACATTGCAAAGTCTTCTTCGCTGAAGCCCCTTGCTTTCAGAACCACCACGGCCAGCGCGTCACCCATGGCCAAGGCAGCAGTGGTGCTGGCTGTGGGTGCCAGGTTCAAAGGGCAGGCCTCCTTTTCTACACCACAATCCAGAACCAGGTCTGCTTGGCGCGCCAGCGCAGAGTCAAGTTTGCCGGTCATGGCCACGATCTTGGCACCGCGGCGTGTGATGGCAGGCAGTACCGCAACCAGTTCTTCGGTGCTGCCTGAATTGGACAGCGCAATGACCACGTCGTCGTGGGTAATCATGCCCAAGTCGCCGTGCGAGGCTTCCGTGGCATGGACGAAAAAAGAGGGCGTGCCCGTGCTGGCAAAAGTGGCTGCAATTTTCTTGGCCACCAGGCCAGACTTCCCGACGCCGACCAGAATAACCCGGCCAGTGCAATTCAAAATGGATTGGACTGTGTCGGCGAACTGCGTGTCCAGACGGTCAGCCAAAGCCGATACTGCGTTGGCTTCAATTGACAGCGCTTCCCTGGCCAAGGCTAGAAATTCATGATTGTCGATATTCGACGGTGTTGTTGGCATGGCGGACCCTGATAGACTTAGCCCCAAAGGAGCTTGAGACTGTTCTCGAATCAGGGCAGTATAGCAAAGCGCATGCCACTTCACTTCACTTCCTAAGCATTAAACGTGCCCAACGCCCTAGAGCTGTCCTTGATCTTAATGCTGGTCGCCGTGTTGGCGGTCTCGCTGTTCCGTCACTGGAAACTGCCCGCCATGCTCGGCTATCTCTTTGCGGGCACGCTGATTGGTCCCTATTCATTCGGAATTGTTCCTGACACACCTGAAACACGCCACCTTGCCGAGTTCGGTGTGGTGTTTTTGATGTTCTCGATCGGCCTTGAATTCAGCCTTCCCAAATTGCACGCCATGCGCCGGGTGGTGTTCGGCCTTGGCATGGCTCAGGTCAGTTTGACCATGTTGGGCGTGATGGGCCTTGGCTTGGTGGTGGGTTATTTTCTTGAGGTGCCACTGAGCACTGCCTTCGTTCTGGCGGGCGCTGCCGCCATGTCGTCCACTGCAATTGTCAGCAAATTGTTGTCGGAAAGACTGGAACTGGACTCGCCCCATGGCCGGCAAATCATGGGCATCCTATTGTTTCAGGATTTGGCGGTGGTACCGCTGCTGATTATTATTCCAGCACTGGGGCAAGACGCTGAGAACTTGACCGTAACCTTGAGCCTTGCGGTGGTGAAGGCCGCTTTGGTATTGGGCGTCATGCTGGTTTTTGGCCAGCGCATGATGAACTGGTGGATGACATTTGTTGCGCGCAGCAAGTCGCAAGAATTGTTTGTGCTGAATGTGTTGCTGATCACTTTGGGCTTGGCGTGGCTAACCGAACTTGCGGAACTTTCCCTGGCGCTGGGCGCTTTTTTGGCGGGTATTTTGATCGCAGAAACCCAGTACAAACACCAGGTTGAGGAGGACATCAAGCCGTTCCGCGACGTGTTGCTGGGTTTGTTTTTTGTCACCACCGGCATGTTGTTGAATCCGCAGGTCGTCATTGACAACTGGTATTGGGTCATCTTGCTGGCGGTGATGCCTGTGTTGGCCAAGCTGGTTTTAATTGCGGCCCTTGCCCGAATTTTTGGTGCCAACATGGGCACCGCAATGCGCACCGGCATTTACCTGGCGCAGGCTGGTGAGTTCGGTTTCGTATTGTTGGCCAACACAGGTTCGGCTGGATTTGGTTTGGTGCCCGATCCTTGGTTGCAAACCATTACGGCAAGTATGGTTCTTTCCATGTTGGCAGCGCCTTTCATGATTCAACACGCTGACCGGATAGTGCTTCGATTTTCAAGTCAGGAATGGCTACAAAAATCGCTTGAGCTTCACCAAATCGCCCAGAAAAGTTTGGCCACCACCAAGCACGTATTGGTTTGTGGCTTCGGGCGCAGCGGCCAACACCTGGCGCGTTTGCTGGATCGTGAGGATTTGGAGTATGTGGCTTTGGATCTTGATCCTGACCGCATTCGTGAAGCCACGGCGGCAGGCGACTCGGTTGTTTTTGGCGATGCCTCCAAACGGGAAACGCTGGTTGCCGCAGGCTTGCTTCGAGCATCTTGCGTGGTTGTCACTTTCGCAGAATTCAAATCGGCCGAACGGGTGCTGATTGCAGTACGTGCCTTGGCACCGAACGTGCCCGTCGTGGTGCGTACTTACGATGAAAGTGACCTGGAAAAGTTGATCGCCGCCGGGGCAACCGAGGTGGTTCCTGAAATTCTGGAAGGCAGCCTGATGTTGGGTTCACAAGCGCTAATGTTGCTCGGCGTGCCTGTTTCGCGCGTAGTAAAGCAAATTCGCGCGATTCGGGAGTCTCGTTACCAAATGTTTCGAGGTGTGTTTCGAGGCGTGGACGATGAAGCAGACACCCCAGAGAACCAGTGGGTTCGGTTGCATTCCGTGTTTGTGGAGCCTGGGGCCAGCGGGGTTGGAAAAAGTCTGGCTGAACTTGGTATTCTTGATCTGGAAATCGAAGTCAGCGCCATTCGCAGGCGTGGTATCCGCGGTGGCGACCCGTCGCCCGATACACAATTGGAATCGGGCGATATTTTGGTGCTGAAGGGGCAGCCCGATGCCTTAAGCCTTGCAGAGGCAATAATTCTTGGGCGCAAGCCGTTGGGCCGGTAGTCCTTCTCCGGCCCTCAAGCATTCTTTGCCTTTCAACGGATGATGTAAAGACCAGCACAAGGCTCGCCTTCCACTTCGTCCCAATTGCCATCGGTGGTTGTGCAGATGTCTTCTTCGCCACTTAATACCTGCACTGCACCCCGCAGTGGATTGCCATCGTCCAGTTTGCGATCAATCTCCGCCAGTTGGCTTACGGGCACGGCATTACCCAGTTGCAGGGTCATGGCGTTGGCACGCGAGTTCGGGCCTTGCAATGTGCTGCTGAGCAGGTAATTCCCGTTGAACTGATTCTCCATGGTGCTGGCCGGGGTGCAATTGCCACTTGCATCGGCTCCGGCCGTGAAATCGCCCTGAATAAAGCCAGACAACTGCAAGTGCGTGAATACGTCACAAGATTCGTCGCCTTCAATCAGCCCGTTGCCGTTACCCCCGTCGGTGCCCAAACCTGCAGCGTTGGCCGCAATAAAATCGCCGGGTAGTGCCGAGTAGCGCGCCTGAAATGCAGAAAGTGCTGTTTCAAGATTGGCGATGTCGGTCAAAGTGGCTTGAACCCGTGCACTGTTCAGCAATTCGCGACCTTTCAATACGCCGCCTGCGAGAATGGCAAGCACAGCAAGTGCAATTGCGAGTTCGAGCAGGGAAAAGCCAGACTGATTCTGGTGCTTCATTTAATTCTCCAAGGGTTGTTGATGATGAATTGAGTCGAGCGCACCGCGCTTCATCCACAGCCAGTTCAGGCGTTCAAATGAAAGCCAGGCAGGGTTCAATGCGGGTTGTTCGGGCAAGATAAAAAACTGCTGATATCGGTTTTGATTCACTGCTTCATTGGGGTACGCAACCCAAACCGCGCTGGCGCTGAGCAGGGTGTGCTGTCCACAGCCTGCCGTCGTGTTGGCAGGCAAATTTTGGCCTGCAATTTCTTGACACAGGTGGATGGCTGGAAGCGGTCCGGTGCCCAAGGCATAGTTCGCGGTGTAGGGTGCCAACACAATTTCAGCCAATTGTTGCGGGCTGAGTTCAGCGAAGGGTCGGTTGGAAACCAGCGCATTCAGGGCTGGCTCACCGGCCTGTTCAAGTGTGGCCACCGCAGTGCGCCAAGCGCCTGTCAGCCCCCAGGTGTTTAAGGTCGATGAGGGCAGCCAACCCTCCCGGTTGGTGCAGGCGTCACCAAGTCGCGATTCAAGTCCATCTTTTTGAACGGCTGGGCATGGCAGCCGACCGTTTGCAAGTACAAAACCTTCAACTGCTTCAAGCACCATTTGCCGGTTTCGCAGTTGCTCGATGACCAGGTCTTTTCTGGATTGGCTGGCCATTAAATGAAGCACTGGTCCCAGAATAATCGCCACCAGCATGATGACGAGTGCCACTTCGATTAGCATGAATCCGCGACTGTTGCTCATGGTTGTCTCGGGGCGACTTGAAATTGGTCGGTGGGTGACAGGGAAATTGTGTAGTCACCCAGATTGGATTTGGTGTTGTCTGGCCAGGAAAAATCACAGGTGCAGGCGTCGCTGCCAGTGCTTAAGGGGCATTGGTTAATCACGCTGGGTCGGCATGATTTGTTGGCCGCAGCCACAGGTTCAAACCGGCCAACAGGCCATTCATTTTTTAGCCAGCTTGGCCCTGCGAATACGCATGGGGCATGCACATCGCTGGTACAAATCGATTGGTTTTCCTGTTCATTGCAATTTGCATTGCTGCCCACACAGGTGCCGGCTGATTGCCACTGCGCGGGCATACCGCAATTGCAGTTGCATCGTGTTTTTGTGCACCTGCAACTGCACTGTGAATCGATTGCTGAATAAGTGTTTGTAGAGGCGTTGGCAAGTTGCAGGTTTTCATGGTCAGCCAGTTCAAGTATTGGTGATGATTTGGTTTCTTGCCATGTTTTCAGGGTTTGCTTGATCAAGCCAGTTTGAATGGACGCCATGTGCGCGCGCAGTTCACTGACCCGAATCAATGCATAGGGTGGTGTAACCCGGTATTGATGCTTACCAATCGGTTCAAGCTGGTGTGCAACCACACCTGCAATTTGAGTTTCCACACGATTGTTTTCAGCGGGTATTTCAATCTGGATCGCTGGCTGGGTGTAGTCGACCCAACGGCTCCAGCCCAAGGCATTGGGCTGTATTAACTGGGCAGACACCGCATAGTGCCAGTGGTGGCGAGTGCTGGGCTCAAGTTCATTCTGGCGTGCATCAATGCCTTGGTTCAGGTAGTTCACAGCCGTTTTGCTTTGCACCGGAAGAAACCCCCAGGGCTTGTTAAGGCAGGTGGTTGCGGGAATACCCCCTGCTTGAATGGCCGGGCATGGCAAATGACCCAAATGGCTTTGACTGTGTATGCCCTGATTGCCAGCGAAGCCCAGCAAACCCGTTCGAATGTGGTCCAGAATCTGGCTTTCGCGTGCGTGCTGTTGCAGCTTTAATTTTTGCTGCAAGTACCCCGCATTGCTGACCTGCGCCAAGGCGAAACCACCCAGGACAAGCAGCACCAACAACACCAATAGTGTGAGACCTTGTTGCGAACTAAGCCTGTTCATTCAATCCACCTTTGCTTGGCAGGGTCGAAATGTTTCCGGCCCGCTGGGGTGTTCACCCAGCCTTGAACAACAACGGGCGGTGCAACCACCAACTTATCGGGTGTTTTTGTGACTGTTTTTTGTGACGTTGGGGTGGGCTTTGTTTTCGGGATTACAAAAACATGTTGAATGGGCAGTTCTGCAGGCAGAGGATTTGCCTTGGTATTGGCCTTTGTTTTGTCAACCGCGTTTCCGGCACACAACAGGCCATAGGCCACAATTACTTCTTGAGCAGTGGTTTCGAATCTACAGTTGCCTGTGGTCGTTTTTGAGTCGCGTAACCAGTTGAAGAAGGAGTCCCACATCATGGCTTCTGAATCATGTGTTTCTTCCAGATAAGCCACAGCTTGTGATTGGGTTTTCACCTCGATGCTCGGCTTAATCGGTGCAGGTTGGCGGGAATTTCCAGACATGTCCTGTAAATAAACGAACACAGCAAGTCCTGAGAGCAAGAAAACAACATCGAGAACCGGGCGAAGCATGCGCATCCACTTTACGGTGTTGCGAAGTGTTTTTGACGATGTCATCGGGCGCTCGCTTTTGCGCTACATTGCACCCGCACTGGCGTTTCAAGCGTGCAACCTTTCGGTACGCGTTTCCGCTCCCGCTCCAGCACTGCGTAGGAATACACGTCCCCGTTGTTGTTCCAGTGAATGTTCAGTGATTGAAGGTTGGCCCGGTTGCTCTTCCCAAATTTGTTGATTTGTTCAGACCATTGTTCAAACGACATAGCAGCCGGTTCTGCAGCTGCCTTTGTTCTGCTTAGCTGAATTGACCTTTCGATTTGATGCCCTTGTTTTTCCAGTTGTTGTTCCATGTTCCAATTCATCACGCCCAGGGAAAGTGCGGTACATGCAAGGGCCGCCAGGCGCAAGTGTTGGTAACTGGACTCCGCCTTAAGCCAAAGTGCTGCACAAAGCTGTAATCCGCCAGAAAACTTCCGCGCACCGCTTTTCTGCGAGGCCAACCAGTTTTTTAAATGTTGATGTTCTTGCGCGTGCACCAACATCATTTCAATGCCACGCTCAAAATTCTGTGGCTTGTCGACACAAATTGTCCTCGCAACTTTGCCCATGGTTCGAATTTCATGAAGCTGTCGCGTGTGAATCTGGTTGTCTTGCACCTCGATCAAGCGAAGCGGGTCATGACATAACCCGACCCAGCATTTGCCTTGGCCACTTTGTTCTGGGTTCTGAGTGTTTTTCAGGTTGATGTGGATTGAGGTATCAGGCAATGTGAAGCTGGAGAGTGCTGTTGCACTACCCAGAAATTCATTGAAAGGCATGGCGATTTCCTGTTGCCATTGCTGATCACGTCGACGGAATAAAAGCGCCTGACTTTCATGAATGATCCATACCTCGGCGGTGGAAGGAAAAGTATTCACGAAAGCCCCGTCAGGTTGCCATACAGAGGCGCCAAGGTGAATTGGTAGGCCATGGCCAGCGTGAGCGCAGCAATGCCCAGTGCCAGTGGTGGCAGTACGCTCTGCAATTTTCGCTGTGCGTCCCTGGCTTGTATTTCGTACACCTTGGAGGCCAGAAAAAAACAATATGCCAAGTTGCCCGTTTGCTCTGCGAGTTGGCTTTGCCGAACCAAGAAGCTGGGTGCTTTGGCCTGTTGCATGGCTTGGGCCAGGTTCATGCCTTGCTTTAAATGGCGCTGTACCAAAGTCATCATTTGATTTAGGTTCAAAGTGGTTTTGGCTTCTTGTGTCAGCAGGTTCGACCATGAACTCGGGGGCATTACCCGAAAACGCAGGCAATGCATCAGGTCCAGACCCGCTTGCAGTTCACATGCAATCACATGGTAAAAGTTGGATGCGAGCCACGCCTTGTGAGGCATCCAGTGTTGCTCGGTGGTGTGGGTTTGAGCCTTCATCGCCTTGCTAACCCCAGCCGCCAATAGCAGACCCGCGCCCAACAGCAACAGGCCATCGGAGAAAGATGAGCTTGCAGTTTGATTTGTGTGGGTTGTGGCCAAATGGGGGCTGCTAACCTGGTGCAAAAATACCCAGCATGCAATGGCTAAAAGTAGCACCACGCCTGGATAAATCAAACTACGCCCCAAGGCCTGGCTTGCCTCGCTTGTCACCTTCCATCGATGTAATTGCTCATTCACCGAGCCCCCCAGGTCCCCATTGGCCTGAGCACACAGCAATGCGACTTCAAGCGGTAATGGCAGCGTGCCACAGGCTGCACGGAATGCTGTTTGCAAACTTTGCCCCTGTTGAAGAAACTCGGTGGTGCGCATTAATCGGGCCTGCAGCAGGCGCGACTGTTTGTTGCTGCCCTGCAATTCGGTGCTAAGGGTCAGTGCGTCGAGCACTGGCATACCAGACTGGATCAATTCCGCCCATTGACCCATCCAGGTTTGCCAGGTGAGGGCCTTGATTCTGGCTCTCGGAAAGTTAATGTTCATCGTACGGGCGTGGTTCGTTGTCAGGAAAAGGCAGATAAGAATCGGGGGTGCACAGGTCCATCAACGCATCGCTTGCCTTGCAATTCAACACTACTTTTCGATCCATTTTTTTCAAGTTAAGTACTTCAGCCCACAGCATGCGTGGTTGCATTCGCTCCGCAGATTGAAGGCGAAGTGTCACGATGCCGTTCAGGCAATTCAGCAAACTGCCCAAACGAATATCCAGCTCAGTGAGGCGGCAAAGCGCTCCCAGGCAGTCGGGTGCGTGAATGGACGCAAATACCCGGTGCCCTGTCAATGCTGCATTCAAAGTCAGCTCGGCCGTGTCTTCATCGCGAATTTCCCCGACCAGAATGGTGTCCGGGTCTTGTCGCATCAGTGAGCGCAGGCCCGCAGCAAAATCGAGGTTTGGCAGCCGTGACAGATCAGTTTGTACTGCATCCGGGTTGATGATCTCAACCGGGTCCTCCAGGGTTGCAATTCGACCGGACTTGTTGCCCAGTGAATTCAGCATGGCGTGCAAAGTGGTTGTTTTTCCGCTGCCTGTTGCACCGGCGACCAGAATTAGCCCGTGTTCATGCTGTAACAGCTCGGTGATGTGTTGTTGTGCTGATGGAGTTAAACCCAGTTCGGCCAAGTGGCGGCGCTGGTGCATGTTCAGCAAGCGAATCACGAGATTTTCACCGTGCAGGGTGGGGTGGGTAGCCAGGCGCATTTCCACACCCTGCTTTGTCATCCGAGCGTCTTGGGGGCGTCGGGTTTCAGCAATATTCATTTTGCCTTCTGCCTTGAAGGCTTGAATCAGCGATCGACCCGTGTCCTGTTGAATTTCAATGGCGTTTGTCAACAAGCCATTCACCCGCAACCGCACCTGAAAACACAGCGCAGTGGGAGTAATGTGAATATCCGATGCATTCAATTCGGCGGCATGTGCCACAGTGGAGTCAATGCCGCGAATCAAGGAGCCGTCGAGCGACTTATTCATGGCAGCCTGGCCTGGATTAAGGCCCGTACAGTCAGCATGGGTAATTCGCACTGGCGAGATTTGCACAATGCTTCCGCCAGGCTCAATTGTTTTAGTCCTTCCTCAAAATTTCCCTCTTTGCCTTCCAGCAACGCCAAGTTAAAAAATGGCTCGGGCGCATGCGGAAATTGCGTGATCAACAACTGAAGCAATGCCCGCAGGGCGTTGTTTTGACCTGCCTGATAGAGGCTCAGGCCAGAGGCCAGTGCATTCGCAAGCTCTTTGTTGGGTACTTCAAGACCCTGTTGGCTTGCTGATGCGCTGTCCAGCACCGTGGCTTTTAGAAGTACGACCAACTCAATGTGATTCTCATTTCGAGTGGCGCTTTCGGTAACAATGTCGAGTAATTCCGGGGCGCCAGGAATACCGCGGTTCAAGCCACTGTTTTCTTTTTGACGAAGGCCTCCAAGCAAAGCCATCTCGCCACTTTTTAAACGCAGAATGGACTCAAGTTCACGGGTTTGCACTTCAGGCACCCGGCTAACGATATTGAGTTGTTGCAAGGCTGGGTTGGGGTCTTGAACAAATCCAACAATTCGGCTCAGTGTGGGCCGCACACGCAACTGAATTGCATTGTTGTCTGCAATTTGTGGCGTCACGGTCATTAGGAAACCCACGGGCACGGTTTGCACCTGGGTTGTGAATGTCGAGAACGCAGGGCTGTTCTGGGTGGGCGCACTGGTTTGCACATCAGTGGTGAAGTACACCCGGTTGTCGATCACTTTCAGAACCGCGGCTTGCTGGTTCATCGTGACCACCCTCGGCGATGAAAGCACAGACGTACGGCCGAATTCCTCCAGCAGTGAAAGCACTACACTTGCATCGGTGTTGCTGCTTGATCTTGCCACATTCAAAATTAGGGCTGGATTGGCCAAGTTGGCCCCCTGAACAGCCAAACCTGCTGTGATGCCATTTCGTCGAAGTACATTCCAGTCAATGCCGCGTTCGTAGCGGTCATTCAGCGAAATTTCCGTGATCACCGCTTCAATCACAATTTGTTTGTCGACTCTGCGTTGCACCTGCTCGAGCCACTGCAGAACCCGACGGTGTTGGCTGGGTTTTGCGATTACGGCCACGGTCCCCGATTCCGGGTTGGCAATTACCCGGCCAGAACGGGTTTCCTTTCGTGTGGTGGTGATGTCGCGCCGTTCGCTGTTCACCTGTGTGGCGCTGCGCAAATTGGGCCTGGCGCGCCGATCAGCCTGAACACGGCTGTTGCTGTATTCGCGGTCTTGTTCTTCATCCACGATCCGTTCGCGTGTTGAAAACTCCAGCGGCTTGATCTGCGCCTGAATGATTTGCTCAATCTGTAGTTCAACGTTTTGCCACAGGTTGTGTTGTTGTGTGTTGTTTAACAACAGTTCCGACCGGTTGCCTGTGTCCCTGCGGTCTGACAACTCCCTTGGATTTCCAGCGATGGCGGAACTCAAGCTGGAGGTGTCGTTCATTTGGCGGGAAATGGACAAATAGTCGAGCGTATAAACCCGCAGTTGATCTGCCTCGCAACGCATGGACAACTGCTTGCCCTGCATGTTGACGCTGGCGCCGGCCTGTTCCTCCAGGCTTTCGATCACTTGCAGCAAGGGCATGTTGCGCCCCACCAGGCTGACCGGTTCGTTGCCGCAACTGTCCATCTCGTAACCCAGGTCCAGTTCCGTCGAAATCAGTTCCAACACCTGGCTGGCAGGGATGTTTTCAAGCCGAAAGGTGAATGTTTCGGGATGATTGCTCCAGGCGTTGCTGGTGTGCAAAATCCGATCTGCCCAAAACACTGCATTCAATTCAAGTGCGCTGTTGGATGCCTGAAGGCTGGTTGGCGCCATCGGCTCACCTGGCAAGGTTGGCGCAGCGGTGCAACCGTGGATCAATACCACACCGGTGATTAGGCAGATCAGTGTGTTTAGCCTGACCAGGAATCGATTCAAAATGGGCACAGGGGCTCTTCTGGCGAATTAAATTACACCGGAGCTTACTTTGCGGGAATCATTTTCACGCTAGATGGTCATCCCTTGCGGGTGAGCCCATCACCTTTTGGGAAGTGGTTTGTGTTTAATACCAACGCTTTGCCCGCTCATGCTATCCCTTCGGGGTACAATGGAATTCTATATTGTGTATACGTCTACAATAGGAGCCCCCATGGGCTTTGTTGCTCAGTTAAAAAATGTCGATTTCGGTTATGCAGACCGCCTGATCTTGGAAAACATTTCCTTGGAAATACCCAAAGGGAAAGTGGTTTCAGTCATGGGCGGGTCGGGCTCCGGTAAAACCACCTTGCTGCGCTTGATGTGTGGTCAATATGCCGTGAACCGTGGTGAACTTCAGGTTCTCGACCAGAATGTGGTCACTGCCAGCACCCAGCAGTTGTATGCGTTTCGAAAGCGTATTGGTGTGTTGTTTCAGTTTGGCGCCCTATTTACCGACCTGACCGTATTCGACAATGTGGCGTTTCCGCTTCGTGAACACACCAACCTGCCTGAAGCTGCCATCCGTGATTTGGTTATGCTGAAGCTGCATGCGGTGGGTTTGCGCGGTGCCAGCAAATTGTTTCCTGCTGAAATATCTGGTGGAATGAGCCGGCGTGTGGCTTTGGCGCGGGCCATCGCACTCGACCCCGAACTGATTTTTTACGATGAGCCCTTTGCCGGGCTTGACCCAATTTCCTTGGGCATTACTGCCAACTTGATACGCACCTTAAACGATGCTTTGGGTGCAACCTCTGTGGTTGTTACTCACGATATTCATGAGTCGTTTGCAATCAGCGACCATGTGATCGTAATTGCGAATGGCCGGGTGTTGGCACAGGGCTCACCTGCCGAGGTCCAGGCCAACCAGGATCCTTACGTTCAGCAGTTCATTCAAGGTTTGCCCGAAGGCCCGGTTAAGTTTCACTACCCTGCCACTGATTTGCTGGAGGACTTTGCATGAATCCAGCCATCCTGATTTCTCGTTTGGGTGCCGGCGTAATCGACACAATTGTGGGGCTGGGTGTGTTTGCCCGTTTCGTCGGGGCGCTGTTTTTGTTGCTGCCCAAGGCGTTGCTACGGCCGCGCTTGATCATCGATCAAATTCATTTTATTGGTAACTACTCGCTGGTGATCATTGTAGTGTCAGGCCTCTTTGTTGGCTTCGTACTGGGGCTTCAGGGCTACTACACTTTGAACCGCTACGGTGCCGAGCAAGCACTTGGTTTGTTGGTGGCCTTGTCTTTGGTGCGTGAATTGGGGCCGGTGGTGTCCGCGTTGTTGTTCGCTGGCCGGGCGGGAACGTCACTGACAGCCGAAATTGGCCTAATGAAAGCTGGAGAGCAGCTTACCGCCATGGAAATGATGGCTGTAGACCCCAAAGCACGTATCGTGGCTCCGCGCTGGGTCGCTGGTCTGGTGTCGTTGCCCTTGTTGGCCGCCTTGTTTAGTGCTGTCGGTATTTTTGGTGGCTATGTTGTAGGCGTGTTGTTGATTGGTGTGGATTCAGGCGCATTCTGGTCGCAAATGCAGGCTGGGGTGGATGTGCGCGACGATATCCTGAACGGCGTGATCAAAAGCGTGGTGTTCGGCCTGGCTGTCAGCTCGATTGCCTTGTTTCAAGGCTATGCATGTCAGCCTACCCCAGAGGGTGTTTCACGGGCCACCACGAGAACCGTGGTGATTTCGTCCTTGACAATTTTGGGGCTCGATTTTGTGCTTACAGCACTTATGTTCAGTATTTAACGGATCAATGGTATGAAAAAGAACGCAGTAGTGGATTTTTGGGTTGGCCTGTTTGTACTTTTGGGTGCGCTGGCCTTGGTGTTTTTGGCGCTCAAGGCCGGTAATCTGAGCTCCTTCACCACTGGTGACCAGTACAGAGTGACCGCTGAATTTGACAACATTGGTGGACTGAAGCCTCGCGCGCCTGTTAAAAGTGCTGGCGTAACTGTTGGACGAGTCGGTAACATCAACCTTGATCCGGTTACTTTTCGTGCGGTGGTTGCCCTGGATTTGGAGGAAGGCTTCGAGTTTCCAAAAGACTCTTCAGCTAGAATTCTGACCTCGGGTCTGCTGGGCGAGCAATACGTCGGTATTGAGGTTGGCGGTGATCTGGAAAACCTTGCGGGTGGCGACAAATTTGGGCGTACGCAGTCTGCTGTGGTACTCGAAAACCTGATTAGTCAGTTCCTGTTTAGTAAAGCGTCGGAAGGCGACTCCGAAAAGTGATGAAGGGGATTTGAAGTGTTAATGTCCATTCGTAAATTGTGTTTGTTGGTCGGCGTGGTGAGTTTGTCCTCCGCCTGCACC
Source organism: Limnobacter parvus (assembly GCF_024623725.1). Taxonomy (GTDB): domain Bacteria; phylum Pseudomonadota; class Gammaproteobacteria; order Burkholderiales; family Burkholderiaceae_B; genus Limnobacter; species Limnobacter parvus. The sequence continues at coordinate 132,288 of NZ_JANKHG010000001.1, read as the reverse complement.
ACCATGCGAGCCCCTTCAGACGCGGATCCGCTCGAAGGCTTTAACCGATCAGTCGACGGTTTCAATCAGGTTGTGGACAAGGCGGTGCTCAAGCCCTTGGCCCAAGGTTACGACAAAGTCACTCCGCCTGAGATCAAAACCGTGATCGGGAATTTTTTCTCGAACCTGGACGACATCAGCATTGCGGTTAATAACCTGTTGCAGGGCAAGCCCAAGGCTGCAGGCAGCGACATCACACGCTTTGCCCTGAACAGCACCATAGGAATTGTTGGTCTGGCAGACGTGGCCACTGAGTTGGGTTTCCAGAAAAACGACGAAGACTTCGGTCAAACCCTGGGTGTGTGGGGGATTGGCTCGGGGCCTTACCTGGTGTTGCCTTTGCTTGGGCCAAGTACGTTTCGTGATGCGCCGGCACGTTTTGTTGATGCCCCGCTTGATCCCTTGTACCACTACGAGAATGTGCGCGTGCGCAACAGCTTGCTGGTCGTGAATGTGGTGAATACCCGTGCACGTCTGTTGCCGGCAACCGATTTGGTGGAACGCATTGCACTGGATCAATACGCCTTTGTTCGTGATGCGTTCTTGAAACGACGCGCCAGCCAGATTCGTGATGGTGCACCCGATCCAAATGAACAGGTGTATGACGATTACGACGATGAGTCCAGCAGCGAAGCGCCCGAGGCATTTCCACCCTTTAAAGCGGCTTTGGTTCGCAATGCCCAGGTTGATCTGGACCGCAATTTGATTCTTTCTGCTGATCTGAAACAAAGTGAGCGTGCAAGGCTTGGTTTGGGTTTGGTGAACTGATTGCGCTGACGGTGGTCAACCACCAGGTGAATGTCGCGTTTTAAATGAATAATGTTTTTTGGAAAAATCATGAATACTGCTTTGAACAGAATGTTTCGCTGGGCGGCTGTTGCAACCCTGGGCCTTGGTTTGCTGTCCCAGCCTGCATTGGCTCAAGAGGTTCCAGCCAATGAGTTTGTTGAGAAGTTCAGCAATGAAGTGTTGGCCGACATCAAGGCGCGCAAGCAGGAGTTGATTGCTGATCCCAGGAAACTGGATGCCCTGATTGATCAAAAGGTGATGCCGAATGTGAATTTTCGCCGCATGACCCAGTTGGTCGTTGGCCGACCCTGGCGCGAAGCCACACCTGAGCAACGTGAACAGATCATCAAAGAGTTTCGCGTGTTGCTGGTGAAAACGTACTCTGGTGCGCTGTCTCAAGTGGGCGATCAAACCCTTCAGGTGGATCGCTTGCGTGCTCGTCCGGAAGACACGGATGTGATCGTCAATAGCCGGGTAATCCAGAAGGGTGCGCCTCCAATTGACTTGGCCTATCGCGTTGAAAAGAAAGACGGCAAGTGGCTGATTTATGATTTGAGCGTACTAGGCCTGTGGCTGGTCGACTCTTACAAGGCGCAGTTTGGCCCAGTGCTTGCCAGTACTGGCGTGGATGGCTTGATTCAAACCCTGAAAACACTGAACACCAAGGGCTGAAATGAAAGTACAGGCCGATCACATCACCGTGCGCAACGGTGACCAGGTTATTGCTGAGGTTACCAAGGCTTTTGCAAATGGCGATCACGTGATCGACTTCTCTTCTGTCAAGCAAATTGATTCAACCGCATTGGCTGTCATTTTGGCAGCCAAGCGTGCGCTTAAATCAGACAAAACCCTTGAACTACAACACCCACCCGCACAGCTCGACAGTTTGATTGCTGCCTACGGAGTACAATCTCTCTTCTCCTAAAACTCGTAGCACCTTACATCGGTGCGAGAAGTCATGTCGTTTGCACTAGAGCTCAGCTCGGTATCCAAGTATTTCGGTGAATTTCGTTCTTTGAACGATGTCTCTCTAACCGTGAAGGAAGGGGAGTTTTTTGCGCTGCTTGGCCCCAATGGCGCTGGCAAAACCACCTTGATCAATATAATTGCTGGCTTAAGCCGCGCAAGCGCAGGCACTGCCAAGGTGATGGGTTTTGATGTAGTAGGGCAGTTTCGCGATGCCCGCCGCAGCATCGGCATCGTTCCTCAAGAATTGGTGTTTGATCCTTTTTTCTCGGTACGCGAAACTTTGCGCTTTCAATCTGGTTATTTTGGCCTGAAAAAGAACGACGACTGGATTGATGAACTGCTTCATTCCTTAAGTTTGATGGACAAGGCCAACAGCAATATGCGTACCCTTTCAGGCGGCATGAAACGCCGTGTAATGGTCGCGCAGGCTTTGGTTCACAAGCCGCCCGTGATCGTGCTGGACGAACCCACGGCGGGCGTGGATGTTGAACTTCGTCAAACCCTGTGGAAGTTTATTGCGGGCTTGAACGAAAAAGGTCACACGATTTTGCTGACCACCCACTACCTGGAAGAGGCCGAAACCCTCTGCAATCGAATTGCCATGTTGAAAGGTGGTGCGGTGCTCACCGTGGACACTACACCCAATCTGCTGAAGAAACATGCCAGTCAAACCCTGAACATGCAGTTGAACGGCGTGTTGCCGGCAAGCCTGCAAGCTCGTGTGTTAAAAGCCAATGTCAGCGAGGGGCGCTACACCCTGGCTTTAAACGGTCCAGCTGAAATTGAACAAATTTTGGCGCAATGCCGCATTGAACACCTGGATGTACTGGAATGCAGCATCGAGAAACCAGATCTTGAGGAAGTGTTCGTGCAATTGATGAGCGGGGGTAAGAAATGACTGGTTGGCAAACCCTGTTCAAAAAAGAAATTCTGCGTTTCTGGAAGGTTAGTTTTCAAACTGTGCTGGCACCCGTGGTTACGGCCTTGCTGTATCTCATGATCTTCTCGCATGTACTGGATGGCAAGGTAGAGCCTTACCCCGGCGTAAGCTATGCGGCATTTCTAGTGCCAGGCTTGGTCATGATGTCGGTGTTGCAGAACGCGTTTGCCAATTCTTCGTCCAGCCTGATTCAATCGAAAATTACAGGCAACTTGGTGTTCGTGTTGCTGCCACCCTTGTCGCATTTAGAGTTTTTCTCCGCCTATGTATTGGCCTCCATGGCGCGCGGCATTGCAGTGGGCTTGGGTGTGCTGCTGGTTACAGTGGCCTTTGTGGGTTTGCATGTGCACAACCCCTTGTGGATTTTGGTGCACGCCTTGGTGGGTTCTGCTTTGTTGGGCACCATGGGCGTTATTGCGGGCATCTGGGCGGAAAAGTTCGACCAGCTTGCCGCATTCCAGAATTTCATCATCATGCCGGCCACGTTTTTGTCGGGTGTGTTCTATTCCATCCATTCTTTGCCCGATTTGTGGCAAACCATTTCGCATTTCAACCCTTTTTTCTACCTGATCGACGGCTTCCGTTTTGGTTTTTTTGGGGTAAGCGATGTAAGCCCATGGTTCAGCCTGGCGGTTGGTGTGGTGGCCTGGGTGGTTCTGACCGCAATTGCGTTGCGCATGGTGACCTCTGGCTACAAATTGAGGGGATAATAGTGCTGTTGAATCAAAAGGATAGGAAAAATCATGTTGTTGCCTGAAACCGTTCGCGGCTATATTGCGCAGGGTCTGGAATGCGAACACCTGACTGTGTCTGGTGACGGTCAGCATTTTGAGGCAGTCATCGTGGCGAGTGCCTTCGAAGGCCTGCGCCTAATCCAGCGGCATCAAAAAGTGTATGCAGTACTGGGAGACAGAATGCGTGCAGAAATCCACGCCCTGTCGATGAAAACATTAACGCCCACTGAGTGGGCGCAAAAACAAGTATAAAAAGGACTGCCTTTCAATGGATTCTTTTTTGGTTCGTGGCGGAAAGCCGCTTCACGGTGAAGTCACAATTTCTGGCGCTAAAAATGCAGCGCTACCAATTTTGTGCGCCAGTTTGCTGACCTCTGAACCGGTCAGCATTACCAATGTGCCGCGTCTGCGTGACATCAATACCTGCCTGCGTTTGCTGGGTTCCATGGGCGTGCAGTGTTTTTGGCATGGTGAAAATCAGCTGGCTTTGCGCGCTGAGGAGATTTCCGAGCCAATTGCCAGCTACGACCTGGTGAAAACCATGCGTGCCAGTATTTTGGTGCTGGGCCCACTCGTTGCGCGCTTTGGTGAAGCCAGCGTGAGTTTGCCAGGCGGTTGCGCCATCGGCCAGCGCCCCGTGGACCAGCACATCAAGGGTTTGCAGGCTATGGGTGCGGAAATCACGATCGAAAAAGGTTACATTCACGCCAAAGCCAAGCGTTTGAAAGGCGCACGCATTGTGACCGACATGGTGACAGTGACCGGTACTGAAAACTTGATGATGGCTGCCACACTGGCAGAGGGTACTACCATCATCGAGAATGCTGCCCGAGAACCGGAAGTGGTTGATTTGGCTCACATGCTTGTGAAAATGGGCGCAAAAATTGAAGGCATAGGCACCGACACTGTGATTGTGCATGGCGTTGAAAAGCTGCATGGCTGCGAGTACCAGGTAATGCCTGATCGAATTGAAGCCGGAACCTTCTTGTGCGCAGTGGCTGCGTGTGGTGGCAACATCACCTTGAACAACACCGATGCCAACAGCATGGACGCCACCATCGAAAAGCTGCGCACGGCCGGTGTGAAAATAGACGTGGATGGCACCCGTATACACGCCAGCATGAACAGCCGCCCAATCGCGGTGGGTGCGCGCACCGCGCCGTTCCCTGGTTTTGCCACCGACATGCAAGCCCAATTGATGGCGGTGAACTGCGTGGCCGATGGCACTGCAGTGGTGAACGAAACCATTTTTGAGAATCGTTTCATGCATGTTCAGGAAATGGTCCGTTTGGGCGCGAACATTGAAATTGAAGGCCACACCGCCGTGATCAAGGGCGTGGAACGCCTGGAGGGCGCCACGGTGATGGCAACTGACCTGCGGGCGTCTGCTGGCCTGGTGATTACCGGCCTGGCTGCCAGTGATGAAACGCGGATTGACCGCATTTATCACCTGGATCGTGGCTACGACCGCATGGAAGAAAAATTGCGCAAGCTTGGCGCTGATGTACAGCGGGTAGCCGAATGATTACATTGGCTTTGTCCAAAGGACGCATTTTCGAAGAAACCCTGCCCCTGCTTGAAAAGGCGGGCATTGTGCCTTCTGAAGACCCGGAAAAATCGCGCAAGCTGATTATCGGCACCAACCGTGCAGACGTGCAAATCATCATTGTACGCGCCACTGATGTACCCACTTATGTTCAGCATGGCGCTGCCGATTTGGGTGTTGCCGGCAAAGATGTGCTGATTGAACATTCTGGCGCTGGTTTGTATCAACCTCTCGACCTGGAGATCGCCAAGTGCCGTTTGTGCGTGGCCGCTCCGGAAGGTTTCGATTATGCCAGCGCAGTGAAGCAGGGCGCACGTTTGCGCATTGCCACCAAATATGTGAACAGCGCGCGCGAGCACTTTGCCAATCGCGGTGTGCACGTCGATTTGATCAAGTTGTACGGTTCCATGGAATTGGCACCGTTGGTGGGATTGGCCGATGCAATTGTGGATTTGGTCAGCACTGGCTCTACTTTGCGCGCCAACAAGCTGGTCGAGGTTGAGGAAATTTGTGAAATATCTTCACGATTGGTCGTGAACCAGGCCGCATTGAAAATCAAATACGAGGCTTTGCAGCCAATTCTGGATGTGTTTACCCAAGCTGTTGCGTGATATTTAAAAGGTAGTAAAAAATGTCTTCCCAAATTCGTCGATTGTCTACAGTAGATGCCAACTTTGCCGAGCAGTTCCGCGCATTGCTCGCCTATGAAGAACAACGCGATCCCCATGTGGAAGGCGCAGTGGCCGATATTATTCATGCGGTGCGCCAGCGCGGTGACGAAGCCCTGCTGGAATTCACGGAGAAATTTGACCGTGTGAAAGCCAGCTGCGCCGCTGAACTTGAAATTGGGCAAGACGAACTGAAGCACGCGTTCGACACGCTTGACCCTGCCCAGCGCGAAGCCTTGAAAGTGGCCGCACAACGCGTGCGCGCGTTTCACGAACATCAAATTGCAGAAAGCTGGGAATTCACCGAGGCCGACGGCACCCGCCTAGGCCAGCGTGTTACTTCCCTCGACCGTGCTGGTTTGTACGTACCGGGCGGCAAGGCCGCTTATCCTTCATCTGTACTGATGAACGCAGTGCCTGCCAAGGTTGCGGGTGTGAAGGAAGTCATCATGGTGGTGCCCACACCCAGTGGCGTAAGAAACCAGATGGTATTGGCGGCGGCGCACCTTGCGGGTGTAGACCGTGTGTTCACCATTGGCGGCGCACAAGCAGTGGCAGCCCTAGCCTATGGAACGCAAACCGTGCCACGCGTGGACAAAATTGTAGGCCCCGGCAATGCCTATGTGGCCGAAGCCAAGCGCCGTGTATTTGGCGCCGTGGGCATTGACATGATTGCTGGCCCGTCTGAAATTCTGGTGATTTGTGATGGCAGCACCAACGCCGACTGGATCGCCATGGACCTGTTTAGCCAGGCTGAGCACGATGAAATGGCCCAGTCTATTTTGGTCAGCCCCAGCAAGGAATTTCTGGACAATGTGCAGGCTAGCATCAAGCGCCTGATGGACACCATGCCCCGCGCAACGGTGATCGCCACATCTTTGAAAAATCGCGGTGCGCTGATCCAGGTGCGCGACATGGAAGAGGCCTGTGAGCTGAGCAACCAGATTGCGCCAGAACACCTGGAATTGAGCGTGCAAGACCCGGACGCCTGGGTTGGCAAACTGCGCCATGCGGGCGCTATTTTCATGGGCCCGTACACCAGTGAATCGCTGGGCGATTACTGTGCAGGACCCAACCACGTGCTGCCCACTGCTGGCACAGCGCGTTTTAGTTCGCCCCTGGGTGTGTACGATTTCCAAAAACGCAGCAGCATTATTTTTGCCAGCCGTGAAGGCGCCAGCACGCTGGGTGAAGTGGCCGCTGAATTGGCCTATGGGGAAGGTTTGCCCGCGCACGCGCGTTCAGCCGAATACCGCGTGGGCCCCAAATTTCGCAAGGCAGATTAAACAGCCCATGAGCCTACTTCAAAAAACAATTCGTGCCGACGTTCAAGCCACGCAAGCCTATGTGGTCGCGCCTTCTGCTGGCATGCTGAAGCTGGACGCCATGGAGAACCCGCAGGGCATGCCTGCGGATTTGCTCGATGAACTTGCACAACAGCTAAAAGCAGCGGAATTGAATCGCTACCCGGCACCCAAGGCGCTTGAACTGGAAGCGGCCTTGCGCGCCTGCACGTCCATTCCAAAGGCCGCCCATGTGCTGTTTGGCAATGGTTCCGATGAGCTGATTGACCTGATTATTCGAGCTTGTTGCATGCCCGGCGATGCAGTGCTTTCGCCCGTGCCTACATTTGTGATGTATGCGGTTTACAGCCAGTGGAGCCATGCCCGCTTCGTGGGTGTTGATTTAAACCCGGATTTCACGCTGAACATGCCGGCCCTGTTGAAGGCCATCGCCACCAACCAGCCCAAAGTAGTGTTTCTTGCGTACCCTAACAACCCCACCGGTGTTGCGCTTCGCGAAGCTGAAATTGTTCAGATTATTGAGGCCACGCCCGGTTTGGTGGTGGTCGATGAAGCGTATGAAGCGTTCGCGGATGCTTCATTTATGGCCCGTGTGCTTGAGTTTCCGAATGTGTTGGTACTGCGCACCTTTTCCAAGCTGGGTTTGGCCGGTGCACGATTGGGCTATGCGGTGGCCAGTCCTGCCTGGGTTGAGCAAATCGACAAGGTTCGACCGCCTTACAATGTGAACGTACTTACCCGCATCGCAGTGCAGTTCGCGCTTGAACATTTTGGGGCTTTCGAGGCGCAGGCCAAATTGCTGCGTGATCAGCGCAATGTGCTGACCGACGCACTAAAAAACCTGAAAGCACCCAATGGTGGCGTTGAAGTGTTTGATTCTTGCGCCAATTTTGTGCTTTTTCGAGTGGCTCACGCGCTTGAAGTATTTGATGCCCTCAAAAACAAGGGTATCTTGGTGAAGTACGTGGGCAAGGCGCACCCCCTGTTGCAGAATTGCTTGCGCGTTACGGTAAGCACCGAGCAAGAGAACCAGCAGTTTTTGTTGGCCGTGCAAGAATCCATCGATGAAGTGGCTGCCAAGGCCGCATAACTTTTTTAGAAAATCATGAGAACCGCAGAAGTTACCCGCAATACCCTGGAAACCCAGATCACAGTCAAAATCAATCTGGATGGAACAGGCGAACGTCACCTGGACACCGGAGTGCCATTTTTGGACCACATGCTGGAACAAATCTCGCGTCATGGCCTGTTCGATCTGCACATTGTGGCCAAAGGTGACTTGCACATTGACGCACACCACACTGTAGAAGACACCGGTATTACGCTGGGCATGGCTTTCACCAAAGCCTTGGGCGACAAAAAGGGCATTGTTCGTTATGGGCACAGCTATGTGCCATTGGACGAAGCCTTGTCGCGCGTGGTCATCGACCTGTCGGGTCGCCCCGGTTTGCATCAAGACATTCCCTTTACACGCGCCAGCATTGGCGCATTCGATGTTGATTTGGTGTTTGAATTCTTTCAGGGTTTTGTGAATCATGCCCTTTGTACCTTGCACATCGATAACTTGAAGGGCTTGAATTCACACCACCAGTGCGAAACCGTGTTTAAGGCATTTGGTCGTGCCCTACGCATGGCCGTGGCGATTGACGAACGCCAACAGGGCGCCATTCCCAGTACCAAAGGTGCTTTGTGAGTCTAGTTGCCGTTGTTGACTACGGCATGGGCAATCTGCGATCGGTGGCCCAAGCCTTGCAACATGTGAAGCTTGATAATCAGGAAATCCGAATCACCGATGACCCGGCCGTAATTGACCGGGCCAACCGCGTGGTGCTGCCCGGCCAGGGCGCAATGCCCGATTGCATAAAAGCCTTGCGTGAGTCAGGATTGATGGAAGCGGTGTACCGGGCCGCCGAAAGCAAACCGCTTTTTGGTGTGTGCGTGGGCGAGCAAATGATGATGGAGCGCAGTGCCGAAGGGCCTGCCGAATGCCTGTCGCTGTTTCCCGGCGATGTGGTGAAGTTCGACCCGCGCCTGACCGTGGAGTGTGGCCTGAAGGTGCCCCACATGGGTTGGAATCAGGTTAACCAGCGAATCAAACACCCCATGTGGGCAGGCATTGAAGACTGCGCCTGGTTTTATTTTGTACACAGTTATCACGTTAACCCTGTGAACCCCGAGCATGTGGCCGGCGAGACAGACTATGGTGTTCGCTTTACCTGCGCCATCGCACGGGATAACATCTTTGCAACACAGTTTCATCCCGAGAAAAGTGCCGATGACGGTCTTAGGCTGTATTCCAACTTTTTGCGGTGGAATCCGTAAGTTTTAATTGACCATTTTTTTCACCCACTTGAATAGCTAACAACACAGTCTCATGTTACTCATTCCAGCAATCGACCTGAAAGACGGTCAATGTGTTCGCCTGAAGCAAGGCAATATGGACGATGCCACCATTTTCTCGGCAGACCCGGTCGAAATGGCCATGAAATGGGTCGAAAGCGGCGCACGCCGCTTGCACCTCGTTGACTTGAATGGTGCGATTGCGGGCAAACCCGTGAATGAAGGGGTCATCATCGACATTCTTGATGCGGTAGGTGGCGCAATTCCCGTGCAGCTTGGCGGTGGCATTCGCGATCTGGACACCATTGAGCGTTATCTCGATGACGGCCTAAGCTACGTGATCATTGGCACAGCTGCGGTGAAAAACCCTGGCTTCCTGCACGATGCATGCGGCGCATTTCCTGGCCAAATTATTGTGGGCCTGGATGCGAAAGACGGCAAAGTGGCGACGGACGGCTGGAGCAAAATTTCCGGGCATGACGTGGTAGACCTCGCCAAGAAATACGAGGGGTATGGTGTTGAGGCCATTATTTACACCGACATTGGCCGCGACGGCATGTTGAATGGCGTCAACATTGAGGCCACGGTACGTTTGGCCAATGCGTTGACCATTCCGGTGATTGCTTCAGGTGGCATCACCAATCTGGACGATGTAAAGCAATTGTGTGAGGTAGAGCATGAAGGCGTGATGGGCGCCATCTGTGGCCGTTCCATTTACGAAGGCACACTGGATTTCGCCAAAGGCCAAACACTGGCCGATGAATTGAACGGAAAAGCCTACTAATGCTGGCAAGCCGAATTATCCCTTGCCTGGATGTGACCGCAGGCCGGGTGGTTAAGGGCGTGAACTTCGTCGAACTGCGCGATGCAGGCGACCCCGTGGAAATTGCACGTCGCTACGACGAGCAAGGCGCCGATGAGCTCACATTCTTGGACATCACCGCGTCTTCTGATGACCGAGATTTGATTTTGCATGTGATTGAATCGGTGGCCAGTCAGGTTTTCATTCCGCTGACGGTGGGCGGTGGCGTGCGCAAGGTTGAAGATGTTCGCCGACTGCTTAATGCGGGCGCAGACAAAATCAGCATCAATACTTCGGCTGTCACCAACCCTGAATTGGTGGGCGAAGCTGCCACCAAATATGGTTCGCAGTGTATCGTGGTGGCCATTGATGCCAAGGCCAAAACCAACGGCGAGCCTGGCTGGGAGGTATACACCCACGGCGGGCGCAAGCCGACCGGGCTTGATGCCGTTGAATGGGCGTGCAAAATGCAGGCCTTGGGCGCTGGTGAGCTGCTGTTAACCAGCATGGACCGTGACGGCACAAAAATCGGTTTTAACCTGGAGCTGACCCGCGCAGTTTCTGACGCCGTGACCATTCCCGTAATCGCCAGTGGCGGTGTGGGCAATCTGGATCATCTTGTTGACGGCGTAATTAAAGGCAAGGCCAGTGCCGTGCTGGCCGCGAGCATCTTCCATTACGGCGAATACACGGTGCAGCAAGCCAAGGCCCACATGGCCAAAGCGGGTATCACAGTTCGCCTGTAAGGACAAAACCCAATGAGCAAAGACGTGGTAATCACCGACAATTGGCTCGACAGTGTTGCTTTTGACGACAAAGGCCTGCTGAATGTGGTGGCACAAGACCACATCACCAAACGTGTGTTGATGGTGGCCTGGATGAACCGCGAGGCCCTTGAAATTACCGCCAGCAGCGGTTTTGCAACGTATTATTCACGTTCGCGCGGTAAACTGTGGCACAAAGGTGAGGAATCGGGCAACCAGCAGAAAGTAAAGGAAATTCGCCTGGATTGTGATGGCGATGTGCTGGTGCTGATGGTTGAGCAAGTGGGTGGAATTGCTTGCCACACAGGCCGTGAAAGCTGCTTTTACTATGCGCTGGAAGGTGCACAGGGCGACAAGCCCAAATGGGTCGCCAAAGACCCGGTGCTGAAAGACCCTTCCGACATGTACGGCAAGAAATAAGGATTGAGAAACCATGGCTGACCTTGAGAAAGCGTCTGGAGATTTGCTCGAACGTTTAACGCAAGTGCTGGAAGCACGCAAAAAAGGCGACCCGGAAAGTTCTTATGTGGCGAAGTTGCACCACAAGGGTCAAGATGCCATTCTGAAAAAAATTGGTGAAGAGTCGTGCGAATTGGTGATGGCTTCCAAAGACCAAGACCCAGCCAAGGTGGTGGCTGAAACAGCCGACCTGTGGTTTCACAGCCTTGTGTTGCTGGGCTGGCATGGCTTGCAGGCAGGCGATGTGCTGGCCGAGCTGGATCGTCGAATGGGGCTTTCTGGTCTGGTTGAAAAAGCCAATCGCTCCAAATGAAAGCATTTGATAAAGGCGTGACATGACTGATTGCATCTTCTGCAAAATCATCGCTGGGGAAATCCCTAGCAGAAAAGTGTATGAAGACGAGGATATCCTCGCGTTTCACGACATCAAGCCGGCTGCGCCTGTGCACTTTCTGATTATTCCGAAAAAGCACATTCCCACCTTGGCCGATGCCACTGAAGAAGACATTCCAGTCATGGGAAAAATAATGACGATTGCCGGAAAGCTGGCAAAGCAAGTGGGTTGTCACGATGGTTTCCGAACCATCGTGAACACGGGAAGGGTAGGTTGCCAAGAGGTGTATCATGTGCATGTACACATCCTTGGCGGCGACAAACCATTGGGCGTCATGCTCGGCATGCCGGCCTTGTAAAGCAACGAGACACAGAAACAAATTAGGAGTAAGTCATGGGTTCATTTAGCATTTGGCACTGGGTAATCGTGCTGGTTATCGTGATGTTGGTGTTTGGCACCAAGAAATTGCGCAACATTGGTTCGGACTTGGGTGGTGCCGTGAAAGGCTTCAAGCAAGGAATGAAAGATGGTGGTTCTGATGAAGAGCAAAACACGACCAAACTGGCTGATGAAAGCAGCAAAAAATCGGACACCATCGATGTAGAAGCCAAAGAGAAATCTTCCAGCTAATTCTCCTTTTTTTCGGCGCGCAGCATGTTCGACATTGCATTCTCAGAGATGCTTATCATTGCAGTCATTGCGCTGATAGTGATAGGCCCTGAAAAATTACCCAAGGTGGCCAAAACGGTGGGTCACCTGCTGGGTAAGGCTCAACGTTACGTGAGTGACGTGAAATCAGAAATTAATCGGGAAATGGAAATTGACGAGTTGCGCAAGCTGCAAGCAGAAATGCAAACCGCGGCCCGAAAGATGGAAGGCGATGTTCAAACCACGCTGCGCGACACCGAGGCAGATTTGAACAAATCCGTGAAGTCGATTGAAGACGACATTGCCGAGCTGGAAGGCAGCAAGACCACGGGTGTGCCCACACCGCAAACCACAACGCAGACTGACGTCAGCAAATCAGAGGTATCTGCGCCAGAGCAGACTGTCGGGCCCGGTCCCAAGGCAGAGGCCAAATAACAAGGTGCAAGGGTCATGAGTCAGCAAGAGAATTTTGTCAGCCATTTGGTCGAGCTTCGCGACCGCCTGTTGCGCGGCGTAGTTGGGTTTTTGATTATTTTCGTGGGCTTGATGGCCTACCCCGGGGCGGCCTTCATTTTTGATTTGTTGGCTCAGCCCATTCAAAGCGCCCTGCCTGAAGGCACAAAAATGATCGCGACAGGTGTGGTTACACCGTTCATGGTGCCGGTGAAGTTGACTGCCATGGTCGCATTTGTAATTTCCCTTCCAATTTTGCTGTACCAGGCTTGGTCTTTTATTGCGCCGGGCTTGTATCAGCATGAAAAGAAAATGGCCTTGCCCATTATATTTTCAAGCACCGTGCTGTTTTTGATTGGTATTGCGTTTTGTCATTTCATCGTGTTTGGCAAGGTGTTCGCCTTTATCAATGATTTTGCGCCGCAAAGCATTACGCCTGCGCCAGACATTGAAGCCTACATGAGCTTTGTGCTCACCATGTTCATGGCTTTTGGCATGACTTTTGAAGTGCCGATTGTGGTGGTGGTGCTGGTGTATCTAGGTATCGTTACTGTTGAAAAGCTGGTGGAAATTCGCGGTTATGTGATTGTGGCAGCCTTCGTAATTGCTGCAATTGTTACGCCACCCGATGTCATGTCGCAGCTGTTCCTGGCCATCCCCATCTGTATTCTTTACGAGGTGGGTATTTTGTTTGCAAAAGTAATTGGCAAACAAAAGCAACAACTATTGGAGTAGCCTTTCCTTTTTGCGTCAACTAACGCTTGATGAAATCGCCTGGCTTGGGTCGAAGTCCGATCTCGATGGTCAGGCTTTCCTTTTTGCCGTCCCTTAATAGTTCCACAGACTTCTTCTCGCCCGGAACGTAACCCGCAATCTGGTTCAGCATTTGCGTGGTATCGGAAATCTTTTTATCATCCAGTTTTAATAAGATATCGCCCACTTTCAGGCCAGCTTTGTCGGCTGGACCGTCTTTCACGATGCCAGCAATGATCACACCGTCTTTTTGGGGCAGGTCAAACGCTGCGGCCAATTCCTCGGTGATGTTTTGTTGTTCAACGCCAATGTAGCCGCGCGTTACCGTGCCTGTACGCACAATTTGATTAAGCACGCCTTGAACTGTTTTGGCCGGAATTGCAAAACCAATGCCCAGCGAACCGCCTGATCTGCTGTAAATGGCGGTGTTGATGCCCAGCAAATTTCCAGCAGTATCGACCAATGCGCCGCCCGAGTTACCGGGGTTGATTGCCGCGTCGGTTTGAATGAAGTTTTCGAAGGTATTGATGCCCACCTTGTTTCGCCCCAAGGCGCTCACAATTCCCATGGTTACAGTTTGGCCCACACCAAACGGATTGCCCATGGCCAATACAACATCGCCCACCCGCAGATTGTCCTCAGAAGCAAACTTCAGGCTGGGCAGGTCGTCCATTTTAATTCGAAGTACGGCCAGGTCTGTCTCCGGGTCGGTGCCCACCAGTTCGGCCTTCGCAGTTCTGCCGTCGTTCAAGCCCACTTCAATTTCATCGGCAGATTCCACAACATGCTGGTTGGTTACAATCAGGCCATCGCTGTTAACGATGACGCCGGAACCAGAGCCTGCGATCTGTTCCTGGGGGTCAAGTTGTTCTTCTAGTTCATCGCCAAAAAATTTGCGAATTTCAGGATCTTCGAAAAATGGGTGTTTTGGCACTTCCATTGCACGTTTGCTGGTGAAAATGTTCACCACCGCAGGCATGGCTTTGTCCACTGCATTGCGGTAGCCTGCAACACCTTCGGGCTGGGCAATTTGGTGAGCAGGTTTTTGCAGCAGCTCTGGAACCCATTCCGGGCGCAGCACTTCGGTGATGAAATACAATGCAAGCAGCACTGCGAGGGCCTGGGAAAAGGTCAGCCAGAGTTTTTTCAACATATCAAAATGCAGGGGTGCGCCATTGAGTTCAGTGGATCGGAATGTGCTTGAACGTGATTTGCAGGAATTGCTGGATCAGGCTCGCATGCCTGATTATTGCCCAAATGGCCTCCAGTTGGAAGGAAAGCCCCGTATTAAGCGCCTTTTGACGGGCGTTACCGCATCCAAAGCCTTAATTGATTTGGCGGTGGAATTGAATGCAGATGCCATCCTGGTGCACCACGGTTTGATGTGGAAGGGCGATCCGCAAACAATTACCGGATTTCGCAAAGAACGTTTGTATGCCGCACTTGCGCATGATTTAAATGTGTTTGCCTATCATTTGCCTTTGGATAAGCACCCCGAGCTGGGCAACAATGCGCAACTTGGGAAAATGCTGGGTTGGCCAAGCCAGCAGGTGGTTGGCGACAAAGGCCTGATTCACATGGGCAGACTGCCGCAGCCACAAAATCTGCAAGTGTTGGTGAGTAAGGTGGCAGAGGTGCTGGGGCATCGCGTTCAAGTGGAAGGCGCAGAAGACCTTGATCGAATGGTTAGTACCGTGGCCTGGTGCACGGGTGGAGCGCCGGGCTATGTGGAAGAAGCCGCGCGTCAAGGGGCAGATCTGTATCTAACTGGCGAGTTGTCTGAACCGGCCGTGCATGTTGCCCGTGAATGCAAGGTCAGTTTGTTGGGCGCAGGCCACCACGCAACAGAGCGGTGCGGCGTTCAGGCACTGGGTGAGTGGATCGCGCAGCGATATGGCATTGAAGTGATTTTCAGGGATTTGTTTGTTGCGGTTTAGATGTTTTCAAATGTATGGGCGCAAATATCTTGTTGTTCAGGCCATTTGATAGAAAATATCCCCAAAACTATTCCTCGTTTTGGGCTTGCTAGAGTACAATCTCCGGTTGCATGGATCACTGGTTTTTACTTTCGGGGTTATTTTGATGAGCAATAATCAACCTGTAGACAAAGAACGCCGCGTCTGGATGATCGCCTGTGGTGCGGCAGGTGGAGTAGCAGCGACCGCAACGGGTGCTGCATTTCTGACTTCAATGGCACCCTCCGAGCGCGCGAAAGCTGCTGGTGCGCCTGTTGAGCTTGATATTTCCGGCATGCAGCCGGGCGATATGAAAACTGTAGAGTGGCGCGGAAAGCCAGTGTGGGTTGTTCGCCGTGATGCGGCAGCCGTTGAAGCCTTGCCTGCCCTTGACGACCAGTTGGCCGACCCGAATTCCGAGCGAAGCCCTGACATGCTGACGCCTGAATATGCACGCAACACACACCGCTCAATCAAGCCCGAATACTTGGTCGCGGTCGGCATTTGCTCACACTTGGGCTGCTCCCCTTCAGCCCGCTTCGAAACTGGCCCGCAGCCCAGCTTGCCTGATGACTGGCAGGGCGGTTTTTTCTGCCCTTGCCATGGTTCCACATTTGACTTGGCTGGCCGCGTATACGCTGGCAAGCCTGCACCAGACAACCTGGAAGTGCCACCCCACACATATTTGTCAGACACCAAGTTGTTGATCGGTGTAGACGAGAACAACGCCTGACATCTGAGAGCGAGGAGTAGTAATTATGGCGGCAGACAAGAAAGTCGAGACAACAGGTGTGATGGGCTGGATTGACCAGCGCTTCCCCCTGACTTCGACCTACAAAGCGCATTTGTCCGAGTACTATGCGCCCAAAAACTTTAACTTCTGGTACTTTTTTGGTTCCCTGGCCTTGTTGGTGCTGGTTATCCAGATCGTGACTGGCATTTTCCTGGTCATGCACTACAAGCCCGATGCCGCCAAGGCATTCCAGTCTGTGGAATACATCATGCGTGATGTACCGTGGGGTTGGCTGGTGCGTTATATGCACTCTACCGGTGCTTCCATGTTCTTCGTGGTGGTTTACCTGCACATGATGCGTGGCTTGTTGTATGGCTCTTATCGCAAACCCCGTGAACTGATCTGGATCTTCGGCGTTGCGATTTTCCTGTGCCTGATGGCGGAAGCTTTCTTCGGTTACCTGTTGCCATGGGGCCAAATGAGCTACTGGGGCGCGCAAGTGATCGTGAACCTGTTCTCAGCAATTCCAGTGATTGGCCCAGATTTGGCAATCTGGATTCGCGGTGACTATGTGGTCTCTGATGCAACACTGAACCGATTCTTCTCATTCCACGTAATCGCCATTCCATTGGTGTTGCTGGGCTTGGTGGCAGCGCACTTGGTGGCCTTGCACGAAGTAGGTTCAAACAATCCAGACGGTATCGAAATTAAGGAAAAGAAGGACGCCGATGGCAAGCCACTGGATGGCATCCCTTTCCACCCTTACTACACCGTGCATGACATTCTGGGTGTGGGCGTGTTTTTGATGGTGTTTTCCGCCATTGTGTTCTTCGCGCCTGAAATGGGCGGTTACTTCCTGGAATACAACAACTTCATTCCAGCTGACCCTTTAAAAACGCCTGCGCACATTGCGCCTGTGTGGTATTTCACGCCTTACTATTCCATCCTTCGCGCCATCACATTCCCTTTCCTGGGCCTTGATGCGAAGTTCTGGGGAGTGGTCGCCATGGGCGGTGCGGTAGTAATTCTGTTCTTCCTGCCATGGCTCGACAAGAGCCCGGTGAAGTCGATCCGTTATCGCCCAACCCTGCACAAGTGGATTTATGCAGTGTTTGTAATCAATTTCATTGTATTGGGTTACCTGGGCGTGAAGCCGCCTTCAGACATTGGCCAAATCGTGTCCCAGCTCGGTACGTTGTATTACTTCCTGTTCTTCTTGGCCATGCCATGGTGGTCCAAGTTGGGTTCGTTTAAGCCCGTGCCCGACCGTGTTGTGTTTCAACCGCACTAAGTTATGCGCACTAAGCTGACTGGACAACGAACTGGACTAGATAGGATTTGATGATGAAAAAACTATTGGCATTACTGGCTCTTGTGCCTTCACTGGTGTTCGGCGCGGGTAGCGATTACCCGCTCGACAAGGCACCTGACCTGACGAACGATTTGGCGGCACTGCAGCGCGGTGCTAAGCTATTTTCCAATTATTGCCTGAACTGTCACTCTGCTGAAAACATGCGTTACAACCGCTTGCGTGACATTGGATTGACCGACGAGCAAATCAAGGAAAACTTGATGTTTGCCACGGACAACGTGGGTGACACCATGAACATTTCCATGGACCCCAAAGACGCAAAATTGTGGTTTGGCGGAGTGCCTCCCGACCTTTCTCTGATTGCGCGTTCCAGGGCATCAAGCAAAGGCCCGGGTGCTGACTACATTTACACCTATCTGCGCACCTACTACCTTGATCCGTCCAAGCCGACGGGTTGGAACAACATGGTTTATCCAAATGTGGGTATGCCGCATGTGTTGTGGGAACTGCAGGGCGAGCGCCAGGCCAAGTATGAAGAAGTGCCCGCCGGTTACGGCAAAGAAGGCACTGTGCAAAAGTTTGTCGGATTTGAGCAGGTGAAGCCTGGCTTGATGACGGCGGTGGAATACGATCAAGCGATGGCTGATTTGACCAGTTTTCTGGTTTACGTCGCTGATCCGGTTCGCGAAGACCGTTTCAAGCTGGGTGTGATCGTGCTGTTGTTCTTCGGTGTGTTTACCATTTTTGCATGGCGTTTGAACGCAGCATACTGGAAAGACATTAAATAAGCATTTTGGCTTAATCATGTACAGGCTGGGGTGTTTGCACGCCCCGGCCATTTTTTGTTTTGGGATGACAACATTATGATGGTTCTTTACTCGGGAACGACTTGCCCGTTTTCTCAGCGTTGCCGATTTGTTTTGCATGAAAAAGGCATGGATTTCGAGATCAAGGACATTGACTTGTTCAATCGGCCTGATGACATCAGCGTGATGAACCCATACAGCCAAGTGCCGATTTTGGTAGAGCGTGATCTGATCCTTTACGAATCAAACATTATCAATGAATACATTGATGAGCGTTTTCCGCACCCCCAGTTGATGCCCGCTGACCCGGTGATGCGCGCGCGTACTCGTCTGTTTTTGTTCAACTTTGAGCGTGAACTTTTTCAACATGTAAGCGTGTTGGAAAAGGCGGGAAACCCCAAGGCAATGGACAAGGCCAAGTCGTCCATTCGTGAACAGTTGACCCAGCTGGCACCAGTGTTTTTGAAAAGCAAATACATGCTGGGCGAGGATTTTTCAATGCTTGACGTGGCTTTGGCACCGCTGTTGTGGCGCTTGGAGCACTACGGTATTGAGCTTCCGAAGTCAGCGGCACCGCTGATGAAATACGCTGAACGGATTTTCGCCAAGCCTGCTTTCATTGATGCATTGACCCCTTCTGAGAAGGTGATGCGTCGTTAATTGGGCGCTTGTTAATTCGTAGCGACCCAAAACCGCCGAGGTATTTGTAGTGACTGAAGTATCAACCAAGCCTTATCTGATTCGCGCCATTCATGAATGGTGCGTTGACAACGGTTACACGCCGTACCTCGCGGTGGCTGTGAATGAAAGCACCCAGGTGCCCAAAGAGTTTGTAAAAGCTGGCGAGATTGTATTGAATACATCGCCTTTGGCCACCAACAAGCTGAATCTGGGAAATGCAGCCATCGAGTTTGAAGCTCGTTTTGGTGGTGTGGTACGAGAAATTTATGTGCCGATTGAACAAATCAGCGCAATTTATGCGCGTGAAAATGGTCACGGAATGGCCTTTGAGGTCAACAAGCCTTTGGCGGAAATTGAAGGCGACGGCAATGAAGCGGTTCAGTTTGTGCTTGATGATCAAGACGAACCTGCGATTGACGATTCTTCAGACCACAAAAAATCAGGTTTGAGGGCAGTTTCAGGTGCGTCGGAAGATCCCAAGCCCCTGTCTGTCGCTAAATCAGATAAATCTGATGAAAAAACACCGAAAAAACCGGGTCAGAAGAAAAAGAATCATCTGACTCGAGTAAAATAGCGCTTCTCTTAAGTGCCGCTTTAGCTCAGTTGGTAGAGCAACCGCCTTGTAAGCGGTAGGTCGTCAGTTCGAATCCGACAAGCGGCACCATTCTTCTCCCGGTCTCCCGGGAAGCCATCAAAGTTGATAGTTTATTCCATATTCTTTGGTATCACGCTGTGATTCAAATGCGTGTGCCCACTCGTTGTGGATTGCTTGTTCCGCACTGAAAACCGCTTCATCCCTTTTTGATATTCATCCTTGCTCAAAGAATTTGGCAAAACAGATGGCCGAATTCTTCGTCGGCTTTTGGCCGACCGCTGCGATTGACATCAAACGGGGCGGTTTTCTTGAAGTGCGGAACAAGCAATCCCACTGCCGAGTTGGCTGAATCGTTGCTGGGTTGACTAAGCCAACGCGTGCGAGTCTCCGCTAACTGGTTGTGATAACCAGTGTGGTTATTATTCATCACCGCGCGTGCCGATTGCACGTGTGTGATCAATCATTAGTCGCGTTCAGTCCAATCAGCAGCGATATCCCAATCGCTTCGCCTTCAAGAAAACCTTCCCGTTTGAATTCACACGCCACGTTCGACCATAGGTCGACACCGATACGCGGCCATCTTTTTTGCCGCGATCGGTGAGTCAGTGTGAACTTCAAAAAGGGAAACACAGGTTTTCAGGCGAAGCGTTGGGATTCGCGGCGATTGGGCTATCAACGAACTGAGTTTTCAATCAACGCCAGGTTGAAATTTCACGCTGAATTCGGCACAGAACCCTTTACACTGTGCGCATTGAATTCAACCCTGCAAACACAAATGCCTAAACCGAAAAAGAACCCGCTTGATTCACTTGAATTGAAGCCAGGCCAGTCTGTCGAGCTATTGAAAGCACTTCACATTGTGACGCGGGAAGGCGGCATTAACCAAGACAGCCGCAGGAAGCTGAAGCAGGTGTACCACCTGACCCATTTCATTGAGCCCTTGATTGATGAGGCGCGAAAAGCCAATGAAGGCAGTTTGTACTTGGTAGACCATGGCGCTGGAAAATCATATTTGGGCTTCATTCTTTATGACTTGTACATCAAGCAGAATCCGGAAGGTGCAATGGTGGCCGGGGTGGAAACCCGCCAGGAATTGGTCGATAAATCCAGCGAGCTGGCCAACAAACTGGGATTCGGAAGCGGCATGAAGTTCATTAACCTGCCAGTGGCACAGGCCACTGAACATCCGGATTTGCCGCAGCAGGTCGACATTGTGACGGCGCTGCATGCCTGCAATACAGCCACAGACGATGCTATCGCTTTTGGTCTGAAGAAGCAGGCTAAATTCATGGCCTTGGTGCCGTGCTGCCAGGCCGAGGTAGCAACACACTTGCGCAAGAACAAGGCCAGCCAGTTGGGAAAAACAAGCTTGGTGGAAATGTGGCGCCACCCCTTGCACACGCGTGAATTTGGCAGTCAGCTAACCAACGTGTTGCGTTGCTTGCAACTGGAAGCGCATGGCTACCAGGTCACTGTGACGGAACTGGTGGGTTGGGAGCATTCGATGAAAAACGAGCTGATTATTGCAAAGAAGCATCAGCGTTCAAACCCAAAAGCTGCACAGCGCTTGCGCGACATGTTGACTGAGCTGGGGCTGGATGGTGAAGAAGGGTTGCAGCAGCGTTTTGGCGTGCCGGCCTGAAAGAAGCACGCTGTGGGGTTGCGGCATTAGCTGCTGCGCAAGCCCTGCCATTCATTGCGCTGTACATTCGGTAGGCCAAGTAGCTGAAGGGCGTGCTGGGCAGTGTCTGTGACCATTGCGTCGATGCTGCTTGGGCGCTGGTACAGTGCAGGAACAGGAGGCATAACCACGCCACCCATTTCAGTTACGCTGACCATGTTGCGCAGGTGTGCCAAATTCAGCGGTGTTTCACGCGGCAGTATCACCAAGCGGCGGCGTTCTTTCAACACCACGTCGGCTGCGCGGGTAATCAGATTATTCGACAAACCATGTGCTACAGCGGCAAGGGTGTGCATGGAGCAGGGTGCAATCACCATGCCCATGGATGGATAAGACCCGCTGGCAATGCAATTGCCCACTGATTTGGGCGAGTGCACTACATTCGCCTTGGCCTCCACTTCTTCTTTGCTCAAGTCGCTTTCGCTGGCCAGGGTTAGCCAGCCGGAAGATGAAATCACTAGGTGAATTTCAGTGTCGCCACGCGCGCGAAGCAAGTCCAGAATTTTCAAGCCATACAGCGCACCGCTGGCACCCGTGATGGCCACTGTGACGGATTGCAGGAACTGTGGGGGAAGGGTGCTGCTCAAGATGATATGCCTGAAAATGGCCGCAGACTGCAGGATGCGGCCGGATTCACGATTACTCGGATTTGGTTGATGAACTGGCCGCAGCGATTAGCGATTTCAGTTCGCCGCTTTGGTACATCTCGGTCATGATATCGCAGCCGCCCAGGAATTCGCCGTTCACATACAGTTGCGGGATGGTGGGCCAGTTGGCGTATTCCTTAATGCCCTGGCGAATTTCCGGGTCGTCCAGCACGTTCACTGTAACCACCTTTTCGGCTTCGCAGGCTTTAAGAATTTGAATGGCGCGACCAGAAAACCCGCACATGGGGAATTGGGCTGTTCCTTTCATGAACAGAACCACGGGGTGGCTGGTAACGGTTTCGTGAATGGAATCGCGAGCGCTCATAGAAACTTCCTTTCAATTTTGTGAATTGCTACAACCCTGTAGTGTAATGGATGTGGGTACAAAACGCTTGTTTTCAATGCCTAGATGCGGGCAAACACGAAGCGTGGTGTGCCAGCCAAGTCGGGCAAGCCTTGTGCCTGCACATAAGGCGCTTGCGAAAACAAGGCTTTCACAGCCTGTTGCTGGTTGTACCCGTGCTCAACCAGGACGCCGCCGCCTGTGCGCAGCAGGGTTGGGCTGTGGCGGGCAATTTCCCGGTAAAAGCGAAGGCCATCGCCACCATCGGTCAGGGCTTGGGCAGGCTCGAACCGCAGGTCGCCCTGTTCAAGGTGAATGTCGCCTTGTTCAATGTACGGTGGGTTGCTACAGATTAAATCGAATGCCAGTGCGGGGGTTTGGTTTAGCAAATCGGCAAATAGATCGGATTGAATAAAGCGCACGTTTTTTGCGCCCAGTTCGTTGGCATTGTATTGCGCCACCCACAAGGCATCGGCTGAAATGTCGCTTGCTGTTACTTCAAGTATCGGGTTTTCAAGGGCCAGTGACACCGCAATTGCGCCACTGCCACAGCCAATGTCGAGCACACGGGTTAACAGGTTTTCAGTGGACTTGCTTTGTAGAAAGCCCAGTGCATGTTCCACCAATTCTTCGGTTTCTGGGCGGGGTATCAGCACCCGAGGGTCCACGAAAAAAGGTCGTGAGTAGAATTCTTTCTGTTGAACCAAATAGGCGATGGGTTCGCCGTTTTTGCGCCGTGCTGCCAGTGACTTGAAAGCGCTAAGTTGGTCCATGGGCAATTCTCGGTTGCCTTTGGTGACCAAACCGACGCGGTCAAACCCCGTGATGTGGCTCATTAAAACGCGCAGTTCACTGGGCGGAAGGCCAGTTTCCTCGCGCGTTTGCTGCAAAACGGATTCAACGGTGGGTTGGGGCAATGTGCTCATTCTTTGGCGGTGATTTCAGCCAGCAATTCTGCTTCATGAAAGGCTGTCAGGCCGTTCATCAGGTCGGTCAGGTCGCCGTCCATGATGTAGTCGAGTTTGTACAGCGTCAAGTTGATGCGGTGGTCCGTCATGCGGCCTTGCGGAAAGTTGTAGGTGCGTATACGTTCTGAACGATCGCCAGAACCCACCAGGCTGCGTCGCTCGGAAGCCTCGGCTGCCTGGCGTTCGCGGTCTATTTTGTCTTGAAGGCGCACATTCAGCACCTTCAGTGCTTTGGCTTTGTTTTTGTGCTGGCTGCGTTCGTCTTGGCATTCCACCACCAGCCCGGTGGGCAGGTGGGTAATTCGCACTGCAGAATCGGTTTTGTTGATGTGCTGGCCACCGGCACCGCTGGCCCGGTAGGTGTCGATTCGCAAATCAGCGGGGTTTATTTCAATGGCTTCGGCTTCATCGGGTTCGGCCATCACCGCGACAGTACAAGCCGAGGTGTGAATTCGCCCTTGCGATTCAGTGGCGGGCACGCGTTGCACGCGGTGACCGCCCGATTCAAATTTCAAATGCTTGTACACGTTTTCGCCCGCGAGGCGAATGATCACTTCTTTGTACCCACCCAATTCAGAATCGCTGGCACCCATGATTTCAATTTGCCAGCCTTGTCGTTCAGCATAGCGGGTGTACATGCGGAACAGGTCGCCAGCAAACAAGGCCGACTCGTCGCCCCCTGTACCCGCGCGAATTTCGAGCATGGCGTTGCGGTGGTCGTTGGGGTCTTTGGGCAGCAGCAAGCGTTGCAAGTCGGCTTCCAGTTGCGCCAGTTTCTCTTCATTGTGTGCAATTTCTTCGCGGGCCATGTCGCGCATGTCGGGGTCGGCGAGCCATTCCCGGGCGGTATTTAAGTCGGCTTCAATGCTTTGGTATTCGGCAAAGCGCTCGGTGGCTGGTAACAATTCTGAACGCTCGCGCGTGATGGCCTTGAACTGCGCCATGTCGTTGGCTGCGTTCTGGGAGGACAAAAAATCTTCTAGGTCGGCCAGGCGCTCGGCAAGCCGAGTCAGCCGGTTCCGCATGCTGTCGTTCATCTATTTGTCGGTGTTTTTGATGTTGAATAGTTGGGGTACCCACTTTATCAGGGCTTCCCGTTCGGCCGGGCTGGCTTGGTGCAGGGCTTGCATTGGGCCATGCATGAATTTTGCGCTCATGCGGTGGGCCATGAGTTGCAATACCTCATCGGCTGGGGTGCCTTTGGCCAGTTGTTTGCGGGCGTGGTCCAGTTCAAGCTGGGCAATGTCGTCGGCTTTCTGGTGAATTTCCTGAATGGTGGGTACCAGTGATCGTTCGCTCATCCAGCGCATGAAGCCTTGAACTTGCGACTCAATAATGGCTTCAGCTTGTTCCACCGCAGCTGCGCGTTGTTCGCGGCCTTCCTGAACAATCTGGCTAAGGTCGTCGACGGAATACAGAAATACGTCATCAAGTTTGCTGACCTGGGCTTCAATGTCGCGTGGAACTGCCAGGTCGAGCATAAAGATGGGTTCGTGTTTGCGCTTTTTGCAGGCGGCTTCCACCATTCCTAGGCCAATGATGGGCAAGGTGCTGGCCGTGCAGGAAATCACAATGTCGGACTTCGCAAGTTGCTCGGGCACCTGGGCCAGACCAATTACAGTGGCGCCGTAGGTTTGCGCCAGCTGCTGGGCGCGGTCGGCGCTGCGGTTGGCAATGGTAATGCTTTTTGGGTTTTGCGCGGCAAAGTGGGTGGCGCAAAGCTGGATCATTTCACCTGCCCCGATGAACAACACATTGCGCTTGCTTAGGTCGCCAAAAATGCGGGTGGCCAGCTTTACGGCGGCTGAGGCCATGGACACCGAATGGGCTCCAATTTCAGTGTGTGAACGCACTTCCTTGGCCACCGAGAAGGTGCGCTGAAAAAGTTGGTGCAGCATCTGGCCCAGCGTACCAGCTTCTTCAGCGGTGCGGGCTGCCTGCTTCATTTGCCCCAGAATCTGGGCTTCGCCCAACACCATGGAATCAAGCCCGCTGGCCACGCGGAACGCGTGTCGTACTACTTCCTGCTGCGGCAGAATGTACAGGTGGGGGCCCAGTTCGGTGGTGGGAATGTTTCTGTTGTTGGCCAGCCATTCAAGCAAATCACTTTTCAGTTGCTCAATGTTGCTGCTGGCGCAATAGACTTCGGTGCGGTTGCAGGTGGAAAGAATGGCGGCTTCAGGCGCCTGCACGCGTACGGCGAGTGCGCGCAAGGCCTCTTGCAATTGCTCGGCCGGAAACGCCAAACGCTCGCGAAGGGCGAGTGGTGCGGATTGGTAATTCAGGCCGACTGCGAAAAGCTCCATAATACCTACTGGGCGGAAAACCCTTCATTATAACCCGCTATGCCAGCTTTGCTTTCAATCGTTTTCAGCGAGCTGGCGTTTGATTTTTGCGAGGTCGGATGATTTGCCCTCATGGTCGACTTGTTCCAGTTTGTAGCCAAAGCCATACACGGGTGTCAGGCGAAAGCCTTGCTCGGGTCGCAGGGCCAACTTTGAGCGAACGCGGGAAATGTGGGTGTCCATGGTTCTGGAGGGCAAATCGGTGTCGCGACCCCAAACACTTTCTTGAATGTGTGAACGTGAAAGAGGTTTACCCAGGTTGCGAAACAGCAGCAAGGCCAAATCGAATTCTTTTTGGGTCATGACCACGCGCTTGGCATGACGAACAATTGTTGAGAATTTTGGGTGAAATTCCAGGTCGGCAATTTCAAAAACTTCGGGTGCTGTAAGTTCGGGATAAGCGCGACGCAGCAGTGCATTCACGCGGGCAATCAGTTCACCACGGCGGATGGGTTTGATCATGTAGTCATCGGCCCCGGCATTTAGGGCTTCAACAATGTTTTCTTCATCTGTTTTTGACGTAATAAAGAGAACGGGTATCTTGATGTGCAGGGTGTCGCGAATCCACTGCATAACCTTGGGGCCAGAGCTGTCTGGCAACACCCAGTCAAGTAAAACCAGGTCGAAGCTGTCGCGATACAGAGCCGTTTGAAAGCTTTTGAAGGACGCAAATGCGTAGCATTTGTGGTTTGCTGATTCCAGCACCCAACGCAGCATTTCGCTCTGGGTCAAATCATCTTCAAGAACTGCGATGCGCATAACTGTGGCTCCTGCATTGGAATTTTTGTTACCACAAGGTTAATTTGTGTGTTGACAGTTTAATCGTTTAAACAGGGTGGGAAACACAATGTTGCTTTTTTGTTAAATTGATTGGCCTGCCAATTTATCAATTAAGGCGATTGAGGATTTTCGAGTTCGGTCTGCATGGCGTGCGTGGCGTGGGCTCCAGCAAAAATTACAGCCACGATTCGAAGTGCCTTGTCATAGATGGCTTGTCGTTGCTCGGGCTTTTCAACGTATTCCACGGCCATGAACAACACGTTTTGGGCAAGTACTTCCAGTACTTCGATCATTTCTTCTTGGGGTAGGCCAGGCAGCAGTGCGGCGATGCGATTGTCGCTGCAAATGTCTTCGCTGATGGCGCGTATGGTTTTTTTCAAACCGGCGCGCATGCGTTCCAGCGGGCCGAAGGCTTCGGATGCGCCCACCACAACTGGCTTGGGATTTTCAGCAGCCCAGTCAAAAAAACGTTTCACTAACATAGGGCGAATGTCTAGATCCGCTTCCTTGGCGGTGCTAATGCGAACTTCAGTGAAAGCGTCGATGACCGCTTTTTCCACTTCCAGAATCACAGCAGTACCCAAGTCGGACAAATCTTCGAAATGCCGATAAAAGGCGGGCGCAGACAATTTGGCTTCGCGGGTAATTTCACGAATGCCTAGGCTGGAGAAGCTGCGCCGTTGATAGCTCAGGTTCAGTGCAGCGTTGATAAGCCGTGTGCGGCCGTGGGTGGTTGATGCTGTGGAGGTCATAGGCCTTCGATTATATCGAAAACCCGAACGCCTGTTATGAAACCGTGTTTGTGTAGTTTGAATCAATCGATCTATGCAGGTATTGACGAGTATGTTTACAATCGTTAACATAGGATTTGTTGAGATAGACTTTGCCCATTCCACAACAACTAAAGGGCAGCAAACAACGGGAGACCTGACATGTTGCATTACTTAAAATTTACAACGTTCCCCCTGATTGCGATTGGTGTGATGCACGCCATGATGCAAGGTGGCGCCTGGATGTACACCGGTATTCTGGCTTTGGTGTTTGTGGTTGCATTGGGCGATATTTTGTTGCCAGACGACCGCAGCGAGCCCCGCATGGAAGGTGAGTTTTTCCTGAACCTGATGTTGTGGTTGACCCTGCCAATTTTAATGTGGGTGACCCTGTGTTTCACTTGGGGGGTTGCCCCGGTGGATGTACTGGGCATCGATGGCTTTATGAAGAGCACCTTTGGTTACGACCGCTTGCAGCTACAAGCTGACACCACTTGGTACCAGTGGTTTGTAGGCGCGGTGGCCGGTGCGTTTTTGTTTGGCGCAGGTGGCACCAATGTGGGTCACGAGTTGACTCACCGCACGTACAGCATGCGCGACATGATTCTGGGCCGCTGGATGTTGGCTTTTACTTGTGATGCTTCTTTCGCAATTGAGCATGTGTACGGCCACCACAAGAACTTGGGCACACCCGCCGATCCTGCCACTGCGCAACGTGGCGAGAATGTGTACAGCTTTGTGTTGAAAAGCACAATTGGCGGTTACAAGTCGGCCTGGAAGCTTGAAAAACAGCGCTTGGCAAAATTCAATCAGTCGGTGTGGAATCCAATTCACAGTCGAATGATGCGCGGTAATTTGATGAGTTTGGGCTTGTTTGCCGCGTCGTTCTATATCGGCGGTTGGGCCGGGGTGGTGATGTTTTGGGTGATGAGCGCTGGCGGTAAAACTTTGTTGGAAATCGTGAACTTCATGGAACATTACGGCATTGTCCGCCGTCCGGAAGACAAGGTAGAACCCCGCCACAGCTGGAACACCAACGCATCGGTTTCTACTGCACTGTTGTACGCCTTAACCCGCCATTCACATCATCACGCTGAAGCCGACCAGGAATACTGGAACTTGCGCAGCTACCAGCATGCACCCATGTTGCCGACCGGTTATTTGGGCACTATTTTGCTGGCATTGGTGCCTCCACTCTACAAAAAAGTAATGACGCCTTTGTTGAACCATTGGGACGAAACGTTTGCCACGCCAGAGGAAAAAAAGCTGGCCATTGAAGCGAGCGTTAAAAGCGGCATGAAGGGATTGAAGTCGGCACAGTTGGGCCAACAAGCAAGCCAGAACATGAACCGCGCTGCGGCCTAAGCCGTGGCCTGATTCCCCACAAGGAGACGACAATGAAATTACTTGAATGGTTTGGTTTACAGGGCGGTGCGGTTCAAGCCAAGAAAGGCAAAGTAAGCCACAAAGTAAGTGTGGCACCCGGCGGGCAAAGCTTTGAAGTCGAAAAAGGCCGAAAAGTGATTTTGAATTCGGCATTGTCGGCGGGATTGGGTTTCCCGCACAACTGCCGTGTGGGCAGTTGCACCCAGTGCAAGTGCAAACTGAAAAGCGGCAAGGTGCGCGAGCTGACCGATTCCAGCTATGTGCTAAGCGCTGAAGACCTGAAGGCTGGGATGATTCTGGCGTGCCAGTCGATTCCAGAAACAGATCTGGAAATTGAAGTGGAATTGACTTCGGGCGGTGACCGCTTGGTTGAAACACGCGGCACGATTGTGGGGCAAAAAGATTTGACCCATGACATTGTGGAGTTGCGCGTGGCGCTGGACGACCCCATGCCTTTCAAGGCCGGACAATATGCGGAAATTCGCTTGGAAGAATTCAGCCTTTCCCGCAATTACAGCTTTGCAATGGCACCCAAGGGGCAAGAGGCGAACGAACTGGTTTTTCATGTTCGCAAAGTGCCCGGCGGTAAGTTCACGGAATGGCTGTTTGCGGCCAATCGCCAAGAAACCCGCCTTAGCATGAGCGGACCATTTGGCGATTTCTACCTGCGCCCTGCAGAGGGTGAAAAAGCTGCCCCCATTGTGTGTGTGGCAGGCGGAAGTGGCATGGCACCCATTTTAAGTTTGCTGGAGCAGGCCAAGTGGGCGGGTGAAACCCGCGATGCGGTTTACCTGTTTGGTGCGCGCACCCAGCGCGATTTGTATGCGGCAGACGAAATTGCCCGCATTCAGCAGGGGTGGCGTGGATCCATGAATTTCAAGCAGGTGTTGTCGGAAGAGCCCGAGAATTCTGGCTGGACTGGCGCACGTGGTTATGTCACGGATGAACTCGACAAACTGCAACTGGATTGGCGTGAAGTTCAGGCCTACTTGTGCGGGCCGCCTGCAATGATTGATGCCGCCATCGCCAAGTTTTCCAGACTTGGCGTGAAGGCAGAGAACATTCGCTATGATAAATTCGAATAACTTGACTTAAAAAGGCAGGTTGCCAGTGATTGCGTCCAGCGGCAGTGCGTCTGCCGGGTTGGGCGCGGATCCAATAGGAAGCGATCCCAATGCATCAAAAAGCGGGTCGGAAATCACTGCCAAAGGCGTGCCGCCCAGGGCATCTGCAAGTGGGTCGAGTATTGCATCCAGTGGGGTGCCAGTGGTGCCTTCATCGACTGGTTCAGCAGGTTCCTCGGGATTTTCTTCCTCGGGGTTTTCCTCGTCCGGATTTTCTTGGTCTGGGTTGTCTTGATCTGGATTTTCGCTTTCGTCGGGATTGTCTACCGGGTCTGTGGTTTCGTCGCCGTTGTCGACTCGCACATCCGTGAAGGCGGAGCCTTCAAATAAAGTGTCGTCACCAGACGAGGCTGCAAGTGCTGCAACGCCCACACCACCACCAATCGCAGTGGCGATTCCGCCCACACCACTGGCTGAGCCTGCAGACAAAACCCCAGCACCAACCAATCCGCTCATGCCAGTACCTGCATCGGCAACCAACACTGCACCATCAGCACCTTCGCTGACTGCATAAAGTTCCACACCTTCAGTCAACGATGTAATTTCCAGAAAAGCGCCTTCTGCCGATGTATTAGTAGCGATTTGCGCAGCAGATTGAGGCGCCAGTGTAACCAATGAATCGGCTTGGCCAGAAACCTGTGCAGGCAGTTCAATGTCCACCGGCACAAGGTCTTTGTTTTGAAGTACGTCTCCGGCAAAAATTGCGTCGCCTTGGCGAAGGGTAATTTGTTCGCCTTGCCGTTGTACCTGCAGTTTGCTTGTGTTGGAGGCAATGGTGCCAATTTGTGGGGCAGTGCTCATGGGAGTAGTGTCCATTGGTTTGTCGGTAAAGTTATTAGTTTTACTGCGCGAGACTGCAATTTGGATTCAAACAAAAAACCCCTCCGAGGAGGGGTTTTTGTTGGTCCTTTCAGCTCATTAGGCAGTTGGTAAACCTGGGATCGGCAATGCGCTTGGATCTAACAGGTCTGTAACTGTACTAATTGGTGAACCATCTCCACCCAGCAAGTCGGTCAGTGCAGATGGATCTGTTGGAATTGGCAATCCGCCAGCGTCTGGCAAACCACCACCCGCCAGGTCAGTCAATGGAGCAAGTACAGCGTCCAAAGGTGTTCCTGTTGGGCCATCAGTGTCACCACCGCCAGGGATGCCACCACCCGCCAGGTCAGTCAATGGAGCAAGTACTGTGTCCAAAGGTGTTCCTGTTGGGCCATCAGTGTCACCACCGCCGGGGATGCCACCAGCCAATATGCTGTCCAGAAGTGCGGCGCCAGTTACGATGCCATCTTCAATTGGCTGACCAATCACTGGGATCATCTCGATTGGCGCAATATCAACAAACTGTTGTGCTGCACTTTCAATCGGACCAGCCTCTGGGTTAGGTGCTGGCGTCTCGCCACCGGTGTCACCACCTGGCAAGCCTGGGATTGCTGGCAAACCGCCACCAGCCAGGTCTGTCAATGGAGCAAGAACTGCATCCAGAGGTGTGCCTGTTGGGCCGCCTTCGTCACCGCCGTCATCACCTGGCAAGCCTGGCAAACCGCCACCAGCCAGGTCTGTCAATGGAGCAAGAACTGCATCCAGAGGTGTGCCTGTTGGGCCGCCTTCGTCACCGCCGTCATCACCGGGCAAGCCTGGCAAACCGCCACCGGCCAGGTCTGTCAATGGAGCAAGAACTGCATCCAGAGGTGTGCCTGTTGGGCCGCCTTCGCCTGGCTCGCCTTCGTCACCACCTGGCAAGCCTGGCAAACCGCCACCAGCCAGGTCTGTCAATGGAGCAAGAACTGCATCCAGAGGTGTGCCTGTTGGGCCGCCTTCGCCTGGCTCGCCTTCGTCACCACCTGGCAAGCCAGGGATTGTAGGTGCACCAGGGATGCCACCAGCCAGTAGACCGTCCAAAGCCATGGCGCCAGTTACGATGCCGTCTTCAATTGGCTGGCCAATTACTGGGATCATTTCGATGGGCGCCACATCTACAAACTGACGAGCTGCGCTTTCGATTGGGCCAGCAGTGGGGTTTGGCTCTTCTGGTTCCTCTGGATCTTCTCCATCGTCGCCACCGCCCATGTCTGGCAGACCGCCAGAGCGCAGCGCTTCAACCAGTGGCTCAGTGACTGCCTCAAGAGGTGTGTTGGTGCCGATGTCTTCGATCACACTGGCCAAGTTTTCTGCAAACACCGCTGGGTCCGCATTTTCCATCAATGCGTCTGTTATGGGAGACAGTGGAGTTTCAGGAATGCCACCTTCACCGCCACCAACGGCATCGGCGATAGGATCGATGATCAAATCAAGTGGCGTACCAGTGGTGCCGCCTTCGCCTGGCTCGCCTTCGTCACCACCTGGCAAGCCTGGGATTGCTGGCAAACCGCCACCAGCCAGGTCTGTCAATGGAGCAAGAACTGCATCCAGAGGTGTGCCTGTTGGGCCGCCTTCGCCTGGTTCGCCTTCGTCACCACCTGGCAAGCCTGGGATTGCTGGCAAACCGCCACCAGCCAGGTCTGTCAATGGAGCAAGTATTGCATCCAAAGGTGTGCCCGTTGGGCCGCCTTCGCCCGGCTCTTCACCCTCGCCGGGTTCGCCGCCATCATCCTCTGCTCGTTCGCCACCTAGCAGGTTGCCCACTGTTTCAATAAGTGGTTCACCTGGGCCAGCTGTTTCGGCGTTATTCGTCAATTGTTCACCAAGAAGCACCACACCACCGGCCAGTCCACCTGAAAGTTGCTCAGGCAGTTGTCCACCAGTCGGATCTTCACCACCTGCAACAACAAAGGCTAGGCCACCGGTTACTGGTGCCAAAGGTGCAAGGGCGCTCTCTGGGTTGGTCAAGTCGGTCAGGCCTTCCGCCACTTCTTGCAAGGTGCCTGGTACGCCAGGTGAACCAGCGTCAGAGTTCTTGGTACCAACAACTGGTGCCAAAATTTCAGCAGTAAGAGGGCTCAATGGGCTTTTGTCTGAGGCAAGAACATTGCCAGCTTTCGTCAAGCCTTGCGCTACGCCATCCACTTCACCTTTGTTTCGTGCTCGTGGGTTAGCGGCCGCCGTTGTAATCATGTTCTCTTGCACTGGCTCATTCTCTGTGAAGCCCAAGGTTTGTGCCAAGGGGTTGACCAGTGGGTCGAGCGGTGTTGGCTCTGCGCCTTCTGCCAGACCTTGAGCCAAGTTGCTCACTGTACCGGCCAAGCCTCCTTGGTCGTTGGTGAAACCTTCTTGCGGTTGACCAACGGTTTCTGCAAGCAGGTTTGCGACCCCAGTAGGATCCTGTTCAGACACGCTTGCGATGCCGTCTGACACAGTGGCCAGGCCATCAGCCAACGCACCGGTTACCGCAGTAATAGGTGCTAGGGGTGTCTCTTCGAGTCCTTGATTTAACGACTCAAGACCACCGATCACTCCAGAAGTGTCGGAGTCTGCATCGGCATCAGCATCGGCATCAGCGTCAGCATCAGCATCAGCATCAGCATCAGCATCAGCATCAGCATCAGCATCAGCATCAGCATCAGCATCAGCATCAGCATCAGCATCAGCATCAGCATCAGCATCAGCATCAGCATCAGCATCAGCATCAGCATCAGCATCAGCATCAGCATCAGCATCAGCATCAGCATCAGCATCAGCATCAGCATCAGCATCAGCATCAGCATCAGCATCAGCATCAGCATCAGCATCAGCATCAGCATCAGCATCAGCATCAGCATCAGCATCAGCATCAGCATCAGCATCAGCATCAGCATCAGCATCAGCATCAGCATCAGCATCAGCATCAGCATCAGCATCAGCATCAGCATCAGCATCAGCATCAGCATCAGCATCAGCATCAGCATCAGCATCAGCATCAGCATCAGCATCAGCATCAGCATCAGCATCAGCATCAGCATCAGCATCAGCATCAGCATCAGCATCAGCATCAGCATCAGCATCAGCATCAGCATCAGCATCAGCATCAGCATCAGCATCAGCATCAGCATCAGCGTCAGCATCAGCGTCAGCATCAGCGTCAGCATCAGCATCAGCATCAGCATCAGCATCAGCATCAGCATCAGCATCCGCGTCAGCATCGGCATCAGCATCGGCATCAGCATCGGCATCAGCATCAGCATCAGCATCAGCATCAGCATCAGCATCAGCATCGGCATCGGCATCAGCATCGGCATCAGCATCAGCATCAGCGTCAGCATCGGCATCAGCGTCGCCATCACTTGGTTCTGTGGTGGTTCCGGGGCCGTCGTCGTCATCGCTTAGCGCAACTGCACCCAACACCGCGCCGCCAATTGCGGCACCAACGCCTGCACCAGCGCTGCCGCCTGCGAGCAAGCCAGCGCCAACCAAACCGGACATTGATCCTTCATAGGGGGTCAGAATGGCGGAACTTACTTCGTTGTCGATGTCATACAGTTCAACGCCTTCGCTCAATGCCACCACTTCAGTACGATTTGCACCGTCAGCTACCGTGGAACTGATCTGTTCAAGCTTCGCGGATGCGTTCGGAGCCAGTTGCATAAGCGTGTCGCCGTGGCCCGCAGAAACGGCAGGCATTAATACCTCTGCTGTTTGTGCGCTTGTGTTTGTAACTACGTCATTCCATTTCAAGGCATCGCCTTGCGACAGTTGAATGATCTGACCGCTTCGTTCCACTTGAAGGCCAGATGCGGATTTAATTATTCCGACATTCGGGTTTGCGTTTTCCATGATTTACAGTTCCTCGGAGCTAGGGTTTTCTTCAGGCAAAAAGACTTCTATAGGCGTTTTACTCACAGCTGTTTCGAACGGATTCAAGGAATAGGAAATAATCACGTCAATCGCGGGATAAATTTGGACAAATAACGATAGATTGTGAAATTTATACTGTTAAAAGGTTTTGCAAAGCCTTCATTTCAAGCTATTGCGAGCTTTCTTGTGAGTAGAAACGTTAATTTCGTTGTCAGGTTTGTTTACAAAAAACCTTTTAAGATGCGGTTTGCTTGTATTGGGTGTTTTCGGCGACTAAGCCCGAGGGGGGACCCATTTTAGTGGGTGGGTGAGGTAATTATTCCGATAACTATCTTCACGCTGTTGAATTGAACAGTCTTAGCGGTCATTTTTGCCGAATCGCAAATGTAAATTTCTGTATTTTTCGGAATGGTTTGTGCAGAAACAATCTTTGGGCCCCGGTATGGATGTCAAAGTACTACGATGCAGGGCAGCCATGTGTGGCCAATGCCTACCAAATCAATGAGAGCGCTACAACCGAGTGTGCGGATGTTGTTAACAGTTTTTGTCATGAAATTTTTTCGTTTGCGTGTGTTGTGCATGGCATGGATACTTGCGTTTCAGCTTGGTGCGGCCAATGCGCAACCGGCAGAGGCGGAACTTGAACCGCCAAAAGTCAGCTATCAGGTGGCAGATCAGTTTCAAAGTCTGATTGATCAATCAACACGTCAAATTCTTGCTTCTGCGCAGGTGAACGACAATGGCGACGCTTGGCAGTTGTTCCGCCGTTTGCGGCCTGCAATTCGTGACGCCCTGGGCACGCAGGGTTACTTTTCTCCCAATATTCAACGTGTCGTCGATGAAAGCATCCCTGAAGACCAAGCTCCAGTATTGAACATTACGGTTGAGCCCGGGCCGCAAAGCAAGGTCGTGTCAGTCGACATCCAGTTTGATGGTGAAATTAACAAAGACGAATTCTCGGATCGCCGCGAAAGGCTGAAAACCTTGTGGCTGCTTGGCGTGAATCAACCCTTTAACCAAGGCGACTGGAGTGCAAGTAAAGACACATTACTTCGTGATTTGCTGGCGCGTGACTTCGCGGCGGCGACCCTGTCTGAAAGCCTGGCCAATGTTGATCCAGAGAAAAGTACCGTTGAGCTTCTAGTTGTTTACGACAGCGGGCCGGTATTCACCTTCGGCGAATTGAAAATTGAAGGAATGAAAAAGTATCCATTGGATTTGGTGTCGCGTTACAACAAAATACGCCCCGGTGATCCCTATGAGCAAGAGCGGCTACTTCGGCTTTTGGCTGACCTGCAAGGAACCAGTTATTTCTCGTCGGTTGATGTAAAAATTGATGCCGATGATCGCAACCCCAAGAATGTTCCCATCGAAGTTTCCGTGCTTGAAAGCGACAGCAAGCGTTTGGGTTTGGGTGCCGGCTACAGTTCCAACACCGGGTTTAGAACCGAGGCAACATATCAATACAACAACTTGTTCAATCGAGCCTATTCCTTGGTCACAGGTGCTCGTCTTGAACAAAAAAGGCAATCCGCCTATGCCGATGTCTTTTTACCGCCTTCAAGTCTGGGTATTACCGATTCAGTGGGCGTGGCATTTGATCATCAAGAAATTTCAAATCTTGAAGTGGATCGCTCATCGATCGGTGCCATTCGCGAATTCAGCAAAGGCATTAACGAGTTTCGGCTCGGCCTGAATTTTCAATTGGAGGCGCGAAAAACCTTGGGCGTGAATTTTGGTGATACGCAGGCCTTGGTGGCCAGTTCATCCTGGCAGCGCAATGCGGTGGATGACAGGTTGAATCCGCGCAAAGGTTACATTGCGTTTGGTCAGTTGGCCGTGGCAGCGGAACAGCTTGCATCCGATCAGGACTTCGTTCGTCTGTACGGTCGCGTACAAAAATTCTGGTCGCCTTCTCGCGAGAATGTTTTCTCCGCCCGTTTTGAGGCAGGTACAGTTGTGGCCAGCGCACGGCGAGACATTCCCCAGGATTTCCTGTTCCGGGCGGGCGGAACCAACAGCCTTCGTGGATTTGATTTTCTTGATTTGGGTGTGCTCGATCAAGGTGTTTTGGTGGGTGGCCGCCGAACCATGATTGGTAGCCTTGAATACACCAGGTGGTTCGATGGTGGCCCACTGGGTGCAGCGGTGTTTACCGATGTAGGCGATGTATCGAACAGCTGGGGCGATTTTGATCCCAACACGGCGATTGGCATTGGTGTGCGGTACCAAACGCCTGCAGGGCCAATCGCTTTTGATATTGCCAAGGCAGCAAATCAAAGCTCCCCCCGTATTCATTTCGCATTGGGGGTGGCGTTTTGAAAAGGGCAGTCACAGCGCTATTCTTGGTTTTCTTGCTGATCGTGGTTGGTGTTGCCACCTCGTCATTCTGGTTAATTAAAACTGAGCAAGGGGTGCAGTTTGCGTTTCGGCAGGCTGAACAATGGCTGGCTGGCAATACAACCCAAAAGCTTGTTGTTGGCAATGTACGTGGCACGCTGTGGCAAGGGTTGTACATTGACACCTTGAGTTGGCAAGATGGAAACAATTCTGTCCAAGCCGAGCAGGTTTATATTCAGGTGGACTTTCCAGTTCTATTGAGCAGGAAAGTGGTGGTGAACACACTTAGTGCGGATTCAATCCGTGCGCAGTTTCCCCCAACCGAGGAAGAGCAGGACCCCTTCGTGTTGCCCGAGCGAATTGAGCTTTCATCTGAACTTGAATTGCAAAACCTTGCCGTTGGCGAAGTCGTATTTAATGACCAAACCTTTAATAATTTAGCGGGCAAGGCCAGTGTAAAGAATGGTCGTCTGGATGTTGCTCAACTCTCGCTAACAACCCAAAACACTGACCTGAACGCACAGTTGAACGTGGTGCTCGAAAAGCCTTACCTCTTGAATGGTTTTGTGACCGCACAAAAAAACTTTGAAGACGTGGCACTGGATGCAAAGCTGCTTGCACAGGGCTCGGTTGAACGACTGGAATTAACGCTGAATGCCTTGGGCCAGAATCTGGAGCGCAATGAGGTTTCTCAAAGTGCTGAAGCGCAGGCGGTTCTTACCTTGTTCAAACCCAGCTTGCTGGAAACAGTTACTGTATTTGCCAGCAGCTTCAACCCGGCGCAGTGGCTTGAAGGTGCGCCACGTGCGTCTTTAACTGTGAATGCCAAAGTGTTGCCCAATGCAGATTTCACGCAAAGCGTCGGTGAGTTGTCCGTTCGTAACGCGTTGCCGATGCCAGTGCAAGAGGGTGGTTTACCGCTGATGAATTTGAAATCGCGGTTTGAATTGGCTTTGAAAGATCAGATGCCCCAGCAGCTGGACTTTTGGGTCGATGAACTGAGTTTGGCCGACATACAACGCGCCGCAGGGTCGGCGACTGCAACCCTGCAATGGCGTGCCGCTGCCGCGCTTGAAGATGGCTCGCCCAATCCTGACCTGGCCTCTGGTGTCATTGATTTCGATTTGAAAACACGCAATCTGGATGCTTCTGTGTTTGCCGATTTGCCAAGAAAAATTTCATTGACTGGCACGGTACAAGGCAGCAAAACGCCCACGCAGTTGCGCATTGATCGCTTGAACATGCAAGACCGCAACGCCACATTGAATGGCAAAGCGCTGGTGGGTTTGACCGGAAAGTTACCACTGAATGTTCAGTTAAATTTAAAAGCCATCAACCCCGGAAATTACATTCCAGATTCCAGTCCGTTGTTACAGGGCAAACTGAACGGCGACTTGTTTTTTAAAGGTGATTTGGCGCCCAGTGGCAACAGCAGTAAGATTGATCCTTTTGGTGAACTTCGCCTGAATCTTGACAATTCCTTTTTGGCCGACGCGCCATTAACCCTGAAAGCCCAGGCCACCGGTGGCACCCAGCGTTTGAGTAATGTGTTGCTTGATCTGGATGTGGTGGGCAACACCGTGCGTGCAAATGGCAGCTATGGCACGCAAGCCGATTTTGTGGACATCGACATTCACCTTGATGAGCTTCGCAGACTGGGCCGCCTGCTCGATATGAAACTGGCGGGCACCGCACGCCTTCAGGGGAAGCTGCGTGGAATCGGGGGCGATTTTTCAGGTGAAGGCAATATTAACGTTCGCCAGCTTGAACTGGATCAAGCTTTGCAAGTGGAACAAATTGCTGGGCAATTTTCACTGGGTTCAGCCCCCAGCTCACCATGGACTGGAGACATTCAAGTCAGCCAGGTCAAGGTGCCTGGCGCTCTGGCCAACACCCTCAATGGCATGAATTTGACTTTGCGTGGTGCGCGCAACCAGCATGAACTGAAGGGTGTGTTCAATAGTGGCCTGCAGCCGTTTAGCAGGCTTCGTCCATTGAAAGGTGAGTTCGCTTTAAGTGGTGGCATCAAGCAACTTCAAAAGCCAATTGCGGCCACTGGCTGGCAAGGAGCAATTACCGCTTTAAAAGTAGAAGGCATGTGGATCCCCGCGCGCAGCTTCAACTTGCAAAGCCCTGCACCGCTAACCTTGGCGGGCGGTTATGTGGAACTGCTGAACCTGGTGATAAAAGGCGAAGACACATCTTTGATTCACAACAAATTGCTGCGCATGGCCAATCGCGAAATTCGGGTTGAAGGGGAAATGCCCCAGTTTTCATTCCCGCGAATGTCGCCAATTTTGCGAAAGCAGCTTACCGTTGAACCCAAAGACTTGATCGCCAAAGTGAAATGGGATTACTTGTCCAATCCGGAAAAAGTCGAAGGTCATGTGGATGTTACGCATGTATCGGGTGGTTTGCAGGTGCTTGAAGACTCACAAATTGATGTCGGAATTCAAACCCTGATCGCTCGTCTTGATTTTGACCGGGAAGCCGTTAGTGTGAATCTGAACGTGGTCGCCGATGAGTTTGGTTCCGTCACTGCAGACCTGCGTTTGCCAGTTGTGCAAAATCCGCAAACCAATACATGGGGCATCGCGGGCAACCAGCCCATGAAAGGCGCGGTGGCGGGCGGATTCACTGAACTGAACTGGTTGGGTCCATTAATTAGCGGTGGGGTAAGAACCAGTGGCACCGGGCAGGTCGCCATGGCCATCGGCGGCACGGCCAACAATCCGGATGTGCAAGGTCGCTTGTTCGCCATGGATCTCGATGTGTTTCAGCTTGACCAAGGTGTCCGGCTTGAAGAAGGCAACATCATTGTCGATTTCACCACCGACAAAGCCAGCATTGATACCTTTGAATTCACCGTGTACAACCGCCGCTCGCCACGACGTTACCTTGAAGAACTGGGGCCACTGATTCAAGGTGTTGGAAAAATTACTGCAACAGGTCAGTGGAACTTGACTGGCCGCGATGGCGAAATTCGCATGGTGATGGACAAAGTACCTTTGTTGCAGCGACCCGATCGATGGATGAAAGTAGATTCCACCGTACAGGTTCAGCAACCCACCGTGGAAGACGGTCCCCTTAAAATTCGCGGTACATTGAACGTGTTGGGCGCTTATTTTGAAATGCCCGAAAGTGGGCCCCAAACGCTGAGCGACGACGTGTTCATTCAAGGTCGAAGCGAAGCGTCTGGCGCTGGCTTACCGATAGATCTGCAAGTTCGGGCCAATTTGGGTGACCGTTTTTACGTGAATGCCGAGGGTCTTAGAACTCGGCTGGAAGGTGGGCTGCAGTTGGTTTTACTTGAAGGCGTTGGTGGCAGTGGCCAGCGCCGCGCGGGCCGCAGATTGACGGCCAACGGCACCATTCAAACCGTGGACGGAACCTACCGTGCCTATGGGCAAGACCTTTCGATTGAGCGCGGTGTAGTGAACTTTCAGGGGCCAATCGACAATCCGGGTTTGAATGTTCGTGCAGTGAGAAAGGGTGTGGCTGTGGAAGCGGGCGTCGAAGTCACCGGTACTGCGCAGCGGCCAACCGTGACGCTGGTCAGCGAACCCGCCGTGCCCGATTCTGAAAAGCTGTCGTGGATGATCCTTGGTCGTGGCAGTGGTTCTGCCGATCGCGATTCAACCTTGCTGTTAACCGCAGCTGCGGCTATTTTTGGTGACAGTGATGAAAGCACGACGCGAAAAATTGCGCGGTCAATTGGTATTGACGACTTGAACCTGAGCACTGGTTCGTTGACTGCAGCCGATTCCCGTGCCGTGGGCAGTAAAGTGGCGATTGCGCCGGGAGCAGATGCGTCAGCAAGTATTCTGGGTTCCGACGACCCACTGCTTTCACAGCGGATCGTGTCTTTGGGCAAGCGATTAAGCGACAAGTTTTACTTGAGTTTCGATCAGTCGGTGACCACCGCGGCCAGTATTGTAAAGTTGAATTACCAATATTCTCGTCAATTAAGTTTTATTGCCAGAACGGGGGCTGACAATGCAGTGGATGCCCTGTACCAGCTGTCTTTTGATTAAATAAAAACATGAATGAACGGCTTGATTTACTGCGTGTACACTTCGAATCAGTGGTGGTGCCTGCCAGCATCGAACCCAGCGTGTTGATCCTGTCGTTTTCAGATGGCAGTTCACGTGCAACAGTGGCAACATTTCGCGCAGCAACCTTCGGTGAAGCTTGGCAAAAACTTCATGCGCACACCGAACAGCTGCCGCCTACAGCAGTCAGCAGTTGTGTGCATTTGCGCATCGACCTTGTGGTGCGTGTTGAGCCCACAAACTGGGGCGAATTGAAACGCAAACTTTCACAAACCAAGCGAAATTATTTCACGCGAAGTATTGCGCTTGATGCGCAGTTTGAGCATTGCTTTGTGTGGGGCGAATTGAACGGCAATGCCATGTTTTACGATGGCTCTGACATGGAATGTGCAGCCCTGAACGTTGGAAATTTCGAAAGCTATGCACGAAAAAAGTATGGTCAAAGTTTTGCATTGAATCATTCGGAGGAACAAGCTGTTTGGCTGTTCGATTCAGTTGGCGCGTACTGTGGAACCGATGGTGTTGTGCATCCCCTTGTTTCCGAGGGTGTAGCCACCGGGCGCCGTGAATTGGCCCCCTTAACTGCTGATTCATGTGCAGAACTTGTACTGGATGCCAGTGAGTTTTTAGCCCGGCAAGTAAAGCCCAACGGCATGTTTGTTTACGGCCTGTTTCCCTGCTTTAACCGCGAGATACCTACCTACAACACCCTGCGCCATGCAAGCTCAACCTACGCCATGCTGGAAGCCTGGGAACTTACAAAAAGCGAAACCCTGAAAGCCGCCATCGACCGTTCACTGAATTGCCTGTGTACGCAGTTGATCAAGCAAGTCACTTTGCCGGGTGGAATTAAAGCCGCGTTTCTGGTCGACACCGGCAATGAAATCAAATTGGGTGGAAACGCAGTGTGCATATTGGCCTTGGCCAAATACACCGAACTAA
The DNA here is from genome assembly GCF_024623725.1 of Limnobacter parvus. Classification (GTDB taxonomy): domain Bacteria; phylum Pseudomonadota; class Gammaproteobacteria; order Burkholderiales; family Burkholderiaceae_B; genus Limnobacter; species Limnobacter parvus. The sequence continues at coordinate 90,579 of NZ_JANKHG010000001.1, read as the reverse complement.
CTGGTAGCACCCAATACCTTGCGCTGGCCGAATTATTGGCCCAAGGCATTGTGGCCATGCTGAACCCCGGTACACGGCAGTTTGTGCATGTTTTGAACTACCCCGAGCTTTCGGTGAAGCAGCAGTTCCGCATAATTTATTACGACGGCGAAGCCGCATTTGCCTTGATGCGCCTTTACAAAATTACGCGCCGTGCTCAGTGGCTTCAGGCCGTTGAATTGGCTTTTGAATATTTTATTGAAGCCCGCCACTGGAAGGCCAACGACCACTGGCTTAGTTACTGTGTAAACGAGCTGACCCTGTATCGCCCCAAGCGCGTTTATTTTGAGTTCGGTATCCGAAATTTCATCAATCACCTCGATTTTGTGCAGACGCGCATCACCACCTTTCCCACTCTGCTTGAGCTGATGATGGCGGCTGAGCAAATGCTGGTTCGCTTGCAGGCCATACCCGAATATTCCGACCTGTATTCGCAGGTAGATGTCGAAAAGTTTTACCGGGCAATGCATTGGCGGGCCAACTATTTGTTGAACGGTTTCTTCTGGCCGGAATGGGCGATGTATTTTGGCAAACCTAGTTCTATCCTGGGTTCTTTTTTCATTCGTCACCAAGCCTACCGGGTGCGCATCGACGATGTGGAGCATTACTTGTCCGGTTTGCTTGCCTATCGAAGACATCTGTTAAATGGCGTACCTGTAAGCGCCGCACCTAGCACTCCTTTACCTGCTGACCGGGCAACACAATGGCACCCTTCGGCCATGGCCAATGCCACGGGTGGCATTTGGCTAATTCCTCCCCCAAGCGATTGGGTTCCTCAAGGTGTGTGTAGTTGGTGGCCCTCATTTCAGGAAGGTCAGTTGCTGACTGTTAGTCAGAATGACCAAGAACGCGGTGTTTCCATCCAACGGCTTTCGACTGGGGAAAGAAGTTTCAAAGGCATAATGGCCACCCAACGCCCACCAAATATGCCTGAAGATTGCGGGCTGTTGCTGGTGGACGACACTGAAAAAGCCGTCGTTGCATTGGGTCGTCATGCGCGTTCCCAAATGCGGAGCAAGGTGATTGGAGTTACCGGCAGTGCAGGAAAAACCACCACGGTAGCCCTTTTGTGCCAAGTGCTTGGGCAATTCGGGTCTTGCGCCGGAACTCAGGGCAATGCCAATTTGCCGGTTGGTATTGCATGGAATATGGCAAATGCGTTGTGGGAAAACGATTTTTTTGTCGCTGAAATGGCAATTGGCCGCATGCACATCAACGCCCAATTGGCACGGCCCCATGTCGCGGTGGTGACCAATATTGGCCACGCGCACCTTGAATACCATCACACTCTTGAAGAAATTGCACAGCGCAAAGCACGCATTTTTGAGGGTGTCGAACAAGGGGGGTTCGCTGTCATTAATCGCGACACCGATTGCTTTGAGACACTCGAAAAAGCGGCTAACAAATGCCAACTCAACTTATGCACATTTGGCCGGCATGCAAGTTGCCATGTGCGACTGCTAGGCGATGGCACTGCAAACAATCTGTTTCAGATCCGCATCGACAATAAGGTATATCCACTTTCAGCCACTGATATTGCTGATCACATCCTTGCCAATTTTCTGGCTTGCGTTTCCGTTGTGTATTGCCTGGGGTTGAGCGTGCAACAAGCTGTCGAACGGTTTGGTGGCTTTAAGCCCTTGGCAGGGCGGGGCAGTGAATTTGACACCACTATTTCCGGCAAGCAGGTTTGTGTCATTGATGAAAGCTACAACGCCAACCCTTTGTCGACCAAGGCGGCAATTCTGCATGCTGTCGTCAGTGCACAGCGTCGTGGTCTAAAGCCAGTTTTGGTGCTCGGTGACATGCTTGAGTTGGCAGACCAGTCTGAAACATTGCACCGGGAGTTGTTGCCACTGCTAAGTCCTGAAAAAATCAAGGGCTTGATACTTCTTGGCGAACAAATGAGGCGCTTGGCGGAAAATTTCAGTCACATTGCCCGATTCGCAACAACAGTTGATCAGCTGGATCAGGTGCTGCCTGTGCTAAGTGAGAGAATAGAGGATGGCGACGTGGTTTTGTTCAAGGGCTCGCATGGTACCGGTCTTCATGAGGTGGTCGCTACCTTGATGGCAATCAATTAATCCACACCAGAGCTACTTCCAAATAAACTGCTACCGGATCAACAATGACCGCTGTTCAATCTGCAATTTCACTGCTCACACCCTTCGACTGGATCGCCGTGGCGTTTTTTGTCATTTGTTTTCGCGGTTACAACTATGTGTTCGATGGGCGTAACCGGTTTGGTCGGCACGGCCTGGCTCAAAAAACCCATGAATTCCGCAAGCTTTGGGCGCGCGAACTGGTTCGGCGTAGCAACCGGGTGGGCGACACCGCGCTGATCAGCAATCTGGTCAGCAGCGTAACGTTCTATGCCAACACGTCCATTTACATTATTGCGGGTTTGTTCGCGTTGCTGGGTACGCTCGATCAATTGGTGAATATCACTTCCGATTTGCCTTTCAGCCGTGAAGTAAGCCGTGGGCTAATGGAAATCAAAGTGCTGTTGGTATTGGCCGTGTTTGTGGTGGCCTACTTCAAATTCACTTGGAGTTTGCGCCAGTTCAACCTGCTCACCATTCTGGTGGGCGCTGCACCCGATGGCAATCCGGACAAAGAGTACAACGAAGCGTATGTATCGCGCATGGCGCGCATCAACAGCCTGGCCGGCGATGAATTCAACCGAGGCTTACGCAGCTACTACTTTGGCATTGCATCAGTGACCTGGATGATTCACCCCGGCTTGTTGATGGCGTTCAGCGCATTGATTGTGTTTGTGCTGATCCGCAGGGACTTCTACTCAGAAGCCCTGGAGATTATGTCGAAATAAACAAATTACGAATTACCAACTGCTGGTTTCGCGTTCGGGGCTGGCGCTTACCTTGTGAATGGTCAGGTCTGCACCGTTGAATTCTTCTTCGTCGCTTAGGCGAATACCCACGGTTATTTTCAGCACACCGTAGACCAGGAATCCGCCAAGCAGCGCAAACAAAACCCCCGCCACGGTACCAATCAGTTGGCTCATGAAGGCCACACCACCCATGCCGCCCAAGGCTTGCTGGCCGAATACACCCGCCGCAATACCGCCAAACGCACCACAAATGCCGTGCAGTGGCCACACACCCAATACATCGTCAATTTTCAGGCGGTTTTGCGTGAAGGTGAACATGTACACAAACAACACGCCAGCCATGGAACCCACAGCCAGTGAGCCCAATGGGTGCATGATGTTGCTGCCTGCACACACAGCCACCAGGCCAGCCAGTGGGCCGTTGTAGGCAAAACCAGGGTCGTTGCGACCAGCGGCCAGTGCGCCCAGGGTGCCGCCCACCATGGCCATCAGGCTGTTCACTGCCACCAAACCAGAAATGCCCTCGATTTTTTGGGCGCTCATCACGTTAAAACCAAACCAGCCCACCGCCAGCACCCAACTACCCAATGCCAGGAAGGGGATGGATGATGGGGGGTGTGAACTGATGCGGCCGTCTTTCGTATAGCGGCCACGGCGCGAACCCAGCAGCAGCACAGCAGCCAATGCAATCCATCCGCCGACTGCGTGAACCACCACGCTGCCCGCAAAGTCCATGAAGGGCGATCCAAAACTGGTCGTTAGCCACTCTTGAAAGCCATAATTACCATTCCAAACGATGCCTTCAAACACCGGGTAAATTAGACCCACCAACGCTGCGGTAGCCACCAACTGTGGAACAAAGCGGGCACGCTCGGCAATGCCGCCGGAAACGATTGCTGGAATGGCTGCTGCAAAGGTCAGTAAGAAGAAAAACTTCACGAGCGAATAGCCGTTGCCTTCGTTCAATACGGTGGCGGGTTCGTAAAAACCAACGCCATATGCAATTGCATACCCAATAAAGAAATAGCTGATGGTACTAACTGAAAAGTCGGCCAGAATTTTGACAAGTGCATTCACCTGGTTTTTGTGGCGCACGGTGCCCACTTCCAGAAATGCAAAACCAGCGTGCATGGCAAGCACCATGATGGCGCCTAAGAGCACGAAAAGCGTGTCGAGTGCGAGTGTGATTTGTTCCATTTTGGTGAATCTTCAGGTTTATGGTTAAAAGTGGGGCATTTAATGCAAAAACAATGCCCGCTTTTAAACCTGAAGCTGCACCTTAGTGGTGCGCTGAAATGAGGAGACTATTTCGTTCTTTTCTTTTTCGGTCGGTATCACCGATGCCGTTCACATGGCCCATCCAGAATCCGGACAAAAGATCCCCTGTGTGGTCATTCCGGAGATGGCTGCTTACAGTGCCACGCAAGTGATCCACACTTTTAATCGCCTTGGTTATGTTCGGCCCCGCTTGGCGAAGCAGTTCTTTGGGGTCGGCGTTGGCATGAATAAGGCCAATTTCCTGAAAAGTTTTCATGGCCAGCAATGCCAGTTCGGCCTGTGGCTTCAAACGCACTTCAGTGTAGTCGTCGTTGAACTCCAGGCAGTTTTCCAGCTCGATGCTGTTTCCAAATTCCGCTTGAATTGCCCTGCGCAGGGGTTCGGTTTTTAGTTGGTCTGCGGGCATACCAGTTTGAATTGAACTGGCGGTGTGGTTAACCAGCGCCTGCGCCAAGCTGTCTGCCACCGTGTTTGCCAGCAACGCTGGTGTAATGGTTTGGCGCAACAGGCTGGCAGCCATGTCGCCCACTTGTTCTTGGTAGGCTTGAGTGGCGTGGCGGTCTTCAACCACACCAAGCCCCCACTCACCGGCCACATGATTTTTCAGAGCTTGAATGTGATGAATTTCAAGTTCTTTGGCCAAATTGGCGCGCATCTGGGCTTGGTCTTCATGCTGCACAAGTGCTTGAAGGTGTTGTTCGATCAATGTGTTTTTCGTGTTCACCAGCAAACCAGCCAGCCCTGTTTGTTGTTGGCACAGTTGTTGTGTACTTTCCAGTATGTTCAGTGTTTCACCTTCAGTGCACACCCCCAAACCTTGGGCCATTGACAAAGCCGCCCCCAACTTCTGCGCCAAAGGAATTGCCGGGTTGCTCAATTGCTGAACAAACAGGTTTAAGTTGCGCCGGTTTTCATTAATCATTAAAGGCGACAGGTCACTGGGCCGGCAATTTACTTTGGCTTGCAGCATGTGCTGCAAATTGCCTAAGGCGATTTTGCGTTGGGTGCCAGGTGCGGCGTGTTGCTCAATGAATTGATGAATGCCTCGTATGGATTCATTTAATTGCGAAACGTAAGGCGTGCGCATGTCAGCATTACGCTTGAAGTTGCCCCACGCCGGGCTGTTTGGGGAAATGGAAGGAAGATCGCCGCCTTGATTCAAATTTGGGGCGGCTTGTTCTTTCAGGGTGTGCCAGCTGGCGACATTCAAACTTTGTACGGGCATGTTCATGGAATATCCGTGCAGGGCCTCATTAAGTTTGAGTGGACAATTCAGGCCAGCAAGTTCCATGACCCTTTATTAAATTCGGGTGGCGCTCAGTGCGCGGCTTTCAAGGCCCCCCACAAAATGCCAAACAAATCATCGAACTGGTCAATCAGCCGGTTGTTCTCTTTCCGCAAAAAATGCATTTGTGCAACACGCCCAAACACGCCCATGAACACGTCCAGCAGCATCTTGCTTGAAACCGTGTTGTTTAACACACCCTTCTGTTGCCCTTCTTTCAACATGCCCAGAAACGCACCCATCAGTTCCGGGCTTTCATACACCGGTAGGTCTTGGTAACGGCTTGCAGGAATTGAAACGGTCAACAACAAAATCACCTTTGGGTGTTTGTCGAAATAATCCAGCATTACCCACAGGGTCTTTCGCAGTCGCTCCCGGTAATCCTCAATGCCTTCGAGGTGGTCAATCATGCGGTTGGCCAGCCGGCTCAGTGTGGTGTCCAGCACATAGGCCACCAGTTGTTCTTTGCTGCCAAAGTATTTGTAAATGGTTTGTAGCGAAACATTGGCGGTGCGGGCCACCTCGATCAAAGGCACATTGTTGAAGTCGTGCAGCGTAAACAATTCAAGCACAGCGTTTTCAATGCGGTCCAGTGTTGCTTTGCGCATATTGGCTGGGTTGGCGCTTGCGTTGTCAGTGTTGGTTTTGTTCATATGTTTTGTTGAAGGCTTGGCAGTGACCGGACCCACCTGTAAAAGGCAAAAGGGCGTGAATCAAAAACTGAATCAGTTGGTGCTAATGTTGATTCATTCAATTTTGGATCAAACCATGCGCACCACTGTGAATCTGGATGATGAATTATTAACCAAAGCCCAACAGCTTTCTGGCCTTGGCGAGCGAAATGAATTGCTGCGCGAAGCACTGCGTGCGCTCATTCAAAGGGAAAGTGCCCGAAGGTTGGCTTTGCTGGGCGGTAGCCAGCCTGAACTGAAAAATATTCCCCGCAGGCAGTGGCAGCTGTGAAAGTGCTTGTCGACACCACCGTGTGGGTGGATCATTTTCAGCAATCCGAGCCACAGCTGGTACGCCTTTTGAACGAGGGCAGTGTGTTGGGCCACCCCTTCGTACTGGGCGAAATGGCGCTGGCCAATCTCCAAGACCGCGAACGGGTATTAATCTGGATGGCCGACCTGGAGCCCACGGTGCTGGCCTCGCCCACCGAGGTACTGGAGTTGGTTGAACTGCGCGAACTTCATGGGCAGGGCCTGGGTTATGTCGACACACACTTATTGGCTTCGGTGTTATTGTCGCCGGGAACCACCCTGTGGACCCGCGACATGCAGCTTTTGCGGCTGGTCAAGGAACTGGGTTTGCAGCCCCCAATTCAAGACCGGTTTTTTATGCACGACTCTGTACGCCAGTACACCGATGACGGCAAACGGTAAGGCAAATTACCATATTCATAGAGCCGCTACTCTAAAGTAACTTCTTGGGTTGATTGTGCGTTTGCACATCGCCATTCTGGACTGTGAGCAATTCACTATAGTTTCGGTAATTCCGATTACCGTACCCAGAATAACCAGGAGGCACAGATGCCATCGGCACTGATATTTGACGCAGTAAGAACCCCACGGGGCAAAGGTAAGAAAGACGGTAGCCTTCACCAGGCAACACCCGTGTGGTTGTTGAATAACCTGCTGACTGCTTTGCAGCAGCGCAATGATCTGGACACCAGCCTTGTTGACGACGTGGTGCTGGGTTGCGTAACCCCCGTTGGCGAACAGGGTGCTGACATTGCCCGCACTGCTGTGTTGGATGCCGGTTGGGCCGAAACAGTGGCAGGTGTTACCCAATCGCGTTTCTGCGCTTCAGGCCTTGAATCAGTGAACCTGGCTGCAGCCAAGGTGGGCAGTGGTCTTGAAGACATGGTGGTTGCTGGCGGCGTGGAAAGCATGAGCCGCTGGACCATGGGCAGCGATGGCGGCGCGTGGTTCATGGACCCCCGCATCAACGACAAACTTGGTTTTATTCCCCAAGGTATTTCTGCCGACCTGATCGGCACGCTTGAAAACTTCAGCCGCCACGACGTAGACAGCTACGCCGTAGAAAGCCAGCGCCGCGCCGCCAAGGCGCAAGCCGAAGGCCGTTTCAACAAAAGCCGCGTACCAGTGAAAGACTTGAACGGCTTGATTCTGTTGGACCACGACGAATTCATTCGTGGCAACGCCACCGTGGAAAGCCTGGCCACTTTGCAGCCCTCATTCGCCATGATGGGCAGCATGGGCTTTAACGCAACGGCCCTGCGCAAGTACACCACGGTTGAAACAATCAACCACATTCACCACGCGGGTAACTCGTCCGGCATCGTCGACGGTGCTGCATTGGTACTGGTCGGTTCAGAAGAAGCAGGCCGCAAGGCAGGTTTGAAGCCACGTGCGCGCATTCGTGCCGCAGCGGTCATCGGTTCTGAACCCACCATCATGTTGACTGGCCCCACACCGGCCTGTTTGAAAGCACTGCAAAAAGCAGGTTTGAAGGCTTCCGACATTGACCTGTGGGAAATCAACGAAGCGTTTGCAGTTGTGCCCATGCAAACTGCGCGCAACCTGGGCGTTAGCCTGGACCGCGTGAACGTAAACGGCGGATCGATTGCCATGGGCCACCCACTGGGTGCCACTGGCGCAATCATTCTCGGCACCTTGCTTGATGAACTTGAGCGGCAAGACAAAACCTTGGGCCTGGCCACACTGTGTGTGGGCGGCGGCATGGGTATTGCCACCATCATCGAACGCATCTAATTGGCCGAAGGAGAAACAACAATGAGTGCAGTGAAATTTGAACTCGGTCAGGATGGCATCGCGGTAGTTACGCTCGACATGCCCGGCCGTTCCATGAATGTATTGAACGAAGAATTGATGGGCCCCTTCGCGGAAGCCCTGACCCGCATTGAAACCGATGCAACCGTGAAAGGTGTGGTGCTGACTTCTGGCAAGCCAGAGTTTTTGGCAGGCGCAGATCTGGACACGGTTTACAAAATTACCGAAGCCCAGCAAGCGTTTGATTTGGCCGAAGCCTTCAAAAACCTGCTGCGCCGCATGGAAAAGTGCGAAAAGCCGATTGTGTGTGCCTTGAACGGCACGGCATTGGGCGGCGGTCTGGAACTGGCGCTGGCTTGTAACCACCGTGTTGCGCTGAACAACCCCAAAGCCAAATTCGGCCTGCCCGAAGTGAAGCTGGGACTGTTACCTGGTGGCGGTGGCACACAGCGTTTGCCGCGAATTATCGGCATTCAGGGTGCGCTGGAAATGATGACCCAGGGTTCCGAGTTGCGCGTCGAGCAAGCCGTGAAAAAGGGCATTGTTCAAGAAACAGCCGACACAGTCGAAGAAATGATTGCCAAAGCGAAAGCCTGGGCAGTGGCCAACCCCAAAGCTTTGCAGCCTTGGGATGTGAAGGGTTTCAAATTCCCCGGTGGCGATTCCAAGCACCCTGCCATCGCACAAATTTGGGCGATTGCTCCCAGCATGGCCAACGCCAAAGCGTTTGGTAACTACCCAGCCATCAAGCACATTGCAAGCTGCGTGTTTGAAGGCGGTATTACCGACATCGACACTGGCCTGAAAGTGGAAAGCCGTTACTTCGCTGCCTGCGTGTTGTCGCAAGAAAGCAAGAACATGATGAACACGCTGTGGTATCAGCTGAACAGCATCAAGAAAGGCCAAAGCCGCCCCAGCGCACCTGCAAAAAGCACCGTGAAAAAGGTGGGTATTTTGGGTGCAGGCATGATGGGTGCCGGCATTGCTTACGTGTCAGCGAAAGTGGGCATTGAAGTGGTGTTGATTGACGCCACTCAAGAAGGTGCAGACAAAGGCAAGGCCTACAGCACCAACCTGCTGGACAAAGCCATTGCCAAGAAGCGCAGCACCCCTGAAAAGAAAGAAGCACTGCTGAACCTGATCACCGCCACCACCGATTATTCCAAGCTGGAAGGCGCGGATTTGGTCATCGAGGCTGTGTTTGAAGACCGTGGCGTGAAAGCCGAAGTAACCGCCAAAGCGGAAGCGGTTATTCCAGCAACCGCGGTTTACGCATCCAACACATCGACTTTGCCTATTACTGGCCTGGCCGAAGCGTCCAAGCGTCCCAACCAGTTCATCGGTTTGCACTTCTTCAGCCCCGTGGACAAAATGCCGCTGGTTGAAATCATCATGGGTGAAAAAACCGACGATGCAACACTGGCCAAGGGCTTTGACTATGTTCAGCAAATCGGTAAAACACCGATTGTGGTGAACGACAGCCGTGGTTTCTTCACCAGCCGTGTGTTCGGCACATTCCTCATGGAAGCCGCTGCCATGGTGGGCGAGGGCGTTCACCCACGTTCTATCGAAATGGCAGGTCTGGAAGCCGGCATGCCCATGCCACCCTTGGCGTTGTACGACGAAGTGTCGCTCAGCCTTAGCTTGCTGATCATGAAGCAAACCAAGAAAGACATGGAAGCCGCAGGCCAAACTTTCCCAGATCACCCTGGTTACAAAACGCTGATTACCGTGGCTGAAAAGCATGGCCGCATTGGCAAGAAAGCAGGCAAAGGTTTTTACGACTACACCCCTGCCGGAAAAACCCTGTGGACAGGCCTGGCCGAAGAATTCCCGGTGGCTGCACAACAACCTTCTTCGCAAGAATTGCAAGACCGCTTGATGTACATCCAGGCCAATGAAGCCGCACGCTGCATGCAGGAAAAAGTGCTGCGTTCCGTGGCCGACGGCAACATCGGTTCAATTTTTGGATTGGGTTTTGCGCCCTTCACCGGCGGCATGTTGCAGTTCATCAATGCCAAAGGTTTGCCCCAGTTCGTGCAGCGTTGCGAAGAACTGGCCGCCAAGTATGGCGAACGTTTCAAGCCCGCCAGCATGCTGGTTGAACTTGCCGCACAGGGCAAGAAGCTTGAAGACAATTTGAACTAATTTGAGTCAACTGATTTGAATCAATAGGAGCAGTACCATGGTATTCAAAGCAATCATGAATGGCTTGATCAAAGCCAAGGCCATGCCGCAAATTTCCGCCACCGAGCGCCAAGCGCTTGAGGCGGGTACGGTGTGGATCGACGGGCAAGTGTTTTCAGGCAAGCCCGACTTTGCAAAAATGTTTGCCGAGCCGTATTCGAAATTGAGCCAGCGCGAGCGCGAGTTCATCGACGGCCCAGTGCAGCAGTTGTGCGAAATGTGCGATGCGCATGAAATTGCAACCACCCGCATCATTCCAAAGCAGGCTGTTGATTTCCTGGCGTCTGCAGGTTTCTATTCTTTCCTGATCCCGCAAAAATTTGGCGGTCTGGAATTTTCGGCCAACGCCATTTCAACCATCATGGCGATGATCACTTCACACAGCCCTTTGCTGTCCACTTTGGTTGTAATTCCCAACAGCTTGGGCGCAGCCGAATTGATCAAGCATTACGGTACACAGGCGCAGAAAGAACATTACCTGCCACGCTTGGCCACTGGTGAATTCTTGCCGTGTTTCGGTTTGACCGAGCCCACAGCCGGTTCTGATGCCGCTTCCATTCTGGCGCGTGGCGTGGTGTTCAAAAACGCAGAAGGCAAAGTTCAAATCAAGCTGAACTTCCGCAAGCGCTACATTACTTTGGCACCTGTTGCCAATTTGATTTCGCTGGCATTCAAGCTGCACGACCCAGACAATTTGTTGGGCAAAGGTGTTGAGCCTGGTATTACTGTGGGCCTGGTTCACCGTGGTACACCCGGCCTAGAAATGGGCAAGCACCACCAGCCAATTGGCGATGCATTTTACAACGGCCCAATTATTGGTCGCGACGTGGTTATTGATGCCGATGAAATTATTGGTGGTGCGGAATGTGCGGGCCAGGGCTGGCGCATGTTGATGGAACAGCTGGCCGGTGGCCGGGCCGTTTCATTGCCGGCCGGTGCAGTGGGTGGTGTGCGTGCAGCAGCTGCTGCTTCAGGCGCTTACGCCCGTGTGCGCCAGCAGTTCGGCATGCCGATTGCTGAAATGGAAGGCATTCAGGAAAAGCTGGCTGAAATCGCAGCCATGGCTTACCTCAGTGAAGCAGCGCGTGTTTATGCGGTTAGCGCACTCGACAACAACGAGCAGCCCCCCGTGGTTTCCGCTGTGTGGAAAGCCTACCTCACCGAACTTTCACGTGAACAGGCGAAGAATGCCATGGACGTGATGGCCGGTGCAGGTGTAATGCAAGGCCCCAACAACGTGATTGGTCGCGGTTACTGTTCAGCCCCGGTTGCCATTACCGTTGAAGGCGCGAACATCATGACCCGTTCGCTGATTACATTCGGTCAAGGTGCTGTGCGCTGCCACCCTTATGCATTCAAAATTGCGAACGCACTGGAAGCCAACGACCTGCCCACATTCAGCAGCGCGCTGAAGGGCTGGATCGGCCATATGGTAGTCAACACAAGCCGATTGGTTGGCCTTACGCTGACCCGTGGCTACATGGCCAGCACTCCGAAAATTGATGGCGTAACACCCTACCTGCGTAAGCTGGCCTGGGCGTCTTCACGCTACTCATTCCTGACCGACATGGCGTTGATTACCGTGGGCGGCAAGCTGAAAGCACGCCAGCAACTCACCGGTCATTTCGCCGATGCCTTGGGCTGGCAACTGTTGGCAATATCAACCATTCGCCGCTACGTGGCCGAAGGTGAAATCAAGGAAGATTTGCCACTGGTGCAGTACGCTTGTGAATACGCATTGGCGAAAGTACAGAAAGCTTTCGAGTCGATCTATTCCAATTTCGGCAACAACCCGGTCGGTTTCCTGCTGCGCACCGTGGGTTACTTCAGCCTGCGCGTGAACCCGATTGTGGGTTCTGGTCTTGATCGTTTGGTGCCCACCGTGGCCAAAACAATCACCAAGAGTGGCGCACAACTGGCGCGTATTACTGGCGATTTGTACATGCCCAAGTTCAGCCTGGCTGAACTGGACAGCGATGAAGTGCTGGCCCAAACCACAGGCGTGAAGCGCCTGATGGCAGCCTTCCAGGCTGTGCAAGAAGCTGAAGTGGTGCAAATGAAAGTGATTCAGGCGCGCCGCTCGAAGTTGGTGGACAAGGGTTCTGTGCAAGAAATGGCTGAAGCCGCATTGGCCAAAGGCATTATTACAGCAGCTGACAAAAAACTGCTGGACCGTGCCAACCGCATTAGCCTGGAAGCCATTATGGTCGATGAATTCACACCACAAGAATTCTTTGGTGATGAGTCAGTGACCTACGCCCCCGGTTTTGAATGTGCCAACGTACCGAATGTTTTGCACAACGAAAAGCCCGTGCAAGCAGTTGAAAAATTGCGCGTAGTGGCCTGATTGTTTTTGCAGTCAAAGAAAAAGCCTCCTTCGGGAGGCTTTTTTTATTGAATTGAAATTCGCCGCAAGTAGTGCTGCCTGTCGCTCGCCGTTTCAAATGATTCAAGCTTGTCCAGCACCTTGCCAATTTGGTGATATGCCTTCACCAGCAGAAAATGATTGGCAGTTTTTTCTGTTGGCGTTTTTGGGGGTGTTGCTGCGCTCAGTGGTGCAGAATATTTGCTTCGGTGTCGTTCGATTGATTGCGGAAGCGCATCAAGGGAATGTTCTTGAAAAGGTTGCACGCCTGCAACATTTTCATAGCCTTGTTCCCGAATAAAGGCGCCGCGTTGGGCTGTTTTGAGCAGAAACGGCGGCAGCATCAATGTGGCTGTTGCAAAGTGCGGTGTCACCTGTTTTCTATCTTTTATACGTGTGCTCTCGGTTCCGCCCAAAAGCGAGTGCAGGGAATCGAAATCCCCTTCTTTGTAAAACCGCAAGGTGTCTTTTAAAATTTGAATGGAATCCACCTTGCAGCCATTTTTACTGGTTTGTCGGTCATCGCTGACTTTAAATTCAATCACGTCATTGCCTGCGTTTGATTCATCGCGAATAAAATTGGTCATCAAAAAATTTTGCTGCGCGTTGGGCATTGAATCCAGATTCATGATCTGAATAACGTTTTTTGATTGTTGAACTACATAGGGCACTACATGCCCGGAATAGTTGCGCGTGGTTTGAGTGACAGATGAAGGAACGATTAATCCAAACGCATCGCCGTTCGATGCCCGCAAGCACTTTGCGATGTGCTCGTTGCCGCGAGCGTTTACTTGGCTTGGAATCAAAGGCCATATTTGTATACCGTACTTTTGCCGATACAGATCACAAAGTATCAGCATGGCATCGTCAAGTGGCTTGATCCCCGCAATTTCACTTGGTTTTCCCCGGGCAGGTTCCAGAAATTCAATCACTGGTTTAAACAACGGGTTTCTGTTGCTGTACCCCAATCTTTCCGCACGTCGCTGGTAGTTTTCAATAAGTTGAACTTGGTAGTCTGTGTCGATACCTTGCTGGGTCAGCATTCGGGATCGCAAAGTTTCCAATCGTGAATGCGTGTGGTGGTTTGGTTCCTCTGAGGGTTGCGGCATGCAATTCTTGAATGGATTGATCTGAATGTTCCCCATGCCGCCACTTCCCTCGAATTGTTATACACAGAAATAAGTAGCCACGAACGGGGACCGGTTCCGTTTTGCCATTGCTTAAGTGTGCGTTTTCCTTAACTTTGCCAGGTACTTGTCGCGAGACACCTTGCTTTCAAACGACTCAAGATGATTTAAAACCTTGTTTGCATTGTGAAAGGCTTTCACCGCCAAAAAATGATTGTGCAGTTTGCCGGCGTTTTCCCAAGGTTGTCGTGAATATCGCTGCCAGTGTTGTTCAATCGTTTGGTATTTCCCCGGTTGCGTGGGTGACAGGTGTGCTTGCAACCATTGCGCATCGTTTTGGTTCCCGTTGGCTGGCCATTCCGCACGTTGATTAACTTTTTGCAGGAATAGGGGCAAATCGATTTTTAACAAATTGACCGCGCTTGTGATTTGATCACCGTCGGCAAGGTGGTGCGCAGACAAATCGTCAAGAATGCACCTGCTGGAACTTTTTTGTTGCACCAAAAGATCTTTCAATATTTGCAATGCATCGGTGTGGCAAGAAAAGTGATCTGCTTGTCGTGCCTTGTGCAGTGTAATCATTCGAATATTCATGTTTTGATGAGACAAACGCAACATCGCCCCGAGCAGTGTCGTGTTGGGGTTCAGGGTACTGTCCAGCGAAACAACGTTGATCACCTTCTCAAATTGCTGAATCACTATCGGGGTTACGTGCCCCGCGTAGTTGCTCTGTCCAGGCCCCATACTTTCCCCTTGCCCTTGGCTTGTAGTTCGCAAAATCAAACCCACCGGCATGCCTTTGGCTCGCAGGCATTCCTGCTTTATTTTTTTTGCCAGTTGTACTTTGTTCATTGGGTGGGTTTCAACCACAATGCGGATTCCATACTTTTTTTGATAAAGGTCGGCAAGCACCAGTTTTGCATCATCAAGCGGTTTTGCAATCAGCGGGTCACCTTCCCGCAGCGCAATCGTTTCTGATTGCACTCGGTTGTTTGCGAAAACAAACAGCGGATTCTCCACCTCGTACCCCAGCAGGCGGCTTCTGAGTACAAGTTGTTTTTTTAATTCATTTTGGGCGCTGAGTGACGGCCCCTGGTCATTCAAAAGCCAGTCCGTAATTGGCTTTAACTGATGCGTCCCTGTTGTTGCGTGCGTCTCCCGGAAATTGTCCTGAACCGGGGAAATCTTGTAGCTGCGGTATAACAGATGGCCAAGGCGATGTGCAATTTTCGGCAACGTGTGGGCGAGTTGGTTAAGCGTGTATCGGGCCGATGTATTTTCAATCGTGGTGTGGTGGTTCGTCGAAATCGAATTGGGCATGGGTTTGACACAAGCGTAAGGTGCCACTAAGTAACTCAGTGGCGATCCGCAGTTCATTTAATTGAAAAAACAAACGTTTGTTTGGTAAACTGAAACGAAACAACCCATGGAAAATTTATCGTGTCACCCATCCAAGACCCCACCCTACTCAAGGGCCTCACCGTTCTCGATTTGTCTCGCAACCTGCCCGGTCCTGCCACATCGCTGATACTTCAGCAAATGGGTGCCACGGTCATCAAGATGGAACCCCCGCACGGCGATGACGCCAAAAGCATGCCTATGCTTTATGCCGCGCTAAACAGCAGCAAGCAGATTGTCACCGCCGACTTCCGCACGCCGGAAGGCATTCAAAGTTTAAAAGACCATGCGGCCAAGGCCGATGTGTTGATCGACGGTTTTCGCCCCGGTGTAATGGCAGAAATGGGGTGTGGTTTTGAGACCCTTCAGGCGCTGAACCCAAAGTTGGTGATGTGTAGCATCACCGGTTATGGGCAAACTGGCGCATTGGCTGAAAAAGCAGGGCACGACATCAATTACATGGCGCTAAGCGGGGTTCTGGACGGTTTGCAAACCGCCAACGGCGACATTCCGGTTCCCGCTGTGCAGTTTGGTGATTTGTTTGGCGGTACTTCAGCCGCGGTGCAGGGAATTCTGGCAGCGCTGCTGAAAGCGCAGCGCACAGGGCAGGGCACCTTTGTGGATGTGTCAATGACGCACAACCTGTGGAAGCAAAACATCATGCCCGAGAGCATGGAACAAATGTGGGTCATGCTCAGTGGCAAGCCCGCCAGGCATCAAGACGACTTACTCAGCGGTGGTTTGGCCTGTTACAACGTTTACCGCACGCTGGACAATCGGCACTTGGCGGTGGGCTCACTCGAGCACAAATTCTGGAAGGTGGCTTGTGAAGCCATGGGTAAACCGGAATGGATCAATATTCACTGGAGTCGTGGTGCCATGCCCGGCACGCCCGCTGCTGTTCAAATGCGCAATGACATGATTGAACTGATCGCATCGCAGCCTTTAAGTCACTGGGAGCAGGTGTTTGGCAATGTCGACGCATGCATTACGCCGGTACTAAGCCGTGCAGAAGTGAAAGCGCGAAAAATACTGTTGAGCTAACCTTTCGGGCAAAGTAAAAGTGCTTTCGTTATTTTGCCTAAGTACTTGATTCGGGCTGAAAACTTACATGGGCCTTACCCAAATCGAGTGAAGGGTGATATCTTTATGACTGTCTGAAGACTTACACAACACTTATAAAAAAGTCAGGGCGACACCGCTTGGTCAGGGAGGCAGCAAACAAACCCGGGTACCACTGCGCGTCAGCCTTGATTTGCATGGAGATTAGCCAGATGTCAGCACGTCCCGATGAGGCCGCCCCCCAGGTGTCGCCTACCCAATTTAATGGTTTTGTCAGCAAAGAAGCACAAGAGTTATTTGAGTCGAATTACTGGACCAAAAGCTACCCCCCTGGCGTGTCTGGCGACATGCCCCCCCTGCGCTACACCAGCATGCTGGAGTTGATCCAGGAATGCCTTAAAAAGTTTGCAGACCGCCCTGCCTTTGTGTCAGCAGGCACTGAATTTTCATACAAGCAGGTTGATGATTATTCAGACCAGTTTGCGGGTTATTTGAAATCGATTGGCGTGAAAGCAGGCGATGTTGTGGCCATCATGTTGCCGAACTGCGTGCAGTTTCCGGCGTGTTTTGTTGGTGCCATGAAACTGGGTTGTACCCTGACGAATGTGAACCCCTTGTACACCGTGCGCGAATTGAATCATCAATTGAAAGATTCGGGCGCAACCACCATCGTGGTGTTTGAAAACTTTGCCAACACCTTGCAGCAGTCTCTTGAAGGCACTCAGGTTAAAAACATCGTGATCACTCAGCTTGGCGATTTGTTGGGTGGTTTGAAGGGCCTGATCATCAACTTCGTGATGCGCAAAATCAAGAAGATGGTGCCTGCCTACAACTTGCCGCAAGCCGTACCATTGAAAAAGGCCCTGGCTGCAGGCAATGGTGTTTCATTCCCCAAACCCAGCCCACAGCTTGATGACGTGGCACTGTTGCAGTACACAGGCGGCACCACTGGCGTTTCCAAAGGCGCCATGCTGACCCAGCGCAACCTGATGAGCAACATGGAACAGGGCCTGGCCTGGATGAGTGAAGCAATTGGCAAAGACCCAATTTGCGTGGTCACTATGCTGCCGCTTTACCACATCTATGCGCTGGCCGTGAATTGCATGTTGTTCATGACCTTTGGCGCGCGCAATATCTTGATTGCCAACCCACGCGATGTGGGCACGGTCATGAAAGTGCTGCGCAAAGAAAAATTCCACGTAATTACTGCCGTGAACACACTGTTCAATGCATTTTTGAACAACGAGGAATTCTGCAACCGCGATTTTTCCGACATGAAATTCGCGATGAGCGGCGGCATGGCCTTGCAGCAACCCATCGCTGAACGTTGGTACAAGGTAACGGGTTGTGCGATTTCCGAAGGCTTCGGTATGACAGAAACCTCGCCTGTAGTAACCGTGCCACCGCTGCATGGTGGCGAACGCCCGGCCTTCCGTGGCAATGTGGGTTTGCCCATTCCTGGCACCGAAGTGCGTTTGAAGCGAGACGATGGTTTGTGGGCAGGCCTGAACGAACCTGGTGAAATTTGTGTGCGCGGCCCACAGGTGATGTTGGGTTATTTGAACCGCCCCGAAGAAACCGCCAAAACCATCGACAAAGACGGTTGGCTGGCCACTGGCGACATTGGCACCATGGACGAACAAGGGTTTGTGAAAATTGTCGATCGCAAGAAAGACATGATCATTGTCAGCGGTTTCAACGTGTTCCCCAATGAAATCGAAGACGTTGTGGCCCAGCACCCGGGCGTTCTGGAATGCGGCGTAGTCGGCGTTCCCGACCCGGTTACCGGCGAAAAAGTGAAGTTGGTGGTTGTGAAGAAAGACGCCAGTGTGACCAAGGAAGACTTGATCGCGCATTGCCGCCAGAATTTGACGGGCTACAAAATTCCTTCATTTGTTGAATTCCGCGACGACTTGCCCAAAACCCCAGTGGGTAAAATTCTGCGCCGTGAACTTCGCGACAAGCCGAAAGAAACAGCGTAAGTCTGAAACAGTTAAACTGGTTTTGCTCAACAAAAAAGCCACCTGTGAAGGTGGCTTTTTTTATTCAAACTTCGCGTGTGGCGAAGCTCAATTCTCTGATTGCTTCCTTAGTTGCGCACGTACATTTCAACGCGGCGGTTCTGTGCACGGCCTGCTTCGTTGTCATTGCTGGCCACTGGGAAACCTTCACCCAAACCAGCCGCCGTTAGGCGAGCGCCGCTGATGCCTTTGCTGGTCAGGAAATTGGTCACTGACTGTGCGCGGCGTACTGACAAATCCTGATTGTACTGGTCACTGCCAGTGCTGTCGGTGTAGCCAATCACGCACACAATGGTGTTGGGGTTGTCACGCAGGGTGGCTGAAATTTGATCCAGCGTGCCAGCGAACTGCGATTTGATTGCAGTTTGGTTGGTGTCAAACAGCGCCGCACCTGGAATATCGAGCATCACAGAACCATCGCGCTGTTCGCGCACGGCAATCTGGCTGCCCACCAGGTAGCCGAACAAGCCGCCCAAGGCTGCGCCGCGCACGGTGTCTTTGCCGTCAATGGTGTTGCCAGCGATTGCACCACCAATTGCGCCCACTGCGGTACCAATAGCGGTTTTGGTGTTGTCGACCTTGCGTTCGGGCGCAACAGGGCAACCCGCTACTGCCACGGGTGAACCTGGAGCTGGCAGAGATTGTCCCTGTGGTTGTTGATAAATACCGCCGCCATTGGTGGCGCAACCTGCTGCAAACAAAGTAAGGGCGATTGCTGAAAGTTTGAACTTGTTCATGGTGTCTTCCTTGAGTTTTTTTATTAAATATTTGCTGTCCACTCGATTGTAACGCCTCACTCTTTTTCAGGTTGACTATAAAATTTTCATGGCGCTACACTGCCACATGCTTAAATCATTAACGATACTTCTTGCTTTTCAGGCCTTGGGCGAATTGCTCAGCTTTGCTGCCTTTCCGTCCATTCCGGGTCCGGTTTTGGGTCTGATTTGCCTGCTCGCCTTCTTTTTCCTGAAAGGCGAGGTGCCCGTCGACATTCAAACCACGGCCAATGTATTCACAGCAAATCTGGGTTTGTTGTTCGTTCCCGCTGCGGTGGGGGTGGTGGTGTTTTGGCCAGTGCTTGCAGAATTCGGTGTAATCATTCTGATCAGCCTTCTGGTTAGTGTCGTCGTAACCCTGGTGGGCACAGCCCTGTTGCTGGATCGCCTTGCCACGCGGTTCATGCCTGGTGATGTCAGCGAGGTATCGAAGAAT
This sequence comes from Limnobacter parvus, assembly GCF_024623725.1. Classification (GTDB taxonomy): domain Bacteria; phylum Pseudomonadota; class Gammaproteobacteria; order Burkholderiales; family Burkholderiaceae_B; genus Limnobacter; species Limnobacter parvus. The sequence continues at coordinate 70,998 of NZ_JANKHG010000001.1, read as the reverse complement.
GATTGAACCAGCGCAAATTGAATCGACGCGTCGCTTGGCCGATCTGCCTGAAATTTGGGTGTACTTAACTGGTAACCCGCTTAGTGCCTTGTTCCTGACCTTACTGGCCTATCAAATAGGCCTTTGGTGCTATAAAAAAAGCGGGCAGCAGCCCTTCACCAATCCGGTCATGATCGCCGTGTTACTTCTGGCGGGTTTTCTGCAAATTACAGGTCTTAGTTATCAACAATATTTCGAAGGTGCGCAGTTTGTGCACTTTTTGCTGGGTACTGCCACTGTGGCATTGGCTGTGCCCATTTACCAAGGGCTGACGGCAGTGAAAGGGCAAACCATTCGCACACTGGTGTTGCTCAGTGTGGCCCTGTTGGTGGGCGGGGGGCTTTCAATTGCCAGCGCATTGGGCACGGCTTACCTGTTGGGAGCCAACATCGACATTGTTCAAAGCCTTTGGGCCAAATCGGTGACTGCGCCAATTGCCATGGGCGTTAGCGAACGCATTGGGGCTTCGCCCACGCTCACTGCCTTGTTCGCGATTGTTACCGGCATCTTGGGCGCGGCTGTGGGTACCTGGCTGTTCAATTTCATGGGCATGAAGCGCTGGTGGGTGAGGGGTTTCACCATGGGCTTGGCGGCGCATGGCATTGGCACTGCAAGGGCGTTTAGCGTTCACCCGGAGGCGGGGCGTTACGCTAGCTTGGGTATGGGGCTGCATGGCATATTTGGCGCGTTGCTCATTCCGTGGATGTTCGCCTTGGTCGCCTAGTGGTTTGAGTCGCTTGAAGAATTCCGGACAAGTGCAAGGTCTGCTTGGAAATCTGAATTCCCGCCATACAAAGCTGACACCACTTGAACCCGCCTCGCCAAAAAAGACGGGCGAGTTCGGGTTCTCACCTTCGGTGAACAGTGTTGTCAGTTTGATGGCGGCAGATTTCCTTGAATCGCAGACCTTCCAACTTGAACCGGAATTCTTCTAAATATCAAGTTGCTCGCGTAGCACCGGGATTATTCAGGTTGCTGGGTTGGCCTTGCGCTGGGTCAGCACTTCAAGAAAACCGCCCCGCTTCATTTTAGCGAGCGTGTTCGCGCGAAGAGCGACCCCGCACACCGACCATCTTTTTTGTCGGGGTGCGGTGAACGCAAGCTAAATTGAAGAAGGGTATTTGCGGTTTTCAGTGCTGACCCAGCGCAAGGCCAACCCGGCAATCGAATCATTAAAAGCAAGCAGCCCAAGCGGCAACATAAACCGCCCGCATGTCCGGGCTGGCATACCCCAGCATCACCAACAGGGCGACCACCACCAGCGCCACCTTTGCCCAGCGTGGCATCAAAGGTGCTGCAGATGAATCAGGCTGCTTGGGTTGTTGGTTCATGGTGCTCTGCACTTCGTTCCTGTATTGGCCAGTTTATCGCAGCTGCAATTGCACTTAAAGCCACACAGATCCACCACACCACCTGGTAGCTGCCTGTGGCGTCAAACAACAACCCCCCCAGCCAGCCGCCAACAAAAGCACCAATTTGATGGAACATAAACACCAGGCCGCCCAGCATGGAAAGGTTTTTCACCCCAAACATGGACGACACCGTGCCTGTGGTCAGCGGCACGGTTGAAAGCCAAAGTACGCCCATGCAAGCTGCGAACAGGTACACGCTCCAGGTGCTGAGTGGGGCCAGCACGAAAGCGATAATCAATAAACCGCGCAAACCATAAATGCCGCTGAGCAACATCGGTTTTCGGTATTTCCCACCCCACAACCCTGCCAGGTAACTGCCCAGAATATTGAACAGACCAATCAGTGCCAGGGCAGTGCTGCCTGCGCTGGCGGGTATGCCACTGTCTTGCAGGTAGCTGGGCAGGTGCACACTGATGAACAGAATTTGAAAGCCACACACAAAGTAGCCTACGCTTAACATTAAAAATGCCCGGTGTTGTATCGCTTGGCGAAGCGATGCCCACATGCCCAGTTCAGGCGGCAGGTTTGTCGGCGTGCTTGCAAGGGCTTGGCCAAGCGGCGCTACATTTTGTTTTCTCTCGAACAGTGGCCAAGCCAAAGCCATGATAATCAGCGCAATACACGCAAGCGCAGTTAGCGCAGAAGACCAACCAATCGAGTTGATCAAGAACAGCCCGCCGGGCAGGAATGCAAACTGACCCAATGAGCCCAGCGCCATGGAAATGCCCATGGCCATACTGCGCTTTTCAGGGGGCATGGCGCGGCTTACCGCCCCAAAAACCACAGGAAACGTGGTGCCACTCAAACCCAGGCCAATCAAAATACCTGCACTGAATGTCAGCATACCGGGGCTTTCCACAGTGGCCATCAAAAAAAGGCCTAACGCGTAAAGCGCGCCCCCAATCATCATGGTAATCGCAGCACCTAGCCGGTCCGCCATTCTTCCTACAAAGGGCTGTGCCACCCCCCACACCAGATTTTGCATCGCAATGGAAAAGGCGAACACTTCGCGTCCCCATTCATTGCTCAAACTCATGGGTTGTAAAAACAAACCGAATGAATGGCGAACGCCAAGTGCAATGGTCATGATAAAAGCCCCGCACCACAGCACGGTTAGGGGTGAAACAGCCTTGTGGGTTATGGGGTTCATGAAGGCAGGGTAATAAGTTAATTATTAGGGTTTGATGTAAGCGAAGCCTTGTTGGGTTTGCAAATCGGCAACGCGCACTACGCCGGAAGGGGTGAATGTGGCGTCCAGCACAAACTGGTCCTTGTTCAGCTTTCTGTTCTTCAAGGTAATTTCGCAAATTTCAAACACAACACCACGGGCTGTTAGCGCGCTAACAAGCGGTGCGTACTGCGTGCCGGTTTCCGCGTGTTTGGCGCCTTCCATCAAGAAATCAACGCCATTCGCATGGGTCACCACCACAATAGTTGTTTTTGGCGACACATCCAGATGGTTGCGAATATTTCGCAATCCCTTAAGCGGCTGTTCAGCGCCATTGATGTGATACACCACTTTCGAGGTGATGTCTTGGGTGTGCACTCGAGGTGCAGCGGCGGTGTTCTGCGCGTGCAAAGGGCTTGTTAGTAACATGCCGGAAACCAAGCCCAGCAACGCTTTTCTGATAAAAATAGCTTTCAATTTTTCTCTCCATGAATTCCGGTTAACCCCACTTTATCCCACGAAAAGGTGGGGGCGGTGAGGTGACTCCTTAGAGGGATGTTTAACCCATCCCTTATCTGGATACTCAGTGGTACCGATTAGTAAAGGATGAGCATCAGTATGAAACCAAACACCGCATTAAACACCGCTTTATCGGTGAGTAGAATTGGTGTTTACGTGGCTGTCGCCCTGGGCGCTGCTGCTTGCTCATCGTTGCGTCCGTTCGAGGACATGCAAGTTTTCAAAGACAAAATCAAAGCGCCTGAAATAACCGCTGCTGAACTCTCCTCGTCTGACTCAAACATTGCCCAGCGAACATTGCCAATCGAACGCTTGCCCTCGGACACTTTCTGGGTGCGGCCTCAAATGTCGGGCGGGCAATTGCCCGATCGCGAAATTCGCAATTTGTCAGTGACTGAACGTGGTTTGTTCGATGTGCTGCAAATTATTTTTGCAGACACCAACATGCCACTTAGCTTTGAAGGTGGCGCAGATTCAGCTTCCCGTTATGGTGTGGTCACCCTTAATAACTTGAACGGCACTTTGCCCAGCGTCATGAATCAGTTGGGTGAAATCATGGGTTTCTTCTGGACTGTCAGCGATTCTGGTGTGTTGCGCATCATGCCGGAACAGCAGTTTGTAGTCACCATGCCCCCGGTGTTGAACGAAGACAGCATGGCCGGTGTAACCAACACCATGCAGTACCTGGGCGCGAAAGACGTTTACCTGGACCGCATCAACCGGTCGTTGGTGTTTCGCGCAAACCGCCGCGCGTTGACCGACATTCAAAGCTACATGAACAAGGCCCGAGCAACCCGTTCACTGATTGTTTACGACATGAATGTGTTGCAAGTCGATTTGAACGATTCGTCGAACATGGGCATTCGCTGGGAACTTTACAAAACCGGTGCTGGCATCAACACAGCGCCCGATTCTGGAATTGTAGGTGCGGCCAGTACTGCCACCAGCGTAGGGCAGGTGTCGCGTTCTTCCACAGGCATTGAAGCACTTATTTTTGGCGAAAATTTTTCAACCAATTTCTTGCTCGATTTCTTACGCTCACAGGGTGATGTTAAAACACTAAGCCAGCCCAAGATTGGCCTGATGAACGGCACCAACGGCAACATTCGCGTGGGGCAGTCCACCACGTTTGTTTCACGGGTCGGTTCTCAAATTGTGAACGGCGTTGCGCAATCCACTGCGGATACTCAAAACCTGCGCACCGGTCTTGAAGTGTCATTAACTGGCGAAGCACACGACGCCACCATTTACACCCGAATCAATATTTCGATTACCGAACTGCTAGCACTGAAGCGCTTCACTGCATTGGGTGTTGATTTAAACCTGCCTGAAGTGGCTGACCGTGAACTGAAAACCCAAATTCGTTGTCGCCCCGGCGACACCATTTTATTGGGTGGCATCACCGTATCGCGTTCACAAGACGATTCTCAAGAAGGCTTGGGCATTCTCAGCAAGGTGAAAAGTACCAAGCAAACAGAACTGGTGGTGACCATTCGCCCACGCTTGCTGCTGTTCGATGACACCCGCCAGGCCGCAGCCGATGTTTACAGCGAACCCATGCGCGCGCCCGCTGTACGCAGGCAAATTCAGCCTGTACCTGCGGCTGTGCCAACACCCAGTTCAACTCCGGAAGTTCAGCCCGAAGCCGAACCCGAAGAGTTTCTGGAGCCCGTGGCCAGTGTAGCCAAGGCGGAATTCAAAGGCAGTGCGCTGCGCATGTCCAGCCGCCTGGGTGCCGTACCACAACCCACGCAAATGTTGTCGAAACTAACCAAAGTAAAACCCTGAGGCTGACATGAAAAAGTTGAACGACACACGTTGGCTTCTCGTACTGCTTACAAGTACTTTGCCTGCAGTTGGCCTGGCACAAACCATCGCAAATCCGCTGGTACGGCCTGCGCTGCTAACGGAAACAAACAATGCCGCTGAAGGCAGTGCGCCCGCCAAAAGTACGGCCCCTGTTGGCAATTCCGCAGATTCTGAGGACCTGCGCCAGCAGGCCGAGCGACGAATTACACAAGAAGATTTAAATGTAAGGCAACAAGCCCTGAATTCAGCTGTAGTGCCTTTGGCGCTGGCCAATCTGTTTTCCGGAATGCAGGTCACCGCACATATTCAAAATGCAATCGTGATGCGCAAGGTCAGCAATGAAACAGTGCAAACATCCCCTGGGGTGGGCACGTCTCCCGGGCAGGGCGGGCAAGCGGGGCAGGGCGGGCAGGAATCTGTAGTGGCCGGCACCCGCAATGTATCGCGTTCTACTGCGGTGGTTCGTTTGCGAGTGGGGCAAGTGGTGAACATTTCGGGTTATTCCGTGCGCGCCAAAGTGATGGGGCAAGACGTGATGGTCGATTGGCTCAGCGACAAAGGTGCCTGGGTCAATGTGTTTTTCGGCGCATTGGAATCAAGCGATGGCGGCATTGCACAAGTACCCACCGATTCGCAGTTGCTGAAAGTAGAAACGGAATCTTTCAATTACCTGGTTCCCAGGCTAAACACACAAACTTTCTCAGCCACGGGCGTGGCGGGTAATCAGCAAAGCAACCAGCAAGGCAACAACGGCAACTTCGGTTCAGGCTTTGGCGGTGGCAATCAAGGCTTTGGCCAGCAGCCCGGCTTTGGTTCGTCTTCACCGTTTTAGCCGCACAAGGCAACGCACCATGAAAAGCACAGAACAGGAGTTGAGCGATGCAGGGCTTGATGACCACCAGCTCACGCTGTTGCGTCAGCAACATGCACATTTGCGATCAGAAGGTCGTGTATCTGAACTATCAAGCCTCGCGCTGCGTTCGCGCTTCATCAATGCCGATGATCTTCGGGACGATGACCATGTCGATGACCTGGGTGTCATTGGTGATCACTTCACCCTGCAAACAATTTTGCCGCTGGAATATTGTCGACGCTTCGTGTGCGTGCCCACTGAGTTTTCAAAAGGTGTGCTCACACTGAAATGTGCTCAACCTTTAAGTGCAGCACAACGCGCCCGAATTCAGGAAATTCTGCGTGCCCCAGTGCAAGCGCTTCGTGTGTTGCCCGCAAGTCGACAGGAAGTATTTGATGTGCTGATGCGCATTGAACAATCGGGTTCAGTCAATGGTTTGGTGTCCATTCTTCGTTCCGAAGGTTTGGAAGCGGGGCGCTTGCGCAGCCTGGTGTATGCGGTGCTGAAAGAAGCACTTTCATTGCGCGCAAGCGACATTCATCTAAGCCGGAAATCTGACCCCGATGCATGGATAGCCTATCGGGTTGATTCCGCCATGCGCCAAACCCATCTGTTACCCGAATTGCTGATGCAGTCGCTGGTGGCCCGTATCAAAATTGAAGCAGGCATGGATGCGTCGAATAGCCGCACGGCGCAAGACGGTCGCTTGACTGTTGAACACGAGGGCCGAGTTGTGGATTTTCGTATTTCAACACAGCCTTTGGTCGATGGTGAATCGCTGGTGTTGCGTGCACTGGATGCATCATTACTACCCAGCCTTTCCGCATTGTTTCCGGGCCAGCCCAAGATGATGGAACTGATTCGCGGCATTACCCAGCAAACCGGTAAAACCGGTGGCTTGGTGTTTATTTCCGGTGCCACGGGTTCAGGTAAAAGTACAACGCAATACACCATGGCTTGCGGGTTTCGCCGCGATGCGATGAATATTATTACTGTTGAAGACCCGGTTGAATACATCTTGCCGTTCGCCAAGCAAATTCAGTTGCAGGCTTTGGTGAAGCAAAAAGCAATTGACCTGGAACGGTCCATTCTGCGGCAAGATCCTGACATTCTTATTTTTGGTGAAATTCGCGACGCCGATTCCGCGCGGGCAGCGTTGGCTTTTGCAGAAAGCGGTCACTTGGTCATTTCCACCATTCACGCCAACAGCGTGATTCAAGTCAGCGAACGGTTTTTGTCGATGATCGACCCTTCGCACCGGGCCGATTCAGAATTTCTGATTGCGCACTTCTTGCGCATGGTGGTGCACCAGCGCTTGATGCGACGTTTGTGTTCATGTGCCAAGCCCATGCACAACGACGAAATTGAACAGCTACAAAGCCACACCCTGCGACTAACAGGTGGGTTGATTCAAGCCCGCCCCGGCCTTAAAAAGAAAACTGGTTGCACGCGCTGCGCAAGCACTGGGTATTCAGGTCGTGTGGCCGCGCATGAAACTTTGCATGTGCCCACCAATGAAGGAATGAGGGCCAACTTTGTGCGGGCATTCAAGAACAATGAGCTTGAATTGCCAGTGGACTTGCGCGAAGAAAATGGTGTGGAGTACACCAGCCGCCTGGACACATTGCAAACCCTGATGGACCAGGGGCTTGTGGATTGGCGCAGCGTGGCCCAACTATTCGGTGCGGTGGAGTAAGCGCATGGCCATTGCAAACTACAGGGTTCAATATCTTGCACCGCAAATGCTCGACGCCACTGCGCGCCCAGATGATCGTTTAACCGGCTATTTCCGTCACGAACTTGTTATTACTGCTTCCCGAAAACGCGAGGCCATTCAGCAGGTGATTGACCGGGGTGGGGTTGTACTCGATATTTTTGAAGTGCGTTCAAAAGGCGCATTGCAAAGGCTGTTTGCATCCAAGGTAAGCCGCAGTTACAAACAAAAATTCTTGCAGGCTTTGGCATTCAATGTGCGTTCAGGCCTGTCGCCTGAAAAAGCATTGGAACAGGTTATTTTGGGCGAGCTGGGCGAGCAACGTTTGGTCTTGAATCAAGCATTGAATGCACTTCGACAGGGTTTTGGATTTGTTCAAGCCCTTGAATTGTTGAATTGGTTCGATGATTCAACACTGGCGGTTCTGCGTGCCGGTGAAACAGCCGGGCAGCTTAGCAAAGCGCTTGAAACAGCGGTTAGTTTTTATGAAAAGGGTTCCGCAACTTTCAAGTTGATGTTTGGTGCAGTCACCTGGACTGCGCTTGATTTGATCATGGCAGTGTCCACCGTGGTGGGCATGCGCTTCGGCTTGATCGAGCAATTGAAGGGCACTCCGCTGATGAGTGAGGACCCGGAAAAAATTGCTCAGTTTGAAAGTTCGCTGGCGCTTGCTGAACAGGTCAACAACGGCCTTTTGGCGTTCTCGTTTGTGTTCATGCTGGTGTTGATTTATTTCACCATGATGGTGTTGTCGCCCGACCAGAAAACCAGAACCCAGGCCTTTGCCATGCTGGAAAAAGTACCAGTGATTGGCGAGCTGTTGATATCTTCCGGCATGGCTGCAACAACCCGTGTGCTGGGTTCGCTGTTAACAGGCGGTGTTGCGTTTTTGAATGCAGTGCAAATTGCGCGCAAGGGCACCATCACCCCCACCATTACACGCTTTTGGGAAGACATCACCAACCGCAGTGAAATCGGCGAGCAACCGGCAAGCGCATTCAATCACATGTTGCTCGACAGCAGCGAAAGGCTGCTGATACGCGCTCACAAAGACCAAACCCAATTGGCCGAGTGTTTGGCCTCAATTTCACAAACCCGCGAGGACAAAGCCAATTCCGCAGCACGCAGATTCGCGATTCTCGCCTTTGTGGGCTCGCTTGTGTATTCCGGCATTGCGGTGCTTTTCAGCCTTGCGGTGGTGTACCTGCAAAACGAACTGGTGATTTCAGGATCCTAAAAAAATGGAACAACACGTCAACTTAAAAGCGATTTACTCCAACCTGATCGCAGGCCGATTGCCCGTGGGCAGCGCCAGCCCGCAGCGTGTGGTGGTTAACCACGCATACGCTTTGTTGGGCACCAATCGCTTGCACACCTATTTTATTGAACGTGCGGGGTATGTGTATTACTTCGCCATTGAAAGCAGCTTTCTGGCCTCGTCGTCAGAATTCAAGTTGCCATTTATTGATGTATTGCCCAACGGGCCGCTTCATCAAGGCGATGCGATTTACCTGCTTCATGGCAGCGACTTCTCGGTCGCCATGATTCTTGAAAGTGGCAGCATGCGGTTGTTGTGCAACGACCCCGAAGCCATTAAAGATTATTTGATCGACCTTGACTTGCAAGTGGTTGAAATCAACAACAAGGGCGGCAGGCCCTTGGCCAGTGTTCCCCAGGCCATTCAGGGCATTTCAGATCGAGTTAGTTCCTATTTAATGAAAGGCTCCATCGGCATTTTGGCGGTGTCTGTACTCAGCTTTGTGGGCGTGCAGATTACAAACACCGTGTTAAGCCGAACCAATGAAACTTCGCTGAATGCGCAGGCCGTAGAAAACGATTTGAACGCCACGCTCAAAGACCTCAGCGTACAACAGCCCCTGGCCCGCCAAATTTCAAGAATTCAAATTGTTTCCGCCACCGTGGTGCGTTCAGGCGGGTGGATTCAATCCTATCGCTTAATTGATGAAGACGATGAAAGTTTTGAATTGGTGCTGCCCAGTTGGGTTAGTCAGGATTATCTCGATTCCTTGGGGCGCGCCGGGGTAATCACCGATCTAAGGGATATGGAAGGACTGCTAACGGTACGTAAAGAAGGTAAGAAGGGGAAAAAATCATGAGGCTCGACTTCAAGACAGATGCATCAATGTTGATGACCGAGGTCAGCCGCATGCTCGGGCTGGCGCCGATTCTCACGATGATGATCGCTGTGTTGATGCTGGTGCTGGCTATTTTTTCTGTGCAAGACCTGCTGGTTGAAACACAAAAGGAAAAGAAAAGTATGGAGCTTCCTGCCTTCACCTTGAAAAAATTGCCTGTGGGTAAAAAAGTTTATGAAGACTATTCGGTCGTGTTGGGGCGCTTGAGTCCTCACGTCACGGTAGCAGCAGAGAAAGACGGCTTGCGCATCGACATCACAGACCCTGCAAGGTACGCCGAGTTCATGTATGTGCTCAACAGTGTGCAGGGTGTATCGAAAGACGTGGTTTGGAAGGCCAAGGAAATTTGTTTGGCAGGTTGTGCGGGCAAGGCTTCAACTGCTTTGGTCACTGGAATCGTCGAAAAGGTAGAAGTTAAATTAAGGGGTCAAGAAAATGAATGACATGAACACACTGAATGAAGAGTTTGCCCAACCCGTTGAAGCCTCTTCCGCGAAAACTGACACCCGAACAAAATTAATTATGGGCGGTGCGGGCTTGGCCTTCGTAGGCCTTGTGGCCTGGGCGGGCATGACCGTGTTCGGTGATTCGGCATCAAGCAGCTCGGGTGTTTCACCACTGGCCAATGCAAACGCCGCCAACAAGGGCAGTGACGTGGTGCTGGCCAGCATCGACGGCATGAAAGTGACCGAAATGGAAGTGGGCGGTTTGCTGCAGTCGGGTGTAGACAAAGCCATCGTGATTGACCGCTACATCAACAAAGTAATTGCCGCCGAGTTGGGTCGAAAAATGTACGCCGAAGAAGCGCAAGCAACCCTGCAAGCCGCAGAGCGCGAAGTACTTTCAACGCTTTACACCACCCGCCGCATGGAAGACCTTCGCAAAGGTGTAAGTGACGAAGAAGTAAAAACCTACTACGACGCCAATGTGCTTGATCAAAACTTCCAGCTATGGAAAGTCAGCTACTACTTGAGTGTCGACGCCAACGACGTGCAAAAAACACTGGCCAGCCTCAAGAAAGGCGACAAAGACGCTGAAGAACAGCTAAAGCCACTGATTGAACAAGGCGATGGTTTTGCTGCAGCGTCTGCCTTGCCTTACAACTTGGGGCGCGTGGTGTCCAAGATGAAGAAAGGCGAGTACAGCGAAGTCTTGCAACTGCGCAATGGCTTGCTGATTCTGAAAATCGAGGACAGCAAAAAGATTGACAAGCCCAAGATGGAAGACTTGAAACAAGACATTGTTCAAGCCCTTGCGATGCAGAAGTTTAATGAAGAACTGGAACAAGCCCGAAGAAAAGCCAAAGTAGAACTTGGTTAATCAAAGCGACGAAATAACACACTTATTGGAAGTGCCGAGGAGAAAGTCATGCAAGTAATACGACAAACCAGACCATTGTTGGTCAAACAATCAGCCCAATCGGGCTTCATACAAGCGGCGCTGTTGTTTGGTATCGCGTTGATGACTGCAGTGCTGGGCGGCTTTGCGCTGGCCAACCGCAGCCCCACCTCGCAAACCGACGTGGAACAGGCCAAAGTCAATGCCTCGGTTATTTTGAAACAGGCCAGCGACCTGCGCGACGGCGTGGCGCGTTATTCAAGCGACTTCGGTTCTTCAGCAGTTGAAGACACCATGGACTTCACTGGCACTACACAGGTTGGTTTGTTTGATCCCGCAGCGCGCTACGCTTCCCCGCAAATCATGCCCACTTCAGCATTCGTAGCTGGCCCTGCCACTGTCATTCAAACCTTGGGAACCAACCCACTTGCTGCTGGCCATTGGTACATTAACCGAGCCACACCCGGCGATGGTTTGGGCGGCCCTGGGGTTGATCCAATGGTGGTGTTGCCTGGTTTGCGTCAAGATGTATGTGGCCGCGTCAACACACTGCTGTATGGCACAGCGAACATTCCGGTTGGCACTGCTGCCCTGACAGCCTGGACCACCGATGCGGATGGCGGACTTGGAACCGCAGGCGATGCGGCAGGCTGGCCTGAAGGTTGTGTTGAAACCAGCGACGCAAGCTACGTTTACTTCAAAGCTGTTCAAGAAAACTAAGCGGCAGTTAATTCCGCAGCACTTAAATTCCACTTAACCCCGGCACACCCACTAGGCAGGCCGGGGTTTTTCTATGCCCTGCTTAACCTGATGTAGGGATACTGCCACACCCAAGAAAAGCCGTTAAATCGATGTATGGCGTAATCCGTGAATGGAACTGGACCAGAAATAAATGAACACCTTGCAACGCGCAAAACGACAATCGGGCTTTATCGCTTCGTACATATTGTACGGAATTGGTCTGTTGGCGATTGTCGGCGTGGCGTACGGTCGTTTGAACATGAGCAACCAGCAGGGCCGGGTTGTGCAGCAAACCGTTGAAGACGTGGCCAGCCAGCTTGAAGTAATACGCGGCAAAGTGTTGTTGTGCGCAGCCATTTACCCAGACGGCGACCACCTGCAATTCAATACTCGGCATGCTTACCCGGCGCCCGCAGGTGTGGGCAATCGGGATTTGATTTCAAACGTAGAGTGCCCGGGTGCGCCCCTGGGCTCGCGTTCGCTGGCCACCATGTCGGACGGAATACCCCTGCCAGCCAGCCCCCCAGAATTTGAAGAATGGATATACGAACACACTGAATTAAATGGAATTCGATTGCGTTTAAACCCGCGTGTTGCGGGGGGTGCAGAAGCCACCCGCAATCGCCTGCTACGGCAATACCCCAGCACCGCAGCGCTGGACGGCGATGAACTTGTGTTCATCGTGTTGAACTAGAGGTCGTGATGAAAAAGAACACACAACATTCACAGCACACCGGCAGTTTTCATGAACGCCCCCTGGTTACCGCCGTGCGGCACGCCTTGCCCTATGTGGTGGGCTTAAGCCTGGCGTTGTCGATCTCGCAACCCGCATCAAGCCGCAGCAGCGATTCAGCCGCCGCGTTCACCGCCACCCAGTTGGTGCGCCAGTTCACGCTTAAAAACACGGTGACGCAAGTTTCACTGGGCATGCAGGGTTATGTTGCCGATGTGGGTGGCCAGCAACGTGGCCCGGCCATGGGCCCACGCCCCACGGGTTTTCCTGCCGACATGGGTTCAGTGCCCAACAATGTGAACTTGCCCCAACGCGATGGCGCAGGCAGGCCACTGGGTTATTGCGCCTGGGACAATGAATCTGCAGTAACCAGTGCAGACTACAATGCAGGGCAGGGTGTTGGTAACCCCTTGGTGTATGCCGTTGTGTCGCCAGGGTTAAACGGTGCCATGCAAACCACCTGCGCCTACATTTTGCAAAATGGCGTGGGTGTGGGCGACGACCATGTGCAGGTAACCGCACCCATTCAGGTTTCAAGCAAGCAGTACAAAACCGCAGTGGGCACCGAAGCTGATTTGCTGACCACCCCGGGTGAAGAAGGCGACATTCGCTTGGTGCTAGACACCAACAAACTGTACAGCTACGTGAATGGCGTATGGACAGGCGTACAAGCCAGCCCGTTTAGCGACAATTCCGCAGTGAATGGCACAGGCGCCATTAGCTACACCGGCGGCACCGTTACAGTGGCCGATTTTCAAGCCACTACCGTGGCAGTAACAGGCGCGGTTAGCGGTGCAAGCGCCGTGTTTACCGGCGATGTGGCTGCTGCCACCTTCACCGGCAACGGCGCAGGCTTAACTGATTTGAATGCAGCCAATTTCAGTTCAGGCGTTATTAGCCCTGAATTTGGCGGCACAGGTGTAAACGGCGCAGCCGCGGCCAACGGCACTTTGCTGATTGGCAACGGCAGTGGCTTTACCCTGGGCACGCTGACCGCAGGTGCAGGCATTTCCGTGTTGAACGACGCGGGTGCCATTACCATTGGCAACGCCGGAGTGCTTAGCATTACCGGCACAGCCGACCAAATTGTGGCCAGTGCCAACAACGGCGACGTGGTGCTAAGCCTGCCCCAAGCCATTGGCGTTACCAGCACACCCACGTTTGGCGGCATGATGCTGAACGGCGATTTAATGGGCACCGCAGCGACATTCACCGGGGCTGTGAATGTCGGTTCACTCACTACGTTGCGCTTGAATGTTGCTGACCCTACAGGCGTTACCTTACCCAACATGATTATTGGCACAGATGCCATGGTTGGTGTGCAAAGTGGCGCTGGGGCTAATACAGCCGTGGGTATCTTGGCTTTGCAGGACAATACCACAGGTTCGGAAAACACCGCACTGGGGCGCGCAGCGCTGACGCGCAACACCACTGGCTCTTTCAATACCGCGCTTGGCCGCAATGCCTTGAACTTTAACACCACGGGCAGCAACAATTCAGCATTCGGTCAAAACGCTTTGCCTGTCAACACCACTGGCACCAACAACACAGCCGTAGGTCGTTTTGCTGGCACTTCAAACACCACGGGCAGCAACAACAGTTTCATTGGTATCTACGCCGATGCGACAACAGGCGCATTGGGCTATGCCACAGCCATTGGTGCGGATAGCCGTGTTTCCACCAGCAATACCATTGCCCTTGGCCGTGTTGGCGACTTCACCGTAATCGGCGCTACCGGCACAGCCACTAGCGGCATTTTGCAGAACAAGCGGTTGCAGGTTACTGGCGATGTGGGTATTAGCGGCAACCTGGCCATTGTCGGTGATTTTGCAGCCAATACGTTTAGCGGCACGTCGGCTACGTTTACGGGTGCTGTAACTGCGGACCGTATCAATGTTTCAACATCAGCTGGTGGTGTAACTTACCGCAACATGATTGTTGGCACGGGTGCCATGGTGGGCGCGCAAAGTGGTTTTGGTGCCAACACCGCCTTGGGTGTTAACGCAATGGCTGCCAACACCACAGGTGCATACAACGTGGCCGTGGGCAGTGCAGCATTGCAGGTAAACACCAACGGTTTTTACAACTCGGCACTGGGAACTAACTCGCTATACAACAATACTTCAGGCGACCACAACACAGCCATTGGTCACGCCGCGCTGTACAGCAATACAACGGGTTACTTGAACACCGCAACGGGTTTCGCTGCGCTAGGTGACACAACAACAGGTGTTCAAAACACTGCACTGGGTCACAGTGCGGGCCAAACCAATACCACCGGCAGCAACAATCTGTTTCTGGGGTTCGATGCCGATGCAACCAGTGCTGCACTGGGCTACGCCACCGCAATTGGCGCGGGTAGCCGCGTTGCCACCAGCAACACAATCGCGCTTGGCCGCAACAGCAACCTTGATCAAGTCGTAATTGGTACCGACACCCGCAACGACACCACCGCCAACACCAAGCTGTATGTGAATGGCGACACTCGCTTGAACGGTACTTTGTACGGAACAAATGCCACCTTCAGCGGTGCGGTCACCATGAATTCACTGGCTGTTCAGCGGCTGGATGTGTCAACCAGCGCGGGTGGTGTAACCAACCCCAACATGATCGTGGGCACGGGTGCCATGCCGCTTGCGCAAACTGGTTTAGGTGGCAACACCGCTTTGGGTATCAGTGCATTGGCTGCAAACACATCGGGCAGGTATAACACAGCCAGTGGTTACCAGGCTTTGGCTGCCAACACAACAGGTGTTGGCAACGTGGCGCTGGGCGCATTTGCGCTGGATTCCAACACCACCGGTGAACGAAACGTTGCGATAGGGCGTGATACATTAAGTTCAATTACTGATAGCTACTACAACATTGCAGTTGGCTCAAGCGCTCTGCTGAATGCGACCGACAGTTATTACAATATCGCCATTGGTTACCGGGCATTTAGTGGTGCTACCAATCTAGGCGTTTCCAACCTCGCAATTGGTAACCTGGCCATGTTTGGCAGTTCTGCCACGGGCGACGACAACATTGCCCTGGGCGATTACGCCATGTATAACGGTGGTAGTGGCAGCCGCAATATTACTATAGGTGCTAGTTCTTCTAATTTTTTGACTACTGGTTATCAGAATACGACTCTTGGCACTTACAGCCTAAGCGGCACCACCAGCGGTTACAACAACAGCGTGGTAGGTTACAACGCACTTTTGGTTAACACCACTGGTTTTAACAACTCTGCTTTGGGTGCGAATGCCGATGTTGTTTCCGGCAACCTCAGTTACGCCACCATCATTGGTTCCGACGCGCGGGTAGCCACCAGCAACACAATCGCACTTGGCCGAAACAGCGCGCTTGATCAAATTGTAATTGGCACAGATACACGCAACGACACCTTTGCAAACACCAAGCTATACGTGAACGGCGTAACCAATTTGAATGGCGATTTACGCGGCACCAACGCCACCTTCAGTGGTGCGGTCACCATGAATTCACTGGCTGTTCAGCGGCTGGATGTGTCAACCAGCGCAGGTGGTGTAACCAACCCCAACATGATTGTGGGCACGGGTGCCATGCCGCTTGCGCAAACTGGTTTCGGTGGCAACACCGCTTTGGGCATACAAGCCTTGGCTGCCAATACAACGGGTTATCACAATACGGCCAGTGGATATCAATCGTTGTACAGCAACACCACGGGTCGCCAGAACACGGCCACGGGCAATAGTGCGTTGTATTACAACACCACGGGCGTCAACAACGTTGCCATGGGTGACAGTGCGTTGTATTACAACACCACGGGTTCCGGCAACATTGCCACGGGCAATAGTGCTTTGTTTCGCAACTCCACAGGCTACAGCAACATCGCCACGGGTGATGCTGCGTTGTTCAGCAACACCACAGGTTTCCGTAACGTTGCAACTGGCTATGAAGCCTCTCATGATAACACCACGGGCTATAACAACACTGTAGTGGGGTATGAGTCTTATTACAGCAACACCACAGGTTTCAACAACACAGGACTTGGCTACCAAACCGGTAATACAAACACCACCGGCAGTAACAACACATTCATTGGTTACGATGCTGATGCAACAAGCGCGGCACTTACCTACGCCACCGCAATCGGTGCCACCAGCCGAGTGGCCACCAGCAACACCATTGCCCTCGGCCGCAATAGCAACCTGGATCAAATTGTAATTGGCACCGACACCCGCAACGACACCTATGCTGGCACCAAGCTGTATGTCAATGGAATCAGCAACTTCAACGGTGCAATGTACGGCACTACAGCCACCTTCAGTGGTGCGGTTACAGTTGGGTCGCTTGCAGCAGCAAGGCTGGATGTATCAACCAGCGCGGGTGGTGTAACCAACCCCAACATGATTGTGGGCACGGGTGCCATGCCGCTAGCGCAAAGTGGCTCAGGCCGCAACACCGCTTTGGGTATTAATACACTTGCTTCAAATACCTCAGGCAACTCAAACACAGCCAGCGGTTACGGTGCTTTGGCTGCAAACACCACAGGCAGCTCAAACACAGCCAGTGGTTACAATGCTTTGGATGCAAACACCACAGGTCAGCAAAACACGGCTCTAGGTACTTCAGCTTTGGGTGCAAATATCACAGGTTGGGGCAACGTAGCCCTTGGCCGAGCCACATTAACCGGCGCAACGGACAGTTTTTACAACATTGCCATTGGTTCCCTCGTGATGACCTCAAGCACAGTGGGTAATTACAACATTGCAATGGGCTGGGAATCAATGCTGTTTAGTGGCAATGGCGCTACTGACAACGTCTCAATTGGCGCATTGAATATGTATTCAGGTGATGGCAGCTCCAACTCCCTAGTGGGTAACTATGCAATGGTCAACGCTGACCTGGCCTATCAAAACTCGGGCATCGGCACAGATGTGCTAACGGGTACCCGAAATGGATATAACAACAGCGCGGTGGGTTACAGTGCATTGTCCAATAACCTGGATGGTTTCAACAACTCTGCTTTGGGTGCCAATGCCGATGTTGTTTCCGGCAACCTCAGTTACGCCACCATCATTGGTTCCGACGCGCGGGTGGCCACCAGCAACACCATCGCCTTAGGCCGCAACAGCAACGTTGACCAGGTAGTAATTGGCACCGACACCCGCAACAACACCACCGCCAATACCAAGCTGTACGTGAATGGCGACACCCGCCTGAACGGCATGCTGTACGGTACAAATGCCACCTTCAGCGGTGCGGTAACCATGAATTCACTAGCTGTTCAGCGGCTGGATGTGTCAACCAGTGCAGGTGGTGTAAGTGAGCCCAACATGATTGCGGGTGCAGGTGCCATGCCGCTTGCGCAGAGTGGTTTTGGTGCTAACACCGCTTTGGGTATCAACGCTTTGGCTGCAAACATATCGGGCGGCAGTAACACAGCCAATGGTATTTACTCCCTGTATTCCAACACCACGGGTAACACCAACACAGCAAGTGGTTCTAACTCCATGTATTCCAACACCACGGGTGACGGCAATACGGCAACCGGTTATTCCTCCCTTTATTACAACACCACGGGTAGAGGCAACACGGCCAGTGGTTGGGGCTCACTGAGTGGCAACACCACGGGTAATGACAACACGGCGTTGGGCAGACTAACCGGCACTTCGAACACCACCGGCAGCAATAACACTTTTATTGGTTACTATGCCGATGCAACCAGCGGCGCACTCACCTATGCTGCTGCCATTGGCGCACAAAGCACAGTGGCCACCAGCAACACCATCGCCTTAGGCCGCAACAGCAACATTGACCAGGTAGTAATTGGCACCGACACCCGCAACAACACCACCGCCAACACCAAGCTGTACGTGAATGGCGACACTCGCTTGAACGGTACTTTGTACGGAACAAATGCCACCTTCAGCGGTGCGGTCACCATGAATTCACTGGCTGTTCAGCGGCTGGATGTGTCAACCAGCGCTGGTGGCGTAACCATGCCCAATATGATTGTGGGCACGGGTGCCATGCCGCTAGCGCAAAGTGGTTTTGGTGGCAACACCGCAGTGGGTATTGGTGCATTGGCTGCCAACACCGACAGTTTTTACAACACTGCGAGTGGTTATCGTGCCTTGTACTCCAACACCACCGGAGATGAAAACACTGCAAGTGGTTATCGTGCGTTGTACTCGAACACCACAGGTCGCTATAACGTTGCAAATGGCAGTAATGCGTTGTACTACAACACCACCGGCTTCGATAATATGGCATCGGGCAGTTATGCTCTTTTCCGAAACACCACAGGCTATTACAACGTGGCCTCTGGTAACTATTCTCTCAGTGACAATACCACTGGTTATAACAACGTAGCATCTGGTACGGAAGCTTTGGTCGTTAACACCACGGGTTTCGATAACACGGCACTGGGTACTCGTGCAGGTGCTACGAATACCACCGGCAGCAACAACACATTTATTGGTAGAGATGCCAATGCGACCAGCGCTGCACTCACCTACGCAACAGCATTCGGTTCAGGCAGCCGCGTCGCCTCCAGCAACACCATCGCCCTGGGC
Organism: Limnobacter parvus; assembly: GCF_024623725.1. Classification (GTDB taxonomy): domain Bacteria; phylum Pseudomonadota; class Gammaproteobacteria; order Burkholderiales; family Burkholderiaceae_B; genus Limnobacter; species Limnobacter parvus. The sequence continues at coordinate 51,974 of NZ_JANKHG010000001.1, read as the reverse complement.
CGCAACAGCAACTTAGACCAAATTGTAATTGGTACAGCCACCCGCAACGACACCACCGCCAATACCAAACTGTACGTGAATGGAGACACGCGCTTAAACGGCATGCTGTACGGTACCACTGCCGACTTCAGCGGTGCAGTTACGGTGGGTTCACTTGCCGCTGCACGGCTTAACGTTACTACATCAGTCGGTGTAACCACCGCCAACATGATTGTGGGCACGGGTGCCATGGTAGGTGTGCAAAGTGGAGCCGGTGGCAACACGGCATTGGGCTTGTCCGCACTGGCTGTAAACACCACTGGTAGCCTCAATACGGCCACTGGCTACCAGGCTTTGGCTGCAAACACCACTGGTGGAAGCAATATGGCAATTGGTTTCGGGGCTCTGCGTACAAACACCTCAGGCAGCCAAAACACAGCCAGTGGTTACCGCTCGCTGTACAGCAACACCACGGGTTACTACAACATGGCAAGTGGTTGGGACGCCTTGTATTCCAACACCACTGGTTACAGCAATACAGCTAGTGGCAGTGGCGCCCTGTATTTCAACACTACGGGAATTAACAACACGGCTTTGGGTAAAGATGCAGGCGATTCAAACGCCACCGGCAGCAACAACACTTTCCTTGGTTTCGATGCCAATGCAGCAAGCGGCGCACTCACTTACGCCAGTGCAATAGGTGCAGCCAGCCGCGTCGCCACCAGCAACACCATTGCCCTTGGCCGCAACAGCAACGTTGATCAAATTGTTATTGGTACAAATACACGCAACGACACCACCGCCAATACAAAACTGTACGTGAATGGCGACACGCGCTTGAACGGTACTTTGTACGGCACAAATGCTGTATTCACCGGTGCGGTTAGCATGGGGGCATTTGCTGTGGAAAGGCTGGACATTGCAACCAGCGCAGGTGGTGTGCTTAACGACAACGTAATTATCGGCATGGGCGCCATGGTGGGCGCGCAAAGTGGCACGGGTGGAAATACCGCGGTGGGCATGGGTTCATTGGCCAGCAACACAAACGGTTTTTACAACACCGCAACGGGTAATTTCTCCTTGTTCTCTAACACCACGGGTTACAAAAACACTGTGGCTGGCGACGGGGTGATGTACAACAACACCACGGGTTATTCCAACACCGCAATGGGCGACGCCGCATTGCTGTTCAACACCGTTGGTTACCAAAACACGGCCATTGGCGATGCAGCCATGTATGCCAACGTGTCTGGCAACCGCAACGCCGTGAATGGCGCAGGTGCGCTTTCTGCCAACACAACCGGTTCCAACAACATTGCCTTTGGTTATAACTCGGGCAACGCAAACACCACGGGTAGCAACAACACATTTTTGGGTAACGAGGCCAATTCAACCAGCGGCGCGCTTACCTATGCAACGGCGATTGGCTCGAACAGCCTTGTTGCCACTAGCAACACCATCGCTTTGGGCCGCAACAGCAACGTGGATCAGGTAGTGATTGGCACCAATACCCGCAACAACACCACCGCCAACACCAAGCTGTACGTGAATGGCGACACTCGTTTGAACGGCACACTATATGGCACTACGGCTGTTTTCACTGGCGCAGTCAGCATGGGTTCGTTTGCGGTGGAAAGGCTGAATATTTCAACAAGCGCAGGGGGAGTAACAGACCCCAACCTGATTATTGGTACTGGTGCTATGGCGGGTGCACAAAGTGGTTTGGGTGCCAACACGGCGCTGGGTATCAGCGCACTTGCAGCAAACACTACAGGTTATGACAACACCGCGACTGGCAACCGTACCTTGTTTTCAAACACAACAGGTAGCAACAACACCGCCACAGGCGCTGCTGCAATGTATTACAACACCTCTGGAGGCTCAAATTCTGCTTATGGTGCGTCTGCACTGATGCGTAACACCACCGGTCAGCAGAATACGGCGATTGGCAATCAATCTATGGGGAATAACACCATTGGCAACTGGAATACAGCAATCGGAAGCCAGTCATTGTTTTCTAATACAAGTGGTACCGGCAACGCTGCAACCAGCTATGGTGCATTGAACGACAACACCACGGGTAGCGATAACTCGGCAAGTGGATCATGGGCGTTAAGCAGCAACACCACGGGCAATGACAACACTGCTTTTGGTAACAGCAGTGGCGGAACAAACACCACCGGTAGTAACAACACATTTCTTGGCTATTACGCCGATGCAACAACCGGTGCGCTTACCTATGCAACCGCAATTGGTTCGAACAGCCTTGTTGCCACCAGCAACACGATTGCATTGGGCCGCAACAGCAATGCTGATCAGGTAGTTATTGGCACCAATACCCGCAACAACACCTACGCAAACACCAAGCTGTATGTGAACGGTATTAGCAACTTCAACGGCGCATTGTATGGCACTACAGCCAATTTTAGTGGTGCGGTGACCATGGGTTCGCTTTCACTTCAGCGGCTGGATTTGTCTGCAACTGCGGGTGTAACTAACCCCAACATGATCATTGGCTCAGGAGCAATGGCTGGGGTGCAGTCCGGCTATGGTGACAATACGGCCGTGGGTAGTCAAGCACTGGCGGCGAACACAACAGGCGGTGCCAATGTGGCGACCGGTGGGAATGCTTTGCGAAGTAACACTTCTGGTTTTGAAAACACGGCCAATGGTTACTTTGCTGCTGTCTCGAACACCACTGGTAGTTTCAACGTTGCCATCGGCGCGTACGCTTTGTACGACAACACCACAGGCAGCAGAAACGTCGCCACTGGTTTTAATGCATTATCAAATAACGTTTCAGGTGATGGCAACGTTGCTTATGGCAGAGAAGCCTTGTTTGCAAATACAATTGGTTCCGACAATGCGGCATTTGGTCGTCTTAGTGGTAATACAATAACCACTGGTAGCAACAACTCATTTTTTGGTTACGATGCAGACGCGACTAGCGGTGCATTAACATATGCCACAGCCATTGGCGCAAGTAGTACTGTTGCCACCAGTAACACCATAGCCTTGGGTCGCAACAGCACAGTTGATCAAATTGTGATCGGCACCGCCACCCGCAACAACACCTACGCAAACACCAAGCTGTATGTGAACGGTATTAGCAACTTCAACGGCGCATTGTATGCCAACACCTTGTTTGCCAACGGGGTTGAAGTGAAAGCCCTTACTAAACCAAATATAGACGCGGCACTCACCTTTGCAAGCCAAAGTACTGTCACCGCCGCGCCAAACCTGGCTTTGGGCACCAATGCCTTGGGTGGCACATTTAAATCGGGTGGAAACGTGGCGATTGGCGACGGTGTACTTAGCCAACTTGACGGTACCAACCCCAACCAAGGGGAAAGAAACACAGGCGTGGGCCGTCGCGCTTTGTACGCAAATACCACGGGCTACAGCAACACAGCGCTGGGCTTTGACGCACTATATAGTAATACAAATGCTATCCAGAACGTGGCTGTTGGTACTTATGCCATGGATTCGAACACAACAGGAAGTTACAACACTGCCGTTGGCTACAGAGCGTTGGAGGCCAATATCAATGGTTACGATAATACTGCGGTGGGTTGGGGCGCAATGGGTGACAATACAACTGGCTTTGACAACACTGCCGTTGGCGATGGTGTCATGGGCGAGAACACAACAGGTTCAGGCAACGTAGCGATTGGCGAGCAAGCCATGATGAATAACACCACTGGCTCTAATAACACTGCTTTGGGAGCCTACACCCAATACATGTCTGGCAATTTGCAGTTTGCAACAGCAATTGGTTCATTTAGCAGCGTAAACACCAGCAACACCGTTGTACTGGGCCGCACCACCGACACCACAGTAATTGGCGCAACCGGTACGAATGGCCGGGGTAGCAAATTGCAGGTTACCGGAACAATTGAAGCCAATTTGCCCGCAGACGGCACGGCGCTGGCCTTGGTTCGCGACGTGTACGCACCGGGCGGATATGTCGACATTACCGGTGCAGGTTACCCCGGTTACACAAACTCGGCACCAGCCACAATCCGCTTTCTGGATGACAACACCCAGTCTAGCCACATTGCTTTCCGCACAAAAAATACCGGAAATTTGAACAACGCCGATGCCGAGCGCATGCGTTTAACTTCTGGAGGCAATTTGTTGCTTGCTTCAGCAAGCGACGATGGCAGCGGCAACCGCCTGCAGGTTACCGGCAATGCAGGTGTTACCGGCAATGTGGTATTAAACACATCCGGCACGGGTACAACCATCAACTCGCGCATCCAGTTTGGTGCGGCCAATGAAGGCAGCGACCCCATATTCATGGGCCGTATTAACCCATCGGACAACAACTCAATTCTTCAAATGACATTGGGTGATGACCCTGGTTCTGCATATGGTAGCAATGGCGACCGTTTTCAAATCGCCACAACAAACAATTCTGTTCGCCACCACTTCGATTCAGACGGTACGGCTTACCATGCTGGTGCACTGAATGTGCCGCGGATTAACGTAAGCACATCAGCCGGTGGTGTAAGCATCCCCAACATGATTGTGGGCACGGGTGCAATGCCAGGTGCGCAAAGTGGCACAGGCGCCAACACTGTTTTGGGTATAGAGGCTTTGGCTGCCAACACCACTGGTTCGGCTAACACGGCCAGTGGTAGGCGCGCCCTGTTTAGCAACATCTCTGGAAACAATAACAGCGCCAGTGGTAATCAGTCGTTGTTTTTCAACACCACGGGGTCTGGCAATACGGCCAGTGGTGGGCTCTCCATGTATTTCAACACCACTGGTTATTCAAACACGGCCAACGGTAATGTCTCCCTTTATACCAACACCACGGGTTATGAAAACACGGCCATTGGTGGTGGCGCCCTGTTTTTTAATAGCACCGGCTTTAGGAACACAGCCTTGGGTGACGATGCAGGCACAATAAACACCACAGGCAGCAACAACACCTTCATTGGTTACGCCGCTGATGCAATCGGTGCTGCACTTACCTACGCCACCGTAATTGGTGCCGATGCGCGCGTTGCCACCAGCAACACCATGGTACTGGGCCGCAGTGATGGAAACCACCAGGTTGTCATTGGCGGCAACAGCCGCAACGATGATTCACCGGGTAATAAACTGTATGTTCAAGGCAATATTATTTCGCATGCCAACCAAGTTGTAACAGGAAGTACCATTAACTCACAGGGCGCCTACTTGCAGTGGAACCGCGATGGTGGTACCGGCGCCACTTACCTGATCAACCAAAAAGGTTTAGGCCCTGGCGGGTTCTCATTTGGTGAATCAACGGGGGCCAATGCGTACACTCAAAATATGGCATTGACAGCAGGCGGCAACCTCAGCGTTGTGGGGTCGATGACCGCCACTGCATTCAACGTCAGTTCCGACCGCAGGCTTAAAACCAATGTTAGCCAGCTTGACACCGGCAATGTGCTGGACAAACTGGAAATGTTGCGCACCTACAGTTACGACTACATTGCCAACCGCGATTTAGGCCGCCGAATCGGTGTAATTGCGCAAGAACTGCAACCCTTGTTTCCTGAAGCAGTTGCCGTGCGTTCAGATGGATTCATGGCGGTGGATTACAACGCACTGGGTGCCATGGCGGCAGTGGGTGTGGGCCAGTTAAGCAGCAAATTCAAAATACTGGACAATCGCGTAACCGAGCAAGGCACGTTGATTACTGCTTTGGATGAAAAAGTAAGCGGCGTAGACATCCGCGTGGCCAGCCTTGAAACCTGGAAAACCGAAGCGGTTGGCCGCATGGATGGCTTTCAAATGGCCATCGATTCCAACGTGAAGAAAATTGCTGAAAACGCACTGGCCATTCAAAGCAATACCACCGACATCAAGCGGCTTGACGATGTACTGGTTCAGCTAGACGGCACAGTCAAAGGCAACACCGATTCAATCAACAGCATCAACACCCGTTGGGGCAACACCTTCAGTGCGTCTGAAGACGGTTCTTTGCTAACCGTATTGGCCACCGAATTGAAAGTGAGCAACTTCACTGCACAGAAAGTGCGATCGAACTCGGTGTACACCCAGCGCCTGGAAGCCGAAATGGCCGCTATTCGTGAACTGGATGTAGACAGCCTGAAAGCCAACACCGCCGTGGCCAATTCGGTACAGGCCAAGCAGGTGAACACTGGGGCTGCGCAAGTGTATGCCGGTGTGGGTGCGCCTGCCTTCCTGTTTGCTGCGCCTAGCGACGGCCACTACACGGTGAACACCAGCGCGATGGACGGCAGCTACGCCACCGCCACCGTGATTGTGAATGCGGGCCAGGCCAAAGTGGTGACTATTGCCAGCGAAGGCATTGAGCTGATGGCGGTGGGCAACACGGTGAAGGCCAATGCGGCGGGCAAGTCGATTAAGGCCAGCTGGATTAAAACGGGTTGACGGGCAGCCAACCCTGGGTAACGGCAATGCATTTGTTGCTGCGTAGGAAACGGAATAAAATTTTGCCTTGCCAATGCAAGATGGTGAGCTGCGGTGAGCCGTATTTTTATTGAACCAAACTGGCAGCGCAGTCACCTAAGGGCGTCTTAAGCACCCCCAGGCTTTGCCATGCCCAGTTTTTTCAATTGTACAAATGCCACCCGGCATGTAGACCCAGCCAGCACCACTGAATCTCCAGGCCTTGTTCACGTACCACCCCGCAAAATGAATCGGGTTGAAGTAGAGCACATGTTGACCGAATACGTGCGTGATGGTGCGCCTGAAGAAAACCGCCTGAAAGCCAAAGAGAGAATGTTGGAATGCTTTGACAGCATACATTCACCCAGTGTGTCAGCCCGAATAGATTCAATAAGCCAAGCGCTTGATTCGGACCCGCCTACAAACAACTATTTGGGTTTGAATTTTCTCGAATTAAAAAAACTGCCAGAAGACCTGGGTTTTTTAAAGGGCGTTCACGACCTTGACCTAACTGGCAATCTGCTCGAAGAATTGCCGGATTCATTCGGGTCATTGTCAACACTTAAAAAACTGAAAATATGTAACAACAAATTGCACAGTTTGCCGGAATCAATGGCTCAACTTTCAGCGCTTGAAACGCTCAATCTTGGACTCAATTTATTTCAACATGTTCCTGAATCAATCTGTCAGCTTTCAAAACTGGTTACCCTGGATTTAACGCGCAATCAACTTGAGTCATTGCCACCTTCCATCGCTTCACTGAAATCTCTTGAAAACCTTGAGCTTTCTTACAACGAACTTCGTGATCTGCCACTGGCATTTGGCCTGTTAAAAAATTTGCGGTGCTTGACTATTCAACACAATCAACTGCAAACATTGCCCAGTACTTTTGGTTCGCTGACTGAACTAAGGCGAGTGGATTTATACACCAACTTCTTGAAAACCTTGCCTGATTCAATTGGGCAGCTAAACAACCTTTGTTATTTGATTATTCAAAACAATCAACTTGAAAGCCTGCCCGAATCAATCGGTAATCTTTCAGAACTTCAAGAGCTTCGGGTCGACAACATTAGGGGTAGAAATACCGAGTTTTATTTTCATAAAAGGTTTGGTCAGGAACACCCCGACTACCCCATTAACAAACTGCAAACCCTGCCGGCGTCGATAGGTAATTTGCAGAAACTCCGTTTGCTGAATGTTAAAAAAAATCAGCTTTCAGACCTGCCCAGAAGCCTTGTGCAGTTACCTGTGGGCTGCAACGTTCATCTTGAATCAAACCCTTTGCCGCAACCAATTCTAAACAGGCTGGCGCAGGCCTTTGTGGCGCACCAGGCAAGCCACCGCAGTCAAGGGCCTGATATTTTTCCTTGTCTGGAATACAACATGTCGGCATTCAATGTTCGAGTTGCCGCCAGGCCGTTGAATGATGAAATTGCATCTTGGCGCTCAGAAGGTGGGGTTGATAGTTCTGCCGAAGCACAGCAGCCAGCCTTTCTGGCTGCACTTGGTGAACTTTCAAATATCGAAGCAACCGCGCTTTCAGGCCAACTAGCCCGCTTGCGTGTAACTGCGCATTATAAAAAAGCGCCGCAAGACCTTGTGCAGCGCATAAACGCTTTTTTGAACTATGTTGAACAGGCACCTGATTTACTTCAATACTGCGCAGCGGTGGCAGTGGAAGGCACTGCCACCTGCGACGACCGAATTGCACTGGCCTTTATTCAACTGGAAGAATCCGTAGTTAACCATCGAAGCCTGAATGAAACGAATTTGAACACGCTGGTTGATACTGCAGGTGGTTTGCACAAATCACAATTGCTTCAAACCATTGCACAGCAAAAAGTTTCTACCTTGGTAGGATTTGTAGACCCCACTGAGATCATTCTTAAATACGTGGTGAAATTGTCGAAAGAATTCAACTTGCCCAGTCAGCTTGATGACATGATTTTTCATCGTTGTGCGTTGCAGGTAGCTGAAGAAGATATTCAAAGCGCACGCAGGCAAATTCAGGAACAATCGACGGATGCTAATCTGAACATTTTCCTGGCCAACTGGCACCCGTGGCAGCAGGCCTTAAACAAACAGTACCCTTCGGAATATGCGCAAGTGCAGGCGGAAGTAAAAAAGCATCAGGAAAAAATGCACGAGAAAATGGACAATCTGATTGATCGGTTGGCTGCCACCAAATCAATGCGTGGTGAGCGCAGTACGCAGTACCTGGATTTGCTGGCGGAAAGTAATGTGCTGAAAGCCGACTACCGCAGTATTGAAACTGATTCGTTGGTAAAGCTTACTGATCAGGTAAGGCAGCAAATTGGGCCGAGTTAACTCGTTTAACTATGATCAGTTTTGAACCCCTCCGCGTGTAAAAAACACTCATAAGCCTAAAGGCACAAGCCGCGCTTTTCATTGCCTATGGAATGAAAATCGGCTTTGCTGTTCGCACTGGGCCGCAAAAATGAGAATAACAACTTTTCACAAATCTTCGAACAGCGACACTGCAAATGCAGTGCCGCAAAAAACGCGGTTATCCACTGCGGTGGAAAGCTTGGGAAAAAGGCTGGCGAACACCACTCGGTATTTGAAAAAATCAAAGCCGCAAACCAGTTCAGAAGAAAGCAACCGCCTGGCACTGTCCATGTTGAAAAGCAGTTTTAAAATTGGTGCTGTGAAAATCAGTGAATTTGTGCAGCCTGAATCTGAAGCACAGGGTCGTCAGTTTTTGATTCAAAAAACAGGAATCAACGCTTTAAGCACCTACCGCATTGAAAACGCGATTGATAAAAAAGGCAATCGAGTTTTCAAAGCTGTTGACATGAAGTCCAACAAGGTTGTTGCTGAAAACGATTTTGTGGAGGGGCTACGAACCAAGCTTAGCCGTAAATTAACCCAGGAACTACTGCAGGCAGAGGCTTTCGAAGAACTTGGCGATCTAATCAAATATCACACCGATTGGGATGGCTTCAAGGAAACAATTCCGCAAGGAAGAAAAACCGAGTTTTTTTCAAGCGACGACGAATCCACTTCCATTTATGTTCAGCGAATCGATGACACCACTTTTTACCCGGTGCTGATTCAGAACCAGGGTGCATCAAAACAAGAGGAAAAAATTGAATGTTTCGAACTTCAAGGATCACAAAAAATAAAACTGCCTGGCATAGAAACATTCAAACAACTTAGAACATTCATGAATAACAAGTTTGCTGAGTCACTGGTTCAAGAACCCGGTTCGCTCAAGCATCTTCGGGTTGGCGAGTACATGGAATCAGCACCAGCGCCTTCGCGATTAAATTTCATAATTCTGAAAAAAGGCGGGGAAAAATTTGGTGTGCTGCGTCTGCAAACGGGTTTCAATGAAAGTGGCTACCCAAGAAAACAGGCTGTTGACATTCAATCTGACAAAGTGGTGGCGATGGTTCGCGAAAACATTAAGAACAGCGTACTGGCAGAATACGCCAACAAAAATTTTTTCCCCACCTATCACAAGCGCAACCCCGTGTTTGTAGACACCAGCCCATCAAAAAACATTCCGCTCACATTTTCTTACCTTGCCCATGTTGCGGGTTTGAACACGCAGTTCGCCGCCATACCCAAAGAAACTATTACGCTGCTTGAAAGGTATGGCGGAATTATTACACCGGAAAATGAAACCCAAAAAGACGGAAATGCATCTGAACGATATGGTGCTGTGTTCGCCAGAATCGAAAGCGAGCTGATTGAAAAATCCATGGCACGCTGCACACCGGGCTCTGCACTTTTTACCAGCATGGATAAGTTAAAAGCTAACTTGATCGAGTTTTCAAAAAACGCGGTTGAATTTGATTTTTCTTTCAAGCTAAACAGCACCGCAGAAATTGAAAAAACCACAACAGCATTGTTCGATCGAATCAGCAATTCGGCCCACTTTGCCATGCCCCTAATTTTTCAGGTTGCAGAGAGCGAAGAAGGTTTCGCCCATGTCACTACACTTGCATTCACAAAGAACCCCGATGGCACTTTCGATATTGAATTCATGAACCGGGGTTACGGTGTTAATCACTTTCATGATCGTGTGCCTTCATCGAAAAGCAGCGGCGCCAAATACAAGACCGTCAAGGTTTACCGGGGCATTGAACTGACTGCGCAAGCCAACCGCCCTGGCGCACTGGGTTTCGATGTGTTTTCAAAGTTGATCGGCTATGCCAATTCAACCATGGAAACAGCTGCGGAAAACAAAGGGTCTACTGTCAGTTTTGGTGAAGGTCACAGTATTTTGTCGAATCTGGCCTCGTTCCATGCGCTGCTGGATTCGCTAACCCAAAATCCCGAGTCCAGCAGCCTGCCTTTGCAGCCTATTATTCAAGCCCCTCAAAAAGACGCCAATTGCGGATATTCCAGCATGCGCAGTTACATGCGAACCCTTTTGCGTAGCAGTGAAATGTTTGCCCAAATGGAGTACCTCAGCAAAACAGAATTGCTGGCAGCAACCCGGCAATTTGTTCAAGACGCAGCGCCCTTGGCTGCCAAAGATGCCAAGGTCAATGCCAATGTGGCCCTTGTAGAAAGCACCACATTGCCCGCCATACAGAAAAAAATTGAACAGGCTCAAGAACGGGTTTTAAATTTGGCCATGCAGTCACCCAGTGGCAGCGCGATCAATGAAATTGCTCACCAAGTCATCAAGCAAAAGCTGGCCGCCCTCGACCCGGCACACATCGATTTGGGTAGTTCCTACAACGTAGTGGATGCTGCTGCCAAAACACTGCTGTTTCACCGAATCAGTGAAAACAAATTAACCGCTGTTGTGGTGGAGCAGCAAACCACCTTGAATGGGCAGCATTACATTGCCCACGAGTTAAGTGATCATGGGCCCAAAACAATTTTGGCACAGGGCATTTCGCTGGAAGAAATCAAGGCGGAAATGAAAAACTATGCAAGGTACAACTGAAGTTGTCTGATCGGGGTAGCTTGAAAGGGTGTGGTCGACCTGTTTGCAACGGCGTAGCGTATGGAAGATGAAACAAATCTTTCTAGGGTGAGAAGATGCAACAGGCACAACAACAACAGCAAGCACAACAACAGCAAGCACAACAACAGCAAGCACAACAACAGCAACAGCCGCACACACGTATTTTGACCAACCCGGAATGGGCAGCTTTGCAACAAGAGCTGGGCTTTTCAGTCATCATGGGCACGCGCAGCATGGGCGACTTGCTGGTGCTTAGCGTGCCCAATCCCGATTCCGTGAATTTTCACATTGTGCAGTTTCCGCTGTGCATGGGCATGGACGTGCAGGGCGATCACTTGGCGGTGGTTTGCCAAACCGACATTCGCCAGTACCACGACGTATTGGTTCACCCCCGCATTGAAAGTCCCATTTACCACAAGTGCTACACACCTCGGTCAATCAGCTTCACTGGCGACCTGGACATCCACGAAATGAAATACGACCACACCGGTACGCCCTTGTTTGTGGCCAGCAAGTACAGCTGCCTGGGCGTACCCAGCGCCACGCACAGCATGAAGCCCGTGTGGCAACCCAAATTCATCAAAGAACTAAACCCTGCCGACGCCTGCCATTTAAATGGCCTGTGCATGGAAAATGGCGAAGCCAAATACGTAACCTTATTCGCCGCCACAGCAGAACCCAATGGCTGGCGCAATATGCCTTTCAATTCGGGCATGGTGTGGAGTGTCGAAGAACAGGAAGCCGTGTGTACAGGTTTGGTTCAGCCCCACAGCCCACGCCTGCATGAAGGCGAACTGTATGTGCTCAACAGCGGTGCTGGTGAATTTGGTCGAATTGATGTGGAAACCGGTAAGTATGAATGCATTGCCTTTGTGGGTGGCTACGGCCGCGGCTTAAGTTTTGTTGGCGATTACGCCGTGTTTGGTGTCAGCAAACCACGCCACAATATGTATGTTGAAAACTTTCCGCTGCATGACCGCTTGCGCGCCCTTGGCGAAATTGACCGTTGCCAGTTGGTGGCAGTGAATTTGAAAACAGGCAACGTCATTCCTGCGGTTACATTTGAAGGTGCCGCGCGTGAACTGTTCGACACAATTATTCTTCCCGATTGTCGCCATGCAGTTATCATGAATCTGGATGAAGCCCAGCACCCTGACCTTGTGGTTCTTGAAGGGCAGGCCAACAACACCCCGCCTGCACAAAAGCCGGAGACACTGGAACCCGTTGTTCCTGTTGAACCTGTCGAGGAATGTTGAATGAATGCGCTCGCCGAACTGCCCGCTGTAACCCATGAGCAGTTAAAAGGGCACAAGGCTGGAATTGTGTGGCTGACAGGCCTAAGCGGTGCAGGCAAATCGACCATTGCTTGCGAACTTGAACTTCGCCTGCGCCGTGCGGGTGTACACACCTGCGTGCTTGACGGCGACAAGCTGCGCCACGGCCTGAATGCAGACCTGGGTTACAGCCCACAAGACCGTGCCTGCAACGTACAGCGCACCGCACATGTTGCGCAACTTATGGCCGATGCCGGTTTGTTGGTGATTGTGGCCATGATCTCGCCATACAACGAAGGCCGCTTGTATGCCCGCTCGCTGGTGCCTTCCGATCAATTTCTTGAAGTGTTTGTGCATGCACCCCTGGCCGTGTGTGAACAACGCGACCCCAAAGGCATGTACCGCCAGGCCCGGCTTGGTTTGTTGCCGAATTTCACCGGAATCGACTCTGCATACGAAACACCAACCCAGCCCGATTTGGTGTTGAACACCGCTGAAACCACGGTGGCCGCGTGTGTGCAAACACTAAAAATGCGCCTTCAGCAGCAGGGAATTTGGAACTGCGCCTAGCCAAGCCAGCGTTTACTGGTTGACAAGGTTCAGGATTCGGGCAACGCTACATCTTTCGCATTTTCATGAACCCTGCATGCACCACAAGATCAAGATGGAAGCCGTCCCTGGCCCAGATCAATTAAAAACCGCTGCAATTCCGGAACTTGAACCTTCGCCCGCCCTGGCCGACGCTGAGCTGGAAGCCGCTAACCCGCTGTTGATCAAAAAAGCCAGGCAAAAACAAACGGTGTTGGTGACCGGGCATGCAGGCTTCATTGGCTTTCACACTGCCAAGGCTTTGCTTGAACGTGGCAACAAAGTAATTGGCTTCGATTCCATGAACAGCCACTACGACACCCGCTTAAAGCGTGAACGTTTGGGCATGTTGGAAGAAATTGCAAAAGCCACAGGGTCGAAATACCACACCGTTCGCGCAGACTTGTGCAACAGCACCGAGCTGAATGAATGCCTTGAAACTTACAAGGTGCAGCGCGTTATTCACCTTGCGGGCCAAACAGACAAATTTTTGTCGAATGAAAACGCGACCGATTGCGTCCAGAACAACATCAACAGTTTTGTGTCGCTTCTGGAAGCTTGCCGCAATTTTAAAATTCACCATTTAACCTACGCCAGCAGCCATGCCGTTTATGGTGCAGGTTTTCAAAAACCGATGAGCGAACGCGACAGCGCCAACCACCCCCAGCGGCTAGACGCTGCCACGCAGCGTGCCTGTGAGTTAATGGCGCATTCATATAGCCACCAGTTCAATTTGCCCACCACGGGTTTGCGATTTTTCTCGGTGTACGGCCCTTGGGGCAGACCCGATTCAGTTTTGTTTGCATTCACCAAACGCATTCTGGAAGGCAAGCCCATTCAAATTTACAACGACGGCAGCAACACCCGCGACTACACCTACGTGGCCGACCTGGTGGAAGCCATACTGCGTGCCAGCGACACACCCGCCGAGCGTAACCCGTTCTGGCTGGTGGAAGCACCCGACCAAGCCAGTAGCAGTGCCCCTTGGCGAATTCTGAATGTGGGCAACAGCAAACCGGTTTCAATTGAAGAGTTAATTGCGGCGTTGGAAAAGGCGCTGGAATGCACCGCAGTGAAAGAATTCATTACTGGCCCAATTCTTGAAAAAAGTGAAAGCTGCGCTGATGTAACCGCACTTGTGCAAGCCACTCAGTTTCGCCCTGACACACCCATTGAAAAGGGAATTGCCGAATTTGTGGCGTGGTACCGAACTTACTTTCAGATGTAACTTAATTCGAACGGCTTGCCGCATTCAGTTGGTTGATGGTTGCATGGCCATCTGCAAGCGCGGCCAGTTGGCTTGAATGCGTGCTCTCGATAATCGCCAGTTCAATGGCTTGGCTTTCCAGAATTTCAAGTCGGCTTGGCACAGTTTCAGGATTTACTGGCGGTGCTGTGGGCGGTGCAGATGAAGCAACCGCAGCGCTTGCAGCCGGTGCAGCATTCAAAAGTTTCGAATACAAGAAATTCAGTGTGCAGTATTTGTTCACGAATTCGGCAACGGAATTGTCTAGCCTGCCTATTAGCGCAATTGAATTGTTTACGGTGTCTGGCAGGTGGCGCTGTATGAAGTTCAGTTGTTGTTCGGTGTCTGCTGTGTTTTCAAGCATCGCCATGCAGGTTTTTTCAAAATATTGAGGGCTGCGCTGCGCCCCTTTGCTTACCAAGGTGTTTACCGTTTCTGCAAAGGCGCGCCCTGCCACGCTGCCGCCAAAGGCAAACAGCATTCCAACCATGGCGTCTGAATTGCCGCGTATAAGCGACAAGAAAGTTTGGCCCATACCGGCGGCCCCCAATAAATGTGCAAGTGATTTTAGTGTGTTGCTGCCCAAAGTGGCCACCAAAAAACCCGTCGAATAAATATGGGCAAACGATGTAAGCGATTGGTGAAGAATTGCCAATCGCATTACACTGGAAAAAATATTGGCGGTGTTTTTTAACACTTGCTTGTACCCTTGGCCCAGTGGTAGTTGGTCAATACCGTGGTGCAAAATCAATGTGCACGCCGTTGCGCAAAACGCGGCCATAGCCTGGCTTGCTACTTTTTGCCCATAGTTTTCGCGAATGGAATTAACAATGCGTTGAACGGAATCGTTGAAGTCAGCTGTGCGTTGGCCAGGCGTGTTTGCGTAAACTGAGCGCAGGGTTGCAAGTTCAAACTCGCCCCACTTTTCCTGGCCTGGTGCGTTGACTAAAACTTTTAGGATGTTTGGGTCGTACTGGCGAGACATACATTTTTCATCGAAGATCAGCTGCGACCCCTTCGTGTTTGTGGAAATCGGTTCACACATAAACTGCAGCACATCCGGGTTTACTTTTTTTAAATCAAGTGTTTCGTGTGGATGGCTGCCCGTGGTGTGAGCAAACTCATGGGCGATCAAGTTGGTTAAAACCGTTTTGCTGCGCTCAAGCTGAATGCTTGCCTGCCCAACTGCGCGTTGTTCTCCTGCTGTTTTGTCTTCAATCTGGGTAATTCGGTCAACGTAGTCGCCCTCCACATTTGCACCTTGAACCTTGGCGCAGCTGGAAACATCGATGTAATGGTCACTTTGTTTTTGTCCAGGAATTTCTTGTGGCAGTTTGTTGATGAATTGAAAATTGGGCATGCCCCAATCCCGAAGCTGCTTATTCACGCTTTCAAGTACTTGATCAATGCGTGCCGCAGTGGCTTGGTCGGGTGGGGCGCAATCTACAAATTCTGTTGATACCGGGCGGGCATACACGTCAACGTAGGCTCGGCCCACCTGTCCGCCTTCCATACCTTGGTCAATATTGCCGTAATCAATGACTAGCCCGCATCGTTTATCCATGCCGGGACCATAAAAACATTGCTCGTCTTGCTTGAAAGCAAGCGACTGAACCAAGGTAGAAAAGTGGTTGTTTGCAAGGTGCTCATTCAGTGTTTGAGTGACCGCATTTCTGATTTTTTCCTGATTAAAACCCAAACCGTCTACGGCCGAGGTGTTTAAAAACTTGAAGCCGAAAACTTTCATGGATTGGGGACCTGCAGAAGCGAAACAACGGTTTATTCCATTTAAGTGTCTAGTTGCATGTCGTTGGTTCATTTGGCGACCCATGACATTTGCAACCCTGTGTCGCCAAGCCGACACAGACCGAATTGCCCCCGCATCCATTTCCTGTCATCTCCCAGTAACAAAGCAATACACAAAAATTCCCCGACTTTGGTTTTCAAAGCGGAGATGGCAGGAGACACCACCATGAAAGCAGTAATTACTTTGGCCTTTGTTGCCATAGGCTTGGCAGCCTGCGGCAGCGATGACAATTCAATTGGCAGCGCCAACCCGGGTAACCCCACCAATCCGAATGAAGAAGTTGAGCAGGTTCGTCTGTTGGCCAACGCGGCCAACCCCGATTTCGAAGGTATGGTCCGCGACTTCAACGCCCCGGCTTGCAGCGAAAACGCGCAGCAGCCCCGCGCGGGCGGTGGCATTTACAGTGTGAATTTGCAATCAGCCAGTGGTGCAAACATCGCTTTCACTGTAATGGAACCCGCTGAATTCAATTGCGCGCAGGGCAACCCCCTTGTACTGGAAGGCCATGGCTACGGTGGCGCGCGCGCAACTGCACCGCGCGGCATCATGAGCAATTTGATTGAAGCAGGCGCAGGTGTAATCAGCATTGACCAACGCGGTTTCGGCGAAAGTGGTGGCACAGTTCGCGTGCTCGACCCCGACTTCGAAGGCCAGGATTTACTTCAAATTCTGGACTGGGCGGAAGCCAACCTGGACTGGCTGCGCTACGCCAGCGACAAACCCGCAGGCGACCGTGAATTCAATATGGTGGCGGGTGCCACAGGTGGCAGTTACGGTGGTGGCTACCAAATGTTGATTCACAACATTGACCCGCTTAAGCGACTTGATGCGCTAACACCCGACATTGCCTGGAACGACCTGCGCTACAGCCTGAACCCCGGCGGCGCATACGGCATTGAAAACTTTGAGCCCACTGATGGCAATATAGATCCTGTGGGCGTTGTGAAATCGGGCTGGGCTTTGCTGTTGGTGGCGGGTGGGGAAGCTGGTTCGCTGCAACCCAAGCTGCAAGCTGGCGACCCCACGGCTGTGCTGACCAGCGGACAAGACAACTTGATTCGTGAAACGCTTTTGCGCGGTAGCACCGCCAATCGTTTTCCGGCAGGCGCTTTGGAGTTTTTCCGTTACCACAGCCCCAGTTATTGGTGCGATGCCGAAGCCCCCGGTGCACAAACCTTTCTTCAAAGTGAAGTAACACCCGGCTTGGCACCAAGAACGCCCGACCCAGTGGACATTCTGTTCACGCAGGGATTCCGCGACACGCTGTTTAATTTCAACGACGCCCTGCACAACTTCACTTGCTACCGTGAACTGGAAAATGCCGAAGGCAACAAAGCCGATGTGCGCTTGCTGACCCACCAAAGCGGCCACATTCTTCCGCTATCGCCATCAATGATTCCCGGCCTTGGTGATTTGACCGAGCAGGGTGTGCAGAATGGGTTGAACGAAATTGAATTCCAGAAACCCGGCGGCCCATTCGCGTGTGGCGACCTCGCGATTCCTGACGCGCAGTTCGCATTCCTGGTTGAAAAGCTGTTCACTGCGCAAGAAGCAGCAACCATCAAAGAGGGCAGCGAATCGACGGCATTCAACACGCTTGCCGACAACAAAGGCAAAGTGTGCATAAGTTTGAACGACGACGTGGGGCAGGGCACCGCTTCAGAAAATGCAGCCGTGTGGGTCAATGAAAGTACATTTTTCGATCAGCTTGTACCAAAAGGCAAAGGCCAGCCCACTGAATCCGCGATTGCGCCAATTGCCGTTGACTTCACCCCAGGGACTGATCCACTCAGCGTGTTGACGAGTGCAGTGACCGGTATATTGCGTTACCCATTTGCCCCAGCTGTGATGCCCATTGAATTGCCTGTGGGTGTGAACACCATTGCCGGTGTTCCCACTGCCACGTTTGAAATTGCACCGGCTGTGGACATGGTAATGAACCCAGTGTGTAGCGAACTTTATGCCGCCACAGCCATGTCGCCAATTGGTTTGCTGGGGCTGGAGCCCGGTTGCGATCCTATTTTGTTTGTGGGTTTGGGTGTAAATCGAAATGGCGGATGGCGCTTGATCGACGATCAGGTCACGCCCATTCGTGGTTTTGGTCAACGCCATGTTGAACTAACCGGCGTTGCTGAACGCCTGGCCGACGGTGAAAGCCTTGGCCTGATGGTGTACGGCTACCATCCACAATACCTGGCCACGGGTTCGCGTGACCTGCTTACCCCATTGGTGGCCTTGCGGGGCAGCTTGAATTTGCCCGCATTTTGAAATTTAATGCCATAATTCAGGTACCTATAGATTACTTGCAGCGCCCACTCCCAGTGGGCGCAACTATTTCCAGTGAAAACTCAAGCCAAAGCAGCCGCAGTTGAAAACACCCAAGGTGTGCGCCCCGCCATGCAGGCGCGCAGCTTGCAAAAGCGACACGATCTGTTGAAAGCAGGCCGTAAGCTTTTGCACACCCGTGTACTAGAGGAAATTTCCATCAAAGACATTTGCACTGAAGCGGGTTGCACGGTGGGTTCTTTCTACAGCCGCTTCGAAGACAAAGAAAGCTACTTCGACGCATTAATTGCTGAAAGCTGTCAGGAACTGTTAATGAGCGCGGCCAGCCAGTTCGATGATCGCATTTGGGCGGGTGTCAATGGCAAGTTGATTTGCAACGAAGTGGTCAGTTTTCTGGTCGGTATTTTTCAGGGTGAATACAGTTCAATCCTTACCGAAGCATTTATTCGCGAATCCAAAGGCGCGCTGGAATCCACGCCCATGCGAGATGTGGGTTTTGGCTTCATCACCACCGTATCAAAACCATTGTTGCCACATATTGACCACGCGGTTCATCCAGACCCATTGCGGGCTTTGGCATTTGCAATTCAGGTGGTGTATGGCGCGCTTCACAACGCGCGTTTGCGCGATGCAGGCCCGATCAAATTCAGAACGCAAGAATTTGAAATCCGAATTCAGGATGTGGTAAGCCGTTACCTTGGAATCCAGCCCTAGCAAGGCTTGTAGTGAAATTACTACTAATTTGCATTGATTGACAAATCGCGCAACATTTCATGTTACTCCGGTGGTACATTTTTAGTTAAGACACTCTAAATAAGCAAAACTGTAATTACGGTTTTGTTTTTTTAGAAAGCTGTTTTACACTATGCAAAAAAATGAAATCAAAGCATCAATCAAGGTGCAATAACTGGAGGTGACATGTCTAATTTTTCTCAAGGTTCCCGAAGTTCCCCATGATGGTTGGTTCGCGCCTTTCGCAGGCCGGAGCAACTATTCGATTTTTCAGTTGATTTACCGCCACTCTCCGTTCAGGGGCATGGCCGGTTAAACGCAGGCGCTTTCGCTTGCCTATTCAATAATTATTGGGGGCTACATGAACAAACATTCTTTTTCTAAAACAAAAACAAATGTTGCAGTTCGCAACATGTTTGCCGCTGCGGTGCTTGCTGCTGCGGCAATGCCTGCGCAGGCCAAAGACTTTAAAATTGGCGATTTTGATTTGAGCATTAACTCGACGATCAGTGCTGGTACAAGCTTCCGAGTTGAAAACAGGGATCGAGCGCTTTACAGCCAAGGAAACGTCTCATCTGATGGTGCAAACGGCACAGGTTTTTCAAATACGTCCGACGACGGTAATTTGAACTTCGATAAAGGCGACGCCTTTTCGACGATTATCAAGGGTGTGCACGATTTCGAATTGAAGAAGGACAACTATGGCTTCTTTAGCCGTGTGAAGTGGTTCTATGACCACACGCTGAATAACGACGAAGTGTTTCACGGTCATGAACCTACCAGCAACGCGCGCAATCAGAAACTAAACGACAGCGGATTTCATCCCTACGCCCGATTTGACGGCATTGACGTTCTTGATGCCTTCTTTTATATGAACACCACCGTGGCGGACAAACCACTGGATTTCCGCCTAGGGCGTCAAGTCATCAGTTGGGGCGAAAGCCTGTTTATTCCAAGTGCAATTTCTGGTTTGAACACTATTGACGTTTCTGCGTTTCGTAGGCCTGGTGCCGACTTGAAAGAGGGTTTCACCCCCACAGAAATGCTGTATTTCAATTTGGGCGTAACTGATAACACCAGCTTGGAAGCTTTTTACCAGCTGAAGTGGCGCAAGACGGTACCTGAGGGATGTGGTACTTATTTTTCGACCAACGATTTTGCGGCGGATGGTTGCGATCGCTTGGCGTTCGCGGCACCTCTGCCGGATTCTACTAACTTGGCACCGGGCTTTGCCGTTCAGGGCGGTCCAGTGGTTCGCTCTGCAGACAATCAACCCGATGACAACGGTCAGTTCGGTTTCGCGCTGCGCAATTATGTATCCAGCCTTGACACCGAATTTGGTGCTTACTACCTGAATTACCATAGTCGCTTGCCATTAATCAGTGTAAGAGCAAGTAATACACCGACACCCGCTCAATTACCGCTGGGTCCCGGGGGGGCACTGGTCAACTCTGAGTTGGTGGGGCTAACTCCTGGGAATGCTTTACCGCGTGCTTTAGCTGGCGGTGGTGGTAGTTACTTCGTAGATTATGCAGAGGATATCCCTGTATTTGGCCTGAGTGCGTCAACCAATCTCGGAGGTTGGTCGGTAGCGGGCGAGATTTCACTTGCTCAAGATGTGCCCATTCAGCTGAATGCAAATGATTTGCTTGCCTCGACCTTAGGGGCTGGCGTGGGCACTGCCGGCAATCCGCTTGACCAGCGCATTCGCGCATTGGCTCCTGGGCAAGCGTTTCAGGGCTTCGATCGCTTTGACGTGACTCAGATTCAGTCCGCGTTCATCAAGACATTCGATCGTGCTTTGAACTCAAGCCAAGTGGTATTTATTGCCGAAGTTGGTGCTGTGTTCGTGAATGGATTGCCTGACGTAGCGCCCGGTCAGCGTTATGGCAGAAATCCAGTATTCGGCACAGTGCGTGGAAACGAAGGTTACGTAACTGACTTTTCATGGGGATATCGTCTTCGTTCGCAAGCGACTTATAGAGACGCGTTCTTAGGTGTGGACTTGATTCCGTCCATAGCTTGGTCTCACGATGTGGATGGTTGGTCACCAGAGCCTGGACAAGTATTCAACGAAGGTCGTCAATCAGTTGGTTTGGGTCTTGGTTTCGAATTTGATGCCAATACAAAAGGCTCAATCAACTACACAACCTTTACTAACGCAGCTGATTTCGACCCACTGCGCGACCGTGATTTCATTTCGCTAACCGGCTCATACTCATTCTAAGAACAGAGACACTCTGGAGGAGATTTTTATGTTGAAGTTTCAAACAAAGCTCACAGCACTTGCTTTGGCAAGCTTGTTTGCTGTTGGCACCGCGCAAGCGGCTGTCAGCGCGCAAGAGGCTGCCAAGCTGGGCACCAGCCTGACGGAATTTGGTGCGGAAAAGGCGGGTAATGCTGCCGGCACCATTCCAGCCTACACAGGTGGTTTAACCAAGGGCCCAGCTGGCTACAAGGCTGGCCAGCATTTGGTCGACCCGTTTGCCAGTGAAAAGCCATTGTTCACCATCACCGGTGCCAATGCTGAACAGTACAAAGCCAACCTGTCACCAGGTCAGCTGGAAATGCTGAAGAAGTACCCCACGTTCAAAATGAATGTGTACAAAACACACCGCAGCACGGCTTACCCCAAGAAAGTGTTGGACGCAGCCAAGAAAAACGCCATCAATGCAAAAACCGAGAACGGCGGTAACAGTGTGGTAGGTTTCGAACAGGCGATTCCATTCCCGATTCCACAAAATGGCGTTGAGGTAATCTGGAACCACCTGACCCGTTACCGCGGTGGTGCTGCCAAGCGCGACTTTGTGCAGGTTCCCGTAGAACGTGACGGTTCTTTCATTATTAACCGCATTGAAGATACCTTGGTGTTTCCGCGCAACCTGCCCAATTTCTACAAGGCCGGTGAAGACGACAACATCAACTTCTACTTCTATCAAATCCTGAAGAGCCCAGTTTCTGTTTCCGGTAACGTGCTGTTGGTACATGACACACTGGACCAGGTTACAGAAGGTCGCCGTGCCTGGCAGTACAACGCGGGTCAGCGCCGAGTGCGCCGTGCACCGCAGGTGGCATATGACTCACCAGGAACAGCGGCTGACGGCCTGCGCACCACAGACAACTAC
This sequence comes from Limnobacter parvus, assembly GCF_024623725.1. Classification (GTDB taxonomy): domain Bacteria; phylum Pseudomonadota; class Gammaproteobacteria; order Burkholderiales; family Burkholderiaceae_B; genus Limnobacter; species Limnobacter parvus. Next base: position 29,578 of record NZ_JANKHG010000001.1, on the reverse strand, counting down.
GATTTGTTCAATGGCGCACCCGACCGTTACGAGTGGAAGCTGAAGGGCAAGAAAGAAATGTACATTCCGTACAACGCGTACAAGTTGGCCGACAACAAGCTGACCTACAAGCAAATTCACCAACCACTGCACATGAATCCTGATGTGCTGCGCTATGAATTGCATCGCGTTTGGGAAGTAGAAGCCACGTTGAAGAGCGACGCGCGTCATATCTACGCCAAGCGCACTTTCTTCGTGAACGAAGACAATTGGCAAGCCTCGATCATCGATCACTACGATGGCAAAGGCGCGCTGTGGCGTGTTGCTGAAGCACACAATATTCAGTACTACGGTGAAATGGTTCCGTTCTACGCAGCTGAAGCGTTGTACGACCTGCAATCTGGCCGTTACCTGACCATCGGTCTGACCAACGAAGCCGCACAGCCGTTTGTGTTCGACTTCACGCCTGATCGCGCAGACTACACACCTGCCGGCCTGCGTCGTCTCGGCGTTCAGTAATCGCTAGGTAAATTCAGGCTACAGGGGGCAAGCGCCCTTTGTAGCCTTTTTCAATTTCAAAGGATCTTCAATGTTTCTCCGGAATCGTTTTTCTAACAAGGCGGCTTCCACGCTGGTGTTTGGCGGAGTTTTGTGCGCAGGTTTGATCGGTTATGGTGGCGTGTCCACGGCCAAGGTCGATCTGCTGCAAATACCCGCAATACCCAGCGTGAATGCTACGCGCTCTTTGTTGCTCGATGTAGAACGTGTCGGTAAAAACCTTTTTGCCACAGGTGAATTTGGGCAAATTCTGAAAAGCGAAGACAACGGTCAAACCTGGACCGCGGGCAAGGTGCCTGTGTCTATTACATTAACTTCGGTGGCGTTTGCCGATGACGCCCTGGGTTACGCGGTGGGTCACGATGGTGTTGTGTTGAAAACCGAAGATGCGGGTGCCAACTGGACCAAGTTGATCGATGGCTCCACCATCAACCAATTTGTTTTGGACAATGCAAGCGCGAGGGCGGACAGCCTTCAGGAACAACTGGATTCGTTGCCTGCCAATGCAGCGCCTGAAGAACGTGAGCGCCTGGAAATTGCGGCCGAAGAAGCCATGTTCACCATGGACCTTGCGCAAGGCGATTTCGAAGTAGGGCCATCCAAACCCCTGCTGGACGTGATGGTCAATGGAACAGGGACCGTATTTGTGGCCGGTGCCTATGGCCAGTTGCTGAAAAGCACCGACAAGGGCGCGAACTGGACGTACCTGGGCGACCGCACCAACAACCCCAGCAACTACCACTTCAACACCATGATGTTGAGCAAAACAGGTGAATTGTGGGTGGGTGGCGAACAAGGCACCGTGCTGATAAGCAGCGACGAAGGCGAAAGCTGGGTCGCGAAAAAAATTGATTACGATGGGTCCATTTTTGCCTTGATCGAAGCGCCTGATACGCGCACCGTTGTGGCTGTGGGCCTGCGGGGCAATGCGTTCCGTTTGCCATTCGGTGGTGAGCAGTGGCAGGAAGTGACCACCAACTTGCGTGAAACTTTCAACGGGGCCACTGTGCTTTCCGACGGCTCTATGGTGGTGGTGGGTTCGCGCGGAATTTTGGCGCGCAGCACAGACGATTTTCAAACCCTGCAAGTGACGCGTCGTTCCGACAAACTGCCTTCCGCAAGCGTTGTGCAATTGAACGATCAGGAAATTCTGTTGGCGGGCATGCGCGGTTTCAAAACCCTGCCCCTGTCTGAATTCAAATAAACGGACCCTAAATCACAATGACTTCTCCAGAAATAAATATCCACGACAAAGCGCCGTTTGCAGAAAGGTTGATTTTCAACAACCGCTTGCTGGTCATCGTTTTTATGCTGTTGGCCACTGCGGTGTTGGCTTGGCAGGCCACGCAATTGAAAGTGGCGGCCAGCTTCGAGAAAATGATTCCGACCAAGCATGAATATGTGATCAATTTTCTTGAAAACCGGGCCGACCTGACCAGCCTTGGCAACGTTGTGCGCGTTACCGTGCAAGCCAAGGAAGGCGATATATTCAGCCCTGACTACCTTGAAACCCTGAAGCAGGTCACCGACAAAGCCTTTTATATTCCCGGTGTGAACCGACCAGAAATGGCTTCGCTGTGGACAGCCAACACGCGCTGGACATCGGTGACTGAAGAGGGTCTTGAGGGAGGTCAGGTTATCCCAGCCACCTACACCGGCGATGCGGAAAGTATTGACCAGGTGCGCCAGAACGTGGAGCTTTCCGGGCAGATTGGCCGCTTGGTGGGCAACGACTTCAAAAGCACTATTGTGTATTTGCCTTTGCTGGAAATTAATCCGGAAACCGGCGACCGCCTGGATTACAAAGAGTTTTCCGAGCGCATTGAAACCGAACTTCGCGATGAATTCAATTCAGACAAAATCGAAATTCGTGTAACTGGTTTTGCAAAAATTGTGGGTGACCTGATCGAAGGCGCTACACAGGTTGTGATGTTCTTTGCGGTGGCCGTGCTGATTACGTTGGTCATGCTGTTCCTGTATTCACGCAGTGTAAAAAGTACGGTTGCTACTTTGGCATGTTCCATCACCGCTGTAATTTGGCAGTTGGGTTTGCTCAATGCCTTGGGCATGGGGCTTGATCCGTATTCCATGTTGGTGCCGTTTTTGGTGTTTGCGATTGGTGTAAGCCATGGCGTGCAAATTGTGAACGCGATTGCACACAAGCAGGGCGATGGTCACAACAAGCTGAACTCAGCCCGTTTGGCTTTCCGTGGCTTGTACATTGCAGGCCTTACTGCCTTGTTGTCAGATGGCTTTGGCTTTGCCACCTTGATGGTGATCGACATTCCAGTGATTCGCGATTTGGCGATTGCTGCCTCAGTGGGTGTGGCGGTTATTATTCTGACCAATTTGGTGTTGCTGCCTTTGATCATGAGCTACACGGGAGTGGACGAAAAAGCAGTCAAGGTGTTGCAAGAATCTGAATCGGGAAGCAACAAGCTGTGGCATTTCCTGGCTGGGTTTGCCCAAGCCAAAATGGCGAAAGGCGCATTGGCGGTTGGCCTGGCCTTGCTGGCAGTGGGCCTGTGGGGTAATGCGAACGTTCAAATCGGCGACCTGGACAAGGGAGCCCCGGAACTGCGCGCAGATTCGCGTTACAACCTGGACAACGCCTATGTAACCGACAACTATTCCACCAGCACCGATGTGTTCGTCGTGATGGTTGAAACCACGCTTGACGGCTGTATCAAGTACAACACCTTGGCTGCAGTGGATTTGTTCCAATGGACCATCGAACAGGTTCCTGGTGTGCAAAGCAGCATTTCGCTGGCAGACCGCTCGAAGTTTGTAATCAGCGCCTACAGTGAAGGCGACATCAAGTGGAACGCGCTGAACCGCAACCAGTTTGTGTTGAACGGCACCATCAGTGGCATGAATTTGTCAGATGGATTGTTCAGCTCTGATTGTTCTTTTATGCCAATCATCGTGTTCCTTGAAGACCACAAGGCCGACACCTTGAAGCGTGTGGTTGCTGCGGCGGAAGACTTCATTGCTAAAAATGACACTGGTGATGCAGTGTTCAAGCTGGCCGCGGGAAATGCGGGTATTGAGGCAGCCACCAATGAAGTGGTTGAGCGAGCGCAGGTTGAAATGTTGATCTGGGTGTACGCAGTGGTCGCCATTTTGGTGTGGCTGGCTTTCCGATCTGTGCGCACGGTCATTTGTATCATCGCACCGCTGGCCTTGACCTCGCTGTTGTGTTCTGCGCTCATGGTGGTGCTGGGCATTGGCGTGAAAGTGGCTACCTTGCCAGTTATTGCGCTGGGGGTGGGTATTGGCGTGGATTACGGCATTTACATTTACGGCAAGCTTGAAGAATATTTAAAGCAGGGCATGCCATTTGCAGATGCCTACTTTGAAACCCTGAAGTCCACAGGCAAAGCTGTGGTGTTTACTGGCCTTACACTGGGCATTGGTGTTGCCACTTGGGCATTCTCGCCCATCAAGTTCCAGGCCGACATGGGCTTGCTGCTGACCTTCATGTTCTTGTGGAATATGGTTGGGGCAGTTGTCTTCTTGCCCGCATTGGCTTACTTCCTCGATCGTCGGGGCGCCAAGGTGTAATCACGCGAAGTGCCATCGCACACTGCCCTGAAAAGTTGTTACAGTAGTGACAAATAACTTTTCAGGGAGTGAGTGCATGCGTCGGGTTGTCTTCAATCAAAAAGGTGGGGTCGGCAAATCCACCATCACCAGTAACCTGGCTGCAATTTCAGCCCACAATGGGTTGAAAACGCTTTTAATCGACCTGGATCCCCAAGGCAACAGCACCCAGTACATCATGGGGCGCGGAACGGAACCTTTGGAATACTCCTTGGCAGATTTTTTTGATCAAGCCTTAAACTTCAAAATTCGTCCAAAGAAAAGCGCCGAATTTGTGGTGGAAACACCCTATGAAAATCTTGATTTGTTGGGTAGCCACCCTGCGCTTGAAGAGCTGCAGGTGAAGCTTGAATCACGCTACAAAATTTTCAAACTGCGTGAAGCACTGGATGAATTAAAAGGTCAATATGACCGTGTGTACATTGACACCCCGCCCGCGCTGAATTTTTTCTCTCGCTCCGCCTTGATTGCCGCCGATTCCGTACTAATACCCTTTGATTGCGACGAGTTTTCCCGACGCGCCCTTTACAACCTGATGGACGCACTCAATGAAATTCGCGCCGACCACAACCCTGCCTTGGAAGTGGAAGGCATTGTGGTCAACCAGTTTCAGCCCCGTGCCAGCCTGCCCCAAAAACTGGTGGCTGAGTTATTGGAGGAAGGGCACCCCGTATTGAACACCTGCCTGTCTTCTTCCGTGAAAATTCGTGAAAGCCACGAAGCAGCCAAACCCATGATTCATTTCATGCCTGCCCACAAGCTAAGCCAGGAATTCGTGGCCATGCACCAGGAAATTGAAACTGCGGCCAGCAAACGAAAAAAGAAAGTGGCCTGATTTGGTTCTTGGGCTCAAGCTGGGGCTGCCTCGCTTGTCACATTCCTGAAACCTACACCGGTCACACTCATTGATCGCAACCAAATTGATGAGTGTGTGCAATGCGCCAAGCCATGGTGTGGGTGAACAAGCTGGGGGGCCAATTCAAGGCAGCCCGCAATCAACGTTTACAGAAAAAACTGAGCAAGCGCTTGGGCAAGCTGGTGTCATACGGCCTGTCTTGATCCGCCTTGCTGAAATCCTTAGGTCCTTCTCAAAACCCCATTCTTCGCAAACTGGCTCGGGGCCTTGCCCGGGTTTCCAGTGCAATGGGTTGGCTTTCAATACGCTACCCGGTTTACTCGCTTGAAGATCGCTTGGCGCAATTCCGCGCCCTTGACCTGCCCTTTGAGAAGGGCACAGGCATTTGTTTCAATGAGTTTTTCGTGCCCTATGTGTTCTCTGATTCCGATCGAGACGGCGCTTTCGCCTTGGGAACCATCACCGAATTCCAGCGCGGTCCGCAGCTTCAGTTTCTGAAACGATTGGCCCAAGGTCGACTTTCAGAAATGGGTGGGGGTGGTTTCGTCGACATGGACCACTTGATTCGACTGCTTGATTTTGGCCGCGCCGCACCTGAAATATGGGACCGCATGCCCCAGTCCAGCCGTGAATGGGTCGAAGGATTTGTGGCGGGTTTGAACTGTGTTCAAGCACAACGCAAGCGGGGTGTGGATGAAAAATTTTTGGGTATTCAACCCGAGCCTTACACCCCACTGGATATTTTGTTGTTTGGCAGGCTGGCCGGTGCAGATGTGAACTGGCCCATTTATTTTTCCCTGATCGAACATCGTCTGTCTGGCGACTTCATCGAGTGGTGGAATCGCCTTCGCCGAGTGGGGGCGGGCGTGTCCACCAGTTTCGATAGCCCAAAAATGGGTAAGCCAGGTACAGCCCAGCAAATCAGTGAATTTTTGAACAGTCTTTCCCGTTCTGGCAGCAATTCAATTGTGCTGCATGGCACGCGCACACAAAGCGGCAAACCCTTGATGGTGAATGATCCACATTTGGGCCAACACCTGCCCAATGTGTGGATGATGGTGGGCCTGCGCACCCCCACCTACCGTTGCGTGGGTTTAATGTTTCCCGGTGTGCCCATTCTTGGGCTGGGTCGAAACCTGTCGCTGGCTTGGGGCGGCACCAATTTGCGGGCGGCTTCGTCTGATCTTGTTCGGCTAGACGACGCAACAGTCAGCAACACAGCCGAGCAAATCGCTCGAATTCGAGTTCGTTTTTCCTGGTCGCGAAAACGAAAGTTGCGGTTTTCGCCACACGGCCCGGTGCTTACAGATTGCCCTGCCTTAGGGCGCCTTTGCGGTAAAGACACCCTGGCACTACGCTGGGCCGGCCATTGGCCCACCGATGAAATTTCCAGCTTTCTGCAAGGCATGCGTGCGCATTCTGTGGCCCAGTTGCAGGAGGCAATGCACGGTGTGGGCGTAACGCCACTGAATGTGCTTGGCGCCGATACCGAAGGAAACATTGGCCATGTGTTGGCTGCAACCTTGCCGAAGCGACCGGGCTTTCCCGAGAACGACTGGGTTTTGGGCGAAACCATGGCAAACGCGCAGTGGTCGGAAAGAGTATGCGCTCGTGATTTTCCCAGCGTAATCAACCCCTCCAGCGGCTTTATTGTGTCGGCCAACAACAGGCCGTCCGAGGTCACAGGGCTTGGTTTCTTGTTCAACGGCGATGATCGCGTCATGCGGGCACGTTCACTGTTCAATACCCAAAAACGATTCAGTCCGCAGGCTTTGCTTACGTTGCAGCTCGATGTGACTTCACCATTGGCAGATCAATTGTCCAGTCAACTGGCCGAGTTTTGTCGACCTCATTTGCGCACCAGTGAACAATTGGTGCTGTGCAATTCAATTGATGGATGGGAAGGGGCCTACACCGCCGACAGTTTCGCAGCCTTGCAGTTTGAATTTTTACTCGCGGCGTTGGTTCGGCAAGTGTCGGTTTTGCGCTACGCCGGCCGAACCCCTGGCTTGATGGATCAATGGGCCTATTTAACAAGTTGTTTGATGGAAGACCTGGACACCTTGACGCCCCACGAGCGAATGAAGGTGGTGCCACCTTGTATTGATGAGGCCAACCGCAAAGCCCAGCATTGGCAATTGTGGGGCAACTTGCACAAAATTCGGCTTCGCCACGTGTTGGGACATGTTCCGGTTTTGGGTAAGCTGTTTTCCTCCAAATCGTTTCCTGCCGCTGGTTCCCGGGAAACGTTGATGAAAAATGCACACAACCTGATTCGTGGTTTTGATGAAACCAGTTATGGGTCGCAAAGCAGGCACCTGTCCGATTTGTCTGATCCTGACGAGAATTTTTTTGTGCTCTTGGGTGGCCAAGACGGGTGGGTGGGCAGCCAGCTGGTCACCGACCAAATACCTTTGTGGCAAACCCGGCAAAGCATTCAAATGCCCTTGCGTGTCAGCCGGATCCAACAACTTTTTCCCCACTGCGTTGGCAGGTTAGAATAAATTCTCGATACTGTATAAATCTCTGACCGCACAGGATTGTCCACCCATGAAAACCATCATCATAAGCAGCCGCAAAGGCGGGGCTGGGAAAACGACTTTGTCCTTGAACCTGGCAACGCATGCCAGCCAGCAGGGCAGAAAAAAAGTGGCCTTGCTCGATCTTGATCCACAAGGGTCAAGTCAGTTTTGGGATTCGTTGCGGGAGGCGGATTACCCCGATGTGCGCAAGGTGGGGTTCAACGACATCGTGATTGAGCTTTCCGAGCTGGACGAAGCGGGCTATGACTACGTGTTCATCGACATGCCGCCGACCGACAAAAAGTGGGTAAAAGACGCGCTACAACACGCGGATTTGGTGCTTATACCCACCAAAGCAAGTCCTTTAGACATTCACAGCGCCAGCAGCACGCTGGAATGGGCCTCCGACGCTGGCAGCAAAGTAACCTGGGTCATCAACGGTGCATCGGTCTTTAGCAGCACACCAGAAATCGTATTTGAGCAATTGAAGGCCACTGCAAAAATTTGCCGCACCATTGTTCATGAGCGAAATGACTTTGTGATCAGTGTAGGCCTGGGTAAATCGGTGACTGAATTCGCCCCAAATTCCAAGGCAGCGTTTGAAATAGACAGTCTTTGGAAGGAAGTGCGCAGCCTGGTCAGCCGCGGATAAGTATTTGATCAAAAGGTTTCTTGCACCAAAACAGACCTTTTTCAACACCTTGGGCTGGCACCCAACTTGCTAAATATCTCCCAAACACAACAAGGGGGATACATGACTACGGTGCTGATTGTTGATCCAAACAAGGACACCCGCCTTGCTTTGGAGGCCCAGTTGTCTGAATCCAATCAGTTTGAAAGGGTGTGTTCCTGCTCAAGCCTGAATGCGGTTCGACCCATGTTGCAGCAGCATGGGGTCAAAGTGATGCTGGTCGACGCCGATCAAGTGGGTGACTCCACGCTGCTTCTTAGCATCAAAGATGAAAACCCCGAGCTAGGCGTTGTTCTGGTGCAAGGGCATGCTGGGGTTATTGATTCTGCCACTTTGCAGGAATTGGGCGCACATGCTCAAACCTCTCGAATGGCAGCCCCCATGGAAATCGTGGCCAGCGTAGCCAAAGCTCTTGTTGCGCGTTTAAAGCCCAGCAAACGGATCTTGAGCAAGTTCCTGAAAGACCACAAATAAGACCAATCAGCTTTGTGCAAAAGCCTGGGCTGAGGCCTGAAATGTGCTCAGCTTTGCATATCAAATGTGCTCGAATTCGTGCAAAATCAAGCATGTCAGTCCATCGAATTTCGACATGCCCAACTTTAATGCACAGCTTGCAATTGCCAAAGCCCGTCAACGTGGGGCCATGACAATACTCACTATTTTCATCATGTTGATGGCGGTGGGAGCGTTCGGCGTGCTCGGCCTTGGCCAAATCGTTTGGGAACGCGAGGAAGTGCAGCGCATTGCCGACCTGGCTGCAAAGGCCGCCGCCAGCGACATCGACAACGCCAGCAATGGCTTTCAAGCTGCGCGAGATTACGCGCAACGAAATGGCCTTGATCTTGACACGGATTCAATCGAAATCAACTGCAATGTTCAGGGCACCGACACCCTGTTGCCGGCTCAGTCTTGCCAACAGTCTGCGCTGGTGCGTGTCACCCGCGAAGTGCCTGCCGCATTCCTGGGAAGCGAACCTGTGGTCGCCGTTGCCGAAGCCACTGTGTTGCCCTTCATTTCCGGCATTGTAGGTACCAATTTGCTGGCGCTGAATTTGAATAATTCCGGTTTGTCTCCTCTTCTAAGTGCGGTTGGAACTGAACTTCGTCTGAACTTATTGGGCTTCGAGGGTTTGCTGGGTTCGAATGCCCAGGTCGATCTGCTTGAGCTGGGTGTTGAGCTTGGCGTGTTTGGTGCCGGAGAGCAATTGGACATGGCGAGATTGTTAAATACCGAGGTGTCTGCCGCGCAATTACTCAACGCTGCGCTTGATATTGTCGGGCCCGACGCCCCAATAGTCACAATTCCTGGAAACGGACCTATCGATACAGTTGATTTCTTACTCAGCGATATCCTCGCCACAGACACCAATGGCAACTCGCAGTTTGCAGGTGCTTCTGTGCGATTGGGGAATTTGGCTTTTGCTTCAAGTTTTGCTGCGGCAACTGGGATCGGTGGGAATGGGATTCGGTTGAATCTGGGTAACACATTGAATGTGTCCGTGTTAAGCCCTCCACAATTGTTTGTCGCTACAAAACGCAATTCCGATGGGGCTGTCATTGCAACAGCCCGAACCGAACAAGTGGCAGTGTCAACACGCATTAGTGGTTTGTTGGAATTGAATGTGGAAGTGGGGGGTGGGTCGGTTGAGATTAAAGACATCGATTGCAGGTTGCCTCAATCTGACTCAGCGGTGCTGGTAGACCTCGAATCAACGCCGCTCTCAGCAGCATTGCGCCTTCCTTCCTTGCCACTGTTGGGCAGGCCCACCGTGAATGCAAACGTTGGCAGCGGTTCGGCCAACGATGTCTCAATGGCTGGATTTCCCGACCCTGTGGTTACTACGTCTTACAGTTTTGAAGCCAGCCAGGGTGTTGGTAATTTATTGACCAATCTGAACTCTGAGATTGGTTTGTTGGGTGGCGTTTTAAATGTACTTGCGACCAACCCAGCACTTCGAAATGCGCTTGGATTGTTGGGCGGCTCTCTGGATGAAATTTTAGGGGCGTTGGGACTGGAAGCAAATGAAGTTGTGGTTCAAGTCGACAACATGGACTGTTTTAACACCGCGGTTTTAACCCGGTAATCAGTTAAACTTTCTTCACTTCAAACAACAACAGAGACAGAACATGGGTGAACAACGTATTTGGTACGGCATGCAGGCAGGTTTGGTTTTTTTCTGGCTGGCAGTGCCTTTGGTGGGTTTGCTGGGCTATCACATTCCTGCACTGACCATTCTCGCAGGCATCATTTTGTTGGCGCACGTGCTGGAAATTCCGTTGGCGATCAATCGCCTCAGGAGCAAGAACGTGCCAACAGGCAAAGTCGTGTTGAAAACACTGGTGTTTGGGTTTACATGGTGGCTGCCTTTAAGCAAAGGCTACACGAAGGAATAAAAAAAGCCCGCAGTCGCGGGCTTTTACTTTTCTTTCAATCGAATAATTTTCAGGCCTTCAGGCAGTTTTATTTCTTTTCCAGCGGGTGTCCAAAGGTAGCCAACACGATCAGGTTGCAGCCTTAAAGTTTCGAACAATTCTTTTTCATCACTGATTTCGGCGGGTGGTGTGCCTTGGCCAGAGTAGCGGCGCACATGCCAATATCCCGTGTAACCCGATTCATCGAGTTTCAAAATTTGAGCCAAGAATTTGGTTCTGTGAATGCTGCCAGGCGGCGCATTCAGGGGTTTTAGGGGAATCCCTTTGATGGTCGTCAAGCGACCTTTGTACAAACTATTCACTTCCCTCGCATCAAGTTCGTCAATCGGGTTTTGGGCTGCTGTGACCAAAATGACATCCGAAGACGCGGCTCGTCCACTGACACCCAGCAACAGCAAAGTGCTGAAAAGCAGGGCGGATTTGAACAAGGTGCGGGCAATCATTCCCACACCCAGTTGTAAGACACACTCAGAAAATTGAATGTGGTGTTGGGAACTGGATTGTCGGAAAGCTGCAGGCGGTTACTTTTCTCGACAACATGGTGCAATTCGACTTTGATTGAGTCAGACCGGCTTAAGTTGTACTTGCCGCCAATCGCGAAAGAATACTGATCATCAAATTGCGAAATAAAACGTCCATAGCTGCCATACACCGCGTGTTGCTCAAACACTTTTCTAATTAGAAGCAGGTTCGCACCGTGTTCCTCAAATTTGGGATCTTCAACAGTTCGCCGCATAGGGCCGACAGGCGGGGGGAATCCCACAACACCGCTGGCCGCTGTCATCAGTTCAGTTTGGGTGATCTCCCCGCGCAGTGTGTACAGTGGCCATCGGTATTCGGCGCCCAAGTTGGTCAGGCGCCCGGTACCACCGGCAACGCCTTCGGTAACCGGAATTCCCCGAAACTGGGTAATTTCCCTGCTGAAACGCACATCATGGTGCGCCAGGTGAAGCCTGTAGTTACTGCCTTCAACGCCCAGCACCAAGCCGGCTATGTCGAATGAATTTTCTGGAAAATCATTTTGAAAACCGCGCAGCCGTTGAACAATGTCTTGCTTGCCCGCAATCGCCTGCACGCCCCAGTACCGCCCCGCTGCATCTTCAAAATTGTAGTTGGCTGAAAAGCCGTCGGCAGCCAGCACCCCGGCGTTGTAGTACACCTCCGGGTTCAGGTTGGCAGGGATGTACGTATGCCCAACATCAAGGTTCTCGGAGTCAAGGTACAGATTCAGGCGCTGGCGCCCCAGCTTGAAGTGCCAGTTGTCATTCGGCTTGTATTTGATGAAGGCCCAGCGGTTGTCCAGATCCACGCCTTCGTCGCGCCGCTGTTTTGGGGCAATCACATATTGAACAGTGGCGCTGAACTCGTCGTTCAGTTGAACATCAAGCTGCCCGCCAATAATTGAGTTGACCTTGAACGTGCCATCCTCGTTGATGAAGCGAAGGTAATTTTGTTCGTTGGCACCTTGGGTGTATTGAATTGTGCCAAAGCCGCTGAGTGAGTAGTCGACAGCGTGAGAATGTCCGCAAACGAGCGCCACGGCCGCCGAAAGCAGCATGCGCATCAAATTTCGGGATTTAAGTTGAAGTGAAGTAGACAGCAAACCAAGGGTGTTTTTGTTCTAATGCACCCATTATTACAGGTGAGTGCAATTTTGCAAAACAAAACAAAATTTTCGTCGGGGGATGCAGATTTGAAGTTACAGCCTGAAGCAGACGGGTAACGCAATTTGGAGGGGTGGTGGCCGAGGACAGAATCGAACTGCCGACACAAGGATTTTCAATCCTCTGCTCTACCGACTGAGCTACTCGGCCACGCGTTTTCAGTGGTCTTCACCACCGAAGCCCGCAAGTTTATCCGAAACTTTCGCGTTGCGCAAACAAGAAATGCAAAATCGCGGTAGCATGATCAATATTCCAGAATGTCCTTGCTGAAAAGCCATCGAGAAGACCAATGAGCAATACATCGATTTCGTCAAACCCAAATGAGTCAGCACACGATGTGGCCGTCATAGGTTGTGGCGTGGTTGGCTTGGTGGCGGCTTTGGTGCTGGCCAGCTCGGGGTTCAAAGTGTTGGTGGTGGGCGCGCGCCCACCGCAGTTTCAGCCCGATGCCAGTCAGCGCTTCGACCCCCGGGTGTTTGCCCTTTCACATCGCAGCCAACGCGTGCTTGACCGTCTTCGTGTGTGGGACAACATTCCCAGCGAAAAGGTGCAAGCAGTTTCCGAAATGCAAGTGTGGGGCGATTCGGTTGGAGATGCGCAAGGGTATTTGCGTTTCAACGCCAGCGACACCGGTGTCGATTATTTAACCTGGATTATTGAGCAAAGTTGTTTGTTCGATGTGTTGTTTGCTGCCATGCGCTACCAGCCCGGAATTGACTGGCTTGATGCCCGTGTGGAAGGCCTTTCGCGCGAGAAAGAAGGTTGGGCCGTGGTCACCAACCTGAAAACGGTTCGTGTGCCTTTGTTGATTGCTGCAGACGGTGCACAAAGCCAAACCCGAAAGCAGGCAGGGCTTGACTTCTCAATCGACGATTACAGTGCGGAAGGCGTGGTGACTACCTTCGCGATTGAAAAGCCGCACCACGGTACTGCGCGGCAGTGGTTCAGTGGCGATTCGATTTTGGCCATGCTGCCCCTGCCGGGACCACATGTGTCCATGGTGTGGTCCATGCCCTTGTCGCAGTCGCAGGCGTTGATGCAAGCCAACCCTGTAGAAATGGTTGAGAAGGTCAAGGCCTTTTCCGGTGCTGCCGTGCACAGTTTTTATGGCGACCTCGTTCCCGTGGGCAAAACCTATGCATTTACCTTGAAGCACGGTGTGGCGCCAGTGTGGTTCGACAATGGTGTCGTGTTGATGGGCGATGCCGCGCATGTTATCCATCCGTTGGCCGGTCAGGGCTTAAACCTTGGTCTGGAAGATGCAGCGGAATTGGCCAATCTGTTAACCTCGCGCAAGCGACTGTTGGCCGTGCAGCGCCTGGGCCTGGCCGACGAGCAGTTGTGGCAAGCCTGGGAGCGACGTCGCAAAGCGGCCTGTACTCCTGTGCATTTTTTGACGGATGGTTTGCACACCTTGTTCCGACTGGATTTGCCCGGCGCAGCTTGGGCGCGAAACAAAGGCATGCGACTTGTCAACCAATTGCCCATGTTAAAGCGTTGGTTGTCCCAACAAGCCATGCGCTAATTAAACCGCGTACGCTGAAGCAATGAACAAATTGCTTTCGCATGTGTCTTAACTAAAATTCAATCCTTTTAATTCAAGCAGGCTTATGAAATTCAATTTATCCACGTTCATGCCCAAGCGCGCAGCCGCTGCATTGTTGTCTCTGGCCGTGTTGTCTTTTGGTGCTTACGCGGCTGCCAGTAAAACCGAGGTGGAGCGAATCACCGCTGCAGTCAACGAGTCGTTGGGGGCGTCTGGTGTAAAAGTAATGTCGGTCACCGACATTCCCTTCGTGTCGGGCCTGTTTGAAGTGGTTGTCAATCACAACGGTACAAAAAAAATTATTTACACCAACGCAAGTGGTAGCCATCTGATTCTTGGCGAGTTGCTGGAAAGCAAATCCATGGTGAATATCACCGAGGCCCGTCTAGACAAACTCAATGCGATCAATTTTGAGAAAGACCTGCCATTGGGATTGGCGTTGAAGTCGGTCTATGGCACTGGCAGCCGGAAAATCGCTGTATTTGAAGATCCAAATTGTGGTTACTGCAAACGTTTCCGCAAAGAAACCCTGGTCAAGTTGCAAGACACCACTGTGTACACCTATGTATACCCTGTGCTCGGCAAAGACTCAGTCGACAAAGCCCAAAAGGTGATGTGCGCCACTGACAAGGCAAAAATGTGGGACGACTGGATGTTGAAAGACCAATCGCCAACAGGCACTGGCAATTGCAACCCACCCATCGACGCCTTGGTTAATCTTGGCCGCAGCATGGGTGTAGCGGGTACGCCCACCGTGTTTTTCCAAGACGGAACACGCGTTAGCGGCGCAGTGGCTGCTTCTGATTTGAACCGCCGAATCGCTGCGGCGGCTCGTTCCAATTAAATTATTGGCTCGTTGGGCTTCAGCTTCCGCTCTCGGGCAGGGGCGCGCCCTTGGGCCAAATCAACCACATCTTTAGCGGTTGGCGGGTCAGGCCGGCCGCTTCGCCTGCGGCTTCGCCCGTACCCCAAAAGTAGTCTGCACGTACCCGGCCGCGAATCGCACCGCCGGTGTCTTGTGCCAATACCCCATGTGCAATTGCAGAATTGTTCACCGGGTTGCTTGATTCAATCCACATCGGGCTACCGTATGGAATCTTTTCCCGGTCAATGGCCAGGCTGATCCCACCTGTCAAGGGCACACCCATGGCACCCACAGGCCCTTCTTGCGGGCGCAATACTTTGTTTTCTTTAAAAAACACCACGCTTGGGTTTGCGTTCAACAAATCATCCAGCTTGCCCGGATTTGCTTTGGCCCAATTGCGTATTCCAGGTATGGTGGTTTGCGCAGCCGTTAATTCGCCACGGTCAACCAACACTTTGCCAATTGATTTGTAAGGGTGGCCATTTTGCTCTGCGTAACTCAAGCGAATTACAGTGCCATCTTGAAGAGTGACTCGCCCCGAGCCTTGAACCTGCAGCAAAAAGGCGTCCAGTTTGTCGTTCACCCAAACAATCGGCTTTTCACGGTCGGGCCCAAGGCGCTCCCACTCAGCCCGGTCAAAAAAAGGCACCAGCGTATCGCCTTGCAGGCGACCACGCAGTCGCTTTCCTTTCAGTTCTGGGTAAATCGTATCGAGCTTCACCGTGATCAAGTCGTCCGGTACACCATACAGCGGATTGCTGTAAGGGCCCTGTGCGGTGCGCGATCCCTTCAACATGGGCTCGAAATAGCCAGTCAACAAGCCTTCCTTTTTGCCGTCTTCCTGCTGAAGCTGCCACACATCAAAGTTGGCTTCCATCCAGATTTGCGCGGGCAACAAGGCATTGCCAGTCATGTTCTGGCGGGCTTTTCGGCATGCATCCAACAAGCCGCTGGGGGTCGCCTTGCGTTTGGCCAGTGCATTTCCGTTGGCCGAACACTGCTCAGCAAATGCCTCCAGAAATACCTTGTGGTCGGTGGTTCCCCAGCCTGGCAATTTCGAAAAGTCTGACTTAACAAACAAAGGAAGTACGGGTTTTTCGTCTTTTTTGTCGACTGTTGCGGGTTTTTCAACAGCAGGGCATGAACAATCGACGGGTTTTGCGGTCGGAGTAGAAGCGCATCCAGATAAAATAAGGCCAGCCAGCACAGTGCTGGGCCAGAAACAGCGGAGTGGATTAAACATGTGGTTACTCATTGCGGAAATGGTTTTGGCTTTAAGCCTGATCATATTTATCATGTGGTGGACTTTGCGGGCGCGGGTCGATCATCCTGTGAAGAAAACAGACGATGAAGCGGCCGTAGAAAAAACGGAAACCAAGGACGATTCAACCAGAAGTTAATGCAACACGCGTGGCATAGACAGTAGAAACTCAGGCACAGGCACATCAAACTGCTCGCCACCATCGCCCACAAAAGTATAAATACCTTTCATGGTGCCCACCGGCGTAGGCAATGGGCAACCGCTGGTGTACTCAAAACGTTCACCGGGCCTAAGGGTGGGCTGTTCACCCACCACGCCATCGCCCTTCACTTCTTGCACGATATTGTGTGCATCGGTGATGAACCAGTGCCGGCTTAGCAGCTGAGCCGCACGCTCCCCCACATTTTCAATTTCAATGGTGTAGGCAAACACGTAAGGGCCTTTTTCCTTGTCGCTTTGTTCGTCCAGAAATTGGGTGCTTACTTTAACTTCAAACTGATACGGCGAAGGGCTGCTCATGCTGCATGACTTGTAAGTGTGGTTCTAGCGATCAAGTATGACTTCAAACCCCTGATTTCACAAATCCGAAGCCGCTTTCAGGAACATCTGCACAAGCCAACTTCGTTTAAACTCTGGGGTTGACTCTGAATTCTTCATTGAAGGCTTGCCATGAACCCGTTCTTAATTGCCCCCAGTATTCTTTCTGCCGATTTTGCCCGCTTGGGCGAGGAAGTGAAGAACGTCATTGCGGCGGGCGCAGATTGGGTGCATTTCGATGTGATGGACAACCATTACGTGCCCAATCTGACCATTGGTCCGCTGGTGTGCGAGGCTTTGCGGCCACACACCGACGCGGTGATTGACGTGCATTTGATGGTGCGCCCAGTCGATCGGATTATTCCCGATTTCGCCAAAGCAGGAGCCAATGTGATTAGCGTGCACCCCGAGGGCACCGATCACTTGGACCGTACTTTGGGCCTGATCCGCGATTCAGGTTGCCAGGCTGGCATTGTGCTGAACCCGGCCACGCCAATTTCATGGATCGACAATGTGATGGACAAGCTCGACCTAATTCTCGTGATGTCTGTCAACCCAGGTTTTGGTGGGCAAAGTTTCATTCCCCAAGCTTTGGTGAAGCTTGCCGATCTGCGCAAGCGAATTGATGCCCACGTGGCCAATGGTGGCCAGAATATTCGCCTGGAAGTGGATGGTGGTGTGAAGCCCGACAACATTGCGCAAATTGCACGGGCCGGTGCCGATACATTTGTTGCGGGTTCTGCAATTTTCGGCAAACCCGATTACAAAGCCGTGATCGACCAAATGCGTGCTGAGCTGGCAACCACCCGATAAGCGAGACCAAGCATCATGACCAAGCAAGCAGTATTGTTCGACCTTGATGGCACTTTGTTGCACACAGTGCCCGATTTGGCCGCTGCGGTGAATGCCATGCTGGTTGATTTGGGCAAACCGGTGTTGCCTGAGGAAACCGTGGCCGTGTATGTGGGCAAGGGCGCTGAAAATTTGGTGAATCGCAGCCTGACAGGCAGCATGACGGAAAAAGCATCGCCTGAACTGTATGCGCAGGCCATGGCCAACTGGCAAAACCATTACACCCACATCAACGGCAATCACTCGGTTTTTTATCCGGGTGTGAAAGAGGGGCTGGAACTGCTTAAAAATGCAGGTTACAAACTGGCCGTGGTCACCAACAAGCCTGAACGTTTCACCAGGCCCCTGCTTGAACGCACAGGCATTGCCCATTATTTTGAAGTCATGGTGGGTGGCGACACCTGCCCTGTGAAAAAACCCGATCCCATGCCTGTGACCCACGCCTGTAAGCTTCTGGGGGTTGATCCTTCACAGGCCTTGATGATCGGCGATTCGGTGAACGATGCCTTGGCGGCCAACGCCGCAGGCGTGGAATGTTGGCTTTTGCCCTATGGTTACAACGAAGGGCGATCCGTTCACGACACGCCATGTGATGGCATTGTGAACACGATCGAAGAAGCGGCACAACGCCTTTTGGGCACACGGGTTACACCATGATTTCACAACTTGAATTTGACCAATTCGCGGCGCAGGGCTTTAACCGTATTCCCTTGATTGCACGTTGCTATGCCGATCTTGATACGCCCTTGTCGGTGTACTTCAAGCTGGCCAACAAACCGAACACATTTCTGTTGGAATCGGTGGTAGGCGGAGAACGCTCGGGCCGCTACTCCTTCGTAGGCTTGCCCTCCAGCATCACCATCAAAGTGGTAGAGCATTCCGTGGTGGTCCAACAGCAGCAGGCTGATGGCACGCTTGAAACACTGGAAACCTTCAACGGCGACCCGCTGCAGTTCATCGAGCAATACCATGCGCGTTTCAAGGTGCCGCCGGTGCAAGGCGCTCCCCGTTTTTTCGGTGGATTGGCTGGTTATTTTGGTTATGACACTGTGCGGTACATGGAACCCCGCTTGGAAGCCAGCCGCAAGGCCGACGACCTTGGAATTCCCGATATTCTGCTGATGTTCACCGACCGCATGGCGGTGGTTGACAACATTCAAGGCACCATTCAGCTAATCGTGTTTGTCGACCCCGCACAAGCCGATGCCTACGAAAACGGCGTGGCTGAAGTCAAGCGGCTTATGGCTCAACTTCGCCAGCCCATCGCAATTCCCGTTTCAGGCAGCAGTGAAAGCACAACGGTCGAACGCAGCATGAGCAAAGAGTATTTCTTCGACATGGTGGCCAAATCGAAAGAATACATTGCTGCTGGCGATGTGATGCAGGTGGTGCTGGGCCAGCGGCTCAGCAAACGCTTTACGCAAGACGCACTCATGCTTTATCGTGCACTGCGTTCCTTGAATCCTTCCCCTTATTTGTTCTATTACAACTTCGGCAGCTTTCAAGTGGTGGGTTCTTCACCGGAAATTCTGGTGCGGCAAGACCAAATCGAGGGCAAAGACCCTTTGGTCACCTTGCGCCCAATCGCAGGCACGCGCCCACGCGGCAAAACCCAGCAAGAAGACGTCGCTTTGGCCGAAGAATTGTTGGCGGACCCCAAGGAAATTGCCGAACATGTCATGTTGATTGACTTGGCCCGCAACGACGTGGGTCGCATTGCGCAGGTGGGTTCGGTGCAGGTCACCGAGAAAATGATCATCGAACGGTATTCCCATGTCATGCATATTGTCAGCAATGTGCAGGGCGATTTGAAACCGGGCATGGGCGCTATGGATGTGCTTCGCGCCACTTTCCCTGCGGGAACGCTTTCCGGTGCACCCAAAGTTCGCGCCATGGAAATTATTGACGAGCTTGAGCCCACCAAGCGCGGCGTATACGGCGGTGCCTGTGGCTACCTTAGTTTTACCGGCACCATGGACGTGGCCATCGCAATTCGCACAGGCGTGGTCAAAGATCAAACCCTGTATGTACAGGCCGGTGCTGGCGTTGTGGCCGATTCTGTGGCTGAAAGCGAATGGCTTGAAACTGAAAACAAGGCTCGCGCTGTGATGCGCGCTGCAGAACTGGTTCAGGCTGGGCTGGACGGCGAGCTTTCTTAACGCTGCTTTTCCTGACCGGACCTTTCCCCCAGCCGGGTAGCTATCATCTGGCTCACTTCTTTTTACGCTCTACCTTGGACGAAAAGCATGGGGTGGGGTGAAAATGAGAATGCTCGTGGTGGGAAACGATGCTGAAATTCAAGACAAATGGTGTGCGGCAGTTCAGCCCCACTGGCCCGGTGGCATCATTGAGCGGGTAGAAAACAATGAACAGGCTCTGGAACGTTTGACCAGCCCTTATTTTTTCCCTTTGATGGTGTGTCGTGCAGACCGACAGACAATTCTGGCTGCGCGTGAAAATGGGGTTCAACGGTTTGTGATTTTGCCTTGCGATGCCACACAGGTCATTGACGAAATCAATAACCATTTTTCAGGTGTCTCCAACGTTAAAGGGCGGGAAGCCCAAGTGCAGCTCCAAGTCATGCACCACACATTGAACAGTTTGTGTCATGGCCCTGTTACCCACCGGCAGTTGCAATGGTTAAAGCAGCGTTGTACTGGCGAGCACATGGCACTGGCGTGCGCTGCGATTGATCAGATTGTGCGTTACATGGATCAACCCAGCCATAAAATGACCGAAATCAAGAATGCCTTGCTCGACTTGTCCAAGCAGGTTCAATGCGGCGTAGACGGTGCACTGGCTCCGCAATACGCCTAATTCTCGCCCTTGCATGGATTGGCTGTGGTTCGACAAGATCGGCAAGTGGGCATGTGCTAAAATTTCAACCACTTAAGCGCATTCACCCACTTTCCGTTCGCAGGCCCGCCAATGCTGTTGATGATCGACAATTACGACAGTTTTACCTTCAATCTCGTACAGTATTTCGGCGAGCTGGGGCAGCAGGTTCACGTGGTCCGTAATGACGCAATCTCGGTCAGCGAAGCCATGGCCTTAAACCCCAGTGCGGTGTGCGTGTCGCCAGGCCCTTGTTCGCCGGCGCAAGCTGGCATATCCATTGAAATCATTCAGCGCATGGCCGGTGTTGTGCCGGTGCTGGGCGTATGCCTTGGGCACCAGGCCATTGGCGAAGCATTTGGTGGCAAAGTAGTGCGTGCCAAAACAATCATGCATGGCAAAACCTCGCCGGTGCACCATCAAAACCTGGGTGTGTTCGCTGGGCTTCCTAATCCGTTGACCTGCATTCGCTACCATTCCCTGGCCATTGAACGGCAAAGCCTGCCAAGCTGCCTTGAAATTACTGCTGAAACTGCCGATGGCGAAATCATGGGCGTTCGCCACAAAACACTGGATGTGGAAGGCGTTCAGTTTCACCCTGAATCCATATTGAGCGATCGTGGGCACGACCTGCTGAAGAACTTCCTGAAGCGGGTCAAGTCACCTGCAGTTGCCTGAAAAAACTCACATCAAAATCAAAAAACATCATGT
Organism: Limnobacter parvus; assembly: GCF_024623725.1. GTDB lineage: Bacteria > Pseudomonadota > Gammaproteobacteria > Burkholderiales > Burkholderiaceae_B > Limnobacter > Limnobacter parvus. The sequence goes on along the minus strand of NZ_JANKHG010000001.1, from coordinate 8,666 downwards.
CTCTGCCTTTTAATTACCCAGCCACATTGAACCAGCTGCTTGCCGGGCAAAATCTGTCGCATGAACTGACCCGCGAGGCGTTTCAACAGTTGCTAAGTGGTGGTTTAAGCACGGCGCAAATTGCGGCTTTGCTGGTGGGGCTGCGCTTAAAAGGCGAAACCGCTGAAGAAGTGGCCGCCGCCGCTCAGGTGATGCGAGACCTCGTCACCCCCGTGGATTTACCAGCAGGCACCGAGGTAGTCGACCTGTGTGGTACCGGTGGCGACGGCGCACAAACATTCAACATTTCCACCGCATGCATGTTCGTATTGGCCGCAGCGGGTGCCAAGGTGGGCAAGCATGGTGGCCGCAGTGTGTCGTCCAATTCGGGCAGTGCCGATGTACTCGAATTGATGGGTGTGAACATCAACTTGAAGCCCGATCAAGTGGCCGAATCAATCAAGCAGGTGGGCATTGGCTTCATGTTCGCGCCAAACCATCACAGCGCCATGCGTTTTGCAGGGCCAGTCCGCAAAGAACTGGGTGTGCGCACAGTGTTCAACATTTTGGGTCCACTTACCAACCCAGCCAATGCCAAACGGCAGGTGATGGGTGTTTACAGCCCAAATTTACTCGAGCTTCAGGCCGAAGTGCTGAAGCGTTTGGGGTCGGTGCAGGCACTGATTGTTCATGGTGAAAACGGCATGGACGAACTGTGTATTGAATGCGATTCCAAGATTGCCGAGTTGCGTGACGGAGAAATCAAGCACTACAGCATCAAGCCAGAAGATTTCGGTTTCACGCGCGCCTCACACAGCAGCCTGCATGCAGGTTCAGTGGAAGAATCTCGCGACAAAATTTTCCATGCTTTAAACGGCAAAGGTGGCGCAGTGGGCGACATCGTGTTGCTGAATAGCGCAGCGGGTTTGTACACCGCAGGTTTGGTCAGCAGCTTGAAAGAGGGCATTGATCTGGCCAAATCAACAGTGGCCAGTGGCGCTGCCATTCGCAAACTCAATGAATTCGTCGACTTCACCAAGTCGATTGATCAATAAGGCAGGCGCACCATGAGCGACATTCTCGACAAAATACTCGCCACCAAGCGTGAAGAAATTGCACAGGGCAAGCAGGTGTTGACTGAAGTTCAGTGGTTGGCCAAAGCGGCCCAGCTGGAATCTCCCCGCGGTTTTGCCTTGGCCATGAAAACCGCTGTGGCCAAAGGCCTGCCCGCAATCATTGCGGAAGTTAAGCGCGCCAGCCCCAGCAAAGGTATTTTGCGCGAGCCTTTCGACCCAGTCGAAATTGCAAAAAGCTACGCCGAGCATGGTGCTACGTGTTTGTCGGTACTCACTGACATTCAATATTTCAAAGGCGCGCCGCAGTATCTCGACATGGCACGCGAAGCCAGTGGTTTGCCCTGTATTCGCAAAGATTTCATCATCGATACCTATCAAGTCGTTCAAGCTCGTGGTTTGGGTGCCGACGCCATTTTGCTGATCGTCTCGGCCTTGCAACTTCCACAATTGCTCGAACTCGAGCAGTGCGCCAATGAGTTGGGCATGGACGTGTTGGTGGAGGTGCATGACGCTGCTGAAATGGACGTGGCCCTGCAATTGAAAACCCCGCTCATCGGTGTGAACAACCGCAATCTGCGCACATTTGAAACATCACTGCAAACCACGCTCGATTTGAAAAACCGCATAGGAACAGATCGCCTGTTGATCACTGAAAGCGGAATCGCAACGCGTGAAGATGTTGCCCTAATGCGTTCGAATGATGTACACGCCTTTTTGGTGGGCGAAGCCTTTATGCGTGCCCCGTCACCAGGGCAGGCATTGGCTGATTTGTTTTACTGAGGTTGTGTTGTACTCAGGTGATTACTGACATACCCATGGTGCATGCAGAGTTGCACCTTCAGTGTGTTCCAGTTTTTTGATCTGCCACTCATTGGAATTCGGCTCACCAGCAGTCAAATTCAAATTCATTAATCGTTCCGCGCGAAAGCCAATCGCAGTCAAGGTGGTGCCTGGCTGTGTCGAGGCAAGCAAGCGTTTGTAGTTTGCCTCGGTCAACTTTTTTTCACCCAAGGCCACGAGTATGTCACCTGCAGAAATACCAGCGTGGTGGGCAGGGCTGCCATTGATTACCTGTTTCACCAGCATGCCTTCTGGCTTGAACTGCCCGTGCAAACCAAAATTAACTGCCTCGCTGTTCGGGGCCATGCTAATACCAAAACCGTAGGTCTTCAATGCGTCAGCAAGTGGCAACTCATCTGTACCCTGAGTCCATTGCTCAATTTCATTTTTCAGGTCCACGCCCGTTGCATCCAATACAATTTGCGCAAACTCGTCTTCCTGCAATCCTAGTCCAGTTTCGCCCTGAAGTTGCCACATCCGCTGCCACATCCGGCGCATCACGTCATCCAGACTTTTTTCGCCACGCGTGTGTTGTCGAATTGAGGAATCTATGCACAAGGCGACCAAAGCGCCTTTGGTGTAATAACTCACAATTGCGTTCGGTGCGTTTTCATCTTGCCGGTAATATTTCGTCCATGCATCGAAGGAACTGTCCGCAACGCTTTGGTTCAAGCGCCCAGGCCCTTTCATCACTTGTGACACCGTTTTTCCCAAGCTTTTCAGGTAAGCGGTCTCATCCAGTTTGCCTACACGAGCCAAAATCACATCGTCGTAATACGAGGTAAAACCTTCAAAAACCCACAGCAATCGCGTGTAATTTTCCTGCGTCAAATCGTAGGGTACAAACGCCGCAGGCTTCATCCTTTTCACATTCCATGAATGAAAGTATTCATGGCTACACAAACCCAAAAAGCCGTCATATCCCTTGGGAGCTTCGCTTACATTGCGTTGTGGAAGTTCCCCTGATTTAAACAGCAAGGCTGTGCTGTTTCGGTGTTCCAGTCCGCCATAGCCTTCATCAGTGGCATGCAGCATGAACACATAGCGTTCGAAGGGCGCTTGTTTACTTGTCGGTTCAAACAAGGTGATTTGAGCTTCGCACACGGGTTTCAGGTCATCGCAAATTCTTTGCAGGTCCAGGTCTGCATCTGCCCCGTATACAGCAAACACATGCTTCACACCCAGGGCTTCAAAGCTGCTTGTCATCAGCTCGCCCATTTCAGCGGGGTGGTCAATCAGGCTGTCGTAGTTGGGCGCTGTCAGTTTTACAACGCCACCGGCCTTCAGCAGTGGGCAGCCGTGTATGTCTTTCAAAGAACCAGCTTGGCTCGGTAATCCACAAGCCACTGTCCAGTCTTTCAAATCTGTACCGGGTCTGGAAATTATTAACTCAACCGATGTGTTCTCGAACCCTTTCGGGCATAAAAACAGGCTGGTGCCGTTGAAAAAGGCATGGTTCTCGTCGAAGTGGGCGCCGCGAACCGACAAATCCCAGGCGTACACGCGCCACTCGCAGTTCAATAAAACGCTCGAGGTCGCTGATTGAATCAAAGCCTTCTCCACTTGAATTCGCCAAGTGTCTTTCAGTACTTTCAAACAGGCTGCGCTCGATCCATTAATTTGGCCGCGCACATGCAGCACATTTCGCGCGAACTCCCGGATCAAATAACTTCCTGGTATCCATGTTGGCAGGGAAAGGTCAATGTAGTAATCGCCCTGCTCATTCTGCAGCGATGCAAGTGGAACCTCCACCTGCAGACGAACATCAAAATAATGGGCTTTGGGGTCTGCCAATTCAACCAGGTAATGCAGCATGGTGTTTTTCAATGTGTGGTGTTGAGCGTTCAAGTTTTCAAATCAAATTTGAATCATCAGATTTTAATAATTACGCGGCCAATGTTGGTGCCCGCCATAATCTTTCCTGCGGCTTCAATCGCATCATCAAGTGTCAGCAGGCGCGAAAGGCTGTGTAATTTTTCCACATCCAGGTCACTGGCCAGCCTGCGCCACGCTTCTTCCCGAACGCTTAGGGGCGCCATCACAGAATCAATGCCTTTTAGGGTAACGCCGCGCAAAATGAAAGGTGCTACTGAAGAGGGCAAGTCCATTCCTTGTGCCAAACCACATGCAGTCACAGTTCCACCGTATTTGGTTTGCGCGCATGCATTGGCCAAAGTGTGAGATCCCACACAATCCACCACACCCGCCCAGCGTTCGCGTTGCAATGGTTTTCCCGGTTCGCTCAGTGCTTTTCGATCCACCACTTCAGCTGCGCCCAAGTTTTTCAGGAAATCGGTTTGATCTGCCTTACCGCTGGTGGCCACCACGGTGTAACCCAGTTTGCTTAGCAAAGCGATTGCCACAGAACCCACACCACCCGTTGCGCCGGTTACCAAAATTTCACCGTGCTCAGGTTTTACGCCATGTGCTTCCAGGCCAAGCACGCAAAGCATGGCCGTGTAGCCAGCCGTGCCAATTCCCATGGCTTGTTCCGCATTCAAGCCAGCGGGCATTTTTATCAGCCAGTCACCTTTCAGTTTGGCTTTTTCTGCCAGGCAACCCCAATGGGTTTCCCCAACGCCAAAGCCATTCAAAATGATTTCATCACCAGGTTTGAAGTTTGGGTGCGCGCTTTCAAGCACAGTGCCTGCGCCATCAATGCCCGCAACCATGGGCCATTGGCGTACTACTGGCGACTTGTTGCAAATCGCTAGGCCATCTTTGTAATTCAGGGTTGAATGGGAAATTTGAACCAGCACGTCACCGGTTTCAGGCAACTGGTTTTCATCGATCTGTTCAATGCTCGCCTTGAACTCGCCCTGCTCATTTTTCTGAAGAAATAATGCCTTGAACATACCGTCTCCGTCTTTGCTTTTTGTTAGTCTTCAAATCAAGACTACACCATTTAAACAAAGCAGGCCGTGATCAACAGGCCAAGGATCGCGCCCGCAGTCAGGTGGTTTCTTAATTTCAAGTAAGAATCAAATGCCTTCATTGGCTTTAACAAGTGTTGGTCCACCAGCCAAACAAAGGCCAACACCCCGCCAAGAATCCACAATGTGTGTTGCGCTGGTGAAAATGCACCAGCCAGCCAAGCCAACAGAGAAGGCGTCACACCCCAGATGAAACTTCGGGTTTCGAACTCAGCCTGGTCCACACCACCCAGAAACCCTGGTTTCGGCGGGCTGCTGCTTAGTGATATAGCTAGTCCCCAATGCACAGCGCCCAGAAACGACACGATGCACAGCGCATACACCATGTTGTATCGGGCAAGTTCAGCAGCCGTGTCTGTACCGCTGTACACGCCTGTAAGCACAGCCAAGCCGAGAAAGGGAATTAGTCCACCATAGCCCAAGGTACTCATCCAATGCGTTTTAAGTGCCTGCGTCATGTTTACTCCAGTAGCTCAGAGCGGTAATTGGTGAACCAAGGCTTCATCGTGTACCGCCTCTTCAAGGCTGCCCGCAATTTGAGTCGCTTCTTTGTAAAAGCGTGAAAAGCTTTGTTGAAAACGAGCAGGGTTGGGAAGTAGTTTTTCCTCAGGTGTCCATTGCAGTGGAAAACAGCGCCACATGGCTGAATAGCCAGGGTTTAACGTGGTTCGCATACTTAGCTGAACATTGCATTGTTTGAATTTGGCCAAGATAGCGGCGTTGTGCGCAAGATGGTCCGTGTTCACAATCCAGATTTGCTCACAGCCCTTTTCTAAAGCGGCCATTACAAAATTCCAACGTAGCTCACTCCACTTGTGCGCCTTGTGAAATGCGCAGTCGATCACTCCCAACCGAAGCAAGCCTTGGGTGGTCGGCTGAAAGCATGTTTTCAAATCCCATGGGTGAACCAATTCGATTTCCCTGAATTGTTTAACCAGTAGGCAGCTCGAATCAACACCAGCAGTGTCACGCAAATCAACGATTTTCCGTCTGGACGATTCTCCAAGGCTTTCTAAGTCAAATCCGTAGGTGCTCGGTTCCGCCACGCCTACTGACGGCGCATTTCGTTCTCGTCCTGTGTCCCGCTTGGCGCGTGCAATGGATTCCAGGTCTTCATAATCAGAGTCGATAACAGTGCCACGGCAGTCCCATTTCGGGGCAAACTTCTTCACATTGTCCGCATTAAAAACGTAGGGCTTGTGACTGAAGGTCCCTGCCACCCATTGCCAGCTCAAGTGGTTCGAGGCCAAGTCGCCATCCAGCAAATGCGCGTACATCCAGTCAGCACCTACTTTCCAGTGCACCTTGCGCATGTGAACCACATACGACGCAATCCACATTCGTACATGGTTGTGCAGGTAACCCGTTTTGTAGAGCAAGGCCACACCGGCATCAATGGCCTCAACACCGGTTCGGCCCTCTTGAATATCGTCTGGCAATTGATGGTTGTAGCGGCCCGACCACACTGGTCTGCGAACGTCAGACAAAATGCCGATGCCCAACTCCCCGTGTGCGTGTTTAAAAAACTCTCGCCAGGCAAACTCGAAAATAAGTTTGTCTTCAAAACTCAGGCGGTGTTTTTTCATCAACACTTGCGTGGCTTCCCGAACGTTGATGTATCCGTGGGTAATCCAGGGCGACAAGCCCGTTACGGCGCCATCGAGGAAATTTCGGCTGCGGCTGTATTGCAGTGGGTCAATTGCAGCCAATACATCCAAGGCGGCTTGCCGGTTGGGTTCGTATTTGATCGTTGTCTCGTACTGCATCATTTGCCTTTTGTCTGGCTTGGGCATGGTGCAAGCCATTGTCTTGTATTTACTTATTTCACCAAAGGGCGAATGTTCCGGAAGCCCCCATCTATGTTCAATACGGCACCTGTCATCCGGTTTGAAGATTCGCTCAATAGCCAGTGCATGCTTTGAGCAACCTCCAAGGGCGTGTTAACGCCATGCAAGGGGTATTGTTTTGCGCTGGCGGCCCGCATCACATCGCTTTTCAGGAAAGCCGATGCAATCGGCGAGTCAGTTAGACCTGGCGCAACCACATTAATGCGAATGTTGTCGCTTGCGTGTGTGGCTGCGGCGGATTTCGCCAATCCTTCGATGCCACCCTTTGCCGCCGCAATCGCCTCATGATTAGGCACACCAATTCCAGTGGCGCAAGTCGATACCAGAACAGCTGAACCGCCTTGCGCGTTGGTTTTAGCCTGTTTCAAGAAAGCCCGCAAACCATACATGGCGGAAATCAGGTTGACCTGCAACACACTGTCTATTTGCGCATCGCTGGTCTTGGTGAGCGGAGCCACTAATATAGATCCTACACAATGGGCATAACCGTCAATTTGTTTGCCTTGCGCGGCTAGCTCATCAAAAGCAGCGTTCACAGATTCCGATTCACAGGCCTGCACTTCTACAATATTTACACCCGCAATGTGGCCGTAAAGCGCCTCCAGCACCGCAGTGTCTCGCCCGGCCGCAATCACTTCTTGCCCGGCACTTACACACAACTGAACCAATTCTTGGGCAATCGCGCTGTTGGCGCCCATTACAAATACACATTTGCTCATCTTGACTACCAGTTTTGTCTAACGTAGCGCTATTTTGTCCTAGACAGAAAATAAAGTCACGTCTTCATTCAAATCACTACCAATTCCCCAATTCATCAAAATTCAGGGGTTAGACTTTCCATACTCATATATGTATTCCTATTAATAAGCCGGAGACCTTCGATGACCTACGAAACCATTCTTGTAGAAACCCACGGCAAAGTTGGCTTGGTTCGACTTAACCGCCCCCAAGTATTGAATGCGCTGAACGATCAGCTCATGACCGAACTTGGCGAAGCGCTTATGGCATTTGATGCCGATGAAAACATTGGCGCCATGGTAATCACTGGAAGCGACAAAGCATTTGCTGCCGGGGCCGACATTGGTGCCATGGCGTCCTTTAGCTATATGGACGTGTACAAAAGCGAATACATCACCCGCAACTGGGAAACCATCCGCAACGTGCGCAAGCCGGTTATTGCCGCCGTGCGTGGTTTTGCATTGGGCGGTGGTTGCGAGCTCGCCATGATGACCGACTTCATTATTTGTGCCGACACAGCCAAATTTGGTCAGCCAGAAATCAAACTCGGCATTATTCCGGGTGCTGGCGGAACGCAACGCATGCCGCGTGCTGTCAGCAAAGCGAAAGCCATGGACCTTTGTTTGACTGGCCGAATGATGGATGCAGCCGAAGCAGAGCGAGCCGGTTTGGTGTCCCGTGTAGTGCCGGCCGAACGTTGTCTTGATGAAGCCATTGAGGCTGCCACCGTAATCGCCGCTTATTCACTTCCATCTGTGATGATGGCCAAGGAAAGCATTAATCGCGCATTTGAAGGGTCTTTGTCGGAAGGCATGCTGTTCGAGCGCCGCATGTTCCACAGCTTGTTTGCTACAGACGATCAAAAAGAAGGCATGGCTGCGTTTGTTGAGAAGCGCAAACCCAGTTTTTCAAACAAGTAAGTGTTGTGATGCCAATAATTCGCGATTCTTTGCTGCTTAATTGGCAATTAATTTTTGCCTGAACCAAACTGGGCACCCGTAAACTGGGTTTCTGGACAAACAAATTCAAATATTTTCAGGGCTCCTTTTGGAGCCTATTTTTTGAGCACAGAGCCAAAAAATCCTTGTGCGTCAGGGGCTTGTTTTCGTCGGCCTGTGGGGTCGTTGGAACAGACTTTTGCGGCGTTGCGGAAAAATACAAATTTCTTCGCAAAAGTGTTTGACAGGTTTTGAATTGATGTGCATAATCTCGTTTCTCTGCTGCACGACAAGCAGGACGAAACGAAGCAAGCA